>NZ_JABBNT010000001.1 GCF_012926505.1 Pacificispira spongiicola
TGCGTCCGCCATCGATCTGATCGATACCAGCGGCGGGACCTATTTCCCCGGCGCGAAGGCGGCGTCGGACGGGCGCGCCAAGGGTGCCTATTTCCGGGACTTCACACGCGCGGCCAAGAGGCGCACCAAGAAGCCGATCATGCTGACCGGCGGCATCAAAACCTGGGAAGAAGCCGCGGATATCCTGTCGGACAACAGCGCCGACATGATCGGTCTGGCAAGAAGCCTTGTCATCGACCCTTCCCTACCGAAAAGCTGGGCTCAATCCCCACCCCGGAATCCCGTCTTCCCCCGGTTCGACAATCCACCCGACGGCGGGATCACAGCCTGGTACACGATGCACCTGACGCAAATCGCCGAAGACCGCGACGCCGAACCGCCGATGGATATCCCCGACGCAATCGACGCCTATGACAGCCGCGACAAGGACCGCATCCCGCTCTGGCGGGCGCGTTTCGGGAATTGATCTGCATCGAACCAAGGCAATAGTTTCAACAACAGGCTTCATCCCAAGATAGGATGTACCATGGAAAGCGCCTACGATATGCTATTGGTGATTGAAATTGCCGAAGCCGGTAATTTTACGCGCGCGGCAGCCAAACTTGGCATGCCGAAATCGACGGTCAGTCACCGTATCACCCAATTGGAAGCGCGTCTGGGCCTGCGGTTGTTCAACCGATCGACGCGGCGAGTGTCTCTGACCGGCACCGGTCAAACCTATCTCGAATATTGCCGCCGTATCCGCGCGGAAATTGCCGCAGCCAATATGGCGATGTCCAACCTGAAGGACCAACCGCATGGGACACTGCGGATCACCTGCCCCGATGTTACCGCCACCTATTTCATGCCGGAGTTTCTTGGGCAATTCGCCGAGAGGTTTCCCCGAATCTCGATCGAATTGCTAGCGACGAACCGACATCTCGATCTGATAAAAGAGAACGTGGATTTCGCATTTCGCGTCGGGCCGGTCGCCAGCCAGACCTTCATCACACGC
The DNA here is from genome assembly GCF_012926505.1 of Pacificispira spongiicola. Lineage (GTDB taxonomy): Bacteria > Pseudomonadota > Alphaproteobacteria > UBA8366 > Aestuariispiraceae > Pacificispira > Pacificispira spongiicola. The sequence continues at coordinate 995 of NZ_JABBNT010000001.1, forward strand.
AAGATATCTTCCATTCGGCGCGTATTGGTCGCCGCTCCGGGCTACCTTGCCGCCAACCCAAAGATCAATGATCCCAACGATCTTATCCAGCATCGGTGCCTACTGCACGATGCCCTGCCCGACTGGACGCTTTCGGACGGCACGACCCGGACCACCTTGGCGCCCCCCGCGGCGGCGAAAAGCGACTCGCTCGGTTTCCTGCTGCAATCCTGCATTTTCGGGAGCGGTATTTCTTTGCTCCCCGCCTATATCTGCCAACCGGCGATCGCCGCCGGACGATTGACGGTTTTGCTCCCGAATTGGGATTTGGTTCCTTACGATATGGCGCTGATATTTCCCGACCGCACAAACCAATCAAAGGCACAAACCGCCTTCCGGGATTTCGTTGATGCCTTTGATTTCTCGCGTTTCGCGGCTGGGATATCGACAGCCTAGACTTTCACCAACTGCTTACCGAAATTCTCGCCCTTCAGCATGCGGATGAAAGCGTGTGGCGTCGATTCGATGCCATGGGAAATATCTTCTCGAGCTGTTAGGGCACCTTCCCTGTACCATTCCAGAAGCTGCGATCGTGCCGACACATAGTCGGATTCAAAGTCGTCGAGGAGGAACCCTTCCACGCGAACGCGCGAAACCAAGATACGACGAAGATGCCGCGGCCCGATATCCGGTTCGTCAAAGCGATCCGCAAGAGCCACGGTGCCGACGATCACAACCCTTCCGAACAGGTTGATATTCATCATGGCGGCGTCATGGATCGGTCCCGCCGTATTATCTAAGTAAACATCGACCCCATTCGGACATGCGGCAGCCACCGCTTCGGTGATGTTTTCCACTGTTCGGTGATTGATACCGGTTCGATAGCCGATCGTTTTGCACCATTCGACTTTCTGGTCCGACCCGGCCACCGCAACGACATCCAGTCCTTTGATGCGGGCAATTTGACCGGCAATTTGGCCGACGGCGCCCGATGCCGCCGAAATCAATACCGTCTCCCCCTGCTTCGGTCGTCCGACGTTCAGTAGGGAAAAATACGCCGTAAGGCCCGGCATGCCGAGACAGCCGAGAGAGGTTTGCACCGGTGCCGCTGCCGGATCCAGACGCAGGGCGGTATCGGCCGCAACAACCGTATACGGTTGCCAACCGAAATCGTCGGCCTGAACGATATCCCCGACGTTGAATAGGGATGATTCCGAGGCCATGACCTCCCCAACGCCCCCGCCGCGCATGATGTCCCCGATCTTTGCGCCCGCCGCATAGTTTTTGGCTGGGCTGAGCCGTCCGCGCATATATGGGTCGACCGACAACCAAAGCGTACGAACAAGTAATTCGCCGGTACGCGGGGTGGGCACTGCATTTTCTTCAAAGGAAAAATCGTCCGGGATCGGCATTCCGGAAGAATGCCGCTTCAAAATCCAGGTGGGGTTTGTCGTCATCGCGATGCCTCATGGTACGGTGTTTCACGGAACTCCAACCGGATATAACCGCCCGCACCATCTCGCTGTAGACGTCCATTTTGAACAGATTGTTCAAAATATCGGACAATAGAATTGCCGAAGCAATAGATAACCGCTTTTCTCAACGCCTCGGCAGAACCGGACGCTGGCAGCCGAAACCGAGTGCCCCGTCACACCGTCCTGACCAGCCGGAGCGCGTCATAGATTGCCGCATGCGTATTGCGGGCGGAGACCGCGTCCCCGATGCGGAAGAGCTGGAACCGGCCATCGGCGTTTCGGCTGACCGTCTGCATTTCCCCGGCAATCAGGGCGTCGTAGTCGACCTCCCCCAGATTGCGGGACAGCGGCTTCAGGTCGAAATACAAATCGTCCAACGGGATTGTGCCGTGATTGACGACGATCTGATCCACGGTTCGCTGCAGGGCGATCCCGCCGTAATCGCTGCCGATATGGGCGACGAGTTGGTTTCCGGCCTGCTCCGCCGCCAGCAGGCGATAGGTCACGGTGAAGACCGTATCCAGCTTTTGCAGCTTGCGCATATAGGGGACGAGATTGAGCCCCATGACCTCCGGCGCAAAGGATCGGTCGGGGGTCATGATTTCCACTCGCGCGCCGGATTCGGCGATGAATTCCGCCGCCTGAAGCCCGGCATGGTCGCCCGCATCGTCAAACAGCAGGACATTGTTCCCCGGCTTCACATCGCCGGAAATGATATCCCAGGCGGATACGACGAGTTCATTGCCCGCCGACAGGATTTCGGTATTCGGCAAACCGCCCGTGGCGATGACGACGACGTCGGGGTTTTCCGCCTCGATTGTCGCGGCCTCCGCCCAGGTGTTGAAGCGGAAGGTCACGCCCAGTTTCTCGCATTGGGCCATGCGCCAGTCGACGATGCTGATCATTTCCTGACGACGCGGGCTTTGCGCGGTCAATCGGATCTGCCCGCCGGGCTTGTCGGCGACTTCGAACACGGTCACGTCATGGCCGCGCTCGCCCGCGACCCGCGCGGCCTCCAACCCCGCCGGGCCGGCGCCGACGATGACGAGCTTTTTTCGATCCGTCGCACGGTCGATCCGGTGCGGCATCGTCTCTTCGCGGCCCGTGGACGGATTATGGATGCACAGCGCCGCGCCGCCCTGATAGATGCGGTCCAGGCAGTAGGTCGCGCCGACGCAGGGGCGGATATCCTCCTCCCGCTTTTCCATAATCTTTCGGACGATATGCGGATCCGCGAGATGGGCGCGGGTCATGCCGACCATATCCAGCTTCCCGGACGCGATCGCATGACGCGCGGTGGCGACATCCGGAATTTTCGCCGCATGGAAGGTCGGGATGGCGGCCGCCGCGCGGATTTCTCCGGCGAAATCCAAATGCGGCGAATTCGCCATGCCCTGTACCGGGATGACATCGGCCAGCGCCGCGTCGGTTTCGATATGCCCGCGGATCACGTTCAGAAAATCGACCAGCCCGCTTTGTTTCAGGCGCTGCGTGATCTCCAGCCCTTCTTCCTTGGTGATTCCGCCTTCCCAGGCCTCATCGGCGACATAGCGGATGCCGACGATGAAATCCTCCCCGACCCGCGACCGGATTTCCCGCAACACCTCGAAACAGAAGCGCATGCGGTTTTCCAGGCTGGGACCGCCATAGGGACCGTCCAGATCGTTGGTATTCGGGGACCAGAACTGATCCATCAAATGGCCGTAGGATTCCAGTTCGATCCCATCCATGCCGCCTGCTTTCATCCGTTCGGCGGCATCGCCGTAATCCTTCACGATACGGGCGATGTCCCATTCTTCGATCCGTTTCGGAAAGGCGCGGTGGGCCGGTTCCCAATGCTGGGACGACGATACGACCGGCAGCCAATCGTCCTTGTCCCAGCGTGTGCGGCGGCCCAGATGCGTCAGTTGGATCATCACCGCCGCGCCGTGCTCGTGCACCGCATCGGTCAGGTCCTTAATCCAGGGAACGACCTCGTCCTTATAGGCCAGGATATTGTTGAAGGCGGGGGGACTGTCCTTCGACACCGCCGCCGATCCCGCCGTCATGGTCAGCGCGATCCCGCCCTTCGCCCGTTCCGCGTGATAGGCGCGGTACCGCCCTTTCGGCATGCCGTCTTCCGGATAGGCCGGTTCGTGCGACGTCACGATGATCCGGTTGCGCAGGGTCAGATGTTTCAGTTTGAAGGGCTGGAGAAGCGGGTCGTTGGACATTGCAAACCATCCGTCTTTTGACTGAATACCATGGAATGGGAAGCTTCGCCTGCGTCGGTAAACCGGCACTCTTCCCTTTGCGTCATATTACGTCCTGGAAAGCGCGCCGACCGATCGGTCCGCCAACGGTAGACCGGCGCTTCGACACATATGCCAGGCCAGCACCTGATTGCTGGACAGAACCGGCTTTCCGGCTTTCGTTTCGATTTCCTCGATCACGTCCAGGGTCCGCAGATTGGTGCAGGACAGGAAGACCGCGTCGACCCGATCCGATGCCGCCAGCGACAGCGCGCCGTCGATAACCGACTGCGGTGCGATCCGCGCGACCTTCGCCTCTTCCGCCTCCTCGAAGGATCCGAAAACGGGGGACTCGATCCCACGCGCCGCCAATTCTCCGCGCAGGGTTTCCGATACCGGCCCGACATAGGGCGACAGGAATCCGAGGCGCGAGACGGACAGCGTATTGCAGGCGGCTACAAGCGCCGTCAGCGGTTCCGTCACCGCCTTTGTCGTGCAGGCCCCGGATATCAGGTCCGCCACGCGCTGCGGTCCGATGACCGATGTACCGGAAGTACACCCATAACCGACAATATCGAACGCCGCCGGTCGCGGCAGCAGGGTCGCCGCCGCGGGCATATGGGTTTCCATCGCGGCCAGGGTTTCCGGCGTCACGTCCAGCCCGCTGGGCACGCGGCTGACATAGAAAGCGACACCGTCCATCGGCAGCAGGCGGCGGAAGTCGTGTTCGATCGTCTCATCCGATTGCAGGGCGATCAGCCCCATCGTCGCCCGTTGGCCCAGCGGGTCGGTCAGTTCGAATTCAAGACGCATACCCGCTTCCCTTCGCGTTAAATCACCCGCAAGTCTGAGCCGCAGGGCGTGGACAGCATCCGCGCCCCATCCGCCGTGACCACAATATTTTCTTCATGCACCATGATCCGCCCATCGCCGGTTTCGATTCCCGGCTCCAACGTCAAGACCATTCCCTCTGCCAGTTCGGTCCTATCGGCAGGGATAAGGGACGGAACTTCGGTCAACTGCATGCCCAACCCGTGGCCCAGACGCCCCGCATCGGATCCGCCCGCACCGCCGGTGACGATCCGGTCCATCGCATGGAACAAGTCGCAGGCCCGCGCGCCCGGCTTCGCGATCGCCATCGCGGCGTCGACCGCTTCGATCAATTTCGCATGCGCTGCCATGGATGCCGCATCCGCCCGTTCGACGGCGACATTCCGATCGAAGTCGCAGAAATAGCCGTCCCAAACCAATCCGGTATCCAGCATCAGGATATCGCCCGACGCCAACGGGGTTTCCGTCGCCGGAGAGATGACATCGGCATAACCGCCCTGCCCTGCACCGCCCGCCAGATAGGGAACCCAATCCGCGCCCTCTTCCAGGCATAGAATCTGGAACTTGCGGAACACATCGGCCAAAGGCACACCGACCCGCACGATTTCCGGTAGCCGCGCGAAGGCGCGATCCGCGATCCGGCAGGCCGCTTCGATCTTGTCGATTTCGGCGGGGCTCTTGATCTGGCGTTGGCGTTTTACGATCCAGCCGTCATCCGACAACACACGCGGCGACAACAGCGCTTCCAATCGCTTCAAATCGGCCAGAGGCATGCGGGCCAGTGTTTCGTGCCCCATGGGCGTGCCGATCCGACCGGCGGGCCCGGCCACTTCGACCAAGGTATCGGCCAGCAAACCGATCCCGTCATCCGTCAAATCCGGCGCGCGCCAGGTTCGGATATCGGAAATCCAGGTCGTCGCCATCAAGGCCGCCCCGATGCTGGGGATAACGGCGATTGGCGGCCCCGATGCAGGCAACACAAGGTACCAAGGCCGTGTCGGACTTTCCCAGAAGCGGGTCAGGAAGCCGGTGAAATATCGGATATCCGGTTCGGTGGTCAGCAGGATCGCCGACAGGTCCTGTTCGGCCATGGCATCCTGCGCCCGGCGGGTTCGGCTTTCAAATTCCGACTTAGGGAAACCCCGCGCGGGAAAGCTCATGCGGCTGGCTCCTCGCTCAGGATTGTCAGGATACGGCTGGTCGCGGTCAGACCGATTGCGTCCCGGCTATCGGACGCGCCCAAGAGCGCCGCCAACCCCGCCCCACCGGAAGCGGAGGTTTCCAATCCCGCCGCCGCAAGCGCCGGCAGGGCGGCCTTTGCCTCGGCTTCCGTGATCGTCACGAAGTCATCGGCATCGCGCGCCAATCCGCGCAACGCGATCAGGGACGGTTCCTTGCAATCCAACCGCCCCATACAGGAGACTGGGCCCGTCGTCGCGACGGCACGCCCCGCACGGATGCTTTCGGTCAGGGCAGGCGCGGCCTGTGGTTCGACGACGACGATCCGGGGATACGCACCCCAGACCTTGCGGGCATAGGCAGCAACCGCCCCGGCCAACCCGCCGACACCGGCTTGCAGGAAGATATGCGTCGGCCTTTCGGGTATCTGCCGCGCGGCCTCCGCCGCCATTTGCAGATAGCCTTCCATCAGGCGGTGCGGGCGATCCATATAGCCCGCCCAGGAACTGTCGGACAGAAGGTGCCAGCCTTCCTTTTCCGCCGTCTCCGCGGCGAAGGCCATGCTGTCTTCGTAGATCGCCCCGGCCCGCAGAACTTCCGCCCCTTTCGCGCGCAGGCGGTCGGCGAAGCTTTCCGGGACGGTTTCGGAGAGGACGACCGCAGCTTTCGCGCCGAAGACTCGCGCGCCCGCCGCCACGGACATACCGTGGTTCCCGGCACTGGCGGTGATATAGATCTCCCCCGCCAACGCCTTGGCCAGATCGTCTTTGCCCGTCGCCACGGCATCGCAGGCGATGACATAGGCCGCGCCCAGCGCCTTGAAGCTGCCCAGGCCCATGCGGCCCCGTTCGTCCTTCACATGGACGGAACCGACACCGGCCTGTCCGGCAATATCGGGGGAATCCACCAGCGGCGTTTCCATCGCCGCCGGACATCGGGACAGAAGCGCGCTTACCGCCTCTGCATCGGTGCTGGGATAGGGAACCGTCGCCCCATCAACCAGGGCCGCCTCACTATCCCCGCGAAACCGATTGTACAGAACCTGCATACCAAGACCTCTCCCCCGGAACCGTTCCCTTGCGCGATCCGCCACCCTAGACAAAGTGACGGCTCCGTTGCAACGGAGCCGTCATATAGGGGAAAGGTCGGTCGGTGTCAGAAGCGGCTCGAGGCCCGGTCGACGGAGTCCCGCAGGGTGTTCCACGCGCTTTCCGCCCCGGCCTTCACGTCTTCCCAGGCTTCGGAAGACGCCGCGTTCAGTTCGTCGACCCGTGCCTGCAAGTAATCGCGGTGTTCTTGGATTTCCGCGATATGCTTGTGATAGGTCAGCCGCGCGTCGGCATCGGCCTCATCCGCCTTGGCTTTCAGACGGTCGACTTCCGCCTCGGCCTTTCGAATTTGCGCATTCATTTTATCGGCATAAGCGTTCTGGATACTCATCAGATTGCTCCTTTCCTCGTTTACGATTTGGCTTTGTCCTCGGATCGATCAGACCGGTGGGCGCCCACCCCGTAAAACGTGGACGACCAGGCTCAAGACAAAGAGCGCCAGGAAAATGAAGAACAGAATTTTTGCGATTCCGACGGCCGCGACCGCGATCCCGCCGAAACCGAAGACTGCGGCAATCACCGCGATGATGAAGAAGACGAGCGCCCAATACAGCATCGTCGATCTCCTTTCCGTAATTATTGAACGGGTCGAATTCCTATTCGCCCTCAATTCACGGAAAAGACATTGGTATCTGTGTAATCAGATCAACGCATAACAATGAATGTGACCGGAAATTCCAAATTCCTGACACAATTCAAACCACCGTGATTACGCGCAACCCGCTCAATTAAGGGGCACAATGGAATTTTTCTTAATTCCGTGAAATACTGCTTTATTGATATCTATTCTTCGACGGAGGCGGATTCGACCGAACCCGCCTCCCCCGATTGGTTTAGACGAGTTCGCCGAGGGCCGCCGGATCGAAGCCTTTCAATCCTTCCTTGTCGCCGATCCGAACCTTTTCGGCCCAATGCGGATCAGACAGCAGGGCGCGGCCGACCGCGATCAGGTCGAATTCACCACGATCCAGCCGATCCATGACACCGTCGATCCCCGTACTTTGGGAGGCCTGCCCCTGGAAGGCGGACACCATATCGCCGGTCAGGCCGACCGACCCGACGCTGATCGTCGCCGCGCCGGTCAGTTTCTTGGCCCAGCCCGCGAAATTCAGTCCGTGCTCCCCGTCGATTTCCGGGAATTCCGGTTCCCAGAACCGCCGTTGCGAACAATGCAGGATATCGACCCCGGCCGTCACCAAGGGACCCAGCCAATCGGTCATCAGATCCGGCGTTTCCGCAAGCCGGACGGTAAAGTCCTGCTGCTTCCACTGACTGACGCGCAGGATGATGGGGAAATCGGGACCGACTGCGGCCCGGACGGCAGCGACGACTTCACCGGCAAAGCGGGAACGGTCCTTGATCGTCTCACCGCCATACCGGTCCTCGCGCAAATTCGTGCCGGACCAGAAGAACTGGTCGATCAAGTATCCATGTGCGCCGTGGATTTCGACGGTATCGAATCCCAGGCGCTTCGCGTCCGCCGCCGCGCGGGCAAAGGCCGCGACGGTATCCGCGATATCTTCTTCCGTCATCGCGACGCCGCGGGCGTCACCCGGGCCGACGAGGCCGGACGGGCTTTCGACCGGTACCGGCGGTTCCCAACCGCCGGAGCCGCGAACCGATCCGGTATGCCAGATTTGCGGCGCCATACGGCCATCGGCATCATGCACTTCGTCGATCACGGATTTCCAACCCGCCAGAGCGGCATCACCGTGGAAGAAAGGAATATGGCCTTCGTTGCGAGAGGCCGGGCGATCGATCACCGTGCCTTCGGACAGGATCAGCCCCACCCCGCCTTCCGCGCGGCGGCGGTAATAGGCGGCGTTTGCCGGACCGGGAATACCGTCCTGGGCCTTGTTGCGCGTCATGGGGGCCATGACGATACGGTTCTTGAGCGTCAGCGAACCTAGGCTGAAAGGTTGGAAAAGAAGGTCGTAGGGGTCGGACATTTGGGTCTCCGTCTTGATTGGAGACCTGTAAGTATATCTTTTATCCTTGGGTTCAATTAGGTACTTTAAGTCGCCTAGGTATACATGAGGAAACCACCATGCTGCATGCCTGTGAAAAACACTTTGCCGCCAACTCCCCTTGCCGGGTGCTGTTCGACCAAATTGCGGACAAATGGTCCATGATGGTGTTGAGCGTCCTGGACGAAGGCCCCCTGAGATTCAACGAGGTAAAGCGTCGGCTGGAAGGAATAACCCAGAAGGCCCTGACCCAATGCCTACGCCGCCTGGAACGCAACGGTTTGGTGGAACGCCGGGTGATCCCCGTGTCCCCCGTCGCCGTGGAATACGAAATCACAGACCTGGGCCGGACGCTGCAACCCGCCTTTATGGCGCTGTACGGCTGGACCAAGGAGCATATGGCGGCGGTAGAGCGTGCCCGCGCCGCCTTCGACGCGAAAACCGAGGCGGGAACCGAGACGTGAATTCAGGCCGCTTTCGGGCGATGAACTGCCATCACGGCCAATGCCGCGACGGCCAATCCAACGCCCAGGATGGAAACACCACCCCATCCGCCGACAGCCCAGGCATAGGTCGATAGAGCCGATCCTGCGGCTCCGCCCAGGAACATGCCCGTCATCAAAATCGTGTTCAGTCGACCGCGCGCCGCCTGCGCCAGGGAATAGACGATGTGCTGGTTCGAAATCAATGCTATCTGGAACCCGAAATCCATCACGATCACGGCGATAATCAGGGCGGCAATCGCAGCGAAACTGCCAGCCGCCCCCCAGGCGAAGATGCACAGGGCCACACCTGCCCAGACGGTAACGCGGGGATTGTACTTGTCCGACAGCTTCCCGGCGATGGGCGCGGCCGCGACGCCGACGACGCCCAAGACACCGAACAATCCGGCGACATCCGCCCCCAAGCCAAAGTTCGGCCCGGCGAGGTAGAGCGCCAAAATCGTCCAGAAGGCACTGAAAGACCCGAACAAACAGGCCTGCACAAGGGCGGCGGCCCGCAATTCGCGGTGTCGCATCCAAAGGTTCGCCAAAGACCGCAGCGCTCTCCCATACGCCATCGGGGTATGAGGCGATAGCACCGGCAAGACACGCCTCATCAAACCCGCGCTGACCAACGCCAGCGGCACACCGACCCAGAACATGTCGCGCCAGCCCAGATGTTCGCCGACAAATCCGGACAGGGTCCGGCTGAGAAGAATCCCGGACAGCAGTCCCGCCATCACGGTTCCGATCGCGCGTCCCCTGCGGGCCGGGTCCGACAAGGTGGCGGAGAGGGGAACGATCTGTTGCGCGACGGAGGCAGACGCACCGACCGCCAGAGAGGCCGCGACCAGAACCCAAGCACTCGTCGCCAAGGCCGCGCCGACCAGGGCAACGGCCAGCAACAGGAACTGCCCGACGATCAACCGCCGACGTTCGACGATATCCCCGACCGGCAACAGAAAGAAAAGGCCAAGAGCATAGCCGAGTTGCGTCGCCGTCGGGATCAAACGGGTGATCTCCGGTTGTTCGAACTCCGCCTCGATAATGCCGATCATCGGCTGATTGTAGTAAATATTCGCAACGGCAAGACCGCAGACCGCCGCCATGGCAAACAAGCCGGTCCGTTGAATAAAGGCGGGAGGTTGGCCGGTTCCGGACGAGCCGCCCGACAGAGGGGAGGAGGTCATGCACTGAACTTTCTTGCTGCCACGTGGGATGGACCCGACAAATTTCGATCACAGATATCCCTGCCGCCGATCCGGACTATCGCCCCTAGACGACAAAGGTTTAATCCCGAAAGACAACAATGGTCACAGAAACTCATACGTCACGGCGGCAAGAACAAGGTATCGCCCCGTCTTTGCAATCGTTACCAGGATCAGGAAAACCCAAAAAGGTTCGCGCAGGATGCCCGCGACGACGGTCAGCGGGTCCCCCACAATCGGCATCCAGCTCAGCAACAGCGACCATTTGCCAGTCCGTCGATACCATCGCCCGGCCTTTTCCATGCGTTCGGGGGATATGGGAAACCAGCGTCGATCCCGAAACCGCTCAACCCATCGGCCCAGAAGCCAGTTCACGACGGCCCCTAGAATATTGCCCAGACTGGCGGCGGCAAGCATCAGCCAGGGCGGATAGCCCGCTGCCAGCAAGCCGACCAAAACCGCCTCCGACTGCATCGGCAGGATCGTCGCAGCGGTGAAGGCGGACAGGAACAGCCCGCCCGCCGCCGCAACCGTATCCCAAATCATCGTCGGCCCCGCGCCTGTCTGTTACGCACGGGCATCCGTCAGAATCATATCCGCCGCTTTTTCCGCGATCATGACGACAGGGGAATTCGTATTCCCAGATGTAATCGTCGGCATGATCGACGCATCCGCAATGCGAAGGCCCGCTATGCCATAGACCTTCAGGGTCGGATCGACCACGGCGTCGGGATCGGAAGACGGCCCCATCTTAGCGGTGCCGACCGGATGAAAGATCGTCGTCGCGATGTCGCCTGCGGCCTTCGCCAACTGGTCGTCGCCGTCGATTTCCGGGCCGGGTTTGAATTCGGTCGCCTTGAACCTCTGCAAGGCCGGGGCTTTCGCGATTTGGCGTGTCAGGCGGATCGCCGCCGCCGCGACCTGACGGTCCCCCACCGCTTGCAGGTAATTCGGACGGATCACCGGCTTGTCGAAGGGATTCGCCGACCGCATCGTAACGGTGCCCCGGCTTTCGGGACGCAAGTTGCAGACGGATGCCGTGAAGCCGGGGAAAGGATGCAGCGCCTCCCCCAATTTTTCCGTCGATAGAGGCTGGACATGGAATTGCAGATTCGGCGTTTCCCGAGCCGGATCGGATTTCACGAAACAGCCCAACTGGCTGGGCGCCATGCTCAACGGGCCGCTTTGGAACAGGGCGTATTCGATCCCCATCGCCGCACGGCGCAGCGGATTGTGGCTGATTTCGTTCAGGGTTCGAACCCCTTCGACCTTGAATGCCAGCCGGACTTGAAGGTGATCCTGCAAATTTTCGCCGACGCCAGGCATCTCATGCAGGACGTCGACGCCCCGGTCCTTAAGCAGGGCACCGGGTCCGATCCCGGATCGTTGCAGGATGACGGGCGACGCAACGGCCCCGGCGGCCAGCACGACCTCTCCCCGGCAGCGCGCTTCCGCGTCGCGGCCGTCGACGGTCAGTTTAACCCCCGTCACGCGACCGTTCTCTATCGTCAGCGTCTTGCAATGGGCCTTCGTGACCACTTTCAGGTTCGGACGCTTCCGGGCCGGTTTCAGGAAACCTTTCGCGGAGGACCAGCGAATTCCCCGCTTCTGATTGACCTGGAAGTAACCCACCCCTTCATTCGTGCCGGTATTGAAATCGTCCGTCGCCGGAATGCCCGATTCGATCGCGGCCTCGCGAAAGGCGTCCAGAATGTCCCAACGCAGCCGTTGATGTTCGACGCGCCAATTGCCGCCCGTTCCGTGGGCTTCCGACGGCCCGTCGACATGATCTTCCGACTTCTTGAAATACGGCAGGACGTCATCCCAGCCCCAACCCGGATTTCCAGCCTGCCGCCATCCGTCGTAATCGCGTGCCTGACCACGCATATAGATCATGCCGTTGATCGACGAACAGCCGCCCAGAACCTTGCCGCGGGGATAATCCAGAGCGCGCCCGTTCAGGCCCGGTTCCGATTCCGTTTTAAACAGCCAATCCGTCCTTGGGTTACCCATGGTAAACAGATACCCGACGGGAATATGGATCCACGGATAGGTATCCTTGCCGCCCGCTTCCAGCAAAAGCACGGTATACTTGGTGTTTTCGCTCAGCCTATTGGCCAGCACACAACCTGCCGTTCCGGCGCCGATGACGATAAAATCGTATTCCCCAAGACTGGAAATGCCCAAATTCGACAAATTATGTCCCCCCAGGAAATGTTGCATTGATTTCCGGACATGTTAGCCTTGCTTTGTGATCACGGAAAGGTCGGCAGGCGTTCGGGTGAAACTGATTCAACCTTTCAAGAATGAATAACACCTGACAGCGTGCTCCGCTTGGCGTTACCTTCCGCTGGGCTTTTTACGGACAGGAACAGGGAGTTACCTAAATGTCTCAGAAAATGGATGGAGAACTTCTCCATAAATTCGAACGCATGAAGCGCGCCCTCGCCAAAGGGGAACTGGACCGGCGCGGATTCATCGTTGCGGCACTCGGTGCCGGTGTCGCCGGAAGCTCCGTCTTCGGCCATGTTAAGAAGGTACAGGCCGCGACCCCGAAAAAGGGTGGTCGTTTCGTTCAGGCCCTGACCGGCGGCGGGTCGGGCGATACGCTGGATCCGGCGCAGATTCTCGATTCCTACATGATCAACGTCAGCTCCGGCATGCTGCGCAACAACCTGACGGAAATCGCGCCGGACGGTCAGTTGGTCGGCGAATTGGCGACCAGCTGGGAAGCCTCGCCGGACGCGATGACCTGGACGTTCAAAATCCGTCCGGGCGTCGAATTCCACAACGGCAAGACCTTGGAAGCGGCGGATGTCGTCGCCTCCCTGAACCATCACCGTGGTGAAAACAGCAAATCGGCCGCCTCCGGTATCGTGTCCAACATTTCCGACGTGAAAGCGGACGGCAAGGACACTGTCGTGGTCACGCTCAGCGGCGGCAGCGCCGACTTCCCGTTCCTGATGTCCGACTATCACCTGGGTATTTGCCCGGCGAAGGACGACGGTTCGATCGACTGGGAATCGGGCGTTGGTACGGGCGGTTACGCGCTGACCAGCTTCGAGCCGGGCGTCCGCACGGAAGTGAAGCGCAACCCGAACTACTGGAAAGAAGGCCGCGCTTGGTTCGACGAAGTCGAATCGCTGTTCGTTGCCGACGCCAACGCGCGTAACACCGGTCTTCAGACGGGTGAGCTGCACTCCATCGCGAACCTCGACCTGAACACGGTCAGCCTGATGCGTCAGGTGCCGACGCTGAAGGTCTTCGAAACCTTCGGTAACAAGCATGCGACGCTGCCGATGATGTGCGACACGGCCCCGTTCGATAATCCGGACGTCCGTCTTGCCCTGAAATACGCCATCGACCGTAAGGAACTGGTCGAAAAGATCCTGCAGGGTCTGGGCGAAGTCGGTAACGACCATCCGATCGGCCCGGCGAACATTTACCGCGCCACACAGGAAGAACTGCCACAGCGTCAGTTCGACCCGGAAAAGGCCAAGTTCCACCTGAAACAGGCGGGCCTGGACAGCCTCAGCGTCGATCTGCACCTGGCCGACACGGCCTTCGAAGGCGCGATCAACGCCGGCCAGCTCTATGCCGAAACGGCGAAGCAGTGCGGCATCAACATCAACGTCGTCAGCGAGCCGGATGATGGTTACTGGTCGAACGTCTGGTTGGCGAAGCCGTGGTGCGCGAGCTACTGGGGCGGCCGTCCGACGGAAGATTGGGTCTTCAGCCAGATTTACGCCTCGGGCGCGGAATGGAACGAGTCGAAGTGGGACAACGCGCGGTTCAACGAACTGCTTGTCATGGCCCGCGCCGAACTCGACTCCACGAAACGTCGCGAGATGTATGTCGAAATGCAGACGATCTGCAACGAAGATTGCGGTTCGATCATTCCGATCTTCATGGCCTACACCCACGCCGTCAGCGCGAAAATCGGCCTGCCCGATCAAATCGCCAACAACTGGGAACTGGATGGTCACAAGAACGCCGAACGTTGGTGGTTCGAATAAGATCTGCCCAAAGGTTTGTTACGGAGCGGCCCGGTTTGACCGGGCCGTTCTTTTTATGTAACACCCGCGCCTCGTGTCTTTTAAACTGGTCGTGCTTGGGGGCGGGGACCAGCGAATAACGCTTAGGAGCGTCCGTCATTGGGCTACGCCATCCGCCACCTGCCGAAGTACAATCTCGTCTATTGCGTTCACTGGGGTATTTGCGATCCGAAGCAAATGCTGGCTGAAATTCGGTCGCCGGGGTTTGAGCCCCGAGACACCTTTCGCGCGGATACACTGGTCCAAATAATGCCCAATGCGGACCTCAGCACGATCACGCCGGAATTCGCCGTGGAAATCTGGAAAGCGGATCAAGAAACGTTCTTTGAGCCGTTTGGCGAAAAGCCGTCTTCCAAACTGGCCTTCGTCTGCCCGGAAAACCTGGACCGTATCATCATGCGTATGATCGTTACGCTGGGCCATGCTTCCACCGAAGGGTCGGAAGAACCCGACACCTTCACCGATCTCACGGATGCACTGTCCTGGTTGGGCAACGACCGGATCGCCGCGGAAGCCGAATTGACCGCCATCGCCACGGCCCTGGTCGCGAAACCGGAATAGCCCCGCACAAAAAAGCAAAACGCCCGGCCGAAATGATCGGCCGGGCGTTTTTCCTATACGTTCACGCGTTTTTGCGCGACGTCAGTATGCGGCGTCGGGCATCGATGACTTCCGCTGTTCGATGAACGCCAGCAAGGCCTCGTCGACCGCCGGATCGATGGCCGGCGCTTCGTATTCGCGCAGCAGTTTCTTCCAATAGGCATTCGCGCGCTGGTTCATATCCAGGCTGCCTTCGGCTTCCCACTGTTCGTAGGAATTGTTGTCCGCCAGCGGGGACCGATAGAAGGCGGTTTCGAAGTTCCGCTGGGTATGCGCGCAGCCCAGATAATGCATGCCCGGACCGACTTCGCGGATC
Organism: Pacificispira spongiicola; assembly: GCF_012926505.1. Lineage (GTDB taxonomy): Bacteria > Pseudomonadota > Alphaproteobacteria > UBA8366 > Aestuariispiraceae > Pacificispira > Pacificispira spongiicola. The sequence continues at coordinate 16,427 of NZ_JABBNT010000001.1, forward strand.
GCGTCCATCGCCTGACCGTTTTCCGACAGGTCCGGCCCGTTCAGCAGACGGCCCAGCATGGAGGCCTGATCGGCATCCATGACAAACTTCTCATAGCCCATGGACAGGCCGCCTTCCAGCCAGCCGGCCGTGTGCAGCATGAAGTTCACGCCGCCCAGCGCCGCCGTCTGCAACGTGTTCGCAGATTCGTAGGCTGCCTGTGCATCGGCGATCTTGGACGCCGTGAACCCGCCGCCCGACCGGAAGGGCACACCCAGTCGCCGCGCCAACTGCGCCGCGCCGTACAGGACCAGCGACGGTTCCGGCGTGCCGAAAGTCGGTGCGCCGGACTGCATGGAAATGGACGATGCGAAGGTACCGAAGACGACCGGCGCGCCGGGGCGGCAAACCTGGGTCAACGCCATGCCCGCCAGCGCTTCGGCATAAAGCTGCGTCAGGGTGCCAATAATCGTCACCGGGCTCATCGCGCCGGACAGGATGAAGGGCGAGATCACCGTTGCCTGATTATTGCGCGCATACACTTTCAACGCGCCCAGCATGGTGTCGTCCCAAACCATGGGAGAGTTCGCGTTGATCAGGTTGATGACGACGCAATTCTGATCGACGAAATCGGCGCCGAACAGGATCTTGCACATATCGACCGTGTCCTGCGCGCGCTCCGGCGCCGTGACGGAGCCCATGAACGGCTTATCGGACCAGCGCATATGGCTGTAGACCATGTCCAGGTGACGCTTGTTCACCGGGACGTCCACCGGCTCACACAGCGTTCCGCCGGAATGGTGCAGACCCGTCGACATATAGGCCAGCTTCACGAAATTGCGGAAATCCTCGATCGTGCCGTAGCGGCGGCCCTTGTCGAGGTCGCGCACGAAGGGAGGGCCATAGGCCGGAACCAGGACCGTATTGCCCTCGCCCATCTTCACGGTACGCTCCGGATTGCGGGCATGCTGGGTGATCAGCGACGGCGCCGTGTCTTGGATCAGCTTTTTGCAGAGGCCTTTCGGGAAGTGAACGCGTTCGCCGCGAACGTCGCAGCCTTGGTCGCGCCACATCTGCAGCACTTCCTCATCGCCGCGGAAATCGAGGCCGATCTCCTCCAGCACCGTGTCGGCGTTGCGTTCGATCAGATCCAGGGTTTCTTCGTTCAGAAGATCGAAATAGCCGATCTGCCGAGTGATATAAGCGGGCGCCGTCTTACCCGCGCTGGCCCGTGCCGCCTGCCGGGCCGCCCGACCGCCGCCGCGCGCCGCGCGGCGTCCGCCGCCCGTGCTTCCCGATTCCGCCTGTTCCGACGCGACCATTTCCTCACTCATTGTCGTCCCTTTCAGATCTGTCCCGGCGTTTTGCGAACACCGACCGATCGACCATCCCAAATAACAAGAAACAGACCTCGACGGACTCTTCATTGGAATACCGTCGCTGCCAGCGCCCTCTTTATCGCCCGAAGGGCGCTTCAGGACGTTCGTATTCGCGACTTCCTTTTCGTCAAGCCGCGTCATCGCCGCATTCGTTTCGACACGAGTCAGGGCGTTAATGGGCGAACACCGTCCGTCGGATCACGCAGCCGATCCGGATAATTGATCGCGACAATCCGCGCGACCGCACCGGTAGCATCGACCAGCGGCGCCAGCACGCGCGACCATGTGGCGATCTTGAAATGGACCGGGGGATGGTGCTCCGTGAACAACAGATCTCGCCGCGATACGACCGCACCATAACAAGCCATCATGAAATCGCGCGTCACCGGCGGGATATGGGTCTCGCTCAACCTCATTCCGGTCAAGTCGAAGCCCGATACCTGTGAAATGCCGGTGCCGTAAACCCGATACTGGAAATCCGCGCCGCCGTCCAACACGTCCAGATACATCAGATATTTCATGGGTTTCCGGAAATCGACGATATCAAAGTCATCAACGGACGGCAGCCCCCCATCCACCCTGGGCATGTCGCGCCAAGACCTGACGAAGCTGGTGAGCAATGGGAAGGGAAGGCTGTCCGGATCGGGATGCCAGACGATCTGCGGCGGAAAGGGCGTATCCATCAGGAAACGCTGCCGCATCCAATCCCGATCCGCGTCGATAATTCGACGGACATCCTCGGTGAGTCCCATATCCGAAACCTTCGCGATCTCTGGCGGCGTTCCCACGTTATGCGGGTATAGTGATACAAGTTTCGATATCTGTCGAATGGTGCGCGTTCCCCTTTGCTTTCCCCGGTGCTTCCGCGACACCCGCTTGTGACGTAGGATTTACCGTCGGCGTCGCATTTTCGAAAGCCGGGCGGTCGCGTTCTGATCATTCTGCGACCGGTTGGCGCCAGGGTCACTCGCGGCGGTCCAGTCTTACGCAAATTCTTCTAGTACGGAGACGGTATTAATGGCGCAGTTCCATAAAAAGGCAGATGTCGTCATCATCGGCCTGGGCGGCATCGTCGGCGCGTCGGTGGTCCACCACCTGATCGAACGCGGCTGGGAAAACATCATCGGCATCGACAAGTCGGGCATTCCGACGGATATCGGCTCCACCGGTCATGCTTCGGATTTCTGCTTCAACACGATGCATGATCCGATCACGATGTTCACGACGAAGTATTCCATCGACTTCTTCGAATCCCGTGGCCGCTATGAACGGATCGGCGGGATCGAGGTTGCGCGCAAGGACGACGACGAGCGTATGCGCGAACTGGAACGCCGCGTCAGCTCCGGCCGTGCCTTCGGCAACCGCGTGCGCATGATCTCCGCCAAGGAAGCGAAGGAAATGATGCCGCTTCTGGAAGAAGACGTGATCCAGGGCGCGCTTTACGACCCGGATGCGGGCCTTGTCGTGCCGCGGTCCCAGACGGTCGCGGGCGAATTGGTCCAGGAAGCCGTGGATAGCGGCAAGCTGGAAACCATCCCGAACACGCCCTGCACCGGCCTGGATATCGAAGACGGCAAGATCAAGGGCGTGCACACGACGCGCGGCTATATCGAAACTTCCAAGGTCGTCGTTTGTGCCGGTCTCTGGGGCCGTCTGATCGCCGAAATGGCGGGCGAAGACCTGCCGGTCATGCCGGTCGACCACCCGTTGACCTTCTTCGGGCCGTATAACGAATTCGAAGGCACGGGCAAGGAAATCGGCTATCCGCTACTGCGCGACCAGGGCAACTCCGCCTATCTGCGCGACACGGGCGCCGCCGGAACGACCGAAGGCGGCCAAATCGAATGGGGCTATTACGAAGAAAAGGAACCGCGTCTGGTTCACCCGCGCGATATCCTGGAAAAGGAACAAGCCCGCCTGTCCCCGTCCCAGCGCGATCTGGACATGGAACAGATCATGGAGCCGCTGGAACGCGCCCTTGAACTGACGCCGATCCTGGGCGAGTTGGGTTACAACGAGAAACATTCCTTCAACGGTCTGCTGCAAGTCACCGCCGACGGCGGCCCGTCCATTGGGGAATCCCCGACTGTCCGTGGTCTGTGGTACGGCGTGTCGGTCTGGGTCAAGGACGGCCCCGGCACGGGTAAGCTGATCGCCGACTGGATGACGGACGGCCGCACCCATATCGACCATCACGCCATCGATTACGCGCGCTTCTATCCGATCCAGAAGTCGGAGAAATACATCTACGACCGCTGCTTCGAATCCGCGTTCAAGATTTACAACCCGCCGGTCCATAACCGCGAACCCTATTCCAAGGGTCGCAACCTGCGCACCGCCCCGTACTATCTGCGGGAAAAGGAACTGGGGGCGCATTTCATGGAAATCGCCGGTTGGGAACGCGCCCACGGTTACGCCTGCAACGATCACCTGTTGGAAAAATACGCCGACCGCGTGCCGGTGCGCGAAAACGAATGGGACAACCGCCATTTCTGGCGCGTCTCCAACGCCGAACATCTGGAGCTTTCCGAGAATGTCGGCATGGTGAACCTGTCTCACTTCGCCATCTATGACATCACGGGCCGCGATGCCGCGACGCTGATGGAATATGTTTCCTCCTCCAAGGTCGCGGGCGATACCGCCGTGGGCAAGGGCGTCTACACCAACTTCCTGGACGATACCGGGGGGGTGATGGCGGATTTGACCGTCCTGCGTCTGGGCGAAAACCGCTTCCAGATGATCGACGGCGGCGATGCCGGGAACCGCGACGCCACCTATCTGCGCCGCATGGCCCAGGACAAGGAATGGGACGTCTTCGTCGAAGACCGCACCGACCATTACGGCTGCATCGGCGTCTGGGGACCGAATGCCCGCGAGACGCTGAAGCAATTGGCCGACGATCCGGCCGGGCTCGACCTTGACAACTTCGCCTTCGGCGCTTGCAAGGACTTCACCCTGCGCGGCGTTCCGGTGAAGGGTTTCCGCATCTCCTATGTCGGGGAACAGGGTTGGGAACTGCACTTCTCCATGTCGTATGGCCTGGCGCTCTGGGACATGTTCCGCGAGGTCGGCATCACCCCGATCGGCGTTGAGACCTATGCCAACAGCCGCCGTCTGGAAAAGAGCCTGCGTCTGCAGAACGCGGACCTGCTGACCGAATATAACCTGCTTGAGGCAGGCCTGGCCCGTCCGAAGGTGAAAGCCGCCGACTTTCGCGGCAAGGACGCCAACATCGCCCAGCGCGACCTGCCGCATCAGGCGGCCATGCTGTGCACGATGACGGTGACCGACAACATCGACAAGGACGGCGTCGCCCGCTTCATGATGGGCAGCTGCCCGATCGTCGATCCGAAAACCAACGAGGTCCTGATCGACAGTAAGGGCCGCCGGTCCTACACGACCTCGCTGGCCTACGGCCCGTCGGTCGGCAAGAACATCGCCATGGGCTACCTGCCCCACGACTATTGCCAGGAAGGCCTGGAACTGGAGATCGAATATTTCGACCAGAAATTCCCAGTCAAAGTCGAAGGCATCGGCATGAAATCCCTCTACGACCCGACCAATGCGCGCATGAAGTCTTAAGCCGCGACGTCATCGGCAGAGACGAAAGCCGCCGGGGCCAAACAGGTCTCGGCGGCTATTTTATTCGCGCCCAGGGTCGCCGCTACAGGATAGCGGGCGCAACGCGCATATCACGCCGTCGGCACAGTGCCGCCGTCGATCACGAAATCGGACCCGGTGATTGCGCCCGCCCTCGGCGATGCCAGAAACGCGATCAAGTCCGCAACTTCCGACGGCTTTGCCGGCCGTCCCAGAGGAATACCGCCCAATGCGTCCATAATGATCCGCCGACCTCCCTCGTTGTCCGTTCCTGCTTCCTTGGCGATACGCTCGACAAGATGTTCCGCAGCTTCCGTCTCAATCCATCCAGGCGACACGCGCAGCACTCGGATGCCTTTCGGTGCGACTTCTTTGGATAGACTTTTGCTGTAGGTCGAAAGGGCAGCCTTCGCAGCGGCATAGGCCGTCGTCGACTCCGGCAACGGCAGCAGATGCTGGATGGAGGCAACATGGACAATGACCCCCGTCCCTTGCCCGATCATTAGCGGTAGGAGGGCGCGATCGAGCCGGACTGCGGGCATCAGGTTCAGGTTAATTTCCCGCATCCAGACGTCATCGTCCAAAGTGGCAAATCCGCCAGCCGGGGCTTGGGACCCGCCCAAGACATGAACGATTATATCGATGGTGCTCAAATGCTCCCTGACCGCCTCAGCCACCGCATCGCATCCATCTGGCGAGGTCAAATCAGCGGCAACGTAGTGCACGTTATCCAGAAATACGTCCGGGACGGTTCGGGCCGTCGTTACAACCCTAGCCCCCGCTTGGGCCAGAATATTCACAACAGCCGCACCAAGGCCTTTTGTCCCGCCTGTCACCAACGCAAGACGCCCTTCGAGTTCTAGAGAAAAGCTCATAGCGCGATCTCCAGGGAATCGATTTCGCCGTCGGCCAGGACAAATCGGTATTTAAGGTCCACGGGGCTGCCCGGGAAGTTCCCGGATACATGGCCGGTCACGATGACGGCCTCACCGTCGGTTCGTACCGAAAAAGGTTCAACGGTATATGTGTACTGGCTTGTAGCCTCCTCACGCCATTTCCGAATGGCATCGCGCCCACGATAGGTCTGCTTCTCGTCGGTAACGCGTCCAGTTTCCGTAAAGCACTGAGCCACCGCTGCGCCGTCCGATTTATCAGCGGCAAAGTATCGGGAGATAGGATCAGGTAATGTGGTCTGCATGACGTATCCTTCCATTCCGCGCCGGAAACAGCGCATATCCGTTGTACGGAACGAAAGATCGACATAACGTTACCCGATAACAAGTACCGACAAAAAAGTATGGTACTTACGAGAAGGTAAGTTAATGGAAAACAAGCTGCCCGAGACCGAACCTTCAAAGGGTTCCAAACACAGTTACACCCGCGAGACGGCGGCTGAAGGTGTTGAACATGCTCTTAAACTTCTCGAAGGACGATGGAAGCTTATCATTCTCTTTCATTTGTTCGGCGGTCAAATAAAGCGGTTCTCAGAACTGGAACGCGGGATTCAGGGAATTTCTCAAAAGATGTTGATCCAGCAACTTCGCCAAATGGAAGCGGACGGTATCGTTCGGCGTATTGTTTACCATCAAGTTCCGCCGAAAGTGGAATACGCCCTGACCGATTGGGGGCAGGCCTTGTGTCCTGCGCTGGACGCCTTGCTGACCTGGGCCGAGGAACAGCCGACACAGACCGTCCAACCCTGACTAACGATGCGCCTCCGGAATTCGAGAGAGGAACGGCATCTCTACTCCCGAACGAATTCCTTTCCGTTGATCGTCAACACGCGGCCGTTATAGGCGCAGGTGGAATCGCCGCCGGGAACGTCGATGGTGCAGAGGACCGTGTTGGACATATCCTTGTAGATGGCGGGCATTCGAACCGCATGGAATCCTGCGGCCGCTATAGGCGAAATCGATGTCGAAGGTATAGACTTTCAACCCGCCATTGGTTCGCTGCCACTTATGGCCGGATTCATCATTCTAACGGCAGACGATACGGATGGCGCGATACATGCGGCAGGAACGGACAGTCCTTTGGAACCGGTTGGACATGGACGGGATGGAGGCCTGCCGCTTCCGCCCGATGGGCGACGGCTGGGAAATCCAGGGAACCGCGTCCTATCGGGAAAACAGCACGGTCGTCAGTCTGACCTATTCTGTCCTCTGCACCGACGACTGGATATCCCGAAGCGCCCGTATCGTCGGCTGGCAAGGGGACCGAGACATCCATATCGACCTGAACCGCGCGCCTAACGGCAAATGGACCGTAAACGGCCGGCATATCGACGGCACCGACGGCCTGTTCGACGTCGATCTGGGCTTCACCCCCGCCACCAACACAATCGCCATCCGCCGCCTGAACCTCGCCATCGGCGAGGAGGCTGAATCGACCGCCGTGTGGTTGGACGTCACGGATTGGTCTTGGAAGCCACTAAGGCAGATGTATCGACGGATTGCGGAAAACGAATATTGGTATGTTTCTCCGGAGCATTCGTATGAAGCAGTTTTGACAATCGATCCGTTTGGCGTCGTCGCGACCTATCCGTCCCTATGGTCGGCACTTCCTTAAACGTCGCCATGTTCATCCGAACATTCATTCGAATGTCATGAAATCGAAGCGGTCGTGTCATGGCCGGACTGTATTCCTGCTGCCCTCAAGATATGCGGATCGGGTTTTGGGCCGGGGGCGATGGTCGGGGATATTACGGAGCGGCAGGCGCAGATTGCGGAGCGGGTGCGGGAGCGCGGGTTTCAGACCGTGGCCGACCTGGCGACGCATTTTGACGTCACGACCCAGACGATCCGGCGCGATATCTCGGAACTGGCGGAACTGGGCGTTCTGAAACGGCGGCATGGCGGGGTCGAATTGCCGGTTCCGACGGCCAATCTGAGCTTCGGTCAACGGCGTATCCTGAATTTCGACGCGAAACAGCGTATCGCGCGGACCGTGGCGCGGCATGTCCCGAACGGGGCCAGCGTTGCCGTCAGCATCGGGACGACGCCGGAATTGGTGATCCATGCCCTGTCGGCGCATCTTCATTTGAAGGTCTATACCAACAACATCATGGCGGCCCTGACCGCCTGCGCCATTCCGACGGCGGAGGTCACGATCCCCGGCGGGCCGCTGCGCTCTGCCGAACGCGACGTGGTCGGCAGCGCGGTGGAGGATTTCTTCGCCCGCTACAAGGTCGATATCGGCATCTACGGCGTCGGCGGGGTCGATGCCACGGGCGAGTTGATGGATTTCCATGAAGAGGAAGTGCAGGTGCGCGAGGCGATCCGGCGCAACAGCCGCCGATCCTTCCTGATCCTCGACGCCAGCAAATTCGGCCGCGCCGGTCATGTGCGCGGCGGCCTGATCGACGAAGCGGATGTAATTTTTTGCGACGGCACCCCGCCGCCCGGCATCGCGGCGATGCTGCGCAAGGCGGGGCGGCAGGTCATCTATTGCGGTGAAGAGGAAGCGGCATGAGCGGGGCCAACAAGACCGGGGTCACTATCGATATCCGGCACCTCAGCAAGGTCTGGCGAGACAAGGCGGGGAAAGAAACAGCGGCGGTCGACGGCGTATCCTTCACGGCGGAGGCCGGGAAGTTCACGGTCCTGCTGGGCCCGTCCGGCTGCGGCAAGTCGACGACGCTGCGCCTGATCGCGGGGCTGGAGGCGGCCAGCGACGGCGGTATCCTGATCGACGGCAAGGACATGACGCGCCGCCCGCCGACCGATCGCGGCATCGCCATGGTCTTCCAATCCTACGCCCTGTTCCCGCATCTGAATGTGGAGGAAAACATCCTGTTCGGCCTGAAGGTCCGCAAGGTGCCGCCGGTCGAACGCGCCGTGCGCCTGCGCCGGGTCGCGGAACTGTTGGGATTGCAGGAGCTGCTGGACCGCAAGCCCAACCAACTGTCCGGCGGGCAGCAGCAGCGCGTCGCTTTGGGCCGCGCGATCATCGCGGAAAAGCCGATCTGCCTGATGGACGAGCCGTTGTCCAACCTGGACGCCAAGCTGCGCCATGAAATGCGTGTGGAGCTGCGCGCGCTGCAGCAGAAGCTGGGCCTGACCATGGTCTATGTCACCCACGATCAGGCGGAAGCGATCAGCATGGCCGACCGTATCGTGGTGATGAATGGCGGACGCATCGAACAGGTCGGCACCCCGACCGATATCTATGACCGGCCCGCCAGCGCCTTCACTGCCCGCTTTATCGGCACGCCGCCGATGAACCTGATCGAGCTGAAGCGCGGCCTGCGCGGCTGGACGATACCGGGCACGGATGCGCCCCTACCGCTGGCCATTGATCCCGCGCAGGGCGACACCGCGCTGCTGGGCGTCCGGCCGGAGGATATCCGCCGCGACCCGTCGGGCATCGAGGCTGTCGTGGAAGCCGTGGAATATCTGGGCGCGGACAATCTGGTCGATTGCCGATTGGGGGAGGCCGTGCTGACCGCCCGCCTGCCCCGCCATGCCGGGATGAAACCCGGCGACCGGTTGCGCCTCGGCTGGGGCGACGAGGCCATGCATCTGTTCAATTCCGTCAACGGCGAGCGTCTTCCCCTAACGGGACAGGGCTCCGCGCCGACACCGAAACATGACGCCGCCAAGCAGATGGCGTCGTCATAGAAAGGACCGTTCGGCCCTCCGCTAAAAGTTCCGAACGGTCCAATGCCTTGGTTAGCAAGTGATCTCGTAAACCGAAGACAAAAGGAGCATAAACCAATGTCTTTCATGCGAAAAGTTGGGGCCGGTCTCGGCGCCGCCGCGCTGTCGGGCCTGATGGCCAGCACCGCCTTTGCCGTCGACCTTCAATTCTACTTCCCGGTCGCCGTCGGCGGTAAGGCCGCGACGACGATCCAGGAACTGACCGACGAATATGCGGCAGCTCATCCGGACGTCAAAATCGACGCCGTCTATGCCGGCAGCTATCAGGACACGATCACCAAGACCCTGACCGCGGCGCGCGGCGGCACCCCGCCGCAATTGGCCGTGATCCTGTCGGTCGACATGTTCACCCTGATCGACGAAGACGTCATCATCCCCTTCGACGACGTTGCGACGACGGATGAAGACAAGAAGTGGCTGACCTCCTTCTATCCGGGCTTCATGGACAATTCCATGACCGACGGGAAGACCTACGGTATCCCCTTCCAGCGCTCGACCCCGGTCATGTACTGGAACAAGGAAGCCTTCAAGGAAGCCGGTCTGGACCCGGAACTCCCGCCCGCGACCTGGGATGAAATGGTCGAATTCGGCAAGAAGCTGACCAAGAAGGACGCCAACGGCACGGTTACCCAGTGGGGCCTGCGCATCCCGTCCTCCGGCTTCCCCTACTGGCTGTTTCAGGGCCTGACCACGGAAAACGACGTGATCCTGGCCAACGACGCCGGCAACAAGACCAACTTCGACGATCCGAAGGTTGTCGAAGCCTTGAACTTCATGGTCGACCTGTCCAAGAAGCACGGCATCATGCAGCCGGGCATCATCGAATGGGGTGCCACGCCGAAGGCCTTCTTCGAGCGCCAGGCCGCCATTATGTGGACGACCACGGGTAACCTGACCAACGTCCGCGAAAACGCGCCGTTCGATTTCGGCGTCGCCATGCTGCCGGCCCACAAGCGTCGCGGCGCCCCGACCGGCGGCGGCAACTTCTACATCTTCAAGGACTCGACGGACGAACAGAAGGCTGCGTCCCTCGACTTCATCAAGTGGATCACGGCCCCGGAACAGGCCGCCCGCTGGACCATCGCGACCGGCTATGTCGCGCCGAGCCCGGCCGCTTGGGAAACCCAGGCGATGATCGACTACGTGAAGGGCTTCCCGCAGGCGCTGGTCGCCCGCGAGCAGCTTGAATTCGCGGTGGCCGAACTGGCGACCTATCAGAACCAGCGCGTTACCGGCATCCTGAACGATGCTTTGGAAGCCGCGATCACCGGCACGATGTCGGCGGAAGAAGCCCTGAAGAACGCCCAGGCCGAAGCCGACAAGGTTCTGGCGGATTATCGCTAAGTCTTAGCTACTCCCAACTTCCGGCGGCGCCTTACCCGCGCCGCCGGGACGCGGGTTTTCGATAAGGAATTCGGACATGATGGGACGGCGCGAATGGATCCACGGCTGGCTGCTCTTAAGCCCGGCACTGATCCTGCTTTTCGCCTTCACCCACTATCCGGCGGTCGTGACCTTCTGGGCCAGTTTCTTTTCGACGCCGCGCGGCAAGCGATCGGCGAAATTCGTCGGCCTGGAAAATTACCAAACCCTGCTGACGGACGATAAGTTCTGGCAGGTCCTGTACAACAACCTGCTCTATGCCGGGATCACCATTCCGGTTTCCGTGGCGCTGGCGCTGATCATGGCGCTGTTCGTGAACAGCAAGCTGCATGGCCGCGGCTTCGTGCGCATGACCTATTTCGCACCGACCGTGCTGCCGCTGATCGCCGTCGCCAATATCTGGCTTTTCTTCTACACGCCGGGCTTCGGCTTCATCGATCAGGTCCGCGGCCTCTGGGGCGCGGGCGAGGCGAACTGGCTCGGCAATCCCGACACGGTCCTGGGCGCGCTCATGGTCGTCGCCGTCTGGAAGGAAGCAGGCTTCTTCATGATCTTCTATCTCGCCGCCCTTCAGACGATCCCGCCCAGCCTGCGTGAGGCCGCCGCCATCGAAGGCAGCAGCCGATGGACCTTTTTCCGGCGCGTGACATTCCCGCTGCTGATGCCGACGACGCTATTCGTGTCGGTGAACGCGGTCATCAATTCCTTCCGTCTGGTCGACCATATCTTCGTGATGACGGAAGGCGGGCCGGACAATGCCAGCTCCCTGCTGCTCTATTACATCTATGAGGCCGGGTTTAAATTCTGGGATACGGCGCATGCGGCGACCGCCACCATCGCCCTGCTGGTCCTGCTGTCCGTGCTCGCCATCGGGCAGTTCTTCCTGGTCGATCGAAAGGTGCATTACCGATGAGCGTGGACACGATGGAAATCGCCGTCGATACCAGCCGTTACGACAGGATTCTGAACACGATCGGGGCCTGGGCCCTCGGCCTGTTGTGGTTCCTGCCTCTGATCTACGCGGTTTGGACCGCGTTCCATCCCGGCGCCTATGCCACACGCTTCGAACCCTTCGCGCCGTTGACGCTGCAGAACTTCGTCAATGCCTGGAACGCCGCACCCTTCGCGCATTATTTCGTCAACACGGTGATGCTGGTGACGATGGTCACGCTCAGCCAATTCGTGCTGTGCACCCTCGCCGCCTATGCCTTCGCGCGGTTCGAGTTTCCCGGCAAGACGCTGCTGTTCACGCTGGTGCTGCTGCAATTGCTGGTCATGCCGGAAATGCTGATCGTCGAAAACTATCAGACCATGCGCGTCCTGGGCCTGATCGATACGATCGCCGCCATCGCCTTGCCCTATGTCGCGTCGGGCTTCGGCATCTTCCTGCTGCGCCAGACCTTCATGACCGTCCCAAAGGAGTTGGAGGAAGCCGCCCGCATCGAAGGGGCCGGAACGCTCGGCATCTTGTGGAAGGTCTATGTTCCGCTCGCCAAACCGACCTACCTCGCCTACGGCTTGGTGTCCGTCAGTTACCATTGGAACAATTTCCTATGGCCGCTGATCGTAACGAATTCCGTCGAAACACGACCTGTCACGGTGGGTCTGTCGGTCTTTTCCTCCGTCGATCAGGGGATCGACTGGTCGATCATCACGGCGGCGACGCTGATGACCTCAGGCCCGCTGCTCATCGCGTTCCTGCTGTTCCAACGCCAATTCGTGCAGAGCTTCATGCGCGCCGGGATCAAGTGATGCATCAGGCGGTAAGCACCGACTCCATCTGGCGGCCCGTATCGCGATAGTGTTCGGTCAACAGCGCCGCGGCGGCATCTTCGTCCCGCGCCAAGACGGCACGGACCAAGGCTTCGTGTTCCGTACAAACGTCCCGTTCGCCGAGATCGACGGATCGGTGCAGTGCCGTCAGGCGATAGCGTTCGGTTTCCATATACAGCGTATCCGCCATGCGCAGCAGCCGCGTCGATCCGCAGGCCGCGATCAATGCGTGGTGGAACCGGCGGTGTCGGCGTTCCAGATCCGTCATGTCGACATCAAATCCATCCGACGCTCGGCGCAGGGATTTCGTCAGTTCGTGGGCGGCGGCCAGAATTTCCGCCTCCCATGCGTCGCCGCCGTTTCGGATCGCCCGCTGCAAGGCCTCCCCCTCAACCAGGATACGCGCGTCGATGGCGTCGTTCATTTCGTCTCGGGACAGTGGCGCGACGACGAATCCGCGCAGGGATTGCGAAACGACCAGCCGTTCCCCCTGCAACCGGTTCAACGCTTCCCGCAAGGGCGAGAAACCGGCGCTGTAGCGATCTTTCAACTGTTCCAGGCGTAACGGCATGCCGGGCGGCAGCTCGCCCCGCACGATGTCCCAGCGCATCCGGTCATAGACCGTATCCGCCAGGGTCCGCTTACCGGTATCGGGCGTTATTCCGACCGCAATGTCGGCATAGGGGGACGGCGAAACCTGAGACATGGATTGTTGCTCCTTCGGCCAACTTTCTACTCATATTTTCGCAAATAAACAAGATTTTCGAAAATTTTGTTTACAATATCCGCGTCGACCGTCACTCTTTCGACAACAAAGGGCATTTTGAGGGAGGCACGACCATGCCGTCGACCCGACAGAACTATCGCGAGGACGTTGCCGGGCGGGCGAATGTCGAGGATTCACCGGAACTGGACGCCTATTATAACGAGTTGGAACAGCTCAGCGCGGGGGCCTTATGGACCGTCGCGAACAAGATCGAACCCTGGGAGCCGAAATCTGAATCGGTGCCGATGATCTGGCGCTACAACGACCTGCGCGATCATGTCCTGCGATCCGTCGATCTGGTGACACCGGAAAAGGCGGGCCGCCGCGTCATCTATCTGGAAAATCCGGGCCGCAAGGAAGTCGCCGCGGCGGTCGGCTGGATTTATTCCGGGCTTCAGGTCATGCATCCGGGGGAATGCGCCTCCGCGCATCGGCATTCCGCCTCCGCCCTGCGTTTCATCATGGAAGGGTCCGGCGCCTATACTATTGTGGATGGCCACAAGATGACGCTGGGCCGCAACGATTTCGTGCTGACGCCGAACGGCACCTGGCACGAACACGGCGTATCCGAAGACGGCGCCCCCTGCATCTGGCAGGACGGGTTGGACATTCCGCTGGTCAATTGCCTGGAAGCGAATTTCTACGAGGTGCATCCCGATCTTTCGCAAGCGACGAACTATCCGGTCGACGATATGACGAAGGCCTGGGGCAATCCCGGTCTGACACCGGCGAACTCTCCTCTTGGCGGCGCTTGGGACAAACCCTATTCCCCGATGTTCAAATACGAATGGGAACCGACCTATGAAGCGCTGTCCCGTTTGGCGGATACCAGTGACGGGTCGCCCTATGACGGGATCATGATGAACTACATAAACCCGGTCACCGGCGGCCCGGTGATGCCGACCACCGGCGCCAGCATGCAGATGCTGCGTCCGGGTGAGAAAACCAAGGCCCACCGGCATACCGGCAGTTACCTGTACCAATGTTCCAAAGGCTCCGGCTATTCCGTGATCAACGGTAAGAAGTTCGAATGGTCGGAACGGGATATCTTCTGCGTTCCGTCCTGGGCCTGGCACGAACATGCCAATGCGTCCGACAGCGAGGATGCCTGCCTGTTCTGCTTCAACGATCTACCGGTAATGCGGGCGCTCGGCCTCTATCGCGAGGAAGCCTTCGGCGACAATGGCGGCCACCAGCCGCTGATCGACTAATCTAAAAAAGTAGGGATAGAAGATGAAACTGGTTACTTTCCGGCCGACAGTGGATGCCGCGGCCCGTCTGGGCGTGATTGAAGAAGGCCTTGTCGTGGACGTCGCCTATCTGGGTGCGGTGATGGGCGAGGACTTTCCGGATACGATGCTGGACCTGATCGATTTGGGCCCGGCGGCATTGGCCCGGATTTCCGACGCTCTGGACGAATGCCGCAGCACTTGGCCCATCGGTTCGGCCCTGCCCATCGAAAACGTCAAATTGCTGGCGCCCATCCCCCGTCCCCGCAAGAACATCTTCGGGATCGGCTTGAACTATCTGGAACATGTCGCGGAATCCAGCCGTACGCTGGACACGTCGAAGGACCTGCCGACCCAGCCGGTGATCTTTTCCAAACCGCCGACGACCGTGATCGGGCCGGGCGACGCGATCGAACACAACGCCGCGATCACCCAACAACTGGACTGGGAGGTCGAACTGGCCGTCATCATGGGCCGCACCGCCCGCCGCGTGACGGAAGACGACGCGTTGCGCCACGTCTTCGGCTATAGCGTGATGATCGATGTCTCCGCCCGCGACAATCGCCGCGCCGGACAGTGGATTTATTCCAAGGGCATGGATACCTACGCCCCCTTCGGCCCCTGCATCGTCACGGCCGATGAAATCGCCGATCCGCAGAACCTGAACCTGTGGCTGACGGTCAACGGCGTGGAAAAGCAAAACTCGAACACCAAGTTCATGCTGTTCAAAATCCCGACCCTGATTTCCGATATTTCCCAGGGAATTACGCTGGAACCGGGCGACATCATCGCGACCGGCACGCCGGAAGGCGTCGGCGCGGGCCGCGACCCGCAGGAATGGCTGTGGCCGGGCGATGTCGTCGAAGCCCATGTCGAAGCCATCGGCACGATCCGCCATCCCGTGGTAAAGGTCGGCTGACGCCACCCGGAAAGGAAGCGATTTCATGTTCTTCGACGTTAGCCGGATCGAACCGCAAAACGCCTACAAGCTGATGACCTCCACCGTCGTTCCCCGGCCGATTGCCTGGGTATCGACGCTGTCGGAGGACGGGGTGGCGAACGCCGCCCCCTACAGCTTCTTCAACGTGATGGGCAGCGATCCGGCGACCGTCGTGATCGGCATTCAGAAAGATGCCAAGCGCGGCTTCAAGGATTCCGCCCATAATATCCTCACGACCGGCGAATTCGTCGTGAATCTGGTGAATGAGGCGGTGGCGGAGAAAATGAATATAAGCTGTATCGACGCACCCCGCGACGTCAGCGAATTCGACATTGCCGGCCTGACGCAGCGCCCGTCGCAACTCGTAAAGCCGCCGCAGATTGCGGAATCGCCCGTCTCTTTCGAATGCGTCAATCTGACATCGTTGGTCACCGGTCCTCGGCAGACATTGGTCGTCGGCCGCGTGGTCGGCATTCGGATCGAAGACGAATATATCCTGGATGCCGACAAGGCCTATGTCGACACACCGGCCCTGCACATGATCGGACGGACTTACGGTAGCGGTTGGTACACGAAGACGGCGGATCAGTTTCAGATGGGCCGTCCCGTCTACGACGACTGGATCGCGAAAAACGGCGACCCGAAAAAGGGTTAGCCGCCCCGCGACACCGTATACCTCGACATCGGACGCCACGCTTTGTATCGTTCGGCGAGTATCGTTGGGGGAAATCGACTATGCGGGACGGGGAAAAACCCCTGAAATTGCGCGCCTACGACCTGGAGGATCTCAGCATCCTGTCGGGCATGGTGCAGGATTCCCTGGTGCCGCTTGCCGATATGCGTTTCATGGCGGATGAGGGCAGCTTCATCCTGGCGCTGAACCGGTTCTGCTGGGAACGGGATGACGGTGCACCGCCCTATGCCCGTGTCCATTCGGGCCTGCGTTTCGATTTCGTCCGCAAGGTCGCCCGCCGCGGCATCGACGGCCGCGCGCGCGATAAGCTCCTATCCCTTTTGGCCATCGCCTATCACGACGGCACCGTCGTCCTAACCTTTTCCGGCGACGGCGCGATCCGTCTGGATGTCGAAAAATTGACGGTCGCCTTGGAAGACCTCGGGCCGACCTGGCCGACGGACTGGAAACCGGGACACTCTTAAGTCACTGAAAATAAATTGTATTCGGTCGAAGAAACCGACAACAATCAATCGCTGGTGCGATATGATACGATATATTGAACTAATTTAAAAAAAGTGTATCATGTTAGTCAGAAAGCAGAACAACCCGCTTTAGGGAGAAATGGGATGAGCGACCAAGCCCATCTGTCGCCGGAGGATGAATCCGGCGCGGCGCGTTTCCAGGCGTTGCTGGACCGGGAGGAGAAGATCGAACCCCGCGATTGGATGCCCGACAGGTATCGCAAACTGCTGGTCCGACAGATTTCCCAACACGCGCATTCCGAAGTCGTCGGCATGTTGCCCGAAGGCAATTGGCTGACCCGCGCGCCGACCCTGAAACGCAAGGCGGTCCTGCTGGCCAAGATCCAGGACGAGGCCGGGCACGCGCTCTACCTCTACAGCGCCTGCGAAACCTTGGGCACCAGCCGCGAGGAAACGATTGAAGCCCTGCTGGACGGACGCGCCAAATATTCGTCCATCTTCAACTATCCGGTCCCGACCTGGGCGGATGTCGGGGCGATCGGCTGGCTGGTCGACGGCGCGGCCATCGTCAATCAAGTCATGCTGTGCCGCTGTTCCTACGGTCCCTATGCCCGCGCGATGGAACGCATCTGTAAGGAAGAAAGCTTCCACCAGCGCCAGGGCTACGAAATCATGATCAAGCTGGCCCAGGGCACCCCGGCTCAGAAAAAACTGGCGCAGGACGCGTTGAACCGCTGGTGGTGGCCGTCGCTGATGATGTTCGGCCCGCATGACAGCGAGTCGACGCACGGCAACCAGAGCACGGAATGGAAGATCAAACGCCGCTCCAACGACGACCTGCGTCAGCATTTCATCGACATGACCGTACCGCAGGCCGAATTCCTCGGCCTAACCGTCCCCGACCCGGATTTGAAATGGAACGAGGACCGCGGCCACTACGATTTCGGGCCAATTAACTGGGACGAATTCAAGGCTGTCCTGAAAGGCGGCGGTCCGGTCGGGCGGGAACGTATGGCGGCGCGCCGCGCCGCCCATGACGACGGCGCCTGGGTCCGCGAAGCCGCCATTGCCCATGCCGAAAAACGCAAGGCGCGGCAGCACGCCGCCGCAGCTGAATAACAAGCCGCGCTAACAAGCCGCGAATACCAAATACGCTTAGGAAGGAAACCGCATGTCCACGAATGCCAAGGAATGGCCGCTCTGGGAAGTCTTCGTCCGCAGCCGTCAGGGCCTGAGCCATAAGCATGCCGGGTCCCTGCGTGCCGTGGATGCCGAAATGGCGATCCAGAACGCCCGCGACGTCTATACCCGCCGCCGCGAAGGCGAGAGCGTCTGGGTCGTATTGGCCAGCGATATCCATGCCTCCCAGCCGGAGGAACGCGGCGCGTTCTTCGACCCGGCGGACGACAAGATTTTCCGGCATCCTACCTTCTATACGGTGCCGGACGGCGTGGAGAATATGTAGGCCATGACGACAGAAACCCAACAGATCGACGCCCAGCAGATCGATCGGGCCGACTTGGTCGAATACCTGCTGCGCCTGGGCGACAATTCCATGATCCTGGGCCAGCGCCTGTGCGAATGGTGCGGCCACGGCCCGGTCCTGGAAGAGGATATCGCCCTGTCGAACGTCGCCCTGGACCTGATCGGTCAGGCACGCCTGATCTACACCCATGCCGGGGAGGTCGAGGGAAAAGGTCAAACCGAAGACGACATCGCCTTCCTGCGCGACGTGTTCGACTGGAAGAATGTGCATCTGGTGGAACAACCGAACGGCGATTTCGCCGATACGATGGCGCGCCAGTTCATGATCGACTGTTACAATGTCGAACTGTTTTCCGCACTGACCAAAAGCACCGACGATCAATTGGCCGCCATCGCCGCCAAGACGCTGAAGGAAGTCACCTATCACCGTCGTCATTCCGGCGAATGGGTGATCCGGCTGGGCGACGGAACGGACGAAAGCCATCGCCGCATTCAGGCGGCCTTCGACCGGCACTGGATATTCGTCGAGGAACTGTTCGAAAGCGACGACCTGGACGCGCGGATCACCGCCGCCGGGATCGGCCCGGATCCGAAAAGCCTGCGCCCGGCCTGGGATTCGATGATGGACCGCGTCCTATCCGAAGCCACCCTGACCCGCCCGACCGCGGACTTCCCGCGCAGTGGCGGTCGCAAGGGCGAACATTCGGAATATCTGGGATACATCCTGGCCGACATGCAATTCATGCAGCGCGCCTATCCGGGCATGGACTGGTAATGTCATGCCCGTCGTGTCGCTAGACCAGCAGCGGAAATTTCCAACGGAAGCGGCCATCTGGCGGCTACTGGAGGAGGTTCCCGACCCGGAAGTGCCGGTCCTCACGATCCTGGACCTCGGGGTCGTCCGATCCGTTGCCGTGGCGGAAAACGGCGCGATCCGGATCGGTGTCACGCCGACCTATTCCGGCTGTCCGGCGACGGCGGCGATCAATATGGCGATCCGCGACCGGCTGCTGCAGGCGGGACATGATACGGTGACCATCGACACGATCCTGGCCCCTGCCTGGACGACGGATTGGATCAGCGAGGACGGCAAGCGCAAGCTGCGCGACTACGGCATCGCGCCGCCGGTCGGCACGGCGGCAGGAGAAGGCGCCGGACGCGGGACCTTGTTCGGGGCCGACCCGGACGTTCCCTGCCCGCATTGCGGGTCCGCGCATACCGAAAAAGTCAGCGAATTCGGGTCCACGGCCTGCAAGGCACAATACCGCTGCACGGACTGCCTGGAACCCTTTGAATATTTCAAGTGTATCTGATCTCGGGAGGATCAACGTGGCCGGTTTTCATTCGCTCGAAATTGCCGAAGTCCGTCGTGAAACGGACGATTCCGTGTCCATCGGCTTCACCGTGCCGGAAGACCTGCGCGACGCCTTCCGCTTCCTACCCGGTCAGTATCTGACCCTGCGCACCATGATCGACGGGGAAGAAGTCCGCCGCAGCTATTCCATCTGTAGCGGCGTCAACGACAACGACCTGCGCGTCGCCGTGAAGCAGATCGCCGACGGTCGATTTTCCACCTTCGCCAACAGCAAACTGGCGAAGGGCGACCGCATCGACGTCATGGCCCCCGAAGGCCGCTTCACCGCGCCGATCGACCCGGCCCATGCGAAGAATTACCTGATGATCGCGGCGGGCAGCGGCATCACGCCGATCCTGTCCCTGATCAAAAGCTATCTGGCCGGAGAACCGAACAGCTCCGTGACCCTGATCTACGGTAACCGCAATGCCGGTTCCATCCTGTTCCTGGAGGAGTTGCAGGGCGTGAAGGATCACTATCCGACGCGGTTCAGCATGATCAACGTCCTGTCGCGGCAACCGCGCGAGGTCCCGTTGCTGAACGGTCGTATCGATGCGGATAAATGCCGGTCCCTGTTCGCCGGACCGGTCGACCCGACCCATGCGGATGAGGTCTTTTTGTGCGGCCCGCAAGGCATGGTCGACGACGCCCGCGCCGCCCTGGAAGAGGCCGGCGTCGATCCGAAGAAAGTCCATATGGAGTTGTTCACCCCGGCGGATGGCAGCGTGGCGGCGGCGAAGGCGCGTGAGGACCGTGCGGCGACGATGAGCGAGGCCGACCGCGCGAAACTGCGCCATGTGACGGTGATTTTCGATGGGATTGAAAGCGAACTCGACATCGCCTCCGACGGCGAAACGATCCTGGACGCAGCGTCGGAAAATCGTGCGGACCTGCCTTTCTCCTGCAAGGGCGGCATGTGTTGCACCTGCCGGTGCAAGGTCCTGGAGGGCGAGGTCGCGATGGACGTGAACTATGCCCTCACCCCGGAAGAGGTGGAGGCCGGATTCGTCCTGTCTTGCCAGTCGCATCCGATGACCGACCGCGTCGTGGTGGATTTCGATATCAAGTGACCGTCACGCGCCTGTGACCGTGACGCCTCTTGCCTGACGCGGGCGGGGGACACATCATCGCGGGGTTATGTTCGATGCCCGTCTTCGCCCCCTGATCGACCCGCCTCTCGCCTGGATGGCCAGGGGGCTTGTCCGCTATCGGATCAACGCCAATCAGGTGACCCTCCTGGGGGCGGTGCCGGGCTTCGCGGCGGCGGTCTGCATCGGATTTGAACTCTATCTCACCGGACTGGTCCTGATCCTGCTGAACCGTCTGTCGGACGGATTGGACGGCGCGGTGGCCCGTCAGACGAGGGCGACCGACTTCGGCGGGTATCTGGATATCGTCTTGGATTTCCTGTTCTACGCCGTGATCCCCCTGGGATTCGCGGTCGCCCATCCCGAAGTGAACGCCCTGCCCGCCGCCGTCCTGATTGCCAGTTTCATCGGCACGGGCAGCAGTTTCCTCGCCTATGCCATCGTCGCCGCGAAGCGGGGTATCTCCACCGAAATCCGGGGGAAGAAGAGTTTCTATCATCTGGGGGGCCTGACGGAGGGGACGGAGACCATCGCCTTCCTGGTCCTGTGCTGCCTTCTGCCGAACCACTTCCCGGTCTTGGCCTATGGGTTTGCCGCGCTATGCTGTGTCACGACGGCGACGCGGATCGCCGCCGCCTACCAAACTTTCACGAATGGGGAAGCCAGTTAGACATGTGCGGTCGTTTCGCCCTGACCCTGCCGGTCGACCGGCTTCGGGAACTGTTCGGCTTTCGTCAATTGCCGAACCTGACGGAACGCTGGAACATCGCGCCGACCCAGGCCGTTCTTGCGGTGCGTCAGGAACCGGACGGCCCGGCGGCCTTTCCCGCTCGCTGGGGCCTGATCCCGAGTTGGTCAAAGGATCCCTCCATAGGCGCCAAACTGATCAATGCCCGCGCCGAAACGGTGCGGGAGAAACCGTCCTTCAAGACCGCTTTTCAACGGCGCCGCTGCCTGATCCCGGCCGATAGCTTCTACGAATGGAAGACCCTTCACGGCATCAAGCAGCCCTACCGCATCCGGTTCGAGGACGATGGCCCCTTCGCTTTCGCGGGTCTCTGGGAACGCTGGTTGGGGGCGGACGGATCGGATGTCGATACCTGCAGTATCGTCACCACGGATGCGAACGAAATCCTGTCCCCGCTGCACCACCGCATGCCGGTCATCCTGGATTCGAACGGATTCCAAACCTGGCTGACCGGCCCGCAGAATGACGCCGCCGATCTGATGCGCCCTTATCAAGGCCCGCGCCGTCTGACCTACTATCCGATTTCGCGAAAGCTGAACGACGTGCGCAATGATGACGCATCCGTCTGGGAGGAAGCTCCCCTGCCGATGGAACCGGAACCAGCCGCACAGCCGAAGAAGCTGGCGGACGACCAACTGTCGCTGTTTTGACTAGCCTCGTCACCCTGGCGAAGGCCAGGGTCCATAGCGACGGGGACTGTTGAGCGGGCATCCCTGGATCCTGACCTTCGCCAGGATGACAAGAATGCTTAGGGGGCTATCCGGTCGAATTCGGATAGGAAGGCCGCAAAATTTTCCGCGGCCTTGTCCAGCAGTGCAGAGCCGGTTTCCGCCGTCGCCGCTGCGGCATTCCCCGACGCGCCGTCCGCGTTCAAATCCTGCATCAACCAGCCCAGCTTGACCGGCTTGCCGCCGACACCGACGAAACGGTTCTCCTTCGCCCAATCCTCGCCTTTCGATGGGAAGTTTTGGGCCTTATCCATACGCACGCGATCTTCGGCCAGCGCTAACATCGCCGCCGTTTCCGCGTGTCCCCCGTGAATGCCGTGGGTCAGTTCGTGCAGGTCCAGATGCTTGTCCTGTTCGGCCAACGTGAACCAGGATGTATGCGCCGTCAGCATCCCGAAGCGGGCGCGCAGATCGCGGGCGACGATGTCCATGGTCGACACATTGCCGCCATGCCCGTTGAAGATCACGAATTTCCGGATTCCCGCCTTCGCGACCCCCTCCCCGATATCCATCCAAAGACGGATCAAGGTTTCCGCCGACAGGCTCAACGTGCCGGGAAAGGCCTCGTGCTCCACGCTACGGCCAATCGGCTGAAGCGGCAGAACCAGGACGGTCAGGTCCGGGTCGATCTTCGGCATTGCCCGCGCCAGAACGCCGGACGCCAGGTCGCTGTCCACCGACAGGGGCAGATGCGGCCCATGTTGTTCCGTCGCGCCGACCGGCAAAACGGCAATCGCCCGCCCGGTATCGAGCGCGCGAAAATCCTCCACCGTCAGGTCTGACCAATATCCTATCGTCATGGGCGGGAGTGTGGCGTCCACGCCGCCAAGCTTCAAGCGTAACCGTGAGACGGTCGCCACCTTTCAAACACGGCTTGAATGCGTTACGCCTGTGGCATCGCACATCCATTCAGTTCAGAAGGAGGCCCCGATGCGGCGTCGCCTATCCCTTGCCGGTCTGTCCCTCGTCGCCCTAACGGTTTTCGCCGGTCCCGCGTCCGCGGAATCCGGCACCGTGTCAGTCCCCCTACCCGCACCGGCGGATTGTGGGACCGATACGGCCCTGACCTTCGTGCGCAAGCATCTGCACCCAGCTAGCCATATGGGGTCCATGATGATCCGCATCGCCTCCCTGACGCCGAACTATAAGGAAGCGCTGGCAAAAGCCAAAGAGGAGGGGTTTGAGGAAGAAGCCTCCAAACATTTTATCGGTGCATTGCGAGAAAGCGTTCAGCGGCACCTGCCGATTTGGGAATGTAACCTGTCGGAAACCTATGCGACCTTCCTGACGGACGCCCAATTGGCATCGATTATGGAAAGCGGGGACAGTTCTCCCGAATTTGAAAAGATGACCGCCGCGATGGGCAAGATCGACGAGAAGATGAAGACCCTGTCGGAAGACATGATGAAGGCCGCGCTCGCCGATTTCATCAACGACGCCTACACCTTCGCAATGGAATACAAAAAGCCGTAAGGATCAGCGCAGGTCCGGATAACCTGCCGCCGCCGCATCCGCCTTCCAATCCAGCACGGTTTGATAGGTGGAAAAATCCGCCGGCGTGAATCCGCCAATCAGCAAGGCGTGCCGAACGGATGCCAGCGACGGATCGGCTGCCGCGGCCGCAAGGGCTTGAAACAGCAGTGCCCGCACCGCCTCCGGCGCATCGATCCGCGTCGCATAGGGCAGCGACGGCGCGTAATCCGTATTGCCGATAACGCGAAGGCGCTGGGTCAGGGCAGACCGTTCCCGCGACAACAAAGCCCAGGTCACTGCGTCGACGGCCGCGATATCGGCCTTGCCTTCCGCCACCGCTTGCGCCGATGCGGCATGCCCGCCCGTCCACAAAACCCGACCGAAGAATCGACCATCCGTTGCAAGAGGAGCCACGCAATGGCGCAAGGCGTTCATGCCGGAATGGGAATTCCGATTATTCGCCGCCGCAACCTTTCCCCGCGCATCCTCCAAGCGATGCAACGGACCGTCGGTTCGGACGATCAGAACGCTGGAATAGGTCGCACCCCGGCAACCGTCGCACCGATAGATTGGAGTCGCCACGGGCCGCAAGCAATCCGACAGTTCCGTCATCAGCGGATAACCGCAGGTCTGCGTCAATAGGATATGCGGATCGCGCCACAGCGCCTCCGCATCCTCCGCCCGCGTCAGGACTTGGGGCACGTCATCCAGGCCCACGACCCGCATATGGCGCGCGATCCCGGTCCACCACGCATCCGTCGCCTGCCGCAGTTCCGGAAGATCGTATTGCGGCAGGGACGCGATCCGGTCCGGCATGTGGCGATTACCCGGCAACCCGTTCGATCTGAGCGCCACAGGCGGCAAGCTTGCGGTCCAATCGCTCATAGCCGCGATCCAGGTGATAGATACGGTTCACCATGGTTTCGCCCTGGGCCGCCAGCCCGGCAATGACCAGCGCGACGGAGGCGCGAAGGTCCGTCGCCATGACCGGTGCCCCGGTCAGGCGCGGCACGCCCCGCACCATCGCGGACCGACCATGCAAATTGATATTCGCCCCCATGCGCATCAGTTCCGGCACATGCATGAAACGGTTCTCGAAAATCGTTTCGGTCAACATGGACGCGCCCTGCGCCGTCACCATCAGGGCCATCATCTGGGCCTGCAGATCGGTCGGGAAGCCCGGATAGGGTTCCGTCATGACGTCGGTGCCGACCAACGCGCCGCAGCGAATCCGCATGCCGTTCGGCACATGATCGACGATCACGCCCGCCGCCGCCATGGAGGCGATGGCCGCGCCCAGTGTTTCCGGCAATGCTCCGACGAGCACCGCATCCCCGCGCGTCGCCGCGACGGCCATGGCATAGGTACCGGTTTCGATCCGGTCCGGCATGACGGTGTGGGTGGCGCCCGACAGACTGTCCACGCCTTCGATTTCGATCGTATCGCTGCCCGCGCCGCTAATTCGCGCGCCCATCGCGATCAGGCAATTGGCAAGATCGACGATTTCCGGTTCCCGCGCCGCATTGACCAGACGGGTCGTGCCCTTGGCCAGCGTCGCCGCCATGATCAGGTTTTCCGTCGCACCGACTGAAACGAAGGGGAACGTCACCTCCGCCCCGATCAGTCCGTTCGGCGCGGCCGCCACGATATAACCGCCATCCAGGTCGATTTCCGCGCCCAACTGCTGCAATCCCTTGAGGTGCAGATCGACCGGCCGCGTGCCAATGGCGCAGCCGCCGGGCAGTGAGACCCGCGCCTTCCCATGCTTCGCCAGCAACGGGCCCAGGACCAGCACACCCGCGCGCATCTTCCGCACGATGTCGTAATCCGCCAGGGTGCTGTTCAGGCTGCCGCCGCCGAGAGTCAGACGCTGTGGCGCGTCTTCGCCCTCCGGCTCCGCGAAGGTCACGCCCACGCCCATGCTTTCCAGCAATTGCGCCGTCGTGCGAATGTCCGCCAGGCGCGGGACGTTTTCCAGGACCAGATCGCCGTCGGTCAGGATCGACGTGCACATCAGCTTCAGGGCGGAGTTTTTAGCGCCGCCGATTCTGATTTCGCCCTTCAGGGGCGTGCCGCCCACAATTCGTATCTTGTCCATACCGCTCGTCTTTCCGGCACCCTCCGCAGAGAGCCCTACCGGGTTCGTACCAACTGTGTCGAGATAAGCATTATCGAGATCGTGCGGCGACATAAATCCTCACAAAAACCATGGTATCGGCCCGGCCCCGCGCCGTCGGCCCCTCAGGCGCGGACGATGGCGGTGGACTGGGGCGTTGGTACGACGCTGTCTAGGCTTTTTCGGGTCCGGAATCGGACGGCGTTTCACCTTCGGGAAGAATAGACGATTCGTCTCCGGTCATCTCTGCTGTCGCGTCAGGTTCTTCCTCGGGAGTCGCCTGCTTGCGCGCGCGCTGCTGCGCCTTGCGCCGCTGCAGATTCGCACGCAGGCGTTCGGCCTGCCGTTCGGCCCGCGCCCGCTCGCTGTCGCTGAGGTTCCGGTCTT
The DNA here is from genome assembly GCF_012926505.1 of Pacificispira spongiicola. GTDB lineage: Bacteria > Pseudomonadota > Alphaproteobacteria > UBA8366 > Aestuariispiraceae > Pacificispira > Pacificispira spongiicola. The sequence continues at coordinate 42,671 of NZ_JABBNT010000001.1, forward strand.
TCGTCATGCCCCGGAAATGCCGTCCGTCCGGCGCGGAGTCAAGGCCGTGAAAAAGAGCGGACAGAGGCGCTTGCACATCCCCCGCCCCTATGCCATAAGCGCGCCGCTCGCAACGACGCGACGCTGCCGTAGCTCAGGGGTAGAGCACTCCCTTGGTAAGGGAGAGGCCCGGGGTTCAATTCCCCGCGGCAGCACCATCGAAAACCCTCGGGAGACCGAGGGTTTTCGCATTTTCGCATCGTCACTTGGATTTCGTTGGACGCGCCAGGGCGGCGGAGACGAACTGTCGGATTTCCTCCCGGCGGAGCTTTCCGCTTTGCGTGCGCGGCAGGTCCTCCCGTTGGAAGAACTTGGCGGTCGTCACCTGGGGGATTTCGGTCAGGATGGATCGGACCGCCACTTCCATCGTCATACCGGGATCGAGAACAAGAACAAAGATCGTGCCGATCGTCGCCTCCTTACCGAAGAGGGACACGATACACGCATCGCGAATTCCGGGTAGCGCGATCACGCGCGCCTCCAATACCTCCGGCGCCATCTTGATGCCGGATAGGTTCAAAACGTCGTCGGCCCGCCCCATGACCTGCAGACGACCCGGCGCGGTGAGGCGTCCGATATCGCCGGTCAAGAACCATTCCCCATCGAATCGACGCGCGTCTTCCGGGTATGGATCAAGATAGCCGGTCAGATTACCCGGACCTGCGGATCGGATACGGCCCACCACCCCCATCGGCAGAACCCGGTTGTCGTCGTCGACGATTTCGACCCGGACATCCGCGTCGATAACACCGTCGCCATTCTCATCCATGACCGCGATGGTCCCGGTCTCATTGGTTCCGTACAGCTCCATCAAGTCGATCTTGTTCGCGAGACCGGCGACGGCACGGCGCTGCGCGGCCGGGACGCGTCCACCGACAGCCATAATCGTCAGATGCGGTACGGCGGAACCGGTCATGTCCTTTCCGGATATCGACATCAAATCCAGAGGCACACAGACCGCATGGGTAATCGCGCGCTCCCGAATGACGGTCGAAAACGGTCTGTCCCTGTCGAAGACCACTGTCGCCCCGGCACGCAGGCACGACATTGTGGTCAGGTGGGTCGCCTGAAAGGTGAACGTCCCGCGCAGCAGCATCCGCGTTGCGGCATCGATGGTGTTCCGGCTGCCGTTGCGATGGGTCTTATGCTCGCTTTGTCCGTAGGTTCGAAGTGTCGCGCGCGGAGTTCCGGTCGTCCCCGAACTGCTGGCGAGGCGATGGGGCATCTCTGGCCGCCAGGGGACGGGCACGCCGCGGTCGAAAGCGCCGAGCCCCCGCCACCATGCCTCATCCGCGATCACTATCGGACGGTTGACGGGAGTATCAGGCGGCCTCATCGCAATCACCGCATCGCTTTGCATTATCAATCCGGCGGATGCGGAATCGCCGATGCCGAGGATACTGCCGCTGCACAGGCCCAGCCCTTCCAGCGCCAATGTCAGGACGACGTGCCGGTAAACGTCCCCCCATTCCACGACAACGCGCTGATGGTCGGTGAGCGGCCCCTGTAACGCCGACATCGCCCGCAGGACATCCACCTGCAATTGCCCATACGAGTAGTGACGTTCCCCGACCTCAATCGCGGTCCGGGCCTTTTCGACGGCGGCTATCAGGTCAAGGGTTCGCGACATCCTACGGTCCGGTAAAGTCCGCTGCGCCGGACGGCGATGCGGGGTCACCTGATCGTATCGCAGTTCACCCCGGCCCGCCGACCTTTATCGCGAGGGGAACCATAAGGCAGAGCCGAGTGGCGGATCAGACCAGTTCCGCCAGTTCCTCATCCGTATCGGCGAAGGCGGCGGCGATTTCATCGAAACGGTCTGCAATTTCCGCGAATGCGTCGACAATCCGCGGGTCGAAATGCCCGCCGCGTCCTTCCAGAATCAGGGAAACAGCCTTTTCATGCGGGAAAGCGGGCTTGTAAACCCGTTTGGAGATCAATGCGTCATAGACATCCGCCACGGCCATCAAGCGGCCGGACACTGGAATGTCGTCCCCCTTCAACCCGAATGGATAGCCAGACCCGTCCCATTTTTCATGGTGGTATTGCGAAATTTCCCGCGCATAGCGCAGGAAGGAACTGTCCTTCTCATCCAACCCCTCTTCCGCCGCGCTGATCGCTTCCGCGCCCAGGGTCGGATGGGTTTTCATGATCTCGAACTCATCCGGCGTCAGCTTACCGGGTTTCAGCAGGATGCTGTCCGGAATGCCGACCTTGCCGATATCGTGCAGGGGCGCGGATTTATAGAGGAGTTCTACCGCTTCGGGCGTCAGTTCCGATGCGAAATCGGGATGGGTGCTCAAATGCTCCGCCAAAGCGCGCACGTAGTTCTGTGTACGGCGGATATGGTTGCCCGTTTCGTTGTCGCGGGTTTCCGCGAGCGACGCCATGGCGACAATGGTCACTTCCTTGATGCGTTCGATATCGCGTGTCCGGGCCTGAACCTCGCTTTCCAGCCAATCCGCCTTGTCGCGCAATAGGTCGGCATGCGTTTTGACGATCAGGTGATTGCGCACGCGCGCCTGAACCAGGGGCGGGTTCACCGGCTTTGTGATGAAATCGACCGCCCCCAGTTCCAAACCGACCCGTTCGTCTTCCGGATCGGTCCGGGCGGTCAGGAAGATAATGGGGATGTCCTTGGTCGCCGGATCGGCCTTCAACCGTCGACAGACCTCATACCCGTCCATACCCGGCATCATGACGTCGAGAAGGATCATATCGGGCCCGGAATCGCCCGCCGCGATGCGCAGGGCCTTCTCGCCGTTCGTCGCAACCTTCACACGGTAGTCGTCGCGCAGTAGATCGCTCATCAACGATAAATTTTCCGGCGTATCGTCCACGACCAGAATAGTGGCCGTTCGACCATTCGCATTTACCATCCCACACCACTCCTAAGCTCCAAGCGTCCGGCTTCCATAAACCGACGCCTTAGGCATATTTTTGAACGAGACTGAGTGCTTCCTCGAACTCGAATTTTTCCGTCAGGGCAATGGCCGCCTTCGCGTCCGTATCGCCCATGACACCGCGCAGCGCGGACCGGTTCGACCGTGCCCATTCCGCCGCTTCCGCGTCGTCGTCCTCCAACAGCGCGATAAACCGCGCCATAACTTCGGCGATATCGGCATTGGGCGCATGATTGCTGTCGCCATCCGTGTCGGTTGCCGCCGCGGCATCCGGTTCGGGTTCGGATTCCGCAAGTTCAATCGTAATCGCGGCTGTCAACTGTTCCGCCGCCCCCAGCACGGCGACCACGTCATCTTCCAGTGCCTCGACCGATAGGCTGGAACCGGCACGCGCCTCCAGCATCCCGGCCAATTCGGCGAGTTCGATTGCCCCCAGAGTCGCGGCCAGCCCCTTCAACGTGTGGGCTTCCCGTTCCAGCGTTGTCGAATCCGGATCCCCCAGACCCGCGCGGAAGGATGCTTCCATGCGCGGCCAGCCTTCACAGAACCGCTTCAACGCCGCCCGATAACGATCGACCCGACCGCCAAGACAGGCCAAACCACGCCCCGTGTTCAAGCCCGGCACGGTTACGCCGACACCGGATTCGTCCACGGGGTGGTCTGTGGTGTCCGCCCGGATATGAACAGGCCGAGCGTCCCCCGCCTGTCGGTGGCAGAAAAACGCAAGTGTTCTGAAAAAGACGTCGACATCGATGGGCTTGCCCAGATGTTCGTTCATCCCCGCGTCTAGGAAGCGCTGACGGTCACCCGCCATCACATTGGCGGTCATGGCGATGATCGGCAGGCTGTCGAACCGTTCGTCCTTGCGTAGGATCTTGGTCGCGGCGACGCCGTCCAGAACCGGCATCTGCCCATCCATCAGCACAACATCGAAGGGTTCTTCCTGAATACGGTCCACGGCCTGACGTCCATCCGAAACGATCGTGACCATCGCACCTGTGTCTTGCAACAGCTCCGCGATGATTTCCTGATTCGTTTCATTGTCTTCGGCCAGCAGGATACGCTTGCCGCTCAAGTCCGGTGCCTGCGGAATCGCCGAGGGGGCGGCATCGGACAGCGTCCGGGGGTGTCCCACGCGTTCGCCGTTCAGCAGCCGCACAACGACATCATAGAGAACCGACGGGCTGACCGGCTTCACAAGGACCGTATCGATTTCGCAGTCCTTCGCATTGTGCAACAGTTCTTCCTGACCGTAAGCCGTGACCATCACCAAGCCCGGCACGGCGCGCGGGGAAAGCGACCGGATTCGGCGTGCGACCTCGCAACCGTCCATTTCCGGCATGCGCCAGTCGAGAAAAACCAAGGCATGCGGAGATCCGGAATCGGAGGCCGAGCGGAACAATTCCAGCGCCTGAGGACCGGACTCGGCCATATCGACCGTCAGTCCCATGTCTTGGAGCATATTCGCCAGGATCGTGCGCGCACTTTCGTTATTGTCGACCACAAGCACCCGGTCGCCGATCGCCCGGGCACGGTTATCCCAAATCGAGCGCTGCTTTTCGTCCTTCGCGAACGGAGCCTCGAACCAGAAGACGCTGCCTTCGCCATAAGCGCTTTCCAGGCCGACCTCGCCGCCCATCAGGCTCGCCAGGTTCTTGGTGATCGCCAGCCCCAGACCGGTACCGCCGTATTCCCGCGTCGTCGTGACATCCGCCTGATGGAACGACTGGAACAGTTTCTGCTGCTGTTCCTGGGTCAGGCCGATTCCGGTATCGCGCACCGCGAAACGCAGCCGTACTGTCGTTTCATCGTCGGTCACGACCCGTACGGTAAGCGCGACCTCCCCTTTTTCGGTGAACTTCACGGCATTGTTGGCGTAGTTGGTCAGGATCTGACCCAACCGCAACGGATCGCCGACCAGCGACAACCGCACATCCGGCGCGATGTCCAAGAGGAATTCCAGATTCTTCGCCGCTGCCTTCTGCATCACGATATCGGCAACATCGCGCAGGACCTTTTCCAGATCGAAAGGCGTGTGTTCGATTTCCAGCTTCCCGGCTTCGATCTTGGAATAGTCCAGGATGTCGTTGACGATGGCCAAAAGGCTTTTGCTCGCGCGGCTGATCTTATCGACAAAACCCGCCTGCCGTCCGTTCAGACTGGTCGTCCGCAATAAATGCGTCATGCCGACAATGGCATTCAGCGGTGTGCGGATTTCATGGCTCATATTCGCCAGGAAGGCGGATTTCGCCTCATTCGCCGCATCCGCCATATGACGCGCGTCGATCAGGGCTTCCTCGATCTTCTTGCGCGCTGTGATATCGCGCAGCACCCCGGTGAAAAGGACCGTGCCGTCGATCGGTGTTTCCGACACGGACAGGTCCAGGGGAATCAGCGTGCCGTCACGATGCCGACCTGTGACCTCTCGCCCGATACCAATGATATGGGCCTCCCGCGTTTTACGGTACCGGTTGATGAAACCGTCATGTTCGCTGTTGGAGATACCGTTGGTCAGCATGGCGACATTCTGGCCCAGCATTTCGTCCGCCGAATAACCGAACATACGTTCCGCGCTGCGGCTCCATTGTTGGATGCAGCCATTGCTGTCGATCACGACGATCGCTTCCACGACAGTATCGAAAATCGCCTGCAGCCGGGCCTGACCGGCACGGGCGGCGTGTTCCGCCGCCTTGCGCTGCACGACTTCTTCCTCCAGCGACCGCGCGGTTTCCTTCTGCCGGGCGGCGAAGGACGCGGCGATAACGCCGACCGCCAGGGCCAACGTGCCCAGCCCCACAAACAAGGCCAGGACCTCGGCGGGCAGGTCCTGCGTCGGCTGCGACGTCGCCTGGACCGGGTAGAAGACGGCGGCCTGCATCGCGACATAATGCATGGTCGCGACCGCCGCCCCCAGAAAGACAGAGGCAATCACCCGGCGCCAAATGGCCTGATGTTCGCTGCCTTCCTGTTCGATGGATGCGACGCGCAGCGCGATATAGGACAGCGCGACGGCCGCCACGACAGAAATCCCCACCGTCACCGGGTCGTAGATCAGCATCGCGGGCATCCGCATCGCGGCCATGCCCATGTAATGCATCGTGCCGATCCCGGCCCCCATCAGAACCGACCCGGCGAGAAGCCGCGTCTGACGCCGCAAGTCCGACCGCCCGATCACGACCAGCGCCGTCAAGCTGGCCAGAATACCGGGGATGATTGAAATGGACGTGGTCAGGAAATCATAGGAAACGCCGCATGGCAGGGTGAAGGCCAGCATGCCCACGAAATGCATGCCCCAGATGGACCCGCCGAACCCCAGTGCCCCGGAAAACTTCCAAAGCAACTCATTGACGGTATCGCCTTTCCGCACCGCCTGAGACCGGACGAGACCGGAAAGTCCCGCCCAGGCGCCGCCGATCGCGATAATCACCGAAAGGACGACAAGTTCGGGACTGTAGAAACCGAGGAGAGGGATCAGATCACCCGGAATCTCGACGAAACCGTCGAAGTACATGCTCAAATACATTGTGGACCGCACCCTCTCATATCTGCCTCAAATTATATGACCTAAACTCGAGAGTTTGCCAGCCTTGAGCTGAGAGATTTCGAGTGTTTCTAATCCGCCTTCGTTAAAAGAAACTTTACGGTTCCTATGATTTGAGAGGTTCTTTCAGGATCGGCGTCGGAAAGAACTGGCCGGGCGGCACACGCTTGTTAGAATGCAGCCCCATCGCACCTGTGACAGCCCCCTGATGAAACCGCCCTTCGCCCCCTTACCCGCTGCCAACCGACCGATGTCCGTGCCGCGAACCGTGGCCGGCTTGATGCAAGCCGGACGCATGGCGGAAGCGGAAACACTGTGCCGCCGCCATCTGACGCAATTGCCGAAAGACGGCAGTGTCTGGTTTCTTTTGGCCGGCATTCTGACGCGACGGGGCGACGGCGACGGGGCGATGGAGGCCCTGAGCACCTGCCTGTCATTGTCACCGGACAATATGGAGGCGCTGCAACAACGCGCCTTCCTGAATTACAAGCGCAATGCGCTGGATGACGCATTGGCCGATCTTGACCGCGTTTTGAAGAAACAGCCCCGGAATGTCGCCGCCCTGTATCATCGGGGCACCGTGCTGGACGCGAAGGGCCGTTTGGCGGAGGCGGAAGTCAGCTTCAAAAAGGCGCTGAAACTGGACCCGAAACAGGTTCCGATCTGGATCAGCCTGTCGACCACGCAGAAACGTCAGGCCAAGGAACATCCGAAAAAGGAAGACGACGCTATCGCGTCTTGTCGAAAGGCCCTGGCGCTCGCGCCGGACGATATCCCGGCCAACAACAATCTGGGCAATATGCTGGCCGCCCGCGGCGACAGGACGGAAGCGCAGCAATTGTTCGAAAAGGTTCTGGCCCGCGTTCCGGACATGAAGCAGACACGTCTGAATCTGGCGGAATTGTTCTTCAAGTCGGGCGATTTCCAAACCGCGCGCGACCACTACCTGAAGGCCGATAGCCTCATCAGCCGTGCTAGGGCCCTGGAATGCCTTGTGCACATGCAGGATTGGGAAACCTACGATCGGGAAGCGCCGGACCGTGCTGCCAAGGAACAGAACAACCTGCGCATGGCGTCGATATCCTGCTATGTCGCGGATCGACGCGGCACGGAAGACCCCTTCCCCTTCTGCCCAGACCCGATGGCCCATGTGGCGATCTTCAAGAATCTGGGGTTGGACGAGCCGGCCGAGCCGTTCCTGGAAGCCCTATCGGACCAGTTGCTTCAACGCGATGCGGTTTGGGAGCCGCTCGGCTCCACCACGACGAAGGGTTACCAGACCCAAGTGAACCTGTTGCGCGCAGCGGAAGGGCCCGCGGCGCGTATAGAACCGATCCTACAGGCCGCCGTGGCGCGTTATCGCGCAAAATTCGCGGGGTCGAAATGCGGGTTGATTCGGGATTGGCCGGAAAATTACGCGCTGGATGCGTGGTTCGTGAACCTGCGCAAGGGCGGGCATCAGCGGGCGCACAACCATCCTTACGGCTGGTTAAGCGGCGTATTCTATCTGAAGCTTCCCACCGAACAGGGACCGCCGGAAGGGTCCATCGAATTCGATCTGTTGGGCAGCACCTACCCGGTTCTGGGCGACACGCCGACACCGACGACGCGGCACGACCCGATGGTGGGGGATTTGGTCTTGTTCCCGTCGACCTTGTTCCACCGCACCATTCCATTCTCGTCTGAAGAATCGCGGCTCAGCGTCGCCTTCGATCTGGTCCCGATCAGCGAAGCGCCTCATAGGCCTTCGTAAAACCGCTCAAGGAAATCGATACCGACACGGTCCGATCCGGCGACGCGATCGGCACGAAGGCGATATTCGCGCGCGCACCGCGCTTCAAGGCCGCGACCTGCGCGTCCGGCAAGGCGATATTCGCCGCGCACCCGGCCGGGGTGCAGACATCGAATATGTAATGTCGAACCTCTCCACCATCGACGGACAGGGCCAATCCTTCCGGCAAGGCAGTGCCCAATGGCACGATGATGGTCGCGCCCGCCGCGGCCTGCCGACCTTCCCCGAACCGAACGAGACTGAATTCCGCCATCGGATTCCCCGCGGCATCATAGCCGAGCTGTACCATGTAACAGTCGCCGGGCCTGGCGGCACTGCACCGGATCGCCCAGTCGCCATGGGTCTCCCGCACCGTTTCCGGTTGCGGTTCGGCGGCAACGGAAGCGTTGCAAACCCAAGTCAGCGCGATCCCGGTCAAAACAACCGAAAGGACCATCCCTGCCCGCTGTTTCAATAAAAACAATCTCATCCGGTTCCCCGCTTTCGCCGACCTGACACTACTAGCCGAACTCTCGCCACGCGAAAAGTCGGTGCGGGAACGTTTTCCCGGCGGCAATCACCATGCTAGGGATATAAACAGGCGGTTGAGAAGATGGGCAAGACCGTCCCCGCCGCGCCGTCTAGGGAGACTATCGAAGAATGGAATTCGCCGATGTGAAGGCCCTGGAGATGATCCTGGTCTTCATCCTGATCGCCGGGTCGCTGTATTTTTATGCGACGGAGAAACTGCCGCTTGAGGTCACGTCTCTAGCGGTGATCTGCGCCCTTATGGTGGTTTTCCACCTGCTGCCGATCACGGGACCGGACGGCAAGAATATCCTGACCGCCCATGAATTACTGGCCGGGTTCGCCAATCCGGCCATGCTGACGGTCCTGGCATTGCTGATCCTGGGCGAAGGCCTGAACCGGACCGGCGCGTTGGATACGGCGGCAAGCGTGGTCTATGCGGCATCGCGCGGGCGGCCGGTCGCGGCGGCGGGTATGGCGCTTCTGCTGGTCTGTATCGTGTCGGCGGTGCTGAACAACATTCCGGTGGTGGTTCTGTTCATCCCGATCATGCAGGCACTGGCCGTCCGGTCGAACCGGTCCGCCGGGCGGTTGATGATGCCGCTCAGCTTCGCGGCGATCCTGGGCGGTATGACGACACTGATCGGGTCTTCGACGAACCTTCTGGTGTCCAGTGCGATGATCGAACTGGGCGAAGACGGGTTCGATTTCTTCAGCTTCACCATACCGGGCTTGGTCGTGGCCGCCGTTGGCTTTCTCTATGTCGCCTTCGTCCTGCCGCGACTGATGCCGGACCGTGAGGGCGAAACCGCCACCCTTCAGCGCGAAGCCAAGCAGTTCAAGGCTCAGATCACGGTGAAGCGCCACAGCAAGCTGGACGGCATGACGCCGACCGCCGGATTTTTCCCCGGCCTCGCGGGTATCACGGTCCTGTCCATCGAACGGGACGGGGACGTTATATTGCCGCCTTACGAGGACGTCCCCCTACAGCCGGACGACGCCCTGATTGTCGCCGCGACGCGCGAGAAACTACTGCAATTCCAAAAGGAAAATCCCGGTGCGCTGACGCCGGACATTATGGCCCACAGCGGCTTGGCCCGCATGATCGACCGCAGCGCGCCCTGGCAATCGGGCGCGCAGTCCGTCGCCGAAGTCATGGTGACGCCGGGATCGCGCATGGTCGGCCGCACCTTGGATACGATCGGCTTTCGCTATCGCCACGACTGCGTGGTTCTGGGTGTCGAACGGCGGAGCCGCATGCAGCGCACCAAGCCGACGGAAATCCCGCTGGAACCGGGCGATATTCTTCTGATCCAAGGCCGCCGGGCGGATATCGAGGCCCTGCGCGGCAGTCAGGAAGTCGTCCTGCTGGAATGGTCGGCGGAAGACTTGCCGAAGCCGCATCACGCGAAACGCGCCGGGCTCATCTTCCTGGCGACGGTCGGCGCCGCGGCCACCGGTCTGCTGCCGACGGAGGTCGCGACCCTATCCGGCGCCGCGGCGATGGTGATTGTCGGCGCTCTGTCCGCGGAAGAGGCCATCCGGGCGCTGGACCACAAGATCATCATGCTGATCGCTGCCGCCCTGTCTCTCGGCACCGCGATGCAGGCGACAGGCGGGGCGGCCTTCCTGGCGCATACAATGGTCTATGCGCTGGGGGATGCCAGCCCGGCAATCATCCTGTCGGGTTTCTTCCTGCTGACGGCCTGTTTGGCGAATATCCTGTCGACCAAGGCGACGGCGGTGCTGTTTACCCCCATCGCGGTGGCAATCGCGCATGGGATCGGCGTTCCCGCCGAACCCTTCGCCGTTGCCGTCGTCTTCGCCGCCAACTGTTCCTTCGCCAGTCCGGTCGGCTATCAGACGAACCTGCTGGTGATGGCGCCGGGGGGATACAAGTTCAAGGATTTCGTCCGGGCGGGAACGCCCTTGCTGATCCTGTGCTGGATCACCTTCAGTCTATTCGCCCCCTATTGGTACGACCTTTGACGGGTACGGATCGACAGGACCGCCAGCCCGCAGACCAGAATCGCAATCGCGACATACCCCAGTTCAGGAAAGTCGCCGAAGAGGACGGCATTCATGCGACGCCCCGGCAATAGCGTAAAAGCACCGGCGACGCCCAACGACCAGAAGGCCAAACCGCGCATGATGCCCTGATGCCGCCGCACATTCCCGGCCCGGATCGCGGCGATCGCCCAGATCAAGGCAGCCAGAGTCGTAATGGATAACAGGTGGATCGGGCTGAAATCGCCGATCAGCCGGATCTCCCTAACCCAGAAGGACGACAAGGCCGTCAGCGTCATCGCCGACACCCAGACATACCCCATGGCTTTATGCATCCGGTCCCGCCGCCGCCTCGCGATAATCAGCGGGGCCAGGCAAACCGCCAGCACCGCGGCGGCAACGTGAATTTGGATCGCGATTGACGATCCGGCAATCGGCGCAATTGTCATGCTTTCCGTCCTTCCCTAGTCCGGTCTTGAATTGGTCCGCCCCCGTCCTGTAATCGAAAGGGACCGAAGACCAGCGCGGATACGTGGAAGGACGATGGGCATCGTGAACGACAGTGCCGTGCAGTTCACGAAGCGCAGGATGCAAACGCTCCTGCGCAACCGATCCCTGTGGATCGCGCTTGCGGCGGTGACAGCGATCCTGACCGTGGCGGGTCCCTTCGGAACGTCGGGAACCCTGCCCCCGGCCCCGCGTTTCTTCTATTGGGCCGCCATCGTCATCGCCTGTTTCTTTACCGGTGCGACGGCGACGACCCTTGTCATGCGGTTGTTGAAGTCGGGCGGCATCGGGCATTATCCCGCCCTTGCGACGGGTGCGGCGGTCGCGGGCATCCTGAATTTCGCGATCGTAAGTGCCCTGACCGCGCTTTGGACCGGGCTTCCGCTGCTCGATCGGGTCTGGATCGACGAACAAGCCCTGCCTGTTATCCTGATCACAATGGTCGTTTCCGCCGCCTACGACTCCATCGCGATACCGAAAGCCGGCGCAGCGGAAAGGCGAGCCGACGAACCACCCGCGATCCTGCGTCGAGTGCCCTTCGACAAGCGCGGGACGCTGATTTCCCTGTCGGTCCAGGACCACTATGTCGATATCGCCACGACGGCAGGGCGCGAACTCGTCCTGATGCGTTTGTCCGATGCGATTGACGAGGCCGGGCCGGGGCACCGGATTCATCGGTCGCATTGGGTCGCATCAGGTCAAATCCGCGCGATCAAGCGCGACGGCGCGCGCGCGATCCTAACGCTTTCCGACGGGCGCGACCTTCCGGTCAGCCGAAGCTATGTTCCCGCTCTAAAGGACGCCGGGTTGCTCTGAGTTTGTATTTCGCGCAAATGCGACTATTTTTTCGCTGTCCGCGACCATATGGGAATTGACGAATCGGCGGAACGCGGCATAGGTTCCCCGCCCATCCACTCTGCATCTCAATTCCCGGAGCGACCCATCGTGACCCAGCGTCCCGCATCCCGTCCCGCCCGCCCGCATTTTTCGTCCGGTCCCTGCGCGAAGCGGCCCGGCTGGAGCCCCGCCGCCCTGTCCGACGCCCTGGTCGGCCGGTCGCACCGGTCCGGCCCCGGCAAGAAGAAGCTGGCGGAAGTGATCGACCGGACACGCGCCATATTGGGTATTCCCGACGATTACCGCATCGGCATCGTCCCGGCCTCCGATACCGGGGCGGTCGAAATGGCGCTATGGTCCCTGCTGGGCGCGCGCGGTGTCGACATGCTGGCCTGGGAAAGCTTCGGCAAGGGCTGGGTGACCGATGTCGCCAAGCAATTGAAACTGGAAGACGTCCGTATTTTCGAGTCCGATTACGGGCTGTTGCCCGATCTCGATCCCGTCGATACCGACCGCGACGTCGTCTTCACCTGGAACGGCACGACCAGCGGCGTCCGTCTGCCGGACGCGGATTGGATCGCCGACGACCGCAAGGGCCTGACGATCTGCGATGCGACCTCCGCCGCCTTCGCCATGGTGCTGCCCTGGGACAAGCTGGATGTCGTCACCTGGTCCTGGCAGAAGGTTCTGGGCGGGGAAGGCGCGCATGGCATGCTGGTCCTGTCGCCGCGTGCCGTCGAACGGCTGGAAAGCTACACCCCCGCCTGGCCGATGCCGAAAATCTTCCGCATGACCAAGGGCGGCAAGCTGATCGACGGTATCTTCAAAGGGGAGACGATCAACACTCCGTCCATGCTGTGCGTCGAGGATGCCATCGATTCCCTGCGCTGGGCGGAGGAAATCGGCGGTCTGGAAGGCATGATCGCGCGGTCCAGCCGCAACCTGGAAATCGTCGAAGATTGGGTCCTGCGCACCGAATGGGCGGATTTCCTGCCATCCGATCCGGCGACCCGGTCCAGCACGTCCATTTGCGTCATGCTGTCGGACGCGTGTCCGCTGACGGGCGAGGCCCGCGATACCGCGCCGAAGCGCCTGTCGGGACTGCTCGACAAGGAAGGCGTCGCCTATGACATCAACGGATACCGCGATGCGCCCCCCGGCCTGCGTCTCTGGGGCGGCGCGACCGTCGACCCGGAAGACATGGAAGCGTTGATGCCCTGGCTCGACTGGGCCTATGCCGAAATCGCATCCTGAACGACCCACGCGGGAGCCTGATATATGCCCAAGGTACTGATTTCCGATAAATTGAGCGACCGCGCGGTCGAAATCTTCAAGGAACGCGGGATTGAGGTCGATTTCGAACCCGGCCTGCCCGCCGAAGATTTGCTGAAACGCATCGGCGACTATGACGGTTTGGCCATCCGCTCCGCGACCAAAGTGACCGAAGAGGTCCTGAATGCCGGGGCCGGACGATTGAAAGTCGTCGGCCGCGCCGGGATCGGCGTGGACAATGTCGACCTGCCCGCCGCGACGCGCAACGGCACCGTTGTCATGAACACACCCTTCGGCAATTCGATCACCACCGCCGAACATGCCATTGCCATGATGATGGCGCTGGCCCGGCAAATTCCCGCCGCCGATGCGTCGACCCGCGCCGGGAAGTGGGAGAAGTCGAAATTCATGGGCGTCGAACTGTTCGGCAAAACACTGGGCCTCGTCGGGGCGGGCAATATCGGCTGCATCGTCGCGGATCGGGCGCAGGGCTTGAAGATGAAGGTTGTCGCCTTCGATCCCTTCCTGTCGCCGGAACGGGCGCGGGAACTGGGCGTCGAGCGCGTCACGATCGACGAACTTCTGGCACGAGCCGATTTTATCACCTTGCACACCCCACTGACCGACGGCACGCGCAACCTGCTGAACGCCGACGCCTTCGCGAAATGCCGTAAGGGCGTGCGCATCATCAACTGCGCGCGCGGGGGGATCGTGAACGAGGCCGACCTGAAGGACGCCCTGGAGTCCGGTCAGGTCGCAGGCGCGGCGCTGGATGTGTTTGAGGTCGAACCGGCCCGCGACAATCCTTTGTTCGCGATGGATAATGTTGTGGCCACCCCGCATCTGGGAGCAGCAACGGAGGAAGCGCAGGAAAACGTCGCCCTGCAGGTCGCGGAACAGATGTCCGATTATCTGCTGACGGGCGCCGTCAGCAACGCATTGAACATGCCTTCCATTTCCGCCGAGGACGCCCCGCGCCTTCAGCCCTACATGACTCTCGCCTGCCAATTGGGGTCTTTCGCCGGTCAAGTGACGGAAACCGCGATCAAGGCCGTCACCGTCGAATTCGAAGGCCATGTCGCGAAACTGAACGTCAAACCCTTGGTTCAGGCGGCTTTGGCGGAAGTCATGAAGCCGTTCTCCGATGCCGTGAACATGGTCAATGCACCCGTCTTCGCCCGGGAACGCGGGATCGAGGTATCGGAAATCGTCCATGACCGCCCCGGCGATTACCAGACGCTGATCAAACTGACGGTGAAAACCGAACGGTTCGAACGGTCGGTATCCGGCACGCTGTTCGGCGGGAAACTGCCGCGTCTGGTAAATATCAAGGGCATTTCGGTTGAGGCCGAATTGACCGAACACATGCTCTACATCACCAACCACGATAAGCCGGGGCTGATCGGCGGGCTGGGCTCCGTTCTGGCGGACGCGGGCATCAACATCGCGACCTTCCATCTGGGCCGTGCGGCAGCCGGTGGCGATGCCATCGCCCTGATCGCCGTCGACGACTCGGTGCCGCCAGATGTGATGGAAAAGCTTCAGGCGCTGCCGCAAATCATGCAGGTTAAGACGTTAAACTTCTGATTTGAATGTCGGATTCGGAATACCGAAAAAGGTCTTTCGCAGGTGCAGCATAAACCGTTAAAATAGTTCCCCGAAACATTGTTCGAGGACGGTTATGCTGTATTCGCTTTACGACGCCCGCAACCGGGCGCTCGCGCCGGTCCGCTGGATGGCGGAGGCTACGCGCCTTGCCTTCGTCAACCCGCTGCATCCGATGAGCTGGACGCCGATGGGCCGTATGATCGCGGCGGGATCCGGCGTGGTGGAAAGCCTGTTGGCCGAACGCGGCAAGCCCGACTGGGACATCGACACGGTCGAAAGCGAAGGCAAGAAACGCCCCATCGCCATCGAAACCGTCCTGGAAAAACCGTTCGGCAATTTGGTCCGCTTCCGCAAGGTCGGAATGTCCAAGAAGCAGACCCGAATCCTTCTGGTCGCGCCGATGTCCGGTCACTTCGCAACGCTGCTGCGCGACACCGTACGCGCGCTGTTGAAGGAAAACGAGGTCTGGATCACCGATTGGGCGAACGCGTCCGACGTGCCGGATGCGGAAGGCAAGTTCGGCATCGAACGCTACATGGAATACCTGATGGATTTCATGGCCTTCCTGCATGAGGAGGATTCCAGCCGTCCGTTCCATATCATGGCGGTGTGTCAGCCCGCGCCGCTGGTTCTGGCCAGCACGGCGATCCTGGCGGAAGACAAGGCCCCGCATTGCCCGGCCAGCATGATCCTGATGGGCGGGCCGATCGATACCCGCGCATCCGAAACCGCCGTGACCCGCGCCGCCTTGAACCGCAGCATCGACTGGTTCCGCACGCATATGATCCACCGCGTTCCGCCCAGCTTCCGCGGCGCGAACCGCCGGGTCTATCCGGGCTTCCTGCAATTGCGCGCCTTCTGGTCGATGAACCCGGCGCGCCACGCCGGGGCGCATTGGAACATGTTCAAGCATTTGAGCCAGGGGGACGGCGAATCCGCCGACCGGACGCGCGCCTTCTACGACGAATATATGGCCGTCGCCGATGTCGCCGCCGATTTCTTCCTGGAAACCGTGGATCACGTCTTCAAGAAACACTCCCTGCCGAAAGGGGAGTTGATGTGGAACGGCCGCAAGGTGAACCCGGAAGCGATCACCGATGTCGGGCTGCTGACCGTCGAAGGCGAATTGGACGATATCTCCAGCCCGGCCCAAACCGAAGCGGCGCACGATATCTGCCCGAATATCCCGGAAAGCCTGCGCGATCATCTACTGCAGGAAAATGTCGGTCACTACGGTATCTTCAACGGACGGCGCTGGCGCGATAATATATGCCCGCATATCGGGGAATTCGTGCGCGGGATCGAGGCGCAAAAGGCCAAGAAGCAAGCCGCCTGACCCCGCCACAACGGGAACGGGATCGGTGACGCGAACCTTTGTCGCACTTCTAGTCTGGCTAACCATCGCGCCACCTATGGCGATGGCGGGCACACGCCTGCCCGACGGTGGGGAGGCGCGCCTTGAGGGCCTGACCGCCTATTATAGCGACCCGACCGACCGATACGACCACGGTATTCTGGGGGATGAGATCGAGGCGGCATCTCTGACGATCGAAACCGGCGGCCGTACAATCCGGGTTTCCCTACCGGAAGACCAGGTCTTCGAGGACCTTACCCCACGCATCGTCGATGCGGATGGCGACGGTAGGCCGGAAATCCTGACGGTTCTGTCCTCCCTCGATCACGGTGCGGCCATCGCCCTCTACAGCCCGGAAGGCAAGCAGTTGGCCCTCTCGCCTTTCATCGGAAAGCCCCACCGCTGGCTCAACCCTGTCGGGGTCGCCGATTTTACCGGAGACGGTCATCCGGAAATCGCCGTCGTGGAAACGCCGCATATCGCCGGCGTTCTGGTGCTGTACCGTTGGGACGGTCAATCCGGCACGCTGGTGGAACGTCAGCGCGTTCCGGGCTTTTCCACCCATGTCATCGGAAGCCGCGATCAGGACCTGTCCATTATCGTCGATTGGGACGGCGACGGCGTAGCGGACATCCTGCTGCCGTCCCAGGATCGAACGGCGCTGATCGGTGCCAGTTTCGCCGGGGATATGTTTCGAGAGGTCGACCGCTTTTCCCTAAGGCGGGAAATATCGGGAAACCTGATTCTTCAGGGCAATTTCCTGATCGTGCCGATCAAGGGACGACCGAACCGAACCTTTACCCGCCCCTACAATCCGGCGGAAGCCGCCCTGAAGAAATCCCACCATCTGCCGCCGCCGTCACCGGCACAGGCGGAAATGCCGTCAGGGGCGCCAGCGGCGCAGTAGCAGCGAACTCGTCACCACGCTGACGGAACTCATCGCCATGGCCGCCCCGGCGACGGCGGGACTCAGGAAGCCCAGGGCCGCGAGCGGCAGGCCGATCACGTTGTAGATGAAGGCCCAGAACAAGTTCTGCCGGATTTTCGAGACCGTCTTTCGGCAGATGTCCAGAACCGCCGGAACCAGCATCAGGTCCGACCGCATCAGGGTGACCGGCGCCGCGTCCAGTGCGACATCGCTGCCCGTCCCCATAGCGATCCCCAGATCGGCCTGCACCAGCGCGGGGGCGTCATTGATCCCGTCACCGACCATGGCAACCCTCGCCCCGTCCTGCTGACGGGCGGCGACGGTCTTCGCCTTACGGTCCGGGCGCACCCCGGCCAGCACGAGGTCCATGCCCAAATCCCGACCGACCCGATCGGCCGCAGCCTGACTGTCGCCCGATACCATGCCGGTCGCCAATCCGCGTTCCTTCAACCGCGCCAAGGCCGCAACCGCCATCGGGCGCGGCGCATCCCGGAAACCGAAAACCGCCGCCGGTTTCCCGTCCCGAACCAGATAGACCACGGTCTCCCCCAATTCTTCCATCTTTTGCGCGGCGTTGGTGTCCAACGCGACGCCAAGACGGCTGAGCAACGCACGATTGCCCAGCGCGACGGAGACACCGTCGACCTCTCCCGCGACGCCTTCGCCGGGGCGATTGGTGAAATTACGCGGCGACGGCAAGGAGGCCGCATCCCCATCCGCGGCCTCAAACGCGCTTCGGAAGGCCTTGGCCAGCGGGTGGTCGCTGCCGCGCTGCAAGGCGGTCGCGAGCCGCAGGTGGTCCGACGTATCCACGCCCGAAAGATCGACAGTGTCCGACAGAACCGGATGCCCTTCGGTCAGGGTTCCCGTCTTGTCGAACAGAACGGTATCGATCGACGCGGCGCGTTCCATCGCCTCAATATCCTTAATCAGGATACCCGCCTTCGCCGCCGCGCCGGTGCCCGCCACCATCGCCGTCGGCGTGGCGAGGCCCAGGGCGCAGGGGCAGGCGATGACCAGGACGGACACGCCCGCCGTGACCGCCTGTTCCAAACCGTAACCGGCGACCAGCCAGCCGACGAAGGTCACAAGGGCGATCCCCAATACCGTCGGCACGAAGATCGCGCTGACCCGGTCCACCAGTTTCTGCACCGGGGCTTTCCCGGCCTGGGCGCGTTCGACCAGACGGGTGATCTTGGACAGGGTCGTATCGCGCCCGACGGCGACGGCCTCCACCTTCAACAGCCCGTCACCGTTGACGGCTCCGCCGGTTACCGGATCGCCGGGCTTCTTCGGCACCGGGAGGCTTTCCCCGGTGATCAGGGATTCATCGCTGTCGGATTGTCCTTCCAGGATACGGCCATCCACCGGAATCCGTTCGCCGGGCAGGACTATCAGAACATCGCCGGTCGCAACCGCCTCAATCGCGACGGTTTCCTCCCGGCCGTTTGCATCGACGCGGCGCGCGGTTGCCGGGCGCAGATTCATCAGGCTGCGCAGTGCGGCACTCGTCCCCTGCTTCGCCCAGGCTTCCAGACGCTTGCCGAACAGAACCAGCGTCACGATGACGGCGGCGGCCTCGAAATACAAATGCCCCTCCGATCCGGCCCCCAGCGTCAGAACCAGATAGAGACTGTAGAAATAGGCCGCCCCGGTTCCCATCGCGACCAAGACATCCATCGTGCCTGACCGGGTCAGCACCGCATGCCAGGCGCCGGAGAAGAACCGCGCGCCCGCCCCGAAAACGACCGGCGCGGCCAGCAAAGGCTCCAGCCAATACGGCATCATCAGCGCATGGATACCCAACGCCATGGCCACCATCTGCACCAGGAATGGCAGGGTCAGGACAACCGATACACCAACCCAAACCCAAGCCTGTCGATCCGCCGCACGAGCGCGGGCGGCCTGTTCCTCCGGATCAGTGTCTTCCTTCAGCCACGCTGCATATCCGGCCTTTTCGACCGCCGTGACAAGGCTGCGCGCGTCGCCGTCGCTTTCCACGGACGCCCGTTCCAGCGCCAGATTGACGCTGGCCGCCGAAACGCCCGGCACCGACGCCAAAGCCTTTTCGACCCGCGACGCACATCCGGCGCAAGTCATGCCGTCGATTTCGAGTTCTACCGTACTCATTGGAAAGGGACCCTTTCGACATTTCGAATTTCAGTCCCATATCAGATAGGGTTTCCAGTCACTGGAAGGTCAAGGGGTATTTCTGCACTTGACCTTCCAGTGGGAGGAAGCTGCAAACACTGCTGCGTTAAGGAGCCACCGGCATGAACATTTCCGAAGCGTCGAAACGCACGGGCCTACCCGCGAAAACCATCCGTTACTATGAAGACATCAATCTTGTCGTGCCCGACCGGCATGACAACGGGTACCGGGACTTCAGCACCGACGATGTCGGGATGCTGCATTTCCTGAAGCGGTCGCGGGACCTCGGCTTTTCCATCGACGATTGTCGTTTGCTGCTGAGCCTCTATACCGACGAACACCGAACCAGCGCGGAGGTAAAGTCGATCGCCGCCAAACATCTGGACGAAATCCGCGCGAAGATTGCGGAACTGGAAAGCATGCATCGCACGCTGTCGCATCTCGTCCACTGTTGCGACGGCGATTCCCGCCCCTCCTGCCCGATCTTGGACAGCCTAGCCGGAGATAAAATCGCGTGAAATACGCCCTTCCCCTACTTCTTCTTGCCTTAGCCGGACCTATCCAAGCCAGCGCGGAAGGCCTGCTGGCCCCAATGGACGAAACCTTCGTCGCCATGGGGAAGGTGATTTACGATTCCGAATGCGCGGCCTGCCACGGGGCGCAATTGGAGGGACAGGCAAATTGGCGCGAGCGACTGCCGGACGGAAAGCTGCCCGCACCGCCGCATGACGAAACGGGCCATACTTGGCATCACCCGGATCGGCAGCTTTTCAATATCACGAAATTGGGCCTCGCCCCCTTCGCCGGTCCAGACTATCCGACGGACATGCCTGCTTTCGGCTCTCGCCTGACAGATGCCGAAATCATCGCCGTGCTGTCCTATATCAAGAGCACTTGGCCCGAAAACATCCAAAAACAACACGACCTTAGGAACGGTTCCTAATTTCTTAACTGTTTAGTCACCCCTTGCATTTACTACCCAAAGGGATGGAAACTGCCGACACCGCCGTCGCAGGAGCCTTTGAGGACAAGGGAGTTTCGGCTGGATGGGAGAAATTGTCGTAACGGCACCGTATGACGGGGCCGAAATCGGGACCGTGCCGACGACCGACCAGGCGGGCATAGAGGCCGCGCTGGACGCTGCCTATGGCATATATCGAAACCGCGCGTCCTGGATCCCAAAGGCACGGCGGATCACGATCCTGCGCCGCACGGCGGAACTGATCCGCGAACGGCGTCAGGCGCTTGCCGTCGCCGCCGCACGGGAGGGTGGAAAGCCCCTCCGGGACTCGCTGGTCGAAATCGACCGCGCCGCCGACGGCGTGGATACCTGCATCGAACAACTGCGCAACGAGGCCGGATCGGTCATCCCGATGCGGGTCAATCCGGCGTCTTCCGGACGGATCGCCTTCACGCAATACGAACCGATCGGCGTCGTTGTCGCGGTCAGCGCCTTCAACCACCCATTCAACCTGATCGTCCATCAGGTGGCCCCGGCCATCGCCACGGGCTGCCCCGTCATCGTGAAGCCCGCGGCGACAACGCCGCTGAGCTGCCGCGCCTTTCTGGATATCCTGTATGAGGCTGGATTGCCGGAATCCTATGCCCGGATGGTGATGCCCGAAACACATGAGCAGGCGACCGCGATGGTCGCCGATCCGCGGGTCGGATTCTTCAGCTTCATCGGGTCCAGCCGCGTCGGTTGGATGTTGCGGTCCAAACTGGCGCCCGGCGCACGCTGCGCCCTGGAACATGGCGGGGTCGCCCCGGTAATCGTGGCAAGCGATGCGGATTTGGATTCCGCCCTGCCCCGTTTGGCCAAGGGCGGCTTCTATCATGCGGGTCAGGTTTGCGTTTCGGTGCAACGCATCTTCTGCGAACGCAGCATCGCGCAGTCGGTCGCCGAAGGATTGGTGCAACAGGCCCGGATCATGACGGTCGGCGACCCGACGGAATCCGATACGGATATCGGTCCGTTGATTACGCATGCCGAATGCGACCGTATCGATTCCTGGGTTGAAGAGGCCCGTGCCTCGGGGGCGAGCATCCTGTCGGGCGGCGGTAAACTGTCATCCAGTTGCTACAAGCCGACGATCATCTACGATCCGGAGCCCGGCGCGACAGTATCCACCCAGGAAGTCTTCGGGCCGGTGATCTGCGTCTACCCGGTCGACAACCTGGACGAAGGTATCGAGCGGGCGAACAGCCTGCCGGTCAGTTTCCAGGCATCGGTCTTCACCCGCGACCTGGATACGGCAATGCGTTGCTATCGCCATCTGGACGGTACGGCCGTCATGGTGAACGACCATACGGCCTTCCGGGTCGACTGGATGCCGTTTGCGGGCGCACGCACCTCTGGTCACGGGGTCGGCGGGATACCATATACCATGCACGAAATGCAGACCGAAAAGATGATGGTCTGGCGTTCCGATGTCCTGAACTAGGTATTCACCCAGCCCGTTATCCCTGTAGGAGTTAGATTATGAAAGCGTCCGATCTCTTCGTGAAATGCCTCGAAGAGGAGGGGGTCGAACGTATTTTCGGCGTTCCCGGCGAGGAAAACGCCGATCTGATGATCTCCCTGATGGACTCCAAGATCGATTTCGTTCTATGCCGCCACGAACAGGCCGCCGCCTTCGCCGCCGATGCCTATGGCCGGTTGACCGGTAAGGCGGGCGTTTGTCTGGCAACGCTGGGCCCCGGCGCGACGAACCTCGTCACCGGACTGGCCGATGCGAATATGGACCGCGCGCCGCTGGTCGCGATTATCGGTCAGGGATCGCTGAAGCGCCTGCACAAGGAAAGCCACCAGAACATGGATTCCGTGGCGATGATGCGGCCGATTTCCAAATGGGCGCAATCCATCGTCTCCGCCGGAAACATTACCGAGGTGGTCCGCAAGGCCTTCAAGGTCGCGGAAACCGAAAAGCCCGGCGTGGCGGTCATCGAACTGCCGGAAGACGTCGCGAAACAAGACGTCGACGACAAACCGATGCGCGCCATCAAGGTTCGCCGGCCCGCCGCCGACCACAAGGCGATCGCGGAAGCCGCGCGCCTGATCGGCACGGCGAAGAAGCCGATCATCCTGGCCGGGAACGGCGCGATCCGAAAACGTGCGGCCAAACAATTGCAGCGCCTTGCCCAGAAAACCGGGATCGGGGTCGTGAACACCTTCATGGGCAAAGGCGCGGTGCCGATGGACGATCCGCATTGCCTTTTCACCATGGGGCTGGGATCCGGCGACTATAACAACCTTGCCTTTGACGACGCGGATCTGGTGATTTCCTGCGGCTACGATCTGGTCGAGTACGCGCCCGCCGCCTGGAACCGGCACAACAAGGACAGCAAGACCATCATCCACCTGGATTTCTGGCCGGCGGAAGTCGACCGCGACTATCAGGCGGATGTCGAAATCGTCGGCGATCTGGCCGATGCTCTGTGGCAGTTGAACGAGGCGGTGAACGACATGTACGGCGACCGCCTGCCGCTGTTCGACATCAACGATCGGGCGAAGCTGCGCGGCATCATGGCCGGGGAATTCGCGGCGGAAAAGGACGACACCGCCGTTCCGGTCAAACCGCAGAAAATCCTGTGGGACGTCCGCGAATTCATGGGGCCGGAAGACATCCTGCTGTCCGATGTCGGGGCTCATAAGATGTGGATCGCCCGGCACTATCAGTGCGTGGAACCGAATACCTGCCTGATTTCCAACGGGTTCTGCACGATGGGGTTCGCCATGCCCGGTTCCATCGGCGCGAAAATGGCCAACCCGGACAAGAGGGTTCTGTCGATTTCCGGCGACGCCGGTTTCATGATGAACGTGCAGGAGTTGGAAACCGCCGTCCGGCGAAAGCTGAACATCGTTGCCATGGTCTGGTGCGACGGCGAATACGGCCTGATCAAATGGAAGCAGCAGAACGGTTTCCAGGGCCGCCATTCCGACTTGGCCTTCGGCAACCCGGATTTCGTCAAACTGGCGGAAAGTTTCGGCATGTGGGGCCGCGAAATCACCGCGACCGACCAGATCATTCCGACGCTGGAAGAAGCTTTCCGCCAGGAAGGCCCAGCCCTGATCGCCATCCCGGTCGATTACGGCGAGAATATCAAACTGTCCCAGCGCCTGGGCAATGTAAGCGTCGCCTTGTAGAAAGGCGGTAGGGTTAAGCCCGAAAGCCCTCGATATTCGTCCAGACCGGATGCCGCAATTGACAGCGGCTTCTCCCGCCCATTACAAACGCACCGTCGGTGTCGGCTTTGGGGAAAGCCGACACCGCGATTAGGCCGTTATGGGCCTAATCGGCCGTTGGGCCTTGGGGGACAATATGAAAGTCGTAATACTGGCGGGCGGCTTCGGCACGCGAATCAGCGAAGAAACGGACAACAAGCCGAAACCGATGATTCCAATCGGAAATTGGCCGATCCTCGTCCATATCATGATGATCTACAGCCATTTCGGCCATAAAGATTTCCTGGTCGCCTGCGGCTACAAAGGCGAATACATCAAGGAATATTTTTCCAACTTCCGCCATCACAACAGCGACCTTTTCGTCGATCTGGAGAGCGGACATCTGGAACATACGAATATCCGGGTTCCGAAATGGAAGATCGGGTGTATCGACACCGGTCAGAATACGATGACCGGTGGACGTGTACGCCGCCTGCGCGACCATATCGGCAATGAACGGTTTATGGTTACCTACGGTGACGGCGTCGGCGATATCGATATCGCGAAGCTGGTTGCCTTCCATGAGTCGCACGGCAAACTAGCGACGGTCACGGCGGTTCGCCCCCCTGCCCGTTTCGGCGCCTTGAAGTTGGACGACGACCGGGTATTGAGCTTCAACGAAAAATCCAATGCGGATGTGGGTTGGATCAACGGCGGGTTTTTCGTTTTCGAGCCGGATTTCCTGGATTTGATCGACGGAGACGGAACCCATCTCGAAACGGACCCGATGACACGCCTTGTCGAAGCGGACGAATTGCGCGCGTTCCAGCATGACGGCTTCTGGCAACCGATGGATACCCTGCGCGAACATCGCAACTTGGTTCAGATGTGGGAAACGGGTACCGCCCCGTGGAAACTCTGGGACTGATGACCGGCGCATTTTCCATCTACGACGGCTTGCCGGTCGCGGTCACCGGCCACACTGGGTTCAAGGGCGGGTGGTTGACCCTGATGCTTCGGCATTTCGGTGCTCGGATATCCGGCTTTTCCTTACCCTGCGGCAGCAAGGACGCATTGTACGAACGGGCCGGTATTCGGGATTCCGTCGCGGCGGAAACGCTAGCGGATATCAACGAACCGGGGCGGGTGGCGGATTGGCTGACGGAAACCCAGCCCGCCATCCTATTCCATCTGGCCGCGCAGCCGTTGGTGCGCGCATCGTACAACGACCCTGCGGAAACTTACGAAACCAACGTAATGGGCCTCGTCCGTTTGCTTGAGGCTGCCCGCCGCGTGGAAAGCCTTCGCGCCATTGTGGTCGTTACGACAGACAAGTGTTACCGCAACACGGAACAGATCTGGGGCTATCGGGAAGACGACCCGCTGGGCGGCGACGACCCGTATAGCGCATCCAAGGCCTGCGCGGAAATCGTCTCCCAGAGTTACGCCAAAAGCTTTTTTCATCGTGACGCGTCCTGCTTGTTGGCGACCGCACGGGCCGGAAACGTCATCGGCGGCGGGGATTGGTCGGTCGATCGCCTTGTGCCAGATGCGATCCGCGCCTTGTTGAACGGGGAGCCGCTGGTCTTGCGTAATCCGGGCGCCATTCGCCCATGGCAGCATGTTCTGGAACCGTTGACCGGGTATCTTGAAGTCGGACGCCGTTTGCTGAACGGCGACAGCGCTGCCGCAACGGCCTGGAATTTCGGTCCCTACGCCGACGATCAGGTCCCGGTAAGCGACCTCGCGCGCGGAATCGTCGATTGCTGGGGCAGCGGCCGGATCGAAACGGCGGTGGATCCGAAGGCGGTCAAGGAAGCGGCGCTGCTGAAACTGGATATCGCGAAGGCGTCGTCGTATCTGGACTTCAAACCACGATACAGAGTGGACCGGGCCATCGCCGAAACCATCGAATGGTATCGCGGCGTTTTCGTAGAGAAAAAAAATGCGCATACGCTTACGATGGAGCAAATAGAGCGATATCTGGCCGCCGCGCCCAGCCCATAATCCGAAAGTCTTCAATGGACCAGGAATTCGACAAATACGCCGCCGACTATGACGAGCATATGCAAGAGCTGCTCGGCGATCACAAATACTATACCTATCAGAAAGTATCGACGCTGCGGCAGAACGGATTGCTGAAATCCGGCATGCGGATATTGGACTACGGTTGTGGAACGGGCACCCTGGCGTCCGAAATCGTGCGCAGCGGTCTCGGTGCTACCGTCGACGGATTCGATCCATCGGAAGACAGCCTGAAACGCGTGGCCGACGATGTCCGCGCACAAGGCGCCTTCACGACGGACGGGACGCAGTTAGGCCGCGATTACGACCTCGTCGTATTTTCCAATGTCATGCATCACGTGGAGCCGACCGAACGGGACGCCGTTCTCGCGGATGCCCGATCCCGACTGGCGCCAACCGGCCATATCGCCATCATCGAACATAATCCGCTGAATCCGATGACCCGAAAAATCGTCCGGGATTGTCCATTCGACGAAAACGCGATCCTCCTGCCCAGCGGCGAAGCGAAAGACCGATTGTCCCGTCTGTTCGGGGGGCCTGCGAATGTGCGTTTCACTCTGTTCTTCCCGGCGTCCCTCAAATCACTGATGGGACTGGAGAAGTTTTTGGGCTGGTGCCCCTTGGGTGCGCAATATTTGGCCTTCGCCGGACAGCGATAATTTTTTCGGGAGCGAAACGCCATGGCGGCATCGCCGAAAACCAAGAAGACGATCACCATCCTCGTTCCGACCTTCAACGAAGAAGACAATGTGGAGCGATGTTATCGCCGCGTTTCGGATGTGATCGCCCCGTTTGAAGCATCCTATGAGTTCGAACTCCTGTTCGTCGACAACCACAGCACAGACGGTACGTTCGAGATACTGAAAGGCTTCGCCGCCCAGGATAAGCGATTGCGGGCCATTCGCTATTCGAAGAACTTTGGGTTCCAGCGCTCCGTCTTCACCGGCTACACCATGGCACGGGGCGATGCCCTGATTCAAATCGACGCCGATCTCCAGGATCCACCGGAAATTATCGCAGAATTCATCAAAAAATGGGAAGCGGGCTACAAGGTCGTCTACGGTATTCGGCGCAATCGCAAGGAAGGGAAAGTCATTAATTTCCTTCGCGCGGCCTTCTATTTCATCATCGACGCCTTGGCGGAATGCGACTTACCCCACCATGCCGGGGATTTCCGGCTGGTCGATCGCGTCCTGATCGATCAGATCGCCGCGAAAGGCGATTGCCACCCCTATATCCGCGGCATGCTGGCGGAAATGGGATATACGCAGATCGGCGTTCCGTTCGACCGCCAGGCCCGCGAATTCGGCGAAAGCAAGTTCAAGATTCGTCAGTATTTTTCCTTCGCCTTCGACGGCATCCTGTTCCATTCGGTCCTGCCGCTTCGCGCGGCGACATATTTCGGTCTTCTTATTGCCGGCGGGACCGTCGTGTTGATTTTATTCTATCTTCTGAATCACTTTCTTTCGGACGACACCCAACCCGCCGGTTTCGCGACGACAACGGTTTTGATCCTGTTCGGCATATCGCTGAACGCCATCTTCCTGGGCATTATCGGGGAATATCTGGCGCGGATATATCAACAGCTCAAGAAGACGCCGCAGGCCTTGATCGAAGAGACCGTCAATGACGATCCTCGGAAATAGGTTGCGAACCGTCATTGCGCGGGACCGGTCGCTGACGGCGCTCATTGTCGGCACGCTGTTCGTACAAGTGGAGTTCTTGGCGCTCGGCCCGTTTTCCTTTTATCAGGAACACGACAACGGCGACGCAATTTATCCGACCGTTGCGCCGTTGGTTTCCGAATTCCCGTTACCGGGCCTGTTCTATCCCTATGGCATGGCGGGCACTGACAGGTTGGCGACTGGCCATCATGGCGGCATGGAGCTGTTCTTATATTGGCTGTTGCCGGATTGGCTGGGTCTCACCCTGTTGACCGTCGCGCTTACAGCCTTCGCCGCCTTCTACACGTTTCGGCTATCCAGAGATCTATTCGGCGCGCCGGGTCCATGGGCTGCCATTACCGGTATCTTCGCAGGATTCCTGTGCAGCCAGGGACAATTGTTCAACACGACCATGGCGCTGGTGCCGCCGACGCTCTGGTACTTGACGGAAATCCGACGCGATCCCGGAACGTTCCGGCGCAGCGTCGCCTGCCTTCTGGGATTGTCAGTATTTCACGGCCTGACGGGACATATCCATTTCATGTCCGTCGCCTTCGCACCGATCCTGATTCTATGGCTGGCGGTCGTCTTTCCCACCCGAAAAATTGCAGTAATCGGACCGGCCGTGATGGCGGTTCTTTTACCCCTTGCTATGCGCTGGCAAGATTTCGCGGCAGCCGCTTTGAACGGTCCCCTGTCCCACCGCAACGAGCAACCGCGGGACCTTCCGTTGGAATCGTTGGACGCGGTCGTAGACATGGCGCTGCTGCGGTCTCATGCCATCGCCACGGTGTCGTTTCTGGTGACGGTCGCCGCCGTGGCCGCAGCGCTGATGTTTCGTCGAAAAGCCATGGTCATGGCTAGCCCGGCAATTCGATTACTTCTATCCTGCCTTTTCCTACAGTCCATGGTCATTATCGTGCCGCTGGTTAAGCCGCATCTGGTTGCCATTCTTCCGTTGCTCAACGGGTTCGCCCTTTCGCGTGGTGCCATTGCGGTGCCCATCTTCTGGGCGATCAATATCGGCGCGGCCGCATCGCTATTCGCATCGCATACATCAGGGACGGGGCGCTGGCCGGTGCTTGGCCCGAAAAGTGGACAGGCCGTTTTCGTCGCGGTGGCTTGTTTTCTGATCTATTCGATCGCGACGCAGAAAATCGATAACCTTGAAGCCTATATTCGGACCGGCAGCTTCGTGTTCGCTTTCCAGAGCGACACGCTATCGGACCTCGCGACGACCGTGGAAGAGACCGACCAAGGCCCGTGGCGAGCGGAACCGATACGCGTGGAAGCGACGCGGCTACAGGCCTATGGAATCGAAACACTGGGCGGTTATTTCACTCTCTATCCCAAACGGTTCCACAATTACTGGCTGGCGCTGATCGATCCGCTCAAGACAACCAGCCCGGATGCCTATGAATCCATGCGGCGCTTGGGAAGCGAAAGCTTCCTGTTTTCCACCGATCACGATGCAAGCCCGGCACTGGCCGAATTTGCGGATATCGATTTGCTGTCCCTCGGCAATGTACGGTTTATACTTTCGAAGAACCCTCTTTCCGAAAATTGGCTGATCCCCCGCAGAACCGCCGCCATGGCTTGGGACGAAAGGTCAACGACGGAAAAGGCGACGGAAAACCTGAAAGCGAATTTCACCGGATTTTCTGAATTTTACATCTATGAAAATCCCAGAGCCGCCCGTCGCTTTTTCCGCCCTATGGCTTTGGAAGTCATGCCGAACGACGGGGCGGTTCTCTCGGCATTGCAAACCCGTTCCCTGGAGGAACTGCTGGCAGCGGCGCCAATCGAGGATGACGAAGCGCCCGGATGGTCGGTATCGGGCGGGCGCGCCGACGAAGCGTCGGATAGTATCGGAAAAATCGAACGGCTATCGGATCGCTACCGCATCCAGGTCGATTACAAAACCCCCGGTCTTTTGGCCGGGTCGGTCAGCTACAGTCCCTTCTGGAAAGCACAATTCATCCCGGATGATGGGGAGACGGTTCCGTTGGAAACCGCCCCCCTTTATCATGCATTCATCGGGACCTTGGTACCGGCTGGTAAAGGGGTCGTGGAATTCTTCTACCGCCCGCCTTACCGTGTCCTGGAGCCGTAACCGCACCGGACTTTCCCAGCCAGTGGTCAGGCGACATCACCCGGTTCCGGGGCCTTTTTGCGGCCGTTGACCATGGCGCGCACCAGGCTTTCGCCGTGTTTCAGGCTGGCCCAGACAACCCCCAGAACATGCACGCCGACGAGCGCCAGCAGCAGGTTGGCGAAAGTCTCATGGACTTCTTCCACCCATTCGACGCCCCAGAAGGCATCCAGGGTGCCCATCCATCCGGTCGCGACCAGCACCGCCATGCAGGCGAGCAGGGCCAGGACCATCGCCCCACCGGCGGGGTTGTGGCCGATATAGCGGGCCTCGCGGCCTTTCAGCATATCGCCCAGATATCCAATGACCGTGGCCGGACGGCGCACGAATTGCCAAAACCGGGCGTACCGTGTCCCGATCAGGCCCCAGACCAGTCGGACGGCGATCAGACCGCCCGCGACATACCCCGCCGTTTCATGCAGGTCGTTCCATTCCTCCGCACTGATCCAGGCGATCGCGAAACTGGCGACCAATCCCCAGTGGAACAGGCGCACGACCGGGTCCCAGACCCGGATCGTCGCCCGGGAAGACATTCCTGTCCCGGTCATGCCCGTGTCAGTCATCCTCGCCGTCCTTGACGAGTTCGAAGGTCTTCGGGTTGAAATAGGCTTCGCGGCGGCGGCCTTTTTCATCCATGGCATAGACTTCGTAACAGCCGTCGTCCTGCTTGATGCGGCGGACTTCCCAGCCCTTTTGCGTCAGCATCTGTTCCAGCGCCTCGGTCGGTTGCCATTCGGACATCGGCACCTTGCAATAATCGCCGCCAGCCTGGGCGGCTGCCATTCCGGTGAAGGCAACGACGGCAACCGTGGCGAAACGAAGGATGGATTTATTCATAGTGTACGTCTCCTGAAGGTATGGCCGAACCATGTCGGCGCGCTTTCTATGAGATCACCATGACCCGGCGTCCTGACACGAACCTGACGGCATATAAGTTTTTTCTTCAGCTTTCCGTAAGCTACGCTGCCTAGATATTTCCCCGGCCTTGTGGAGACGGGTATGAGAGTTCTGTTGGTTGAAGACGACGCCGCCCTCGGAAACGCCGTTTCCGAACAGGTCGCGGATCAGGGGCATGCCGTGGATTGGGCGCAGACCGTGTCCGATGCGAACGCCTGTTTGGATGCCGCCGCGTATGAATTGATCCTGTTGGATTTGATGTTGCCGGACGGTAGCGGTCTGTCTTTCCTGCGCGCCCTGCGCCGGGGCGGCGCCACTGTACCGGTTATCATCCTGACGGCCCGCGACCGTATTTCCGAAAGGATCGAGGGATTGAATGCCGGGGCCGACGACTATCTGGTCAAACCGTTCGACCTGTCCGAACTGTCGGCCCGCATCGCCGCCGTCGCCAGACGCTATGCCGGAAATCCGAACCCCATCGTCACCGTCGGTCCGCTGGAGGTCGATCTTGCCGCCCACGTGCTGCGGCGGGATGGGAAGACCATCACCCTCACCGCGCGCGAATGGCACCTGTTGGAAGCCTTGATGCGCCGGCCCGGCACGATCCTGTCCAAGACGCAGCTTGAAGAAAGCCTATATAATTTCGACAGCGAGTTCGAAAGCAACACGATCGAAGTCCATATCAGCCGCCTGCGCAAGAAACTGGGCAAAGACGCGATCGAAACCGCCCGCGGCCTCGGCTATCGCCTGAACAGCATGGCATCGGGAACCGCGTCGTGAAAACCGGCTACAGCCTGCGGCGGCGCCTCGTCATCGGTCTGTCGGTCAGTGTGACCGCGCTTTGGTTGATCGGCACGGCGGTGTCCGCCTTTGTCGTCCGCCACGAATTGGACGAGGCCTTCGACAGCGCTTTGCAGGAAACCGCCCAACGTATCTTGCCGCTGGCGGTCATCGACGTTTTGGAACTGGGCGAAACCGATACCGCCCGCCGCATTTCCCCCCTGTCTCATCAGGAAGAATACCTGATCTATATCCTGCGCCGCGCGGACGGCACGGTGCTGCTGCATTCCCACAATGCCGATCCGGCCGTCTTTCCCGACCGACCCTCGACCGGATTCCGGAACAGCGGCGACCATCGAATCTATGGCGAAAGCGCGGTCAGCGGCAGTTACATCCTGGAAGTCGCCGAACCGCTGGCCCATCGCCGGGAAGCGACGATGGAATCCTCCGTGGCGCTGCTCTATCCCCTATTGGTCCTGCTGCCGATCGGCCTGTTCGGCCTGTTCTGGCTGACCCGCCGTGGACTGGCGCCCGTCTTGACCCTGTGCGGTGAGATCGGACAACGCGGGTCCAAGGACCTGTCCCCCATCGCCGGCGGCGGCTTGCCGGAGGAGGTGCTGCCGATCGTCACCTCCGTCAACGAATTGCTGGGTCAACTGTCCAAGAGCCTGGCAGCGGAACGTGCCTTCGCGGCGAACAGCGCCCATGAGCTGCGCACCCCGATCGCAGGCGCCCTTGCCCAGACGCAGCGATTGCGGGATCAGTTGGACACGGACGACTTGCGCCACCGCGCCGACGCGCTGGAGGCCAGCCTGAAGCGTATCCAGCGGATTTCGGAAAAGCTGATGCAGCTCGCCCGCGCCGAAGGGGCCGGCGTTTTGGCCGCCCATGAGTCTGATTTGCGCCCGATCCTCGATCACCTGGTCGAGTCCTATCGCCGCGATCACGATCAAGCGGCGCGGATCGAGTATCACGCGGCCCAGCCGCATCTGATGTCCCGGCTGGACCCGGATTCCTTCGGCATCCTGATCGGGAACCTGATCGAAAATGCGCTGAAGCACAGCAATCCCGGCAGCACGATAAAGATTACCGTGAATGCGCCCGGTACAATCCAGATCGATAACGACGCGCCCCCCATCGGGCCGAACGACCTTTCGCGCCTGAAGGATCCGTTCGCGCGCGGCGGCAGCACGGCGGAAGGCAGCGGCCTCGGTCTCGCCATCGCCCATACGATCGCGGAAGCCGCGGGCGCCGATCTGACGCTCCGATCGCCCAGCCCGGGCCGGGACAGCGGCTTTACTGCCCGATTGACCCTGGTGAACGAACCCTCTTGACCGTTTCCCTATTCGGGATATTTTCCCATTTATGGAAACTTCTCTGAGTATTGAAACCTCGATCGATACCCGCCTCGCGGAACGGCTGCGCCTGTTGCGGATGGATCGTGGATGGACGCTGGACGACCTTGCCAAGCGCAGCGGGGTCAGTCGCGCCACGCTATCCCGGCTGGAAAACGGCGAGGTCAGCCCGACCACCACGGTGCTGGGCCGCCTATGTGCCGCCCATGGCATGACATTGTCGCGCCTGATGATCCTGGTGGAAGGCGACACTGCCCCGCTGATCCCGCAGGCGGCGCAAACCGTCTGGACCGATCCCGAAACGGGCTATGTCCGCCGCGTCCTTTCCCCGCCCGGCGGCGATCTGTCCGGAGAGGTGATCGAGGCGACCCTGCCGCCCGCCTGCCGCATCGACTATGACGCCCCGCCACGGCCGGGATTGGAGCACCATCTTGTGCTGCTGGACGGCATGTTGACCGTCACCCTGGACGGGACGGCGCACCGGGTCGCCCCTGGCGATTGTCTGCGGTATCGCCTGTTCGGAACCAGCCGTTTCGAAACACCGGCGAATATCGGTGCCCGCTATCACCTCTTCCTAGTGTGAGGTACGGCATGACCGCCCCCATCCTCAGGGAACTCTCCGCAACCGATCTCGACGCCGCCCTGCCCGGTTTGCGCGACTTACTGCATGCCTGCGTCGCGGCGGGGGCGAGCATCAGTTTTATCAAACCCTTCCGTCCCGAAGACGCATCGATGTTTTGGAAAGACAGCGTCTTCCCCGGCGTCCAGGCCGGAACCTGCCTGCTGTTCGACGCCGAAATTGATGGCCGGGTCGTCGGATCCGTTCAATTCGACATGAACACACCGCCGAACCAGCACCATAGGGGCGAAGTGCGAAAACTGCTGGTCCATCCCGACTGCCGTCGCAACGGGATCGCCAAGTTACTGATGAATCGCCTTGAAGTTGCGGCACTCGCCAACCATCGAACCCTGATCACCCTCGATACGCGGACAGGCGATGCGGCGGAACCCCTCTATGCATCGTTAGATTACGAACGAGCAGGCACGATTCCAGGTTTTGCGCGCGACGTAGCGTCAGATCGGCTGGATGCCACGACAATCTTTTATAAACATTTAACACGGGAATAGCCGTTCGCGTTAACCAACCGTTAACGTATCCCCCCCTAGCCTGATCACGGGTGGGGAAACTAGAAACGGGAAGAATTCCACGTATGGTTTCGTCCATTATATCCCATGTGGACGGTTTTGGACTGCAGGCGTCAGAAGACTCCGCACTGAAACCGGAACATGACGGCCATATTTGGCTCGGCAATTTCTTGAAGTCCAAGATGGTCGACGGATACGTCGACCGCGCGGCCATTCAACCGGAAGACATTCAACCGGCCCTTCTACCGTGCTTGATCGTCCTGGACCGGCTGCCTGCGGATGGTGAGGTCAGGGCCGATTTCGTCTATCGTCTGATGGGCGGCACATTGGTCGACTATGCCGGGGTCAATATGACGGGAAAGCTGCTGTCCACCTTTCCGCATCCGGATATCCGGGCCAGTATGGAAACCTACTCCCATGCCGTCTGCGACCATATAAAACCTTTGTTTTCCGCCACGCATGCCACCTTCGGCAACAGCGACACCGTCTTCACGGAACGCAGCCTCTATCCGACGATCAAGGGCGAAACAACGGGCATCATCGCCCTGATCACGGTCAACGCCCCGCCCGCTCCTTACGACTCGGTCAAGGAAAGCCCGAACTACCGCCACGTCCGCGAACACTACCGTTTGCTCAATGATGTGGGGTGCTGGGGCTGATCGATCCACAAAGAAAGTCCAATTTCCCGCGCGAAAGGATTCTTCAACACAAAAACACGCATGCATTTCACACAAACAAAAAAATTAACTATATAATATTAATATTTTCTTTACTTTATTTTTTCTTTCTATTCCGAAAATTATACAAAACTACCCTGTGTTCTTAAACACACTTAATCACGTATAGGAACGTTATGCTCCAGCTTAAATCTACTAAAACCACACATTGACAGAGAAACACTCTCCACCCAAAATCGTAAAACTTTCAATATTATCGAAAAAGCAAAAAAATGGCGATCACAGCAATCCATAGCTTCCTAGTACATCCCCTAAAAGGTGCTAAGAATCCATTTAAAGTTGGCGGCACAGAAGTCACTTTTTCCGGCAAACTTTATGACTTACTTGATGAGGTCTACACTAGAAGCGAAAGTGAATGCAGCATTCCAATTGCATTTAGGATGAGCGAAGATGGAACTCAAACCAATAGATGCAGAACAATTATCCAGGACCATCTCAAGCATGAAAATTTAACAACCGGGTCCGCCATCGCTAAAAGGCTATCTGAAAATACGACAAAACGTTCGAGCCTAGGACTGCTATTTCTAATATGCGGCAACGAAGTTGGTGCATCACCGTACAAAAAACTTGTTATTTCACGTTTCCCAGTCAACAGCGCTATTCTAGCGGAGGAAAATTCTGAAAAGCTGAGTATTGAATTCTTGGAACGTGTATTTATGAGAAGCGCTCACGCTTATAAATCTGTTCTATATAAGGATTCATCTATTGATCATGGATTCTGGAAGGGACATGCGGTAGATCGCCAAGTAAATAGCGGCGATATTGAAACATCTGCTTATTGGATAAATGATTTTCTGGACTCGGAATACGCGACCACGCCAAAGCAGGGGACGATGAGATTAGCTTCAGCTTTCCGAAAGGCAACGCAGGTCACAGATGATTTGGATATCAAACAAGAGTTAACAGCAGCATCAATTCTATTTAAGAATTTTGATGGACAAACTTTAAGTGCCGAATCTGCCCTTTCTTCTCTTGGGCTATCTGAAAAATCTAGAAACCTGATATTATCTCAATTCAAAAATCCTTCTTTAGCAAAGGAGCGATTTACTTTTAATGCGACTCTTTTTTCCACTGAGACACCATATCGGTCCATCCAATTGGACACAGGCGCAACTCTGATGGCTCAAACGGAAAAATTTGACGATTTATTCAAACGCACTGAATCAGACAATGAAGACCAGCTTGTTACTTACAGCACTAGCGGTCGTATAACATCCGAACGCATCGAGAAACGCAGATGAACGATTTAGAAAAAGTTTATACTGAGAGATACAACAAACATTTATTCGGAATCTGTAAAGAGCTCGAAGACTACATTCGACTTTGCTTACGCGATGTAAGTCGAATTGATAGAATCACGACAAGACCAAAATCAATCAAAAGCTTTATCGAGAAATCAAAATCTACCGATAACGCAGGAGACAAGAAATACCTAGATCCGATAAACCAAATACAAGACCAAATAGGAGCACGTATTATAACATTTTACACCAGAGATGTTGAGCGAATTTACGAATTATTACTTGAATCACTTAAACCAATAGAGCAAAAAAACAGAATCCCAGATTCTGAATGGGAGTTCGGATATTTTGGAAACCACTCTATCTTTCTGTTACCTACTGAAGTTTACGAATCGGACTTTGAGCCGGGAGTTGTTCCTCAATTTTTTGAGTTGCAGATAAAAACGATGTTCCAACATGCTTGGTCCGAGGCAAACCATGACCTCGGGTATAAGAACATAGAAGCAAGCATGTCGCCCAATGACAAAAGACTGTTAGCATTTACGTCTGCGCAGGCTTGGGGGGCGGATTTCACGTTTAACGACCTATCGGCCAAACACCTATCGGATTATCCAGAAACAAAGCACTAAATCGATATCCATCGAAAAAGAATAATGGCTCCGCAATAAAGCGGAGCCATTAAGCTCTAAACTATAGTCATGCACCTCAGGCCTTCTCGCCCTTCTTCGTGCCTTTTTTGGACTTCGACTTTTTCGCCGGTGTATCCGGGAAGGCGAAGCGGAGTTTGTTTTCCGCCTTGTCGACGTCGACCAGGACCGACCCGCCATTGGACAGCTTGCCGAACAGCAGTTCTTCGGCCAGCGGGCGTTTGATGTGTTCCTGGATGACGCGGGCGAGCGGGCGGGCGCCGTAGCGGTCGCTGTAGCCCTTGTCGCCGAGCCAGACGCGGGCCTCGTCCGTCAGGTCGATGGTCACGTCGCGTTCGGCAAGCTGGGTTTCCAACTGGATGACGAACTTGTCGACAACGCGGCCGATAACGTCCTTGGACAGGGACGCGAACGGGATGATGGCATCCAGACGGTTGCGGAATTCCGGCGTGAACAGGCGTTCGATCGCTTCCGTATCCTCGCCTTCCCGCTTTTCCCGGCCGAAGCCTATGGCGGGCTTTGCCATATCCGTCGCCCCGGCATTCGTCGTCATGATCAGAACGACGTTTCGGAAGTCGACCGACTTGCCGTTATTGTCCGTCAGCTTGCCGTGATCCATGACCTGCAACAGGACGTTGAACAGGTCCGGATGGGCCTTTTCGATTTCGTCCAGCAGCAGCACGCAATGCGGCGTCTGATCGATGGCGTCGGTCAACAGACCGCCCTGGTCGAAGCCGACATAGCCCGGGGGCGCGCCGATCAGACGGGACACGGTGTGCCGTTCCATATATTCTGACATGTCGAAGCGCTTGAGCTCGACGCCCATGGTGCGGGCCAGTTGCTTCGCCACTTCCGTCTTGCCGACGCCGGTCGGGCCGGAGAACAGGTAGGACCCGATCGGCTTTTCCGGTTCACGCAGGCCCGCACGGGCCAGCTTGATCGCGGAGGTGAGCGCGTCGATCGCCTGATCCTGGCCATAGACCATGGTCTTGAGGTCGGATTCGAGGTTGGACAGCGCGTCGCGGTCGTCGCGGCTGACCTGTTTCGGGGGGATGCGCGCAATCTTCGCGACCACGGCTTCCACATCCTTGGTGCCGATCTGTTTCTTCCGCTTGCTTTCGGCCAGCAGCATCTGGGCCGCGCCGACCTCGTCGATCACGTCGATCGCCTTGTCCGGCAGCTTGCGGTCGTTGATGTAGCGCGAGGACAGTTCCACCGCCGTCTTGATCGCATCCTGGGTATATTTCACCCCGTGATGCTCCTCGTAATAGGGTTTCAGGCCCATAAGGATCTTGATCGAATCCTCGACCGACGGTTCGGTCACGTCGATCTTCTGGAAACGGCGGGCCAGCGCCCGATCCTTTTCGAAGTGACCGCGATATTCCTTATAGGTCGTGGACCCGATGCAGCGCAGGGAACCGTTCTGCAAGGCGGGTTTCAGAAGGTTGGACGCGTCCATCGCGCCGCCCGTGGTCGCCCCGGCGCCGATCACCGTGTGAATTTCGTCGATGAACAGGATCGCGCCGTCGGTCTGTTCCAGTTCCTTCATCACGGCCTTCAGCCGTTCTTCGAAGTCGCCGCGATATCGCGTCCCGGCCAGCAACGAGCCCATGTCGAGCGAGAAGATGGTGCAGGTCGCCAGCACGTCCGGCACGT
Source organism: Pacificispira spongiicola (assembly GCF_012926505.1). Classification (GTDB taxonomy): domain Bacteria; phylum Pseudomonadota; class Alphaproteobacteria; order UBA8366; family Aestuariispiraceae; genus Pacificispira; species Pacificispira spongiicola. Next base: position 80,582 of record NZ_JABBNT010000001.1, read on the forward strand.
CCAGTTCGACAATGCGCTTCGCCAGCCCTTCGGCGATGGCGGTCTTGCCAACGCCCGGATCGCCGACCAGCAGCGGGTTGTTCTTGGTCCGGCGGCACAGGACCTGAATGACGCGTTCCACTTCCTGCGTTCGTCCGATCAGCGGATCGATCTTCCCCTCGCCCGCCTTCTTGTTCAGATCGACGCAATAGGCGTCCAGCGCCTCATGCCCCGACTTGTTCACATCTTCGGCCTTCGCGTCTTCTTCCGTCCCGGACGGGGCGGCCTGGGTCGGGTTCGGTTCCTGACCCGGCACCTTCGCAATGCCGTGGGAGATGTAGTTCACCGCGTCGAACCGCGTCATATCCTGAAGCTGCAGGAAATAGACTGCGTGGCTTTCGCGTTCGGAGAAGATGGCGACCAGGACATTCGCGCCCGTCACTTCTTCCCGGCCAGAGGATTGCACATGGATCGCCGCGCGTTGCAGCACCCGCTGGAACCCGGCGGTCGGCTTGGGATCCTCGCTCAACAACGTGACCAGATTGCTGAGGTCGTTGTCGATATAATCCGCCAGGTTGCCCGTCAGCTTTTCCATATCGATGCCGCAGGCCCGCATGACGGCAATCGCGTCCTGATCCTCGGTAAGGGCCAGCAGGAGATGTTCCAGCGTGGCGTATTCGTGATTACGCTCCCCGGCCAGCGTGAGGGCCCGGTGCAGCGTCTGTTCGAGAACCTTGGACAGCATATACCCGTCTCCTTACGTTTCCGGAGCGGTCTGCCGGACGGGGATGCCCGGCTTCGGCCGATCCGGTACCTTGCAAAGGCCCGCCCGCGCCGTTCCGATTTGAAACGTCCCGACGGGGACGCGGGAAACACGGGCCTTTGGAACCTCTATTCCTTCTCCAGCGTACACTGAAGCGGATGTCCTTCCTTGCGGGCCATGTCCATGACCTGGGTCGCCTTCGTTTCGGCCACCTCATAGGTATAGACGCCGCAGATACCGACACCGCGGTTATGCACGTGAAGCATGATCTGGGTCGCTTCTTCGCGAGTCTTACCGAAGAACCTTTCTAGGACGTAAACGACGAACTCCATCGGTGTGTAGTCGTCGTTCAGCATCAAAACCTTGTACATGGACGGTTTCTGGGTTTTGGGACGCGTTTTGGTTACGACGCCCGTACCCGGCGCACCGTTTCCGCCACCGTCCTGATCGTCCCCGCCGTCCGGACCGGAGGCGAAAACCCGTATGTCCCAATCGATCGTCATTGTCGCTTCGACCGTTACTTTCTTAACTGCCGGAATCCGGCTGATTACCGTCACGGGATAGGACGATGCGCCAATTGTGCACCGCCGTCCCCACAGAAGATTATATTGTGCGATTCATCGCCATTCAAAGGGGCGATTTTCAAGAGAATCGTGACAAGGGACGTTTCATGGTGATCCTGTTCTGTCGTATCAAGGGATACGGTAGCATAGGATACTCGCAAGCGTGTAACCGACTAATGGGGGACGGCACGGATGGATTTCGTAAAACGGGACCCGCCCCGGCGGTTTACGGTCGGCGCAGCGGGGCAAATCGAACTGTCCGATTGCGGGACTGTCCGTCTGGACGCGGATGAACAGGTCACCTTCCATAGCGTATCGGGTGGTACGGAAACCGCCTTCGACGTGACGCGAAAAAGTTTCGGATACTATGCGTCGAATTCGTTGAACGGCACCCTGCCCCGGCAAGGACTGCGACCCGCTTTATGCCGGAACGAGGCCCACGGATTGCTCTACATGCTGTTCGTCGAAAAGGGGAAGGAGGCTGACTACGCCGCCTATCTGGACGCCGAGGGCATGGTGCATCTGGGCTGGTTGGACGCCATAAACGCAATGCGCTTCCCGGCCCAGAAACCCTGACCGGAAAAGCGCCTCTCAACCGTTATTCAGTACCGATCCGCGGCGGGCCGCCCTTCGCCGCCTGGCTGGGACCGAAAGCCTTGTCCAGAACACGGGTCGAATCCTCGCCCAGCGCGATAGCTTCCGACAGCAGTCCCAGGATCTTAACGTTGTTCGCCAGAACGTGTTGGGCTTCCGGACGCGTATCGTCGGTGATCTTGGTGCAACGGATCAGCACATCCTTGCGGACGATGCGCAATACCTCTTCCAGCTTGTGGCCATCCGGGCGTTCCTCCGAAACCAGGAAATGCGTCATCATGCAGGCTCCTCTCACTATGGCCTCGTTTTTCAAAGGAATAGCCCATTCGCATCGCCGCGTCGAATGGAACCGGCGACAAAGCGGTTGCATCCGGGGAAACACCCTAGTAAAAGCCGCCTCTGATACGGAATTCGCGCCATGCCGATCAGGCTCTTTCCCAAGTGTCGGGCCGACGGACATCGCGCATAAAATGGAGCTATGAGTTCGATGAAAAGCGAGATCCACCCGGAATACCATTGGATCACCGTCACCATGACCGACGGGACCTCCTATAAGACCCGTTCGACCTGGGGCAAGGAAGGCGACGAGTTGAAGCTGGACATCGATCCGACCGGCCACCCGGCCTGGACCGGCGGCACGGGCAAGCTGATGGCGTCCGGCCAGCTGGACCGCTTCAACAAGCGTTTCGCCGGTTTCGGTCTGAAGTAAGTTTCGGCACCATGCCGGATGCTAGGGGCGGCCTTTCGGCCGCCCTTTTCGTTTGCCCTCTTGAATCCTGAAAACGCGTTTCCCAAATTTGATGTGTCGAAAGGCGAAACCGGGAATGCCCGAACGGGGTTTCCGCGCCCAAGACGCAAGTTGGACCGTCGCCGAATGAACGGGACGGTCCGGGAACAGGTATCGCTCGATCTAAGGAGGATCACCATGCGTGGATTCGATATGTCACCCCTTTTGCGCACCACCGTCGGCTTCGACCGTCTGGCCCGCACCCTGGACAGCCTTGCTACCGAACAAGTGCCGTCCTATCCGCCCTACAATATCGAAAAGCTGAATGACGACGATTACGTCATCACCATGGCCGTCGCCGGCTTTTCGCAGGACGAACTCGACATCGTCGTGAAGGAAAACACGCTGACGGTACGCGGCAAGACCACCGCCGACGACAATGCGGAGGAACGCCAGTTCCTGCACCGTGGCATCGCGGCGCGGGCCTTCGAACGTCATTTCAGCCTCGCCGACCATATCAAGGTCGCGGACGCCCGTCTGGAAAACGGCCTTCTGCACGTATCGCTGAAACGCGAAGTGCCGGAAGAAGCCAAGCCGCGGTCGATCCCGATTGCGACCAACGCAATCGGCAAGCAAAAGACCATCGAGCAGAAGGCCGCGTAACGCGCCTTCCCAATCAAGAGACGATACAGGCGCCGGGAACGATCCCGGCGCCTGTTTTCCTATTTAGACTTCGACTTCGACGGCGCCGATCGGCTGGGAGCAGCAGGCGAGCACGAAACCGTCGGCGATTTCGTCATCCGTGATGCCGCCGTTATGGACCATATGCACCTCGCCCTTGGTCTTCTTGACCTTGCAGGTGCCGCAGACCCCGAACTGGCAGGCGGACGGAATATTCAGCCCCGCTTCGCGTGCCACGGTCAGGATCGAATCCGTTTCCCGGCAATCCGCCTCCACCCCCGACAGGGCGAAGGTCAGGTGGGCAGTCGCTTCCTCGCTGGGGACGACATCGTCGTATTCCGGGACCTGTTCTTCGGTCCGGATCGGCGCGTGGAAGCTTTCCTCGTGATAGTGATCCATATCGAATCCGGCGACGTTCAAAACGTCCCGGACGGCGCGCATGAACGGTTCAGGACCGCAGCAGAAGATTTCCCGTTCCATATAGTCCGGCGCCATCAATTCCAGCATCAGTTGGTTCAGGCGTCCGCGATACCCGGCCCAGGCGGCATAGGGGTCGTCTTCTTCCACCACGAAATGCAGCTTGATATCGGGAACGCGCTGCGACATGCGGCGCATTTCATTGGCGAACAGCAGTTCCGACGGACGCCGGGCGCAGTTGATCAGCGCGATATCCGTATGCTCCCCATTGTCGAACAGGTACCGGGTCATGGACATCATGGGGGTGATGCCCGAACCGGCACCGATGAACAGGTATTTGTCCGCCGAATACTTGGTGAAGGTGAAAATCCCGCCCGGCCCATAGGCGCGCAGGCGGTCCCCGACCTTCAGATTGTCGATCATCCAGCGCGTACCGATGCTGTCCGCCTGCGCCTTCACCGTCACGGAAATCGAAATCGGCCGCGACGGCGAGGAAGACAGGGTATAGGTCCGCAGGATCGGCTGCGGACCGACGGGTAGTTCAAGAGAAATGAACTGCCCCGGCTGATACAGGAACCAGCTGTCATCCGCCGTCTTGAAGCAGAACGTGACCGTATCCGGCGCTTCCGGGATGATCATCACGCAGACGAGTTCCTGCGAGTCCTTCCAATAAGCCCGCTCGTTCAGCGGCAGGTAGGTTCCTAGCTTCATCATCGGATTATTCCGCCGCGGCCAGGAAAGAAGCCGCGTTAAGCTGCTTGCCGAACGCTTCGCAATACCAATCGACGAATTGGATCACGCCGTCCTCATAGACCGGAGAATACGGCCCCGGTTCATAGGCCGGGGAATCGATGCCCATCTGGTTCTGCTCGACAAGGCGGCGGTCCTGGTCGTTGGTCGCGGTCCAGACTTCCGTCAGGGTCTTCAGATCGTAATCGACGCCTTCCACCGCATCCTTGTGAACCAGCCACTTGGTCGTCACCAGGGTTTCCTTCGGCCCGATCGGCGTGACCTGGAAGGTCACCGTGTGATCGCGCAACAGGTGGTTCCAGGTCGTCGGATAATGGAACAGAAGCATTGACCCGATCCGTTGTTCCCCGATCCCGCCCAAAGGCTTCGACACGGCGGGCTTGCCGGACATGGTGAAGCTTTCGGTGTCGCGGTTCAGGGGAACGCGCATGACGCGGTATTGGTTGTTGTCCGCGATTTGGAAGGTGCTGGGCAGGCCCGCCGCCTCACACCGGTCCCAGTGATTCTTCAACGTATCGTCGCCGTCCTGTCCGACGACGCCGGTGAAGGTCGGCGCATCGGAATAGGTGCGGCACAGTTCCGGGTGGGACCCGGAGCAATGATAGCATTCACGGTTATTTTCCCAGACCAGCTTCCAATTGCCTGCCTCGACGATGCTGCTGGAATGGGCCAGTTTCGCATCCTTCAACCCATGCGGCAGCATGTAGGGTTCGGCAACGGCGCGGAAGGCCTCAAAATCCGGGGCGTCCTCGGCGAAGCAGATGAAGATGTATCCGGCAAAGCTGCGACACTGAACCGGCTTCAGCGCATGCGCGGTCGGGTCGAAACTGGGGCCCATTTCGCGCGCGAACAGCAGCTTGCCTTCGGTATCGTAGGTCCACTGGTGATAAGGACAAACCAGACGCGGCGCGGACCCGCGATGGGACTGACACAAGCGGCTGCCGCGATGACGGCAGGAATTATGGAAGGCGCGGATTTCGCCGTCGGCGCTGCGGATGATGATCGCTTCCGCGCTGCCAACCTTATAGGTCACATAATCGCCGACCTTCGGGATTTCGCAATCGTGTCCGGCGAACAGCCAATCGCGCTGGAACAGCATGTCCATTTCCAGATCGAAAATCGCCTGATCGGAATAAAGCCCCTGCGGCAGGGAATAGCCGGGCCGCCGCGATTCCAGCAATGCCTTGGCGTGAATAAGTGCGTCCATACCGAACTCTCCTCATTTGTCGGTCCGAACCGGTTTCCCCGGTCGGGTGTGGTATGGTCGCTGGTGAAGTCAGGAGGAGCCGTAACGTGTCCTCGCCCGACAATCGGGCGCACGTCCGTACCGCCTCAAGATCGCCACCCGCGATCCAAGCGATGTCTGCTCAAGGCTGGTTTCCGGGCTAAGGAAGGGGCCATAGCCGGTTGCGGCGCCTTCTCAGGACATGCGCATGTCCCAATGGCTTTTGTGCCGCAATTATCCTCCCAATACCGTTGCGGGGGCAGCACCGGATTTTCACCGGTTTCCCACTTTTTATGACTTCCTGAAACGTCCGTCGGACGCCCTGGCCGCCAAGCACCTTAAGCCCGCACAACATGCCGCCGAATGAGGGGATCGAACTGACCGATTTGCGGCAATTTAAAATTCAACAGCGACGACGGATTGTCGTCGGTGCGATTTTTCCCGCCGGATGTCCGAAACGATGGTTTCGATTCTCTAAGCCACCCGCGCAGGAAATCTCGGTTGCGCGTCCCCTGCCATTTGGCAAGATCGCGGGCGTCCCATTCCCACGGAGAAAAGAATGTCCGACCTGACTTTGTATGACTGTCTGGAAAGCGGTAACGGCCACAAGGTACGACTGTTCTTGAGCCTACTGAACCGCGATTTCGACCTGGTCCTGGTCGATATTCACAAGGGCGAAACCCACACGCCGGAATTCCTGGCGATCAATCCGAACGGCAAGATTCCGGCGCTGAAACTGGGCGACGGACGGACGTTGAGCGAATCCAACGCGATCCTGTTCTATCTGGCGGAAGGCACCGACTATTTTCCGTCCGATCCGTTCAAGCGCGCCCAGGTGATGAGCTGGATGTTCTGGGAACAATATCAGCACGAACCGACCCTGGCGGTCGCGCGGTTCTGGTGTCATCACATGGAAATGACACCGGAACGCAAGGCCCTGCTGGCCGAAAAGCGGGCGAAAGGCAACGACGCCCTGGCGCTGATGGAAAAGAATTTCATCCATGCCGACTGGTGCGTCGGCGACGACCCGACCATCGCAGATATCAGCCTTTATTCCTATACCAGCGTCTGCGAGGAAGGCGGCTTCGACCTGAAAGCCTATCCCGCCGTTCGGCGTTGGCTGGACCGTGTCGCCGCCCTGCCCGGCTTCATCCCGATGGAACCCTGGCCCATGGAACCCGGGACCGGCTGATGCAACAGGCAGAGGATTTTCGACAAGAAAGCGTAGTCCTTTACGAACTGTTGGCCGGCATCCCGACTGGCCGGTGGAATGAGGCGACCTTGTTCAAGGGATGGACCGCCGACGATATCCTGCAACATCTGCATTTCTGGAACGGGATGGCGGCATTGCAGGTCACCGATCCCGATCGCTTGATCGGCCTGATCGACCGGGCCCTGTCGGATCCACGCGGCATGCATGCCTTTGAGACCTCCCATCTGAACGGCCTATCCGGGACGGCTCTGCTGGACGCCTGGATCGACGGCGCGAACACCCTTGCGGACCGGTTCTCTACACTCGATCCGAAGGCGCGTTTGAAATGGGCCGGGCCGGATATGAGCGCCCGGTCGTCAATCACCGCGCGCCTGATGGAAACCTGGGCCCATGGTCAGGCGCTGTTCGACCTGCACAAAACCAACCGCCCGGCGACGGACCGCCTGAAAAACATCGCCGTGTTGGGGGTGAACACCTATGGCTGGAGTTTCGCCAACCGTGGGGAGCCCGCCCCCGCGCCCATGCCGTATATCCGGCTGACGGCGCCATCCGGGGATATCTGGGAATTCGGAGAGGTCTCAGACGCGGAGCGCATCACGGGACCGGCGGAGGCGTTCTGTCAGGTCGTGACGCAAACCCGCAATGTCGCCGATACCGGCCTGACCGTGACCGGGCCGAATGCGCGGGCCTGGATGGCGCGGGCACAATGCTTCGCGGGACCGCCGCACGATCCCCCCGCGCCGGGCGTCAGAACCGCCTAGTTTTCCAACAGTCCTTCGTAGCGCCGGTCGGTCAATGTCTTCAGGAAGGCAACCAAGGCATCGATCCGCTTGTCGTCCAGCGCGGGACCGTGGGTCAGTTCCTTGGTCGACAGCGTATTCGGGACCTCCGGCGCCGCCCAGGGCTTGCCGGTTTCGGGGTTGATCTGCCGGGCCTCCGACTTGCTGTTATACTTGTCGTAGAACAGGATGACGGTGCGCAGGTCCTTGAAGACACCGTTATGCATATAGGGGCCGGTCACCGCGACATTGCGCAGGGTCGGCACCTTGAACTTGCCGTCTTCCGCCGGATTGTCGACCGCAGGGTTTTCCAGAAGCCCATGATCGACATGATCCGGCCCCAGTCCATTCGCCGCGCGAACCGCCGCGTTCACCGGCACACCGATATTGTGATACTGATAGTTGGAGAAGGTTTCTTTCGGCGTACCGCCGAAATCGTGCAGTTGATGGCACAGGTTGCAGTTCGTGAACTGCTCCGAAAAGAACAGCAGACGCCCCAGTTCTTCCTGATCCGTCAGCGTCGCTTCCCCGCGCAGGAACCGGTCGTATTTCGAATCGAAGGGCGCGAATTCCGGCGTCATTTCGAAGGCGGTGATGCTGTCCGCCATCGCCGCATAGGCGGCGTCCGGTTGCTGGAAAACACCGTCGCCATAAAGCCGCGTAAAGGCGTCGATATAATCCGGATTTTCCTGCAACCGCGCGACGACGGCCGCCTTGTCCGGCATGCCCATTTCGATGGGGTTGAGCGGCGGCCCGCCCGCCTGCCCCGGCAGGTCAGCTTCGCGACCGTCCAGGAACTGGCCGCCTTTATAGATCAATCCGGCAACATGCTGAAATTTCGGTGAGAACCGGGCATAAGCGGCGGTCGGCGTATTCCGGTCCCCCAGAGACGTTCCGTCATCCCCCAGGGACACGGCGCGGCCAACCTCCGTCTCGCGCGGATCGGTAAAGGCCAGGGCCGGATCGTGACAGGTCGCGCAAGCCATGGTCCGGTTCTTCGACAGGTTGGTATCGAAGAACAAGGCCTCCCCCAATGCTTCCTTCGTCGGATAGATGGCATCTGCCGCCAATGAGGATCGGATGCCGATAAGGCCGCCAGCGACCAAACCTAGAGTTAGGGTTACTGAGAGGATCGACCGGACCACCATTTGCTTCTCCCGACGCGTTTCGCGTCCCATGCTTACGCCTGTCGAATTAGCATTGCAAACGCGTCTGATTACCAAATTGACGCATCCTGGCATCCGAAAACCATCGCGAAATGTCTCGAATGGGCTGCTTTGCGTCCGCTACAACCTTCCTACACGACCGAATTGGCGTAAGGTGATCGAAACAACGCGTTTGCAACCAGCACTTTTGACCATGTCACCCATCCTTGCCGTCGGCGCCATCATCAACGGAATCGTTCTGCTTCAACTCGGGATGGGATTGTTGAGTGCGCTGTTGCCGCTGCGCATGGCGGATGCCGGTTTCGCCTCTTCCGAAATCGGGATTCTCGCCGCCGGGTTTTCCGGGGGATTTCTGGTCGGCTGCATCTACGCCCCGCGCCTCGTCCGACGGATCGGTCATATTCGGGCTTTCTCGACCTTCGCCACGATCCTGTCAGCCCTGACCCTGGCGCTCGCAATCGACACGGACCTGTTCCTGTGGACCGCCGCACGCCTCTTGTCCGGATTTTGCTTTGCCGGGTTGCTGACGATTTCCGATAGCTGGATTTCCAGCGAAACCGACCGATCCGTGCGTGGCCGGGTGATGAGCGTCTATATGATCCTCTACAAACTCGCGCAGGCGGCGGGGCCGCTGATCCTGACCGTCGCCGCCATTCACGGAAACTGGCATTTCATGCTGGTCAGTGCGTTGTTCTCGCTCTGCCTCGTCCCGGTGGCACTGCGGCATGGCGGCAACCCGACGCCACCGTCGAATGCCCGCATGGGACTTGTGGAAGTCTATCGAACAACGCCGCTGGCCGTTGTCGGCTGCCTGTGCGTGGCGACGTCGAACAGCGCCTTGGCAAACCTGATCCCGCTGTATGGCGTATCCACGGGCTTGGGGGTTGCCGGCGCGGCGATCCTGAGTTCGGCGCTGCAATTGGGCGCCTTGTTCCTGCAATGGCCGATGGGGTGGGCATCGGACAAGACGGACCGCCGGGTGGTGATGATTTTCGGAATCGCCGCCATGGCCGCGGTCAGCGCGACCATTGCCTTACTGCCGCCCATGCCGCTGCCGGTCTATATCATCCTGATCGGGATTACCGGCGGCTTCGGCTTTTCGATCTATCCGATCATCGTCGCCCATGCCGGTGATTTCGTCGAACCGGCGGAAATGGTGCCGCTGTGCGCGACCTTGATGCTGGCCTTTTCCTTCGGCATGACGATCGGGCCGCTGACGGGCAGTTTTGCCATGGACCTACTGGGACCGAAGGGATTGTTCCTGCATGCCATCGTTTTCAGCACGATCTTCGTCATCTTCGCGCTGTATCGGATGAGCCGCCGCGCCGCGCCGGTCACGCTGGACAGGTCGGCCTATGTCAACGTCCCGGCCAGTTCGACCGCGATCTCGCAACTCGACCCGCGTTCTCCGGGACCGGAAATCGATGAAACCCTGGAAGAAGCCTTCGGCAGCGAACGGGACGAGGACGAGCGCCCCCATTACCGACACTCCGAAAAGTAGCCCCTTCGTCGAAGACGATAACATTCCGCAAGACGGCTCCGGACCGGACCTCATCGATCGCCTCGTTGATCCGGTCCAGCGGACAACGACCACGGGCTCGCCGATCGTCAAGCCGCGCACATTCTCACCAAGCGCCTCGACCACACCGGCGGCCTCATGACCGAAGACGGCGGGAAGCATGCCGCCCTTGCCGCTTTACGGGAGATTGCGAATAGACGGAAGCCCGAAAAATGCATCCGATGAATTCATTCTTGTCCGCGAGAAACCGCCCTGATTTTCAAGAACACGTTACATGCCCGACAGGAAAAATTGACCCAGATCAAGGAACAACTCACGAAATTCTGTATTATAAAAAAATCAAAATACTTCCTTTGTATTTATCTTAATAATATTTAATTATTCTAAATATTATCCATTTGAATTCTTGATTTTTAAGTTGATTATCTCCTTTATTACTGGAATCTCTTCTTTCATTGAGATCGATATGATAGAGGGGATCCTCCATGAGAAAACTGCAAACGCTCACCGGAATTTGTCTCGCACTGGCCTTGGGTGTGGCCGATGGCGGCGTCGCCATGGCCAAGGGCGAAGGCGACTTCATCATGCGCGCCCGCGGGATTGCGTTCCTCACCGATACCGACGGCACGACGGACGCTTTGGGCGGGTCGGCGGAAACTTCCGACGACTATGTCCCGGAATTGGATTTTTCCTACTTCTTCACCGACAACATCGCCGCGGAGTTGATCCTTGCGACGACGAAACACAAGGTGAAGGTCGAAAATTCCAGCGCGGGCGACGTCGACCTGGGTACCGTCTGGGCGCTGCCGCCGGTTCTGACCCTGCAATACCACTTCATGCCGAAGGATACGTTCAGCCCCTATCTGGGCGCCGGTTTGAACTACACGATCATGTACAACGCGGATAAATCGGCCGGAATCAACGATATCGATTATTCGGACGGGGTCGGGTACGCACTCCAAGCCGGGTTCGATTACCAATTGGACGACCATTGGATGATCAACGCCGACATCAAAAAAGTCTTCGTCGATACCGATATCAAGGTGAACGGCGGGACGATCAATGCGAACGATACGGCATTGGACCCGCTGATCGTCGGCATCGGGATCGGCTACAACTTCTAACCCTACACGAAATCAATCCCGGTAAACCCTGCTGCCAACCACCGGCGGCAGGGTTTTGCCGTTTTATTTCCGTCGACCTACTGGAATCGCCCCGGCCTAACCCTTAAAACAAGGGCAGCAACAAAGGTGGGGATAGAAGATGAAGGTTTCCGACGCGCTCGACTCGCGGATCAGCTGCCGAAAATTCCTGTCGACGCCGGTTCCGAAGGAAACCGTTGAGGCCATCCTGAAAGGGGCGGCCCGCGCGCCGTCTAACGGAAATCTGCAACCCTGGCACGTCTTCGCGCTGACCGGCGATCCGTTGAAGGCCGTGCTCGACGACATCGCCTCGCAAATGGCGGAAACGCCGCGCGGAGAAAAGCCGGAAGTCCCGTTCTACCCCGATCCCCTCGATGAACCGTATCAGTCCCGCCGCTTCAAATGCGGGGAGGATATGTATGCGACGATCGGCATCGCGCGGGACAACAAGATCGGGCGCATCCGCCAGTTCCAGCGCAACTTCCGGCTGTTCGACGCCCCGGTCGGCCTGTACCTCTATATTGATGAAACGATGAACCCGCGCCAATGGGGCGATGTCGGTATGTTTGCGCAATCCGTTATGCTGCTGGCCCGCGAACATGGACTTCACACCTGTGCCCAAGGCGCTTGGGGTCAGTTCCACAGCATCTTGCGGCGTCATCTGTCCCCGAAGGACGGTTGGATTCTGTTCTGCGGAATCGCCCTTGGCTATATGGACGAGGATGACCCGATCAATTCCCTGCGCACCGATCGCGCGACGTTGGACGACTTCGCGCAGTTCAGCGGATTTTAGCGCAGTCGAATCGAAGGTTTTCCGACAGACCTGCGCAGGTCGTCGCCGCGAATAGATCGTCATAGTAAACGACCTGTGCCGGTTCCTCTCCGCCCCGGCGAGAGACAAAGGACCGGTACAGTCCGTACTTGTAATAGACCTTCTTCCCGGTGGATTTCGTTTGTCCGGTATAGGCGTATCGCGGTTCCGTCTCGCCATTCACATAGACGTAGAAATACCCGTCCTCGCCGTCGCTCCAATTCACGTGCACAAGGATATCGTTCCAGACGCCCCGCATATCGGCATCCGTCAGGATCATCTTGAAATCCTTGGTATAGCCGGGGACCTGATTGTCCACCCAATAGCCGCCGTTGTTGTTCTGGAACATCCAGACGACGTGCCCGCGGTGCTGATGAAATTGGCCCAAAGCCACCTTCACTGGGTAAATGTTGGGATAATCCGCAGGCAGATAGATCGACCAATGATACCAGCGTTCACCGCCCAACCAGTCGGTCACCGATTTCAGCTCGTGCCGTTCCCGGTCGTTGTCGCAATCGCTCCAATCGTCGGAATAGCTGCAATCCCCGGCGCGCACCTCGAAGCGCTGCGATGTTTTTCCGGATCGAACAGGATACCCGTCCGCCGCGGCGACGGTTTGAACCCCATAGCCCTTGAAATTCGCCGGCAGGCTTTTCGTGAAGGACCAGCCATGGGTGTCCTCCCCGGAGAGGCATCCGGCCAACCCCAACATGGCCGCCACCGCGATTGTTACCTTGTACATCCCCACCCCAATTCAGTTGCCGACAAGAGCCGCCGCCGCACGATACGCCGCCGCGTGATCGATGCGCGCCAGAAGCCGCTGCGCGCGCGCCACCGGATCATAGCCGTACTGATCCGGCCCCAACATCTTTCGGGCATTCAGTGCCGCCGTATCCAGAAGCGGAAAGTCGACGTCTTCCACCGCCCCTGTCCAACTCGGGTAGCGTTTGGACCAGCCCCGCCAATGCTGAGCCAGCAATCTGTCGCGGATGGAATATCCGTGAAAATCGAAGGCAATGGCGCCGTCGGTCAGGAAGATATGGTTCCCGGCGTATCCGTCGTCCGGCACGATGCGCTGCGCGCGAAATCCCGGTAGCGGCGGGGCGTCCAGATACACACCGGCCAGGATGTGGCAGGCGCCCCGACCGAAGAATATCCGATCCGGCAACCGCCAGCGTTTTTCCAGGTCTTTCTTGATGCCGGGCTTCAACCAATACATGGGTGAAGAGTGGCGGCGGGACGATGCATCGGCAACGAAAAAGGACCAAAGAAAAAGGCCTCGTCCGAAGACGAGGCCTTTTCGTATTCCGTAAGAAAACCGAATTAGCGCGAGTAGAACTCGACGACCAGGTTCGGTTCCATCTGCGCCGGATACGGGATGTCTTCCAGCTTCGGCGTGCGGATGATCGACACGCTGAGCTTGTTGTGGTCGACGTCCAGATATTCCGGAATATCACGTTCGGCGCTCTGGATCGCTTCCAGGACCAGCGGCATTTCGCGGGACTTCTGACGAACCTCGATCACGTCGCCGACGCGGACAGTGTAGGAGGCGACGGTCATGCGGCGGCCGTTCACCAGGACGTGGCCATGGTTCACGAACTGACGCGCGGCAAAGACGGTCGGGACGAATTTGGCACGATAGACGATGGCGTCCAGGCGGTGTTCCAGCAGGCCGACCAGGTTTTCACCCGTATCGCCGCGCAGCCGCGAGGCTTCCTCGTAATACTTCCGGAAGCGCTTCTCGCCGATATTGCCGTAGTAGCCTTTCAGCTTCTGCTTCGCCATCAGCTGGATGCCGAAGTCGGACGGCTTCCGCCGACGGGCACCGTGCTGACCCGGAGGGGTTTCGCGCTTGTTGAACGGGCTTTTCGGACGGCCCCAGAGGTTGACGCCGAGACGGCGGTCAATCTTATGCTTTGCGTTGATACGCTTCGACATTTACTATATCTCCCGTTGTATACGGTGTTGTTCCAACTTGTCCCGGTAGTCCGACCCCGTCCTCAAATCTGCGGAAATCCGCAAATCCTTGGAGGGCGGCGGGAAAGCCGGGCAACTCGATGAATAAAAATCACCACGCGCGTCGGCTATCCGCATTCCCGGAAAGCAGGGGCGTTATAGGGAATTCCGCGCCTTTGTCAAATGCAGATGACGGCGACGGGACCGGTGACAAGCGGGAGTGACCTTAATGCCCCTTCAGGATTCCGTTCGCGAACACCGGACGGGCTTCGTCATGACTTTGTTCGGCGTCCTTCTGATTTCGCCCGATTCCCTGATCGTTCGGATCATCGATGCCGATTCCTGGACCATGGTTTTCTGGCGCGGCGTGTTGATCGGCGTCACCTTCCTGGGTTTCATCGCGTTCCGTTACGGCGCTTCCGCGATCCGCAACAGTTTGCGGCTCGGCGGGCGCAGCGGGGTCGGTGTCGCACTGTGTTACACATCGACGGCCATCGGTTTCATGAGCGCCCTGCACCTTACCAGTGTCGCCAACACGCTCGTCATTCTGGCTGCCTCCCCCTTCTTTTCCGCCATTCTGTCGCGCGTGATTTTGCGGGAAGCGGTTGCTTGGCAAACTTGGCTGGCCATTATCGCCGGGTTCTGTGGCATCGGTGTGGTCATGTTGGAAGGCTTGCTGAACACTCATGTCGCGGCCAGTTGGCAAGGCGACCTGTGTGCACTCGCCGCCTCCCTCTCCCTGGCCGGCAGTTTCGTCTTCATCCGTCAGCGCCGCAGCGTCAACATGATCCCCGCCATGGCCATCGGTGGGCTGCTTAGTGCCGTGATCGCCGTGCCTTTCGCCGCGCCATTGGCGCTTGAAGGGGCGCAGATCGGTTGGACCGCCCTGCTGTGCATCGTCGTGCTGCCCTTGAGCTTCGGTCTCATCGCGCTCGGTCCGCGCCGCATTCCCGCGCCTGAGGTTTCCCTGCTGATGCTGCTGGAAACGATCCTGGGGCCGATTTGGGTTTGGTTCTTTTTGGGTGAGGAACCCGGCTTATATGCGCTGATCGGCGCAGCGATCGTGCTGACGTCTTTGGCCGTGCATTCGGCATGGCGACTGACGCGTGGATCCGGCAAGACCGCCGTACCCACCGAAGCGGAAATAGAGGCGGCCGCCGACTAAGGACGCACTGCCCCCTACCTTGGCAGGACGTCAGGCGACGCTTTCCACGGCGCGGGCGATATCGGCGATGACTTGGTCGATCAGCGACGGGTCGTCGGCCTCCGCCATGATGCGGATCAACGGTTCCGTGCCGGACGGACGGATGACCAGACGGCCGCTGCCGTTCAACACCGCTTCGGCCTTTTCGATCGCGGCCAAGACCGGCGCTTCCTCCAGCGGACGACCGCCGGAAAACCGCACATTGTGCAGCTTCTGCGGCACCGGGACGAAAACACGGCTCAAGCGGCTCATCGCCGTCCGTTTGCGCGCACGCACGGCGAGGACCTGCAAGGCGGCGATCAAACCGTCGCCGGTCGTGGCGAAATCGCTCAACACGATATGGCCGGATTGCTCCCCACCCAGATTGCTGCCGCTGGACCGCATTTCGTCGACGACATAGCGGTCGCCGACCTTCGTGCGCGTCAGACCGATGCCGATTTCGGACAGGTAGCGTTCCAACCCCAGATTGGACATGACCGTCGCCACGACAGCGCCGTTCAGCGCGCCAGCGGACGCCCAGGATTCCGCGACCAGAGCCATGATCTGATCCCCGTCCACGATATGCCCCAATTCATCGCAGACAATCAGGCGGTCGGCGTCGCCATCCAAGGCCAGACCGATATCCGCGCCATGGGCCAGCACCGCCTCGCGCATCGCGGTCGGCGCGGTCGCGCCGCATTGTTCGTTGATGTTCTTGCCGTTCGGCGCGACGGCCAGCGGAATGACCGTCGCCCCCAATTCGCGCAACACGACAGGCGCCACCTTATAAGCCGCACCGTTGGCGCAATCGACGACGACTTTCAGGCCTTCCAGACTGATATCTTCCGGGAAGGTGCGCTTCACCGCCTCGATATACCGCCCCGGCGCATCGTCGATCCGCGTCGCCCGGCCGATCTTTTCCGGGGCCGCGCGTTCCGCGACACCGTTATCCATCAGGCGTTCGATTTCCAGTTCGGTATCGTCGGACAGTTTGAACCCGTCCGGCCCGAACAGCTTGATCCCGTTATCCAGATACGGATTGTGCGAGGCGGAGATCATCACCCCGACATCGGCCCGCATGGACCGGGTCAGCATGGCGACCGCCGGGGTCGGCAACGGCCCGAACAGCATGACATCCATGCCCATGGCGCTGAACCCCGCCGTCAGGGCGCTTTCCAGCATATAGCCGGACAGGCGGGTGTCCTTGCCGATGGCCACACGATGGCGATGGCCGCCGCGCTGAAAATGCGCGCCCGCCGCAAGGGCGAGACGAAGAACCGTATCCACCTCAATCGGGGCACGGTTCGCGGTGCCGCGAACGCCGTCGGTTCCGAAATAACGCCTGGACATCGTACCTCTACTCCAACGAAAAGCCGTATTATCTATGCGACCGCATCGCCGAAGAGGCAAGCTTTCGGCCCATTCGGAAGACCGAAACCGATCAGGTTTCCTTCAATTGTCGTTTGAATTCGACGGCGGCGAGGGTAAATCCGCCCATCCCGCCATCGACGAAGTGAATGTGCTCCCCCTGCTCCAGATTGAACAGCAGACAGGTCATCAGCGCATGATCCGCCGCGTGCAGACCGTAGGCAACGGCCCGAGTTTTCCGGAGTTCCTTCAAGTGCGTCTCAATCGCCGATGCCTGATCCTTCCGGCAATCGAGAACCAGCCGCAACACATCGTCGTATCGCCGAAAGTCGGAATTCGCCTGCAGTTCCGCCCGGTAGGACGGTGCGTCATATCCCCCGGCGCTGAGGTCGAAGCGCTCCAATAGATACTGGACGAAGCTTTGATACAGAAGGTAGAGCCAGCGTCGCCAAAACGGCTGACCGGCGCGGGTCAGGCGCGCTTCCATGCGCAGTCCCTTCGGAATCCATTTAAAGATCATGGCGCCGGGGCTGACGGGGCTGGCCTTTCGGACATCTCCCCCTAAAATCGCGGATATCTCACGCAAAAGGTCGCCAAAGACCTTCTGTCGGGCATCCACCTCCGATGCCAGGGCCTGCACGATGACACAGAAGGTCACGCCGTTTTGCGCCTTCAACGGCTCCCAGCGGCAGGACAGCCCCGTCAGATCGGCGGGCGGCGCGTCATCAGGCACCGGGATACAATACCCGTCTTCCAACGCGGTCGGGGATTTGATCAATCCATCGGCCAGTTTTGCGCCACCGCCACCGATCATCGCGATATCGTTGCCGGGACTCAGGCGCAGTTTCGCCACCGCGACGTCTGCCCCTTTCTCCCGCAACGCCGTAACCGGCACCGCCCCGATACGCAGATCGAACCCGAATTCGGCGCGGGTCAGAACAGCCACCCCAATCAGGGCGTCCCGTACTGACGGAAAGACGGATCCGGGACACAGAATCGTCGCCCCGTCCCCACCGAAAACAAAAGGCAGAAAGCTGGCCGCGATATCGCCCTTTCCGACCAACGGGGAAACCGCGTTCAACGCCGCGGTGATACAGGACGCCCCGACCAGATTGACTTCCTTATACCGCCCGTCGGAAATCGCCCCGGTGGAATTGCGGATATCGGTAATGACGACGACCCAGTCAGCCGGCACGGAAGAAAACCGACCCGGCTCCGCAATCAGGTCGAAATTCTCAAAGGCCGAAAGATCGGCGTAAAAGCGGTCAATCGCCATCATGGCAAAGAAAAAGGGCGGTTCCGAAGTACCGGAACCGCCCCCCTTGGTTCATGTTACTCAGCCGGACCCGGTTCCGGGTCGGCGGCTGGCGGAGGGGTGCTGTGCTTGCCCGCCGTCGGGACGGATGCACGGCCACCCGGCTTGGACGCCGGTTCGTCGTCTTCCGGCCGGTGGATCGTTTCGCCCTTCAGCAGCTTGTGGACCTCGTCCCCCGACAGGGTTTCATATTCCAGCAACGCCTTGGCCAGCAGGTGCAGGTCGTCCTTGTGCTCGTTCAGAACCTTATAGGCCAATTCCTCCGCATCCTCGCAGATGCGGCGGATTTCTTCGTCGATCAATTCGGACGTCTTTTCCGAGATATTCTGCGTCTTGGCGACGGAGTGACCCAAAAAGACCTCTTCCTGATTTTCCGAATAGCGCAGGCGTCCCAATTTTTCGGACATGCCGAATTCCGTGACCATACGGCGCGCCAGACCGGTCGCCTGCATCAGGTCGTTCGACGCGCCGGTGGTAACGTTTTCCGGGCCGAAGATGATATCTTCCGCCGCGCGGCCACCATACATCATGGCCAGCTTGGCATGCATCTCCAGCTTCTTGTAGCCCAGGCGATCGCGCTCCGGCAGGTTCATCGTGACGCCCAGCGCACGGCCGCGCGGAATGATCGTAACCTTGTGCAGCGGATCGTTGCCGGCGACATGGATACCGACCAGGGCGTGACCGGCCTCGTGATAGGCGGTCAGGCTCTTCTCTTCCTCGCTCATCACCATGGAGCGGCGTTCCGACCCCATCAGGACCTTGTCCTTGGCGTCTTCCAGTTCCTGCATGGACACAACGCGGCGATTGCGACGCGCGGCCAGCAAGGCGGCCTCGTTCACAAGATTGGCAAGGTCGGCACCGGAGAAACCGGGCGTACCGCGGGCGATGACTTTCGCATCGACGTCCGGTGCCATCGGCACCTTGCGCAGATGCACCTTCAAAATCTTTTCGCGGCCCAGAATATCCGGGTTCGGCACAACGACCTGACGGTCGAAGCGACCGGGGCGCAGCAACGCCGGGTCGAGAACGTCCGGACGGTTGGTCGCGGCGATCAGGATGACGCCTTCATTCGCCTCGAACCCGTCCATTTCGACCAGCAACTGGTTGAGCGTCTGTTCGCGTTCGTCGTTACCGCCACCCAGGCCCGCGCCGCGATGGCGGCCGACGGCGTCGATTTCGTCAATGAAGATGATGCAGGGCGCGTTCTTCTTGCCCTGTTCGAACATGTCGCGGACACGGCTGGCGCCGACACCGACGAACATTTCAACGAAGTCCGACCCGGAAATCGTGAAGAACGGCACATTGGCTTCCCCGGCGACGGCGCGCGCGGTCAGCGTCTTACCCGTACCGGGCGGGCCGACCAGCAGCACGCCCTTCGGGATTTTCCCGCCGAGGCGTTGGAATTTTTGGGGATCGCGCAGGAACTCGACGACTTCCTGCAATTCCTGTTTGGCTTCATCAATACCGGCGACATCCTCGAACAGGACGCGGCCATGCTTTTCGGTCAGCAGTTTCGCCTTGGACTTGCCGAAGCCCATGGCCTTACCGCCGCCGCCCTGCATCTGACGAAAGATGAAGAACCAGAACCCGATCAGCAGCAGGATGGGCAGCGCGTTCAACAGGATGCTGGTCAGCGAGATGCTGTTATCCGGCGGGACCGCTTCAACCCGAACGCCGGTCTGGGTCAGGGTGTGGATCAGCGTCGGGTCCTGCGGCGCGTAGGTCAGGAAAGGCTGACCGGACGTGTAGGTCCCGGTGATCTTGTTGCCGTCGATCCGCACGCTGCTGACGGAACCGGACTGAACTTGCGACAGAAACTCCGAATAGGCCGTGCTGTCCGACTGAACCTGACTTCTGTTGCCGTCGAAGGCATTGATCAGGAACAGCAGCAGAACGATGATGACAATCCAGAGTGCCAGGTTTTTGCCGAAGAAATTCACGGTCGCTATCGCCCTTCCAAGGAACCCGCCCCGGTCACCGCCTATTCTGCGGCCGAGGGGTCCATCGTCTCGCGCCGGGCGGCTGGTGACGCCACGCCCATACGCGTATCTAACCATTAAAGCGGTCTTCCGGGCATTCGTCCAGATTTCCGCTCGTCGGTAGTTACATAAGAGGCCGAACCCCATTTGAAAAGGCCAGTGCGCCCCGGAAATCCTCTCCCCATGCCGAAGAAACGGGTCGAAAAGCAATTTCTCCGGTCAGGTCGGCCCCGTCGGCTGTGTAGTTCAGATGTGGGACGCAGACGATCCCCCCCCGGTCCCGCAGGGTCGGAAGACTGGCCCGCACGGGCCCCGGCAGCGTCTCGACCTGCCCGACCCCGGCCTTGCGCAGGGCGGTGACGCCATCCGTCCCCAAGGCACCGATTTCCAGATCGGCAGCGATTGCGCGGCTCACGCGGATATCGAACCGGCCGTCCCAACTCATGATTTCGTCCCTATCGGTCTTGTGGAGCGCGGCCGCCCCGGCGACGGTCCCCGCCTCCCGGCAGATTAAAATGTTTCCGCGCCACATTCGGACACCGGCTCCGGCGAGCGTCCGCCCGCCTTTCAGTTTGTCGTCCAGGATCGCCGCATGCGCTGCGGCAATTTGCGCTTCCCGCGCCGGGTAGCTGCGCCCCCCCAGCACCCGCACCGCCTCCGACAAAACGCGCAGCGCGATTTCCTCTGTCAGGGCTGCATAAGGTTCCACCGGGAAGGTCAGGAATCCCTCCCGCCGTGCCGTCGCGTGGCGGGTCAGGAAATCGTCGCGGGCGGCATTCAGGCTGTCGCGGGCGCGTGCCATCCGGGCCGCCGTGTCGGCAAGACGGGCCGGGGTCAGGCCTTCCGCCGCCAACACATCCTGCAAGCCCCGCATGCGGACACGGGCAAAATCGGTATTCCGGTTCGACGGATCATCCACGGTCGCAACACCGTGCGACTGTACCGTCGCCGCCAGTCGCGCCTTCGGGAAGGACAAGAGAGGCCTGTAGAGGGTCATGGCGTCGCGCGTACTCAGCGGCGACATGGCGGACAGCCCATCAACGCCGCTGCCCCGCGCCAGTCGCAGCAGCAAAGTTTCCGCCTGATCTTCCTGATGGTGGGCAAGCAATAACCGGGAAGGCGCCTCCCTCCCCTGCGGTGCCAGCCCCTGCCGTGCCAGCCCCTGCCGTGCCAACCCCTGCCGTGCCAACCCCTGCCTGGCAAGCCATGAGCCGATCAGGCGATACCGGATTTCGCGGGCCGCCGCCTGAATATCGCGGGTCGGTTTAGCGCCGTCATAGTGCAGGACAATCGCGGCCAATCCCAAATCGCGCAGACGAGCCCCGACGGTTTCGGCTTCCGCCGACGCCTCCGGCCGCAAACCGTGATCGACGACGACGGCGACGGCACGCCGTCCCCTGCGCTGCGCCCAATCCCGCGCCAGGATGGCCAGCGCCATGCTGTCCGGTCCACCGGAACAGGCGACGTGGATGTCCGCGTCTTCCGGAAACGCCAGGGCGCAGAGCGCCGCTTCGAATTCGTCTTCGGTGATCGGGCCGTCCGTCATGGATCGGCCACCCCCCATTTCGTTAGCAGCCGTATTCCGCCGCCCGTTCTTCCGCCAGTTTCAGCACGGCGCGACGCGCATCCGGGTAATCCGCCTTCAAGGTCTGGAAGGCCGAACAGGCCTCCGCCTTATTGCCGAGCGCGTGCAGGGACATGCCCAGCTTCAACAGGCTGTCCGGCGCCTTCGAATTCTTCGGATACTTCGAATAGACGTCGATGAAGGAGAAGGCTGCGTCCCGGTAGTTATTCCGGACATAATAGGTTTCACCCAACCAATAGAGCGCGGCCCCCGTCAGGTCGCTGTTGGAATGCTGATCCAGGAAGACCCGCAGCGCGTTTTCCGCGCCCGGATAATCACCCTGCCGCATGAGGCCGAGGCTGTAATCGTATAAGGCCTGCGGTTCCGTCGGCAGCGATGCCGTCGAGGCCTGACCGGCCTGCGCCAGATCCGCGCCTTCCACCGGGCCGGAACTGGCGATCGTATTGGGCGCCGGGGGCGGCGTCGCGGGACTGCCCGCCTGGGGGGCGGGGCCGGAGCCCTGGGTGGCGGATACAGACGCTTGCCCGCCCACGACATTGCCCTGCGCATCGAGAATGAGACTGCCCAGCGTCCCGCCTGACGGCGCGTTCTGAGCACTGGCCGGCGTTTCGGTCCCGGCGGAGGAAATCACCGTGGTGCCGATGGACGGCGATGCCGGTTGTTGCCCCGGCACCGGAATAATCTGCTGGCCGCTCGCGCCTGAAGCCGTTCCCTGAGCCTGCGCCGTCGGTTGCCCGCCAGTCGACGACACTTGTCCGGGCGGGACCGGGTTGCCGCCTTCAAGACGGGACAGACGGTATTCCATATCGGCCAGCGCCGTATCCAAACGTTGCGTCAATTGCCGCAGCTTGAAATCAGCCTCTTCCACCCGTCCGTTCAGGTTACGGATATTGTGTTCAATTTCCTGGATCTTCACCTGAAGATGCGCGGCAACGTCGCCGGATACTTCCGTCGAACCGCCCGTCTGACCGAGCGATTGCGGAGGCGTGCCGGACTGACCGTTGTAGATATAGCGCTGCAGATCGGCGAGATCGCGTTTCAGCGTCTGGATCTCGCGCGATAAATCCTGGGCCTGCACGGCGGGCGAGGCAACGGCCAGGAACGCGGCGGCGGAACATCCGATGGTGAAGCTGCGGAGAACGGACCGATAAAACACGGGATATGCCTTACATCTTGTTAGGGATAATCGCTCAAGCATTATTCTGCCGCGTCAGGATGGCAAGAAAAAGGCAGCCTGCTGGCGGAAATGCGAGACAAAAAAACGGCCGCCGGATGAACCAGCGGCCGTTTCTTTAAGCGGTAAGCGCTGAACGGATCAGCTGCCGAGACCACCCGTCAGCACGGTGACCGCGCGACGGTTCTGGGCCCAGGCGGCTTCGTTCGAGCCGATCGCGGCCGGGCGGCTTTCGCCATAGGCCAGCGTTTCGATACGACCGGCGGCAACGCCTTTCGCGATCAGATAATCGCGGGCAGCGGCGGCACGACGGGCGCTGAGCGCCAAGTTGTAGTCATCCGTGCCACGTTCGTCGGCATGGCCTTCGATCGTGACGGTCACGGCCGGGAAGCTGCCCAACCAAGCGGCCTGCGCGTCGAGCGTGCTTTGCGCCTGATCAGACAGGTCCGAACGGTCGAACGCGAAGAAGACGCGATCGCCGGCGACCTGAATGAAGTGTTCGCGCGATCCGGCGACCGGACCCGACGGGGCGGGCGGCGGCGGCGCAGCGGTGGTTTGAGTGCCGGTGTTTTCCGTCGTCGCGGCTTCTTCACCGGACGAGGAGCAGGCGGCGACCAAGCTAACAGCCGCCAGCATCGCAATAACTTTCAAGCGCATTGAGGTACCCCCTACGCGATCGCCGAAAAATCGGCGAGTAAACATCTCGTTTTCATCCGACACGTGATGGAAATGCGGACCACCTCCACCCTTCGGCGGTGCAATAATAAGCATGTCGGCATTTCATTTTCAATAGTAACCGGCGGAAATGCAGACAAATTTCGGAAACATTTACAAAATCTTCCCGTCCTGTTGCAGCAATGCGACGTGCATTTTTGCCGAGTGACTACCGATTGAGGGGCGACCACGCCGGGTCGGCGGCATAGCCCGGTGTCGCAATAAGCCGTTCGTTATATCCGGTAAGGTCGATGGAATAGAGATAGGATTCGCCCTTTTCCCCACGCGTTTCCCGGTAATACATCAGGACACGGCCGTTCGGGGACCAGGTCGGACCCTCGTTGTGATAGCCGCCGACAAGCAGCCGTTCGCCGGTTCCGTCCGGGCGCATGACGCCGATAAAGAACTCCCCGCGCAGGATTTTCGTAAACGCGATCAAATCCCCGCGAGGCGACCAGACCGGCGTGCCGTATACCCCTTCACCGAAGCTGATCCTATGCTGATCCGTGCCGTCGGCATTCATGACGTAGATTTGCTGCGACCCGCCGCGATCCGATTCGAAGGTTACGCGATTTCCGTCCGGCGCGAAGCTGGGCGACGTGTCGATCGCCGGGTCTTTGGTAAGCCGCGTAGACTGACGCGTGCGCAGGTCCATGACATAGATTTCGGAATTGCCGTTTTCTTCGAACGTCATGACCACGCGGTTGCCATCCGGCGAAAACCGCGGCGAGAACGTCATGCCGTTATACGGTCCCAAAACCTCGCGCCGACCGGTTTCGAGATTGAACAGATAGACGCGCGGCGTGTTGTTGTAGAAGTCCAGATAAACGATTTCCTTGCGCGCCGGGGAGAACCGCGGCTTCACGACAAGGCTGCTGCCGTCCGTGAGGTAACGATGGTTGGCGCCGTCCTGGTCCATGATCGCCAGTTTGTGGATGCGTTTGTCCTTCGGGCCGCTTTTCGCGACATAGACGATCTGACTGTCGAAATAGCCTTCTTCCCCGGTGATCCGCTTGTAGATCGCGTCGGATACGACATGGGCAATTCGGCGCCAACTGGCCGCGTCGGCGGAATAGCGGCGGCCCAGCATATGTTCGGCGGCGAACACGTCCCACAGCCGGAATTCGACGGTGATACGGCCGTCCGCTTCCGTGGATATCTTGCCGCTGACCAGGGCCTGCGCGTCGATCTTACGCCAGGATTCGAAGCGCGGGCGCACCGCGAGGCTCTGCGAGTCCTGGTTGAAGGCGGCGCGGTCGATGGCGCGGAACAGACCGGAATTCACCAGATTGTTCTGGATGACATCGGCGATGTTTTTGCCCAGTTCTGTCTCCGGCGCGCTCAACCCGAAGAATTCGGAAATCGCGATCGGCATGGGTTCCACATTGCCGCGCGTAATGTCGATCCGGACCTCCGCCCGGGCCGGACCCGACAGTGCCGTTCCCAGAATCACAACCGCCAGCGCCAGGGTCGCCGTAAAAGCCTGTTTCATCACCGTCACCATCATCGTTTCCGTAGGGCCGTTATTGAAGATTACCCGGAACCTAGAACACCATATCACGCGGTGTGAAGGTCAGGATAATCCGGTTCCATTCCGAATACTTGCCGTCCGGAAGTTTCAGCGGCGAACACTTATTTACCGCTCGGACGACACTTTCCCCAAACTGCTGAGTCGCGGAGGCAGAGAGTTCCGTCACCTCCGCCCGTGCGACCGATTTATCGCGGTTCATATCGATTTCTACCACCGCCAACATGTCCTTTGCATTAGCCGCCCCGACAGGCGGGTTCCAACAGCGCACGATCTGATCCCGCACCACGGCCAGTTCCGAATCCGTCAGACCGGGCGAGGTTATCCGCGTCGCGGGGGTTGCGTTCGTCCGATTGCCCAACGCGGCGGCAACGGCGTCGTTCAACGTCGTGACCTCTTTGGGCTTTTCTTCCGGATTCGGTTTCGGGCGCGGGGCCTCGTCAACCTTCGCCAGCGTATTCAGGACCGAGGACGCAAAGTCCGGTTTCGGCGGCTCCGGCGGCTTCGGTTTCGCCGGCGGCTGGAATGCGGGCGGCGTCGCGGCGGCTTGCTGCGGCTTCGGTTCCGGCTTGGGTTCCGGTTCCGGCACCGGCTCAGGGTCCGGCGTGGGCAGCGGTTCAGGCTCCGGCTCCGGCACGGGTTCCGGCTCGGGTTCAGGCTCCGGCACCGGTTCCGGCGGGGTCGGTTCCGGCGGTGGCGGCGGTGGCGGCGGTGGGGGCGGCGGCGGTGTCGGCTCCGGCGGCGGAGGGGGCGGCGGCGGTTCGTCCGGCTTGGTTTCCTGCGGTTCGGGGTCTTTCGGTTCCTCCGGCGCGGGGTCCGGCGTCGGCATGGCGGCAAGCTCTTCCTCGCTCACCACCTCGAACGACTGTTCACCGCCCAGTTCCAAAAGCTCCCGGTCGCTGCTGGGCCAGGAAATGAAGGCCGCGGCAACGATTGCGATATGCATCAGGATCGATGTGATCAGGGGACCGCGCATCGTCGGATCAATCGCCGCCTAGTTCGCCTGCTCAGGCAATTTCGCCAGCAGCGCCACCTTCTTGAACCCGGCGGCGCTGATCTTGCCCATGACTTCCATAACCCGGCCATAGGCGATGTTTTCGTCGCCGCGCACGAAGATCCGGATATCCGGATTGGCACCATGCGTGGCAACCAGGGTTGCGACCAGCCGCGCAAGATCCGTCGGTTCCTCGTCCAGATAGACCTCGCCGTCGCGATTGACGGTCACGACCAGCGGTTCGTCGCTGTCGTTCAGGGTCGCGGCCTCGGTCTTCGGCAGGTCGACGGGCACACCGACACTCAACAGCGGCGCCGTCACCATGAAGACGATCAGCAGCACCAGCATGACGTCCACGAAGGGCGTCACATTGATTTCCGACATCGGCCGGTATTTGCCGCGTCCCGAAGCGCCCGGACGCCCTGGACCGAGTTGCACGCCCATGGGTCAGCTCCGCTCGTCGAGTTGGCGGGAGATGATGGCGGCGAATTCCCCGGCGAAGCTTTCCAGACGACCGGCATAACGTCCCAGATCGGCGGACAGCTTGTTATAGGCCAGGGTCGCCGGAATGGCCGCGACGAGACCCAGCGCGGTGGCGAACAGCGCCTCCGCGATGCCCGGCGCAACGACGGCAAGGCTAGTCTGGTTGCTGGCGGCGATGGAGGAGAAGGAGTTCATGATCCCCCAGACCGTTCCAAACAGACCGACAAAGGGCGCCGCCGACCCGACGGAGGCCAGAAACGGCAAATAGCGTTCCAGCTTGTCGATTTCGCGGTTCATCGTCAGTTGCATGACGCGTTCGATGCGCTGCTGCAGGAAAGCGGCGGAACCGGACGTCACGCGCGCGGCGGAACGTTCCCATTCACGCATCGCGGCGGAGAAGATAGAGGACATCGGATCGGCGGGATATTGCCCGATCCGGCCATAGAGGTCTTCCAGCGAACCGCCGGACCAGAAAGCGTCTTCGAAACGGGATGCCAATGTCCGCATCCGGCGGAAGCGCATCAGCTTTTCGAAGATGATCGCCCAAGACCAGATCGACGCGAGGGCAAGCAGGATCATCACGATCTTGACGATCATGTCCGCTTCGAGAAACAGGGACATGACCGACAGATCACCCGCGTGATCCATCATCGCCTGCCCGGTAATCACGGTGTCGACGATGCCTCCCCCGGCATCGACTCCCGGCTGCTGTTCCATGGTCTACCCTTTTCCTTCCACTTCGGTCGCCGGTCAGTTGTCCTCGGTCGACCCAGACTCCATCACCTCGGTCAGGCTGGCACGCACAGGGTCGGGAAAACGCCTGGGGCGTCCCGTCCCGTCCACCAAACCGAGAGTGACAGCCAATTCGCACAAGATCGTGTCATTAATAAGGACACGTTGGGCCATTTCGGCACTCGCACCCGCCAATTTCACCAGCGACGTTTCGACCGTCAGCAGGTCGTCCAGCCGCGCCGGTTTCCGGTAATCCGCGCAGCATCGCCGCACGACAAAACCCAAACCGTACTCATCCGCCATTGTCCGATGATCGAACCCGATCGACCGCAATAACTCCGTCCGTCCGCGTTCCGCGAATTTCAGATAGTTCGCATAGTAGACGATTCCGCCGGAGTCCGTGTCTTCGTAATAAACCCTAATGGGCGTCCGATGGGCGGGTTTACGCATCCTCATCCCCCGTGGGCGCGGCCTTCTGCAGCAGATCGAGTTGCGCGGCCATCGGCGCGGGCATTTCCAGCCCGATATAGGACCACCCCTGCCGCGTCAGCATGCGCCCGCGCGGCGTGCGCTGCACCAGCCCCTGCTGGATCAGGAAGGGTTCCACAACCTCCTCCAGCACATCCCGTTCGTTGCCCAGCGCGGCGGCAAGCGTTTCCGCCCCGACCGGTCCGCCGCCGTAGTTTTCAGCGATACAGCCCAGATACCGGCGGTCCATCGCATCCAGCCCGCGCTTATCGACATCCAGACGCAGCAAGGCGGAATCCGCGGCCGCCGCATCGATCGGGCCGGACCCGAAAATGGACGCGAAGTCCCGCACCCGGCGCAGCAATCGGTTGGCGACGCGCGGCGTCCCCCGACTGCGGCGGGCAACTTCCCGCGCGCCGTCTTCCGTCATATCCATGGACAGGACACGCGCCGCGCGTTCGACGATGAATGTCAGTTCGTCTTCCGTATAGAAATTCATGTGCAGGGGAATGCCGAAGCGTTCGCGTAGCGGCGTCGTAATCAACCCGGCGCGCGTCGTCGCGGCGACCAGGGTGAACGGCGGCAGATCAATCCGCACGGACCGCGCGGCAGGCCCCTCCCCGATGATCAGGTCGAGCTGAAAATCCTCCATCGCCGGATAGAGAATTTCCTCCACCGCCGGCGACAGGCGGTGAATTTCATCAATGAACAGAACGTCGCGCGGCTGCAGGTTGGTCAGCAACGCCGCCAGATCCCCCGCCTTCGCAATCACGGGGCCGGAGGTCGCGCGGAACCCCACGCCCAATTCGCGGCTGACGATCTGCGCCAGGGTCGTCTTGCCCAGCCCTGGCGGCCCGTAGAACAGAACATGGTCCATGGCTTCCGCCCGCTGACGGGCAGCATCGACAAAGACCTTCAGGTTTTCCTTAACCGCGCCCTGACCGACGAATTCCGACAGGGTCAGCGGCCGAACGGTGCTGTCCCGTTGGTCTTCGGCATCGGCCTCAGGGCTGACCATCCGATTGTCGGGATCGCTCATCGGCCAAGCTCCCGCAGGGCCAGACGGATCAGGCTGGAGACATCCGATCCTTCACCCGACCGCGCGGCTTTCGCCACGGCGGTAAACGCATCGCTGCGGCCATAACCCAGATTGACGAGGGCGGACACCGCGTCTTCCGTCGCCCCGGCATCTGCCGGCGCCGCCTGACCCGACGCCGGTTTCGCCGACGCGACCGGTCCCAGCGCCATGCCGCCAACCTTGTCCTTGAGTTCGGAGACGATCCGCTGCGCCAGTTTCGGTCCGACGCCATTGGCGCGGGCCACCGCCGCCTTGTCCTGCGCGGCAACCGCCTGGGTCAGCGCATCCGGGGCCAGGACGGACAGAATGGCCAGCCCGACCCGCGCCCCGACGCCCTGCACCGTGGTCAACAGGCGGAACCAATCGCGCTCGCTCTTATCCAGGAATCCGTACAAATGGATGTGATCTTCCCGGACATGGGTTTCGATTTCCAGACGAACCGCCTCCCCTATGCCCGGCAACGCGCCCAGCGTCCGGCTGGAACAATAGACGAGATAGCCGACGCCGCCGACATCGACGATCACGGTATCCTCGCCGACCTCGTCCAGCAGACCTTTGAGCCTCGCGAACATGCCCCGCCTCTCCTCCCGCCTCTGCTATTGCCGGGTTCCGGCCGCCCAGCGGCGGTCGGTATCGGCGCGGTGCCCATGGCAAATGGCCACGGCCAACGCATCCGATGCATCAGCCGTCTGGGGATTCGAGCCCGGGAGCAAGGTCCGGACCATAATTTCGATCTGATCCTTCGACGCGCCGCCGGTCCCGACGACGGCTTGTTTCACGCTTTTGGCCGAATATTCCGCAACCGGCAGGTCGAACAAGGCAGGCACCAGCAGAACGACGCCCCGGGCATGCCCCAGCTTCAGCGTCGTGCCCGGATTCTTGTTCAGGAAGGTTTCCTCGACCGCGGCCTCGTCCGGCTTCCATTCGCGGATCACCTCCGCGATGCCGTCGTGCAGGGCCTTCAGCCGCGCCGCCATTTCGACATCCGCTGGCGGGTGCACGGCACCGCAGGCGACGAAGCGCAGACGGCCGCTCTGGCAGTCGACGACCCCCCACCCGGTGTGCCGCAGCCCCGGATCGAGACCGAGAATACGCATGCGATACGGACTCCCGATTGACGCTTCGGCGCGGACCGGCCGGCTGCCGGACCTAACCGTTCGCGAGCGATTCCATCACGTCGTCGGCGATGTCGTAATTGGCATAGACGTTCTGAACGTCGTCATTGTCGTCCAGATTGTCCAACAGCTTCAACAGGGACACCGCCGTGTCGCCTTCCACCGCCGTCAGCGTCCGCGGCTTCCAGATCAGCTTGGATTCCTCGGCATCGCCGAATTTCGCCTCCAGGGCCGTCGACACGTCGTTCAGGTCGTCCGACGCACAGATGATTTCATGACTGTCTTCGGAACTGGTGACGTCTTCGGCGCCGGCTTCCAGCGCCGCCTCGAACACCGTATCGGCGTCCCCGACGCCGGCTTTCAGCACGATCTGGCCGACGCGGTCGAACATGAAGGAGACGGATCCCGTTTCCCCCATATTGCCGCCGCTTTTGTTGAAGATGGAGCGGACTTCCGCCGCCGAGCGATTGCGGTTGTCGGTCAGGACGTCGACGATAACCGCGATGCCGCCCGGACCGTAGCCTTCGTAGCGGATTTCTTCGTAATCGGTGCCGTCACCGCCGCCCGCTCCCTTTTGAATGGCGCGTTCGATATTGTCCTTCGGCATCGACTGCGCACGGGCCGTCTGGATGGCCAGACGCAGGCGCGAATTCGAATCAGGATCGCCGCCGCCCATCTTGGCCGCGACCATGATTTCCTTACCGAGCTTCGCAAAGAGTTGCGCCCGTTTCCGGTCCTGCGCCCCCTTGCGGTACATGATGTTCTTAAACTTTGAATGGCCGGCCATACTCTCACCATCGATGTTGCGATCCCGGGACTTGGGACCGATGACGTCTGTCCCGCCGAGCGGTTCGGAAACCCTCTAGAGGGAATTTCCAGAGGCGTTATTCTCGGCTCCGGCGACCGGTGCCGTCCGCCTTCGGCAGGGCAACCCAGATCGCGCATAACTTCGGGAGCGTCCAATAGGCCGACTCAGCGGAATTTGCAACTACAGCCCTTGAAACGCGACGGCGCCACGTTCACCCAAAAATAGTAATAAAGACCCTAGTAACGACAATATTCTCTTAATGAGTGTTTTGCGAATTCTATCGCCCGCGACGCGGTTATTACGCTGCACAGGATTTTAGTATAATATTGGATTGTCTTTCGGGTTTCAAAGCCAGTTGAAGACTATATTATTGCCGTGGGCAGGTACGGGGTTGTAAGGCATGCAGCCTTCTCCCGTAGAACAGTGCATTCGGAGCGGATATCCGATCTTGGACGCGTGTTCGACGCGGCATCCGGGACCGTAAAGGGTGGCTTGAATGGGCAAGAACGCAAAAGATCCATCCGAAGACACGGCTCCGTCGGAAAGCGTCGACGACGATATTGCATCTTTTTCGCCTATTCCGTCTTTTGTCGGTCGCCCTGAGAAATCCGAACGTGTTGCCAGTGCAGAAGCCGCCATTCGGAAGATGACGGAAGATTTCCCGGTTTGGGCGCTGGAAGATATCGGCAAACTCGACGCCCATTTACGCGAGGCGACACCTACATCCGGAAACGGCAAGGCCGCCCTGTCGGAAGCGTTCAAGATCGTGCACGACATGCGCGGCCAAGGGGGCAGCTTCGGCTATCCGCTGATCACGCGGATATCGGGTTCGTTCTGCCGGTTTCTGGAAGCGGTGGAGGATGTTACCCCGCAGGTTCTGGCCATCAGCAACGCCCACGCCAAAGCACTGCGCACCATTCTCGAAAACCGCATCAGCGGGAATGGCGGGGACATGGGCGACAAGATCGCGTCCGGCTTGGAAAACGCCACCGCGAAATACTTGGCCAATCAGTAGATTTTCGGAGATCAGGCCGACGGCCAGGCCCGCGCCAGTTTCCCGCCAATTCGCAACGGCTGCACGGACACCGCCAGTCCGGTCTTCGGGTCCGTTTCAACGACCGTACCACAAACGGTCGCCTCCCCTTCCGCCGGGCTCAGGCGCGGTTTCGGCAAATGTCCCAGGAACCGGCTTAGCGCGGCATCCTTGTCCATGCCGATAATGCTGTCGTAATCGCCGCACATCCCGGCATCTGTCTGATAGGCCGTGCCGTTTTCGAGGATGTGGGCGTCCCCGGTCGGCACATGGGTATGCGTGCCGACGACCAGACTGGCGCGACCGTCGCTGAAATGACCGATACCGTATTTTTCCGACGTGGCCTCGCCATGCATGTCGACCAGGACGAAATCCATCCCCGCATCGAAGGGCACGCCCTCCGGCAACGCCCGGTCCAGGGCCTCGAACGGATTGTCCAGACTTTCCATGAACAGGCGGCACATGACGTTGATCACCAGGACGCGATGGCCGCCCCGACTTTCATAGACCCCGGTCCCCTTCCCCGGCGTTCCCGGTGGGAAATTCGCCGGACGCAGCAGGCGCGGTTCCTCGTCGATGTAAGTCAGGATTTCCGCCCGGTCCCAGCTGTGATTGCCGCCGGTGATGACATCCACGCCGACCTCGAACAGTTCGTCACAGATTTTGGGGGAAATACCGAAACCGTGGGCCGCGTTTTCGCCGTTCACCACAACGAAATCCAGGCCCAGTTGGTCGCGTAGACGCGGCAATTCGGCAACAACGGCATCCCGGCCCGCGCGCCCGACGATATCGCCCAGAAACAGAACCTTCATCGTACCGTTCCCGGCATCTGATCCGCTCTTGTTAGCCGGATCGCTTCCTTTTCCGTCACGATCCAATCCAATGGCTGGTCCAGGGAGTCATGCGGCACGGCATCGACCTCCTGCCCGGCAAAGGCGACACCGACCGCGACAACACGCTTCATCCCACGCAAGCGATCGAGACTGCGGTCATAGAACCCGCCGCCATAGCCCAATCGGTATCCCTGCCGGTCGAAGGCCAGCATCGGCACAAGCAGTAAATCGGGTTCCACCACCGCTGCCGTGTCGGCGGGCGCACGGGTGCCGAAGCTTTCCTCAATCAAGAGGTCACCCGGCGTCCAGGCTCGGAAGACCAGCGGCGCATCCTTTTGCACCACGCAGGGAAGGCAGACCGTACAGCCCATTTCCCGGAACCGGTCCAGCGCCTTCAATGTATTGATTTCACTGCCGATGGGCAGAAAGCCGGACACGACGGATCCGGCCCGAATCAGCCCTTCCGCGCGCGCGGGTCCGTCGAGGACACGATCCGCCAACACGTGCGCGGCATCCTTTCCCGCGGCGTCTTTCGCGGCCTTGCGGGACGCGGTGGCGAGCCGTCGCGCGGCCTTTTTAAGGTCCGCCACTCCGCCATCCGGCGCGGGCGCATTTGTGGGACTGGATGCCATAAGCTGAAAAATATCCGAACCGATAGATAACAATGCGGGCGTGGCCGCCTCCGCCGTGGCCTCTTCTCTGGTCCTCTGGAGCCTACAGTTGTAGGTGGGCACCGCGGTACCGGGACCGGAATCCCGGCAGAGGCAGCTCCCAAGAGGAGAGTATAGCCCCCGGGACAAGTTTGGCTTCACGCAACGGCGCAGCACACGCCCAGCGGATTACTTAGTCTCCTTGTAACCCCGCCGCAAGGGCGTCGATCCGCTGCGTCGCCTCCGCCAGTTGCGCCTGAAGGGTCGCGGCCTGTTCCTCCGCCGCCTGCGCGCGGGCCTCCAAGGCTGCGATTTCCTGGGAATTATCCGGCGCGGCCGGGGCTTCAACCGGCTCCGCCAGGGCAACGGCGGGTGCCGATTCCAACCGGTCTATCAGAGACAGGCCGGAAATCACCAGAAGGCGGGAATCGCCGATTTGACCGACGGCGCGCGCCAATCCCGCGACTTCTCGATCCAGGGCATCCGCCAATTCCTGAAGACGCGGTTCCTGCCCGTCTTCACAAGCGACGGTGTAGGGACGATTGTTGATCGTGATCGTAACCTGGGCCATGACGATTACCGAACCTCCGGCTGGGCCAGGAACAAATCGACCTGACCGACGGCGGCGTCCAGCTTCGCCAAGGCGTCGGCACGGCGTTTTTCCGCCACGGCCAGCGCCCGGGTCAATCTCTGCACTTCGGCCTCCGACGCTTCCAGACGGCGGCGCAGGTCTTCCGCCACGCCCGGCGCGTCGTCGGATACGCCGCCAACGGCGGTGTCCTGTCGGGCGACAGACTGTTCGGCGGCAGCCTTTGTCGCTTGGGCGGCCGCGTCCATCCGTTTGGCGACCGCCTGTTCCAGTCTGGTCAGCGCCAATTCGAGTGGGTCGGGAAGTGTCATGCGGAAGTCTCTCCGAACGCGCGGTTTACGGGTGGGGATCACAATACGGGTGTGCGCCCGGCAGCGTCAACCGACCCGGTTCAAAGGAAATGACGCGGAAACAGCGACAATTTCATCGAGAATCGGTTGACCCGGCGGGCCGCTCTCGGCATGTTGCCGCCGCCTTTCCAGCCAGATCAGGATCCGCGAGACCGATGCCGACAGCTTTCCCCGCCAAAGCCGACCTTACCCGCATGGCGAACGCCATCCGCGCCCTCGCCATGGACAGCGTCGAAAGGGCGAAGTCCGGACATCCCGGCATGCCGATGGGCATGGCAGACGTCGCGACGGTGCTGTTTTCGAAGTTCCTGAAATTCGACCCGAAGGCGCCGAACTGGCCGGATCGCGACCGGTTCATCCTGTCCGCAGGACACGGGTCGATGCTGATTTACTCGCTTCTGCACCTTACCGGCTACGAAGACATGTCGATGGAAGATCTCAAGAACTTCCGTCAGCTCGGCTCCAAAACGGCAGGGCATCCGGAATTCGGCCATGCCAGCGGCATTGAAACCACCACCGGGCCGCTGGGCCAGGGAATCGCCAACGCCGTCGGCTTCGCGCTGGCGGAACGCCTGACAGCCGCACGGTACGGCGACGATCTAATCGACCACCATACCTATGTCATCGCCGGTGACGGCTGCCTGATGGAAGGGATCAGCCACGAAGCCATTTCTCTGGCCGGGCATCTGAAACTGGGCAAGCTGATCGTCCTGTGGGATGACAACGGCATTTCCATCGACGGCCCGACCTCCCTGTCCGTGTCCGACGACCAATTGAAGCGGTTCGAAGCCTCCGGCTGGGACGTTCGTGCGGTCGACGGGCATGACATGGACGCCATCGAGGCCGCGATCGCCGCCGCCAAAGCGACCGACACACCGTCGCTGATCGCGTGCAAGACGACCATCGGCTTCGGTGCACCGAAAAAGGCGGGAACCAGCGGCAGTCACGGTGCGCCGTTGGGTGCCGAAGAAATCGAAGGCGCCCGCAAGGCCCTCGACTGGCCCTATGCTCCTTACGAAATTCCCGCCGATGTTCGGGAAAACTGGACGGCGGTTGGCGCACAAGGCGCTGCCCTGCGGGCGGCATGGGAAGCGAAGCTGGCGGCATCCGGCAAAGCGGACGACTTCACCCGCGCCATGTCCGGCGGCTTGCCCGGCGGCTGGCAGGCGGCCCTGGACGGCCATATCGAAAAGCTGCTGAGTGAAAAGCCGTCCCTGGCGACCCGCGTCGCGTCGCAAAAGGCGCTAGAGGTCCTGACCGAGGCGATCCCGGAATTGATCGGCGGGTCCGCCGACCTGACCGGATCGAACAACACAAAGACGCCCGCGACCGCTCCGATTTCGGCGGACGATTTCTCGGGTCGGTACGTTTACTACGGCGTGCGCGAACACGGCATGGCCGCCGCGATGAACGGCATGGCTCTTCACGGCGGCGTCGTTCCCTATGGCGGTACCTTCCTGGTCTTCACGGATTATTGCCGCCCGTCGATCCGGCTGTCCGCCCTGATGGGCCAGCGCGTCGTCTATGTCATGACGCATGACTCTATCGGTCTGGGCGAAGACGGCCCGACGCACCAGCCGGTCGAACATATGGCCGCGCTGCGCGCCATTCCGAATCTGCTGGTCTTCCGTCCCTGCGATGCCGTGGAAACGGCGGAATGCTGGGCGGCTGCATTGGCAAGCGAAGATGCCCCGTCCGTCCTGGCGTTGACCCGTCAGAACCTGCCGGTCCTGCGCACCGGCGCCGAAGGCAAGATGGCCAGCGCGAAAGGCGGATATGTCCTGCGAGAGGCGGAAGCCGGTCCGCGCGCCGTAACGCTGATCGCCACCGGATCGGAGGTTGAAATCGCTGTCGCGGCCCGCGAAACGCTGGAAGCCGGCGGTGTCGGGACGGCGGTCGTATCCATGCCATGCTTCGAATTGTTCGCGCGGCAGAGTGCCGAATATCGGGACGCGGTCCTTGGTCGCGATACCGTCCGCATCGGCGTGGAAGCCGCGATCCGCCAAGGCTGGGACAGCGTTCTTGGCTGCAATGGCGATTTTGTCGGCATGACTGGTTTCGGCGCGTCCGGGCCCTACAAGGATTTGTACGAACATTTCGGTATCACCGCTTCGGCGGTCGTGGACGCCGCCAAGGCGCGGCTATAACGCCCCAATCGGTGCGGCGTAAATAAGGAAGGAGACAGTCCTATGGCAGTTCGGGTTGCGATTAACGGTTTCGGTCGGATCGGCCGTCTGGTCCTGCGTGCGGCGATGGAAGCCGGTCGGAAGGATATCGAGTTCGTTGCGATCAACGACCTCGGCTCCGTCGCGGACAACGCGCATCTGCTGAAATACGACACGGTCCATGGCCGTTTCCCGCATGACGTCACCACCGGCGACGACTGGATGGATGCCGGTGCGGGTAAGATCAAGGTCACCGCGATCCGCAACCCGGCCGAACTGCCCTGGGGCGAACTGGGCATCGATATCGCCTTGGAATGCACCGGCATCTTCGCTTCCAAGGACAAGGCGTCGGCTCACCTGACGGCCGGTGCGAAACGCGTCCTGGTCTCCGCCCCCTGCACGGAAGCCGACAACACGATCGTCTATGGCGTGAACCACAACACGCTGACCGCCGATCAATTGGTCGTGTCCAACGCGTCCTGCACGACGAACTGCCTGGCCCCGGTCGCGGCGGTTCTGCACAAGACGGTCGGCATCGAACGCGGCTACATGTCCACCATCCACGCCTATACCGGCGACCAGCAGACGGTGGATACCCTGCACAAGGACCTGCGTCGCGCCCGCGCCGCCGCCCAGAACATCATCCCGACCTCGACCGGCGCGGCGAAGGCCGTCGGCCTGGTTCTGCCGGAACTGAAGGGCAAGCTGGACGGCACCGCCATCCGCGTGCCGACCGCCAACGTTTCGCTGATCGATCTTAAATTCGACGCCTCGAAGGCGACGACGGTCGAAGAGGTCAACAATGCCATCATCGCCGCCGCGAATGGCGAGTTGAAGGGCGTCCTGGCCACGAATGACGAGCCGCTGGTGTCCAGCGATTTCAACCACGCGCCGGCCAGTTCGACCTTCGATCTGACCCAGACCACGGTCATCGACGGCACCCTGGTGCGCGTGATGAGCTGGTACGACAACGAATGGGGCTTCTCCAACCGTATGTCGGACACGGCGGTCGCCATGGGCAAACTGATCTAACGGATCGGTCGACAAACGAAGAGGAAGCCCCCGATCGCCGGATCGGGGGCTTTTTCGTTCTTAACGCAAGTTTCGGGTGTTCCGTAAAATGCGGCGTCGGCTAAATGGCCGCCGAATATGTTCAGGAGGAAACAATGCGTATGTCGGCGCTCGATTGGGGGATGTTGGTCACCCTGTCGATACTTTGGGGCGGTTCCTTTTTCTTCAATCAGGTGGCTCTTGAGGACTTACCACCCTTCACGGTCGTGTTCGGTCGCATCTTCCTGGCGGCGCTGATCCTGTGGGGCGTCATCCTGCTGCGCGGACTTGCAGTACCACGCATCCCGGTCATCTGGCTGTCCTTTCTTGGGATGGCCATCCTGAACAATGCCATCCCCTTTTCTCTGCTGGCCTGGGGGCAAACGCATATCTCGTCCTCCCTCGCCGCCATTCTGAACGCGACCACCCCGCTGTTCGGCGTCGTGGTGGCGCATGTGCTGACCAGCGACGAACGGGCGACCCCGGCAAAGGTATTCGGGGTTCTGGCCGGGTTCGGCGGTGTCGCGATCATGATCGGCGTCGATGCCCTGGCGGATATCGGCATCGACATCCTGGCCCAATTGGCCTGTCTGGGCGCGGCGACAAGCTACGCCTTTTCCAGCATCTTCGGACGGCGGTTCAAACGGCTGGGCCTGACGCCCATGGTTACCGCCGCGGGTCAGGTGACTGTCTCAAGCATGATCCTCCTACCGCTCGTCCTTATCGTCGACCGGCCTTGGACACTGCCGATGCCTGGATCGGACACCATTCTGTCCATCCTGGGGATCGCGACCCTATCCACCGCGCTCGCCTACATCCTGTTCTTCCGCATTCTGTCCAGCGCCGGCGCGACGAATCTGATGCTGGTAACCTTCCTGATTCCTGTCAGCGCAATCCTTTTGGGCGTATTGTTCCTAGGCGAGGCGTTGGCCGCGCGCCACGTCATCGGCATGGCCGGGATCGGAATCGGCCTCGCGGCGATCGACGGCCGCTTGCTGGACAGGTTGCGAAAACCCAAATTTTCGTGACTCTCGCGCAACGGCATGATATTTGTATACCGTTCAGCGATGTATTTGGGACGGCAGAAGCTCGTTCTTTGCGAACGATAGTGACCTTGGAAAACGAGGCCTGCGTTCGGTACCGACAGAAGAAAGGTTCAGAAAGTGTCGCTGTTTACGACGTTGATGTCTAGCGTGACCGGCTCCTTCACGAACAACAGTGGATCGGGCGCGCTTACGATTCTGAAGGGCGCCTCGGCCAGCCGGTCCAGTGGTGTCGCCAACGTCCAATCCGTCCTCGACAACGCGAAATACGATGCCGGCCGCCAGCAGATCATGGCAAATGTGCAGTTGCGCATCGAAGCGATCGTCAATGAAGAGGTCGTGCCGAAGGACACCTGGGAGAAAGTTGCCGGTTTTCTCGCGCTGACCGGGCAACCTTTTACCTATAAGGTTTCCAACGCCGGGGAGATCGAGGTCAACGAGCAAAACGTGGACAATCTGTCGTCCCTGCCCGTTGCCAACCAATCAAAAATGCGTGCGGCCCTTGAACGCCTGGATGAGGTTCGGTCCCAAGTCGATGAAACCGTGACCAAGGCCAATCTGCGTGTTCGCCTGATCGATGCGGTGAACCGCGTCGCCCAAATGGAATTGCATTCCCCGCCCTCGGCCCTTTGGGAAACCGAATTTCAGACGATCAAGTCGACCGGCCGTCCCGTCATGATCGGCCTGAATGCCGATGGCGAAGTGCGCGCGATCAATCAGTTGGAATCCAATTTCGATTATGTCGAAGACCCGGACAAACGCCTGATCCTTCAGGAAGCGGGGCGCAAGCTGACCAACATTCTGAACGGCACCGCCACCGCGACTGAAAACTGGCAATACGCGGCCCTGGGCAACCAGATCGAGGGTGACGACTATTTCCTCGACGTCGATGACAGCAACGAGATCGTGATTCGCCGGAATACGGAAAAGCGCCGGTCCGCGACGAACTTCTTCGCCCAGTTCCATGCGAATGCCGGGACCGATTATCACGTCATTCCGGAATTCCTGAAAACCGAGAATACCAATATCTTCAAGGCAAGCTGGGAAGAACAGGCCGCCGCGTTCATTCAGTCGAAGACGCCGTTTTTCCTAGACCTTCAGGGCGATACGATCGTCGCACGCCAGACGAATTTCGTGAATATGCGGCGGCTCGACCTACTGGACGTGGCCGGCACCTATCGCCAACAAACCGCGCAAGCCCTGGTCAACCTCATCACCTGACACGTCGCGCGCAACGACACCCGCCCGGCATTGCAAAACCGCGCCCTTGCGTGTAATCCACTTGCCCGAACAACATCTTCCGTCGGCCGTTTTGCGGGACGTCCGTCGGCATTCCCTGGATCGCCGTTTCCCTGTGCGGTCCGTCTGCTAACGTCAAAGGGTTCGGCGCAATGAAAGTCACACAAAAAGTCAAAAAAATCCTGTCGTATTACGAAAGCGACTCTCCGGGAACGAAACGCAACATCGCCTCCATTCTGATGCACGGCAAACTGGCCGGCACGGGCAAGATGGTCATTCTGCCGGTCGACCAGGGTTTCGAACATGGCCCGGCCCGTTCCTTCGCCCCGAACCCGGCCGCCTACGACCCGCATTATCACTATCAACTGGCCGTGGATGCGGGCCTGAACGCCTATGCCGCGCCGCTGGGTCAGCTTGAACTCGGCGCCGATACCTTCGCCGGTCAGATCCCGACGATCCTGAAGGTCAACAGCTCCAACAGCTGGGCCGTCACGAAGGACCAGGCAATCACCGCCTCCGTCGGCGATGCGTTGAAACTGGGCTGCGCCGCCATCGGCTTCACCATCTATCCGGGGTCGGAATACGCCATCGACCTGATGGAAGAAATCCGTGAAATGTCGGAAGAGGCGAAGTCGGTCGGTCTCGCCACCGTCATCTGGTCCTATCCGCGCGGCGGCGACCTGACGAAGGACGGCGAAACCGCCGTCGACGTCTGCGCCTATGCGGCGCATCTGGCCGCCCAGCTCGGCGCGCATATTATCAAGGTGAAGCCGCCGACGGCCCATTTGGAGCAGCCGGAAGCGAAGAAGGTCTACGAAGCGCAGAAGATCGACATTTCCACCCTCGCCAAGCGGGTCGAGCACGTCATGCAGTCGTCCTTCAACGGCAAGCGCATCGTCGTCTTCTCCGGCGGCGCGGCGAAAGGCCTGGACGGTCTGTACGAAGAAATCCGCGGCCTGCGCGACGGCGGTGCCAACGGTTCCATCATCGGGCGCAACACCTTCCAGCGCCCGCGCGACGAAGCGCTGGCGATGCTGGACCAGATCATCAAGATCTACCAGGGCAAGGCCTGATCCCGCGAATGGGCGATCGGGTAGAATCGCAGCTTTATTTGGTGAGCCCGCCGCGCTTCGAGCCGGCGGGCTTCACCGATTCTTTGCGCCAGGCGTTGGACGGCGGTCCCGTCGCCTGTTTCCAACTGTGGATGCCCGATGCGGATGAAGACACGATCCGCCAAGTCGCAAGCACCCTGCGCCCGATCATCCTGGAATACGATACGGCCTTCCTGTTGAACGGCCATACGAAGCTGGCGAGTTTCGTCGGCTGCGACGGCGTTCATCTGGACGATACCGACGCGAAGACCATCAAGGCCGCGCGCAAGACCCTGGGCGACGACGCCGTGGTCGGGGTCAGTTGCGGGTCGTCCCGCCATACCAGCATGGAAGCGGCGGAAGCCGGTGCCGACTATGTTTCTTTCGGGCCTGTTTACGCCACCTCCACCAAGGGCTTGGACGCGGACGAGGACGCCCTGGACACCCTGTCCTGGTGGGCCGAAATGATGGAGGTTCCCTGTGTCGCCGTCGGGGGCATCACGCCCGACAATCTGGATCCCGTCCTGGAAACGCGCTGTGAATTCATTTGCGCGGTCAGCGCGATCTGGAACCACCCCAAGGGCCCGAAACAGGCGGTGGCGGATTTTCACGCCAAGATACGCGAAGCCGAGTAATCAAAAAGAATGATAATCGCCGATACCGGATGGCGTATAGCGGTCGAAACCGCGCTGTCCCATCTTACCTTCCCGGAAACCCGGGACGTCCTGACCTATTGGGCAAAGCTTCGCGACGCTGCCGGATCGGATTTGCCGGATCGTACAGACATCGACCCGATCGAGATTCGCCATACCT
The DNA here is from genome assembly GCF_012926505.1 of Pacificispira spongiicola. Classification (GTDB taxonomy): domain Bacteria; phylum Pseudomonadota; class Alphaproteobacteria; order UBA8366; family Aestuariispiraceae; genus Pacificispira; species Pacificispira spongiicola. The sequence continues at coordinate 122,247 of NZ_JABBNT010000001.1, forward strand.
TGCCCCATGTCTATCTGATGGAACTGGAGCCGGAAACGGGCCGGTTGCTCTATCGTCTGGCGGGTGACGAGATCAACAGCCGGTACAAACAATCCATCAACGGCAAGTATCTGGACGAAATAACCGCGCCGACAGCCATCGAACGGGTTCAGGGATATTTCAAACGCTGCATGCACGACCCGGCAATCATTCAGATCGCCGGCATTCTATACGCCGAACATGACGCTCCAGGCTTCGGCGAACGCTTGATCCTCCCGTTGCGAGTCTCGCGGCGCGGCACTTTGGGGATTTTGGGCATGACCTATCAGGTCCGTCAGTTCCCGAATGCCACGGCCGCAGAGGAAGGATACCGGCAGTTGCGGCGCACGATCTCGCTGGAAACCGGCGCGATGGAAATCACCGATACGACCCCGTCCCGGTCCTGACCGGCGCCCAAAGAACATCTTCAATATCCGCCGCCCCGGTCAGTAGCATGACCAGCCGGTCGAAACCCAGCGCCATGCCTGCCGCGTCCGGCATCATGGAAACGGCATCGATGAAATCCTGATCGATCGGATAGCGGTGACCGTATAGGCGTTCCTTCGTATCCATGTCCGATTCGAACCGCCGCCGCTGTTCGGCCCCGTCGGTCAGTTCCCCGAATCCATTCGCCAGTTCGACACCGCAGACATAAAGCTCCACCCGCTCCGCCCACAGAACCGGCCCGTCTTCCCGTTTCGGCCGGGCGAGCGCCGCCATGCTGATCGGATAATCGTATAGAAGGCATGGCGCGCCGTCGCCCAGCAGCGGTTCGATCCGATCGTCCATCAGCCGGAAGAAGATATCGTCGAACGTGTCGGCCTCACCGCATCGAACCCCAAGGCCTTCCGCGCAGTCACGCAACGGCGCGGCTGGCGGCGCCATCGGATTGGCCGCGACCGTCGCCGTCAGATCGTGACCGCAATAGACATCGAACGCCTCCGCCACGGTCAACCGGCGAAACGGGGCCGATGGGTCTGCGCTACGGTCGCCCCGGCGCAGTTGATCGACACTGCAGGCGGCCGCGATATGGGCGATCATCGCCTCGCAATCATCCATCAGCGCGCCATACTCTGCCCCCGCGCGGTACCATTCCAACATACGGAATTCCGGGCTGTGCGTGGGGGAGCCTTCGGCATTTCGATACACGGCGCAGAGCTGCCAGATCTTTTCCATCCCGCCTGCCAGCAGCTTCTTCATCGCGAATTCCGGGCTGGTATGCAGGAACAGGCGCTCCCCCGCCGTCGTCGATCCGTAGTGCCCGGCATGCAGCAATTCCGTGGCGAATCCGGCCAGATGCGGTTCCATCCCAGGCGAGACTTGGAGGGCCGGGGTTTCGACTTCGACAAAACCGTCGCCATCGAACCAATCAGCCATCGCGCGCTTCGCCTTCCCCCGCAGGGACAGGTTGCCCAGACGCGCCGAAAGCCTGTCTTCGCGCCACCAGGATTCAGCCATTGCCGTGCGACGTCATTCGCCGTTCCTTCACAGGTTGCCGTTCCGCGTCCGTGGTGATAGACAGGCGCGCGATTCGGTACCGGGTCTTCCCGCTTTCAGGCGGACACCCGCCGCGGCTCATCCGTCAGGGGATGCCCGGATGTACCCCGGATAAAGGACGGAAACCATGAAAGTCAACGCAATCTCCCTGCGCGCCGGTAGCGCCTTCCTGCTGGACGGCAAACTGCTGGTCGTTACCAAGAACGAAATCAACCAGCCGGGCAAAGGCGCCGCTGTCGCCCAGATCGAAGCCCGCGATGCCCGCACCGGCGTCAAGACCAACCTGCGCTTCCGCACCCAGGAAGCCCTGGAAGCCGCGGAACTATTCGAAACGGACTATTCCTTCCTGTATGACGACGGCGAAAAGCTGCACTTCATGAACCAGGACACCTACGACCAGATCGAGGTCGAATACGATGTTCTGGGCGATCTGCGCCCGTTCCTGCAGGAAAACATGATCGTTCAGATCAAGACCTACGAAGCATCGCCGATTTCCATCACGCTGCCGCAGAAGGTCACGCTGGAAGTCGTCGAGGCCGATCCGGTCGTGAAGGGCCAGACGCAGTCTTCCTCCTACAAACCGGCGAAGCTGGAAAACGGGGTCAGCGTCCTGGTTCCGCCGCATATCGAAGCGGGCACGCGCATCGTCGTGAACACGACCGACGCGTCCTATGTCGAACGCGCAAAAGACTGAGGGCACCTGAACGATGATGATCCGCTCCGCCATCCTGAACGTGATGACCAAGGCCGCGCAAAAGGCGGGCCGCTCGCTGGTGCGCGACTTCGGTGAGGTCGAACAGCTGCAGGTCTCCCGCAAGGGTCCCGGCGACTTCGTTTCCACCGCCGATAAAAAGGCGGAACGGATCGTTATCGAAGAACTGGAACGCGCCCGCCCGGAAGCCAGTATCCTGGCAGAGGAAAGCGGCACGAAGGAAGGCGACGACCCGACGAAGCGGTTCATCGTCGATCCGTTGGACGGGACGACCAACTTCCTGCACGGCCTGCCGCATTGGGCGATTTCCATCGCCTATGAAGAACGCGGCGACCTGATCGCCGGGGTCGTCTTCGACCCGATCAAGGACGAGCTGTTCTGGGCGGAACGCGGCCAGGGCGCTTTCTTGAACGACCGCCGCATCCGCGTGTCGGCGCGCCAGAACCTGGCCGACGCCGTCGTCGGAACCGGCATCCCGCATATTGGGCGCGACACCAAGGGTCATATCCTGTTCCAACGCCGCCTAGCCGCCGTCATGGGCAATACGGCCGGTGTCCGCCGCTGGGGCACGGCATCCCTGGACCTGTGCTATGTCGCCGCGGGTCGGTTCGATGCGTTCTGGGAACGCGCGCTCAGCCCGTGGGATGTGGCGGCCGGTGCCGTGATCTTAAAAGAGGCCGGCGGCTTCATCACCGATGCCTCCGGACGTGCCTATAAAGTTGATTCCGTCGACACGGTTGCAGCAAACGATTCGCTGCATCCGGCCTTCCTGAAGCTTCTGAAAGACGCTTCAAAGGAAGAAAAGGCAGCGGAATAAGCGGTTTTTCGCGGGATTTCATCGTTAGGGGCGGAACGCGGTTGTTCCAAGCCCCCGGCTCACGGTATGGTCGTTCGCCCATGTAACGCAATGCGTTCGGGATGAGCGACCGCGAAACACCGATTAAGAGCGAAGCGATGTCCCTGTCGAAGACCGCCGACCGCCTTTCCAAGAAAACCTTCCGCCGCCCTGTGCGCCTCGTCGGCGCGGCCCTGCTTCTCTGTGCGACCGGCCTCTCGTCCGCACAAGCGCAGCAAGCCTATTACCGGGGCGAGGCGGAACAGGACGACTCCGTCGTCGTCAATCTGTCGGTCATCGACAAGCTGACGAATGGCGGCCGCGCCACGGCGCCGACACTGCCGTCATTCGCCGCGCCTGCTTACGGCAATGCGCCCAGCAGCGGCACGCCCTTGGCACTTTTCCCGCCTTCGACAACCGCCGCACCGTCCGGTGAAGGTAGCGGACTTGCGGCGCCGCCATCGGCCATGCCGCAATCGACCTTGATGACGCCCGGCGCATCCGCCGCCCCGACCCCGGCATCGCCCGCGCCGAAACCGGCGACGCTGCCGAAACCCTCGGCGCCCGCATCAGTAACCCCGGCACCGATGCCGAGCGCCCCGCCACCCAAACCGTCGGTCGCGGCGGCACCGACCCCGGCAGACGCTCCCACGCCCGCACCGATGCCGAAACCGACCCCCACCGCCGTCCCGGAATCGACAATAGAAGCGCCGACGGCCGAAACCACGCCGGCGGAAACGGAAACCGCGATGGCGACACCGGCGCCCGCGCCGACGCCGGAACCGACACCCGAACCGGCACCGGAACCGGCACCCGAACCGATTGCCGCCCCGGCTCCGTCTTCGCCCCCGGCTCCGGCCAAGGTCGCCGATCCATCTTCCGAAACCGCCGTTGCCGCCATCGACCTGACGGCGGTGGACCAAACCGGTGTCGCGCGGAACGATGACGGCGTCAGCATCTTGTTCGCCAGCGAATCCCAGGACCTGCCCGGCGGTGCCAACGGCGCTCTGGACGAAATCGCCGCGACGATGAAGAACCAGCCGGACGCGACGCTGAAACTGCTGGGCTATTCCGAAGCAATCGGCGAGTCACCCAGCAAACCACGCCGCTTGTCTTTGTTCCGGGCTCTGGCTGTCCGTACCTATCTTTTGAAGCAAGGGATCGACAGTCGCCGGATGACCGTTCAGGCGCTTGGGTCCAAAGACCCGGAAACCGATCGCCCGAAAAACAGGGTCGACATCGTGGTTTCCGCCAGTTAGCCGTTAACCCATCGTTTTCCCTGTCGAACGACCTACGGAAAGAGGTTCCATGAGCACCCCGACCCCGTTTCTGTTGCGGATGGGCATCTTCCTGATGCTTGTGGCGATCGGTTGCTTCCTCATCCTACCCGCGCTCGAGCATGCCTTCGTGTCGAATGTGGTGATCAACGGGGTCATCCTGGGCGCGCTGCTGGTCGGGATCGTCCATGCCTTCCGCACCGTCATCGTCCTGTACTCCGAAACCAGTTGGATTCAGCATTTTCGGATGAGCTACGAGGCAGGCTATCAGCCGTCCAGCAAGCCGCCGCGTCTGCTGGCTTCCGCTGCGACCATGCTGTCCAAGCGCAGCGAGCGCGGTCAGATGCACATTTCCGCGGGCGGCATGCAGACAATTCTGGACGGGGTCTCGACACGTTTGGACGAAAGCCGGGAAACCGGCCGGTATCTGGTCGGCCTTCTGGTCTTCCTGGGCTTGCTCGGCACCTTCTGGGGATTGCTGGAGACCGTGCGCAGCGTTGGCGGCGTCATCGGCAGCCTGAATATCGGGTCCGAGAACGTCGCAGGCGCATTTGAAAATCTCAAGCAAGGCCTGCAGACCCCGCTCAGTGGCATGGGGACGGCCTTTGCCTCCTCCCTGTTCGGTCTCGCCGGGTCGCTGATCCTCGGCTTCCTGGGCCTGCAAAGCGGTCAGGCGCAGAACCGCTTCTATAACGAACTCGAAGACTGGCTTTCCGGCCTGACGCGGTTGAGCAGCGGGTCGATCGGCGGCGACGGCGATCAATCCGTCCCTGCTTATATCCAGGCCCTGCTGGAGCAGACCGCCGACAGCTTGGAAAGCCTGCAACGCACTATGGCGCGGGCGGAAGAAACGCGGCTGACCTCGCATAACGACTTCGTCCAGTTGAACGACAAGCTGGCGATCCTGGCTGAAACCATGCGCACCGAACATGACCTGATGGCAAAACTGGCCGAAGGTCAAAAGGCCCTGAAGGATGCCTTGGTCAAAATCGCCGATGGATCCGGCAAGACCGCCGGCGATGCGGATGCCGGACGCCACCTGCGCAATATCGATACGCAGATGGTGCGCCTGATCGAGGAAAGCTCCCGCGGGCGGGCGGATATGGTGCAGGAACTGCGGTCCGAATTGCGGATCCTGGCACGGACCATCGCCGCAACGAAGGACGGCGGCCATGGCGGCGCGTAATCGGGCCGTACCGGCAGGCCGGATGGCGGCCCAACGGATTGTAGGGACACGCTGATCCATGGCCCTCGCACGGCGGCAACGCGGCAATCAGGACATCTGGCCGGGCTTCGTAGACGCGCTGGCGTCGCTCTTGATGGTCATCATCTTCTTGTTGATGATCTTCGTCGTCTCACAGCTCTATCTGAACGAAGAACTGATCGGACGCGACAAGGCGCTGGAACAGCTACAAGGGCGCGTGTCGGAACTGGCGGATATGCTGGCGCTCGAACGCGAGGCGTCGGCGGAAATGAAGACCAATCTGGCGACGGTGTCCGAACAATTGCGCGCCTCCCTGGCCAAGCAGGATTCTCTGGAAAGCGAGTTGTTCAATCTGCGGGGGGAAAACGCGTCTCTCGCCTCCGAACTCAGCGCCGCGCAGGCGAAGAATGCCGATCTGCTGTCCCAATTGACGATTGCGGAGGAAGCCGGCAGTTCCGCGAAGGAACGGGCTACAGAGCTTGAATCCGATCTGGCGGGGGTCTCGAAAGACCTGCAGGACGCTTATAAAATCATTGCCGCCGATCAGGCGAAGATTTCCGTGCAGTTGAAAAAACTGGCGGCGCTCGAACGCGAGATCAAGGCACTGATCGCGTTGCGTGACGAAATGCAGGGCCGCCTTGCCGACGAGGCCTTGAAGCTGGACGAAAGCCAAAAGGACCTGATCGCCGCGCAAGCTGAAGCCGCCTTGCTGAACGATCAGATTTCCGCCCTGAACGACCAGATCGCCGAACTCAACTCCCTCCTGGAGACATACGAGGCCCGGGACAAGGCGCAGCAAACACAGATCGTCGACCTGGGCAAACGCCTCAATGTCGCGCTGGCCGGGAAGGTGCAGGAACTGGCTCGCTATCGATCCGAATTCTTCGGAAAACTGCGGGAAATCCTGGGCAATCGCAGCGATATCCGCATCGTCGGCGACCGCTTCGTCTTCCAATCGGAAGTCCTGTTCGAACAGGGCGAGGCGGAACTGGGCCCGGCGGGCAAGGTGCAGTTGATCGGTTTTGCCGATACGCTGAAGGAAATCGCCGCGAAAATCCCGGACGATATCGATTGGGTGCTTCAGGTGAACGGCCATACGGACAAGGTGCCGATCAACACCGTGAAATTCCCGTCCAACTGGGAACTCTCGGCGGCGCGCGCCATCTCTGTGGTGAAATTCCTGACCAGCCGCGGCATTCCGCCCGAACGCATGACCGCCGCAGGCTATGCCGAATATCAGCCGCTGGACGACGGAAACAGCCCGGAAGCCCTGCGCCGCAACCGCCGCATTGAAATGAAGTTCACCAACCGCTAACCAATCCGGATCAGCAGACGACCTCAGGCGAGTTTGCGTGTCGGGGGCAGTCGGTCGAGATTGGCGCGGATTTCGTCTTCCGTCGGCATCGCCGTCTGGGCACCTTCCCGCATACAGCTCAACCCCGCCGCGACGGACCCCCAGCGCAGGGCCTCTTCTATCGGCAAACCGGCATCCAAGGCGGCGGCAAAGTTGCCGACCAGTGCATCGCCCGCCGCCGTCGTGTCCACGGCGGAAATCGGCATGCTGGGCACGGACCAGCCGCCGTCCGGGCTGAAACACAACAGCCCCGCGCCGCCCAAGGTCAGAATACAGGTCAAGCCATAGCGCGACGCCAGGGCACGCGGCACCCGTGTCGCCTGTTCCACATCCAGGCCGACCTCATGCGCGACGGTCTGCCCTTCCAATTCGTTGACGACCAGGAAGTCGGCGGCACGCAGCACCTCCTCCGGCACCATGCCGGCAGGGGCGACGTTGACGATGATTCGCGCGCCGCGTTGCTTCGCGCGCTTCACCAGGGCCCAATTTTCCGCAGGTTGGACTTCCATCTGGACCAGAAGGACCGTGTCCTTGGTCAGGGCCGAATCGGGCACCTGGCTCGCCTTCGCCGCCAGATTGGCCCCGGCGCCGACAAGAATGCTGTTCTCCCCGCTTTCATCGACCCAGATCGTGGCGCAGCCGGTGCGGCTGTCCTTTGCCTCAACCACACCGGTCACGTCGATGCCTTCCTCGTTCAGCAAGTCCAGCGCGAAACTGGCGAACTGATCGTCGCCGACGGTCGCGAACAAGCGAACCTGCGCGCCCGCGCGGGTCGCGGCCATGGCCTGGTTCGCACCCTTGCCACCGGGCACGATCAGATAATCGTTGGACAGAAGGACCTCGCCCGGACGCGGCAGACGCGCGACGCGCATCTCGATATCAATATTCACCGATCCGAAAACGACGATCACGTTCCGGTCCTCCCCCGCGATAGAGTCTGCCGGGTCTGACGATACGCGGCCCCTCCAGACCGGTATCGTCCCTTGCGCCCGACTTCCTGGGTCGCCCGACTTCCTGAGTCGATTGTTACTCGATTTGTCGATGTCGGGGAACCCCGCCCTCCAAACACCTTTTCCCAAAGCGCGTGCGCCCTGCCCTTGCCCGTCATCAATGGGGCGTATAGTGTTCCCGACAATGTGATCACATTGGCGCTGGAGCCGTCGGAATTCCGGGGCGCGCCATTCTCGAACCGTAGGAACGCGACCATGTCCGAACTCGTCAACTCACCTGCCGCCCGCGACATAAAATATGTCATGCACCCCTACACGAACCTTGAAAAACACAAGGAACAGGGACCGCTGATCATCGAAAAATCCGCCGGGGTCTGGGTCACCGACGATGCCGGGAATAAATACATCGAAGGCATGGCAGGCCTGTGGTGCACGTCCCTGGGATTCGGCGAGGAACGCCTTGTCGAGGCCGCCGCGAAGCAGATGCGCGAATTGCCCTACTATCACCTGTTCACACACAAGACGCATGTGCCGGCAATCGATCTGGCGGAAAAGCTTTGCACCATGGCGCCGGGCAATATGGCCCAGGCCTTTTTTGCGAATTCCGGATCGGAAGGGAACGACACCGCCGTCAAACTGATCTGGTATTACCACAACGCCATCGGCAAACCGGAAAAGAAGAAGATCCTGTCGCGGATCAAGGGCTATCACGGCGTGACCGTGGCATCGGCGAGCCTGACCGGCCTGCCCTATAACCATAAGGATTTCGACCTGCCGATCCACAACATCATGCATGTGGATTGCCCGCATTACTATCGCTACGGTGAAGAGGGCGAGAGCGAAGAAGCCTTCGCCACCCGCATGGCCGACAATCTGGAAAAGCGCATCCTGGACGAAGGCCCGGACACTGTCGCCGCTTTCTTCGCCGAACCGATCATGGGCGCGGGCGGCGTCATTCTGCCGCCGAAGACCTATTTCGAGAAAATCCAGGCCGTCCTGAAGAAATACGATGTTCTGCTGGTCGCGGACGAGGTCATCTGCGGCTTCGGTCGGACCGGAAACATGTTCGGGTCCGAAACCTATGGCATCCAGCCGGACATGATGACCGTCGCGAAGGCGCTGTCGTCCGCCTATCTGCCGATTTCGGCGGTCCTGGTATCCGAAAAAATCGCGGAAGGCGTCTCGAAGAACAGCGGCAAGCTGGGAACTTTCGGTCACGGCTACACCTATTCCGGTCACCCGGCGGCGGTTGCCGTCGCGCTGGAAACGCTGAAAATCTATGACGAGCGCAAGATCGTCGATCATGTCAAAGAGGTCGGCCCACATCTGCAAAAGCGCCTGCGGGAATTTGAAGCGCACCCGCATGTCGGGGAAGTTCGCGGCACCGGCTTGATCGGCGCCATCGAATTCGTCGCGGACAAGGCGACCAAACGCAGCTTCGACCCCACCAAGGGCGTCGGTGCGAAGATCATGGCCACGGCCCAGGAAAAGGGCGTCATCCTGCGCGCCACGCCGGGCGATGCCATTGCCTTCTCCCCGCCGCTGATCATCACCAAGGAAGAAATCGACGAAATGGTCGACCGCTTCGCCCAGGCGGTGACCAGCTTGGCGGACTGGATTCCCGAACAGGCCTAAACAGCATCGGGGACAACGAATAGACGACGAAAAGCCCCCCGGATTTCGGGGGGCTTTTCATTTGGCCTGCGACACCCTGGCCCACAATGCTTTCGTTTCCAGGGTCAATCTATGTATAAAGGCCGACGCATTGGGTTTACCCGACCGTATAGAGGTCGGCTGGAAGGCGATTAATGGATTACGAAGCGTATTTCGCAGAGCAGCTGCGCTCCCTCAAGGATCGTGGCGACTATCGGATTTTTGCCGAACTGGAACGCCGTGCGGGGCATTTCCCGAGCGCGCGCTGTCATGATGACGCCGGTATTGAGGACATCACCGTCTGGTGTTCCAACGACTATCTGGGCATGGGCCAACATCCGGAGGTCATCGACGCCATGGTCGAGGCGATTCGGACGCACGGCGCCGGTGCCGGCGGCACGCGCAACATTTCCGGCACGAATCGCCTGCACGTCCTGCTGGAACGCGAACTGGCCAGCCTGCACGGCAAGGACGCGGCACTGATCTTCACATCCGGCTATGTCGCGAATATGACGGTCCTGTCGACCCTCGCGAAGCGCATTCCGGGCTGTATCGTCTATTCGGACGCCAAGAATCATAACTCCATGATTGAAGGCATCCGCCATTCCGGGGCGCAGAAGCGGATATTCAAACATAACGACCCGGCGGATTTGGAGCGCCTGATCCTGGAAGACGACCCGGCCGCGCCGAAACTGGTCGCCTTCGAATCCGTCTATTCGATGGACGGCGACATCGCCCCGCTGGACGAGATTCTGTCCGTCTGCGAACGCTATAACGCGCTGAGCTTCCTGGACGAAGTCCATGCCGTCGGCATGTATGGCGACCATGGCGCGGGTGTCGCCGAACGGGATGGCGTCATGCACCGTGTCGATGTCATGCAGGGGACGCTGGGCAAGGCCTTCGGCGTCATCGGCGGGTATATCGCGGCCTCGCACAATCTGGTCGATTTCGTCCGATCCTTCGGCAACGGCTTCATCTTCACGACCGCGATGCCGCCCGGCGTCGCCGCTGCCGCTCGCAAGAGCATTCAAATCGTGCGCAATGCGCCCGACATGCGGGAACGCCATCAAGAACGCGCGGCGGCCCTCAAGGCATCGCTATCCGCCGCCGGTCTGCCGGTCATGCCGTCGGTGACGCATATCGTTCCCGTTCTGGTCGGCGATCCCGTCGCCTGCCGCAGGGCATCGGATCTGCTATTGGACCGGCACAAAATATACGTACAGCCGATCAACTATCCGACGGTCGATCGGGGAACGGAACGTCTGCGCCTGACACCGACCCCCTATCACAGCGACGAGGATATCGCCTATCTGACCCAGGCACTTGTCGATATCTGGTCGGTTCTCGAACTCAAGAGAGCTGCCTAAATACATTTGAATCAAAATGTTACGCGCCCCTTTCCACAGGAGCGCATCAATTTAATCCCCCCAGGAACAAAATTAGGGATTTTCTTTTCCGCCGAGAACGGGTTAGGGTTTCGTCAAATACAAAACGGCGGCAACAACAATGTCGTCGGTCGAAACAGGGTAGTGCCGCGCAATTGCGGCTCCATGACGCCGAAAGACTAGTCGACTTATTTTAGTCGGCAGTAAAGTTCGGCGCAGATAGTCTGGGGGCGGTTTGAAAGATTCAAACCAACCGACACTTTCCAATTCCGGCGAGCATTCAACGCTCGAACCGCTCGGCTACGCTTACGTTTGCCGTACAATAGTGATTTATGAGAGCTAGGGGGTAACTCACGTCATGGAAGCTGGGGCACAGGACCACATCGTACGCTTCGAGAACGTCCAAAAAAGCTATGACGGCGAAACGCTCGTCGTGAAGAATTTCAATATCGACATCGATCGGGGCGAGTTCCTGACGATGCTCGGCCCGTCGGGGTCCGGAAAGACGACCTGTCTGATGATGCTGGCCGGGTTCGAACCCGCGACGCATGGCGAAATCTACCTGAACGGCCAACCGATCAACAATGTTCCGCCGCATAAGCGCGGGATCGGCATGGTCTTCCAGAACTACGCCCTCTTCCCGCATATGACGGTGGCGGAAAACCTCGCCTTCCCGCTGAAGGTTCGGGGCATGTCGAAAGCGGACTCCGACGCCAAGGTCAAACGCGCCCTAGAAATGGTCCGACTGCCGCAATTTGGCGGCCGGCGGCCGGCACAGCTTTCCGGAGGACAGCAGCAGCGAGTCGCCGTTGCCCGTGCCTTGGTGTTCGAACCGGACCTGGTTCTGATGGACGAACCGCTGGGGGCGCTCGACAAGAATCTGCGTGAAGAAATGCAGTTCGAAATCAAGCACATCCACGAAAGCCTCGGCGTTTCCGTCGTTTACGTGACGCATGATCAGTCCGAAGCGCTGACGATGTCGAACCGGATCGCCGTGTTCAACGACGGTATCGTGCAGCAGCTGGCGGCACCGGAAGTGCTGTACGAACAGCCGGAAAACTCGTTCGTCGCGCAGTTTATCGGCGAAAACAACAAGCTGTCCGGCACCGTGACGGCCGTCGACGGCGAGACGGCGCAGGTCACGCTGAAATCCACCGGCGACAAGGTTGCGGCCCTGGCCGTGAATTGCGGCGGCAAGGGTGACGAAACGCTGCTTTCCATCCGTCCGGAACGCATCATCATCGGTGATGAAAACGCCCCGAACAAAATGAGCGGCAAGGTCGTCGAGCTGATCTATCTGGGCGATCACATTCGCTGCCGGATGGAAGTCGGCGATAGCAACGAATTTATCGTCAAGGTACCCAACAGCCACGCTCATGCGGCGTTGAAGGTCGGCGAAGTGACGCCGGTCGGTTGGGTCACAGAGGATTGCCGGGCGCTGGACATGATCTGATCGGCTCTGATCCGATCGGTTCCGCGCGAGGTTATCGAACCCGGAGGCCCGGGACGGGTTCGAGCGAAGCAAGCCCGGGCATGACACTAGGGAATAACAGGGAGTACGTCATGAAATCCATGCTTACCCTTGCCACCGCTGCCGCGGCGTTGACCGTCGTTTCCGCAGCCCAAGCCGAGGACATGACAATCGTGTCCTGGGGTGGCGCCTACTCTGCCTCTCAGCAGAAAGCCTATCACGATCCGTACATGGCCATGCATCCGGACGTAACCATCATCAACGACGAAAGCTCCGCCGAAGCGGTTGCCAAGCTCCGCGCCATGTCGGAAGCTGGCAACGTCACCTGGGACGTCGTCGACGTCGTGGCGGCGGATGCCATCCGCCTGTGCGACGAAGGCTTGGCGATGGAGATCGACCCGGACACGATGCTGGCGCCCGCGCCGGACGGCACGCCCGCGTCGAAGGATTTCGGCGACCTGCTGGTTTCCGAATGCTTCATTCCGCAGATCGTCTATTCCACGACCTTCGGCTATCGCACGGATGTCGCCGAATGGGGCGGTAAAACGCCGGAAGATATCTGCGCCGTGTTCGACACCGACACTTTCCCGGGCAAGCGCAGCCTGGAAAAACGCCCGATCAACAACGTTGAATGGGCCCTGCTGTGCGACGGTGTTGCACCGGAAGACGTCTATGACGTTCTGTCCACCCCGGAAGGCGTCGATAAGGCCCTGGCCAAACTGGCGACGATCAAAGACGACGTCGTCTGGTGGTCGGCCGGTGCGGAAACCCCGCAGCGCCTCGCCGATGGTGAAGTCGTGATCGGCTCCACCTACAACGGTCGTCTGTTCTCCGTCATCGAAGAACAGAAGCAGCCGGTCGCCATGCTGTGGGACTGGCAGGTCTTCGACCTCGACGGCTGGATCATTCCGGCCGGTCTGCCGGAAGCCCGCCTGAAGCGCGCTCTGGACTACATCTATTTCGCGACGGACACGCAGCGTCTCGCGGACCAGGCCAAGTACATTTCGTACGGCCCGGCCCGTAAGTCCTCTGCCCCGCTGGTCGGCAAGCACGCCGAACTGGGCATTGAAATGGCGCCGCACATGCCGACGGATCCGAAAAACGCCGTTCACACGCTGCTCTATAATTACGAGTGGTGGGCGGACAACCGCGACGATCTGGACGCCAAGTTCCAGGCGTGGCTGGCGAACTAAGCCGTTATTGCCGGGGGCGGTTCGCCCGCCCCCGGTGTTTGTTCCTTTTGAATCAAGTATTGCAAACGGTACGGGGTAGAACACGATGAGCGATACGACAGCCCAAAGCGGACCGATGCTCGCCGCGGACGGAACGCCTCTCAAGGTAAGTTTGGCCCGCGCATTGCGCCGTCAAAAATTGCGCGCTCTCATGCTTATCGCCCCGCTGTTTCTATTCATTGTCATCACCTTTCTCGCGCCGATCGGGGATATGTTGTTCCGGTCGGTGGAGAACGCCATTGTTCCGGACACGCTGCCCGAAACGGTTGCGGTGTTGGCGGATTGGGACGCCAGTTCCGAAGAGGCGCCGGGCGAAGACGTCTTCACCGCGCTGCATGCCGATCTTCTGATCGCGGCCGAAGAGAAGACCCATACGCGCCTCGGATCGCGGCTGAACTACGAAATGCCCGGTATTTCCAGCCTGTTCCGCAAGTCGGGCCGTAAGGTCGACGATATGACCCCCGGCAACTACAAGGAACAGTTCATAGCCATCGACAAAGACTGGGGCAATGTCGATGTTTGGCGCACGATCAAGCGGTTCTCGGGCGATTACACCGCCGGTTATTTCCTGGCATCCATCGATGCGAAAATCGGCCATGACGGTTTCGAATTCGTCGATGAAGACCAGCGGATTTATCTGTTCCTGCTGTGGCGGACGATCGTCTTGTCCGTCGCCATCACATTGACCTGCACCATCCTGGGCTATCCGGTCGCATGGATTCTCGCAAACCTGCCGCTGCGGTATTCGAACCTACTGATGATTCTGGTTTTGCTGCCGTTCTGGACCTCGCTTCTGGTCCGCACGTCGGCCTGGATCGTGCTGCTGCAACAACAGGGCGTCATCAATGACACATTGGTCGCGATCGGATTGGTCGATGACCTGAACCGATTGGAACTGATGCACAATCAGACCGGCACGATCATCGCGATGACGCATATCCTGCTGCCGTTCATGATCCTGCCGCTCTATTCCGTGATGAAGACGGTGTCCCCGTCTTACGTCCGCGCGGCAAAGTCGCTGGGCGCGAACGACTGGACCGCCTTCTGGAAGGTTTATTTCCCGAATACCGTTCCGGGGATCGGTGCCGGGGCCGTGTTGGTCTTCATCCTGGCCATCGGCTACTACATCACGCCGGAACTGGTCGGGGGGACGTCCGGGATCTTCATTTCGAACCGGATCGCCTATCACATTTCCTCGTCTCTGAACTGGGGATTGGCCGCAGCGCTCGGCGTGGTGCTGCTCAGCATGATCCTCATTCTGTACTGGGTCTACGACAAGATCGTCGGCATCGATAACGTGAAGTTGGGGTGATCACCATGTCTGCACTTCCTCCTTATGCCTCCAAGGGCCAGATTGCCTGGTACTACGGCTTCCGTGTCATCTGCGCGCTGATCTTCCTTTTTCTGATCATCCCGGTTCTGGTGATCATCCCGTTAAGCTTCAACTCGCAGGATTTCTTCACCTTCACCAAGGAAATGCTGGCCTTCGACCCGGACGGATACTCGTTGAAACATTACGAGGATTTCTTCACCAATCCGGATTGGCAGCAGGCCCTGGTGAACTCCGTGCAGATCGCCCCGATGGCCACCCTGATGTCGACCGCGCTGGGGACCCTGGCGGCAATCGGCCTATCGCAGAGCCACGTGCCCTTCCGCAGCGCCATCATGGCGGTCATGATCTCGCCGATGATCGTTCCGTTGATCATCTCGGCGGCGGGCATGTACTTCTTCTATTCCCGGATCGGGATGCAAGGGACCTATTGGGGCGTCGTATTGGCCCACGCCGCGCTGGGCACGCCCTTCGTCATCATTACCGTGACGGCGACCTTGGTCGGTTTCGACAGAAGCCTCGTCCGCGCCGCGGCCAATCTGGGCGCAAACCCGGTGACGACCTTCATCAAGGTCCAGATGCCGCTGATTCTGCCCGGCGTCATCTCCGGCGCGCTCTTCGCCTTCATTACCTCCTTCGATGAAGTCGTCGTTGTGCTCTTCGTCGGTTCCGCGTCCCAGAAGACCCTGCCGTGGCAGATGTTCACCGGGTTACGGGAGCAGATTTCTCCGACAATCTTGGCCGTCGCCACGGTACTTGTGACGATTTCCATCATCCTGCTGACGACGCTGGAATTGCTGCGCCGCCGGTCGGAGCGGATTCGCGGTCTCTCGCCCGGATGATCCGGTAAATCGGTCAGGCGCGTAGCGCCGAATTCCGAACACAGAACCGGTCGGCGCGACAATACGCCGACCGGTTTTTCTTTGCGGCGACCCTGCGGTGGATTGAACATCGCCCCATCCCCGCCCTACATTAATACTGGTGTATCGCGCCGTGAGGGCGTATCACTTATTGCGAACGATTCGCAAATGAAGGAGCAAGCGGTATGTACCGCGATCGCAGTCTCGTCCCGGCGGAAGCCGTCCGCCTCCTCGCCCTCGGTGTTCTTGTTGAAGGTGATCGGCGGTACGGTGATCTTGCAACTGAAATCCGCTTCTTCACGCAGCGGATCGTCGGCCCGTCTCTGGATTTGCTGGGATCGTCCCTCGAACTGCTGCGCATCGAAGGCCTGGCGGAAACAACCGGCGGTGCATCATCGGAAGAAGATACCGTCCTGCGCATTACGGAATCGGGACGTGACCTGTTCCGGCTTCTTATGGACGCGCAATTGCGGGCACCGATCAACGATGTCGGACGCCTTGTCCTGTTGCTGAAACTGCGGTTCCTGAAACACCTTTCGGACGACGCGAAGGAAGATCAATTGGATCTTCTATGCGACGTCATTCGCACGGAACGCGCCCGCGCTTCGGATCTGGCGAAGGAATACGAGGGAAGCGATATCGCCGATTGGCTGGCCTTCGACGTTCAGCTTGCCGATCGGCGTATCGAATGGCTGGAAACGGCGCTGTCCGAATTCGGCGTATCCGCCTGACGACGCTTAGGTTTCGGCCCCGATATCGCTGCGATAGTGCTTGGCTATGGTTTCCGCGAAGATCGGAACGGAAATCGGCTTGGACATATAATCGTCGCATCCGGCTTTCCGAAACCGCGCTTCGTCTCCGGCCATGGCGAAGGCCGTCACCGCGATAACGGGAATGGTCGAAAGACGCGGGTCCGCCTTGATGGTCTTGGTACATTCGACACCCGACATACCCGGCAGTTGGATATCCATGACGATGACGCCCGGCACTTCCTTTTCCAGGATTTCCAGGGCGCTTTCGGCGTCCTGCGCCTGCCGGATATCATATCCCAGCGCGCTGAGAAGATCGCTGAACAATCGCATATTCAGTTCATTGTCTTCTACGATGAGTATGGGCGGTTTCACCCTGTGTACCTCAATTCGATTTATTGTTTCCGGCGGTTCTCCGCCGGCCTCCCACCCGACTTCGGACCTTTATCACTATCCAAACAATGTTAACGAAGTCTAAACACCGTGCCGTACCGTCGATCTATTTATCGTTTCGACAGCAATTCGATCTCTTCTTCCTCGATCCGGTAGCTCAACCTATTCAGTTTGAAACTGTCCGGCGCCATCAGCTCATAGAAGGTCCTGGCATGCAGGTCCAAGCGATCGGCATGCCAATCGATCCGACGATATCCTTCCCGCAAACAGACCTGCGCCAGCGCGACCATCAAGGCCTTGCCGACACCCCGTTCGCGGGCGGATTTCGTGACGTAGATATCGCGCAGGAAAATGCCGTTACCGGGGAAAGCGGCCTCATAGACCGTCGAATACATGGCGAAGCCCAGCGCCGTCCCCGTCTGCGCATCATCGGCGATCAGGCAGTCGTATTCCCGCCGTCCGGCCGGTCCGTCCTTTTCCAGGCGCACGGCGAAATCCGGCAATGGGATCGGCGGACCTTCCGCCCCATAGAAGGTAAGCATTTCAGCGATCAAGGGCGCAACCCGCAGCATATCGCCCTGACGCGCGGCGACTACCTTAACCCGAACCGCAGCATCGTCTTCGTTCCCGGATTCCAAGGATCAGTCCTGTACGCCGACAAGGATATCGCCGGAAGCAATGGAATAAATAACCGCATTCGCGGCCTCCAACGCCTCGTCAACGTCCTTTGTTTCCGGGTCGTCCGCCGCTTCCTGGGACGGCTCGATCCCGCCATCCACGCTTTTACCGCTGGGCGTATAGTAAAGTGCCGTCGTCAGCTTCAGGCCGCCGCCATCGGGGAATTCGTAGGTCGTCTGCACCGATCCCTTCCCGAAACTGCGTTGACCGATAACAAGGCCCCGATCGCGATACTTGATGGCACCGGCCACGATTTCCGACGCACTGGCCGAGCCCTGATCGATCATGACCACGACGGGAAGACCCGCGCTGGGATCGGCAAGGTCCGCCTTGAATTCCTGTTCATCATGGCGGCTTTTGGTCGATACGACGAGGCCACCGCTTAAGAACGCGCCCGCCACATCGATGCTTTCGTCCAGCAGCCCACCCGGATTGTTGCGCAGATCGAGGATGTAGCCTTTCAGGCCGCCCGGCCCTGCCTGTTCCTTCAATTCGACCATCTTCTGTCGCAGAACCCGCCCCGTCCCGCGAATGAACTGCGCGATGCGCAGATAGCCGATGCCGTTTTCCAATTCCGCGCGGACACGTTGAATGCGGATGACTTCGCGGGTCAGCGGTACATCGAAACTGTCCGTCCCCTTCCGCGCCACGGTCACCGTGACGGTGGTCCCCGGCGCACCACGCAGCAGGGTGACCGCGTCATGCAGGCTCATATCCGCCAAAGGGGCCCCGTCCGCATGGGTCAGGCGATCCCCCGGCCGCAAACCGGCGCGCATCGCGGGCGTGCCTTCGATCGGCGAAATCACTTCCAGGCCGATCGGGTCCTTTTTGATTTCGATCCCCAGCCCGCCGAAGCTGCCGCTGATCTTCTCATTCAGCGCGGTGAAGGCTTCCTTGTTCATATAGACGGAATAATCGTCCAGGGAGGACAGCATGCCTTGCAAGGCGGCTTCCCGCAGAGCCGCATCGGACGCAACCGTGGGGTCGGGATAGGTTTCGTGCATGCCCTGCACCGCCGCGGCGAACAGCGTTTCTTCCGGAAGCTCCCGGACATAGGTGTAGCGCACCCGTTGGAATGTCTGCGCGAAGACCTTGTCGGTAACCCCGCCGATTTCCGCCGGACCATATCCTCCGGCCCGATAGTTCGCGACCTCTCGATCTATCCGCGCCGCGACATCCTTTGTGCCGGGGGCCGATACCCCGACCCCGACAGCACAGGCGACCAGAACCGCACCGGCAAATCCGGCGGCGATCAGCAATTTCGTTCCACGTGTCATGAGCAGCAGCATATTCGAGTTCGACATAGGTGACCATTTCCGCGGCGCCAGGAAAACGCCTATTTCTTCCGATCCATAAAGTAAGGTCCCCACCCGACCACACAAGCCCTAGCGGATGTCCGACCAACCGGGTTCGAACATGTGCAAGCCGCGCGCCACATCGGGTCAGAAGTTCTCCTTGCGATAGCCGAAGCCGAACCGCGCGCATTCCTGGGACAGGACGGTCGAAAGACCTTCCGGTCCGCAATAGAAGACATCGATAGGCGCGCCTTCGTGGCGCGCCTTGATCTCGCTGAAAATCGTGTTCCAATTCGGCCGGGACAGTTCGGTCCGGGTTCTAAGCCCCGTCAGCAAGTCGCGTCCGGCAGCTTCGTGATAAACCTCCATCGCGACGGTCAGTGATGCGGAGGTCAATTCGGCCTTCAATCCGGTCAGCCACACGCGAATATCGATACGCCCCTTCAGCTCGGGCAGGTCTTCCAGCGCCGCCATCAACGCCCCGAACCATTCGAATGCCTTCTGATCGCGGTTCAGCCATATGAAATAAAGCCGCTGCAAGTCCTCTCCCGGCGGGTTCCCGGACTTCGACCGTTCCAGCACGGTCTTCAGGATCGACGCGAAGGGGGTCACCCCGATCCCCGCCCCGATCAGCACCGGCACCGGGCAGTCGTTGATATCCGACGACGGCGACCCGTATGGCCCTTCCAGATAAACACGCCGCCAGTTTTCCGCCCGCGCCGCCTCATCCCGCATCGCCAACTCGTTCAGCTTCCGGGTCCAGTTCCCGACACTGCGGACATGCAGTTCCAGACAGTCCTTTTCGTCGGGCGACGAGGTTACGGTGAACGGATGCCATTCCCGCTTGGACACCGCCGGGATGCGCAATTGCACATATTCCCCCGGCTTGAAATCCAGCCAATCCGGTCGCTTCATGCGCAGGCGCGTCACATTGGACGGCATGGGCGTGATGTCGTCGATTTCCGACGGCTTTCGCCCTCGAATCAATCGGTGCCCCTGTTCCATCAGGAAGATCGCGCCCGGCACGGCGATCCATGCCGCAAAACCCGGTACATGCACGATCAGCAGCGGCAGGAACGCCCAGAACAGCCGATGGGTCAGATAAAAGGCCTCGAACATCCCGCTGCGGCGCACGGATTCGCGCGCGAATGCCCATATCAGCAGCAGGATCGTCGCCAGCGTGACGCCCGACCACCCGACCTGGGATCGAAACAATTCGCCATAGACCACGTCCCGGGTGAAGAAATCGGGATCGATCAGGCTTTCGTAAGTGACGATGTAGCCGACGACATGGACCAACGCCAGAAAGGCCAGGGTGTGACCGACGACCCGGTGATAGTCGATCATACGATCGACCGGCAAAATCCGCGCGATCCCGAATCGCCGGAGCAGCGTGAAACTGTGCCGCAGCATGCTGACGATCATCAAGACGCCGCACAGCTTCACCGCCTCCGCCGCGCCTTGGGCAATTTGCGTCGGCAGGTCGGACCCGATCGCCGCCTCCCGAACCATGCCGCGTTCGAATAGCCATATCAGCGCCGCACCGGTCACGGTCAGCAAGATCAGCCAGGGTCGCTCATTCTCCCAGGCGCGCCGAAGCCCGCCGAACAAGGCTCGAAAACTCCTGCCCCGCCGCCGCCGATCCGACGCAATCCGTTCCGGTAACCGCAGCCAAGTCGACGACCGGTCGATCATCTGCGCCTTCAAGGACGGATGGGCGTCGATGCTTGCCTGAAATTCCTCGAAATCGATCGATCCGCTGCCATCCGTATCGATGGAGGCGAACAGGACCCGCCCCAATTGCGCGACCTTTTCCGGCGGCACGTCGATACTGTGTTCGTTGAGGCTGCGGTCCAGGATATGGGTCAGTTCCTCGAAATCGACCGTCCCGTCGCCATTCAGATCATGCAGGTTGAAGATGATCCGCAGCTTTTCTTCCGGCGTCCCTTCGACGAGAACGCGGGCGAACCGGATGAATTCCCACAACGAGATTTCGCCGCTCTTGTCTTCGTCGATCAGTCGGAACACCCGGGCCGCGTAATCGGCATCGTGCAGGTCCAGTCCGCGCTGTAATTCACCGACGTCGATCCGGTCGTCGTCCCCGGCGATTTCTTTGAACCGCGCCTCGATATCGTGCAGGTGGGTCATCGCCCCCTGGCCGGGCCGCTTCTTCGGATACTCGACATCATCGACGTTCATTCACATTCCCTATCCGACGCTGGTTTCGCGAGGAACGGTATCCTACACGTTGCGGCGCGAACCGAACTACCGTATCGTTCCAGTCATGATGATTCGCACGATCAAAACCATCTTTCCGGCGCTTGCCGTCGGTTTCGCCGTGTCGCTTTTCGCGACACAGGGCATGGCGCAGGACGTGACCGGCGACCCGGCGCGCGGTCAGGCGCTGATGCTGGAAATGAAATGTACAAAATGTCATGGCGACAGCGGGATCGGGCATTCCGATACGCCCGGTGTGCCCCGTCTGGACGGTCAGTTCGAACCGTATCTGGTGAACCAGTTGTTCAATTTCCGCGACGGTCGTCGGCCCCATAAGTTCATGGAACTCTATGCCGGGCGCCTGGATGGGCAGACTGTCCGCGACATCGCCGCGTTCTACGCCTGTCAGGGCGACACGCAGGTGGAAGACAAGGAACGCTGTGCGCCGGTACGCTGACGGTATCGGAACGAACCGTCCGTCGGTAGTGATTAGGGCAGGAAACGATCATGTTTGATTATCGCATCGTCCTGGCGGCAGTCGCCTTCCTGATGCTTGTCGGGGCACCGCCGACCGCGCGGCAGGCCGCCGCTCTGGAATGCAATTCCAAGAACCCCGACGTTTGCGGCACCTGCGAGGACCTGCGCAAGGCCTATAGCGGCAGCGACATGAACACGCGCACCGTGCGCGGACGTTCCGTCTGGTCGCCGCTCTATGCCGCTTATTTCAAGAATTGTCAGGACCTCGCCCTGCGCTTCCTGGAAGCGGGTGCCCATCCGGCCGTCGGCGGGATGGAAGGCGACCTGCTGGCGACGGTGATTTCCTGGGACCGCTGGGAAGTGCCCGAACGGGCGGTCTGGGTACAGATACTGGTCCGCGCCGGGGCGCGGCTCGATGCGCCGCCGATCACGGAGCGGACGACCCGGCAGCGCCTGATGCAGGAATACGGGCCGCGCCCGGATATCGTCGAACTGATCGCAATCGCCGAACAGGCGGGCGGCTGACGGGCAAACATCTTTCATGTCTCAATCACCCTCCCCGCCGCCGGTCCCGGACCGGGACGGCAGCGATCTGCCATCCCCCGGCCTTGAGAATTTCGGTCCCGACCGATCCAATCTGGAAGCCTATCTCTTCCTGATCGCAACGACACTGTGCTGGGCGGCGAACGCCGTCGCCGGGCGCTTGGCCGTGGGGGAAGTCTCCCCCATGCTGGTGGTGCTGGGTCGCTGGACAGGGGTGATGCTGCTCTGCTTCGTCTTCCTGCGGCCGCGGATCAAGGAAGACTGGCCGGTATTGAAACGGCATCTGCCCTTCCTGGCCGCGCTGGGGACGCTCGGCTATACCGGGTTCAACGCGCTGTTCTATGTCGCGGCGCATTCGACCACGGCGATCAATATCGGCATCCTGCAAGGATCCACGCCGATCTTCGTCTTGGTGGGAACGATCTTGTTCTATCGCATGCCGGTCGGCCCGTTACAGGCCGTCGGTGTCGTCATCACTCTCAGCGGCGTGACCCTGGTGGCGGCGCAAGGCTCCTGGGACCGTCTGACCTCCCTCGCCTTCAACCAGGGCGACTTGTTGATGCTGCTCGCCAGCCTGCTCTACGCCGCCTATACGCTGGCCCTGCGGAAACGCCCCGCCATTTCCCCGCTCAGCACCTTTGCCGTGATGGCGGCCAGCGCCTTCGTCGTATCGCTGCCCATCGCGGGCATGGAGGCTCTGTCCGGCTACAGCCAGATGCCCACGGCAAAAGGCTGGATCATCGTCGCGCTGATCGCCTTGTTCCCGTCCTTCATCGGGCAAATCCTGTTCATTCAGGGGGTCGATAAGATCGGTCCGGGCCGGGCGGGCGTGTTCATGAACCTCGTCCCGGTCTTCGCCGCCGTCATGGCCGTGATCGTATTGGGGGAACAATTCCACCTCTACCACGCGCTCGCGCTCGTCCTCGTCCTGGGCGGGATTTATCTGTCGGAGCGCTACAAGCGTCTGTAACGCATCGCCCAACAGCCTGAAAAGCGAAAACCCCCAGGTTTCCCTGGGGGTTTCGATGGTGGGCGCGGCAAGGATTGAACTTGCGACCCCTGCGATGTCAACACAGTGCTCTCCCACTGAGCTACGCGCCCTTTCGGTGCGGGCGGGTAGATAACACCGGCAGACGGGGTCATCAAGCCTTTGATTTCGGTTCTGTGAAAGTTTTCTGTCCACGCATGTCCAGAAGCTGGCACGGCGCTTGCTTTTCCTATGGCGAGAGAGTGACACGGTTTGGAGAGAGACCATGTGGTTCCGGGCAAGCTTGGCAGCCCTAGCGACCGTTTTCAGCATCGGCACGGCGGCGATTTCCGCCAATGCGGCGTCCGAGTCGTCGCCGAAGGCCGGACCATGCGCCCAGGCGATCGCGCTGGCGGAAAAGGCACGCAACATCCCTGTGCATCTGCTGCAGGCGATCTCCCTGACCGAAAGCGGGCGGTGGAGCGATTACCATGACGCCTTCATCGCCTGGCCCTGGACCGTCATGGCGGAAGGCAAAGGCCGCTACCTGCCCAGCAAGGAAGCCGCGATTGCCGAGGTAAAGACCCTGCAGGCCAAGGGCGTGACGAATATCGACGTCGGCTGCATGCAGGTGAACCTGTACTACCACGGCAAAAGTTTCCGATCCCTCGACGAAGCCTTCGACCCGATCAACAATGTCGCCTATGCCACGTCCTTCCTGACCGACCTGCGGCAGAAGCGGAACAGCTGGACCCGCGCGGTGAAGGAATATCATTCCACGGACCGCGAGCGCCAAACGGCCTATCAAAAGCGCGTGATGACGGTCTGGAACGCCCTGAAAAAGGGGAAGCCGGTCGGCGGCCGGGAAACCGGTATCGACGGTGCCGGATATACCCATCTCGCCGATGTGTCCTGGCCGCCGAAAAGCTATCGCGAACAGCAGCAGATGCAGGCCGCCGTGCGCGCCCGCGTCATGGCAGGGGCCCCCGTGAAGTAATCCTCGAAACGTGATCCCCGCTAAGTAATTGCCCGGCTTTCCAGGCGCGGATAGACGACGGCAAGCGTCAACGCCCGCAGCCCCATCCAGATCCATAGCGCCCCCCAAAGCCCGTGATTCCCATAGGCCTGCGTCATGACATAGCCGATCGGGACATAGAGCGCGGCGGCAACGATCATGGCATTGCGCATCATCGCCCCCTGCGTCGCGCCGTTGAACACCCCATCGAACTGATAGGCCAGCGCGGAGCCGAGCGGCATCAGCGTGGCCCAGATGGCATATCTCCCCGCCGTTTCGCGCACGTCCGCCACATTGGTAAACAGCGCAATCAAACTGTCGGAAAGCGCCGTGAAGATCAGGGCCAGGGCCGCCGCCGTGGCCAGGGCCGATATCGTGCTGACGACGACGGCGCGGCGCAGGGTTTCGCGGCTGCGCGCGCCAATCGCCTGTCCCACTAGGGATTCCGTCGCCAGGGCGAAACCGTCCAGGGCATTCGACGCGATAAAGATGAACTGCAACAGGATGCCGTTGGCCGCCAGGATCACGTCGCCCTGCATCGATCCCAGACGGGTCATCCAGGCCAGACTACCGGTCAGCATCAAGGTTCGGATCATGATATCCCGGTTCAGCGCCATGACGCGGCGCAGTTCCTTCGGG
Organism: Pacificispira spongiicola; assembly: GCF_012926505.1. Lineage (GTDB taxonomy): Bacteria > Pseudomonadota > Alphaproteobacteria > UBA8366 > Aestuariispiraceae > Pacificispira > Pacificispira spongiicola. Next base: position 146,998 of record NZ_JABBNT010000001.1, read on the forward strand.
TCCAAGACGCGCGCGCGGTCCAGAACCCAGCCGTCGGGCCGGATTTGCCGCATACGCTTCCATACCTGCACACCGCCATAGGTGACGCCGGTCGCGGTCGCCAACACCGTACCCAACGCGACCCCCTCCACGCCCCAGCCCAGAACGACCACGAACAGGACATTCAGACCGATATTCACAATGGATGTCAGCATCTGCATTTCGAACAGACGCCGCGTCAGGCCCTGCCCCGCGAACCATCCCATCAGCGCATAGTTCAACAGTTCCACCGGCGCGCCCCACAACCGAACATCGACATAGGCACCGCCGAGTTCCAGCGCTTCCGGGCTGCCGTCGAAAAGGGCGATCGCCCCGGTCCGAATAGGCTGCTTCGCGAGCACAAGCAGCGCCGCGATCGTCAGCGCGATCAAGACGGCGCGCGCCAAGGTATTCAATACGCGGCCATTATCCCGCGCGCCCAGGGCCTGCGCCGTCAGGCCGGACACCCCCATTTGCAGGAAATTGAAGACACTGAACACGAGACTGAGCACTGCGGCACCCAATGCCACGGCGGCAAGGTAACTGGCGGCCCCCAGATGCCCGATAATCGCGGTATCGATCGCCCCTTGCAGGGGGACCATGGCGTTCGACAGAACGACGGGAAGGGCGATGGCGGATACGCGGCCGAAGGTGATACGGCGATCCTGAAGCTGGGACATGAACGGGAGCCTGCCGGAGGGGTGGGATTCCTGATAGTCCATAACCTATCACGCGGCTTGCGACACTTTCCATGGCAAAGGTCCCGCCATTGCAAGGGTCCCGCCATGGCAAAGGTCCCGGCCGGTCCCAAAAACGTCATCATCCGTGGTTACGATCTTGATCCAGATCATGGCGCGTCCTTTTTCAAACGCACAAAATCGCGTCACAGTTGCGTTCAGTGGCACTCCGAACAAGAACAATCAGGCTACGGCGTCGCCAAATTTCCTATGGTTTTTGGCCCCATGTTTTCTGGAAGGAGCACAATCATGTCACAACAGGAACAGGTTCAACCCGAATCCGCGAAAACACCCGTGGGGAAGAAGCCCACGGTTTCCTCCGTGGAACCGTCGGGTCAGGAATTCCCCAATCCATTGAACCCTATAACCGCCCTGTCTCCGGATGCGATGTTCCAGCCGGTCCGTCAAATGCTGGACTGGATGGATGCGGCTTTCACGTCCTGGCCTTATCGCTGGGATACGATGCCGCGATCGGTCTTCGGCGACCTGAACGCGTTGGAAACCCGTGCGGATATCGCGGAAACGGACGATTCCGTTGAAATCAGCCTGGAAGTCCCCGGGATTTCCGCCGACGACATCGACATTTCCGTCTGCGGTCCGCTGCTGACGGTACATGGCGAAAAGAAAACGGAATCCGATCGGCAGGACAAGAATATGCGCCATGTCGAACGGCATTACGGGGCCTTCCGCCGCAGCTTTCGCATTCCCGACGGGGTCGACAGCAAGCAGATCGAAGCGAATTTCGACAGCGGGGTTTTGACCCTGCATATGCCGAAGGACGGCAAAAGCAGCCACCCGGTGAAGAAGGTCGCGGTGAAGAGCTGACGCTCGCCACGCTTGATCCGACATTCGCCGCGCGCTACCGCTACAGTCCCTCTCGGGAGGGGGCTGGCGGCTGTGTGCGGCTTTTCTTTTGCCGCTGCTACCAACTCCCGTTGAAAGCTTAGTCATTCTTACACAGGGATCGTCCCATGCAGACCAATCGCCATGCCGACCTCGTTGCCCGGATCAAGGCGCTTGCCGACGGCGAAACCGACACGATCACATTGATGGCGACGACGGCCTGCGAGCTGTTCCATGGCGACGACCGCTTCGATTGGGTCGGGTTCTACCGCAATGTCGGGGACGACACGCTGAAGATCGGCCCGTATCAAGGTGGGCATGGCTGCCTGACCATTCCCTTTTCGAAGGGCGTCTGCGGCGCCTGCGCCCGGACGGGCGAAGTCCAATTGGTGCCGGACGTGGACGCTTTTCCCGGTCACATCGCCTGTTCGTCCAGCACGCGGTCCGAGCTGGTGCTGCCGGTTTACGGCCCGGACGGCACCCTGATCGGTGTTCTGGATATCGACAGCGACCGGCCCGACGCCTTCGATGAGGAGGATGCGGCGGTCATGACCGACTTGATGCGGGACCTCTTCGGCGGACCGGTTTAAATCGCGTCACTATCCGGGGCGGGCAGAATTTCAGATTCTATCCAGACCTTGAACGCCCTGATACGCGGGTCGTCGCCACGTCCGTTCGGGTAGACCAGGTAGTAGCAGAACTCGTCCTCGATTCCGGCAACATCCGCGAAGGGCTGAATCAAGCGGCCCGATTTCAGTTCCACCTCTGCCAAGCTGGCATCGACGAGCGCCACCCCCTGACCCGACACCGCGGCGTCAATTGCCAAGCCATACTCGCCAAATTGCGGGCCCAAACGCGTATCGACGCCGGTCACCCCCGCCGCCCGCAACCACATGTCCCACACCGGTTCCGTGCCGGGGGCATCGCTGTCCCGCAGATGCAACAGGGTGAAGGCCGACAGATCGGACGGCTTTTCCAACGGTCGATTCGGACCGGGTAAAGTCGGACTGCAGACCGGGATCACCCGGCTGGGGAACAGATGATGGGACGTCAGTCCCGGATAGTGTCCCTTGCCGAAGCGGATCGCGATATCCACGCCCTCCGCATCGAACTGAACCAGTCGGGACGTCGCATCGATCCGCACCACGATTTCCGGGTGACGTTCCTGAAACCGCCCCAAACGCGGGACCAGCCATTTCGTCGCGAAGGACGGCGGCAGGGACACGACCAACGGCCCGATCCCGCCATGCCCCTTGATCAAGCGATACCCTGCCGCCAGTTGGTCCAGTCCCAACGTGATCTGCGGCAGGGCGATCTGCCCGGCCTCCGTCAACACCAGGGCGCGGGTAAGGCGCCGGAACAGCTTAACCCCACAGAAATCCTCCAGCGTCTTGATTTGCTGACTGATCGCGGCGGGCGTCACATGCAGTTCGGATGCGGCGTCCTTGAAGCTCATATGCCGGGCGGCGGCCTCGAAGGCGCGCAGCGATCCCAGCGGCGGAAGATCTCTTGCCATAACCCCTCACGATTAAGACTAACTATCCTATACGTTCAAAAACACTCGTTTGTCACGGAGGTAGATAAAGCTTTTATTACTCATATCAACACGGACGAAGGAGAAAGAAAATGTCTTATCATCGTGGCTCTGCCTTGGCCTTGGTCTTCACTCATTGGTACGGTCTGGCCCCGCAGGCAGGCGTCGAAGATCAGTACCGCCGGATCAACGAGAACCATGCCGCCTCCGCCTGGCGCACCATGGTGAAAATCGGCTCCGCCCTGGATTGGATCGTCGATCGGTTGAAAGCGAAGCAGAACACGCTTCCGACGCAAAATCGGTCGGCGGGGACCGCCGGGTGAGGTCTCTAAACGATAGCATTCCCTGTATCCCGGGATGAGAGCGGCTTTCAATCGGAAGCCGCTCTTATTCTATGGGCACGAAAAGACGAGACTCTTGGTAGAAAATGGACTATGATAATACCGCGAGAAAGAAATCTCGCTGACTTTTCCGTGTGGGAGCCGATCAGAATGGACGGTTTAGCGGGTCTGAAATCCACGACGCCTGTCGTCCTGGGTTCAGTTGGGGCAGCCCCCCTTTCGGCACAGGATGCCACGAAGCAGGATGCGACCGCCGCTCCTGAAAAAATCCTATCTTCGGTTCAGGGCGACCAATCGACAAAAGATCGATCCGACGCCGCGCGTCAGGACGAAAACGAAAAGCGCATCAAGGCCGCGCGTGAGAAAGTCATTGAGATCAACGCCCGTCTGCAGGTGCTGCACCTGATGGCGACGGCCAACCCGAAAACCGCCGCCCGTATGGCCGCGCAATTGGGCAAGGAACTGAGCAAGGCCGTCGAGGACTACGAACGGGCCGGTGGACCGAGCGCGAGTCCCGCTCCGCCCCTGCCGGCGACCGCGCTGACCACCGAAAAGACGAACAGCGATACAGGGTTTTTAACTGTCCCGCCCGTTCTTACCGGGTCGAAACAGGCGCAGATGGAAGCCCTGTCGACCGGCGACGCCTTCGTCCAGGCAGTGCGCGGGATCGCCGCGACGATCGGCGACGCGCTGAACACCGCGCAGGATCGCCTGGACACGCTGGGCAATAAGAGCCGCAGCGCGCAACGCGGCATGCTGAACGCCCGGTCTGCCGTCATGGATATCCATACGGCGTTGACGAAGCTGGATCCACCGAAGGCGCTGGGCAGCGCCGGGATTCGCATCCTGGTTTAAGGTTTAGTACCGGGGCGGCAGAAGCCGCCCGATAGCGTTCAGGAAGGAGCCATAAAGAATGAAGGGCATTTCCTCATTTTTGACGGCGAGCAACCTCGCCAATCTGACGATCCGCAATCCGGCCACGCCCCGGCAGGAACGCGACTCCGCGCATTCCAACGCATCGCCGCTGGTCAGGATCGCCACTGCGTTGGACGAGCAGTTCGGCGGCAATCTGGTGGAACAAGCCCGCGATGCGGACAACGTCATCAGGCAGCTTGAATCCACGAAGGACAATGCTAGGGAAGCCCGCAAGGCCCGCGCCAAGGAGAAGCTGGAACAGATCAAGGCCCAGTTGAAGATGCTGCGCCTCTTGGCCTTGGACCCGGAAGCCATGGCCCGGCAGATCAAGCAATTGAGCCGCATGCTTGCCGCCGCCGTGCGGGAATATGCCAGTGCCGGCGGCACGAATGCAGGCGTGTCGGCGCCGGACCCGGCCATGATGACCGCCACGCAGACTGATGTCGCTCAAACCGATCTTGCCCAAACCGAACTTGCCCAGGCCGATCTTGCCCAGGCCGGCACCGCCCCAACAGGCTCTATTTCCACGGACGGCACGACATCGACGAATACCGAGAGCGATCCGACGGTAACGACTGAGGCGGCCTCTGCGTCGCAGGGTGCGGTAGACTCACAAGACCGGTCCGACGCGGAGAACGAGGCGGCGACAGATGCGGCGGCGCCAACGCCATTCGATATCCCCAACAAGGCACACGGCGCCGTAAGCGGCGTCGACAAGGATAAAGAAGAATTCATGCGGGATGTGCGGTTCATCAAATCCATGTTGAAGAGCCTGATCGAACAGGCCCGCCGAAAAATGGAGAACGATCCGGGCGCCGAGAATGATTTGAAAGAATCGGAAAAGGCCTTGAAGACGGTAGAAACACTGTTGAATGACATGGCGGCAGATACGACGTTACCGACACCGACCGTGAATGTCGTCGCCTGACCCTTGCGGATGATTCTGCGAGACGGCGGCGTATAATAGGCGTAGAAGAACGAAATTGAGCGGCCCGGTGCGGGCCCGACGAGGAACGGTTCAAGAAATGGACGGTTTGTCTTCCCTGAGAAACAGTCAGACGACGGTGGCCAATTCCGCCGTCGGAACGAAGGCGCGCGCCGACTGGACCAAGCCGTTGCTCGAAACCCTGTCGAAACTGGATCCGGACAAGGCCGCCGATCTGAAAAGCAAGGTTCGGGAAGCCGATGGGATCGTCCATCGTATCCAGGCCTATCGCCGGGGCGGTGCCGTCGACATCCCGGACGCCGCGCAGCACAAGGTCGACTGGATCACCGCGCGGCTTGAGGCCCTACAGCCCGGCGAGGACGGCAAGCCCAAGGCGACCGCGCGGGAGTTGCGGCAACTCAGCCTCGAACTCGCCGACGCGACCAAGGCCTATGCCGCCGCCGAAGGATCACAGTCGTCCTACCGCACGCTACCGACCGTGGCGGAAATCGTTGCAACGGCCAAAGCCGCGCTTGAAAAGCGGAATGGAACGGGTGCGAAAGACGCTTCCACGGGGCAGATCGATACCGGCGGCGGCTTCGCCAGCGACGCGCGCAAGGCCAAGGACATGTTGCAAGACCTGGTCGATACCGCCCGTGCGGGCCTGAAATTCTACAGCCTGTCCCGGCGTGACCTGACGGAAGCGAGCAAGGCCCTGCATGAAACGACCGCCGTCCTATCGGTCCTGCCCTCGATCAGCGCCAACAAGCTATCGGGCTACAGCTTTCTAGCCTAAGGAATTAGTCTTCCCGCCCGATACAGCCCGAATAGGGCTTCCCGGCTAGTTCGAACTGGGCCTGGCGTCCCTTGCTCCAAACAAAGGTTCCTTTCCCGTCGCCATAGCGCGCGCCGGACGCGGTACGTTGCTGCGTCAGAATATATCGCCGCCCCCCGGCCTCCAACAGGGCCCGCTCGACATCCCGGCTGTACTGAAGATCAAAGGCGATCTCGTCGCATGTGAAGGCCCAACGCGATCCGTCGAATGCCTCCTCACCGTCCGGTTTTGAGGAACAGGCGCCGACCATCAACATTACCGTTAGCGGTAACGAGAGACGGGCGGTCACTTTCCGCCGCCACCGAGCCGCCAGATGGCGGAGATACCGCCCTTGATGACGGCCAGAACGACGAGGATGATCCCGATCAGGATCATGGGAATGCCGATGATCATGCCCAGGAAGGACGTGGACGCGATGATCCCGATAATGATGATCAGAAGTCCGGAAATTCCCATAACCGTCCCCTTCCCTTAATCCGACTTACGCTGACGCCCTTTCAAGGCGTTCAGGATGACGGCGACCAACCAGATCGGCAGGACGATCACGGCACCGATGACGATGTAACCCGCGCTCCATTCGATCGCGCCGCGGGCCATGTCATAAATCTTGCGGACGGTTTCACCGAAATTGTCGAAAATCGCTTCCGGCGAAATATCGAACTGCACCAGCAGCCAGCCGACAACGAAACAAATCACCGCCAGCTTGACGATCGTACCCAGGGATTTTCCGAGATCGAACTTCATGGGCCGCTCCGGTTCTTGCGACGACCGTTCAGGCCGCACTCAAATCTTCGCCCGCCAAAGCCCGGTCGATCAAGGCAATCGTGTCCGCCAGACCGTATAGGGCAAAGAAGGAGCCGATCCGGGGGCCCTGTTCCTGCCCCAGCAGGATTTGATACAGGGCCTTGAACCAGTCGCGTAGGTTTTCGTAACCGTGGCGCTTGCCGACCTCGTAGACCTCCGTCTGAACATCCTCGGCCGACGTGTGTTCCGGCAGACCGGCCAACACGTCGCGCAGGTCCTTCATCGCGGCCAGATCGGTCGCATCCGGGGCCTTGAAGCTCTTTGTCGGCTTCACGAAGTCCTGGTAGTAACGCAGCGCGAACCCGACCAGATGATCCAGCATCGGATCGTTTTCCGGCGACGCTTCCGGCACATAGCGGGAAATGAAGCCCCACAGAACCGCCTTGTCTTCCGTATTGCAGACGGAGGCCAGATTCAGCAGCAGCGCAAAGCTGATCCCCGGCACTTCCGACGCCGGCGGCTTGCCGTTATGGATATGCCAGACCGGGTTTTCGATCTGCCGTTCCAGTTCCTCGTCCGGGAACTTGTCCAGGAAGACCAGATATTCGTCCACCGCCTTCGGGATCACGTCGAAATACAGCTTCTTCGCGGTCTTCGGCTTGTGGAACATGAAAAGCGAAAGACTTTCGCCCGGCGCATAGGTCAGCCATTCCTCCATCGACAGGCCATTGCCCTTCGACTTGGAAATCTTCTGGCCCTGATCGTCCAGGAACAATTCATAGGTCAGGGTTTCCGGCTTCGGTGCGCCCAGGGTTTCGCAGATGCGGCTGGACAGTTTCACGCTGTCGATCAGATCCTTGCCGGACATTTCAAAATCGACGCCCAGCGCATACCAGCGCATGCCCCAATCCGGCTTCCATTGCAGCTTGCAGCGACCGCCGGTGACCGGGGTTTCGACCTCGCGGCCATCCGGGTGGCGATAGACGATGGTGCCGTTCTTCGGGTCGGTATGGAGGACCGGGACCTGATAGACTTCATGCGTGTCCGGATCGACCGGCAGAAACGGCGAGTAGGTCTCGCGTCGTTCGTCGCGCAGCGACGGCAGCATGATCTTCTGAATATTGTCATAGCATTCGAGAACCCGGATCAGCGCGTCGTCGAACTTGCCGGAAAAGTAATAGTCCGTCGAACTGGCGAATTCGTATTCGAAGCCGAAGCTGTCCAAAAAGGCGCACAGACGCGCATTGTTGTGTTCGCCGAAGCTGGGATGCGTCCCGAACGGATCCGGCACCTTGGTCAGGCGCTTGTTCAACGCAGCGGTCAGCATGTCCTGGTTCGGGACGTTGGTCGGCACCTTGCGCAGCCCGTCCATATCGTCCGAAAAGGCGATCAGCTTGGTCGGGATATCGCTCATCATTTCGAAAGCGCGGCGCACCATGGTCGTGCGCAGGACTTCCCCGAAAGTGCCGATATGCGGCAGACCGGACGGACCATAGCCCGTTTCAAACAGGATATAGCCTTTCTCGGGGTCCTTCTTTTCGTAGCGTTTCAGGACCTTGCGCGCCTCTTCAAAAGGCCAGGCACGGGCGTTCAGGGCTAGGTCGCGCAGATTGGTCATGATCCCAAATTCCGAAAAAGGTTAACCGACGAAAAGTGCGCCGGAAACTAGGCGCTGCTTACTCGGGCGTCAACTCCACGCACCTTTATAGGTTCGGGATCGATGATCAGGATTTCCGCCGGTCGCTCCGGTCGCGTCGTTCTTGTCCTGCCGCACCTTCGTCGCGAGAACGCCGAGCCTTCACGCGGCGATCGAATTCCTCCTGGGACCGCAGGCTGCTCATTAGGTTTGAAACGCGGTTTTCCATATCCCTATTCGCATGACCGACCGCGTCGACGGCACTGCCGATCTTTTGGCTGACCGTCTGGGTTTCCGTCGCTTCCGACGCGACCTGACCGATGGTTCGGGACACTTCCTGCGTGCCGACGGCGGCCTCGCTGATATTCTTCGCGATCTCGCCGGTTGCCTGCCGTTGTTCTTCGACCGCCGTAACGATTTCGGAAAACGTGGCCGTAACATTTCCAACGCCGGTGTTGATCTGCGCGATGGACGCAATCATTTCGTTCGTCCGGTTCTGAATTGCCTCGACCTTTTCACGGATTTCTTCCGTTGCCTTCTGGGTCTGGGTAGCCAGAGACTTCACCTCGCCCGCGACAACGGCAAAGCCCTTTCCTGCCTCTCCCGCCCGCGCGGCCTCGATTGTCGCGTTCAGCGCAAGGAGATTGGTCTGGCTGGCGATATCCGTGATCAGTTTCAAAATATCGGTGATTTCGCGGGTAGAGGACGCAAGGGACTCGCCGATCGACGAAGCGGAACTCGCCTCCTGCGTGGCCTCGGCAACCGAATTTTGCGCGCGTTCTATCTGATTCCCAATTTCGTTGATGGAATGCGACAGTTCTTCCGACGATGCCGCGACGGTGGAAACGTTGGCCGTTGCTTCTTCCGACGCCGCCGCGACGGTTTCCGAATTGTCGTTAAGACGTTCCGCGATTTTCAGCAAGGCCTCGACCTCGCGCTGCAAACCGTCGCCCTGGGCGGATACCTGTGAAATCGCGGAACTGATTTCCGTTTCCAAATCATTGGCGATCTCGATCAGCATATCCTTGCGTTGTTTTTCACCGGAGGACAGATAGACAGATGTCGCCAAGTCCATGTCCAGAAAAACCGCTTTCAGCACGCTTTTCAGCCGCTTGACGAAAACCGGATCGGTACGGCGGCTGGTTTTCGCGAATTGATCGACGATCTTGTTAAGCGCGAACAGATAGGCGCCGATATAAACTGACGGACGCAAACCGATGCGCATATGCGCGTTACCGATCGCCGTCACCTTCCGTTCATAATCGGCATCGAAAGTCCCGCTGAACAGGGTCGACCAATGTAAGGTCTGCGCCTTCTTCAACCCGTCGAGGGATTTCCCTTTCAGGATTTCCGCCGCTTCCGGGTTGGTTTGAACATGACGATAAAAATCGTCCAGGATTGGCCCTATGCCCTTGATGATATCGTCGCGAACCGCGACGACGTCGCTACGGGTTTCCTGGTCGATACACAGATATTTGAGTCGGGAATCGATGCTGTCGTCGGACATATGTGGCGTCTCCTAGTTCAACCGCGAGCGCCCCTGTTTTCAGGAGCATGTTTCCGCCACCCAATCGCAAGTTCGCTCTTATTCCCCAACGTATTCAATGTCTTTACCATATACTGGTTACCAGTAGTTTAATTTTAACTAATACCCATTTGCGATCTTGAGTTTAAAAACAAACAGACCCGTCGCCCCGTAACACGCAAGGGTTGGTCGAATCTCCGATGTAAAGATGGGCGTTACAGGCGCGCGGCATGCCACGCGATATGTTCTCCGATGAAGCTTGCGACGAAATAATAGCTGTGGTCGTAGCCTTCCTGGAAGCGAAGGTCGAGCGTCACGCCCGCCTTGGCGCAGGCATCGGAGAACAGGGTGGATCGCAGTTGTTCTTCCAGGAACTGATCCTTGCTGCCCTGGTCGATCAGGATATCGCCGTTCCATCCCCGCGCGACCACCAGTTCCGTGGCATCGTAGTCGGCCCAGGCGGCACGGTCGTCGCCCAGATAGCGACCCAGCGCCTTATGCCCCCAGGGAACCTGACTGGGCGCCACAATCGGGGAAAAGGCGGAAACGGATTTGTATTGGTCCGGGTTTTTCAACGCGATGGTCAGCGCCCCATGCCCGCCCATCGAATGGCCGGAAATGCCGCGCTGGCCGGTCGTCTCCACGGTCGCTTCAGCGACGCCGGGAAGCTCGCTTACCACGTAATCGTACATGCAATAGTTCTTGGACCAGGGCTGCTGCGTCGCGTTGACATAGAATCCGGCGCCCTTGCCGAAATCGTATTCATCCGCCGCATCCGGCACGTCATCGCCGCGCGGGCTCGTATCCGGGCAAACCAGTATAAGGCCGTGTTCGGCGGCATAACGCTGCGCCCCGGCTTTCGCGGTAAAATTCTCCCAGGTGCAGGTCAGGCCCGACAACCAGTAGAGGACGGGAGCCGGTCCCTTACCCGGATCGAACACGGAAAATTCCATCCGCGTCCCGGTCGCTTCGCTTGCATGCGCGTAAACGGACTGTGTTCCGCCGAAGCATTTCCACTGATTGAGGACTTCCAAACCCATCCGAACTCTCCCAAAGAACCGTGCACTGATGATCGGAAAGGTGACGGCGCCGCCCCGTCTTTGCAAGACGCGATCCAGCCAGCATAAATCTTTAATAGCCGCGCGATCGCTCTTCAAAGATGCGATGCGCGCTTCGATCAGCAATAGGTCCCGGCGATAAGCGGACGTAACAGGTCTACAGCCGAAACCGGGAGCGTTTCCTCGGACAAGGCATCCTTGGCGGTCTCGATCAATTGCCGCTCCGCTTCCGCGCAGCGCGCCTCTGCGGCAGGGACCGGATCGCCGGTCAGACCGCCGCGCAGTTCGACCCAGGCTTTTTCCAGAACCTCGCGTTCCTCGACCGTCGGCTCCGCCCTCGGCGTGTGTCCCAATTCACGCACAATATCGCACAGTCTATCCGCCAGATCGGACATCCCATCGGCCTTTTGCTTGAAACTGGCCGGGGCGGCTATCCCGTCAACCGCCGCGCTTTCCCGCATCGCCCGCGCGCAATGCCACAATGCCTGAATAACATCGTTCAAGGCAGCGATTTCCGGGGGAATTAGAACTGACATATTCCCATCCTTTCAGCGTTACTCCAAGACGTCTTCCGGCGCGTCCACAGGCGCGAAGACAGTCAGGCTACGCGGCCGTACCGATACCTTGATCGGGGTTTTCGCGACAATTTCGCCATCCACGTTCACCTTCTTCCGCTTACCGCTCAACACGGTAATGCTGACCTCTCTACCCTGCGCCGTAAAGGCCCCCTCCGTCCGGCGCAATGTGCCGCGCCACAATCCCGGCAGGAACCGGACCCAATGCAATGCATGCTTCGGTGTGACATAATACAGATGCAGAAAGCCGTCGTTCAGCTTCGCCTGTTCATCCAGCGTCAATCCGCCGCCGTAATGCCGCCCACACCCGACGCCGAGTAGCGAACACCGGGTCCGACGCTTTTCCCCATCCACGTCGATTTCAAGTTTCAACGGCCGGTGCCGGCGCCAGGCTTCGGACCAGCGAATGGGATAGGCAAAACGGCCCAAGAGTTTCTTCGCACCGTCTTCGTGCATGCTGGCAATTTCGACGCTGATCCCCAGGCTGACGACATTCAGGAAGGGGCGATCCCCGACTACGCCGGTATCGACCGCGACACGATGTCCCCCGGCGATCACGGCGGCGGCGGCTTGCGGGTCGGCGGGAATGGACAGATTGCGCGCGAAGTCGTTGGCCGTACCCAGCGGCAGGATGCCGATCGGTTCGGGCCGCTTCAGCAAGGACGGCAACAAGCCGCTGATCGTGCCGTCACCGCCCCCGACCAGGATCGCATCCGTTTCCGGCAGGGCGTCTATCAGATCCAGCGCCTCTTCCCTGGATTTCGTCCGTTTCAGGGTGACCGAGACGCCGTGCCCTTCCAATGCCGCGACAAAGGCGTCCGTCTGGTCCCGTGCGGCGCGGGCATTGGGATTAACGAAACAAACCGCCCGTTGCGGGGCGGTTTGCGTGTCGGCGGAATGGGACGGATTCGAGCCGACCGTCGTCATCCGTCCCGTCCGGATCAGTCGTAAACGACGACGGAGCGAATGCTTTCGCCCGCATGCATCAGGTCGAAGCCCTTGTTGATTTCGTCCAGCGTCAACGTATGCGTGATCATCGGATCGATGGAGATTTTACCGTCCATATACCAATCGACGATCTTCGGCACATCCGTGCGCCCACGCGCACCGCCGAAGGCCGTGCCGCGCCAGGACCGGCCGGTCACCAGCTGGAACGGACGGGTGGAGATTTCCTGACCCGCACCGGCGACGCCGATGATGATGCTTTCGCCCCAGCCCTTGTGGCAGCATTCCAGCGCCTGACGCATGGTCTGCGGCAGACCGATGCATTCGAAGCTATAGTCCGCGCCGCCCTTGGTCAGGTCGACCAGATACGGGACCAGATCGCCTTCGACTTCCTTCGGGTTCACGAAATGGGTCATGCCAAACTTTTCGGCCATTTCCTTTTTCGCCGGGTTCAGATCGACGCCGACGATCATGTTCGCGCCGACAAGCTTCGCGCCCTGAATGACGTTCAGGCCGATCCCGCCCAGACCGAACACGACGACGTTGGAACCCGGTTCGACCTTCGCGGTGTTGATGACCGCGCCGATGCCCGTCGTCACGCCGCAACCGATGTAGCAGATCTTGTCGAACGGCGCGTCCTCACGCACTTTCGCCAAGGCGATTTCAGGCAGCACCGTATGATTGGCGAAGGTGGACGTGCCCATATAGTGCAGGATCTTTTCGCCGTTGAGCGAGAAACGCGACGTGCCGTCCGGCATGACGCCGGCCCCTTGGGTCGTGCGAATCGCCTGACACAGATTGGTCTTCGGATTCAGGCAATATTCGCATTCCCGGCATTCCGGCGTGTAGAGCGGAATGACATGATCGCCCTTCTTCAGGGTTTTCACACCGGGACCGACATCGACCACGACACCGGCACCTTCATGGCCCAGAATTGCCGGGAAGGCCCCTTCCGGATCGGCGCCGCTCAACGTGAATTCGTCTGTGTGGCAGATGCCTGTCGCCTTGATTTCGACAAGAACCTCGCCTTCCTTCGGACCGTCGAGATCAACCTCTTCAATCGACAGCGGTTTTCCCGCCTGGAAGGCGACAGCGGCGCGCGTTTTCATCCCACAACACTCCCTGAAAAGAATTTATCGTCGGCGGCACACTGCCAGCCCCTTCCGGGTGGCGCAAGAATCGGATGCCGCAATTTTCCGACGCGATTACCCGTTTATTTTCTGGCGTCCAGGACCGTCGCCTTGGCCGCCTGAACCATGAAGCCGATATCCGCACCGACGGTCATGAATCGATACCCCCAGCCCCGCGCCGCCCGTGCCATAGCCGCATCCGCGCAGTGGATGCCGGGAATCTTACCGTTCGCTGTAGCGACCTCAGCAATCCGGCGCAAATCGTCCAGAAAATCGGTATGCGTCGGCATGCCCGGCTGCCAAGAGGATATCGCGAAGCTCAAATCGTTCGGCCCGACGAAAATCGCGTCCAGCCCCGGCGTCGACGCGATTTCTTCCAAATTGTCGAAGCCGCCGCGCGTTTCGATCATCGCCGCGACGAAGATGCTGTCATTCGCGGTTTCCGTATAGAAAACGGGATCGTTCATACCGGCCCGGATCGGGCCCCAGCTTCTTTCGCCCATCGGCGGATAGCGGCACGCGCGGACAAGGGCTTCCGCTTCCGCCCGCGATCCGATCATCGGCGCGACGATGCCGGTCGCCCCGCCGTCCAAGGCACGCATCGCGTCCTCTGGGCGGTTCCAGGGAATCCGCACCCAGGGGCAGGCCTTCCCCGCCTTGCCGATGGCGACGATCTGGTTCCAGACCGTGGCGTCGTCCAACAGGCCGTGCTGACGATCCAGGCATACGAAATCGAAGCCGGCGCGCGCCAGCCCTTCAACGCTCAACGTCCCGTCGATCATGCCGAATGTGCCGATCGCCGTCCCGCCGTCCCGCAATTTTTCCAACGCCGTCATGGTTTCTCCCCAGGGCTCTTTTCGTTATTCAAGCGGTCGTCCCAGGGACATGGCCCAATAGTGCAGCCCCTTGATCCGCCCGTTTTCATATGGCGCGAAGACATAGCCGATTCCAAGCTCCGTCACCGCCGGATCCAGCATGGCCTCGCGATGGCCGTCCTTGGACCGAATCCAGGCGTCGACCACATCGCGCGGCGACCGTTGGCCGACGGCGATATTTTCCAACAGACGCTGGAACTTATATCCGGCCCGGGTCGCGCGGTCTCCCGGCCCGTCGCCGTCAGGATTGATATGGCTGAAGAAATCGCGGGTCACCATGTCCCGTGCCTGCATCATCGCCGCCCGGTCCAGGAAGGCATTGGCCTTCAACCCCGGCAGGCCGTATCGGGCGCGAAAGGAATTGACCAGCAGCAATATCCGGTTCGGCCAGTCTTCCGCCGCCGGGCGCGCCGGATCGGCGATGACCACCGCCCAGATATTGCGCGGCATGTCGGCGACCGGCGACCCCGTGCTGTCCTTATGCGCCGCGCCGATTTCGGTGGCGTTCGGATTGACAAGGATGCTCTGGCGTCCGCCCTCTTCCAGCCAGGCGCGGATCATGGGATCGACGCCACCGTCCACGGTCGCATAGCGCCCGCCGAACAGCATGTTGGGATACCCCTTTTCACGCAGCAGGGTTTCAAGGCCGTCGGCGACGGCATCCATGTTCTGGCCCAGATAGATCGACTGCGTCATCTGCTCGGCGATCTGGGTCAAGCGCGGCTCGAACCGCAGCGGCCTCAGCCCCCATTCCTTACGGGCAGAATTAATGATTTCGATCAGACGTTCCGGATTTCCCGCACCGTCCCCCATCGATTGAGCATGCGCCGGGCGTCCCAATCCCGCCCCGCCCGCGAGGAGCAGACACAGCGTGAAGAGGACGGCGCGTAGCATTCGAACGCCCTATTCGTCTACGAAGCGCGGCGCCGCGCGGGACGCCTGGCCGCCGTCCAGCGCCTCGCGGATTTTCTGCGCCACCGACAGATAGGCCGCCGCGTGCGGGCTGTCCGGCTGGGTTTCGACGATCGGCGTGCCGCCGTCCGAGGTCTCCCGGATTTCGATATCCAGCGGAATTTCGCCCAGGAACGGAGTCTCCAGCTTCGACGCCTCCGCCTTCGCACCGCCATGGCCGAAGATATGCGCCTCATGCCCGCAATTGGGGCAGATATACATGGACATATTCTCGACGATGCCCAGCACCGGCACATCGACCTTGCGGAACATGTTCAATCCCTTGCGGGCATCCAGCAGGGCGATGTCCTGCGGCGTGGAAACGATGACCGCCCCCGCCAACGGCACCTTCTGCGACAGCGACAATTGCGCGTCGCCCGTGCCCGGCGGCATATCGACGACCAAGACGTCCAGCGCGCCCCATTGCACATCGTCCATCATCTGCTGCAAGGCGCCCATCACCATCGGACCGCGCCAGACCACCGGCTGATCTTCCGCGACCAGGAAGCCGATGGACATGACTTTCGTGCCATAGGCTTCCAACGGTACCAGCGTCTTCCCATCGGGGGATGTCGGACGCTGCCCGGCCAACCCCATCATACGCGGCAGCGAGGGGCCATAGACATCCGCATCCAGGATACCGACGGAAAGCCCCAACTGTTTGAGCGCCAGCGCGAGGTTCACCGCAGTGGTCGATTTGCCGACGCCGCCCTTGCCGCTGGCCACGGCAATGATATGGCGAATACCGGACACGCCCTTTCCACCGGATTCCGATGGCGCGGCAGTCGCGGCGGCCGGCTTCTTGCTTTCCGCGGTCAGCACGGCGCTGGCCGACAGGACCGACGGCAGTGCGCCGATTTTCTCCTCGACCGCGCGGCGCAACGGTTCGAATTCCGCCGCGCGCGACGGATCGTCGATATCCAGGGACACTTGAACCATGCGGTCGCGAATGGCGATCCCGGAGATCATACCGGACGAAACGACGTCGCCGCCGCCGGGCACCGCGACCTCCGCGAGGGCTCGTTTGACGCTGTCTTCGGTGATATCGGCCATGAAAGAAGTCCCCTCGATGAAAAGAATCCTGCTGGGTAACGGTGGTATCCCCGTCCAAGGCTACATATATGAACCAAGACCGGGGCGCAAAGTCCCGGAAGCAATTAGGCTGCGTGGATGCGCAGTCGATAGGGCAATTCATCGCGCGTGGGGCGCGCGGGTTGTCCGATGCCGTGAAATCTAGTGTTATGCGCGGCGCGATTAGGGGGTTTCGGACTGGTCGAACCGATCAGTGGACCAGTCCGGGCAAGTGAAACGACGAACAACGGCGGACGGATAGACAGAATATGCCATGGGAAAACAATAGCGGCGGCCCCTGGGGATCTCCCCCCGGCGGCGGCGGACGCGGCGGCAATGGTGGCGGACGTGGCGGTAACGGCGGCGGAAACGGCGGCGGAAACGGCGGCGGCCCCAACAGCCCCTGGGGACGACCCGGCGGTGGCGGCGGACGCGGCCCAGGCGGCCAACCGCCCGATGTCGAAGAACTGGTCCGCAAGGGTCAGGAACGGCTGAAGGCCATCCTGCCCGGCGGTTTCGGCGGCAAGGGCGCCATTGCGGTGGTCTTTCTGGCGATCGCGGCATGGCTCGGCAGCGGTTTCTACACCGTCGGCCCGGAAGAACAGGGCGTGGAACTGGTCTTCGGCAAGCTGACCTCCACCACCGGTCCCGGCCTGAACTACAATTTCCCGGCCCCGATCGGCGAAGTGATCAAACCGAACGTCACCGCGATCAATCAGGTGAATATCGGTTTCGTCGAATCCGGCGCCACGACACGCAACGTCCCGGAAGAAAGCCAGATGCTGACCGGGGACGAAAATATCGTTGCCGTTCAGTTTTCCGTGTTCTGGCGCATCCGCGACGCCGGCGAATACCTGTTCAACGTCCGCAACCCGGAAGAAAGCGTCAAGAACGCCGCCGAGGCCGCGATGCGCGAAATCGTGGGTAAGAGCAATTTCGAATTCATCCGGACGCGCGGTCGTAACGCCGTCGGGATCGATGCGCAGGAAAAAATCCAGGAAATCCTGGACGATTACGGCGCGGGTATCGAAATCACGCGTCTGAACCCGCAAAGCGTCAGCCCCCCGGGTGAGGTCATCGATGCCTTCCGCGACGTTCAGGCGGCCCAGGCCGACCGCGAACGGTCGATCAACGAGGCCACCGCCTATTTCAACGAAGTGACGCAGCGCGCCGAAGGGAACGCACAGCAGATCATCCGCGCGGCGGAAGCGTATAAGGAAGAAAAGATCAATCTGGCACAGGGGGACACCCAGCGTTTCCTGTCGATCCTGACGGAATACAAACAGGCGCCGGATATCACCAAGCGCCGGATTTATCTGGAAACCATGGAAGAAATCCTTCAGCGCATGAATAAGGTTCTGATCGACACCGATGGTCAGGGCGGTAACGGCGTTCTGCCCTATCTGCCGTTGGATCGTCTGACCCCGAACAAGGTAACGACAACGGGCCAAACCACCACCAATCAGGGAGGGTCGAACTGATGAACCGCACCGGCTTTATCCTCCTGGGCGTCCTGGTGGTCGGCCTGATCGTCGCCGCCAGCAGCGCCTTCACCGTTCGCGAAACCGAACAGGTCATGGTCATGCGCTTCGGTGAACCGCGTCGTCAGATCACGGAACCGGGTCTGCATTTCAAGGTACCGTTCGTCGATACCGCGCGGTTCTTCGACAACCGCGTCCTCGACTACGACGCCGCGGCACAGGAAATCCCGACCGCGGACCAGAAGCAGTTGGTCGTCAACGCCTTCGCCCGGTACAAGATCACCAAACCGCTGCTGTTCTTCCAATCGGTCGGCACCGAACGCGGCATGCAGCAGCGTTTCAACTCGCTGATCAACTCCGCCTTGCGGCGGGTGTTGGGTGAGGTCGAACTGACCGTCGTCCTGACACCGGAACGCGCGCGCCTGATGGAGGAATTCACCCGCATCGTCGCCGAAGAAGCCAAAGGCTTCGGTGTCGACGTCGTGGATGTTCGCATCAAACGCATCGACCTTCCGTCGGAAAACAGCGACGCGATCTTCAAACGCATGCGCACGCAGCGTGAACAGGAAGCCCGGCTGGCCCGCGCGGAAGGCGGCAAGGAAGCCCAGCGCATCCGTGCCGACGCCGACAAACGCCAGCGCGTCATTCTCGCCGAAGCCCGCAAGAAGGCCGAAATCCTTCAGGGTGAAGGCGATGCCGAAGCCCAGGGCCTCTACAACGCCGCCTATGGTCAGAATGTCGACTTCTTCGATTTCTGGCGGTCCATGCAGGCCATGACGAAGGGGTTGAGCAGCGATACGACCACCTATGTCGGACCGCCGAACAGCGACTTCTTCCGCTATTTCCGGGACGAAACCGGGAAAATCTCGGAAGCGGCCGAAACCGCCCGTTAAGCCGCTGGACGCAAGTCCATGAAAAAAGCCCCGGACCCGACGGTTCGGGGCTTTTTTTGCTTCCGGCAGACCGCCGCGCCGCCTATACCTTACAGGCAATTACAACCGGGGAGTTAGGACGTGAACGGCGGCTTCTTTTACATGATTCAAAATTCTCTTTCGGGTGTGATCGCCCTTATCCTTGTGATTTTCGCCATCACGCTGGTCGTAAAAGGCGTGAAGATCGTGTCCCAGAGCGAGGTCTACGTGATCGAACGCTTCGGGAAATATACGAAAACCCTGCCGGCCGGCCTCAGCTTCATCGTCCCGTTCCTCGACCGGGTCGCGCATCGCGTCTCCGTTCTCGAAAGGCAGTTGCCGGAATTCGAAATTTCCGTGATCACCCGCGATAACGTGGAGGTCCGCCTGGAAGCGACGGTCTTCTATCGGATCACCGATGCGGCATCCTCCGTTTACCGTATCCGCAATATCGATCAGGCGATCTATACCGCCGCGACCTCCATCGTGCGGTCCGCCGCCGGAAAGCTGGAACTGGACGACCTGCAGTCGTCACGGGAATCGATGAACGAGGAAATCGCCCGCAACCTGCAACAGGCCGCCGAGGTCTGGGGCATCGAAATCACGCGCACGGAAATCACCGACGTCATTGTCGATGAACAGACCAAGGATGCGCAGCGTCAGCAGTTGAATGCCGAACGGTCGCGCCGCGCCGCCATCGCGGTCGCGGAGGGCGAAAAGCGCGCCGTCGAACTCGCCGCCGACGCCAAACTCTATCAGGCGCAAAAAGATGCCGAAGCGGTGCGGCTCCAGGCCGACGCGAATGCCTATGCCGTGAAAGTCGCGGCAGAGGCCGACGCCGAACAGACCCGCCTTGTGGCCGATGCCATTTCAAAGAACGGCCAACCCGCCATCGATTTCGAAATCATGAAGCGCCAAGTCGACGCGCTGTCCGCCGTCGCCGCCGCGCCCAATGCGAAGACGATCATCGTGCCGACCGATGTGACCGGCGCCATCGGGTCTTTGCAGGTTCTGGCCGAAACGCTGCATAGCGCGAAGCGGGAGGCCTGATCGCATGGACGTGCTGACCTCCCTTTCCTTCTGGGTGTTTCAGTCGGAGGTCTGGCTGATCCTGGCCTTGCTTCTGATCGTCGCCGACATCGCCATCGGGTTGAACTTCTTCGTGCTGCCGATCGGTATCGCGGCGGCGCTTGTTTCCGCCATGCTGTTCGCGGAACAGCACTTCTGGTTCAGCAACCTCGTTTTGTTGGAAAACTGGCGCGATGTGATGATCGCCTTCGCCGTATTGGCGGTCGTATCGGTTTTCGTGGTGAAGAAGCTGTTCCAACGTCCCGCCGACGCGGAAGACGACATCAATACCTATTAACCGACCGCTTCGACCGACTTGCCTTCAGCGTTTTGATCGGCGATCAGCGCGGGCAGGCCGCCCATGCCGTCGCGGATATCCTGTTCGATGGCCAACGCCAGGGCGTCTTCGTCGCGGCTTCGGATGGCGGCGACCGCTTCCTTGTGCCGGTCTTCCATATAGGTCCGGCCCAGGCTTTCACGGGTCAGATACAGGAACGGGCCGATTTGAAGCCACAGGCTTTCGATCATCGGCATCAAAACGCGGCCCGGCGCGCGTTCGTAGAGTTCGAAATGAAAGGCGCGGTTGCGTTCCTGATACAGCGCCCAGTCGCGCGCCTCGATCGCGGCATCCTGTTCCAGGTCGATGGCTTCCAACCGATCGGCAAAAGCCGGATCGGTGGCCGGGAAGGCGCGGCGCGCGGCCAGCACTTCCAGGGCGACGCGGGCTTCGGTCAATTCCTCGAACATTTCGCCGGTCATGGTCGGCACCGTGACGCGCCGGTTCGGCAAAAGGTCCAGCGCCCGTTCCGCCACGAGACGCCGCAAGGCTTCCCGCGCCGGCATCATGCTGGTGCCCAGACTGTCCGCCAATCCCCGAATGGTCATCGCCTCACCGGGCCGGAACCGGCCCAGCATGATCGCCTCGCGCAATTCAGCGTAGACACGTTCCTGAAGCGTCGTGCCTTTTGGCGCAGGCTCGTCGTGTCCGGTGTCTTCGTCGCCGTCGTCGGACTGCATTACCGTAAAATCGCCTCGTCGACCGTGCGGTGTGTACCGCATTACTGTGATCACATTGTGAGGCGATGCGCGGAAACCCGCAACCGAAAAGCCGAAACGATGCGGGGATGCATCAGGTCTGGGTATCGCCTTCCGGCGTGCCGTCGGTCGGAGAGGCATCATCGTCAGGCTGAATCCGGCGCAGGATGATATCCCCGTTCGGCAGGATTTCCGGCGCGGCGTAGAGTGGGATTGAGTCGACGAATAGTTCCAACGCCTTCATGAGCTTCGATATCCCTTCCGCCGCCATGGTTTCCGGGGCGGTCGGCTCCTCGGCCCAGGCACCGGCGACCGGCATCATCAGAACAAGGCTTGCGGCCATCAAGGTCCGTCTCATCAACAATCCTCCAAATCTACCCTGCGGGATCGGAACGCCGCCCGCCTTATCCCCCTTCATTTGGGGATCGCGCGGGGCGGAGTCAAAGCGTTCCTGCATGCCGCCGTCCGGGTGGCGGTACTTGCCCGTCCGGCGCGATTGGGGCAATGTCCGGCGAAGCGTCACCGATGAACAATCCAGGGATTTGAAGGATGAGCGAGACCTATGACGTCGTCGTAATCGGCGGAGGGCCGGGCGGTTACGTGGCAGCGATCCGCGCCGCGCAATTGGGCATGAAGACGGCTTGCGTGGAAATGCGCGGCAAACTGGGCGGCACCTGCCTGAATGTCGGCTGCATCCCGTCGAAAGCGCTCCTTCAATCCTCCGAGCTCTACCACGAAGCCCAGCACAGTTTCGCAAGCCACGGCATCGTCGTGTCGCCGAAATTGGACCTGAAGGCGATGCTGGACCGCAAGGCGAAAATCGTCGAAGGCCTGACCGGCGGGATCGAATTTCTGTTCAAGAAGAACAAGATCGACTACGTCAAAGGGCGTGGCCATATCGATGCGCCGGGTCAGGTTTCCGTGACCGAAGGCGACGATAAGGGCAAGGTCCTGACAACCAAGAACATCGTCATCGCCACCGGATCGGAATCGACCCCGCTGCCGGGTCTGGACGTCGATGAGAAAACCATCGTCACCTCCACCGGCGCGCTGGAATTCGACAAGGTGCCGAAGCATCTTGCCGTCATCGGCGGCGGCGTCATCGGTCTGGAACTCGGGTCCGTCTGGAAGCGCCTGGGCGCGCAGGTCACGGTCATCGAATTCCTGGACCGCATTGTCCCGAACATGGACGGCGAGGTGTCCAAGACCTTCCAGCGCACGCTGAAAAAGCAGGGCTTGGAGTTCAAGCTGAAGACCAAGGTCACCGGCGCGAAGAAGTCGAAATCCGGCGTCGAGCTGACGATGGAACCGGCGGCGGGCGGCGACGTGGAAACCCTGTCCGTCGACAAGGTTCTGGTCTGCATCGGACGGCGTCCCTACACCGAAGGTCTGGGACTGGACGACATCGGCGTGGAACGAGACAAGCGCGGCGTCATCCAGGTCGATGCCCATTACAAGACCAATATCGACGGCATTTACGCTATCGGGGACTGCATCCCCGGCCCGATGCTGGCCCATAAGGCAGAGGATGAAGGCGTCGTCATCGCCGAAATTCTGGCCGGGCAGAAGCCGCACATCAATTACGACGCCATTCCGGGCGTGGTCTACACATGGCCGGAAGTCGCCGATGTCGGGATGAGCGAGGAAAAGCTCAAGGAACAGGGCCGCGCCTATAAGGTCGGCAAATTCCCCTTCATGGCCAATTCCCGCGCCAAGGCGAACGACGCGACCGATGGTTTTGTCAAGATCCTGGCGGACGCGGAAACCGATCGGGTGCTGGGCGCCCATATCATCGGCCCGGCCGCGGGCGAGATGATCCACGAGATCGTGACCATCATCGAATTCGGCGGATCGTCGGAAGACGTGGCGCGGACATGCCACGCACACCCGACTTTCTCAGAAGCGGTCAAGGAAGCGGCGCTTGATGTAGAGAAGCGCGCGATCCACGTGTAATAATCCGGCGTCTAACACAGTCCCGGACCGCATGACGGTCCGGGACATTTTCCGGAAGGATCGGGTCGATGGAATACGTAAACTGGACCAAAATGGAAGACGGCACCCAGGAGGACTGGGACCTTCTCTGTCGGTTGGAGGAGAAATTCAACGCCGACCTCGTGGACCGTGTTCTGGATCAGTTGAAATCCCTGGACGTGGATTGGGGCGGGTATCGCGTCACGCGGTATCAGCATTCCCTGCAATCCGCAACGCGGGCCCACCGCGACGGGGCGGATGAGGAACTGGTGGTCGCGGCTTTGCTGCACGACCTTGGGGATATTCTCAGCCCCTATAACCATTCCGATCTCGCCTCCGCGATTCTGAAGCCCTTTGTCTCCGAAAAGACGCATTGGATCGTGAAGCATCACGGCCTGTTCCAGGGTTACTATTACGACCATTTCCTGGGCGGCGACCGCAACGCGCGGGATCGTTTCAAAGATCATCCCTATTACGACGCCTGTGCGTATTTCTGTCAGAACTACGATCAGAACGCTTTCGACCCCGATTACGACACCCTGCCGCTCGACTTCTTCGAGCCCATGGTCCGACGGGTCTTCGCGCAGAGCAAATACGGCCATATGGAACTCGCCTCCACCGCTGCGGCGGAGTAATTCCGCAGTCTAGGTTGCGGGCCGATGCATGGCGACGCCCAGCATGACTAGGGCTATTCCGATCAGATCGCGCAACGTCGGAATTTGTGAAAGAACGATCGCCGCAATAATCGTCGCCGTCGCCGGCAGGAGCGCCAACATTAGGGCAAAACTGCCGCGCGGCAGGCGTGACATGGAAAGCTGATCGCAGATATACGGGATCACAGACGAACAAACGCCAACACCAATCCCGGCAAGAACCAAATACGAATTGGTGAACACGGTCGCAGCTTGCGCAATCCCTACCGGTAGCAGAGCGAGAAATGCGATCACCATGGCTGCGCCAAGACGCTCCACCCCGCGATCAGCCCCTTCCGCGGCCGCCCTGTGCCCAAGGACGATATAGCCGACGAACAGTGCCGCGTTCACGGTCGACCAAAACAATCCCCACGGATCAGACTGCCACACGACGTCCACCAGAACGAATACACCGCTAACTGTCAGAATCAGTGCGATCAGGTTACGACCGGTGCGCAAGCCGTACAGCGCCACTGCAATCGTCCCAATGAACTCCATTGCGGCGACGAGACTCATCGGCAGTGTGTCGAGAGCTAGGTAAAATGACGTGTTCATCACCGCGAGACACAGCCCTAGCCCAACCAATAACCCCCGCCCCATCCATGTTGATTCGCGGAAAACCCGAACCGGCGACGTCAGGATACAAAACACGGCGGCGGCGGACGCTACACGGAACCATGCCACCCCCAGCACGCCGACCGACGGGAAAAGAAGCACGGCAAAAGACGGGCCCAGATAATGAAAAACCGCACTGACGCCGAACCACGCATGAGGTGGCACCCGATCAGCAATCTTCCCGTATCCCGATATTTTTTCCGTCATGTGCGCCATCCTTTTGCCGTTATGCAAAGGATGAATGTCTATATCGATTAAAGTAATAGATTTTCGAAGGGTAATTTGATAAATAGGAACAAATAAATTGGAGTTTCGAATGAATCGCCTTCGATTCAAAAATCAGTCCTTGGATTCGACCGACGAAACGCTAATTACCGTCCTGGCGAAGAACGCTCGGATCAGCACTGCGGAACTGGCGCGCACGGTCGGACTATCCGCCCCCAGCGTTGCCGAACGGATACGACGGTTGGAGGATGTCGGCGTCATACGGGGGTATACGGTCGATATCGACCCCGCAGCTCTCGGCTTTGCAATCACGGCATGGCTACGCGTCCGGCCGTTGCCGGGCCAATTGAAGAAAGTCGCGGAAATGCTGGCCAATACGCCCGACTTTGTGGAATGCGACCGTATCACCGGGGACGACTGCTTCATCGCAAAGGCGCATGTCCGCAGCATGCAGGACCTAGAAGTCCTGATCGATCGATTGCTTGTCTATGCCACCACCAACACATCGGTGGTGCAATCGTCACCTTTCGAGGCACGCCTGCCGCCGCTCCGGGCGATCTAGCCGCGGAACTCACTCGGCGGCGTTTGCCATTGTCCGGGCTGGTTCAGCGGCCGCCAGCGATGCGATCGCGGCATCCATAGCGCCTTGGCCGATCGCTACGCCCGCGCGCCGAAGCACCAATTCGATGGCGGCAAGCGACCCCAGGATCATCGGTTCGTTGATGAAGCCCATATGACCGATGCGGAAACTCTTGCCGCTCATCGATCCCGCGCCGGACCCGATATACAGGTTCATCGGACGGCCCATCGCCTGCAATGCGCCGACATCCAGATTCGGACCGGCCAGCATGGACGTCACGGAATCCGACCGCTGTTCCGGACGCAGCGCATTCAATTCGAACGCCCCGCCTTCCGTCCAGACCTCGACCGCAGCGCGCACCGCATCGGCCAGACGACGATGCCGGGCAAAGACGTTTTGCAGCCCTTCTTCCGCCAACATGTCCAGGACCTCGCGCAAACCGAAAATATGATGTTCCGGCGCGGTCCCGGCATAACGCTGATAGTGCATGCCCTTGATGCGTTCCTGCCAATCGAAGTATCGGCGCGGCAGGGTCGCGGTTTTCGACGCTTCCATCGCGCGGTCATTGGCGGCCACAAGGCCCAGCCCCGGCGGCATCATCAGGCCCTTCTGCGACGCACCGACGACGACGTCCAGATTCCAGGCATCCATGGGCAGATCCGTGGTCGCGAGCGACGCGATGGCGTCGACGCAGAACAGCGCCGGATGGCCCGCCGCGTCGATGGCCTGACGGGCGGCCTTCACGTCGCTGACGATACCGGTCGCCGTGTCGACATGTGTGAACAGCACGGCCTTGATCTTGCGGTCCACATCCGCGCGCAGGGCTTCTTCCAATCGGTTCGCGTCGATCGCCGTGCGCCAGTCGTTCGGCACCGTGCGGCAGACGATCCCCAGCGCTTGGGCCATATCCCGCCAGCCTTCGGAAAAGACGCCGACTTCCGGAATCAGGATTTCATCGCCCGGCGACAGCAGGTTCGCCAGAACGCCTTCCCAGCCGCCGTGACCGTTGGATGTGTAGATATGAACAACGCTTTTCGTCTGGAAGACGGACTTCACATCCTCGAAAATCTTGTCGCTGAGCGCGATGAAATCGGGCCCGGAGAAGTCGACCGATTGCCGGTGCATTGCATTGAGGACACGATCCGGAACCGGCGTCGGCCCCGGGCTTAGAAGAAACTGGAAACCGCGCGCGGACTGCATGGGAACCATCCGACAAAGCTGTGACTGGAAAATGAGATCGTCATAGGTAGGCCATATCGCCGGACCGTCAATTCTTTTCGATGCCGCTAAACCAACGGCAGGAGACTGTGTCGGAACGCCTTTTCCCCCTGTGCCGTGAACTGCACGGCGCGGGTTCCGTCCACCCGGCGAGCCCAACCGTTCCGGTAGACATGGTCCAGAACCGCCCGTCCCAGACCACCGGCCAAATGGGTGCGGCGCATGCTCCAATCCAGGCAGGATTTACAGACAGGCCGCCGCGCCCCGATCAAACCGTCCATGTCCAGACCGACGGTCCGGAAAAAGGCATCCCCTTTTGGTGTCACCGACACGCTGTCTTCATCATCCTGCTGCAAAAGGCCGGTCTCCAGCCATCCGTCGAACAGCATGACCGCCAGTTCGCCCGCCAGATGGTCGTAACAGACCCGCGCCTTGCGCAGGGCTGGGTCTTTCGGACCGGTTCGGGTGCGGGTATGGCCTTGTTCCGCCGCCAGCCCCATCAGGGCCTCCAGCGCAACGCCGACCTGCGGCCCCGCCAAGGAGAAATACCGATGCCGCCCTTGCTTCCGTTGCCGGATCAAGCCGCCGCTTTCCAGTTTCTTCAGGTGCGTGCTGGCCGTTTGCGGGGAGATACCGCCTTCCGCCGCCAGTTCGGTAGCGGTATAGGCCTTGCCGTTCATCATGGCGGTCAGCATGTTCGCGCGCGCCGGATCGCCGATCAGCGACGCGACGAGGGCTATGTCCGGTCCTTCTTTCATACTTCGATGTTAACCGAAGCATTGTCGTCCGACAATGTGGCATTGAAAGCTTCCTGACAAATTACGGAGCGTTCCAATGCTGACCTGTTTTATCCGTTATCACATCGACCCGACCAAGAAGGCGCAGTTCGAAGAATATGCCCGAAACTGGGGCCAGGCGATCCCCCGTTGCGGCGCGGACCTGATCGGCTATTTCGCCCCGCATGAAGGGTCGAGCACGCTGGCCTACGGCGTGTATAATATCGAAAGCTTGGCTGCTTACGAAGCCTACCGCCAGCGTCTGGCGCAAGACCCGATCGGTCAGGCCAACTACGAATTCGCACAGCGGGAAAAATTCCTGCTTCGGGAAGACCGTACCTTCCTGAAGCTCGCATCCGCCCCGCATGCCAGGGAGGACTAATCCATGATCGCCATCATCTTCGAAGTGTTCCCCGCCGACGGCCAGCGGGAGCGATATCTGGACATCGCTGCATCCATCCGCCCGGAACTCGAAAAGATCGACGGGTTTATTTCCGTCGAACGATTCCAGAGCCTGACCGACCCGGACAAAATGCTGTCCATTTCCTTCTTCCGAGACGAGGCCGCCGTGGAGGCTTGGCGGAAGACGATGCAGCATCGCGGCGCCCAAAGCGCCGGACGCAGCGGCGTCTTCCAGGATTACCGTCTGCGCGTGGCTCAGGTTCTGCGCGACTATACCTTAAACGATAGGGCGGAAGCGCCTGCCGATTCCATCGCGGAACACGGCGCATGACGAAACCGACGCGCATTCACCTGTCCGACCTGCCTGAAAAACCGTGGAAGAACGGCGGCGGCGTGACGACGGAAATCGCCGTCTTTCCACCCGGCGCGGATATGGACACATTCGATTGGCGGGTCAGTACGGCCCTGGTCGCGCAGGACGGTCCGTTTTCCGCCTTTCCCGGTGTGACGCGCTGGCTGTTCCTCAGCCACGGCGACGGGTTCGTGTTGGATTTCGCGGACGGGACGTCGCTGCGGATCGACGAAACCGGCCCGGTCCACGAATTCGATGGCGGGATCGGCACCGACTGCACCCTGATCGGGGGCGAAAGCCGCGACATCAACGTCATGGCGCGCAGCGGCGTCGGGATGTCGGTCGCGCGTCTCCCGGCCGGTCGGGACGCCCCGCCTGTCGGTATGGTGGATATCTCTCCCGACGGTGTGGTCATCCGGCTGGAGGACGGTCGGATTCTGTCAGCACGCCGCATCTGATACACCGAAAAGGGCCGATACCCTGTTCAGGTATCGGCCCCGTCTTCGTTACCGTTTGGCCGCCTTCACCGCTCCGCCCCGGGGGATTCCAACTGGTTGGGGCGGAACGGATCCGGCATCAATCGATATAGATCGCGATCACGCGACGTCGAACCGGTCGGCGTTCATGACCTTGGTCCAGGCGGCGACGAAGTCTTTCACGAACTTCTGCTTGTTGTCGTCCTGGGCGTAAACTTCGGCATAGGCCCGCAGGATCGAATTCGACCCGAAGACGAGGTCCGCGCTTGTGGCGGTCCACTTGGTGGCGCCGGACTTCCGGTCGCGCACTTCGTAGAGGTCGCCCTCCACCGGGTTCCAACTGTAGGACATGTCCGTCAAGTTGACGAAGAAGTCGTTCGTCAATTGACCTTCGCGGTCGGTGAAAACACCGTGCTTCGTACCGCCAAAGTTGGTGCCGAGCACACGCATACCGCCGACCAGGACAGTCATTTCCGCCGCCGTAAGGCCGAGAAGCTGCGCACGATCCAACATCAACTCTTCCGGTTTAACGGCATATTTCTGCTTCTGCCAGTTCCGGAAGCCATCGGCATACGGCTCAAGGACAGAGAAGGAGTCGGCATCGGTTTGTGCGTCCGTGGCATCGCCGCGACCGGGAACAAACGGCACGTCGACGGTGCCGCCCGCGGCCTTGACCGCCATTTCGATACCGACATTACCGCCAAGCACGATGACGTCGGCAACAGACGCACCCGCATCCGCCGCGATTGGCTCGAGAACGCCCAGAACCTTCACCAGACGCGCCGGTTCGTTGCCTTCCCAATCCTTCTGCGGGGCAAGACGGATACGCGCACCATTGGCACCGCCGCGCTTGTCGGAGCCACGGAAGGTTCGCGCACTGTCCCATGCCGTGGCGATCAGTTCCGCCGCGGACAGGCCGCTATCGGCAATCTTCGCCTTCACGGCAGCGATATCGTAGCTCGTGCTGCCAGCCGGGATCGGATCCTGCCATATCAGATCTTCGGTCGGAACGTCCGGACCGAGATAATTTACCCGCGGCCCCATGTCCCGGTGGGTCAGTTTGAACCACGCGCGACCGAAGCAATCGGCGAAGTAATCGGGATCGGCCATGAACTTCTGGCAGATCGCGTTATAAATCGGATCGACCTTCATCGCCATATCCGCGTCGGTCATCATCGGCATGCGGCGTTTCGAAGGGTCCGTAGGATCCACCGGCATTTTATCTTCCGGCATATCGATCGGCTTCCACTGGTTCGCCCCGGCAGGAGACTTCGTGAGTTCCCATTCGTAGTTGAACAGATAGTCGAAATAACCCATGTCCCATTTCGTTGGGTTCTGGGTCCAGGCACCTTCTATACCGGAGGTGTGAGCGTTGGTCGCCTTGCCGTCCAGCGCATCGTTCATCCAGCCGAAGCCTTGGGTTTCGATACCGGCGCCTTCCGGTTCCGGGCCGACATTTGCGCCAGCCGCCGTACCGTGCGCCTTACCGACGGTGTGACCGCCACAGGTCAGTGCGGCCGTTTCTTCGTCGTTCATCGCCATCCGGGCGAACGTCTCACGGACCAGCTTCCCGGTTTTCGCCGGGTTCGGAATGCCGTCGAGACCTTCCGGGTTCACGTAAATCAGCCCCATATGGACGGCAGCCAGGGGATTGTAGAGAGAATCCGCGTCTTCCGTGTCTCCGAAGCGGTTTTCGCTCGCCGCCAGCCACTCGGATTCCGACCCCCAATTGACGTCCGTTTCCGGGGCCCAGATGTCTTCGCGGCCGAAGCCGAAACCGAAGGTCTTCAACCCCATGGATTCATAGGCCATGTTACCGGCCAGGATGATCAGGTCCGCCCAGGACAGAGCGTTGCCGTATTTCTTCTTGATCGGCCAGAGCAGGCGGCGCGCTTTGTCGAGGTTACCATTGTCCGGCCAGCTGTTCAGCGGCGCGAAACGGATATTGCCGGAGCCGGCACCACCGCGGCCATCCCCCATGCGATACGAACCGGCAGAGTGCCAAGCCAAACGAATCATCAGGCCGCCATAATGGCCCCAGTCAGCCGGCCACCATTCTTGGCTGTCCGTCATCAGGGCTTTCAGATCTGCCTTCACACCCTCGAAGTCCAGTTTCTTGACCGCTTCGCGATGGTTGTAATCCTCATCCATCGGATTGGTCCGCGCGCCGTGCTGGTGCAAAATGTCCAGGTTCAGCGTGCTCGGCCACCATTTGGTGACGGGCTCCGCCGACGACGTGTTGCCGCCATGCATGAAAGGGCATTTACCCGCGGGATCGTGTTCGCTCATTGTCTTCCTCCGACATTGTGGCTGCCCCGACCGTCCACGCGACTTTAGCATCGATAGGTTACCGGGGTGTGTGAGAAAAAAGTTAGAATTATTCTAAATCGAATTCAAGCGATATTTTAGAACCATTCCAAAAAAGTTTCAGGGCTTGCCTGATGAGGCGCCATCGCCTAAGTGCTGACGCCTGAATTTGCATTTGTTGTAAGGACCTTTGCCATGCGCGCCGAGACGCAAGCGGTGGTCGACGAACTCAAGCAGTCCCTGGTGCTGCTGAGGAGGCATCTTTGACTGGGATGTTTCGACCAAACGCCTGGAAGAACTGAACGCCCGGTCTGAAGACCCCGACCTTTGGAACGATCCGGAGGCCGCGCAGAAAGTCATGCGCGAACGGGCATCGCTGGAATCGCGGATCAACGGTTTCCTGTCGCTGCAAAACGGTCTGAACGACAATGTCGAGATGATCGAACTGGCGGAGATCGAAGGCGATGACGACCTGATCGCGGAAGCCGAAGCCTCGCTGAGCGACCTGCGTGACGAAGCGGCCAAACAGCAGTTGAAAAGCATGCTGTCCGGGGAAGCCGACGGCAACGACTGCTTCCTGGAAGT
The DNA here is from genome assembly GCF_012926505.1 of Pacificispira spongiicola. Taxonomy (GTDB): domain Bacteria; phylum Pseudomonadota; class Alphaproteobacteria; order UBA8366; family Aestuariispiraceae; genus Pacificispira; species Pacificispira spongiicola. The sequence continues at coordinate 178,350 of NZ_JABBNT010000001.1, forward strand.
CCATGCGGGCGCGGGCGGCACCGAGTCTCAGGACTGGGCCAGCATGCTCTACCGCATGTATTCGCGCTGGGCCGATCAGCACGGCTATAAGGTCGAGTTGATGGAAGAAAGCCCGGGCGAAGAGGCGGGCATCAAATCGGCGACGCTTCAGATCAAGGGCGACAGCGCCTATGGCTGGCTGAAAACTGAAGGCGGCGTCCATCGTCTGGTGCGTATCTCGCCCTATGACTCGGCGGCGCGGCGGCATACCAGCTTCTCGTCGGTCAAGGTCTACCCGGTCATCGACGATTCCATCGAAATCGAAATCAACGACAGCGAGTTGCGCGTCGATACCTACCGGGCCTCCGGCGCGGGCGGTCAGCACGTCAACCGGACCGATTCCGCGGTGCGTATTACCCATATCCCGACCGGGATCGTGGTACAGTGTCAGAATGACCGTTCCCAGCACAAGAACCGGGCGCAAGCGATGAAGATGCTGCAAGCGCGCCTGTACGAAGCCGAACTGAAAAAACGCGAAGCCGCCGCTCAGGACGAGTTCGAAGCGGAAACGGAAATCGGCTGGGGCCGCCAGATCCGATCCTATGTGCTGCAGCCCTACCAGATGGTAAAAGACCTGCGCACTGGGGTAGAGACCAGCAATACCGGCGCCGTTCTGGACGGCGATATCGATGCGTTCCTGGAAGCGTCCCTGGCCGCGAAACTGGACGGCAAGAACGCCGACGTTGAAGACCTGGATTAAGGTATATGTCAGAAGAAACCGTCGACACGGCCCCCGAACGCCGTGATTTCATCCGCGACATGATCCGCAGCGATCTGGCGAACAGGAAGCACGACAGCATCGTCACCCGCTTCCCGCCGGAACCGAACGGTTATCTGCATATCGGTCATGCGAAGTCGATTTGCCTGAATTTCGGCGTCGCGCAGGAATTCGGTGGGCGCTGCAACCTGCGCTTCGACGACACGAACCCGGTCAAGGAAGACATCGAATATATCGAGGCCATTCAGGAAGACGTGAAATGGCTGGGATTCGACTGGGCCGGGGAACCGAAATACGCCTCCGATTATTTCGAAACCTTCTATGGCTATGCCGTGCATCTGATCGAAAACGGCAAGGCCTATGTCGATGATTTGTCGATCGATGAAATCCGCGAATATCGTGGGACGCTGACGGAACCGGGCAAGGAAAGTCCGCACCGTAATCGGTCGATCGCGGAAAACCTGGACCTCTTCGCCCGCATGCGCGCCGGGGAATTCCCGAACGGCGCGAAATGTCTGCGCGCGAAGATCGATATGGCGTCGGGCAATATCAATCTGCGCGACCCGGTTCTGTACCGCATCCTGCACGCCCGTCACCCGAAGACGGGCGACACATGGTGCATCTATCCGATGTACGATTTCGCGCATGGCCAGGGCGACGCGCTGGAAGGCGTGACGCATTCCCTGTGCACCCTAGAATTCGAAGATCACCGCCCGCTCTATGACTGGCTGATCGAAAACCTGCCGGTTCCGGCCCGCCCGCGCCAAACGGAATTCGCCCGCCTGAACATGACCTATCTGGTCCTGTCGAAGCGGAAGCTGATCCAACTGGTGAAAGACGGCCACGTCAACGGTTGGGACGACCCGCGCATGCCGACCATTCGCGGCCTGCGGCGGCGGGGTGTCCCGGCGGCGGCGCTGCGCGATTTCTGCGAACGCATCGGCGTTACCAAGTCGGATACGCTGATCGAATACCCGATGCTGGAATTCTGCATCCGGGAAGTCCTGAACAAGACGGCCGAGCGCCGCATGGCGGTTCTGGATCCGATCAAGGTCACGATCACCAATTTCCCGGAAGGCGAAACCGACTGGCTGGACGCGGTGAACAACCCGGAAGATCCAGACGGCGGCAGCCGCAAGGTCCCCTTCTCCCGCACGCTGTATATTGAGCGTGACGATTTCATGGAAGATCCGCCGAAGAAGTTCTTCCGCCTTGCGCCGGGCCGCGAGGTGCGCCTGCGTTGGGCCTATTTCGTGACCTGTCAGGACGTGGTGAAAGACGCCGACGGCAATGTCGTCGAACTGCTGTGCACCTACGACCCCGCTACACGCGGCGGCGATGCGCCGGACGGCCGCAAGGTGAAGGGCACGCTGCATTGGGTCAGCGCCGACCATGCGCTGGATGCGGAAATCCGCGTCTACGATCACCTGTATGGCCGCCCCGATCCGGGCGCGGAGGGCGATCCCCTGGACGATCTGAACCCGGACAGCCTGATCGTGAACACGGCGGCGAAGCTGGAACCCAGCCTTGGCGAGATTCCGGTCGGCGATGCCGTCCAGTTCGAACGGTTGGGCTACTACTGCATGGATCCGGACAGCGAAACGCTGGGCAAGCCGGTGTTCAACCGCACGACCGGCCTGCGCGACAGTTGGGCCAAGGCCCAGAAGAACGGCTGACCTCTATCCGACGCTCGGCAGACGGCGTTTGATGTCCTCCGGCAATGGGGCGACGAGGACGCGGCGTGCCTGCTGCCAGAAGACGGAGAATGTCAGCAGCAACGCGCCCAATACCAGCGATGCCAGAATGTATTTCAGTTCCGGCACCGCCGACTTCGCGCCGATCGTCTCCGACAGGGCGTAGAGGACATAGGCGGCGGCGGAGACCAGCATGGCCCGCCGGTCGATGATCAGCGCCAACAGGATCGTCATCCCATAAATCGCCATCACCGCCAGGATCTCGACGGCGGTAACGTCGCCCTGGATCAGGCTCATAAACACCGGATGCACGAGCATCGGCGCGGCACAGAGGTGAAGCCAGAAGGCGACGTCGGATTGGCGCGTCGACCGGGCCGTGTCCCGGCTGTCCCACAGCATGGCCAGACCGAAGGTAAACACACCGAAGGCGAAGATGATCCATTCGGAATAATGCCACGCCGCCGGGAAGATCGCGCCCAACAGGAACAGCACCGTATAGCCCAAACATAAGGCCCCGGCCGCGACCGTGATCGGCACCCGGAACCGCCACCAATGCAGATAGGCCGCCCCTGCCCCCACCAATCCCGGCAGGAAGAACAGAAGGGAGCTTGCGTCCTCCACTTCCGTCAAATCGATACTGCGCCCGGCGAAGAAGCTTTCCGCCGCCAGAAAGAAGCCTGACAGAAAAACGCACAACACGAATCCGACCAGCAGCACGATGCTGGGCAGCGCCTGACGGCGGCGGCGCGTGAACTGTTCGGCCAAGAGCCAAGACACCGCGGCCCCGACCGCGAAACCGAACGGATTGCCCAGAAAGTCCGTGCCCAACCAGATCGCGGGGATCAGCAGCAACAGGATTCCGACGGTGACGAAGATGTCGCCGAACCCGGTCAGGAAACGGAAATGTTCCTCATCCGCCAGAGCACCGTTGCGGCGCTGTTCGACGAAACCGCGGAAGGCCCGGGCCGTCTTCTCATCCATCACGCCCGCGTCGACGGCGGCGGTGATTTCGTCTTCGCTGTACATGGCTAATTGCTTCCTTCGCTCTTCGCCGGGTAATCCGGTTCCTTCAAGGCAACGACGATCAGGACGGCGGCGAGCGCCAAACTGGCCGGGATCGTCATCATCGCCAGCAGGAAACTGCCGCCCTCGTAATCGACCAACCACCCGATCAGCGGCTGAAAGATCAGCGCGGCGCCGATGCCGATCATATTGACGAAGGCGATCGTCGTACCCGCCACCCTCTCGCTCTGGCCGTCGCGGGCCATCGCGAAGGTCAGCATCTGGGTAGCACTCAACATCCCGGCCAGAAAGAGAAGAACCGACAGAATGGTCTCGGAACCGGTACCGGCATAGATGGCTGCCGCCCAGGCGACCGCGCCGCCCGCCGCGCCGACGAAAACAATCCATTTCCGATGGCCGATATGATCGGACAAAGCCCCGGCCCCGACACTGCCCGCGGCCATGCCCCAGAATACCATGGATACCGCCGTTTCCGCCCCGACGGAGGACAGATTGTGATCCCGAACCAGTTCCGCATGCCCCCACAAACCGCCGAAGACATTGATCGGCATATAGATCAACGCTCCAATAACGGCGGTCAGCCAGACCTGCGGTTCCCGAATGATTTCGTGCAAGGGCCCCAGTGGCGACTCGTGTACCTCCATATCCTCAATGACCGGCGCATCGCGAAAGACCAGCAGCGCCAGGGTGAACAAGCCGACACCGAAAATGCCCGTCCCCAGGAAAACCGTCCGCCAGCCCGTCGTTTCGACGGCGGCGGTCAGGGCGACCGCACCGACGGCGGTCCCCATCATGCCCAGCGCATTGACCGCACCGGACAGCAACGCAAACCGTTCCTTCGCGAACCAATGGTTCACGACATAGAGCGCCCCGACAAACGCAAAGGACGCGCCCAGACCGGTTGCGAAACGCCCGACCCCAGCCAAAACCGGCGAGTTGACCGATGCGAAGAGGCATACGCCCAACCCGCAAACGAGAATGGCCGGCAGGATGAAGCGCCTCGCCCCATAACGATCCAGCAGCAACCCGACGACGATTTGCATCGGGGCGTATATCCAAAAGAACAGGCTGGACAGAATGCCGAACCCCGCCAGGGAGAGGCCCAGATCGTCGGCGATATCCTTTGTCGCGAGGCTGGGTTCGATCCGCAAAACGAATTCGAAAAGGTAAAACACCGATGCGGTCAGGAACGACGCAACGGCAAAAAACTTCGCGGGCGGTTTCACGAATACGGCCTCCTCTACACCTATCGGCGCGACAGCGTAATCGGCGTCGGCTCATAAAACCAACCCGCTTCTGATCCGGTGTGTTCCATCCTCATACTGTTTTCCCGCTGCCGCTTGCCTGGACCGGGGGGACGCACTAAACCAATGCCCATGACACAGATGATCGACAAACGCCCCGATCCCGAAGCTCTTTCCCGGATCAAGGACATCCTGGGCCCGAAAGGTTGGGTCGACGATGCGGACGACCTGGCACCGTGGCTGGTGGATTCACGCGGCGTGTATCACGGCCGATGCCTGGGCATGGCCCGTCCCGGCTCGGTGGAGGAAGTATCCCAAGTTCTCGCCGTCGCCTATGACGCCGGAATCGAAATCGTGCCCCAAGGCGGCAATACGGGCCGCGTCGGCGGTGCCACCCCCGACGACACCGGTCATCAGTTGCTGATCAATATGGGCCGCATGAACAAGGTCCGGGACATCGACGCCGCCAACTACACGATGACGGTGGAAGCGGGCTGCATCCTGCAGGACATCCAGCGTGCGGCGGAAAATGCCGACCGCCTGTTCCCGCTCAGCCTCGGCGCGGAAGGGTCCTGCCAGATCGGCGGGAATCTTGCGTCCAACGCCGGCGGAATCAACGTCCTGCGCTATGGTAATGCCCGCGATCTCGTCCTGGGATTGGAAGTGGTGCTGCCCGACGGCCGCATCTGGACCGGCTTGCGCCGCCTGCGCAAGGACAATACCGGCTATGACCTGAAGCACCTGTTCCTGGGATCGGAAGGCACGCTGGGTATCATCACCGCCGCCGTGTTGAAGCTGTTCCCGCTGCCAAAGGAACGCGCCGCAGCCCTGGTCGCGCTGGACAGTTTGGACAGCGCCGTGACCTTGCTGGAAAAAGCGCGCACGGCGAGCGCCGATGCGCTGATGTCCTTCGAACTGATGCCCGGCTTCTCCCTCGACTGGGCGGAAAAACATGTCGAAGGCGCGAAACAGCCCTTCGAGACGACCTACGACTGGACCGTCCTGATGGAAATCGGCGGGACCAAGATGGACGGCAGCGCCGGGGTAGCGCTGGAAGGCCTGCTGGAAGAAGCGTTCGAGGCCGGTCAGGTGGTCGATGCGATCCTGCCGCAGTCCGAAGAACAGCGCGCCCAGCTATGGTTCCTGCGTGAAGCCATTGTCGAAGCGCAAAACCGCGAAGGGGCGCAGATCAAACACGATGTCGCCGTGCCGGTCAGCCTTGTCCCGGACTTCATCCGTCAGGCCAACGCGGCCGCTATCGCGTTGATGCCCGGCATTCGCCCCTACCCGTTCGGGCATGTCGGCGACGGCAACATCCATTACAATCTGTCCCAACCCGTCGACATGCCTGTCGAGACGTTCTTTGCGGAACAAGAGGCGATCCACCGTGCCGTGCATGACGTCGCCCTGTCGATGAATGGGTCGATTTCGGCTGAACACGGAATTGGGCGCACGAAGCGCGACGAACTGTTACGTTGCAAATCGGATGTCGAACTGGACACGATGCGGGCGCTGAAAAACCTGTTCGACCCGAAGGGCCTGATGAATCCGGGAAAGACCATTCCCGCCCCCCGATAGGGAAAAGGGCAAATAGAGCCAATACACGCGAGGAAGCGAGACCATGATCCCGTACACCGCCCCGATCCGCGACATGCAATTCGTCCTGAAGGAATTGGGGCTGCTCGATCAGGTGATGCAATTGCCCGGCTGCGAGGAAACCACGCCCGATCTGGTCGACGCCATTTTGGAAGAGGCCGGGAAGTTCGCCTCCGAACAGCTCGCCCCGCTCAACCGCAGCGGCGACCTCGAAGGCGTTTCCGTGGAAAACGGCGTCGTCCGGCTGCCCCAGGGATTCAGCGAGGCTTATAAGGCCTTCGTCGACGGCGGCTGGAACGCGGTCCCCTTCGAAGCCGAACATGGCGGCCAAGAACTGCCCTGGACGCTGGCGACGGCGGTGTCGGAGATGTGGCAGTCGTCGAACATGGCCTGGGCGCTGTGTCCGCTGCTGACGCAGGGCGCGGTGGAGGCCTTGCAGGCCCACGGGTCCGACGAACAGAAAGCCCTATACCTGCCGAAAATGGTGTCCGGCGAATGGACCGGCACGATGAACCTGACGGAACCGCAGGCCGGGTCCGACCTGTCCCTGGTGCGCACCAAGGCCGTGCGCGACGGCGATCGTTACCGCATCAGCGGCACGAAGATTTTCATCACCTTCGGCGAACACGACATGACGGACAATATCGTCCATCTGGTCCTGGCGCGCCTGCCCGACGCGCCGGAGGGCGTACGCGGCATTTCGCTGTTCATCGTGCCGAAATACCTGCCGAAGGACGACGGCACGCCCGGTGCCCGCAACGACCTGCGTTGCGTGTCGACGGAACACAAGCTGGGCATCATGGGGTCGCCGACCTGCGTCATGTCCTTCGGCGACAATGACGGCGCGATCGGCTTCCTGGTCGGGGAGGAAAACCGCGGCCTGGAATATATGTTCACCATGATGAACAACGCCCGGCTGGCGGTCGGCCTGCAAGGCCTCGCCATCGCCGAACGCGCCTATCAGCAGGCCAGCGCCTTTGCTAAGGATCGCAAGCAGGGCCGGGCGGGCGACAAGAAACTGGCCCCCATCGTCGACCATGCCGATGTCCGGCGCATGCTGATGACCATGCGCAGTTCGGTGGAAGCCATGCGCGGGCTGGTTCTGGAAACCATGCTGACCCTCGACCAACAGAAACGCCACCCGGACGATTCCTGGCGCAAATGGGCCGAGCGACGCGTCGGCTTCCTGACGCCCGTCATCAAGGGTTGGTTCACCGATTTGGGCGTGGAACTGTCCTCCATGGGAGTTCAGGTTCACGGCGGCATGGGCTTCATCGAAGAAACCGGCGCGGCCCAGCATTTGCGCGACAGCCGCATCCTGCCGATCTATGAAGGCACCAACGGCATTCAGGCCATGGACCTTGTCGGGCGCAAGGTGCTGCGTGACGAAGGTAAGGCAGCGTGGGAATTCATTGAGGAACTGAATGTCCTCATCACCGCGCTGAATCCGATCGAAGGCGACGACATGGCGCGCATCCGCAAGCGGTTCGCCTTGGCGGTCGACGCGGTCGAGGATGCGACGGAATGGCTGTTGGAAATCGGCCCGGAAAACCCGGACGCCGCGTCGGGCAGCGCCGCCTATTACCTGCGGGCGGTCGGCATCACGGCGGGCGGCGCGATCATGGCGCGGTCTGCCCGGATCGCGATAGAAAAGCTGGAAGCCGATCCCAATCGTCCCGATGCCGCTTTCCTGAAGGCGAAGATTGCGACGGCGCGTTTCTATGCCGACAATATCCTGCCCCAGGTTTCCAGCCTGTATCGGTCGATGAAGCACGGCTGGGAAACCCTGCGCGATATCCCCGACGATATCCTGTAAGGACCGGACGCGGCGCATCCCCCTCCGCCCCATACATGGCGCTGGATACGGCGGAAAGACTCTGCTCATCCTTGGTCATGCTGCAATCCGCCGACCTTTGGCGCTTTATTGCGCCGCCGCTGATGCTCGTCGCGTCGAATGTCTTTATGACAACGGCGTGGTACGGCCATCTCAAATTCAAATCGACACCGCTTCTGCTGGCCATCGTGATCAGTTGGGGCATCGCCTTCTTTGAATACTGCCTTGCCGTCCCGGCGAACCGGTTGGGAAGCAGCGTCTATTCGACGGTTCAGCTCAAGACGATGCAGGAAGTCATCACCCTGTGCGTCTTCGCCGGATTTTCGATGTTGTATTTGGGAGAGGTGTTTACGTGGCGCTATGCCGTGGGCTTCGCGCTGATCGCGCTGGGCGCCGCCTTCGTGTTCTACGGAAACGGCTAAAACCGCCCTGAAACGACCATCATTATTCGCCGTCTTCGTGCGACCGCGTCGCCAACAGGCGCGCCACCATTTCCGGTGCGGATCCCAAGTAATTCGCGGGATCGACCAGTTTGGCCAAGTCCTCGCGGTCCATGGCGCCCGATATCGTCGGTTCGTCGCACAGGACGTCCAGGAAGGGTCGGCCGGTTTCAATCGCCGCGCGGCAGCAATCGGCGACCAGATGATGGGCTTCCTGACGCCCCAGTAGCGGGGCCAATCCCATCATCACCGCTTCCGATACGATCAACCCGCCGGTGCCGTCCAGCGTGCGGCGCATCGCGTCGGGATAGACTTCCAGCCCGCCCAGAACCTCAAGCGAGGCACGCAGGGAGCCCGAGGCCAGAATAAAAGCCGTCGGCAAAGTGTGCCATTCAATGGCCCAAGGACCGCTGGCCCGTTCATGATCCTGCACCATGGCGTCCAGCATCGCACCGTGCTGTTCGCGCAGCAGCCGGGCGGAGGTCTGCATGATTTCCGCGCCTAACGGGTTGCGCTTCTGCGGCATGGTGGACGATCCCCCCCGCCCCGGCAGATAGGGTTCCAGGACCTCCCCGATCTCGCTTTGCATCATCAGGATGATGTCCGTCCCGATCTTGCCCAATGTGCCGCAAATCATGGCGAGAAGGCCGGTCGTTTCCGCGAAGCCGTCCCGTGCCGTGTGCCACGTGATATCCGGGATTCCGAGGTCGAGTTCGCGGGCCAGCGCCGCCTGCACGGCCAACCCTTCTTCCCCAAGGGAGGCCAGGGTTCCCGCCGCGCCGGAAAAGGACACGACCTCTACCCGCGGACGCAACTCCTTCAAACGGGCACGATGCCGGTCGATGGCCGCCAACCATGTCGCCGCCTTGTAGCCGAAGGATATCGGCAGGGCGTGCTGCATATGGGTGCGGCCCGCCATGGGCGTTTCGGCATGATCGCGCGCCAGCGCGACCAGCGCTTCCGCCACGCCGTCCAGGTCTTCGGATACAAGGTTCAGCGCATCGCGGATTTGCAGGACATCGGCGGTATCCATGATGTCCTGGGTGGTCGCACCGTAATGGACCCATTTGCCGTGTCCGTCGGGCGCCCATTTCGACATCTGGGCGACCAGCGGCGTGATCGGCACGCCGACGATTTCCGTGCGCTCGCCCAGCAACGCCATGTCGATGCGCGATGGGTCCGCCGTTTCGGCAATCGCCGCCCCGGCCTCCTCCGGAATCACGCCGACCCGCGCTTCCGCCTTGGCCAGGGCTGCCTCGACCTCGACATAGCGGGCGACCATGGCCGCATCCGAAAACAGGGCGCGCATCGCATCGCTCCCGAACATCTCACCGAATATGCGGGATTGGATGACGAGCGCGGGCATGTGGGATTCCTATCCGTCGAGGGTCAACAGTGTCTGGTACAATTCCGGTCTGCGATCTCGGAAAAGGCCCCAATTCGCCCGATAGTTCCGCATCGCATCCAGATCGAATGTAGCGGTGATAACCGATTCTGTCCCGCTGTCGCATTCCGCCAGTTTCTCGCCCGTCGGTCCGGCGATGAAGGAATGACCGTAGAAGGTTATATTCGCCGCGTCGTGTTCTTCGTACCCGATCCGGTTGCTGGCGGCCAAGGCGACGACATTCGCGCCGGCATGGCCCTGCATGACGCGCTGCCAATGATCCTTGGAATTCACGGTCGGATCGGACGGTTCACTACCGATCGCGGTCGGATACAGCAGGATATCCGCGCCTTTCAACGCCATGGACCGGGCGCATTCCGGGAACCACTGATCCCAGCAGATGCCGCAGCCGATCCGCCCGAAGGCCGTATCCCAGACCTTGAACCCGGTATCGCCGGGGTTGAAGTAGAACTTTTCCTCATAGCCCGGATTCTGCGGGATATGGCTCTTGCGATAGAGCCCCATCACCGACCCGTCGGCATCGACGATAGCGACGCTGTTGAAATAGGCCTGGTTCGACCGTTCAAAGAAACTGACCGGCAGGACGACACCCAGTTCCTTCGCCAGATCGGCAAAGCGCGCGACGATCGGGTTGCCGGCCAACGGTTTCGCCAATTCGAAATATTCCGCCTTCTGATCGGGGCAGAAATACGGGGTGGCGAACAGTTCCTGCAACAGAATGACATTGGCACCGTCCGACGCGGCGCGGCGCACCAGCCCTTCCGCCCGGTCCAGGTTACCCTCAATATTCCAGTCGCAGGCCATCTGCGTCGCGGCAATGGTGACAGCGGTCATTTGTCTTCAAACCCCATGAGAACGTTGACGGCGTTGATGCCGATTTCCTCGACGGCATAGCCGCCTTCCATGACGAACAGGGTCGGACGCTTCAGATCCGCGATCATCGCGCCATAGGTCTTGTAGTCGTCGCTTTCCAGTTTAAAGAAGGAAATCGGGTCATCCTTGTAGGTATCGACGCCCAGGGAGATGACGACCGCATCCGGCCCGTAATCGTGGATGCGCTTGATCGCCGCCGTCATCGCGTCGCCCCAGGAGGCGAAATCCGTCCCCGGCGGCAGCGGATAATTGGCGGTGAAGCCCTCTCCCTTTTCCTTCCCCAATTCGTCGGCATAGCCCAGGAAATACGGGAAGGCATGCTGCGGTTCGCCGTGCAGAGACTGGAAGAAGACATCGTCCCGGCCGTAGAAGATATCTTGCGTGCCGTTGCCGTGGTGGAAGTCCACGTCCAGGATCGCGACGCGCGACGCCCCCTGATCCAGGAAGGCCTGGGCCGCGACGGCCGCATTGTTGATGAAGCAATAGCCGCCATACATATCCGACGTGGCGTGATGCCCCGGCGGACGGCACAGTGCGAAGGCGGAGGACGCCCCTTTCGCGATTTCCGCCTGGGCCGTCAGCGCGACATTGGCGCTGGCTTTTGCGGCCTCCCAGGTACCGTTGGAAATCGCGGTTTCCGCCGCCAGGGAATAGTAGCCGAGTTTACCGTCGATAAACTCGGGGCACCGCGTCTGCATCCGGCGCGCGGGCCATCCGGTCGGGATCGCCTCTCCCTTGAAACCGGCGGCTTGCCATTCGTCCCAACACGTCGACAGGAAATCCAAAAACTTGGCATCATGGATACGGCGAACCGGGTCCAAGCCGAAGTCGTCCGGTTCCCGGAACTCGCCCAGCTTCACCGCCTTGGCGCGTTCCAGGATACGATCGACACGGGCCGGACATTCGAAAGGCGGCACCAATTGCCCGCCGTGAAGTTCCGTTTTCGCATCGCGGAGCTTATGTTTATCCGTCTGTACCGTCAGCATTTGCCCGTCTTTCCTTCGCGTCGGTGGCTTGATAGCCTAGAATGACCGGCAAATGCGATGTCGGTAAATACCCCTTTGGGGATGGTTTCAATTTGGATTGGGGCGTCGGTGTATAACTCCGCATCTCATACAGCCGAAAGCCCCGAAACCGCGCTGGCCGCCGCGATCGCCGCCGCCGGCACATCCGATTTCATACCCGCGCTGCTTGACTATCTGCGCCAGCACACGGCGTTTCGCGGGGCGTTCCTAAGCCTGCTGCATGGCAGTCGCCGCCCGGCCCATGTCTATGACAATGTCCGGCAGGAACGCCGGGGCGAGGTCATCGACCGCTATTTGGACGGGGCCTATACGATCGACCCGTTCTATGTTGCGTATCGGGCCGATCCGCGCTGCGCGGTCCTGCGGCTCAAAGACGTCGCCCCCGACCGGTTTCCGCAATCCACCTATTACAAACAATATTACAGCGCCATTCGACTGCGCGACGAATTGGCGATCCTGATCGACCTGCCGTCCGGCAAATACCTGTTCTATTCCCTGGGACGATTGGCGGACGACCCGAAGTTTTCCAGCCGGGATGTTTCGAACCTGCGCCGCATCCTGCCAGTCGTCGCCGCCCTGAACAGAAAGCATTTCGAACAGGACGCCGACACGCCCGAGGATGGAATCGGGACGGAGGAAATCGACGCCGCGCTCGCGCAATTCGGCACGGATCGTCTGACGGAGCGCGAGCGGCAGATCGCCAGCCTGATCCTGCGCGGCCATTCCAGTAAATCCGTGGCGCGGGAAACCGGGATCAGTCCCGGCACGGTCAAGATTCATCGCAAAAACATTTACCGCAAACTGGGTATTTCCTCGCAAAGCGAGCTGTTCTCCCGATTCCTCAATGCGCTCGCGGGCGGTTCGGAAGACGCCTGAGGCCTCCCGATTATAGCCGTGGCCCATCCGCTTGTTCTTTTCAACCGGACTCGGGTAAACTTAGTGTCTCTATTTTTGACCGGATCGTGCCGTCCATGTCCCGCGCCAATCCCAAGACAATCGCGCTTGCCCGCCGGATCATGGATATCGTCCGGCATGAGGGGTTGGAGGCGGGAACGCACCTGCCTGAAACGGGATTGGCCGAAAGGCTGGGGGTATCAAGGTCGCCCGTTCGGACGGCATTGGCCCTGTTGCAGGAACGCGGGGTCGTTTCCACAGCCCCGAACCAGGGCTATTTCCTGCTGTGCAATACGGATAGCGAGGCCTTCCGCAACGCCGTCCCGCCGGAAAGCCTGGATGAACGCATAACCCGCGACCTCGTCCGCGCACGCTTTGCCAATCTTGTGCCGGAACAGGTTTCCGTCACGGACGTGATGCGTCGCTACGACCTGGACCGGCCCAGTGCGAATCGCATCCTGTCGGGCATGGCGCGGGACGGCATCGTTGAACGCGCCGCCGGGCAAGGCTATTCCTTCGGACCCGTCCTGAACGATGCCGACGCTTACGAGGAAAGCTATCGCTATCGCCTGCTCATCGAACCGGCGGCCATCCTGGAGCCGGGCTTCGCGCCCGACCCCAAGCGGTTCGAGCAATTGCGCAAACGTCATATCGATCTGCTGGAAGCCGGGGTCGATAGCGCACCGATGTCCGAACTGTTCGAAATCGATGCCGAATTCCATGAGGCCATCGCCGAAGCCTGCGGCAACCGCTTCCTGCGCCATGCGATCCAGCTACAGACCCGGCTGCGGCGCCTCAGCGAATACGAAAATTACAGCGAACGGTCGCGGTTACGCGATTCCTGCGAGGAACATCTGGCCATCATGGATGCGATCCAGGCCGGGCGCGTGAAAGAGGCCGCAACCCTGATGCGCCGCCATATCGAAGTGTCGCGGGACGTCCGCCCGAACTTCAACAAGGTCCGCGCCCTCGCCCACCGCAAGATGACACGGCGCTAGGCTTCGGTTCCGGCTACAGCCACTCGTCCTTGATCGAATAGCCGACATAGGCGGCTTTCAGATAGGCGGTCCGCAGCGCCGGGAACGGGAAACGCTTCGGCGAATCCGTCATGGGTCGCGGCAGAGCAGCCGCGACGCCGTCGTCCCCCGCCACCAGATCCGCGACCCGCGCGCCGCTCCAACTCCCCATGGCGACGCCGTTGCCGTGATAGGCCATCGCCGCCCAGCTTTGCGGCATGGACAGGATCGGGCCGATATAGGGAACCAGATCGTAGGCAAGGCAGACGAACCCCGCCCATGTCCGCTCGGACGGGATATCGCGCCAGGCCGGAAACATCTTTTCGAAGGATTGGCGCAACCAGTCCCGCGTCTTGCGGATGCCGTCGGGCGACGCATCGCTGCCGCCACGCCCGCCGAACAGGAAACGCCCGTCGGGCATCAGTCGGAAATAGTGCAAAAGATTCCGCGTGTCCGCCGACATCAGGTCCGTCGTCCATCCCTGCGCCGCCCGCTCTTCCGGTGTCAGTGGCCGGGTCACCAGAACGCTGGACATCGCGGGCAACAGCCGCCCCCCCAGCCATGCGGGCAGATTTTCGCTGCTATAACCGTTGGTGGCCAGAATGACGGACCGCGCCTCCACCCTGTATCCGTTGGCACGCAGGACGTGCCGACCGCCTTCCCAGCGCCAATCCGTGACTTTGCTGTGGCCATGCAGTGTCGCTCCTGACTCGATGGCGACATCGGCGAGGCCGCGGCCGTATTTCAACGGATGCAGACCGAACCCCAGCGGCGTCTGCAATCCGGCATGAAATTCCGGACCGCTGGCGCCAATTTCCGCCAAGCCGTCGCGATCGTAGAAAGTCGCCTTCACGCCGTAGATTTTTTCGACCTGGGCGGCCTCTTCCTTCAATTCCGCAACGCGGTTCGGGCGATGTGCCAGCAGCAATTCGCCGTCGCTATGCGTATCTGCATCGATGCCGTAATCGTCCAGAAAGCTCCGCACATGGTCGATGGCCGCGCGCTGCGCATCGGCAAATTTCTGCGCTTCCGTCAGGCCGTATTTGCGACGCATTTCGTCGAATCCGATTTTCGCGGATCCGAGGCAGCAAAACCCGCCGTTCCGGCCGGAGGCTCCCCAGGCAGGCTCCCCCATATCGAAAACACGAACATCCATGCCGTATTGTTTCGCCAGTCGATGGGCGGCGGACAGACCGGTGAACCCGCCACCGATAACGGCAACATCGCAGGTCACCGCTTGATCCAGCGCCAGGGCCGCGTTCCGCATCGGCGGCGCGCTCGCCAGCCAATGGCTGTCCACCGGACGATCCGGATCGAACGCCGTGGCATGATACAAACGCTTTAACATGGCAATGCCCCCAAACTTCCCCAATCCGGCTTCCCAGCCGCCGGTCAGGATCACCTAGGCGACCGGTTGTTAATTTCAAGGAAATTCCATGTTGTATTTTTTTCTGAAATTGTACAACGTAAGAAATGGAATGACCCCGCAACGGGATTATGGCGGGATTATCGGGCGCTCCGGCCAAAACGGCACACAGACCGTGGGGGAGCGGAAACAGGGAACGGGAGACATCTATGAGCACCCTGAAACGTTTTGCCGCGGCCTGCCTTGTCGGGACGGCTGCTATCGCGGTTTCGGTCACGACGGCCCAAGCCGAAGAGAAAATCGTCATCTCCAACTGGGACGGCTATATGCCGGCCGACATGCTGGAGAAATTCACCGCCGAAACCGGCATCGTCGCCGAAATGGCGGTCCACGCGACCAACGAAGAAATCATGGGCAAGGTCGTTGCCGGTAAGGGCAAGGGCTATGACGTTCTGTTCGTCTCCTCGCCCTTCGTGGAGGCGTTGAACCATCTGGGCCTCGTTGCCGAACTGGATCATTCGAAGATCCCGAACATGGCGAACCTGTATCCGCAGGCGATGGAACTTGAATACGATCCGGGCCTGAAGGTTTCTGTTCCCTATGCCTGGGGCACGACCGGCCTGTGCTATCGGGAAGACCTCGTCTCCCCCGCGCCGACCAGCTGGATGGACCTGTTGGAGCCGAAGGCAGACCTGAAAGGCAAGATCACCATGCTATCGACCGACCGCTGGTTGATGGCCGCGGCCTTCCTGGCGCAGGGCAAATCGGTCAACTCGACCGACGAGGCCGACCTGGAAGCGGCGAAAGACCTGCTGATCGCCGCCAAGAAGAACCTGCTGTCCTACGACGACACGACCTTCTATTCGAAGCTGGTGTCCGGCGAGGCATCCATGGTTCATGCCTGGGACGGCTGGTGCAACTACGGCATCGGAGAAAACGCGGCCATCAAATACGTCATCCCGAAGGAAGGCTCCGACCTGTGGGTCGACACGATGGTTGTGACCGCCGCATCGGAAAACAAGGACGCGGCCTTCAAGTTCCTGGATTTCGTCCTGAAGGCCGAAAACGGTGCCTGGGTGCCGGCCAACATCCTGTACAAGGTACCGAACAAGGCGGCCATGGAAGCCCTGGACCCGGCCCTGGTCACGCAGTTCCCGAATCTGGGCATCACGCCTGACGAATTGCTGTCCCAGGAACAGCTTCGCGATCTGGGGGCGGGCCAAAAGGCCTTCTCCAAGACCGTGACTGAAATTCTGGCGTCCAACTGATAACGGACCGTCCCGCCGTCTCTCACGGGCGGCGGGACCTTCCGGTTACGGGTTAGAGATATGCCGGCATCCCGCCTTCGCGATTGGTTGCTTCTGGGACCGGGCCTGTTATGGCTCGCACTGTTCCTGGTCATCCCCTGCGCCATCGTCTTTTGCTTTTCGTTCTTCGAACGCGGCGTTTACGGCGGCATCGACTATATTTTCACCTTCGAGAATTTTCAGCGCGCCATCGACCCGCTGTATTTGTCCATTTTCCTGAAATCCGCGAAAATCGCAGGCACGGCGACGCTGGTCGCCTTGTTCCTCGCCTATCCGGCGGCCTATGCCATTTCGAAAGCCCCGCCGAACCGCCAGACGGCCCTGCTGGTTCTCGCCATGCTGCCGTTCTGGAGCAACTATCTGATCCGCACCTATGCCTGGATCGTGTTGCTGAACCGTGAGGGCCTGATCAATACCGGGCTGCGCGACCTGGGCTGGATCGCGGAACCGCTGCCCCTGCTCTATAACGAATTCGCGATCATTACGGGCCTCGTGTACAACTACCTGCCCTTCGTGATCCTGGCGGTCTATTCGTCGATCTCGCGTCTGAACCCGGAAATTCTGGAAGCGTCGGAAGACCTGGGCGCGCCGTCCTGGAAGACCTTCCTGCGGGTGACGCTGCCGCTGACCATGCCGGGCGTGGCCGCCGGATCCGTTTTCATCTTCGTCCTGTCCATCGGCAACTTCATCACCCCCGACCTCTTGGGCGGCGGTAACCTGCTCATGGTCGGCAACATCATCTACGATCAGTTTCTGACCGCCCGCGACTGGCCGTTCGGCGCGACGCTCAGCTTCATCCTGATCGGCATCATGATGGCCTTGCTGTTCACGCAAGCGATCCTGGTTCGGCGTGCGCAAGGCGATGCGCCAGAGAAGGAAGAAGCCAATGCGTGAATTCAAACGCTTCGACCCGACACGCCTGTGGCTCGCGGCGCATCTGCGCTTGGTCTATGTCTTCCTCTACGTCCCGATCGGCGTGTTGATGGTGTTGAGTTTCAACAAGGCCGGTCTGCCGACGGTATGGAGCGGCTTTTCCTTCGAATGGTACGGCAAGCTGGCTGAAAACGCGGCGATCCTGTCGGCGGCGCGCAACACGATCGTCGTTGCCGTCATTTCCACGATCCTGGCAACGCTCATCGGCTCTCTGCTGGCAATCGGCATGGAATATCGGCGGCGCGGCGCAGGATTGGAGGCGATCCTGTTCGCCCCGATGATCATCCCCGACATCGTGCTGGCCATCGCCTTATTGTCCTTCTTCACGCTGTTGGAAGTCACGCTGGGCTTGCATTCGATCATCTTGAGTCATGTCGTCTTCAACATCGCCTTCGTCTGCGCGGTGGTGCGCACGCGCCTTCGCAGTTTCGACTGGTCCGTCTTCGAAGCCTCCATCGATCTGGGCGCGACGGAAATCACGACCTTTCGCCGGATCATCCTGCCCGCCATCCTGCCGGGCGTGATCGCCGGTGCGATGTTGTCCTTCACCCTGTCGGTGGACGAATTCATCATCGCCTATTTCACCGCCGGGGCGGGTCAAAGCTCCACCACCTTGCCGATGCAGATTTATTCCATGATCCGCTTCGGCGTGACGCCCGAAATCAACGCGATGGCAAGCATCGTCATGCTGGTCAGCTTCACGCTGGTCATCGCCGCACAGCGCATCAATAAGGAGTCCGTGACCGGATGAGCGACCAAGACCGCACCGTCATCCGCATTGAAGGGGTCAGCAAACGCTTCGGCCCCGTCACCGCCGTCGATTCCATCGATCTGGACCTGCGGGAAAACGAGTTCTTCGCCCTGCTGGGCCCCAGCGGCTGCGGCAAGACCACGCTGTTGCGAATGATCGCGGGGTTCGCCGATCCGTCGGAAGGCCGCATCCTTCTGGACGGACAGGACATGACCCCGATCCGCCCCAACCGCCGACCGATCAATCTGATGTTTCAGTCCTATGCCCTGTTTCCGCATATGACCGTGGCGAAAAACATCGCCTACGGTCTGGAAATGGAAAACCTCGACAAAGCCGACCTGAACCGCCGCGTCGATGAAATCCTGGAAAAGACGGAACTATCGGCGATGCGCAACCGGAAACCGGACCGGCTGTCGGGCGGCCAGCGGCAGCGTGTGGCCCTCGCCCGCGCCCTGGTCAAGAAACCGCGTGTCCTGTTGTTGGACGAACCGCTGGGCGCGTTGGATAAAAAGCTGCGCGAACAGATGCAGTTGGAATTGAAGCGGATGCAGCACGAATTCAGCATCACCTTCGTTATCGTGACACACGATCAGGAAGAAGCCCTGGTCATGGCGGACCGCATCGCGGTGCTGAAGGACGGACGCGTCGCCCAGATCGGCGCACCGCGCGACCTGTACGAAAACCCCGCGGATCGTTTCGTCGCCGGGTTCATCGGGAAAATGAACTTCTTCCCCGGCACGGTGGCCGGCACCGGCGTATCCTTCGCCGGGCAGAGTGTGCTGACCGGAGACATCCCGACCGGCCTGTCCGGCGAGGCGGTGGCCGCCGTCCGCCCGGAACGGATAAAGCTGAGCGTCGAACAACCGGCTGGCGACATGAATGCGATGCCGGGAACCATTTCGGAAGTCGCCTATCACGGTCAGGATGTGAACCTGCATGTCACCGTCGACGGATGCGACGATCCGGTCCTGGTACGCGTGCCCGCAACGGATGCCGACGAAACGGTCTGGCACCATGGCGGCAAGGTCTGGTGCAGCTGGAATCCGGCGCATACCCGCATTCTGGCCGCGTAGAAACACGAGAGACACAAGGGAACAGGAGGCACGATCATGTCAGACAAGAAAACCATCGCATTCTTCCCGGAGGCCGCCTTCGGCCCGGCGCTGAACTCCGTCGGGATCGCCCAGGCCTGCGAAAAGCTGGGCCACAAGGCGGTTTTCCTGACCGATCCCGGCATGGGCGGCGTGTATTCGGGCTATGGCTTCGAAGAGCATCTGGTGAACATGTCCGAACCCATGCCACCGGAAGAAATGGCGAAATATTGGGTCGACTTCATCAACGGGCATATCCCGAATTTCAACAAGACCCCGTATGAGCAGATCGACAATTACGTGAAGGATTGCTGGGACGCGATCGTCGAAACCTCCATCTGGGCGGAAAAGGACCTCCCTAGTGTTCTGGACAAGGTGAAGCCGGACGTCGTCTGCGTCGACAACGTGATCCTGTTCCCGGCGATCAAGCGCTATTGCCGCGAAAACGGAAAGGCCTGGGTCCGGGTCATTTCCTGCTCCGAAAACGAAATCACGGACCCGGATATTCCCCCGCACCTGTCCGGTTGCGGCGAGAACGACAAGGAATGCTTCGAAAAGTTCGATACGAAGTTCAAGGGAACCGTCAAACCGGCCCATGAAAAATTCAACGCCTTCCTGGCCGAATGCGGGGAGGAACCGTATGAGCTGGGCGAATTCTTCGAGGCCTCGCCCTTCCTGAACCTGCTTTTGTATCCGGAACCGGCGAAGTTCAAACGCCGCAACCCGCTGGACCCGAAGCAGTTCCAGTATCTCGAAGGCTGCGTCCGGGACGAAAAACCTTACGACATCCCGACGTTCGAAAAGAACAACGACAAGCCGATCCTCTATGTCAGCTTCGGCAGCCTTGGATCGGGCGATACGGACCTGCTGAAACGCATCATCGACACGCTGGGCACGATGGATGTCCGCGCCCTGGTCAATGTCGGCGATTACAAGGACCAGTACGGCGCCCTGCCCGGCAATGTGCAGATCGACAGCTGGTTCCCGCAACCGTCCGTCATCAAGCAGATGGACGCGGTCATCCACCATGGCGGCAATAATAGCTTCAACGAATGCCTCTATTTCGGCGTTCCGGCCATCGTCATGCCCTATGTCTGGGACGGCCACGACAACGCGACGCGGGTTCAGGAAACCGGCCACGGCCTGTATATGCACCGCGCCAATTGGACGGCGGATCAACTGAAGGCGAATATCCAGACGCTGCTGACCGACCCGGCCATGAAGACGAAACTGGCCGCGACGTCCGCCCATATGCAGGGTCAGAACGGTCCGGCGAAGGCGGCGAAACTTCTCGACGCCCTGGCAAAGGATGCGTGACGAATGACCGCGAATCTTGCTTCTTCCGCACCGTATATCCAAGGCGTAACCGCGTGGTCCGAGGACCTCGCCGACTGGGGTGTTCAACCGGACGCCCTGGACGGGGAAAGCCGCAATTCCGGGCGTCTTCTCTGGAAAGGGCCGGTCGCGAACCGGCCCGAATCCGGGGTATGGGTCTGCACGCCGGGCCGCTGGCGGCTGAAGCTGCCGGCGGATGAGCTGTGTCACTTCGTTTCCGGCCGGGCGACCTACCGCTCCGACGAAGGCGAGGTGATCGAGGTCACGCCCGGCACCGTCGTGCACTTCCGGGAAGGCTGGGCCGGCGAATGCACGGTCCATGAGACCATACGCAACGTCTATATGCTGATTTGAAGGTAACGATGGCCGCCCGTTTCGACTCGACCGCCCCTCATATCCAGGACGCCTCCCACTGGGCGGAGAACCTGACCGATTGGGGACCGCATTTGGAGCCGATCGACGGACGGTCGCACAATACCGGACGGTTGCTGTGGAAAGGCGAGGACGGGCTGCCGGAGGCGGGTTTGTGGATCTGCACCCCCGGTAGCTGGCGTCTGACCCTGCCGCGGGACGAGTTGTGTCACTTCCTGTCCGGGCGTGCCGTCTATCGGCGGGACGACGGGGAGGAAATCCAGATCACCCCCGGCACCGTCGTGCATTTTCGCGAGGACTGGTCCGGTACCGTCGAAGTCTTCGAAACCATTCGAAGCGTTTACATGCTCCGCTAGAAAGGGCGCATCCATGAGTGACTTTTCCCCCACCCCCGTACTGCACAACCCGATGGACGTCGAAGATATCGTTGATTGGGGCGTGATCCCGACGATGATCGAGGGCGAGTCCCGCACCTCCGGCAAGCTGCTGTACAAAGGCCCGGACGGATCGCCGGAAAGCGGCATCTGGATCTGCACGCCGGGCTATTGGGAATGCCATGTGACGAAAGACGAATTCTGTCACTTCCTGTCGGGCCGCTGCACCTATACCCACGAGTCCGGGGAAGTGATCGAGATCGTCCCGGACACGGCGGCCTTCTTCCCGCAAGACTGGAAAGGGACATGCCGCGTCCATGAAACGATCCGTAAGGTCTATATGATTCGATGACCGGGACCGACCGGAACGCGGCGCGGCGCGCCTTTGCCGTCGCCGCCGGATGGGGCGATGCGCCGGAAACGGCGCTGCCCGCCGATGCGTCCTTCCGCCAGTACTATCGCCTGAACCGTGCCGACGGGACGTCCACCCTGATCATGGACGCCCCGCCGGACAAGGAAGACGTGCACCCCTATATCGCCGTCGACGAGCACTTGGTTTCCTTGGGCCTCAGCGCCCCGCGCATCCTGGCCCAAGACGCGGATCGAGGATTCCTGCTGCTGGAGGATTTCGGCGACGGGACCTTCACCAATCTCTTCGCGCGGGGGACGGCCGACGGCCCGCTCTACGATCTGGCAACGGACGCATTGATCGCCCTGCATCGCGCGGAAGGGGTGGCCGCCCTGGATGTCCCGCCATACGACATGGATGTGTTGCTTCGCGAAGCGTTGCTGCTGCCGGAATGGCTCTACCCTGCCCAGACCGGGCATGCCTGCCTGCCGGAAGTTCGGGAGGACTATGCCCGCGCATGGCGGACGGTATTCGATAGCCTTCCACCGGTGCCGGATACGCTGGTCCTGCGCGATTATCACGTCGACAACTTGATGCGACTGGACGGTCGCAACGGGGCGGCCGCCTGCGGTCTGCTGGACTTTCAGGACGCGCTGATCGGCCCCCGCGCCTATGACCTCGTTTCCCTGCTGGAAGACGCGCGCCGGGACATTGATGCGGATATCGTTGCCCGCTGCCGCGCCCGATATATCGCGGGGATGGGCACTATGCTGGAAGACGAAGCCGCCTTCGACCGCTGGTACCGTGCCCTCGGCGCGCAGCGGCATGCGAAGGTCGCCGGGATCTTCACCCGTCTGATGAAGCGGGACGGCAAACCGAAATACCTGATCCACATTCCCCGCGTGGTCCGGCTGTTGCGCCGCCACCTGGAAACCGCGCCGGACCTGGCGCCGGTCGCGGACTGGTTCGCGACCCATCTGCCGACATTCGACGCACCGTTGCCGCCGCCCGCTGAATGGGGCTGACAGGCACTAGGAGACCGTAATGACCGACTTCGACACTTTCGCCCCCCGCATCTTCGCCGGGAACGCCTACCCGATCCTGGACGGCGCCGCGACCAAGACACTGATCGACCCTGCCAGCCTGGCGGAAGTCGGTCGGATCGCGCTGTGCACCGACGCCCAGGTGGAAACGGTTATCGCCGACGCCAATGCGGCCCAAAAGTCCTGGAAGCGCATGGACGCGAAGTCTCGCGCCAAGCTGCTGCACAAGATCGCGGATTCCATCGAAACGACGGACTTCCACGACGTGGCCATTCTGATGGTCCGCGAAATGGGCAAACCCTATCCGGAAGCGACGGGCGAATTGGCGAATTGCGGGGCCATCTTCCGCTACTACGCCGAATTGGCGCGGGACGAGGCGGGCAAGATCGCCGGGACGACCCAAACCGGATCGTTCCAGTTTTCCCGCTATGAACCCTATGGCGTCAGCGTCCATATCATGCCGTTCAACTTCCCCATCCTATTGATGTGCTGGACCCTGGCGGCATCGCTGGCCGCCGGGAATGCCTGTATCGTGAAGCCGGCGGAAGCGACATCGCTCTGCACGCTGAAATTCATGGAGCATTTCAAAATCCTCGCCCCGGGCATGGTGTCCTGCGTCACCGGCGGGGCGGAAACGGCCCAGGCGCTGATCCGGTCCAAGAACACCCATGCGGTCGCCTTCACCGGCAGCGTCGCGGCGGGCAAGATGGTCAACATGGCCTGCGCGGAACAGATGAAACCCTGCGTCATCGAAGCGGGCGGCAGCGACCCGATGATCATTTCCGAACACGCGCCGCTGGACGTCGCGGTGCCGGGATCGGTCACGGCGGCCTTCCATCTGTCCGGCCAGATTTGCACCTCCGCCGAACGGTTCTTCGTAGATGAGAAGGTGCATGACGCTTTCGTCACCCGTTTCGCCGAAGCCGCATCGAAACTGCGCGTCGGACCGGGCCTGGAAAAATCGGAAATCGGCCCCCTGGTCAGCGAGGCGGCCCGCAACAAGGTTATCGATCTGGTCGGCGACGCCGTCGCCAACGGCGCGAAGGCCGTCATCGGCGGGCGCGTACCGCCGGATTACAACACCGGCTGGTTCTACGAACCGACGATCCTGACCGGGGTCACGCCGGATATGCGCATCATGCGGGAGGAAGTCTTCGGCCCCGTCGCGTCGATCTGCAAAGTCTCCAGCTTCGACGAGGCCCTGCGCCTCGCCAATGACAGCGACTTCGGTCTCGGCGCCTCCGTCTTCACGTCGGATATGGGCGAGGCCATGCAGGCGGCGGAGGAATACGAATCCGGCATGGTCTGGGTCAACAACCCGTTGATCGACAACGACGCCCTGCCCTTCGGCGGTTGGAAGCTGTCCGGCACCGGACGGGAACTGGGCCGCCACGGACTGGACGCGTTCCGACAGACGAAGATGGTCATCATCGACGCCAAACCGGAGGTCCAGGAATGGTGGTACCCGTATCCCGAAGACTGGTTCTACGACGGTTCCGGACGCTTCTGATCAGCGTCGGATCCAGTCGGGCAGTCCGGTCGCCAGTTCCGGGACCAGGACAATCAGCGCCAGCACGATCAGTTCCAGCAGGATGAAGGGATAGGTCGACCGGTAAACATCGCCGATGGTGATGCCGGGCGGCGCGACCCCCTTCATGACGTAGAGCAACATGCCGAAGGGCGGCGTGGTGAAGCTGATTTCCATCACGACCAGCATCAATACGCCGAACCAGATCATGTCGAACCCGGCAGCCTGCGCCAGCGGTATGAAGAAAGGCAGCGTGATCAGGATCATGCTGACCTGATCCATGAAGCACCCCAGGAACAGCAAGACCACCAGCATCGCCAGCAACAGGGCGAAGGACGACAGATCGAATCCTTGAATCCAGCCGAGCAGCCCATCCGCCGCGCCGGAGAAGGCAAGGATTTGCGAGAAGGTCAGCGACGCGCCGATGATGAACAGCACCATCACCGAAATCTTCGCCGTTTCCAGCAGCGACACCATCATGTTCTTCACAGTGACCCGCCCATAGGCCAAGCAGGCCAGGAACGCGGCGACGGAGCCCAGCGCCGCCGATTCTGTCGGTGTCGCCCAACCGGCCAGGATACTGCCGACGACGACGACGAAGATCGTAAACAGCGGCACGACATAGACCAGGGACGGCTTCACCCGATCCCAGAACGGCATCGCCTCCACCTCATAGGACGGGGCCAAAGACGGGTTCAGCCGGCAGCGCACGATGATGTAGAGCAAGAACGCCGCCCCCATCAGGAAGCCCGGCACGATCCCGGCGATCAGCAGTTGGGAAATCGACATCCCGGCGAGGGAGCCCAGCAACACGGCCAATGCCGACGGTGGGATCAACATCGCGATCGACCCGGTGGCCATGATCGGTCCCATGGCGATCGTCGGGTGATAGCCCCGCTTCAGCATGTCGGGCAGCAGGGCGCTGCCCAGAACGGCGGTATTCGCGAT
Organism: Pacificispira spongiicola; assembly: GCF_012926505.1. Taxonomy (GTDB): domain Bacteria; phylum Pseudomonadota; class Alphaproteobacteria; order UBA8366; family Aestuariispiraceae; genus Pacificispira; species Pacificispira spongiicola. Next base: position 203,548 of record NZ_JABBNT010000001.1, read on the forward strand.
GGTCGACCCGGATAAGGAGGAAAAGACGATCCCGCCCCCGACCGCGACGATGGACAGACGCCCCGGCACTTTCGTGATTAAGCGATCAATCGCATCGATAGCGCGGAAGGCGACGCCCGTATGAAACAGAATTTCGCCCATCAGCAGGAACAGCGGGATCGGCGCCAGAGAAAAATTGCTGAGCGCGGCGACGGTGTTCCGCGCGACCTGCTCCAGCCCCGCCTCGCCCCCCAGGAAGATGAAGGCGCCCAGCAGGTTGATGCCCAGAAAGGCAAAGGCGACCGGCAGGCCGAACGCCATCAATAAGACCATGCCGCCGATCAGCAGCGTCAGGGAAAGACCCCAATCCATGATTACAGCCCCTCCGTCAGCGGCGGCGCGATTCTATGGCCCGCAAGCCGCCGGGCGAATTCCACGGTCAGCAGGATACCCGCCACAGGCAGGATCGCCATCAGCCACCATTCGGGGAAGATCAGTTCCTTGAAGATCAGTTCCCCGCGTTCGAACGCCTTGACCGCGACGCGGCTACCGTACCAGGTGAACAGGGCGCAAACCGCGAAGCCCAGAGTGTCGGCCAGGATATCGAGCCTATGCGCCCATTTTCCCGGCAGCTTCGTGACCAGCACGTCGACGCGCACATGGCTTCCCTGATTGAGGACCCAGGGCGCCAACAGAAAACTGACGGCGAACAGCGCGTATTCGACGCTTTCGAGAAGCCAGGGGAAGCTGGCGGTCCCGATATTCCGCAGGATGACGTCCAGGCTGACCATCACAGCAATCAGCCCCAAACAGATGCCGCCCAAATAGCCCAGACAGAGCAGAAATCCATCATACCAGGACACCAGTTTCGACACGTCCCATCCCTCCCGAAATCTCTTCTTAACCAGCCCTTATATACAAAAGTCCCGACGCCCGGCATTCAGCCGTTGCGCCGGGACGAGAGCCTAACCCTTACTTGGTCAGCAGACCTTTGATTTTTTCGCCGTTCTCGGGGTTCGTCTTGATGAACTCCGCCCAGCCGGCCTCACGCGCGGTTTCCAGATACTTTTCGGCATCCGCACCGGTGAAGGAGATGACCTGGATACCGGCCTCTTCCTGACGCTTCAGTTCTGCCGCGGATTTCACCTTCTCGGCTTCGCAGCCCTTTTCGATTTCGAAGGCCGCGTCCTGCAGAACTTTCTTCTGGGCTTCGTCCAACCCGTTCCAGGCATCGAGGTTGATGATGAACTCGACGGAGGAGCGATAGAAGGACGGGTCGACACGATACTTCGTCACTTCCGCCCAACCCAGGTCGAAAATCCCCTGGCTCGGCCAGCCGTAGCCATCGACCGCTCCGCGTTCCAGCGCGGTATAGACGTCACCCGGCTTGGTTTGAATGGCGGTCGCCCCCAGCGCCGTGAAGAAGGCGCGGTAGATCGGCGTCACGCGGATTTTCAGACCCGTCAGGTCGGGGCTGTCGATCGGCTTGTTGAGGTAGAGATGAAACGGAATGCATTCCGTCTGCCGCGCCAGATGATAGACGTTCATCTTTTGCATGTGCAGGTCGTTCATATAGGCCCAGGCGCCGTTCTCACGTTCTTCCGTGATCGTGTATTCGGACATTTTGACGGCGTCGATTTCCGGCAGCAGCTTCGTATAGAACGCGCCCGGCAGGTTGCCGATCTGCACCACCCCGGACCGGACGGCATCGCCCAGTTCGAATGGATTGATGACCTTACCGCCACCGCCTTTGTAGGAAATCTGAACCTGGCCCTTGCCGGTCTCGTTCACCATGTCGATGAACTCTTCGAAATGGCGCGAAAAGATCGTGCCTTCGGCGAAGCCGCTGACCGCGTTCAAGGTGACTTCTTCGGCCTGGGCCGGCGCGGTGAACGCGGTAGCGGCAAACGCCAGACCGGCGACCGCCGACAGAAGTGATTTCGTCCCCATCATGTTTCTCTCCCTCGTGTTGATGCCAGCCCCTGTTTTTCTTCGCCAAGTGTCGGCAGGCTAGGCAATTCGATAAATGCATTTTCATATTGTTATCTTTGCCCCGAACCGTCAATCACCCCGTCAAATGCCTTTCAGCATTTTAGGAACGCGGGCGCTGCCCGACGCGATACAAAGGTGAATAATATTGGAAACTCAGAGCGTGACTATTCGGCGAGAAAGTCTTTGAGCGCCAGGGCATAGACGTTGGTCCATCCCGGACGCCGCAGGTGATCGGAATCCCGAAATGCGAAATCCGGGTATCGGCGCGCGTTATTCATGTCGTGGAACCGAACCTGCCCGCAGGCCCCGCCGCCAAGGTCGGCGATACGGTCCCGCAGGTCTCGCAGCGTTCCGGCGGAAAGCCAAAATCGATACACACTGTCCGGCACGGGCGCCCATACGACATCAAGGGCGATATTCCGCTCTTTGGCCAGCGTGCATAAACTTTCAATCGCGATGGACGCGCCGGGATCGATGGGCATGTCTGCCACCATCCGGGTCTTGATCGCGTCTTCCTTGACGGCGTTTCCACCCCGGTCTTCGACCGGCAGCGCAGGGTCCGGTTCCCGGTCCCCGGCGGGCAAGGGCTGCGCCAAGACAAGTGCCGAAAGACGATCGAAAACCCGTGCCTCGAAATCCAGGATCGCGGGCTTCCAGTCGTCGCTTTCCATCGGCAATCCCGCGGCAGACAGGACCGGTCGTTCATCCTCGCGCGTGAAGACTGACGATAGATAGACCCGAGCGGTTTCCCCGTCCGGCATATAGGTGAAGAATTCCGGCGTGGCGGCGACGACCACCCGGCGCACCGACGGCGCTTGTTCCAGATACCGCCGCAGCAACAAAACGCTTCCCAGCGGGCCGCTTGCCTTGTTCGTGGTCAGATTGGCCACTCTGCCGGGATCGGCCAATCGGAACATCCCGGCCACGTCCTGGGTAACGCTGTCCCCCAGCAGCACCGTATCGCCCGCGACCATTCCGGACGACAGTGCCGCCACAGTGCGGTCCAGCGGGTGACGCTGCAACCCGACGCCCGACACCCCCCAGGCGGCCAGTTCGACGACCAAGGCCAGCGCCAAAGCAGCGAAAGGTAAGCGAAATGCAAGAAAGCGGATTTCCGTCGGCCCCATCATCCTCTCCTAGAACTGGAAGTAGATGAAGGCTTGGGGCCGGTCGAGCAACGACAGGGACAGCCACGCCATCCCGGCAATCGCGAAGGCGGTTCCCCAGCCGAACCGCAACGACAACGCATTTTTGGATAGATTGGGGATCAAAAGCGACAGCGGCAGCAGAACAGCCAGCCAGGCCGCCAGTCGGATCGTATAGCTGCCGGTCGCGAAAAATCTGAGCGTATGCCAAGGCAGGCCGACGGTGTCCGCGATACCGGACAGCCAATTGGGCATCACGATCGTCGCGGGATTCGCCATCAGCGCCAGCAAATGGCCCGCATCAGCAAGAGTTTCGGCGCGGAAGAAAACAAACGACACCACCACCGTCAGCATGGTCAATACCCACCCCAGGAGGCGCGGCAATCTCGGCAGCTTACCCTTCTTCCAGGCGTGGTTCGCGACAAGCCCGACCGCATTCACACCGCCGAAGGCGACATAGGTCCATGCGGCCCCATGCCATAGCCCCGATAGTAGGAAGGTGACAATGATCGGCAAGGCAACGGCGAGCACGAACTCACCGGTCGCCGCCAGACGGCGTTCCATCGAAAAACGGGTCAGCGCGAGGGCGATCGGCGAGAACAGATACATCATGAAGAAACGCGTCATGGTGATATGCCAACGTTTCCAGAAATCGATCATCGACACCGCCCGGAACGGCGTGTCGAAATTGATCGGCAAACTGAACCCCAGCATCAGGCCGAGACCCACAGCCATGTCCGAATAGCCGGAGAAATCGAAATATAGCTGGAAGCTATAGGCCAACGCTGCGGCCCAGGCTTCCAGGAAGGTGAGCGTATCGACGCTTACAAAAGCTGCATCGGCATAGGGGCCGATCGAATCCGCCAGCACCACCTTCTTAAACAGACCAAGGACAAACACCACGAGCCCCGCCGCAACAAGCGTGCAGCCCTTTCCTTCCCCCTTTTCGACGGCGTCGAATTGAAGGGTCATTTCGCGATACAGGACGATAGGTCCGGCGATTAGCTGGGGAAACAGCGCCACGAAGGTCACGAAACCAAGGCCATCTTTCGGATCGGCCTTCCCGTCCGCGACATCGCAGAGGAAAGCGATCTGCTGGAAGGTGAAAAAGGAAATCGCCAGCGGTACAAAGATCGGGCCGAGGTCCCAGCTTTCGCCGACCAGATAGCCAATATTTTCGATAAAGAAATTCCGGTACTTAAAGTAACCGATGACGGCAAGGTTGGCCGCGACGCCGACCGTCAACAACCAGCCGCTTCCCTTTTTCTTAATAGCCCGCGCGAGCAAAAGGTTCCCGGCGATCGACCCGAGCAACAATAGAAGGTAGGGCGGGTTCCACCAGCCGTAGAAGAACAGCGATGTAACGCTTAGGATCAGAAGCGCGGCCTTGCCGCCCGCAAGATGCCGGGCCCCATGGTAGAGCAACAGCGCAATCGGCAGAAAGACGAAGAGGAATTCCCGACTGCTGAACAGCATCGCCGGATCAGCTTGCTGACGGATTCAAACCGGCAAGCAGGTCCACCATGGCCCCGACATTTTCCAGCGAATTGATATCCCGCGCATTCAGGCGGACATTAAACTTCTTTTCGCATGCCAGGATGATTTTGATCTGATTGAGGCTGTCCCATTCCTCGATGTCTTCCGCCGTCGTATCCCGGGTCAATACGATGTCTTCATCGTCGAAGATATCGCAGAAAACTTCGTTCAGATTTTGGAGGATCTGGTCATGCGTCATAGGGCGTATTCTTTCGCTTCCGTATCGGGCATTCCGGTATCGCGCGTCATGAAATGCGGCGGCATTTCATCCGGCGGCGCGCATGCAGCCTCATAGACCCCATCAGCCGATGTTTCAACAAATCCCAGTTTCGGCAACACATCGCCGAGCAACCCGTTACGCCCGGACGGCGTATAGGTCAGCCGCAACATCTTACACCCGAAACGATCCGCCATGACGGCAAGCTCTTCGCGGATTCTGTATTCCAGGCGGCGGGAAAACACGCGGCAGCTCATCACCCAGTTCCGCACCTCAAGCACATCGCCGTCGACCTCCGCCACGGCGACGGAAACGATGCCATAATCCTGCAAACGATCCTTCAATCGGACGGCCAGCACGGTGTCCGCGCGTTGTTCGATTTCCGGCACATCGAAGCGGGTCGGGTTCAGTTTGAATTGATTGGTTTTCGCGATCAGTTGGCAAATCCGTTCGACGGTTTCCGGCCGCACCGCCTCGAACACCGCAACGGGGGAAAGGTCCTTCAGGAACCCGTCGAGATCGGAACCGCTGTCGACCGCATCGTGAACCGCCGCCATCGCCTTATAGCTTTCCGCGCGCGTCAGGTCTTCATCCGTCAATCGGGTGATCGGGAACGCATCGATCCGATCGACCTGCGTCGCAAAACCGGACGGATCCCCCGACAGTTCAATGGTCCAGACTTCGGGCAGTTCGCGACGGACCTGGGCGCATTCCACCGGGCTGTCATCGACAAAGACAAACGCATCCAGGCCAAGATTGAGAGACTTCGCGATCGCCCGGATATTATCAGCCTTGTTTCCGAAATTCGCGACGAAACAGGCAATGTCGGATTCGGCCAATACCATGCCGGAATGTTGCCGGAACGGTTCCAGCGCGGTGTCGTGATCGTTCTTGGAACAGACGCACAACGGCACCCCCCGCGCGGACAGTGCCTTCAAATAGCGCTGGAACGCCGAATAGGATTCCCCATTCGCTGTTTCCGGCCCCAATTCGATGCCGCCGACACCTTGATCGCCGATGACGCCGCCCCACAGCGTGTTGTCCAAATCCAGGATCAGTGCTTTACGCGCACAGCCCAGCGCCGCGGCGGTCGATGCCGCCAGCGCGTTGCAGAGGAACGGCAATGCCTCCATGGCGAAAGGCTGCTTGGCGATCCGGTAGAGACGTTCGTCTTGCCATAGCGCAGCACCCTGCCGGGCGGATAGCGCCTCCATATCCACGAAGGAAACGGATGCCGGGGCGGCATCGGCCATCGCCAAATTCACACGCCGGATGTGGTTCAACAGTCCCCCCGGCACGCCCCCGTCCAATTCACCCAACGGACGTTGCGGCGGCATTGAGAACCCTGTCTGGATCACCTGTCCCTTGACCTGCGACCACATTGTTAGCCAGTCAGCTGCCTCCCGCGCGGCGCAGGATGCGGCTTCGTCGGGACCGACACCCGGCAGCGGCGCATGGCGAAGATCGCCTTGCCCGGGCAGCAGAATGGTAACGTCCGGCACAAAAGCGTGATAGCCGCTTGTCCCATCCAGTATTTCGAAACGATAGGTGCCGTAATCCGCATCGCGAATTTCCGCATCTATTCCACGCTGGGCCAGGAACAAAGGCAGGATTTCCGCGACATAGGCGGTCGTGATTCCACCCCCCATGGCTATTCGGGCCTGCCGGCGAAAAGGGGGCAAATCCTGTTTGAACTTGCTCAGACGTTTCGCGAGTTTTCGCAACTCATCCACGGGCCGGTCGAGCAACAGGGGATCGTTCAATGCCTGTTTGATCGACTGAAGTTTTTCGTTCATTTCCGCCATGGTCGCCAAAAACTCCACGCCGTTCGATCAGACCCGCCGAGGCGCCCTGGAAACCGGAACGACCGTCCCATAGAGCGTATCCCCCGCCGGCCGGAGAAGGAAGCTGCACACATCCGCGACGTCTTCTGCCGCCGTCAGACGCTTTTCCGGCATGCCGTCCGCCACCTGTGCCAGATATTCGTCCGGCATATCGGCCGTGAGGGCCGAGGGCACCATCCCCGGGGCAAGAATATGTACGCGAATATCGTGCTTCAACACCTCCTGCGCGAGGACTTTGGCATAGGCCGTGAGCGCAGCCTTCGCTGCCGCATAGGGCGCGATTTTCTGCGGCGGCATGCCCAAGACGTATTCCGTCGACAACACGACGATCCGGGCGCCGCCCGGACGGTTCTTCATCGCCGGAATGAGGCCTGTGGATATCGTGTGCAGCGCCTTCAATTGGCTGTCGATCTGATCCTGGAACACAGTCCAGTCCGTGCGCAAGGTCAGCTTGTGCGGAAACGGTCGGGCAGCGGCAAAGACGATCCCGGAAAGCCGATCCATACCCAGGTCTTCGCGCGCCGCGATTGCCGCCACGGTTTCGACGTCGCTTAAATCGCCGCTGACGGTAGGGCTGTTCAAATCCCGCCCCAATGACAAAAGGCGGTCGGAGTCTGTGCCACCATGTAAAACGACGGCACGCTTTTCAGCCTTCAACCGTCGCGCGACGGCCCCGCCGATCGTTCCCGACGCACCGACAATCAGTACAGGATCTTGCATGTCGCCTTTCCCCTGGCCACTGTCGTCGCTATTTCGTCCCGTATGACGGTTGCGCGCAATTTCACTTCAATCAGGCTCATTTCTTCATGCCGCGCCGCGACCGTCCCGGTTAGGGTCACATCGTCACTGACATGCACCGGCTTAGGATACGACAGGGAGTGATCCAACAACAGGCAACGGCGCCCCGGCAACAGCATCCCCACCAGCGCGGATACTTTCGCACCCAATAGGAAACCATGCGCAACCCGTGCCGGGAATCCTTGGGATCGCGCATAATCGTCGTCGATATGAAGCGGATTGAAGTCGCCGCTCAACGCCGCGAAGGCGTCCACATCCTCCGCACGGACGGTCCATCGCAGATCCCGAACCGTGCCGACGGGCAGATCGGAAATGCCGTGATCTTCCGCCCGTTCCGTCATTCGCTCAACCTTTCTCGCCGGGCCACGGCTTGCGCCCTTTCTCGTTCCAGGGAAGTAAGGCGACAAGCAAGACAAACACCAACACCCACCACGCAGCCCAAATCGAAAAGTTCACCATGGCGCTGGACCAAAAGACCCCCATCAAGAAGAGGCCCGCCCAGCCATCGCATCGACCCGCCACAACGCGCACGGAGTACCGGCGTACGAACATCAGCAAAGCAGCAACAAAGGCCGACAGCCCCAGAATGCCAGTTTCCGAGCCGATTTCCAGAACCCAATTATGCGGGTGGGCGGGGATATATTCCTGGTTCATACCGGGAATGATGTCATGCGCGCCCGGAACCTTGCTGATCGTGTTCGGTCCGACCCCAAGCACAGGCGACGACTTTAACTGCTCCCAGGTGAAACCCCAGATAACCTGCCTGTGCCAATCGGGGAACGGCACGTTCATTTGCGGCACCGGCGGGGCCGGCGGCTTGGGCAGGGCTTCAAGGAACACAACCGCTCCGCCCAGCGCGCCGACAAGTAGAACCGACAATACAATACGGCGCATGGCGGGTCTGATCCGTCCAAGCAGCAAGACGACCGCCACGAAGGCCGAGCTGCCAACCATACCAAGAATACCGGAATAGCTGGGCTCCACACCATCGGCGTAAAGTTCCAGCATGACCAAGGGCACACAGGAAAATGCAGCCCACTTTACCGACCCCCCGATCCGAAGACCGAAGTAGAAGACAACCGGAAGCAAACAAACAACCGCGGACCCGAACATCTTGAAACGAACCTGCGCCGACGCCCATTCGCCGCCCCCTACCGCGCGTACAAAACCGTCGATATGATCGCCGAGATAAAAGCACGCCACCACGAATAGGATGACAGCGAGCGATATCCAGACAAGCGCCCGCCCCATAATCTGCCGCCGGTCCGAATCCTCATCCAGGAAAACGGAAAACAACAATCCCGCAAAAACCATGGCGACCGTGCGGATGACCGTTTCCACCGATGCCCAGACATGGTCCGACAACAACGCACTGCTCAGCCACAGCAGAAACCCAGCGCCGAGCGTCATCCCCAAGGGAGAGACAATACGCCTGAAAACCTCGTCCCACGCCGCGCGGGTCGTGAGGCTGGATAAGACACCGATCAGTGCCACCGCCAGGAAAGGCGCCATCGCCGCCTTACCGATCGCGAGTGCGGGTACGGCAGCCCCCAACGACACCCCGACGGCGATCGTCCGAACCGACAACCCGCGAGGGTCTGACCCGCTATTTTTCACGACATGCTCCCTGGAACGGAAAAGGCGCCGAGCCTAATCCGACCCAGCGCGCTTTTGGTTACACAATGACGCGGGCTTGCTCAACCCGGGAACGTCGGGGGCCGTCCGCAAGCCCGGTGCGGATTACTTGACCGCCGCGACGATGATCGCTTCGAACTTGTACTCCGGCGTGGCCAATTTCGCTTCGCCCGTGGCGCGGGCAGGCGTGTTGTTCGGGTCGACCCAGGCGTCCCAAACCGCGTTCATTTCGGCAAAATCCGCCATGTCGGCCAGCCAGAGAGTCGCCTGCAGGATCCGCGACTTGTCGGACCCGGCCTTGGCCAGCAGTTCCTCGACGGCAGCCAGGGCCGTTTTCGTCTGTTCGGTGACGCTGGCGCCTGCCGTGCCGACCTGACCGGCCAGATAGACGATACCGTTGTGGACGACGGCCTGGCTCATACGTGGGCCGGGGTCGAGACGGGTAATATCACTCATGAGATTTCCTTTCGGGGTTCAAGAAAGAAAACGGCCCGGCGAGAGTGCCGAAACCGTTTCGGCGTCCAGACCGCAGTCGCGCCCCAGACACAGATCGGCAGCCAGCGTGGATAGTGCGGGCGCGGTTTGGATGCCGTAACCGCCCTGCCCCGCCAGCCAGAAAAAGCCGTCGCAGCGCGGGTCGAAACCGACAACGGGGCTGCGATCCGGTGCGAAACTACGCAAGCCCGCCCAACTACGCTCCACGCGGGTGACGGGATAATTGACGGCCTGTTCGAACCGGTACAGGCCTTCCGCCAGCACCATATCGTCGGCCCAGGCATCGTGCGGATCGACCGGGTCCTCGTCGGCGGGGGAAACCATCAGGGTCCCGGCTTCCGGCTTCGCATACCATTCCTCCGACGCGGCGGCGAATAACGGCCAACGGTCGAACCCCTCAATTTCCGGCGCGGGCAGGATCGCCGCCGTCCGCCGCATCGGCTGAATACCGATCGGGGACAGTCCGGCCAATCCGGCAAGGACATCGGCCCATGCGCCCGACGCATTCACGACGATCGGGGCTTGATAAGTGTCACCGCCCGCCGTGACAGTCCAAACGCCGTTGTCGCGGGACAGCGCTTCCACCGGGGCCTTGGTCGCAATGGTCCCGCCATTGTGGCGCAGATACCGAATGTACCCCTGGAACAGGCGATCGACATCGATGTCCTGCGCGTCCGGTTCATACGCCGCCGCCACCAGCAATTCCTTGCGGAGAATCGGCACCAGTTCGACCGCCTGTTCCGGCGTCATGCGTTCGATGCCGACCGCGCCGTCCAGATAGGCTTCCAGTTCCGGCAGGTCCTCTTCACCCGCCACCAGCAATTCGCCACGCGGGGACAGGACCGACGTAAGGTCCAGAATTTCAGGCGATTCCAGGAACGGGGCGGATGCCGCATTCAGACTGCGCAGCACCGCATTGCCGTAATTCCGGATGAAGATCGCCGCCGAGCGGCCCGTCGAATGACGGCCCGGCGCGTCTTCGGTTTCCAGAACGATGACTTTGGCGTCTCCGCTGAGCATCGCCGCGGCACCAATGCCCGCAATGCCGCCGCCGACGACGATGACATCCGCCGTTTCGGACATGAAAAACCCCGCTCAAGCTATTCTCGTTGGGCGGACCTTAGAGAAGTCGAGCGGGGTTCGAAAGGGCTGTTTCCGTCGTCAGAGACCTGCCGCGAATTCCTTATTCGCGATATGCAGCAGTTCTTCCGCATGAGGGGCGAAACTGCGCCAGACCGACAGGGTGAAGCGGTTGTCCGCTTCCCGTACCAGAATGGCGGGCACCGTGTCGAAAAGAGTCCGCGTGCCCGATCCGACCGTGACCAGCGCCATGTCGCGCGGCACCCCGACGGTCAGCAGTTCCTCGGCCTGTTCGCCGGAAATCTGATAGGTGAATTCCCGGTCCGTGACCTCAACGAGGCTGTGCGGCGTGTCGGCATAGATACCGGCGAAGGCGGCCACGACCGCGTCGCGTTCGCTTGCGGCGGCATCCAACTGCCATTCGTCCGGCCCCAGGCACAGGGCGCGGCGGCTACCGTTCGCGGCCATCCCGCCGATGGTCGTCGGCAGATCGACGCCGAACGCCTTGGACGCGGCGGCGACGCCTCCCGCGGCGACACGGAAACTGAACCGGGCTTCTTCCGGCAGGCGCGTGATTTCAACCATGGTCGTCTTCTCCGTTAAAGCTTCAGGCGCGCGCCTTCGGGGTCATAGAATACGGTGCTGGCCTGCACCGTCGCTTCAATCACGCCGTTCGGCATCGGGATATAGACCGACTTACCGTCCCGCGCGCGGCCGTCCTCAACAACCGCCATGGCGATGGACCGACCCAGCGCCTCGCTCCAATAGGAGGAGGTGACATGGCCCAGCATCTTCATCGGGATCGGCTGTTTCGGGTCGTCGACGATCTGCGCGCCTTCTTCCAGCACGGTCTTGGGATCGACGGTTAACAGACCGATCAACTGTTTGCGGCCCGACGCAACCAAATCCGGGCGCGCGAGCGATCGCTTACCGACGAAATCCGGTTTCGCCTTGCCGATGGCCCAGGAAATCCCGGCATCGTCCGGCGTAACCGTGCCGTCCGTGTCCTGGCCGATGATGATATAACCCTTTTCGGCGCGCAGAACGTGCATCGTTTCCGTACCGTAGGGGCAGATATCGTATTGCTGTCCGGCTTCCCACAACATCTCCCAAAGCTGGAGACCGTAGCGGGCCGGTACGTTCACTTCGAAACCCAGTTCCCCGGTGAAGCTGACACGGAACAGACGCGCAGGTAGACCGCCGACCGTGCAATCCGCCACCGACATATGCGGGAAGGCCTCGTCGGAGATATCCAGACCTTCGACCAGCGGCTCCAGCAGTTTACGGGCGTTCGGACCGTTCAGCGCGACCACCGCCCATTGTTCGGTGGTGGAGGTCAGCCAAACTTTCAGGTCCGGCCATTCGGTCTGAAGATAATCTTCCATCATGTTCAGGACGCGCGGCGCGCCGCCGGTCGTCGTGGTCACGTGGAAACGGTCTTCCGTCAGGCGACCGATCACGCCGTCATCCCGGATATACCCGTCTTCCCCCAGCAGCAAACCGTAACGGCAGCGACCCGGCTGAAGTTTCGTCCAGGGATTCGTGTACATGCGGTTCATGAATTCGACCGCATCCGGGCCGACCACTTCGATCTTGCCCAGGGTCGACGCGTCGAACATGCCCAGCGACGTGCGGGTCGCCTTGCATTCGCGGTTGACGGCCGCATGCATGTCTTCACTGCCCTGCGGGAAGTAACGCGCACGGCGGAACAGGGCGACCGGTTCGAAGACCGCGCCTTTTTCTTCCGCCCAGCTGTCGATGGTCGTCTTCCGGGTGATTTCGAAATGACCGTCCTTGTGATAGCCCGCCAGCGCGCCGAAGGTCGTCGGCGTATAGGGCGGACGGAAGGTCGTCAGACCGACCTGTTTCACGTCACGGCCCAGCGCGTCGGAGGCAATCATCAACCCGTTGATGTTGCTGAGCTTGCCCTGATCGGTCGCCATGCCGTTGGTGGTGTAGCGCTTCACATGTTCGATCGACTTCATGCCCTCACGCACGGCCAGACGGATATCCTTCGCCTGCACGTCATTCTGGAAGTCGATGAAGGCCCGCGCCGATCCCGGATCGCCGTCGGTCGGCAATTCGCGATGGGTTTCGCCACTACCGGTCCGATCCTTCGACACCGTGAAAGTAACCGCCGCACCGGACTTGCCGAGGCTCTTCACCGCCGCGGCACCGGCGTCGGCCCCGTCTTTCAGCGTATCGGCGATGCCCCAGACGGCACGGCCCGCGCCCGCGACCTGGCATTCCTCGGTCTTTTCATGCGGCAAGTAGACTTTGTTCTCGTCGTCCCAGATCAAGGACCCCTTAGTGTGGGAGAACAGATGCAGGTTCGGCGTCCAGCCGCCGCACATCAGGACGGTGTCGCAGGCCACGACATGGGACCCGCCGGACACTTTGCCGTCGGTTACCGGCGCAACGGTCATCGACGTGACGCGCTTGCGTCCCGAGGTGCCCGTGACGGTGCTGCTGAGAAACACGTCGATGCCCAGCGCGCGGGCGGAATCGACCAGGGTCGGATCGACCTGTGCCCGCGTATCCACGATGGCGTTGACTTTCACACCCGCCGTCAGCAGGTCGAAAGCCGCGTACCAGGCGCTGTCATGGCTGGTCACCACCGCCGCATAGCGGCCGACCGTCACGCCGAAGCGGTTCAGATAGGTCTGCGCGGCCCCGGCCATCATGACACCGGGCCGGTCGTTGCCGTCAAAGACAAGCGGCTTTTCCGAGGCGCCCTGGGCCAGCACGACCTGCTTCGCCCGGACACGCCAGAGGCGTTCGCGCGGCGCATCCGCCGGCGGTGTCGCCATATGGTCCGTCAACTTCTGACACAGGCCGACCATGTTCTGATGATAATAGCCGATGGCCGTCGTGCGGGTCATGATCCGCACATTGGCCATGCCGGACAATTCGGCGACCGTGGCGTCCAGCCAGGACCACGCATCCTTGCCGTCGATTTCGATCGACGGTTCGGACAGCAGCGACCCGCCCAGTTCCGACTGTTCATCGACCAGGACAACCGATGCGCCGCTGCGCCCGGCGGTCAAGGCCGCTGCCAGACCGGCCGCGCCGCCGCCGACGATCAGCACGTCGCAATGGTGGAAGCGAGACGCATAGTGATCCGGGTCTTCTTCCGTCGGCGATTTGCCGAGACCCGCCGCCGCGCGGATGAAAGGTTCGTAGACCTTGTCCCAGAAGCTGCGCGGCCACATGAAGGTCTTGTAGTAAAAACCCGCCGAAAACAGCTTGTGCATCCGGTCGTTCACCGACCCGATATCCATGGTCAGGCTGGGCCAGCGGTTCTGGCTTTCCGTCTTCAAGCCGTCGAAGACTTCCTGCATCGTCGCGCGGGTGTTCGGTTCGAATCGGCCCGGACCGCGCGTCGTACCGACCAGCGCGTTAGGTTCTTCCGATCCTGCGGTCAGGATGCCACGCGGACGGTGATACTTGAACGACCGGCCGACCAGATGAATCCCATTGGCCAGCAATGCGGACGCAACCGTATCCCCGTCCAGCGCCTGAACGGTCTTGCCGTCGAAGGTGAAACGGACCGGTTTGGAGTGATTGACCCGGCCCTTGCCGGCGATACGAAACGCGCTCATGCCTTGCTTCCGGTCAGTTTGGAAATGTCGGGACGGGCTTCACCCGCGGGATAGGTGGTCAGGAACTTGTCCGTAACCGTGTCGCGCGCCGCATTGAAGAAGCGGCCACAGCCATGGATATGGCGCCAGCGTTCGAAATGCGTGCCGCGCGGATTGGATCGAATGAACAGAAAATCGCGCCATTCGTCGTCGGACAGGGCGGACGGGTCGACCGGACGCGCGATATGGGCTTCACCGGCATAGGCGAATTCCAGCTCCGGCAATTCCTTGTCGCAGTACGGGCAGTGGATCAGCAACATGATGGTCGGTCCTTATAAGACGGTCTCTTTAAGACGGGCCTTAGTGGGCAACGGCGGCGGCGGCGGCTTCGTCGATCAGCCGTCCGGTGGTGAAACGCTCCAGCGTGAAGGGCGCGTTGATCGGGTGCGGTTCGTCCTTCGCGACCGTCCAGGCCAGAACATGCGCCGCGCCCGGGGTCGCCTTGAACCCGCCGGTACCCCAGCCGCAGTTCACATACAGACCCGGCACCGGCAGCTTGCCGACGATGGGCGAGCGGTCCGGCGTCACATCGACGATACCGCCCCATTTCCGCATCATCCGCATGCGACGGAAGATCGGGAAAATTTCGCAGATCGCCGCGACCGTGTGTTCGATCAGCGGCAGACCGCCCCGCTGGGAATAGCTGGTATACTGATCGGTGCCGGAGCCGATGACCAATTCGCCCTTATCGGACTGGCTGATATAGGCATGCACCGTGTTCGACATGACAACGCAGGGGAAGATCGGCTTCACCGGTTCGGATACAAGCGCCTGCAGCGGGAAGCTTTCCAGCGGCATCCGCACGCCCGCGGAATCCAGCACCACCGTCGTGTTCCCGGCGGCGGACACGGCGACCTTTTTCGCCTTGATGAAGCCTTTGGCCGTTTCCACACCCTCGACGGCGCCGTCCGGACCGCGACGGATGGCGGTCACGGCGCAATTCTGGATGATATCCACACCGCGCTGAGACGCGGACCGGGCATAGCCCCAGGCCACCGCATCGTGGCGCGCAGTCCCGGCGCGGCGCTGCAGGGCGGCGCCAACCACCGGATAACGCGCACCCGGATCGATGCTGAGCGGCGGGCAGAATTCCTTCGCCTGTTCCGGCGTCAGCCAGGTGTTGTCCACGCCGTTCAGACGGTTGGCATGGATGTGACGCTGGAAGCTTTGGATGTCATGGACGTTATGCGCCAGCATCAGCACGCCGCGCTTGGAATACATGACGTTGTAGTTCAGATCCTGGCTGAGGTTTTCCCACAGGTCGACGGCGTGGTCATAAAGACCGGCGCTTTCGTCATACAGGTAGTTGGACCGAATAATCGTCGTGTTGCGGCCCGTATTGCCGCCGCCCAACCAGCCCTTGTCGATCACGGCGACATTCGTAATGCCGTGTTCCTTCGCCAGATAATGGGCACAGCCGAGGCCATGACCACCGGCACCGACGATCACAACGTCGTATTCGGCTTTGGGTTCGCGTTCGGGCCACTGTTCCTGCCAATTCTTATGGCCGGACAGGGCGTTCTTGAACAGCGACAGGGCGGAAAAATGCGTCATCGTGGATCTCTTACCGTACGGGGGGATCAGAACGGGGCGCAGAATGGGGGCCGCGCGCCGAAATGAATTGTACGCCTGCGTCGGAGATTCAACAAATTTGCGCCACGTGCGACATGTCTGGCGACGACACCAGACTTATGCTCACGGGTTTTTCAACTCCAGGCCACGCTCATAGAGGATCGGCGTGCCGTGCGGCGTCGCTTCCGCGGCCCGCTTCCATGTCGCCGCGACATCGCCCAAATGCGCCGCATCGGCGACGCCCGCTTGTGCGATCATTCGCTCCAGCGCCTCAGTCCAAGCCGAAAAGTAGGCTTCGGCATAGGCGGAGGACCGGATATCGCCGCCCATGTCGGACGGCAGGTCCTTCAAGACGTCGGAAAACATCTCCGCCCAGGCGGGCCACGTGAACAGACCGGCCTCATGCAGTTTGACGGTCAGCGCGAAGGCTTTCGCCTGCCACGGCGCATGGAAAACGGGTTCGTCATTATCGATCGGCAACCCCTGGATCGGCGGAACCGAATTCTTCCGTGTATCAGACATGGTCCAGATACGGCTCCCACGCATCGATCGATACGGCATCGCCGTCCCGTCCCCGGTCACCCCATAGGGTCTTGGCGTCAAAGGTGACGGTATAGATCCATTCGGCCGCCGAGCGATCACCCAACGCGCTCTTGTCCGGGAAGGCATGATATCCCTGCACCGCCTCCACCGTACCGACCTTATCGCGGGCATAGGACGGTAGACGCACATGCCCGGTCGGTTGCAGGTTACGGGTCCGAACCCGGTCCCCGACGGCAAAGGCCGGTTTCCTGTCGCCCGGGTCGCGGTCTACAGGTCCGCCCTTTGCCAGGGCGGCGGCGACCATATCGGCCTTCAACACGCGGTTTGGCGGCGCTGTCTCATGCAACGGTTTTCCCGCCGCCAGTTCGTCTTGCGTCACCAAGCCGTGACGAATCAGCAGGCGCTCCAACGCCATGATCCAAATCTTGTAGTAACTCGAACTCAGATACTCGACGGGATCGCGGTCTTCGCGGGCATGACGGGACTCATCCAGGGTCCAATGACCCATCGCCCCCGCCGCCAGGGTCACGGCCATGGCGCGCTTTTCCCAATCCGCATGGAACAGCGGTTCGTCCTGTTCCGGTGCAACGGGACCGAACCCGTCGCGCCCACCCAAATCCTGCGGTCCGTTCATGGCTGCAACGCCTCTTCCGTACCGATCATGGAATTCCGGGTCACCAAAGTGGCCAGCCGGTCTTCGTCCCAACCGTCGGTCCCCGCCGGACGTTGCGGGATGACCAGATAGCGAAGTTCCGCCGTCGAATCCCAAACACGAACGGCTTTTTCTTCCGGCAGGGTCAGGCCGAATTCCGCCAGCACGCCGCGCGGATCGCTGACCGCACGGGACCGATAGGGCGGCGATTTGTACCAGACCGGCGGCAGCCCCAGGACGCTCCACGGATAGCAGGAACATAAAGTACAGACGACAAGGTTATGAGTATCGTCGGTGTTGAAGACGGCGCGCATATGTTCGCCCTGCCGCCCGCTATAGCCTAGCGACCCGATCGCGGCCGTGGCGTCGCGTTTCAGCCAGTCCGCGAAGTCGGGATCGCTCCACGCCTTGGCCACGACATGCGCCCCGTTGCGCGGACCGACCTTCGTTTCATAGGTATCGATAATGGCGTCCAGCGCCGCCGGATCGACAAGGCCTTTTTCGGTCAGGACGGTTTCCAGCGCCATGACCCGTGCTGTCATATCGTCCAGATGATTGTCGTGCCCATGACTGTGATCGCCGCTCATGATCCCGCCGCTGCGTTAATTTTTCCGAATGACCGGACTGGACCATAGAATACCGGCTTAGGCAACGGCGGCACCGCCTCAATGCGCGGTCTTACCCTTCAGTTCCTCGATCATCGCATCGCGCATCGCGAACTTTTGCGCCTTGCCGGTCACGGTCATCGGCAAGGCCTCCTTGAACCGGATAAAGCGCGGGACTTTGTAATGCGCAATCTGGCCCTTGCAGTAGGCCAGCACCGCCGCTTCGGTCAGCGTGGCGCCCGCTTGCGGCACGATCCAGGCGCAGACTTCCTCGCCATAGGTATCGTCCGGCACGCCGAAGACCTGGACTTCCGACACGTCGGGATGGCGGTGCAGGAATTCCTCGATCTCGCGCGGATAAATGTTTTCCCCGCCCCGGATGATCATGTCCTTCACCCGGCCCACGATGCGGCAATAGCCCCGCTTGTCGAGGGTCGCCAGATCGCCGGTATGCATCCATCCGGCCCGGTCGATGGCGGCATGGGTCTGACCGTCGTCGGCCCAATAGCCCTGCATCACGGAGTAGCCCCGCGTGCACAGTTCCCCCTGCTCCCCGACCGGAACCGTCCGCCCTTCCCCGTCGACGATCTTCACTTCGACATGCGGATGGACGCGGCCCACTGTCGCCACACGGTCTTCCAGCGCGTCATCGACGCCGCTTTGGAAGGAAATCGGGCTGGTTTCCGTCATGCCGTAACCGATGGTGACCTGCGCCATGTTCATATCGCGCACGACACGGCGCATGACCTCAATCGGGCATGGCGCCCCGGCCATGATCCCGGTACGCAGGCTGGACGTATCGAACGTGTCGAAATCCGGGCGGTCCAGCATCGCCGTGAACATGGTCGGCACCCCATACAGCGCCGTGCACTGTTCCGCGCCGACGGCGGCCAGGGTCGCCCCCGGCTCAAACCCCGCGCCGGGAAAGACCATTGCCGCCCCCGCAGACACACAGCCCAATGTGCCCAGGACCATGCCGAAACAATGATACAGCGGCACGGGGATGCACAGGCGATCCGCTTCCGAAAAGCCCATGGTGGCAACCGTGAAGCGGGCATTGTTGACGATATTGTAGTGAGTCAGGGTCGCGCCCTTCGGCGCGCCGGTCGTCCCGCTGGTGAATTGAATATTGATCGGATCGTCCGGGTCCAGGGACGCGGTGATCGCGTTCAACCGCATCTGCTGCGCCGCGCCGCCCAGCCGACCGACATCCTTGAACGACAGCATGCCCGGCGTCTTCTCATCCCCCATGCGGATGACGATGTGAAGATGCGGCAGTTTTTCAGACGCCAATGCCCCGGCCCGGCAATCGGCCAGTTCCGGGGCCAGTTCCCGGATCATGCCGATATAGTCCGACGACTTGAACGATTCAGCCGTGATCAGCGCCTTACAGCCGACCTTATTCAGGGCGTATTCGACCTCCGACAGGCGATAGGCGGGATTGATGGTCACCAGGACCGCGCCGATCCGCGCCGTCGCGAATTGGGTGATCAGCCATTCCGGCCGGTTCGGCGACCAGATACCGACGCGGTCGCCGGGCATGATGCCCAAGGCAAGCAACCCGCTGGCGAGCGCGTCCACTTCCCGGTCCAGATCGTAATAGGTGTAGCGGACACCGCTTTCCGGAAAGATCGCCGCGTCGCGTGGGCCGAACCGCGCCACCGTTTCCGCAAATATCTGCGGCACCGTAGCGCGGCGCAGCGGCACGGTACGATCGCCCGCGACATAGGACTTGCCGTCCCGTGGCGCTAGATCGACCAACCGCACCGCCGCGACCGGCGCCCGCCCCACCTCTTTTCGCAACAGACTGGCAGACAATCCTTCCGCCAGGGATTCCGATAGAATGGACATCGCTTCCTCCCGGGAAATCCTCGTTGCCGCGCCCGTTACATTGATCGCCAATCGCCGAGGGATTCGAACGCCGCCGCCGCGCGATAGACCGTGCTTTCCGCATAGTGTTTGCCGATGAGCATCATTCCGACGGGCAGGCCCTGCGCCAAACCGCACGGCACGCTCATCGCCGGATGACCGGTCGTGTCGAAAGGCGCCGTGTTGCCGACCATTTCGAAGGCTCGTTGGATATGGATATGCAATGGATCGTCCGCGGCCGGAATCGGCTGCGCCTTGATCGGCATCGTCGGCATCAGAAGAATGTCGTACTTCGCCAGCGCTTCGTCATAGGCGCGACGCAGCAGGCGGCTCTGATTCTGCGCCTTCGCATAGTAATGGCCGCGATGATGCTTCAGCATGTATTCGCCCACGAACATCGAAATCTTCAGGCTTTTCGACAATTCGTCGGCACGGCTACGCCAATTTGCGTGGTAGTCGAGAAGGCTGATCACATAGAGCCCCTTCCAACCGGTCGCGAAACCGTTCCCATGCATCATGATATCCACAAGGCCTTCCAGCGCGATCGGCGTCCAGATTGCCAAGCCCATCTGATGCATGGGGATCGATACTTCCTCCACCGTTGCGCCCATGGACCGGAATTTTTCCGCCGCGCTGCGGACCTTGTCGTCCACATCGGTTTCGGAATTCGGCAGGTCGAACCCTTCCTTGACGATCCCGATGCGCAGGCCGCTGACACCCTGGCCGAGGGCCTGTGTGTATTTATCGACGCGCGGCGCATATTGGCGCGGGTCCAAACCGTCCTCGCCCGCGATCACTTCCAGCAGCAGCGCATTGTCGCGGACCGTGGACGTGATCGGACCGGCATGGTCGATCGTCGGTTCGATCGGCATGATGCCGGTATAGGGAACCAGACCATGCGTCGGCTTCATGCCATAGGCGCCGCAGAAGGACGCGGGCATGCGGATCGATCCGCCCTGGTCCCCGCCAATGGCCATTTCGATCTCGCCCGCCCCGACCAGCGCCCCGGAACCGGACGACGATCCCCCGGCGATGTAACCGTGACGATAGGGGTTGTGCACGGGACCGGTCGCATTGGTATGGCTGCCGCCGGATAGGCAGAAATATTCGCAATGCGCCTTGCCGGCGATGGTGCCGCCCGCATCCAGGATGCGCGTCACCACGGTCGCGTCGACATCGGGGGTGTAGCCTTCCAGCGTCGATGCGCCGTTCATCATCGGCACCCCGGCAAGACAGACATTGTCCTTCAGAACGACCTTCTTCCCTTCCAGCGGGCCGCCCGCCGCACCGCGCACTTCCGCCTTGTAGTACCAGGCGTTCATGGGATTTTCCGCGCCGCTCGGTCGGTATCCGGGGGTGCGCGGATATTTAACCTTCGGCAGGTTGTCGGGCAGGGAATCGACGACGTCATAGGCCTTGAACGTGTCTTCCATGATCGTCATGTAGTCGATGATCTCCCGATCATCCATGGACATATACAGGCCCTGCACGACCTTGCGCATCTGGTCGAGGGTGGGACGTCTGACGCTCATGCGTACCTCCGTTGGCCCGGCATCGATCCGGGCGGACTGCTGCGGTTCCGGCCGCGTCGGGACCATCGCCCCGTCGCTGCGGTAACCGGCTGATAAATCCGGTAAAGGTGAATAGGGAATCGGGGTGGCGGCGGCCGCCGCCCGGGACGCCACGGGGGATGCCGGCGTTCCCGCACCGCGCGTCCGGCGCACCCCGCCGAACCCCAGAAATTCCTCGATCTCGCGGGAATCCGTCAATCCGGCGGCGTCGAACTCGGCTGTGATTTTCCCGCGTTCCAAAACGAGAACCCGGTCGGCCAGGGCGCTGATGAAATCGAAGTTCTGCTCGACCAGCAGGATGGTCAGGCCATGGCGCTGACGCAGGGCCAGCAGGGTTTCTTCCATTTCCTCGATAATGCTGGGCTGGATCCCCTCCGTCGGTTCGTCCAGCAGCAACAACCACGGATCGGCCATCAAGCCGCGCGCCAGGGCCAGCAATTGCTGTTCCCCGCCGGACAGCGCGCCGCCGTCCCGGTCCAGCAAACGGCGGATGCGCGGGAAGTCGGACAGCACGGAATCCAGCGCCTCTTCCTCGCTCCCCTCACCGTCCTGTTGCCAGGCGAGGCGCAGATTGTCCCGCACCGACAGTTTCGGGAAGATACCGCGCCCCTGCGGGATATAGCCCAATCCGCGCCGGGACCGTTCATGCGGTTTCAGCCGCGTGATCTGTTCCCCGTCCAGATGGATGCTGCCCGACCGCGCGGGCAGGAACCCCATCAGGGTCTTCAGCAGCGTCGTTTTCCCCATGCCGTTATGGCCCAGGATGCCGACGATTTCCCCATGTGCGATGGAAAGATCGATCCCATGCAGAACCGGAATACGGCCATACCCCGTCGCCAGGGAACGCACTTCCAGGGCAATATCCGGGACGGCATCGGTCATCACGTCGCTCATGCCTTTTTCCCCAGATAGACGTCGCGCACCTGTTGGTCCTGCATCACCGCATCGACATCGTCTTCCATCAGGATGCGGCCTTGGCTGAAGACGGTCACTTTCCGGGCGATGGACCGGATGAACTGCATGTCATGCTCCACAATGATGATCGCGGCCTCGCGGTTGAGATCGACAATGATGTCGGCCATGCGGTCGACCTCCTCCGCCGTCATGCCCGCCGCGGGTTCGTCCAGCAGGATCAGCCAGGGTTCGCCCGCAATGACGATGCCCAGCTCCACCCGCTGGCGTTCGCCATGGGACAGGCGCCCAACCTCCGAATTCGCTATAGTACCGAGGTCCAGCCGCTCGATCGCGTCGGCGGCCCGGTGCCGGGCTTGTTCGCGACCATGAGTCCGGTTCGCGGCCAGCCAGATATTCTCGCGCACCGACAGGCCGTCCATGACGCTGGGCACCTGGGTTTTGATCCCAACGCCCAGCCTTGCGACCTGATGCGGGTCCCATCCGGTCGTTTCCGCCCCGTCGATGAAGACTTGCCCGTCACTGGGTTTCAATTGTCCCGTCAGGCATTTGAAGAAGGTGCTCTTCCCCGCCCCGTTCGGGCCGATCAGGCACCGCAGCTCCTTGCGCTGAAGGTTGAAATCAACCGTATCGACAGCGGTCACCCCGCCGAAGCGCATGGTCAGGCCACGTGTCTCCAGAACGCTAGACATCCGCGCCCTCCTTCGCAGCATCCTCTTGCATGGCACGGCGGCCTCTTCCCGACCTGCCACGACCGGCCCTGCGGCGCGACGACCCGCCGCCCCGACGCTTGCGACCCAACAGGCCCAGCGTCGGCACGACACCGCGCGGCAGGAACAGGACGGACAGGACCAGGATCAAGCCGAAGACCAGCGTCGTATCGACCAAGGACTGCTGACCCAGCAGGAATTTTAGATAGGCCAAAGCCATCGCCCCGACGACCGGCCCGACCAGCGTGCCAAGCCCCCCGACGATGCACCAGATGATGATTTCCGCCGATTGCGCCAGGGAGAACATGCCCGGCGTCACGATTTCCGCCCAGGACGCGAACAAGGTCCCGGACAGGCCCGCAATCGCGCCGCCGACGGCGAATAGAACGGTTTTGCGGAACCGCACATCATAGCCCATCAGTTCGACGCGTTGTTCGTTCTCGCGAATGGCGACGGCGACCCGACCGAAGGGACTGGCCAGTAACCAGCGCACGAGGGCATAGACGACCAGCAGCGCGACGCCGCAGAAGTAATAGAAATCGATATCGTAGATATATGCGCCGGGATCGCCCGGAACGTTCAGAGTCTGGAAACCGGGGATACCGTTAAACCCGCCCAGCCGTGCATTGCCGATCACATATTCCGGCCCCGCCGTCGAATTGACGAATTTGTAGAAGATCAGCGTCACGACCAGCGTGATGACCCCGAGATAAACGTCAGACAGCCGCCCATAGAACATCATCGCGCCCAACAGAAAGGCGAAGGCGAAGGGAATCGCGATGCCCAGCAGGAACGGCACGGTGCTTTCGCCGATATTTGTGGCGGCGATGGCATAGGAATAGGCCCCCAGGCCGAAGAACACCGCTTGGCCGAAGCACAGGATACCGCCATAGCCCCAAATTAGGCCAAGGCTGAGCGCCAACATGCCGTAAATGATCAGGACGGTGAGCGTGTAACTGTCGATCAGCGACGGCCCGATCAGCATTGCGACAAAGGCAACGACGATGACGGCGAGTGTTTTACGGAACTCTCCCCCGACCATCACAGACCACCTTTAAAGAAGCGGCCGGTAATGCCTTGCGGCAGCAAGCGCAGCAGAACCACGGCGGCGACCAGAAGCGCGATCTCGCCGACCATGGAATCGACTAGGAAGGTGAATGCCTGGGATACGAGCCCGAACAGCGTGGCGCTCGACAGCAGCCCGGCGATGACCGACGCGCCGCCGGATATCACGGTGATAAAGGCCTTCGCAATGAACTGTGCCCCCGCCGTCGGTACGATCCCGACCAGCGGCGACAACAACCCGCCCGCCAGCCCCGTCAAGGCCGACCCCGCGAAGAACGTGACCATGTAGACCTTGTCCGGATTGTAGCCCAGCGCGTCCGCCATGTCGGATCGCTGCATCGTGCCGCGCGCGATCAGGCCCAACCGCGTGCCCGACAGCACGGCATAAACCGCGCCGACGATCAGCACCGTCATCACGATCAGGAAAAGATTGTACCCGTTGACCTGATAATCGCCGATCGGGAAACCTTCGATGGGCGGGGAAATCCCGGTCGTCGTATTGCCGAATATCAACGTCGCCAGCCCGATCAGCAGCAGGCTCAACCCCCAGGTCGCCAGCATGGTATCGACCAATCGGCCATACAGATGCCGAATGACCAATCGTTCGACGATCAGGCCCAGAATGCCGACGACCAGCGGCGCGACCACCAACATCGCAAAATAGACGTTCAACCCGGCATTGACCGAAACGATGGTGGCATAACCGCCGACCATCATGAATTCCCCATGCGCCAAATTGATGACGCGCATCATGCCGAAGACGATCGCAAGGCCGCTGCTGATCAGGACCAGCAGGGCGACCGAATAAACGATCTGGATTATGACGACGACCGCGAGATCCACTGTGCGTCCTTTCCTGCCAAACCGACGGCAAGGCTTACCCGTTCGGTGCCGATGCTAACCGGCCCCGCCGACTGGAAACGGGCGGGGCCGAAGCCCCGCCGTCCTCTATCAGATTTTGATTTCGTACTGCGTCGTGTCGTCCGGATTGGCCTGCAGATCGCAGACCGCCTGGGTGTCAACGGGCGGACGCTGCGAGAAGCTTTCGATGACCTTCAGGCTCTGGTCCTTAAATTCCATCAGATGCACGTCCAGGATCGCATGATGCGTCTTGGGATCGATGCTGACCTTCCCGGCGGGACCGTCGATCGACAAGCCGCCTTCCACGGCCTCGATCATCTTATCCCGATCCGGCGTACCGGCATTGGTCACCGCCTGCGCCCACAGCTTGACCCCCTGATAGTGGGAAACCGCGATTTCGTGGATCGCGGAGACGTCCCCGTATTTCGCCGTCCAGGCTTCCAGGAAGGCCAGGTTCGTCGGGGACTGCAATTCCGGGGAATAGTTGTAGGCGACCATGATGCCGTTGCCTTCTTCCGGCGTCAGCACCTTGTGTTCGTTGCCGACACCGATGGTCGACGACGCCATCGGGATTTTCGCGTTCATCCCGGCGGCGGCCCACTGACGGTAGAAGGACAGATGCGCCCCGCCGACCAGCGCCGACACGACGATATCCGGCGCGGCGCTTTGGATCTTCGCAATGGTCGATCCGAAGTCGGAAACGTCCAGCGGGAAGAAATCGACCGCGACCACTTCACCGCCCGCGTCCTGGGCGTATTTCTGCATCCAACGCGCGGTGATCTGACCGTAGTTATAGTCAGCCGCCAGAATGTAGATTTTCTTGCCCCATTTGTTGATGATCGCGGGCATCAGGATTTCGCTCTGCTGCGCCGGGGTCACGCCGTCGATGACGATATTCCGGTCGCAGACGCCGCCTTCATACTGAACGTTATAGAAATACGGCACCTTGGACTTGCGCAGCGTTGGGCGGATCGCCTCACGCGAGGCGGACAGGATCCCGCCTTGCACGACATCGACCTTGTCCTTGCGCACCAATTGTTGGGCATATTGCGTGTAGAGCGCCATGTCCGACTGCGTGTCGTAGGAGATGATTTCGACCTCGCGACCGACCAAGCCGCCCGCGCCGTTGATTTCATCGACAGCCAGGCGAAGCGCCATGTCCATCGGCTTCCCGTAGGCGTCGAACAGGCCGGATGTATCCAGCAAGGAGCCGATCTTGATCGTATCGGCGGCAAAGCCCGTCCGGGCGATGGCCGGTGCCGCAAGCGCCCCCAGCGCGATGGCGGAACCGGTGGAAAGGAATTTACGTCTGTTCATCGTCATTGTCTTTCTGTCCCTTGTTTTGAAGCCGTCCCTGTCGACCCTGATTTTCAGGTGTCTTATGCTTTTACGTGTCTTTCTTGGGTCGGGTGGCCGCAGCCGCCCGTCCTGCCGCATCGGCGGTTCGTCCGGCGAGTTGGGCATCGAAGTCGAGCCCGATTTCCTCGCCGATTTTCTTCATCATCGGCAGTTGCACCGACATGCCGAGAATCGAGTCCAGCGCCTGGGTGAAGGGCGAGCTGTCGCCGCCGCCCCCGCCATTGCCGCCTTGGCCCAGTCCGGCGATCTGATTGATCCGGATGGACTCGATCTTCTCCACGGGCTTCATCATCTGGGCGGTGATTTCCGGCAGGCGATCCAGCTTGTACATCTCGACCCGCGACCGCAGGACGCTCTCGCTCTGCTGGTTCTCGGCCTCGATCTGGGCACGTTTTCCGGTGGCTTCGGCGACCATGCGTTCGCGTTCCGCCGCCCCCTTCAGTTCCGCGGCCGCGCTTTCCGCCCTGGCCAGCGCCAGGATGGAACTGACCTGCGATTTTACCTTCGCATCGTCGACATCGGATTCCTCCTCCGCCCGCATCAGGGCGAGGCGGCGTGCCCGTTCCGCGACGGCAATGTCTTTCGACGTCTGAACGGTTTCCGACGCTTCCACGACCTTCAGCCGCGCCATTTCAGCTTTCGCCTGCTCCAGAACTTCCTCGGCCTTGCGCGCCTCGATCTGGATTGCATTGTCGATCTTGCGCTGTTCGACCTCGTTCAAGGCTTCCAACTCGCGTTTGCGCAGATGCAGGTCGCGTTCGATCTCGGCTTGTTTGACCTCGCGCTCCCGTTCGATCCGCGCTTCCTCGGTCATGGAGGATGAGCGGGTTCGCGCGGTTTCAATTTCCGTTTCCGTGCGGATGCGCTGCTGTTCGATATCCAGGCGTTTGGCGATTTCCGCCTCTTCCTGTTCGCGCTCGATGGACAGGCGTTCTTTTGCCTGTTCCAACTGGCGCTTGCGGATGGCGATATCGGCATCGGCCTCGATCGTGACGCGCGCACGGCGGTTTTCCGAAACCAGTTCGGCCAACCGGCGCATCCCTACCGCGTTGAAGGCGTTGGTATCGTCCAGCGCAGCGAAAGGGGTCTGATCCAGCCGGACCAGGGAAACGGATTCCACCGTCAGCCCGGACGACGCCAGCGCCTTATCCAACCGCGCGGTGACCGCGTCGACGAAACCGGCGCGATCCTCGTGCAGCATATCCATGCTGCGGATCGAGACCTCGCCCTGCACGGCGTTGATAAGCTTGCCGGAAAGCTGTTCCTGCATTTCGTCTTCGCGGAACGACCGTGACCCGAAGGTCTGTGCCGCCGTCGCGATCCCTTCCACGGTCGGGGCGACCCGCACATGAACTTCCACCCCGACATCGACGCGCAGCCGGTCGGCGGTGATCAGCGACGCATTGCCGCCCTTGTCCACATGCAGCCGCAGGGACCGCATGTTCATGCGGTCTATCTTGTGCAGGAAGGGAAAGGCCAACGCCCCGCCGTCGATGACGATCTTGCGTCCGCCCGCGCCGGTACGGATCAGCGCCGTATCCCGGGTCGCCTTCGCATAGAACCGATTAAGAATGATAATCCCGACGACCACCAATACGATGGCCGCAAGAATGAGAATGGTCCAAATCAATGCGACCTCCTCTGCCCAGCTGTCCCTGTCCGGCTTGCCCTTTGTCGAGCTACCGTTTCTTGAATTGGAAAATTATTATGCGGATATATTTTCCAATTCAAGTATTTTGTTTTCCAATTCAAAGAAAACATGACGGACATGAGAATTGGCCGAGACGGACCGGCTCTTCCGCGCGTTCAGCCTGAGATTTTGTCGAGTATCTGGAAATCGTGTCCATCGGCGCGGGACAGATAGATCGGCAGCTTCTTGCGGTTGTTGGACAGGAAACAGCCGCCGCGCGCGCTTTGATACCGGATCGGGCCGGGCGTGCCAGTCCGCCGCTGGTTCAACATGGCGGCATAAAAATGGATGCCCTCATAGACCGATTGCCCCAAGGCGTTCAGGACCGGCGGTCGGCCCTTATGCTGCGCCTGATACCGTTCCTTGAACGTCTCGTTTTCCGGGGTTTGCAGGCCGGAGAAATAGGCCGCCGCCGCGAATAGGCGTTTGGTATTCTCCGCACCCGCCGCCATCAGGATGTTCTCTTCGACCGCCGTCGAAAACCGGAAGATAGACCGGTCCAGCCCCCGCTGACCGAAGGCACGGTGGAATTCGACCGAGTCCTGACCGACCAGCGATACCAGCACGATATCGGGCTTGGTCTGCGCGATCCGATCGACAAGATCCTCCGCCGCCTCGATCCCGAAGGGCACATAATCGTCGAATGTCACGATGCCGCCGCTGGCCGCGATGCTGTCCTTCGCGACGGCATGCGATGTCCGGGGCCAGACGTAATCGTTGCCGATCAGGGCCCAGCGCCGAACGCGCAGCGTTTCCGATAGATAGCGAATGGCGGGCCGCAATTGATCGTCAGGCGTCTCCCCGATCGTATAGACGTTCGGGCTGCGCTCATTCCCTTCATATAGCGGTGTGTAGATATAGGGTATCTTGCCGCGCAGGATTTTGTTCAGGCGCTGGCGGACGGAACTGACATTCATTCCGATCAGGGCATGGATACTGCCGTCATCCAGCAAGGTACTGATTTCGCGTTCCAGCGCGTCGGTATTGCTGTCGTCGGAATTCAGGAACAGCGGGGCGACGGGCCTGCCGCCGATGCCGTTGGTGCGGTTGATTTCGGCGATGGCGAGTTGGGCGCTGGAAATACAGGACGGCCCCCAGATACCGGCCTCCCCCCCCATGGGAACCAGCACCGCGACCCCGTGTTCGTGGCGGGCCGCGGCTTCTTCCCGGTGCACCCGATCCTTGAACCCCGGAAGAGCGGATTCCTGCCAAAACGGCCCCATGTCTGGACGGTCCCCCACGATCGTCGTACTTGCCTTTCCCCGAAAAACCATTCAATAACTTTCCAATTCAAATATACTAAGCGTAAACCGAAATCGGGCGCAACAGGCACGATTCGGCGGTCGCATAAGGGAAACGCCAGGAGACGCCCGTGACGACGGCACTGCAAACGGACCGGATTGCCTTTCTGATCACGAAACTGCATCGTTTCGTCCATAACAGCCTGGAAGAAACGCTTCAGCCTCATGGGATCAGCGTCGAACAATGGCGTGTCCTGGAACGCCTGTCCGACGGAAACGGCTTTTCCATGGGCGAACTGGCCGCCGAGGTCCTGATGAACCACCCGGCCCTGACCAAGATGATCGACCGTATGGTCGCGAACGGTCTCGTCCATCGTGCGCCGGACCCGGCGGACCAGCGGCGCGTCCTGGTCTATGCCGCCGATCGCGGCGTCGCACTGACACGGAAATTGCAGCCGATCGTCGCCGCCCAGGAAGCGAGACTGCGCGATATGCTCGGCAGCGACACCGCCGAACAGGTCGAAGGTATGTTGACCGGAGCCAGCCGTGCCATTCCCGAAAGGGTATAATACTTGTCACGCAACCTCTGCGGACACTCTGGCCGGCACCATGCCGCCGGTCGTACAAACAGATCTTCAATCAATTTTCTCGTATTCTGCCCTGACCAAGGAAATGAAGGCTGGCGGTTCTGACAAGACGTCGCTCTTTAACGGTATCGCGACCCGTGACGGGCGACCTGAATCGGTCGACAACACGTCCTGTCTTGGAGCGAACGGAAAAACTCATCATGGCGGACGAAACCGTATCTGTTTTGCATGTGATCGTTGACCTGGAGGTCGGCGGCGCGGAACGCGCATTGGTCAATCTGGTTACCTCTGAAAAAGACCCCGGTATTCGGCACCATGTCATGTGTTTGCGCATCGGCGGGGCATTTTCCGATCAAGTACGAGACAGCGGCGTGCCGTTGATAGTCGCGGGCGGCGAAGGTCTTCGTGCCGCGCCGCATTGGATAGGGTCAATCCGTCGACAAATCCGGACCCTCCAACCGGATATCGTTCACGGCTGGATGTATTACGCTAATCTTTTTTGCTTTGCGGCGTTGCGGTTTCCCTGGCCGATTGGTGTCGACCGATATCCGAAGCTGGTTTGGGGAATTCGGTGTTCGGATATGGATATGGACCGCTACCCGCCGAACCTTCGCCGCGCCATCCGTTTGGGGGCCCTTTGCTCGCGCGGTGTCGATTCAATCATTGCAAATTCTTTCGCCGGGTTGGGCGTTCACGTGAATGCCGGATACGCGAGTAGGAAATTCGGCGTCATTCCCAACGGATTCAATGCCGACCTATTCCGCCCAGACAGCGAGACTCGGAGTACGGCGCGAATCGAAGACTTTAAGGTCGGTCCGGACGATGTCGTCGCCCTGACGGTCGCCAGGGTCGACCCGATGAAAGACTTCGCGTCGTTAACGGCGGCGGCCAGAATCTCGAAAAAGGCAAGGTTCTATGCTGCGGGTCTGGGAACGGACGCGTTACCCGAACAAACCGCGCTAAAGGGTCTTGGCCGCCGTTCGGATGTGGCGCGCCTTCTGAACGGCGCCGACATTCTGGTGTCGAGTTCCGCCTATGGCGAAGGAATGTCCAATTCTATCGGCGAAGCCATGGCATGCGGAATTCCGGTGGTGGCAACCGATGTCGGTGACGCCGCACGCATGCTAACCGACGGCGAGGACCATGAACCGGCGGGCATCGTCGTTCCGCGCCGAGACCCTACTGCTATAGCCAACGCTGTGGAAAGGTTGGCTGCGGACCGGAGCATGCGCGAAGCCATGGGCAAAGCCGGGCGCCAGCGCATTCTCGATCTATACAGCCTGTCCACTTGCCACGATCAATACGCGCGGCTTTATAGAAGTCTTGTATCGTGACCATCTGTCTGTTGATCCGGTCGCTTGATGTCGGGGGTTGTTTCTCAATCTGTCATACCCTACCCGCGTACAGTGTTTTCCCGACAGCCCTCAAAGCGAAAATTATATTGTAAGATTTCTTCAATCTATGCTGGCGGGAACAAATTGTGGATTACTTGCCCATGCCGGTCGTGTCCGAGAGCGTCTTCCGCCGTGTCACGATAACGGAATAGCTATCGTGTTTCATCTCCGTATCCTTTCCTCCTGGATCGGATATGGAGGGAGAAAACTTCTTAGGTGACCGGATCTGCATTCCGGCATGTCGGTTCCGGTTCGACCAAACGGCCGTCGGTCAGATGCAGACGACGCGTCGCGATCTTGCGGCGAAAATGCGGGTCATGGGAGACGATAACCATGGCCTGAGGCAAGGACTGCAGAATTTCCGTCAACCGTGCCTCGTTCATCTCGTCGAGGGCGTTGGTTGGTTCGTCCAGGAGCAACACGTCCGGTTCCATGACAAGAACGGAGGCCAGGGTGACCAGACGCTTCTCCCCACCGGACAGACGATGCGTGACCCGGTCGCGGAACCGCATCAGGTCCAGGCGCGTCAGCACATCCTCGACAATCGACAACGCCTCGTCGCGGGACTTGCCGAGGTTGAGTGGCCCGAAGGCGATGTCCTCCGCAACGGTCGGACAGAACAGTTGATCGTCCGCATCCTGGAACACAAGCCCCGCCCGCCTACGAACCTCTTGGAAGTCCTTTTCCTCCGTCCGTTCCACCCCGAAGGCGACGACGGACCCTGATGTCGGTTTCAGAAGCCCGACCATGATTTTCAGCAGCGTCGATTTCCCCGCCCCGTTATGGCCGGTGACGCACAGACGCTCACCCAAATCCAGCGAGAAACACGCGTCATCCAGGACCGGGGGATGCCCCGGATATCCGAACCGGATGCCGGACAAATCAAACAGCGCCATAGAGATACTCCAGAACGGGGAACGACCCCATGACCACCCCCATCAGCACGGCGAATGCCGAGTCCCGACGCGAGAGTTCGAACTTGGCGAGCAACGGGATCGCGCCGGTGAAGCCCCGGCATTTCATGGCATCGAGAATCCGTTCCGACCGCTCCAACGCGCGGACGAGCATCATGCCCACCAGATACCCGAAGGAGCGATAGGTATGCAGGCAGTTGGACGGCTTGAAACCGCGCGCCTTCATCGCCTGCCTTAGCCGCAGATATTCTTCGTGCAGAACTTCGACATAGCGCACGGTGAACAGCAGCAGATGGACCAAGGCCGCCGGAACGCGCAGGGCATGGAGCGCATGGCCGAAGGTCACTGCCTCCAATGTACCCACAAGGACCATCAGCATCAGAACGATCGCATTGGCCTTCAGGGCGATGGTCACCGCCTGATGCACGCCTTCCCAACTGGCGGTGAAGCCCCAGACGGTGAAGATCTGCTCTCCCGGCACCGTGAAGGGTAACAGTAGCAGCAGGAAGATGATGAAACTGTCCATCGCCGCCATGCGCTTCAGCGTGCGCGCGATCGGCAAACACTCCGCCAACATGACGCAGAGCGATACGCCAAGCGCGAGCACAAGGACGGGAATCCAGTGACAGGCTACCGCAACCACCGCATACGCCACAGCAGCCACGATACGCAAACGCGGGTCGATACCGGAAACGAACGACCCTTGGGCGTCGGGTGCGCCCGACGCTTTCAGCGTCTTTTCACTTTTCGATAGGACATGCCCCACGGTTTACGCCTTCACCTTCCGGCGCGCCGCCACGTAGAAGGCCACGCCGAAGAGACCGACAATATAGCCGACCCCGCCGAGAATGTTCTGGAAATTGTTGTGCTCCTTATAGGCCGCAATCTCCCGGCGCAGCGGGCGCACCTCGTCTCGCACCACGTCGGCGATCGCTTCCTTCTCCTCCTCGGTCAAGGCCGCGACGACAACCGCGGCACCGCCGGGAGCCGCCTTCTGCACGGCGCTCTCGACAGCCTGTTCTTGGGCAAGCTCGGCAGCAGCCGCTTCCGCCTTGCCCAGAAGGGTGGCAATCTCCGAAGCCTCCATGGCGACTTCCGCGACATGTCCGGCACCGAGATCGGCCCGAAAGACATGCGTGACGGGTTCCGTCGGCGTGAAGGTAAAAAAGCCCTCATCGTCGGTCTGCGTTTCGCCGATCTTGTTTCCCACCGCGTCGAAAACTTCGACCAAATGGTTCGCGGCCATATCGCCGTTGGAAAAGCCGATTTCACCTTCGATAGCGGTCCCGCTGCGGAAAACCGAGGCAATCACCTTATGCGCCTGAGCGGGCGAGGCCGCCAACAAGATCGCGAAGGCAACCGACAGATAAACGGGTTTCATTGTATGCCTCCCTTGGCGCCATGCAGCACCGTCAGCGCGCCGAACAGTTCGGGCTTCACCTTACGGGCAAGAAACACGGCCGCCGCGGACAGCAGGGCCTCAATGATCATGACCGGAATATGGGCGAAGAAGACCAATTTTGCCGCCGGTAGGAACTCTTCCACCGATAGGGCGAGCGCAATGGCAACCGTTCCGGTGGTCAAGGCAATCGCCAGGCCGCCACCGACACCGCCCCATATTGCAGCCGCCACCGCGGACGGCGACCGGACGCCACGCAGGCAGGCGTAATAGACGATGACCGCTGGCAGGGCGATGTTCACCGTATTGACGCCGAGCACGGTAACGCCGCCAAATCCGAAGAACACGGCCTGAAGCAGCAACCCGACAAACAGGGCCGGAAAGGCGGCCCAACCGAGCACAAGCCCGGCCAGACCGTTCATGATCAGATGCACCGAGGACGGGCCGATAGGCACATGAATCAGGGAGGCGACAAAGAAGGTGGCGGACAGAACGCCCGCCGCCGGGATCTTTTCCATGGGAAGCTTCCGCAAGCCCATGGCGATGCCGCCCACCGCGAGAACCGCGCCCCCGATCACCACGGGGTTGGACAGGGCACCGTCGACGATATGCATCCGACCGTCCCCTTATTGGATATCGTAGGCGCGGATCCAGATCACCGCGTCCTGGCTGAGCTCCTTGCCGTCATGCTCCTTTGCCGGACCGGAACCGAGCGCCGCGAAGCCCCAATACCCGGCTTTCGGGATACCGAAGGTGAAGTAGCCGTTATCGTCGGAAATCGCGACGACCGATCCGCCCGGCATCGGGCCGGCGGTCGGCTCCTTTGGCGCGTTCGTCGCCATATCCGGTTCGGCCGCCATGTATTCGATTTCGATTTCCGCCCCGGCGACCGGTTGGCCTTCCGCCAGAACCCGGCCCGTGAAGGTCGATCCGGCGATGACATTGGTCGGCTTGTTCAGCGGCACGATTTCCGTGGCGAGCCCCTGCGGTTCCGTCCAATCCGTCGGCAGTTCGTTGCGATTCAAATAAGCCTTGGTGACCTGCTGGATATAGATGTCCTCGCTTTCCTCATAATAAGGCGCGGGATTGAGAACCAGGACGTAGTCGCCGGAGCGTTTGATCGGCAGAACGGCGTCGAACGCAACCGCTTCATTCTTGGCCCCTTTGAAGCTCGTCTGCTTCAGCGTGTCCATCAGATCGATCTTTTCGCCGCGATGAACCGCGTAGAATTCGATCGGCTGGCCCATATCCATGACATGACCGTTTTCGAACGGATGCCAGAAGATCAGTTTGACCGGCACATCACCGGCGGCTTCGATTTGCGTATTTTCCGTATAGATCAGTTGGAAATGCGCCTCGGCACCCGTGATCGCCACCGGCGACGCGGCCAGCACCGCGCCCAGAACTGCATTGCGAAATTTCATAGTGCTTCCCCTTACTACCGCACACCCGCGGAATGGATGGTTCGGTGACGGGGAAAAGGGCGTGAAGGCAGAACGCCGGATAGATTCGGAGCCCGCCTTACCGCTGGACGTTCACCCCGACATCCGGTCTCGGTCGCGAACCTTTCGGTCCACTGCGCAGGCAGGTCTCCTGGCTTGCGGGTCGTCGCCTTCGTCCACCTTCCCGATCTGACGATCAGTGGCATTATCGAACGAGTGCTCTCCGCTTACAGTTGCGGGGGCAGCCACGGTCTCGGTCCCTGATGGGTACGCCTCACCGTGTTCCCTTTTCAGCCCGGCCATCTTCACGGCCGAGCAACCATGCGCGTTTTCTGTCTTCCGCGTCGAGGTGCCAATTGTCAAGTGAAATGCAGGATACCGATTACCTCTGTGAACAGATGTTCCGGCATCGGACTCGCCAATCCTGTTGCGCTGGGACTGCCGATCAAAAACGAGATTCTTATTGTGTCACTCGATCGGCGTGTGGTCGAAATTCTCGCGTGCATAGATGCCGTCGAACCCGCCCAGCTCCGCGATCCGACTATCCAGATCGGCGAAGGCGCGGCGGCAGGCGTTCCGGGTCATACATGTCATAGAACGGTTTCGGGCAAGTCAGCGGATAGTGCGGACGCAGGAACGACACGAACAGCGCCCATGGTTTATCGCGGGCCGCCGCCCCTTCTTGTGCCAGCCAGTCGACCGCGTGATCCCGGACCTTCACATCATATTCTGTATAGCTATCATCGCCCGGACCGATATCCTGGGCATATTGAGAATTATCAAAACAGGTATGATCGTGGGGGCGCAGAATACCGAAGCCCCACCCTTCCCCATTGCTGACATGCAACGCGACGATTTCCTGCGCAAAACCATCGTCGTATTCCGGCGACCGGTAGTGCGGCTTGCCGATGGAAACGGTCTCGTGGCCCGCCGCCTTCAGACGGTCCGTCCAGCCTGCCGGTTCGCCGCGATGCTTGCGGCAATCAAGGCAATGGCACCCCCCACGCGGTCGGGCTGCCCCCTAGCCACGATTCGGACGCTCCTCCGAATTTCAGGGATATAGCGTTCCAGATCGTTCAGCCCTTTATCGGTGCCAAACCCATGGTGCCGATTTGAATCGGAACGCGAGATTGACCGGCACGCCATCCTTGCCAAGTGCCCGGCCACACAACTAGGCTCTCGCCCGAAGAACAAGAACAGGGGGATGAGAGCATGAATGCCGTGGATTTGCCGAAGGATGGCGTAGTCTTGGGGCGTGTGTGGTCCTCGGACGCTCAGGGACCGGCCGTCGTCACCCTTCGCGACGGCGAGGTGATTGACATCACATCCAAGACCGCCGCGACCGTCCGTGACATCTGCGAATTGGACGATCCGTCCGGCTTTGTTCGGAACGCATCGGGACGGTCTCTCGGGTCCGTGGAGGCCGTCGCGACCGCACCGGTGGGTGTCCCGGACCGCACGCATTTCCTCTCCCCCTGCGACCTTCAAGCCATCAAGGCCTGCGGCGTCACCTTCGCGGGGTCCATGGTCGAACGCGTGATCGAGGAAAAGGCGGCCGGCGACCCCAGTAAGGCGGCGGAAATCCGAGACCGGATCGGATCCTTGATCGGAGACAGCCTGCGCAACATCGAAGCCGGGTCGGAAACGGCCCAACTCGTGAAGAATGCACTCATCCAGGAAGGCTTGTGGAGCCAATATCTCGAAGTCGGTATCGGACCTGATGCGGAGGTGTTCTCGAAGGCGCAGGTCCTGTCGTCGGTCGGCCTGGGCGCGGATATCGGCCTGCATCCGATTTCGAAATGGAACAATCCCGAACCTGAAATCGTGCTGACCGTCAGTTCCAAAGGCCGCATTGTCGGCGCAACGCTGGGCAACGACGTGAATCTTCGCGATGTCGAGGGAAGATCGGCCCTTTTGCTGTCCAAGGCAAAGGACAACAACGCATCCTGCGCCATCGGTCCGATGATCCGGCTGTTCGACGATACCTACGGCATGAACGACGTGCGCAACGCCGAATTGACGTTGACGGTTCGGGGGGAGGACGGATTCGTCCTGAATGGACGGTCATCGATGAACCAGATCAGCCGCGATCCCGAGAATCTGGTCGCCCAAACGATTGGACGGCATCATCAATATCCCGACGGGATCGTCCTGTTTCTGGGAACATTGTTCGCGCCGACGGAAGACCGCGATCATCCCGGGGAGGGGTTCACTCACAAGATCGGCGACATCGTCGAAATCTCCGCCGCCGGTTTGGGTACGTTGCGCAACCGGGTAAAGCTATCCACCGAATGCCGCGAATGGACATTCGGCGCGTCCCATCTCATGCGGAATCTGGCGGCGCGCGGTCTTCTTTAACCGGCCCAAACGTGCTCAAATGGTTGATCGAAGTTTCCTGAATATCCGGTCGGCATGGCAAGGATACGCGCGTGAACGGTTTTGCAGCGACCGGTGATGCGGATTTCATCAAGCGCATCAACAAGCACAAAATTTTGACGGTCCTGCGCCCGAACGAACGGCGCGCCCGGATCGATATCGCCGAGGCGGCCGGGTTGAGCCCCGCCACGGTTTCAGCGCTGACGCAGGAACTCCTGGACGAGGGGGTGCTTGTCGAATTGGACGCGGATCGGCGGGATTTCGTGCGTCCCGATGGTCGTCACAGTGGGCGTCCCCGCGGGCGTCCGCGCGTGCTGTTGGGACCGAATCCGGACGCGGCGATCGTCGCCGGCACCAAGATTTCCATGCATCAGGTAGCCGTTTCGATCACCAATTTCGTGGGCGACGTTCTGACCTCGAAAACCCATCCGGTGAATGTCGAACACGAACCGCCCGAAATTGTCGCGGACTTGATCGAACGGCTGCTCTACATGTCCGCGGACGATATCGGATGCAGCATTTCCGGCCTATCCGGCCTTGGCGTCGGTATCCCCGGATTCATCGACCATGTCGCGGGCGTCTGCCATTGGAGCCCCGTCTTCGGCGCCAAGGCCATTCCCTTCGCCGCGATGCTGCGCGACCGGTTGGGCATCCCGGTGCTTGTCGACAACGACGCCAATCTCGTTACGCTGGCCGAACAATGGTTCGGCCACGGCCACGGGGTGTCGGACTTCGTCGTCGTCACGGTAGAGCACGGTGTCGGCATGGGCGCGGTAATCGGCGGCGAACTCTATCGCGGGCATCGCGGCTTCGGATCTGAACTGGGACACACGAAGATCGACAGAAACGGCGCCCTGTGCCGGTGCGGACAGCGTGGCTGCCTGGAAGCCTATGTCGCGGACTACGCGCTTGTGCGCGACGCCCGCACCGTCTTTCGGTTGCCCGCGGGCGACGACCCGTCCACCGTCCGGGAAGCGATCGGATCCCTGACGGCCCTGGCGCGCGCCGGTGACGACAATGCCGCCGCCCTGTTCGCCGCAGCGGGGGAGGCATTGGGCATCGGCGTCGCCAACGCGGTCAATATCTTGAACCCGCCCCTGCTGATCCTGTCCGGCGCGGGTATGGAATCCTACGATCTGATGGAAGACGCCTTTCTGAGGGCCCTGAAAGCCAATGCGTTGAGTGTCGAGCAGCATACCATGCCCGTGGCGGTCGGGTCCTCCGACGACACTGTTTGGGCCCGTGGGGCCGCCGCATTGGTGCTGCAGGCGCTTTACGAACCACCGATTACGCGGCCCATCACCGGTGACTTCTGCGTTATAGGCAAGGGACCCCTTACCCGGTAATGCCCGCATCCACGATGAAGTTCTGCGAGGTGCAGCCCCAGGATACGTCGGATGCCAGGAACAAGGCCATCTGCGCGATATCGTCGGCAACCAGAGTGCGCGGCAAGCATTGCGCCTTTTGATTCTCCTTCTCGATTTCCTCCGTGATCCACAGCTGGCGTTGCCGTTCGGTCATGATCGCCCCGGGAACGATGGCATTCACGCGGACGCCGAATTCGCCGAATTCGCGCGCCAGACTGCGTGTCAGTCCCTGCACCGCGGATTTGCAGGTCGAATAGACGGCAAGATTTCGAATACCCAAACGCGGCGCGACGGAACCGAAATTGATGATCGATCCGCTTCCCCGCCGCCGCATATGGGCGAATGCCCGCGTCGCGGCGAAAAATTGGTGTTTCAGATTGACCGCGATGCTGGCGTCGAAATTGGCCTCGTCCACCTCCGCCGACAGATAACGGGTATCGTTGGCGGCGTTGTTGACGAGCACGTCCAACCGTCCCGTCAGATCCGCAATCCGGTCCAGGGCGGCGGCAAGCGACTCCAGGTCGGTTACGTCGCAGACCTGAAAATCCGGCGAACTGCCGGTTTCTTTCTTCAGCTCCTCGCATAATGCATCGCTTGCCGACCGGTCTATATCGACGAAGAACGTCGCTGCGCCCTGTGTGTGGAACGCACGGACGAGGTCGGCTCCGATACCGCTGCCGCCCCCCGAGATAAAAACGGACTTACCATGAAGATCGGCGTATTTGGCAATCTGACGTATGGTCATGTACAGGAACCTCTCTGAGAAAATCGATTTATTTTGACGCTCGAAATAATAGGGGTCAATATTCGATGCGGTTCCATTGCGAGACCTGTTAAAAAAAGGGGATAGGGAGGGGCGCGGGGCCGAATGCGATGTGTCGGCGCCGTCCCAAATCGCACAATACGGCAGTTGAAAGGTATACTATGTCCCGGAAGCCCGTGAGACCGTTCCGATCTCAGGATTGGTTCCGCAATGCGGATCACGTAGATATGGCCGCCCTGTATCTGGAACGGTTCATGAATTATGGGCTCACACCGGATGAGCTGCGGTCCGGACGCCCGATCATCGGGATTGCGCAAACCGGCAGCGATATCTCCCCGTGCAATCGCATTCATGTCGATCTTGCCAAGCGGACCGCCCAGGGCATCCGCGATGCGGGCGGGATTCCGATGGAGTTTCCCGTCCATCCGATTTTCGAAAACTGTCGCCGCCCGACGGCAGCGTTGGACCGGAATCTGGCCTATCTCGGCCTGGTCGAAATCCTCTACGGCTATCCGATCGACGCGGTCGTGCTTACCACCGGATGCGATAAGACGACGCCTGCGAACATCATGGCCGCGACGACGGTCGATATTCCCGCGATCGTCTTGAGCGGCGGGCCGATGCTGGACGGCTGGCATAACGGCGAATTGGTCGGGTCCGGAACGGTTATCTGGCGGAGCCGCCGGAAATATGCCGCCGGCGAGATCGACGAGGAGGAATTCATTCAGACGGCTGCCGATTCCGCGCCCTCCGCCGGTCACTGCAATACGATGGGAACCGCATCGACCATGAATGCGGTTGCGGAGGCCCTGGGGCTTTCGCTGACCGGCTGCGCCGCGATCCCCGCCCCTTACCGGGAACGCGCGCAAATGGCCTATGCCACCGGCAAGCGCATCGTGGAGCTTGCCTATGAGGATTTGAGCCCGTCCAAGATTTTGACGCGGGACGCCTTTTTGAACGCGATCATGACCATTTCCGCGATCGGCGGATCGACCAATGCGCATCCGCATGTCATGGCCATGGCAAAACATGCCGGGATCGAGCTGACGCAAGCGGACTGGCAGTCCTATGGTTACGACATCCCGCTGCTTGCCAATGTGCAGCCCGCCGGCGCTTATTTGGGCGAGCGGTACTACCGGGCCGGCGGCGTTCCGGCGGTCATGTGGGAACTGCTCCAGAAGCGGAAACTCTACGGCGACGCCACTACGGTGACCGGCAAGACGATGGCGGAAAACCTGGAAAACCGACAATCGACGGACCGGGAGGTCATTCTGGCCTACGGCAAGCCGCTTCGGGAACGGGCGGGTTTCCTGGTCATGACCGGCAATTTGTTCGACACGGCGATCATGAAGACCTCCGTTATCTCCGACTCCTTCCGCGAACGCTACCTCGTCACCCCCGGCCAAGAAGGCGTCTTCGAGGGACGCGCCGTCGTTTTCGAAGGGTCCGAAGATTATCATGCACGGATTGAAGACCCGTCGCTAGGAATAGACGAAAATTCCATCCTGGTTATCCGGGGGTCCGGCCCCATCGGATGGCCGGGGGCGGCGGAGGTCGTGAATATGCAACCGCCCTCCGCGCTGCTGAAGAAAGGCATCGAAAGCCTGCCGACAATCGGCGACGGACGTCAATCCGGCACCTCCGACAGCCCTTCCATCCTGCATGCGTCGCCGGAAAGCGCGGCCGGCGGGACACTGGCGCTTCTGGAAACGGGTGATCGGATCAGGATCGATCTCAATCAAGGACGCTGCGACGTTCTGTTGAGCGACGAGGAACTGGCCATGCGCCGAAACCGGCCCATGCCGGATATCCCAGTCAGCGAGACGCCCTGGCAGGAGATATACCGCAATACGGTGGGGCATCTGTCGGACGGCGCATGCATGGAATTGGCGACCAAGTATCGAACCGTGTCGCGGAAGAAACTGCCCCGGCATAATCACTGATCCGCCGACGGTCGCCCCGCCACATCCGGGCGCAACCGCGTCTTAGGCCGCGCTCCTTTCGTCGATCCAGTGTTGAACGGCCATGGCGATGGTGCCGCGCCCGTCGATTTCCAGACTCCAATCCATCACTGTGATTTCGGTGATGTCCCGCACCGACGGAAGAATGTTCGGCATCAGCGCCTCGTCGAAACCAGGCTTCATCAAGTCGAAAGACGCCGTGCCCGCCCCGGTGATCAGTACCGCTTCCGGGGCCAGAAGGTTGACGATGTTGGAAACGCCCAGCCCCAAAACCGACCCGGCATGCCGGAACAGATTGCAAATCGCGGCGTTTCCGCGACGTCCTTCCGCCGCGATCTCCTCCATCGTCGCACCGTCTGCGGGCAGGGTTACGGACGGCGACAGTTCCAGTATCTCGCGCGCATCGCGATAGATCGCGTAATCCCCTACCGATGCCTCGATGCACCCCCTAGCGCCGCAACGGCACAAGGCACCCGACCCGGAAATCTTCATATGCCCAAACTCAGCCGCGCTCCCCCGATTTCCGCGATAGACGCGCCCATCGATGACGATCCCCATGCCGACGCCATATCCGATCATGATCGACACAAGGCACCCATTCCGAGATCGCTGCGGCTCGACACTATGCGCGAGGCCCAGCGTGTTCGCGTCATTGTCCATCATCACGGGCACGCCGAACCGCCTTTCCAACGCGCCGCCCAGATCGACCGGCGTGCAGGACAGAATGGGAGACCAGCGGATGCAGCCGACCGTTTCGTCAACGATGCCCTGTACCGCGATCCCTATTCCGGCAAGATTTCGAATATCGACCGATCGCTCGTCGATGAAACGGCGGACGCTTTGCTCTATGAAATCCGCGATACCGTTCGACGACAACTGGCGGGTCTTTACCGTGAAAACCGTGTGTCCTTGCAAAATCGTCCGGGCGTCGCCCTGAAAGACATCCAACCGATCGCTAGTCAGGCGCAGACCGATAAACGCCGCCGCATCCGGGTTGATGTCCAGCAAGATGCGCGGCCGTCCCCGCGACGAGGGGGCCGCAGATGTCGGTGCGGTTACTTCCCGTAGCATTCCTTCGGACAGAAGGTCCGCGGTAATTCCTGAAACGGCCGCTGGAGAAAGTAACGTCGACGCGCCGATATCGACGCGCGCCAATGGTCCCAGCCGCCGCAACGCAGACAAAACGGCCTTACGGTTCGTCGACCGCATTACATCTGCATCGGCTTTCTTCAATGGCTCCCCCTATTTTGTTCAATCAAAGAAAAAAACCAGAGTTGTATCAAGGGAAAGTTTCGTAAGACGACATTCCACAACAATTTTATTACCATGCTCAGGCACCGATTTTCTCAAAACCCCCGAATTCCAGTTGACCGATCCTTGGTCTCTAGGGATATAATTCGAGCAACAAAAAAAATAATTCCACGGCCAATCTGGCCCAGGAACCCAAAGAATGAACGCTAAGGGAGGTAAGAATGTCGCTTTCAAAGAAACTAGTCTGCGGAGTTGTCGCTCTCGGCGCCATCGCCTATGCCGGTGCGGCGTCGGCGGCGGATCTGATTGTCGGGGTCAGTTGGTCGAATTTCCAGGAAGAGCGCTGGAAGACGGATGAAGCCGCCATCAAGGCACAGCTCGACGCCATGGGGGCCGAATACATTTCAACCGATGCGCAAAGCAGCAGTGCCAAGCAGCTCAGCGACGTCGAAAGCCTGATCGCACGAGGGGCCAATGCCCTGATCGTGCTGGCCCAGGATTCCGACGCGATCACGCCTGCGATCTCGAAGGCGACATCCGAAGGCATTCCGGTGGTCGGCTACGATCGCTTGATCGAGAACAAGGATGTCTTCTATCTGACCTTCGACAATAAGGAAGTCGGCCGGATGCAGGCCCGAGCGGTCTTCGCGGCGCAGCCGACCGGAAATTACGTGTTCATAAAAGGGTCGTCGACCGATCCGAACGCCGACTTCCTGCATGAAGGTCAGCTTGAAATTGTCGGCGACGCGCTGAACAGCGGGGCGATCAAGAATGTCGGCGAAGCCTATACCGACGGCTGGTTGCCGGCGAATGCGCAACGCAACATGGAACAGTTCCTGACCGCGAACGATAACAAGGTCGATGCGGTCATCGCTTCCAATGACGGCACGGCGGGCGGCGTCGTCGCCGCACTGACCGCGCAGGGCATGGAAGGCATTCCGGTGTCCGGTCAGGACGGCGACCATGCCGCGCTGAACCGCGTGGCTCTCGGCACACAGACGGTCTCCGTCTGGAAGGACGCGCGCGACCTGGGCAAGGCCGCGGCGACGATCGCCGTTGACCTGGCCAAGGGGGCGATGCTTTCGGATATCGATGGCGCGGTCAAATGGTCCGGCGGTGCCAAGGGCGTGGAAATGAACGCCATGTTCTTGAAGCCGGTGCCGATCACCGCGGAAAATCTGAACGTCGTCGTCGACGCCGGGTGGATTTCCAAGGACGCCCTTTGCCAGGGTGTCCCGGCGGGCAAAGTAGCCGTTTGCAATTGACGGCTGACTGAGGCGGAACGTGTTGACGGCGCCGGCTCTGACCGCGCCGTCAACACGCGCCCCGGTAAGTATGGTATCCTTCAAAAAACATCCAGGGTCGGCGGTTACGGGCGGAATTGCAGCGGTGTCGCCGCGCAAAACAATCCTGCGCAACCGGAGGCGTTGATCGCCTAACCCTATCGGATGATTGATCGCGCAAAGGGATGCGTCGATGGACGGACTTAAGAAAATCTTGGCGGATATGGAAGTCGACACGCGTCTCCTCGGCATGATTGGGGCGCTTCTGGTCATCTGGATCGGATTCGACCTTTTCACCGATGGACGCTTCATCACACCGCGCAATCTGTTCAACCTGTCGGTTCAGACCGCTTCCGTCGCGGTCATGGCCTGCGGTATGGTATTGATTATCGTCACCCGGCATATCGATCTGTCCGTTGGGTCTGTCTTAGGGGTGGTGGCCATGGTCATGGGGGTCGTTCAATCCGATCTACTGCCCGAAATTCTGGGATACGAGCATCCGGCAACCTGGATCGTCTCGCTGTTGATCGGGATCGGCGTCGGGGCGGCCATCGGTTGCCTTCAGGGCGTGACCGTCGGGTTTCTAGGGGTTCCCGCCTTTATCGTCACGCTGGGCGGATATCTTGTCTGGCGCGGGGCGGCCTGGTGGGTGACGCAGGGGCGCACCGTCGCGCCGCTGGATTCCACGTTCCAGCTTATGGGCGGCGGCATTGACGGCACAATCGGCGCGACATGGAGCTGGGTCTTCGCCGCCATCGCCATATTGGCGATCCTGGGCGGCACAGCCTATGGACGTGCGCGGCGTAAATCCTTCGATTTCCCCGTAAAGCCGCTTTGGGCGGAGATCGTGACCGCCGGAATCCTGTCCGCGCTTGTCATCGCCTATGTCGCGACGATGAACGCCTATCCCATCCCGGCCCGCGCGGCGCTGCGCATCGCGGAAGAACAAGGACTGCCCGTCCCCGAAGGCGGATTGGACATTGCC
Organism: Pacificispira spongiicola; assembly: GCF_012926505.1. GTDB lineage: Bacteria > Pseudomonadota > Alphaproteobacteria > UBA8366 > Aestuariispiraceae > Pacificispira > Pacificispira spongiicola. The sequence continues at coordinate 248,282 of NZ_JABBNT010000001.1, forward strand.
CATGGCGTGCCGATCCCGATCCTGATCGTCGCCGCCGTCGCGATCGCCATGACCATTCTGGCGACCAGGACCCGTTTCGGGCGGTACGTCTTCGCCATGGGCGGCAATCCGGAGGCGGCGAGCCTCGCCGGGATCAACGTCAAACGGATGACGGCCGCGATCTTTGTTGTCATGGGGATACTCTGCGCGATTTCCGCCGCCATCGCCTCCGCGCGATTGCAATCCGCGGCGAACGATCTGGGCACGCTCGACGAATTGCGGGTGATCGCCGCGGCGGTGATCGGCGGCTGTTCGCTGGCCGGTGGAGTCGGCACGATTTACGGCGCGTTGCTGGGCGCCCTGGTGATGCAGAGCCTGCAAAGCGGTATGGCCCTGATCGGCATAGACACGTCCCTGCAAAGCATCATCATCGGGATCGTCCTGGTTTTGGCCGTTTGGATCGATCACCTCTACAGACGTCGCCATGGCGCTCACTAATCGGACGCCGGAGAAACACGATGAACGCACCCACCCCTCTTGTCGAAATGCGCAACATGTCGATTTCCTTCGGCGGCGTGAAAGCCGTCGATGACGTCTCCATCGACCTCTATCCCGGCGAAGTCGTCGGTTTGCTGGGCCATAACGGCGCCGGTAAATCGACGCTGATCAAGATGCTGTCCGGCGCCTATCCGCCGGATTCCGGTGAAATCTTCATCAACGGGGAAAAGGCGGCCATCGCCGACCCGCACGACGCCAAGGAATACAATATCGAAACCATTTATCAGACTCTGGCGCTGGCGGATAATCTGGATGCCGCGGCGAACCTCTTCCTGGGCCGGGAAATTCGGACGCCGCTGGGCTTTCTGGACGACTCCGCCATGGAAGCGGCGACGCGCGAGGTGATGCATCGCCTGAATCCCAATTTCAAAAAATTCCACGCCCCGGTGAAGGCCCTGTCCGGCGGACAGCGACAATCCGTGGCGATTGCGCGCGCCATCCATTTCAACGCCAAAATCCTTATCATGGACGAACCGACCGCCGCCCTGGGCGTTCAGGAAACGGCGCAGGTCGCGGAATTGGTTCAGCAATTGAAATCCGAAGGCATCGGCATCTTCCTGATCAGCCACGATCTGCACGATGTGTTCGATCTGTCGGACCGGCTGACGGTCCTGAAGAACGGCAAGCTGGTCGGGACCGTCGCGACCCAGGATGTCACCCATGACGATGTCCTGGGCATGATCATCCTGGGAAAGATGCCGGGCGATAGTGCGGACGCGGCCTGATCGCGCGCCAGAGAGTTATGCTATAGGCCGCGCGCGTTCACATAAATCGCCCGCACGGATGTCGTCGCGCAGATGAACAGCCGGTTCCGCTTCGGCCCACCGAAGCACAGATTGGACACGATTTCGTCAATCAGGATTTTTCCGAGAAGCGTGCCGTCCGGCGCATAGCAATGCACCCCGTCGCCGGCCGAGGACCAGATGTTTCCCGCCGTATCCAGCCGGAACCCATCGAACAGGCCGCTGTCGCAGGTGACGAAGTCTCGACCGTTCTCGACCATCCGCCCGTCCTCGGCAACGTCGTATCGGCGGATCTTGGGGGTGCAGTCGGGAAAATGGGTTTGGCCGGTATCCGCAACGTACAGTGTCTTTTCGTCGATGGAAAAAGCCAGACCGTTCGGCTGCACCATATCGTCGATTACGCGGGAAACCGTACCGTCCTGACCGATGCGATAGACATGACGGCCGTCCTGCTCCATCGGCGCGGCGTCTCCTTCATAATCGCTGTCGATACCGTAGGACGGGTCTGTAAACCAAATGGAGCCATCGGATTTCACAACGACATCGTTCGGGGAGTTAAGGCGCTTTCCGTCATAGCTGTCGGCCAACACGGTTCGGGTGCCGTCGATTTCGTATCGGCTGACGCAGCGCCCGCGATGTTCGCAGGCAATCAAACGTCCCAGGGTGTCGACGGTATGCCCATTGTGGTGGCGGCAGGGTTGCTCGAATGTCGCGACGGCGCCGCTCATTTCATCCCAGCGCATCACCCGGTCGTTCGGGATATCGGACCAAATCAAATAACGACCGGCGGGGAAATAGGCCGGCCCCTCCGTCCAGCGCCCGCCGGTCCACAACGTGTCCATTCCCGCCGTCGGCAGAATCACGGTCGAAAAGGCGTCGTCGTGAAATTGATACAGCGGTTTCGTCATGCCCGTTTCTTCCCCTAGGATGTCACACGTTGGTTTCGGCCATAGACCAGCAACATGCCGACAATGACCGAGCCATAGATGATCTGCCGCCCCGCCTCCGGCATCTGCATGATAGACAGAACCGAATTCAGAAGCACGATCAGGATCACGCCGACCAGCGTCCCGATGTACCGCCCCCGTCCGCCCAATATATGCGTGCCGCCCAGAACGACCGCGGCAATCGCCGGCAGCAGGAAGGCGTTCCCCATCCCTTGATAGGCTTTCGCGGAATATCCCGCCAACATCACCCCCGCAATCGCGGCGCAGAGGCCGGAGGCGACGAACGCACCGATAATCACCAGCCGCGTCCGAATACCGGAAAGATACGCCGCCGCTTCCCGAGACCCGGTCGCATAAATCGACCGCCCGAAACCCGTTCTGGTCAATATCACGACAATCGCGACCGACACCGCCGCCCAGACGAAGATCGCGACCGGAATTCCCATCATCCGCTCCTTCGCCAGGAACAACATGATCGGTGTCGCCTTATCCTGCGGCGCGAAACCGCCGGTCTGCGCGACCATAAGCCCTCGCAAGACGGTATCGACGCCCAGTGTGAAGATCATGGACGGGATACGCAGGACGGAAACGCCCAACCCGTTCACGACCCCGACAGTGATCCCGACGGCCAGCGCAGTGGGGATCGCCATATCGCCGCCGACGGCCGTCGCCGTCATGGCCGCGGCGGTCAATGTCCATGGCACCGACAGATCGATATGACCCAACAGAATGACCATCATCATCCCGGCGGCGCATATCCCCAGAAAAGACCCGGTCTGCAATTGCTGAAGCAGATAGTTCGGGGAGAGAAGCGGCGCCGTTCCAGCCGTCGATAGGGTATAGACCGTACCGGCCAGCAGGATCGCGACGATGAACGTCGAGGCGATGGCGATGGGCCGGTTTTCCGTCGATAGAAGCGTTTGCATCATGGGGCTACCTGAAAAGATCGAGTTTGTTCTTAACCCGCAGGGTGCGGAAGGCACCGACGGAAACCGCCGTCAGGAGAACGAACCCCTCGATCAGCGGCTGCAATAGCGGGTCGATATCCAGGATGCGGAAGAAGAAGGATATCACCCGCAGGATCATCGCGCCGACAAGACTGCCGATCGCGCCGCCCGACCCGCCCAGAAGCGATGTGCCCCCCAAAACGACCGCGGCGATGGAGTTCAAGGTATAGGCACCGGCCTGTTGAATGTCGGCATTCCCCGACGACGTCTGAATTGCCAGATACAGGCCGCCACAGGCCGCGAGAAACCCGCCCAATGTGAAGGCGGTGATCTTCGCACGATTGATCGGCAGGCCGGACATATAGGCCGCGCCTTCCGCCGATCCGATCGCATAGACGGTCCGCCCCGTTACCGACCGTTTGAACGGCAGCCATACGACCAGCGCGACAATAGCCACGATCAGGATCGGCACGGGAATATCGGCGAAGGGTCTGATCCACCAGGCATCACCGCCATCCGCAAACCCATAGGTATCGGCAAGGTCGTAGACGGAATTCGTCAGCGCCCAGGACAGGTCGTCATCGACATTGCCGCCCGGTTTCGGGCGCACGGCAAGCGCCAAACCGATGGCGACCGCACCCGTCGCCAGGGTCGCGATGATCGGCTGTATCCGCCCATAGACCACGATGCAGCCGTTCAGCAGGCCGAACGCGCTTCCGGACAGCAATGTCAGCACGGCGCCGAAAAGCATTTGAGCGGGACTGCCGTTCACGACCTCCGACGCAATGCAGTTCGTCAGTGTCATGATGGCCCCGACCGACAGGTCCAACCCGCCCAGCAATACCGGCAGGGTTTGCGCCATCGCGACGAAAATAATCGCCACGGCCTCGTTCGAATTCTGGATCGCCACCGCCGAGGAAAAGCCTCGAGGATGCATCATGTTGTACGTGATCAGCAGAACGAACAACAGCAGCAGCGCCGTCGCAAACCCAACATTCTGCATGACCCAGCGCTTCAGACGAAACACGCGCATCACGCCCCCTCTGTATCGATATTGAGCGACGCGGAGACGAGACTTTCCTCCGTGATCGCGTCGCCGACCTGCTCACTGACCACGCGTCCGCCATACAGAACCGAAACGCGATCGCAGCATCCGATCAGTTCCGCATAGTCGGATGAATAGAACAGGATCGCCTTCCCCTCGTTCGCCAGATCGCGCATGAGCTTGTATATTTCCTGCTTGGTGCCGACATCGATCCCCCGCGTCGGATCGTTCAAAAGGATGATGTCGGGGTCGATCATCAGCCATTTCGCGATGACCACTTTTTGCTGATTTCCGCCGGACAGGGTCATGACCGCATCGTCCGGTGCCCCGACCTTGATCTGCAGCTTTGCAATTCCCTCCGCGACTGCATCGCGCGCCTTCGTCGGATCGATGAACGGACCGGACGAGATTTGTGCATAACTGGATGACAGCAGGTTGTCGGCGATCGACATGCCGAGCATCAGACCTTCCGTCTTTCGGTCTTCCGGAACCAAAGCCATGCGGGTCACTGCCGATTTCGCCGCCGCCGGGGATGCCGGAATTCCCTTCCTGTCGCCGATCCGCACGCTGCCATCGACATCACGCAGGACACCGAACAAGGCGAGGAGAAGTTCTTTCTGGCCCTGACCGTCCAGCCCGCCGAGGCCGACGATCTCCCCCCGCCGAACGGTCAGATCGATACCGTTCAGTCGGCGGCCCCATTTCAGTCCGGACACCTCCAGAATGGCCTCTCCCGCATCACTCGCCGACGACACCAGCGGCTTTTCCGGGAACTGGGTTTCCACATCGCGGCCGATCATCAGCCGCACGATGTCGCGTTCGGACTTCGTCCCCTTGGCAAAGGTTTCGATATGCTGCCCGTTCCGGAACACCGAAAGCGTGTCGCACAAGGCGTCCACTTCATGCATTCGATGGGAAATGAACAGGCTGGCCACGCCTTGGGCCTTCAATTCCGCCAGCAGGTCGTACACCGTCTGCACGTCCCGGGACGTCAGCGCCGATGTCGCCTCGTCCAGGATCAGGACTTTCGGGTCGCGCCCCAATGCCTTCGCGATTTCAACCATTTGTCGGCGGGACAGCGATAATTCACGGACCAGGGAATTCGGGTCCACATCCTCACATCGCACACGCGCCAACAATTCCTCGGCGCGGCGAACCTGTTGGCGCCGGTCGATCAGCCCGAACCGGCGCGGCGGATCGGATATACAAATATTGTCCGCGACGCTGAGGTCCGGGACCAGGGACAGTTCCTGAAACATGCAGACGATCCCGGCATCGCAGGCCGATTGCGGAGTCGGGAATTGCACGGCGTCGCCGGATACGCGCACGTCGCCCGCATCGGGCTTCAGCACACCCGCCATGATCTTCATCAGGGTCGACTTCCCGGCGCCGTTTTCCCCCAGAATCGCGTGAATCGTCCCGGGACGGCAGGCAAAGTCGACCTTTTCGAGGGCACGAATGCCCGAAAAAAATTTCGATACCCCACGGTATTCGACGATCGGTTCCACCAGAGAAGCATCGCTCATCGGATCGCAATCCGGCCATCCGGCCGACTCCCAAATCGAGAAAAAATGGCCCCGGCTTTGACACCGGGGCCATAAAAGCCGTTACGCACCGAATTACTTCACGTCGGCTTCGGTCTGGGACATGATCGCCGGACCGGAAATGTTCACGCCGCAGGGCGGGAATTCATTAACCGTGAAGAAATTGTCCGGCAGATCGGTCCAATAGTTCACGCCGTCTTTCAACGTCGTGTAATCGGCAACCGGCAGCGGGACCGAAATAAGCTGCGGCATGGTGTTGCCTTCCAAGGCGGAAATCGCCGCCTTCATGGCGATCGCGACCAATCCCGGCGACTGCCCGATGGAAATCCCCTTCAGACCGTCCGCCGAATGTTCGGCCACCAGCTTGCGATATCCGTTTTCGGATTCCCCGGAAATCGGCACCATCGGGTGGTTCGCATCCAGCATCGCCTGAACAACGCCGGTGGTTCCCCCCTGCGCGGCGATCGCGTCGAAATGGCCATGCACGGCGATGGCGTCGGCCGTGACCTTTTGCGCCGTGCCGTCATCCCAGTTGCCGACGACCTGGACGACTTCCCAGCTACCGCCCGACGCATCCAGAACTTCATGGATCCCGATGGACCGGTCTCGGTCGACCGAGTTGCCCGGCAGACCGCGTACTTCCAAAATCTTGCCGGACGTCTTGCCCGCCGCCTTCAACTCGTTGAGCAGGAAGGTCGCCCATGTCCGACCCATTTCCAACTGGTCCTCGTTGATCTGCATGACCTTGTCGGTGTCGAGGACGTTGTCGAAGGGAACCACGACGACATTGTTCTTGTCGGCGAGGCGGATCACACGGTCGAAGCCTTCGGGCGACACCGCGATGGTGACGATGGCGTCATAGCCCTGGTTGATGAAGTCCTCGATGGCGCCGAGCTGGGCCGGCGCATCCGTCCCGGTCGACACGACCTTGAACTCGCCGATCTTGTCCTTAACCGACGGGTCTTCGGCATAGGCCTTGGCCGTTTTGATCATCTGAATGCGCCAGGTATTGCCGACGAATCCGTTGACGACGGCGACCTTATACGGGCCGGGCTTCGCATCCCATTTGAAATACTTCGTTTCCTTGGACCACGGCGCGAAGCACGCGGGATCCGCGCCCGGACCGGAAACGACCTCCGGCCCCGCAAACGCGGCATGGGCGGAAAAAGCGAGTGCGGCGACCGCGGTCGCCATTTTCAATACCGTTTTCATCGTTAACCTCCCTGATGAGTTTTGTTCATGGTGTGGAACCCTTGTTTCCGGGTTTTCATTGCAACCGTGTACGCGAACGCCACTGTTGTTCGATTAGGCCGCGCCCTCCATTTCGTCGCTGAAGTTCTTGAACCCGATCATAAGGTGGGCTCTCAGCCTGTACTGAAATGCCAGCCGGTCGCGCGCGGCCAGCGCGTCGATCACCCCCTGATGCTCCGCAAAGGTTTCGGTCTTATAGGACCGCCGCGTCTTTCCCTTCTGCATGATGCGAAGAATGACCGGCTTCATGACCTTGTAGACATCCAGGATGGCGTCGTTGCCGAGAATGGAGATAAGACGATAGTGGAAGTCGTAATCGACCTCCGACGCCACGTGGATGTCGGCGCCTTCCGCCAGCTTGCCGTTCAATGCATAGAGGTCGGCGATATCCCGGTCCGTTATCCGATCCATGATCTGTTCGGCGGACCCGACTTCCAGAAGGTCGCGAAACGCCTGAACATCGCTGAAGGTCTTGCGCGAAACCTCCATCGTATTGAAGGAAAACAGGTCGAAGGCCCTGGCCAGCCGGTTGTCCGCAATGGTTGCGCCGATTTTCGGGCGCACTTCCACCAGGCCATAGGCCTTTAGAATACGCATGGCCTCCCGAACCGTGTTCCGGCTCGCGTTGAACTGCGTGCAAAGGTCCCGTTCGGTCGGCAATCCGTCACCAACCGTCAAACCTTTCTCGGCGATAAGATCGCGGATTTGTCCAACCACGATATCAACCGCCGATTCTGCCGAGGCCAAGGAATTCACGGAAATACCCCAAAATATTCTATTTCGGTTCACGGAATACCCGCAAGGGAAGCATCTACGAACCATTTTGTTGGACCAAGATTCGTAATGTGGTCATTTTTCCATGTCAATACCGTGTGACGACAAAAATGAATCGTCTTTTCAACTCTTAGATTTTCACCTTGGGGGGATCCGTAGTCCGAACGAGATATGCTGAACCGTAAATTGTGAAACGTCTCCAGACATGGTCGCCGGTCAGGGGGACTCGTACCAATCAAGCCGAATCACATTCGATCGGATAACGGTTCGGAGTTTACCGCTACGGCAGTCCGGGAATGGCTTACCCTCTTCATCGAACCGGGAAGCCCCTGGGAGAATAGCTAAAATGAAAGCTTTAACAGCAAGCAGCGGGGCGAGATCCTGAACCAGGAGATCTTCTATGCGCTCCGGGAAACGCAGGTGATCAAAGAGCGTTGGCGCCGCGTTCACAGCAACGGCCGAGCGACCGCATGGCTTGCTCTGATACCGCCCTCCCGGCCGAAGGCGACCTTGCCAAGCCCTGTTGGGAAGCCTTACGCTTCGCTCCAGGCAACCTAACAGGGCACCCGAATGCGCCCGACCTTATCAAACGGGCTGGACTACTGATGTAGGGCAGGTCAGGCGGTCTGGTTCCAAGATTACCCCTTCTCTTGAGGCGGGGATAATCTTACGTGAGCGTTACGCTACGCTGGCGTCCGCTCGCGCGTTCGTTTCGATCCAGGCGAGCAGGCTGGACTCGACCGGCGGCAGGCGTACCGCCTCGCCACTGGAAAATTCCTCAAACGCATCCTTGTTCAGCGCGTTCAGACCGACCAGAACCGGAATATCCATCGACAGCGCGTCGGCGATGATCTCGCGGAAGCCGCGACCTTCGGCTTCGTGCTTGCCGAATTTGTTCACGATCAGGACGTCCGCCCCCTTGGCGAGTTCCGCCTGAACATAGCCGACGGCGGTTTCCAAGGCCTGCGGGTCGAGTCGGCAGCCGCGGGACGCCGCGCCGAGCGCTTGCGATATGCGCAGCACTTGGCCGGAAGGGAGAACCTTCACGTCCATGTCGCAGGGATTGTCTTCACCGGTTTCCGTGTTGATCTGAACCGTGCCGCAGACGACCGCGCCTCGGCTTTCCAATTGAGCGGCGAGGCCGGCCAATAGCAGATCCGTATCCCCGCGCTTTTCCGTCATCGTATAGGCGATTTTCATCTCTCTTACTCCCTTCCATAAACCGTCATTTTGCCGTTCATCACGTCGCCATGTGCGACGGTGCAGTCCAGATCTCGCAGCAGGCCGTCCTTCAATCCGTAGATCAGGCCATGCACCCGGATCGGTTCACCGTCCGCCCAGGCGCGTTGGAGAATCGGCGTTTCGGAAACGCGCCGAACCCCTTCCAGAACATTCAGTTCCGCAAGCCGATCGCGAAGCTCATCCATGTTTTCGCAGCGGGCGAGGTCGACGGCATAGGCCCGCGCCAACCGACGGATCGGCTCCAACCAGTGATCGGCCAGACCGTGCGGCAGGTCTTCCGTCGCCGCCCGAACGCCCCCGCAACCGTAGTGCCCGCACACGATGATTTCCCGGATATGCAAGGCATCAACAGCGAATTCGAGGGCGGACAGAAGGTTCATGTCCGACGAATGCACCACGTTGGCGACATTCCGGTGCACGAAGACCTCCCCTGGATCGAGACCGGCGACGACATTCGCCGGGACGCGGCTGTCGGAACAGCCGATCCAAAAGAATTCCGGTGATTGCCGCGTCGCCAGGCGTGCGAAATATCCCGGTTCGTCCGCATTTCGCTGCGCTGACCATTGCCGGTTCCGTATCAGAAGATCGTCGAGCATGACGCCGCCTCGCCCGTTCAGCGCTTTCCGAAACGCGCGCCGGAGATGTCGGCCTCTTCGACGAGCGCCGCGACGAAATCTTTCGCCGCCCGGGCCCAGGTCGCCTTCTCCATCGCTGCGGCAATCTTGTCCTTCACCGTTTCGAACGGCAGGACCTGTCCCTCCGCCAAGGCATCCATGCGGATCAGATGATAACCGAACCGCGTCTGCACCGGTCCGGATGTCACCTCCCCTTCGGCAAGACTGCGCAAAACGTCCTCGAATTCGGGCACCGTGTCGCCCGGTCGAAGCTGACCCAGGAAGCCGCCATTCGCCCGGGACCCGCAGTCGCTCTCGTTAGCAGCAATATCGGCGAAGCACGCCGGATCGGCTGCCACCCGTTCCGCCAAATGGGCGATACGCGCCTGGGCCGCCGCAGAGGCAACGACGTCTTCCGGATCGCAGGCACAAAGGATATGCGATACTTCCCATAATGGCGGCGCGCGAAACCGGGACGGATCACGCGCCCATTCTGCCCGCACGGCCTCGTCAGTTGGTTTCTCCACCTCGACCGCATCGTCCAGCAGGGTTCGGATCAGGGCTTCCTCCTCGGTTTCGAAACGGTTGGGTCCAACCTCCTCCGGTTCGGGAGACAGGCCGCGCCGCCGGGCTTCCTGCAGCAAAAGGGTGCGGATCGCGATGGCATCCGCCGCCTTCCGCCACGAGGTACCCGGCTTGTCGCGCGGTCCGGGATGGTTCTGCGTTTCCGCCGCGACGGCAGTGAACGGCACCGTTTCGCCGTTGACGACGATATCGGGGAAAAGTTGGGTGCTCATCCGCCTTACTCCGCCGGGCCGGTCCGCCGGGACCGGACGATCTGATACCCCGGACGCGTCAGATAGCGCAGCGGTACGGACAGCATGTGCACCAGCCGCGTGAACGGGAACAGAAGGAAGATCGTCAGCCCCAGGAACAGATGCAGTTTGAAGACCAGCGCGACATCCGCGATGTGATCCGCCGCATTTGCCTGGAAGGTGAAGATGCCTTGGGCCCAGTTCATGAATTTGACCATTTCATGCCCGTCCAAATGCCCGACGGATACGACGATGGTGCCAAGCCCCAGGACCAATTGCGCCAGCAGCAAGGCCAGGATGCCGATATCCGCGACACTGGATGTCCGGCGAATACGCGGGTCGGTCCAGCGGCGGTGGAACAGCATACAGCCGCCGATCAATGCCATGACACCCGCCACACCGCCCGCGACGACGGCCAAGGTCTGTTTCGCCCCGTGGCTAATGCCCAACATGTCGAAAATCCAGATCGGGGTCAGCAACCCGACCAGATGACCGAAAAAGATGATCAGCACGCCGACATGGAACAGGATCGATCCGACGACCAATTGCCGCCGCCGCAGCAACTGGCTGGACGACGTCTTCCAGGTGAAGGGATCGCGTTCGTAACGCGCGATGGAGCCGATGGCGAGCACCGCCAGGGCGATATAGGGGTAAATCCCGAAAAGGAAGTTATGCATCGCTACCTCCATCATTCTGCGGCCGCGCCGGACGTGCGGTCCGGTGACGGCGTGACGGGAACATCCATGCGGGACAGTATGTCGCGCACCTGCGGGCATCCGGCATTCGGATCCGGACCGAACAGGACCTCGCTTTCCTCCCAAACCGCGTCGAGCGCTTCCAAGTCGTCCGGATCGGTTTCCGGTTCTTCGAGAAGTTCGGCGACGGCGTCCTGGTCCGCCTGCGTGCCCGCGAGTTGCAGCAAGGCCGCGAAAACGGCGGCATACGGACTTTCCCGCCGCGTCAGACGCGCGTTCAGCGCCTCGACGATATGCGCCGCATCGGCCAGAACCGTTTGCGCCTCCGGAAATGGGCGCGTGGCAAGGAATTCCAGCAGGACGGGTAGGTGATCCGGCAGTTCGGTCGTTGCCGGTTCGAACCCGGCCTCCCGATAGGTTTCCACCAGAGAGACCATCGCACCGCCACGGTCACGGCTTTCGCCATGAACATGCTCGAACAGGTTCAGGGACAGGGTCCGCGACCGGTCGAACAAGGCGACGTAGGATTCTTCCAGATCGTAGATATCGCGTTGCGCCAATTCGTCCATCAGCGGTCGCAACGCCCGCCGCGCCGCTGCTGTCAACCGGCTGTCGGCGGCAAGAACCGCGGAAATTTCCGGCATGGCCTTTTGCAAGTCGCGCGTCGGATAGCTGAGGATCAACGACAGGGATTTGAGGGTACGGTCCATTTCTGCGTCTCCTCTCACTGCACTTCCTGGGGCATGCGCAGCGGCTTCTTCTTGCCGCCGAACAGGGACCCGGAACTGATGCCGGAAGAACAACCGTTGCCGTCGGTGAACCCGCAGCCGCCGCGCAAGTCGTAGGCTTCCTCAACCTGTTCGCGGTGGGTCGTCGGGATCACGAAACGATCTTCGTAATCCGCCAACGCCATGATCCGATACATGTCCTCGATCACTTGGCCGGTCAGGCCGACGCGTTCGGCAATCGACTCGTCGATGACGCCTTCAATGCTTTTCGAGCGCATGTAGGACCGCATGGCCAGCATGCGTTCGAGGGCGTGGACGACCGGTTCCTCATCCCCCGCGGTTAGCAAATTGGCGAGGTATTTGACCGGAATGCGCAGGTTCCGCACGTCCGGCATGCCGCCGTCCATGCCGATTGCACCGGCTTCCGCCGCGTTCTGGATCGGCGATAGCGGCGGGATGTACCAGACCATCGGCAGCGTCCGATATTCCGGGTGCAGCGGGAAGGCGACTTTCCATTCCATCGCCATCTTCCAAATCGGGCTTTCCTGGGCCGCCAGAATCCAGTCCTCCGGGATTCCGCTTTCCCGGGCGGCCTCGATCACCGCCGGGTCCTTCGGATCCAGGAAGACGTCGAGCTGCGCGTCATAGAGATCCGTGGCCTGTTCGACGCTGGCCGCTTCCTCGATCTTGTCGGCGTCGTAGAGCATCACGCCGATATAACGGATGCGCCCGACGCAGGTTTCGGAACAGACGGTCGGATTGCCTGATTCGATCCGGGGATAGCACAGGGTGCACTTCTCCGACTTGCCGGTCGACCAGTTGTAATAGACCTTTTTGTAAGGGCAGCCCGACACGCACATGCGCCAGCCCCGGCACTTTTCCTGATCGATCAGGACGATACCGTCTTCCTCCCGTTTATAAATCGCACCGGACGGGCAACTGGCGGCACAGGCGGGGTTCAGACAGTGTTCGCACAGCCGGGGGAGATACATCATGAAGGTATTCTCGTATTCCCCGTAAATCTCCTTCTGGACGCCCTCGAAGTTATAGTCCTTGGAGCGTTTGGAGAATTCGCCGCCCAGGATTTCCTCCCAGTTCGGGCCCTTTTCGATCTTCTGCATCCGCTCTCCGCTGATGCGGGACCGAGGACGCGCCGTCGGAAAGGCCTCCATTTCCGGCGCCGACTTCAGGTGGTCGTAGTCGAAATCGAAGGGTTCGTAATAGTCGTCGATTTCCGGCAGATCGGGGTTGGCGAAGAGGTTGGCGAGGATTCGCCACTTCGCCCCCTGCTTCGGCTGGATCTTCCCGGATTTCGTCCGGGTCCAGCCGCCGTTCCAACGCGACTGGTTTTCCCAATCGGTTGGATAGCCGGTGCCGGGCTTGGTTTCGACATTGTTGAACCAGGCATATTCGACACCGTCGCGGCTGGTCCAAACGTTCTTGCAGGTTACGGAACAGGTGTGGCACCCGATGCATTTATCGAGGTTCAGCACCATCCCGATTTGAGCGCGCACTTTCATTCCGCTGCCTCCTTTCCGGTGGCTTCCCGGTCGAGCCAATCGACCTTCTGCATCTTTCTGACGATGACGAATTCATCCCGGTTCGACCCGACGGTTCCGTAATAGTTGAAGCCGTAGGATTGCTGAGCGTAGCCGCCGATCATGTGGGTCGGCTTTAACACCGTGCGGGTCACGGAATTGTGGATACCGCCCCGCTTGCCGGTGCGTTCGGAACCGGGCGTGTTCACGATCTTCTCCTGCGCGTGATACATGAAGGTCGTTCCGTCCTTCATCCGCTGGGAGACGACGGCCCGGGCGGTGAGCGCCCCGTTTGTGTTGTAGAGTTCCACCCAGTCGTTATCGACGATGCCGGCATCGCGGGCGTCGTTCTCGCTGATCCAGATCACCGGACCGCCACGGTTCAGCGTCAGCATCAGCAGGTTGTCGGTATAGGTGGAATGGATGCCCCATTTCTGGTGCGGCGTGATGAAGTTCAGCACCACGTGGGGCGTCCCTTCCTGCGCGTCACGGTTCACTTCCTGGGTGATGGTCTTCAAGTCCACCGGCGGGCGGTAGGACATGAAGCCCTCGCCGAAGGCCCGCATCCACAGGTGATCCTGATACAGCTGCTGACGGCCGGTCAGCGTGCGCCACGGGATCAGTTCATGGACGTTGGTATAACCGGCGTTGTAGCAGACCTTTTCGCTTTCCAACCCGGACCAGGTCGGGGAGGAAATGATCTTGCGCGGTTGGGCGGCGATGTCGCGGAAGCGAATCTTCTCGTCTTCCTTCGGCAGGGCCAAATGCATGTGGTCCAGCCCGGTCGCCTTGCCCAGGGCATCCCAGGCTCTCACCGCGACCTCGCCGTTGGTTTCCGGCGCGAGCATCAAAATGACCTCCGTCGCGTCGATATCCGTGACGATCTTCGCACAGCCTTTCGCCGGGCCGTCTTCCCAGGCACCGTTCAGGTTCCGCAGCGCCTGCACCTCGTGTTCCGTCTTCCAGGAAATGCCCTTGCCGCCGTTGCCGATTGTGTCCATCAGAGGCCCCAGGGCGACATACCGGTCATAGAAGGCGGTATAATCCCGTTCCACGGCGATATAATTCGGCGCGGTTTTGCCCGGAATCAGGTCGCATTCGCCTTTCTTCCAATCCCGCACTTGGTCCTGGGCGATTTCCGCCGGGGTGTCGTGCAGGATGGGCAGGGCGACGACGTCCGTTTCTTTGCCCAGGATTTCCGGCGCGACCTCCTGGAACTTCTTGGCGATTGCCTTGAAGATTTCCCAGTCCGACTTGCTTTCATAGGCCGGGTCCACCGCCGCTTGCAGCGGGTGGATGAAGGGATGCATGTCCGAGGTATTGAGGTCGTTCTTTTCGTACCAGCTGGCCGTCGGCAGCACGATATCGGCATAGACCGCCGTCGTGCTCATCCGGAAGTCGATGGTGACGAGGAGGTCGAGCTTTCCGCGCGGCCCTTCGTCATGCCACTTCGCCTCTTTCGGCAAAGGACGGCCTTCTTCCGCCAAATCGTTGCCCAGAACAGCGTTATCCGTGCCGAGCAAGTGTCTGAGGAAATATTCATGCCCTTTGCCGGAGGATCCCAGCAGGTTCGAGCGCCAGACGAACAGGTTACGCGGCCAATTTTCCGGCGCGTCCGGATCCTCGCAGGCCATTTCCAGCGTACCCGCCTTCAACTGTTCCGCGACATAGGCCGGGATATCCTTACCCGCCGCCTTGGCGGCCTTCGCCACCTCCAGCGGGTTCGTCTTCAACTGCGGCGCGGAGGGCAGCCAGCCCATCCGTTCCGCACGGATGTTGTAGTCGATCAGACTGGCGTCCCAATCCCCATCCGGTGCGGTCGGGGCCAGGATTTCATCCGCCGTCAGCGTCTCATACCGCCATTGGTCCGTATGCGCGTACCAGGCCGACGTCGAATTCATGTGGCGCGGCGGACGGCCCCAGTCGAGCGCGAAGGCCAAAGGCTGCCAGCCGGTCTGCGGCCGCAGTTTTTCCTGCCCCACATAATGCGCCCAGCCCCCGCCGGACTGACCGACGCAACCGCACATCACCAGCATGTTGATGATGGCGCGGTAGTTCATGTCCATGTGGTACCAGTGGTTCATCCCCGCGCCGATGATGACCATGGATTTCCCGTTGGTCTTTTCCGCGTTCTGCGCGAATTCACGGGCGACATGGACGATCTTGTCCGTGGGCACCCCGGTGATTTTCGACGCCCAGGCCGGGGTGCCCGGCACATCGACAGCGAAATCGTCCGTAACCCATTCCCCGCCAAGACCACGATCCAGGCCATAATTGGCGCAGAACAGGTCAAAGACGGTCGCCACGAGCTCCTCACCGGCGACGGTTTTCACCTTCTTGACCGGCACGTTGCGGGTCAGCACATCCGGGAAAGATTGGCCGGTGGCGAAGGCCTGCGTTGCCGCCCCGCCGAAATACGGGAAGTCGACGCCGACAACGTCGTCGCGGTCCTCGTCCATGATCAGGGACATTTTAAGGCGGGTATCGGCCCCGGCGGCGCGTTCTTCAAGGTTCCATTCCCCGGCCTCGCCCCAGCGATAGCCGACGGCGCCGTTCGGGGAGACCATGCCGTTCGAAATCTCGTCGATGGCGACGGTCTTCCAATCCGGATTGTTGGTTTCGCCCAGAGTACCGTCCAAATCCGCTGCGCGCAGGAACCGTCCGGGCACATACTTCCCATTCTTTTCCTCCAGGCGCACCAGCATCGGGAAATCGGAATATTTCCGGCAATACTCCTCGAAATACGGCGTTTGCCGGTTCAGGTGGAATTCGCGCAGGATGACATGCCCGAAAGCCATCGCGAGGGCGGCATCCGTGCCTTGTTTGGCATTCAGCCAGACGTCGCCGAACTTCGCCGCCTCGGAATAGTCGGGACAGATCACCGCCGACTTGGTGCCGCGATACCGGGCTTCCGTATAGAAATGCGCGTCCGGCGTCCGGGTTTGCGGCACATTCGAGCCCCAGAGGATCAGGAAGCCCGAATTGTACCAGTCCGCGGATTCCGGCACGTCCGTCTGTTCGCCCCAGGTCATGGGCGACGCCGGCGGCAGGTCGCAATACCAGTCGTAGAAGCTCATGCACACGCCGCCCAGCAGGCTGAGATAGCGCGAACCCGCCGCGTAGCTGACCATCGACATGGCCGGGATCGGCGAGAAGCCGAAGATCCGGTCCGGGCCGTATTTCCGCGCGGTATAGGCGTTGGCCGCGGCGACGATTTCCGTCGCCTCGTCCCAATTCGCCCGGACGAAGCCGCCCTTGCCCCGAATTTCGACATAGCCGGAGCGCAGGATCGGGTCTTCCTGGATCGTGGTCCATGCTTCGATCGGCGTCTTGGTTTCGCGCAGCTTGCGCCAGACCTTCATCAGCCGCCCGCGCACCAGCGGGTTTTTCACCCGGTTGGCGCTGTAGAGGTACCAGCTGTAACTGGCGCCGCGCGCACAGCCGCGCGGTTCGTGATTGGGCAAGTCCGGCCGCGTGCGTGGATAGTCCGTCTGCTGCGTTTCCCAGGTCACGATCCCGGACTTCACGTAAATCTTCCAGGAACACGACCCGGTGCAGTTCACGCCGTGGGTCGAGCGCACGATCTTGTCGTGCCGCCAGCGGTTCCGGTAGGTGTCTTCCCAATCGCGGTTTTCCCGGGTGACCTGACCGTGACCGTCCGCGAATTGCTCCAATTCCTTGGACTGAAGGAAGTTCAGTCTGTCGAGCAGATGGCTCATCGTCTTTCTCCTATCTCAACCCGTTCAGCACGGAACGGACGCGTTTTTGCGGCTGTAGCAGAACCAGGTGATCACCAGGCATACGACGTAGAAGCCGAGGAACGTCCACAACGCACCGTGCGGGGCGCCCGTTATGGCGATCGACGTGCCGTAGGCTTTCGGAATGAAGAACGCGCCGTAAGCGGCAATCGCACTGGTGAAGGCGATGATGGCCGCGCTTTCACGTTCAGACTGTTTCAACTGGGCCGCGGCATCGAGCGCGGGCATCAGACGACCAATCTCCTGACGCATGATCGACGGGATCATCTGGAAGGTGGACGCATTGCCGACGCCGGTCAGGAAGAACAACGCCATGAAGCAGGCGAAGAAACCCCAGAAATTACCGGCGTCACCGCCTTGGGGGAGAAATTGCAGAACTCCGTAGACCGCGACGATCATGCCGAGGAAGGTCCAGAAGGTGACCCGCCCGCCCCCGAACCTGTCCGAAACCCAACCCGTGGCCGCCCGGCTGAGCGCGCCGACAAGCGGACCCAAGAAGGCATATTGCAGGGCGTTCACATCCGGGAACTGGGTTTTCATCAGCAGCGGAAAGCCCGCGGAATATCCAATGAAGCTGCCGAACGTGCCGGTATAGAGGAAGCACATGATCCAGTTATGCGCGCGGCTGAAGATGATCGACTGATCCTTGAACGATGCCTTCGCGTCGGCGATGTCGTTCATGCCGAACCAGGCGGCGACGGCGCTGACCGCGATGAACGGCACCCAGACGAAGCCGGCATTCTGTATCCAAAGTTCGCCGCCATCGGCCAAGGCCTGCGGTGCGCCGCCGACACCGCCGAAGACACCCGCGGTGATGACCATCGGCACGACGAACTGCATCACGGAAACACCGAGATTGCCCAACCCGGCGTTCAGCGCCAGGGCGTTACCCTTGGTCTTCTTGGGATAGAAGTAAGCAATGTTGGCCATGGAGGACGCGAAGTTGCCGCCGCCGAAGCCGCACATCAGTGCCAGGATCAGGAAAATCGAGTAGGGCGTTTCCGGATCCTGCACCGCGAAGCCGATGCCGATCGCCGGCAGCAGCAGGGAGGCGGTGGATATCGTCGTCCATTTCCGACCGCCGAAGATCGGGATCATGAAACTGTAGAAGATTCGCAGCGTTGCCCCTGAAAGACCGGGAAGCGCGGCCAGCCAGAACAATTCGCCGGTCGAGTAGTTGAAGCCGATCGCCGGCAGTTTCGCGACGACGACGGACCAGACCATCCAGACGGAAAAGGCCAGCAGAAGCGCGGGGATCGAAATCCACAGGTTTCGGGTTGCGATCGCCTGCCCCCGGCGTTTCCAGAAATCGCTGTCTTCGGGTTTCCAAACGGTCAGCATGTGACCCTGTTGGATGGCTTCGGAATTCGTGCTTGCCATGGGACTCTCCCTTACGGCGTGTTGGTGGCCGGCGGGCCGGACTTGGCCGACCCGCCCAGGCTTGGATTATTCGGCAGGCTGCGTGGCCGCCGATTTGTCGGTCGCGTCGGTCGATGCCGGTTTCGGCAAAGGCGCTTCCGGCACGTCGGACAGATATTTTTCGTCCGCGAGGGCCGGGTGACGGGCGCGTTCCATCCGGCGGATGGCGACATGCATCCACACGGTCGATATGCCGACGATGGCGAAGAGCATCATGAACGGCGCCGTCCAGATACCGGTCGCGTCCAACAGGACACCGAAGCCGATGGGCAGGAAGAACCCGCCCAAACCGCCGATCATGCCGACCAGTCCGCCGACCGACCCGACATGATGCGGGTAAT
Organism: Pacificispira spongiicola; assembly: GCF_012926505.1. Lineage (GTDB taxonomy): Bacteria > Pseudomonadota > Alphaproteobacteria > UBA8366 > Aestuariispiraceae > Pacificispira > Pacificispira spongiicola. The sequence goes on from NZ_JABBNT010000001.1 coordinate 267,220, forward strand.
AAACCGGGATATGCTTGTAGACCGCCGCCTTACCCAGGCTCATGACGAAACCCAGGATGACTGTCAGTGCCACGAAGAACCCGACGGACAGGCCGAAGTTGAATTCGATCGGCCCTGTTATACCGGACACGATGTAGCTGGTTTGCGGATAGCTCATCAGAAACAGGACGACGAGCGACACGATGAAGGTCAGATACATGACGAAGCGTGCGCCCCACTTATCCGACATCCATCCGCCAAGCGCCCGGAACACCGACCCCGGCAGGGAATAGAGCCCGGCGAAAACACCCGCCGTCGTCAGTTCCAAGCCATAGGCGCCGACGTAATAGCGCGGCAGGAAGCTCGCCAACGCGACAAACGCGCCGAAGACGAAGAAGTAATAGGTGGCGAAACGCCAGACCTGCACATTCTTCAATGGCGCCAACTGCGACCCAGCAGAAACCGGGCCTTCACCCGACGCGCGCCGGTGTACTTGCACCGGATCGGTCTTGGCGAAGACGAAGAACAGAACCGCCGTAACGGCCAACACCACCGCATAAACCTGCGCTGTCGCTTCCCAGCCCAGTGCGACGACCAGAAACGGCGCGGCAAAGTTCGTTACCGCTGCCCCGACATTCCCCGCGCCGAAAACGCCGAGCGCAGTGCCTTGGTGCTTTTTGTCGAACCATCTTGAGGTATAGGCAACGCCGACGATAAAGGAGCCGCCCGCCAGCCCGAGTCCGAGCGCGGCCACGAGAAACACTTCATATGTCTGAACCGACGTGAGCAGCCACACGCACACCGACGTGATCAGCATTTGCAGCGGGAACATCACCCGACCGCCGAATTGTTCGGTCCAGACGCCGAGGAAAATCCGACTGACCGAGCCGGTCAAAACCGGCGTTGCCACCAGCAGCCCGAATTGCGTATCGCTCAGGCCGAGGTCCTGCTTAATCTTGACGCCAATGATGGAAAAAATCGTCCAAACCGCAAAACAGACGGTGAAGGCGAAGGTGCTGAGACCCAAGGCGCGGTATTGATCCGACCGGGTCACTCCGTCCAGTACGTGCATTTCTGTTCCTCCAGGCTCATAACGCATGGGTTGTTTCAGAACTGCATCGGAAACTGACCGCCATGGAGCGGAAACGGGTTGATCTATATCATCTGACGGAAAAATGTGTTAAAAATAAATGACTTAGACAAATTAGTCATCTGAATGTGAATAAAGAGTCAAGATATGCGCGCAACCTGATCAATCCGACACTTGACATTTATCAAGCCGAAAGAGAAAGGTGCAATGTCGATGGAAAGGGGGGCGGAATAAATGTCGGGATCGCATATTCCCAATATCCGCGAGCTTGATTTGTTCATCGATATTGATGATGCGAATTTTGAAGCGTTGATGCGCGGTTCGTATGTGCAGAATTTCCCGCCGCAGGTGGAAATGATCACCGAAGGCGATTCCAGCGATTTCCTTCATATCGTCCTGTCCGGTTCCGTCGAGTTGTTCGCCACCTGGAACGGTCGGGAAACCAGCATGGATACGGTCCTACCCGTTTCGACCTTCATTCTGGCGGCGACAATCAACGACGCCCCGTATCTGATGTCTGCCCGGACGCTGGAAAAAAGCCGCATCGTGATGATACCGAGCCAGGATGTCCGATCGGTATTCAAGGCCGATGCGAACTTTGCCCGCGCCATCGTGACTGAGCTGGGGATACGCTACCGGTCGACCGTAAAATCCAAGAAGAACCTGAAACTCAGGACGTCACTTGAGCGCTTGGCAAATTGTCTGCTGCGGGAGTGGGAAGCCGCCGGTGGCCATATGGAATTCGAACTGACGACCGAAAAGCGACGCCTCGCATCCCTGCTGGGCATGACCCCGGAAAATCTCAGCCGAGCCTTCAAATCCCTCCAGGCTTACGGCGTTTCGGTCGACGGGGCTAAAATCACCGTTGCCGACCCGGAAGACCTTCGGCGCTTCGCCAAACCCAGCCCCCTGATCGACGACCGCACTCTCTAGGAAAGGAGTTCTCCCATGGCTAAATCCATTCCCGGCGCCGCCGGCGATATCGCCCGGCAATTTCCGGATATCTGGGACGCCTATTCGGAACTCGGCAAGGCAACGGGGGAGGCCGGTCCCCTTACAACACGGGAAAAGCGGTTGGTGAAACTGGCCCTAGCCGTCGGCGCGGGATCGGAAGGCGCCGTCCATTCCCATACACGCCGCGCCAAGTCCGAAGGCATCGAGCCGGAAGCGCTTGCTCAGGTCGCTTTACTTGCCATCGGGCCGCTGGGATTGCCGAAAGCGGTGGCCGCGAAAACATGGATGGAAGACATCGCGGACTGACGCGCCGACCGGGCCACTATTTCGCCCGGCGCAGCAGCTTCGGCCCGTAAAACAGCACGAATCCCACATATCCCAGGATCCAGCTCAGGCCGGACAGGGAGTACAGCATCGTACCGTCGAACGGCAGCGACCCGGCGCAAAACCGCAGCATGACGGACAGGATGATCAGCCCATAGACCAAAAGGGTTCCCTTACCGGCTGTCAGGGCTTGCCCCGTATGGCCCAGTGTCGCCCGGGTCATGACCGCGACCGTCATGATGCCGATCCCACCGGCCATCCAAAGATGTTGGGCGTCGGCGACGTAAAGACCATCCGGCGTCAGGACGGCGACCGCCATCGCAACCGCGCCTAACGGGACGAAGGCATACCCGATATGGAGAATCAGGACGAGCGGTTCCGCCGCGGTGCTGCCGCCCTTCCATCGGACCAGCCGGACGAAATGCAACACGCCCGCTATGGCTAGGAGAGCGCCGCTTACAGCGCTTTCCGGAATCCCGACCCAGGCAACAAGCGCCGCCAGCAACGCAACAAGCGCCACACGGTCGAACCTGCCCATCGGTGGCGCCGGAAGCGATGCCGCCGCCCGCTTGACCAGCCAGTTGCGCGTGAACGACGGCACAATGCGTCCGCCGACGACGGCGATCATCATGACACCGGCGGCTAGGCCCAAGCGCAGCCCCATGCCTTGTGCCGCAAACGCCCCGGTCGCCGCTTCCCAATGGAACAGCGCATTCCCCACGGCCAAAGCGGTGGCCATCGCAAGGACGATCAGATTGCGCCAGTTCTTGCCGATCACGATCTCCCGCGCGATGGCCACGATCAACGCGACCGGCATGGCGAGATCTGCGGCGGCGACAACACCGGGGGACAACAAAGAACCGTACAAAACGGCGAGACGCCCAACGGCCCACAAAACAAAGAGCCCGACCAACGGCCATCCCACCATGGGGAGGCGCCCCGTCCAATTCGGCACGGCGGTCAAAAGGAACCCAGCCAGAACCGCGCCCAGATAGCCGAACAGAAACTCATGCGCATGCCAGGAGACCGGATCGAACGCGGTCGGAATGTCGATATGCCCAGATAGCAGCGGAACCCAAAGAACCATCGACACCGCCGCCCAAAGCCCCGCCCCCAGAAAGAATGGACGAAACCCGTACGAAAACACTGCCGGCCCTTGCCAGTTTCTGACACGATCCATCGACGAAACCATTATGCCCTACCTTGCATGGAGATATTCGGCACATTGAGGTCGGCAAATCGCCGGGTCGTCAATATCACCGCCCAAAAGGACAAATCGCGACGGCAACCAAACGGACCACCAATTCACGGTTGAAATTCGGAAAGCTCCATCACAGCATCAATCCATGATCGAAGACGTTAGATTCACGACATGCGAAGAAATCGCGCTGGAAGCGGAACGGCTGCTCCTGGAAGGGTACCGCGAGGCATCTCTCATACTTCTCAATCAAGTGCGTTCCACATGCCTTTTCAAGGACGACCCCTGCCCGGAAAGCTCCGGCTGTCGGACAACGGTGCGCCGTTTGGAACGCGACTATGACCTGTGATCGACGAGAAACGATCAGCGATAGTGATCGCGCCGCCGCACCAAAACATTGGACTACGGACGAGCGGTCCACAATGCACGTTATGCAGTTTTGGCATCTCGAACCGAGACGAACCGCGCATCGTCTCCTCGTTCGCATCCGTGACAAATTTGTGCACAGTGCACCTTAGACAAAATCCGCTTAAATCTGGAGAAAATTTAAGGACTTAGGTCAGCTTTCCTCAAACCGGTCTCCTTGCCTCAAATTTAGGGAAGAAGGCGTCCAGAAATCTAGGGGGCTATTCAATCGGCGAGGGTCGCCATCCCAGCCAAAGCCATAGCGGTATCCAACTCCGACTTCAGGATTTCGAACGCCCGACATGCGCCTAACCGTCCAGCTGCCGCGGTGCCGTAAAGGACTGCGCGACCGACCATAACGCCGTCGGCGCCGGCAGCCAGCAGCTTCATCGCATCAGCCCCACGCTGTACGCCGCTATCCGCCAGTATTGTCAGTTTATCCCCGACCGCATCCGCAATGTCCGGCAAGACTTCAATCGGTGCGACGGCGCTGTCCAGGTTTCGCCCTCCGTGATTGGAAACGACGACCCCATCCACGCCGTGCTTCGCCGCAAGGCGCGCGTCTTCACGATCGAGAATACCCTTGAGGATGAGGGCCCCCTTCCAATAGCGTCGCAGCGATGCGACATGAGACCAGGTCAGCGCCGGTTCGTGCCGGATATTCCTTGCGGCCCCACCGCCGGTAATACGCTGCCGGTATTCGAGCGGATAGTTCGCGAATCCAGGTGGCCCGCCGGCCAATACGTAGCGACCGAGAACCGTTGCCAGCCATCGTGGATGGGTCAGCACGTCGAAAACGTTGCGCGGCGTGTAGCAGAAGGGAACGCCGAAACCGTTTCTGTAATTGTATTCACGCTTTGGAAAGACGGCGGTATCCACCGTCAGAACCAGGGTGCGCACACCGCAGTCCCATGCCCGCGTCACAAGGTCCTGCCACAGCTTTTCTTCCTGCCACAAATACAGTTGGAACCATATCGAACCGGCACTAGCCGCCGCGATTTCCTCAATGGAGGTCACCGCCTCGGTCGCGGCGCAGAACGGGATTTGCATGTCCGCCGCTGCGCGAGCCAGTTCGATTTCCCCCTTATACCAAACGAGCCCGGCAAAGGCAGTCGGTGCAACGATAAACGGCGTTGGATAGGTCTGCCCGAACAGGGTTACAGCCTGGTTGCGCGTTGGTGTGCCGCGCAGCACGCGGGGGACGATCCGGGTCGCGTCCAAGGCGTCGCGGTTGCGGCGGATCGCCGTCTCATCCTCCGCCCCCCGATCGATATAGTCGAATATCCCGCGCGGCAAACGGCGGCGCGCCATCTGCCGAAGCTCCGCATAATTCATGGCATCGACCGTCATACCAGCCCCCAAAGGACCATCAGTCGAGGAACAGTTTGCCCGGATTCATGATGTTCTTGGGATCGAACACCGACTTGATCCCTTTCATCAGGCGAATTTCCACAGGATCCGAGGTCTTGGCGAGACGCCCCCGATAGCTGAGCCCGATCCCGTGCTCCGCGGTAATGCTGCCCGCAAGATCCACCACGATCGCATCGATGATCTCGTCGATTTCCGCGGAAGCGGCCTTGTAATCGGCGGGGGTCTCAAAACGGCCCGGCTTGAACAATACAACGATATGCATGTTGCCGTCGCCTAGATGCGCAACACACAGGACCTTGCATTCCGGGAACCGGGCGCCAATGTCCTGGCGCGCGCGTTCCGCAAAGACGCCTTGCCGGTCCAGCGGCACCGAACTGTCATGGGACATGTTCGGTCCGGCATGTCGGATAGCCTCCGAAACGCCGTGCCGCAGATGCCAGAACGCGTCGGCCTGCGCTTGGTTCTGCGCGATGACCGCGTCGGTCAGCTTTTCCTGTTCGAAAGCCTTTTCCAACGTCGTTTCCATGATGTCGGCAAGATCCGCATCGGGATTCGAATCCATCACTTCAACCAACAGGTACCATTCGGCGCGCGTTTCAAACGGTGCACGCGTGTTGTGGACGTTTTCGAGCACGACATCCATGTAGTCGGCATGGGTGCATTCGAAACTCGTCACCCGTTCACCGAAGGCACCGCGCATCAGCGTCAGCACGGCCAGGGCGTCATCCACCGATTGAACCGCCAGCATCGCCGTCACCACCGATTTGGGGGCGGGATACAGTTTCAGCACCGCGGCGGTAACAATACCAAGCGTGCCTTCGGACCCGATGAACAGATCGCGGATGTCGTAGCCCGTATTGTCCTTCCGCAACTTCAGCAAACCGTCTAGAATTTCGCCGGTCGGCAACACGACCTCCAAGCCAAGAACGAGTTCGCGCATAACGCCATAGCGAATTGCCTGAACACCGCCCGAATTCGTCGCGATATTGCCGCCGATCTGGCAGCTCCCCTCCGCGCTGAGGCTCATCGGGAACAGTCGGTCCGCATCCGCGGCCACCTGTTGCACATCCTGCAACACGCAGCCCGCATCCACCGTGATAGTGTCATCCACCAGCGATATCTCACGCACGCGGTTCATACGCTTGAGGCTGAGAAGGATACCGAGCGGAGACTCCAACCCGATAGCGCCCCCTACCAAACCGGTATTGCCGCCGATTGGCGTGATCGGGATTTGGTGGCGGTCGCACAGTTTGACCACGTCCGACACTTCCTGCGTCGATCCAGGCAATACGACGCATCGTGCATGCCCCTGATAGGTGCGCCGGACGTCGGTCATGAATTGCGCCATATCCTCCGGTGTTGATACGACGTTGCGCGCACCGACGATGGCCGTCAGAGACGCTATAAAATCCATATCGTTCAATCCGTCCGGGGGCATGATCGCTTCACTTCTTTGTCCGACCGCGTCGCGTTCGTCGGACCTTTGTTGGGAAAGCGGGACCGGAAGGTATGTCTTCCGGTCCCAACCGTTACGTAACGCCTAATTCAGGCAAGCGTCAGGTGATGATCCACTCCGAATAGCGCTTCTGCACGTCGGTGTAGTTGTCGCCCCACCATTCCGGATTGATGACGACGTTCTTGCCGTTGTTCAGATCCGGCAGGAAGGTTCCTTCCGGTTTGGCCTTTACCATCTCGATCGCTTCGAGGTTGTTCGGCAGATAGTAGCCGCTCAACGACCATTCCATCTGGACCTCCGGACGCAGGCAGAATGCGATGAACTGCATCGCCGCTTCCTTGTTCTTCGACCCCTTCGGGATGGCGAAGAAGTCGAGCGAATTGTTCGTCTGCTCGAAGGAGAAGTCGAGATTCGCGCCGCCTTCCTGGGCACCCTTCACGCGGTTGTAGTAGCTGTAGGAGAAATCGGCCTCGTCCTGAGCGACCGAGGACACCTGTTCCGGCGTGGAGGCCGCGAACTTCGACACATTCGCCTTCAGTTCGTCCATTTTGGCGAAGGCGCGGTCGACGTCCAGCGGGTACAGGTCTTTCGGATCGACACCGTCCGCGATAAGGGCGGCTTCCAGGGTTTCCGGTGCGAGGGACCGCATGCAACGGCGGCCCGGGAACTGTTCGACGTCGTAGAACCCCGCGAAATCGACCGGATGTTTGCCGTCCGGCGTGCGTTCCGTGTCCCACAGGATACCGCCGCTATAGAGGTAATAGGGCATGTAGAACGGGTTACCTTCCGTCAGCAGCCCCTTCATCCCGGTCAGCGAGGGATCAAGTTCTTCCCACAGGTTTTCCTTGGCGCCCGACGTGGCGAACGCCGCCGGGGCGTCAATCACGTCCCAGGTCACGGAATTGCTGAGAACCTGCGCCTTCACCTTTGCCATATCGCCGTTATCGACGATCTGAACCTCGATGCCGGTTTCCGCCGTAAAGGGGTCGATGAAGATGCGCTGCACGCGCTTGTGATATTCCCCGCCCCAGGAGGTGATGGTGATCGATTTATCGGCGGCCTTGGCGCGTTTGCTGAAAACGGCCGGGGCGGCGAGACCGATACCGGCCATGGCGAGCCCGCTGTTAAAGGAGCGGCGCGTTAAATTGAAGGACTTCTTCATGGATACTCTCCTTTCGTGAGACCTGACTGTTCTGCTTATTGTTTGGAAAAGGTCGGATCGGCCTTGAGGAGGCGGCTTTCACCAACCTGCCAGTACAGTTGAACCGGCGCTCCGCGTTTGGGGCGGGCGCGATCCGAGCGGTTCAAAACTTGTGCAACCAACTGCCTGCCGTCTTCGGTGCGCAGGAAATGGCGGACAACCCCGCCCAGCACGACCGTATCCAACAGCGTTGCGGTGACGACATTCGTCCCTTCAGGGATTGCGCCGTCCGCAATGTGCAGGTTTTCGGGGCGGATTAGGACGACCGCCTCGTCGCCGGGACCGACCGCGGCTTCAGAACGCAGTTCCACGGCGAGACGATCCTTGCCGGCGGTAAGGGTGACGGTATCGCCTTCCCCTTCCAGACGTCCCTGAAACAGGTTCGAACTGCCGATAAAGTCGGCACTGAAGACCGTGTCCGGTTTGAAATACAGCGTTTCCGGCGATCCCTGCTGTTCGATGCGACCGTTGCGCATCAGCACGATCCGGTCGGACATGGTCAGGGCTTCGTCCTGGTCATGCGTCACGTAAAGCATGGTGACGCCGAGCTCCGCATGCAGCCGCTTGATTTCAAGCTGCATATCCTCACGCAGCTTCTTGTCCAGCGCCCCCAGCGGTTCGTCCATCAGAATGATCGACGGATTGTAGACGATGCACCGGGCCAGCGAGATACGTTGCTGCTGCCCGCCGGACAGCGCACGCGGGCGGCGGTTCGCAACGTTTTCCAATTGGATGAGCTTCAGGACCTCCGCCACGCGGGTTTCGATCTCCGCCTTTTTCATGCCGCGCACCTGCAGCGGGAAGGCGATGTTCTCAAACACGGTCATATGCGGCATCAGCGCATAATTCTGAAAAACCATGCCCAGGCCGCGCTTGTTGGTCGGCATGTCCGTAGCGTCGACGCCATTGATCACGACGCGCCCCGATGTCGGCGACGTCATGCCGGAAATCAGATTCAACAGCGTGGACTTACCGGAACCGCTGGGGCCGAGGAGCGTGACGAATTCGCCCTTGCGGATTGACAGATCGACAGTGTCGAGCGCCCGAAAATCCCCATACTGCTTCGTCAGTCGGTGGACTTCGATCATCATGGAGCCGGTGTCGGCCGCAACGGATTTCTCTGCAAGTTCAGTCGTCACTTCACTACCTCAATTTAGGGGAGCGCAACGCGGGGTCATTCCGATCGCTGCTTGCGTTCCAACATCATCAACGCGACGGCCAGGGCCATCGAAACGACGGTCAGCAACGTCGAAACGGCCGCGATCACGGGGGAGACTTCCCACCGGATGGCGCTATACATCTTCACCGGCAGGGTTTCCGTCTCAGGGCCCGTCACGAAATAGGCGACGATCACCTCGTCCAGGGAAATCAGGAAGGCGAACAGGCTTCCCGCCGCGATGCCAGACTTCAATTGCGGCAGCACCACGCGGAAGAAAATCCGAACCTTCGACGCCCCCATGATCAGGGCCGCGTTTTCCAGCGCCGGATCGACATGGCGTAACGACGCGCCAACGGAAATCATCATGAACGGGGTCGCCAACATGGTGTGCGACAGGACCAAGGTCAGATTGCGGTCCAGTCCGCCCCAGGGCGCCCATTGAAGATACAGGCCCAAGGCAAGAACGATAACCGGCACCAATAGCGGCCCCATGGTGAAATGGGTCAGGGCGCTGGACATCGGCAGCCGTGCGCGCTGCAGAGCGTAGACTGCCGGTACGCTCAGGACCGCGGTAAACACGGTCGTTACAGTGGCGATGAACAAGCTCTGCGTCATCGCGCCCCACCATGCGGAATCATTGAAGAACTGCCGATAGAGGTCCAGCGACCACTCGCTCGGCGGAAACTCCATTTCCTTGGTGTTCCCAAACGAAATCGGGAAGACGATCGTGCTCGGCAACAGCAGAAACAGGTAGCACATCCAGGCGACGACCGGGACGAACAGCGCCCCAAAGGAAAGGCGGCGTGAAAGTTTCCGACCCGTCATGCCATCGCTCCCATCGTACCGGAGCCGCCACGAACGCGACCGAGCAGCGCGACCAGAACGCCGGAGATCACCAGCAGCACCACGGCAATCGCAGCGGCCAGCGGCCAATCGAGCGTCTGCCGCGTATAGAAATCAACCAAGTTCGCCACCATCATGTCCTTGCGCCCACCAAGTAGCGCCGGCGTGATATACATGCCGATCGACAGCGTGAAATTGATGATCACGCCCCCGATGACACCGGGCATGCTCAGCGGCAGCGTGATTTTGCGGAAAATCCGAAACGCCCCGGCCCCCATGACCTGCGCGGCGCGCGCAAGGTTCGGGTCCTGCGCCAACAGACTGCCGAGGATCGACAGGATCATGAACGGCAGGAGATAGTTGATCATGCCGACGATCGCGCCGAAGCGGTTGAAGACCATCGTCACATGCAGAGTGTCGCCGGAAAGGTAGCCGAGTATCTGATTGACGATCCCGGCATGACCGAGAAGCACGGTCAGCGCAAAACTCTTCACCAGAATACTGGTCCAGAACGGCAGCATCACGAGCATCAGATAGAAAACGCGGCGGCCCGGCGGCTGACGCGACAAATGCAAGGCGACGGGATATCCGACAAACAAGCTGACCATGGTGGCGGTGAAGCTGATGTCGAACGTCGTCCGCAGAACCTTCGCGAACAGTGTGCTGGTCAGCAGTTCTTCATAGGGCCGCGTCGTAAATCCGTTTTCGTAAACGCTCTGCCAGACCGTCAGCAGCAACGGATAAACGAAGAAAACCAGCAACAGGACGAACAGGGGGGCAATCAACATCCCTCCCGCCCGCTTGCTTAAGTAGGAATCTCCCGAACTCATACCCAACATCCTGACCGGGATAGCGAGAATCAAATTCTCGTAAACTGAAACATGTGCCGGATAGCTCCGTCACGCACTTTCAGAATACTGTCATGAGCACAGGATTGTTACAAGGAATTTTCTGAAAAATGAAAATGCAACCGATCAAATATCGGCATTCACCCAGAAAACAGTAGCTTGCATCGTGCCGACATTCGCAAAGCTGTGCGGTTTACTACTCGGGAACGAAAAACAGTCCCCTTCCCGCAAAACATAAACGTCGTCCTCGATACGCAGCTCCAGCACGCCGGCCAAAACCAGCCCGATTTCTTCCCCCGGATGGACATAGGGCGCCTGCCCCGAATTGCTACCCGGATCGATCACCAGATAGAATCCCTTCAGCCGCTTGCTTGCCAAAGGCGAGACAAGATCCTTGCGAAGCCCATCCACATGAAGGAAGGGCTGCCGCCGATCCGCCCGGACGATATAGGGTTCTTCTTTCCCGTTCTTACTGTCCGGATCGATCAGCCAAGCAGGTGAAACGTCCAATGCATTGCTGAGCGTGAAGAGGGTTCGCACGGTCGGCGAGACCAAGTCCCGCTCCAACTGCGACAACGTCCCGATTGAAAGTCCGGTTGCGGCCCCGAGATCGGCCAGCGTCATCTTACGACTTTGACGAAGCTCACGAATCCGCGCGCCGAGCTGTGGATTCGTTTCCTGTTCTTCGATCAACTCCATATTTGAGCCCCCATCGACCTGATCGTAATTGGCTCTTATACGCTCCATCTCTCTTTCGCACCATCTTGTCATCCCAAAGCTGCCGCCACGTTCGCAAATGCGCCCAGCCGCCAACAACTTAGCCAAACAGGTTCCGCCCCACAACATATTTCAGGAAACTGAAATTTTATAATTGTAGAATACTGAAACTTATATACCCTCGAATATTAGTTAATCGAAATTCTATCGGGAAGCTTGCCGGGTTGGATCGATCGCGATCGGGTTCTCCGCCCTCGCTTCCAGACGACAAACCAGGAGTCGATTATGTCCACCCCCCTCGCCTTACGCGGCCTTGTCCCAGCGTGCCCCACACCGGTCACACCGTCCGGAACTGTCGACCGTCCCGCCTTGCACAAGCTTGTCCGATATATGCTGGACGGCGGGGCTAGCGGTCTTGTGCCATTGGGCGGAACCGGGGAATACACCGCCTTTTCGCAAGCAGACCGGATCGCCACCGTCGAAACCAGCAAGGACGCCGCCGGCGACGCGCCGGTCGTCGCGGGTGTTCTGTGCCCCGGCCTGGGCGATGCGATCGGCACGGCGGCGGACTTCCTGGCCGCCGGGGCCGATGCCATCATGGTGATCGTTCCCTATTATGTCCGGACGTCGCAGCAAGGTGTGATCGACTATTTCCGTAAGATTCGGGACACCGTCGACATCCCGATCGTGCTGTACGACAACCCGGCGCGCAGCCATATGGTATTACAGCCGGAAACGATCGGGGCACTAGCCGCAGACGGGACCGTCATCGGTATGAAAGCATCGAATACCGACCTGTATCACTTCGATCATGTCATGCAGCGCGTCGGCCCCGACTTCCAAATGTTGAGTGGCTACGACACGCTTTTCACCCAACAAGTGTCGATGGGCGCGCGGGGGGGCGTGTTGACGTCCGCAGTCATCGTCCCTGGGGTCTGGAACGACATTCAAGCCCTTGCGGAAGCGGGCCGCTTCATGGACGCCCTTACCCTGCAGCGGAAGCTATGCCCGTTGATGGATGCCCTGTTCGCGGAAGAAAACCCCGGACCGACCCGGGCCGCGTTGGAAATGATCGGTCTGGCAAACGGCCCGTCGGTCCTGCCGCTCGGTGCGATATCCGACGGCCTGAAGGCACGGTTGTTCAAGGTCCTTCAGGACCTGTACGCACAAGGGATCCTGACCATCACCCCCAAACAGCCGAAGTGACAACATCTGTAGCGACACCGCCATGACCGCGACCGAAACCGCGACTCGCAATCTATATCCCGAAGATGCCGGACAGACCACCGACTATCCTGCCCTGGACGGCCACTGCCGGGCCTCGATCGCGATCATCGGCGGCGGATTTACCGGCCTGTCGACGGCTCTGCACCTGGCGGAGGCCGGGGAGCGTCCGATCCTGTTGGATAGCGAAGGGCCGGGATGGGGCGCATCGGGCCGAAACGGGGGACAACTCAATCCCGGTCTCAAATACGATCCGGACATTTTGGAAGCCATGTTCGGCCAAGAGGCCGGTGCCGCTCTTGTGGACTTCGCCTATGGTGTCACGGATTTCACCGCCGGTTTGGTAAAGCGGCACGGCATCGAATGCGATTTGCGCCAGAACGGTACTATACGCGCGGCCACCCTACCGAAGCACGCCAAAACCGTGGAACGCACGGCGGCACAGTGCATTCGGCGCGGCATGCCGGTTCGCATCCTATCGCCGGACGAACTGCAGAATGCGACGGGGACGGACCGCTATTGCTCCGCCATGTGGGATGCGCGCGGCGGCGACCTGAACCCCTACAAATTCGCCTTGGGTCTAGCCTCTGCCGCGGCGCAGGCCGGCGCGCGAATTCATGGCGCAACGCCGGTTCTGTCGCTGGACCGCGTCGCCGGAGACTGGGTCCTGCGCACGCCTCACGGTACCGTTCGGGCACAACGGGTACTGCTGGCAACCAACGGTTACACCGGCGCCCTCTTCCCTGGTCTGGAACGTTCGGTGGTCCCGGTGTTCAGCGCGATCGCCGCAACCGCCCCTCTCCCCGACGCCCTGGCGGCACGGATCATGGCGACACGCGCCGTGCTGTACGAGGCGGGTCTCATCACCGTCTATTACCGCGTCGATGCGCATAATCGCCTCCTGATCGGCGGGCGCGGGCCGATGCGCCCTCTGGACACGGCGGCGGTTCTCGGCAACCTCACCGGCTATGCGCAAACGCTGTGGCCCGACCTTGCCGGGATCGAATGGACCCATGGCTGGAACGGCCGCATCGCCATGACGAAAGATCACCTTCCCCATATCCATGACCTCGCGCCCGGCCTGACCGCCTGCTTGGGATACAACGGTCGGGGCGTCGCGTTGAGCGCCGCACTCGGCGAACGGTTGGCGGACTACCTGCGGACTGACGATGCGGGTGTCCTGCCGTTCCCGACCACACCGGTCCAACCGTTCCCTTTCCAAAGATTCTGGCCGCTGGGCGCATGGTTCGCGATCCAGTCCGGCCGGATACGCGACCGTTTCGGGATTTAGGACTCGGCCTGAAGCTCCGCCATTAAGGCCTCGCAGGCATGCGAGGGCGGGCGATCCCGACGAATCAGAATTCGAGGCTGAAAAACGATCCTGGGTTCCAGCCGACGCGCGACCAAATTCGTGTGCAGATTGGCCGATAGGAAGAACGAATCGACCAGCGCCACTCCAAGGCCAAGGGAAGCAAAGGCGCAAGCCACGACCGTTTGATTGACGATCATGGACGGCGCGAAGGGGATGTCGAACTGCCGAAACGCCTCCCGGACCGACAAGCCGGATCGTGTATCGTCCCCGAATGCGATAAGCCGCGCCCCCGCCAACTGCCGCACATGGATCGATTCGTAACCCGCCAAGGGATGATCCTCTTGAAGGACGCAGACAAGTTCCCCGTCTGGCAGGGATATCGCCTCGACTTCCGCCTCGTCGGTGTAGACATCCAGTACTGCAAAATCGGCCAGTCCATTGACCACCTGTCGGATAACCTCGCGGCTGGCGAAGGCATGCACATGAACCTGCACGCCAGGCCATGACTTGTGAAATCGCGATACGGCCCGGGCGACCAATGACGAGGCCAGTGTCGATGCCGCCGCGATCGTGATTTTACCCGCATGCCCTTCGCGCAATTGCGAGGCCAGGTTTTCGATCGATGTCGCAACCCCGTTCAACCGCTCCACCTCAACCCGCAGAAGTTCCGCTTCCGGGGTCGGCTGTAGACGCCCCCGAACCCGGGAAAACAGGGTGATCCCCAAATCTTCTTCCAGCAAATGCAACGTTTTAGTAACCGCCGGTTGTGACAAGTGAAGCATGCGCGCAGCACCGGAAACAGTGCCGTGCCGCATCACCGCATTAAAAACCGTTAGATATCGGAAGTTTATCATTCACTGCCGCCCCGTTCCCCTCTTTCACCGCATATACCTACTCCAGGGTATAACTTTTTGGAAGGTTGTTAGGGAAAAAACTGTATTGGACAGAAGTTTATCGACCTTTCACGATCCGGTCATGGAATCGAAACATCCACAGTATGGAACGTAAAATGACCGCACAGGACCTAATTGCCCGGCTAAAGGACGTCACCCCGTCATCCATCAAGACCAAACCTTTTGTGGATGGAAAATTCGTCGATCCGGCCTCCGATGCGACCTTCGAAACGATCTATCCCGGCACCGGCACGAAGATTGCGGACATCGCCGCATGCGGCCAAGTCGATGTGGATCGTGCGGTCGCATCGGCGCGAAAGGCGTTCGAAAGCGGTGTTTGGTCTCGCATGGCTCCGGCGGACCGCAAGCGCATCTTGACTCGTTTTTCGGAGCTGATGCTGGAGCACCGAGACGAACTCGCCGGTCTGGAAACCCTGAATGTCGGCAAGCCGATCACGCGCAGCCGCAATGGCGACATCCCGAGCGCGGCCGGGTGCATTGCCTGGTATGCCGACGCGATCGACAAAGTGTATGGCGAAGTCGCCGAAACCGGCCCGGACGTCACGACAATGGTGGTCCGCGAACCGCTTGGCGTCGTCGCCGCGGTCGTCCCCTGGAACTATCCCCTTTCCATGGCCTGCTGGAAGCTGGGCCCGGCGCTGGCCACCGGTAACTCCGTCATTTTGAAACCGGCGGAACAGTCGCCCTTCACGGCCTTGCGCATCGCCGAATTGGCCCTGGAAGCCGGGCTGCCGCCGGGCGTGCTGAACGTCGTCCCAGGCCTGGGAGAGGCAGCGGGCAAAGCCCTGGGCCTTCACATGGATGTCGATTGCGTCACCTTCACCGGCTCGACGGAAGTCGGAAAGATGTTCCTGGAATATTCCGGCCAATCCAATGCGAAGCATGTCAGCCTGGAGCTGGGCGGAAAATCGCCGCAGATCGTGCTCAACGACTGCGACGATCTGGACGGCGCGGCACGCGCCATCGCCGCCGGGATTTTTTCGAATTCCGGACAGGTGTGCAACGCCGGGTCGCGTCTGGTCGTTGAAAGCGGCATCAAGGACGCGTTGTTGGAGCGCGTCGTGGCCATCGCCACGGATCTGAAGGCTGGCGACCCGCTCGACGAGTCGACCCAACTGGGATCGATCGTCAGCGAAAAACAGTTCGAACGCGTGATGTCCTACATCGATATCGGGAAATCCGAAGGTGCATCCGTCGTGGCGGGCGGCAAGGCGGCCCGACCGGAAAGCGGCGGCTTTTTCATCGAACCGACGGTGTTCGACAATGTCGGCAACGGCATGCGCATCGCCCAGGAAGAAATCTTCGGTCCGGTTCTGTCCGCGATCACCGTGGCGGATTTCGATGAGGCGGTCACTGTCGCCAACGACACGATTTACGGGCTGAGCGCTGCGATCTGGACCCGCGATATCCGCAAGGCGCATCGCGCCGCCCGGGCGATCCGCGCCGGTGTCGTCTGGGTCAACTGCTTCGACCGCGGGTCGATGTCGGCGCCCTTCGGGGGCTTCAAGCAATCCGGCTTCGGCCGCGATAAGTCGCTGCATGCGATGGACAAGTACACCGATTGGAAATCGATCTGGATCGCCCATTGATCCGATCGCGTCATATTACAATAACAGGGAGAAAGACCATGTCGGATACAGTAAAAGGAAAGTTTTCCGGTACCACCGGAACTGTTTCGCGCCGTAGCGTTCTGATGGCGGGTGCCGGTATCGGGGTTACGTTGGCCACCCCCGCGATTTGGCGCGGCGCGCGGGCGGATTCCGGCCTGACCGTGACGTGCTGGGGCGGCAAATACCGCGACGGCATCGACACGATTTTCGCCAAACCCTTCACGGAAGAAACCGGCATCCCGGTCACGTTGATCGACAATGCGGACCTGGCCAAGATGAAGGCCCAGATCGACAGCGGTAACGTCGAATGGGATGTTTTCGATAGCGTCGGCCCGCAGATCATGTCCGGCTCGAAGCAGGGCCTTTGGGAAAAGGTCGACGAAAGCATCGTCGATCGAAGCGATCTGGCCGCACCCGGCGGCGACGACAATGTCGGCACTTATCTTTTCGGCGGCGGCATCGCATGGGATACTAATCGTTTCCCGGACGGCAAACATCCGGTCGACTTCAAGGGCCTTTGGGACGTGGACGCCTTCCCGGGCAGCCGCGGCTTGCGTCCCCGGGTCAGCGAAAACCTTGAAATGGCGTTGATCGCCGACGGCGTTGCGCCGCATGACCTCTATCCTCTCGACGTCGAGCGCGCCTTCGCCAAAATGGACGAAATCAAACCCGCCGTGAAAACGTGGATCGAAGCGACACCGCAGACGGTAACGCTGGTTGCCAACGGCGAAATCGATTTCTCCTACAGCTATATCAGCCGTATCCGTCCGGCCCAGCTCGACGGCAGCACGTTGAATATCTCGATGATGCAGACGCTGAACTCATTGGAATATCTGGCCGTCGCCAAAGGCACGAAAAACCGTGAGGCTGCCATGCGGTATATCGCCTTCTGCCTGCGCCCGGATCGTCAGGCGGCATTTGCCGAAAAACTGTACTTCACGCCGAACTCCATGGCGGGCCTGGAAGCGGCCAGCCCGGAAGCGCGGGAATACATGCCGGACATGACGAATCCGAACAACGCGATCCTCGACGATGCGTGGTGGGCGGACAACTACACGGATCTGCAGAACCGTTTCACGGAATGGCTTCTGCTCTGATTCGCCTCACTGGCCCGGTCGAACTCCGTCTTTGCGCGGACTAGACCGGGCCATTTTTCGCGACATTGTCTTACCCGCACTCTGCGGTTTACCCCTGCCCTGCGGCCTTGCGAACAGCCAGATGCTGACACACAAATCGACATTCCTACTGCTGCTGCCGCTGACCGCGATCGTAGCTGTCTTTTTTCTCTATCCCCTTGGATTGATCGTCTTCAACAGCGTCAATGACGGGGAATGGACGCTGCGTGGTTATGAGGCGTTGTTCAACAGCCGCCTGATCGCGATCGTATTGCAGAACACGTTCGAGATCGCCATCGGCGCGACCCTGATCAGCTTGGCGCTCGGCTATCCCATCGCCATGCACTTGGCGCGGCAAACGCCGAAGCGGCGCGCGCTGTACATGATCATGGTCATGCTGCCGTTCTGGACCAGCATCCTGGTGAAGAGCTTCGCGCTGGCGATCATTCTGGGCGAGAACGGCCTTATCAATGACTTTCTGGGCCTTTTCTTCGGTCCCGATTTCTTCATCCCGATGATGTTCAATCGCGTCGGCGTGTTCGTCGGGATGGTGAACTATCTGCTGCCCTTCATGATCCTGCCGATCTTGACGAGCCTGATGTCCCAAGACCCCGCATTGCGGAAAGCCGCAGAAATCATGGGGGCCGGCCCGACTCGGATTTTCCTGACCATCACCTTGCCGTTGAGCCTGACCGGCGTCATGGCGGGTGTCTTGATGAACGTCGTCCTCTCGCTGGGCATGTATATCACCCCGGCGCTGCTCGGCGGACGCAAGGACGTGATGATGGCCAACCTGATCGACTTTTACACCCGGAAGACACTGGACTGGCAATTGGCGTCGGCCATCGCTGTCTCGCTGCTGGTGATTTCGGTCATCCTGGCCGCCTTCCTGCAACGGAGCCGCGGTCGCGGCGCCGCCCTTTAGTCCGACGGGAGCTGATGCAATGAGCGACAAACTGTCCCCCGGCGGCCTGATTCGGCTGTACCGTCTTTCCGGCGGTGCCGTCGCCGTCGTCGGTTATCTTTTCCTGATCCTGCCGAGCGTGATCGTCATCCCGATTTCGTTCGGTGGACGGGGGGAACTCACCTTTCCTCCACGGGCCTTTTCCTGGGACCTCTATGCCGATTTCTTCACCGATCCGGCCTGGTGGGGAACCGCCGTGCAAAGCCTTCAGGTCGCGACACTGACGACGATCCTTGCGGTCGTTCTGGCGGCACCCGCTTCCTATGCCCTGGTGCGCGGTACCTTTCCGGGCAAGCAGGTCCTGTCCATCGTCCTGCTGAGCCCGATCCTCATTCCGCTTATCGTATTGGGACTGGGGCTGTACCTGCATTTCGCGTCCCTCGGTATCGTGGGATCGACCCTGTCCCTGGTCCTGGCACATACGGTTTTGGTGACACCGTTCGTCATGGTTTCCATCAGTTCCGGGCTGCGCCATATCGATCCGGCCCTGGAACGCGCGGCGACTATTATGGGCGCGGGGCATATAACGATCTTTTTCGGTGTCGTGTTTCCGCAGATCAAGGCGTCCATCGCCGTTGGCGCCCTGTTCGCCTTCCTCATCTCCTTCGACGAGGTGATCGTCGCCTACTTCATCAGCGGCGCCGACACCATGACATTGCCGGTCAAAATGTTCAGCGCCATCCGTTGGGAAATTTCCCCGGTCATCGCCGCGGTTTCGACATTGCTGACCGCCCTGTCCCTGGTGTTCTGCGTCGCCATCATGTTCCTGCAAAAGCAAGATAATGGGAGTTCCCAATGACGGAATCCGTCGCCCGCCAAGAGGCGATCCCTGACGCCGCCACACGCCGCCGCCTTGTCGAGGCCATGCCGCTTCCCGCCAATATTCAGGCCCTTGTGGACTCGGCGGTCGAAGACGCCGGTGACCGGACCGTCTGGACCTTTTTCGACGAGGATGAGAGCCTAACCTACCGTGCAATGCGGGACACGGTGGCGCGGCTGGCGCATGCCTTCCGCGCGCACGGCATCCACAAGGGAACGCATGTCGCGGTCATGTTGCCGAATATCCCCGCATGGCCGCTGAGTTGGCTGGCGATCGGTTATATCGGGGCCGTGACGGTGCCGGTGAACGCGGCATATCGGCCACGCGAACTGGCTTACGTATTGAACGACAGCGACGCCGAATACCTGATCATCGGAACCGAGCAATTGGCCGTGTATCGCGAAGCCCGGTCTGAAAACCTCATCGCATTGCCAGAGGACCGGTTGATCCTGGTCGGGGACGATGAGCAAGGGGTGGAATCCTGGCAACGGATGTTGGACGATGCATCCGACGGGCCGTTTCACGCTGTGGAACCTGTCGGGCACGACGATCTTTTGAACATCCAATATACGTCCGGCACGACGGGGTTTCCGAAAGGCTGCATGCTGACGCAACGCTATTGGATTCAGGCCGGACTGGTAAATGCATTCCGGGACGGGTTGTCCTATCGCAATCTTCTGGCCTCGACGCCGTTCTTTTATATGGATCCGCAATGGATTCTGCTGATGACGCTCTATCACCGAGGCACCCTGTTCGTCGCGCGGCGGCAGAGCACGAGCCGTTTCCTCGGCTGGTTGCGCGACTACCACATCAATTTCTGCCTTATGCCGGTCGTCATGATGAAGCAGCCGGAACTACCGGACGACGGCGTGAACGAAGTCGTGCGCGCCAATGTCTATGTGATGCCGCCCGCCCTGCACCACCCCTTCGAAGAACGGTTTCACGTCACCGCGCGGGAAGCCTTCGGCATGACAGAGGTTGGGCCGACCATGTTCGTCCCGGCGGAAGCCTCCGACATGGTCGGGTCCGGGTCCTGCGGCATGCCCGGTCCGTTCCGGGAATGCCGCGTCGTCGGCGAAGACGGGCGCCCCCTACCCGTCGGCGAGATCGGCGAGTTGCAGATCAAGGGGCCGGGTATGTTGCTCGGTTATTATAAACGGCCAGAAGCGACGGCGGCGGCGCTGGACGGTGGATGGTTCCATACCGGCGATCTGGCGCGCACCGACGCACGTGGATTCTTCTATATTGTCGGGCGCAACAAGGACATGATCCGGCGCGCGGCGGAAAACATCGCGGCGAAGGAAGTGGAAGCCGTCCTGATGGCCCATCAGGATGTCGTTGAGGTCGCGGCCATCCCCGTGCCGGACGATATCCGCGGCGAGGAAGTGAAGGCCTGTATCGTCCTGCGAGAAGCCCTGCGGTCCGACCGACGACCGGTGGATACTCTGACCGCGCTGATCGATCATTGCCGCGAGCGGCTGGCACCGTTCAAAGTGCCGCGCTATTACGAATTCCGGGAATCGCTCCCCAAGACCGCCTCCCTGAAAATCGCCAAACAAACGTTGAAAGACGAAAAATCAGATCTTCGCACGGGGTCCTTCGACCGCGTGGAAGGCAGATGGCTCGGTTGATAGGAAAGAGAACCGTCGATGTCTCACAGTGGATATGACGCAGTAATCGTCGGTGGGGGCCATAACGCCCTCGTATGCGGCGCCTATATGGCCCGCGCCGGTAAACGGGTATTGGTCCTCGAACGCCGCACCATGATCGGCGGCGCCGCAGTGTCGGAAGAGGTTTGGCCCGGCTACAAGGTTTCCATCGCCTCCTTCGTCATGGCCCTGTTGCAGCCGAAGGTGATCCTGGACCTGGAATTGAAGAAATACGGGTTGGAAGTGCTTCCGGCCCCGCCGCTTTTCATGCCGTTGCCCGACGGTCGGTCCGTCACGTTCTGGCCGGACCAAGAAAAGATGCGCGATGAGATCGCCCGCATTTCCCCGGCGGACGGCAGCGTCTATCTCGATTATCGCAAGCACATGGAAGGCTTGGCCCCCTACCTGCAGCGACTGATCTGGGAAACTCCGCCGAATGTCGGGTCCCGACGCCCCAAAGATCTGCTGGCCCTGCTGAAACTAGCCGTTCGATACTGGGATATCGGGCCGAAATTCTACGATTTCTACGATGTCCTGACGCAAAGCGCCTATGACTTCCTGGGGCGTTGGTTCGAAAACGATACGGTCAAGGCAATGCTGTCCTACTATGCCGGCGGCGGCGGCGGCAACGGATCGCCGAAGACGCCGACGACAGCATACGCCTTGCTGCGCCCCTATGTGCGGGACCACGGCACGGCGGCGGGCGGCGCGGGTTTCGTCCGCGGCGGTATGGGCGGGATATCCGATGCGATCGCCGCATCAGGTCGCGCTTATGGACTGGAGATCCGCACCGATGCCGAGGTGCACAGGATCATCCTGGAGAACGAACAGGCGACCGGGGTCGAATTGGCATCGGGCGAGCGGATCATGGCCAGTGCCGTCATCGCGAACGCCGATGCCAAAACAACCTTCCTGAAACTGATCGGGAAGGATGCCCTGCCTATCGACTTCGCGGCTGCGATCCAAAGCTTCCGCACCACCTCTTCCGTATTCAAGGTCAATCTGGCGGTTTCCGAACTGCCGCGTTACACGGCTTTCGATCCAAAAACCGCCGGTTTCGACTATCCCGTTCAGGTGCGCATCGGGTCGAGCATCGACTATCTGGAACGCGCCTTCGACGATTCGAAATATGGCGGGATCGCGCGTAACCCCTTGATGACCGTCATGGCCCCCAGTGTCCTGGACAGCACCGTCGCACCGCCCGGCATGCATCTGTTGAGCATTTTCGGCGGCCATGTCGCCTATGACCTGAAGGACATGGATTGGGAGACCGGCCGGGAGGTCCTTTACGATCGGGTGATGGACACGCTCGAGACCTATGCGCCGGGAATGCGCCAACGCGTCGTGCATCGCCAGATACTCGCCCCGCCGGACTTCGAGCGCATCCTGTCCCTACCCGGCGGCCATGTGCATCACGGCGACATTACCGTCGATCAGATTTTCTTCCGCCGCCCGGCACCGGGTTACGCGGATTACCGAACCCCCTTCAAGAACCTTTACCTGGCCAGCGCTTCTGTACATCCGGGCGGCGGCGTGACCGGTGTGCCGGGTCACAACGCCGCAAAAGTAATCCTGGGAGACCTGAAATGACTTTGACCGCCCCCGACGCTGCGGATGCGATGGTCACGCTGAAAGGCGTGAGCAAGAGTTTCGGCACGGTGGAAGCCTTGAAGGCCGTGGACCTATCCGTTCCGAAGGGCCAGTTCTTCAGTCTGCTTGGGCCGAGCGGGTCCGGCAAGACGACCTTGCTGAACCTGATATCCGGCAGTTTCAAACCGACCGCGGGCCGGGTGTTCATCGACGGTCAGGACGCGACCGACCTTCATGCCAGCAAACGCGGTCTGGGCATGGTGTTTCAGCACTATGCCCTGATGCCGCATATGTCGATCTTCGACAATATCGCCTTTCCATTGAAAATCCGGAAAGTACCCAGCGCCGAAATCAAGCGCCGCGTCGAGGAAGTGTTGGAGCTTGTGCATCTGCCGGGCGTCGGCGACCGCCGACCGAAGGAACTATCCGGCGGTCAGCAACAGCGTGTCTCCCTGGCCCGGTGCATTGTCTACCGCCCGTCGCTTATCCTGATGGACGAACCGTTGGGGGCTTTGGACAAGAAGCTGCGCAAGGAAATGCAGCTCGAAATCAGTCGTTTGCACCGCGAGCTCGGCATCACCATGGTGTATGTCACTCATGACCAGGAAGAAGCCCTGACCATGTCGGATCAGATCGTCGTCATGCGCGACGGGCAGATTGAACAGATCGGCACAGCGGAAGAGCTGTATTTTCGGCCGGCCAATCCGTACACCGCCGACTTCATCGGTGATTCCAATTTGATCCCGGGCCGTGTCAGCGCCTTGAACGGATCCGTTCAGGTCGCGTTGCAAGACGGCGGCACAATCGCCGCATTGTCGGAAGAAGGACTGTCCGTCGGCGACGGCGTTCAAATCCTGATCCGCCCGGAAAGCGCGATCGTGCAGAAGGCGGATACGGCGTCCGACATGCCAGGATTGACCGGAGAGTTGACCGACACGATGGTCTTCGGTGCCGTCGTGAAGCATTTCATTCGCCTACCGAACGGGCGCATGTTCGAAGCGACGGAAAT
This sequence comes from Pacificispira spongiicola, assembly GCF_012926505.1. GTDB lineage: Bacteria > Pseudomonadota > Alphaproteobacteria > UBA8366 > Aestuariispiraceae > Pacificispira > Pacificispira spongiicola. Next base: position 290,972 of record NZ_JABBNT010000001.1, read on the forward strand.
CAACCGCCGCGGCTTGGAACGCTTGGCCTTGGGTGCACAGGTTCGGGTGTCCTGGCGGGTCGAGGACGGCCTCGTGTTACGGAACAGGGTATAGGCGGCCCGTATGATCATCGATTTTTCGAGCCGTCCGCCGCTGCCCGCCTTCAATCCGCGGGCTGGACATCTCCAGAACTACCGACGCGTCTATCGCAATAGCGAAAGTCAGGTCGACCGGGACATCGGCGACGACGCCTTTGCCGATTACCTCGCCATGTATGACGCAATGGGCGCCCATCATATCGTGTTGAAGGCGCGGGACCTGGAGACCACGTTCGGTTTTAAAATTCCGAACGAGGCCGTGGCCGACCTGTGCCGCCGCTATCCGGGTCGGTTCATCGGTTTTGCCGGAGTCGATCCGCACAAAGGCCGGGCCGCGCTCGACGAATTGGATCATGCGGTCAAGGAACTCGGCCTGCGCGGGCTGAACGTCCAGTGTTTCGAACATCGCCTGCCGATCGACGATCCCAAGCTTTTCCGGCTGTACGAGAAATGTGTCGAGCTGGATATTCCGGTCAACATCCATTGCGGCACGAATTTTTCACTGCAAAGCGAGATGCGCTTTGGCCAGCCGCTACTACTGGACTCGGTACTGACCGCATTACCGGAATTGCGTGTCTGCGCCTCGCCGCCGGGTTGGCCCTGGGTGCATGAATTGCTGGCCGTGGCGTGGCGGCATCCGAACTTGTGGATCGGTGTTCTGGCAGTGCGCCAGAAACTGCTCGCCGTGACCGGTTCCGGATACGAACCACTGCTGACATATGGAAAAGGGATCCTCGCCGACCGAATGATTTTCGGCTCTTCCTATCCGATGATGCCGGTCGACCGCTGTATCGCGGAAATCAAATCGCTGGGCCTGGATGCGGATGTCGAACGAAAATGGGTATACGGAAATGCCGCTCACTTCTTGGATATTGAAACTTAGATGGTCGAGGTTAATTTTGTTATTGGGGTTTTATCGTTTATCGAATGATCTCTTCGGATGAACAGACATTCTTTATCCGGCACCTCCTTTACCACAATGCACGTTGTCGGGATTCTGAGTGTCCAGATCAGCATCTATTTCCTCTTTCACTGCGCTCGATAACTGCCGATTTTTGGGATCCCTAACAAGCAAACAACACGCTCATAACTTGTTATATAACGTTAAAACGCCCGTTTTGAGGGTCCATTCATCTACGCGTTCCACTTCTTCAGGAACCAGCCCAAAGAAACCAAATACCTGATCGCCAACACAGTGCGTCAGCACCAATAAAAGGATCCGAATTATCAATGTTACTCTGTTTTTGGGCGCCCCCCCATCATCTTCAATAAAAACAACGTTCCCCTTTCCAAAAAGGGTAAAAAACTGTGCATAATGCCCACCAACATATATTTTTCTACACCCTGAACTAATGTCATTTTTTATAATTACCTCACCACTATTATAATCCAGGAACCCCTTGCACCAAAAAAACTCACGAAAAACTTTGACTGACCTAAATGAATAAGCAACAAAAACCCTAGAAAAAATCATAAACAAAACTATTTTAAGAAAAAAATTGAAATCAATGTTAATTTCTTTAAACATCCATCCAGATATAGTTAGAGGTATATTATACAGCCGGAACATATAAAAAGTAAAAATAAGTAAAATAGGAACAAATAGTGTGGGAACCCACATCAACAAAAACGCATTTATATTTCGGAATCCAACTGGATCATCATTTTTCTTTGTCATCGCACCCATACCAGAAAATTCCATGGCTGACGCCCTACCACTCAACAACAGCCACCCCATCGCCGTCCGGGGACCGTTGTAACATTTTTACCTTCTTGCCAAGGAACACAGCCTTTCGCAGAGTTTGCAGAATATCATCAGCCCCTCCAAACGGTACAAAGACGTCGATGACCCAAGGCTGTTCTCCGGAGTTCCAAACGCTGGGCCGGAGTTTACGCGCGCCATCAGTCAACCGTGCCTCTGCATCTTCGTCGAGAAACGCCCGGGTTACAAAAGCCTGCGCTGCCCCCTTGCGACGAACAATTCGAAACTGTCCCAGCCGACTTGGCGGCTCGAGATCGTCTTTGCTTGAGTTCTACGGCGTTTCGTTTCCTGTATGGCCATGCGGAACCAATAGACGGAGCCTCGACAGTGAAGATGCGGGATGGCGCGGTGGCGCATGCGGACGGCCCCCTTCTGTAGCAGTTTTCTGTAGCACTGCCATGGAGGGCCATATTTTTGGGATATCGGGGTCTAGGTACTCCAACCACTTAGGTGGTGAAGTGGCGGAGGGAGGGGGACTCGAACCCCCGCACGAGTTTAACCCCGTGACGGATTAGCAATCCGCTGCATTACCGCTCTGCCATCCCTCCGCATTCGGGTCGGCGCGGTTGCGTGCCGAGGCGGTGCAATAGCGGGTTCGGTGGGGCATTGTCAATGCGGCAATCGCCCCTTTCCGCCTTTTGCCGATCCGCCCTTTGGAGCAACCGGTCAGGCGACCCGCTCGATCCCTTCAGGGACATCCGTCGGGGTGCTTTCGATGCCCCCCATTCGTGCCGCGACCCAGCGGTGGAACAGGTGTGTCGGGCCGTCCATCACGGGGGAAAAATGACCGCCATCGAAGCCGGGGGCGGCCCGGCCGCGCTGCATGCCTTCGACCACGAAAACGTCTTCCAGGAAGACCGCGCGCCACATTTCCGCATTGCGGCGGCGCAAATCGTCATAGGGGGCCTCCGTCATCGCGGGATCGGCGTAATAGAGCTCCACCCGTTCCACGACCCGGTCCGTTCCGGTCGGAATCAGCAGGATTGCGAAAGTATGATCGCGATGCACGCCAAGCAGCACATTCGGATAGAGGGAGGCATATTCCGCCGCCTTGTCCCATTTCGACGACAGGCCGGGGAAATTCGCGAAGCTGCGTCCCGAGGCGTCGGGGCTGGGATTGTAAACCAGCGTTCCCTGACCGGAGAAATGACCCGGTTCTTCCAGGTGATAATGATCCTCCAGCCGGGAATAGCTGTTCAGACCCGGATGCACCGCCGGCAGATGATAGCTTTCGCAGTAGTTTTCCACCGCGAGTTTCCAGTTCGCCTTCAGTTCCAGCGAGAATGAGGATTCCGGCCCGCCGTGATAGATCGGGTGATCGAATTCCCGCCAGCGTGCGGCCAGCGGCGCATTGGCCACCGCAAAGTCCGGGGCGGTACCGGACATGTTCACGAAGACCACATCCATCCACACCGTGCTGCGAACCTCGATCAGGCCCAGCCCGTCCTTGTCGATATCCTCATGGTCGTTGATCCCCGCCCCCCCGACATCCGGCGTCGTGCGCAGCGCACCGTCCATGCCATAGCACCATGCATGATAGGGACAGCGGATCACGCCCTTAATGCGCGTCGGCTTGTCGATCAGGATCATGCCGCGATGGCGACAGACGTTCTGGAAGACCCGAACGGCGCCTTTCCGATCGCGCAGCAGCAGCAACGGCATGCCCAGGAAGTCGATGGGAGTCGCGTCGCCCGGACCCGGTACATCCTTGCCGAAGCCGATCGCGGCCCAACCGTCCTGGAAGACGGCCTTGGATTCCGCCGCCGCGAAATCCGCATCGGTATAGGCCGCGTTGGGCAGGCCGACCGCCTGCCCGATGGGCCGCAGAACACCGTCCAATTCAGATACCTGTACCGTCATGATCCGTCGCTCCTCCACACCGCGCCCATCGCGCGAAATAAAGGACTCCGATACCGCTGAAGCGTCCGACGGCTCAATATGTAAAAATCGCGGTTTCGGTTGCCTAAAAGTCAATCGACGCAAACGGCGCGAACCCAATCCGAAAAGGCGGCCATTGCCGGGGTCGGTTCGCGCCCGTCGGCGGATACCAGATAATGCGCGCCGGGCGCGGTCATGGAGAGGTCCGTCAGACGCGTCAACGTGCCCGCCCTCAACTGCGGGGAGACAAGGCTTTCCCAGCCCAGGGCGACACCCTGCCCGTCCAGCGCGGCCTGAACGACGACGGCATAATTGTTCATCCCACGCCCGGCACCGGGATCGCTCAGCCCCATTTCCGCGAAGAAGGACCGCCAATCAATCCAAGACGGATCGACGCCTTTCAACCGGAGGAGCGGCAGTTCCGGCAGATCCTGGGGCGTCACCGGTCCGATCTTCGCCGCGAGGGACGGGCTGCAAACCGGGAACAGGCGATCGCCGAACAACAGGACCGAGGTCAGGCCCGGCCAATCGCCCGTGCCGTAGCGAAAGGCGAAATCGACCTGGCGGCGGACAGGATCAATGGGGTCGTCGGATATGACATGATCGACGGCGACATCCGGGCTGTCCTGCCAAAAACCGCCGATCCGCGGCATGAGCCACAAACCGGCAAAGGCCGTTGTCGCGCCGACGGTCAGGGTCGGTGTGTCCCCACGACCGCGCAACCGGCGACAGACCTCCGCCACGCGGGCGAGACCGTCGGCAAGCGTTTCCGCCAATTCCCGCCCTTCCGGCGTCAATTCGATTCCGCGATGCAGCCTATCGAACAACAGGCATCCCAGATCGGCCTCCAATGCCTTCACCTGACGACTGACGGCCCCCGGCGTGACATTCAGCGACTCCGCCGCACGCTTCACGCCGCCCAAGCGGGCCGCCGCCTCAAAGGCCGACAATGCCGTCAAGGGCGGTAGGTCATAAGGCCGGCGCATGGTAACTCTCCCGAAAAATCCGTTGCGTCAGTTGAGTATGGATCAATCGAAAAAGATGTGCCGTTCACGCCGTATTTTCCCGGCCTTGCGACCTGCCGTCGCTTCCGGCAGTCTCCCCCGACTTGGTGGCGGACCAGAGTCCGCCCTGACCGTATTTTGCCGGAGATTTGGATGAGCGCGCCGACATTTGCCACCCGACTGACGAAGATCGACGTATTGAGCGACGAGGTATCGAGCTTCACCTTCGAAGCCCTGGACGGCGCGCCGTTCGCCGCCTGCAAGCCGGGCGATCATGTCGATGTCCATCTGGCGGGCGACATGCAGCGTCAGTATTCCCTGTGGCAGTGGGACCCGGCGGGCCGCTGGGGCAGTGTCGCGGTCAAACGCGAAGATGCCGGACGCGGCGGATCGAAAGCCATGCACGCCCTGAAAGAAGGCGACAGCGTGACCCTGACCGGGCCGCGCAGCAACTTCCCCCTGCATGACGAAGCCGCGCATTCCATCCTGCTGGCCGGGGGAATCGGCGCGACGCCGATCCATGCCATGGCCGCGCATCTGAAGGCTCAGGGCAAACCGGTCGATGTCTATTATCTGGTGCGCGGCAAGACACATTCGGCGTTCCAGCCTGCCTTCGAGGCCCTGGGGCTGGGGGCAGCCCTGCATTGCCATTACGACGATACAGACGGCCTGTTCGATCTGGACGCAATGCTGGCCGCCGCCCCGGCCGGAACGCATCTGTATGTCTGCGGGCCGGAACCCCTGCTACAGGCGGCGATTGCCGCAGGCGAAAAGCATCTGCCGCACAACGCCATCCATTTCGAACGTTTTTCCGCCGATCCGTCGGCAAAGGAAGGCGAAAACCACGCCTTCGAACTGGTGCTTCAGCAATCGGGCAAGACGCTCCAGGTTCCGGCTGACCGGTCTATTCTGGACGCGCTGGCCGCCGCCAAAATCCCGGCGGACTACAGCTGCTCCGAAGGGATCTGCGGCGCCTGCATCACGGATGTGCTGGAAGGGGAGATCGATCACCGCGACAGCGTCCTGACGGACGAGGAACGCGCCGACGGCGACATCATGTGCCTGTGCGTGTCCCGCGCGAAGGGCAAGCGCCTCGTCATCGACCTTTAGGAAGACACAACCCCGATCGGATTCATGGCTGCCAAGACCCTATTGATCGTCGCTCACGCCCCGTCGCCGAATACGGTACGGCTGCGCGATGCGGTTCTGGCAGGGGCCGAGGAAGGCGGCGACGGCGATATCGATATCGTTATGCGCCCGCCGCTGGAGGCCGGGCCGGATGATGTCCTGGCCTGCGACGGCATCATCCTGGGGACCACCGAAAATCTGGGGTACATGTCCGGCGCGCTGAAGGACTTCTTCGACCGGACCTATTACGGTGTGCTGGAAGAAAAGCAGGGCCTACCGTATGCCCTGTATATCCGCGCCGGTATGGACGGCACGGGCACCCGGCGCGCCGTCGAAAGCATCGCCACCGGGCTGCGCTGGACCGCGATACAGGATCCTGTCCTGTGCCGCGGGGAGTGGGATGACGATTTTATTGCGCGATGCCGGGAGCTCGGCATGCTGGTTGCCGCCGGTCTTGGTGCCGGGGTCTTCTAGACATTCATAAATGCCAGATTTCTGAGGATTTCAGGAAAGTACTCGTATATCGGTATTATGATTCAAGCACACTGTCGCTATAATTGTTTCCGTCAATCGGACCGAATATAGAGGTAATTTTTAATAAAATTTTACCAGCTTTTAATTCGTGAATTCGAACATTGGCCCTAGAGTACCGCACAAAGGCAATGGAGGACTCGCATATGGAACGAGTCACGCTCGAACAGAGGCACCGCCAACTCTTGGACTATTGGTCTTCCCTGATCGAACCGGGGCAGGATATTCCCGACCGTTGCAAATTTGATCCCAGCGCCATTCCCAAGCTTCTCTCCTTCCTCGTCTTGTCGGATATCAAGGACGAAACCGTCCTGTTTCGTGTCGTCGGAACGGAAATGGCCCAAGCTTGGGGGGACGACTTCACCGGCAAGACCCTGGATGAAATTATGTCGGGGTCCTATCGGGACTTTATCCACGACCTGTTCATGTATTGCGTCAAGAGCCGGTCGCCAATCGTGTGCCGCAACCGTTTCCAATACGATCGCGGTCGGCTGCTGGACACCTGTCAGATGATGTTGCCCTTTTCCGCCAAGGGCGATCCGAAGAGAGTTGGGCATGTTCTGGTGGGGCAGAGCTTCGATTTCAACAAGACGGGTCCGGCGAAACCGCAGGTCGCCTGTTTATCGAACGGGGCATTTGTCGCGCCGGAACCGAAATTCCTGCCGCACCTTCCGTAACTAGGCTCCCTAATCGAAAAGGCGTTACCTCAGGCGTTGACGTCGACGACGACACGGCCTTTGACGCCGCCTTTCAGGATCGCCTTCCCCAAATTCGGCATATCCGACAGCACGGCCATCTCGACCATGGTTTCCAGCTTGTCCATCGGCAGGTCCGTGCCGACCCGCGCCCAGGCCGTCAGGCGGTCTTCATAAGGCTTCATGACGCTGTCGATGCCCAACAGATTGACCCCGCGCAGCAGGAAGGGAATGACCGTCGCCGGAAGGGCTGCGCCACCGGCAAGACCGACCGCCGCAACGGATCCGCCATATTCGATTTGCGTCAGGACGCGCGCCAGCATGGCGCCGCCGACCGCATCGACGCAGCCCGCCCAGCTTTCCTTGTCCAACGGCCGTGTCGGCGCATCCGCAAGATCGGCACGCGGCACCAGTGCCGTCGCCCCCAGGAAGCGCAAATATTCTTCCGTTTCCGGGCGGCCCGTCACGCCCGCTACTTCATATCCCAGCTTGGCGAGGATCGCGGTCGCAACCGACCCGACGCCACCGGCGGCACCGGTCACCAGAACCGGACGCCCGCCCGGTTTCAGCCCGTGCGCTTCCAGCGCCTGAACGGCCAGCATGGCGGTCAGACCGGCGGTCCCGACGGCCATCGCCTGTTTCGTGGTCAACCCGTCCGGCAGCGGCACCAGCCAATCGGCCTTCACCCGCGCCTTCTGGGCATAGCCGCCCCACCAGACTTCCCCGACGCGCCAACCGGTCAGGACAACACGGTCGCCCGGCTTGTATCGCGCATCGTCGGAACTTTCGACCGTCCCGGCGAAATCGATCCCCGGCACATGCGGATAATTCCGTACCAACCCGCCGCCGCCGGTCAGGCACAGACCGTCCTTGTAATTGAGAGAGGAGTATTCGACCGCGACGGTAACGTCACCGTCCGACGGCAGCCGATCAGCGTTGATTTCCTGAATCGCCGCCGACACCGTTCCATCCTCGGCCTTGTCGACTATCAATGCCTTGAACATGCGGTCCCCTTTCGGATTGAAAAGTTCAGGTGGTTTCGATCAGCCCCAAAGCGCCGCGGACGGCGGCATCATCGTGGATCCGTCGAAAACAAAACCCGGATCACGATCCCGTGCAAGCAGAAGCGGCCCATCCAGGTCGACAACCTTCGCCCCCTGCGCCACCAGGAAGGCTGGCGCCATGCCCAGGGACGTGGCCAGCATGCAGCCGACCATGATGTCCATACCGGCATCTTCCGCCATCGCCTTCAAGGCCAGGGCTTCGGTCAACCCGCCGGTCTTGTCGATCTTGATATTGATCATCTCGTATTTACCGACAAGGGACGGAAACCCTTCCCGAGCATGGGCGCTTTCGTCGGCGCAGAGCGGGATCGGATGGGCAACGTCGGCCAGCATGGCATCGTCCGCCGCAGGCAAGGGCTGTTCAATCATCTCGACGCCCAGCGCCGCCAGCTTCTCCGAAAAGGGTTCGACCATGGATACGGACCAACCTTCATTGGCATCCACGATCAGGCGCGTATTCGGCGCGGCCTCCCGCACGGCGGCGACCCGTTCCAAATCGCCCTCGCCGGTCAGTTTCAGCTTGAACAGCGGCCGCGTCGCGTTTTCCGTCGCTTTTGCCGCCATATTCTCAGGCGTATCCAGGCTTAACGTATAGGCCGTGACGACGGGTTCCGGCGCCGTCGACAGACCCGCCCGTTGCCAGACCGGCATACCGGTGGCTTTCGCCTCGAAATCCCACAACGCGCAGTCCAGAGCATTGCGCGCCGCCCCGGCGGGCATCGCGTCCAGCAATGCCTCGCGGGTCAGGCCGTCGGTGACGGCCTTCTCCATTCCGCGCAGTTCTTCGATAACGCTGTCGATGCTTTCGCCATAGCGGGCGTAGGGAACGCATTCCCCCCGCCCGACATGGCCGTCTCCTGAAATCTCCGCGACGACGACCTCGACCGTCGTCTTGGAGCCACGAGAAATCGTGAAGGTTCCGGCAATCGGAAAGCTATCGTGTCGAACCGTAAGGATCGGCATGACTTACAGCGCGTCCACCAGACGACCGGCACCCTGACGGAAGGCATCCACCGCCGGCAGGCCGGTTTCTTTTTCTACCGCTTCCAGATAGTCGTCCTGACGATCCTTCGGCAGACCGGACGTGTTGACGGAAATCCCGATGACCCGGCAGGCCGGATTGACCATGCGGCCCATCATTTCGTTCACTTCGATGCAACGCTTCAGGTCCGGCAATTCGAAGTCCGGCAGGCCGCGCATATGCTTGCGGGTCGGTTCGTGGCACATGACCAGCGCATCCGCCTGCGCACCGTGCAACAGGCCGAGGCTGACGCCCGCGAAGGATGCATGGAACAGCGAGCCCTGACCTTCGACGACGTCCCAATGGTCCGCTTCGTTCGCCGGGGTCAGCTTTTCCGTCGCGCCGGAAATGAAATCCGCGATCACCGCATCGACCGAAACGCCGGACCCGGCGATGAAAATGCCGGTCTGCCCCGTCGCGCGGAAGTCGCAGTTCATGCCCCGCGCCTTCATTTCCTTTTCCACGGCCAGGGACGTGAACATCTTGCCCACGGAACAATCCGTGCCGACGGTCAGCAGACGCTTGCCCGGACGCTTCGTACCCTTCGCGACGTCGAAGGTTTCGGTCGGGTGACGCACATCGAACAGCTTACGCCCATGTTCCGCCGCCAGGCTGGACAGGGTTTCGATATCCGTCAGCTTGTTATGCAGGCCGGACGCGATGTCGAAGCCCATGACCAATGCCTGTTCCAGCGTCGACAGCCAGGACTGCGGAATGATCCCACCCCGGTTTGCCACGCCGACGATGACGGTCTTGACGCCGGCGGCCTTCGCCTCTTCCAGGGTCATGTCGGTCAGGCCGAGATCCGCGTTACAACCGGGCAGACGCAACTGGCCCAAGCACCAGTCAGGACGCCATTTCGCGACGCCATTCGCGACCTTCGCGGCCAGATCGTCGGCGGCATCGCCCAGGAACATCAGATACGGATTCTCGATTTGCATTTTGTGCAGGTCCCTCAATTGAACATCATACCGAATGTCGGTCGGCGCGCACTATAAGGGCCTGTTTCGTCCCCGTCACGTGCCGTTGCAATAAAGTGATCACATTTTTATTGCGCTGCGGCAAGACCCGGCATCGAGGCTGCTTGTTGGCCTATGGAATCGCGATAGTCTCCCCCGATTAGATCAAGGTCGAAAAGACATGGCTGTTCCCTATCCGAAAAAGTTCCCGCCGGAACTGCTCCAGGCCGCGATTGCCGCGCATCGCTTCGGCTATGGCGCGCGTCCGGGCGAGTTGGACGGAATCGCCGCCGATCCACAGGGCTGGTTGATCACCCAGATCGACCAACCGGAAACACCGCCGCCAGTATTGGCCGTCCTGCCGGACAGTACCAGCATCGTTCCGGACCTGTTGGACGCGATCCAGGCGGGACCGGAGGCGCTGCACGCGTTTCGTCGCCGACTGGCGGGGATGAACCGGCGAGAGGCCCTGGCCCATACCGGCACGACGCTCGCCTCCCCCTCGCCGTTCCGGGAAAGGCTGATCCGGTTCTGGTCGAACCATTTCGCGGTGTCGGATCGCGATCCCGTCTCCTTCGCATTGTCGCATGCCTTCGAACGGGAGGTTATCCGACCGCGCATCACCGGCACCTTCATCCAGATGCTGACCGCCGTGGTGCGGCATCCGGCAGTGTTGATCCAGACCGACAATCGACTGTCCACCGGACCTATTTCCATTGCCGGTCTGAAGGGCGCGCCGAACCTGATCGACACCCTGGCACGGGTAATCCTGCAGAACTACACACTTGGCCCGGAAGGGGCTGTCAAAACGCGGGACATCGTGGAACTGGCCAAGATGCTGACCGGCTGGTCGGTCGCCGGATCGGACGAAGACGCCCCCGGCACCTTCCGCTTCCGCCCCCTGTGGCACGAACAGAAGAAAAAGTTTTTCTTCCGGCGCTATTACCCCGAAGCCGGGGTATTGGAGGCGGAGGCCGCCCTGGACACCGTCGGCCGCCGGGAAGACACCGCCCGCCATCTGGCGATATCCATGGCCCGATATTTTGTGACGGACTCGCCGCCGGACGAGTTGATTTCCGACATGCTGAACGGGTTCACCGGCAAGGGGAACAGCCTGCTGGGAATGGCGGAAGGCATGGTCCGATCTCCGGCGGCCTGGCATCCGCAGCAAGCCAAGGTGAAGACGCCCACCGATTTCGTGTTTTCAACGGCCCGCCTGTTCGGATGGGGATCGGCGGCGGCCCCGTTGGCGCTTGCAGGTCTATCGGTCATGGGGCAAGCGCCGAAGCGCTTCCCGGTCCTGACCGGCTGGCCGTCCGACGGACGAGCTTGGCTGTCGCCGCAGCATCTGCTGGAACGCCTGCAATGGGGCGCGGCGGCGGCGCGGGAGGCCGCGCCGGTCTTCCATGGCGCCGATATGGCGGATTTGGGACTGGCGACGCTCGGCCCGCTGCTGTCCCCGGTCACCCACCGACGGTTGAGCGTCACCAGCGACCCGGCGGATGCGCTGGCGCTTCTGCTTGCCTCCCCCGAATTCCAAAGGCGGTAACGGGCATGACACGACCCCCAGAGCTATCGTCGAACCGTATCGATCGCCGCCGGTTTCTAGCGGGATCCGTTGCGGCCGCCGCCACCGTCGCCGGAGGGGTGAAACTAAGCCTCGCCGCCGGACCGACGGACCGCCCCCTGATCGTCATCATGCTGCATGGCGCACCGGACGGACAGGCACTGACACCGATCTATAGCGACAAGCATTACGCCGACCTTCGCCGGGAATTGACCCTGCCGCCGCCCGATGCGCCCGGCGGCATCCTTGATCTGGACGGTCGGGTCGGCCTGCACCCATCCGCCGGGGCGTTGTTGCCGATTTGGCAAGCGGGACGCATGGCCGTCGCCCCCGCCTTTGCCTCGCCCTATCGCGGTACATCCGCATTGGAAGCCCAGGCCGTACTTGAATCAGGCCTTCCCGCTTTCAATCCCAAGGCCACCGATGGATGGCTCGACCGCGCGGTCGCCGCCGCCGGGTTCGAAACCCCGGTCTGGCGCCCCGCCTTCGGCAAGGCTGGGGACGACGCCTTGATGGCCCGCAGCATGGCGCTCTATTCGGAAGACGGGGAACTCAGCGGGTTGCTGCAAGCCGCCTTAACGGCGCGGGCAACGGAACGGGCGGCCCAATCGGAAGACGTTCGCCTTGCCGATGCCGTCGGCCTGCATGCACAGAACCTTGCCTTCGCCTGTCTGCATGCCGGAATGGCCCTGATTTCAGACAACGGCCCCAGGACCGCGCGGATCGATATCGGCGGTTGGACGACGCAACGCCAGCAAGGCGGTGCTTCCGGCCCCCTGTCCCGGCGGATCGCCGGTCTGGCGGACGGCATCGCGGTTCTAGCCGATACGATGGGGGAATTCTGGGAAGGCGCAATGATGCTGGTCCTGTCCGCCCAGGGCCGCAGCATATCGCCCAATACTCAGGGCGGTACGGATCCCGGTCTGGGTGGCACCGCCCTCGTTCTGGGCGGCACATTGTCCAAATCGCAAACCCTGGGCGACATCCCCACCCTGCCGGAAGACGGCGACGCCCTGCCCGCGACTGTCGACAGCCGGGCCCTGATCGGAAGCGCCCTGGCGCGACATTGGTCGCTCAGCCCCGGTCAGGTTCGGACGATCTTTCCGAACGCGGGAACGCTGCCGTCTTACAGTCTGTAATCAGTAAAGGCCGCTGGGCGCGTCCTGAGCCCGGCCGGTGGGTGCGGGCAGCGACACGCCGGTCGATCCGTCCCCGGAATCGCCGCCCTGCGGCAGAACCGGCAGAACGGAGTCGGACCGGCCGGAAATGAAGACGCCGGACGATTCCGCCCCCGGTTCGGTCCCCGCCTTGAAAGCTTCGGTAATCACCTTGGAGGAGGACGGGCTCGCCAACTTCCCGGTTTCCGCGTCGATACGGACCATGCGAATGCCGGGTGGCGTCCGGAAGGGGATAGCCGGCTTGTCGGCCAAGGCCTTACCCATGAATTCCTTGAATATCGGGGCGGCGACGGACGATCCCGTTTCCTGTCCGCCCCAGGGCTGGTAGCCCAGCGGGATCGGTGTATCGAACCCGACGAAAGCGCCAACCGCAAGGTCGGGCGAAAAGCCGATGAACCAGGCGTCACGGGAATCGTTGGTCGTGCCGGTCTTCCCGCCCAGGGGCTTGCCCAATTCCGCGATGCGACGACCGGTTCCGCGCTGCACCACCCCTTCCAACATCGTAACAATCTGATAGGCGGAGGCCGGATCGGTCAGTTGCGGGCGGGTGTCGGCCAATTGCGGTACCGGCTGGTTGTCCCAGAAAGCCGCCGTGCAATTCGGGCAATCGCGCGTATCGTGGCGGAAGACCGAATGGCCGTTGCGATCCTGAATGCGATCGATCAGCGTCGGCACGACCTTTTTCCCGCCGTTCACCAGCGCGGAATAGGCGGATACCATGTCGATCAAGCGCACATCGGCGGAGCCCAGAGACATGGCAAGCTGCGGCGGCATGTTGTGCACGATGCCGAAGCGTTCCACCGTTTCGGAAATCTTCTCCATCCCGACTTCCTGCGCCAGGCGCACGGTCATCAGGTTCCGCGATTTTTCGATCCCGACGCGCATCGGCGACGGACCGTAGAATTCGTTGGAGAAGTTGGACGGCTTCCATTTACCGAGGCCGAAGCCCTGATCGATCACGAAGGGCGCATCGAGGATGATCGTCGCCGGGGTGAACCCGTTTTCCAGCGCCGTCAGATAAACGAACGGTTTGAAGGACGACCCCGGCTGACGCAGGGCCTGGGTGGCCCGGTTGAACTGGCTGGTTTCGAAGCTCCACCCTCCGGACATGGCCAGGACGCGGCCCGTATGCGGGTCCATCGCGACGATGGCGCCGTTCACCTCCGGAATCTGACGCAGGGCATAGGTTCCGGGCGGATATTCGACCGGCGGGTCGCCGTCCTTGGCCGGGGCGCCTTCGGTGACCGGCTCCACCAGGATGATATCGTTCACGGACAGAACCTGATCGACCGATTTGATCGATGCGCCGACCGTGCGTCGGACATCGCCCTTCGGTTTCCGCGCCCAGCGCAGTTCCGCCAAGGGCAACACGCCTTCGCTACCGTCCTCGAAGCCCAATTTGGCTTCCCCGTCCGCAACGCCGATCACCGCGGCCTTGAGCCAGTTCAGGTGGCCCGCCGGGGTTTCAAACGCATGCAATGCCTCACGCCACGGTTCGTTATCGGCAACCCGCGCGATCGGACCGCGATAACCGTGCCGCCGGTCATAGGCGATCAATCCATCCCGCAGGGCGGTCCGTGCATAATCCTGTAAGACGGGATCGAGCGTCGTGCGCACCGACATGCCGCCTTCATAAAGACCTGTCTCGCCGAAACGATCCCCCAATTCCCGACGGACCTCCTCCAGGAAATACCCGGCATCGACGAAATCGAAATCGTGATGTTCCTTGACGTCCAGCGGCTGGACCTTGGCGACGGAGGCCTCTTCCGGGGTGATGAATTTTTCTTCCAACATCCGGTCCACGACCCAGTTGCGGCGCGCAATCGCCGCTTCCCGACGCCGGGTCGGATGATAATTGTTCGGGGCCTTCGGCAGCGCCGCCAGATAAGCGATTTCCGCGACGCTCAAATCATCCAGGCTTTTGTCGAAATAGTTCAGCGCCGCCGCCGCGACGCCGTAAGACCGATAGCCCAGATAGATTTCGTTGAGATACAGCTCAAGAATCCGATCCTTGCTGAGCGCGCGTTCGATGCGCAGCGCCAGGATCGCTTCCTTGATCTTGCGTTCCATCGATACTTCGTTGGTCAGAAGGAAGTTTTTCGCCACCTGCTGGGTGATCGTGGACGCACCGATCAGGCGACGCCCCTGCACGACATTCACCACATTGGTCACGACAGCGCGGAACAGGGCCTGAAGATCAACGCCGAAATGATCGTAGAAATGCTGGTCTTCCGCCGCCATGAAGCCCTGACGAACGCGCACCGGTATGGATTCGATGGGAACGAAAACGCGGGATTCCGTTGCGAATTCCGCAAGCAACCGACCGTCGCCCGCATGGACGCGGGTGGATGTCGGCGGCTCGTAATCCGCCAATTGCTTGAAGTCGGGCAGGCCTTTGCCGTAATGCCAGAACGCCCACCCCACGGCACCGGCACCGGCCAGCCCCGCGACAATCGCCAAAAAGAACAGGACGAGAAACGCCCGTCCGACAAACCGCATAAACAACGTCGCAACCCTCTTAAACCATGCCGGACAGCCCGTTCCGGCACTCCAATCACCCGATCCTAACGGATCATACCCGCCTATTCCATGACGCAAATGAGGCGATACGGGGTCAACGAATAGGAATACCAAGGAGCGGAATCGATCAGGATCTCTCCAACTGCTCCTTACGATCGAAATATTGATCGATCGCGCGGACCATGGCGCCCGCCATCGCCTTGCGCTGCTTGTCGGAGCGCAACCCGGCCTCGTCCTTCGAATTCGACAGATAGCCCAACTCGATCAGAACCGACGGCACATTCGGCGATTTCAACACGGCGAATCCCGCGAAGCGATGCGGATTGCGCAACAACCGCACCGACTGCTTCATTTCCGCGACCAGCAGTTCGGCAAATTGGGCGCTGCTCTGTTTGACGCTCTGCTGCGCCAAACTGATCAGGATGGAGGTCACATCCGCCTCGTATCCGGTCAGATCCGTCCCGGCCAGCACGTCCGACAGGTTTTCCTTTTTCGCCAGTGCCTCGGCTTCCTTATCCGACGCCTTGTCGGACAGGGTATAGACCGACAGCCCGCGCAGCCCCGCGCTTTTATGCGAATCCGCATGCAGGGAAACGAACAGACCGGCATTCACCTGATGCGCGACCGCATAGCGATCGCGCAGCGGGACGAAGATATCGCGGTCGCGGGTCATGACGACATCGTATCGTCCGGTCGCCTGCAACGCATCGCGTAGGATTTTGCCGAATTCCAACACGACCTTTTTCTCGAAAATGCCGCTTGAACCCGTCGCCCCCGGATCGACGCCGCCATGCCCCGGATCGATGACGATGGTCCGACGCGTCGAATTCGGAACCGGGGCCAAAGCCGCCGGAACCGGCGACGACCGCGACAACTCGTCGGCATAGGCTGCCCAACCCGCCGATTCCACAGGTTCCGTGGACTGTTCCGTCCGTGCGGCACCGGCGAGATCCACCACGATGCGCGGACCGGCCCCGCCCCCCGCATCCAAGGCGAAATGCCGCGACACCGCAGCGGGACCGGCCAAATCGATGACGACGCGGGTGATTCCGGGCTTGAACAGCCCGTGGCGATATCCCTGAACCAGCCCACGCCCTTCCGCCTGACCGGATTTGGGACCGTTCCATTCCACGGAGGGCAAGTCGATCACGACCCGGTCGGGACCGGCAAGGGTGAATATCTTGTAGGGAACGGGCTTGTCGAATTCGAGAACGAAGCGGGTCTTCCCGTCGTTCACGCCGATTCGCGCATCGCTGACGGTCGGCGGTGTTACAGTTTGGGCCGATGCATCATCGGGTGTGTAGAGGCTGAGGCATACGACGAGGGCGAGCACGACGATGCACGCCGCCCGCAGCGCATCCCCGATGCGCGTCTGCTGTCGGTCATACCATCCGGCCATCCGTCGGCTGCTCCTGCAATGCGCCTGCCATGAAGCGGTGATTCGGTAGCATAGATTCCGTATCGCCCTAACCACCACCCTATGCCTTGAGTCGCCGGGATTTCCAAGCGATGCAACGCCCTCTTCCGAAATTGGCGGCGGAATTGCATTGTACAAGTCCGACGGGGCGGATAATCTACCGCTCGAGAGAGTCCGATTCGTTTCCCCCGCAGGAGGCGAAAGGCAGCGCCAAGAAAATCGCGGCGCGCCGGAAGTCTTTGTTTTTGCGGGACCAAGGTGACGGATTCGGGACGATCGCGGACCGCTTCTGTCCGCGCCCGGTGCAAAACCGGCCCCATGGATTTAAACCATCTCCTGGGACCGGGTCGACAGCCCCGGGCCGCGGCTTTCGAAAATCGATCCCGATCGCCCCGTCAGGGCGCTCCAGGGACCGGCGTGCGATACCAATCCATCTAAAACGGTTCGGAAAGGTTCAGGACGCTGGGGCGGGAATTTGGCGGCGCCGCCATTCCTTCGTCCTCGCCCCGCCTAGTCAGGCTTGTGCCGTTAAAGGCATTGTCGAAGGCGGAACAGGACAAAGGCGCGACCGGAGAGACAGTCCACGGACTGATCCGAGCCGGAGACGGAAGCGGCGCGGTCGTTTGGGCAAGACTGTATTTCTTCGCCATCGGGGGCTACCGGCCCGGCGATAGCGATCTAACCGGCGCAAATGCGCCACAACGAACCAGGCGCTGATGCGCCACAACGCACCGGCGCACCAGCGCCAGAACGCATCACGGCGCAACGGCGCCACAACACATACGGTGCCTTGGCACCACCCCGACGCGAAAGCGATTTTGATGAACCAAGCGAGCGAGATAAGACCGGACCGGAGGACGCCACAGGCGCGATCCTTGTCCGTGCTGCCCGCCCTCCGGGACGCCTCACGGATGCGCGTCGCGGATGGCAGGCCGCTCGCGCAACGACAATCGACGTCTCCAGCCCTTTATGCCAGGGCCGTCGAGGTAGGAATATATGACAAGAAGAATGTTGATCGACGCGACCCATCCGGAAGAAACCCGGGTAACGGTCGTAAATGGCAACCGTCTTGAGGAATTCGACTACGAAACCACAACGAAGCAGCAGATCAAGGGCAATATCTACCTCGCGAAAGTAACGCGGGTCGAACCTTCCCTGCAGGCGGCTTTTGTGGAATATGGCGGCAACCGCCATGGGTTCCTGGCGTTTTCGGAAATTCATCCCGACTATTACCGCATCCCGGTCGGCGACCGCGAAGAACTCGTCGATGACGAGGACGGCGACGACAACGGCGATGCCGAGGGCAGCGACGGTGACGGTGAAAACGGCGCCGTAGAGGATATGGGGGCCAGCGAAGGCGTCGACGAAGCCGTCGAAGAAGCCGCCCGCCGCCGCCCGCGCCTGCGCCGCCAGTATAAAATTCAGGAAGTCATCAAACGCCGCCAGGTCATGCTGGTGCAGGTCGTGAAGGAAGAACGCGGCAACAAGGGCGCCGCGCTGACGACCTATCTGTCGCTTGCCGGCCGCTATTGCGTCGTCATGCCGAACACGTCGCGTGGCGGCGGCGTCAGCCGCAAGATCGCGAATGTCGCGGACCGCAAGCGCCTGAAGACGATCCTGTCCGAACTGGAAGTGCCGGAAGGCATGGCCGTCATCCTGCGCACCGCCGGGGCCGAACGGTCCAAGGCGGAGGTGAAGCGCGATTTCGACTATATCATGCGCCTGTGGGACGAAATCCGGGAAAACACCCTGGGATCGACCGCGCCCAGCCTGATCCATGAGGAAGGCAATCTGATCAAGCGCGCCATCCGCGATGTCTACGACAAGGATATCGAGGAAGTGCTGGTCGCCGGGGACGACGGCTATCGGATCGCCAAGGACTTCATGAAGGCCCTGATTCCGAGCCACGCGAAGAAGGTCCAGCCCTATAAGGACGAGCAAGGCATCCCGCTGTTCCACCGCTATCAGGTCGAACAGCAACTGGCGCTGATCCACGAACCGACGGTGCAGTTGCGTTCCGGCGGGTCCATCGTGATCCACCAAACCGAAGCCCTGGTCGCGATCGACGTCAACTCCGGCAAGTCGACCCGCGAACGCCATATCGAAGAAACCGCGCTGAAGACCAACCTGGAAGCGGCGGAGGAAGTGGCCCGTCAGCTGCGCCTGCGCGATCTGGCCGGGCTGATCGTCATCGATTTCATCGATATGGACGAATCCCGCAACGACCACGCGGTAGAACGCCGCCTGAAAGAAGCGCTGCGGCGCGACCGGGCGCGCATTCAGGTCGGCCGCATTTCCGCCTTCGGGCTGATGGAAATGTCGCGTCAGCGTCTGCGCCCCAGCCTGATCGAGGCGATGAGCCAGCCCTGCCCGACCTGTGGCGGCGTCGGTTATATCGTGTCGACGGAATCGGCGGCGCTGATGGTTACCCGCGCGATTGAGGAAGAGGGCCTGCGCAAGCGCGCCTCTGCCCTGACCGTGAAGGTGCCGGGTTCCGTCGCCCTGTATGTGCTGAACCACAAACGGTCGATCCTGATGGACATGGAGGCCCGCTACGGCTTCACCGTCACGATCGAGGCCGTCGACGGCCTGCTGCCGCCGCATTACGAAATCCAGCGCGCCGGACAGGTCGAGGGCGAAGAGGTTACCGCGAAGGAAGAGCGTTCCGGTGGTGACCGACCGGCCCGCAACGACCAGGAAGAAGACCGCAACAATCGCCGACGCAGCCGCCGGGGCGGACGCCGTCGGGGACGCCGGGACGACGAGGCCCCGCGCGACGAGTTCGACGATGCCGAAGCCGCCGAGGATGTCGAAGACACCGCAGACGATCAGACGGACGGCACGCCGGAAACCGGCGACAGCGAAGACGATCAAAACCGGAAGCGCCGCAAACGGGGCCGCCGGGGTGGTCGTCGTCGCAACCGGAACCGGAACGACGAGAACCCGCAGGACCAGTCCGCCGAGGGCGATGCCGAAGGCGATAGCGCCGACGACGGTTCCGACGAGACGGATGGGACACAATCCGACGAGACGGGCGAAACCGCCGCGCAGGAAGGCGGGGAGCGCAGCAAGCGCCGCCGTCGCGGGCGCGGTCGCGGCCGTGGCCGGTCGGCGGAAGCTCAGGACGGTACGTCGGAAACGGACGACCAGACCGACGGTAACGCGGCCCCGGCTGAAGCCTCCGTTGCTGCCCCGAATGAGGTCCCGAATGACGCCCCTGCTGAAGTGACGTCTGCCGAACCGGAACCGGCTGAAGCCCAATCGGGCGCCCAATTGGGGGCCCCTGCCGAATCCCAGGCAGAATCCCAGACCGAAGCGCCTGAGGAAGAAGCCCCGGCCAAGAAGCCGCGTCGCAGCCGTAAGAAAGCCGCTGCCGCGAAACCGGAACCGGCGGAAGCCGCGACGGGCGCTTCGGCGGACGCCGTAACGGAACCGGCCTCGGAAGCCGAACAGGCTGAACCGAAAGCGGCCAAGCGGAAACCTGCCAAAAAGGCAGCGGCCAAGAAGGCCCGTGCTTCTCGCAAGAAGGCCGCTGCCGCGAAGCCGGAAGCCGCCGAACCGGTAGCAGAGGACGCCGCGGTTGAACCGGATGCAAAGCCCGAGACGCAAGCCGCGGCCGCCGCCCAACCGGAAATGGTGACCGAAGCCGCGCCGGAACCTGTTTCCGAGCCGGTATCCGAATCCGAACCGGCGCCCGAAGCAGAACCGACCCCGGAACCCGCCAACGACCAGCCGAAGAAAAAGGGCTGGTGGAACCGGGTTCTCGGCTGACCCGACATAATCCCGCGCCCTGCCTGAAAACGGGGCGCGGGATGTCGATCCTTTGAAGAACAGGAGGCTTGTCCGATGGCTCTCGAAATCGGCGATTCCGCACCCGACTTCACCCTGCCGACCGATGGCGGCGGATCGATCACCCTGTCCGATTTGAAGGGCAAGCCGGTCATCGTCTATTTCTACCCGAAAGACGATACGCCGGGTTGCACCAAGGAAGCCTGCGGCTTCCGCGACGCCATGCCGGATTTTTCAGGTGTCGGCGCGACGGTGATCGGTATCTCCAAGGATACCGCCGCGAAGCATGACAAGTTCAAAACCAAATACGAATTGAACTTTCCCTTGGCCGCCGACGTGGACGGCACCGTTTGCGAAGCCTTCGGCACCTGGATCGAAAAATCGATGTATGGCCGGAAATATATGGGCATCGACCGCGCCACCTTCCTGATCGACGCGGACGGTAAAGTCGCGCAGATTTGGCGCAAGGTGAAGGTCGCGGGCCATGTCGACGCGGTGCTTGCCGCGCTGAAGGATCTTTGACGGATACCCTGATCGGCGCCGCCGTTTCCGTCCTGGAAACCGGCAATGCGCGGGACAAGGCCGCCCGGGCGCGCGCCGTCGCCGCCAATTGGCGCGCCGGGTCTTTGCCGCGCGGCAGGAGCCAGCTCGTTCCCGATCGACCCGCCCGTCCCGCCCGACCGGAACTGAAGCGCCCCAGGGACGTCCCCCGTCGCCGGATCACGGAAGCCCCCGGAGGGCGGACCGCCCTCCTCCATGCGCTCTGCCATATCGAACTGAACGCCATCGACCTGGCCTTCGACATTGTTGCCCGCTTCGGAGGGATCGATGCGCCGGACGTCTTTCCCACAGGATTCCTGGACGACTGGATCATGGTCGGCGATGACGAGGCGCGGCATTTCCTGATGCTGGACGACCGGATGGCGGAACTGGATGCCGGTTACGGCGACCTGCCCGCCCATGACGGCTTGTGGATGGCCTCCATGGATACGGCGTTCGATCCCTTGGCGCGGCTGGCCATTGTCCCGATGGTTCTGGAGGCACGCGGTCTGGACGTGACCCCCGCCATGATCGACAAGCTGCGCAGCGTCGGCGACGACCGCAGCGCCGATACCCTACAGATCATCCATGATGACGAAATCACCCACGTCGCCGCCGGGAAACGCTGGTTCGATCACCTGTGTTCCAAACGCAATCTCGATCCCTTGCCGACTTGGCAGGATTTGGTGACACGGCATTTCAAGGGCGGATTGAAGCCGCCCTTCAACGTGGTCAGCCGGGACAAGGCGGATTTCCCGGAATGCTATTACGCGCCGTTGGCGGAAAGCCTGAATGCATGAACTACCGTCACGCCTTTCATGCCGGGAATTTCGCGGATGTGCACAAGCATTGGATCCTGATGCTGTTGCTGGAGCGGCTGTCGGCGAAGGACAAACCGTTCTTCGTCCTGGACAGCCATGCCGGGGCCGGGTTCTACGACCTGACCCGCGACGAAAGCAGCCGCACCGGGGAAGCGGCGGATGGTATCGCCCATCTGTTCGCCGCCGAAACCCGCCTGCCGGACAGTTTCGCGCCTTATCTGGAGGCCGTGCGCCGCCTGAACCCCGGCATGGACGATCCGAACGACCTTCGCTGGTATCCGGGGTCGCCGTGGTTGATTGCCGACGCGCTACGCCAAGACGATCGCTTGTCCGCAGTGGAAGCCCATCCGGAACAGGCCCGTCTGCTCAAGGAAAGTCTGGCGGAATTTCGGAATGCCCGTGTCTATGAGCGCGACGGGTATGAGGCCATACCGTCCATGCTGCCGCCCAAGGAAAAGCGGGGCTTGACGTTGATCGACCCGCCCTACGAAAACTCGGACGAGGTTTCGCGCACCGCGAAAGCCGTCAGCGACGGGATGAAGCGCTTCGCCACCGGCACCATGGCAATCTGGTACCCGATCAAAACGCATGACGTCGGGGATGCCCTGGTGGAGTCCCTGCCGGTTCCGGATCGAGGCGGATTGCGTTGTGAAATATTCGTCACGGCCCCGGACAGCGACGCGGTCGGGTTGACTGGCAGCGGTATGATCCTTTTGAATCCCATCTGGCCGATCGAAGACCGGCTGCGGGAGGGACTGCCGCTTCTGTGCGAAACGCTTGCGCGGGACGGCGGTGCCGGTTGGCGACTGGAGGCGCTATGACCGTCGAACTGATCCTGCCCCCGAAGGGCAACACCATCGACGGCTTCCCGGTCTGGCGCGCGCTGCCGCGGATCAAGCGACGGTCCATCGGCCCCTTCGTGTTTCTGGATCAGATGGGCCCGACCGCCTTCGACGCCGGAAAATATCTGGATGTCGCCCCGCATCCGCATATCGGCCTATCGACCATCACTTGGTTGATCGAAGGCGAGATTCTGCACCGGGACAGTTTGGGATCGGAACTGGTCATCAGGCCGGGAGAAGTGAACTGGATGACCGCGGGGGCGGGGATCGTCCATTCCGAACGCAGCCCGGATGCGCAACGCCATGCCGGGGCGCGGATATTTGGCATGCAGGCCTGGACCGCCCTGCCTAAAGACCGAGAGGACACGGCCCCATCCTTCCAGCACTATCCGTCCCGCACCATCCCAGAAGTGACCGGTGACGGCGCAACGGCCTCCCTGATCGTCGGATCTGGATGGGGCGAACAATCCCCCGTCGTGGCGCAGTCCGAAACGCTTTACGCCCAAATCGTGCTGGCCGCAGACGGGAACATGGATCTGCCGGACGCCCAGGAACGCGCAATCTATGTCGCGACCGGGGCGGTTTCAATCGACGGCGGTTCTCCGATCGTGGCACCGTGCCTCGCCGTTCTGGGCAAAGATGCCCGTACCATCTCGGCGGATCGGTCCAGTCTCGTCATGCTGTTGGGCGGGGAACCTCTCGATGGGCCGCGTGCCATGGATTGGAACTTCGTATCATCGGACCCGGCCAAGATCGCCACCGCAAGAGAGCGGTGGCTTGCCAGGGACTTTCCGACAGTGCCCGGAGATAACGGCTACACTCCCTATCCGTCCCGGAACACAAACTAGAATCATGCCGGCGCCTAACGGTCAGCCGCCGACTTTTACCCTATAGTCGTCCGGATTGACCGCATCGACCTGTTCCGGCGGCATGTATTTCTCGGCATAGGATTCGTAGATTCGTGCATCCAGGAACAGGTTGAACAGGTCCGGGTCGATATGCCGATCCTTCACCATGAAGGTCATGATCTTCAGCGCCTCGGACAGTTTCTTGCCCTTCTTGTACGGGCGGTCCATGGCCGTCAGCGCCTCGAAGATATCGGCAATCGCCATCATGCGGGCGACGGGGGACATGTCGTCCTTGGTCAGGCCCTTCGGATAGCCGGTGCCGTCCATCTTTTCATGATGACCGCCCGCCAGTTCCGGAACGCTGCGCAAATGCTTCGGGAAAGGCAGTTTTTCCAGCATCTTAATGGTTTGGACGATGTGCTCGTTGATCTTGTAACGGTCCTCGTCCGTCAGTGTCCCCCGGCGGATCAGAAGATTGTGCAATTCCCCGCGATTGTAGAGAAGTTCCGGCACATCCATCTTGAAGCCCCAGGGATTGTCGCAGTCCAGCTTTTCCGTCTCGGGCCTTTCGAAACGGTGTTCCAACCGATCCGCCAGCAGGGGTTCCACAGCCGGCAGGCTTTTTTTCGGTTCCCGCTCCTTGCGGCTCAATTCCTCATGCGATACGCCCAGCCGGTCGTCGATCGTCCGGGTCCATCCCTTCTTAGCCAGATCGTTCAGACGCGACACCTGCTCGTCGGTCATGAATTCCCCACCGACGTTACAGGATGCGATGAAGGCAAAATCCGCATCCAGTTGCGCCAGTTCCTGTTCCAGCGCGGACCGCTTCTCATCACTGCCGCCGGATTCGGTAACGGATTTCAGATAGGCGATTTCCGCATCGCGCTTCATGACCTCGAACCGCATGCGGACTTCGTGGATACGGTCGTAGATCGTTTCCAGCTTCGTCGCCTTGTCGACAACGAATTCCGGCGTCGTGACCTTGCCGCAGTCGTGCAGCCAGGCGGCGACGTGGATCGCCTCCCAGTCGTCCTCGGTCAGGGAGAAATCGGCGAAGGGCCCGTCCGTCGACTTGTCCGCGGCGGCGGCCAGAAGTTTGGTCAAATCGGGGACGCGGGCACAGTGGCCGCCGGTATAGGGACTTTTGGCGTCGATCGCGCTCGCCGTCATCTGAATGAAGCTTTCGAATAGCTCCTTCTGCATCTCGATCAGCTGCCGCGCCTCAACCGTGACGGCGGCAGAGCCGGACAGAGCTTCGGTAAACCGTACCAAGGCCGGTTCCATTTCCGTCGTTTCGAACAACAGAAGGACACCGACCAACTCGCCCTGCCGGTTATACAGTGGCGCCGCCAGAAGGAAGCTGGGCGCATCGTCCATGACGGCCGCGATGTCCGGCAGACCGATCCTGTTCAATTCCAGTTCCGATGCCTGAGCGCTTTCCGCATGTTCGTCCGCTATCGACCGGATCAGCAGGCTATCCGTATTCGACAGCGCCACCGACGGTACCGATACGGGCAAGTCCCGCCGCGCGTCGAGACGCTGCGCCTGGGCTTCCAGATATTTCCCGTCCGGCGTCGTCAGATAGAGAATTCCCGCTTCGGTTTGCGTCGTCGCGATGATCTCATCCAACAGCCGGTCCAACAGCTTGTCGAAATCCTCCTCCGCCGCGACGGTACTGGTGATTTCCAGGAAGCGTCGGATCGTGTCCTGCATCATGGACGTCGCACGGGCAAGGTCCTCGATCTCCGCAATCGGCGTTCGGACCTCATCGGTTTTGCTGAAGTCGAAGCGGCGGATCGCCTCCGCCAACGCCTGTAGCTGGCGCAAGGGCTGTGTCACCCGCCCAGCGATATATATGACGAGGATAACGCCGACGATCAGCAGGACAATGAACAGAACCACGCCTTGCAGGACGAGGCGCGTACTTTCCGCGCGCAATTCCGACCGCGGGATGGTCATGGCCAGGACGAGATCGCGCCCGCCGCGGATCGGCACGGATTCGAACGCGACTTCCCAAACGTCTTCGCTACCCTGTTCCGTGAAGCGATTTTGCGCCGCCGCCTTTTGGCTTTGCCCGACAAAGCGATCGAACGCCCCATCGATACGCGGATCGTCCAAGGTATCGATACGGCGCGGCGCCGGACTGCCATCCGCCTTGATCGTCACGACCTTTTCCGGATCGGCATGGGCGACGATCTCTCCATTTCGAGTCAGAAGCATGATCTGGCTATGCGGAGTCGGACGGATGCCCGCCATCGCCTGCCCCAGGGTATTGAGGGTGATATCCGCGCCGACCACGGTGACAAGGTCTTCCGGATAGCTGCCCCGTCGTGCGACCGTCGTGCCGATTTCCCGCGTCGTGAAGAATAGATAGGGGTCGGTGGCGATAAGAGCGTCGACGCCCAGGGCCGCATTGTACCAGCCCCGCTTTCGGGGATCGTATTTCGTGTAATCGTCGCGTTCGTCGAATCGAATGACACGACCTTTTCTGTCGACAAAAAGGAAGTGGCCGGCAGCGTCCCCGCCCTCGCTTCGCTCCAGACTTTGGACGATATAGGCGGTCCCGTCGGGCGGATCGAATGTCTTCGCCAGATCCGGATCTTTTGGTAGCCGGCGAACAAGAAGGAAGTCCCCTTCCTCGTTCCCCACATAAACCGAGGTAATGTTTTCCGAAAGCTCCAGCCCACTGATCAACAGCGGCATCGCTTGAAGACGCCCCCGCAATGTCCGGGACCGCATCGCCGACGCGTTGGCGAGTTGCTCGACGATCGTATTGGCCGGGGCGAAGACGGCTTCCGTATGGGCAATGGCGAATTTCGAACCGCTTTTCAGGACACTTTCATTCGAACTGTCGACGATCTGGGTAATGCTGCGGTAGGCGACGAGGCCAAGGGCCAGACCGGTTCCTAAAAGCAGCACAACGAAAATACTGCTCAAATGCACCTGCAGCGTGTGCCTAAGCCTAAGCGCGCCCATAATTCCCCCAATGATAGAAAAACCGTAGCCCGGACAGGGCGCAGTTCTTACATTAGGGAATTAAATACAATATTAGTAAAAAATTAGTTATCGATGTTCAGCGACGACTTACTTTACGACAGCCGGATAGGGGTCGACTTCAAATAACAGCCCACCTCCGCTGTCATAGGCGCGAATGCGTTCCTGCCCATCGTCATCCAGAACATGCAAATAGAGGATACCATCCGCCGCCGTCATGCCGACAACGCGTCGGCCGGGCAGGTCCGCCAGGGCCGGGGTATTGGCCGCTTTGGCCGGTTCAATGGTTTGTGTGACGGTTTGCGGCACTTCCGACTTGCCTGTCCGTGTCATTAGGCCGTAAACGAGGCCGCCCAAGCCCAGGACGATCAAGACGCCCAAAAAGACGACGACAGCGACCAGCGCCTTATGATTGCTTGCCGGATGCTGTTCCGGTTCGGTGGGTTGGGCTGACATGGAAGCGATGACTCCGGCTCTTCAAGGCACTAAGGTGCAAACGATGAAATTCACCCCCACCGACCGCAATCCCGGCGCCGACAGCCCGCTTCCCGATCCCGATGACGATTTCGACGGGGCGGAGGACGGCAACGACGGCGATTTCGAAACGATCGAAGCCGACGCCACCCCGGAAGACGACGGTAAGCGTCTGGACCGTTTCCTGGCGGACCGTATCGACACCCTGTCCCGCAGCAGAATTCAAGCCTTGCTGAAGGACGGGCATGTCCGAACGGCAGAGGGCCGGACAGTATCCGAGGCCTCTGGCCGGGTCAAACAGGGAACCGTCTATCTGGTCGATCTGCCGCCCCCGGAACCGGCCTTGCCGGAAGCGCAGGATATCCCGCTATCGGTCGTCTACGAAGACGCGCATCTGATCGTGGTGGATAAACCTGCCGGGATGGTCGTGCATCCGGCGCCGGGAAACCGGGACGGCACCCTGGTAAACGCCCTGCTGCATCATTGCGGCGGCAGTCTTCAGGGGATCGGCGGCGTGTTGCGGCCCGGTATCGTGCACCGGATCGACAAGGATACGTCAGGCCTTCTGGTGGCGGCGAAGACGGACAAGGCCCATGCGGGGCTGTCGGAATTGTTCCATGAACACGATATCGACCGGCGTTACCTCGCCGTCGTCATCGGCGTGCCAGACCCCGTGCGCGGCACGATAGACGAAAATATCGGCCGTCATCCGACCGATCGCATCCGGTTTACGGTGGTCGGCCCGCATTCGGGAAAGCATGCCGTTACCCATTATACGACCCTGTCGCAGACCGATATGTCCGTCGCGCTGATCGAATGCCGGTTGGAAACGGGCCGGACGCATCAGATCCGCGTCCACATGTCCCATATCGGTCACCCTCTGGTCGGCGACCCGCTCTACGGCAAGGCATCCCGAACGCGGCGGGCGGCACTGACCAAACCGTTTCGTGAAGCCGTGGATGCTTTCCCCCGACAAGCCCTGCATGCCGGCGTTTTGGGATTCCGGCATCCGGTCACCGGCCAGGACTTGCATTTCGTTTCCCCGCCACCCCCGGATTTCGACGGCCTGATGTCCCAATTAGGGCTTAAGAAACCGTAACCTGGCTGATGATTCCATCGGCGATCCCGTCCCCGCGGAAAGATATCGGCAGGCGCACCGTCGACATCAGCGCATAATCGGGAATGTCCCAATCCACTGGGCCTGCCGCCAGACCGATACAGGGCCGCGTCACGATTTCACGGATAAATTCCAGGTCAGCGGCATTGTAATGGGTGGCATCGCTGCCTTCACCAAAACGTTCCTGCATGGTCTTTCCCGTCATTTCCAGACGGGTCAGTTCCGCAAGGTGCGATCCCCACAGCCGGAACCGGGCACGGGGCGCGACAGGGTCCAGAATTTCCAGGATCGTCAGCCAGCCCAACCAGGGTTTCAACTCTTCCATCTGAAAATCCGCGCGTGCCGGGACCGCGCCGTTCACGACCTTGCTTTGCCACAGGGCAACGAAACGATCGTTCCTAGGAAAGCAATCGCCAGGCGCGTCGAAAGGAAACAGGTCGTACCGCCAATCGTATCGTTCAAGCCAAGCCAAAGGATATCGCCCTATCCATCGTTCCCGTGTCGCAAAGCCGCATTTCGAAACATCCTCGACGCAGTTATAAAGGAATATCAAGACCACGCCATTGTCTTGGACCGGCCACAGTTCCGCCTCAATCCGGCAATAGCGTGAGACTTGGCCGATGCCATTCACGATTAGGTGATGAGGAAATCAGTCATATCCGTGCCTTTCGGTCTTGAATTGAAAGGTATAGAGTACCAAATCGGTCCTGTTAGCACCGGCAGGGAAAATCCGGTCTGACGCGGACCTAGTTGGGGAGAGACAGACAATGAGCAACACGGCGAATATCCCGGCCCTTACCCCGGAGGGCAACCTTCAGCGCTATTTGGATCAGATTCGTAAGTTCCCGATGCTCGCGCCTGAGGAAGAATACATGCTGGCGAAAAGCTGGCGGGAACATGGCGACCGGGAAGCGGCCCATCAGCTCGTGACCAGCCACCTGCGGCTCGTGGCCAAGATCGCGATGGGTTATCGCGGATACGGTCTGCCCGTGGCGGAACTGATTTCCGAAGGCAATATCGGGATGATGCAGGCGGTGAAGCGCTTCGATCCGGAACGCGGCTTCCGCCTCGCGACCTATGCCATGTGGTGGATTCGCGCCGCCATCCAGGAATACATCCTGCATTCCTGGTCCCTGGTTAAGATGGGGACGACCGCCGCGCAGAAGAAGCTGTTCTTCAACCTGCGCAAGATCAAGGGTCGCCTGCAGGCCTTTGACGAGGGCGACCTGCACCCCGAAACCGTGGCCAAGATCGCCCAGGAACTGGATGTTCCGGAACAGGACGTCGTGTCCATGAACCGGCGCCTTGCCGGGTCGGACAATTCGCTGAACGCCCCGCTGAGAGCGGATGGCGACGGTGAATGGCAGGATTGGCTGGAAGACGAAAGCGACAGTCAGGAAACCGTTCTGGCCGAAAGCGAGGAACTGACCCTGCGCCGCGACATGTTGTCGGAAGCCATGCAGGGGCTGAACGAACGCGAACGTCACATCCTGACGGAACGCCGTCTGAAGGACGATCCCAAGACTCTGGAGGATCTAAGCCAGGAATACGGGATCAGCCGTGAACGCGTCCGGCAGATCGAGGTGCGCGCCTTCGAAAAGCTGCAACGTGCGATGCGCAACAAGGCGATCGAACAGAACATGGAAATGGCGAGTTAAGGCTTAAAACTTTCTTGCCGAATACCAGGTATTTCGACGACCCCGGTCCTTTGTTGGATCGGGGTCAGTCAATTCTGCTGTTCTTCAACATTTCGGCGTCGGGATCTTCGTCTTCAATCTCGTCGTCTTCTTCCGGCGGCAGGTCGAACTCGTCCTCTTCATTCCCATCGACCTCCCCGGCTTCGGCGCGGGCAAGATCGTCCATCGGCGAATCCCGGCGGACCTCCTTCCCCCATTCCTTTTCCAGGGTCTTCTGCCGTTCGTGAAGTCCCTTGCGTTTCAGGTCCAAGGAAATGTCGAGATAGCGCAGCACCATGTCGGGAACCATGAAATGGATGCCCCAACCGACCCCCGCGGCGCCCAGAACGATCACCCAGTTGAACGGATCGCTCATCAGATCGAATGCCGTCGCCAATGTGCGGTCGCCCGCCCACAAGTCGAATGTCACGATCAATGCGCCCGCGAGGTTCGCCCAGGCCACCGTCTTCGTGGCATAGCGCCGGGGATGCGTATCGATGACATAGGCCACCCCGGTCGGCAGCATGGATACCGTGATCAGGATCGCCGTTTCGTAGAACAGGACGCAGGTCACCAACGAAAGGGCGATCGTCATGTAGTAAAATCCGGGGGACCGAGTCTTTTTCGCCGCGTCGGCGGTTGCCTTGGGCGCAGCGGTCGACGCCGCGGACGCCGCCGGACGACGCGCGCCGCCGATCTCGTCGACCAATCCCTGCTGCGGTGCCTTCGCCATACCCTTTCCTTCCGACCACGACCTTAAAAGAAACGGAAAAACCCGGACAAGGCCACCGCCGCAACACAACCCAGCAATGCCGCAGCATAAGCCAACTGACCGCCATATTCTTCCGACAAACGCTTCTTATTGTGAATGTCGGACATTACACCGATCAGTTCATAGGTCATCCCACGATATTCGCGGACGGCGCGTTCGAACGATTGATTGTCCTGCGACAGTTCCGCCGAATCCTCGACGATATCCAACAGATCCTTGATTTTACCGGATTTCGCCGCCTTGCGGATACGCGTCCTGATCTTATTCCGTCGTTCACGGCTATAGAACCGTTTGGTCGCCGGGTCCAAAGACACGGCGAGCGCATTGGTCAGTCCGGGGAAAGTGACGTTCCGGTGCAGCCCTTCTTGCAGCATGTTCAATATCCGCGCCTGAGCGATGCGGCCCTCGATGTCGTCGCCCGCGCGTTCGATATCCCGCAATTCGCTACCGACGGCGCGTTTGAAATGCGTTCCGATAAAGGCGGCGAGATGCCGGTCGATGAATTTCTGCGGCAGGTTGTCGCCATAGCACAACCGATCCAAGGCCGGCAGGACATGTTCGATCGTCGCCACATAGTCGCGTTCGAACTGTTCCGACTGACAGGGTAGATTGTTGTTCAACTCGTAAATGACGCGTTCGATACCGAAACCGAGACCGGTTTGCATAATCACATTCTTGACGCGCTCCATCCGGGTGACTTGGCGCATCGTATTGGGTTCCAGCGCACGCTGCTGTTCGACCCAAAACGCAACCAGCCCCATGGACAGCACCGACGCGAACAATGTCCGCGCGTCCCTGTCATTCGCAAACATGCCCAACAGGGTCGAACAGCCTTCCAATGTCGCGGAAAACGCCTTCAGCCGGATCGGCGCATGCGGGTCCATGGCAATCAACACACGCGCGATCAGCTTGTCCTGGTTATCGCTCGCCCCGGCCTTGGCGAGGTTTACCGCCTCGACCATGTCGTCTTCGCTTAGGGATCGGCGCAACCATGTATCCAGCGTGCCGCTGGTAACCAGAATCGCCGCCTGATCCCAGTTGTTGTGCATGGCATAGGCGATTTCCCGCGCGGTCCAGTATTCCGTGCCGCCGACGCCGAGAGACCGCGACCCCTTGCTGGGCATGGCCTGTTGCTTCGGAGACAGTCGCCGCCCGTTCAGCCACAGCGACAGATCATCCAGGGTCCAGCGTTCGGCAGGGTCATCGTTCAGCAAGCCGCGCAACGGTTCCATCAAGGTGAGGGACACGCGGTGATGCTGTACATACGCACCGTAGGTTCCCTGCTGCAGGCGCAGTTGGATTACCTCTTCATCCGTCTTGCCCTGTAACGGACAATGACCGGTCAACAGCGCCAGGACGGTCACGCCGAAACCGAACAGGTCGGCGGGAGCCCCACCCTCGCCCCGACCGGCGGCGGTTGCCATGGCAGAATCCAGCGGTTCGAAGACGACCGGGTTCGTCATACCCGCGGGAGACGACACGCAATCTCCCAACTGCAAATCGCGTCGGTCGGCACCGGACCAAAACAAATTGTCCGGACGAATCATCCGATGGAAGATTCCCAGATTGTGCATTTCGCCCATGACCTGGGCCATGGGCTCGATGAATGCCCTGGCGATGGCGTCTTCGGGAAGCGGCGCGAAACTTTTATCCAGGTTTTCCGTCACCCTGGGGCCACCTGGCCGTTCCATAATCACGACCGGGCAGCGACGCCCTTCCGGCGGCCAGTCGACGACGTCCCAATCCAATGTCCGGACAAGCGCGCGATTGTCGATCCGCCGCAGATTGGCGACGATGTCATGACGCGGCGGCAATTTCGGATCGCAGATCAGCGCATAGATGGACCGTTTTCCATCGCGCTTATGCACCGCGCTATAGGCCACGGCGGGTTGGGAGTCGTATTCCGGGAGCGGCTTCGCGGAATCGATATCATATCGATCGCGGACTTCGACGACACGCGCGGTAGATATGGTGGGTTCGGCGCCACCGCCGCCGCCACCGCTGACCTTCAATGCCATCCGACTGCCGCCCTTTCCCGCCTAAACCGTTCCCGCACCCGTCTCGGCTGCTATCACGATTCGAACCGTTCGAAAGGTCAGATCGGTCTAACCGTCAGCCTTCGAAGGGATCGTGCACCCGAATGGTATCGTCTCGTTCCGGGCTCGTCGACAGCAGCGCCACCGGGGTTTCGATCAGTTCCTCGATCCGACGGATATATTTGATAGCCGTCGCCGGTAGGTCAGCCCAGCTCCGGGCACCGTAGGTGCTTTCCTGCCAGCCTTCCATCGATTCATAGACCGGTTCGGCCCGCGCCTGCAGCGCGGTGGACGACGGCAGGTGGTCGTAGTCGCGACCGTCGATGCGATAACCGGTGCAGACCTTGATTTCGTCCAACCCGTCCAGCACGTCCAGCTTGGTCAGGGCGATACCACTGACGCCGCCGACCTTCATCGCCTGACGGACAAGAACCGCATCGAACCAGCCGCAGCGGCGTTTGCGCCCGGTAACGACGCCGAATTCACGGCCCCGTTCGCCCAGACGTTCGCCGATCGCGTCGGTCAGTTCCGTCGGGAAGGGGCCGGACCCGACACGGGTCGTATAGGCCTTGGTGATGCCCAGAACATAGCCGATCGCATTCGGGCCGGTACCCGATCCGGTCGCCGCCTGTCCCGACCCGGTATTGGACGACGTGACAAAGGGATAGGTTCCCTGGTCGACGTCCAGCATGATCCCCTGCGCGCCTTCGAACAGGATGCGCTCGCCCTTGCGGCGCATCTCGTCCAGTTTCTTCCAGACCACTCCAGCATAGGGCAGGATCTTCGGCGCGATTTCGTGCAGTTCCGACAGGACGGTTTCCGCCGATACGGTTTCAAGGCCCATGCCGCGCAGCAGCGTGTTGTGATAGGCCAGCAAGGCATTGACCCGGTCCATAAGCGTTTCGGGGTCCGCCAGATCGCAGACGCGGATCGCGCGGCGAGCGACCTTGTCCTCATAGGCCGGGCCGATGCCGCGACCGGTCGTGCCGATCTTCGCATCCCCGCGCGCCATTTCGCGCGCCTTGTCCAACTCGCGGTGCACCGGCAGGATCAGCGCGGCGTTTTCCGCGACCATCAGGCTCGACGGGGTCACTTCGACGCCCTGCTGCCGGATACGTTCGATTTCTTCCATCAGGGCCCAGGGATCGACGACAACGCCGTTGCCGATCACCGACAGCTTGCCCTTCCGCACGACACCGGAGGGAAGAAGGCTCAGCTTGTACGTCGTGCCGTCGATGACCAGGGTATGACCGGCATTATGGCCGCCCTGAAAGCGCACGACCACATCGGCGCGTTCGGAGAGCCAGTCGACGATCTTACCTTTGCCTTCATCACCCCATTGGGAACCGACCACCACAACATTCGTCATCGCAAAGAGCCTTTCAGTCCTTAGGCGTCATCGAGGGGAATTGGGTCCGCCCCCCGCATCGGATCGAAAATATGCGTGCATGCCAATCGGCGTGCTTCAGCCGCGACATCCGCTTCGGCGGAAAGGCCCGCCATCGTGCACCATCCCGCATCCCGAAGCGCGCGGCCCTGGGCAGGCGAGGTGCCGTGGGGCAGATAGACGGTTTGAACCTCTTCGGCCATCGGCACGGCGCGCATCACGGAATCCAGATACAGGGTAACCCCCGTCGCCGGTTCCCCAGCGGCACCCGCCGCATACCGTCCGCCGCGCCCCAGTTCCCCGCGCACCCCCTTGGAAAACAGGGTGAAGCTCAAGCCCGTCTGATACTCAAAACCACGATGTTCCACCGGGTCGACGGTGATGACGAGGCCCGGCGCGCTTTCGTCCAGAAGTTCCAGGACACGGGCGAGACGGTCTCGTTCCGCCGCCGCCATCGGGGGCAGATCGATCGCCAGCAGCTTTTCCATCGCGCGTTCCGCCGGACCGCAGGCATCCAACAACGCGCCCAGACGCAGGGCTGCGTCCCCGCCCAACGCCGCAACGTCATGGGCGTCTTTTCGGTCCAGGGCCAGCCGAGCCCGACGGCGGGTATCCTTGTCCAATCCCAGCGATTCGAACACCGACGGCACGACGGTGGGCAGGCTGATATCGACGGACAGGTCCTTCGCGCCGACACCGGACAGGGCGTCGATCGCGATTTCGATCAGTTCCGCATCGGCCTCGGGCGTGTCCGCGCCGATCAATTCGCAACCCGCTTGGGTAATTTGCCGTTCGGGGCGCAGCTGCGTGCCGCGAACGCGCAGGACAGGCCCGGCATAACACAGACGCAGCGGCCGCGGGGTACGGGTCAGGCGCGATGTCGCGATCCGCGCCACCTGCACCGTTATATCCGCGCGCAGGCCCATCATGCGTTGGGACACGGGATCCATCAGCCGGAAGGTGTGCGGCGCGGTCGGCGCCCCGACCCCATCGAGCAGACTGTCTTCGAATTCGACCAGGGGCGGATCGACGCGGCGGAAGGCCGAAGCTCGAAATCGTTCTATCAGGCCGTGCACCACGGACGCCTCGCGCGTGGCTTCCGGCGACAGCACGTCGCGCAAGCCATCCGGCAGCAGCATTTTCGATGGTCCGTCTGTCATGTCGGATCGTTCTGTCGGTTCGGGAAAGTGCCGCGGTTAGGTAACGGGTTTGACGGGCGGGGGCAAGCAATAGCGCATTTATGTGCGACGTCAAACCCGTCAGGAAGCGCCAGAACCCCGCCGACGGCGCGCACGATGCAACACAACGGCAAACACGACAAACGCCCCTGCGACCAAAACCAACCGAAGCACCCTCGGGTCGATCCCCTGGAACCACGCCGTGATCCCGTGATAGACGGGATCATCCATCGACAGGCCGGTCAGGTCGATCGGGCCGTCCACGATAAATCCCGCTTCCCGAAACACCTCTGCCATGTGGCGCCATCGCGCGGGATCGCTTGTCCCCAAAGGAATTCTATCTGGCTGAATCAGGTCCCGTGTTTCACGGGCCTCGAACAGAAGATGCGATCGGCTTTGATCTCGGCTGTAATCGGTCAGGATCAGGTCTACGATTTCTTCCGGATGCGCCAGGGCATATTCCCACCCGCGCAAGGATGCGTCCCGCATCGCTTCTACGATTTGCGGTTCACGCAGTAGAAACGCCTCCTGGGTGAAAAGGGTATCGCCGTAGAAATCGATCCCGACTTCTCGCGGCAGATGGACGGTATAGGCGATGCCGCGTTCCAACAGTCCGAACGGTTCGTCGGATATATACGCAGACAGCGCGCTTGCCTGCCCGTTTAATAACGGATTCAGCGAATGCGTATGCGGCAGGATTTCGACCTTTTCCGGATCCACCCCGGCTCGTGACAGGTAAGCGAACAGTTCCGCCGCCTGGGCTTCGATCATGATCTTGTGATTTTCGACGTCCCGGATGGATTTAATCCCGGACCCGTCGATGGAAACAATGGCCAGGGCAGAATGCTGAAAAATCGGGGCGACGACGACAAGCGGCGCGCCTTCTAATCGCGCTGCCACGATTTCCGCCGACCCCACGCCGAATTCCGAGTTGCTGCGGATCACCCGGTCCATGGAAGCATCGCCGACCTTGCCGGGGCGAATGTCAACGTCGAGCCCCACATCGCGGTAATATCCCAGCTTCTGCGCGGCATAGTACCCCGCAAACTGAAACTGGTGATGCCAGGGTAGTTGCAGGGTGACGCGATGAAGGGCGTCGGTTTCCGCGGGCAACGACACGCCCCAGACACAAGCCATGACGATGGCCGCGATCAGACCGTTTTGAACGGTGCAAAAACGTCTTGTGACCATCCGACGCCCCCTGAAACCAGCCGGTAAACAGGAGCGACCGCGTGCCGGTCAGCCCCCCTTCATCAATTTCCGGAGCGGCTGCGCCTCGTCCGCGAGGGCCGCCGGGTCCGGGTTGATTCCGCGTTCCATCATCATTTGCGCGACTTTGACTTCCTTGGCGATCGTCGATACCAGGCCGAACCCTGCGACGCCGACAAGCTTCCCGTCCGCAAGGCACAGGAAGACCAGCGAGCCGTCTTCGAACCGGCCGCGCACGATAACGCTGTCCGCCCGCGACGGCAGGCCCGCCGTCTGCAGTGTCCATTCGAACTGATCCGACCACAGCCAGGGAACCGGCGCATAAGGCTCCGGATGACCGCAGACCGACCGCGCCACGGCGCGCGCCTGCATATCGGCGTTCTGCCAGCTTTCCAGTCGAATACGTTCGCCATAGAACGGGTTGAATCCACGGGCGCAATCGCCTGTCGCATAAACGCCCTCACGGGCCGTGGCGCCGAATTCGTTGACCAGGATACCGTCTTCGCAGACAAGCCCCGCCGCTTCCGCCAGGGCCACCCCCGGGGCGATCCCGATTCCGATGACGATGCTGTCGGCGGGCAGGACGCTGCCGTCCTCAAACTTGACGCCCGTCACGTGATCCGTCCCTTCGAACCCGGCAATCCGCGCGTTCAGGATCGTTTTCACGCCTTTTTCTGCATGCAGCCGCGCAACCGCGTCCGCGACCTCAACCGGTACCGACCGACCCAGAATGCGCGGCGCACCTTCCAGAACGGTTACGTCGCAGCCGATCTGACGCGCGGTCGCGGCGGTTTCAAGACCGATAAATCCACCGCCGACCACGACGCAGCGCGATCCCGGTTTCAGGTCCTGTCCGAGACCGGCGCTGTCTTCGAAGGTCCGGACGACATGCACGCCGGGCAGATCGGCGCCGGGCAGCGGCAACCGCTTCACGACGCCGCCCGTGGCGAAGACCAAGGACCCGAAATTCAGGCTGGACCCATCGTCCAGGGTCACCGACTTCCCATCAAGATCGACCGACTGCACGGTAACACCGGTGCGCAAATCGATTTTCTTTTCCGCAAAGAAATCAGGGGCATAGAGAGTGCATTCTTCCGCGGGCTTGTCGCCCTTCAGGACGGCTTTGGAAAGCGGCGGGCGTTCATAGGGGGCGTGCTTTTCCGCTCCGATCAGAACAATCTCGCCCTCGAACCCTTCCTGACGCAGCAAAGCGGCGGTACGACCGCCGCTTTGACCCGCGCCGACAATAACAACCCTGTCGGTACTCATCCGCTATGTTACCCCCTTCGGTCCTTTATCAGGAGCGGTATCCCGGCTCCTCTTCATCCAAAATATCGCGCAGCGCGGCGAAGTGCTTTTCGCAGGCGCCCGGATAGTTTTCCCATTGCTGGGCGGTCTTTTCCGCGACTTCCGGGCTCGCGACATTCAATTCGCGCCCCGTCGAAAGCGCGGTGATCAACGTTTCGCAGGCCTTTTCGAAATAGTAAAGTTCGTCGAAGGCTTTGGCCACCGTTTCTCCCACGGTCACGACACCGTGCTGGCCCAACAACAATACCGACCCGTTCCCCAGCGTCGTAGACAGGCGTTCGGCCTCGTCGCCCAGACCCATCCCGTCGAACCCGGTATCGACCGCAATCCGGTTATAGAACCGCATCGTGTTCTGGTCGATCGGCGGCATGGACGTGTCTTTCAACGTGGCCAGGGCCAGGGAATATTTCGAATGAACGTGCAGGACACAGCGCGCCTGCGGATTGTTCCGGTGCATCGCCGAATGAATGGCGAACGCCGTCGGGTCGATCGTATCGCCCAGGCCTTCCGGGTTTTCTTCCTTCGCGTTCAGCAGCAGAAGGTCGCTGGCGCGCATCCGCGAGAAGTGGCGGCCATAGGGATTGACCAGGAATTCCGTCCCGTCGTCGGAAACGGCCAGACTGAAATGGTTCGCCACGGATTCATGCATGTTCAGCCGCGCCGTCCAACGGAAGGCACAGGCCAAATCCTCACGCTCCTGACGGTAGTCCAGCGTGCCTTCGCGGACTTCGGACAGGGATGTTACGGACATGTCGGGAAACTCCTCTATTCGGTGCGTGATACACTCGCTAAAGTCCATGATCGGACCTTCCTGGCGAGACCGATGAGACTATGCGCCGACGCACATAACGGCAATTGTCATGAACCGACAAAATTGGATCGCTTCAGTCGGAAAAAAGCAACAAACGGCATCCCGTTTCATTTTGGAGGTTTCGGATGTTCAGTCACGTCACCCTCGGCACCAATGACCCGGCCCGGGCCCGACCTCTTTACGACGCCCTCTTTGCAGTGCTGGGACGCCCCCTGTTCTTCGAAAGCCCGGACGGCGACTTCTTTGGGTACGGCACCGCCGCCGGGCGCCTGTTCATCTGCCGCCCCTTCGACGGCAAGCCGGCGAGCATCGGCAATGGAACCCATGTTGCGTTGGATGCCCCGACCCGGCAAACAGTCCGCGACGCCCATGCCGCCGCCATCGCGGCCGGAGCGCGGGACGAAGGGTCGCCCGGCGAACGCCCGCACTATCACGAACACTATTATGGCGCCTATTTTCGCGATCTGGACGGGAACAAGCTGCAAGTCGTCTGCCACCTACCGGTTTCACAGGCGGGCCCCTGACGCTGCAGTGCGACACAGCACTGCTTGACCGGACTAGATCGACCGCTATTTTGGGGCCGGTACGGGCGCGTTGCCCGACAACAGTTTCGGGGGATTACAGGCGTGGCGACCATCCTGCCGCTGAACGATAAGCGGGCACAGTCAAAATCCGATGCGCCACCGGCGCTCGATACGCTTCTTGCGCTCGTCGAATCCGACCTGAAAAAGGTCAATCAACATATCGTCGACAATATGAAGAGTCCGGTTGCGCTCATCCCGCAATTGGCCGGCCACCTGATCGCCGCGGGCGGTAAGCGCTTGCGTCCGGTGATGACGCTGGCGGCGGCGCAGCTCTGTAATTACAACGGCGACCGGCATATCGGTCTGGCCGCCTGCGTCGAATTCATTCATACCGCGACCTTGCTGCATGACGACGTCGTGGACGAAAGCGATCTGCGCCGTGGGCAGGCCAGCGCCAATGCCATATGGGGTAACGAAGCTTCCGTCCTCGTCGGCGACTTCCTGTTTTCGCGTGCCTTCCAACTGATGACCGCCGATGGGTCGCTGGATGTTCTGCGCATCCTGTCCGACGCATCCGCCGTGATCGCGGAAGGCGAGGTCCTGCAGTTGATGACCGCGAACGAACCGACGACCAGCGAGGAAGCCTATCTGGACGTGATCCGATCCAAGACGGCGACCTTGTTCGCGGCCGCAACCCAAATCGGCGCCGTTGTCGCCGACCGACCGAAAGCCGAAGAGGAAGCGCTGGAAAGCTACGGCATGAATCTGGGCATCGCGTTCCAATTGATTGACGATGTTCTGGATTATTCCGCGGATCAGCAGGCGCTGGGGAAAACCGTCGGCGACGATTTTCGCGACGGCAAGGTGACGCTGCCCGTCATCCTGGCCTATCGCCGGGGTGACGACGCGGAACGGGATTTCTGGAACCGCACGATCGCCAACCAGGATCAAAAGGACGGCGATTTGGACGAGGCCATGCGCCTGATGACCGCGCATGAGACACTGTCCGACACGGTCGAACGAGCACGCCATTATGGCAGCATCGCCCGCGACGCGCTGGGAATTTTCCCGAACAGCGAGGTCAAAACCGTCCTGATCGACCTGATCGACTTCGTGATCCGCCGCGCTTACTAAGATTGCCATTGCTCGGGGAAGCGGCTATTCACGCGCGGGTCGATTACCCGGCATTCGGAATCTGGGGCTAGATTCGGTGGCAACATCCCATCAGTACCAGAAAATATTGCTCGTCCTGGCGAAAGTCGCCGTGACGGTGGGGCTGTTTGTCCTAATTGCCCGTAAGATCGACTTTGCAGATATCGGCGAACGTCTGATCGCGGCCGATATCCTGCTGCTGACGCTTGCCGTCGGAATCATCTTTCTTCAGGTCGTTTTGAATGCCGAACGCTGGCGGCGGCTGCTGTTTCTGGACGGCGTGCGTGCGCCCTATGCCATATCATTCCGTTACTATCTGGAAGCAATGTTCTTTAATCAGGCCCTTCCGGGCGCTGTCGGCGGTGACGTGCTGCGGGTCTATCGCATTCGGCGCTGGTGCGACGGGCTGGGACAGGCGGTGAACAGCGTGATCCTCGATCGGCTTACCGGTTTGTTCTCGCTGTGCGTGTTGATTGCCTTGGGCCTGCCATTGCTGGTTAGCCGCATTGGCGATACCGGTTTGATCCCCGCGCTCGCGATGATCGCGGGACTGGGTGGGATCGGGTTAGTCGGCTTGGTTCTCATCGCCCGCATGTCGGAAAATGGTCGTGG
Source organism: Pacificispira spongiicola (assembly GCF_012926505.1). Taxonomy (GTDB): domain Bacteria; phylum Pseudomonadota; class Alphaproteobacteria; order UBA8366; family Aestuariispiraceae; genus Pacificispira; species Pacificispira spongiicola. The sequence continues at coordinate 331,864 of NZ_JABBNT010000001.1, forward strand.
CGGGAAGCTGCGCGGGGCGATCATTCGGTTCGCCCGCATGGCAGACCGAATGATCCGGCGGCCGAGTCAGTCAATTCCAATTCTGGCTCTCGCCGTACTGACTCAGGTCCTGAGCGTTACCGTCGCGTATATCTCCGCCAGAGGTTTAAGCCTCGAGGTGTCTTTCACCGATTGCTTGATCGTGATACCGACGACCATTCTGGTAGCGACACTCCCTGTGTCCTTGGGTGGATGGGGGGTTCGCGAGGGGGCGATGGCCTCCGGCTTTGCCTTGATCGGCCTCGATCCGACGGGCGGGGTGGCCCTTTCGGTCGTATTGGGTTTGCAACTTGTTGTCGTCGGTCTTATCGGCGGCGCCGTTTGGCTCCTGGGGGGCGCGGTGCGAGTATCGGAAGAGGCTGAAGCGGAAGCGGAAGCAGCGGTCTTTCGCGAAGGAGAGTGACGTTGGCTACGAAAGCGACTGGAAAGAAAGCGGTGTCGAAGAAGGCTCCCGTAAAGAAGGCCCCCGTAAAGAAAGCGGCTGTTAAGAGTGCGGCGGCAAAAGCGGCGGCGCGATCGGCCCCTCGTAAGGTCCCGGCGCGAGACGGTTGGAAGGAAGGCCTGTCGGCGCGCAAGGCCGCCATCCTGTCCCATATCGACGGTATCGCGACCCAGCGCGACCGCTGGCGGGATCGGAATTCCGGTTTCTATGCCGACGATATGAATTTCCTGAAATTCCTGATTCCGGAAGGGGCGCGTATTCTGGACCTGGGCTGCGGCACCGGATCGCTATTGGCCGGACTGAAGCCGTCCTATGGCATGGGCGTAGATTTTTCCGCGAATATGATCGACGTGGCGCGCGCCAACTATCCCGAAACGGAGTATCCGGAACTGCAATTCCGCGTCGGCGACGTGGAAGCGCTGAAGCCCTTGAAGGACGATCTGAAAGGGCCGTTCGATTTCATCATCCTGTCGGACACTCTGGGCTTCGTCGACGATTGCCAGGCCCTGTTGGAGCAGTTGCATGATCTGTGCGACGAAGAAACTCGGATCGTCATCGCCTATTACAGCCATCTGTGGGAACCGCTGCTGCGCACGGGCGAGGCCCTGGGCCTGAAAATGCCGCAGCCGGAAGTGAACTTCCTGAGCCCGGCCGACATCGCCAACATCCTGTCGCTTGCCGATTTCGACGTCATCAAGACCGAGTGGCGCCAGATCGTTCCGACCCGCTTGTTCGGGATCGGCACCGCCATCAACCGTTTCATCGGCACGCTACCGCTGATCCGGAAATTGAGTCTGCGCCACTTCATCGTCGCCCGATCGTTCCGTAAGGCGAAACGCAAGAGTCTGTCGACCACGGTTCTGGTTCCCTGCCGCAACGAAAAAGGCAATATCGAAAGCGCGATCACCCGATTGCCGCGCTTCTGCGACGATTTGGAAGTCCTGTATGTCGAGGGTAACTCCTCCGACGGGACGTTCGAGGAATGCGAACGCGTCCGCGATCATTACGCCAAGCCGGAAAACGGCGGCTGGGACATCAAGGTGTTCAAGCAGCCCGGCAAGGGGAAGGGCGACGCGGTCCGCAAGGGTTTTGACGAGGCGCGCGGCGATGTGCTGATGATCCTCGACGCGGACCTGACCATGCCGCCGGAAGAATTGCCGAAATTCTATGACGCCATCGCCGGCGGCAAGGGGGAATTCATCAACGGATCCCGCCTTGTCTATCCGATGGAAAAAGGCGCCATGCGCTTCCTGAATTATTGGGCGAACCGGACGTTCGCCATGATCTTCTCCTTCCTGCTAAACCAGCGGTTCACCGATACGCTGTGCGGCACGAAGGTCCTGACGAAGGCCGATTATCAGAAAATTCAGGCGGGCCGATCCTATTTCGGGGAGTTCGACCCCTTCGGCGACTTCGACCTGATTTTCGGGGCGGCGAAGCAGAACCTGAAGATCATCGAAATCCCCATGCGCTATGCCGACCGCACCTATGGCGAACCGCAGATCAGCCGGTTCCGCGACGGCTGGCTGCTGCTGCAAATGGTTGTCTTTGCTTGGCGTAAGCTGAAGGCATTCTGATCCGATGGATGATACAGTCGACCCACGCCTGCTGGCCCATGCCGACGTTTGGGGCCGCAAGGCGAGCCTGCGCGCCGTTTATGGCGATTATTACTTCCGGATGCTTGGCGCCCTGCCGCCGAAGGGCAAGTATCTGGAGATAGGGGCAGGATCGGGGCACAGCCGGGATTTCACGAAAGGCCGGGACATAACCCGATTGGACATCCTGCCCGCGCCCTGGGTCGATACGGTAGCGGATGCCCAGTCCCTGCCCTTCCCCGACGAGAGCTTCGACGGGATTTTCCTGCTGGACGTGCTGCATCATCTGGCGGAACCGCGGAAATTCTTCGAGGAAGCCGCTCGCGTCCTGCGACCCGGCGGACGGATTGCCATGATCGAACCGGGGATCACGCCGATCAGTTGGTTGTTTTACAACTATCTGCATGAGGAGCCGGTGGACATGATCGCCGACCCTTTGGCCGATCAGCACTACGGCGCCGACAAAGACCCGTTCGACTCCAACCAAGGTATCCCGACGCTGCTGTTCCGCCGTCAGGAACACCGCATCGCCTTGTCGGAAGCGGTTCCGGCCCTGCGAACCGTCGACCGGCAATGGTTGAGCCTATTCGCCTATCCCCTGACCGGCGGCTTCAAATCATGGTCTCTGATTCCGGCGGGACTGGCCGATTTCCTGGTCCGTTTGGAAGATCGGCTGCTTCCGGCACTCGGCCTGCTGATGGCGTTCCGCCTGTTCGTCGTGATGGAAAAACGCCCGTAACCGGGAAAGCGTCGGCGTAACCGGTCCATCGAATCTTCCTTGCCAATTGAATCGTCTGGCCGCAAAGTCATTCGTATACATATGAATGTCTGAGGGTGTCAGTCCATGAGCGCCGAAATTGTGCACCTCGATGATCGCCTGAAAGCGGAACGACAAGACTTCGACCGTATCCCCATCGTCGACCTCTCCGCCCTTCGAAGCGGGGAGGATCATGCTGAGGCCGTTTCCGGACTGCGTTGGGCGCTGGCCAATGTCGGTTTCCTCTATGTGAAGGGACATGGTGTCTCCGACGCGCTGGTCGAACGGACCTTCGAGGCGGCGCGTCAGCTCTTCGCTCTTCCGGACGAGGAGAAGATGGCAATCCATATCTCCAAATCGGGGGAGGCGTTACGGGGCTACACCGAGTTTGGCGGAGAGAACACCAATCCCGGCATCACCCGCGACTTGAAAGAAAACTTCGATGTGGGCCTGACCTATCCGGGGCTGACCGGCCCGTTTCAGGGCGAGAACCAATGGCCGGCCTTGCCGGGGTTCCGGGAAACGACGGAAGCCTATTTGCAGGCCATGCTCGACACCGCCGTGCTGTTCCTGGAAGGCGTCGCGCTCAGTCTCGATCTGGATCGCGATTTCTTCAAGCCCAAGATGACCCAGCCGATGATGATCCAGCGAATGATCCATTATCCCAGTCAGGCGGGTCAGATCGACGAAAGTTCCATCGGCATCGGGGCGCATACGGATTACGGACTGTTGACGGTCCTGGCACAGGACAATGTCGGCGGTCTACAGGTCCTGAACCGCAAGATGCAATGGGTGGAAGCCCCACCGATTCCCGGCACCTTCGTGATCAATATCAGCGACCTGATGCAGCGGCTGACGAACGATACCTATCTGGCGAACCTGCACCGCGTGGTGAATGTATCCGGGCGCCAGCGCTATTCGCTACCCTGTTTCGTGGATTGCAACGCGGACGCGGTGATCGAACCGCTGCCGCAATGTATCGATGGCGACCACCCGTCGGCCTACGGCCCCATCTCCGCCGGGCAGAACAAGCTGAACCGCTACGCCGCCAGTTTCGCGCATTTGAACTAGAAAACCCGGCCCCATCGAAAGGGACCGGGTTTCTAGCACCTTACCGTCTTTAGAGAACGGTCAGCTTCACATCGATATTGTTCCGGGTCGCGTTCGAATAGGGGCACACTTGGTGGGCTTCCGCCACCAGGGCTTCCGCCGCGTCCCGATCCAGGCCCGGTAGGTCGATGTCCAGGGCAATCTCCAATCCGAAGCCGCCCGCGTCACGCGGTCCGATCCCGACATGGGCGGTCACCGTCGTTTCCGGGTCGATTTTCGTCTTCGTCTGGGACGCGACGAACTTCATCGCACCAAGGAAGCACGCGGCATAACCTGACGCGAACAACTGTTCCGGATTGACGCCGTCTCCCCCGGCACCGCCGAGCTCCTTCGGCGTGGTCAGCTTGACGTCAAAACTTCCATCCAGCGTGCCGGAACGGCCGTCGCGGCCACCATTCGCTTTTGCGGACGTACGATACAGAACGTTAACAGACATGATCTTTCTCCTCATTTGCCTAGGTAAAAGGGGAATGCGCGGTATGAGCCTTCCCCTATTGTCGGTACGGCGGTTCGATCAGTTGCCGACCGGGGTTTCGAAAACAGTGTTCAGAAAGGCCGCGGCTTGGTCGATCGCCGCGCGTGTCGCCGGTGTTCCGGACAAGGCGTTCAGCATCACGAAGTCATGGATCGTTTCATTATACCGGGTCGCGGTGACGGTTACGCCTGCCTGAGAGAGTTTTTCGGCATAGGCTTCCCCTTCGTCGCGCAGCACATCGTTTTCCGCCGTGATAACCATGGCTGGGGGCAGGCCCGACAGTTGATCCAGGCTTGCGTTCAGCGGCGAGACATAGCGGTGTTCGCGTTTCTTCTCATCTGTCAGATAGGCATCCCAGAACCAGGCCATTGCGGGTTTGGTCAGCCACGGGCCATTGGCGAATTCCGAATAGGACCCCGTATCCATTCCGGCGTCAGTTACCGGATAGAAGAGCAACTGTCCTGCAAGGTCCGGCCCCTGACGTTCCTTCGCCAGCAGTGTGATCACAGCGGCCATATTGCCGCCGACACTGTCACCGCCGACCGCAATCCGCGCCGGATCGATGCCGAATTCAGCCGCGTTTCGCGCGACATATGCGGTCACGGCGTAATCCTGCTCAATCGCCGTCGGGAAACGATGTTCCGGCGATCGTTCATAATCTACGAAGACCACAGCGGCTTGTGCCCCGTCGGCAATATCACGAACCAGCCGGTCATGGGTCACGGTATCGCCCATCACCCAGCCGGCGCCGTGGAAATAAACGACGCCCGGTAACACACCGTCCACGCCTTTCGGACGGTAGATGCGGATTTTCGTCGAACCGGTCGGACCGACCGCCAAGATCCGGTCTTCGATATCGACAGCGGGCGCGGCAACCGGACCGGACTGGACGGAAACCAGGACGTCGCGTGCCGCCTCCGGGGTCAACGTATAGATCGGGGGCGCCCCCGCGAGGTCGGCCAGGAATTCCTCGGTTTCAGCTTCAAGGATCGGATCGGCGTGGGCGATAACGGACACACCTGCGGAGGTGCCCAATACCAATGCCAAGGCGGTAAGCGAATTTCGAACTTTCAACATGTCACTCTCCTTTCGATCTTCAATTGATTTTAATCGTTTACGATTTCATCGTACACGATCTAATTAATGCACCACCCAACCGTTGTCAAGCGCTTGCGATTAGATCGCACGCGATTTATATATCGTGCCGAGAAAGGAGATCGAAATGCCGCAAGATTATTCGGGGCCAGATAGCGTTCGGAATTTGGAAGAGCTGCTCTGTTTCGCCGTCTATTCCGCCAATCACGCCTTTAATCGGGTCTACAAACCGCTGCTCGATCGATTGGGCCTGACCTATCCCCAGTACCTCGTACTCATCCTTCTTTGGGAAGAAGACGATCGGACGGTCGGTAGCCTGGGCCGGAAATTGTTCCTGGAATCCAATACCCTGACCCCCCTGCTGAAGCGAATGGAGGGCATGGGACTGGTGGAACGCCGACGGGATCCCGAGGACGAACGACAAGTGCGTATCCGGTTGACCGGCAAAGGCCGTGCACTGCGGGATCAGGCGGCCGACATTCCGCGCTGCATTCTGGAAGCCAGCGGGATGTCTATCGACGCGCTTCAAGGAATGAAAACGGAAATCGATTTTCTGCGCGACAATCTCGACGCCGCAATCCGTCAGTCCGGGACGGGATCGTAACCGGACCCGCCCCAGGGGTGGCAGCGCAGGATACGGCGAAGGGCCAGTCGGCCGCCCTTCCACGCACCGTGACGCTGAATGGCCTCTATCCCGTATTCCGAACAGGTCGGCAAATACCGGCAGGATCTGCCCAGGAAGTACGACAGGGTATAGCGGTAAAGATAGATCAGCCCGATCAGCAACCACGCCGCCGGTCCGGGTTTCCGCGCCTCAGGCATTATCGGCGCCTTGACGCTCCGCCAGGACGGTATCGATTGCCTGCACCACCGCGCGAAAGGGGAGCAGGATGGAGGCGTGGCGGGACTTATGGGTTTTCGCGGGCTGCAGTACCGCCAGATCGGCCCATTTTCCCGTCGGCGGATCGCCGTCGCGTTTCAACATGGCTGCCACCGCGTCCAGCACATCGGCCAGTTCCGACCGGTCGCAGCCCAGGACATGCGCTTTCAGGATCGCCGCCGACGACTGCCCCAGGGCACAGGCCCGCACCTGCTGACCGAATTCCGCGACGCGCCCCTCCTCGTCCAGCACGACATCGACCCGAATGCGGCTGCCGCATAGAGGGGAATCGACCTGCGCGGTCGCCTGCGGTTCGGGCAGGCGGTCATCCTTGTTCAGGCCACCGGCCAAACCGAGAATGCGTTCGTTGTAGAGGGCTTCATACCCCGTATTGCTCATCAACGACCCCTTGTTGCGGATACCCGACGTATCCGCGCATGATGGAGGCTTAGGCCCAGTGATATTGTTGACTTGACCGTCCATTGCAACGATATAGCGCCCCATTGGGTGTTTTCGCCCCAGCCGCCATAGGGCGTTTTCGCCCTGGCCCTTTAAGGGCGTTTACGCCCCGGCCCAGATATCGAAAGGCTAAAGGCATGTCCGACAACGCAGCCCGCAAGCAGGCGGACCAAATCGCCGCCAACCGCCCGTCCCGCGAAGAAGCGGAAGAGGCCGTGCGCGTGCTGTTGCGTTGGACCGGCGACGATCCCGACCGCGAAGGCCTGCTGGATACACCCAGCCGTGTCGTACGATCCTATGACGAATTTTATGCCGGTTACGCCATCGACCCGGAAGAAGAACTGCGCCGCACCTTCGAAGAGACCGAAGGCTACGACGAAATGGTCATGCTTCGGGGTATCAGTTTTGAAAGCCATTGCGAACACCACATGGTGCCGATCATCGGCACGGCGCATGTCGCCTATCTGCCGCGAAGCCGCGTTGTCGGCATTTCGAAACTGGCCCGCGTCGTCGACATCTATGCGAAGCGACTGCAAACGCAGGAAACCATGACCGTCCAGATCGCCGACGCCATCGAAAAAACCCTGCAACCGCGCGGCGTCGCCGTCGTGATCGATGCGGAACATCAGTGTATGACCACCCGCGGCATCCATAAGCCGGGCGTCTCGACCGTTACCAGCCGTATGACCGGCGCCTTCCGGGACAATCCGGAAACCCGCCGCGAATTCCTGGCGATGATCTAATCGACGTCAGCGACGTCCAGGACCGACCAAGTATCGGTTCGACCGGGTGCACCGCGCTCCGTCCTGTCCTTTAAACGGTCGAGGCTGCCGACGACGTATCCGATCGCGCCCTCATCGTCCGACAACGGGGCGAGAATCACCTCCGTCAGAATCTTCCAGCCATGCGCGCCCGTATGTCGTTCCTTACTTCGGATCGGCCGCCCCTGCATGGCGACACGGCGATAGAGGCCCAGGATTTCCTCCCATCCCGCCCCGAACGTGTCGGGCCCGACATCCTTCCCGCGCAGGGATTGTCCGCCTTCTGTCGTTATAAAGCTGCCTTGAAGCAAAATCCGCACGCGAAACGGATCGGGCGAAATCTGTGTCAGAAACAAATGATCCAACACGCCGCGCGGCACGGATACCGGGTCGAAATCGGCGCGTGCCGGTATCGATCCGCCCGCCCCGCGGATCGACCGCCAATAGTCCAGAAACCGCTGATTGATGTCCGATTGAACCATACCGTTCTTACGCTTTCGGGAGACGATTCACGGCATGCTTGCACGTTCGCGCCATAGCTGCCAACTGCGCATGCCTTTCCACACGTTTCTACACTTCAGTTTTCGCCTGCCGATACGGCACCCGAATGCGACAAAGAGTGCCGCGCCGCTTGACTCCCAAGGGGGGTGCCACTAGTGTCCGCGCGCGTGAAATGGGCGGTCTTTCGACCGTTCGAAAACGCAGAGACCGAGGGGGTCCACCAAGACCATGACCGAGGGCGGCGAGAAGCCCTCATCGGACGATTTCGATGCCCGTCTAAGGGCCGCGAAAACCGCCCATGAGGAACGATCTGGTCGACGCCGGAAATCCGCCGACGGCAGTGAGCCGAAGACGGGTATGGAAGGTCTGGGGTTCGCCCTGCGTGTCGGGACCGAATTGGTCACGGCAACGGCAGTCGGGGTCGCGATCGGCTTCGGTTTGGATTACTGGCTGGGGACGAAGCCCTGGTTGATGATCCTGTTCGTTTTCCTGGGCGGCGGCGCCGGGGTGACGAATGTCTATCGCTTGGTCAGCGGTATGGATTCCGGGGTTGGTTGGCGCCGTGCGGGGACGAAGCCCCCGAAAGGCGACGACGATACGGAATACAAAGAGTAACCGGGGTCGCGTTAGAAGTTTTTGAAACGGAGCCTTAAGGCTCACGCCAACAGCATCGAAAAGGGGTTCGCCGTGGCAGGTCCGCTCGAACAATTTCAGATTACGCCGATCGTCGACGGTCCCGTCGACGGCATCGCCTTCACCAACTCCGCGCTGTGGATGACGATTACCGTCATCGTCGTGACGATCTTCACCGTCATGGGCATGTCGAAACGCGAAATGGTGCCGGGCCGCTGGCAAAGCATGTCAGAGGCGGTCTATGAGTTCATCGGATCGATGATACGGGAAAATGTCGGCGATGAAGGCCGCAAGTTCTTCCCGCTGATCTTCACGCTGTTCGTGTTTATTCTGTTCGGCAACTTGCTGGGCCTGCTTCCGGGCAGCTTCACGTTCACCAGCCACATCATCGTCACCCTGGCGCTGGCGGTCTTCGTGTTCCTGTTCGTGACGCTGGTCGGTATCGCCAAGCACGGTCTGCACTTCTTCAGCTTCTTCGTGCCGCACGGTGCGCCGACTTGGCTGTATCCGCTGATGATCCCGATCGAAATCATCTCCTACCTGTCCCGTCCGCTCAGCCTGGCGATCCGACTGTTCGCCAACATGATGGCCGGTCACACCATGCTGAAGGTGTTCGCCAGCTTCGTTTTCGGCCTGGGCGCAGTGACGGCGGGCGTCGGCGGCATTCTGCCGATCACCATGATGGTCGCGCTGACCGGTTTCGAAATCCTGGTCGCCTTCCTTCAGGCCTATGTGTTCACGGTCCTGACCTGCCTGTATCTGAACGACGCTTTGCACCTGCACTGATCGTTCGGCAGGTCCGAAATATCGGACCCGATATTCGGACCGGGCGGTCCTAACATTCCCGCCCGGTTCATAACCTGCCTGGGGCCTACAACGAATCCCCCCGGGCATAACATTAGGAGTGAATGTTATGGAACTCGCTGCTGCGAAAATGATCGGTGCCGGCCTCGCCGTCATCTCCCTGTTCGGTGTCGGTATCGGTATCGGCAACATCTTCTCGTCGCTGATCTCCTCCGTCGCCCGCAATCCGGCTTCTCGCGGCCAGGTCTTCGGCCTGTCCATGCTGGGCTTCGCGCTGGTTGAAGCCGTCGCGCTCTACGCCCTGCTGATCGCGTTCCTGATCCTGTTCACCTAAGATCCGTTCCTGGTCGCGAGGACGGTTCCGCCGTCCTCTCCCAACACCGGATTTAAAGGGGATTTTAGGATGAACCCGATTTTCAAAACGGGCATTCGCCTTGCGGCAGCGGTCACCGCGACCTCCGCCGCCATGGCCCCGCTGACCCTGTTCGCCGCCGAAAGCGGCCACGGGGGCGGTTCGGCCATGCCCCAGCTCGATGTCAGCACCTATGGCACGCAGGTCTTCTGGCTTGCGGTTACCTTCGCGGTGCTGTTCATCCTGATGTGGAAGGTGGCCATTCCCCGCGTTGGTGACGTGGTCCAAGCGCGTGAGCAGAAAGTCCGTGCCGATTTGGAACGGGCCGAACAGCTCAGCGCCGAAATCGCGGAAACCGAACTGTCGGTCGAAAAAGCCCTGTCCGAGGCCCGGTCGGAAGCCCAGGAAATCCTGCGTAAGGCGCAGGACAAACTGGCCGCCGATCATGCCAAGAAACAGGACAAGCTCGACGCCGAACTGGCGGAAAAACTGTCCGAGGCGGAAGCCCGGATTGCCGCCGCCCGGGACGAGGCGCTCGCCTCCGTCCGGGACGTGGCCCTTGAGGTCGCGGAAGCATCGGTGGAAAAGCTGACCGGCACGAAGGCGAAGCCTGCGGAATTGTCCGCAGCGATCGACGCCGCTTCGAAAGGAGCGTAACCCATGGAACATCATTCCCTTCTTGAGAATACGACGCTATGGGTTGCCGTTTCCTTTGTCATCTTTGTGTTGTTGGTGGTCTGGAAAGGCCGCTCCGCCATCGCGAATGCGATCGACGGCCGGATTGCGCGTATCCGTGAGGAAATCGCCCAAGCCGAACAACTGAAGGAAGAAGCGTCGGCGAAACTGGCTGAACTGAAGCGCGCCCAGCGCGACGCGACGGAACAGGCAGCCGCCATCGTGGAGAATGCCAAGAACGAAACCAAGATCATGAAGAAGGAGCAGGACGCCCGCTTCAAGGAATCCATGACCCGCCGGGAACAGCAGGCCATGGACAAGATCGCCCAGGCGGAAGCCAACGCGATTTCCGAAGTGCGCAGTCTGGCCGTCGACATGGCCATCGCCGCCACCGCCCAGGTTCTGAAGGACCGCATGGGTGGCAAGGACGGCGATACCGCCATCGATCAGGCCATCGCGGCCCTGCCCGGGAAGCTCCACTAAGGACGCTTCGCCGATCGAGGTTACGCCATAACGGCACCGACCGGTGCCGTCACGAACGGGCTGCTTCCCACAGGAAGCGGCCCGTTTCCGTTCCGGATAGTGGCCCTTGCGCCTGGATGCCTCCTGCCGCTAGACCCAAGCCCGCTGCCCCTGCCGGTCGAAATGGAGAACACACCCGTGCATCCCAACAAGGCCTATCGCGGCCCCAGTCAGGACGAAAACCTGTCTTTTGCCCGGAACCGAGGCTTCGGCACGCTCTGTCTGAACCACGACGACGGGCCGCTGTTGAGCCATGTCCCCTTCGTCCTATCCACCGACGGCAGCTATGCCGAAGCCCATCTGGTACGATCCAACCCGATCCTCAAGCAGCTGGGCGACCCGAAGCGGGCGGTGATCGCGGTATCCGGCGGGGACAGTTACGTTTCACCCGATTGGTACGGGCTCGAAAATCAAGTGCCGACCTGGAACTACGTGGCCGTGCATCTGCGCGGCACGCTGCACCAGCTCCCCGCGGAAGAACTGCGAGGCGTTCTGGAAGGTCTGTCGGATCAATTCGAGCAACGGCTACTGCCCAAGAAAGTCTGGACCTTGGATAAGGTCGCCGACGACGCTTACCGAAAACTGTCGATGCAAATCGTCCCGATCCGGTTGGATATCGACGATGTTCAGGGAACGTGGAAGCTGGCCCAGCCGAAACCGCCCCAAGCGATTGCCGATGCCGCAGACGGCATCGCCGGTGTCACCGCTGACGGTTTGGGGCTCGGTGCCGATCGGATCGTCCGGCTGATGCGCGACCTTTAATCGTCGCTCTCAACAATCGCATCGACCCGGTCCGGATAAAAAGCGAGGTGGTCCTTTATGTCCGCCACAGCCTCATAGGGCGCCTCGTAAGACCAGACGGCGTTCTCGGACCGCGCCCCGCCTGCCGGGATGCTGTAATAGGAAGCATCTCCCTTATACGGGCAGTAGGTGGCATGCCCGCTACGCTCCAGCGCCGTCATATCCACGTCCTCGCGGGGGAAATATACAGCAGCGGGATAGGCCGCTTCCCGCAACGTCAATGCCCGCCTGCTCTCCGCGATCACCTTACCGCCGACCGAGACGGTAACACGGTTCGGGTTCGGTTCTATGGCGAGCGGATGGTCCGGTCCGGGGCTCTTGACGGTTCTATCGGGCATATCGTTTCTCCTTCAGCCCGATAAGAACTAGAGCGGCCCGCCGCTTAGACCACATTCCGCTCCCGATAGGTTTGAAGGAAGGACCGGATACGAGGATCCGCCGGATCTTGTCGGAAGATTTCGTCGGGCGGGACACAAGCCACCAATTTGCCGTGATCCAGGAAGGCCACACGGTTCGCGACATGGGCGGCGAAGCCCATCTCATGGGTCACCACCACCATGGTCATCCCGTCCGCGGCCAGATCCCGCATGACGTTCAGCACCTCTCCCACCAATTCGGGGTCGAGGGCGGAGGTCGGTTCGTCGAACAGCACGACGCGCGGTTCCATGGCGATGGCCCGTGCAATGGCGACGCGCTGCTGCTGCCCGCCGGACAGGGCCGATGGATGGTTGTCCGCCTTATCCCGCAGGTTGACGCGGGCGAGCGCCAGAATGGCCTTATCGCGGGCTTCGGCCTTCGATAGTCCTTTCACCTGGACCAGTGCTTCCGCCACATTTTGCGCCGCCGTCATATGCGGCCACAGATTGAATTGCTGAAACACCATGCCGACCTGCCGACGTTGTTCGCGCAGCTTCGTCGCCGACACCGGTTTCCGCGGGCTTGCCTTACCGTCTTGCCATCCCACCAGTTGCCCGTCGATGCGCACCTCGCCTTCGTCATAGGCTTCCAGAAAGTTTAGGCAGCGCAGCAACGTGCTCTTTCCCGACCCGGACGGTCCGATCAGGCAGGTTACCTCCGATTTCAAGATGTCGAGGTCGATCCCGGACAATGCCTGGAAGGTTCCGTAATGCTTACCCAAGCCGCGCGCGGTGATCAGTGCATTGGCGGGAGAGGAGGAGTTTTCGGTCATGGCGTTTCTCGGCCCTTACGGGGTCTGTCGGTTCTGGTGACGGGTAACATGGCGTTCGACGCGCCGCCCAAGCCAGGATGTGAATTCCACCATCGCCCAATAGAACAGGGACAATGCCAGGAAGGGTTCGATATAGGTAAAGGTTTCCGCCGCCATGGTCTGCGTTTCGAACAGAAGTTCCGGCACGGTGACGACGGACAGAATCGCCGTCTCCTTGGTCAGAATGATCATGAAATTGGTCAGCGGTGCGGTGATCGACACCAGCATTTGCGGCAATACGATGCGCCGGACGATCGTCCATTCCGTCATACCGCAGCATCGTGCGGCCTCGAACTGCCCGGTCGGCACGGCTTGGAAGCCAGCGCGAAAGATTTCCGCGAAATAGGGGCTGCCGTAAATGATGAAGCCGAAGATTCCGGCTTGAACGGGTGACAGCAAAAGGCCGAAAGAGGGCCCGCCGTAATACAGGATGAACAGCTGGATCATGAACGGCGTGCCGCGCACGGCTTCGATATAGGCCTGCAGACAAGCGCGGCCCCAACTGCCCGACCATTGGTACAGGCAGGCGATCAGGAAGCCCAAACCCATGCCGCCTAGCGACCCGACGATCCAGCACAGCACCGTGATCCCAAAACCGCTTAACAGCGCCGGTCCGTATCGGATGAAAAGGTCGAGTTCCATATCCGCCCTCCCCCTACCGCTGTCCGACGCCGAGGCGCCGTTCGAGTCGACGACCACCCCAGGCGATCAATGCGTTGATCACAAAATAGATCACGGCGGTGGCCATGTAGATTTCCAACGGTCGGTAGGTCTGACCGGTGATGTTCTGGGCAACGCGGGTCAATTCCCCGATCCCGACGACAGAGGCGAGAGAGGAGACCTTCACCAACAGGATCAGTTCGTTGATGTGAGACGGCAGACCGATGCGCAACGCCTGCGGTACCAAAATGCGCCGCCACAAGGCCAGGGGCGGAATGCCCAACGCATCCGCAGCCTCCCGCTGTCCGGGGGAGATCGCCTGTAACGACCCCCGCAAGATTTCGGCGTTATAGGCCGCCGAACACATTCCGATGGACAGGAAGGCGGCGACGGTCGCGGGCAGGTTCACGCCCGCATAGGGCAGGATATAGAAGAAAGCCAGCAGTTGAACCAGCAGCGGCACCCCGCGAAAGAAGCTGATATACAGCGCGGCGGCGCGGCGCAGCCAGCCATGATGCGACAGGCGCGCGGCACAGATGCCGATCCCCAACAACAGTCCGACCAGCATACCCAAAAAGGATATCAAAATCGTCCAGCGGGCGGCGCTGACCAGATAGGGAAAATTGTGGCTGATGACCTGGAAGGAAAAGTCCACGGCGTCTCTCCGGCACAATCCGGCCCCGGCCCGACGGCAATCGCCGGACCGGGGTCGGTCAATTCCGACAGAAGGCGGACTTAGTTAACCGCGGGCATTTCCGTCGGCAGTTCCGGCGCAGTACCCAGCCATTTTTCGTTGATCGCCTGCAGACGACCGTCTTCGTGCATCTTCAGTAGCGCAGCGTTGATCGCCTCGACCAGGCTGGCCGTTTCGTCACCCGGACGCGCAACCCAGGCAAAGTATTTCGGGTCGCCGAAGGGTGGGGTCACCAGGGCGAAGGTTTCCGGACGCTGAACGGCGGCATAGCCCATCAGCGGCATGGAGTTCGCGACGGCCTGAACGCGACCGGCGGCCAGATCGGCCATTGCTTCGTCGATGTTCACATATTCACGCACGTCGACCGCTTCCGGCAGCGATTCACCGAAATGCTTCAGCTGTTCCAACTGCGCGGAACCTTTCTGCGATCCGGCAGCCTTACCGGCGATATCTTCCGGTTTCATGATCGAATCGTCGCCGGCCTTTTTCAGCAGCGCGACCGTGGCGTTGCCGATCGGCAGGGTGAAGCTGTAGCGCTGCATCCGCTCGGCGGTGATCGTCACCGGCGCGTTGACGATATCGAACTTACCCGCTTCCAGGCCCGGCAAGACGCTGGACCACGGCAGATCGAGGAATTCGACTTCGACCCCCAGTTCCTTGGCCACTTCGACGAAAAGGTCGTGGCAAATCCCCTGATATTCGCCATCGACCAGCATGTCGAACGGCGCATAGTGCATTTCAGTAGCAGCGACGATCTTACCCTTCGCCTTGATATCGGCGAGGAGATCGGCATTCGCGGCACCCGACAAACCAACCGCCAGGGCACCGGCGACAATCGTTCCCAGAACAGAAGACATCTTCATGATTTTGCTCTTTCGTTAGTTAGAGTTGGCACGGGTTTGCCCCGCTGTGTTTTTGGTCGAATAAGAGCCTGAGCATTCCTCCCAGTGAATCAGTTGCCGAGAATACCCGGCAAGCGCAAGCCGTTTTCCTTCGCGCAGTCGATCGCGATGTCGTAGCCCGCATCCGCATGGCGCATGACGCCGGTGGCAGGATCGTTCCACAGCACCCGCCCGATGCGGGCCGCGGCCTCGTCCGTGCCGTCGCAGCAGATGACGATGCCGGAATGCTGGCTGAATCCCATGCCGACGCCGCCGCCATGGTGCAGCGATACCCAGGTCGCCCCCGACGCGCAGTTCAGCAGCGCATTCAGCAACGGCCAGTCGGACACGGCGTCCGACCCGTCCTTCATGCCTTCGGTTTCGCGATTCGGACTGGCGACGGACCCGCTGTCCAAATGGTCGCGGCCAATGACGACCGGCCCTTTCAATTCGCCGTTCTTCACCATTTCGTTGAAGGCGAGACCCAGGCGATGCCGCTGTCCCAACCCGACCCAGCAGATACGCGCCGGCAGGCCCTGAAACGAAATCCGCTCCCGCGCCATGTCCAGCCAGTTGTGCAGGTGTTCGTCGTCGGGGATCAGCTCCTTCACTTTCTGATCGGTCTTGTAGATATCTTCCGGATCGCCGGACAGGGCGGCCCAGCGGAACGGGCCGATCCCCTTGCAGAATAGCGGGCGGATATAGGCCGGAACGAAGCCGGGGAAGGAAAAGGCGTTGTCCAATCCTTCTTCCAGCGCCATCTGACGGATGTTATTGCCGTAGTCGACGGTCGGGATGCCTTTTTCGTGGAACCGCACCATGGCCTCCACATGCACGCGCATGGAGGCACGGGCGGCCTTTTCCACCGCCGCCGGGTCGCTTTCCCGCTTGTCGCGCCATTCGGCCAGGGTCCAGCCCTGGGGCAGGTAGCCGTTGATCGGATCATGCGCGGAGGTCTGATCCGTCACAATATCCGGGCGAATGCCGCGGGCTTCGATTTCCGTGAAGATATCCGCCGCGTTGCCGACGAGGCCGACCGATTTTGCCTCGCCCGCCTTGGTCCAGCGGTCGATCATCTCCAGCGCCTCGTCCAGCGTATCGGCGCGTTCATCGACATAGCGGGTACGGATGCGGAAATCGATGTGGTCCGGGTCGCATTCCACGGCCAGGCAGCAGGCACCCGCCATGACGGCGGCCAGCGGTTGTGCGCCGCCCATGCCGCCCAAACCGCCCGTCAGGATCCATTTGCCCTTCAGGTCGCCGTTATAGTGCTGACGCCCGGCTTCCGCGAAAGTCTCGTAAGTTCCCTGCACGATGCCCTGGGACCCGATATAGATCCAGGACCCGGCGGTCATCTGGCCGTACATCATCAGTCCGGCCTTATCGAGCTTGTTGAAATGTTCCCAGGTCGCCCAATGGGGGACCAGGTTCGAATTGGCGATCAGGACGCGCGGCGCGTCTTTATGCGTGCGGAAGATGCCGACCGGCTTGCCGCTCTGCACCAGCAGGGTTTCGTCGTCTTCCAGCGTCTTCAGGCTGTCAGCGATTTTATCGAAATCCGCCCAGGTCCGTGCGGCACGCCCGATCCCGCCATAGACGACCAGCTCATTCGGGTTTTCGGCCACTTCCGGGTCCAGATTGTTCATCATCATCCGGTAGGGCGCTTCGGTCAGCCAGCTTTTGCAAGTCAGTTCCGGCCCACGCGGCGCGCGGACGACCCTGGTGTTGTGGCGGGGATTGCTGCTCATCGTCGTTTCCTCTTCAAGCCTTAGGCATTCTGAACCAGCCCGAGCCCCATCGATCCGGGCAGGAGCGGGAAGATATCCCGGCCCGCCGCGCGGACCGGATCGCCGGACCGCACCAATTCCGCCGCCCGGATCAGGTCGGGCGACAGATAGCGGTCCTCTTTCAATGCGGGCACGGCGTCGCGGATCACCGTCATTACCGCTTTCAAGCGGGGGCTGGTCGTCAACGGTGCTCGGAATTCAATGCCCTGGGCCGCCATCAGCAATTCGATCCCGACGATCTGTTCCAGATTGCGGTTCATATCCATCAAGCGCCGCGCCCCGTGGCAGGCCATGGAAACATGGTCTTCCTGATTGGCGCTGGTCGGCGTCGAATCGACGGAGGCCGGATTGGCCCGCTGTTTGTTTTCGGAATATAGCGCGGCGGCCGTGACCTCCGCGATCATGAAACCGGAATTGACGCCCGGATCGGGGGTCAGGAAGGGCGGCAGGCCGAAATTCAACGCCGGGTCGACCAGCATGGCAATGCGCCGTTCGGTGATAGACCCGATTTCGGCGATCGCAATCGCCAGATGGTCGGCGGCGAAAGCCACCGGCTCCGCATGGAAATTACCGCCGGACACAATACCGGCCCCATCCGTCAGGATCAGCGGATTATCGGTCACCGCGTTGGCCTCGATCTCCAGAGTCGATGCGGCCTGACGCAGCACATCTAGGCACGCGCCCATAACCTGAGGCTGGCAGCGGATGCAATACGGGTCCTGCACCCGTTCGTCGTCGACGGCGTGGCTTTCGCGGATATCGCTGCCGTCCATCAACAGACGCAACGCATGGGCGGAGTCGATCTGCCCCTTATGGCCGCGCAGGGTATGGATTTCCGGATGGAACGGGGCACTGGACCCCATCGCCGCGTCGGTCGACAGCGCGCCCGACACCAGCGCAGCCCTAAAGGCCCGATGCGCGTCGAACAGACCGGCCAGGGCCAGGGCAGTGGACACCTGCGTCCCGTTGATCAGGGCCAACCCTTCCTTCGGTCCCAACTGCACCGGCGACAGGCCAGCCCGTTGTAAGGCTTCGGCCCCCGGCAGGCGTTCGCCGTTCAGGATCGCCTCGCCCTCGCCGATCATCACCGCGCTCATATGCGCAAGCGGTGCCAAATCGCCACTCGCCCCGACCGAGCCCTGGCCCGGAATGACCGGATGCACGCATTTCGCCAGCATGCCTTCCAGCAACTCAATCAATTCCCAACGCACGCCGGACGCGCCGCGCCCCAGGGAAATCAGTTTCAACGCCATAACCAGACGCACCACCGCTTCCGGCAGGGGATCGCCCACCCCGCTGGAATGCGACAGGATCAGGTTGCGCTGCAATTGTGCGGTATCGGCGGGGGCAATTCGCTTCTGCGCCAATTTGCCGAAGCCAGTATTCACGCCATAGACTGGGGCCGAGCCGTTCGCCGCCGCCTGCACCCGGTCGGATGCCGCGCGAACCGCCGCTTCCCAACTGCGGTCGATCGTGACCGCCGCGCCGTCGCGGTAAATCCAGCGCAGCGCATCGATACCGACCTTGCCGGGAACGAGTTCCAGGGTCTTCATACATTGCCTCCAAAAATACGGCGAGCCAGGGGGTTGATGCCGAAGCGATAGGCGAGCTCCGCCGGGGTTTCGACATCCCAGATGGCGATATCGGCCCGCTTACCGACTTCCAGCGTCCCGACCTCATCCAGACAGCCCAGCGCCCGCGCGCCTTCGCGCGTGATCCCGGCCAATGCCTCCTCCGGCGTCATGCGGAACAGAGTGCAGGCCATATTGACGGCCAAGAGGGGGGAGAACATGGGAGACGAGCCGGGGTTGCAGTCGGTCGCGACCGCAATCGGCACGCCCGCCTGCCGCAGCAGGTCCAGCGGCGGAAACTTGGTTTCGCGCAGGGTATAGAACGCGCCGGGCAAAAGGACGGCGACGGTACCGTTCGCCGCCATCGCCTCCACGCCCTGCTCGTCCAGATATTCCAGATGATCGGCGGACAACGCCTTGTACCCGGCGGCCAAGGCCGTCCCGCCCATATTGGACAATTGTTCGGCATGCAGCTTCACCTTCAGGCCAAGCTTCACCGCCGCGTCGAACAACGTCGCGACTTGAATCGGGTTGAAGGCGATGGTCTCGCAAAAGGCATCGACCGCGTCTACCAGCCCTTCCGACGCCGCGGCGGGCAGGATTTCCCGGACGATCCAATCGATATAGCCGTCGGCATTGCCCTTGTATTCCGGCGGGATGGCATGGGCCGCGAGAAAGCTGGTTTCGATCCGAACCGGGCGCTCCCGTCCGATCCGCCGCGCGACGCGCAGCATCTTCAATTCGGTTTCCAAATCCAGGCCGTAGCCGGACTTGATTTCGACCGTCCCCGCCCCTTCGTCGATGAAGGAATCGATACGGGGCAATGCCGCATCCAGCAGGTCGTCTTCCGACGCGGCGCGGGTCGCGGAAACCGTGGACAGAATGCCGCCCCCCGCCTTCGCAATTTCTTCATAGCTGGCGCCCAGCAGGCGCAGTTCGAATTCTCGCGCCCGGTTGCCGCCGTAGACCATATGCGTATGGCAATCGACCAGCGCCGGGGTCGCCAGCATCCCGTGCTGACTTTCCGACGGCCATGACTGCATACGCGACGGCAGGTCGGCGGCGGTACCGGCATAGGCGATCCTGTCGCCGCTGATGGCCAGGACGCCGTCTTCGATCAGGCCGTAGGGCTGCCCACCCGCGACCATGGTCGCCAGCGTCACATCGGTCAGCACGACCGTGCTATTATCGTCGGATACCGCGTCAGACATGCCGCCCCACTCCGCTTCGTGCTTGCCTATCGAGACGTTTTTTGTATAGATAAAATGATTGTTTTGTCCATACAAAAAATGGAGGAACGGATGACGGGCCTGTTTTGCGATTGGGCATATCTGCCGGAAGGCTGGACGCCCCATGTCCGGATCGGCGTCGACGATACCGGTCGCATCGCCTCCATAGACCGAAACGCGCAGGCGCAGCCCGGCGACAAACTCTTGTCCCATCGTCTGGTCCTGCCCGCGGTCGGCAACCTGCACTCCCACGCCTTCCAGCGCGCCATGGCCGGACATGCCGAATGCCGGGGCGATGGCGAGGACAGTTTCTGGACGTGGCGGGAAGCGATGTACGGCTTCGTCGGGCAACTGACCCCGGACGATGTCGAAGCGATCGCGGCCTATGCCTATATGGAAATGGCGGAGGCCGGGTATGCCGCGGTCGGAGAATTCCATTATCTGCATCACGCGCCCGGTGGAGACGCCTACGACGATCCGGCGGAAATGGCGCATCGGATCGCGGCGGCGGCCGACATCGCGGATATGGGCCTCACCTTGGCCCCGGTCCTCTATGCGCAAGGCGGCGTCGACCGGCGACCCTTGAGCGACCGGCAATTGCGCTTCGGTTGCGACCTGGATCGGTTCGCGAACCTGCATGGCGCGATAAAGCTGACCGCCCCGGATTCCATCCTGGGCGTATCGGCGCACAGCCTGCGCGCCGTGCCGCCGGAATGGCTGTTCCCGCTGACACAGATGGGCCAGGGACCGATCCATATTCACATCGCCGAGCAGACAGCCGAAGTAGACGACGTAAAGGCCGCCTACGGCGCGCGTCCGGTCGCATGGCTGATGGACAATGCCGCCGTGGACGAAAGCTGGTGCCTCGTCCACGCAACCCATATGGTCCAGACGGAAACGGAAGCTGTCGCCCGATCCGGGGCCGTGGCGGGCCTGTGCCCAATCACGGAAGGCAATTTGGGCGACGGTATTTTTGACGGAAAGCGCTTCATCGACGAAGGCGGGTGCTATGGCGTCGGCAGCGATTCCCATATCCGGATCGGGTTGACGGAAGAATTGCGCCTGCTGGAATACAGTCAACGCCTACGCGACCGGCGGCGGACCGTGCTTCGAACAAATCCGGGATCGATCGGCGACACGCTCTTCCAGGCTGTGACGGCGGGCGGCGCGCGGGCGCTGGGTCGCCCCACAGGGTCGTTGGAGGTCGGCAATTGGGCCGATATCGTCGCGCTGGACGCCGACCAGATCCTGCCCTTCGTACCCGGTCAGGCGCAGTGGCTGGATCACTGGATTTTCGTGTCGGGCGATCGGGCCGTGCGGGACGTCTGGTCGGCCGGGCGACATTGCGTAACGGATGGGCGTCATCGGGAACGCACGGGAATCACCGCACGATTTCACGACACTTTGGCGCGACTCATGGAAAACATGTAGGTATGAGAGAGCTGGCCCCCTATCTGCGCATCAAGGAAGACCTGCTGGACCGCGTCCGCAGCGGCACCTGGAAGCCCGGCGACCTGATCCCCGGCGAGCAGCGTCTGGCGGAACAATTCGGCTGCGCCCGCGCCACGGTGCACCGCGCCTTGCGCGAATTGGCGGAAGAAGGCGTGCTGGAACGCCGCCGCAAGGCCGGAACGCGCGTCGCCCGTCCGACAAGCCGCAGCGTCGCCTTCGACATTCCGCTGGTGGAGGATGAAATCCGCGCCACGGGCGCACGCTATCATTACGAATTGCTGGAACGGGAAATAGCCCCCCTGCCCCCGGCGGAGGCCGCATCCCTGGAACGCGCGACAGGAACGCCCGCGCTGCATCTGCGCTGCCTACATTTCGCGGACCGCCGCCCCTACCAACTGGAAGATCGCTGGATCGACATCGACACCGTGCCGGAAGCTGTGGACGTCGATTTCGCGGCGGAAGGAGCGAACGGCTGGCTGGTGCACAACGTTCCCTGGACCGATGCGGAACATTCGATCCATGCCGATTTGGCGGCCGGAGAAATTGCAAGGTCCTTGAACCTGACGGATGGCGACCCCGTGCTTGTCGTGGAACGCCGGACCTGGAACGACAAGGGCCCGGTCACGACCGTGCGCTTCCATCACCCGGGTCGCAGCCATCGCCTGCGCACCGCTTTCGTGGCCCGTTAATCCTAAATATCGACTTTAACAGGACCAGGGGATACGGCGCAGTGTCGACCGGTCCATTGCCTTCAAGATGCGCTTCTTGCCGTTCTTGTCGGGCTGCGGCACCAAGATTCGGACATAGCTCCAGTGCTCTTTTTCCATCGAGATGTATTCCCGAAGGCTTAGGTCCACCGATCCGGTTTCAATGCAATGCCGCATCGAATCGAGGACATCCTGTGCATCCGCATTGGAGAAAAAGGAACTGACCTTTTTACCGCGCATCTCGCCGCCATGAACCTGACAGACATAGGTTCCCGCTAGGCGAACGGCGCCGTCGGAAAAATCGGGTTCCAATTCAATCAACATGACGGTCGGGGCAAGTGGCAAGGGAACGTCGAACAGGTCCAACGCGCCGTCTTCACCCGCGTCTATTGCCGACGACCACTTTTCATAGAGCTTCTGAAACTCGGGATAGTTGGCAATTTCCGATAGGTCGATCGGGGTGGTCTTCTTTGGTGTAAGCATGATGAACTGGTAATCCCGCTACGCGCTACGCCGGTTTTCCGGCGCAATTTTAGTGTCAGAGACCGTTGGGTAACATTATTTCGTTAACAAAAGAAAAAGGCGCCGGTAATCGGCGCCTTTTCCGTTGTGATCGGTGTCGATCAGGCAGCCACTTTGGCTTCCTTCAGGTAGCCGAGCATCGTGTCGACGTCGGAAACCTTGAACGGGTCGCCAGGTTCGCCCGGCTCGACGAAGGTCTTTTCGATGACGCCGTCATTGACGACCATCGAATAGCGCCAGGAGCGCTTGCCGAAGCCGAGGTCTTCCTTACCGACCAGGAAGCCCATGCCTTCGGAGAATTCACCATTGCCGTCCGGAATGACCTTCAATTCGTCGGTCACGCCCTGGTCTTTCGCCCAGGCGTTCATGACGAAGCTGTCGTTGACCGACAGGCAGTAAATGTCGTCGACGCCAAGGCCCTTAACTTCCTGGGACTTGATCATGTAGCCCGGCAGGTGGGTCGAGGAGCAGGTCGGCGTGAACGCGCCCGGCAGGGCGAAGACGACGACGCGCTTGCCGGCGAAGATGTCGTTGGTGCTGACATCTTTCCATTCACCGTTTTCGCGGGTGCGGAAAGTAACCTGCGGGACGGCGTCGCCGACGGTCTTGGCATTCGGGAAATTGGACATGTGCTTCTCCATTTCTATCGGTTCAGTCGATACGAAACCCGCCCCAAGCCCCGGAACCCGGGCGATCAGGCGAATTTCGTGGAAGCGGCCCAACAGCAATATGTTGATTTGACGTTTAGACCGCTTCTAATAAGCGTGTACGGTCTATATAGAGATTTCTTAGAACCATTCCAAGGAATTTTTTGGCACCTGCGAAGATTATTTTCTGCACCGCAATATCAGCTTGCGCAGCATGGCTTCGCACTGGTCGATCTGATCCGATTCGATGAACTCATTCGGTTGATGCGCCTGATCGATCGACCCCGGCCCGCATACGACGACGGCCATCCCCGCGCGCTGGAACTGTCCCGCTTCTGTGCCATAGGGAACATAATTCATATCATTGTCGCCGGTCAGTTGCCGGACCAGTTGTTCCGCTTCGCTATCGCGGTCTTCGCGCAGGCCCGCGACGACGTTTTCCGTCGTTACCTTGATCGATGTCGACGGATCGATCGCATGCATTTCCGGCAAAATTTCCTGCGCGATCCAAGCTTCGAACTCTTCCTGGATTTCCTCCGGAAAATCGTCCGGCAGGTTGCGGATGTCGCACACGAACTCACAATGCCGGGATATGATGTTGGACGCGGTTCCCCCCTGCACCGTCCCGACATGGATCGTCGTATAGGGTGGCACGAACTTGCAGGCCGGATCCGCGGCGGCGGCGCGGGCCTTCGCCATTTCATCCAGTTTCGCGATCAGTCGCGCCCCGGTCATGACCGCGGATACGCCGCGATGCGTCTGGCTGGAATGGGCTTCCTTGCCGGTCACGACGACACTGAAGAACCACATCCCCTTATGCGCGGAAACGACCTTCATATCCGTCGGTTCGCCGACGATGACGACCGACGGCTTCGGCAGGCTCCTCCCGATTTCCGCGATCATGCTGGGCGCGCCCTTGCAGCCGATTTCCTCGTCATAGGAAAAGGCAAAATGGATGGGCCGCGCCAATGGCTGTGCCAACATTTCCGGCAAAAGCGCCAGGGCAGTCGCGGGGAAGGCCTTCATATCGCAGGTTCCGCGACCGTACAGCCGACTGCCCTTTCGGGTCATGGTGAAGGGATCGGTATCCCAAGGCTGCCCCGTAACCGGAACGACGTCGGTATGACCGGACAAGCAAACGCCGCCTTCCTTCTTCGGGCCGATCGTCGCCCACAGGTTGGCCTTGTCGCCTTCCGGACTGCGGACCAGTGTCGATTCGATGCCATGACCCCGCAGATGGTCCGCGACGAAGTCGATCAATTCCATATTCGACTTTGCCGTCGTCGTATCGAAGGAAACGAGCTTTTCCAAAAAATCGGTGGGCGTTCGCATCAATCAACCTCGCCAAAAGCCGGGCGCCAAAAGGATCAGCACCGTGAAAAGTTCCAGTCGCCCCAGCAGCATACCGAAGGACAACAACCATTTGGCGCCGTCCGGCAGAGAGGAGAAATTCCCCGCGGGGCCGATCACCTCCCCCAGTCCGGGGCCGACATTCGCGATCGCCGTCGCCGCGCCGCTGGTCGCGGTGATGAAGTCCAGGCCCATAAGGCCGAGTCCGCAGGCCAGCAACGCGTATATCGCCACAAACAGGAAGAAGAAGTTCATGACGGATGTTTCGACCGAATCCGGGATCGGCTTGCGATTGTAATACGCGATGAAGACCCCGTTCGGGCTCAACAGCCGCTTCATCTGAACCCGGGCGGACGCATAGAGGACCTGAAATCGGAACACCTTGATCCCGCAGGTCGTGGACCCCGCGCAACCTCCGATGAACATCAGGACGAAGAACATCGGCGCGGCAAACGCACCCCAAGCACTGAAATCCTGCGTCGCATAGCCCGTACCGGTCATCACGGAGGTTACATTGAATGAGGTGAACCGGATCGCATCGGTGATCGTCCAATCCCGTTCCATCACCAGATAGACGATCATGATGATCGTCGCCGAGCCTAGAAAACCGAAAAACCAACGCACCTGACTATCGTTGAAAAGCGCATTCGGGGAACCGCGCAATACCTGTAAATAGAGCAGAAACGGCAGCGATCCCAGGATCATGAAGACGGTCGAAATCCATTCGATCGACGCGCTTCCGAACAGGCCGACGGAACTGTCATAGGTCGAAAAACCGCCGGTTGCGACGGTGGTCATCGCATGATTGATCGCATCGAACCCCGTCATGCCCGCCGTCCAATAAAGAACCGCGCAAATCAGGGTCAGCAATAGATAGATAATCGTGATCCAGGCCCCGATCTGGGCGGCGCGGGGTAACGCCTTTTCGACCCGTTCCGCGAATTCCATGCGGAACAGCTGCATCCCGCCAACCTGCAGCATCGGCAGCACCGAAACAGCCATGACGATGATCCCGATCCCACCCAGCCATTGCAGCAAGGATCGCCAGATCAAAATGCCCGGCGGCGCGAAATCCAATCCGACGATGACCGTGGACCCAGTGGTTGAAATGCCGCTCATCGCCTCGAAAAAGGCGTCGGTGTAGGAAAGGTTCAGATCCGAGAACGCCATCGGCAGCGCGGCAAAGGCCGGCAACAGGCACCAGGTGGACGTCGTCATGACGAAGGCCTGGCGTATCGAGAAATTGCGCGATTTCACCCAATTGGTGAGCGCCAGCATCGCACCCGTAAAAAAGGTCAGGCCGGAGGCGGCGGCAAATACCCGCCAATCCGGATTTCCGACGGCAAGGTCGACGGCGGCCGGCAACGCCATCGCCGCCGCCAAGGTCATCAGCAATATTCCATTGACCATGAAAATCGGCCGAAAATCGAACACCCAAACCCTCCGCGCCGCCAATTCGGAAATTCGGCGAAAAAGACCCTCGACCGCATATCGCCCCGATCGCGCGGAGAATAGCCATTATCGGCCATGAACGCTAGGCCGCCAACGCGACACGCCATCAGGCGATCGATCCGGGCTCAAAAGCTACCCTTTACTTTTCCTTAATTCGTTGCTGGTACTAAGTCTGTCAAAGCAACAGAACAACTGCGAGGCGAACCGCAGAAAATGCCAGCGGAGTCGACAACACCAATTTTTGGTCCCGCCAAAACGCTCGAAGAACAGATCGAGCGCTTGGAATTGGTGTTCCACAACACGAACGACTCCATCGTTTCGATCAACAAGGACTCGAAGATCGTTGCGGTGAACAAACGAACGCTGGAAACCTTCGGTTACGAAAGCATGTCGGAATTGGTCGGCGAACGTGTCGAAATTCTGATGAACGAAACGCATTCGCCGCATCATGCCCGCTATATCATGGATTATATTCAGGGAAAGCGCGGCAACGTCGTCAACAACCTGCGCCGACTCTGGGCGCGGCGTAAGAACGGTAGCGTGTTTCCGGTCGATATCCATGTCGCCGACTACCGGTTCGGCGACGAACTGTATTTCGTCGCGTTTCTGCGCGAAATGTCGAACGTTTCCGAATTCGAAGACCGGGTGCATCTCTCCCTCTACTATGACCAACTGACGAGCCTGCCCAACAAGGAAGCGTTGTCGATCAGCCTCGAAACGGCACTACGGGCCGCGGAATCGAACCGGATGCGGTTCCTGTTGATGGAAATGGGCATCGATCAGATGCGCGCAATCAACACGACATTCGGCATGGAAGACGGCAACAACGTCATCCGGCTGGTCGGAAAGCGCCTGGAACATGCACTGACGCCCTGCGATTTCTTCGGACGCGGCAATGGCGACCGGTTTTCCGCCCTGTTCGAAATCCGGCCGGGGCATTCCGCCGCCGAACTGGCGGAATCGATCCAGGACCGAATCCAGGATGCGCTATCCGATCCGTTTGAATTCGGTGCGGCACGCGCCTCCATCACGCTGACGACCGGCGGTGTGGAAGTGCCGATGCTGACCACAACCGCCAGCACCGCGCTGCGCTTCGCCGATATGGCGTATTTCGAAGCGAAGGCCTCTCATCGCGGGGAGGTTTACCTTCTGACAGAAGCGGATGTCGCACGGGTGCTTCAGACGGCGTCCCTGGTGCACAAGATCCGAGACGCCTTGCAGATGCAGGAATTCTTCCCGGTCTTCCAGCCGAAGATCGATCTGGCGACCGGGCGTTTCGCGGCTGCGGAAACCCTGATCCGTTGGCGGACGGAAGCCGGTGAAATGATCCCGCCCAGCCTGTTCATCCCGGTGGCGGAAAACGCGGACCTTATCGAAGGGATCGGCCGGTTCATTTTCCTGGAATCCTGCGCCGCCATCCAGGAGTGGAAATCGGATCCGATCCTCAGCCAGGTCAAACTCGCGGTCAACATCTCCCCGAAACAGCTGGACCGCGAGAATTTCGTCGACTTTGTCGAACGGACGTTGGGCAGTTTCGATATTCCCGCTTCCGCCCTGGAATTCGAAATCACGGAAACCACCATCGCGAACAACCCGGTCAAGACACTGGCCGCCATCGAAAAGCTGTCCGAATTGGGCATTTCGACATCGATCGACGATTTCGGAACCGGGCATTCCTCGCTGAGCATGCTGCGGGAGGTGAAGGCGTCCCGCGCCAAGGTCGATCGCAGCTTCCTGACCGGCGTACCGGAAGATGAGAAGTCGAACCTGCTTCTGCGCAACATCATTAACCTGATGCGCGACATGGACCTCGCCGTGACGGTCGAAGGCGTTGAGACTGAGGAAGTGGCGAACTACCTGCGCAACCTACGTTGTTCCGAAGCGCAGGGCTTCTTCTTCGCCAAGCCGATGGAAAAGGCGGATTTCGAGACATTCGTGCAGGAACACGCCACCACGCACAAATGTGCGGAGCAGGACGAGAAAGCCGACGCGACTGCCGCACGTTGACACCGTCGCCGCCCCGGAACGCGGAAACGGCCCGTTCCCTTGATCCCGCCTTAGAGGCCCTTACCGTTCATCCCCGCCAGGGACAGGAATTCCGCCTTCAGCGCGCGATCGGACTTGAAAGCGCCGATCATGCGGCTGGTAATCATGGACACGCCGTCCTTCTTCACACCGCGCGTGGTCATGCACTGGTGCTGTGCGCTGAGAACAACGGCGACCCCCAACGGGTCGAGCGCATCCTGGATAGCGTCGGCAACCTGCGCCGTCATCTTTTCCTGGATTTGCAGGCGCTTGGCATAGATATCGACGACGCGGGCCAGTTTCGAAATACCGACGACGCGATTGCGCGGCAGATAAGCGACATGCGCCGTGCCGATGATCGGCACCATGTGATGTTCGCAATGGCTTTCGAACGAGATGTCCCGAAGCAGGACCATCTCGTCGTAACCTTCGGTTTCCTCGAAAGTTCGGGACAACAGTTCCGTCGGGTCTTCCTGGTAGCCCCAGAAGAATTCCTCATACGCCTTCGCAACACGCTTCGGCGTGTCCAGCAGCCCTTCGCGGTCGGGATTGTCCCCGGTCCAGCGCAGCAGCACACGTACCGCCGCTTCCGCTTCCTCACGGGAGGGGCGCGACGTTTCGGTCGCTTCGGCGTCGCGGTCTTCGCTCAAGGGCTGAATGGCGTTCATATCGGATCCTACTCAATTCTGTCGTAACATTCGTTATACGGCGGTTCAGTTCAATTGGATCGCCTGATGCGGACTATCCAAGGAAAAGGCCGGGATATCGACCTGGAAACTGTCGCCCGCCGCATCGTGCATTTCATAGGCGCCGAACATGATTCCAGAGGGAGTCTTCAACGGAGCACCGCTGGTATATTCGAAATGGCTGCCCGGGGAAATCGTCGGCTGTTCCCCGACCACGCCGGGACCGCGCACTTCCTCCACAAGGCCTTGCGCATCGGTGATCCGCCAATAGCGGTTCACCAGACGCACCGGCGCCGTGCCGAGATTTTCGATGCGGACACTATACGCCCAGACGAAATGCCCTTCGTCGGGGGCGGATTGGTTTTCCAGGAAGACCGGTTCCACCTGAACCCGGACGTCGTGCGTGGTTGCTTCGTAAATCATATCTGCCTGAGTCACCCCGTGTTTCCGGGACTCCTTCGATCAACCGGCCTGATATTAGTCGCCAACCTTCCGAAGTCCAGCCCGGACCAAGCGATACTGACAAAGAAAAAGGGCCGGAGCACATGGCCCCGGCCCGATTTCTGTCGTCGTCGCGACGTTGCCGTCGCGACCGCCGTTCAGCGATCTTACTTGATCGTGATTTCGACGCGACGGTTCTGCGGGTTCTTCACCCCGTCACCGGTCGCTTCGAGCGGCTCGCTCTCACCCTTCGCGTCGACGCTGATGGCGGATGCCGGGACACCCATTTCGATCAGCGAGAAGCGAACGTTATTCGCACGGTCCAAAGAAAGCTTATCGTTGTAAGCATTCGAACCGGACGTATCGGTGTGGCCGACCAGCGCGATGGAACCGTCCTTATAGTCGCCGAACTTCGAGTTCACGAGGCTCAGTACCTGGGCGGCGCCCTGGTTGACCGCGGAGTCATCGAAATCGAAGAACACGATGAAGCTCGCCGGCTCCATCATCGGTTCCGGCGCGGGCGCCGGGGCCGGTTCCATCTTCTTCTCAAGCACCGCGATGGCATCGAAGAATTCCTGCTTGCACGCGGCAATGTCGTCCGGCTGGAAGTTTTCTTCCTGCTGTTCGACCCAGCAGTCGTATTTCGCCTGAGCGACTGCGGCTTCGATCGGGTGCGCCTCACGGCCACCGGAATCCAGCGCCGAAATCAGACGGGCGCGCGACGCATTGAGTTCGTCGATGGAATCGGCGGGTTCGTTCCAGTTGGCGGGATCTTCCGGCGCAACGACTTCGCCCATCGCGACGCGAACACCCTTGCGGGCGAAGTAATCGGCGTCGACATGGTCGTACATCTGGAACATCTCGAATTCAGAGAATTTCTGATATTCCATCGCCAGCGCTTTGGTGAAGGCGGTGCCTTCCGGCTGGGCATTGCGCATTTTGAGCTCGTCCAGGTTTCCGTAAACAGAGCAACCCGTGAGCAGGACAGCCCCGCCGACAAGGCCGATCAAACGCTTCAGCATTTCGATACCCCTTTTCTATAGTCGCGCCGACATAACGTCGTCGCCGTTCAAATTTCGAGAAGCCAACCGGAACCGTCAGGCTCGACCCACCGATACGGCGTTTCAGTTCACTTCCCACGCAGCCCCGAACTCTCGAAGCCGCAGGTGATCGTCCCTTCCCATTCGGCACTATACTGGGGTTCGGAACAATTTCAAAGGGGTTAGGCCGTTTATCGGTATTAACCGGATACGCCGTTTTCGAGCACATCCAAGGATAGTACGCGCGATCGGTCGCCGAGGTTTTCGACATCTCCCACATCATGGGTGACCAGCAGAACCGGCAACCCGCGGCGTTCCGTCGTCTGAAAGACGAATTGCCGGAACCGCGACCGCGACTCCGGGTCCAGGGCGGAAAACGGCTCGTCCAGCAGCAGAACCGACGGCCGTGCCAGAAGGGCTCTCAAGCAGCCGATCCGCGCCCTTTGGCCGCCGGACAGTGTCGCCGGGTCGCGGGACTCGAATCCCTCAAGACCGGCTTCCGCCAAGGCATCGCCGATCCGCGTCCGCCGTTCGACGCGGCTGAGCTTCGGCGGCAAACCGAAGCCCAGATTGTCCCCGACCGTCATATGCGGGAACAGAAGATCGTCCTGGAACAGAATCCCGACATGTCGGCTTTCCGCCGCGACGCCCCTGACGACCCTGCCATCAACCAGAATATCGCCGCTGACATCGAAGCATGGGTCCAGCGTTCCGCAAATCGCGGAAAGCAGCGTCGACTTGCCCACGCCGCTTCTGCCGGTCACGGCGACGACCTCCCCCGGGCGCACATGCAGGGACAGGGGCGGAAACAGGCGCGCGCCTGAAACCGACACCGACAAATCCCGGATGATCAAGCCGCTTTCGTCAATCATGGCCCAGTCCTACCCCGAAACGCCGCCATCTGACGAGACGCGGAATCGCCCAGGCTAGTGCGAAGGCCAGAAAGGGCAGACCCGCCTGCAAGACGCCGACAACCCCGATTAACCGCCTATCCCCGCCTGATGACAGGGTCACCGCTTCCGTCGTCAGGGTCGTGACGCGGCCGGCCCCGGCGAAGACCGTCGGCAAGTAGGATCCGACACTGACGGCAAAACCGACCGCCATGGCGATCAGCAATGGACGCAACAGAAGCGGCAGCCGTACCGACCAGAAAACGCGCGCGGGCGATGCGCCAAGACAGGCCGCCGCCCGCGCGTATCGCGGATCGAGACCGCGATACGGTCCGGCGAGCGTCAGATATGTATAGGGGAGGACGAACAACAGATGCGCCCAAATCACCCCGCCCCAACTGCCATCCGCATGCAGACCGACCAAAAAGACCTGAAACCCGAACAGGAACGCCACCTCCGGCAGGATCAATGGCAGCAGGATCAGGGCCATGGTCCTCTGCCCGCGTCCGAAACGGGTTTCCGCTTCCAGACCGACGATCGCCAGGATTGCAGCGGCGACCGTGCTGGCCGTGGCGAGCGATAGCGTCGCCGCCAAAGGGTCGGCGATCATGTCGAAACGGTCGACCCAGTTTTCCAGGGACCAGCGCCCCGGAACCGCGTCCGGAAACCGCCAACGCCCCGCAAAGGACCAGATCAGCAATCCGACCAACCCAAGCCCGCCCAATAAAGACACAATGCCTGTCGGAACCGCCGCGAGGATGATCGCCCCGGGGAATAGATTCCGTCCCCCCCGTTGCAGCCAAGCCTTGAGAAGAAACCGCGATACGACCTCCCCTATCCGCCAGATCAGCACGGCCGCCAGGACGACACCGACTTGCAGCACGGCCCCCGCCGCCGCCACAAATTGGAAGGACAGGTCCGCTTCCCGCATCCACCGCAGGATCAGCACGCCCAAGGTCGGCGTCGGGGTCGCGGTCAGGATGATCGCCATATCCACCGTCGATACGGAAAACGCGATCACCGCATAAACCGGCAGGCGTATCCGCCCCGCCAGTTGCGGCATGACGAGTTTCAACCAGGAAACCGGGCCGGAATAGCCAAGACTGCGACCGATATCGACACTGCGCGCCGTTGGAAGACGTTCCAAGGCGGCAAGGCTGACCAGCAGCAGATAGGGAATTTCCTTAATGACCAGGGCCAGAACCAAACTGACGCCATGGGGATCGGGGGCCAGCGCGACATCCGGCGGTCGGTCCCATCCGGTGAAACCGGGCGAGGCCATGCGGACAAGCCAGCCGCTGGGAGATAGAACGAAGACGAGGCCGACGGCCAAGGCCGCATGCGGCACGGCAAGGATCGGCGCCAGCACGGCGCGCAGCCGCCCCATCCATCGGCTGTCGTGGAAAAAGGTCAATCCGCCCATCACTAGGGCAAATGACAGAAAAGCGGCGGCCAACCCGGTCGCGAGACTGCGAAACACGGCATCCCAGACGCCGGGATACGCCGCGAGCGCCCGCCACGGGTCCAATGAAAAATTCACCCCGCCCAGAGCCGGCAAATATCCGAAGGCGGGCAACAGGGTCCCAATCCCGCCCGCCACCAGCGGCACCAGGAACAAGGTCAGGACCAGCCATGGTCCATAGCGCAGAAAATTAAGCGCCATAGCGCCGCAGCCATACCTCCTCTATCCGAGTCATCCAGGTCGGATGCGGTTCCGGCAGGGTACGTCCCAGTTCCTCGGGCGACAGAGTCGCAACACCGCGCGGAAGATCGTCGAACAGGGCCCGTGCCGTATCGTCCAGGCGCGACATGCTCAACACCGTCGGATCGCCCCAGATACGCGGGTCCTGTTTGCGGGCCTGCGCTTCCGGCGACAGCAGGAAATTCGCGACAATGGCGGCCCCTTCCTTGGCCGAAGCATTGAACGGGATCGCGACATAATGCGTGTTCCCGATCGATCCGGCGTCGGGAACATAGGTGCGCGCCGTATCGACCAAGCGGTCTTGCTCTATGGCGTTCGACGCCTTAGCCGGATTGAAAGCCAGCGCGATATCCACCGATCCGTCGTCCAGCAACCCGATCAGGTCGTCTTCGGTTGCCGGATAGTCGCGGCCTTCGCGCCACAGAGTCGGATGCAGGGCCGAGAGATAATCCCAAAGCGGCGCCGTCACGGCATCGAAATTCTGCCCGGCCGGAGACAGCAATTCCGACGGATCTTCTACCAATTCGTAGAGCACCTGTTTCAGGAAGGTGGTTCCCAGAAAATTCGGTGGGGCGGGGTACGTAACCCGCCCCGGATTCGCCGTCGCATAGGCCAGAAGAGCACCGGCATCGCGCGGCGGGTTTGCCAAACGCGCCGTATCGTATACGAAAATCAGCTTCGCCCCACCCCAGGGCGATTCATATCC
The DNA here is from genome assembly GCF_012926505.1 of Pacificispira spongiicola. Lineage (GTDB taxonomy): Bacteria > Pseudomonadota > Alphaproteobacteria > UBA8366 > Aestuariispiraceae > Pacificispira > Pacificispira spongiicola. Next base: position 365,435 of record NZ_JABBNT010000001.1, read on the forward strand.
GTCGGTCGGAACCGTGAAGTCCCGAAGGATCGCGGGGTTTTCCTGCGTATCGATCAATTCGCGGTTGGGCAGAGCGTCCGCGAAGGGTCCGAACAGCAGCCCGTTATCCTTCATCGCCTTGAAGTTTTCGCCATTGATCCACATAAGGTCGACCGACCCGCCGGAGTCGCGGCCCGCCGCCTTCTCGGCGAGGATTCGGCGGACGGTTTCGGAAATGTCGCCCACCTTCACATGGACGAGGGTGACACCGTAATCTTCCTTCACCCGCTGCCCGACCCAATCGACATAGGCATTGATGGAATCGTCGCCGCCCCAGGCATTCCAATACACGGTCTGACCGCGCGCCTTTTCCAACGCCCGGTCCCAATCCAGAGCCTGATCTTCGGCGCTTGCCACCTGACCGAATGGGATTGCGGTCCCAATCAACCACAGGCAAAGCACGATCCAGTGCCGAACAGTGCGGGAATGTCTCATATTCGGGATTTCCTCCGACCAAGTTTCAGGAAAAGCTAGACAATCCCGTTACGGGTGACCAGAGTTGCGTCGCCTGCGCGCCACACGATTGCGTGATTGTCGTGGATGCGTCGGCGCATGGAATTAGACGAAAGACAGCCAAGGCCCGTTAGACATGACCTTTTTGCGCCCACCCTTTCAGTCGCGACGAAGCCGCGCCGCGTCCGCCCCGGTATCGGGCAGGACCGGCATGGTTATTCGCCGTGACCGCGATGGGTCGGCGTCGGACTGTCTAGGCTGAGAGCCGCTCCGATACGCCTCCTTCCCTCCGGTCGCCACGACAGCAAGACGACCTAGGAAAGAGAGCCAAATGAATTATGCCATTACCCTGGAATCCCCCAAAGACATCGATGCCATTGAGACGCTGATCGAAGACGCCTTCGGTCCCGGGCGGCGGACACGCACTGTATTCCAGTTCCGAGACGGACGCGCGCCGCTGGCCGAATTCGGCTTCGTGGCCCATCTGGACGGCGACATGGTCGCGTCGATCCGGTTTTGGCCCGTGGTTCTACCGAACGGGCAGACCGTGCCGCTATTGGGGCCGCTCGCCGTGCGGCCCGAAATTCGCGGCTTGGGCATCGGTCGGGCCTTGATCCGCAAGGGTATCGATGCGGTGATGGAAAGCGGCGCGCCGGCGATCCTGATCATCGGCGATCCAGGCTATTACGCGCCGTTCGGCTTCCGCGTCGATACTGTTCATGACCTGGACATGGGCGGTCCGGTAATGCCGCTGGCATTGATGGGCCTGGAATTCGTCGAAGGCAGCCTGTCGGGTCAATCCGGCACTGTGACCCCGGTCCCCGCCGATGTCTGAGGTTACATTGCCCAGCCTTACATTGCCCAGCCTTCTGCTGGAACCGCTGCCGCATGGATATTCGATTTCGAAATTGACGCCCGGATCGCCAGCGCCCGATTGGGCACTCGGTGACGGCTGCGTCAGCGTCACGGCGGTGGAGGATGAAACCTCCATCGTATGCCGCAGCGACCGTGTGCCGGATGGGGTGGCACGGTCGGACGGCTGGACGGCGGTCAAGGTGACGACCCTGTTCGAATTGGACGAGCCGGGGGTCGTTCTCGCCGCCGTTAAGCCGATCTCGCAGGCCGGTCTCGGTATCTTCGTCCTCTCGACCTATTATCGGGATTATATACTCGTCCGAACGGCGGAAATGGATCGAGCGGTCCGTCTATGGACCGATGCGGGTCACCAAATCGGCGATCAGGCGCGATAGGCGAAACGGGTACCGAAGCATTGGCTGCTGCCCGGATGGCTCAGGCGCGATACCGTGGCTACATCGTCATGGGTCCAGGTCCGCCGCCGGAGAATCAGACAGGGCTCGCCGTCATCAAGGTCCAGCAATTCCCGTATCGTCGCGTCGGGCAAGGCGGCCTCGACGATATGTTCGACCTCCGACAGGACGGCGGCCCCCATCAGCGCGGCATACGGGGTAACGCGGGTGAAATCCGTATCCAGATAGTTGGGGAAGATGGCCGGATTGACATATCGGTCTTCCACCTGAACCGGAATGCCGTCGCCCAGATGCAGCACGACCGAATGAAACACCCGGCTGCCCGGCGGCAGGTGCATTTCTTCCGCCAGCCCCCCAGCGGCGGCCACGGTTTCCAATGTGACCAACCGCTGCGAATGCGTCTGCCCCGCCGCCTGCAACTGGTCCGCGATGCTGCGCAGTTCCAGAATTTCAACCGGCGCCTTGCGTTCCGCGACATAGGTGCCGGTGCCCTGAACCCGCACCAGAACGCCCGCTTGCGACAATTCTCGCAAGGCCCGGTTCACCGTCATGCGGCTGACGCCCATATCGCGCAGCAGCTCGTTTTCCGACGGAATACGGTCGCCGGGTTTCAAACGTCCGGTTTCGATGCGTTCCAGGATCGTCCGCTTGATCCGTTCGTATTGTGGTACGGCGTGCGTCACCGATCCGCCTTTCAATCCGAATAGACGATAGGGAACTGTTCCCCGCCGAACGGCGCACCGTCCTCGTATTCCAGGTCCGGAAAGGCTGGGGATGTCATGCCGGGCCGCTTCACGAATGTCGCATCGTCGCCGACCAGCCGCCAGGACACGACCCGCCGCCGGATCGGCGAATTGTTCGCGGGCGCCCCGTGCAGCATGCCGAAATTGAAGACAACGGCGTCGCCCGGCTCCACCGCCCAGCCCAGAATATCGAACTGGTCGCGGTTCGCGGCGACGTCCGGCACGCCGCTGCTGTCGTCATTGGCATAGAGGTCCGTCCCGTCGAAGCGCGTCGGCTTGAAGCTTGTGCCCCACAGATGCGACCCGGCGACATATTCGATCGTGCGTTCGCGCGGCACGGGGTCCAACGGCACCCAGAAACTGACGCTCTGCCGCGCCTCGACCAGATAGTAGGGCCCGTCCTGGTGCCAGGGGGTGACGGTGCTGTTCCCCGGTTCCTTCACCAGAATATGTTCGTGGAACATGCGCGCGGTATGCGATCGCATCAGCCCCGCCGCCAAGGCGCCCAGAGGAGAATTGGTGACGAAATCGCGGAAGAACGGGTTGGTGTTCCAAGTCACATAGTCCTGAAAGAACGGCGATTTCCCATCGTCGGGACGGTAGGTGCGTTCCCGCCAGGATGGGTTTTCCATCGCCCAGTCGATGCCGTCGGCCAGAACCGTCTGCCAATCGTTGAAGACGCCGCGCAGGACGACCGCCCCATCCGTTTCGAACCGCTCTACCGTTTCCGGCGTCAGTCCGAGAAGTCCGATATCCGCTGCCTTGGCTTGCTGTTCCGTCATGACGTCCTCCCGCTGACAAAAATTTGCGCCGCCTCAATTCCACGGCAACGCTACTTGTATATACAACTTCTGTCAAACGATACCGTCGCTTGCGGAAGCGTCGGCCTTATGCGCTGATGCGGTCTTGGATTTCCGCCCCTCTCACCCCCAAATCCGCGATATCGCCATGAAGATACCCACCTCCCCGTTTACCGTTACCGACTGGGCTAACCTGCCCCGAACCGAACATCCCGGAGAAACCGGTGTCGCCTATTGGCGCACGGTAACCGTCGGGGACCTTCGCATCCGTCAGGTCGAATATTCGCCGGGATATCTGGCCGACCATTGGTGTGACCGGGGCCATGTCTTCTATGTCCTGGAAGGGGAATTGGTGTCGGAACTGAAAGACGGGCGAAAGACCGTCATGACCGCCGGACAGAGCTATCACGTCTCGGATTTCGGGGATGCCGCACACCGGTCCTATTCGGAAAACGGGGCAAAGCTCTTCATCGTCGATTGAGGCCCCCCGGCCGCCTGCTGGCGGATGCGGCCCGTATCGCGTCGGCAATACGGGCCACCTCCAACCTATTTCTTAGGCGACGATGTTCTTCTCCGGCCCGTAAGGGAAGCCGGTGATGTTCTCCGCCCCGGTCTCGCCGACAACCAGGATATCGTGTTCCCGATACCCGCCTGCGCCCGGCCGGCCTTCCGGAATCCACAGCATCGGTTCCATCGACACGACCATGCCCGGTTCCAGCACCGTGTCGATATCCTCCCGCAGTTCCAGCCCCGCCTCGCGGCCGTAATAGTGGCTGAGGATACCGAAGGAATGGCCGTATCCGAAGGACCGGTATTGCAGCAAGCCTTCATCGGCGAAGAAGCGGTTGATCTCCGCACAAATGCCGGAGCATGTCGCGCCCGGCTTGATCAGGCTTATGCCCAATTCATGGGCGGCGATATTGGCCTTCCAGATGCGCAGGGACTCCGCGTCCGGTTCGCCCAGAAACAGGGTGCGTTCCAACGCCGTGTAGTAACCGGAAATCATCGGGAAGGTGTTGAGGGACAGAATATCCCCCATTTCCAGCTTTCGCGTCGTCACCGGGTTGTGTGCGCCGTCGGTATTGATGCCGGACTGGAACCAGACCCATGTGTCGCGCAATTCCGACTCCGGCCGCGACTTCGCGATTTCCAGTTCCATCGCATCGCGGCCCGCCATGGCGACGTCGATTTCCCGCGTGCCCTCCTTGATCGCGGCGCGGATCGCCGCGCCCCCGACATCGGCGACGCGCGCGCCTTCCCGGATCAGCACGATTTCTTCTGCCGACTTCACCATCCGCGCGGCCATCGTGTCCGGCGCGATATCGACCAGTTCCGGCCCGCCCAGCATGGAAACCGCCGTATCCCGCGCCGCCAAGGTCAGGTGGTCGCCCTCAATCCCCAGCCGTTTCACCGACGTCGGCAGGACGGAGGCAACAGCCCGCCAATAGTTGTTCCGCTGCCAATCGGTATAGGTGACATTGTCGCCAAAGGACCGCCGCCAAGGCTGGCCCGCATCGATATTGGCGGAAATGGTGGTGCAGCGATCCTGCGTCACGACACAGCCATAGGGCCGCCCGAAGCTGCAATACAGGAAGCCGGAATAATAGGCGATGTTGTGCATGCTGGTCAGCAGCACCGCCGGGACATCCCGTTCCGCCATGATCGCACGCAGGGTCGCCAGACGGCGTTCGTATTCCGCCGCGCTGAACGGCAGCGGGGCCTTTTCGCCATTGGGGCGTTGGAAGAATTCGGGGCGTTTCGATAAATCGGTCATCACACGACTCCATTGTCCAAACCGGGCAGTGGAGGGTTCGACATGCCCGGCTATACGTCCCGGCGTACAGGACAGCAGGTCACATCGTTCCGACGACCGTGACGAACTAAAGGCCCGCGACGCCATCGCGGCATCCGTCACGGCGGCGACTTTATGGAAGATCGGGATTTCCGGTCAATAGATTTGTCGGGACAACGATCCCGCTTGATCCGAAGCGCCGCACTGGCTATATCCGGGCGGTACCGCCGCTTCGGCGCATGCGGGTGTAGTTCAATGGTAGAACGGCAGCTTCCCAAGCTGCATACGGGAGTTCGATTCTCCTCACCCGCTCCAAACTCTCCCCTTACTGTCCGCGATACCGTGCCTCAATCCGCGCCATGGTGCCGTCCGCCTTCATTTCGGCCAAGACCGCCGCGAATTGAGGGGCACGGTCGTCGGCGGTCGAAAAATGAGAGATCGCGAAATAGGAGGGGCGACCGCCCGCGGTGAAAGTGCTGCGCACGATCGGCAAGCCCAGCCGGGAAATTAGGTAATCGCCCAGCAAGGTCGGCGCGATCACCGTATCCAGCCGTCCGTTCACCATCATCTTGAAGGCACCTTCGTAATCGCCGACGGGAAACTTCGTCAGCGCTTCGTCCGTATCGAAGGGATCGAAATAGGCCGCCTTGCGCTGCACGCCGATGATCCGACCCGCTAAATCCTCGTACCGCGCAATGTCGGGCTTCCCGGCCATTCGATAGAAGGATTTCGGTTCCGACGGCAGCGGTTCCTCGACATAGACCATGAAGGTTTCCCGTTCCGCCGTGCGGTTCGGGCCCAGCATCATGTCCGCCTCCCCCGTCAGCATCATGGCCAGGGCGCGGCGGAAGGGCGTATCGACAAAGCGCAGGGATATATCCAGACGCCGCGCCATTTCGCGGGCGACGTCGATATAGAAACCGGAAAACCGCGTCTGCCCGTTGCCGTCCGTTTCGATAATGCGATAGGGCGGGGCATCGTTGACGGCGACCAGGAATGTTTCCGGCTGCGCCTTTGCCGCCGGAACCGGGGAGACGGTGACGGCAGCGGCTGTCCAAAGCAACACCAAACCAACCGCTCTGTTTTTCGGAATCCGCACCTTCATGTCCTTCCGGTCCGATTCGATCGGCCGATATGGCACGCCGCCTTTTCCACTATTAGGCGTACTATAATAATCTTCTCACCGCGAGGAAAGCGGCTCCCTTGCCGATCCGGCACCGAATTCCACTTGATCGAATGGGCGACCCGGCATCAAATCCGCCCGTTCGTCACGTCCGGAGGTTCGGCCATGTGCCGCTGGCTCGCCTATTGGGGCCCGCCCCTGTTCATGGAAGATTTGGTCACCAAGCCGGATCGGTCGCTGATCCATCAAAGCCTGCATGCGGCCGAGGCGAAGTCGGAAACCAATGGCGACGGTTTCGGCATCGGCTGGTACGGGGAACGGAACAATCCCGGCCTGTACCGCGAAATCCTGCCCGCCTGGAACGACGAGAACCTGAAACACCTGTCGGCGCAAATTCGATCCCGCCTGTTCTTCGCCCATGTCCGGGCCTCGACGGGGACGGCAACGACGCGCGCCAACTGCCATCCCTTCACACAAGGCCGCTGGCTGTTCATGCATAACGGCCAGATCGGCGGCTATTCGAAAATCCGCCGGGCGCTCGAACAGGCCCTGCCGGACAGGCTCTATGCCTCCCGCCAGGGGACGACGGATTCCGAACTGATCTTCCTGTTGGCGCTATCGATGGGACTGGACGACGATCCGGTCGGCGCGATGGGCAAAAGCCTGGGCTTCGTCGAAGGCGAGATGCAAAAGGCGGGCATCGACGAACCGCTGCGTTTTACCGCCGCCCTGTCCGACGGCGACCGGCTGTTCGCCTTCCGCTATTCGACCGACGCCATGGCCCCGACGCTGTACCATTCCTGCACTGAAACGCCTTGCACTGGCGGCGGGTCGCTGACCGTCGTGTCCGAACCCCTGGACACCGACCGCAAACGCTGGACCGCAATCCCGCCCAGCCACGCGATCTCCGTCACGGCCGATGGCGCGTTGACGACGGTCCCGTTCGCGGTTCGGACCTAAGCGTCAGTGAATCTGCATCCAGGCGTCGGCGTAGCGGGCGTCGCCCGGCGTGACGAGATCGTAGCGCGCGACATGGACCGAATGCAGCGGACCGTCGATATTATCTACCCAGAAGTCCAGAAATTTGTGCAGTTCGGGATAGTCCGGCGCGATGTCCAGATGCTGCCAAACGAAGCTTTGCAGCAGGTCGGGATGGTCCGGCATGTGATAGAGGATTTCCGCCGTCGACAGGCGGTAGCCCTTCATCTGAAGGGAAAAGGAACCGTCGGAAACAAGATGGGTCATGCAAAAAGCCTCCGTGTTCGTAACGGCGCGGTTCGCGCTCCATCCTGGAATTTTGACCCAAAACGCATTTTCGGCGCAATAAAAATGTTATATTTCAATGCTTTGTCAGCCAAACGCCCCGACTGCTGATAAATTTACATATGGCCTCTTGAAACGCGCCTCGGATTTCAATAAATGCAGTGCTACGCGAGCTTGGCACTCTCCTGCCATGAGTGCCAAGTCATCATCAGCATGACAAACCTTTGTCTAAGGAATGGAGGAGGTTACATCATGGCATTTCGTCCCTTGCACGACCGTGTTTTGGTTCGTCGAGTTGAAGAGGATCAGAAGACGGCCGGTGGGATCATCATCCCCGACACCGCCAAAGAAAAGCCGATGCAGGGCGAGATCATCGCTGTCGGCACCGGGCATATTCAGGATGACGGCTCCGTCCGCGCCCTGGACGTCAAAGCGGGCGACATCGTGCTGTTCGGCAAATGGTCGGGCACCGAAGTCAAGATCGACGGCGAAGACCTGTTGATCATGAAGGAAAGCGACATTCTGGGCGTTATCGAAGCGTCCGCCGCGAAGAAGAAGGCCGCCTGAGTAAAGGGGCCCCCGGGAATTCGTTCCGGGCGAACCGTTACTGCCAAATCACACTAGCAATGGAGTAGCGAAAATGGCTGCTAAAGACGTTAAATTCTCGACCGACGCGCGCGACCGCATGCTGCGCGGCGTCGATATCCTCGCCAACGCCGTCAAGGTGACGCTGGGTCCGAAAGGCCGCAACGTCGTCATCGACAAATCCTTCGGCGCCCCGCGCATCACGAAGGACGGCGTCACGGTTGCCAAGGAAATCGAACTGAAGGACAAGTTCGAAAACATGGGTGCGCAGATGCTGCGTGAGGTCGCGTCGAAGACCAACGACCTGGCCGGCGACGGCACCACCACCGCCACCGTTCTGGCCCAGGCGATCGTCCGTGAAGGCGCGAAGGCCGTGGCCGCGGGCATGAACCCGATGGATCTGAAGCGCGGTATCGATCTGGCCGTCGAAGCGGTCGTCGCCGACGTCGCCAAGCGCGCCCGCAAGATCGAAAAGAACAGCGAAATCGCCCAGGTCGGCACGATTTCCGCCAACGGCGACAAGACCGTCGGCGACATGATTGCCGAAGCCATGAAGCGCGTCGGCAACGAAGGCGTCATCACGGTTGAGGAAGCCAAGTCCCTGGACACCGAACTGGAAGTCGTCGAAGGCATGCAGTTCGACCGCGGCTACCTGTCGCCGTATTTCGTGACCAACAGCGAGCGCATGACGGTTGAGTTGGAAGACCCGTATATCCTGCTGCACGAAAAGAAACTGTCCAACCTGCAGGCCATGCTGCCGGTTCTGGAACAGGTTGTTCAGTCGGGCAAGCCGCTGCTGATCATCGCGGAAGACGTCGAAGGCGAAGCGCTGGCGACCCTGGTCGTCAATAAGCTGCGCGGCGGCCTGAAGATCGCCGCCGTCAAGGCGCCGGGCTTCGGCGATCGTCGCAAGGCGATGCTGGAAGACATGGCGGTCCTGACGGGCGGTCAGGTCATTTCCGAAGACGTCGGGATCAAACTGGAAGCCGTCACGCTCGACATGCTGGGCACGGCCAAGAAGGTGTCGATCACGAAGGACGAAACCACCGTCGTCGACGGCGCGGGCAAGAAGAAAGACATCGAAGCCCGTTGCGGTCAGATCAAGGGTCAGATCGAAACCACGACCTCCGATTACGACCGTGAGAAGCTTCAGGAACGTCTGGCGAAGCTGGCCGGCGGGGTTGCCGTCATCCGCGTCGGCGGTGCGACCGAAGTCGAAGTGAAAGAGAAGAAAGACCGCGTCGACGACGCCCTGCACGCGACTCGCGCGGCCGTGGAGGAAGGCGTCGTTGCCGGTGGCGGTACCGCCCTTCTCTACTCCCTGAAGGCCCTGAAGGACCTGAAGACGAGCAACGACGATCAGAAGGTCGGCATCGACATCATCCGCAAGGCCCTGACCGCCCCGGCGCGTCAGATTGCCGACAACGCGGGTGCTGACGGTGCGGTCATCGTCGGCAAGATGCTGGAATCGAAAGACACCAGCTGGGGCTACAACGCCCAGTCCGGCGAATATGTCGATCTGCTGAAAGACGGCGTCATCGACCCGGCGAAGGTCGTGCGTTGCGCCCTGCAGGACGCGGCCTCGGTCGCCGGTCTGCTGATCACGACGGAAGCCATGATCGCCGACAAGCCGGAAGACAAAGCCTCCGGCCCGGCCATGCCCGACATGGGGGGCATGGGCGGCATGATGTAAGCTTCGGCTGACATCCTACGCTTAAAAAGGAAGGGCGGCATCCCACGGGTGCCGCCCTTCTTGATTCGAACGCTGTTCGATCAGTTGCCGGAAGACACCGGAAGGGTCGACAGCAACTGCGCCAAGGCGGAAACGCTGGGCGTGCGTACCGGCAGGAACCGCTTGTTGGCTGCCTTGCAGAATTGTTTCGCCCGTTTGCAGGCGCTGTGGCTGACGCATTCGATCGGTACGACGACGAAGTCCGCCCGTTCCAGCGCCCCATCCAGCCGATTGATGCAATCCCGGTTGCCGCCGTCATGGTGCATGAAGACGCAGCATGCCTCCTCCGCCACCGTCTTGTATCGGTCCAGCAGGCTGTCGACGCCGCCGATATACAGCAAGCGTTGGCCTTTGAAGTCCGCCTTGTCGGACCGGTCTGTCACCTGGATGGGCCGCTCGGTTTCGGGATTGGCCTTTTCCACGATCTTTATCGCCGGGCCTTCGGCCAGGAATTCGGCGCGCTCCCGTTCCAGGCGATCGACCCGCCGCCGCAACTCGTCGTTCTCCGCCTTCAATTGCGCGGGCAGGCCGTTCACCGCTTCCTGATACTGGCCTTGCAGATAATCGTTGGACACCGTCAGCCGGCGCGCCTTTTCCTCCATCGCCGTCAACCGGTTGGCGAGATCGTCGCGTTCCGCCTGCAACCCGGCGGATTTCTTGCGTTCGTCCCGCAGGGCTTGGTCGGCGGCGGCGGCATCTTCAGCCAGTTTCGTCAGTTTCGACGCCGATTTCGCCGTTGCCTGCGCGACGCCGTGCGACAGCATATGCACCTCGCCGAAGACTTCGGATACCAATGCCGCATCAACATGACCGGCGCTGACGAAGGCCCAAAAGGCGCCGGGCAGACCGCCCTGCACCTGACTGTCCGCCCAGAAACGCCGCTGTGCGTCTTGGTCCGGCTGTCGCTCCAACTGGCGCACCGGCACGGCGTATTTCTTTTCCAGCGCCTTATACATCGCCTTGGACACCGGTTCCGATGTCTTCGCCTTTTCAACGAAGAAACCATGCACCGTGTAATCCTGGGTCTTTTCCGGAAAGGAAACACCGTATTTCGAGCCCAGCTTTTTCAGCTCCGCGATGGAAAAACACGTTCCGATCACGGCGCAATGATAGGCCATGTCGATTTCCCACAGTTTCTTGCGGCCTTGCTTCTGCTTCCCGATGAACGGCAGCCCGCCCTTCCCTTTTTCGACTGCCGGCGCTGCTTTCGCCAGCGGGTCCTTGCCGAACCCGTCGAAGGACGGCACCGATCCGAAACTTCTGCTTCCGTCGCAATCGCGGCACATAACTTCTCGCTCCCGTATCGTGGTTCCCATTAACCGTTCGTATTAATAATGCGAGTCATTCTTAATTGCATCATTTTTTTCTTGTCCCAATGGATCCGCCCCCCAAATCTTTGTCGGACAGGAGGCAATCATGAACACGACCACCAGCCAGCCCTCGCAGGACGACATCATCGACACCGCCATGACCGTGATTGCGGAACGAGGGGTATCCCACGACGCCTGGGAAGAGGTCGCGGCCCGAAACGCCTGTACGGTGCAGGTCTTACGCGGGCATATCGGCGATCTGCCGGATGCCGTTCTCAAGTTCCTCGACCGGGCCGACCGGCAGGTCTTGTCGGAGGACGCGGGCTTCACCGATGAAGACAGCGTGAAGGACCGGTTATTCGATCTGCTGATGCGCCGATTGGACGGATTGGCCCCTCATCGGCAAGCGATGGCCGCGATATCGCGGGAAATGCGCCGCAACCCCTGCCTCGCCGCCCTGATCGGCGGGCGGGAGCTTCGGGCTCTATCCTGGTATCTGGAAGCAGCAGGGGTATCGATCAAAGGTCCGTTCGGCCTGATCCGGACGAAAGGACTGGGCCTTGTCTGGACTCGCGTCTTCACCGTCTGGTTGGACGACGACAGCGACGATTTCGCAAAGACCATGGCCACCCTGGACAAAGACCTGTCCCGTGCCGGTCGTGCAGCCTCGTGGTTCGGGCCGCGCCGTGGTGGCGGGCCGGTCCAGGATGACGGTGGTACCGAGGCGGTCAGCCCCCTTTAAGCCATCGCCCGTTCAGCTTCATATCCGGCGCGCCCAAGGCGCCTTTCAGGTCGACGGTCAGGGCCGGGTCCGGTTCTTGCGGCGTGACGATGTCGATTGACGCGGTCAGCCCCCGCGTCGCGCGATCAATCGCGGCATGGGATTCCAAGCGTCCCCCGGCCCCCAACAGCGCGAAATCGACGCCGATCCGAGACGGGTCCACCGTTATCGTGCCAGTGACGTCGCCCGGCATCGCGAATGTCTTCGCAAGTTTGGTGCGGATGGTTTTCAGACGCCCGGCACCGCCGCCACCGCGCCGCAGGGACAGGGATGCCTTACCGCTCAGTGCCAAGCTGCCGGACAAATCCGAGACAGCAGCCCCAAAACTGCCGCCGCGCCCCGTCAGCCGACCTGCGCCCAAGAGATTCCCTTCGGGCAACAGCGGAACCCCGGCGCGCGCAACGAACAATCCTAAATCAGCCTGCGCATCGGTAATATTGACCCCCAATTCGCGGGTTCCGTCCGCCAGAACCTTCACCTCGCCCGACCCTTGCACTTGAAGCCCAGGCACCGCCCCGGACCATTCGGGACACTGCCATCCACCCGCCTGAAAGGATCGGCAATCGGCGGAAACCCCGAACACCGTCAGATAGTCCGTATTGATCGCGCCGTCGGAGATGCTGAGTCGCACTGGACTGCCCGCCTGTGTATAGCCGTTCAGCCGCGCATCGCCGCCCGATCCCAATGCATCCAGCACATAACCGAGGCCGGTATCCGGATTGTAGGAGAGATCCAGCGTTATTTCCGTTTCGCCGAAGGAGGCAAACGTCGCCGCCTGCCGCGCCGGGACGCCGAAGGCGCCGAACAGCCGGTCCGGCGCGGGGATCGATGCCGTAACCTGCGCCTTGGCCGCCCCCTGCGCCTCTAACCCCATCCGTCCGGAAATACGACTGCCGACGATATCGGCGACCGACAAATCCATGCTGGGCAACATGCCGGCGGCAGCCTGCAAATCCAGCGAAACGCCGCCGACCGGCACGCCGCCGACGATCATCCGGTCCAGATAGAAGGAGAGATGCCGATTCCGGTCGGATATAAGCCATCCGTCCGGCAAGGCGATCCCCTCCCCCTCGCCCCGATAGCGATCCAGATTGAGGCTGTCCCCCTGAAGCACCGCGCTGATCGTGCCGGTATCCTCACCGCCGGTGGATCCCATCGGCACGGAAAGTGCCCCCGCCCAGACCGTGTCGTCGACACGCGCGGTCAATTCCGCCACTTCCAGGCTTTTCGGTTCCAGGATCATATGCGCGGTCAGTTCGGTCCGCTTCAGGCGATCCGGTGGCAAATTCGCCCACACCGCCTTCCGATCCGGTAAGGCCCAATCGAGCAACCCGCGCAAATCGCCCGCCGACAAGGCAAGGTCCCCGTCGAACCACCAGCCGTCTTCCGACGGATTGATATTGCCGAAGAAGGAAAGGTCCGCCTGCCCCGGCAGGACCGCGCTCGCCCGGTCGATCATCGCCACCCCGCCCCCGGCCGCGAGCGACAGAACCGCATGGCGCAGCATCCCGGTGGGCAGGCGCAGAGACCCGGCCTCAATCGTCGCGGTGACATCAACCCCGCCGTTGCGTTGCATGAAGCGCGACAGGTCAGCGGACAGTAACGCAACATCGGGCGCGTCGGTTGCGAAATCCGCCCGATCGAGTGTCAGGGACAGATCGACGGCAGGGCGGTTTCCGGGGACCAGCGTCCCCCGGCCCTTACCGGAAAGGCGGGTCGATTCCAGGGACCGAATGTCCAGGGACAACACCCCCGCGGCATCCAGCGCGATGTCGGCTTCCATGGTTGCCGCGCCTTCACCGACCAGCCGGGTTGCGGCATCCAAATCCAGGGTAGACAGGAAGGCCGCTTCCTCAAACACCAGGGTTCCCTTGCCCCGCCACCCGTCGGCGGTCGCCATGCCGCTCAACACCAGATCGCCGGAACTGGGGCCATGTCCGATGGCGATGCGGGAATAGCCGTCCCGTCCGACATCGAGGACGAGGCCGACCGGTTGCCCCTGATAGCGAGCTTCCCCGTCGAAGGACAGGCCTGCCCCGCCATTGACCGCGGCGCCCCCAAGGGACAGCACGCCGTTCACGCGTTCGACGGATTGGGGCAGCCAATCCGGCCCGCCGGTCAGGGAAACGCGGCTGTTTTCGATGGCGACCACCGCCTTGCCCATGCCGGTCCCGATCCGAGGAATGGCGGCGGGCAATCGAATATCGGCCTCAACCAGATGCAGATCGCGCGGCAGAATTTCCCCGAACAGCAACCCGCGCGGGTCCAGTGTCCCGCGCAGCCAGCGCAGGGACCCGTCAACGCCGTCCCCCACGACAAGGACGTCCGCCGCCGTGATCTTGGGTTGCGGCAGGATGTCGACCAGCAGGGCGCCGCGCAGGACGACATCGACACCCAATTGTTTGGAGATCAGCGATTCCAGGCGCGGCTTGAACCCGCTCCAATCCACGAAACGGGGCCCGAACCACAGGCCGGCGAGGACGGCAACCACCGCCACAAGCGCCAGCCAGACCGGCCTGCGTCCATTGGATACAGCCTGTTCCGTCATACCGTCCTGCCCCTAACCCCGTACTGGACGCACCCGCCCGGTCATCCTACCCTTCCCTGCCGATATGATTCCATAGGGCAGGATTTTCGATAGGACATGGCCATGGCGGAGATCGTCAACCTTCGCGAGATGCGTAAACGGAAACGCCGCGAAGACAAGGAAAAACAGGCCGACGCCAATCGACGCCTGTATGGGACGCCCAAGCGCCTGCGCGACACGGAAGAAAAACGCCGGGACCGTGAAAGCGCCAAATTGGACGGACACAGATTGGAGACCGATCCGGCGGAAGACTGACCTTGTCTGCCGGATGGACAGTCAGGAAAACGGCGGCGGTTCCTTGCCCAATTCCTGAAAAATCCAATTTCGGAAGGCCAGGAGTTTCGGGTCGGCATAAGTGCCGGGCAAGGCGACCAGTCGATACCGGTGTTCCGAAACATAGTCCATGCCGAACGGCGCCACCAAAAGACCGCTGTCCATCGCTTCGGTAATCAGACTGGATCGTCCGATCATCACACCCCGCCCCGCGATACAGGCCTGCACGATCAACTGACTGTCGCTGAAACGCGGCCCCCGTTCAGAATCGATGGACGTCACGCCGCAAGCCTGCAGGAAGCGCGGCCAGGACAGCATACTGCCTGTTTGCGCGTCGGCATCGTGCAGCAATGTGTGACGGGCAATGTCTTCAATCCTGTTGATCGGGCGTTCAGGATCGCGTGCAAGCACGGCGCTGCATACGATCCCCAAATGGTCGTCCATCAGTTCCTCGACGTGGAGGTCCGGCCAAGTCCGGCTGCCATATCGGATCGCGATATCGATATTTTCCCGCGCCATGTCGGACAGCCGATCCGACGAGGATAGCAGCACGTCGATTTCCGGATGTTGGGCGGTGAACCGATGCAGGCGCGGCGACAACCATAAGGCCGCGAAGGAGCTGAGCGTGCTGACGGTCAGCGAGTGCGTCGACTTGCTGCGTTCCATCCGCAAGGTCGCGCGGTCAATCTGGTCCAGCGCTTCCGTCAGGTCGGGCAAATAACGCAGCGCCGCCTGCGTCGCGGTCAGGCCGCGCGGCAACCGCCGGAACAGGGTAACGCCCAGCCATTCCTCCAACTGTTTCACCTGTTGGCTGACCGCCGACGGGGTTACAGCCAGTTCGTCCGCCGCCTCCACGAAGCTAAGGTGACGGGCCGCGGCCTCAAAGGCGCGCACCGAATTCAATGGCGGAAGGCGGCGACGCATCGCAGACTCCAATGGCTAAGTTTTCCTTATTCAATGGGCTGGATAATCCCGTTTGTCGGCGCTCAAGGCAAGCATTACCTTATTCACATCGAAAGCGAGAACCCAACTGAGAGGACTGAGCCATGAGTGATTATGCAAGCCACGGAAACTTCGAATCCTACGCCGATGCGCTGGAACGGGACGGTTTGACGGTCGGCGCGCTGATCGTGAAATGGCACGCCCGTTGGCAGAACCGCCGCGCCTTGGAAGAGATGCCGCGCGAACGACTGGACGACATCGGCATGACCCGCGAAGAAGCCCTGCGGGAAGCCGCGAAACCGTTCTGGAGAGCGTGACCCCCTATCGTCGCTTTCCAAAAAGAAAGCCGGCCGCCGGAGACAATCCGAGGCCGGCTTTTTCGTATCCGCGCGATCGTCAGATGGAAACGATCTTGCCGGGATTCATGATGTTGTTCGGATCGAACGCCTTTTTGATATCCCGCATCAGGGAGACCGCCTCACCATGTTCGGCGGTGAGATAGGACATCTTGCCATAACCAATGCCGTGCTCGCCGGTGCAGGTGCCGCCGAAGGCGATAGCCCGGTGATTCAGGCGTTCCACGATCCCCTTGGCGCGGGCAAGGTCTTCCGGGTCGTCCGGATCGAACATCAGACACAGATGGAAATTGCCGTCGCCGACATGGCCGACGATCGGGGCGAAGACACCCGTATCCGTGACGTCCTGTTTCGTTTCGAGGATACAATCCGCCAGTTTCGAAATCGGCACGCAGGCATCGGTCGCCAGCCCCTTTTTGCCCGGTGCGGCGGCAAGCGCGGCATAGAATGCGTTGTGACGCGCCTCCCAAAGGACCGTTCGGTCTTCCGCCAGTTTCGCCCAGGTGAAGGCGCTACCGCCGAAGTCGGTGGAAATCGCCTGAACCTGTGCGGCCTGCTCGTCGACGCTGGCTTCGGTGCCGTGGAATTCGAAGAACATGGTCACGGCCGGCTCGAAGCCTTCGAGTTTCGAATAGGCGATGCAGGCCGCCATCTGAACTTCGTCCAATAATTCGATCCGTGCGACGGGGATGCCGGACTGAATGGTCAGGATGACGGTGTTCACCGCGCTTTCCAGATCGGGGAACTGGCAGACGGCGGACGAAATCGACTCCGGAATGCCATAGAGACGCAATTGGACTTCGGTGATAATCCCCAGCGTCCCTTCGGACCCGACGAAGAGGCGCGTCAGGTCATATCCCGCCGCCGACTTCCTGGCCCGGCCGCCGGTCTTCACGATGCGTCCATCCGCCGTCACCACCGTCAGGCCCAACACGTTTTCGCGCATGGTGCCGTAACGCACCGCGTTGGTACCCGACGCACGGGTCGACGCCATCCCGCCCAGGCTGGCATTCGCGCCCGGATCGATGGGGAAGAACAGCCCCGTATCGCGGATATGTTCGTTCAGTTGTTTCCGGGTCACACCGGCCTGCACGCGGCAATCCAAGTCTTCCGTGTTCACCGACAGGACCGCGTCCATCTGGGACAGGTCAACGGTAACCCCGCCGTGCAGGGCGGAAACATGCCCTTCCAGCGACGTCCCGGTGCCGAAGGGAATGACCGGAATACGGTATTCGGCACAGACCGTCACGATCTCTGCCACTTCCTCTGTCGTATGCGCATAAATCACGAGATCGGGCGGCATGGTCGGGAACCAGCCTTCGCCGCGCCCGTGATGTTCGCGCACCGATTCCGCGGTGGACGCTCGGTCGCCGAAGCGCTGTTTCAGGATCGCGATCCCCGGATTGTCCGCATGGGTTCGGACGGCGGCGTCTCCGCTCATCTTCCTTCTCCTCGTTTTCAGGCCGAATTTTCGGCGGAATATTAAGATTTCCGACTTCGCCGTTTTTTGGCCATTCTTTAATTGCCTGATAAGGATATGGCATTAAGTTGCCTCCCGTGAAAGACCGTAGGGCCGCCAATTGAGAATGACGGAAACCGAACAGACCAATAGTGCAGGAGGCGCCCCGCAAGGACAGGGGGAGCCGCCGAAGCGCCTGTCCCGCATCGCACGCCTGTTGAAATATCGGTTGGTCGTGCCGATTGCCCGGGGCCGACATGACGGTTCCTACACTGCGCGTGGCACTGCGATCGGCCTGTTTTTCGGTCTGACGCCGACGGTCGGCATCCAAATGCCGATGATCCTCGTTTTCTGGGGCATTCTGAAGGCGCTGCGCAGCGACTGGAAATTCAACCTGATCGTCGCCCTGGCCTGGACGTGGCCGACCAACGTTCTGACCGCCCCCTTCTACTACTATCTCTGTCTCATGACCGGGCGGTTGATGTTGGGCGATACGACCGATCTGGGCTTCGCCGATTTCCGGGCCCATATCGATTCCGTGCTGGCGCAGGATTCGGGGTTCCTGGAATCCCTGTGGGTCTACACCCACGAAATCTTCAAGACATGGGGGCTGCCGCTCTTCGTCGGCTGCATTCCATGGACTATTATCGGTACCTGGGGCGGCTATTACCTGACCATGAAATTCCTGAAAAAGTTTCGGGAAAAGCAGCGGATCATGGCGCACAACCGGCGCGAAAGGCTGGCCCGGAAACGCGCCGCAAAGGAACGCGCCCGGGCCACGCAGATTTAGGGGGCCACGCAGGTTTAGGGGCCACGCAGGTTTAGTCCTCTAGGTCCGCACCGCGTCAAGGCCCATTTGCCAGAAGCCGATTTCCAACCGCGTCGCATCCCGGAAGCAGCGGGACAGTTCATTGAAACGCGCCTCCCCGATCCCATCGGCCAGGGACGCGATATATTCCCGTTCTTCCGCGCAGGCGTTCTGGCATTCCTCGCCCGCATACATCTCGATCCACTCCAGATAAGGGTTGCCGACTCGCCGCGTCGCCGGGTCCGCCGCCAACCGCTTGCCGATTTCTCCATAGCCCAACATGCAGGGCGCCAGTGCGATATGCAGGTCCAGCAGATCGCCCGCCATGCCTCGTTCCAGGACATAGCGGGTATAGGCCATATTCTCCACGGCCTCCGGCAAATCGGTAAGATCGGCCGGGCCGATCCCCCATTTCTCGCAATAGGACAGATGCAGGGACAGCTCCACATCGACGATGGCGGATATTCCCTCCTTCGCTCGTTTGATATCGTCAAGGGTCTTCGCCTTGTATCCGGCCAGGGCAAAGGCACGCGCGAAATGGATCAGGAACAGGTAATCCTGCGTCAGGTAGTGGCGGAACGCGGCCTCCGGCAAACTGCCATCCGCCAGTCCGCGCACGAAGGCATGGTCGGTATAGGCATGCCAATCCGCCGCGCACTCCGCCTTTAGCCTGTCGAATAGATCGGCCATTACCGGACATCCACTGCATAAGTTTCGACCGGCGGTGTGGTCTGGGTCAGCCCCGCATCCTGCATGAAACCGGCGAAAGCATCGTAACGCGCGACGTCCAGCGCCCCCGGATCGGTGGCCAACAGCGGCACCGTGTCGCCCCAGGCCCGGTGGTTCAATTCGTCATCCAGCGCCGGATCGATCGCGGCGAAGGCCATCCAGGCTTCTTCCGGATTGGCGCGGATATAGGCCGTCGCGGCGGTCAGCGCCTTCAGGAAACGCGGCAGACGCGGGTCATCAATATGGTCCGAATGGGACAATAGGATCAATTCGTCGTAAGTCGGCACGCCGTGTTCTTCCGGCAGAAAGGCCCGGCCCGGACGCCCGACGATATCCATCTGGTTCAGTTCGAAATTGCGGAAGGCACCGATCACCGCATCGACCTGCCCCGCGATCATCGACGGCGACAGCGACCAATTGACGTTGACCAGTTCGATATCCGAAAGGGTGAGGCCCGCGTGTTTCAGCATTTCGCCCAGAAGCGCGTCTTCGAAGCCACCGACCGAAAAGCCGACCTTGCGTCCTTTCAAATCCGCGATCGACTGGATCGGCCCATCTTCCAGCACGACAAGGCTGTTCAACGGCTGGTCGACCAAGGTGCCGACCCGGACCAGCGGCAGCCCCTGATCCGCCATCAGATGCAGTTGCGGCTGGTAGGAAACGGCAAGATCCGCCTTGCCCGCCGCGACCAGCTTCGGCGGATCGTTCGGGTCGGCGGGCGCGATCAGATCGACATCCAGGCCTTCCGCTTCGAAGAACCCCTTTTCCCGCGCGACGATCAGGGCCGCGTGGTCCGGGTTCACGAACCAGTCCAGCAGGACGGTCATCTTGTCCGCCGCCTGCGCTTGGGCGGCTGTCATAAGGACTGAGAACATCAGACCGGCGAACAGGCCCGTTGCCAGGGCGATACGCTTCATTGAGGTCATTTGCGGTTCCTTTCTTGATACCATCAAGCGAAGCCGTTTTCCGGCTGCCAATACGCGAGCCGCCGGGCGATGAGATCGACCAGCGCGTAGAGGGTGAGCGCCATCAGCGCGAGAACGAACAGGCTGGCGAACATCAAATCGGTCTGCATACGGCCATTGGCATGCAGCATCAGGTAACCGAGCCCACCCGCCGACCCGACCCATTCGCCGACCACGGCGCCGATCGGCGCGACGGCCGCGGCGACCCGAAGGCCGGACCCGAAGGCAGGCATCGCCGCCGGAACGCGGATCACGCGCAGGACGGATCGTGTCGACCCGCCCATGACCCGGGCGAGGTCCAGCCATCCCGGATCGACCCGTCGAAGCCCGTCATAAAAAGCCGCCGTGACCGGGAAATAGATAATCAACACGGCCATCGCGACCTTGGACACAAGGCCATAACCCAGCCAGAGGACCAGCAACGGCGCGAGGGCGAAGACGGGAAGCGCCTGACTGACCACCAAGACCGGCAGCACCCAGCGCCGCGCCGGGGCGGACACCGTCAAAACCAAGGCACTGGTCCCGCCGAAAACGGTGCCGACGGCCATACCGATCACAATCTCCATCCCGGTCGTCACCGCATGGGGCAGGATCACCCCGGCCCGGTCGATCAAAACCGTAGCGACCCGTTCCGGTCCGGGCAGGATGAAGTCCGGCACACCGGTCAGCGAAACCAGGACCTTCCACAGGACGACAAGCCCCAGGAAAGTCAGGATCGGTCGTAAGACTTTCATGACGCAGCCCCCTCCAGGGACCCGCTGCCCAACTGCTGAAACAGCAATGCGGCCCGTTCCGCCATTTCCGGCTGGAACGGATCGCGGGGGATAGATAGGGCTGGCGGATCGCCCGCCGACCGCAGCCGCGCCGGGCTACCCGACAGGATCATGATCCGCCCGGCGAGGCGCAGCGCTTCCATCGGGTCATGGGTGACCAACAGGACCGTCCGGCCGGACAGCAGGGACGCCGCCATTTCCTGCAACTGAAACCGCGTCACCGCATCCAGCGCGGAAAACGGTTCGTCCATCAGGACGATGGGGGCGTCTTCAAACAGTGTCCGGGCGAGAGCCACGCGTTGCCGCATGCCGCCGGACAGCGACCCCGGCCGATCCGTCGCGCGGTCCGCAAGCCCCATCGTGTCCAGCAGGTGCATGGCAACGCGCCGGGAGTCCGCGTCCCTCCCCTTACCGCGCATCCGCGCACCCAGCCTGACATTGTCCAACACGCTAAGCCAGGGCAGCAGCAGATCGCGCTGCGCCATATAGGCGATCCGTCCGGCAAGCGAGGCACCGTCCGTCGCCCGGACCGACCCCGCCGCCGTCCCCCCAGCGGCAGGCAATCCCGCGATAAGACGCAGCAGGCTGGACTTGCCGACACCGCTGGGCCCCAATAGAGCCGTCCATTCCCCCCCCGGCAGCGACAGGTCCAAATCATCGAACACCGTCCGTCCGGCATAAGCCAGGGCCGCGCCGTGGATCGACACGCCCGGCATTTGGGGAAGAACGGCAGTCACGGGTCAGGCGTCCCGGATCGACTGATAGGCGGCGGCCCCGACCGCGCCCCAGCCTTTCGCCTTCCGCTGCGCCTCGGCATAGGAGTCTTCGATCTCCTTGCCGAGAGGGGCTTCGGCCAAGGCGGCATCCAATACCAGACGCGCCTCCGTCCTCGCCGCCGCGATCAAATCGTCCGGCAGGGGCATCAGGGTGACGCCGCGTTCGGAAACCAGCCGTTCCAGCGCGTCTGCGTTCTTCCAATCCGCCTCTGCCAGGGCATAGGCATGTTCGGCGATGCAGGCATCCTGAACCACGGTCTGCAAATCGACCGGCAATTCCTCGAACAAGTCCCGCCGGATCAGGCATTCGCCGGTCCCATTCGGTTTGTTGAAGCCGGGCCAGACGTAATAAGGCGCGACCTTGTAGAAGCCGAAGGCCTCGTCGCTCCATGGTCCCAGGAATTCCGCCGCGTCGATCGCCCCGGACGCCAAATTCGTGAAGATATCGGACGCCGGCATGGCGACGGTCGTCGCCCCCAGCCGCCGATAAATATCGCCGCCGAAGCCGATGATACGGATTTTAAGGCCCTTGAAGTCGTCCAGCGACCGGATCGGCTGCTTGAACCAGCCACCCATCTGCATGCCGGTATTGCCGGCCATGAACGGCTTGATCCCGAAGGGTTCGTACAATTTGTCCCACAGGGCTTGTCCGCCGCCGTGATAAATCCAGGCCATGTGTTCGCGCGAGGTCAGGCCGAACGGTACGGTGGTGAAAAAGGCTGCCGCCGCCGTCTTTCCAGTCCAATAGGCGGCGGCCGTATGCGCCATTTCGGCGGTGCCGCCCGCGACCGCATCGAACACCTCAAACCCGGAAACAACCTCGCCCGCGCCATAGACCTTGATGGAAATCCGGCCGTCGGATGCGTCTGTGATCCGTTTCGCCAGCCGATCCGCCGACTGTCCCGGTCCCGGCGATCCCTTCGGCCAGGATGTCAGCATCCGCCATTTACGGTTTCCATCGGCAATAGCGGGGGTTGCGACGGCGCTCGCCGCCAATCCTGCAGCGGCGCCTGCGATCAGTCCACGGCGTGTCGTTTGTTTCGTCATCATCCGTTCTCCGGCCAGTATGCGTGGAAGTGGTGGACGGGACCGTGCCCCGATCCGATGGTCAGCGTGTCGGCGGCGGCGATGGCGCGGCCGATATAGGCTTTGGCCTCAATCACTGCGTCTCGCACGCTCAACCCCTTGGCCAGCCCGGCGGCGATCGCGCTGGACAGCGTGCAACCGGTGCCATGGGTGTTCTTGGTTTCAATCCGTTGCGACGGCAGCCAGACCATGTCGGCCCCGTCGAACAACAGGTCCGACGAATCCGCGCCTTTCAGGTGCCCCCCTTTAAGCAATACCGCCTTCGGTCCCATGGCGTGCAGGCGCCGCGCGGTTTCCTCCATGGCGTCCTGTCCGGCGGCTTCCTCCGCGTCGTCCAGAATCGCCGCGGCCTCCGGCAGGTTCGGCGTCACGATATCGGCCAGGGGCAGCATGTCCCCGACCAGCGCGGCAACGGCGTCCCGCGCCAGCAGCGCATCGCCGCTTTTCGCGACCATGACCGGGTCAAGCACGATCCATTTCGGACTATTCGCGGCCAATCCGTCCCGAACGGCGCGGATCGTCGCCACGTCGCCCAGCATGCCGATCTTGACCGCATCGACGGCGATATCGGCGAAAACGGTATCGATCTGCTGACGCACGAAACCCGGGTCGATGGGGAAGATACCCGTCACGGCCCTTGTATTCTGCGCCGTCAGCGCGGCGATGACCGAACAGCCATAGACGCCCAGCGCGGAAAAGGTCTTCAGATCGGCCTGAATCCCGGCGCCACCGCCACTGTCCGATCCGGCGATTGTCATCGCAATGGGGGTATGACGGGTCATGCGAAGGCGCTTTCCCGGCCACGCTTATTGGCATCGACTGTCTGACGGATGGCCCGCGCGGCATCTTCCGCATTCGGGGCCAGGGCAATCGCACTGATCGTGCAGACGCCGTCCAAGCCACAGGCCGCGACCGATCCGGCCTTTTCCAGATCGATCCCGGCAATGGCGCAACGCGGCATCTCCGGGGCAAGGGCATCCAGCGCCGATACCATTTCCCGCAATCCGCTCAGGCCCAAGGGCGCGCTGTCATTCTGTTTGCTTTTCGTGTCGAAAACCCCGCCGATGGAGGCATAATCCACGATCGCAGGGTCGATCCGCCGAACCTCATCGACGGTCTTCACCGTCACACCGATGGCAAGCCCATCGCCCGCGATCCGCCGCGCGTCTTCCGGGGTCATGTCGCTCGCGCCCAGATGCACGCCATAGGCACCGCAGGCCAAGGCGACATCCACACGGTCGTTGATGAACAACTTCACCCCCGTGCCGTTCAGCACGGTCAGCAAGCGTCTCGCGCTGTCCACCATCTGGCGGGTACCGGACGTCTTGTCGCGCAATTGGATCAGGGACACGCCGCCCTGGACCGCCGCCTGCACCAGGGCCACGGGATCGCCCGCGACATGGCTGGGTCCGACAATGAAATAGAGAGAAAGGTCGAAATCGCGTCTCATTGCGCGGTCTCCTTCCGGTCATCGGTGAAAGCGGTAACGGTTTCTCGGATCGCCGCAGCATCCAGGGTCGACAGGGAATCCAGCAGGGCGACCGCAAAACTGCCCGGCCCTTCCGCGCGTTTCCCCGCCATAGCACCCGCTGCGCCAAAACTTGCCAGTCCCGCAACCGTCGCGGCGAAGGGATCGTCGCGGCCCACGGCTAGAAAAGCCGCCAATATCGCGGACAAGGCACAGCCCGCCGCCGTGACCTTCGCAAGATAGGGGTGCCCAGCCGATAAGCTGGCGCTGTTCGCGTTTTGGGAGATTCTGTCTTCCGCGCCGGTCCGGGCCAGGATGCCCGTGAACCCATCCAGGGATAGGCGCGCGGCCTCCCCCGCATTGCAGCGGATGGCGTCCGGCCGGAAAGTCAACAGGGCCTGCGCGGCGTCCAGGCGACCGGCGGCCCGGTCGACCATGACGGGGTCCAGGACCCAGGGTTTGCCGGACCCGCTTGCTTGCACCGCCGCCGCGACCCAGGCTGCACGGCGTTCCTGGGTCGGCGTCCCCAGATTGACCAACAGCGCATCGGCGCTGTCCACGAATTCGGACAGTTCTTCCGCATCGGCGGTCAGACTGGGCACGGCGCCGATGGCCAGCAAGGCGTTCGCCGTGATCGGCTGCGCCACGGAATTCGTCAGGCAATGCACCCGCACGGCGCGGTCTTCGATCCGCCGCAACAGGTCCTGCGCCAAGTCTGCCAGTTCAAAAACGTCCAAGGGTCCGCCTCGTCAAATCAGCGGATCGGATCGGGAATGAAGGGGGATTTATCGATACGGGTTCTGTCGCGTCACCCGAAAATCTCCCTTCCCTACGCCGGTCCGAACCGGTTCAGGTTCCACGGGTCGGCGGGTTCCCGCCTCTCAGCCGTCGACTCGAAACCGACGGCACCCCGAGGAGATGTCTGACGCGGACATTACAGCTTCGTTACGGCGGGTCAAGACCCCCTGCCGCGACTATGCGACGGCGATGCCGATCTTTCCGATATGGGACTTCGCGACGAAGGCTTCTTGCGCCGCCCGAAGATCCCGCAGGGCGTAGGTTTCCGCGACCGCCGGGCGAATCTCGCCCGCCTCGATATATCCGATCAAATCGGTGAATACCGAATCCGCCTGATAGGTGCATCCCATCAAGGTAAGGTCGCGCAGATACAGCGTGCGAAGATCGAGTTCCACGATCGGCCCGGCGATGGCGCCCGCCGTGACATAGCGCCCCCCGTCCCGCAACGCATCGATCATATCGTCCCATCGCGGTCCGCCGACAAGGTCCAGCACCACGTCGAACTGGCGTTTCGGGATCGCGTCCTGCCGCATCATGGTTTGATCCGCCCCCAAAGCGCGCAGGTCCGCCGCCTTGTCCGCACTTGTGATCGCCGTTACATGGGCACCGCGACGCTTTGCCAATTGGATTGCCGCCGATCCGACCCCACCGGACGCACCGGATATCAAAACCCGTTCCACCCCCAAGGCGGAACGTTGGATCATCCCTTCCGCCGTCGAAAACGCGCAGGGAAACGACGCCAGTTCGACATCCGACAAAGTGGAATTTACCGTGACCGCATCGCGATCGGCCGCGACCGTATATTCCGCAAATCCGCCATCGCATTCCGATCCGAAGGTTGCCACGCGGCGGTCGCCGTCGGGTCCGACAATCGACTGAAGCGCCCGAACGAGGACCCTCTCCCCTATTCGGGTCTGCGCGACGCCCGGACCGACAGCCACGATCGTGCCGCAACAATCGGTCCCCTGGATGCGTGGAAACGCCAAGGCCTCGCCCGACCAGGCCCCGTCGGCCACAACATCGTCGCCGTAGCCGCCGCCTGCGCCGGACGCGGTATCGCCGCGAACCGCCTTCGAATACCAGCCGGTTCTCGTATTGATATCCGTGTTGTTGACCGCCGAGGCCGATACCCGGATCAACACTTCCCCGGCGGCCGGTTCCGGAACGCGCAAGTCGTCGCGCCATTCCAATTTCTCAAGCCCGCCATGGCCGGTCAGCACCATGCCCGTCATTACCGTCGGCAGCGTCATCGCATGTCCTTTCTTGCAGTAGAGCAATCCTTCTACTTGCGTAGGTAGAGGGATTACTCTACATCGTCAAGCATGATCGATACGATGACGAAAATTGCGGCGGGACTGGAACGCGCCTTCGCGACCCAGGGCTTTGCCGAACCGAGTGTGGAAGACCTGCGCGACGCGGCGGGGGTAAGCCTGCGGACGCTCTACAAATACGCGCCGTCCCGCAGTGAAATGGTCTATGCGGCGTTGGAACACCGTCACCGACGCTATCTGTCCCACATGTTCGACGACCTGCCTGCGACACCCTCGGACGCCCTGCCGGCGCTTATGGATCGCGTCGGGTCGTGGATGCGGCGGGAATCCTCGCATGGTTGCCTGTTCCATACCGCGGTTGCAGCGGCACCGGGGGACGAGCGGCTTCGCAAGCTACTGCAAGACCACAAGGCCGACGTCGCCTTTCGTGGGGCAGGCGCATTGCATCTCGTCGGTCATGAGACCGAACTGATGATCATCCTGGAAGGATTGACGCAAAGCTGGCCCCTGCACGGTGACAATGCGGTTCAGGCAGCGAAGCATTTGGGCGCGGCGCTGATGCAAGAAACCAGTCCTGCCTGATCGACGGGGACGACAGCCCTAAACAAAAACCCCCGCCGAAGCGGGGGCTCTCGCAATTCGATCCGTGGTCGGATCAATGCAGTTCCGCGCGGATTTTCTGGCGGAAGGCGTCGATCGGCACGGCGGTGCGGTCCGTCGGAAGCTGCCAATAGGTCCAGCCGTTGCAGGACGGCGCGCCCTGCACCGCCGCGCCCACCTGATGGATGGAACCGCGATGTTCGGCCGAAATGATCGTCCCATCGGCCCGCACCTTCGCCGTGAACCGCTTGCAGGGGCTGACCAGAACCGTACCGGGGGTCAGCATGCCGCGTTCGACCAACAGTCCGAACGGAATGCGCGGTTCCTTACGCTTCGGCGTCGTGTGCTGGATCGCCTCGCGGTCCGTCACCGGTACTTCGGCGGCAATGCGACGCTTCGCGACCTCGATATATTTATCTTCCCGCTCAATCCCGATCCAGCGGCGGCCCAAACGTTTCGCCATCGCGGCCGTGGTGCCGCTGCCCAGGAACGGGTCCAACACGACCTGCCCCGGTTCGGTGGAGGACAGCAGGACACGGTGCAACAGGGCTTCCGGCTTTTGCGTCGGGTGTGCCTTGTCGCCGTTATCGTCCTTGATGCGTTCGCCGCCGTTGCAGATCGGCATGGTCCAGTCGCTGCGCATTTGAAGGTCGTCGTTCAACGCCTTCATGGCCTCGTAATTGAAGGTATAGCGCGCGTCCTGATCCTTGGAGCACCACAGCATGGTTTCATGCGCATTGGTGAAGCGACGGCCCTTGAAATTCGGCATCGGATTGGTTTTCACCCAGACGATGTCGTTCAGCACCCAAAAACCCATATTCTGCAACGCCGTGCCGACGCGGAAAATGTTGTGATAGCTACCGATCACCCAAATCGTGCCCGACGGCTTCAACACCCGGCGCGCGGCGGCCAGCCAATCGCGGGTGAAGCGGTCATAGGCGTCGAAACTGTCGAATTTGTCCCATTCGTCGTCGACGGCATCGACCTTCGAATTATTCGGACGGTAAAGAGAACCGGATAACTGCAAGTTATACGGCGGGTCCGCAAAGATCATATCCACGGATTCTTCCGGGAGGGACCGCATTACTTCAATACAATCCCCTTTGAGAATTTGATTCTCAGGTAGTTTCTTCATGATTTTAAAAGACCCAATGTGCTTGCCAGAGGCCCGAATCTTGAGTCTTTTGTGAGAATCGGTCAACAACTAACTGATTCTACTAAATTTTTTCTATATATAGAGTCTCGGATTCCAGAGAGGACTCTAGATGTTGAGGCCGATCTGAAGGCGGGCCTTGATGGGGGCGAAGCTCTTGCGGTGATGCTCCGTCACGCCGAGGGTCGCCAGCCCCGCCTGATGCTCCTTCGTGCCATAGCCCATATTCCGTTCCCAGCCGTAGCCGGGAAAGGCCATCCCAAGCGCCTGCATCATCCGGTCGCGCCTGACTTTCGCCAGGATGGAGGCCGCCGCAATGGCAATGGACCGCCCGTCCCCTTTCACGATCAGTTCCGTCGGCATGCCCAAATTCGGATCGCGGTTTCCGTCCACCAGCGCCCCGCAGACGGGACCGGGCAGCCCTTCCAAAGCGCGGCGCATGGCCAGCAGGCTCGCCTGCAGGATGTTTAGATCGTCGATTTCCTGAACGCTGGCCTCGCCGAAGGCATGCGATACCGCTTGGGACAATGGATCGAAGAGCGCTTCCCGCCGGGCTTCCGTCAGTTTCTTGGAATCGTCCAGCGCCTCGAAAACCGCCTGCGGCAAACCGCCAAAGTCATCCAACGGATCGGGCAACGCCACCGCGCAGGCGACGACCGGACCGGCCCAGGGACCGCGACCGACCTCGTCCAGACCGGCGACGGGCCCGCCGTTGCACCGCGCCGCCATCGCCCGTTCGAAGGTCAGGTCGGGACCCATCTTATCCGGTTCCGCGCTACTCTTTGGCGGCATCTGGGTTCGGACTCGTTGCTCGGGGTTTCTTCGCCGACGCTTTCTTTGCGGGCGCTTCCGTCGATGTTCCTCCTTCGGGCGCGGTTTCCGCTTTCACAGCCGTTTTGGAGGGACGGGTTTCGCGGATCTTCTTCGCCGCGTGACGGCGTAAGCCCGACGCCCGGTCATAGAACCAGTCGGACACCCGGAAGACCATGGCGAAGACGGCGCGGGAAATCTGCTTGGTCACCTGCCACTCGCGGAAATAGGCGAAACGCAGCAGCCCGCCGACACTGGAAATCCGCCCCGCCGCCCGGTGCCGGATACGGCGGTGGAAGTCGAACAGGACAGGGCTGACCATCAGCGAGAACACGGTCAGTGCGACGATCATCTTGTGAATGTCGCTGCCGATCAGCGCCGTGGACGCCGCCGCCGCCGCCATGACGAAGGAAAATTCCCCCAACTGGCCGATGACCAGGGACACGGAGAAGGCGCATTGCCAATTTTCCCCCTGTGCCCGCAGGATTCCGGCATTCAGCAATGTCTTGAACACGGTGACGAAGAACAGCAACCCGCAGAGCAGACCGAAATTGTCCCAGACGAAGGGCAGGTCCAGCAACAGGCCGATCGACAGGAAGAAGACCATCATCAGGACGGCCTGGATCGGTCCGGCGTTTTCGTGAACCTCCTGACGTTGGGCGCTGTTCCCGACGGTAAGCCCCGCCAAGAACGCCCCGAAGGCGGGGGACAAGCCGACGACCCCCGCCACCGACGCGACGCCGAAACAAAGCGCCAGCGCGGCCAACGGCTTCAGGTCGGCACTGTTCCCCACCAGTCGATGGAACGGCAGGTTCACCTTCGTCCTTCGCGTCAGGAACAAGATCAGCGCCAACAGGATGCCGACCGACAGGCCGACTTCCACGATCATCTTCATGACCGCGCCTTCGGCCTCCGACGCCATGTTGCTGATCACGACCAGCATCGGCGCGACGGCAAGATCTTGGGCGATCAGGATGCCGACGGCGATCCGGCCCGTGTGGGTCCGCAACTCCCCCGTATCCTCCAGCACCTTCACCGCCACGGCGGTGGACGACAGCGCCAGACAGAAGCCGAACAGGATCGCCCATTCTCGCGGCCATTCGAACAGGGCGCCCAGGATATACAGCGCCCCCACCGACAGCCCGATCTGCGCCGCCGCCGTCACCAGCGCGACCTTCCAGATCGTCCTGAAACTGCGCAGGCTCAGTTCCATGCCGACAAAGAACAGCAGCATGATGACGCCCAATTGCGCGAGGAGATCGATCGTTTCCCGGTTTTCCACCAGGGACAATCCGTTGGGGCCGAGCAACAGCCCGGCGAAAATATAGCCGATGATCGCCGGCTGTTTCAGCCGCACCATCGCCATGCCGCAGAACACCGCGCCGACGATGACGATCACAATACCTGTCAGATCAGAAGCACCATGCATAATGCCCGGATCATAACACGGGCTTCATGGCTAAACAGCGTTAAAGCCGTGGCACGAAACGAAAAAAGCCGGGCCCGACAATTCGGAACCCGGCTTTTTGAAAGGTCGAAGGTCGGTTTTACAGCGCGCTGGCCCGGTTTACCGCGCAGGTAACAGCCTTCAGCGAGGCGGTGACGATATTCGGGTGGCGGCCGACGCCGAACAGGCGTTTGCCGTCCGCGGTGCGGGCCTCGACATAGGCGATGGCCATGGCGTTCGCGCCCTCGCCGATCGCATGTTCGGAATAATCCATGACGGAGATATCGACCCCGGCATCAGCCTTCAGCGCGTTGACATAGGCGTCGATCGGACCGTTGCCCCGGCCGTGCAGGAGGACTTCCTCGCCGCCCTTGGTCACCTTCGCCTCAATCGCGCGGACTTCCGACGCATGTGTGTCGGACTGGGTAATGTGGTTGACGAAGCCGTAGGGCGTTTCGTTATCCAGATAGGTTTCCTGGAACGAGTCCCAAATCATCGTCGGCGACAATTCCTTACCCGACTCGTCGGCGATCTTTTGGATCACGTTGGAAAATTCGATCTGCAGGTTACGCGGCATGCGCACGCCGTAGTCGTTTTCCAGAATATAAGCGACACCGCCCTTGCCGGACTGAGAATTGACCCGGATCACGGCCTCATAGGACGCGCCGACATCCGACGGATCGATCGGCAGATAGGGCACGTCCCAAACCCCGCTATTGCTGTCGTCCATCGCCTTCAGGCCCTTTTTGATGGCGTCCTGATGGCTGCCGGAGAAGGCGGTAAAGACCAGATCGCCGCCATAGGGATGGCGCGGATGGACCGGCAATTGGTTGCAGTATTCGACGACCTTGCGCATTTCCGGAACGTTGGAGAAATCCAGATGCGGATCGACGCCGGTCGCGACCATGTTCAGGCCCAGAGTGACGATATCCACGTTGCCCGTGCGTTCGCCGTTGCCGAACAAGGTGCCTTCGATCCGGTCGGCCCCGGCCATGACGGCGAATTCCGCCGCGACGACGCCCGATCCCCGGTCGTTATGCGGATGCACGGACAGGATCATGCTGTCCCGCCGGGTGAAGCGGCGATGCATCCATTCGATGGAATCGGCATAGACGTTCGGCGGCGCGACTTCGACCGTCGCAGGCAGATTGATGATGCAGGGTTTTTCCGGCGTCGGTTCCCAGACATCCATCACCGCCTCGCAGACCTCCAGCGCGTATTCGATTTCGGTCTGGGTGTAGCTTTCCGGCGAATATTGGAAGCGCCAGTCGGTTTCCGGATTCTTTTCCGCGAAGTCCCGCACCAGCTGCGCACCGTCGACCGCGATCTGCTTGATGCCCGCCATGTCCTGCTGGAACACGACGCGGCGCTGCGTGGTGGAGGTCGAGTTATAGACATGGACGATGGCGCGGTGGACGCCCTTCAATGCCTCGAATGTGCGTTCGATCAGATGCGGGCGCGCCTGGGTCAGGACCTGAACCGTGACATCTTCCGGGATCATATTCTTTTCGATCAATTCCCGGGTGAAGTCGAAATCGGTCTGGGACGCCGACGGGAAACCGATTTCGATTTCCTTGAAGCCCATTTTGACCAGCAATTCGAACATGCGGCGCTTCCGGTCCGGGCCCATCGGTTCGATCAGGGCCTGATTGCCGTCGCGCAAATCGACGGAGCACCAGATCGGCGCCTTGTCGACGATCTTGTCCGGCCACTGACGGTCGGTCAGCGGGATGCGGTCATACATGCGGTATTTTTCGACGGGCATGCGGTTCATAACGAAAACTCCTTCGGGTCCTTTTGCCGCCGCCCTGTCTGCTTAACGGGAGGGCCGGGACGGCTGAAATTTCGATTTTGTGCGCGTGGAATGCGGCGCGCATACGGTCGCCGGTTGGCCGCGGAAAGCCCGACGACCGCCGATTAGTCGTAGCGATAGAACAGCAAGGCCGAACGCTGGGCGTTGTGTCTTCTGAATGGTGTTCTGTTGAAACATGACGCTATTCCGATTTTCGGGAAACTTGAGAGGGGAGGCTTCGGTTGGGATGGGGCAATAAACGCCCGCCCAAGGCTCAGCTTAGCGCTAGGCCTAGAAGAAGCTCCGGAAGGAGCAGAATGCCGCTCAAGTTCGTCATGGTGATCGAAAGCTACTCTTCACCTTTGGGGCGGTCAAGCGGTTTGGTTCCGCAAAACTTTCACCCGGAAAGAGCCGCCTTCGCGACCTTGCGCATGACGGTCGGCAAGGCCCGGTCGCCCAGCGCGTCGATGGGGCACCAATGGCAGTCGGGCGGCGCATCCTTGTGATCGGCCTGACCGCGATGCACCGACAGTTCCAAATGGAAATGCGTGAAGGTATGACGGATCGCGCCCGCCGGCCGAAAATCGGCGGAAAGACCGGCCAGCCCTGTATCTTCAAACCGCTCGCTGCCGTGCTCCGTCCAGTCGGTCGATGGAAACTCCATCATACCGCCCAGCAACCCGCTTTCCGGACGACGGCGCAGCAGGACCGCCCCGTCCGACCGTTCGATCCAGAAGGCGGCGCCGCGCCGGGTCGGCTTCGCCGCCTTCGGTTTCTTGCGCGGCAGGGTTTCCGCGATGTCCTTGCCGGTACAGATTTGAACCAAGGGACACAGCATGCATTTCGCCTTGCCGGGGACACAGATCGTCGCCCCCAGATCCATCATCGCCTGGGCGAAATCGCCGGGCCGTTTTCCGGGCGTCATCGCCACCACGCGCTTATACAGCGCCGGTTTCGAATCCGGCAGCGGTGTTTCGATGGCATACAGGCGCGTCGTCACCCGTTCGATATTGCCGTCCATGACCGCCGCGGGCCGGTCGAAGGCGATGGCCGCGATGGCGGCCGCCGTGTAACGCCCGATCCCCGGTAGGTCCAACAAGGCGTCTTCCGTGTCGGGAAACCGCCCGCCGAAATCGTCGGCGACGCGTTTCGCGCATTTATGGAGATTTCGGGCACGGGCGTAATAGCCCAGCCCCGCCCATTCGGTCAGGACGTCGTCCAATTCCGCCGCCGCGAGGTCGGACACCGTCGGCCAGCGGGCCAGGAACTTCGCGAAATAGCTGCCGACCGTCGCGACGGTCGTCTGCTGCAGCATGACTTCCGACAGCCAGACATGATAGGGGTCGGGCCGTTTCCCCGGCAGGGATCGCCACGGCAACCGCCGCGCATGCCGATCATACCAGGGCAGCAGCAAGGAGGCGGTCTTGTCGGCGATATCGGTTTCGGAACGGGACGACATGCGCCAGAGTGTAGTCGCGCCGGGCGGCAATTCCAGCGCTGAAATGAAAGGGTGCATCCGTGACGGACGACAAGCAGGATAAGATGCGATATGCGGGCATGCGTCCGCTGGCCGCGCTTGTCCCGTCCATTGCGAAAAAGGCCGTCGGAAAACGCGGCTTCACCGATGCGCGCATTCTGAACGAATGGCCGCAGATCGTCGGCGCGGACCTGTCCCGCCACGCCCATCCCGACCGCCTGTCTTTCCCGAAGGGGCGCCGCGACGGCGGGACGCTATATATCCGCGCCATGGGACCGATGGCGACCGAATTGCAGCATCTGGAACCGGTGCTGATCGACCGCATCAATTCACATTTCGGTTATCGCGCTGTATCCGGGATCAAGCTGATGCAGGTGCCGCCCAACCGGTCGGATACGACACGCACCGCGAAAGCCGCGCCGAAAAAGCCCCTGCCCCCCGCCGATCCACAGCAGATGGCGGCCCTGTCGGATCGCTTGGAGAATGTAGAAGATCCTGAAATGCGGGAAATTCTGGCGCGGCTTGGTGAGTCGCTGTTGCGGCGGGAAGCGGCCAAGGGCCGTTAACGGGCCTTGCCATCCTCGCGCTGAAACAATACCTAACCCCCTAATAGGTTTTGCTGGATTGTCATTTCTTCGAAACGGGACCGGTCAATGAATCGCAACATCCTCATCGCCATTCTCCTTGCCATCGTCATTGTCGGCGGCGGCGCGGCCTATTATCTGACCGCCCAGAACGGCGAAGAAATGGCCACTATGGAACCGGCCGGAGATCAAACGGCTGAGTCGCCCGCATCCGGCGAGATCGCGACACCCGCCCCCGCGCCGACGCCCGCTCCTGTCACCACCTCGGAGGAGGAAGTCCTGCTGGCCCCGCATGTGCTGGGCGATCCGAACGCCCCGGTCACGATCATCGAATATGCCTCCCTGACCTGCCCGCATTGTGCCGCGTTCCACCGCGAGACCTTCCCGCAGATCAAGGAAAAGTATATCGACACCGGCAAGGTGAAGCTGGAAAGCCGCGACTTCCCGTTGGACGAACGCGCGGCGCTGGCCACGCTTCTGGCTTATTGCGTACCGGACGATCGCTATTTCCCGCTGATCGATCTGCTGTTCGAACAGCAGCATAGCTGGGCCGTCGCACCGAACTTGATTGAGCAACTCAAGAAAATGGCCGGTTTCGCAGGGCTGTCCTCGGAAGACGCCGATGCCTGCTTCAACAATCAGGCGCTCTACGACAAGGTTTTGGGCCAGCGGAAAATCTATTCCGACAGCGGGGCGGTGTCGTCCACCCCCACCTTCTACGTCAACGGGTCGAAGATCGTCGGCGCGCAACCCTTCGCCACGTTCGAAGAAGCCATTGAAGCGGCCCTGAACTGAGTCCTGAATCACCGGCGATTCCAACCGATTCCGAGAGTGACTCGACTCTTCGCTCAGAATCCGTATCCCCTACCCCCTTGGGAATCGGCTGAAGCGGATATAGAGCCTAAGTGAACTTCAAAAAGCTTCGCGTTCACGGATTCAAGTCTTTCGTCGACCCGGTCGAACTCGTCATCGAGCCGGGAATCACAGGTGTGGTCGGGCCCAACGGCTGCGGCAAGTCGAATGTCATCGAATCGCTGCGCTGGGTGATGGGGGAGGCTTCCGCCAAACGCATGCGTGGCGGCGAGATGGACGATGTGATTTTCGGCGGCTCCGCCGGACGCCCGCAGCGAAACAACGCCGAAGTCACCCTGACCCTCGACAATCAGGAACGACTGGCCCCCGCCGCCTTCAACGATTCGGACGAATTGGAGATCACGCGGCGAATCGACCGGGGCCAAGGATCGACCTACCGCATCAACGGTAAGGAAGTCCGCGCCCGCGACGTTCAATTGTTCTTCGCCGATATGGCGACCGGTGCGAATTCGACCGCCATTGTCAGTCAGGGCCGCGTCGGCGCGCTGATCGGCGCGAAGCCGACCGATCGCCGCACCCTGTTGGAAGAAGCAGCGGGCATCCGGGGCCTGCATTCCAGACGGCATGAAGCGGAACTGCGTCTGAAGGCCGCCGAAAGCAACCTTGAACGCCTGGAAGACGTTATCGGCGCCCTGGAAAGCCAATTGGGTGGGCTTCAACGGCAGGCGCGTCAGGCGAATCGCTATCGCAAGATCGCCGAACAGCACCGCGCGCAGGAAGCGATTCTGCTGCATCTCCGCTGGTCGGCGGCGCAAGAATCGCTCGATGCTGCCCGCGCCCGCCTGACGGAAGCGGAGGCCCTCGTCGCCGAACGCACGCGCGGCACGGCGCAGGGGACGGCGCTGCAAAGCCAAGCCCACGACATCCTGCCGAAACTACGCGAGGCGGAGGCGGAAGCGGCGGCGCGCTTGCAGGCGCATATCCTGTCCGAAGGCCAATTGGAGGCGGAGGCGGAGCGTGTCGCCGGACAATTGGAAGACTTGGTCCGCCGCCTTGACCAGATCGCCGCCGATATCATCCGGGAAGAAACCCTGGCGACCGATGCGGCGGAAGCGCTTGAGCGGCTGACAACGGAACAGGAAGGCCTGTCATCCCAAGGCGGCGGGGAAAGCGAAGCCCTGGCCGCGCTGCAGGCCGAATGCGAACGGCTGGACGCCGCCGTCGCCGAACGCGAAGAAACGCTGGACGAAATGAACCAGCATGTCGCCGCCGTGGAGGCGCAACGCGGCACCCTGTCCCGGCAGGTGGACGAAGCCCGTCAACGCCTGGCCGCCCTACAACAGCGCGAGACGGAAATCGCGGCGGAAAATGCCGGTCTGTCGGAGGCCATCGCGGGCGCCGGCGATATCGATGCCGCACGGGCCGAAGTAACGGCCGCGGAAACCGCACTGACTGCCGCACGGGAAACGCTGGAGACCGCTGAAGCGGCGCGCGCTGAGGCCGATCGTGCCGCCGCCGCCGCCCGCGAGGCCCTGTCGGAGGCCGATTCCCAACGTCGAGAGGCCTTGGACAAGGCGCGCAACGCCGCGCGGGATGCCGTGAGCGCCGCCGAACGCATCGCCCGCGAATCCCTGTCCCAGTCGGAACAGACGGCCCGAACCAAAATCGCCGAAACGGAAAATGCCGGACGCGCGGCGGTAGAGGCCGAGTCGCGTCGCGTCGCCGACCTGTCGGCGGAAGCAAAGGCACTGCACGACCTGCTGGATCAGGACGAGGACGACGCCGACCCGGTCTTGGAAAAACTGACCGTCGATGGCGGTTTCGAAACGGCGCTGGGGGCGGCCTTCGGTGACGATCTGGATGCCGCTTTGGACGACGATGCCGCTCGCCAATGGCGCGATCTCGGCGGTCTGCCCTCCGGCAGTCCGGTCCTGCCCGCCGGAACCAAGCCGCTGTCCGAATTCGTCATGGCCCCGCCAGCCCTCGCCCGGCGCTTGAGCCAAGTCGGGCTGGTGGACTCGGCGGAGGATGCCACGGCGCTTCAGGCGTCGCTTGCCGTCGGTCAGCGCCTTGTCAGTCGCGACGGCGGATTGTGGCGCTGGGATGGGCTGCGCATCCGCCCAGGCACAGCGACCGCCGCCGCCAAACGCCTGGAACAACGCAACCGACTGACTGTCGTCGAAACCGAATTGGCGGACGCGAAGACCGCCCTAGAACGCGCGACAGAGACCGCCCGCACGGCGCTGGACGCCGTGAAGGCGGAACAGGAAGCTGCCGTCGCCAAAACGAAGGACGCGGGCGCCGCCGCGATCGAAGCGGCAACCCGCGAAGGTGAAGCCGCCGTGACTGCCGCCGAAAACGCGGCGACCGACCGCCTGGACACATTGCGCCGCGATGCGGAAACCGCCGCCCGGACCGCATCGGAAAAGACAGAGGCTGCCCAGGCCGCGCGTCGGGCGCAGCAAGATGCCTTCGACCGCGCCGGGGCCGCGCGGACCGCCCTGTCCGGCTTGGAGCAAAAAGTGTCCGACAGCCGCACCCGGCTGGCGACCCTGGTGGAAGAAAGCCGCCGTGTTGAAGAGGAAAAAACCGACGCCGCCGGTCGGATCGAAGGCTCGGAACAGGCCCTGTCCGTGCTGGAAGACACCAATGCCCTGCGCGAACGGCTGTCCCGCGCCCGCACCGAACTGGCGGAACTGAGGGCGGAACAGGTGGAAAAGCGCGCCACCCGCGACCGGTTCGAACGCGATGCCAAATCCCGCAAGGAGCGTTTGAACGCTATTTCCGCCGAACAGCAGTCCTGGCAGGCCCGCGCCGATGGCGCGACGCGGCGCATGAAAGACCTGAAAGACCGTCAGTTCGAGGCCGTGAAGGAAAAGGACGCGCTGGCCGAACGCCCCCAGGCAATCGCCGAACAACGCGCCTTGCTGCGCGACCAGATCGCGGCCCTGGAAGCCGAAAGACAGGCGGCGGCGGACCGGCTGGTCGAGGCCGAAACCGCCATGCGCGATACCGACCATGCCCTGAAACTTGCGGAACAGGCCTTGGCCGAGGCTCGCGAAACCCGTGTGCGGCGGGAGGCCGAGGTCGAACAGGCGATGCAGGCCGTCGCCACGGTCGCGGAACGCATCCGCGAGAAACTGGAATGTGCGCCGGAAGAAACCTTGGCCCAATCCGGCTTGGAACCGGACGCCGCCTTGCCCGACCTGGACGACGTTGAACGGCGGCTGGAACGGCTGGCCCGCGAACGCGACAGCATCGGCCCGGTCAACCTGCGCGCCGAACAGGAAGCCCAGGAACTGGAAGAACAGATCGCATCGATGAAGTCCGAACGCGACGATCTGGTTGCCGCGATCGGGCGTCTGCGTCAGGGGATCAACGCCCTGAACCGGGAGGGCCGCGAACGCCTGCTGAAGGCTTTCGACGAGGTCGATGCCCATTTCCGGGAGCTTTTCGTCACCCTGTTCGGTGGCGGAGAAGCGCATCTGAAACTGACCGAATCCGACGATCCGTTGCAGGCCGGCCTGGAAATCATGGCCAGCCCGCCGGGCAAGAAGATGCAGATTCTGTCCTTGCTGTCCGGCGGGGAACAGGCGCTGACCGCGCTGGCGCTGTTATTCGGGGTGTTCCTGACCAACCCCGCCCCGATCTGCGTGCTGGACGAGGTCGATGCGCCGCTGGACGACACCAATGTCGATCGTTTCTGCCAAATGCTGGATCAGATCACCAAGGCGGGATCGACGCGGTTCCTCGTCGTCACCCACCACCGCATGACCATGGCGCGCATGGACCGCCTTTTCGGCGTCACCATGGCCGAACGCGGCGTGTCACAGCTGGTTTCCGTCGACCTGCGCCAAGCCGAGCGCATGCGCGAGGCGGGTTAGAGGATATCGTCCTCGTCCGTGACGAGGTTGCTGAGCGCCGACAGGCTCTTACGCAATTTCTGACGCGCCATCAGCTTCTTCTGCGCTTCCACCGGG
Organism: Pacificispira spongiicola; assembly: GCF_012926505.1. GTDB lineage: Bacteria > Pseudomonadota > Alphaproteobacteria > UBA8366 > Aestuariispiraceae > Pacificispira > Pacificispira spongiicola. The sequence continues at coordinate 404,271 of NZ_JABBNT010000001.1, forward strand.
AAATCCGTGAAATTCAGGATGTTCCGCGTGATCAACACGTCGATCAAATCTTCCGCGATACGCGCCATTTCAAGGTCGGTCGCGCTCAAGCGATCCATCATCACGCTGGGGCTCGCCCCGCGCAGATATTGCATCACTTCCGGATGATCGTTGGGCAAGAACTCTTTCGCGTTCCCCGACGGCCGGTCGCCGATCCCATTGATCTTTCCGTTTTCATCGCGGGAGACATAAGGCATTGCCGGATCCAAATCGCTGCAATTGCTGACGGTTCGCAGTGTAAGAAGCGTCGCACCATTCGGCAACCGGCAGCCTATCCCGGCAAGAATGTCATGCATTAAAGAACATAACATGTCTTTTTTGTTTATTGTTCCATTTTTGTTGTTATATTGATCCCATGACAAAAAGAACACCCCCCCATCCCAGCGACGATCTGCCGGACCTTCCGGTGAAGGGACGGGGGACTCTGTCCAATCGATCCGGCCGGTTCGAGGCGACCAACAACCAACGGGTGGACGACGGTTGGCCCGGACAAGGCGAAGACCCGCCGCCCTCTCCCCGAACCCGATTGGGCATCGACGCGGCACGCAAGATCATAACCCGGAACGACAGTCCCGATGTGCCCTTCGACCGGTCGATCAACCCGTATAAGGGCTGTGAACATGGCTGCGTTTACTGTTTCGCGCGGCCGACCCACGCCTATCTGGGTCTATCGCCCGGATTGGATTTCGAAACGCGGCTGTTCTGGAAACCGAATGGCGTCGACCTCCTGAAAGCGGAATTGGCGAATCCCCGTTACCGCTGTGCGCCGATCGCCTTTGGCACCAATACCGACCCGTATCAGCCGATCGAAAAGGAAACCCGGCTGATGCGCGGGTTTCTGGAGGTGCTGACCGGATGCGCTCACCCGTTCTCCATCGTCACCAAGAATGCCATGGTCTGCCGAGACATCGATCTGTTGGCCCCCGCCTCCGCTGCCAACCGGGCCCGCGTCACCCTGTCCGTCACGACCCTGGACCGGCATCTGGCGAATAAGATGGAGCCCCGCGCCAGCACGCCGATGCGCCGGATCGACGCCATCCGGCGGCTGCGCGACGCCGGTGTTTCCGTCAGCGTCCTGGCCGCGCCGATGATCCCAGGCCTGAACGACCATGAAATGGAGGATATCCTGGCCGCCGCGAAGGATGCGGGGGCGGACAGCGCGGGCTATGTCCTGCTGCGCCTGCCGTTGGAAATAAAGGACCTGTTCCGGGAATGGCTGGAAGCCCATGTGCCGGATCGCGCCGCCCATGTCCTGTCGCTGATCCGGCAAAGCCGGGACGGCGGCCTGAACCACGCCCAATTCGGCACGCGCATGCGCGGAACCGGCGCCTATGCCGACCTGATCGCCCAACGCTTCAAACTGGCCCGCAAACGCTACGGACTGGACGGGCGCAGCCTTGCCATGGATTGCACATCCTTCCGTCCGCCCGCCAAACCGTCGGCGCAATTGCCCTTATTGTGATCGGTCTTCCAGCACCGTGATCGGATAGCCGAAGGGCCGCGCGTTTTCCGAAATCGTTTTGGTGACAGCGCGACGATAGTCAGAATCGGCAACGAGACGCAGGATGAATTCGTCCGGATCGGCCTTCGGGGCAACCCGTTCCCTGATTTCTTCCAGGACTTCCCCTGTCGCCATCGGGGTGCCCAGTCGGCGGCTTCCGGTCAAGGCGAGAAGCGGGACGGCCCCGCCATGGGATCCGACAAAATGGCCGTGCCGCCCGACATAGCACTGAACGGAAGACAATCCGCCGCCGCTGCCCAATTGCAGCGAGACCGTCTCCAACCGCGCATAGACATAATTCGCCGCAGCCATTTCGCTGTCATGCATGATCGGCAGTTGCGCGTCGTCCAGCCAGGTTACCGCCACTTCCACCGTTGCGCCCGGGCAATGCTGCAACATCGCGGGGATCGCGCCATAGGACGTGATATGCGCCGAATAGACGACATCGAAATCGCGCAACACAGCGCGTTCGACCGGGATCGTATGGGTGCCGAGGGACGCGAATTTCTGCGCCAGGCGTTCCGGCGTGCGGTTCGACCCATAGGCCAGAACCGGCGTCCGGCCGTCCCGATCCGCCGGGTCGAACGGTTCGACCGCCCCATCCCGCCAGCAGTAACTATCCGGTGGTGCCAGATAGGGATAGGAGCGCGCGCGGTGAAGAACTGCCTCGCGGGCGGTTTCGCTCAAAGCTTCTCGATCCGATAGCGGGCATAGGCGTCATCGATGGCGGCCATGGACCGGGCCTTCCATTCGCGCTGCGCCTGTTCGTAGGAGGTGAAGGGACCGAACCGCTGTTCCGATCCGCCGTCGGCGAGCTTGTGGAAATTGGTGTCGGTGTAGTTGCCGCCGATCACCCAGAATTCGTCGTGGCTTTCCTTTTCGATGGAATAGCGCGCATGGGCATCGTCCACCGTTTCCATCGCCTTCGCCCGCCAAACGGCCTTCGCCTGATCGTAATCGTCAAAGGGGCCGAGCCGCGTTTCATCGCGACCCGCGGCAATCTGGCTGAAGTTCGTATCGGCGTAAATACCGCCGACGACCCAGTAACGTGACGACATTGGCGACTCTCCCGCTCTCGACAGTCTCGGACAGGGGCTCTATCTAGGACATGATAGCGAATTTAGAAAGCGTTCCAATGCCCTATTCCTCTCTCCGCGACTTTATCGACCGACTAGAACGGGAAGGTCGCCTTGTGCGGGTCAGCCAGCCCGTTTCGACGGCACTGGAGATGACGGAAATCCAGACCCGCCTGTTGAAGGATCGCGGTCCGGCGGTGCTGTTTGAAAATCCCGTCGGGCCGGATGGCACGCCCTGCGAGATGCCGGTTCTGGTAAACCTGTTCGGGTCCGTGGAACGGGTCGCCTGGGGCATGGACCGGACACCGGACGAATTGCGCGCCGTCGGCGAAACCCTGGCCTTCCTGCGCCAACCGGAACCGCCCGGGGGGTTGAAGGAAGCCCTGGAGCTGTTGCCGCTCGCCAAGCAAGTCCTGGCGATGAAGCCGAAGACCGTCTCCAAGGCCCCGGTGCAGGAAGTCGTCCTGACCGGCGACGATATCGACCTGTCGCGCCTGCCTGTGCAGACCTGTTGGCCGGGAGAGCCCGCGCCGCTGATTACCTGGCCGCTGGTGGTGACGCAGGGACCGAATCCGAAAGGCGACAAGACCGACGCCTTCAATCTGGGCATCTATCGGATGCAGGTGACGGGTCGCGACACCACGCTGATGCGCTGGCTGAAGCATCGCGGCGGCGCGCAGCATTACGCGCGCTGGAAAAAGTCCAAGCCCGATCCGCTGCCCGCCGCCGTGGTAATCGGCGCCGATCCGGGCACGATCCTGGCCGCCGTCACCCCGGTACCGGACACATTGTCGGAATACCAATTCGCCGGGCTGCTGCGCGGTAAGAAGGTCGAGTTGGTCGATTGCAAAACGGTGCCGCTGAAGGTCCCGGCCAGCGCGGAAATCGTGCTGGAAGGCCATGTCATGCTGGACGAATACGGTGATGAAGGCCCCTATGGCGATCACACCGGCTATTACAATTCGGTGGAACCCTTCCCTGTCTTCCGTGTTTCCGCCATCACCATGCGGAAGGACCCGATCTATCTGTCGACCTTCACCGGGCGACCGCCGGACGAACCGTCGATCCTGGGCGAGGCGCTGAACGAGGTCTTCATTCCGCTGCTGCAACAGCAGTTTCCAGAAATCACCGATTTCTGGCTGCCGCCGGAGGGTTGTTCCTATCGCATCGCGGTCATTTCGATGAAGAAGGCCTATCCCGGCCATGCCAAGCGCGTGATGCTGGGCGCGTGGTCCTATCTGCGCCAGTTCATGTATACGAAATGGTTGATCGTCGTGGACGACAATGTGAACGCCCGCGACTGGAAGGACGTCATGTGGGCGATTTCAACGAAAATGGACCCGGCCCGCGACATCACCGTGATCGAAAATACGCCCATCGACTATCTGGACTTCGCCTCCCCTGAAAGCGGCTTGGGATCAAAGATCGGATTGGACGCCACCGACAAATGGCCGCCGGAAACCAAGCGCGAATGGGGTCAGGAAATCCGCATGGATCAGGACGTGATCGACAAGATCGACCGCCTGTGGCCCGATTTGGGGCTACCCGGCGACGGCAAGACGATTTGGAAATAGCGATCCTCTTGCCAAGACCGCCATTCGGTATCATCTAGAAGCATGGGCACCATCGCCCCTGTTTCGGAAAAACGGAAATGTCTGACGACCGTCTGCGCGCCGCCCGGCGTTTGGATCTCGGTCTCGCCTTGGCGGAAGAAGGGGACATCCCCGCCGCTGTCGAGGCGCTCACCGCTGCCTGCGATCTGGCGCCTGCCTGGCCGGAAGCGCAATTCGCGCTGGCGGGCCTACTGGAAAGGCTTCCCGATAGGGCGGAGGCCGAACGGCGCTACAACGCCTATCTGGCGCTTGAACCCGACGACCGTATGGGCGCGCAAATCCGCCTTAGCCTGCTGGGCGCGGCCCCGGTGCCGGACCGCCTGCCCGCGGCCTATGTCGAGGCCCTGTTCGATCAGGAAGCCCATCGCTTCGATACGAAAATGCGGGACAGGCTGGCCTATCGCGGGCCGGAAGTAATCGCGGAAAGCCTTGCCGAAATTGCCCCCCATATGCCGGACGGCGCGCGGGTTCTCGACCTGGGATGCGGGACCGGATTGACCGGCCAACCGCTGCGGCTGCTCGCCGGTTCCTTGGAAGGCATCGACCTGTCGTCCAAAATGCTGGTTCAAGCAGCGGCGACGGGCCTTTACGATACCGTCCGGCAGGCCGACATCCTGACCGATGGATGGAGCGACAATGCCGCGCATTTCCACCTGATCGCGGCGGGCGACGTGCTGAATTATATCGGCGATCTGGGTCCTGTCATGCAACGCGCGGCGGAGTTTTTGGAACCGGGCGGCTATTTCGTCTTCACCGTGGAAGCCGGGACCGACACCGATATTGAACTGGGCGAGGGCCACCGCTATCGCCATTCGGCGGAACGCCTGCGCCCCTGGATCGCGGCGGCGCTGTTGGACGTCGTATCCGTCAACCAATGCGTCCTGCGCGAAGAAAAGCGCCGCCCGGTGAACGGTCTGGTATGGACCCTGCGGAAGCCGGTGCTGGATACGGATATGATGGACGTTGGGCGGGCCGTTCGGGGCGGGGCGCGCGACCCGCTGTAAGATCGCGTCCGGTCTTTCACCTCACCGACAGTTGATTGGCGCGACAGCCGCGCCATACTCATCTTTCCGGTGTAGCGCAGATGCGAAAGGAACCGATCATGTTCTTTATCAGCCGTAAGGACAAACTGACCCTGCCCAACCCCAAAGACGCCCTACCGGGCCGGGTGGAGGCCATGCGCGTCAATCCCCTGCACCATCATTTGGGTACGCGGATCGTGGAACCCTTCCCCAACGGCAACGAAATGGCGCTGTTCGGCCTCGGCTGCTTCTGGGGGGCGGAACGCATGTTCTGGCGTATTCCTGGCGTCTATGCGACGGCGGTCGGCTATGCCGGCGGATACACGCCCAATCCGACCTATGAAGAAGTATGCAGCGGCCTGACCGGCCATAACGAGGTCGTGCGGGTCGTCTTCGATCCCAGCCGCGTTTCTTATTCGGATTTGGTGAAGGCGTTTTTCGAAGGCCACGACCCGACGCAAGGCATGCAGCAAGGCAACGATGTCGGTACGCAATACCGATCCAGCATCTACACTTACGATTCCGTGCAGCAGGAAACGGCGGAAGCCGTCGCACGCGTCTACGGCAAGGCGCTTCAGGCACGCGGACGCGGGCCGATCACGACGGAAATCGTTGCCGCGCCGGACTTCTACTACGCGGAAGATTACCATCAAGGCTATCTGTCGAAGAATCCGGGCGGCTATTGCGGCCTCGGCGGGACCGGCGTGACCTGCCCCGCTATTCCGACGCGGGCGGCTCCGGCACAGCAGGGGGCGGCGGAGTAACCGGCGGCATATCGTCCTCCGCCCGTTTCGGCGGTCCGTGGTAATCCCGGAATCCGGCGTTATACGCCGCGCAGGCCAGACGCACGGTCAGGGGGATGTCGACTTCCTTTCCGTCGCGTTCCCCTTTTTCGTAATACTGCACCACCCGGCGTTTCAGGCCGAGCACATGGGCCGCATCCTTTTGCGAAAGGTCATGCGCCTTGCGCCATCGTTTGAAATCAGACGGTTTCACCGTGTCGTCCCATCACTGCCCACCCGAGATACGATCGGAATCCCATCAGATCGCAAAGCGCACGATGTGCGCAGATTTTCCTTGAACTGCGCACCAAGTGCGCCTATCTATTATCAAAGGCGCACGACGTGCGCAACCTTTAACGAATTGGTCGATGCCGCGCGGCACGTGATCCCCACAAAATGACGCGGCTAGCCCATTGGAGGATGGCCATGACATTACTGTATGTTGGCGAGAAACACGCCTACCGGGATGAAGTATCGATCGCCCGCGCCGAATCGGCGCAGGTCGCGGTCGCCGCGCCGCGCGCGCAAACCCTGGATTGGGCCGCGAAGCTGCTGTTCCGCGTCACTTGGGATGGCGGACAGATTTATACGACGGATTCGATCGAGGTTACGAAACTCGTCGACCGGCATCCCAGCTGCGACGTAAAGGTGATTTCCGTCGTCTGATACCGACGGCAAAAGAAAAAGGCCGGGCCGCGTATTCCGCTGGCCCGGCCTTTCTTATTTCTGGGCAATCAAGCGAAGACGTTGACCACGGATCCCCGACGCGGCGCATTTCCGCCGTTACGTTCCTGGGCGGCACGCGCATCGGACTGCGCATCGCGCGGCAAGTCGCGGCGGCTGGTACCCGCGCGACCGGAATCATCGGTGTTAGCGGCCGTAACGGCCAGTTGGCTTTGCGGCGCCTGAGCATTTTGCTGGCGCGCCGTGTCCTGAACGACCTGCGATTGATCGCGCTGCGTGGCGTCGCGACGGTCCTGTACCGTCTGGCGTTGCGACGCGGTCAGTTGCGCGGTCAGCAGTGCGTTTGCATCGGTGTTGGTAATGTTCACAACAACCTCGTTACCGTAGTTCCCACCCGACGGGAACTTTTACGCTCAACCTATTAAAAAAAAGCTAACGGTGGAAAATCTTCCAGATCGTGCCACCCAAGTCGTCCCCGACATAGATCGCGCCGTCCTCACCTACCGCCAGTCCGACCGGTCGACCCCAGACTTCTGCGGTTTCCGCCCCGTTATCGACGCGGAATCCGGTCATGAAATCGATATACCGGCCGGTCGGGCCGCCGTTTTCAAATTCGACGCGGACAACCTTATAGCCTGTCGGCGTACCGGAATTCCAGCTGCCATGTAAGGACACCAATGCGTCGTCTCGCCACGCATCCGGCACATTCGCGCCCTGCAGAAAGACAAGGTCCAGCGGCGCGCTATGGGACTGGAACAAAACGTCCGGCACCCTGCCGGCCTGAACGAGGTCAGGGCGACGGTCGGCATAATCCGGCTGCGGATTCGCCCCGATATAGGCATAGGGCCAGCCGTAGAACGCACCCTGATGCACTTCGGTGAAATAGTCGGGAACCAGCCCGTCCCCCATACCGTCCCGTTCATTCACCACGGTGAACAACCGTCCGGTCCCCGGCAGGAAGGCGATGCCGACGGGGTTGCGCAGACCGGCGGCGAAGGTTTCTCCCGGCCCCACACTGCCATCCGGCATGATCTCGTAACGTTGAATGGTGGCGCGGGGAGCATCTTCTTCGCCAATGTTGCTGCGCGAGCCGATAGACGCGTAGAGGTATCGTCCATCCGGCGAGACGGCAATATTGCGGGTCCAATGCCCACCGGACGACCCGAACAGGCCCGGCGAGGTCAGCGGCGTAAGCTCCCCGGCAAGCGGCCATGACGTCCGATACACGGTTTGCTGATCGGCAACGAAAAGATTCCCGCCCTGCAGGACGAGACCATGCGGTCTCGAAAGTCCGGTCAGGATATCCCGCTTGCTGTCGGCGCGCCCGTCGCCGTCCCGATCTTCCAACAACATGACCGCGCCGGATCGGCTGCGCGCGACAAGAAGCCCGTTGCCCGGTACGACCCGCAGAGTCCGCGCGCCGGTGACACCATCCGCGTAAAGCGTGGCCTCAAATCCGTCAGCCAGGATCGGCATCGCATCGCCGCGCCGCACGCGTTCCGCCGAATTCGCCACGGATGGGGTGGCGTAAGGAGCCGGAAGCGTTGTCGGATCGACGAAATGCACCTGCCCCGGACGATCGTCCTGGGCGAATGACGGAACCGCCAGGATCGGCGACATCAACGCCGCCGCACAAAGTCGCCGGATCGTCTTGGACATATCGCGCATGCGCCGTCTCCTCCCGTTTGCCGTCAATGGGACCTGGGGATCACGCGGCGAAGATCAAGTCCGGTTCAGCGGTTCAGCGCGGCAACCCCGGGCAATTCGCGGCCTTCCATCCATTCCAGGAAGGCGCCGCCCGCCGTCGATACATAGGTAAAGTCGTCGGACACGCCCGCCGCGGCCAGCGCCGCCACGGTATCCCCGCCGCCCGCCACGGAAATCAGCGTGCCTGCCTTGGTCAATGCCGCCGCTTTCCGCGCCAGCGCGACCGTCCCGGCGTCGAAGGGCGGGATTTCGAAAGCGCCCATCGGGCCATTCCAGATCAGGGTCCGGCAATTTTCCAGTTCCGCGCACAGCGCCGCTGCCGTTTCCGGGCCGATATCCAGGATCATCTTATCCGCCTGAACGGCATCCAACGGTACGGATTCGCTGGCCGCGCCCGCCGCGAATTCGGACGCGACGGTGACATCGTGCGGCAGGCCGATCCGGCATCCGGCGGCATCCGCGCGGGCCAGGATTTCGCGGGCCGTATCCGCCAGATCCTTTTCGCACAGGCTCTTGGCAATATCCTTGCCCATCGCGTGCAGGAAGGTATTCGCCATTCCGCCGCCGATGATCAGCAGATCGACCTTTTCCACAAGATGGTTCAGAACCGCCAGCTTGGTCGACACCTTGGCACCGCCGACAATGGCCGCCACCGGCCGTTCCGGTGCGCCCAATGCGGATTCCAGCGCTTCCAGCTCGGCCTGCATGTTCCGACCGGCGACGGCAGGCAGCAGCCCCGCAATCGCGTGGGTGGAGGCATGGGCGCGGTGCGCGGCGGAAAAGGCGTCGTTCACATAGATATCGCCCAGATCGGCCAGTTCCTTGGCAAACGCCGCATCATCCGCTTCCTCGCCCGCATGGAAGCGCAGGTTTTCCAACACCACAATCGTGCCGTCCGCTGCGGCGGCGATGGCGTCCGCCGCCATTGCCCCGATGCAGTCGGCGGCGAAGACGACTGGCCGCCCCAGGACATCGACGACCGCTTCGGCCACGGGCTCCAACGACATTTCCGGAACGACCTTGCCTTTCGGACGACCGAAATGCGACATCAACACGACCTTTGCCCCGCCCGCAATCAGGTCGTCGACCGTGTCGCGCAGGCGTTCAATGCGGGTCGCGTCAGTGACCGCGCCGTCGCGCATCGGTACGTTCAGATCGGCGCGAACCAGCGCCACCTTGCCGGTGAGGGAAACGTCGTCGATGGTTTTGAACACGGGCCGTCGCCTTTCTGTCAGAATACTTGAAATTTCGCCCCCTGCTCTACCTGATCCTATAGTATATGGGCAAGGTCCGACGGAGGAATAGCCAATGGGTCTGATCGGAAAATCGATGTTCCTGGCCAGCCAAACCACCAGAACGGCATGGTTCGGCGCGCAATACGGCTTGGCACAGCGACTAGCCCCGCCGATTGACGGCCCCTTGCCGAAACCGGGTAGCCTGCCCGGCTGGCCCACGATCCTGAAGGACCTGCGCGCCCTTCGCCTGCAGGATTGGGCGAATATCGAGGCCGGTTATTACCCGATGCCGGACGATCTGATCCCCGATCCGCGTCGGGCCATCGGTTCTGCCCTGCGCTTCGTGAAGGACCTGCCCGCGGTCAATCTGCGCCGCCGCCTGCGCGACTGGTCCGATGTCCCACCGGCAGCGAGACCGCGCTATTATATGCAAAACTTCCACAATCAGTCCGGCGGCTGGATGACCGACGACAGCGCCGCACTCTACGACCATCAGGTGGAGGTGCTGTTCACCGGCGGGGCCGACGCGATGCGGCGGCAGGCCCTGGTACCCCTGGGCGATTGGCTTCGGGTCAATGGCGCGGCGGACCGCACGCTGCTCGACATCGGTTGCGGGACCGCGCGCTTTCTGGCGGAGGCGAAGCGGGCGCATCCCGCCCTATCCCTGATCGGTCTGGATCCCAGCGCCGCCTATCTGACCAAGGCCCGGCAAGGCTTACGACGGTGGCGGAAGGACTTCACGCCGATCCTGGGATTGGCGGAATCCCTGCCTTTCGCCACCGGTCTGGGGCCGGACCTCATCGCATCGGTTTTCGTGATGCATGAATTGCCGCGCAAGATACGGCACAAAGGCCTGTCGGAAATGGCCCGTGTCCTGCGGCCCGGCGGGCGTCTGGTGATCGTCGACTCCATCCGGCTTGGGGACCATGCCGACTATGACACATTGCTGGATCGTTTCCCCATCGCCTTCCACGAGCCCTATTATCAGGACTATATCCGCGACGATTTGGAACGCGTCGGGACGGAATGCGGACTGGTCCATACCGGGACCAGCCGCGCCTTCTTCTCGCGGATCATGACCTTCGACAAACCGGTTTAAGAATTGGTCGGCGCCGTCCCCGTTGCCGCGGCGGCCGCCTTGTCGCGCTTCAGGTTGATATCCATCGGCGCCGGTCCTTGTTCGATCCCGTCGATGCCGAATTGGCGGAAGACTTCCGCATAGACCGCTTCGCGCACGATTTCGAAATCGTTGTATTCGTCGATCCAGTAATCGACGCGGAATCGGTGGAATAGGCCCAGTTCGAAAACCTTCACGCCGTCATAGCGCCACGTATAGTCGTCCAGCGCATCGTCGCGTTTCAGCATCCGTTTCAACGCGTCCCGGATGCGGGATTCGGCCGCACGAATCGATTGATCGACCTTATCCGGGGAGAACCGTTCCGGGACGAAAAACTCGGAACTAAACCGAACCATTTCCCCGGTTGAGTAGTTTTCGATCAGGGATTCCGACACAACGCCGTTCGGGATACTGACATGATAGCCCTCGCGCGTCAGAAGCCGCATCGTCCGCCAGGTAATATCCGTGACGATCCCGGTCGTCTCGTCGATCTGGACCCAGTCGCCCACCTTGAACGGGCGTTCAATGTTCAAGACGATCCCGGAGAAAATGTTCGCGATATTGGCATGGATCGCCAAACCGATGATGGTCGCCAACAAACCGGACGTGGCGAGAAGGCTGGTCAAGCGCTGGTCGAAGACGAAGGCAATAACACCGAAGATCGCCAGCAAATAGATACTGCCCGATGCGAACAGGCGCACGACGTTCGGGATACGCCGTCCGGATTTCTCCTCAATCGGGACCCAGAAGAACCGTTCGATGGATATCGCCAACAGGCGCGCCGGCACGATCCACCAAAGACTGTCGAACAGCATGACCAACGCATCGGTCACCGCGTTGGGAAGATTCTGGGCAGAATAGTCCAGCATCAGCGTACTGGCCGACACCAGCAGGACCGGCCAACCGATCACCCGCATCCCCAAGGTTTGGACTCGCCAGAATTGCCCACGATCCTTCCGGTCCATGATGGCGGCGAAAATCAGGATGACGATGGAAAAGATCAGCAGATAGACAAACCAGTTATAGGGCACCGCATCCGCCGGATCGACGCCCGCCGGTCCCAGGATAACGCCAAGGTCGATGCGCGTGAATTCGGGGGCCTGCTTGCCATAGCCGATAAAGGACGGATCGCCCTCCCCGGTCCCTTCGTAGACTTCCTGCGAAATCCAACTGCGCGCCGGCACCCAATCCGGCATGCCGGCGAAAACGCGCCGTTCGGACAGCCCGTCCAGCAGGGGATCGCCGCTGGGGCCGGTGCTGAAGAACGCCGCCAGATCGACCTGATCCAGGCCCAGCATGTTCAGCCAGCTTTCCGCTTCCTCCGCGAAGGCGCCCGTTTCCTTATCTTCCTGCACCGACGCGACGGCATCGTTGCGCGCCTTCGCCAAGCCCATGCCCAGAACGTCGGTCACATACATCAGGTTGTTGCGACTCAACAGGCGGTGATGGAAGCCGAGGCCGGTCAGAACCGTCCCGTAGGGATGTTTGATGTCCGAGAATTCCAACTTGAATTGACCGGACACGCGGTAGGATGCGTAGCTCAGATCGCCGTCGGTGCCGGTCTTGTCCGGTGCGCTCAGCGTAATCGGCTCGACCGCATTGACGAAGACGACATCCTGCGGCTCGAAATTGCCGCGATACCGGAACCAGACCAAGAAATCGATGCGATAGCGATCCTCCAGCGTCCGGCTTTCCTCGCCCTGGCCTTCGCGGACTTCTTCCACGTTCAACAGTTGCACGCCGGTATAGACGACGTTCGTCTTGTACATGAAGCGGTCGTTCACATAGAGAACCTTGCCCGCCTGCACGAGATCGAGGAACCCGGTCACGCCGCGTTCCAGGATCGGCTGTAACTGGGTCAGCGCTGAAATCATGCTGGACCCGTTATACAGACCGATCTGAACGCTGGTCGTGTTGGTGCCGTTCGGCCCGAAATAGCGCTCGCCCCCGACGGTCCGGCGCGCCCGTTCGACATGATCGAAGCGATCCAGGAAGCCGCGAATGGCCGAATGCAAGGTCGCCATATCGTCCAACTGCGCCTTCCCGCTGTCGGCATCGGGGCCCAGATCGTCGATCAGGGCGTCGATGGTCAATTGCGCGGCATCGAAGGTATAGGCGGAAACCCAGTCGGGCACCGTGCCATATTCGGCCAAATAGTCGGTTCGGAAGTTTTGCGCGACCTCTGTCGCCGTATCGAACAAAAGCGGGGTCGTCACGAACATACCGTTCGTCACCGACGCCGCCGGGTCACCGTCGGGCAGAGCTTCCTGCACCGCCGAAACGAATGCCGTAGAGGCCATGTCGGCAAGACCGACGATCCCGTTGCGCACCTTGGCCTGACGCAGGGCGACGGCGATCTTGGCGGCCTGGGGCGCACCACCCTGAATGAAGATATGGCCGGTCAGCTTCCGGTCGCGGATTTCCTGCGCGATCGCATCGGCCCGCGCGGTCAGCCCTGCCAGATCGTCGGGATCGTAGTCCCAATAGTTCAGAACCTTGGTGCCGAACCGCCGATAGGTCGCATCGAAGGCCGCCGCCAGATCCCGCCCGCGCGCCGTGTTCGCATGGATGATCGACACCGTTTCCTGTCCGACCACGTTGCGCAGATAGTTCGCCAGGAACCGGGTTTGCTCCAAGTCGTCGAACACGGTGCGATAAACGGTTCCGGCCTCATCCGATTCGGAACGGGGTTCCGCCGGGGCGGTGACGATGACCGGCAGACCGGCGGCTTCGTAGATCGGTTCGGCGACGCGGGTCGCCGCCGATGACCAATGCCCGACGACGGAAACGATATCGCCGCGCCCGACGATCTCCTCCGCGATTTCCGCCGCGCGCTTGGGATCGTTCGCATCGTCGAAGGCTTCCACAACGACGGCATGCCCGCTGACGCCGCCGTTCTCATTCGCCCGTTTGGCGGCAAGTTCCGCCCCTCGGCGCATCGCATCGCCCAGCGCGGATTCAGGGCCGCTCATCGGGCCGACAACGGCAATTCTGACGGGGGAGGATGTGTTCAGGTCCAGAACGGTGACCCGGGTGACCAGCGAAAATACCGCCGACGTGATCGCCACGGCCAGCAGGATCACGATGAACATATTCCGTTTGGTCATCGGCCAATTGCCGAAAACCGTCCGCCAAATTTTTTGAAACACGACCCGCCCCTAAACAGTTCGACCGCTATCCGGCGGGTACGGGGTTCCCCCCTCCGTATCCGCCGTTACACGACCACAGTAACATCAATATGCTGCGTTACTGTATCCGTTCCGTCGGAAATCTCCACCGTGAAGCTATCGTTACCGGTGCCGTCGTGATCGTAAACAAAACTATTTCCGTCCAACGTGACCTGACCGTGTTCCGGCCCATCGACGATCTGATAGCTCAGATGATCATTATCGGCATCGCTGCCGAACAGAAGTCCCTTGTAGACTTCGTTATTGGCGATGGAGATTTCGACCAGATTCTCGCGGTCTCCCCCGGCGCTCATCGTGCCGTCATGGCCGTTATCCGTCTGATCGACGACGGTCGTGCCCGCCCCTTCATTGAAGCTCCAATATCCGACAAGACCGTTTTCGTTGCCGTTTAGCTCCTGACCCATCGTCGAGGCAATTTCAGCTTCGCTACGCGCATGATCCCAAACGCGGACCTCGTCCATCGGATAAGCATAGCCGCTTCCCTGACCGGATCCCGGATTTCCGATAATCAGCGAATCGGAAGGTGCCGTGATATCAGCGGAATTCCAGCTATTGCCGTAACCGGTCGGAACACCCCATCCGCTTGCGCTGCCGTCCAGATACCCCTGGATGCTGGCGACGCCCGGCGTACCGGTCTGGTCGATCACCATTGCGACATGGTGCCAGCCCGACGTCACGCCTTCGCTCGCCAGATCGATTTCCATTTCGCCCTTCTCGCCACCTCCGGCCGCGGTACGAACCGACAGCGTGTCGTCGTTCATAAAGATGGAATAGCCTTCGTCGGACGAATTGGCCGTGTTGCCCTTCGACGCCAGGAAATGGACGCCGGACACCGAACCGGAACCTTCCCAATAGAACCACATTTCCACCGTCATGCTGGCCGTGCCGGGGTCCAGATCAGCGGCATGGGCGATCTCGACGCTTTCGGTTGCGGAGCCGGGCGCATAGGCAAACTGGGCAGCGTCGCCCAACGGATAGTTGTCGCTGTTCACCGACGCAGAATTTACCGCCGTCCCGTCATAGTTTCCGGCCAGATCGGTGATGGTGTCGCCGTTCCCGTAAGCGGAAGAGAAATTGTAAAGGGCGCGAAGTCCGGTTTCGGTTCCGTCCATGGACGCCAGATAGTTATCCTCGATTTCCTGGGCTGTGCGAACGGTATCCCAAACGCGGAACTCACCCATTTGGCCGTCCATATCGAAGCTGGAGTCACCGTGTTCATACCAGCCGCCGATCGCGGCGCCGCCGCCATTCGTCGTCGTTACCGGCGGCACGGAGAAATTGGCCGTGACCGTGGTGTCGAGTTGCCCGTCGATATAGATGGAGCCTTCGGTACCGCTGAACGTGACCGCAACATGGTGCCATTCGCCGGTCGGTATCGTGGCGGAGCTGGTGAGGAACGGTGCCCCGTTATAGGGTCGCCAGCTCACCGTTCCGTCCGGCAAATCCGCATAGGCGTTCTTGCCGATCTGCAGGAACGCCGCGCTGTTCACGCCATGCGCCTGATAGCCGTAGATCACCTCGTTATCATTGGCGTCGAGATAGATCCATGCTTCGATCGTGCCCTGGGACATGTTGTTCACGGTGTTGTCCGGCACTTCGATATAGGATTGCGACCCGGAGAAATCCGCGACGGTTGCGTT
The DNA here is from genome assembly GCF_012926505.1 of Pacificispira spongiicola. Classification (GTDB taxonomy): domain Bacteria; phylum Pseudomonadota; class Alphaproteobacteria; order UBA8366; family Aestuariispiraceae; genus Pacificispira; species Pacificispira spongiicola. The sequence continues at coordinate 419,875 of NZ_JABBNT010000001.1, forward strand.
CAACACTCCGGCGGTCTCGGGGGCATGATTCTGTTCGATCACAGATACCGAAATCTGCTGCGTCGTGAACTTGCCATTCCCGTCCTGCACCTGAACGGTGAAGGCATCGGTCCCGAAGAAACCGGCATTCGGTGTGTAGGAATAGGTTCCGTCAGGGGTGACCACCGCCGTCCCATGCCCGCCGTCGGCCGACAACAGATAGGTCAGCGTGTCGCCGTCAGCGTCGCTTGCCAGAATGGTCCCTTCGACGATGCTGTTCTCTTCCATCGTGATCGTGGTCGTGACGTCGCCGAAACGCCCTTCCCCCACGCCGATGGACGCGCCGGTGACCAGCGTTCCGTCATTGCCGTTGCCGGAAATGTCGGGCACGGTCGTCCCGTCGCTGCCGTCGAAGGTCAGATTGAACACCAAATCGCCTTCGTTGACGGCATCCGGCAATTCCGCGTCCTTATAGGTCTGAATTTCCGTCTCGGTGCGCGCGGTGCTCCACAGGCGGACATCGTCGATCAATCCATCGTAGTTCCGTCCGGCTTGCGAATCCTCGCCGATCGTCCAAGGATCGTCGTTCCACGCACCGAGCGTCCAAGGCGCGGAGCCGGTTTCGACACCGTCGACATAGGCGGTCAGCGTCGTCCCGTCATAGGTCACCGCGATGTGCTGCCAAACGCCTTCGACGACCGCGCCGCCGAGATTGGCGACATCGCCGCCGTTCCAAACCACGATATTTCCATTGTCGATGTGAACGCGGAAGGTGGACAGGTCCGAACCGGCCAACGATTTATCGAAAATGGTGTTCAGGCCATCCACCTCGTCCGGCTTGACCCACATTTCGACACTGATCGGCGTGTTACCGCCCGCCGCGAACCCGGCGACATTCGGAATCTCGACTTTGCTGGTTTCACTGCCGTCCAGGGACAGCACGGAACCCGCTGTAACCCCGGCAATCACCGGGGCCGTATTGGTGTCGACCACCGCGATTTCAACGGTTTGGCTGACCGGCGGGGCAATCCCGTCGTCGACTTCCGCCGTGACCGTCGCCGTCCCGGTGAACCCGTTGGCACCGGTGAAGGTCGCGGTATTCAACGCGGCCTGCACATCGGCGGGCGACCCGGTGATGACCAGTGTCGCGCCATTCATCTGCACGTCCGCGGATCCGCCGCCTTCATCCGCAAACAGCGTTCCGTCGGTGGCGCTGAGCGTCAGCGTGATCGGCGCGTCATCGGCATCCGAGACAACGATGCCGGCCAAGGGAATGGCGCTGTCCATTGCGCCGCTGGCATAGACGCCGCCGTCTTCCATCGTCGCATTGTTCAGGGTCAGTGTCGGCGCGCCGGGGACGTTACTGTCCAACGACCCGTCGAAGGAATAGTCCGCGATCAGATTCGGATAAATCGCGGGATCAAGGTCTTCGGCCATCGTGGCGCGAATTTCCGATTCCGTCAGGGCCGAATTCCAAACCCGCAAGCCGTCGAATTCGCCCTTCAAGGATTGGCTGGATTCGAAGTCGCCGCCGACCACATCCTGATCCGCTCCGAGAATCAGTGTTCCGCCGGAGGTCAGCGAGGCGGTGCTGCCCAGATCGAAAATCGGCTCGCCATCGAGATACAGGACCGTATCGGTCGCGCCGCTGCCGAACGACAGGGAGACATTGTGCCATTCGCCATCCAGCATGGGCGACCCATCGACCGAACCGAGATTCGTATTGTTCAGCCAAACTGCCAGCTTTCCGCCAGTCAAGTGCACCCACAACTCATTCGCAGAACCGGGTACGGCATAGGAGAACAGCGTCCCGCTGGTATCCGTCGTCTTAACCCATGCCTGAACCGTGCCCTCGCTGGTCGGGAAACTCGTAAAGTTCGCGGCTTCCGCATAGGAGAAGCTGGAATCGGTCCCATTTGAACCGGCGCCGCTGGTCGCGACCGAGCCGGGCCAAGTCAATGTCGACGGCGTCACTTCCCGCACGACGGCGCTCCAGTCGCTGCCGTCCTGGCCGTAGCTGTTCCAAACGACGAAATAACCGCCGTCCGGCTTTGCCGCCAAATCGACGTTGCGCTGTTCGGACGCCGTGTAGTCGTTCAGTTGCGTTTCGCTGCCGACCGGGTTGCCGCTGGCATCGAATTCCTGCGCATAAACGCCGTAGCTGCTGCCGTCCAAGGCGCTGCCGTCGGTCCATGCGATGACGTAGCCGCCGTCGGTCAAGGCGACGACATCGGGGAAGTACTGGTCCCCCGCATCCGTCGTGTTGACCAGGATTTCCCCCGTGATCGGGTTCATATCGGCATCGTATAGGCGCTGCATAACCGACCAACCGCTGCCGTCGTCCGCATAGCTGGACCAGGTCACCACGGTCGTCCCGTCGCCCAGGATCGCAACGGCGGGCGTATGTTGATCTTGGTCCGTCGTCGTGTTGATGATGATTTCGCCGCCGACCTTGGAGCCGTCGGCCGCGAAACGCTGTGCCACGGCGGCATAACCGCTGCCATCCACGCTTTGAGACGACCATACCGCGACGAAAGAACCATCCGGATATCCGGAAATCGGCGAACCATGCTCCGTCCAGATGTATTGTTCACCCACCGTCGTGGTGTTCATCTGGACGGGACCGGACGTCACCTCATTCCCATCGGCGTCGTAAACCCGCATCATAACGGCGAAGCGGTCACCGTCCTGACCCGAGGCACTCCAGGTAATGACTTCGCCGCCATTCGGAAGGGCGGTAACCGTCGGATGCACCTGGTCTCCCACCGTCACGGTGTTGAGCTGGAATTCCCCGCCGTCCGGCGTGCCGTCGGCATTGAAACGCTGTGCCTGCGCGCTCCAGCCGCTGCCGTCCTGATTGGCACTGCTCCACACCACGGTGTAGGTACCATCCGCGTGGGCGGCGATATCCGTATTGATCTGATCGCCCGCGGTGTACGTGTTGACGATCGTTTCGCCGCCGACCTTCGTACCGTCAGACGCGAACCTTTGGGTGACGACAGCGCTGCCGCTGCCGTCTTGGTCCATCGCCGACCAAACCACCACATAGCCGCCATCCGCGAAGGTCCCGATCGCCGGATACGCCTGGAAACCGGCGGCGGAGGTGTAGGGATTGAACTCCTCGCCCATCCCTCCAGCGGAACCCGACGCGAGCGAAACCGACGGTGCGTCATTCTCGCCGGTAACTGTCAACGTCGCCGTATTCGCGACCGACCCGCCGTTTCCGTCGACAACATTGTAATTCACGGTCAGGGAAACCGATTGCCCTTGGGCAAGATAGTTAAACTGGGCCGGATCGATATTCAGGGTACCGGTCTCATTATCGGCGGAAAACACCACCGGATGGCCGTCGCTGGACGTCACCGATACGGAACTGGTGTCCAAATCATCGGACAAATCGATATCCTGAGCACCGTCGAGCAGGTCGATTTGTACCACGGCGCCGTCTTCGGACACCGCGCCCGCATCGATGGTGCCGGATACGGTGGGCGCATCATTCGCCCCCGTAATCCTCACAGTCGCCGTGTTGGCGACACTCGCGCCATATTCGTCCACGACGTTGTAAGTCACCGTCAAATCAACGGACTCGCCAACCGCCAGATACTCAAATTGCGCGGGGTCGAGGACCAGCGTGCCGGAGTCGTCGTCCAGAGAAAGCGGCACGACAGGGGTGCTGTCCGGCATAGTGACGACAACGGAATCCGTATCCAAATTGGCGCCGTTGTCGACGTCCCGGGCGACCGACAGCAGGTCGATCTGGAACGGTGCCGCATCTTCGGAAACCAAACCTTCGTCGATGGTGCCGCTGACGGTCGGGCTGTCATTCGTCCCGGTGATCGTCACCGTGACGTCCTGCGTGATGGTTGCGCCCTGGGAATCCTCCGCCACGACGGTGAAGGTTTCCGTCGTCGTTTGGTCCTTGGCAAGAGAGTTGTAGGCCGCTTCGTCGACCGTATAGATCCAGGTGATTTCCCCCGTTCCGCCCGCGGCGGGCGTCGATACCGTCGCCGTCAGGGTTCCGTTGGTCGCCGCGCCGTTTTTCCCGTCGGAAGACACAATCGTCAACGTGTCGTCCGCATCGACGTCGACGAAGGAAATAGCCCCCGTCGTGGTCAGTTCGACCGCGTTAACGGCGGCATTATCCCCTTGTTCGGTCACGTCGCCGGTCACCGTGCTGTCGGCAACGGTGATCACCGGCGCGTCGTTCGTCCCGGTAATCAGCAGGCTGACCGTCGCGGTGTCGCTGCCCCCGGCACCGTCCGATATGGAATAGGTGATCGTGACGGTTTCCTCGTCCCCGGCATCCAGATCGTCGAAATCCGTGCCCGGCTTGAACAGGATCGACCCGCCCACGACACTGGCTTCACCTTTACCATCCGGCAGGGGCGATACGCTGATGGTCAGGTTCTGACCGTCAGGATCGCTGTCATTGTCCAGAACGGTCAGGGTCAGGTCTTCATTTTCCGTCCCGGCGCTGCTGTCGTCCACAGCCGTCGGTGTGGAGTTCACGAAGCCAGGATCATTCCCCGCCCCGCCGGTCGCGGTATTCGAATCGTCGCTGGACCGTGTGGTGCTGCGCGTTGTCGTGGTGCCGCCGGTTCCGGTATTGCTCGGCGTAAAGCCGTTGCCGGTAAAGCCGCTGTCTTCCAAGGTGGATTGGTAGCTGGGGCGTGTGCCGGTCGTACCCGTCCCGGAACCGCCCTGATTGTTGCCGCCAGCCGCCGTGGCGATGTCTTGCAGGGCCTCGATATCGGCGTCAGAGATGGTGTCGTCGCCCTCTCCGCCACCTTCCTGGCCACCACCGACACCTTCGACGGGCGTCGTTTCCGCAAGCTGCTGATCTTCCGGCGCGTCGGAACCACCTTCGCCGCCACCGTCGGCCTGGGTCTCGTCACCCGTGCCGTCACCGCCTTCCGCGGTTTGAATGGTTTCGGTCACACCGTCACCCGTGGCGTCGCCCTCGCCTGTCGCCTCGCCGCCATCCGCGTTTTCGGTCGGGGCTTGGGCGGCCTCTTCCGTCGATTGGGCCGTTTGGCTTTGGGTTTGCGGCTCGGACTGGGCTTGAGGCTGCTGCTCTTGGGATTGTTGCGTTTCGGTGGACGCCGTCGTCATGACCGGCTGCTGCCCATCGCCCGCGCCGGAGTCGACGCCGGTAGAGCCGGTGGCATCGGCGACCGCCCCCGCCATGTCGACACCCTGCGTCGCATCGCCGCCCTGCGCCAGGGCCGTCGCGGCGGCATCCGCCGGGACGGATTGCTGAGACGCCGTATTGTCCGCCGTCTGCTGGGCGGAACCGGCTTGGTTCATGGCATCCGTCGGAGATTGCCCCGACGCCAATTGCGCTTCCAATTCGTCGGAGAACGCATCGCCGCCACCGGCATCCGCCAGCGCTTGATCGACATTCTCGCCCGACGACAGGGACGCCGCCAATTGATCTGCCTGAGACACGGGAACGGATTGATCCGCCGCGGTCTGATCCGCGACATCGGATGCCTGCTGCCCATCGGCCATGGCGGCATCCGGGGTCGACCCGTCCGCAAGGCTCTGTTCCAAGGCATCGACGAAGGCATCGCCACCGCCAGCCGCGCCCAATGCGTCATCCACATTGTCGCCGGACGCCAGCGATGCCGCCAGTTGATCCGCGGGCGACAAGGGCACGGACTGTTCCTGCGTGATCGCATCGGACAGTTGCTGCGCCTCGTCGGCCTGGTTCATCGCGTCGCCGGGGGTCGAGCCGCCGGCGAGCGCTTGCTCCAGTGCGTCGGCAAAGGCATCGCCGCCGCCCGCACCGGCCAGCGCCTCATCGACATTCTCGCCGCTGGACAGGGTCTGCGCCAGCTTATCGGCGGCGCTGAGTTCCACCTCGGCTTCGCCTTTGGCCAGTTCGGTATCTTTGGCAATCTGTTCCGCCTCGGTCAGCGCGTTTTCCGCGCCGACACCATCGGCCAGGGCATTTTCCAACCCTTCGACGAAGGCGTCCGCGTCGCCGCCGGACGCATTGATCGAATCCTGCAGGGCAGTGTCGACATTCTCCCCACCGGCCAGCGCCGTAATCAGGGGATTTTCCACCGGCACCTGGGCGGCCTGCATCGCGTCGATCGATCCCTGCGCGGCGCCCTCGGCTGTTTGCAGCGCGGCCTGCGGATCCTGCCCCTGTGCCAACGCGGCCTGCAATTCATCCAGGAAAACGGATTCGACATCCGTCAAATCGGCGTCCGACGGAAGGGCACCGTTCGCCGCCATCTGCTGGACCAGATCACTGACCGCCGCCTCGACACCGTCGCCGGAGGCAATCGCCGCCAGCAACGCATCGGCAGGGTCGGTGACAGACCCCGTCGGATCGTAGGATTCAATGGTATTCAGCATCGCTTGACGCGCGTAATCCACGGCATCGGCGATATCGAAATTTCCGTTGTAGAGTTCTGTGCGCAGCGTATCGATGAAAGAACCGGCGGCCGCGGTCGCGGAATCGGCAGACGCGCCTTGGTCCATCAGTTGCTCGAAAACGGCAGAATGCAGGGACGCAATGGCGTCTTCGATGCCGTCCCCCGCCGAGAGCGCGGTCAGGATTCCCTCGAACTGATCGGGACCAAGGGTCACATCAAGCTGTTGCTGCGGCGGTACCGCGTCGGTATTTCCGACCGGCAGAACATTGCTATCGTCAGCCATATTTTCCGTCCCTCTCGCCGGAAGCCCCCACAAGCCTGCCCAACCTGCGCCTCCAGATATCGACAATTTAAGCCAAGATGGCGTAAAATTGCCATCTATATGTATAGCACGAGATCGGATTTTTAGTATCTTTTAAAAAATTTTGTCTAAAATTTTATCTAAATGATTAAAAAATGATATTACCGTTCCCGCATCGCGGCCCGCATGGAGCTGACGTAAGGGTCTAGAATATATTGGGCAATTCGTCTTTCACCGATGATGATGCTGCTGGCCACGCGCATGCCCGGATAAAGCCTGTAAACAAGCTGGCCGTCCTCGAATTCCTGCGCATTGGTTTCGATCCGCACCGCATAATAGGGCACGCCTTCCTCATCCAGCAGGGCATCGGGGCTGACGCCCACGACTTCCCCGTCGATCGTCCCGAACCGCGACGCATCCGCCGAGGTCAAAGCGATCTGCGCGCGCTGACCCGGATGGATATATCCGATGTCTTCCAACCGCAGCCGCGCATCGATGACAAGCCGGTCGTCCAACGGCACGATTTCCGCCACCACATCGCCGGGTTTGATCACGCCGCCGACGGTGGAAACCTGAATGGTCTTCACGATCCCATCGACCGGAGAGCGCAGCACCATCCGGGTCTGGCTATCCTGAAACTTGCGCAGCCGTTCGTTCAATTCGTCGAATTCCCGCCGCGCCTTGCTCAAGGCATCCCGTGCTTCTTCCGAGAAGGTCTCCGCAATTTCCCGCAGCTTCGCCCTGCCTTCCTCAAGCGCCGCCTTGGTCCGTTGCAGCAGCGCCCGGTCTTCTTTCACCTGTCCGTCCAGGGCAGCGAGATCCTTCAGCAGGTTGATGTGCGTCATCCGGTTGGTGATGTTCTGCGCCAGCAACGTATCGGAGATATCGATCTGTTCCTTCAGGTATTTCCGCGTCGACGCCGCCGTTTCCAGCCGCGCCGTGACCTCCGCAATTTCCTGCTGCCGCTGGGCGATCGCCTGCCGTTGCACATTGAACGAGGCCGTCAATCGTTTGCGTCTGGTATCGGTCAGGGCCATCGCCTCGGCGATCTGATCCGGTGCGTTTTCCACAAGATCCGCCGGAAAGTCGGGGGCTTCCTGCCCGGCCAATTCCGCTTCCAAGCGCACGATATCGATCCGAAGCCCGGTCAGCCGCGCGGTCAATTCCGCAATTTCGGCGTCGATCTGGGTCGATTCCAACTCGATCAGCGGTTGGCCCGCCGTGACGATCTGCCGGTCCTGAACATGAATATCGGCGACGATCCCGCCTTCCAGATGCTGAACCTGTCGAACCCTGGTACCGGGAACGACCTCCCCAACCGTCGCGCTGACGATATCCAGCGTTCCGAACCAGGACCACAGACCGATCGCCAGAACGAACGCCGCCGCGATCAGAACGAAAATCGCGGTCGCCCCGGCCGTGTCGCGGGGTGCTTCCATTCCCTGCGGACGGGATGACGAGAGGGATTGCGGCGTATCGGTCATGACCGTTCCTACTCCGCCGCTTTCGGCTTCACGGGCGGGCGCCCGCGTGCACCGGCGCCCCAATCCTTGGAAGCCCCGGCGGGTTCCTTGGACAGGGAGGTTACCGTCGGCTTCGGCTTCGCGTCCAGATCGACCATGATCTGCGCACCCTTGATGATCTGCGGATCATGGGACGAAATGACGATCGTCCGCCCGGCGCGGGCAAGCTGGATCAGCGATTCATAGACCTGACGCACACCTTCATCGTCCATGCCTTCGGTCGGTTCGTCGAACAGGACGACCCGCCCGCCGGACGCCATCGCACGAGCCACCGCCAGCCGCCGCCGAACACCGCGCGCCAGGGTCAGACCGTCGCCGGTAATACGCGTATCCAACCCATTCGGCGTTTCATGGACGAAACGCGCCGCGCCGCTGCGTTCCAGCAAGGCCTCCAGCGCTTCGTCCGACAGGTCGGGGTTCAGCATCTTCAAATTGTCGCGGATCGTCGTGTTGAAGAAGGTCGGTTCCTGCGGCAGATAGACAAGCTGCTTGCGCCACCATCCCGGCACGATCTGGCGCAGATCGACGCCGTCCGCCAGGATTTGCCCCCGGTCCGGACCGATAAGCCCCGCCATCATCCGCATCAGCGTCGTCTTGCCCGCGCCGTTTCGCCCGACAAGGGCCACGACCTGTCCCGGCTCGATCTTCACCGTCAATTCCTCGAACAAGGGACCGGGCGCCCCCGGCGGCGTGAAACTGACGTCCCGGAGTTCAAGCGCCCCGGAATATTCGCGCAGCGCGGCGCCCTCGCCCCGTTCCACCGACAAGGCGCTCAAACCGCGGACCCGATCGAGGGCCTGTCTGGATTTCACCAGGGCTTCCGACAATTGGGCGAAGCGGGTGATCGGCTGTAGCGCCCGCGCCGCCAGCAGGTTCGCACCGATCATCATGCTGACATCAAGCTCGCCTTTGACGACCAGTGTCGCACCGACGCCGATCACAGCCGCGCCCATCAATCCCTGGGCGCTTTGCGTCATCGACTGAACGACGCCTTGCCGCCGCGCGAGGCTGCGCCGTAGCGATTGCACCGCCGTCAAATTGGCCGACCAATCCCCGATCAGCTTTTGCGCGGCGCCGAAGGCCCGCACGCTTTCCGCCGCGGTCGATGTCGTCCCGATCAACCCATGCCCCACGGACTGATGTTCCGCCAGTTTCCGGGTAAAGGGGCGCACCGCCATTTGGTTCAAGACCCCGACCGTCGCCACAAAAATCAGGAAGGCGAGCACGATACCGGCCAGCATGGGACTGAACAGATAGATCGCCCCGACATAGATGATGCTGAAGGGAAGATCGAACAATGCGGTCAGGTTCGGCGCGGAAAAGCCGCTTTCCACCTGTTCGACGCTTGAGACCGCTTCGCGACGTTCGCCCGGCGCCAGCTTGTTCAAATCGCCCAATTGCGCGGTCGCCAGGATACCGAAGGCACCGATCCCCAGTTCGTGATCCGGGCGCCCCGAGACGACGGCCGCCAATTTCATACGGCTCCACCGGAAGCCGAATTCGAAGACGATGGCCAGAATCACGCCGACCGTCAGCGTGGCGAGCGTCGCATCGACGCCATAGGAGACGTAACGCTTCAGAACCTGAATGACGTAGAGCGAGGAGGCGAGCCCCAGGATGTTCGCGAATAGCGAGGCAACGAACATCAGAACCGCCGGTCCCGGCCTCTGCCTGAGCCTGGCCCAAAGTTCGTTCATGCCGCCTCCCGTCACCTATCGGCCGTGCGATCCGGGCAAACCGAACCGCACACCGCGCCCACGCTTATGACCACGCCTACAACTACGGAGTTATTGTGCCCATTGGAAGAGCGGGTTGTCGAGTTCCCCATCACCTTGGCCGTTTCCGCCTTCGGATTGCGGCGCGGTTTCATCAACTGCACCGGTCGGTTCTTCCCCACGAGCCGGGGCGGAAGGCGGTTCCGGACGCGGCGGCGCATCGAAGCTCGGCGGCGCCAGGAGACTATCGCGCAGAACGTCGCCGTCTTGTGGGGACGGTTCCGCCTCCACACCCAAATCCGGCGAGGGCACCGGTTCCGCCGCTGCGGGCGGTTCGGCCGGTTCAAGTGTTGAGACGGGCGGTGCGCCCGGCGGAGACGCACCCGGCGGCGGCGTGATCGTCGTCGTACCATCCCCGGTCTGCGACGGATCCAGGATCAGCGACGACGGGTCCAGCGTTTCCCCCAAACCGGTCGGCGATTGCAGCAATTGCATCGCCGGGTCCGGCCCGGCACCCCACAACCCGCTGATCGGCTCCAGCATTTCGCTGCGGTCCTTGCGCGGCACCGTCAGGATGATGTCGTATTCCAATGCGCCGGATGCCGCGAGAAGTTCGACGATCGCCAACAAGACCTCCGCTTCCGCCGACACCGCATCGCTTTGCGCGTTGATCAGGGAGGTTTCCCCGGCCAGCACGTCGATCAACGACCGTTGTCCCAGGCTGCGTTCCTGAATGGCGACATCCAGAAACGCCTTCGCGATACCCGCCTGATCGAACAGGTGACCGGATCGCAATTGCGCGGTCTCCAACTGTTTCCAGGCGTTGCGCACGCGCTCTTCGACGGTGCGTTCCAAATCCGCCATGGTGCGGTTGGACGCGACGACGTCCGATTGCGCCGCACGCAGCGTGTTGATCGCGGTGAACCCGAGATTGAAGGGGAAGCTGAGTTCCAGCTTGATCGAGGATTCGATCTTGCGGCCGATCACCCCCGCGTCGTTTTTCGTCATCGTCCGATCCGCGACGATTTCGAAGGTCGGGAAGAAGTCGCCCTGCTTGCTGGCGATGCGATCCTGATTGGCCAGGGAAATGTCGATACTGGCCAATCGGATGTCCGGGTTCCCCTTGAAGGCCAGGATCAGCGCTTCGTCCAGGCTGGTCGGCATTGCGGACCGGTCGATATCGATCCCCGGCAGTTCATCCATTGCGGTCGGCACGTCGCCGAATACGGCGCGATAGCGGTTCAATGCGATTTCCAGGCCGCCCTGCGCGTCCACCAGGCGGGCTTGCGCGCCCGCCAATTGCGTCTTCGCCTGCAACAGGTCGGTCGACAGGCCGGATCCGGCTTCGATCCGGGCTTCTTCCAAACCGGTCTGGCGGCGAATATTTTCAACGGACCGTTCCGCGAAGACCAGGACATCGGCGCTGCGCAGCAGGTTGATATAGGCCGCCAGCGCTTCCGCGATCAAATTCTGCCGCGTCTGAACCAGAGAGATTTCCGACTGTACGTGTTCCAACCGCGCCCGTTCGATCGTCGCGTTGGTCGCCCCGAAATCCCAAAGAAGCTGCGAGATTTCCGCAGAGACTTCCTGCGCCGGTTCAATCAACCCGTTCTGTTGGGAGCGTTCGAGCTTATAGCGTTCAACATTGGCGGTAAGGTCCAAGGACGGATACCAAGCACCAAGCGATTCATAAGACCGTTGTCGCGCCGCCTCCACCCGCGCCTGACTGGCGAGCACGCGGTCATGGGTTTCGACGACTTCGGAAATCAGCGTTTCAAGGGCCCCGCCGGATGCCGGATTGACCGGTCCTTCGCCAACCGGGGCCGCGTTATCCTGCGCGCGCACGCCGAAAGTCCCGCCGAAGCAGGTTGCCGCGCAAATCGCGGCGACTTTCAGGATGCGCATCTTCCCCATATCGTTCGACCCTATGAGCCCCGGCCTAACAACCGACCGGCGGCCCGGACCTGAGTGGAAGACCCGATGCGATGTCTCGATTGATCAGAATCGCCCCCTCTTACCTCGTTCTATCCAATTGCACGCGCTGGAGCCAGCCTTCGCGCCGTGAAATCGATAAATTCCGGACTTTACCGAAACGATCGTCCCCAAGGTGGTGGCAAGGCTGCCCCATACTCTCTATCTTACGATTCCATGGTTCTTGTGAATCCCCTTTCGATTGGCGGGTGTGATGAAAAGTGGAATTGGTGTCTCTGTTCGGACTTTCGGCGCGATTGTCGGAACCGCCTGCGCAATCCTTGCCGCGGTCCCCGTCCATTCGTCTGCGGACCAGACCAGCGAAGACACCGTTCTGGCCGCACCGTCGGAAACGGATGCATTCTACGGCGCCTATATGGGCGCGAAGCACGCTGAAATCGTCGCGGATTTCAGCCGCGCCGCCGATCTCCTCGATCAAGTTCTGGAAAACCGCCCGGACGACCCGCTGCTGCAACGGCGCGGCATGCTGGCCAATCTGCATGCCGGTCGGATTGAACGCGCGGTAGACCTCGCCCGGCCACAAATCGCCGTCTATCCCAGCGAGGTGGACATCGCTGCCATCACGCTTGCCGCCGCTGCCATGAAACGGGGCGATTGGGAACGTGCGGTTTCCATCCTTGAACCGGAACGCCGCATCGCCCTGGCGCGGTTTTCCGCGCCCGTCATCGCGGCCTGGGCGGAACGGGGACGCGACGCGACCGACGCCGCGATCGAAAGATTGGCACCGCTGCGCGCGGAAAAGGAACTGCCGGACCTGCATGACTTCCATGCGGGCGTAATCTTTCTGGACGCCGGCCGTAACGAGGAAGCGGATGCGATATTATCGCCGCATGTCGAAAACCTGGAATCCGCCACGATCGGCATTGTCCGCGCCGCCGCCCGTGCGAAACTGGCCCTGGGCGAGAAGGACGCGGCGGAAGAACTGCTGACCAGTTACAACGCGCTGCATGAAGGCGTTTCGCTGATCGAGCAGGATCTATCGGAACTGGACGAAACCGGTAAACTGACGCCGTTAATCGACGGCCCCTTGGCCGGCGCGGCGGACGCCTTGGTCAATCTGGGACTTCAGGTTCGCCATCAGGCCCCGTTGATCGGACTGCGCTATGCGCGATTGGCGGTCTATCTGGACCAAAAGAACGATCTGGGCCGCATGATCGTCGCGGCCATATTGGAAAGCTTCTCGCGCAACGACGAGGCGATTGCCGAACTGCGCGAAATTCCGGCGGACTCTCATTACGGCTGGGACGCCCGCATGGAAATCGGCGACAACCTGATGCAGTTGAAACGCGACGACGAGGCGATCGAGCATTTCGAGGAAATGGCGGACGAACGCCCCGACGATATCGAGGCGTTGGAACAACTGGGCTTCCTGATGCGGGCGCGCGACCGCTTCGCCGAGGGCACGGAATATTACGACCGCGCCCTGGACCGCGTGAAGACCGTAGAGCCGCGCCATTGGACGCTGTTCTACAATCGCGGCATTACACTGGAACGCACCGACCGCTGGGAAGAGGCCGAAGAGGACCTGAAGAAAGCGCTGGAACTTAATCCCGACGAACCCTTCGTGCTGAATTATCTGGGGTATACATGGGTCGACAAGGGCATCCATGTCGAAGAAGGCATGGACATGATCCGCAAGGCCGTCGATCAGCGCCGCAACAACGGCTTCATCGTCGACAGTCTGGGCTGGGCCTATTATCGGCTGGGTCAGTATGACGAGGCCGTAGTTCAACTGGAACGCGCCATGCAGCTACGCCCGGAAAACGGTGTGATCGCCGATCATCTGGGCGATGCCTATTGGCGCGTCGGTCGTCGGACCGAAGCCCGTTACCAATGGACCCATGCGCTGGATCTGGAAGATGTCGACGACGATCTGCGAGAGGCCATCGAAAGCAAACTCAAATCCGGACTCGACGCCGTCGAGTCCGCCGCCAAGGAATGACCGGACCGACATTCACGATGCTGGCCCCGGCGAAGGTTAATCTGAGCCTGCGGATCACCGGACGGCGGGCGGACGGCTACCACCTGTTGGACAGCCTCGTCGCCTTCACCGATTTCGGCGACCGCCTGTCCGTCTCGCCAAGCAATGACATCACGTTCAGCATCACCGGCCCCTTCGCGGGTATCGTTCCCGCCGATGCGTCAAACCTTGTGGTGAAAGCCGCCGAGGCCTTGGCCGATCGCTTTGATATCCCGGCAGGTTTGGGCGCGTCCCTGACTCTTTCGAAGGAATTGCCCGCTGCTGGCGGCATCGGCGGCGGCAGCGCCGATGCGGCGTCGGCTCTGCGATTGCTCTGCGATTTATGGGACATCGATCCCGACCACCCGGCCCTGCCGGGCGTCGCCCTGTCCTTGGGCGCGGATATTCCCGTCTGCCTGCGGGGGCGGGCCTGTCGCATGTCGGGGATCGGGGAAACGCTCTCGCCGATCCCGCCGCTACCGTCACTCGGTATCGTGCTGGTCAATCCCGGCGCGCCCTGCCCGACCCCGGCGGTATTCAAGGCGCGTGTCGGATCGTTCTCCCCCGCCGCATCGTCCATTCCTGACGCTTGGGACAGAGAAACAGTATTGGCCTTCCTCGCCGACGAACCGAACGACCTGACCGATGCCGCCGTTACGGTCTGTCCGGAAATCAAAACAATCCTGACGGCCTTCAGCACCCTTCCCTCCTGCCGATTGGCGCGCATGTCGGGCAGTGGCGCGACCTGTTTCGGCTTGTTCGACACAGCAGACTCCGCACAGGCTGCGGCGACAGCATTGGCCCGTGATCCTGCGGTCCCGGATGCTTGGTGGATCAAGGCAGGGCAATTAGTCTCCTGACATTTGTTCCTCTTTTATATCTTGATTGTTTTTCTAATGTTCCTATTATCTCGCCTCCACACCGAAGGAGGCAACAATGACCCATGCACAGGAAACACCGGTATTCGCGCGCCGCGCCGCCCCTGGCTGCCAGTCCGTTCGGGGCCGCCTCGTTGAATCGATGCAGCGCCGCCTGACCGACGGCGGTTATACCGTGAACGGGATCGACGGTATTTTCGGCGCCGGGTCGGAACGCGGCTTGAAGGCCTTTCAGGCGGATGCCGGGCTGCCGCCCAGCGGCGTGCTGGACGGAGTAAGCTGGTCCTGCCTGTTCCCGGAACACCCCGTACCGGAAACCTTCGATCTGTGCCTCGCCCTCACCGGCACTTTCGAAGGTCACGGCTATGGTCTGGCCGTCGGCAACTTCGATGGCGCGGGCGTAACCTGGGGGATCATCGGATTCACCCTGGCCTCCGGCGAATTGGCGACGGTCCTGGGCGATATCGAGGCCCGTGCACCGGGCAGCCTGTCCCGCGCCTTCGGCGGACTGACCGACGAATTGCGGCGTGTTCTGGGATCGGATCGCGCGCGCCGGATCGCTTGGGCGGATTCCATCAGCCTGGGCGCCCGCAAATACCGTTTGCGCGAAGACTGGGCGCGCGGCTTCGCCCGATTGGGGGCGACGGAACCGGCCCAGGCCGTTCAATCCGCCCGCGCCCGCGAAAAATTTTGGCGCATCGCGGTCCGGGATGCGGAACGGTTCGGCCTGACCGGCCCGCTGGGCCATGCGCTGTGCTTCGACATCGCGGTGCAGAACGGCGGCATCAACGAGATCGCGGAAATTCGCGCCGCATTCGATGCGGAAGCACATCTGGATCAACGCCGACGCCGGGAAATCGTCGCGGAAAAGGTCGCCATGGGATCGCGCGAAAAATACCGACAGGACGTGCTGAACCGGAAGCGCTGCCTCGCGCTCGGTTCCGGTACGGTGCATGGCAGCCGCTACACGCTCGCCGATTGGGGGCTGTCAGACGACGACACGGAGGCTGAAACCGCCCTGCCGTCCGACCTAGCGCTTATGCCAACAGGCGGTCTTCGAACGGGTAGCGGGTCAAGTTTTCGTAACCCGTCTCCGTGATCGCGACCTGGTCTTCCAGCTTCACGCCGCACGGTCCGCCGACAGAACCGACATAGGCTTCGACGCAAACGACCATACCCGGCACCAGTTCACCGTCATAGCCGACGGACTCCCAATCCTCGGGATAGACCACTGCCGGGTATTCGTCGCACAGGCCGACACCGTGATACATGACGCTATAGCGCCGTTCCCGGAATTTTTCCGGCAGGGGTTTCGCGCCTTCCGTCAATTCGCGGAAGGACACGCCCGGCTTCAGCAACTGCATATTGTTCTGAATCTGGTCATGGGCGACCTGATACGCCTCCCGTTCCGCATCGGTAGGCTTGCCGTCGCCGATCTTGAAGGTTCGGGACAGGTCCGCGCAATATCCGTAGGCGCCGACCATATCGGTATCATAGGCCAGGATGTCGCCTTCCTTCATCACGCGGGGGCCGCATTCCTGGAACCACGGATTGGTGCGCGGGCCGGATGACAGGATACGGGTTTCGATCCATTCTCCGCCACGGATATGATTGCCTTTTTGCAATTCCGCCCAGGCTTCGACCTCCGTCATGCCAGGGCGGACGGCGGCCTGCATTTCCGCCATCGCCGCCTCGCAGCCCGCAATGGCGCAGCGCATGGCGTTCAGCTCGTTCGCGTTCTTAATCTTGCGGGCATGTTCGGTCACTTCCTGCCCGATCTTGATCTCGAAGCCGCATTTCTCCAGCCCCCAATGGGTGGCCAGTTCCATCTTGTCCACCGCCAGCCGCCGGTTGGACCCGCCGATGCGTTCCCGCACGATGGCGTCGACTTCCTGCGCGAAGACCAGCGCGCGTTCCTCCGCCCTCTGCGCCGCATCCATATAGAAGAAGTCCGCCCCCGTCCGCAGGTCGTGCACATTGGGCAGATAGGCCGACAGATGCTTCGCGGGCTTGTAATCCCACAGGGTCAAATGCCCGTCCGCCGTTACCAGGACGGCGCGACAGAAATTGTGCATGACCCATATCTGCATATTCGACGTATCCGTCGCGTATCGAATATTCAGCGGATCGAACAGCAGCAGCGCCCCGTAGTCCCGCGCCTGCATTTCCGTGACCAGCCGCGACAGCCGGTAATCCCGCAAGGCCGGCATGTCCGGCAGCGTCAGGCCCAGCGCCTGCCATTCCCGGAAGGCCAGGTCGGTCGGGCCGATTTCGACCCGATCGTAATTGTTGGGCGTGCCGTCCCCCAACATATCCCCGGTACCGATCGGTCTGCGATACGGATCGATCTTACGCTTTTCACCCAGGATAAAGGGGTCGTGTTCCATGCCCGTGGTCCTTGTTCTAAATGTCTCCCGCAAAACTCTGAGACCCGTTTTAAAATCCCGTCAATCGGGAAGTTTCCCACTTGCGACAGAAGCGGCAAAAACGGAACAATTCACGTCGCGGGGCGATCCTCCACGGATTGCAGGGTAGGCGAGTGTCGCAACGGAAGGGCTGTTGACCGGCCGGATCAATGCAACGGGATGGCAGAGTATGAAATCGCAAGTTCAAGTCGTGGTGATCGGCGGCGGCGTCGTCGGATGTTCGGTTCTGTATCACCTGACCAAGCTGGGCTGGCGCGATGTCATGCTGATCGAACGGTCCGAACTGACCTCCGGGTCGTCCTGGCACGCGGCGGGCGGGTTCCACACCCTGAACGGCGACCCGCAGGTCGCGAAGCTACAATCCTATACGATCAACCTGTACAAGGAGATCGAGGAGATTTCCGGTCAATCCACCGGTTTCCACCTTACCGAAGGCGTGTTTCTGGCCGCGACGCCGGAACGCTTGGAACTGTTGAAGGTCATGCAGTCCCAGGAAAAGCTGCTGGGCATCGACACGGAGCTGATGACCTCCAAGGAGGCAGAAAAGATCCTGCCGATCATGGACCCCAACGAATTCCTGGGCGCGCTGTGGACACCGATGCACGGACACCTGGACCCGTCCGGCACGACCCATGCCTATGCCAAATCCGCCAAGATCGGCGGGGCGGAAATCGTGCTGCGCAACCGGGTCGTGGAACTGATCCAAACACCGGAAGGGCATTGGGACGTCGTCACCGAACAAGGCACCGTGCGCGCCGAGCATGTCGTCAATGCAGGCGGCCTATGGGCGCGCGAAGTCGGGCGCATGGTCGGCATCGAACTGCCGGTCCTGGCGATGGAACACATGTATCTGATCACGGAGGACATGCCGGAGGTCGAGGAAATTAACCGTACCACCGGCAAGGAAGTCCTGCATGTCGTCGATCCGGATGGCGAAATCTACATGCGCCAGGAACGCAAGGGCATGTTGATGGGCACCTATGAAAAGGCCTGCGTGCCGTGGTCGCCGAAGGAAACGCCCTGGGATTTCGGCCACGAATTGCTGCCGGAGGATCTCGACCGCATCGCGCCGTCGCTGGAAGTCGGCTTCCGCCATTTCCCACCGTTCCAGACCACCGGCATCAAGCAAATCATCAACGGCCCCTTCACCTTCGCCCCAGACGGCAACCCGCTGGTCGGCCCGGTCCGGGGCCTGAAGAACTATTGGTGTGCCTGCGGCGTCATGGCCGGGTTCAGCCAGGGCGGGGGCGTCGGCCTGGCGCTTGCCAACTGGATGATCGACGGCGATCCGGGTTTCGATATCTGGGGCATGGACGTGGCGCGCTACGGCGACTGGACCTCGATGGCCTATACGAATGCCAAGGTCCGCGAAAACTACTCCCGCCGGTTCAAGGTGCGCTTCCCCAACGAAGAACTGCCCGCCGCGCGGCCGCTGCGCACCACGCCGATTTATGAAAAGCAAAAGGCGGCCAATGCCGTCTTCGGCGTCACCTACGGCTTGGAACAGGCCCTATGGTATGCGCCGGAAGGGATGGAGCCGGTCGAAAAAGTCACCTTCAAACGCTCCAACGCCTTCGAGCACATCAAGGCGGAATGCAAGGCGGTACGGACATCCGTCGGCCTGTGCGACATTTCCTCCTTCGCGAAATACGAAGTCACCGGAACCGGCGCGGAAACCTGGCTCAGCCACATGATGGCTTGCAAGATGCCGCGTACCGGCCGCATGACGCTGGCCCCGATGTTGAACGAAAACGGTAAGGTCATCGGCGACTTCACCCTCGCGAAACTGTCGGACGACCGGTTCTTTATCTTCGGGTCCGGCACGGGCGAGACCTATCACATGCGTTGGTTCGAAGAACACCTGCCGCCCGACTCGAAAAAGGGGGCCGGCAGCGTATCGATCCGCGCCCACGGTCAGGGCCTTGTCGGCTTGAGCCTCGCAGGACCGAAGGCCCGCGACGTGCTGGCCAAGCTGACCTATGACGACGTATCGAACGACGCCTTCAAATTCCTGCAAATCAAGGAAATGGAAGTCGGCATGACCCATGCCATCGTCGGGCGCGTCACCTTCACCGGCGACCTGGGCTACGAAATCTGGGTGAAGCCGGAATTCCACGCCCGCCTGTGGGATGAATTGCTGGCGGCGGGCGAGGAATTCGGCATCAAGCTATTCGGCGCGCGGGCCATGCGGTCGTTGAGCCTGGAAAAGCAGTTCGGGTCCTGGGCGACGGAATACCGGCCAATCTATGGTCCCTATGCCGCCGGGATGGGCCGCTTCGTCGATCTGACCAAGAACGGCTTTATCGGCCAGGACGCCGCCCGCAAGGAAAAGGAAGACGGCCCGGCCAAACGCCTGGTCACCCTGACCGTGCAGGCCACGGATTGCGACGTCATGGGGAACGAACCGATCTATCGCGACGGCAAGATCGTCGGCTATGTCACGTCGGGCAGTTACGCCCATGCCGCCGATTGTTCCGTCGCCATGGGATACGTCCCGGCGGAACAGGCGGAGGACACGACGACCGGCGCCTTCAATATCGAAGTCTTCGGCGAAATGCTGCCCGCCACGATCCAGACCGAACCGCTCTTCGACCCGAAAGCGGAACGCATGCGGGGGTAATCTACCCCCGCCCTGACCTCACTGCGGCGCTGTCTGGGTGAAATAGAATTCCTGGGTCATCGGGTCCATCGCACGATAGTGGTTGGGCCCCTGAAGCTGCGCGAAGTATTTGCGCTTTTCGTTCATGTCCTTCACCTCGCGGAAGGTGCCGCGCGACCGGTGGAGGCTGACCTTTCCGCCGCCGGTATCGACGACTTCGAACAGGACCCCCCGCCCTGTCCCTTCGGGGGTTTTCCAACCCTGCGCCTTCAATTCGCTGGCGACCTTGCTCCATGATTTATCGACGGTTTGGCCTTGTGAATTCGTGGTGACCAACATCGATTCCGGGACATTGCCGAAGAACAGATGCGTCCCTCGTGCCGGGTGATAACCGATATTGTCGGGATTCTTGTGCCGTTGCGTGAAGCGCGTGATCTTGCCCAACCCGTCCTTGAAATAGACGGTCGGCGCGTCCGATCCTTCCGTGACGCCATAGATATGGCTGGCGGTCAGATGGTTCGGTACTTGGCGTTCTGTTTTCGGCACGACCCAGTCTCCCAATCAACCGAAGCAACCCACCCATCTCTGTCACGAATACAAGTGTCGCGCGATTCCGATAGGGCGTAAATCGACTTATTCGGTGATTGGGACGCTGGGCACCCAACAGTACCAGTCCGGATCGAACAGGTAACATTCGCGCAACCCGTGGGGCTTGTCGATCGTGCCTTCCAATACCTGATATCCCCATTCCCGGGCACGCGCTTCCGCGCCGTCCGGATCGGTGCCGTATAGCCGGATTTCAACCCCCGGCCCACGCCCCTGAACGGACCGAACAAGGCCGGAGAACCGATGCTTGTCATAGGTATGATCGGCATGAAGAAGCCACTGCGCGCCGCTCACGGGTTCGACCATCACGGCGAAATCCTCATCGGCATAAACGGCCTTTGCGCCTAAAACATGCATCGCGAAGCCGACCGACGCCTCGACATCCTTCACCAGCAGATTGATGCCCAACCCTTTTGGGATCGACCGCCCGAATTCGTCGGCGTTCATCCACGGTTCCTTGGTGCTTTTCGATGTCATGTTGCGCGCTCCAGACAAGTTATCGCGCGACTTTGTATCGGTCGCACGGGGACCGCAAGCGCCTGTTTCCGCGCGTAAATGGGGCCATTGCACATCATCGGTAGAATTGCCAATATGCGGCGACCATCGCGATCCGGCCGGGACAAAATGAAGCCGAACGTAATCCTGAACACATGGCATGGCACGATGATCGTGAACCGGCTGGACCGACATGTCCCGTCAAACGGCGGACCTATCGGCGTCGGCCATCAGTTGTTGACGACCGGCGCCTTCGATCAGGCCGAAGTCGCATTCACCAGCGAATTGCTGAAAGCCATGCGCGTGGCGTTGAACCGGCCTGTCGTCGCCTATGACATCGGCGCGAATATCGGGTGCCATACCCTTGTTTGGGCGCGGGAACTGGGCCGGGATCTCGCCGTCTGCGCCGTAGAGGCTCAGCCGCGTATTTTTCATATGTTGTGCGGCAATATCGCCATCAACAATCTGTTCAACGTCGTGCCGGTCAATGCCGCGATCGGTGCCGCGCGAGATCGGCTGAGCTTTCGAGAACCGGACTATTCCCAGACCGGCAGCTTCGGGTCGCTGGAACTGCGGCAATCTGAAGGATCGGAATTCATCGGTCAGGACCTATCCGGGTCGCCGACCGTGACCGTACCGATGATCCCCCTTTCCGATTTGCAGCCCTATCCACCCGATTTCATCAAGATCGACATTGAAGGCATGGAATGCGAGGCCTTGTGCGATGCCCCGGACACGGTGACAGAACACCGCCCTATCGTGCTGTGCGAAGGCATCAAGGTCGACCAACAACGGTTGTGCGACTTCTTTTCCGATAATGACTACATGTATTTTGTGCTTGGAATTAATTATCTCTTCGTCCCGAAAGAAGCGGAATGGGCGAGAAAATTCATCGCCCCGCATCTTCTGACGGAACAGAAAGAAACAGAGTGACGCGTTACTGCGTCGCGTCGGTACCCAGGCTGCGCATTTCGGCCATGCGGTCCAGGATGGCCTGAATCGCATCAACATTGGCGAAGGCCGCATCATAGGCCGCCTGTCCCCAGCGGTCGTCCAGGGCGCCCTTCGGCACCGCGTTGGATTGCGTCAGGGACCCGACGATATTCCCGTCCCGGTCCATCACGACCCAATGGATATCGACCTTTTCCGCGGCCTCGTTGATCGGTTCGACACTGACGGTTCCGGCCAGTTGGACATCGGCCGCATCCGGGTCTTTCTGGATATCGATTCCGGCTCGTTTCAAGACCGCCCCCATGGCGCGGCCCAGCGCGCGGTCGCCATCCCCCGGCGCGCCGCGGACACCGATCACCGCCAGTTTCGGGGCACCGAATTCCTCGATGGGAACGGCCAGTTCGGGCCGCAGCGCCGCCGCGATCAAAAGGGCGCCATCGCGGGCAATATCCTGGATCAGGAAGGGAGACCCCATGTCATAGGCCGCCTGCGTCGCATTAACCTGCGTCGTGCCGAAGGCGCGTTCAACCCCGTCCGGGTCGGTCAGACGCCAGTCGATCACGGCCTGCCCGTCCCGCCAACGCGACGCCCCTTCCAACAGCAACGCATTGGTCAGCGCCGCCCCGGCGGAGGCCGGGATGCCGATCTTCTCGAATTCCGCGACCAGCGCCTCCGTCAGGGGACCGGACAAGGCCGGATCCGCCCCGGTGACCGGCGCGACGGTGATGCCCGCCCCATCCGGGATGGCCAGCAACGGATTGTCCGCCTTTTCCGCCGCAGTTTCGCGATAGGGCTGCGGAATAGGACCGCAGGCCGCAACCAACAGCGCGGTAGACAGCACCAGGACGGAAAGGACGCGCGACATGGCCGGTTACAAAACCACCATATCCAGGGGGCTGCGCGACACGGTTTTCGATCCGCCTTCCTCAATGATCGAACTGCGGCCCAGGCACATGGCCAGCCCCTTTTCCGAATTCATGATGATGATGTGAATGAAAAAAGCCATGCCCGG
The DNA here is from genome assembly GCF_012926505.1 of Pacificispira spongiicola. Lineage (GTDB taxonomy): Bacteria > Pseudomonadota > Alphaproteobacteria > UBA8366 > Aestuariispiraceae > Pacificispira > Pacificispira spongiicola. The sequence continues at coordinate 442,698 of NZ_JABBNT010000001.1, forward strand.
CGCCATGACGACCGGATTGCCTTCATAGAACATCGGCCAATCCATCCAGCACGGCGCGTAATGCGCGCTCATCGAATAGCCGCAGGCATTCAGGCGATGGGACCGCAGCCCATGCGCGTCCAGGACCGTCGCATGGGCCTGAAACACGTCGTCCATGATATTGCCGGGCTTCATCGCCGCCTCGCAGGCCAGCAGGGCTTCCTTCGCGGCATCGTACATGGTCAGGTGTTCCGGCGTCGGCTTGCCGATGATGAACGTGTTCATCATGGCGGCATGATAGCGCCGATAGGACCCGGCCCATTCCAAGGTCAGTTGATCATTGGCGGACAGGGTGCGGCGGCCCGACTTGTACCGGCACAACAACGCGTCCCGGTCGGACCCGATGATGAATTCGTTCCCGGCATAATCTCCGCCCCCCTCGAACACCGCGCCTTGCATGCGCGACAGGATCAGGCCTTCATCTACGCCCGCCGCCGTGCAGGCGACCGCCGCGTCATAGGCATCGTCGGCCAACTCGCCCGCCTTGCGGATATAGGCCAATTCCGCCTCGCTTTTGACGATCCGCAGGCTGTTGATCAGGTCGTTCGCCTCGACCAGCGTGCAGAATCCGTCCAGCGCGGCCTCAACCTGTTTTCCGCGATACGCGGTCAGGCCGGCGGCCTCGTATTCCACGCCCAGACTCTTGCCCGCCGCGCCGACATCTTGCAGCGCCGCGCGCAGGTCCAGCGCCGGATTGGCCCCGTCCCGGTCGACCCAGATGCGGATATCCTCGATCACGCTGGTATGCTGCGCCTGCCGCAAATCCGGCGCGCGGGTCAGCAGGAAGAACTTCCCGTCCGCCCCCAGATAGAAGCATTGGAAGAAGCAGTATCCGAACGTGTCATAGCCGGACAGCCAATACATGCTTTCCTGCAGGAAGATCAGCATCCCGTCGAGCCCGGCATCCTGAATGGTCGCGCATGCTTTTGCGCGCCGCGCCGCCAGTTCTTCCGTCGAAAAATGAACCGCCATGATCGTCACCCCTCCAGAACAATGGCGGATAGAAGCCGCCCGTAATCGATCTTGCCCACCGCGTTGCGCTCGTCGCGATGGGTCGCCCGACGATAAGAGTAGAAGCGGGCGGGATCGGCATATGTATCTTCCGCGACATGACCTATCCGCCCCACGCCGGTATCCGATATCCGTGCCAGGACATAGGCCGGAAGATCGAAACGAAAATGCCCGTCCCGATCCGATGCGACAAAAAAACGGTCATTCGCGGAATTCTGGGCGAGGAACCGGTCGCGGAATTCCGGCCCAACCTCATAAGAAACCTGATGGATGCAGGGGCCCAACACGGCCGTGATCGCATCGCGGTCCGCGCCCAGGCGTTCCATGGCATCGACGGTGTTGCCGATCACGCCGCCGACCGCGCCTTGCCAGCCCGCATGACAGGCGCCGATCACCCCCGCCTTACCGTCGGCGAACAGGACCGGCGCGCAATCCGCCGTCGCAATGCCCAACGCGATACCGGGACGGTTCGTCACCGCCCCGTCCGCATCCGGACGATTCCCATCGCCAAAGGGCGCCTCGACGGTCACGACATCCGCGCTGTGTATCTGATACAGCGTCGTCAGTGCGGTCGCTGGCTGCCCCAGCCAGGCCATCGCCTTCGCCCGGTTTTCCTGCACGCGGCTTTTTTCGTCGGCGGATCCGATGCCGATATTCAACCCGGCGAATATTCCATCGCTGACACCGCCGATCCGCGTGAAATAGCCGTGCCGAACGCCGGTTTCGGCGATTAGGGTCGGGTCGGTCAGCACCAGCATATCGGCGGTCATTCTTCGGTTCCTGTTTCTTCCATTCCGGGCAGCACGGGCATCTCCGGCGCGGCGAGGCCCAGAACCTTGAACAGGGTGCCCATCGCCTCCTCACCGATCAAGCGGCTGCGTGCCGCCAGGATACCGTCTCGCATCGGTTCCGGTGCCGCCTGGATCAGGGTCTGGGTGCGGATGTCGATCCCGAGACGATGCAGAAATTCCCCCTGGGTCAGCAAGGGGGCGGCGCGACATCCGGCCTGCGTCGCGGCATGGGCCAGGGCCGTGAAATCCACATGGACAGTCAGGTCCGCGTCGCCCGGCGTTTCAAAAATGCCGCAGGGTTCATGCGCCTTTACCGCCTGCAACGTATCGCCGGTAGCGGGACCGGCATAGCCATAATCTATGATCAGCGCCGCCCCGCCCTGGGCCGCCAGCCGCGCGCCCAGATCGCCCGCAATGCGCCACGCGATGGGGGCCAGTTCGACCACCTTGCCGACCTTCGCGCTGTCGCGCTTCGACGGATGGATCAACGCCTCCAACGGTCCCGTCCCACCTGCCAGGGTTATGGCCAGGGCGTCGCTATTCGGGTCGATCCCGACCAGACGTTCGCGCCATCCGCCTTCAACCCGTTGCATTTGACGGATCGGCAGCGCGTCGAAGAATTCATTGGCGACGATCAGCAAGGGCGCGTCGTCGGGCAATTCCGCGATATCGCCATGCCATTCCGGCGTCACGCCGCTGGACGACAGGGTCTTGCGCTGTGCCTCTCTCAGGACCGGGCTGGTTTCCACCAGATGCAGCGAACAGGCATCCAGGAAGCCCGGCAGCCGCTTCGCCGCGCGCAGCAGATCGGCGGACAAGGTCCCCCGCCCCGGCCCGAATTCGACCAGATGAAAACGGTTCGGTTGGCCCATCTGTCGCCAAATTTCGGCGAACCACAGGCCGATCAATTCCCCGAACATCTGGGAGATTTCAGGCGCCGTGGTGAAATCCCCCGCCCGCCCGAACGGGTCGCGGGTCATGTAATACCCATGGGCCGGGTTGCCCAAGGCCTCTCCCATATAGGTATCCAGGGGAATCGGCCCTTCGACGGCGATACGGCGGCGTAGATGCGCTTCCAGCGGCGTCATGCGGCCTGTTTCTTCTTGGGTGTCTTGGTCGGGGCGGGCATCGGCACCGGCGCTTTCCGCAGGGCCTGCGCGATCAGCCAGACGCCGCCCAGAAACATCGGCAAGGACAACCACTGCCCCCAGGTCGTACCGAAAGGCAATGTCTGCATCAGAACTTCCGGCTGCCGGAACAGTTCACCCACCGACCGGGCGATGGCATAGCCGACGAGGAAAACACCGGACACCAGACCCGGACGGGCCAGACCGTTGAACTTTCGGACGGCAACCGTGACAGCGATCAACAGAAGAATGCCTTCCAGCCCCGCCTCGTAGAGCTGACTGGGATGACGGGGCAGCAGGTCCATCGCCTTGGGAAAGGCAATCGCCCAGGGCACATCGGCGACGCGCCCCCAATGTTCGCCATTGATGAAATTCGCGATCCGCCCCAGGAAAATGCCGAACGGCGCGACGGCGCAGATGATATCCGTCAGGGAAAACAACGGAATCTTGTTGTTCCGCGCGAACAGGATCATGGCGACCATGACGCCCAGCAACCCGCCATGGAAGGACATGCCGCCCTCCCAGACTTTCAGGATGCTGATCGGGTCGGCCAGATATTGACCCGGATGATAGAAGATGACGTTGCCCAGTCGCCCGCCGACGATCACGCCCAGCACGGCCCAGGTCAGAAACCGATCGATATGGTCGGGTTCGATCGACAGCGGGCTGCGTGCCGCCAGCTTCATGCCCCAACGCCACCCGGCGATCAGGCCGACGATATAGGCCAGCGCATACCAGCGCAGGTCGAACGGTCCGATGGAAACCAGAACCGGATCGAGGTCGTGGGTCCAGAAAGCCTGCTGCATGTCGGCTCCGAAAAACTAAGGGTCAGCGATACCGGTCGTCGGTGGCGAGGAAGTTTTGAACATAAGCGGCCACGCCCTCTTCCAGCGACGTGCCCGGCGCCTTGTATCCCGCCGCCGCAATCCGCGTCATGCTCGCTTCCGTGAAATATTGGTAATGGCGGCGGATTTCTTCGGGCGTGTCGCGCCAATCGATCGCGACTTCCCGGTCCATCGCGGCGAAGGTCGCATTGGCGAGGTCCAGGAAACTGCGCGCCTTGCCCGACCCGCTGTTGAAGATGCCGGAGACATGCGGGTTGTCATAGAGCCACAGCATCATATCCACGACATCGCCGACCCAGACGAAATCGCGCATCTGGCCGCCGTCTTCGTAATCCGGGTGATGGGACCGGAACAGCGTCGCCCGGCCCGTATCGCGGATCATTTCGAACACCTGATGCGCGACCGACCGCATACCGCCCTTATGGTATTCGTTCGGGCCATAGACGTTGAAGAATTTCAGCCCCACCCATTGCAGGGGCGCCGCCCCCTGCGCCGCCAACCGAACGGCGTTCACGTCGAACAGCTTCTTCGACCAGCCATAGGGATTGAGCGGCCGCAACGCCGCCAGCGCCGCCGGGTCGTTGTCGTCATCGAACCCCTGATCGCCATTGCCGTAGGTCGCGGCGGAGGACGCGTAGATCAGGCGCGAGTCGTTTTCCGCGCACCAGTACCAAAGCGCCAGGGACAGATTGAAATTCGTTTCCAGGATCAGGTCGGTATCGGCCTCCGTCGTCGCGGAAATCGCGCCCATATGGAAGATGCAGTTCACCGACCCGCCGTTTTCCGCCAGCCAGTCCATCAGATTTTCCGGCTGGATGACGGCGGCGACGGGATGCTTGGCAAGGTTCTTCCATTTGTCCCCGGTGCCGAACCGGTCGCAGACGGCGACGGGACCCAATCCGCGGGCCGCCAGTTCCCCCACAAGGTAGGAGCCGATAAAGCCTGCACCGCCGGTAACCAAGATCATGCCAGTCCCTCACTGATTATCGCGCCCGTCACACGGTCACCCGTAAACCCGCTTTCGCCGCCGCCCCCTTTTCTAGACCCGGGATTGCGGCACCGCAACCGTTGCCCGGTCGCCTGTTCGGGACTATGTAAGGTGCATCGCACACGCTGTTAAGAGGGCAAGACCCATGCAGACGACTGGCAGACTTTTCGACGATATCGCCAAACTGACCGGCGGCGCCATGGGCGCGCTGGGCGGGGTGAAGCAGGAAGCGGAAGCCGCGATCCGTCAACGGCTGGAACGCATCCTGTCCGATATGGACCTTGTGCCGCGCGACGAATTCGACGCCATGGCCGATGTGGCCCGCGCCGCCCGCGAGGAACAGGAAGCCCTGACCAAGAAGGTCGCGGCCCTGGAAGCCCGCCTTGCCAAGCTGGAAAGCGCGCCCAAAGCCGCCCCTTCAAAAACTGGTACTGCAAAGGCTGCCGCCAAAACCGCGAAGGCAAAGACGGCCCCGACGAAGGACTAAATCCCCATGGCCGACACTCCGTTGAAACCGCTGACCGCGACGGATATCGCGCCGCGCCTGAAGCCGTCCAACTACCCGCCGGAATTTGCCGTGAAGGTGGAAGGCCGCATCAAACGGCAATTGGGCGACGCTTTCGGGCTGAAGAACTTCGGTGTGAATCTAACGGTACTCAAGCCCGGCGCCATGTCCGCCCTGCACCACCGCCACGGCGTTCAGGACGAATTCATCTATATCCTGTCCGGCCACCCGACCGTCGCGGTCGACGACCAGGAATACCGAATGGATCCCGGCATGGTCATGGGATTCCCGGCACAAGGTGCGGCCCACCACCTGCGCAACGATACGGACGAGGACGTCACCTATCTGGAAATCGGCGACCGCCTGCCCGGCGATTCCGGCGAATACCCGAACGACGACATCATGGCCGTGCGCGAAAACGACCAATGGGTCTTCAAGCACAAGGACGGCACGCCGTATTGACCGATCCTGCGCGCCCGTTCCAGTCGCCAGACGTCGAAGCCGCCTTCGACGCCTTCCCGGAACCGGCGCGCGGCACCCTCCTCGCCTTACGCGCATTGATCTTTGAGGTCGCGGCGGAAACGCCCGGCGTCGGCGCGATCGAGGAAACCCTGAAATGGGGGCAACCTGCCTATCTGACGCCAGAGACCAAATCCGGCACTACGATCCGACTGGGCATGCCGAAAACCGGCGGAGCGGCGCTCTACACCCACTGCCAGACCACCGTCATGTCGGATTTCCGCGCGCTCTTCCCCGGCGAGTTCACTTTCGACGGCAATCGGGCGGTTCTTTTCGATACGTCTGCAGATATTGAAAAACTGCGGATGCTCATCCGGCACGCGCTGACATACCATCGGCCCTTGCCCTGAGGATAAGAGAGAAAAGCTTGAAATCCATTCGTATCGAATGAGCTTTCTTTCAACCACAGGAGCAAATGAAACGGTGCTCATAACGAATAGCTGAGATACGGTTCAACAAGTCCGCACGGAACATCTACAATAAAATCTCGCTTGGCGGGTTCTCTGCTGTATCCTTCACCCAATGTCTTATCGCCATTGGATGCACGCACTTGCATTAGGAATAACGCTGGCACTGAGTGGCCCCGCGCTGGGGCAGGATTCCGTCAGCGAGCAAGAGCGACAAAGCGACCAACAAGAATCGTCCCAACAACCAGACGATAAGACCGCGCTTCACCCCCCAGAAGAAGCGCCCAACGTTGATGGGGCGTCGGGGCCAGTTAGGGGCACTGAACCTAGCAGCGCCTCACATGACGGCGAACCCAAGAGCGCTGAATATACCGAGGCGGAGCTGCCAAAGCGGGTAGTTGAAGACTTTCAGTTTTGGGGAGATAGCCCGGCGCAATGGGCCATGACGCTTGTAAGCGCAATTGCTACGATAATAAGCGGGGTGGCTGTGTATTTTCTGGTAAAGACCCTGGAGGCCACGCGAGACGCCGTTAGGCAAGCTGAACTCGCTACGGAGGCGGCGCGAGATGCCGTGGACGTGACGGAGAGAACCGCCAAGGCCCAACTCAGAGCCTACATAAGTCCCGAGAAGGTGTCTTTTTATGAACATCAGGAGGGGTGGCTGTTTGTAGGCGTGGTATTGAAGAATGTCGGACAGACGCCTGCCAATGACACGACTAGTAGAGTAAAGTGTGCAATTATCCCGACCCACGAAGTGTCTGACTACCGATTTCTTATCGACGATCCTCCACCACTTGGAACTATCGGGCCAAGCCAAGTCATAACCGCTCGTTTCATTCAGCCAGGCGGGAACGATTTTGCCGATCGTTTCGCGGAGATCGAGAACAACACCCATACTTTCGTTGTATGGGGGACCGCGCGATATGTGGACGCTTTTGGCGAAACCCAAACCACCAATTTCCGATACAAGTACTCGATCTTCAGCGACGACTTCACACCGCTAGAACAAGGCAACGATTCCACGTAGTGCAAGAACAGCCGCCTTAATCACGGCTTTCCCTTGTAGATGTGTCTGCCACCAAATGCTGTAACCACGCTCCCTCTTCCGTCGTGAGGGGGCATAGAGTGAGGAAAAGCGACCCACTCTATCTTGCCCTTCCCGATGAACCGTTGCATGTCTCTGGTCATTCAAGTCTGGGGAGTTTGCGATGGATCGCGCCGATATCGTTCATGACAATTTTCTGCGCCGGGTGGCGGCGGGCGATCTGCCCGTGCGGTCCGGTACCGTGTCGCTGGCAGACGCCGGGCTGACGCCGGAAGCGCTGGTCGAAATCTATCAGTCGCAGATCCTGTCGCGGAACCTGGACCGTATCTCCCGCAAGCTGCAGGCGCGGGGCGAAGGCTATTACACGATCGGATCGTCGGGGCATGAAGGGAATGCCGCCGTGGCCGCCGCGTTCCGGCCGACGGATATGGCCTTCCTGCATTATCGCGACGCGGCCTTCCAGATTCAGCGGTCCCGGCAGGTACCGGGTCAAACGCCGCTATGGGACATGTTGCTAAGCTTCACCACATCGACGGAAGACCCGATTTCCGGCGGGCGGCACAAGGTTCTGGGGTCCAAGGCGCTGTCCATCCCGCCGCAGACATCGACCATCGCATCCCACCTGCCCAAGGCGGTCGGCGCGGCCTATTCCATCGGCACGGCGAAACGGGTGAAACCGGAACATGCCACCCTGCCCGACGATGCGGTGATCGTGTGCAGCTTCGGCGACGCCTCGCTGAACCATTCGACGGCGCAAGGCGCGATCAACACGGCGGGCTGGACCTCCTATCAGGGCGTACCGCTGCCGCTGGTCTTCGTCTGTGAAGACAACGGGATCGGCATATCGACCAAGACCCCCGGCGGCTGGGTCGCGGCCAGCGTCGAACATCGTCCGGGCCTGCGATATTTCCGCTGCGACGGGCTGGACATCGCGGAGACCTACGCCGTCGCGAAACAGGCCGCCGACTGGTCCCGCACGCGCCGCAAGCCCGCCTTCCTGCATATGGGTTGCGTGCGGCTGTACGGTCACGCCGGGGCCGACGTCCAAACCGCCTATATCAGCAAGGAGGAGATCGAAACCGACGAGGCGCGCGATCCCCTGCTGTACACAGCGGGGACGCTGATCCGCGAGGGTATCCTGACGGCGGAGGAGGCACTGGGCCTCTATACCGACACGTCCGATCGGGTCGAGGCGGCGGCGGAAGAGGCGATCAAACGCCCGCGCCTGAAGACGGCCGATCAGGTGATGGCCAGCCTGATCCCGCCGAAGCGCGATTGCCGCCCGACCAACGGCCCGTCGGCGGACGCCCGCAACGCCTGTTTCGGGGAGGCCGATCTGCGCGCCCAGGAACAGCCGCAACACATGGCGAAGCTGATCAACATGGCGCTGACGGACCTGATGCTGACCCATCCGGAAATCGTCATGGCGGGGGAAGATATCGGCCCGAAGGGCGGCGTCTATGGCGTGACGCAGCGCCTGCACGACCGGTTCGGCCCGGCCCGCATGATCAACACGCTGCTGGACGAACAGTCGATCCTGGGTCTCGGCATCGGCATGGCCCATAACGGGTTGCTGCCCATCCCGGAAATCCAGTTCCTGGCCTATCTGCACAACGCGGAAGACCAGTTGCGCGGCGAAGCGGCGACGCTCAGCTTCTTTTCCGACGGGCAATACACCAATCCGATGATCGTGCGCATCGCCGGTCTGGGCTATCAGCGCGGCTTCGGCGGGCATTTCCACAACGACAATTCACTGGCCGTCCTGCGCGATATTCCGGGGTTGATCGTGGCCTGCCCGTCCAACGGCGCGGATGCGGTGCATATGCTGCGCGAATGCGTGCGGCTGGCGCGCGAAGAACAGCGCGTCATCGCCTTTGTCGAACCGATCGCCCTCTACATGACCCGCGACCTGCATGAAGCGAAGGACGGCGGCTGGACGCATATCTACCCGAAGCCGGGCGACGGCGGCATCGCCCTGGGCCAGATCGGCCAGCACGGCGATGGGCAAGACCTCGCCATCGTGACCTATGGCAACGGCTATTTCCTGTCGCGGCAGGCGGAACGCGATCTGACAGCGAAAGGTATCAAGACGCGGATCATCGACCTGCGCTGGCTGGCACCAGTGCCGGAAGAAGCGATTCTGGCGGCGACGAAGGGATGCAAGAATGTCCTGATCGTCGACGAATGCCGCATCACCGGGTCGCAGAGCGAGGGGTTGATGGCCCTGTTCACCGAAGCGGGCCGTTCCACTGTGGCGCGGGTCGCGGCGAAAGACAGCTTCATCGCCACCGGTCCGGCCTTCGGCGCGACCCTGCCCAGCAAAGACGGGATTGCAAAGGCCGCGATCAATCTGGTGACGGGAGGGGCTCGATGAGCAAGCAACGCGCACTGATCGTCTGTCCCGGACGCGGCACCTATAACAAGGACGAATTGGGCTATCTGGCCCGTTATCACGGGGCCCAGGCAAAATTCATTGCCGATCTGGACGCGGCGCGGTCCGCCCTGGGGCAGACGCCGGTTTCCGCCCTGGACGGCGCGGCGCGCTATTCGGTGGCGGATCATACGCGGGGCGACAATGCCTCCCCCCTGATCTATGCCTGCGCCTATTCCGATTTTCTGACCATCGACCGAAACCGCATCGAGCCGGTCGCCGTGACCGGTAATTCGATGGGCTGGTACATCGCGCTGGCCTGCGCCGGGGCGCTGGACGCGATGGGCGGCTTCACCGTCGTGAACACAATGGGCACGCTGATGCAGGAAGCCCTGATCGGCGGGCAGTTGATCTATCCTTTCGTCGATGAGAACTGGCGCGACATTCCGGGGAAGAAGGCGGACATCCTGTCCCTGACGGAGGAAATCGACGGGCTGTATCTGTCCATCGACCTGGGCGGCATGCTGGTCCTGGCCGGCACCGACAACGCCCTGGCGGCAGCGGAAAAGCGGCTGCCGGTGGTGCAGGAACGCTTCCCGATGCGGCTGGCCAATCACGCTGCCTTCCACACGCCGTTGCAGCAGCCGGTGGCGGAACGCGGTCAGGCGGCCCTGCCGCTGGCGCTGTTCCACTCCCCCGACCTGCCGTTGATCGACGGGCGCGGCCATGTCTGGTTCCCGAAAGCAACGGACAGTGCGGCCCTGCGCGACTATACGCTGGGCCACCAAGTCGTCGAACCCTACGATTTCACCGCGGCGGTGCGCAGCGGCCTGCGTGAATTCGCGCCGGATTTGGTGATCGTCCTCGGGCCGGGGCAGACGCTGGGCGGGGCCGTGGCGCAGACCATGATTGCCAATTCCTGGCGCGGGCAGACCTGCAAAGACGACTTCACCGCGTTGCAGAAGGCGGCCCCGTATCTAGTGTCTCTGGGCATGGACGGTCAGCGCGGATTGGCGATTCAGGCTTGAATTCGCCGCCCGCGCGGGCATACTCCCGCGCTTTCCCAAGACAGCCAGATCGGATCACATGGCTATCGTCAATTTCGGGTCGATCAATATCGACAAGGTCTATCGCGTTTCGCATTTTCCGGCTGCGGGTGAAACGCTGCTGGTCGACGGGTATTCGGTCGGCCTGGGCGGTAAAGGTGCAAACCAGTCCATCGCGATGGCCCGTGCGGGGGCCGACGTGCGACATATCGGGGCCATCGGCACCGACGGGTTATGGACCAAACAGCGGCTGTCGGACGAAGGCATCGACACGGACGGCATTGCGGTGCTGGAAAACGAAGCCACCGGCCATGCGGTGATTGAGGTCGACCCCAGCGCGGAAAACAAAATCCTGGTCCTGTCCGGCGCGAATGCCGCCCTAACCCAGGATCAGATCGACACGGCCGTCGGCGCGATGGGTGCCGACGACTGGCTGCTGTTCCAGAATGAAACCAATCTGACGGAAGCCATCGCCGCCGCCGGCAAGGCGAAGGGCGTGCGCATCGCCTATAGCGCCGCGCCGTTCATTGCCGACAAGGTCGTCCCGCTGTTGGATATGGTGGACATGATTTGCGTGAACCATCTGGAAGCCGCGACCCTGGCGGAAGGCTATGGCGGCGACATGGACGCGATCCCGGTTTCGCGTCTGTTGGTCACCTATGGCGCACGAGGCGCGGAATACCGTGACGATGGCCATGTCGAATTCGTCCCGTCCTTCAAAGTCGACGCCGTCGATACGACCGGGGCGGGCGACACCTTCCTGGGCAGTTTCCTGGCCGCGATCAGCAAGGACGCGCCGGGCCAGCATGCCTTGCTGCAAGCCTCCGCCGCCGCTGCGCTACAGGTGTCGCGGCATGGGGCGGCGGATGCCATTCCGACCGCCGACGACGTCCATAAATTCCTCTTCAGCCGGGCCTGAGAAACATGACCGAAAAAATCATCATCGACACGGATCCCGGCATCGACGACGCCATGGCGATCCACCTTGCCTTCGCCCATCCGGGGTTGGAGGTCGTCGCCCTGACCACGATCTTCGGGAATGTGCATACCGCAACGGCGACCCGCAATGCGCTGGTCCTGGCCGAAATGGCGCAGTATCCCTGCGCCGTCGCGCAGGGGGCGGACAAACCGCTGGTCCTGCCGCTGAACCCGCCCGCCGATTTCGTGCATGGCGCGGAAGGATTCGGCGACCTGCCCGCACGCACGCCGACGGGCAAACCCGATCCGCGCAGTGCCGCCGCCTATATCTGTGAAATGGCCGCCGCCCATCCCGGTGAAATCACCCTGTGTGCCGTCGGGCCGCTGACCAATCTTGCCCTGGCACTACGGCACGACCCCGCCGTGACGAAGAACCTGAAACGCGTCGTGATCATGGGTGGGGCCGTCGACGCGCCGGGCAACGTGTCCCCCTTCGCCGAGGCAAACATCATTAACGACCCCCACGCGGCGGAAGAAGTCTTCGCCGCCGACTGGCCGATCACGCTGGTCGGGTTGGACGTCACCATGCAGGTCCGTTGCACGCCCGACGATTTCGCGTCCATGCCGGGATCGTCCCCGACGATCGGTGGGTTCCTGAACGACGCGACGCAATTCTACTTCGACTTCCACCGCCGACAGCACGACCTGAATTGCTGTTTCATGCATGACCCGACGGCGGTGATCGCGGTCACCGACCCCGATGTCCTGACATGCGAATCCGTGCCGCTGTCCGTCATCTGCGAGGGGGAGAAGATCGGCCAGACCGTGCGCATCGACGATCCGGCGCGCCGCCCGGTCGATGTGGCCCTGGGTGTCGATATTGATCGCGTCCGATCGATTTTTATTGATACGATCAAATCGGCGGACGGAAGAGTGGCGGAGCGCACGGCGAAATGACCGATTTCAATCTGCTGACGATCGACTGTCAGGCATCGGACGCACCGCAGCGCCTTGTCCAATCCCTGCGCGATACGGGTTTCGCGGTTCTGACGAACCATCCGATTTCCGCCGGTGAAATCGCCGATGTTTATGCCGGTTGGGAGGCGTTTTTCGCGTCGGACGCCAAATTCGACTATCTGACGACACCGGAAACGCAGACCGGATATTTCCCCTTCAAATCGGAAAACGCCAAGGGCTATTCCAAGAAGGACTTGAAGGAATTCTTCCACGTCTATCCGCACGGTCCCGTCCCGGCGGATTTGGAAGCGATGACGCGGGACTTCTATGACAAGCTGGTCGCGTTGGGCCGCGCCATGCTGTCCTGGATCGAGGACAATTCTCCGGAAGACATCCGCGCCCTGTTTTCCGAACCCTTGCCGCAGATGCTGGACGGCAGTTCGATGAACCTGCTGCGCATTCTGCACTATCCGCCGCAAGACCCGGAAGACGCACATAGCGGCGCGGTCCGCGCGGCGGCGCATGAGGATATCAACCTGATCACCCTGCTCGTTTCCGGCAGCGCGCCTGGTCTGGAAGCCCGCGACGCTAAAGGCAACTGGCACGAAGTTCCCTGCGATACGGGCATGATCACGATGAATATCGGCGACATGCTGCAAAAAGCGTCGGGCGGTTACTATCCGTCGACGACCCACCGTGTGGTCAATCCGAAGGAAGGGCAGAATGTTTCGCGATATTCCATGCCCATGTTCCTGCATCCCCGCCCGGATGTCCGGTTGGATGCGGATTACACGGCGAATGATTACCTTCAGGAGCGTTTGCGCGAAATCGGCCTGAAGGGATAAGGTAACCGCAGTCTCTTTCGAACAGGGAGTTCCAAGCAATGAAAAATGTTTTCCGTGGCCTCGGCCTCGCCGCCGTCATGGCGATCGCCGGTGTTGCCAATGCCGCTGATTTCAAACCCGCCGTCGTCTATGACCTGGGCGGCAAGTTCGACAAATCCTTCAATGAAGGCGTCTATGAAGGGGTGAAGCGTTTCACCGAGGAAACCGGCGTCGAGGTGATGGAATTCGAAGTCACCAACGAAGCCCAGCGTCAGCAGGCCATGGAGCGCATGGTCAGCCGTGGCGCGACCATCCTGCTGGGCGTCGGTTTCGCCCAGGCCGACGCGATCGATGCGGTCGCCAAGGAAAACCCGGAGAAGCAATTCTCCATCATCGACGTGTTCTGGCTGGATCAGCCGAACCTGCGCCAGTATTCCTTCAAGGAACATGAAGGCAGCTATCTGGTCGGCGTCGCGGCGGCCATGGCGTCCGAAACCGGCACGGTCGGCTTCGTCGGCGGCATGGATATCCCGCTGATCCGCAAATTCGCCTGCGGCTATGTCCAGGGCGCGAAGGCCACGAAGCCCGACATCACCGTTCTGGAAAACATGACCGGTACGACCCCGTCGGCCTGGAACGATCCGGTGAAGGGCGGCGAACTGACCCAGGGTCAGATCGACCGTGGCGCGGACGTCGTCTATCACGCGGCGGGCGGCACCGGCATGGGCGTCATTCGCGCCGCCGCCGATGCGGGCAAACTGGCCATCGGTGTCGATTCCAACCAGAACTATCTGGCGCCGGGCAAGGTTCTGACCTCCATGGTCAAACGCGTCGACATCGCCGCCTATCAGACCTTCATGGATGCCTATAAGGGCAAGTTCACGCCGGGCGTACAGTCGCTGGGCCTCGCCGAAGGCGGCGTCGACTGGGCCGTGGACGACAACAACAAGGACCTGGTCGACGGGGCCATCGCCGATGCGGTGGACCAGGCCCGTGAGGACATCGTATCCGGCAAGGTCACTGTCCATAACTACGAAGACGATTCCAACTGCCCGTTTTAAGACGGCAGTTGGGACGACGGTTGGATTGAATTCGTGACCGGACAGGACACCCATCACGGTATGCGCGGCGGGGATGTTTCCCCGCCGCCTGCCGTTGAATTGCGCCGCATCAACAAAAGGTTCGGACGGGTTCACGCGAACCGCGATATCGACCTGACCATCGACGCGGGCACGATTACCGGCATTATCGGCGAGAACGGCGCGGGCAAGTCCACGCTGGTCAGCATCCTGTACGGTTTTTATTCCGCCGATAGCGGCGACATCCTGATCGACGGCACCCCCGTCGCGCTGACATCCACCGCCGACGCCATCCGCTGCGGCATCGGCATGGTACATCAGCATTTCATGCTGGTACCGACGATGAGTGTCCTGGACAATGTCATGCTGGGCCGCGAAGGCGGTTTCACCCTGACCGACGGCATATCCAAGACCCGCAAACGTCTGGCGCAGTTGAGCGAAGATTACGGCTTGGAGATCGACCCTGACGCCCTGGTCCAGGACCTGCCGGTCGGTTTGCAGCAACGCGTCGAAATCCTGAAGGCGCTGCTACGCGGCGCGCGTATTCTGATCCTGGACGAACCGACGGGCGTCCTCACCCCGCAGGAAGCGGACCGCCTGTTCGAAATTCTGCGGATGCTGAAACAAGACGGCGTCACGATCCTGCTGATCACGCATAAACTGCGCGAAATCATGGCCATCACCGACGACGTCAACGTCATGCGCCACGGTCAGATGGTCGCCCACCGCAAGACGAAGGACACGAACCGCGAGGATTTGGCGCGCCTGATGGTCGGGCGCGACGTCCTGTTCACCGCGAAATACCATGAAAAGGAACCCGGCGCGCCGATCCTGGAAATCGACGCGCTGACCCATCACGACAGTCGCGGCAGTACCGTCCTGTCCGATATTTCCTTCACCCTGCGGGCGGGGGAAATCTTGGGCATCGCCGGGGTGTCCGGAAACGGCCAATCCCAGCTTCTCGATGTCCTGTCCGGGATCGAACCGGTACAGGAAGGCACAATCCGGGTCGCCGGGGAAGTGATCGACAGCCGCAACCGCCGCGACCCGACGGCCCTGCGTCAGGTCGGTGTCGCGCATATCCCGGAAGACCGCCATCACCGCGGCCTCGTCCTGCCGTTCAGCGCGGCGGAAAGTTCGATCCTGGGCTATCACCTGACCGACGTGGCCGGGTCGGGCCTGTTCCTGGACCTGCAGAAGATCGAGGCGCGCTGCGCCGATCTCATGCAACGCTATGACGTGCGCCCGCCAGACCCGCAATGGCGCAGCGGCGGCTTTTCCGGCGGCAACCAACAGAAAATCGTCGTCGCCCGCGAAATCGCCGCGTCGCCGCAAGTCCTGCTGGTCGGTCAGCCGACGCGCGGCGTCGATATCGGCGCGATCGAATTCATCCACAAGGAATTGCTGGCCGCCCGCGACCGGGGCTGCGCGATCCTGCTGGTCTCCGTCGAACTGGACGAGATCATGGCCCTGTCCGACCGCATCCTGGTGATGAACGCCGGACGCATCGTCGGCGAAACCGCCCATGGCGAGGCGGACCCGAACCGCATCGGCCTGATGATGGCGGGTATCGACCCGAACAACGCGCGGGACATCACCGTCCAAGAAACCGGCGCAGCATGATTACGAAGATACGATGAGCAGCACGCCCCCCCTTCCCCGCTGGGCCGATATCGGCCTGTTGCCGGTCCTGAACCTGATGATTGCGATGGTCGTTTCCGGCCTCGTCATCGCGGCGATCGGCGAAAACCCGTTCGACGCCGTCGCCGTCATGGTGAAGGGCGCGTTCTTCTATGACGGCAGCCTGGGCTACACGCTGTATTATACGACGAATTTCATCTTCACCGGATTGGCCGTCGCGGTCGCCTATCACGCGATGCTGTTCAATATCGGTGGGGAGGGGCAGGCCTATATCGGCGGGCTGGGCGCGGGGCTGGTCTGTCTGGCGCTGGATCAGGTCATGCCCGGCTTCGTCACCATCCCGCTGGCCATCGCCGCCGCCGCCGTCTTCGGCGCGGCCTGGGCCTTGATCCCCGCCTATCTGCAAGCCTACCGCGGCAGTCATATCGTCATCACGACGATCATGTTCAATTTCATCGCGGCGGGGGTGATGGTGTCGCTCTTGGGCGGGGTGCTGATGCAGCCGGGGCAAAGTTCCCCCGCGTCGCGGACTTTCGAACCGTCTTCCTTCATCCCCTTCATCCATGAAATTCTGAACGGGATCGGCATCGAGGCGGCGCGCACACCGCTCAATCTAAGCTTCGTCCTCGCGCTCGCCGCCTGCGTTTTCGTCTGGGTGCTGATCTGGCGGTCACGCTTCGGCTACAGCCTGCGCACCCTGGGACAGAGCGAACCGGCGGCGGCCTATGCCGGGATTCCGGTCGGAAAGACCATCGTCGTCACCATGCTGATATCCGGCGCGCTGGCCGGAATGATGGGCGTGAACGAAGTCGTCGGCGTGAACCACCGGCTGGTTCTGAATTTCACCGCCGGATACGGTTTCACCGGGATCGCCGTCGCCCTGATGGGCCGCAATCATCCGGTCGGGATCGTGCTGGCGAGCCTTCTATTCGGCGCATTGTATCAAGGCGGGGCGGAATTGGATTTCGAATTCCAGACGATTACGCGCGAAATGGTCCTCTTGATCCAGGGGCTGATCATCCTGTTTTCCGGGGCGCTGTCCTACATGCTGAATCCGCCGCTGGCGCGGCTCTTCGCCCGGTTGAGCGTCGGTCCCCGTCGGGAGGTCCAGGCATGAACGAAGTCCTCCTGCCCTTTATCCTGACGCTGGACGCGACGCTGCGCCTCGCCACGCCGCTGATCCTGTGCGCCATGGCCGGATTGTTGTCCGAACGGTCCGGGATCATCGATATCTCGCTGGAAGGCAAGCTGCTGTCCGGGGCCTTTGCGGCCGCCGCCGTCTCCACCGTCACCGGCAATGTCTATATGGGATTGGGCATGGCGATCGTGGTGTCCGTTGCCATGGCGCTGATCCACGGCTTTGCCTGCATCACCCATCGCGGCAACCAGATCATCAGCGGCCTTGCCGTGAATATCCTGGCATCCGGACTGACGGTGACGATCGGTTTCGCCGCCTTCCGTCAGGGCGGCCAGACCCCGCCTCTGTCGGCGGATGAACGCTTCGGCCCGATCATCCTGCCCTTCGCGGACGCCCTGCGCGACGTGCCGCTGATCGGCCTGCTGTATTCCGAATTGCTCAGCGGGCATAAGCTGATCGTCTATATCGCCCTGATCAGCGTTCCCTTGGTCGCCTGGCTGTTGTTCAAGACGCGGTTCGGCCTGCGCCTGCGCGCGGTGGGCGAAGTGCCGGAAGCGGTCGACAGCGCCGGGATTTCCGTCACCTGGCTGCGGTATCGCGCGATCATCCTGGCAGGCATTCTCTGCGGTATCGCCGGGGCCTATCTGTCGACGGCCCATGGCGCGGGCTTCGTGCGGGAAATGAGCGCCGGCAAGGGCTATATCGCCCTGGCGGCAATGATTTTCGGGAAGTGGCGGCCCTGGTCGGCGATGGGCGCCTGCCTGCTGTTCGGCTTCCTGGAGGCCGCATCGTCGCGCATGCAGGGCGTGGAATTGCCGCTGATCGGACAGACGCCGGTGGATCTGATCCTGATCCTGCCCTACATCCTGACCGTCGTCCTTCTGGCGGGGTTCTTCGGACGCGCCGTGCCGCCGAAGGCGATCGGCGAACCTTACGTGAAGGAACATTGAGATGTCGGCAAAGGACACTCTGGTCGCGGCGGCGGTCGCTATCCAATCGAAAGCCTACGCTCCCTATTCGAAATTCACCGTCGGCGCGGCCATCCTGGACGAAAACGGGACGATTCATACCGGCGTGAATGTGGAAAACGCCGCCTATCCGGTCGGCAGCTGCGCCGAAGCGGGGGCGATTTCCGCCATGGTCGCCGCCGGCGGCCACCGCATCAAGGCGATTGCGGTATCCGGCGGGAACGGTACGGCGGACGAGCCCCTGTGCACGCCATGCGGAGGGTGCCGCCAGCGTATCCGCGAATTCGCGGAACCGGCGACACCCATCCACATTTGCGGCCCCAACGGCCTGCGCAAGACATTCACGCTGGGCGAATTGCTGCCCGAAAGCTTCGGGCCGGAAAACCTTTAAGCCGCCTGTTTCAGCGTGTCGTTGGCGACGGAGTCTTCCACAAGCCCCTTATGCAGGGCCTTGATCGCCGCATCGTGGTCTTCCTGATTGACGACGATCTGCAAGTCTACCTTGCGCATCAGATCATGGATGGCCAGCGGTTCGACCCCGGCCTCCTCCAACGCCTGAAGCGCGGCGACCAGCATCCCCGGCTTGGCGATATTCCGGCCGATGGCGGAAACCAGCGCGACCGTCCGCGTCGAAATCCGCGCACCCGGAAATTCGCTGCCCAGATCGCGTTCCACGCGGCGCACCGCCTTGGGCGAACCATGCAGATAGTGCGTGATCGTATTCGCGTTGGACGATTTCGCCATGATGTGGACGCGGTGCCGCTTCAGGCTGCTGAGGATCGCGGCGTCGTAACCCTTGACCCCGACCATGTCGGGTTCATACACCTCCAGAGCATAAACCGTCTTGCGGCCCGCCACGATTTCGACGCCCGGTTCGGCGGCATCGGCATCTTCCCGGATCGCCGCGCCCGGATCCGCAGGTTCGAAGGCATTGCGGACGCGCAGCGGAATGCCGCTCTGCCGCAGGCCCTTGGCCGCGCTGGGATGGATTGCCTCCATCCCGATATTGGACAGCTGATCGGCCACATCGTAATTCGTCGTGCGGATTGTGCGGACCTTATCCGCCCCGACCAGTTTCGGATCGGCGGAAGACAGATTGAATTCCTTGTGGATGATGGCTTCCGCCGCACCTGTCCGAACCGCGACCTTGGACATGGTCACTTCGGTATAGCCGCGGTCGTAGCTGCGGACCAGCGACTCCCGGCAGCGGCAGTACCCTGTCACGATCGGCAGTTCGGTTTCGAGATCGACCGACGCGAAGGCTTGATCCACCGCCGTATTGAAATCCGGCAGATCCTCATCCTGACGCCAGCCCGTCAGATCGACGAAGCGGGCGCGAATGCCATTTTCCCGCAACAGCAAGGCCGTATTGTGGGCGGAATGGGCTTCCCCAAGGGAGGCCAACATCTCGCGCACGGTCATCAGGTGATCGCGGATTTGGAAGTGACCCGACGCGCAGAGGCGTTGCAGGTCGATGAGGCAATCGCGAACACCGTCCACGCGTTCCTTCACGAAGTTGTCCGCGACGGTGCGCGCCGTGCCGTCGCCGAAGATTTCGGCGTTCACGGCGAACATCTTGGACCGCGCCTCGCTCAACGCATCGCCCCAAGCCCAGTCGCTTTCGCTATCGGCATAAAGGGCATAGACGCCGGATTCACCGGTCTTCTTATGCTCCAGCAAGGCGTCCGTAATTCCGGCATAGGCGGAAACCACGAAAATGCGGTTGTAGAGATCGGACCCGGACCGGCCCGCGATCAGGACATTGTCCAACATCGTGTCGGTGCGGGCGATCGACGTACCGCCGATCTTTTCAACAGTGTGCTGTGCCATAACGGTCCTCTTAAGCGGCCTCGTCGGCCGGTGCGTAAGACCCGTCGGCGCGATGGACTTCCTGTCCGGTCACCGGCGGGTTGAAACAACAAGCCAGGACCAGCTCCGTCCCGCCGCTCAGAATATGGCGGTCATGCTTGTCCAGCGCGTACATCGTGCCCGGTTCGATCTTGTGAACCTCGCCGGTCGCCAGGTCCTCGATCGACCCGGTGCCGGAAATGCAATAGACGCTTTCGAAGTGATGCTTGTATTCGAAGGTCAGACTCGCGCCCGCCTGGATCGTCGTGATGTGGAAGCTGAACCCCATCCCGTCATCGGCCAGCAGAAGCCGGACGCTTTCCCAGCCGTCGGCGGAAACGCGGCGGTCGGTCTGTTTCGCATCGTTGAAGTTGCGCACGATCATTGTCTTTTTCCTTCTTCTTCGGTTAAGCGGCTTTAGCCGTTTGTTTGGTAAGAACACGGTCGAACGCCTCCTCGAGGATATCCAGGCCGCGTTCGAATTGATCGCGGGGGATGGTCAGCGGTGCGAGGACCTTGACGATCTCGTCTTCCGGACCGGAGGTTTCGATGATCAGCCCCTGTTCGAAACACGATTTGCAGATCGCCGCCGCCAGATCGCCGTCGCCGGTATTGATGCCGCGGAACATGCCGCGCCCGCGCAGGCTGAAGCCGTAGCGGTCGGCAATCGCCGACAGACGATTGTGCAGCAGATCGCCCTTGTCCTGCACCTCACCCATGAAGGCGGAGGTTGCCCAGAACTTCTCCAACGCTTCACGCGCCGTGACGAAGGCATGGTTGTTGCCGCGGAACGTCCCGTTGTGTTCCGCCGGACCCCAGATGTCGTATTCCGGCTTCATCATCACCAGGGCGAAGGGCAGGCCCATGCCGGACAGCGATTTCGCGAGCGTCACGATATCCGGTTCGATCCCCATGGTTTCGAAGGAAAAGAACGTCCCGGTGCGTCCGCACCCGGCCTGAATATCGTCGACGATCAGCAAGGCACCGTGCTTTTTCGCCAAGGCGGCAATGGCACGCAGCCATTCCGGCGACGCGGCGTTCAGCCCGCCTTCGCCCTGCACCGTTTCGACGATGAAGGCCGCCGGGGCGTCGATGCCGCTGGACGGATCGTCCAACTGTTTGGCGATCATCGCCGCCGTGTCGATGTCCGGCCCGTAATAGCCGTCGTAAGGCATGCGCGTCACGCCGGACAGCGGCATCCCGCTGCCGCCGCGATGATATCCGTTGCCGGTCGCGGCCAGCGCCCCATTGGTCACGCCATGAAAGCCGTTGGTGAAGGCAATGACATTGTGACGGCCGGTCACCTTGCGCGCCAATTTCATCGCGGCTTCGACCGCATTGGCGCCGGTCGGGCCGGTAAACTGCAGGCGATAGTCCATACCGCGCGGTTTCAGAACGATATCCCGGAAAGATTCCAGGAAGGCCCGTTTCGCGCCGGTGAACATGTCCAGACCATGGGCCACGCCGTCGGCGGACAGATAGTCGATCAGGGCCTGTTTCATGTCCGGGTCGTTATGCCCGTAATTCAGGGACGAGCACCCGGCCAGGAAATCGGTGTATTCGGTGCCGTCCTCCGCGATCAGGGTCGCGTTGCGGGCGGCGGTGAAAACCGTCGGGAAGGAGCGGCAATAACTGCGGCTTTCCGATTCGACGGTGTCAAAGATGGTAGTCGGGGAAGTCATGTTCTTCTCCGTTCGTTGAGATCGATTGTGGTGGAGGCTGCGCCGGTTTATGCGGCCTGCCGGATAACCGCGCGCTGTAGCGGCGCGATGGTGACCAAGTATTCGGTCGGTGCCTCGCCGTCGAAGTGACGGTCTTTCTCGAAATGCGCGTCGTAGCTCAGGTCCGCGTCATAGCGGTCGGCGACGGAGCGGAACAAAGCCCAGGACGCGTCATTGGACCGTGTGATCGTGCTCTGCACGCGAATCACGTCCTTATTCCACGGGCGCTCCAGCACCCAGCGGATCATACGTCCGGCCACGCCCTTGCCCCGCATCGACGGATGCACGGCAACCTGCCAGACAAACAGCGTATTCGGCGACTTCGGCGGGCGATACCCGGACATCCAGCCCACAAGGCGGCCTTCATGCCGCGCGACGACGCAGGTATCCGCGAAATGCGAGCACTGCAACAGGTTGCAGTACATCGAATTGTCGTCCAGCGCGTTGATGTCCTGGACCAAGGCCCAGACATCCGAACCGTCGTCGACCGACGGTTTGTCGAATTGGATATCGGTATCGGGTTTCACCGACACGTCTTCAATCAGCCCATCGCGGGGCATAACAATCTCCTCCACTGTTTGATTTGGTCGTAAAAGTAATTTTATTCCCCGAAATTGCAAGACCAAAGTTTGTGGATTGGAAAACCCGCCATTTATCGCCGTTTTCTGGGCCCTCCGCGCTCATAGATTTGTTTGGTCATCAAAGTTTATTGGAATTGTAAAGTTAGATATGGAAAGCAAATGAATTGGCGAAAATGCGGGATTCTTCTAATCTACAGCGGCAGATAAGGGGGATGGCATGAATCAACGCAGCAAACACGCGGTCACGGTCCTGCGCAGCATTTTAAGGGTCACCGCGTCCTATGACCGGCTGGTCACCCGCGATACCGGCTTGACGGTGTCGCAATTGCTTCTGCTGCGCATCCTGGAGGAAGAAGGCGAATGTCCCGCCGGGACGATTGCGTCCCGCATGGGGATATCCCAAGCGACGACGACCAGCCTGCTGCACAAGCTGGACCAGAAGGGGCTGGTACAACGGCGTCGCGGCGATATCGACAAACGCCAGGTGTGGCTGTCCCTGACAAACGACGGAGTCGACAAGCTGGCCAATGCGCCGGAAGGCCTGCAAACCAAATTCGGGGAACGGTTCGAGGCCCTGGCCGATTGGGAACAATCCATGCTGGTTGCGGGGTTGGAACGGGTCGCATCCCTGTTGGACGCGGAAAAACTCGACGCTTCCGCCGTTTTGACAGCCGAAGAAATGCTGCGCGTCCAAACCGAATCAGAGGCGAGTTAGGGTTTTACGGCAACGCCGCTCAGGAAAATATCGACTGCCGCCTCAAGACGCTTGGTCGATTCCTTTTTCTCGATGACGAGATCAATCGGGCTCAGCAGCTTCTCCAACGGGTTCATACAGACCATGTCCCCCAGTATCTCGGCCGCGAGATCCGGATCAGGCACATCGATCTCGCCCCGGCGCACGGCCTCCCGCAAGATGTCGGCGACATAGGCATCGCCTGCCGCCTTCCCTTCCCGCAGCAAGGCTTCCCCCAGTTCCGGGTGGCGCGGCGTTTCGATAATGATGGTACGCAGCAAGGCGAGCGGGACGCTCAAATCCAGCCCATGCTGTTGCGGTTCGAATACCCGCATCAACTGCTGACGAACCGGCAAGTCGTGCTCGCTGTCCTTCAAAGTCCGCAGAAAACTATTGCGTAAGCGGCGGATCACCCCTTCGAACAGGGCGATCCGACTATCGAAAACTTCATACAAGGTCCGCTTGGACATGCCCGCCGCATGGGCGATCGCGTCCATGCTTGCGCCCTTCGGGTCCTCGCTGAATAGGCGTTCCGCGGCGTCCAGGATACGGGCCTCCCTTTCCTCGCGGCTCAATTCCTGGGGGCGCCCCCGTCGGCGATCTTGGGAAGTGTCCTGAATCGTCGTCACGCAGATTTTTCTCATTCCCGGCGTTGTCCCGAACCCTATCTTGAACCAGTATTCCTGTTTGCATATTGCGCTGCATCAAAAGACTTGCGCCGCAACGCACTTCATATTAACAAAACGCTCCGGTTTCATAAAGTGAAGAAACCTACACCCTTCTTCGGATAGCCCGCAATGATCGACCTGCTGCAAACCCGTCGTGTCGCGACAGCCCTTTTCCTCATCGCACCGCTTTTCGCCCCTGCGGCGGCAAGCGACGCGCTGGCCCAGGCCGCCGGTGGAGAACCCCCGCCACAAGCCGTCACCGTCATGACCCTGAAAGCGCAGGAGGTCACCCTGACCGCGCGCCTACCGGGTCGTGTCGTCGCGTCAGGCGTGGCGGAAGTCCGTCCCCAGGTGAACGGCGTGATCCAAGAACGCCTGTTCGACGAAGGGGCGGCCGTGGACGTCGGCGATCCGCTCTATAAGATCGACGCCGCAACCTATGAGGCGCGCGTCGCCGCCGCCCAGGCGCAGGTCGCCGAAGCCGCCGCACGGTATACCGCGTCCCGCAAGGATGCCGAACGCGCCGCCGATCTGGTCCAGCGCAAGGTCGGCACGCAACAGGCGCTCGACGCCGCGATCTCGCAACGCGACGTCGATGCGGCGACGCTTCAGGTCGCGCGGGCCGAACTTAACACCGCCGAAATCGATCTCGCCCGCACGACGATCCGCGCCCAGCTGCGTGGAGTGGTCGGCCGCAGCCTGACGACCCAGGGCGCGCTCGTGACCTCCGGTCAAGCGGACCCGCTGGCCATCATCCGTGCCCTCGACCCGGTTTATGTCGATGTGACGCAATCCGCCGCCGAAATCCTGGCATGGCGGCGCGGCGACACCTTGGACAAAATTCAGGGTGCCGACACCTCCGTTTCTCTGCTGCTGGCGGATGGCGGCGCCTACCCCCAACGCGGGGAAGTGACCGCGGCGGAACCCTATGTCAACGAAACGACCGGGGTGGTGACGCTGCGCATGACCTTCGACAACCCGAACCAGACTCTGCTGCCCGGCATGTATGTTCAGGTCGATATGCCCCAGGGCGTGGTCCAGAACGCGATCCTGGCGCCGCAACAGGGCGTCATGCGCGACCGGCGCGGCAACCCGATCGCCTATGTCGTGAATGCCGACAACGTCGTGGAGGAACGGTCCCTGACCGTCCTGCAGGCGCGCGGCAACACCTGGATCGTCAGCGAAGGATTGCAGGACGGCGACCGCATCGTGATCGAAGGCTTCCAGAAGACCGGCCCCGGCGCGACCGTCACCCCGGAAGAAGGCCTGCCCGTCGGGGCCGCCCCGGAAACAAACTGACAATCTGGCGAACCGACGAGCGGACCACCCGAAGAAACGACCAGCGCGCGCCATACAAGACCTGCGCGCGCCACATGAAGGAACGCCATCATGGCACGCTTTTTCATCGACAGGCCTGTTTTTGCCTGGGTTATCTCCATCCTGATCATGGGGGTCGGGACGCTGGCGATCCTGACCCTTCCGATCGCCCAGTATCCGCAGATCGCCCCGCCGTCGGTGACGATCAGCGCGAACTATCCGGGGGCATCGGCGCAAACGGTCGCGAATACGGTAACGCAGATCATCGAACAGCAGATGACCGGCCTGGACGGGATGCGATACATCTCCTCCAGTTCCACGGCGTCCGGAAGCTCCGAAACGACGATCACCTTCAATACCGGTACGGATCCCGATATCGCGCAGGTCCAGGTTCAGAACAAGCTGGCCCAAGCAACCGCGCTATTGCCTGAAACCGTGCAGCGTCAGGGTATCACCGTGCGAAAATCCTCCGCCGGGTTCCTGATGGTGATCGGCCTGATTTCGCCCGACGGTTCCTATTCCCAGGCGGATTTGTCGGACTATCTCAGCTCGTCCATGGTCGACGAATACAGCCGTATCGAAGGCGTCGGCGAGGTTCGCGTCTTTGGGTCGAAATACGCCATGCGCATCTGGCTGGACCCGTCGAAACTGGCGGCGTTCAATCTGGGCCCGAGCGATATCGTAAAGGCAGTTTCCGCCGAAAACGCGCAGATTTCGTCCGGCGCTTTCGGCGCCCTGCCCGCGATCGAAGGCCAACAACTGAACGCCACCATTACCGCGCAATCGTTGCTGAGCACGCCGGAAGATTTCGAACAAATTGTCCTGCGCGCCGAAACCGATGGCGGTCTCGTCCTGCTGAAAGACGTCGCCCGCGTCGAAATTGGGGCGGAAACATATCAAACCATCGCCCGCTACAACCGTCAGCCGGCGGCAGGGCTCGCCATCCAGTTGGCCACCGGGGCGAACGCCCTGGACACGGCGGAACTGGTTCGCGCCAAGACCGAGGAATTCGCGCAATACTTCCCGGAAGGCATCGACTATGTCGTGCCTTACGACACGTCGCCTTTCGTCCGGATTTCGATTGAAGAAGTGGTGAAGACCCTGGGCGAGGCCATCGTCCTCGTCTTCCTGGTCATGTTCCTGTTCCTGCAGAACCTGCGCGCGACGCTGATCCCGACCTTTGCCGTGCCGGTGGTCCTGTTGGGCACTTTCGCGATCATCGCGGCGACGGGCGGGTCTATCAACACACTGTCCATGCTGGCCATGGTGTTGGCGATCGGGCTGCTGGTCGATGACGCCATCGTCGTCGTCGAAAACGTCGAACGCATCATGGAAGAAGAAGGCCTGGACCCGCGCGAGGCGACGCGGAAATCCATGGGTCAGATCACCGGCGCGCTTGTCGGGATTGCCCTGGTCCTGTCCGCCGTGTTCGTGCCCATGGCCTTCTTCGGCGGGTCGACGGGCGTTATTTACCGCCAGTTCTCCATCACCATCGTTTCCGCGATGGGGCTGTCGGTGCTGGTCGCCCTCACCCTGACCCCCGCGCTGTGCGCCACCCTGCTGAAAAAGTCGGATTCCCACGCGATCAAGCGGGGCCCTCTCGGCTGGTTCAACCGATTCTTCGGCTGGACCCAGAACGGCTACACAAAAAGCGTCGGCGGTATCATCCGTCGCCCCATCCGCATCGGCATGATCTATCTGCTGCTGGTCGGCGGCATGGGCTGGCTGTTCCTGAACACGCCGACAGGCTTCCTGCCCGAAGAAGACCAGGGCATCATGTTCACGCTCGCCGAAGCCCCGACCGGCGCCACGGCGGAACGGACGCTTCAAACCATGAAGAAGGTCGAGGATTACCTGCTGGATCAGGAATCCGAGATCGTCCCGTCCATGTTCGCGGTCGTCGGGTTCAGCTTCACCGGGTCCGGTCAGAACAAGGGTATCGGGTTCGTGCAGATGCGCGACTGGTCCGAACGTAAGGAGCCAGGCCAAAGCGTCCAGGCCCTCGCGGGCCGCAGCTTCGGCGCCTTCATGGGAATCCGGGACGCCTTTGTGTTCCCGGTCGTGCCCCCGACCGTTCTGGAGCTTGGGAATGTCAGCGGTTTCGACTTCTACCTTCAGGCGCGCGGCGGTCAGACGCAGGAACAACTGCTGCAAGCCCGCAACCAGTTGATGGGTATGATTTCGCAAAGCCCGCTGATCGGGAATATCCGGCCCAGCGGTTTGCAGGACGCGGCGCAGTATCGCCTCGACCTCGACTGGAAAGCCGCCGGGGCGATGGGCGTCAGTGCGGATAATGTCCGCGACGTTCTGAGTATCGCTTGGTCCGGTGACTATGTGAACGACTTCATCGACCGTGGCCGGATCAAACGCGTCTACGTTCAAGGTGAACCGAGCGCACGATCCAATCCCGAGGACATCGAACGGTGGCGGGTGAAGAACGCGAACGGCGACTTGGTGCCGTTCTCCAACTTCGCCAAGGGTTCCTGGCATTACGGCCCGCAAGGTCTGTACCGCTATAACGGCGTCCCGGCGATGCAGTTGCAGGGCGCGCCTGCACCCGGCGTGACGAGCGGCGAGGCCATGGCGGAGGTCGAACGCCTTGCCGCCAATCTGCCGGGCGGGTTCAACGTCGCCTGGACGGGTCTGTCCTATGAGGAACGCCAATCCGGCGATCAGGCGCCGCTGCTCTATGCCCTGTCGCTGGCGGCGGTGTTCCTGTGCCTCGCGGCGCTGTACGAAAGCTGGGCCATTCCCTTCGCGGTCATGCTGGCCATGCCGATCGGGGCACTGGGCGCGCTGATCGGGGCGTGGCTGGGCAGTTTCGACAACGGCGTGTTTTTCCAAGTCGGGTTGCTGACGGTTATCGGTCTGACCGGGAAAAACGCGATCATGATTGTCGAATTCGCCCGCGACCGGCATGTCGGCGGCGAACCGCTGTTCACGGCGGTGGTCCAGGCGGCACGGCAGCGTTTCCGGCCGATCATCATGACCTCCATGGCCTTTACGCTGGGTGTGCTGCCGCTGGTTCTCAGTTCCGGCGCGGGATCGGCGGGGCGTAATGCCATCGGCGCGGGTGTCATGGGGGGAACCCTGTCTGCAACGCTGCTGGGCGTCTTGTTCGTGCCGCTGTTCTTCGTCTTGGTCCGGCGCGTCCTGCCCGGTAAAGCGAAAGGCGTTCCGGTCGAATAACCACGACCGTACAACCTGATTTGGAAAGAGCGCGATCCCCCGGACGCGCTCTTTTCATTTTGCTTCCCGGCAGAGGACTCGGTAAGGTAATCGGAATTTGACAGCACACTGTCTAAGATGGCGCGCGGGCGCGAAACGGCGGCATTCGGGAGAGACGCATCATGAAACTTCACGGGTTTTTCAGAAGCACCGCGTCCTGGCGCGTTCGTATTGCCTGCGCGCTGAAAGGCGTCTCCCTGGATCATCAAAGCTATAAACTGCGCCGCGGCGACCAGCGCAGCGATGCCTATCTGGCACTGAACCCGCAGGGCCTCGTCCCGGCGCTGGAACTGGACGACGGTACCGTGCTGACGCAGTCGCTGGCCATCATCGAGTGGCTGGAAGAAACCATTCCGGAACCGCACCTGCTACCGTCCGATCCGATCGCCCGGGCAAAAGTGCGCGCCTTCGCGCTGGCCATCGCCGCCGATATCCATCCCGTGCAGAATCTGAAGGTTCTGTTCGCGCTGGCCGGTCACGGCCTGGATGAGGCCGCCGTAAACGGTTGGGCGGCGACGGTGATTACCGAAGGCCTGGGCGCCTGCGAAAAGCTGATCGCGGATCAGGACGGCCCGTATTGCTTCGGCGATACGGTCGGTCTCGCCGATATCTGCCTTGTGCCGCAGATCGGAAATGCAAAGCGTTTCGGTGTCGATCTGGCCGCCTTCCCGAAACTGATGGCCGTTGACGCCGCCTGCGCCCAATTGCCCGCCTTCGCCGATGCGGTCCCCGGCCGGCAGGCGGATGCCGAATAAGGCCGGAATCGGTTAAAGACAGTGACGGACCGACGGTTACGCGTGTAACTTGGCGGACTTCTGCCGTTACTGTCGACGCATCCTGACGGAAACCCGAATGGTCGCGTCCTTTCAAGCAGGGACTGACGACAAACGATGACGATGGACCGTATCCACAACAGACCGGGATACCTTTTACGGCGGGCGCAGCAGATTTCGGACGCCCTATTCTTCGACGAATGCAATTACCTGTCCGTCACCCCGGTCCAATACGCCGCCATGGTTTCGATTGAAGAAAACCCAGGCATCGACGCCACCCGGTTGTCCACCATGATCGCCTTCGACCGATCCACCCTGGGCGGCGTGATCGAACGGTTGGAAGCGAAAGACCTGATCCGGCGCGAACCCAGCGACAGCGACAAGCGGGCAAAACTGCTCTACATCACAGATGACGGGCGCCGAGCACTCCGTGAAATCGAACCGCATGTCGGCCGCGTTCAGGATCGCATCCTGGGGCCGCTGGAAAAGCCGGAACAAGAAATGTTGAAGCTGTTGCTCGGCAAGCTGATCGACCTGCACAGCGATACCCTGCCGCTGTCGCTCCAATTGTCCCCGTCGGCGAAACGTAAACGCGATCGGGCCGACTAATCCATCGATTCTTCAACTCAATTTAGTTAGTGTACATAATTGTTTTTGCTCCACTGAATGTCCTCGCCGGACAATCAAACGATCCTATCCGCCTCGACGCCACCACCCGACACCCCGGAAACTCAGCGGGTTTCTCTATAGTCTGCAAGATGTTCGCGACATAGCGCATTCATTCGCCCCCGGTCCGCCATGCAGATCGTTCGACAATTTTTTTGACAGTATGCATTCTTTTTCTATATAAAACTCGGTAATCAACAATCGGTTCTCGCCGGATGCGGCAGCCGGAAAATCAAGGCTTCATGGAGGAACGGAATGTCCGATCTCGGCACGATGGAAGAGCTTCCCCTCGCCTATCGGGAAAATCTCGCCAGCATCAATACCCTGCCGCTTTGGCCTCTGCTGCGCGGGTTCCTGCCCCATGGCAAACCGGAACGCCGGACCGCCCCGACCGTCTGGCGCTATAAGGATATCCGTCCGCTGCTTCTGCAAGCCGGTGATCTAACCCCCATCGAAAAGGCGGAACGCCGGGTCCTGATCCTGAACAATCCGGGCCTCGGGCCGGATGCGTCCCGCGCGACGGCGACCATCTATTGCGGTCTGCAATTGATCCTGCCGGGAGAGGTCGCGCCGAACCACCGCCACACGCCCAGCGCCACGCGTTTTGTTGTCGAAGGCGAAGGCGGCTTCACCGTCGTGAACGGCGAAAAGCTGCCGATGGAAAAGGGCGATTTGATCCTGACCCCGGCCGGCGAATGGCACGAACACGGCCATACCGGCGAGGGCCCTGTGATCTGGCTGGACGCGTTGGACCTGCCGATCCTGTACGATTTCGAAGTCTCCTACGCGATCGAGGGCGACTCCCAAGCGATCCGAAACCGCGCCGACGCGTCCCAGGCGGAATACCGCCGAGCCGGTTTGAAACCGTATCGCAACCTGGACACCAAGCCGTCGCCCTATCCGCTGATGCGTTTCCCATGGAAGGAAGTCCGCAGCGCCCTGCAGGATTTCGCCACGGTCTGCGACGGGCGGGAGGTCGTGCAGATGGCCTATGTGAACCCGGAAACCGGGCAGGAATGCCTGCCGACGCTGGGCTTCTCTGCCATCATGCTGCGCCCCGGCGAAACGGCCGCCCTGCCGCGCCGGTCGGCCTCCGCCGTACTGCATGTGGTGGAAGGCGAGGGCCAGGCGGATATCGACGGAACGGAACTGGATTGGGCGGAATCGGATTCCGTCGCCGTGCCGACCTATTCGGAAGTGAAACTCGCCAACCGGTCGGACAAGAAGCCGGCCTTCCTGTTCGTCATGGACGACGCCCCGATTCAACGAAAGCTCGGCTTCTACGAAGAGCTTCCGTCGCTTTAACAATCGATTTACCCAGTCTAACGAAAGGACCCGAGCCGATGGCCGACCTCGTCTTTGCCGCGCCCGAGACCCAGACCCTGCCGATCCAGGGCAGCGAAAAACGCGTGCCCGTGAACCGCATCTTCTGCGTCGGGCGGAACTACGAAGAACATGCCAAGGAAATGGGCGTCGAGGTCGACCGTCAGGCCGCCTTCTATTTCCTGAAAGGCAACTACGCGACGATCGAAAGCGGTGCGAAGATCGCCTATCCGCCGGGCACGTCCAACTATCATTATGAAATGGAACTGTCCGTCGTGATCGGCAAGCCCGCCTATCAGGTCGCGAAGGACAAGGCGAATGACGTCATCTTCGGATATGCCTGCAGCCTGGACATGACCCGCCGCGACCTGCAACTGGTGGCGCGCGAAAAGGGCCGTCCATGGGACCTGGGCAAGGATTTCGAACAGAGCGCCGTGTTCGGTGAGGTCGTCCCGGTGGAAAAGACCGGTATCCTGACCGAAGGCGCGATCGAACTGCGTCAGAACGGCGAAACCAAGCAGTCCGCCGACCTGTCCCAGCTTGTCTGGAAGATCGACGAGCTGATCTCGGATTTGAGCAAATATTACCACCTGCAGCCGGGCGACGTCATCATGACGGGCACGCCGGCCGGTGTCGGCCCGGTCAAATCGGGCGATGTGATTGAAGGCTCCGTCGCCGGTGTCGGCGATATCCGCCTGGAAATCGAATAACCCCTGAGACCTCTTGTCTCCCTCTAGACCCGGGTTCCCATGGCGCCTGCGCTTGGAACCCGGGCATTTTTTTGCCCACCGTCGATAGGCCCGGCGTCCCTTCGAGTCGACATCCCGCCCTTCCGGGGGTAACCGTTTCGGGATGAGCGACCTGACAGCCGGTTACAGAGTACGAGGCATCGGGCGGTTCTGGGGCATCGTCGCCCTGGCCGCGATCGTCAGCCTGTCGGCGCCGCTCTTCGTCGCCTCCCGCTCCTATTTCGAGGGTGAGGAACTGCAACGCGCGCAAAGCCGCGTCACCCTCTATCGCAGCACCCTGATCAACGCGCTGGAACGCTATCAGCATCTGCCCTTCGTGCTGGCCCGCGATCCGTTCGTCATTCGCGGCGCGGAAGGCGCCGACCGCGACGCCCTGAACCGGCGCCTCGCGTCCTTTTCGGCGGAGGCGGATTTGGATGCGATCTATCTGATGGACACGATCGGCCTGACGGTCGCCGCGTCCAACTACGATCAGGACCTGACCTTCCTCGGTCAGAACTACGGTTTCCGGCCGTATTTCCGTGCCGCCATGGTCGGGAACCGGGGGCAATTCTTCGGCATCGGCGTGACCACGTCGCGCCCCGGCTATTTTATTGCGGAACCGGTGCGGAACATCGGCGGCGAAATCGTCGGCGTTATCGCCTTGAAACTGGACTTGAGCGATCTGGAACGCGCGTGGTCGGACGGTGGGGAAACCGTCTTCGTGTCCAATCGGGACGGGATCGTTCTGTTGTCTTCCGATCCGACGCTCCGCTACCGCACATCCAGTCCGCTGACGGAAGCGCAAAGAGAAGCGATCGAAGCCCGCCGTCAATTCGGGACCGTCACGTTGGGCGAACTCGATTGGGCGGATTTGGGGTCGGATCGCGTGCGTTTGGATGGGATGTCCTACCTGCATGTGACCGCCGCAATCCCCGGTTCGGATTGGACCCTGCATTTCCTGTCGGAGGAAAGCGAGGTCCTCGCCCGCGCATGGCTGGCCGTCATCGGCGCGGCGATCCTCGGCGTTGTGATATCCGCCATCGCCCTATACGCGCGTATCCGGCAGGTTCGTCGCTCCCTGGCCGAATCCCAGGCGGCGCGACACGAATTGCAGGTCGCGAACCTGGACCTCGCCCGTGAGATCGAGGAACGCCGCGCCACCGAACGTCGCCTGGAGAAGGCACGGTCGGAACTGGCCCGCGCCAGTAAACTGGCGGCCTTGGGCCAACTGGCGGCGTCGGTCACCCATGAATTGGGACAACCGATTTCCGCGATGAAGAACTATCTGGCGGCGGCGGAACTGGACGAAGGGCAAGGCGATAGCGGGGAGACCCTGACCCGTCTGTCCGGCATCGTCGGCCGCATGGAACGTTTGACTCAGCAATTGCGTTTCTTCGCCAGACCGGGCGGGGAAACCTTCGGGCCGGTGGATCTGGTCGACGTGTGGCGGGAAGCGTTTTCCCTGATCGAACCCGATATCGATGCCGCCGGAATTTCGGTAACCGCCGACCTACCCGACCGCCCCGTCATTGTACGCGGCGACCGCCTGCGCCTGGAACAGGTGGTCGTCAATCTGTGCCGAAACGCGATTCTTGCCATGCGTGGCGCACCGCGCCGGACCTTGAGCGTATGCGTCGACGCCCAAGGTGCGGTTGCGCGGTTTACCATCACCGATACCGGACCGGGGCTGGGCGGCAAGAAACTCGAAACGCTTCAGGAACCCTTCGTTACGACACGCGCCAGCGGGGAAGGCATGGGCCTCGGCCTTGCGATATCCGCCGAGATCGTGAAAGAGCATGACGGCACACTGTCCGCCCACGACGTGGACGAGAGTGCAGGTGGGGGCGGGGCCGTGTTCATCGTCACCCTGCCCTCGATCGACGAGGAGAAACGCGGTCCATGAGCACCACGGATGCGACGAAGGAAATTGTCGGTCATCATCGAATCATCGTCATCGACGACGACCGGGAAATGCGGGATTCGCTGTCGCATCTGCTGGCAAAGGCAGGCTGGCGGGTGGAAGCCCTGACCGACGCCAGCGAGGCGGAGGCCCGCATGGCCGCCTTCCAGCCGGACGTTGTCCTGTCGGATGTGCGCATGCCCGGCCTGTCGGGCTTGGACCTGCTGCGCAGCCTCGCCGGGACCGCTGCGCCGCCGGTCGTCCTGATATCCGCCCACGGCGATATCCCGATGGCGGTGGAGGCCATGCGCGACGGGGCCTATAGCTTCCTGGAAAAGCCCTTCGACCCGAGACGGCTGTTGACCGCGCTGCGTCACGCGGCGGAGCAATATCGCCTGCGTCAGGACACGACCCGTTTGCGGGCGCGGCTGGCGCATCTGAGCGATCTGGACCGCGTGTTGCTGGGCGATTCCAAATCGATCCAGGATCTGCGCGCCGATATCCTGGACCTCAGCGAGACCGCGGCGACGGTGATGCTGTTGGGGGAAACCGGTACGGGCAAGGAACTGGTCGCCCGCGCCCTGCATGATTTGAGCCCCCGCGCCGCCGGTCCCTTCATCGCGCTGAACTGCGCCGCGATATCCGAAGGACGGTTCGAGGAAATGATGTTCGGCCAGTCCGAGGGCCATCCGGGCACCCTGGCCGGCGCGGATGGCGGGACCCTGTTCCTGGACGAGATCGGCACCTGCCCCCTGCCCGCGCAGGCAAAACTGCTGCGCGCCATCGAAACGCGGGAATTCCTGCCCGTCGGCGCGACGGTGCCCATGCAGTCTGATTTCCGGATCGTATCGGCGTCGAACGAGCGCTTGGATTCCGCCGTGGCGGACGGCAAGTTCCGCGAGGACTTGCTCTATCGTCTGAATACAGTGGTGCTGTCGCTGCCGCCCTTGCGCGACCGCCGCGATGATATCCCGCTTCTGTATCAGCATTTCGCCGCCGAATATGCGGCCCTGTTCGAAATCGACCCGCCGGAATTGTCGCCCGAAGACATGGCTTCCTTGTTGTCCCACGATTGGCCCGGCAATGTGCGGGAACTGCGTCATGTCGCCGAACGCCGTGTCCTTGCCGCCCGGCGCGGGCGCGGATCGGTCGCGGGCGCGATCTCCCTGGATGGCGACAGCGTGGAGGTACCAGAAACCCTGCGGGAGGCGGTCGCGTCCTTTGAACGTCAATTGATCGCCAAGGCCATTCAGACCCATAAGGGCCGCATGGACGACGCCGCCGAGGCGCTGGGAATCGGACGGCGGACTCTGAACGAGAAAATTGTTAAGCTGGGCCTGAACAAAGCGGAACTGATTTAGCCCTGCGGAAATCCGCAGAGTCAAAACCGCCCCCCGGCGGATTTCTTCATGGTTCGCCGAAACCGTCGTCAGTATGGTTTCGATAAGAAAAGTTCCAAAATCGGTATCTGTATCTCTAGAGGGAGGATCTCATGAAATCCAAGATGATGGGCGTCGCCGTGTCGGCGCTGATGATTACCGCATTCACCGGCGAGGCCCTGGCCACGGAATGGAACGTGTCCCTGTGGGGCAAGCGCCGCGCCTTCACCGAAAACGTCGAAAAGATCGCCGAACTGGTGAAGGAAAAGACCAACGGCGAATTCACGCTGAATCTGTCCTATGGCGGTCTGGCGAAGAACAAGGAAAACCTGGACGGCATTTCCATCGGCGCTTTCGAAATGGCGCAGTTCTGCGCCGGTTATCACGCCGATAAAAACCCGTCCCTGACGGTTCTGGAACTGCCCTTCCTGGGTGTCGGCAGCCTGGAACAGGAAATTCAGGTGTCGCAGACGCTGTACGCCCATCCGGCGGTGGTCGCCGATCTGGCGCGTTGGAACGCCACGTTGCTGATGCCGACCCCGATGCCGCAGTACAATATCGTCGGCAGCGGCGACGCGCCGAAGAAACTGGCGGATTTCGCGGGCATGACCGTCCGCGCGACCGGTGGGATCGGTGAGGCGATGGAAGCCCTGGGCGCCGTCCCGACTTCCATGACCGCCAGCGAAGTGCGTCAGGCCATGGATAGCGGCGTCATCAAGGCCGCGTCCTTCGCGCCGCATGCCCATATGGCCTTCGGTACCGTCGAAAACGCCACCTGGTGGACGACCAACCTGAACCCCGGCACGGTCAATTGCCCGGTCGTCGTGAACACCGACGCGCTGAACGCCCTGTCGGATTCGGAACGCGAGGCGCTGTTGGGCTCCGTCGACGAAGCGCTGGCCTTCTATGTTCAGAACTACAACGAAAAGACCATGGTGAAGTGGTATCCGCTTCTGGAAGAAAAAGGCATCGAGCAGATCACCTACGATCCGGCCGCCATTGCCGATCTGAAGGAAAAAGTCGCCGGTCCGGCCGCCAAGGCCTGGATCGAGGAAAATGCGGCGCGCGGTCTGCCCGCCCAAGAGCTTTACGACCTGGTCGTAAGCACCGTCGCCGGTAGCTAAGGCGAACCCCGACTTGGCGCCGGTTCCGCAAGGGGCCGGCGCCGTTCTTCTTTTATAAGCGGAGCGCGCCATGGCCGGCCATGCGTCCATCCTGTCCGACGACAGTCTGATCAGTCGAATCGACAGAACTTTCTTCAAGCTGGAAACCTTCCTGGCCCTGATCGGTGGATTGGCGGTCTTTTCGCTGATGCTGCTGGCGGTCGCCAGTGTCGGGGGACGGAATTTCTTCAACCAGCCCCTGCCCGGCTATGTCGATTGGATCGAACAGTTCATGCCGTTGATCGCCTTTGTCGGCGTCGCCTATTGCCAGCGGTTGGGTGGGCATATCCGCATGGACATCGTCGTCAGCCGCCTGAAAGGGCGCGGGCTCTGGGCCGCCGAATTCGTTTCGACCATGCTGATGCTGATCATCATGATCCTGCTGGTCTGGGGAAGCTGGGCGCATTTCGAACGGTCTTTCGATTTCAATGCGCCGCTATGGAGCCGCGATTCCAGTCTGGATATCCGGTTGCCGCTGTGGCCGGCGAAGCTTCTGGCGCCTTTTGCCTTTTCCATCCTGTGCGTGCGGCTGACCCTGCATGCCTGGGGCTATGGTCGTGCCTTCCTGCGCGGCGATGCGGAACCGGTCGCGGTGCCGCTGGTCGAGGATGCGGCAACCCAAGCCGCGCACGAGGCAGAAGCCGTGTCGGGCTTCGAAGAAGAAATCAGCGCTGCGGGAACGGATAAGTCCAATGGATAGTATCGAAATCGGCCTGTTCGTTACCGGCGGTCTGCTGGTCATGGTGTTGATCGGCGTGCGCGTGGCCTTTGCCGCCGCCATCGCCGGTCTGGTCGGCCTCGTCT
Source organism: Pacificispira spongiicola (assembly GCF_012926505.1). Lineage (GTDB taxonomy): Bacteria > Pseudomonadota > Alphaproteobacteria > UBA8366 > Aestuariispiraceae > Pacificispira > Pacificispira spongiicola. Next base: position 479,752 of record NZ_JABBNT010000001.1, read on the forward strand.
GGATTTTCTGGGCGAAGAAAGGCTACGATGCCAGCGCCTTTTTCTGGGCCCTGTCGGTCGCGGTGAAAACCGCCGGACAGGTGCCGCATTCCAAGGTCGCGTCCCAGGCGCTGTCCCTGATTCCGGCCTTCATTCTGATCGGCTATCTGGCCTATTACGCCGGTCTGACAAAGGCCCTGTTCGAAGCGGCCAAACGCTGGGTCGGCTGGCTGCCGGGCGGGCTGGGCGTGTCCACGGTTTTCGCAACCGCCGGGTTCGCCGCCGTGTCCGGCGCATCCGTTGCGACATCCGCCGTGTTCGCGCGCATCGCCATCCCGGAAATGCTGGCCATCGGCTATGACAAGAAGTTCGCGGCGGGCGTCGTCGCCTGCGCCGGAACGCTGGCCTCCCTGATCCCGCCGTCGGCGATCCTGGTCATCTATGCCATCATCGTGGAACAGGATGTCGGATCGCTGCTGCTGGCGGGTTTCCTGCCGGGTGCGTTCTCCGCCGTCATCTACGCCATGCTCGTCATCGGACTGGCCGTGACCTTCAAGAAGCTGGGGCCGCCGGTCACCGGCTTCACCTGGAAGGAACGTTTCGCCTCCCTGCCCGGCGCATCGCCGATCTTCATGGTCGTCGCGATCATCATTCTGTTCATCTACAACCCGTTCGGCGGCGATGCCTGGGGCACCCCGACCGAAGGCGGCGCGATCGGCGCCTTCCTGATCTTCCTGATCGCCTTGGCGCGGGGCATGCGCTGGCCGCAGTTCAAGGATTCCCTGCTGGAAACCGCAAAACTGTCGGTCATGATCTTCACGATCATCTGGGGCGTTCTGATCTATGTCCGCTTCCTGGGTTTCGCGGACCTGCCGGGGACTTTCGCGGATTGGATTTCATCCCTGCATCAAAGCCCGATGCTGACCCTCGTCCTGATCCTACTGGCCTATGCGGTCCTGGGCATGTTCATGGACGCGATCGGGATGTTGCTGTTGACCCTTCCGGTCGTCTTCCCGGCGATTATCGCCCTGAACGGCGGCGAGGGCGTGTCGGCGGCGGACAGCGCCTTCGGCATGGATTCGGTCAGTTGCGCGATCTGGTTCGGCATCATCGTCGTGAAGATGGCGGAACTTTGTTTGATCACGCCCCCCATCGGATTGAACTGCTTCGTGGTCGCGGGCGTGCGTCCGGATATCTCCGTTCAGGAAGTCTTCCGGGGGGCCTTCCCGTTCTTCATCGCGGATGCGCTGACCATCGCGGGTCTGATCGCCTTCCCCGCGATCACGCTCTATCTACCGGGATTGTTACTGGGGAACTGACTGCGGTTCAGGCGGGGATGGCGTCCAGCGGGACGACGTCCACCGCCTGTTCGCTGCTCTGATCGCCATAGGTCCGCATCACGCCCTTCACCGGCGATACGTCCGAATAGTCCCGGCCACGGGCGACGACGATATGGTCCTGGCCGACCGTCAGCGCATTGGTTGGGTCGTATTCGACCCAGCCGGTTTCCTGACCGCACCAGACCCGGACCCAGGCATGCATCGCATCGGCGCCCTCCAGCCGCTGCTTACCTTCCGGCGGTATCGTGCGCAGGAAGCCGCTGGTATAAGCGGCGGGAATACCGATCCCACGCAGGGCCGATATCATGATATGGCTAAAATCCTGACACACCCCGTGGCGGCGTTGGAAAGCCTCCGTCGGCGGCGTGTCGACCGTCGTCGCCCCCGCATCGAACCGCATTTCCCGATGCAACTGCCGTCCGACCGTCTCCGCAATTTCCCGAACCGTCTTATTGGGATCCGCCAAGGCGCGGGCAAAGGCCGTGATGTCGGGGTCGATCGGTACGCGCGGTGACGCGCCCAGGAAATGATGCGGCGCCCAGGGCGACAGATCGCGAATGTCGGACAGCTCTCGCGGCATGCCGGACAGGGGCGGCGACATATCCAGACGCGGCGGGGTCGCCAACCGCTCGACCCGCGCTTCCACCCGGAATTCGATCTTCTCATGCGCGCTGCGATAGCCGACCTCGGTCGTCCCGTTGCCGAAGAAGTCGATCCTGTCGGTGCGTTCCTCCGGCCTAGGAGTCGGGGTCAGCACGCCGACGATTACCCGTTGTTCCCCCGGTAGATCGGCGGGCATCAAACGCAAGAGATGGCGCCCGGCATCGGTCGGGTAATCGTAGCTATAGGTGATGCGTACCCCGATGTCGTACAGCATGGCCGCCTACTTGAAATAAGAGCCGGTGACGGTATTCGAAACGTCCGCGATTTCGCCCCACAGGGACAAAAGCCTGTCCGTGTCCAAATCGCCGGGCCTCAACACCGTCACCGCCGTATGAACCTTCAGGATCGCGCGCGACAGATCAGACAGTTGGCCGTTGATTTCCGATCCGGGAAGTTCGGCGACAAGGTCCTTCACGACCTCCAACTGATACAGGACCGAGCGCGGGTTCTTGGCGTCCAGGGCCAAAAGGTCGATCACCGTATCGCGGTTGGTCGACACGCTGTAACGGCGGCGATGGGAAATGACGCTGTCGCCTACTTCCACGGCAAGGTCCATCGACCCTTCCGGCGCCGCCGGGTCGGCGAAGCGTGCCAGAATGGAGGTCATCGCCATCGCGCGCTCCAGCGCCCGCCCGGTGCTGAGGAACCGCCATCCCATGAAACGGTACATATTTTCGTGGACGAGGCCGTAGAACCCGCTGATCTTGCGCAGCAGGATTCCCATCGCCTCCGCGACCTCATCGCCGGATATCGCGGGCCCCGATGCCAGCGAGGCGGAAAGACTGTCCGCCGTGTCTTTCAGGTCTTCCAGCGCCGCCCAGCCGTCGACGGAAAACCGATCGCGCACGCGACTGGCGCTGACTACCGCCGAGTCCAGGGTGTTGCGCAGACCGTCCGGCACCCCGACGGCAGGATCGATTTCCAACAGTTCCAACTGATCCGCAATCGTCCGCACCAGCGGCGCATCCGCCCGCGGATTTTCCAGAGTGCGGATATGATAGGCGCGCAGCAGCCGCATGACGCCTTCCGCGCGCTCGACATACCGGCCCATCCAATACAGGTTGTCCGCAGACCGGCTGGGCAGGATACCCGGCTGACTGCGCGTGAAGGTCTGATCCGGCGGGGTCAGGGTCGTGTCGCGATCAACCCGATTGTCACTGTGAATCCAGACATCGGCGACGGACCCCCCTTGCTGCAACGCGATCGCCGTCGCATCCACCGACCGGCCGATGCGGGCATAGCCGCCATGCATGACCTCCCATCCGGTTTCCGTCCGGACCATGAAGACACGCAGGCTCATCGGGCGCGGCATCAACCGACCGTCGACGAAGACAGGCGTGGTCGACAGTTTGACCGCCTCCTGCCCCACCATGCCCCTGCCCAGCGCAGCGAAGGCTGCATCGTCGAGTGCGCCCGGATCGATCGTCTGCCCCCCGGCAACGATGGGTTCGTCCGCCTCGAACAGCGGGCGTGTGGAAAAGGCGGGGCCGATGCTCATCCGCTCGAACTGACTGCGCACATGCGCGCGTTCGGCATCGTGTCCGCACCACCAGGTCGCAATGTTCGGCAGGCGGAGCGATTCACCGCGCAGCGCCTGACAGATGCGCGGCAGGAAGGCCAGGAAGGCACGGGTCTGCAAAACGCCGCTGCCCAGCGCATTGACGAGGCTGACATTGCCCTGCCGAACCGCGCCGACAAGGCCGGGCGTGCCCAATCGGGACGTGTCGTTCAGTTCCAACGGATCGGCATAGGCCGCGTCCAGACGCCGCCACAACACGCTGACCGGTTTCAATCCCGCCACTGTACGAACCATGACCTGCCCGCGTTCGACGGTCAGGTCCTCGCCTTCCAGCAGCATGAAGCCCAGATACCGGGCGATATAGGCGTGTTCGTAATAGACGTCGTTCAACAGGCCCGGCGTCAGGATCGCGACGCGCCCATCGGCATCCCCGCGCAGGCCCAACAACGCCCCCCGGAAAGTTCGGAAGAAGCTCGCGAGGCGATGGATATTGGCGTCGGCGAAGAAGTCGGAAAAGACGCGCCGCGTCGCCACCCGGTTTTCCAAGGCGAAGCCCAGACCGGACGGCGCCTGGGTACGGTCGCCCAGCACCCACCAATTGCCGTCCGGCCCACGCCCCAGATCGAAAGCCAGATAATGCAGGAAATGGCCGGATCGCGGCTGCACGCCGATCAGAGGTCTCAGCCATTCGGGATTTTCCGCCACCAGCGCCGCCGGTAGATGGCCATCCGCCACCAATCGGGCGGGGCCGTAAAGGTCCGCCACGACGGCTTCCAACAATTCCGCGCGCTGCTTCAACCCGTCGGCAATTTCCGAGAATTCGGAATCGTGCAACACGACCGGCATATGGCTCAACGGCCAATCCCGCTCTGACGGTCCGGACGGATCATATTGCCGGAAGAACACCCCCGCATCGCGGAGATACTGATCCCCGCGCGCGAAACGGCGAGACAAGTCTTCCGGCGTCAGGCGGGAAATGTGATCGACGAAGGGCCGCCAGGACGGTCGGACCGCGCCCGACGCATCGATCAGCTCGTCGGACACGCCGGGGATCGTCGAATAGTCACTGATCGGATCACGGATCGGCATGGACGGCGCGGTTTGTTGGGGGGACATGATTAACGCGCCGCGCCGCGCCGGAGGTCCAGCGTCATCGGGAATTCACGATGCGGCATGACCGCGATCGGCTCATAATCGCCCGGCGTATGGCCGTGCGCTTCGAACCGAGCCAGCCGCCGTGCTTCGGCCTCGTTGGCATTGACCGGGAAGGTATCGTAATTCCGCCCGCCCGGATGCGCGACATGATAGACGCAGCCGCCGAGGGCATGGCCGGTCCAACTGTCGAAGATATCGATGGTCAGCGGCGCATGAACCGGCACGACCGGATGCAGCGCCATGGCCGGTTGCCACGCCTTGAAGCGAATGCCGCCGACCGACACGCCGCCGGTCCCCGTGCCGCGCAACGGCACCTTGTGCTGATTGCAGGCCACGATATAGCGGTCGGGATCGGCGGTGGTCAGCTTCACCTGCAACCGTTCCGTCGAACTGTCGGTATAGCGTGCGGTCCCGCCGATCGCGCCGGTTTCTCCCAGGACGTGCCAGGGTTCCAGCGCCTGTCGCAGTTCCAGATGAACGCCTTCGTATTCGACCTCCCCGCAGAAGGGGAAGCGGAATTCCGCCTGCGCCTCGAACCATTCCGGGCGGAAGTCGAAACCGTGCCGGGACAGGTCCGCCAGCACGCCCAGGAAATCCTCCCAGACATAATGCGGCAGCATGAAACGGTCATGCAAAACCGTACCCCAGCGGGTGAACTCCCCGTCAATCGGATCGTTCCATAGACGCGCGATCAAGGCCCGGATCAGCAATTGCTGCGCCAGGCTCATCCGCGCATCCGGCGGCATTTCGAAACCGCGGAATTCCACCAGACCCAGCCGCCCGGTCGGCCCGTCCGGCGAATACAGCTTATCGATACAGATTTCCGACCGGTGCGTGTTGCCCGTCACATCGACCAGCAGGTTGCGCAGCAGGCGGTCGACCAGCCAAGGCATCGGTGCATCGCCTGTCCCCGGTTTAGGTATCTGGGACAGCGCGATTTCCAATTCGTACAGACCGTCGTGCCGGGCCTCGTCCACGCGCGGCGCCTGACTGGTCGGACCGATGAACAGGCCGGAAAACAGATAGGACAGGCTGGGATGCCGCTGCCAATACAGCACCATGCTTTTCAGCAGATCGGGCCGTCGCAGGAACGGGCTGTCTAGGGTCGTTGCCCCGCCGACCACGACATGGTTGCCGCCGCCGGTCCCGGTATGCTTGCCGTCGATCATGAACTTGTCGGCGCCCAAACGGCACAGACGCGCCTCCTCGTAAACGCCCTGGGTCGTCGCGACGCATTCGTCCCAGCTTGCCGCCGGATGGATGTTCACCTCGATCACGCCGGGGTCCGGCGCCACGCGGATGACGTTCAGACGCGGATCGTTGGGCGGGGAATAGCCTTCGATATGGACGGGAACGCCCATCTTCTTCGCCGCCGCTTCCGCCGCGGCGACAAGGTCCAGATAGTCTTCCACCCGTTCGACCGGCGGCATGAAGATGCACAACCGCCCGTCACGCAACTCGACGGATAGCGCGGTCCGGACAGCCCCGTCCAGATCCTTGCTCAATTCCTGTTCGACCCGTTCCTGGGCCGACCCGCCCTCGGTGAAATGGGCGGCCTGCTGAACGCGACCCTGTGCTTCGTCCGCCGCTGCTTCGGGCGCCGCCGCCCCTGCATAATCCGGCAGGGGTCCGCGCTCCTCGGTCGGATCGGCGGGGTAGATATAGGGATAGCTGGACTCCGGCACATGGGGTAGCGCCCCCAACGGCAGTCGATAACCGACCGGACTGTCGCCGGGAACCAGGAAAACATGCTTGCGGCGCAGTTTCCATTTTTCCGACCGCCAGCGCGGGCCGCTCGCCTTCGACTGCCAGCGCTGAATGGGCAGGACATAGCCCGTCGGTTCCGTCAGCCCCCGTTCGAACACCGCCGTCATGCGGTGGCGTTCCTCGGGGTCTTTCAGCTTCGAATTTTCCGGGGTCACGTTTTCGGGAAGATTGCCTTCCTTCAACACCCATTCCGCCGGATCCTCATAGGCCGGCATGACCATATCGGCCCCGACCTCCAATTCCTCCGCCATATATTGCAACAGCGTTCCGGCGTCTTCCGGCTTGGCCTCGGTCTTGCCGGTTTCCTCCGCAATCAGATCCGCGTCGCGCCAGATCGGTTTGCCGTCGCGCCGCCAATACAGTGCGAACGTCCAACGCGGCAGCGTTTCGCCCGGATACCACTTGCCCTGCCCGTAATGCAGGAACCCGCCCGGCGCGAAGCGGTCGCGCAGCCGCCGGATCAGTTTATCCGCGAGCCCGCGCTTCATCGGCCCGACCGCGGCGGTATTCCATTCCGGCGTTTCGAAATCGTCGATCGACACGAAGGTCGGTTCCCCGCCCATGGTCAGGCGGACATCGCCGTCCGTCAGCGCCGCATCGACCTTATGCCCCAGCGCGTCCAGCGCGGCCCAGGATTCATCGGAAAACGGTTTGGTGATGCGCGGATGTTCGGCCACGCGGTTGATCGTCATCTCGAAGCCGAAATCGACATCGGCATAACTTGCCAGCCCGGTGATCGGCGCGGCGTTCTTGTAATGCGGCGTCGCCGCCAGCGGGATATGGCTTTCCCCGGTCAGCAGACCCGATGTCGGATCCAGTCCGACCCAGCCCGCGCCGGGCAGATAGACTTCCGCCCAGGCATGCAGGTCGGTGAAATCGTGATCCGTCCCCGCCGGTCCGTCCAGCGAGACCAGATCGGGTTTCAACTGGATCAGGTAACCGGAGACAAAGCGTGCCGCGAACCCGAAATGGCGCAGCGCCTGCACCAGAAGCCAGCTCGAATCCCGGCAGGACCCGGTGCCGCGTTCGAAGGTTTCCTCCGGCGTCTGCACGCCGGGTTCCATGCGGATGACATAGCCGACGGATTTCTGCACCAAGGCATTCAGGTTGACGACGAAATCGACGGACCGAACCCTTTCCCGGGGGACGGAGGCCAGGAAGTCCTGAAACCGGGGACCGACCGGATCAGCTCGCTTATAAATTTCCAGATCGCCGCGCAGGTCTTCGGAATACTCGAAGGGCCATTCCTCGGCCTCTTCCTCCACGAAGAAATCAAAGGGATTGTAGATCGACATATCGGCGACGAGGTCGACCTCGATCTTCAACTCCCGCACCGGCTCCGGAAAGACGAACCGGGTCATCCAGTTCCCGTAAGGGTCCTGCTGGTGATTTTCGAAGTGATTGGACGGACTGATCTTCAGCGAATGGGAAATGACGCGCGTGCGCGAATGCGGGGCAGGCCGAAGCCGAATAATCTGCGGCGACAGCGTGACCGGTCGATCATACTTGTAGTGGGTAAGATGATAGATGGACGCTTTGATCGACATCGCTTCGGTTGGAACACCTTTTTCCGGGTCGGCCAAGGTCTCACGGTTTGCGGCGATGCACAATAGCAGCGTCCCCCGCCCGTTTCCGGACGGGGGACGCCACAGCCCCCAACGCTACTCCCCCACGCGCAAAATCAGATCGCCAGATATTCCTGCCGAAGTTCGGCATTATCCAGGACCTCCTGCGCGGTACCGTCAAAGGCGACCTGCCCCATATCAAGAATGATCGCCCGATCCGCCAGATGCAGCGCGGCGATGGCATTCTGTTCCACGATGATCGTGGTGATGCCCAGCGTCTTGATATGTTCCAGCGTTCTTTCGATTTCCTGCACGATAACGGGCGCGAGACCTTCATACGGCTCGTCCAACAACAGCAGTTTGACGTCGCGCGCCAGGGTACGGCCGATAGCCAGCATCTGCTGCTCCCCGCCCGACAGGGTCGTGCCTTCCTGCGTGCGGCGCTCGCCCAGACGCGGGAACAGCTCGTAAATGCGTTCGATCGACCACCCGATGGGCGGCGCGATCTGCGCAAGCTTCAGGTTTTCCTCCACCGTCAGGCCTTGGATGATGCGGCGGTCTTCCGGCACCAGCCCGACACCGACGGCCGCCGCGCCATGGGACTTCATATTGTGAAGACCCTGATGGTCCAGCCAGATTTCGCCGTGGCGGACTTCCGGTTCATCGACGCGCGCGATGGCCCGCAGGGTCGAGGTCTTGCCTGCCCCGTTGCGACCCAGCAAGGCGACGATTTCGCCTTCCCGGATATCGAAGCTGACGCCCTGGACGATGTAGCTTTCGCCATAATAGGCATGCAGGTCCCAGCAGGAGAAGAAGGCCGACTGACCGCCTTTGTTCTTAACCGGCGGAACGCGCGGCGCCTTCTGGTTTTCGAACTGATTATCAAGAATGGTCATAGATGTGCGCCTCCCAGATAGGCTTCCTGCACTTTGGGATGCCCTTTGATTTTTTCGGGCAAGTCTTCGACGATCACCGTCCCCTGCGCGAGAACCGAAATCTTTTCCGCCAGGGAGAACACGACATGCATGTCGTGTTCGATGATGACCATGGTCAGGCCCTTGCCGGAAATCGTCTTCAAAAGGTCGATGGTCGCATTGGTATCGGCCCGCGCCATCCCCGCCGTCGGCTCATCCAGCAACAACAGCTTCGGATTCTGGACCAACGCCATGGCCAGTTCGAGACGCCGCTTGTCGCCGCGGCTCAATGACGCCGCCGTCATGCCTGCCTTGCCGCCCATATTCACTTCGGACAGGGCGTTCATCGCTTGATCGCGAATCTCGGTTTCGCCCGCCATCGACGACCACAGGCTGGGTTTGAACGCACCATCCCGTTTCGCCAGCGCCGGGATCATGACGTTTTCCAGCAGCGTCAGTTCCGTAAAGATTTCCGGTGTCTGGAACACGCGGCTGACGCCGGTCTGGTTGATTTCGTGCGGTTTCAGCCCGATCAGGGAGGTCCCGTCGAAATCGACGGTTCCCGTATCCGGTGTCAGTCGCCCGATGAAGCAGTTCAGCAGGGTGGATTTCCCGGCCCCGTTCGGGCCGATAATCGCATGCACCTTGCCCTGTTCGACGTCCAGATTGACGTTGTTCAGCGCGTGCAGCCCGCCGAAATGCTTGTTGATGCCTTGTACCTTGAGAATGCTCGACATGTCCGTATCCCCCTACTCGGCCGTGACTTTTCCGGCGGCGGAGGCGGACGCGCCGTCCTTCCTGTATCCACCGCGGGCCAGCTTCACCAACCGATTGAACCCTTCCATCAGACCGCCCGGCAGGAAGATGACGATGAGCATGAACAACACGCCCAGGGTCAGATGCCAGCCTTCGCCGACGAAGAGCGAGGAAACGGAGACGACGAGCTCCTGCAGCCAATGCGGCAGGAAGGAGAAGACATCCATCAATTCGGATTCGTTATAGGCCGAGAAGATATTCTCGAAATACTTGATGACGCCGGCGCCCAGGATCGGACCCAGCATGGTCCCGGCACCGCCCAGAATGGTCATCAGCACGACCTCGCCCGACGCCGTCCACTGCATGCGTTCCGCCCCGGCCAGCGGGTCGGTACACGCCAGCAGCCCCCCGGCCAGACCGGCATAGATACCGGAGATGACGAAGGCCGTCAGGGTATAGGGGCGCGAGTTTACGCCGGTGAAGTTCAGGCGGTTCTGGTTGGTCTTGATGGCCTTCAACATCATGCCGAAGGGCGACCGGAACAGACGCAGCGCGATGTAGAACGCCACGATCATGATGAGACCGCAGATGTAGTACCCGGCGTTGAACTGGATATCCATGCCCAATAACGAAACGTCCGCCGTCGCATTCATGTTCAGACCGAACAAGTTCGTCACCGGCAGCGCCCCGTCTTCCACCGCGGCATCCAGAACACGCGGGTCCCCGTGCAAAATCTGCAGCCCGGTTTCCCCGTTCGTAATCGGGGTCAGCACGGAATAGGCCAGATTGTAGCTCATCTGCGCAAAGGCCAATGTCAGGATGGAGAAGTAAATCCCCGACCGGCGCAGCGCGATGAACCCGATCAACAGCGCGAACAGGCCTGAAATCACCATGGCGAGGATGATCGCAGGGACGATGTTCATGCTGAGAAGCTTGAACATCCACACTGCCGAATAGGACCCGACGCCCAGGAAAGCCGCATGACCGAAGGACAGGTACCCGGTCAGGCCGAACAGAATGTTGAACCCGATGGCGAAAATTCCATAGATCACGAATTTCTGCAGAAGATCGGGATACCCCGCGCCGAAGGGATTGAGGATGATCGGGCCGAGCAGCACCGCCAGCACGACGCCGATCACCATAATCTTGTCTTTTTTGGATTGTTCGACAGTCATGGATCAGCTCTCCATCACGCCCTTGCGGCCCAGCAGACCGCGCGGACGCGCCAACAGAATAACGACGGCTACCAGATAGATGATGATCTGGTCGATACCGGGGAAAATCGCCTTCACCTCGTTCATCGACGCGAAGCTCTGCAGGATGCCCAGCAGCATTCCCGCCGCGACGGCGCCCGGCAGGCTGCCCATGCCGCCGACCACGACGACGACGAAAGACAGAACCAGGAAGTCCATGCCCAGGTGATAGTTCGGCGATAGGATCGGCGAATACATGACCCCGGCCAGCCCGGCGACCACCGCCGCTATTCCGAATGTCAGGGTGAACCGCTTATCGATGTTGATGCCCAGCAATCCGACAGTTTCGCGGTCCGCCATACCGGCACGGACGACCATGCCGAAGGTGGTGAATTGCAGGAAGGCGAAGACCGCGCCGATCACCGCGGCGGCGAACAGGAAGTACACCAAGCGCCAGGCCGGGTAGACGACATTCCCGGCGTCCATGCCGATAGCGGCGCCGAAATCCATCATGCCGGTCAGGGCTTCCGGGGCGGGTTGCGGGATCGGGTTGGCCCCGAACCAAGCCTTGATGATTTCCTGCAGCACGATGGCGAGCCCGAAGGTCACAAGAATCTGTTCCGCATGCGGGCGCTTGTAGAAATGCCGGATCAGCCCGCGCTCCATAACGATACCGACCAGCAGCATGAATGGAATGGCGATCAAGATCGATAACGGTACGGACCAATCGATGACCCAAGCGCCGAAATCGCCGAACCATGCCTCGGCATAGGGCGTCCGGATTTCCAGCGGGGTCCCCCAGGCGGTCATTTCCGTTTCGGAAAGCGCGATCTTTTCCAGGGTCAGCAGCTTATTCAGCGCGACCGAACAAAAGGCGCCGAGCATGAACAAGGCGCCATGCGCGAAATTGACGACACCCAGTGTGCCGAAAATAAGAGTAAGCCCCAGGGCGATCATCGCATAAGCGCTGCCCTTATCGAGGCCGTTCAGAACCTGCAGAAGAAATACATCCATAGCACCCGCCCCCGGCTGAGTACCGTCCCGGACCGAAACGGTTTCCGGGATCATACCACCTAAGAGTTAAGTTCGAGGCATCGACCGCGACAACCCCGAGAAAGGCCGGCCGCCCGAAGGTTTCGGACGGCCGGCGTTACGCGTAAGCGGCCTATCAGGCGCCCGGGTTGCACGCACCCAGTTCGCCACCGGCGAACATCGGGTGATCCGGGGCGTAGGTAACCTGTTCGGCCGGGACTTCGTCCACGACTTCCAGAAGGTCGAACTGGGATTCCGGGTTGTCCTTACCCTTCACGACCAGAACGTTCTTGAAGCACTGGTGATCTTCGGCGCGATACAGCGTCTTGCCGTTGCCCATACCGTCGAATTCGAAGCCTTCCAGGGCTTCGGCAATGCCGCACGGGTTGAAGGTACCGGCACGTTGCGCCGCATCGGCATACAACAGCGTTTGCACGTAGCAGGTATGCGCGGCCTGGCTCGGCGGGAAGCCATAGGCCTGACCGAAGGATTTCACGAAAGCCTTGGAGCCTTCATCCTGCAGCGACCAGTGCCAGTTGGTGGACCCGAAGATGCCTTTAACGTTTTCACCGGCACCCTGGGCCATCAGACGGCTGTACAGCGGCACGACGACTTCGAACTTCTTGCCGTTGACCATTTTGTCCAGCAGGCCGAACTGAACCGCCTGGGTCAGGGAGTTCACCATGTCACGACCGTAGTGGTTCAGGATCAGAACGTCCGCGCCGGAATTCAGAACCGGCGTGATGTACTGCGAGAAGTCGCCGGCGCCCAGCGGCGTGCGGACCTTCGCAACCGTTTCCCAGCCGATCGCTTCGGTGGAGGCCGCGATGGATTCTTCCTGAGTCCAGCCCCAGGTATAGTCCGCCGTCAGGTGATAGGCCTTGCGGTCGGAGCCGTAGTTGCTCTTCAGCACCGGCGCCAGCGCGGCACCCGACATATAGGCGTTGAAGAAGTGGCGGAAGCCGTTGGCCTTCTTGTCCTTGCCCGTGGTGTCGTTGGAGTGCGTCAGACCGGCCATGAAGATAACGCCGGCTTCCTGGCACAGGCCCTGAACCGCGATGGCCACGCCGGAGGACGAGCCGCCGGTGATCATGACGGCACCGTCGCGTTCGATCATGCGCTTCGCCGACGCGCGGGCGGCGTCGGATTTGGTCTGCGTGTCACCGGTAACGTAGTCGACTTTCTTGCCGAGGACGCCGTTGCCCTGAAGCTCCTTCGACGAGAAGGTGTTCAGCATGCCGCCGTCGCCTTCACCGTTCAGGTGCTGGACGGCCAGCTGATAGGCGCGCAGTTCGTCGGCACCTTCGTCGGCATAGGCGCCGGACTGCGGCACGTTGAAGCCGAGAACGACATTGCTGCCGGTCGGTTCGTTGGTATAGGCGGACGCGGAACGGGTCAGGATGGTCGGGGCAGCGAGCATCGTACCCGCAGCCAAACCGCCCTTTAAAAGGCCACGGCGATCGAGGCGAAAATTAATCATGGGTTTCCTCCCTCTAGGATTAACCGGGCTCCCGCCTTCTTTCGTCGCGGTGTTGTTATTAACCCGGCAAGTCTGCAAAACACGGCAATCCTGCCGGTCTTCTGTAAAAAATACAATAACCTATTGAAATAACGTGATTTTTTTGTAAGTTTTATTTTTTGCTTTGCAATATATTGTAAATTATTGACAATACCTCTCCATCATTTGTTCCTGAAATCAACAGGTTATGAAACGCACGATCACAGGTTTACGCATCCGCGAGCGCCGCCGGGAACTGGGATTGAAGCAAGTCGACCTCGCCAAGCGGGTCGGCATCTCGCCCGCTTACCTCAATCACATCGAACGCAACCGGCGCACGATCGGCGGCGGATTGCTTGTAAAGATCGGCCGGGAATTGGACCTGAGCCTGGAACAGTTGGACGGGTCCGCCGAACGCCGTTTGCACAATGTGCTGGTCGACCTTGCAACCGATCCGGACCTCGGCAAGGGGCAGGTCGATCAGACCAGCGTGGATGAATTCATCGCGCGGTTTCCCGGTTGGGCCCGTCTTGCCGTATCCGCCTATCGTGGATTGCGCGGGGCGAAGGCGGAGTCGGACCGCCTGCGCGACCGTCTGGCCCACGACCCGGCCTTGGCGGAGGCCGTGCATGCCATGCTGACCGAAATCACGACCCTGCGGTCGATCGCGGAAATTCTCGACACCACCCAGGATATCGAACCGGACCGCCAGCGCCGGTTCCAGAACATCCTGCACGACCAGTCCCGGCAATTGTCGCAGACAGGGTCGTCCCTGGCCGCCTATTTCGACGAGGCGGTCGAAGACCGACGGCACGTTTCCGCGGAATCCGATGCGGAAGAAATTTTCTATCGCCATCGGACGGAGGCCATGACCGCCATCCGCAAATCCGCCGCGACCCTGCACAAGGCCTTGTCCGGGGATGGGCGGGACCTGGAAGACGCGTTACTGCGTACCCTGCCCGGCCTGTCTCAACGCCCGAATATTCGCGACTTCTATACCTTGGCACGCGGCGAACGGATCGACGCGATGCTGACGCATCTGCTGACCTATCGGGAACCCCCGGAGTTCTCGGTCCTGATCGACGACATCGTCGATCGAGACGATGCCCATGGCGACGTGGCCGGGATCGCGGTTCGCCTTCGGGAAATCCTGCGCCGGACCGTCGCCGATGAAATCCGCATGCCCTTGGACCGGTTCGCCGTTATGGGGGAAGGCTGCGATTGGGATATCGACACCCTGGCGCGGGCTTGCGACGACGATTCCGGCCTTGCCTGCCGCCGCCTGTCCCTGGCCGTCCTGTCCGGCGGCATCGCGGCCGCCCATGTCGAAATAGACCTGTCCGGCGCGGTTCTGCATCGCGGCGGGTCGCTGGACCTGCTGGGCCGTATCCGCGACATCGAATGCCCGTTGTGGCCGGTGCATGAAGCCGGGCCGGACCGTGCCGCGCCGGTAGTGAAATCGGTGCGCCTCTCGGACGGCGAATTCCGGGTTGCGATCGCGGTCGGGCAACGGCGCAGCCCCCGGGCGAACATGATCGTGATGAGCCCGGAAACGGCAGAAAAGACAGTCTATAAGGCGATGCGCGGCGCAGCGGCGACAGATGTCGGCCCGTCCTGCCGCCTATGCGCCCATATCGGCTGTCGCTGGCGACGGGAGGAAGCGATCGTCTATCGCTAGAACACGAGTGTTTCCAAGCGAAGGCAAGTCCGGGTAAGCTACGGCAAAATAAGCGCTGCCATAAAAAACAGGCGTGCAACACCTTGGGGGAGAGGCATTCATGACGGTCAGGGTTATGATCGTTGAAGACGAACCGTATATCGTCGAGTCCCTGGAATTCCTGCTGTCGCGGGACGGATTTCGGGTGACGTCCCAATCGGACGGGGATCAGGCGATGCGCGACATCCTGAACGACCCGCCGGACGTCCTTGTTCTGGACGCCATGCTGCCCGGCCGATCAGGCTTCGACATTCTGCGGGAAGTCCGCAACACACCGGCGGTGCAGTCGCTGCCGATTCTGATGCTGACCGCGAAAGGTCAGCAAAGCGCCGCCGAGGACGCCAAGAAAAGCGGTGTCAGCCTGTTCATGACCAAACCGTTTTCGAATGCCGAACTGGTGGACGCGGTGCGGCGTCTGGCGTCATGAATCCCCCCGGCCATCCATTGAAAGACCGCGCGGCGACCGGTCCCGTCTCCAAGGAAGCGAAAGTTCCCGGCGTAAAAGGTCACCGTGACCCGTCCAAACTGCGCGACGCGGCGTTGATTCTGCCGATTGCCGGTATCCTGTTGTTGATGCCGCCCATTCTGTCCCTGTTTGAGACGGACGACCCCGATGCCGGGGGACCGCCGGTGGCGATCTATGTCTTCGGGGTCTGGGCCTTGCTGATCTGTTGTTCGTTCTGGCTGTCCAGACGCCTGTACCGGGATAGCGACGACCGATGATCAGTGCCAATCTGATCGTTTTCATATCGCTGTTTTACGTGGCGCTGCTGTTCGGCGTCGCCTGGTATGGGGACCGTCAGGCGAAACAGGGCGGCGGCGCGTGGCTGCGGTCCCCCATCACCTACACCTTGTCGCTGTCCGTCTATTGTACCGGTTGGACCTTTTACGGCGCCGTCGGGTCCGCGGTGCGCAACGGGCTGGAATTCGCGACGATCTATCTGGGGCCGACACTGGTTTTCATCGGCTGGTGGTGGTTCATCCGCAAGGTCGTGCGGATCGGGCGGAATCACCGCATCACCTCCATCGCCGACATGCTGTCCTCCCGGTTCGGGAAATCGAACACCGTCGCCGTCGTCGCGACCATCGCCGCCGTCATCGCCGCGACGCCCTATATCGCGCTGCAACTGCAATCGGTGACGCTCAGCTTCGAAGCCATCGTCGGCGGCAGCGAACGGCTGGACACGACCGTCGCCTTCTGGGCGGCGACCGGCATGGCCGCCTTCACGATCTTGTTCGGCACCCGCTCCCTGGATGAAAACGAACGGCATTACGGCGTCGTCGCCGCCATCGCGGCGGAAGCGGTGATCAAGCTGATCGCCTTGATCGCCGTCGGTCTGTTCGCGATTTACGGCATTTCCGGCGGCCTTCAGGATGTCGTCGACAATGCCGCCCGCGCCCTGCCCAGCCTTCAGGAAATATCGCCGCCGCGCTGGGTGACGCTACTGTTCCTCGCCGGGGCAGCGATCATCTGTCTGCCGCGCCAGTTCCATGTGACCGTCGTCGAAAACTCCAGCGAACGGCATGTCGCGACGGCGTCCTGGTTGTTTCCCTGCTATCTGTTCCTGACATCGATCTTCGTGCTGCCGATCGCCATCGCGGGCACCAGCACCATGCCCGCCGGGTCGAACCCGGACCTTTTCGTCCTGACGCTGCCCTTGTCCAACGACAATGACGCACTGGCGATCTTCGCCTTTATCGGCGGGTTCAGTTCGGCGACCTCCATGGTCATCGTGTCGACCATCGCCCTGTCGACCATGGTGTCCAACCATATCGTCGCCCCGCTTTCCATGTGGTTCCTGTCGCAGCAAGGAACGGGGCGCAGCGGCGATGTCCTGCGCGTCCTGTTGAACACGCGCCGTATTTCCATCGGCTTGATCCTGACACTGGGCTTCGTCTATTTCCGTTTTACCGGCGGGTCGGACGCCCTGGCCTCCATCGGCTTGATCGCCTTTTGCGGCGTAGCGCAATTTTTGCCCAGCCTCGTCGCCGGGGTCACCTGGCAGGGCGCCACACGATCCGGCGCCCTGGCCGGATTGATCGGCGGCTTCCTGGTCTGGTGCTACACGTTGCTGCTGCCCAGTTTCGAAGGTACCTTGATCATGTCGGCCGACGCCGTCGCCCATGGTCCCTTCGGCATCGAAATGCTGAAGCCCCAGGGCCTGTTCGGGGCGCAGGATATCGACCCGCTGGTCCATGCGACGGTCTGGAGCATCGGGCTGAATACCGTGCTGTTGATCCTGGTCTCACTGGCGACACGGCAAAGTATCCTGGAACGCCTGCAAAGCGCGTTGTTCGTCAATGCCTTCCGGTCGGAACCGGCCTATGCAATGGGTCTTGTGCAACGGTCGGCGGCCAGTGAGGACCTGTTCATTCTGGCGCAGCGTATCCTGGGCGCCGGAACGGCCAAGACCATGTTCGACAGTGCCGCGCGGGAACAGGGGAAGCTAACCGGCCTGCCGGATGCGACACCCAACTTCATCTCGCGCCTGGAACAGGAACTGGCGGGGTCGGTCGGCGCGGCATCCGCCCATGCCATGGTGAATCAGACATCCGGCGGCGGGACGATTTCCCTGGATGCGCTGATGGAAATCGCGGACGAAGCCGCGCGCCTGATGGCGACGACAAAGGCCCTGGAACTGAAAAGTCAGGAAGCGGAACGCACGGCGGCCCAGTTGCGCGCCGCGAACCAGCGCCTGCGCCTGTTGGATTCGCAAAAGGACGAATTTCTGTCCCAGGTCAGCCACGAATTGCGCACCCCCATGGCGTCGATCCGATCCTTCGCTGAAATCCTGGAAAGCACCCCGGAACTGGACGATGCCTCACGCGGTCGGTTTGCCGGGATCATCCAGTCGGAAAGCGTGCGCCTGACGCGTCTGTTGAACGACATCCTGGACCTGAAGTTCCTGGAAGACGACGCCCAACGGATCCCCAGTCACGCCATCGACGCGGAACGATCGGTCGATAAGGCGCTGGAAGTCACGGAAGGCACCCTGGCCGACAGTCCGGCCCGTATCGTTCAGGGCCGTCGATGCGGTCAGGCGCAGGTCTATGCGAATTCCGACCGCCTGGCCCAAGTGTTCATCAACCTGCTGTCCAATGCGATCCAGCACAATGCTTCCGATACACCGGTGATCACCGTCGAAACCCGAAAAGACACGAACACCTATTTCGTCGAAATATCCGATAACGGTTCGGGCGTGTCCGCAACGGACAGGGACCGTATCTTCGAGAAAATGGTGCGGGGTGAAAAATCGCGCGGTGTCGGTCTGGGGCTCCCGATTTCACGCCAGATCGTGCGATCCTTCGGCGGCGATATCGAATTGATCGACCGCGACGGTCCGGGCGCGACCTTCCGGGTCACGCTGCCGCTGCACACGCCGGACGAGGCCCCCTAGCCGTTGGCGAATCCGTCCAGGAAACGTTCCAGGTTCGTCCCCAGATCGTCGCAGAGATAGCCGCCTTCCTGAACCAGGACCGTCGGCAGGTTCATCTGGCCGATCCGCTGGCCGATTTTGGCGAAGCCTTCTGTGGAAATCCGCAATCCGCCGAACGGGTCGCCTTCGAACCCGTCCAGCCCCAGGGCGATGACCAGCGCATCCGGCGCGAAGGCGTCGATCCGTTGGATCGCCTGTTCCAGGACCGGCATATAGTTCGCATCCTCCGTCCCGCGCGGGATCGGCAGGTTCAGGTTATAGCCCAGCCCTGCGCCCTCTCCGCGTTCATCGGCATGGCCCCAGAAGAACGGATAGAACCGCACCGGGTCCGCGTGGATCGACACGGTCAGGACGTCATTGCGATCATAGAACATGCCCTGCGTCCCATTCCCGTGATGCAGGTCGACATCCAGGATCGCCACCCGTTCATGGGTCCGGCGCAGTTCCGCCGCCGCGACACCCGAATTGTTGACGAAGCAGAAGCCGCCAGCCAAGTCCTTGAAGGCATGATGCCCCGGCGGCCGGCACAGGGCATAGGCGCCCCGATCCCCAACGCCCCGATCCCCGGCGGCGACGGCCTGCGCGGCCGCAACCGCGCTGTTCGCGCTCCACCGGATCGATTCCCAGCTATGCGGCCCGATGGGGCAGGCCGTATCCGTTTGATGATAGCCCGCCTGCCCGACGGCGGATGCCGGATAGGCCCCGTCTCGGCGGTCGGGATGAATGTTCGGAATGACTTCCGGCGAGGCGCCCTCGATCCGTTGCCAACGTTCGTAAATGCCGGACAGGAAGGCGATATATTCCGGTGTATGCACCCGCGCGATGGGGCCGACACCGAAATCCTTCGGCGCTTCCTCCGTCAGGCCCGCCGCCTTGGCGCTTGCCAACAGTCGCGTCGCACGTTCCGGCTGTTCCGGGCTGGGCTGCGGCGCGCCGCTGACCAGAAACATCTGCGGATCGTGTTTCGTCTGGATATCGGAATAGAAAACCTTCATTTCGGTGACCTTTGTTTTCTGGTCAAAAACCGACGGCATCGCCGCCTTTCAAGTTCAATCGCGCGCGTGCCTCCGCGGGGCTTGCAATGTCGATGGACAGACCTTCGGCGATCTTGCGCACTTGCCGCACCTGATCCGCATTGCGTTCCGCCATCTTGCCGGGGCCCAGCGTCAAGCTGTCCTCCAGCCCGACGCGCACATTCCCGCCCAGTGCCAGCGACACCGCCGCCAGCGGCATCTGGTGACGACCCGCGCCCAGCACGGAAAATTCGTAATCGTCACCGAACAGACGGTCCGCCGTCTGCTTCATGAAGACAAGGTTTTCCCGTTCCGGCCCGATCCCGCCCAAGACACCCAAAACGAATTGAACGAAATACGGCGCCTTCACCAGACCGCGATCCGCGAAATGCTTCAGCGTGTAGAGATGCCCGACGTCGTAGCATTCGAATTCGAACCGCACGCCCAGGCCTTCACCCAGCCGGTCCAAGGCGGTTTCGATATCCAGAAACGTGTTCTTGAACACGAAATCCCGCGTCGCCTCCAAAAAGGGTTCTTCCCAGTCGTGCTTGAACGTCCTCATCCGGTCCAGCACGGGGAACAGGCCGAAATTCATCGTCCCCATATTCAGCGAGCACATCTCCGGCCCATGCGCCAGGGCGGCGGCCATGCGTTCCTCCACCGTCATGGTGGACCCGCCGCCGGTCGTGATGTTCACCACGGCGTCGCAATTCTGCTTGATGCGCGGCAGGAAGGCGGCGAAATCCTCCGGTGCGGGGCTGGGCCTGCCGTCCGGATGGCGCGCATGCAGATGCAGGATCGCCGCCCCGGCCTCCGCCGCCTCGATCGCATGGGTGGCGATTTCGTCGGCGCTGACGGGCAGATGCGGCGACATGCTGGGCGTATGAACGGACCCGGTAACGGCGCAGGTAATGATTGCGGAACGGGCCATCAGGACAATCGCTCCAATCCGGCCTTGTCGGCGAAGGCGTCCAGGGACGCCGTCAGTTTCTCCATGATCTCGTCAATCTGCGCCTCATTGATGATCATCGGCGGGCAGACCAGGAAATGATCCCCGGCGATCCCGCCCCGCGTGCGCCGGGAATAGATGATCAGCTTCCGGGCATAGGCTTCTTCGACAAGATCGATATAGGCATTCAATTCCGTCGGCAGGGGCGCCATCGTGTCCCGGTCCGCGACCAGTTCGAAGGCGAGCAACAGCCCCTTGCCGCGCACATCGCCGACAAAAGGATAGCGCTGTTTCAATGCTTCCAACCGGCCTTTCAGAATCGCGCCCATCCGGTCCGCCCGGTCGACGAGTTGCAGGCGGTCGATCTCCTCCAGAACGGCCAGACCGGCGGCGCAGGCCAGCGGGTTCCCGGCATAGGTATAGCCATGGATGAAGCCGCCGCTGTTCAGGACGGGTTCCACAAGGCGTCGATGGGCCACCATCGCCCCCAAGGGCGAATACCCCGCGGCGAAGCCCTTGGACAGGGCGACGATATCCGGCGGCGCGTCCGGCCAGTGATCGCCGCCCAGGAACTTGCCCGTACGGCCCGCGCCGGTCATGACCTCGTCGTAGATCAGCAGGATGCCGAATTCGTTACAGATTTCACGGATGCGCGGCAGGTATGTATCCGGGGCGACCAGCGCCCCGGTCGATGCCCCGCCGACCGGTTCGACGATGAAGGCCAGAACCGTCTGCGGCCCTTCCTGCAAGATGCGGTCGCGCAGCATATTGGCATAGCGCAGGCCGCGTTCTTCCGGGGTCAGATCGTCCTGGTCCAAATACCAGGTCGGCGCCGGAATTTTCGGCATTTCGCGCATCATCGGCGCGAAGGGCGCGGACATTGTCGCCATGCCGGTCAGCGACAACGCCCCCAGGGTCGAGCCATGATAGGACGGAAAACGGGATATCACCTTCCAGCGTTCGGACTGCCCCACGGCCAGGGCATATTGGCGGGCCAGCTTGATGCAGCTTTCGACCGCTTCCGATCCGCCGGACACGAAAAAGACCCGATCCAGGCCGGGCGGCATGCGTTTGACCGTCTCATCCGCCAGCCGTTCCGCCGGTTCGTTTTCGAAATGCAGACGATAGCCGAAGGTCGCCTTTTCCATCTGACGCCGCATCGCGTTCAGCACATTCGGATTGGAATGACCGATATTCGCGACCATCGCGCCGCTGGACCCATCCAGATAGGCGTTTCCGTCCACGTCATAGAGGTAAATCCCCTCGCCCCGGTCGAGCATCGGTCGGCGCTGGCGGGTCTGATAGAACAAATGCGAAGGCGGGCGCAAAGCAGTCGCGGTCATCGGTGCCGTCACTTACAAAAAGATGGTTGTCGATACGTCTTGTCAGGCCGGTAGGACGACACAGTCGCGGGCGCGGATCTTCACCGCGACCGTCTTGCCTTCGGCGATCGGGTGGTCGTCGATCGGATTGATCGCCTGCAACTGCCTGTCCCCGACGGTCAGGAAATAGCGTGCGACCTGTCCTTGATAGTCAACCGTCCCGACATCGGCGGAGAAGGAGGAACTGTCGTCCTCCCCATCCGCGTCCAGATAGAGTTTTTCCGCCCGGATGGAGACCTTCACCTTGCCGCCTTTCGACAGTGCGCGGCCGCCGGTATCGGCCAGGATCGTGCCCAGCCCGTCGACATCCAGTTTCGCGCGGCCTTCGGCGGCGTCGGAAACGGTGGCGTCCAGGATGTTGGAGTTACCCAGGAACCCGGCGACAAATTCCGATGCCGGGCTGTTATAGACTTCTTCCGGCGTGCCGACCTGTTCGACGTGACCGGCGCTCATCACCACGATCTTGTCGGACATGGCCAAGGCTTCCGACTGATCGTGCGTCACGAAGACGGTGGTGACGCCCAGCGTGTGCTGAATCTTCTTCAATTCGATGCGCATATCCTCGCGCAGATTGGCATCCAGCGCGGATAGCGGTTCGTCCAGCAACAGCACATCCGGCTGAATGACGATGGCGCGGGCCAGCGCGATACGCTGCTGTTGCCCGCCGGACAATTGACTGGGCATCCGGTCCGCCATCTGCGGCAGTTGCACCAGTTCCAATGCGTCCTTCACCCGCTTCGCGGCGTCCGCTTTCGCGACGTTCCGATACTTCAAGCCGAAGGCGACATTGTCGAAAACGGATTTATGCGGAAACAGCGCATAGTTCTGGAAGACGATGCCCAGATTGCGCTTGTGGATCGGCAGATCGTTGACGCGGCGGCCCTTGATCAGGACATCGCCTTCGGTGATCGACGTCAGCCCCGCGATCATGCGCAGCGTCGTCGTCTTGCCGCAGCCCGACGGCCCCAACAGGGTCAGGAACGATCCGTCCTCAATATCCAAATTGGTGTTGTGAACGGCAGTGAATGCGCCATAGCGCTTCACGACATCCTTCAGTTCCACCGAAATCCCGGCTGCCTCGCTCACGGGGGCCTCCTGTCGTTAGTTCCCGGCTGGACCGGGGCGGTAATTGTCCACCGCCCCGGCACCGCACAGGTTTTAGTAACCCTTCTGGACGCGGCCGAAGGTCTTAGACCAATCGGCTTCGTTGCTGTTCCAGTAAGGCGGGTCGAAGAAGTTCAGGCCGGACAGCGTGCCGGTCGGGTCGAAGGCCGGAAGCGCCGCGACCTTCTCGCTCAGCGTCACCTTGGTCGGATCCAGCGCCGGCGGGTAGTTCTGCCCTTCGGCAACCGCGATGGCAACGGCCGGTTCCAGCATGAAGTTCAGCAGTTCCTCGCAGGCTTCCATCGGGCTGCCCTTCAGAACGAACAGGCATTCCTGCCAGCCCAGACCACCCGGCGGATCGTAGTAGCCGATGTCGTGCCCCTGATCCTGCAGCGCCTTGATGCGGCCCGACCAGCCTTCGGTGACATAGATTTCCTCTTCGGCCAGCAGGCTCATCAGCTCCGCCCCCGAACTCCAGTATTTCAGGGCCAGATCGCGATGCTTGCGGATGGCATCCCAGACGGCATCCATATCCTTGATGTCGTTCGGGTTCTGGTCCGTCTGTAGCGCGCCGTACCAGATACGGGTCTTCCATTCGCCCCAGCCGCCGATCTTACCTTTGTATTTCTCGTCGATCAGGATCGAGGCACCCTTCGCCTTCATCTCGTCGTCGGAAATGTATTTGCGGTTATAGGCAAGGCTGGTCGTGCCGTAATCGTAGGGCACGGCGGACAGCTTGCCGCCCGTCACGTTGCGGAACACATCCTGCAGCGCAACGATGACGTTGGCCAGGTTCGGGATATTGGCTTCGTTCAGTTCCGACGACAGGCCCAACCCGTCATAACGGACATAATCGAAGACGCCCGACAGGTGGGCGATGTTGTATTCGCCCGGCTGGCTGGCCTTCACGCGGGAGATATATTCGTCCGCACCGCCGAAGGTGCCGTCCACGACTTCAATCCCCGTCTTCGCGGTATAGGGCTTGAAGGCATATTCGCGGAACGCTTCGGACACGACACCGCCCCAACCGTCGAAACGGACGGAGTCCGGCGTCGCCGCCAGGGCATGTTTGTGCAATTTCGCAATCGGGCCGCCCGTGACACCGGCGGTCACCGCCGCCGCGCCGATCAGGCCCAGGAAGGTCCGGCGTTCAAGATCGCCGTTCCCGTAACGCT
This sequence comes from Pacificispira spongiicola, assembly GCF_012926505.1. Lineage (GTDB taxonomy): Bacteria > Pseudomonadota > Alphaproteobacteria > UBA8366 > Aestuariispiraceae > Pacificispira > Pacificispira spongiicola. The sequence continues at coordinate 503,910 of NZ_JABBNT010000001.1, forward strand.
CCAACAGTCGTTCATACCGTTTTGTCTCATCCATCACCCTCTAAGCTCCTCTGCTCATCTTCGGTCGCGGATTGCTTGCTTGTTTGCGCTTTAAAACCCGTCGGCGGCTGCGACCTCTACCGACCCGGCGCGGTTGTTCTGTCTTGGCCCTACTGCTTTCGGCTCAATCGCCGCGCCGCCGCCGCGCCCAAGAGGGGCAACGCCACCGTGACGACGATCATCACCGTGCCCAGCGCGTTGATTTCCGGGGAAATCGAATTGCGCAGCATGGCGAAAATCTGGGTGGGGACCGTTTCGACGCCGCCCGGCTTCCAGAACAGGGTGCCGGTGATGTCGTCGAAAGAGATCGTGAAGGCGAACAGCCCGCCCGCCAGCACCGCCGGCAGGATCAGGGGCAGCGTGATCTGAAAGAAGGTTTCGATCGGCCCAGCGCCCAGGCTCATCGCCGCTTCTTCATATTCGCGTTTGACCGATACCAGCCGCGCCTGCACCACCAGCACCACGAAGGGCAGCGTGAAGATCACATGCCCGGCCAGCAGCAGCGGGAAGCTTTTCGGCACGCCCATCGCGCCCAGGAACAGCAGCAGGGCAACCGCCAGCACCACTTCCGGCACCAGGATCGGGGCGATCAGCGCCGTCGAAATCGCCGTCTTGCCGGGGAAGGTGTAGCGAACCATCGCCAGGGAGGCGAGAACGCCCAATGTCGTGGAGATAACGGCGGTCAACGCCCCCAGCATCATCGACGTCTGGAAGGCCCGCACGATGGCCGCATTGTCCCACAGCGCCACGAACCAGCGGAAGCTCAGCCCTTCCATCGGGAAGGACCCGAACTGGCTGGAATTGAAGGACAGCAGGACGACGACCGATACCGGCGCGAACATGAAGACGTAAACCAGAATAGTGCCGAGACGAATGAAGCTCCAACCGCTGAACATGATCCGCCCCCTATCCGAAGCTCTTGGCGATCTGGTTCATGCCGGCGAAGCGGTTATAGACCGCGACGACAAGGCCGAGCAGAATCAGAAGCACAAGGGAAAGGGCGGAGCCGAGCGGCCAGTTCAACTGCGTGATGATCGCGTCGAACACCAGATTGGCGAACATCGCATCCGTCGGCCCGCCAAGGACGAGCGGCGTGATATAGGTCCCCGCCCCCAGCACGAAGCACAGCAGCGACCCCGCCGCGAGGCCCGGCATGGACAGCGGCAGCGTCACTTCCCGGAACGCCTGCCACCCGGTGCAGCCCAAGGACCGCGCCGCGTCGACCAGATTGCGATCGATACCGTAGAGGCTGACATAGATGTTCAGGATCATGAAGGGCAGCAGGAAATGCACCAGCCCGACAATCACCGTGCCCTGATTGTACAGCATCTGAATGGGCTCGTCGGTGATGCCCAGCCAGATCAAGGCCGCGTTGACGATGCCGCTGGACCCCAGAATGTTGATCCAGGACATGGTCCGGATGATGTAGCTGATCCAGAACGGCAGCATCAGCAGCAGCAACAGGAAGGCCTTGTGCTTGAATTGCGTCGTTGCGATGAAATAGGCCGGAATGTATCCCGCCAGAGCGCAGATCACGGTGGTCGCGAAGGCGACCCAGACCGTGTAGCCCAGAATATCGCGATAGAACGGATCCGTCAGAACCTCGATCCAGTTGTCCAGATGGAACCCCGCGACATCGGCGCCGGTCGCCGTGCGCAGCCAGAAGGAATAGACCGCGATGAAGGCGACGGGGATGGCGAGCAACAGCAGGATCGCCGTCAACGACGGCGCCAACAGGCGCCATGGTTGCCAAGTATTGTCCGCCGGGTCTAGCGAAGCCATTCCAGATTTTCCCTGTTCGCCACTTTGCTTTTGTGCGGGCCGATCTTTATTTCGGCCCTGTCATTTGTCGAACAGGGTTCGCGAAGCCGTAACATTTGGCAAATAGATAATGACAATCATCATCATAGTTTGACAGAATGTCTTCCATGAACGACCTGGGATCGGAAGACGGCGACCGGCTGGCCCGGCAACTGGATTGGAACCTGTTGCGGACCTTTGTCGTGATCGTGCAGGAAGGCGGCATCACCGCGGCGGCCAACCGCCTGCTGTTGAAACAGCCGACCGTCAGCAACGCGCTGAAACGCCTGGAAGACCGGATCGGGAAAAAGCTGATCGACCGGGGCCCAGGGCATTTCCGGGTGACGGATGCGGGCGATACCTTGTATCGGGAATCCATTGAAATCTATGGCTCCATCGCGCGACTAACGGTGGCCGTCCGCGACATTCACGATGCAATCCGGGGTCATGTGTCCATCGCCCTGGCCAGTCACGTCATCTTCCCCGCCTTCGATGAAACGCTGCGCGAATTCAGCCAGCGCCACCAGCTCGCCAGCTACGACATCAGCGTCGCGACCAGTGCGGAGGTCACCGGCTGGGTCCTGGAAAAGCGCGCCAGTTTCGGCATCTGTCTGGTCCATCAACAGCATCCGAAACTGACCTATACGCATATGTACCGACAGCATTTCGGCTTCTTCTGCGGCCCGGGCCACCGCCTGTTCGGGCGCCCGAATCTGACGCTGGAGGACTTGGCCGGCGAACCGTCGGTGTCCTTCGGCACCGACCAATTGCACGATGCGCTTCGGCCTGTTGCCTTGCTGCGCGCGCAGGTCGGTCTCGACGACACGATCCGCGCGACATCCCCCCATTTGGAGGAAGTCCGTCGCCTGATCACGGCGGGCGTCGGGATCGGTCCCCTGCCGATCCACGTCGTGAAACGGGATGTGGAAGACGGAATTCTGTGGCAATTGCCGCCCTATGAGGACCCGCCGGAAATCGATATCTATCTGGTGGTGAACCCAACCGCGCGCCTGAACCGGGCCGAACAGGGCTTCATCGATTCCCTGACCGCCCGCGTTCAAGCCCTACCGCTGGATGCGCGGCATTATACCTGACTATTCGCCCTTGCCGATCTGCCGGGACCGAACCGCGGCGGCATCCAACGCCTCCGACCAATGCGGAATGGCGCCGGTCGCGTCCAAGACGCGCTTGCCGGCGGCGGTAATGCCGCCCTGCGTCATCAGATCGTTCAGCAGGTCGATCGGCGCCCGGTCGCTATTCGCGATCACCGCCGCCGCCGCCGATTGGGTCATGCGCGCCGCCAATTCGCGGCCGGTCACCGGGTCAAGGCCGTTTTTCGCCGCCCAGCCGGATACTTCATCCAGGAACGCGTAAATCCACCCGTAATAGGCCCCGAAAATACTGGCCGTTTCGAACTGTTCCGCCGTCTGGACCGGATGGGCGGTGCCGAATGTCGACAAGACCTCTTCCGTCATAGCATCCGGGGGATAGAAGGCGGTGGGGCTGGCGCCGATACGGCTGGACGCGATCGGCATGGACCGGACCGCCAGGGCGGGACCGACAGCCGCCTGGATATCGTCCAGCTCGATCCCCGCCGCAATCGAAACCGCCCGTTGTCCGCCACGCCAGGGCAGACCTTTCGCGGTGGAGACGATATCCGCCGGGCGCGTCGCCAGGAACACGACATCGGCGGCGGCCACGACTTCCGCATTATCCTGCGCGACGGCGCAGCCATATTGTTTCGCCAGTCGCGCCGCCCGTTCCGCATTCCGGGGGGACAGGACGATCGGCGTCTTTGACGGGGCCATGCCTTCCACCAGGCATTCTCCCAGATATCCGACCCCGATAATGCCAACCGTCGTCATCCCGTTTCCTTCCTAACTGTTTCCGCAATCGCCGCCAGGGGCGCATAGATATCTTCGACCGACCGGCAGACGACGGCCCCTTCCGCCGCCAATTCCGCGCCGACATCGACCGGTAGGTTCGTATTCGATGTTACCGGAACCTGATTGAGTTTACCGCCGACGAACACGGGAATGTCCAATCCCCGCGCCGAAAGTTCCGATTTCAACACCTTCAGAAAATCCAGGGCGACACCGTTATAGGTGCTCAAGAACACCGCGTCCGCGCCGCGCGCCGCCTCCGCCAGTTTATCGGGGTCGGTGCTGACACCGCCATCGACCACGGTGACGGACAGGTCGGCAAACATCTCGTCCAGCAGGCGCTTGCCGTATTCGTGCACGTCGGTGGTCGCGGTGACGACCTGGATACCGGCCTGCGCGATGGTCCGGCGCTGTGCTGCCGTGACATGGGCCAGAGCCTCCGATGCCCGATCCGATATCTCCTTCAGGACGGGCGACGGTTCGATAGGGCGATGCCCGTTCGGCCCCTGCGCATCTTCCACGCCCGGCCCGAAAAGTTGTTCCAGCCTTTTCGCCCCGACGCGGCGCAGGGCCAACAGCATTTCGAACGGGTTGCGCGTATCGATCCCGGCGTCGGCCAATCCGGACAGGACGTCGGATTTGAACCGTTTCGCGCCGTCGATCATCCGATCCGCCAGGATATCCGCGCGGTCCGTATCGATCAGGTTCTCCATCCCGTCCGATCGGCGGACCAATTCACCGCAGAAAATCTGAACCGCCACGACCTCATCGATATCGGGGATGCGCACGGCCTCCGTGATCGGCACCGGGTTGATCGCATGGCCGCTCGGCCACGCCAATTGCGCCTGGATATCGACGGTCAGATAGGCCCCCAGGGCGGCATAATTCGCGGCATCGATCGTCCCGAAGGCCGTCGTGTTGCCATAGACCATGGTGCCGGGCGACCGAGATATCTTTGCCAATGCGCGCTGAAACGCGAAACGCCCGAACGCGTTGGAAAAAGTATGGCCATAGCAATGGGACGCGCGCCCGCCGATCAACTCGTCAACGATATAAATTTCCAACAGGACCGACCCCAAGGCACAGGCCAAATCGGCGAAGCGGGCCGCAAAACCGTCATCGAGATTGGAATGGATCAGAACCGGAACCGGTTGGGCGGAGGCCAGGGCAATCGCCTCCACCGTCGCCCGCGTGGTTTCGACATCGTCGGACCAGCCGGGTAGTTCAAAGGTGAAATACTGCCCCAGATTGCCGATAGAGGTCGCCCCGGCCAGGATCGCCGCCGCCGTGTTTTCCACCGCTGCCGGCATACCGATAACGAAGTCCCCGAAATGCGGGGCCACCGGCGCCGCATTCGCCAGCCGGACGAAAGACTCCGCATCGTCCAGAATCAGCCCCGTGCCTTTCGGACGGCCCTGCCGTTCCGCCTGGGGATAGCCCATCGACCAATCCAGACAGATGCCGTAGCGGTCGACGCGATAGCCTGCGTCGCTGACCTTTCCATGAATGGCAGTGGCGGCCTCCAGCGTTCGATCCAGGCTGCGATAGCCGATCTGCGCATGCTGCATGATGCGACCGGCGGCGGCTTCCCGTTGTTTGAAATCGGCTTCGGACGGCGCATCGACCGATTTCAGAAAGGCCGATGGTCCCAGGCGCGTATGTTTCGCCCGCTCGCGCCCCGCCGCCAGGATCGCCGCCGCCGCAGGCAGGTCGTCTTCCGGCAGGATGCGGTCGCGGGATAACGGTTCCATGTGTCGATCAATGCCCGATCGTGAAATTGTTTCCGGCCTTGTCTTCGCCGCTGACCAGGAACAACGGACGGGTCCCATATCCCTGTGCCGGGTGCCGTTTGCCGATTTCCGCGCCCAGCGCGTGATCGTAGAAACTGGTGGCGGGCATCAGGCGCACGATCAGCGCGGGCCGGGCCTTGTCCGTATGGTTCCCTTTCGACCCGTGTATCATATACACGTCGTGGAAGGATACCTGTCCCGCACGAATGATCAGCGGTTCCGCCGTTGATTCATCGAAATGCTCCGCGTCGCAGACAAGATTGATCGTCTTGTCGTCGCCTTCGATCCAGGAATGGCTGTAGAGCGTCTTGTCTTTATGCGATCCGGGGATGAATCGCATCGGACCGTTTTCCGGCGTCACATCCTCGAACGGAATCCAGATCGTCAGCACCTCCAACGGCTTGATCGGGTAATATTCGCCGTCCTGATGCCAGGGCGTTTCCTTGCCCTTATGGGCCGGCTTGCCGAACAGGGTCGTGCCCCACAGGATGATGTCGTCGCCGATCAATTGGCGCGCAATGGCCATCAGCCCCGGATGGGTGGCGAAGTCCAGCCACTTCTCCGACCCGGCAATCCCCATCGACCCGTTTTTCTGATGCGGGGCCATGATGATATCCGGCGCGACGCCTTCGTTCCTGTCCAGCAGCGCAGCATATTCCCGGCGCATATCCGCGATCAGGTCCTGCGGCAATTCCCAGTCCGGAACGACCCATCCCTTTTCGTGAAACCGCGCCAGATCCGCGTCGGATAAATGCGCTTCCGTCATGCCCCATCCTTCCTGTCATTCTTTGCCGACCAACCTGTCGACAATTCTAACGTCAGGATTGACGACAAGAGGGAAGCGCGTCAAGGTCCGAAATTAAGACGACAAGGTGAAGACCGCTTCAGGAAGGGCCTGCGCATGACCGGCCAATTGGCGAATACCGTGGAAACGGCCTATGAATACCTGCGCGATCGGGTCGTCACCTTTCGCGTAAAGCCGGGGGAACGGCTGAACGAAAGCGAGATCGCCGCTACCCTGACGATGAGCCGCGCGCCGATTCGCGAAGCCTTGAACCGCCTGATCGCGGACGGGTTGGTCAGTTTCGAACCGCGCCGCGGTTTCTTCTGCCGCCGCCTGAGTATCAGCGAAATGGCGGAGCTTTATGCCGTCCGCTACGACCTGGAATCCGGCGCCCTTCGTCAGTCCCTAGCGGCGGCTGACGGCGGCGCCATTTCAGCCTTCGTGCAGAAGTGGCGGTTTGCGGGCGCGATGCGTCCGTCCGACGATATCGACGCCTTCGTCACCGCCGACGAGGCCTTCCATCTGGAACTCGCCGCCCTGGCGGGAAATGCCGCGCGCCTGAAATTTCTGGAAAATATCAACAACCGCATCCGCTTCGTGCGGCGCATCAACCTTGAAACCCGCGACGGCGCACTGGACGAACACCACGACCTGCTGGATGCCGTCGACACCCGCGATGCGACCGCCGCGCAGCAAATCCTGCGCAACCATCTGGATCGATCGGCCGAGGAGGTGCGCGATCAGGTGCAACAGGCCATCGCGAGGATTTACGCAGATGACGTCGCCTGAACCCGATCCGCCGTCAGCATATCGGCAAGGGCGGGGAACTCCGCGAGACAGCTATCGCGGTAGGACAGGTGAACCCGGCGGGTGAAATCCGGGGCACCGTCGACTTCGAACAACCGGCCTTCCGCGATCAATCGCTCGACCATGCGTCGCGGCAGATAGGCTGACCCGCCCCGTTCCAACAAGAAGTCCAGGGCCCATTCCGCACCGCTGATGGTCATATAGGCCGTTCGATCGGCGGACCATATCGCGTCGTGTTGACGTCGAACCTCCGGTCCGTATTCGACATAGATATAGTTCGGATCCCATTCGACGGCCTTTCGGGGTTCGGTCGATACCTGAACGATCCGGTCTTCGAGGAAGGGGACGGTTTTGATGCCCGGACCGCCGGCGGGTTCCGTCATCAAGACGGCGTCGACAAGGCCGCTTTGCACCCACCGTCTTAGCTGACTGTCATCCCCGGCCCAGGTTTCGAAGGCAAGATCCGGGGCCGCCCGCATGGCTTGAAGTATCCATGTCTTGCCGAGGCCGCTCCACAGGTCCAAGCCGCAGCCCAGGCTGAACAGACCTTGGAATCCCTTCGGCAGGGACAATTCCGTCTGCGCCTGCCGCCAGGCCTGCGATATCCGTTCCGCGCGGACCAGGAACTTGTAGCCCGCCTTGGTCATCTGCGCGCCCCGGCGCGACCGGACCAACAGATCCTGCCCCAGCAAGTCTTCCAATGCGTCCAGCCGGGTGGTCACCGTAGATTCCGTCACATGCAGCCGTTCCGCCGCGCGATTCAGGTTTCCCGTTTCGATAACGGCGAGAAAGGTCTCGATGAAGGCGATATTCATGGGCTCGGCTTATTTCGACTTTTCCGAATTAAGATATTTATATTTTTCAATATATTAATTTAACGTCCCGCACCATGCTTATCCCGACATCAAACGGGAGGCTTGGCGCCATGGAGTTCAATTATTTCCTGACCAGCTACATGCCGGACACGAGCGTCGGCGGGAAACGCCATTTCGACAATATGGTGGAATTGGCGCAGGCAGCGGACCGGTTAGGGTTCAAGTCGGTTTCCCTGCCGGAACACCATCTGATCAACCTGCTGCTGATGCCTTCCCCGTTGCAGATGGCGGTGAAGATCGCAGCGGTCACGAAGACCGTGGATATCGTTACGGCGGTCGCCGTCCTGCCGATCCGCGATATGCGCCTTTTCGCCGGGGAACTGACTCAGGCGGATATCCTGTGCGACGGGCGATTGGTGCTGGGCGTCGGTCGCGGTGCCTTCGCCTATGAAATCGAACGGATGGGCGTGCCGATGGATACCACGCGCGACCGCCTGGACGAATCCCTGGCGGTCCTGCAGGCCCTGCTGGATGGCGAGAATGTGTCCTGGGACGGAACCTATTACCAATTCGATCCGATCACCGTGATGCCGCGCCCGATGCGGCCGATCCCGATGATGATGGCCGTCATGGTGCCGGAAGGCATCTACCACTGCGCCAAGCGGGGCTTCCACATCCAAACGACGGTGTTGAGTGCGACCAACGAAGCCCTGCTGGAACGCGTGCAGTCATTCCACAAGGGCAAGGAAGCCGCCGGGGAGGCGGGCAAGGATCTGAAACTGTCGCTGCAACGCGTCGTTTATTGCGCGCGGGACAATGCCGACGCGCGCGAGAAACTTCATATGGCCTATGACTATTACAGCCGCTTCGACAACGTCTTTTCCGGCCCCGGCATCGTGGAAGGCGGCGCGATCGCCGCACTACCCCGCGACCAGACGGTCGAAGAACTGGGCCAAAACCTGCTGATCTGTCCGCCCGACGAAATGGTCGAGAGGTTACGCCTCTATGCCGATGCCGGGATCGATGAGGTCATCCTCAGTTCCGGGATCGGTGCGTCGCACGAAGACTCCCTCGCCGCGATGGAACGCTTCGCTACCCAGGTCATGCCTCACTACACCGGCCGCAGCGCCCTCCACGATGCCGGGGCCGCCGCTTAACGCCTTCACACCAAGGAGAAAAACAGAATGCCCATCATTCGCGTCGAAATGTTCCCGGGCCGCGACCGGCAGAAAAAGGCGGAAATCGCCAAGGAACTGACGGATTGCTTCATCCGCGTCGCCGGTGGCAAGCCGGAAGGCGTGACCATCCTCTTCCAGGAGATCAGCCAGGAGGATTGGAGCGTCGCCGGAACCCTTGTTGCCGACAAGCTGGGGACGTGATCGACCGATGAGCAATACGATCGAATGTGCCTACACCGTCGAAGGCGACGGCCCGCCGCTGTTTCTCATCCATGGGATCGGCGCGGCGCGCGATACATGGCGATACCTGATGCCGACCCTGCGCCAGCATTTCACCGTGGTGTCCTACGACCTGCGCGGCCATGGGGCTTCCCCCCTGCCGGACGCGCCGTTCGGATTGGACGAATTGGTGAGTGATCTGGAATGGGTGCGCGCGCAAACCGGGATCGAACAGGCCCATTTCGCGGGTCATTCCCTGGGCGGCATGATCGGCCCGGCCTATGCCCGGAAATATCCGGACAGGGTGTTGTCGCTGGGCTTACTGTCGACGGCGGCCTTCCGAACCGAGGATGATAGCAAGAAGGTCTGGGGCGTCGTGAAAGCCATGGAGGATAAGGGCATTCCCAATATCCTGCCGACACTTACGGACCGCTGGTATACCGACGCCTTCATCGAACAGCATCCGGAGATCGTACAACGCCGCTTGAAGCAGGTGATCGATACCGATCCGGAAATCTTTATGAACGTCTTTCGCATCTATGCCGGGGTCGAAATGGGCCCCTGGCTGCATGAGATCGATCACCCCAGCCTCGTCCTGACCGGCGAGAACGACGGCGGCTGCAACCCGCGACTGAATAAACAGATCGCGGACGCCATGCCGAATGCGGAATTGGTCATCCTGCCCGGTTACAAGCATTCGATCCTGTTGGAAACGGGGGAGACCGTCGCCGACCATATCGTCCGTTTCGTCGAGCGACTTGGCTAACGATGGGGCACGCAGCAACAGGCGTAGAGGAACCGATGCCGGCAGCATTGCGCCGGGCTTTCGGCGTCTATCCGACCGGGGTTACCGTGATCACGACAGTGACGGAACAGGGTGCCCCGGTCGGTTTTACCGCCAACTCCTTCACGTCCGTTTCCCTCGATCCGCCTTTGCTGCTTGTCTGCCCCAGCCTGTCGCTCGGTTGCTATCCGGCCTTTTCGGCCTGCGCCCGATTTGCCGTCAATGTGCTGGCGGAAGACCAACGCGACATTGCCGATCGTTTCGCATCCTTTCGCGGGGATCGATTTGCGATGGCGGGGTGGACGCCCGACGACCGGGGCATCCCCATTCTAGATGGCGTCGCGGCGCATTTCTCCTGCGCCGTCCATGACCGCTACCCCGCAGGCGATCACATGATCTTGCTGGGCCGTGTCGATGCTTGGCGGCGGTCGGATCAAGATCGTCCCCTTGCCTTCGCCGCCGGAAGCTACACAACACTACCCGCCCATCGTTAGTCGGGTTGGGCCGTCTTCGCCTGTTCCCGCAATTCCGTTTTCAGGATTTTGCCGTAGCTGTTTTTCGGCAATTCCGACACGAAGTGATAACGCTTCGGTTTCTTGAAAGACGCGATTTCCGACCGGCACCAGGCTTCCAGCACGTCGGCACTACACGCATCCTTCTCGCGGGCGACGACGAAGGCGACGACGTCTTCCCCCCATTCGGGGCTGGGCGTGCCGACGACGGACGCTTCCAGCACGGCGGGATGGCGCATCAGCACTTCCTCCACCTCCCGCGGATAGATATTCGTGCCGCCGGAAATGATCAGGTCCTTCGACCGATCCGTCAGGGTCAGGAACCCGTCAGCATCCAGCACCCCGATATCGCCGGTGCGCAGCCAGCCATCGACCAGCGTTTCCGCCGTCGCCTCCGGATTGCGCCAATACCCCTTCATAACGGAATCGCCCTTCACCAGGATTTCTCCGGGCGATCCGGCGGGCAGGTCCGTCAGGTCTTCATCCACGATCCGCAATTGGATGCAGGCCTGCGGCCGGCCCACGGAATCGCGGCGCGCGCGCCAATTCGGGTGGCTGTCGTCGGCGACCAATTCGCGGCGCATCGCGGTGATCGTCATCGGGCTTTCGCCCTGACCGTAGATTTGCGCGAAACGGGGACCGAACAGGGACAGCGCCTCGTCGATATCGGCGGCATACATCGGCCCGCCGCCATAGATGATGGTGCGGATCCCCTCGCCGCGATAGCCGGTCTTCTTCGCACTTTCGATCAGGCGCTTGATCATGGTTGGCGCGGCGAATTGCACCGTCTCCCCGAAATGGCGGGACAGATCGGCGATTTCCTCCGGCTCGAAGCCACGGGAGTCCGGGATGCAGTGCCGCGCGCCGACGCGGATATAGATGAAGTTGTAGAGGCCAGCCCCATGGGACATCGGCGCGGCATAGAGGATGGTCGCATCGGGCACCGCCGGATCGACGTCCAGGCCATAGCAATAGCACATCATCCGCAGGTTCCGATGGGTCAGCATCACGCCCTTGGGCCGCCCCGTCGTGCCGGAGGTATAGAACAGCCAGGCCAGATCGTCGCCTTCCACCGCCGCCGGTCGGGCGAGGTCGTCTTCCGCCGGATCGGCTGCCGTCAGCAGCGCCTGATACGCATCGCCTTTCAGGCCGATTTCGGTGCAGGTTTCCGGCAAATCCGCGTCCTGTCCCAGCGCGCCGGTATCGGTGAACAGGATGCGGGACTCGGAATTTTCAACGATCCAGGCGCTTTCGCGGGGATGCAGCTTCGCATTCACCGGCACCGCCACCGCGCCCAGCCACCAGACGGCATAGAGCAGTTCCAGATAGTCCGGGCAGTTCTTCATGACCAGTGCGACCCGGTCGCCCGCCGCAATTCCATATTGATCGCGCAGGGCAGCCGCCACCCGCCGCGACCGGGCGGCAAACGCGCCATAGGTCGCGTGCAAAGTCTTTCCGGAATAGATCGCGGGGGCCGTCGGTTTGTCGCGGGCGGCCTCGTCCAGCCAATTGGCGATATTCATCGGTTCCGTCCCCGGATCAGGCGCGGCCGGCTTCCAACACGGTCGCGTAATTCGCCACCGCGGATCCACCCATATTGAAGACGAGGCCCAGCCGCGCGCCGTCGCGCTGGATATCGCCCGCCGTGCCGGTCAATTGGCGGTAGGCGATGGCATGCATGGAAACGCCGGTCGCGCCAACCGGATGGCCCTTCGCCTTCAAGCCGCCGGACAGGTTGACCGGCGTTTTGCCGGTGCTGTGCACCCGGCCGCTTTCGATAACGGAGGCGCCTTCGCCCGGACCGCACAGGCCCATCGCTTCGTAGATCAGCAATTCGGCGATGGTGAAGCAGTCGTGGACTTCCGCGAAATCCAGGTCGTCGACACCGATCCCGGCCTGGGCATAGGCCTGCGCGATCGCCTTCTTCGGCCCTTCGAAAGCCAGGAAATCGCGGCGCGACATCGGCAGATAGTCGCTGACCTGAACCGCCGCCCGGATCGCCGCCGTGCGCTTGAAGCGTTTGGCGTTTTCCGCCGTGGTCAGAATGACCGCCGCCGCACCATCGGTGATCAGCGAACAGTCGGTCAGCCGCAGCGGCGGCGCGATCAGCGGGTTCTTGTCGCTGACCGTGTTGCAGGCGTCGAACGTCATTTCGCGGCGCATCTGGGCCAGCGGATTCTTCATCGCGTTTTCGTGGTTCTTCACCGCGATCCGCGCCATGGCGGGCAGCGGGTCGGCATAGCGTTCGGTATAGGCCTCCGCCGCCTTGGCAAAAACCTGCGGGAAGCTGAGGCCGGATTCCGCCGGGTCGTTCTGATACCCGGCCTGACCGAGGGAGGTCGTGACCTCCGGCGTCGTCTTGCCGGTCATCTTCTCAACGCCGACGACCAACACCGTGGTCGCGCGTCCCGACGCGATGGCATCCAGTCCGGCATGCAGCGCCGCCGACCCGGACGCGCAGGCATTTTCCAGCCGCGCGGCGGGCTTGAAACGCAGCCCGTCATCCGCCTGCATGACCAGGGAGGACGCGAACCCGTCCGGGTCCATCCCGGCATTGAAATGACCCAGAAAAACCGCGTCGATTTCGGATGCATCGATGGCGGCCTCCGCGATGGCCTCGCGCGTCGCCTCGACGATCAAATCTTCCAGGGTCCGGGCATCCAATTTGCCGAACGGGGTGTGGCCGCTGCCCACGATAGAAATATGCGCGCCCGACATGGTCGCTCCCTCCAAAATGATGTTTCTTGTTGCCGGTAAGGTGGGCTGCAAGCGCGGTTCCGTCTATTCGTGGAAATACGTAGTCTCCTACGTATTTCACATCTAAACTGCGCCGCATGACCGATGCCCTGACCCAAGCCGATATCGAAACCCTGGGATTCCTGGAATCCCCCGTCCCGCAAGTGGTCTTGTCCTACCGCCGCATCCTGGCGGTGAACCGTGCGACCTGCGACCTGTTCGGCTATACCGGCATGAACATGGTCGGCGCGTCAGTACGTCAGATGTATTCCAGCCTCGCGGATTACAACGCCATCGGCGCGCGCTGCGAAAAATGGTTCGAAACCCACCGGACCTATGAGGACCAGCGATTCATGCAGCGCGCGGATGGGGAGATATTCTGGGTCCGCGCGCGCGGCGTCACCCTGTCCCCGGAAGACCCGTTCCGCCTGACGGTGTGGAGCTTCGACCCCGCCGTCGAACGAACCGCCCGAACCGGCGCCTTGTCCCCGCGCGAGGAGGAGATCGCGAATTACATCGTCAACGGCTGGACCAGCAAACGCATCGCCCAGGCGCTCAGCATCTCCCACCGCACGGTGGAGGTTCACCGCGCGAAACTGATGCGCAAACTGGGGGCGGGCAACACGGCGGAACTGGTATCGCGCATCGTCGTCGCCGAATAAGAAAATCCGCGCCCCTGTCGTCAGAGGCGCGGATCAAGTCGGAGGCAAAAAGGTCAGCCCAACTCAGCTGTTTTGCAGACTGCCCAGCGCGGCCTTCGCCCCTTGCAGCAGGTAACTCTGATCCGATCCCAGAACGAACAGGGTCGCCCCTTTCGCTTTCCAGCCGGGGGCCGCCGCCGGATTGCCGATGAACAGGCCCGCTGCCTTCCCGGCCTGCGCGCCCGCCGCAACCGTCGTTTCGGTCATGACACTCACTTCCGGCGCTGCGGGATCGGTGAAGCCCGCTGAGACGGCGAGGTCCACCGGCCCGATCAACAATCCATCGACACCGTCGACTGCCGCAATCGACCCGGCATTGGCAACCGCGTCCGGGGATTCGATCTGACAGATCAGCACCACTTCATTCGGCTGTTGCGCCAAATGTCCGGCGATCCCGCGAATCCCGTAATCGGCCCCCGGCGTGGAGGGGGAGAAGCCGAGGCCCCCGCCCCCATATCGCATACCGGCGGCCAGCCTGGTTGCCATCGCCGCATCCTGAACCTGCGGGGCCATGATCCCTGCGGCCCCGGCATCCAGACAGGTGGCGATCCAATGCCCGTCGCTTTGCGGCACGCGCACCAGGGTCGGCAATTGCGCCGCCCGCGACGCGACCAGCATCGCCGCGATTTCGGCCCGGCTGTAGGCGACATGTTCGGCATCCAGGATCGCGAAGTCGAACCCCGCATGCCCCAGGATTTCGACAATCGCCGGATCGCGGGATTTGACGAAGGTCCCCGCCAGGGCTTCCCGCGCCCGCACCCGTTCCGCAAACCGCTGCCGATAGGACATCGGATCGATCCTCCCTTTCGCGTCAGGCCGCGCCGTAGCCGCCGCCGCCCGGCGTGATCATGAAGACCTCGTCATCCGGCTGCATTTCCCGTTTGCGGGTATCGACCACGTTCTCGCCGTTGATCTGGAAGACACCGGCGGCCCCGTCGCCGCCGCCCAGCAGACCTTCCGGCGGGGCCGACAGGCGCGACGGAATGGTGTTCAGCAACCAGGGCTGACCCGTGCGCAGCTTATAGCCGATCCGCTGACCGTCGCCGCCGGGCTGTTTGCCCGTCCCGCCCGTGCCGTGTTCCAGTTCCTTGCACTTGAACACGATGGGATAGGACGCTTCCAGCACCTCCACCGGCACGGCGGACACGCCGGTCGGATAGCAGACCGCCGAAATCCCAGGCTTCCCGGCACGCGCGCCCATACCGCCCGAATAGTTGAACATGGACGAGGTGAACGGCTTGCCGTCCGCATCCTTGCCGCCGATCTGGATCGTCCAGACGGCACCGGAACCTTCGGCAACCACCTGATCCGGCACGACCTGCGCCAGCGCCTTCAGGATCGGGAAGGGAACATGCATGCCGACCACATGCCGCGCGTTGCAGGGCGACGGGTATTTGGCATTGACGATGGAGCTTTCCGGCAGCTTCAAGCGGATCGGTGCGAGGGACCCGGCATTGTTCGGCAATTCCGGGTTCAGCGTCGAGCGCACCGCGAAGGTCGCATAGGCATGCGTATAGGCGGGCACGACGTTGATACCCATCGAGCTGGGGCCGGAGGTCCCTTCGAAGTCGATGACGATATCGCCCTTTTCATTGTCCACCGTGACGGCGGTCTGCAGGACGATTTCCGACCCGCCGGGCATGTCGATGACCGACTTCCCGTGATAGGTCCCGCCCGGCAGTTTTCGGATGACATCGCGGGTCGCTTCCTCGGACCTCGTGATGATCTCCTCCGACAGGGAGGCGATATCGTCCAGGCCGTATCGGTCGCACAGCGCGTTCAACCGGTCGGCGGCGATGATGCCGGAGGCGACCTGCGCGCCCAGATCCCCGATCACCGCGTCCGGCGTGCGGACGTTGCGGCGGATGATCTTGAACAGTGTCTCGTTCGGCTCCCCCTGGTCATAGAGCTTCAAGGTCGGAATCCACAGGCCTTCCTCGTGAATGTCCCGTGCGCCGGAGCCGATGCCGTAGCCGCCGATATCGGAATGGTGAATGGTCGATCCGGCATAACCGATGATCCGGTCGTTACGGAAGATCGGGGACAGGACGGTCACGTCGAAGAAGTGGCCCGCCGACATCCAGGGATCGTTGGTGATCAGGACATCGCCCGGTTTCAGCTCCTCATCCCCGAAATCGTCCAGCAGGTTCCGCGCGGCGGCGGCCAGACTGTTGATATGGCCGGGGGTGCCGGTTACCGCCTGGGCCACCATGCGGGCCTTTTCATCGAACAGGCCGTTTGCCAGATCGCCCGCCTCGCGCACGATGGGGCTGAACGCCGTGCGTTGAAGCGCGCGCGCCTGTTCGCTGACGATCCCGATCAGGTTGCTCCACAGGATTTGAAGTTCGACGCCGTCCATTATTTGTCTCCCGTCTTTTCAGCGACGAGGCTTCCGCTCTCGTGCCGCGTCACAACCCAGTCCTTCAGGACGAAGATTGTCGTTTCACGTTCTTCGATGATGACCGGCCCCGGAATTTTGTCCGTCTCAGTCACGGCGCTGCGCTGCCAGACCGGCACATCGGTCGCCTCGCCCCGGATTTGCAGGACACGGCTTTCATCGCCGCGCCCGTCCGTGCCGCCCGCTGCCGGGGCGGTTTCGCGTTCCGGCTGACGGCCGCTTGCGGTGACCAGCCAGTTCACGACCTCGATCTGCATCCCATCGAGTTTCAGGCCGTATTGGCGCTTGTATTCGGTTTCGAACAGCCCCGCGATGGCCGCCGTGTCCTTCTTGATGCGCGGGTCTTCCGGCAGATCGACGCGAACCTCGAACTGCTGACCCAGATAGCGCATCTCCATCGAGAAGGAGAACTGGAAGTCCTCGTCCCGAATGCCCGCCTCGCTCAGCGCCGTCTTGCCTTCATCCGTCATGGATTTCAGAACGCCGTCGACCGCGTCCCAATCGGTACCGTCCAGCGTGGTGACGTAGCTGCGCACCAGATCGATCTGCGCCGGGGTGACCAGCGTGCCGAAGGCAGACAGGACGGAAGCCAGGGGCGGATAGATCACCTTCGTGCTTTCCGTCAGTTCCGCGACCATGCAGGCATGGACCGGACCGGCGCCGCCGAAGGCCAGCAACGGCAGGCCCCGATAATCGATGCCCCGTTCGGTGGCATGGGTCCGGGTCGCCCCCGCCATCTGTTCGCAGACGAGTTCGAACACGCCCCAGGCCGCCTTGTCGCGCGGCAGGTTCAGGGCTTGACCCAGCTTTTCATACGCCGCCTGCGCGCCTTCCAGGTCCAGCTTCATATCGCCACCCAGGAAGCGGTCGGCGGCCAGAATGCCCAGAACCAAATCCGCATCCGTCACGCAGGGATCAGTGCCGCCCCGCCCATAGCTGACCGGCCCCGGCATGGATCCGGCGCTTTCCGGACCGACCTTCAGCAAGCCCAGATCGTTGACCGTGGCGATGGACCCGCCGCCCGCGCCGATTTCGATCATGTCGATCGACGGCACCGTGATCGGCATGCCCGAGCCCGGCTTGAAGCGATAGCGTCGATCGACCTCGAACGTACCGGTGACCAGCGGTTCGTGCCCCTGGATCAGGCAGGCTTTCGCCGTCGTCCCGCCCATATCGAAGGAAATCAGATCGCGGATGCCGAAAATGCGGCTGAAATAACAGGCGACCAGCGCGCCCGCCGCCGGTCCGCTTTCGATCATACGCACAGGCATGGTGCTGGCCCGTTCCGCACCGATGACCCCGCCATTGGACAGCATGATCAGCGGCTGTTGCTTGAACCCGCGATTTTTCAATTCGCTGATCAGCGCAGTCAGATAGGGCCGCGTGATCGGCACGGTATAGGCGTTGATCGCGACGGTGGACGCACGCAGATATTCGCGCATTTGCGGTGCGATGACCGACGACAGAGAGACATAGATATCCGGCGCTTCTTCCGCGAAAATCTTGCGGACCGTTTCCTCGTTCTCGCCATTGCGATAGGCGTTCAGGAAGCAGACGGCGACGGAAACGATGCCTTTTTCCCGGCACTGCCGGATGATATCCAAAATCTCGTCGCGATCGACGCCTTTCTGGACCGTGCCGTCGGAATACATGCGTTCATCGACCGTGAAGGTTCGTTCCGCCGGGATCAGCGGTTCGGCGAATTCGATCTGCGGATCGTACATGTCATAGCGGTGTTCCTCACGGATATAGAGGACGTCGCGGAACCCTTCGGTCAGCAGCAGCGCGACCGGCGGGCCCTTGCGTTCGATCAGCGCGTTGGTAACGACCGTCGTCGCATGGACCAGAACGTCGTCGACTTCCTCCGGCTTGATGCCGGCACGACCGGTCACCAGTTCCACGCCCCGGAAGAACCCTTCCAACAGGTCGTTATGCGTGGTCAGCGTTTTGTCGACGAAGCTGCGCCCGTCGGAGGCGAGCAGCACGGCATCGGTAAAGGTGCCACCGATATCGATGGCCAACGAATATCTGGTCATACGCGAGTCTCCATATAGCCGAGGTCGGCCGAGATTTCTCCCGCCGCCTCCTTAACGGCGGCGACAAGTGCCTCCGCCGGTTCCCTTGCAATATCCTGGACAGACCCGACGATGGTGATCGTCGCGGCGAATCTGCCCTCACTGTCGAAGATCGGCGCAGAGATCGCATTGACCCCCGGCAGCGTTTCTTCCGGTGCGACGGCCCAACCTTCGGTATGGGCGTGCGCGATTTCCCGCTCCAGCCAGTCGGGATCGACCGGCACAACGGACGGATCGCCGCTTTTCAGCGCGGCTTCCAAATTCTTGCGGTAGTCGGATTTGCCGAAGGCGAGTGCCAGCTTGCCTTGTGCGGAGCGGTGGAAATCCAACAAGGCCCCCGGCTTCGTGATGATTTGAACCGGCGTCTCGACACGCACAATGTCGAGCACCCGCATGCCGTTATCCTCCGCAATCGACAGGGTCACGGTCTGCCCTACCTTGTCGCGCAGCAAAACCATGACC
Source organism: Pacificispira spongiicola (assembly GCF_012926505.1). GTDB lineage: Bacteria > Pseudomonadota > Alphaproteobacteria > UBA8366 > Aestuariispiraceae > Pacificispira > Pacificispira spongiicola. Next base: position 522,893 of record NZ_JABBNT010000001.1, read on the forward strand.
GGCCGGGCGACGCTGGTAAGCTGCGTTCCGTCGGCAATGGCCTGCCCCAGATGGAACAGTTTCAACGTCAGGCGATAGCGTTCCGTCGCCGGATCCTGACGCACATAACCCAGCGTCACCAGCGTTTGCAGGTACCGGTAGACCCGTGCACGCGGCATGCCCAACGTATTCGCGAGATCGGTCACCCGCGACGGTTCGACATGCGTCGCCATCTCTTCCAGGATGGAAAATGCGGCAACGGTCGACTGGTTCGTCTGATTGGAATTGTTGACGTCGGACATGGTTCAACCTCCCCCCAACAACGCGGGCAATGACAAGGTCAGCGCCGGAACGAAGGCCACCAGCAGCAGCACCATCAGGCACAGGCCGATCATCGGCAGGATGGCCACCGCGACCTTCTCCATCGGCTGCTTGCCGATGGCGGACACGATGAACAGGCACAGGCCGACCGGCGGCGTGATCATGCCGATCATCAGGTTCAGGACGACCATCACGCCGAACTGCACCGCGTTCATATCCAGCAGCGGGAAAATCTCGTTCAGGATCGGCATGGCGAGGACGAGCGCCGCCAACGGTTCCAGGAACAGGCCGAGGATCAACAGGATGACGTTCAGCAGCAGGATCAGGATCCAGGGCTGGTCGGACACTTCGCGGATCGCCTCCGCAATCGCGCGGGGGATGTTTTCGATGCCCAAAATGAAGGCGGTCATCGACGCCATGGCCACGATCAGCATCACCCCCGCCGTCATCGTCGCCGTGTCGTAGAAGGCCTGGGCAATAGTCTTCGCCGACAGGCTGCGATACAGGAATACACCGATCAGCAGGGCATAGAGCGCGGCGACGGCGGCGGCTTCCGTCGGGGTGAACAGGCCGGACCGTATCCCGCCGACGATGATGACCGGCAGCAGCAGGGTCGGCAGCGCCTTGATCATCACGCCTGCGCGGTCTTCCGGTTTGACCGGCACCGGGGCGGCATGGGTTTCGCCCCGCGCGCGCCAGATGGCATAGACGATCAGCAGGAAGCACAGCACGAAGGCAGGCGCGATCCCCGCCAGGAACAAATCCGCAATCGATGTGCTGGTCAGCACGCCATAAAGGATCAGCGACAGGGACGGCGGCACCAGCGGCCCCAGAATCGACGCGGTCGCAGTCAAGGCGGCGGCGTAATCGGTGCGGTATCCGTCCTTGCGCATGGCCGGGATCATGACGGAGCCGATGGCCGACGCTTCCGCTGTCGCCGCGCCGGACACGCCGGAAAACAGCATGGAGGCGACGACGTTCACGACCGCCAGGCCGCCGCGCATCCCGCCGACCAGCATCTGGGCGAAGCGCACGATTTCCCGCGTCAAATTGGCGGAGTTCATCAGGTTCCCCGCCAGGATGAAGAAGGGTATGGTCAGCAGGACGAAATTGTCGATCCCGCCGATCATCTTTTGCGGAAAGCCCAGCATCAGATGCCACTGGTCGTTCACCAGCAGATAGGCGATGGAGGCGATGCCGAGCGAGAAGGCGATCGGCACGCCCAGAATCAGGCAGAGGATGAAGGCGACAAGGTAGAGGGTCATTCCACGACCTCCGTCAGATCATGGCCGATCACGTCGCGCAGCGTCCCACCCGTCACGATGGCGCGGGCGCACAGGACGACGTCGGCGAGCAAGCGCAGCCCCAACAAGGCGATACCGACCGGTAGAGAGATATAGACCCAGAAGGTCCCCGGCGCGTCGGGCGCATCCGCGCCGAACAGGTCTTCCAGAATGAAATGCATGGCCGGAATTTCGGAGCCGCCCGCGCGCTGGGCGTAAACGATGCCGTAATAGACCAACGCGATGCACAGGGCGACGGACAGGCCCCCGCAGAGAATGCCGACGATCAGCGCCGGGACACGCGGCAGGGCGAATCCCAGGAAACTCAGCGCGGCGACCTCCCCCCGGTCGTAAGCAAGCGCGATTCCCAGGAAGGACAGCCAGATCAGGATATAGCGACAGATTTCCTCCGCCCACAGCAGGGAGGAATTGAAGCCGTAGCGCAGCACGATCTGAACGGTCATCACGGTCAGCAAGGTCCCGATCGCGGTGATCAGAAGCCATCGCAGCACCGTGTGAAACGGCCTCTGGATCGATCCTATCGTCATCCGTCTCTCCCTCTTGCGGCCGAATTTGGACAATCCGGTCGCATTGCCGGGCGCATCGTCTTTGGCGCCGGCCGGTCAGCCCCTTTTCGGGACAACGTGATTCTGAATGGAAACCGCCCGCAATCAGGCGAAGTCGGCTTCCTGATATGCGGTCAGATGTTTGTAGTCTTCGCGGACCGGTCCGAAGATATCCAGATTGACCGCGACCTCATCGCCGACGGCCTCGCCGCAATGGACGACATCCGGCGGAATGCGGACCACTTCACCGGCCCCGACCTCGACGACCTCGTCGCCGATTTCGAAGCGCACCCGTCCGGACAGGATATAGGCGAGTTGTTCGAACGGGTGGGAATGCGGACGTTTTTCCATGCCCGGTTCCAGCCAATTCATGACCATCATCGCCCCGTCGCCCCGGAAAGCGGTGCGCGAGACCCCCTCGCGCACCTTTTCCTTCGGCAAGTCGGTCCAGCGATAGACGTTGACCTTGCCGCTCATCAATCACATCCCCGCGCTGTAGGCGTCGAGGAATTTACCGATCAGCGGATCCTTACCCTTCCAGGATTCGATCACCGGCGCGGTCAGCGCCTTCATCGTGTCCAGGTCCGACAGTTCGGAAATCGTCACGCCATTGTCCTTCAGGAAGGCGATCGTGCCCGCTTCCTGTTCCGCGGCCAGGGCATAGGCCTCCGCCGTGGTTTCCTTACCGGCCTCGACCATCGCGGCCTTGTCGGCGTCGCTCAATTTGCTCCAGATCGCATCGGACATCATGATGACGCCCGGCCAGAAATAATGACCGGTCAGCGTCACCTGCTTCGCGGAGTCGTAAAGGCTTTCCGACTGTACCGAAGACAGGTTGATTTCGACCGCGTCGATGGTCTTGGTTTCCAGCGCCGAATAGACCTCGCCATAGGCCATGCCGATCGGGTTCACACCGATCGTTTCCCAGGTCGCCTTATGCAGCGGGATCGGCACGATGCGGGTTTTCAACCCCTTGAAATCCGCCGTGGACTTGACCGCGTCGCCGCTGGTCAGAAAGTGGCGCAGGCCGGCTTCGATGAAGCCCAGGCCCTTGATCGATTTGGCATCCAGCGTGGCCAGCAACTCGTCGCCCAACGGGGAGGTCAGAACCTGCGAGAGTTGGTCATAGCTTTTTACCGCGAACGGCATCTGCAGCGCGTCGAAACCGCCCGCGCCCAGCACCAGCGGCAGCACCGGCGACGACACCAGCGCCCCGTCGATCAGGCCGATCTGCAAGCCTTCGAGCAGCGCCTTGTCGTCGCCCAACTGACGATCGCCGTACACTTCGATCGCAATCCGGCCGTCCGTCTTGTCGGCAACCTTCTTCGCGAAGATTTCCAAACCCTGATGGAAGATGTGCTTGGAGGAGGCTGCATGCCCCATCTTGATCGTCATATCCGCCGCGGATGCCGAACAGGCGGCGACCAGCGGGAAAAGGCAGGCAAGCGCCGCCGTAAGAATCCGTCGCATTTTCTGAAACCCTCCCTTGGGTTTATGGTTCGTTTTTTCTTGTTTCACATATTGAAACACGTTATACGACAATGAAACAACAGTTCTCTCACCCTGTCAACGGAAGGTTGGGGGAATTTTGCCGTTTGTCCTGTAAGGGCCGGTTTTCCTGGGCCCAATGGGCCTGTTTTCCTGGCCTCCCCGCATAAGAAAACCGCGTCGTCCGGGATTGGGACGACGCGGTCTGCAATGTCTTCTTATGTCCGTATGCGGGTCGAGCCCGCCTTATAAAGGCTTCTTCCGGGTTACTTCGCGGCAGCACCGAACAGGGCCGACGCCTCCTCTGGGGAATAGCGGCCCAACCGAACATCTTCGGCCACTAGCTTCGGGTCGCGCGCTTCCGGCGCCCCGTAGCCGCCGCCGCCCGGCGTGCCGACACGCACGCGGTCTCCCGGTTTCAACGGGATGTCCTGCTCCTTGGACAGATGTTCCGGCACCATGGCTTTACCGCCCTGCCAGACGGTCACCGTATTCGGCTTCCCATCCTTGCCGCCCAACGCGCCCTGCGGCCCGAAGCGGCCGTGATCCATGACGAAGCTGGCCGTCGCCTGGCCGCGCAGCAATTCGATCTCGTAATCCAGACCGAAGCCGCCGCGGTGTTGTCCGGCACCGCCGGACCCTTCGCGCAGGGCATAGCGGTGGTAGAGGATCGGATATTGCTGTTCCATGATTTCGACCGGCGGGGCCTTCGAAATCCCGATGGTGGAACAGCCATTGGTCAGACCGTCATGGTCCGAATTCCCGCCGTAACCGCCGCCGGAAATCTGATACATGACATAGCCCCGGTCATGCGCCGGATCGAACCCGCCCAGCGCGAAATTGCCCGAACTGCCGGCGGGCGACGCCGTCACGCGGTCCGGCAGGGCCTCCACCAGCGCCGCGAAGACGCCTTCGGCGATGCGTTGGCTGACCTCCGCCGCGCAACCGGAAACCGGTCTGGGATAATGCGCATCCAGGAAAGTCCCTTCCGGGCGGATGACCTTCAACGGCTCGAACGCCCCGGCGCTGATCGGCACGTCCGGGAAGATATGGCGCATCGCCAGATAGACGGAAGACAGTGTCGTCGCCAGAACGGAATTCATCGGCCCCAGACAAGGCGGGGAAGACCCGGCGAAATCGAAGGTCAGTTCCCCGTCCTTCGCGGTGATCGAAAGCTTGATTTCCAGCGGTTCGTTGACGACGCCGTCGCTGTCGACATAGGCGGTGGAGGTATAGACCCCGTCCGGGATCAACCGGACATTGGCGCGCATCTGATCCGCCGCGCGCTGGCGCAATTCGGCGATCGCTTCCGTCACCACGTCGTCGCCGTAGCGGTCGAGGATACGGGTCAACCGTTCCGCCCCGACCAGCAGCGCCGCCGCCTGCGCCTTCACATCGCCGATCCGCTGTTCGGACACGCGAATGTTGGAGCAGATGATGGAATAGATTTCGGTATCCAGAACGCCTTCCTTGAACAGCCGGACCGGCGGCAGACGCAGCCCTTCCTGTTCGACAGAGGTCGCGGAGGCGGAAAAGCCGCCCGGCACGACGCCGCCCGTATCCGGCCAATGCCCGGTATTGGACAGCCAGCAATAGATTTCCCCATTGCGATAGAATGGCATGGCGAAGCGCACGTCCATCAGATGGGTGCCGCCCAGATAGGGATCGTTGACGATATAGATATCGCCCGGCACCGGCGCCTTGACCCGACCGTCGGCGATCATTTCGATCAGCGTGCGCGTGGAATACTGCATCGTGCCGACGAAAACCGGCAGCCCCTGCGCACCCTGCGCGATCAGCGACCCGTCCACGGCGGAATAGATCCCGTCCGACCGGTCGTTGGCTTCCGCGATGACCGGCGAGAAGGCGGCACGGGAAAAGCTCAAATCCATCTCGTCGCAGACCTGCTGCAACCCGGACTGGATGACGCTTAGGGTAATCGGATCGACGGTCATGCGCCCGCTCCCAATTCGATGATGATGTTGCCGTCCGCGTCCTGGATGGCCTTGTCGCCCGGATCGATGACGATGGTCGTGTCCATTTGCTCGACGATCGCGGGGCCATGGATTTCGGCGTCCAGCGGCAGGTGATCGCGCCAATAGATGGGCGTATCGACCATACCGTCGAACCAGACCGGGCGCGTGCCGGTGACAGCCTCTTCCAACGTATCCTTCCGCCCCGCCGGATCGATCAACAGGGACAGGTCGATTTCCGACCGCCGCCCGATCACCGAACAATTGACGTTCACGAGGCTCGCCTTGATTTCCGGCAGTTCGACATGGAAGCGGTTGAAATAGGCCTTTTCGAACAGCGATTGCAGATCGTCCAGGCTGGGCCGGGGACCGCTCAACGGTACGCGCAGCAGGTGGGTCTGCCCGATGAACTGCATGTCCACGGAATAGATTTCACGCAATTCCTCGATCCGGACATTTTCCTTTTCGATCAGCGACCGGCCTTCAGACGCTTGCTGATCGAAAATCGCATGGACCGTGTCGATATCCAGTTCCGAGAGGCGCTTGTTCACCGTGCTGACGAAATCATGGCGCAGATCCGCGACGACGCAGCCCAGCGCATTGGTAATGCCGGGCCGCGACGGGACCAGCACGCGCGGCACACCCAATTCGCGCGCAATCGCCGTGGCATGCAGCGGCCCCGCCCCGCCGAACGCGAACAGCGCATAATCGCGCGGGTCCTCGCCCAGGCTGATAGACACCATGCGCACCGCGTCCGCCATGCGCGTATTGGCGATTTGCAGGACGGCGGCGGCGGCTTCCTTCGCCCCGACGCCCAGCGGCTTGCCCAGCTTGTCGGCGAAGGCCGCTTCGATATCCGACATGGAAACGGTTTCAGACACGGAATTCAGCTTTTCCGGATTCATCCGGCCCAGGAACAGATTGGCGTCCGAAATCGTCGGCTCCTGCCCACCCCGGCCATAGCAGATCGGCCCGGGCGTCGATCCGGCGCTTTCCGGCCCGACGCGCAGCAGCCCTGCCTCCGTAATCTGCGCGATCGACCCGCCGCCCGCGCCGACGGTGCGCACATCCACCATCGGGACATGGATCGGCATGGCATATTCGATTTCGATCTCGTTCGACACGGCGGGTTCCGCACCCCGGATCAAGGCGACATCGGTCGATGTCCCGCCCATATCGTAGGTCAGCAGGTTCGGAATCCCCGCGCGCCGCCCGGTATAGGCCGCCGCCATCACGCCCGATGCCGGACCGGACATCACGGTCTTCGCGGCCTCTATCGCCACCCGGCGGGCGGATACCATGCCCCCGTTGCCATTCATCACCAGAACATCGTGACGATAGCCCTTTTCCGCCAAGTGATCCGCCAGCCGTTCGACATAGCGCCGCAACAGCGGCTGAACGGAGGCATTGATCGCCGCCGTGACGCCGCGTTCGTATTCCCGACTTTCGGACAATAGGGAATGGCCCAGCGTGATGTTCTCGTTCGGCCAGACCTCCGCCGCGATTTCCCCAGCGCGCAATTCATGCGCCGGATTGGCATAGGAATGCAGGAAGTGGATCACCAGCGCCTCGCAGCCCTTGTCCAGCAGGGCGCGCAACGCCGCCTTGAACGCGTCTTCGTCCAACGCGGTATGGACCGTGCCGTCGACATACAGCCGTTCCGGTACTTCCAGACGCAGGTCGCGCGGGATGACCGGCTTGAATTCCCCTTTCATGCCATAGGCATTGGGGCGGGTCCGGCGGCCCAGTTCCAGGATATCGCGGAAGCCCTGGGTCGTGACCAGACCGGTCTTGCACAGGGTTCGTTCCAGCACCGCGTTCGTCGTCGTCGTCGTCCCGTGCACGATCAAGTCCAAGGTGGACAGGTCCGCCTCCGCCATTTCCAGTGCCTTCAGCACCCCGAAGGCCTGATTGTCCAGGGTGGTCGGCGTCTTTGCCAACCGCACCGACCCGCTTTCGGCGTCATACAGGATCAAATCCGTGAAGGTTCCCCCGACATCGACGCCCGCGACCTTCGAATTGGACGGAACGGCGGCGGCACTGGATACGGAATCACTCATCTATCGGCTCAATTCTTCGCACTGGGGGATTGGGTTTGGGCCAGGATCGCCGCGCGCACCCGATCCGGCGTGGCGGGTAGATGGGCGACGCGCGCACCGCTGGCATGCTTGATCGCGTTCAGGATCGCCGGCGCCGTCGGGATCAGGCAATGTTCGCCCAGTCCTTTCGCACCATAGGGACCGTGTTCGTCCCCGCTTTCCACGATCAGGGTCTCGATCGGCGGCACGTCGCCGACAGTCGGGATCAGATAGTCGTGCAGGTTTTCCGTCCGGCCGGGCAGGAATTCCTCCATCAGCGCCAGACCGATACCCTGGGCGACGCCGCCCTGAACCTGACCTTCGACCAGTAGCGGATTGATCGCCTTGCCGACATCATGGGCTGCGGTGATTTTCAAAAGCTTCACCGTGCCCAATTCCAGATCGACCTCCAATTCCGCGATCTGCGCGGTGGTGCCGAACACGGCATAGGGAACCCCCTGCCCGTTTTCGTCCAACGGCAGAGTCGGCGGATCGTAGGATTCCACCGATTCCAGCACATAGGTCGCATTGTCCGGTGTCAGCGTGTCGAGCGGGAACAGACGTTCCCCGCCGTCGTCACGCACCCGGATCGCGCCGTCGCCAACGCTGATTTCCGCATCGCCGGAAACATTGGCAAGCCGCAGGATGCGCGCCCGCATCGCTTCCCCGCACAGGCGCGCGGCATTGCCCGTGACGAAGGTTTGGCGGCTGGCCGAGGTCTTGCCCGCGTCCGGGGTCACGTCCGTATCCGGTCCGACGATATCGATTCCGTCGACCGGCACGCCCAGCGCGGTCGCGAAAATCTGGGCAATGACGGTATTCGCCCCCTGCCCGATATCCATCGCCCCCTGATGAAGAACGACATGCCCGTCCAGCGTGATCCCCGCGCGGATGGTCGACGGATTGGACAGGGAGGTATTGCCGCAACCATACCAACCGCCCGCGATGCCGACGCCCCGGCGCACGGTGCCGCCCTTGGCATTCGCTGTTGCCGCATCGGCCAGCGCCCGCTTCCAATGCGGTTCCAGGACATCGAAACATTCAACAATACCCATGCCGGTTTCGAAGACCTGTCCGGTCACCGTCGGGTCGCCGTTGCGCAAGGCATTGCGGCGGCGGAATTCCAATCGGTCGATACCCAGCGCATCGGCCAGATCGTCATACAGCGGTTCCTGCGCCAGCGCCGATTGCGGCACACCGAAGCCCCGGAACGCGCCGGACGGCGCTGTGTTCGTGTGGATACCCGCGCTGCGCGCCAGATAATTCGGCGTCTTGTAGGGGCCGGAGGCATGGATCGGCACCCGGTTGGCGACGGTCGGCCCCCAACTGGCATAGGCGCCGGTATTGAAGATCCCGTCGAATTCCGCCCCGACGATGGTACCGTCCGCATCCGCGCCGATCCGCATGGTGATTTCAGACGGATGCCGCTTCGTGGAGGTGGAAATGGATTCGATCCGGCTGTAGGTCACGCGGACGGGTTTGTTCAACACCCAGGCCGCCAGCGCGACATAGGGCTGCGCCGTCAGATCCAGCTTCGATCCGAAGCCGCCGCCCACGGCGGTCGGAATGATGCGGACGCTTTCTTTCGGCAGGCCCATCAGAATGGCGATGCCGTCCTGGTTCATGACCGGGGCCTGGGTACAGCATTGCACCTCTATCCGGTCGCCGACCCGTCGCGCGACGGCGGCTTCCGGTTCGATATAGCCATGTTCGATGAAGCCGGTGGAAAACGACCCTTCCGCGACGACCGCCGCCGATTGCAGGGCCGCCGACGCGTCGCCGCGCTTGACGAAGCCTCGGCACATGACATTGCCGTCCCGGCCCTTATGCATATCGCCGATACCGGCGGCATCCTTCGGCAACAACGCGTGCGGCAACGGCGTGTAGGTGACCGGGAATTCCGTCAGGTCCAGGGCGTTGACGATATCCGCCGACCCGACCACGGCGGCCACGGCCTCCCCCTTGAAGCGGGTTTCGCCGTCGGCGAAGATCGGTTGATCCTCGAAGCCCGGAATGACGCCGAACCGGTTATCGCCCGGCACATCCGCGACCGTCAGAATCAGGTCCAGACCGGTGCGGAGTTTGTAGGCGTCCAGATCGCCGAGTTCGAACCCGGCACGGTGATGCGGACACCGAACGAGACGCAGCACCAAGGTACCTTCCGCCGCGACGTCGTCGGCGAATCGTTCGGTGCCGGACACTTTCGGCAGGCCGTCGACGCGGGCCATCGGGGTCCCGACGCCGCCGACCGGATTGGCGGTCGTGCCGCCGCAATCCATCACCGCATCGATGATCTTGCGATACCCGGTACAGCGGCACAGAACCCCGCCCAGCGCGTCTTCGACGGCGGCCTGATCGGGTTTTGACCTATCGCGCAGCAAGGCGACGGCGGATACCATCATACCCGGCGTGCAAATGCCGCATTGGGCCGCCTGATGCCGCTGAAACGAGGCGGCGAGGTCCTTCGCGATGGGATCGGCGGCGAATAGCCCCGCCTGTGTTTCGATCACCGCGCCGTCGACCTGCCCCAGCGCCGTCGTACAGGCACAGACGGGATTGCCGTCGATCAGGATCGTGCAGGCCCCGCAATCGCCCGCATCGCAACCGACCTTAACATCACGCGTCCCCGCCCGCTCGCGCAGGGCATAGGACAGTCTTTCGCTGGGCGGACCATCGACCCGAACCGGTTTGCCGTTGAGGGAAAAGGATATGCCGGGCTGATGATCGATATCGGTAAGGGCCACGGGTTACTCCTTTTCCTGGGCGGCGCGGGTAACGGCGCGCCCGATCAGCGTCCGCACCGCGTCCAGCCGATAGGCGGCGGTCGCACGGACATCGTCGATGGGGGACAGGACGGACAAGTCGGCCTTTTGCAAGGCGTCGGCGAAGTCGATCGATCCGGGGACAAGGCCGGTCAGCGCCCGCTCCATCGTATCGATCCGTTGCGCAACGGGGGAACAGGCCCCCACCGCGATCGAAACGCTTTCAAGCGCACCGTCCGAGGTCACCGACACATTCGCAGCGACCATGGCCATGGAGATCACCAGATACCGCCGCGCGCCCAGTTTCAGGAAGCAGGAGCGATCCGACGGTCGATCCGGGACGATCACCGCCGTCACCATTTCACCCGGCTGCAAGGCAATCGACCGAACGCCGGTAATGAACTGGCCCAGCGGCACGGTGCGGCTGCCACTTGTGCCTGCGACCTCAACCGATGCATCCATCGCCAGCAAGGGCGGCACGCCGTCGGCGGCGGGCGAGGCATTGCAGATATTGCCGGCAATCGTCCCGGCATTTTGAATTTGGATAGACCCGACTTCCCGCGCCGCCAATTGCAGGGCGGTGAATTGCGGCGGCAGGTCAGCATCGCGGATATGCGACCAGGTCGTCGTCGCGCCGATACGCCATGCATCGCCGGATTTCGTAATGCCTTTCAGACCCGACACGCGGCTTAGGTCAAGTACCGGCCCATCCGCCGTGCGCCCCGCCCGGGCCGGGAAAAAGTCCGTCCCCCCGGCCAGCATCGTCACCGATCCGTCGGCCAGCAGCCCCAAGGCAGCGTCAATCGTTTCCGGTCTATGGAACTGCATCGGTACCCCCACAATGCATTTCATTTGCATACAAACGAATTAGAGACCCTTCAGAAAAATTGTCAAGCGGTGGCGACCGAAAATCAACGCGCGGCCGCAATCAATATTTTTTAGTTGCGTTTCTTCACAAACTCATTTGTATACTAACGATTATCTGCACGGCTCACGGAACGTCAGGAGACTTCGTAATGTCCGAAACGCTCGCCATCGACACCGCCGCCTCCGCGGTGGGAAAAAATGAATTTCCGATTCCGACCGGCTGTTATGGCCTGACGGTTCAGGAGGTTGAGCATTACACCGACACCTTGTTCCGATTCCGGCTGGCCCGTCCGGCGGATTTTCGCTTTCGGTCCGGCGAATTCGTGATGATCGGTCTGCCGAACGCGGAAAAACCCGTCTTCCGCGCCTATTCCGTGGCCAGCCCGTCCTGGGACGAGGAACTGGAATTCTATTCGATCAAGGTGCCGAACGGTCCGCTGACCGAACATCTGCAAAAAATCCAGCCGGGCGACACCGTATTGATGCGGAAGAAATCCACCGGGACCCTGGTGAACGACGCGCTGATCCCCGGCAAACGCCTGTGGATGTTCTCCACCGGCACCGGCATCGCCCCCTTCGCCAGCCTGATCCGCGATCCCGAAACCTACGACAAGTTCGACACCGTGATCCTGACCCATGGCTGCCGCACGGTGGCGGAATTGAAATACGGCGAGGACCTTGTCGCCGCCCTGCGCGACGATCCGCTGGTCGGCGAATTGGTGAAGGACCGCCTGATCCATTACACCACGGTCACACGGGAAGAATTCGTCCGGCAGGGCCGGATCACCGACCTGATCGAAAGCGGCAAACTGTTCGACGACCTGGGATTCCCGCGCATGGGACCGGAAGACGACCGCGCCATGATCTGCGGGTCGATGGCGATGTTGAAAGATACGAAAGCCCTGTGCCTCCGCCACGGGTTGGAGGAAGGCGCGAACAACAAACCGGCCCAGTTCGTGGTCGAACGCGCCTTTGTCGACTAAGGCCGTCCGGAACCGCTGGGACAGCGTAATCTTCATTGACACGCATTTCGGTAACATGTTTGCATACTAACGAAATGCAGATGCTGCATTTGGGGGAGCCACGACAGTGACCACAGCCGACGGTAAGCCGGATAAGATTCGTTGCGATGCCTGCCCGGTCATGTGCTACATCGCCGAAGGCCGTTCCGGTGCTTGCGACCGGTACGCCAATGACAACGGCCATCTCGTCCGTCTCGATCCCCTGAAAATCCTGCAAAAGACCGAAGCCGCCGGTGGCGACATCGTGCCCTTCCTGGAAAAGGAATGGGACGGCGATATCGTTCCCGGCAAGGACGGATTCGTGACCGCCATCGGTGCGGGCACGACCTATCCCGATTACAAACCCGCCCCCTTCATCGTCTCGTCGGAAGTCGACGGCGTGGACATGATCACCGTGGTGACCGAAGGCATCTTCAGCTATTGCGGCGTGAAGCTGAAGATCGACACCGACCGCCATCTGGGCGCCGAATGCGCCCCGGTCCGCGCGGATGGGGAAATCATCGGCCATGTCACGACATCCGAATACGGCAGTCAGATGCTGGCCGTCGGCGGCGTGCATCACCTGACCGGCGGATCCAAGAAGGAAGGCCGCGTTACCTGTTCCACCATGCTGGCGCTGTGTAACGGCGAAAAGGTCGATATCGAAATCGACGGCGGCGCCGCCCTGGAAGTTCAGGCGGGCAAGGCCCCCGTCATCAACGGCATGTTGGAAGAACGCATGCGCGTCGGCTGCGGGTCCGCCACGGTCGGCATGTTCGCCGCACAATGGAACGGTCTGGTGGACGAAGTCGTCGTCGTCGACGATCACATTACCGGCGTCATGTCCGAACATCAGGCGGGCAAGGTCATCGGCTGGGCCCCGACGGGCATCAAGATCAACGGCCGACGGTCCACGCCCGGTCGCTATTTCCAGGTTGCGGAACCCGGCACCGGTTGGGGCGGGACGAACCTGCAAGACCCGCTGTCCATCATCGGGGCCTTCGATCCGAAGACGGCGCGCGCCGGGCAGTCGCTGCTGATGGTGTCCACGACCGGCGAACATGCTGCCTATTTCGAATTGAACGACGATCTGGTGCCGGTCCAAATGGACATGCCGGACCGCTTGCAACCGTCGATCAAACGGATTGAAGAAAACTGCGAACCGGCCCTGACCTCCGTCGTATTCATGGCGGGGGCGGGCGGGTCCTTGCGGTCCGGCGTTACAGAACATCCGGTCGGCCTGACCCGCTCTGTTCAGCAATCGCTGACCTATGTCAGTTGCGGCGGCGCGCCGGTCTATATCTGGCCGGGCGGCGGCATCACCTTCATGGCCGATGTCACCCGCATGCCGAAGAACGCCTTCGGCTATGTGCCGACCCCGGCCCTGGTTGCACCGATCGAATTCACCATGCGCGCCGCCGACTATCGCGCGCTGGGCGGTCATATGGATTACGTCATGCCGCTGGCCGAAGCCCTATCCGGCAAGACGGGTCGCCAGAACGACCATATCCTGAAAGGACGGCGCGGCGTTTCGTCATCGGGCAACAATCCCTGGCCGACCGGCCCCGGCAACTATCCCTGGAGAGGCGCCGGCGGATGACGGGTCAAGCGACGGGGAAGGCCTGGACCGAAACCGCATGCATGCGCATGCTTCCCGACGGGCGCCGCCTGCACCTGTCGCATGGTCCGATCGACCTGATCGTGGAAGCCGTCGGCGACCCGTCGGAACGATCCCAGGCCTATATCCAGGCGCAAAACGCCTTCGCCGACATTCTGCCGACCTTGGTGCAGGAATTGCCGCGCCTGCGCTCGCCGTCCGGCCCCGTTCCGAACGGTCCCGTTGCCTGCCGAATGCATGCGGCGACGGCGCGTTTCGCCCCCGAATTCATCACGCCGATGGCCGCGGTCGCGGGCAGTGTCGCGGATTATATGCTGGAAAAGATGATCGCGGGCCGCACCTTGTCCCGCGCCTATGTCAATAATGGCGGGGATATCGCGCTGCATCTGGCGGATGGTGTGTTCCGTATCGGTGTCTGCGACGATCCGGTGACCGGCGCGGCGGGGGGCATTGTCGACCTGCGCCCGGAAGACGGGATCGGCGGTATCGCCACCAGCGGCTGGAAGGGCCGGTCCCATTCCCTGGGCATCGCCGATGCGGTCACCGTTCTGGCGACGACGGCGGCGCAGGCCGACGCCGCCGCCACGATGATCGCCAATCAAGTCGATCTGCCCGACTCCACCAAAGTCACGCGGGAACGCGCCTGCGACCTTTCCCCCGATAGCGATCTGGGGGACCTGTTGGTCACGACCGGCGTCGCGCCCTTATCGCCCTTGGAAATAGATGCGGCTCTGCAGGGCGGCGAGCAAGCGGCGCGGATCTATCTGGAGGACGATCGGATCGCGGCTGCCTATATCGCGCTTGCCGGGGAACGCCGCATCATCGACACCAATCACCATCAAATCATAACCGCCCGGGAGGCCGCCTGTGCCTGAACCTATCCTGCGAAAAAGCGCGCTTGTCGTTGAAGAGATTTTCCATGAAGGCGGCCCGGTCGCCGAAAAACCCCTCCGCCGGGCCGCGATGCTCTGTGTCATCAAGAACCCGTTCGCCGGACGCTATGTCGAGGATATCGCCGGGTTCATGGAAGACCTGAAGCCGCTGGGCGTGGATATGGCGCAGAAACTGGTCGATGCCCTGGGCGGCGATGCAGGCATCGTCGAAGGCTACGGCAAGGGCGCGATCGTCGGCACGGCGGGCGAATTGGAACACGGCGCGCTGTGGCATGTGCCCGGCGGTTATTCCATGCGCGAAATCTTACCCGCGTCCAACGCGATTGTTCCCTCCACGAAAAAGATCGGCGGACCGGGGACTCGGTTGGACGTGCCGGTCACGCATTGCAACGCCTCCTATGTCCGGTCGCATTTCGACGCGATGGAGGTCGGCCTTGCCGACGGGCCAAAGGCGGATGAAATCCTGCTCGCCCTCGTCATGACGACGGGCCCGCGCATCCATGCCCGCGTCGGCGGCTTGAAAGCGTCCGATATCGAAGGGAAAGACGGCCTGCGATGATTGCCCGCCTGCGCAAAATCGTGACCTTCCTGGAAACGATCGACCGGGAATTCGATCGGCCCGTCTCTCCACCGGCCACCCGTGTCTGTTGCGCGGCGCTGATCGAAAATCCCTGCGCCGGACGCTATGTCGAAGACCTGTCCGAACTGATCGAAATCGGTGCGGAAATGGGTACGCAACTGGCTCGGCGCTGTCTTGAGGTCGGTGGGCTGCGCGCGGAAGATATTCAAAGCTTCGGTAAGGCCGCGATGGTCGGGGAAGCCGGGGAAATCGAACACGCCGCCGCGATTCTGCACCCGTCCCTGGGCGCACCGTTGCGGGCGATTCTGGGCGGCGGCAAGGCGCTGGTCCCGTCCTCGAAGAAGATGGGCGGGCCCGGCGATACGCTGGACGTGCCGCTAGGTCACAAGGATGCGGCCTATGTCCGGTCGCATTTCGACGGGATGCCGGTCACAATCGCGGACGGGCCGCGCGCCAATGAAATTCTGGTCGCCATCGCCCTGGCCCCGACCGGCCGCCCCCTGCCCCGCGTGGGCGGATTGGAACATGCCGACATCGTCGGAAATGACGGGCTGCGGTAGAGGAGGACACGAATTCATACCGCCCGGACAACAAAATCGTCGCCGTGCGGTCAGATACGGGAGAGGCTAGGGAACCCCGCCGGGAACGGCACCTTCCCCCGCCGATCACAAGTGCCCCGGGAAAAGTCGGATGAACCGATGCCGGGGTGGCTTTAAAACTGAGTGACAGAAACGTCACCGCAAACATTGAACAGAAAGAGGCAGAGAATGAAGCATTTGAAGACATTGATGGCCGCTGCGACGGCCGTCCTGGCGGTCGCGGGTTCCGCGCAGGCCCAGGAAAGCATCAAGATCGGGGACATCAACCATTACAAACGACTGGCGGCCTTCGCGGAACCCTACAAGAAGGGTCTCGACCTCGCGGTCCAGCAGATCAACGACGCCGGCGGCGTTCTGGGCCGTCCGCTGGAAGTCATTTCCCGCGACGATAACGGCAAGCCGGGCGACGCGGTGAAAATCGCCGAAGAACTGATGACCCGCGACGGCACGGTCATGCTGACGGGCAGCATCCTGTCCAATGTCGGCCTCGCCATTTCGTCCCTGGCGGCGGAAAAGGGCTATATCTACCTCGCCGCCGAACCGCTGGCCGACGCGCTGGTTTGGGAATCGGGCAACCCCTACACGTTCCGCCTGCGCACCTCCACCCATGTTCAGGCCGCCATGCTGGCCGAAGAAGCGGCGAAGACCGACGCGGTTCGCTATGCCACCATCGCGCCGAACTACGCCTACGGCACGGCCGCCGTCGCCGCCTTCAAGGAAATCCTCACGAAACTAAAGCCGGACGTCGAATTCGTCGCCGAACAGTGGCCCGCCCTGTTCAAAATCGACGCCGGTGCGGAAGTCCAAGCGCTGGAAGCCGCGAAGCCGGATGCGATCTACAACGTCACCTTCGGCACCGACTTGCAGAAATTCGTGCGTGAAGGGTCGACCCGCGGCCTGTTCGAAGGCCGCAAGGTCTATGGCCTGCTGACCGGTGAACCGGAATACCTGGACCCGCTGGGCGAGGAATCGCCGGAAGGCTGGTTCGTCACGGGATATCCCTGGTACGGTCTGGAAGACGGCCCAGGTAAGAAATTCGTCGACGAATACATGGCGGCCTATCCGGATGAAACGCCGAAGGTCGGCAGCATCGTCGGCTATATGACGATCCAGAGCATTGCCGCCGCCTTGACCAAGGCCGGTTCGACGGACACGCCCGCGCTGCTGGCGGCGTTCGAAGACCTGCAGGTCCCGAACACCCCGATGGGCGACATCATGTACCGTGGCCTCGACAACCAGTCGACGATGGGCGCCTATGTCGGCACCACGGCCATCAAGGACGGCAAGGGCGTGATGGTGGATTGGGAATACAAGAACCCGGTCCCGTACATGCCCAGCGACGAAGAAATCAAGGCGAAGCGCCCGGCCGAATAAGCCGACGCCACCCTACCTGACGCCGCCGCGGATCGCCGATATCCCCGGCCGTTCGCGGCGGCTTCTGTTTCCAAAAACGTTTCGGGTTGATAGACGCCATGGGTCTCTTTGCGGCACAGCTCATTACCGGGCTTGCGAATGCGGCGGCTTTGTTCCTCGTCGCCTCCGGTCTTTCCTTGATATTCGGCGTCACCCGGATCGTGAACTTCGCGCATGGTTCGCTGTATATGCTGGGCGCCTATTTCGGCGTCACCCTGATGCAGATGCTGCCCGGCGGCTTCGGCTTCTGGGGGTCGGTCCTGCTGTCCGGCCTGATCGTCGGGCTGATCGGCGTGGTGATCGAAATCTGCGTTCTGCGTCCGGTCTATCGCGCGCCGGAACTGTTTCAACTGGTCGCCACGTTCGGCGTTATCCTGGTCATTCAGGATCTGACGTTGATGATTTGGGGTGCCGACGATCAGATCGGCCCACGCGCGCCCGGCCTGAAATCCGTCGTCCGCATCCTGGGCGAACCCATTCCGCAATACGACCTTGCCCTGATCGCCATCACGCCCTTCATCCTATTGGCGCTGTGGTGGCTGATCACCAAGACCCGGATCGGCATCCTGGTCCGGGCGGCGACGCAGGACCGCACCATGGTCGGCGCGCTGGGCGTCAATCAATCCTGGCTGTTCACCGGCGTGTTCTTCCTGGGCTCCGCGCTTGCCGGTTTGGGCGGCGCGATCCAGTTGCCGAAGGGCGGCGCCGACTTGTTGATGGATTTGAACATCATTTCGGCCGTCTTCGTCGTCGTCGTCATCGGCGGCATGGGATCCATTCCGGGGGCCTTCGTCGCCTCCGTTCTGATTTCCGTCCTGAACGTCTTCGGCGTCGCCTATCTACCGCAGAGCACCCTGGTCCTGATGTATGTGGTGATGGCCGTCGTCCTGCTGATCCGCCCTTACGGCCTGCTGGGACGGGAGGAAAAAGGCGGTGAGCACGGACAGGTCGGTGAACCGGACCGGCCGATCCGGCCTGCCGGACTTGTCGGGCGATCGCTGGTCGCGGCCTTGATGGTCGCCCTCGCCCTCATCCCTGTTTTCGGCAGCAACTTCACCCAGGTCCTACTGACCGACATCATCATCTTCTGCCTGTTCGCGGCCTCGCTGCAATTCATGCTCAGCACCGGCGGGCTGGTCAGTTTCGGGCATGCGGCCTATTTCGGCGGCGGCGCCTATGCCGCCGCGCTGCTGGTCACGCATGCGGGCACGCCGATGGAACTCGCCTTCCTGTTCGCGCCTTTCGCCGCCGGTCTACTGGCCATCATCTTCGGCTGGTTCTGCATCCGGTTGAGCGGCGTTTACTTCGCGATGCTGACGCTTGCCTTCAGCCAATTGGTCTGGTCCGCCGCCTTCCAATGGTACGATGTGACCGGGGGCGACGACGGGCTGGTAAACATCTGGCCGTCGGAATGGCTGTCCGGCACCACGACCTATTACTATTTCACCCTGATCGTCGGGGTCGGCGGCATCATCCTGTTGCGCCACCTGACGCATACGCCGCTCGGCTATGCCTTGCGGGCGGGCCGTGACAGCGACCGTCAGGCGGAAGCGACCGGCATCAATGTGAAGCTGGTGCAATGGACGGGTTTCGCCGTCGCCGGGGCCTTGGCCGGTCTGGCGGGCGGATTGTTCGTCTTCTCCAAGGGATCGATCTTCCCGAACGAATTGGAAATCGCGAAAAGCTTCGACGCGCTGATCGTCGTCTTCCTGGGCGGCGTGAAGACCCTGTCCGGCGGTGTCGTCGGCGCGGCCTTCATGGACGGCGTGCGGGACTGGCTGACCCGGTTGGAATATTGGCGGCTGATCCTGGGCCTGCTGATCATCGCGGTGGTCATCATCGCCCCCAACGGAATCGTCGGCAGCCTGCGGAAAGGCGCTGAACGGCTGGGCTTCTATCGCGGGGAGTTTTCGGAATGACGGTCGTCCTGAAAGTCGAAAACCTGTCGAAACATTTCGGCGGTCTGCGCGCCGTGAACGGCGTCACATTCGACGTTGCGCGCGGCGAGTTGAAGGCGCTGATCGGTCCCAACGGCGCGGGCAAATCGACCTGCTTCAACATGCTGATGGGTCAGTTGAAACCGTCCGCCGGACGCGTTTCCCTGAACGGCGAGGATATTACCGGCAAGCCGCCCCGCGATATCTGGCGGCGCGGCGTCGGGCGGACGTTCCAGATCACCGGCACGTATCAAAGCATGACCGTGGCCGAAAACGTCCAGATGGCGCTGATCTCCCACCACCGGAAAATCTTCGCCATCCGTCCCTTCGCCCACAAGCTGTATCGGGACGAGGCCCTCGCCCTGCTGGAAATCGTCGGCATGGCGGATCAGGCGGATCGGGCCTGCGCGATCCTGGCCTATGGCGATTTGAAACGTCTGGAACTGGCAATTGCCCTGGCCAACAATCCGACGCTGCTGTTGATGGACGAACCGACGGCAGGCATGGCGCCCAAGGAACGGGAACGCCTGATGCAATTGACGGCGGATATCGTGCGCGACCGGAATATCAGCGTCCTGTTCACCGAACACGACATGGACGTGGTCTTCGCCCATGCCCATCACATCATGGTGCTGAACCGGGGCGAGTTGATCGCCGACGGCACGGCGGCGGAGGTCCGCAACAACGCACAGGTGCAAGAAGTCTATCTGGGCGGCGGCACCCTTTACGCGAAGGAGGACGCCCATGCTTGAGGTATCCGGCCTGAACAGCTTCTACGGCAAGGCGCATATCCTGAACGATCTGAGCTTCACCGTCGGTCGCGGAGAGGTCGTCGCCCTGCTGGGCCGCAACGGCGCGGGCAAGACGACCACGATGAAATCGATCATGCAGTTGGTCCATCCGAAATCCGGCGCGGTGACGTTCGAGGGCAAGGATATCGCAGGCTACAGCGCCCACCGCGTGGCCCGGATGGGCATCGGTTACGTGCCGGAGGAACGCCGCATCTTCACCGACCTGACCATCCTGGAAAACCTGGAGGTCGGTCGACAAAAGCCGCGCGAGGATGCGCCCGTCTGGACCGTGGACGCGCTGTTCGAAATCTTCCCGAACCTGTCCGAACGCCGCAACAACCGCGGCAAGGCCATGTCCGGCGGCGAACAGCAGATGTTGACCATCGCCCGCACGCTGATGGGCAATCCGAAACTGTTGCTGCTGGACGAACCGTCCGAAGGGATCGCGCCCGTGATCGTGGAGCAGATGGCGAAAACCATCCTGCGCTTCAAACGCGAGGGCCTGACCGTCGTGATTTCGGAGCAGAACCTGCATTTCGCCGGGATCGTTGCGGACCGGGCGATAATCATCGAAAGTGGCGTCAAGAAATTCGACGGCAGTTTTTCCGAATTGGAAAAGTCGCCGGAAATCCGGGATGCCTACCTGTCCGTATAGGAAGGGAGGGGCGAAAGCGGAAATTGAGGAAACAACGTGAAGAACGATGCCGAAGGCGCAGGCGGGCCGATCCCGGAAGACAGCGGGGAAACCGATGCGAAACCGGATCACGGCTATATCCTCGATGAGCAGATCGGATATTTGCTGCGCAAGGCCTATCAGCGCAACGCGGTGATCTTTTCCGAAAATATCCAGGACCTGACCCCGACGCAGTTCGCCGTCATGGCGCGGCTGACGGAATTGGGGTCCGTCTCGCAAAACCAGCTTGGCCGGACGGTCGGGCTGGACGTCGCCACGACAAAGGGCGTTGTGGACCGTCTGAACGCCAGGGGTCTTGTTCACACTGAAAAAGACCCGGTCGATCGTCGGCGGCAGTTGATTTCCCTGACCGAAGACGGCTGGCGGCATTTCACGGAGAATGCCCCGCGCGGCATTCACGTTTCCGACCAAACCGTCGCGCCCCTGACCCAGGCCGAACGGCGCAATTTCATGCGTCTTCTGAAGAAAATTCTCTAACCCGCCCGCCGATACAAACCAAAGAGTGACTTGATGCCCCGCGAGCCGTCGCGGCGGCAAAGGACGGCATGTACGATGAATCCCCATTGACGCCGATTTCAAAACGATGCAACTATACGACCGTTCAACAAGCATCGTCCCTTGCGATGGGCGATGCTTCGGGGGGAACTCGTCGCATTCAACTTCAGTTTGGTAAGGGCGTCGCATGGAACGGAACCCGCGGTATGATGTGTTGTTTGAGCCGGTCCAGATCGGACCGAAGGTCGCGCCCAATCGATTCTATCAAGTGCCGCATGCCTCCGGCATGACCAATGCGAATCCGCGCGTTCGGGCGGCCTTTCGCGGCATGAAGGCGGAAGGCGGTTGGGGCGTCGTGTCGACCGGGGCCTGTTCCGTCCATCCGTCGTCGGATGACAGCCCCTTCCCCTTTGCCACGCTGTGGGACGATGCGGATATCCGCGCCCATGTTGCGATGACGGATGCCGTGCACGAACATGGCGCCTTGGCGGCGGTCGAATTGTGGCACGGCGGCGCGGCGGCGGTGAACCGCACCAGCCGCGACGCGCCCCTGTCCCCGTCCGGCGTGCCCTGGATGGCGACGCATGTCGGGTTCATGTCCTCCGCGCGGCCGAAGGTGATGGACCAGGGCGATATCCGCGACCTGATCCGCTGGCATGCGGAAGCCGCGAAACGCGCCGAAAGTGCCGGGTTCGATATCCTCTATGTCTATGCCGGAATGGGCTATCTGCCCTATCAGTTCCTGTTGAGCAGCTGTAACAAACGCACCGACGCCTATGGCGGCAATGCGCGCAATCGTGTCCGGCTTGTGGAAGAACTGATCGACGCGGTTCGCGAGGCGACCCAGGGGCGTTGTGCGGTCGCCCTGCGCATTTCCCTGCAGGAATTGCGATCCATGCCGTCCGACAATGCGGAATCCGAAGGACATGAGATCATCGGCTTGCTCAAGGACGCGCCGGATCTGTTCGATGTGAAGATGGATTATTCCACGACCGACTGTTCGCCGTCCCGCTTTTCCCCGGAGGGCAGCCACGAACCCATCGTCGATTTCGTGAAGACCGTCACCGACAAGCCGGTCGTCGGCGTCGGTCGTTTCACCTCCCCCGACACGATGGTGGGGATGGTCAAGCGGGGGGTGCTGGACCTGATCGGCGGCGCGCGTCCGTCGATCGCCGACCCCTTCCTGCCCAAGAAGATCGCAGAGGGCCGCGAGGACGAAATCCGCGAATGCATCGGCTGCAACATCTGTATTTCGTCCTGGCATGACGGCGTCTGGGTCCGCTGTACGCAGAACCCGACGGCCGGGGAAGAATGGCGGCGCGGCTGGCACCCCGAAAACGTCAAACAGGACGCGGCGGGATCGGCGCTGGTCATCGGCGGCGGGCCGTCGGGACTGGAAGCGGCGCTGACATTGGCGCGGCGCGGCTTCACGGTATCCGTTGCGGAACGGGCGCGGGACTTCGGCGGTCGGCTGCTGTGGGAATCCGGCCTGCCCGGACTGCGGCAATGGTCCCGTGTGGTGGACTACCGGCTGGGCCAACTGCGTCGGATGCCCAATGTTTCCCTCTATGCGGAAAGCGATCTTTCCGCGTCGGAAGCGGTGGAATTCGGGGCCGATCACATCGTCGTCGCGACAGGCGCGAAATGGACGAAAATCCTGTGCGGCGCGAACGAAATTCCGGGCGGCATGCTGGACGGGCCGACGGTTTATACCCCCGACGATCTGGCGGCCGGATCGCAGATCGAAGGGCCCGTCGCCGTCTTCGATTTCGACAATTACTATATGGGATCCGCCGTCGCCTTGGCGCTTGCCGCGCAAAATCTGGACACGACCTACATCACCACGGCGGGCGCCCCGGCGGCCTGGGGCATCATGACCAACGAACAGCCGCAGGTTTCGCAGGCGTTCCGGGAAGCCGGGGTCCGGTATCGCACATTGGAAATCGTCCAGGCATTCGACGGCCGGACACTGTCCCTGCAACAGATCTTCAGCGGCGAACATCGCGACATCGCCGTTCGGTCCGTCGTGATCGTCGGTCAGCGTGCGGGAAATACGGACCTGTACGACGCGCTGAAAGCCGAAGCGCCGCAGCAATCCGTCGTTCTGACCGGTGACGCGAACGCGCCGGGTGCGATTGCCCATGCCGTTTATCAAGGACACAAGACGGCGCGCGACCTTGGGCGTGCCGCCGAGTCCATCGACGTGCGCCGAGACTTCCCCCTGGTGCCGGACATGTCCCGATTGGAGGCCGCCGAATGACCGCCACCGGCCGCCGCCGTCCCCGCGCGCCGAGATCGACCGGCCTCAATCAGGCTGCCTTCGGCCAGCGTGTCCGACCCTATGCCCCGGTTCGCGTGATAAGCCTGGATCAGGTTGAAGCGATCCATCAGGCGGCCCTGCGCGTCCTGTCGGTAATCGGCATTCGCGTGCTCGATCCAACGGCGCGCAGCCTGTACGCGCAGGCCGGGGCGACCATCATCGAAGACCGGGTCCGCCTTGACCCCGCGATGATCGAAGGCCTGCTGAAAACCGTCCCGGAAAGTTTCACGCTGTCGGCGCGCAACCCGATCCACGACGTTGTCGTCGGCGGCGATGTCTGTGTTTACACCTCCGTCGGCGGCCCGGCCTATGTCATGGACAATGACCGCGGGCGGCGCGACGGCACATTCGCGGAAATGTGTGATTTTATGCGTCTGGTGCAGAGTCTGAACGTCCTTCACCAGGAAGGCGGCGGCCCCTTCGAACCGATGGACCTGCCCGCCAATACGCGCCATCTGGACATCTACCGCGCGCAGATCACCCTGGTCGACAAGACGTGGCAGGGTC
The DNA here is from genome assembly GCF_012926505.1 of Pacificispira spongiicola. Taxonomy (GTDB): domain Bacteria; phylum Pseudomonadota; class Alphaproteobacteria; order UBA8366; family Aestuariispiraceae; genus Pacificispira; species Pacificispira spongiicola. The sequence continues at coordinate 547,058 of NZ_JABBNT010000001.1, forward strand.
AGACCCTGGGCCGCGCGCGCACCATGGACGGGATCGAACTGGCGGCTTTGTCCCTTGGAACCACGCCGGATGGCTTGAAGGACCGCCCGGTGCTGGTCGGCGTCATCAACACCAATTCGCCGCTACAGCTCGACATCCCGATGGCCGAAGGCCTGATCGCGATGGCGGAACACGGGCAGCCCGTGGCGATCACCCCCTTCACTCTGGCGGGGGCGATGGCGCCGGTGACGATCGGCGGCGCGCTGACACAGCAACATGCGGAAGCGATGGCCGTGATCGCCCTGACCCAGATCGTGCGGCCCGGCGCGCCGGTTCTGTATGGCGGGTTCACGTCGAATGTCGATATGCGCACCGGCTCCCCGGCTTTCGGCACGCCGGAATATATGAAGGCCGCCCAGGCCTCCGGCCAGTTGGCGCGGCGGATCGGCGTGCCCTTCCGGTCGTCCAACGTCACGGCGGCGAACGATGTCGATGCCCAGGCCGCTTACGAATCTCAGATGGCCCTGTTCGGCGCGTTGATGGGCGGTTGTCACCTTCTGGAACACGGGGCGGGCTGGATGCACGGCGGATTGACCGCCAGCTTCGAAAAACTGATCCTCGACGCCGAACTGCTGCAGATGATGGATGCCTATTTCGAACCGATTCGGACGGATGCGGACTCCCTCGCGCTCGACGCCATAGAGGAAGCCGGACCCGGCGGTCATTTCTTCGGTACCGCCCATACGATGGACCGCTACGGAAAGGCGTTCCATACGCCGCTACTGTCGAATTGGGACAATTATCCGACCTGGCTGGACAAGGGCGGCATCGACGCCCGGACCCGCGCGCATCAGGTTTGGACGGCCCTGCTGAAAGACTATGAACAACCGCCGCTCGACCCCGGAATTGCGGAAGCGATCGACGCCTATGTCGCCCGCCGCAAGGAAGAGGGCGGCGCGCCGATGAACTGAGGATCGGGGAGCGATATGGCCGTGACGAAGATCCGAACCGATTTCCCCCATGACGTGGAGGTCACGGAGAATATCTTCGTTCCCCTGCCCGATGGTACCCGTTTGGCCGCGAAACTCTGGCGCCCGAAAGGCGTCGGCCCGGTTCCGACGATCCTGGAATACCTGCCCTATCGAAAGCGGGAAGGCACCCGCGCGCGCGATGAGAAGGCGCATGCCTATCTTGCCGGGCACGGATATGCCTGCATCCGTCTCGACATTCGCGGAACCGGCGACAGCGAGGGGCTGATCGACGACGAATACACCGTCCAGGAACAGATCGACGGCTGCGACGCCATTGCCTGGATCGCGGCGCAGGACTGGTGCGACGGTCAGGTCGCGATGTACGGCATATCCTGGGGCGGCTTCAACGGGTTGCAGATCGCCGCCCGCAAACCGCCGGCGCTGAAGACCATCATCACGGTGGGATCGACGGACGACCGATACGCCACCGATGTGCACTATGTCGGCGGGTGCGTCAGCAAGGACAATTTCGATTGGTCCGCCACGATGCTGGCCCATAACGACCTGCCGCCGGACCCGGCGATTGTCGGCGACGCATGGCGCGCGATGTGGAAGGCCCGATGGGCGCATAACCAACCGTGGATTCTACAGTGGCTGGCCCATCAACGGCGCGACGACTATTGGAAACAGGGATCGGTCTGCGAGGATTTCTCGAAGATCACGATCCCGGTTTACGCCGTATCCGGATGGGCGGACAATTATTCGGAAAGCGTCCCCCGCCTTCTGGCCGGATTATCCGGGCCGCGTCTGGGACTGATCGGTCCCTGGGCGCATTCCTTCCCACATGATGCCGCCGTGCAGCCCGCCATCGGCTGGTTACAGGAAGTCCTGCGCTGGTGCGATCACTGGATGAAGGGCCGGGATACCGGGATCATGGACGAACCGATGCTGCGCGCCTGGATGCAGGACAGCGTCGCGCCCGCCACCTGTTATTACGAGCGCACGGGCCGCTGGATCGGCGAGGCGGAATGGCCGTCCCCCCGTATCGAACAGCGTGCCTTGTATCTAAGCGCCGATCATACCTTGTCCAATACACCCGGACCGTCGGCGGAACTGTCGGTTTGCTCCCCCCTATGGGTCGGGAATGCATCGGGCGAGGTCGGACGGTACGGCCAAGATGCGGAATGGCCGACCGATCAGCGCGAAGATGACGGCGGGTCACTGGTTTTCCTCTCGGAACCCCTGTCCGAAACGACGGAAATCCTGGGGGCGCCGCAACTGCATTTCAGCTTTTCCTGCGACAAACCGCTGGGGCTGGTGGCGGTGCGCCTGAACGATGTCATGCCCGACGGCCGGTCGACCCGTGTGACCGTCGGCTATCTGAACCTGACTCATCGGAACGGTCACGAAACACCGGAACCGATGGTGCCCGGACGGCTATACCGTGCGACGGTGGATCTGGACGATACGGCGCATTCCTTCCCCCCGGGCCACCGGGTCGCGGTGTCGATATCGACCGTCTATTGGCCGGTATGCTGGCCATCGCCGGAACTGGCGACCGTGACGATCCAGGCGGGCGATTCCCAATTGGACCTGCCCGTGCGACCGGTAGATCCGGCAGATGCATCCCTGCGCGCCTTCGGACCGGCGGAAATGGCCGCGCCGACGCAAACCATCGATCATCCGGTCGAGCCCGCGATCCGGCGCAGCATCCGACGCGACCTTCTGTCCGGCGAAACGGTCGTCGATTTCCCGCGTTGGACCTATTCCAGGGAAATGCCCGATATCGGACAGACCGTCACCTCCGACGCGTTCGTCCGCTACACGATCATCGACGGTGATCCGCTATCCGCCCGCTGCGATAGCGAATCCAATGTCGAAATCCGTCGGGAGGACACGACCATCGGCCATCATTCGACGGGAAGCATGACTTGCGACGCGACGACGTTCCGCATCCAGATGTCCCTCCGGATAACGGAAAACGCCGAAACCGTGTTCGAACGGAACTGGGATGAAAGGATTCCCCGTGACATGGTCTGACGACATCGGGCGGACGAACGGATGCTGAATTACGCCATCAAGCGCATCGGCCTCGCCATCGTGATCCTGTTCACGGTGATGCTGTCCATGTATGCGATGGTGTTTCTCGTCCCCGGCGATCCCGCCTCCCTCGCCCTCGGGCCACGCGCCACACCGGCCTTGAAGGAACTGTTGCGCGAACGCATGGGATTGGATCAGCCGGTCCTGATCCAGGTTTGGAGTTTTTTCCGCAACGCCGCCACCGGCGATCTGGGATACGACGTTTGGTCGAAGCGTCCGGTCTTCGACCAGATCATGGAATTCTTCCCCAACACCCTGGCCTTGGGCGCGGTCGCACTGGGATGGGCCTTGGTGCTCGGTATCCTGCTGGGCTGTGCCGCGGTCGTGTGGCGCGGGACCTTCATGGACCGGCTTCTGGGCGTCCTGTCCGTCGGGCTGATTTCGATTCCCGCCTTCGTTATCGCGATCTATGCCTTGCTTATCTTCGCGGTCTGGCTGCATTGGCTGCCGGCGATCGGCGCGGGGCAGCCCGGCGATATCGTCAGCCAAATCAAGGCCGTCATCCTACCGGCCTTCGCATTGGGCATCGGTTGGGTCGGGTATCTGGCGCGGCTCGTCCGTGCCTCCATGCTGGAGGTGATGAACGAGAACCACATTCGAACCGCGCGGGCTTTCGGGCTGCCGGAACGGCGCATCGTCTTCCGCTATGCGCTGCGGATCGCGATCATTCCGACCATCGCCATCCTGGCCGTCGGATTGGGGTCCATCCTGTCCAGCGCCGTCTTTGTGGAAACCGTTTTCGGGCGCCCCGGGATCGGCACTTTGATTACCGGCGCCGTTCAGAAGCGAAACTATCCGGTGGTCATGGGAACGGTCCTTTTCATGACCGCCTTCTATCTGGTCGTCGTCACCGCCGCCGATCTGTTGATCGCCCGCCTGGACCCGAGGATTCGCGATGTCTTCCGGGGCTAACAGGGGCATATTCCGGTCGCTGATGCGCGACCCGATGGGCGCTTTCGGGCTGATATTGGTCGTAGCGTTCCTGATCATGGCCCTCGCCGCCCCCTGGATCGCGCCTTACGATCCCTTGAAAATCAGCATCACGGAAAGGTTTCAGCCCCCCAGTCTGGCCCATTGGGCGGGCACCGACCAACTGGGCCGCGATCTTCTGTCCCGCATTATTTTCGGCGCGCGAACCGCCCTGTCGATCGCGATGACGGCCGCCGGGATCGCCGGTGGGGTGGGACTTCTGCTGGGCATGATCGCCGGATACGGCCCCCGATGGCTGGACGCCTTTCTGGTCCTGATGTTCGATTCCATGTCGTCCCTGCCGATGATCATGTTCGCATTGGCGGTGATTACCGTCGTCGGCCCCGGTACGGGCACCTTGATCCTCGTCGTCGTTCTGGTGTCCATTCCGGGTTATGCGCGCCTTATCCGCGCGCAAACGCTCAGCCTGGGCTCCGCCGATTTCATCCTGGCCGAACGGGTCATGGGCGCGTCCTCCGCCCGGATACTGGCACGCCACCTCCTGCCGAATGTCGTCGGCCCCCTGGTCATCGTGCTATCGATGGATATCCCCGTCATCATCATGCTGGAAGCGGGATTGAGTTACCTGAACCTTGGGGTTCGTCCGCCGATCCCCTCCTGGGGCAATATCCTATACGACGGCTACACCTCCCTGCGGGCCGCGCCGTCGATGGTGCTGATCGCGGGGCTTCCGCTCGTCCTCGCGACATTGGGGTTCACCTTTCTGGGCGAAGGCCTGAGGGACGCCATTGATCCCAAGCTGAAGGTGAGGGTGCCGCGATGACGACACCGCTGCTGACGGTCGAGAATTTGACGCTCAACTATCGCACCGGGGGCGACCCGGTGCAGGCCCTGCGCGGGGTCAGTCTGACGGCGCGGGCGGGAGAGGTTCTGGGCATCGTCGGGGAAAGCGGCTGCGGAAAGTCGACGCTGGCGGCAACGCTGATGGGCCTCGCGGGGACGAATGCGGAAATCACCGACGGCGCTGTGTCGTTTCGCGGTGAGAACATCCTGACCGCGCGCGAGGAAACCCGCCGGAAATTGCGCGGGAAGCATATCGCCATGGTGTTTCAGGATCCGATGACGGCCTTCAATCCCGTTCTGACGATCGGTGCGCAACTGGTCGACTTCCAGCACAATTCCGGTACGCCCAAGCGGCAACGACACAGCGCGGCGCGGGACATGCTGGACCGCGTGGGCATTCCCGATCCCGATATCTGTATGGGACGGTTTCCGCATGAATTGTCCGGCGGCATGCGGCAGCGCGCGGCGATCGCGGCAGCCTTGCTGATGCAGCCGGAAATCCTGATCGCCGACGAGCCGACGACGGCGCTGGACGTGACGATGGAGGCGCAAATCATCCATCTTCTGCGCAATCTGCAATCCGACTACGACGGGGCCATCATCATCGTGACCCACCAACTGGGCGTCATCGCCCAACTCTGCGATCGTGTCGTTGTCATGTATGCCGGTCAGGTCGTCGAGGAAGCGGATGTCGATACCCTGTTCCATGCGCCGCGCCATCCCTATACCAAGGCGCTTATCGCCTGCGACCCGGCCAGCCTGTCGATCAAGGAAAAGCGATTGCCGACCATCGGCGGTCGCCCGCCCGATCTGGCACACCCGCCGGCGGGATGCGCCTTCGCTGATCGGTGCGCCCAGGTGGAGCCGATTTGCCGAACCGCCGCCCCGCCCCGTGTGGAGATTGGCCCCGATCACATCGCGAAATGCCATGAGGCATGGTCATGAGCGCGCTGCTGGAACTGGACCGTCTGTCCGTCGACCTGTCGATTTCCCGCTGGCCGCTGCGAACGACACTGAACATCCTGTCCGACATCACCCTGACACTCGCGCGCGACGAAACAGTGGGACTTGTCGGCGAAAGCGGATCCGGGAAAACGACGTTGGGACGCGCCCTATTGGGGTTGCAGCATATCAGCGCGGGGACCGTCCGCTTTGACGGGACGCCGTTGAAAACCGCCGCCGATTTCGACCGGATACGGCCGCGCACGGCGCTGATGTTCCAGGATGCGGTCGCCTCCCTAAGCCCCCGCATGACAGTGGGAGAAGCCGTCACCGAACCCTTCCGCATTCACAACCGCCCAATGCCCGATTGGCGCGCCCGCGCGGCGGAACTGCTGGAAGAAGTGGGCCTTCCGGCCGACATGGCGTCCCGGTATCCGCATGAACTGTCCGGCGGTCAGGCCCGGCGCGCCGGGGTGGCGCGGGCGCTGGCCCTGAAACCCGATCTGGTCATCGCGGACGAACCGACGGCGGGATTGGACGTATCGGTTCAGGCGGAAATCCTGAATCTCATGGCCGACCTGAAGGATCGATACGGTCTGTCCTATATGGTGATCACCCACAATCTGGCCCTGGTTCGCCACGTCGCGGACCGGATCGCCGTCATGTATTTGGGACGGCTGGTCGAAACGGGCCCGACGGCGGAGGTTTTCTCCAACCCGGCCCACCCCTATACCGGCAGCCTGATCGCCGCGGAACCGAAACCCGACCCACGAAAACGCCGCACCGATCTGGCGATCAAAGGCGAAATTCCCAGCCTGATACGACGGCCCAGCGGATGCGAATTCCATGGGCGTTGTCCCCTTGCGACGGCACGTTGCCGCACCGAAGCACCAGCCTTGCGCGACATCGCGCCCGGCAGGAAAGCCCGATGTCATTTTGCTGAAACTTACCAAAAACAGGGAGCGTGATATGACTTGGATAACCGATAGACGTGCGTTCTTGAAAACCGCCGGTGTGGGGTTCGCCGCGGCAATGGCCAATCCGAAATTCGCATGGTCCGCCGTTGGCGACACGCTGCGAATCCGGATGGGCAGCGATTTCCAGGTGCTGGACCCCTGGGGCATTATCGGCGCATTGGATGAAGTTATTCCCCGCTGCACGACGGTTTCCCTGATCCGAATGGGCGACATTCGCGACGGCAATGAATGGGAACCCTATGGCGCGGAAAAAATCGAATGGCTCGACGGCAAACGTCTGGCCTTCACCCTGCGCGATGGCCTGACCTGGACCGGCGGTTACGGGCCGGTCACGGCGGAAGACGTCAAATATTCCTTCGAACGCATCGCCGGGTCGGACAGTGCCTGGGCCTATCAGTTCGAGAAATTCAAGGAAGTCGAGGTCATCGACGACCGCAACGGTATCATTCACCTGACGGAGGCCTTCGCCCCGTTCCTGGTGATCGCATTGCCCTATTACGGCGGACACATCGTCTGCAAAAAGGCGGTCGAGGCCGTGGGCGGGAAGTATACAACGGAAATCCCCGCCCAATGCGGCCCCTATCTTTTCGACAGTTGGGAACAGCAGCAGAAAGTAACGTTGACGGTCAACCCCGACTGGACCGGCGAAAAGCCGGCCTTTTCGACCGTGGAAATTTACATCGTCGGCGACGATCAGGCGGCCCAACTGGCCTACGAAGCGGACGCTTTCGACTTCACGAAGTTGACGCCCAGCGCCGTGCGGCAATTGAAAGGCGCAATGCCGGACGGGGCGACCCTGATCGAGGCGGAATCGACCCGCTATGTCTGGATGACCATCAACCAGAATGCGGAACCGCTGAAAGATATCCGTGTGCGGCAGGCCATCCAGTACGCGTTCGACGCCGATGCCGTCCTGCTGGGTGCCTATGACGGTTTGGTCGGTCGTTCCGCCGGTGTGGTGCAGCCGGGTACGGCCTTCGCCCGCGACAAGAACATCATCGACCAACGGGATGTCGAAAAGGCAAAGGCGCTCCTCTCCGAGGCGGGTGCGGAAGGATTGACGCTCAATCTAGTGGCACTGACCGATTCCACCTCACAGACCATCGCACAGATCGTTCAGGCGAGCCTGGGCGAGGCCGGAATCACCGTCGAAATCCAGCCGACGGAAGACGCGGCTTATTGGGCCTTGGGCGACAAAACGGCCGGGGACGACTATCTGTCCCTGGAACTGGTCCTGCAGAATTTCGCAGGCGGCATCGACCCGACGGAAAACCTTGTCTGGTTCCGCCCCGACCAGATCGGCGTTTACAACTGGGCCTTCTTCGACAATGCGGAATATGAAGAATTGTATCAGAAGTCGCTGGTTGAACTCGACCCGGACAAGCGTCGCCAAATGTTCAACCGGATGGAGGATTTGATGGAGGAATCGGGCGATTTCGTCTTCATCTGCTTCGAACCGCTGATCGCGATTCACGATTCCGATCTGAAGCCGGTGATTCTTGCCGACGGTCATCCCGATCCGGTACAATTCACCAAGGTCTAAATCGGTAGGCGGTGCCGTGACGCGGCACCGCCTATCCTTCTTTTTGGGAGTCCCATGGCGCGCACGACCAATCAGCCACGATTCACGAGACTGACCAGCGAGGAACGTCGCGCCGAACTCGTCGATGCTGGCCTGACCTGCATGGCGCGCGGCGGGATTCAGGAATTCACCGTCGACAAGATTTGCGCCGAAGCCGGGGTGTCGCGCGGCCTGATCACGCACCATTTCGGATCGATGAACGGCTTGCTGGCCGCCGTCTATGCCCGCATGTACGAAACGACGACCCCGCAAATTGCATCGCTGGACGGATACGAAACGCGTCTCGCCGCCCTGATCGACGCCTTCTTCGCCCCTGACGTCTTCAATCGTAAGGTGATGAATATCTGGCTCACCTTGTGGGGGGAGATTTCCAACAACCCGACGCTGCGGGACGAACATCGACGGGAATATTCGCGCTATGTCGATGATGTCGCGGGCCTCGTAGCGGAGGCTGCCGATGCGCGCGGTCGGACTGTCGATGCCCGTGGCTTGGCGCGAGCCCTGATCTGTCTGGTGGACGGTTTGGGCCTGCAATACTGCATCGACCCGGATTCCATGCCGCCCGAGGACGCCAAGGCCGCGTGCCGGTCGCTCTTGGAACCCAGCATCGGGCCGCTCTGACCGCGCCGAAGGGCGGTCGCCGCCGCTATGACCGCCGCTCCGGCAGGCACGCGTTCAGCACCAAATCCTGTACGGTCTCGATATAGGTTTCCATCGACACGCCGCGCCGCCGGTATTTGGATCGCTTCACATACCATTCCTGCAGCAGCGGCTTGATCAGGGAGGGCAGCAAAGGGGATACGTCCGCCCGGAATCTGCCCTCCGCCACCGCGCGGTCTATCACCGCCGCGAAATAGCTTTCCGTCAGGATTTCGCTATCCACCGCCGTTCGCCGTTCCGACGGCGGGAAATTCTTGGCTTCCAGAAAGGCGAAGCTGAACCAGGGCTGCATCGCCTCCGTCAGTCGGATATGGGTATCGATCAGCCATTTCAGATGATCGACCGGGTCGATGGTCATCGTCTGCGGAGGATCGGCTAGAACCCGCTGCACCTGACCGGTGACTTCCTCCAAAATCATCTTCAGCAACGTGGTCTTGCTGTCGAAATAGGCATAAAGCCCGCCCATGGAAACGCCGGACGCCTTCGACAAATCGCGCAACGACATCGCCTGGAAGCCATTGCTGTTCGACAGGTTCAGCGCCGCCGTCACGATGACGCTCAGCTTCCGGATCGCAAAGTCCGGCTTTTGCACGACGATCGTATCGCGATGTCGGTCTAGCATGGACCGGCACAAAGCCTCCGTCGTGAACTCCGCCGTATCGATCATCTGAACCTATCCTTCACCATTCCTGAACGGACCCGATACAAACGGACACTTGCATGTCGACGCCCCTTCCGGTATCCATTTTTCGAGCGTTCGCTCGAAAAATAAAGAGAGAACTTGGGATATGGCGGAAAATAACGGCCCGCAGACGGGCCTTTGGCCGGGAATAGCCGGAAAACGCGCCCTCGTCACCGGGGCGTCCTCCGGGCTCGGCGCGCATTTCGCCCGCCTGCTGGCGGATCAGGGCGCGACAGTCACCGCCGCCGCCCGTCGCCTCGACAAACTGCAAACGGTTTGTTCGGAAATCACCGCCTCCGGCGGACAGATCGTCCCCCTGGAAATGGACGTATCCGATCCAGCATCGGTAAAGCGGGCACTGGACGGCACCGCCTTCGATATCGTCATCAACAATGCGGGCACGACGCTGTCGGCCTCTGCCCTGGATCACGATGCCGATGCGATCGACCGCATCATCGACACCAATTTGAAAGGCGCATTCCATATCGCGCGCACCGCCGCCCAGGCAATGCGGGACACGGGATCCGGCGGCAGCATCGTAAATATTGCATCGATCCTGGGCCTCCGCGTCGCGGGCCATGTCAGCGCCTATGCCGCGTCGAAGGCAGGCCTGATCCAATTGACGCGCAGCCTTGCCCTGGAATGGGCGCGCCACGGTATCCGTGTGAACAGCCTGTGCCCCGGCTATATCGAAACCGATCTGAACCGCGACTTCTTTCAGACCGATACGGGTAAGACGCTGATCAAACGCATTCCCCAACGCCGCTTGGGTCAACCGGAAGACCTGAATGGGCCGTTATTGCTGCTCGTGTCCGATCTTGGGCGCTTTATGACCGGGTCGGAAATTGTCGCCGATGGCGGTCATCTGATCTCTTCACTCTAAGGAACGTGTCATGGATTATACGATATCGCCGCGCATCGAGGATTTCCGGGTAAGAATCGCCCGTTTCGTCGAAGACGAGCTCCTGCCGCTCGAAGAAGGCCGCGCCGCCTGGGACGCCCATGGCAACATCGCCCTCGACTATCTGGAACCGTTGCGGGAAAAGGCGCGCGGCGAGGGCCTTTGGTGCCTTCAGCTAAAGCCGGAAACCGGCGGCCAGGGTCTCGGCAAGGTCGGCATGGCCGTCTGCTACGAGGAAATGAACCGCTCGATCTTCGGTCCTGTCGTGTTCAACTCCGCAGCGCCGGACGACGGCAATATGATGGTGATGGAACAGGCCTGCACCGACGCGCAAAAGGCCCAATGGCTGGCCCCCATCGTCACCGGTCAGGTCCGATCGTCCTTCGCCATGACGGAACCGCATCCCGGCGGCGGGTCCGATCCCGGCATGATGCTGACCACGGCGACGAAGAAGGGCGATAAATACGTCATCCGCGGGCGCAAATGGTTCATCACGGGCGCGGAGGATGCATCGCATTTCATCCTGATGGCCCGCACGTCCGACGATCCCCGGCGCGGCCTGACGGCCTTCCTGCATCACCGGGACGAGCCGGGCTGGCGCATCGACCGGCGCATCCCGATCATGGGACCGGAGGAACATGGCGGTCATTGCGAAATCGTCTACGAGGATATGGAACTGCCGGCGGATCGGATCATCCTGGGCGAGGGCATGGGGTTGAAGATTACCCAGATGCGTCTGGGTCCGGCGCGTTTGACGCATTGCATGCGCTGGCTGGGACTGGCGAAGCGATGCCTGGAAATCGCGCAGGAATACGCGCAAAACCGACATGGATTCGGCGTTCGGCTGTCCGACCGCGAGAGCATTCAAATCAAGATGGGCGACATCGCGATGGGGATCGAGGTCGGGCGCCTGCTGGTTATGAAAGCCGCCTGGGAACTGGATCGCGGCAGCTTCGCCCGCAAGGAGGTTTCCATGGCGAAGATCCATGTTGCGAACCTGCTGCACAAGGCGGCGGATACCGCCATCCAGATCAACGGCGCGCGTGGCTATTCCCAGGACACGGTGCTGGAATGGATTTACCGATACGCCCGTCAGGCGCGGCTGGTCGACGGCGCGGATGAGGTTCATCAGATGGTGTTGAACCGACACCTGACGGATCAGAAACGAGATTTCTGGAAGTGGGAGCCCGCAGAGGCATGAGCGATTTGGACCTTCCCGCGCTCGACACATGGCTGACCGCGAAGCTGCCCGGTGAAAGCGGCCTGTCCGTTGAACGGATCGGCGGCGGTCAATCCAACCCGACATGGTTCGTAACATTCGGGTCGGCGAAATTGGTTCTCAGGAAGAAGCCGGCCGGGCCGATCCTGAAGGGCGCGCATGCGATCGAACGCGAATTCCGGGTCCAGAAAGCCCTAGAAGCCACCAATGTTCCCGTCCCGAAAGTCCTTTGGCTGGAGGAAGACGACAGCATCCTGGGCACGCCGTTCTATGTCATGGAACGATTGGACGGCCGGGTTTTTTCCGATTGCCGCCTGCCCGGCATGCCTCCGGAAGACCGCAAGGCGATCTATCTGGAAATGGCCCGAACCCTGGCGAAACTGCATGCCGTCCGGCCCGATACCGTCGGACTGGGCGATTACGGCAGGCCCGGCAACTATTTCGAACGCCAGATCAGCCGGTGGAGCCGTCAATATGCGGACTCCACCGGACCGCGCATCCCGGCGCTCGACCGGCTGGTCGAGTGGCTGCCCGCCCATATCCCGGCGGACGATGGGGCGGTTTCGATTGCCCACGGCGATTTCCGGCTGGGGAACCTGATGTTCCATCCGACCGAACCGCGCGTCATCGCGGTCCTGGATTGGGAGCTATCGACCCTGGGCCACCCGCTGGCGGATGTCGGGTTTTGCGTCATGCCCTGGCATTCTAGCCCAGACGAGTACGGCGGTATCCTTGGCACCGACTGGCAGGAGAACGGTATTCCGACGCGCGACGACTTTCTGACGGAATACTACGCCCACGCTATACCGACGGAACCGCTGTTGCCGTTCCATGTCGCCTTCGCATTGTTCCGGTTTTCCGTGATCTTCGTCGGGATCGCCGACCGCGCCCGTGCTGGTAATGCGGCATCGGCGGAGGCCGCATCTCTGGCCCCACTCGCGGAACGGTTCGCGATCCGGGCCGCGCAAGCAGCAGACATTGACGTCAGCTAAATTCCGATAAACGGCTGAACCAGCCTGAAGGCAAGATTCCGGAACTTCAAGGGGGCGTCCGTCACCGCAAGGCAGATGCAGTCGCGGTCCTTTTCCGCATGCGGTTGGTGCAGGACCGTTTCGTCCGCTTCCTGAAAATCGCCCGCCGCATAAATCCCGGTCGAATCGCGGAAGGCCCCCTGAAGCACGAGCGTCACTTCTTCGCCCCTGTGGGTATGTTCCGGCACCGGTCGTCCCGCCGCGACGCAGAGCAGCCGCGCCGTCGATTGATCCGCCGTCGGGATCAGTAGCTGGCGAACCCCCAATCCCATATTCTGCCAGGGCAGCGCATCGACCGATCCACCGACATAGCTGCGCAACGGTTCCGGCAAGTCGATCTTGCCTGCATGTCCCGCGATTGCAGGCATGCTGTCTGCTTCATCTTCTTCGGATTCCAGACGCGCCCACAGGGCATCGAATGAGTTGTCGGCCAGGGTCGCGGGTTCCGCCGCGTCCATCATGCCGCCGCCCATGGCTTCCAGTCGCGCAACCGTATTCCGGCATTTCGGGCACAGCGCCAGATGCGTCGCGACGGCAAGGCTCCAAGATTCGCCGAGGCCGCCGGAAACGTAATCCAACAACCGTTCTTCGCTGGGATGATGGTCGATACTCACACGCTTTCTCCAAGTCCGGATCGGATGCGCTGAAACGCCAATCGGATCCGGGATTTCACGGTCCCAAGCGGCAGCCCGAGTTCAGAGGCGATCTCGGAATGCGGCTTCTCTTCATAAAAGGCCAAGGTCATAACGGCTTTCTGATCCGGCGGCAGGGCATCGAAGGCCTCGCGGACCAAATCCGCTTCCTGAGCCACCGACAGGACCTCGAAGCCGTCGGGTTCCGGGTCCGGCACAAACATCGGATCATTGAAATCCGGCTGCGGTCGTTTCTCTTTACGCAGGAAATCGACGCGCAGATTTCGGCCGATCGAAAAAATCCAGGTGGACGCCTTCGCTTTTGCCGGGTCGAACTGATCCGCCTTTCGCCAAACCTTCACCATGGTTTCCTGAACGATTTCTTCCGCCGCCGCCGGGTCCAAGCCACCGCGCATGAAGAATGTCTTCAGCCGTGGTGCGAAATGATCGAACAGCGCGCGAAAGGCGGCGCGGTCGCGCTTGCGCGCGATGGCAACGATCAAGTCTTCAAACTCGTCCAACACGGACTCCCGATCTTTATCGACGACCCGCCGCGCCAGCCGCATCGGGGCGACAGCGGCGACCGCCCCCTCAACCCCCGATCCTTTTCGATGCGGGGATGTAGGTCGTTCGGAGACCGGCGCGGCCTCCCGTTCGATTACGAAACATCCGTCCATATCATCCGATACGAACCGGTGTGGTTTCCGGATCACTCTTTCCGTATTTCGCGGCACCTTCAAGTGATCCAACGCGAAAATCGACCCGTACCAAGAACGAAACTTGCCCGATCAGGAGTTTGTGAAACAGTGTCCGCTGGCCATCCCCCCCCGAAGTCCCATTACAAGATCGCCGTGGTCGGAACCGGCATTGCCGGTATGTCCGCGACCTGGCTGCTGAACCAGGGCCATGACGTCACCGTCTACGAAAAGGAGCCCCGGATCGGCGGTCACTCGAATACGGTGGAAGCATCCCTATCGTCGGAAAAGCTGCCGGTGGATACCGGCTTCATCGTCTATAACGAGCGTAATTATCCCAACCTGACGGCATTGTTCGCGCATCTCGGCGTCGATACGGATGCAAGCGACATGTCCTTCGCGGCCTCCGTCGATGGCGGGGGACTGGAATATTCCGGGTCTGACATCAATGGGCTTATCGGGCAACGAACGAACGTCCTTCGTCCCCGTTTCTGGCGCATGGTGCGCGACCTGCTGCATTTCTATAAAAACGCCCCCGCCTTCCTGAACGAACCGGACGACGGGATGAGCCTCGGCGACTACCTGGACCGACACGGTTATTCGGACGCGTTCATATCCGATCACCTGCTGCCTATCGGGGCGGCGATATGGTCGACCTCCGCGCTTGAAATGCGGGCCTATCCGGCGAAGGCCTTCATCCGCTTCTTCGTCAGTCACGGATTGTTCGAACTGGTCGACCGTCCGCAATGGCGGACCGTCACCGGCGGATCGCGCCGCTATGTCGAAAAACTGACGGAATCCTACCGCGACCGCATCCGCTTTGACGCCGCCGTAAAAGTCCTTCGGCATCCGGATCATGTGGAAATCCATGACAGCCGGGGACAGGTAGACCGGTTCGACGCCGTCGTCCTGGCCAGTCATGCGGATGAAAGCCTGCGTCTGCTGGGGGACGCGGACGACCGGGAACGGGCGCTCCTCGGCCCCTGGCGATATACGAAGAACCGGGCCGTCCTGCACAGCGATACATCCCTGATGCCGAAACGCCGGAATATCTGGTCCAGTTGGAATTTCCTGGAAGACTCGCGCGACCAGGCCGACGCGCCGATCTGCGTCACCTATTGGATGAACCGCCTGCAATCCCTGCCGTCGTCGAAACAGTTCTTCGTCACATTGAACCCCAATCACGAACCGCAATCGGATTCGATCCTGTACGAAACGGAATACGAGCATCCTTTCTTCGACACCGCAGCCTTGAAAACACAATCGCGCCTTTGGTCCCTGCAGGGACACCGGCGGACCTGGTATTGCGGCAGCTATTTCGGTTATGGCTTCCATGAAGACGCGCTTCAATCGGGACTGGCTGCCGCCGAACAATTGGGCGGACTGCGCCGTCCCTGGCAGGTGGCGGACGAGAACGGCCGTATCCATGTCACGACAATCGAACGGGCGGCGGCGGAATGACATTCGCATCGGCACTCTATGAAGGTCGGGTCGTCCATACGCGCCATCGCCCGCGCGCGCATCGCCTTTCCTATTCCGTCTTTTCGATGTTGATCGATTTGGACGAGCTTCCGGTCCTCGACCGCGGCATGCCGTTCTTCGGCTACAACCGGTCCGCGCCGATCAGTTTCTTCGATCGCGATCACGGACCGGCGGATGGCGGGTCGCTGAAGGCCTGGGCCATGGATCGCCTGAAAGACGCGGGAATCGATTTCGACGGCGGACCGATCCTGTTGCTCTGCTACCCCCGCATCGCGGGCTATGTCTTCAATCCGTTGAGCGTCTATTTCTGCTATCGCCGATCCGGGGAATTGGCGGCGATCCTGTATGAGGTCTGCAACACGTTCAAGGAACGCCATACCTATGTGATCCCCGTATCCAGCGATAGGCAGGGATCGGTCCGCCAGACCTGCGACAAGGCGCTGTACGTGTCGCCTTTCATCGGGATGGAGGCGACCTACCGCTTCCGCATCACCCCACCCGGTGAGGCGATCGGCATCCATATCCGGCAGGAGGACGCGGCCGGGCCGTTCCTGTATGCGGGATTTGCGGGCAAGCGGCGGGCGCTGACGAAATGGTCCGCGGTCGGGCTATTGGCGCGGTTCCCCTTCATGACAGTGAAGATAATGGCGGCCATTCATTGGGAGGCCCTGAAACTGTGGCTGAAGGGCATGCCCGTTTTCGCCCATGTCCCGGCGGCATCGCCGGTCCAGGCCAGTTTCCAACAAAAACCGACCAACGGGGTTTGATCGACCATGGAAGACACCTTTACGAACTTGGCGACACCGAATGCGCGGCGGACATCGGTAGCGAAACCGTCCGGCCTTCGGGAAATGCTGTTGGCCCGTGGCTTGAAGAACATCGAAACCGGCCGCCTGACCGTCGATTTCCCGTCCGGTGCGCGCCTTCACGTTGCCGGGAAACAGCAAGGGCCGGATGCCATGCTGTCGATCGCCGACAATCGCGCCGTAACCCGATTGTTGACGGCGGGCGATTTGGGCTTTGCCGAGGGATACATGGCCGGCGAATGGGACACGCCGGATTTGAAGGTCTTGCTGGACTTAGGGCTCCGGAACGAGGCGGCTTTCGCCGGATCGGTACGCCGGATCGGTGCTCTTGAGCTCGTGAACCGCCTGCGCCATCGGCTGCGCGCCAACAGCCGTCGCGGCAGCCGCCGTAACATTGCGGCCCATTACGACCTGGGGAACGATTTCTATACCCCATGGCTGGATCAGACGATGTCCTATTCATCGGCGATATTCGAGGATATGGACGAACCGATGGAAATCGCCCAGCAGCGTAAATATGCGCGCATGGCCGAAATGCTGGACCTGCAAGACGGCGACCATATCCTGGAAATCGGCTGTGGTTGGGGCGGGTTCGCGGAATATGCGGCTCGAAACCATGGATGCCGCGTAACCGGCTTGACGCTGTCCCATGAACAGGCGCGTTACAGCCGCGACCGCATGATCCTGAACGGCTTGTCCGACCAGGTCGAAATCCGGTTGCAGGATTATCGCGACGTCGATGGGCGTTTCGACAAGATCGCCTCCATCGAAATGTTCGAAGCGGTCGGTCAGGCCTATTGGCCCGTCTATTTCGGCACGCTGAAGGCCCGTCTGAAACCGGGGGGCAAGGCGGCGTTGCAGAGCATCACCATCGCCGATGACGGTTTCGATGCCTATCGCGCATCGCCGGACTTCATCCAGCGCTATATCTTCCCCGGCGGCATGCTGCCGTCGCCGAAGGTTTTCGGGGAGGCCGTGGCGCAATCCGGGCTGACCCTGTCGGACTCCTTCTTCTTCGGCCCGTCCTATGCCGAAACCCTGCGCCGCTGGGACCGCGACTTCACCGCCCAATGGTCGGCCATCCGAAAGTTGGGGTTCGACGAACGGTTCCGCCGCATGTGGCATTATTATCTGAAATACTGCGAGGTCGGGTTCGACGCCGGTCGGATCGACGTCGGTCAATTCGTCCTGGAACGATGACACAGACGGCGGCACACTCCACCCTGCTTCGGCGCATCCTGGTGCCCTATGCGTTGCCGGGTTTCGCGATCGCATTGCCGACCATTCCAGTCTATATCGCGCTGCCCTCCCTTTACGGCATCGATCAGGGATTGGGGCTTGCGGCGGTCGGGGCCGTTCTGCTGATCGCTCGCGCCTTCGACACGGTCACGGACCCGATTATCGGGGCGCTCAGCGACCGTAGCAGTATCGGTCGGATGCGCCGGAAACCTTGGATCGCGGTCGGATCGGTTATCGCAGGGATCGGTCTTTGGAACGTCCTGGCACCCGATCCCGGGGACGGGCTGGCATATTTGCTGTTTTGGTCCATCGTCCTCTATACCGGTTGGACCATGGTTGCGGTCCCCTATCTGGCCTGGGGCGCGGAACTGACCGAAAACTACCGCGACCGGGCACGTGTCACCTCCTGGCGGGAGGGGGCGGGACTTCTGGGTATCATCGGCGCCAGCGCCCTGTCGGCGGCGATCGTTAATGCCGGCGGAACCAACGGCATGGCGCTGCAAGCCGTGGTTTTAGCCACCGTGACCGTCGGCGCGATTTTCTTGACCGCTGCGTTGGCCTTCGTGCCGGATGACGCCGCGCCGTCGGGAATGGAACAGCCGCTTTCCGAAATGCGGCGTGGCCTGCACCGACTGTTCAAGAATAGGCTATTTCTGCGCCTGTTGACCGCGTGGTTCATGAACGGATTGGCAAATGGCATTCCCGCCGCGCTGTTCATGGTCTATCTGGAATTCGGTCTGGGTGCGACGGCCTCGGAAAGCACAGTGCTGATCCTGATCTATTTCGCCGCCGCCGTTGCCGGAATTCCTCTGTGGCTTTGGCTGACCCGTCGTTTCGACAAACATCGAATCTGGTGCGGCGCGATGGCGATGGCCAGCCTCGCCTTCCTGTGCGTGCCCCTATTACCCGACGGGGCGATCCTGGGATTCGCCGCGATCTGCCTTTTGACCGGCGCGGCGTTCGGTGCGGATCTCGCCCTGCCGCCCGCCATTCAAGCCGATGTCGCGGACTACGACCGGTTGCGCACCGGATACCGGCGGGAAGGTCTGATCTTCGCCTTCTGGGGCATGGGGACGAAACTCGCGCTCGCGGGGTCGGCGGGGATCGCGCTTCCCGGCGTGGTCTGGTTGGGTTTCGACCCTGAGGCACCGACGGCATCGGGGCTAACGGCGCTGGTTGCGGTCTACGCGGTCCTGCCGGTCGCGATCAAACTCCTGACCACCGCCTTCATGTGGGGCTTCCCGCTGGGCGCGGTCCGGCACGGCACCGTGCAACGGCGGCTCGCCGCCCTCTCCCGACACTCAACCCGGAGGATGCCGCCATGTGGCAGCGCCTATTCGCCCTGTTCGTAACGGTCCTGGCAGTGAATGGATGTTCGACAATGAAACCGACAGATTTTGAAAACACCACCCCGAAGCTGGCCATTGAAGACTATTTCAACGGCCGCGTAGAAGCCTATGGCCTATTCGAAGACCGGTTCGGAACATTGCGCCGTCAATTCACGGTGACGATAGACGGGACCTGGGACGGCGATGTTCTGGTCCTGGACGAACGATTTACCTATTCCGACGGGGAAAAGGATCGGCGGGTCTGGACGATCCGCAAGAAAGGCCCGCATCTCTATGAAGGATCGGCCGACGATATTATCGGCACGGCGATCGGGGAATCCTATGGCAACGCCCTGAACTGGCGCTATACCATGGACCTGAAAGTGGGCGACGGCAGCCTGCGCGTCCGGTTCGACGATTGGATGTTCCTGTTGACCCAGGACGTCATGATGAACCGGGCGACCGTATCGAAATTCGGTATCGAGATCGGAACGGTGACCCTGGCCTTCGTCAAGCGGTCGAATGCACTGGACAGCGCCGTCAACGATGACGAACGCCAACCTTCCGGCGTATCCGCGATAACAGCCAGCCGATAACCGGCAGGCGCTCGTAAAACGCCCCGGCGGCGTCCCAATGATCGATATGGGACCGAACGAGCCCGTCCGGGGCGAATTCCACAATGCTCATCCCGTCGAAGGTCCATGGCTGTCCGCGCAGAGTGGAGTCGAAACGCCATTCCAGGAGGCAGGTATCGCCGTCGCTGAGCATGCGACGGACCTGAAAACGAACCTCCCCCAATTCGCGGTACATATGCTCAAACACCGCCCGCATCGCATCGACGCCACGCACGTCGTTGAACGGGTCCTTGAAGCAAACATCCGCCGTCGCGATACCGTCCAGATCGGACAACCGCTCGGGGCTCAGCGTTTCCAGGAAGTGCTTGTACCGTTCCGCAGGCGTGGTCATTCGGGGATCATCCGCCGGGTCAGGGAAAACAGCAATCGGTTCGGCAGCAACCGCATCAGTTTCATGATCACCGCGAACCGCCAGGGAAAGGCGATTTCGAAGGCCCGCCCCTTCAAACCTTTGACAATCGCATCGGCTGCACGCTCCGCCGTGATCAGGAAAGGCATTGGAAATTCGTTACGGTCCGTCAGTGGCGTTTCGACGAAGCCCGGATTGATCAGTTTCAGATCGACGCCATGGCGGGCAAGGTCCGGCTGCAGCGCCTCGCACATATTGATCAGCCCGGCCTTGGTCGCGCCATAGGCGGCGGATGTCGGCAGGCCCCGGTAGCCTGCGACGGATGCGACGACAGCCAACGTCCCGCGGCCGCGTTCGATGAAGCGCGGCATCAATGCCCCCAGGCAATGGACATTGCCCATCAGGTTCACGTCACACAGTTTCCGGAAGGCATCGATATCGAAATCCACTGCCTGCATCGGCGCGTGGGTTCCCGCGTTCAATACGGTGAGGGCCAGCGGGCCCATCGTCGCTTCGATGGCGGCGACCGTCTCGAAAATCGCATCCCTGTCGGTAATATCGACGGGAAAGACCTCAATCGACCCGGCCGGGCATTCCGCCGCCAGACTGTCCAGATCGGCCCGCGTGCGCGCGCTGACCGCGACACGCCAATTGTCCTGCGCCAGTTTGCGGGCGACCGCGCGGCCAATCCCCTTCCCGGCCCCCGTTACCCAGGCTACCTGCTGACGATCAGTCATTCGCCGCACTTCCCACCGTCATGCCTTGGCACAGACGGCAGCGATAATCGAAGTCCGACCCGTCCGGCCCCTTGAAGCGCAGGCGGACCCAGCGCCCGGCATCGTCGTACCAGACTTCCGCCTCCACATCGCCGCTATAGGTATAATGGGTGGCCGAAACCAAGCCGCGTTCCGTCGCGACGTCTTCGCGCCCGACTGTGTCAATGGTCACATCCGCGACCGTTCCGGTCAGGGTATTCAGCACCCGGCTTTGCGTCAGAACATCCGCGTTCCAATGGTTGGTGGGGAAAAGCGGGGCGTCCGCAATCCCTGCTTCCGACCCGGCCTCAATACGGAACCTGCCGCCATCCTTTACCGCTCGTATTTCCGAGAAATCGCCATCGTCATCCACTGTGGCCGTTATCGCGTCGAGCCACCCGTCGCGCCACAGCGCTTTCGACCGGTACCGATATTCGTAAACTGTCAGTCCCAGCATCGTGATATCGACCCTGAAATCGACATCGACATGCAAGCCCTCGGGCGTATCTCGGAACAGGACGGTATGCGATCCGACCGGGCTACCGTTTCGGAAAACGTCGAAGGCGATTCGGTCGCCATAAAGCGCCGCGACCTGGTCCGCGCGCCCGCCCGCCGGCTTCCCGCCATATGCGGCAACCGGCGCGGCCAGGGCACACAGGCCAGCCCAGAAGGCAAAAACCGCTATACCTGTTCTTCGGACGGAAACCATGATCCCTCATCATCGTGAAAGGACATCCATTCCTTTCTACGGATGATGGGGGGCGGCGGATCAGACAATATTTTGCCGATCGCATCCAATACGGCGATTTAAGATGCCGCGACGTTCCGCGGAACCGACGCGCCCATCGCCTCCACAAGGATCGATCGCAGCCCGGCCGGGTCCAACGGCACCGGATTCCCGCCCGCACAGGGATCTTTCGCGCCCATCTCGCACACCCGGTCCACGGCGATATCGGTCAACCCCATATCGGCCAAGGTGTTCGGAATGGACAATTCGCGCCGCAAGTCTTCGATCCAGTCGACGACGCCATCCGCCGTGTGTGACGGCAGGTCCAGGAACCGGGCCAGAACCGACAGTTTCCCTTCGATCACCGGCATATTGAAGCGCAGGACATAGGGCATCAGAACCGCATTCAGCAGGCCGTGATGCACGTCGTAAAGCGCGCCCAACGGATGGGCCAGGGCATGGATCGCACCCAACCCCTTCTGCAAGGCAACCCCACCCATACCGGACGCGACCAACATCTGGCCACGGGCTTCCAAGTCGGCACTATTCGCCACCGCGACCGGCAGCCAGTCCTTGACGATCCGCATCGCGTTCAGGGCAACGCCTTCCGCCATCGGATGGAAACCGGGCGCGCTGTACCCTTCCAGCGCATGGGACAGGGCGTCCATACCGGTCGCCGCCGTCACATGCGGCGGCAGGCCAACCGTCAGTTCCGGGTCCATGACGACGAGGTCCGGCATCATACGCGGGTGAAAAACGATAACCTTCCGCTGTTCGCCTTCATGGGTGATGACGGAAGACCGGCCGAATTCGGACCCCGTTCCCGCCGTTGTCGAAAGCGCGATCAGCGGCACGGGGTCGGTCATCGACGCGCGTTTCCAGTTGTCGCCGATATCTTCCAGGTCCCACATCGGGATGGTCTGCCGGGCCATCAGCGCGATGGCCTTCGCCGCGTCCAACGCACTGCCGCCGCCGATGGCGACGATGCAGTCATGCCGACCGTCGAAAAACACGCGGACGCCGTCGTCGACATTGGTCCCGGTCGGGTTCGGCTTCACATTCCAGTACAAATCGGCAGCAAGTCCCCCCGCCTTCAGCACCTCCAGCGCCCGTTGGACCGGAAACAGGTCCTTCATACCCGCATCTGTGACGACCAGGGGCCGCTTGCGCTTCAGGTCGCGGACCATATCGGCCAATTCGCCGATCCGGCCCTTGCCGAAACGGACGGGGGTCGGGAAGCTCCAATTGCTCGCGGTGCTCTGGGGTACGCTCGTCATGTTGGGGTCCTTGATTGTCTTACGCGGTTGGAACGGCGGCGGATTGGCGCTTCAACGCGCGCCGCCGCATGAATTCGGCAAACGCGACCAGCAGCAATGCCGGAACGAGGTTCAGGGTGGCCAGCGCCGGGTAGATCGGCGACGAGCCGACGGCGATCCCGCTATAGACGAAGATCGGCAATGTCCGCGCCGTCCCGGCTAGGGAATAAGAAACGTAGAAGTTCCCCCAGGACAGCAGGAAGGCGAAAATCGCGGCGGAAAAGATACCCGGCCACAGCAGCGGCAGCGTGATTTCCCGAAACACCTGCCATCCATTGGCCCCGGCGTCGCGGGCCGCATCCTCCAGCGTGTCGTCGAAACCGAAGACCTGCACCGCCACGATCACCAGCGCGAAGGGCGTGATATAGACGATATGCCCGATGATGACGGTAACCAGCCCGGTGGAGAAGTTCAGCCAATTCCCCAGCACGGAGAACCACAGCAACATGACGACGCCAAGCAGCAATTGCGGAAACAGCAACGGCGCAAAGGTCACGACCTGGAAGGCCCGTTGCAGTCGGAAGCGATAGCGAATCCAGGCGACCGCCCCAGCCGTACCCAGCGCCGTGGCGAAGACGGTCGATACCGCGGCGACGGCGGCGGAGTTGGTCACGGCGGGCAGGAAGTCCGGCTTGGCCAGCAATTCGCCGTACCATTCGAAGGAAAACCCTTCCATCGGCAGGGACAGGACACGGCTGGACGAGAAGGAAAACGCCACCAGCGTCGCGATCGGCGCATAGAAGAACAACAGCAGCAGCACGATGCTGCCGATCAGCATCGTATCGACCAGGGCGCCTTTGAAACGATCGGACATCATGCGGCGCCCCCTTTGGTCGCTTTCCGGCGCAACGTGAAGAAACCGAACGCCGCCAGCGTCAGCGCACCGATGACGATCAGCACGATGGTCAGCGCCGCCCCTAGCGGCCAGTTCACCCGCGTTTCGAAGCTCTGTCGGATCAGTTCCGACGCCATCGGGGATGTGCCGCCGCCGAGAACACGCGGTTCCAGAAACGCGCCGAGGCTCAAGACGAAAACCAGCACCGCGCCGGAATACAGGCCCGGTTTGGACAAGGGCAGCGTCACCTCGAAGAAGGTCCGCAAGCGCGACGCCCCGGCATCGTAGGATGCCAGGATCAGATCCCGGTCGATCCGCATCAGCGACAAATAAATCGTGAACATCGGATAGACCGCGAGGTTATACAGCATCCCGATCATCGTTGCCGTCGGCGTATAGAGCAGGTTCAACGTTTCCGGCGGGAAACCGACCTTCGCCAGCAGCCAGTTCAGGACGCCGTTGTTATCCAAGACCAAAATCCAGCCGAAGGTCTTCAACACCGCATCCGTCAGGAAGGCAAAGATGATCAATATCTGGATTTGCGTGCTGTAGGTCTTAAGCCGCGTCGCCAGTGCATAGGCACAGGGATAGGCGATCAGCACCGACAGCACGACGCAGATCAGCGCCATACTGACCGTGCGCAGCATGATCGTCCAATAGTGCGGTTTGGAAAAAATCTCCGTCCAAATGGTCAGATCCCAGGTCCAGGCCAGCCGGTAGTACTGCGTGGTCTGGAAGGTCAGCACCGTCGTCATGACCAGCGGGATGACGAAGAAGAACAGCATGACCGCCGCCAGGGGCGTAACCGATCCGATCAGAACCGGGTCCGTCCAGGATTTCCGTTCGATCTTCATGGTCACTCCGACAGCAGGAAGGCGCGGGACGGATCGAAAGCGACACGCACTGCCTGCCCCACTTCCGCGGGCAGCACGATGGATCCCGGCAGATCCATGACCAGCGGCGCATCAAGACCGGAGACGCGGATACGGTATTGGGTCGACGATCCCTTGATGAAGAATTCATCGACCATACCGTTCAGAACCCACAGCCCCGGTTCGGGGTCGCCCGTCACGAAACGGATGGTTTCCGGACGGACCAGCAGGGCCGGCCCCTTGTCCGTCAAATCGGGGGAAATATGATCGGCCGGCATGTCGGTCGGTTGGCCTTCGACCAGCGGGGACGACACGGTGGCCGCATCGCCCTTCCGCGCCACATCGACCGGCAGGAAATTGGTTTCGCCGATGAAGCCCGCGACGAACATATTGGCGGGGCGATAGTAGATATCGGTGGGCGTGCCGATCTGGACGACATTGCCGCCGCGCATCACACAGATGCGATCCGCCAGCATCATCGCCTCTTCCAGGTCATGGGTGACGAGAACGAAGCTGGTGCCGATTTCACGGTGCAGCTTCTTCAATTCCGCCTGTAGCGATTTCTTCAGCTTCGCGTCCAGCGCGCTCATCGGTTCGTCCAGCAGCAGCACGCTGGGCTGGGAGACCAGGGCGCGGGCCAGCGCGACGCGCTGTTGCTCCCCGCCCGACAATTGCGCCGGGAACCGGTCCAGATATTCCGGCTTCAGATGCATCAGATCCAACATGGCGCGCACACGTTCCTTGACGGTCGGCGCATCCACTTTCTGAAGCTTCAGGGGAAACCCGATATTGTCGGCGACGCTTTTATGCGGAAACAGCGCCAGTTTCTGAAAGACCATGCGGGTCGGGCGGGCCGCCGCCGGAACGCCGCGCATGTCCTTGCCCTGGATTTTCAACCCCCCGTCGGTCGGATCTTCGAATCCTGCGAGAATTTTCAACAATGTGGTCTTGCCGCAGCCTGACGGTCCGACAAGCGCCACGAATTCCCCCGCACCGACCTGCAGGGAAACCCCGTGCAACGCGCGGTTGGCCCCGTAATCCTTCACAATATCGACGGCATCAATGATCGGTGTGGGCAAGCTGAAAAATCCTCAAATTCCAATGAACGACAACGGGTGGGTCCGCCGGAAAGACGGACCCACCCCTGTTTCGGCCGGACCGCTTAGCGCGCGGCCAATTCCTCCTGCCAGATCGCCAGCATATCATCGATATTCGGCGCGACGGTATGGAACTGACTGTTGTCCCAGGCGGTCCACATGTAATCCATCTGCAGGGCCGATTTCTCCGCGTCGGAGAACAGGGCTTCGGCCTTCTGGTTCGGAACCAGGTTGCAGGTGGCGTCCGTGATCGCCAATTCCTTGGCGACGGCCGGGGACACAATGTATTTCAGGAAGTCCGCGGCGACCTTGGAGTCCTTGCCGTTGTCGATCAGGCCGGTGGCTTCCATCCAGATGATGCCCTGCTTCAACCCGTCCTTCGGATCCGGCACGATCGACTGGATATAGTCGTGGCCCTTCAGGCGCAGCGAGGACGTGCAGTAGGTACCGCCGCCGATCAGCGCCCGGAACGATCCGTCCAGCAGGCCTTTCTGCGCGACGGCAAGGTCGCCGACGATGGCGCGGGTATTCTTGAACGCCGCGCGCAGGACCGTGCGGACTTCGTCCAGGGCCGCCTGGTCGAGTTCTTCATACGGGTTGATCCCGGCATAGAGGACCAGCGGCATGATCGGCCAATCGCCCCAATCCAGCAGGCAGATTTTGTCCTTATAGGCCGCGTCGAAAACCGGCGCGTAGCTGGACCAGGTTTCCAGCTTGTCGAATTTCGTGTTCACCGTCGGACCGACCCAGCCCCAACGCGTCGGCAGGCCCGTCGCCTTGCCGTCGAACTGCAGCGGTTCGAACGGTGCGCGGAACTGCGGATAGAAATCCGAATATTGCTTGGCGAAGTCGTTATCGTCGATGAAGCGGCAGAAGCCCGCCGGGCCCATGCGCTGAATCCACGGGCTGTCCGACGAGACGAGATCGAATTCGCGATACGCACCGGCTGCCAGCTTGGCGAAGCCGCCGGCGGAGTCGGTGATCAGATCGATGGAGACCGTCGCGTCGTTGCGCTTCTGGAACGGCTCCAGAATCGACGGCGCGTTATACCCTTCCCAGCACATGTAGTTCAGGCTTTCGGACGCGAAGGCCCCTTGAGGGAATCCCCCGGCCGCCGCCGCGATACCCAGACCACCCATGCCTTTCAGCATCGTGCGGCGGTTCAATTCGCCCATGACAGGGCCATTACCTGCAATTCGCTTTGTCATTTTACGTTCCTTTCGTTCTTCACGCGATAAGGCACGGATCAGACGACCCCCAGGTACCGCCTTATCTCCCATTCACTCACCTGTTTCTGATATTCAGCGAATTCGACGTCGCGGCTTTCTGTGAAGCTGTCGACGAAGTCGTCACCGAAAATGTCGCGCGCAACCGAACTCTCCCGCAGCCGGGCAGAGGCTTCGTGCAGATCCCGCGGAAAGACCGCGTCGGGTTTCGGTGTCGTGGCATAGAAATCCTCGCCGCTGCCGGGCGACGGTTCCATGCCGTTACGGATGCCGTGCAAGCCGGCCCCGATCAAAAGCGCCAGCGCCAGATAGGGATTGGTATCGGCGGACGGCACGCGGAATTCGACACGGGTCGATTCCGGCGCGTCGTTGATGACGCGAACGGCGGCGGTGCGGTTCTGCACGCCCCAATTCGACGCGGTCGGGGCCCAGGCCCCTGGCACCAGACGCTTATAGGCATTCACCGTGGACGAACACATGGCCAGCAGTTCCGGCATCAGCGCCGTCAAACCGCCGATAAAATGGCGGGCGGTCTCGCTCAATCCATCCGGCGCCGACGGGTCGGCGAACACCGGATTGCCGGATTTGTCGCGCAGGGAAACATGCAGATGCCCCGACTGCCCCGACAGATTCGGCGACAGCTTGGACATGAAACTGACCGTCTTGCCGTGGCGCGCGAAATAGGCGCGGGCGAAGTTCTTGAACAACATCGCATCGTCCGGCGCCTTCATCCCCTTCGCATAGGTCAGCGGCGCCTCGAAGCAGCCCGGCCCCAGTTCCGTATGGATGGCGTCCAGCGCGATGCCCATCGTGGACATCGTATCGTCCAACCCTTGGAGGAGATCGCCGTGAAGCGCGGAGGTGCCGAGCGAATAGGTGCGGTTCCCCTGCGCGAAATGGGTCAAGTCGCGGTATTGCTTGGCGCGCAGGCTTTCCGCCGTTTCGTCGAAAACGAAGAATTCGAATTCAAAGGCGGAAAAAACGTCGAACCCCATATCCGCCGCCTTGTCCATCTGCGCCTGACAGACATTGCGCGGCGACCGACGCCCGAAATCGCCCGTGAAATCGGCGAGGCACAGGGCCGTATCCTCGGCGAAGGGATAGGCGCGCACCGTATCGGCATGCAGCGTGGCCGGCCGGTCGACGAAAGATCCGTCGCGGAAGGTCTTTTCGGCGATGTCCCAGAAATATAGAACTTCGCAGAACAGATAACCGTTCTTGGCCAGTTTCACCGCCTTGTCGGCGGAAACGAGCTTGTCGCGGAATTCGCCTTCCGGGTCGACCATGCCGATATGGACGGAACGGGCCCCGGTTTCCTGGAGTTTTTGTTCAAAGAGGGAAGAAGGATCGCTTATCTTGGACATATCTTTTTTCTCGGTGTTTGATAAAGCCTAGGCCCGTCGCGAATGCACCGAAATATCCCGATCGTGATATTTTACGGTTCTGTGTCACCGAAGCGGCGGGCGGGAGAAGGTGATCGTTGGATAAACTGTTTGGCGCTTGGAATGCTGCGGCTGCAGCGGCCTTCAACGCTCTGGGGACGGATGATTTTCCGGAGAAGGTGGAAGCGGCGCTGCGCACCATCCTGGATTTCGACATCCTGATGGTCTTCGGCTATTGCGGCGCGGAAAGACCGATCGGCTGTTACCACAACATGGAGCCCAACCGATCGAAGACGGTGATCGACGCCTATGCCTCCGGCCCCTATCTGTTGGACCCGTTCTATAGCGCGGCGATGGATTTGAAGGTCTCCGGCGTCCGCCGCCTGAAGACCATGGCCCCCGACCATTTTTACAGTTCGGAATATTACAAACATCACTATGTCCTGACCGGCATCCGGGACGAGGTCGGGATCGTCTGCCGCCCGCGCAACTGGACCGGCGTCGTCATCAGCCTGACGCGCCCGGTCAGCGCCCCCGTCTTCGGACGACGGGACCTGACGGCGATCCGCGACGTGGAACCGCTACTGCGCCTGATGGCGGAAAATCATTGGGGCCGCGACGAGTACGGCCCCGGTGCACCCAGCGGCGCGGAACGGCGGCAGGACCCGATCAACGAGACGCTGAACCGCATGAGCTTCGGCATCCTGACGCCGCGGGAAATCGAGATCACCTCCCTGATCCTGCGCGGCCATTCGAATGTATCGATTGCGGACAGCCTCAGCATCTCGCCCGGCACGGTGAAAATTCACCGCAAGAACATCCATCAGAAGCTGGAAATTTCCAATCAGTCGGAACTGTTCGCGATGTTCATTCGCGAATTGTCGACCTCGGCGGCGGCTTAGAAACCGGACATTCTGAACGTTAGCTGTGCTTGCTCCCAGTGCTCAACGCATTGGACACCGCGTCGGTCGTTCCCTGAATATGCGCGCCGATCACGGTGACGGCCTTTTCGATATCGCGGTCCAACGCAGCCTCGAACAGCGCGCGGTGTTCCAGGCTGATATCGCGGGTTCGCACCGTGCGCACGCGCGACAGTCGGCGATAGCGTTCATGCTGATCGAAGACTTGGCGGCGCAGACGGAACAGCCAGGGTGAATCGCAGGCCGCGACCAGCGCGACATGGAATTGCTTGTTGCGCCTTTCCCATTCGGCCAGATCGTCGATGCCCTGATTGATCTTGCGTTCAATACTTTCCAACCGGTGAAAGGCGGCAATGACATCCGCTTCCCAAGCATCGTCCCCGTTGGCGATGGAAATGCGCAGGG
The DNA here is from genome assembly GCF_012926505.1 of Pacificispira spongiicola. GTDB lineage: Bacteria > Pseudomonadota > Alphaproteobacteria > UBA8366 > Aestuariispiraceae > Pacificispira > Pacificispira spongiicola. The sequence continues at coordinate 576,576 of NZ_JABBNT010000001.1, forward strand.
CTTCGGCCTCCAGCATCTTCCGGACATGGCCGACATCCCGCGCGTCGGCGACCGACATCGGCACGACCTCGCAGCCACGCTGCCCTTCCAGCCGGACCAGATGGTCGCTGGACAGGCGGGCCAGCGCCTCCCGAATCGGTGCCGCGCCCAAACCGTAGCGTTGCCGCAGCATTTCGATTTTCAGCTTCAGACCGGGGGCAAGGTCCCCTGAAATGATGTCGTCGCGCAGCAGGCGATAGGCACGCTCCGCGATTGTGCGTTCCGGTGCTTCCGGACCGGGATCGACCATAATCGTCGTCATATTCCACCGAACCTTGTTATGCGGCTGTCTTAACAGTCTTCGTCAAAAATATCGAGATTTTTAAAAATATCGATATTTTTATTGACCCATGAACATTTTCGATTTTTTATCCGGAGCAACAAAGAGAAGACAATCTGGAGGAAACGGTTCGTGGCGGGGCAATCACAGCCGTCCGATTCCATCGCGCAGCCCCATCGAGGGGCCGCTGTGGAAACAGGATTCTTAAGGGCGGCAAGCGACCGGGTGGTTTGGCTTGAAAAGCGGATTGCAGGTGCGTTCGTCGCGGCGATCTTCTGCCTGCTGATCGCGAATGTCGTCACCCGTATGTTGAGCATCCCCGTCATCTGGATCGACGAACTGGCCGTTCATTTCATGATCGTCGGCGCATTCTTCGGTGCTTCCATCGCCATCCGAGAACGCGAACATATCGCCGTGACCCTGTTGCGCGACGCCTTGCGCGGCCCGGGCCGAACCGTGTTGGTCGTCGGCGTGGACCTGATGGTGATCCTGTTCATCGGCGCCCTCGCCGTGATCCTGTGGCGCTGGTTCGATCCGCTGGGCATTTTGGCGGCGGAAAGCCGGGCGGCCTATGCCGCCGCGACCTTCAATTTCCTGTATGACGAACCGACGACGACGATCGGCATCCGCAAGGTCTGGTTCTGGCTGGTCCTACCGGTCTTCTGTTCAACCGCGCTGTTGCACGCCAGTGCCAATCTGACGGGCACGCTGTGCGCCGTTCGGGAGGATGCGTGATGGCAGTCGCCGGTTGGTTCTTCGCCTTTCTGATCGTCGGGTTGCCCATCGCCCTGGTATTGGCCGCCACGGCCATGGTTTTCATCGTCGTCAGCGGCAATACGGTCCTGTTCCAATCCTATGCCCAGCAACTGTATGGCGGATTGGAAAACTACGGCCTGTTGGCCCTGCCTTTATTCATCCTGCTGGGCGAATTCATGAATGCGGGCGGGATCGGGCGACGCCTGATGGCCATGGCCTTGGCCATGCTGGGATCGGTGCGCGGCGGCCTCGCCTATGTGAACCTGATCGCAAATATGGTCATGGCGTCCATCCTGGGGACCGCCGTCGCGCAAATCACGATCATGTCCAAGATCGCCGTGCCGGAAATGGAAAAGGCGGGCTATCCCCGTGATCTGTCCGTCGCGATCACGGCGGCGGGCGGGCTGTTGGCCCCTATCGTACCGCCGTCGATGCTGTTCATCATCTTCGGCGTGATCGCGCAAATGCCCATCGGCGACTTGTTCATTTCGGGAATCCTGCCGGGCGTGATGCTGTTCACGTCCTTCCTGGCAGCCATCGCCTTGCTGGGCCGAATTCACGGTTTCCCGAAGACCGATCCGTTGCCGTTCCGGGAGCGGTTGAAACCCGTGCTGGACGCCCTGCCCGCCGTCGCCATTCCGGCAACGATCATCGGCACCATCCTGGGCGGCATCGCCACCCCGACGGAAGCCGCGGCCATCGCCACGCTGGCCGCCGTCTTGATCGGCCTGTTCGTCTATAAGGAAATGACCGTCCGCGATCTGTTCCCGGCCTGCATGAGCGCCGCGCGCAGTTCCGCCGTCGTCCTGTTCCTGATCGCGGCGGCGCAGGTCTTCAGTTGGGTCATCACCTTCGAAAACCTGCCCGCCCTGGTCGCGGCTTGGTTGGAACAACTGACCACATCGCCGATCCTGTTCCTTTTGATGCTGAACCTGATCCTGCTCGGACTCGGCACCGTGACCGATCCGATCCCGGCGATCATTCTGGTCGTGCCGGTGCTGCTGCCGGTCGCAACCGACGTCTACCATATCGACCCGTTCCAGTTCGGCGTCATCGTCTGCCTTAACCTGACGCTGGGATTGCTGACCCCGCCGGTCGGCACCGGCCTGTTCACCGCCGCGCTGATGGGGCAGGTCCGGGCCGAACGGATCGCCCGCCTGTTGATCCCGTTCTTCCTGTCTTCCGTGGCCGTTCTGGTGCTGCTGGCCTTCTTCCCGATCCTGACGACCGGTCTGAAGGATTGGCTGGGATGACTTTGACGGGCTTCCATATCCTCGTCCTCGGTGGTGGGACGATCGGCGCCGGATGGGCCGCGGGCTTCGCCGGGGCGGGTGCGCGCGTCAGCGTCGTCGACCCGAACCCGGACAGCGCGGAAATGATCGCCGGGCTGTTCGACAAGGCCGTGCCGATCATACGCGACCTGGGAACCTGTGTTTCCGACCCGATCGCACCGGTGCATTGCCTGTCCCTGGACGCGGTGAATGGCCCCATCGACTTCGTGCAGGAAGCCTTGCCCGAACGCCTGCCTCTGAAACGGGATAGCCTTTGCGCCGTCGAAGACCACGTTTCCGACGATGTCGTGATCGCGTCCAGTTCGTCCGGCTATACGGCCAGTGAAATCCAGGACGGGTTGCGCCGTCCGCAACGCGTGGTCATCGGTCATCCGTGCAATCCGCCCTATCTGATGCCCGTCGTCGAACTGGGGGGCGGCAAGCAGACCACGCCGGATTTCCTGAGCGCCGCCCAAACCGTCTACGAGGCGGCGGGCAAGACGGTCCTGCGCGTGAACAAGGAACTGCCGGGCCATCTGGTCAACCGCTTGCAGGCCGCGCTGTGGCGCGAGGCGGTGCATATGGCGACACTCGGCGTTGCCTCCGTCGCCGATATCGAACGCGCGGTGACACAGGGCCTGGGCCCGCGTTGGTCCGTCGTCGGACCGACGACCATTTTCGATCTGGCAGGCGGCGACGGCGGTTTGGCGAAATTCTTCGACGATCTGGGCGACGAGGTCGACCGATGGTGGGACTCGCTGGGAACGCCGCGCCTGACCCCTGAAAATCGTGCCCTCCTGGTGGAGGGAATGAAGGCCGCCAGAGACGGCCGAACGAGCGCCGAAATCGCCGCAAGACGCGATCGGCTGGTACCCCGCGTCATGGGCGCGGTGCAACAGGATCCGACAAACGAAACAGTCGATACTTCCAAGGGAGGAATAGAGAATGTCCAAGATAACCAAACTTTTCGGGGCGGTCGCCGTTGGGACGCTGACGACGGTACTATCCCTGCAGACGGCCACCGCCGATGACTATCGCGTCGGCCTGATCACACCGCCGCCGCATAAATGGACCGTCACCGCGAATGAGGTCGCGGCGGAGGTCAAGGACAAGACCGGCGACAGCGTCAACATGCTGATCTTCCCCAGCGGTCAGTTGGGGAACGAGGCCGCCATGCTGCAACAGCTGCAGACCGGCGCCCTGGATTTTGCCTTCCTGACACTGGGCGAATTTGCGAACCGCGATGACAATTACGGCATTTTCCTGGCCCCCTATATCGTCAAGGACGTGGCCGGTGCCCGGACGCTTTTGAAAGGGTCGACCGCCACGGAACTATTGGACGGGGTCAGCAAGTTCGGCGTCGTCGGCCTGGGCTACGGCATGGCCGGGATGCGGCAGATCGTGATGCGCGACAAGGTCGAAACCGTCGCCGACCTGGCGGGCAAGAAGGTCCGCACCATCCCGTTCAAGCCGGAACTCGACTTCTGGACCAAGATCGGCGCGACGCCGACCCCGATGCCCCTGCCTGCGCTGTATGACGCCTTCGCCAACGGTCAGGTCGACGGCATGCAGATCGATTTCGAAGGCACCTGGAACACGAAATACTACGACCATGCGGGCGCGATCGTCGAATCCAACCACATGATGTTCCCGATGATCGCCGTCGCGTCGGCCCGCCGCTGGGCCGCCATGTCGGAAGACGACCGCGCTGTCGTCACGGAAGTCGTGAAACGGCACCTGGACGAATTGGTGCATTCCTACGCCGCGATCGATGCGGACTATCTGGCGAAATTGAAGACGACGTCGGTCCCGGTGGTTACCATCGACCGCAACTTCTTCGGTTCCGCGATTGACGACTGGTATGCCGAATGGCGCGAACGCGCGCCGATGCTGAAGAAGCTCGAAGCGGAAGCAGCCGGTCTGTAAGCCCTGCACTTGCCGGTTCCGGTGGTGATGCCGGAACCGGCAACGGCCGGGGAATGGGAGGAAAGACGGTGACAATACAGTATCGCGACTTGCGCTATATCCGGATCGCATCCAAGGACACGCCGTCCATGGGCGCCTTCCTGCACGATACGATCGGACTTCAGGCCGCTGGGGAAAGCGACGGACGGCAATATTTCCGGTCCGATCATCGCGCCTATTCGGTCTGCATCGATCCGTCATCAGGAGAGGATGCCGTCGCCCTGACCGTCGGCACCAAGGCCGACCTTGCCAACGCCGCCGACCGGCTGACGAAGGCGAATGTCACCGTCATCGAACTGGATGAAACCGCCTGCGCCGCGCGTCAGATCAAGGCGGGCATCGCCTGCCGCGCGCCGAATGGCGTTACCGTCGAAATCGTCTGGCGTCCGCTGCATTCCGGTTGGCGCTATCACGGGCCACGCGATGCAGGCATCGTCGATCTGCTGGCCGTATCGCTGACCTCCACCGATATCGCGGCGGATGAGGCTTTCTGGACGGATGCCGTCGGTCTGACCGTTTCCGATTGGGCGGGCGACGCCTGCTATCTGCGGCTGGATGACAAACATCACCGCATCGCGATTTACCCGTCAAAGACGGATGGTTTGTTCGGCATCGAATTCGAAGTCGAAGAGCTGAACAACGTCATGCAGGGTTATTACTATTTTCAGGGTCATCAGATCCCTGTCGTTCAGGGACCGGGGAAGGAACCCGTTTCCGACAAGATATTCGTCACCGCGCGCGGTCCGCGCGGGATTCTGTTCACCTATGGCGCGGATATGGCGCAGGGCGATGCCGTAACGACGCGCATCCCCCGCCAATACCCGGCCGCCCCGGCCTCCTTCTGCGCCTGGGGATCACCGACGGACCAGCCCGAATTCCTGGGCACCCGGACGTAAGGGAGGATTGGATATGATCGATCTCAAAGACGTCGTCTATTGCCGGTTGGGCACTGCCGATCTGGAGGAAGCCGAAAGCTTCGCCGTCGGCATTCTGGGCCTGGAAGTGTCGGAACGCCGCAAGGACGCGATCCATTTCAAATCCGACATCCGCGATCACACGCTGTGCTATTTCGAAGGCGACCCGGAAGATCAGGTAACGGCGTTCGAGGTCGGCAGCGCCGCCGACCTGCAGGCCGCCGCCAACACGCTGGACACCTTGAGCATGGATGTCGAACAAGGCAGCGCCGCCGAATGCGAGGCGCGCCATGTCCGCGACTTCATCCGCTTCAAGGACCCGACCGGAAACCGCATCGAACTGGTCGTCCGCCCGACGCAATCCAGTCGCCGCTATCACGGTACCCGAGACGCCGGGATCACCGGGTTCAGCCATGTCGGCCTGTGCACGACCGACCCGGCCCGGGACGAGGAATTCTGGACCACCGTGTGCAACGCGCGGGTATCCGACCGGATCGGTGACGCGCCGCTGATGCGGCTGGGGGCGATCCATCACACGATCGCGCTGTTCCCGTTCCACAAACCGGGGATCCAGCACATCAACCATCAGGTGGAAACCGCCGACGACATTCAACGGTCCTGGAATTTCCTGAAGGAACGGCAGGTCAACATCACCTTCGGTCCCGGCCGCCATCCGACGTCGTCGGCGAAGTTCCTGTATTTCAGCGGCCCGAACGGACTGACCTTCGAATATTCGTCCGGCGTGCGGGAAATCCATGACGAGCCGGGCTGGCATAACCGTCAGTTCCCCTTCGAACCGACCGGCTTCTGCCAATGGGGATCGCGTCCGAATATCGCGGCCTTCAAGGATTGATGCGGATGAGCGATAGCGTAACCGAAAGCACGCTGACCCGGACGGTCCGTATCGCCGCGCGCGCGCTGGGGCGGCACGGTCTTGTCCATGCCTATGGCCATTGTTCCGCACGATTGGATGCGGATAGTTTCCTGGTCTGCCCGGCCAAGCCCATGGGTCTGACGGACGTTGGAGAGGCGTGCACCCGCGTGCCGGTACACGGTCCCCTGCCCGATGGCGTGTTGGGCGAAGTTCGCCTGCACCAGCATCTGTACCGGACCCGGCCGGAAGCGGGCGGCGTCGTGCGGTTCATGTCGCCGCAGATGATGGCGCTGGCGGCCCTTGGCCGTGTCCCTGCCATGCGCAACGGTTTCGGCACTTATTTCAAGCCGGGCGCCGGTTTGTGGAACGACCCGCAACTGATCCGCGACGATGAAAAGGCACAGGGCGTCATCGCCGCCATGGGACAATCCGCCGGGGTTATGATGCGCGGCAACGGCGCGGTGACAGCGGGCGACAGTTTGGAAGAAGCCGTCGTGCTGGCCTGGTATCTGGAAGATGCCTGCCGCATCGAATTGGAGGCCCTGCGTACCGGACTGGCCGACAGCGCGCCGGTGATTTCCCAGGCGGAGGCGGAGCAACGCGCAACCAAGGCCGGACAGATTTTCGAGCGAATGTGGACTTACCTGACCGACGGCGACCCGGAGGTTTCCCGAAAGGATTCCTAGACGCTTTCCTGACCGGGATCGATTTTCAGACAGAGAGGATGTTGTGGTGAACAGGGTACAGAACTTCATCGACGGGCAATTCGTCGATGGCAGCGAACCGGATTTCGAAAACCGCTTCCCGGCGACGGGAGAGGTCGTATCCGCCGTTTCCTGCGCGGGGCAGGACGAGGTCGACCGCGCGGTTCGCGCCGCGAAGAAGGCCTTGACCGGCCCATGGGGTAAAATGTCGGTGGCCGAACGGATCGCCCTTCTGCGCAAACTCGCGGACGGTATTCAGGCGCGGTTCGACGAATTCCTATCCGCCGAAATCAAGGACACCGGCAAGCCGATTTCCATCGCCAGCCATATCGACATCCCGCGCGGTGCGGCCAATTTCAACGTCTTCGCGGATCAGATCGCCACGGTGTCGACCGAAACGTTTCAGATGGCGACGCCCGACGGCAACGGGGCACTGAATTACGCCCTGCGCATGCCGCGCGGCGTCATTGGCGTCGTCTGCCCCTGGAACCTGCCGCTATTGCTGATGACCTGGAAGGTCGCCCCGGCGCTGGCCTGCGGCAATACCGTGGTCGTCAAACCGTCGGAAGAAACGCCGACCACCGCGACCCTGCTGGGCGAGGTGATGAATGCCGTCGGTATCCCGCACGGCGTCTATAACGTCGTGCACGGTTTCGGCGGCGGCAGCACCGGCGAATTCCTGACCAGCCACCCGGATGTCGACGCGATAACCTTCACCGGCGAGACGGTGACGGGAGAAGCGATCATGGCCGCGGCGTCGAACGGAGTACGTCCCGTGTCGCTGGAACTGGGCGGCAAGAACCCGGCTGTCGTGTTCGACGATGCCGATATCGACGCGACGCTGGAAGGTCTGGGCCGGTCCTGTTTCGCCAATACGGGTCAGGTCTGCCTGGGTACCGAACGGGTTTATGTCCAGCGCGGCATCTTTGATGAATTGGTCGAGAAACTGGGCGCGAAGGCGAAAGCCTATAAATTCGGCGACCCATTCGACAAGGCAACCGGTATGGGACCGCTGATCAGCGCGGAACATCGCCGCAAGGTGCTGGGTTTCTATGACAAGGCGCGGGCCGACGGGGCGACGATCGTCGCGGGCGGCGGCGTCCCCGATGTCGACGGCTTTCCCGGCGGCTATTGGGTGGAGCCCACGGTCTGGACCGGGCTGTCCGCGGATTCCGCCGTCGTGACGGACGAAATCTTCGGCCCCTGCACCCATCTGATGCCCTTCGATGACGAGGACGAAGCCGTCGCCCTCGCGAATGCCAGCCCCTATGGCCTTGCCGCGTCGATCTGGACGACGAATCTGACCCGCGCGCATCGCGTGGCGGCGCAGGTCGATTCCGGGATCACCTGGGTGAACTGCTGGTTCCTGCGAGATCTGCGCACCCCGTTCGGCGGGTCGAAGCGATCCGGCATCGGCCGTGAAGGCGGCATCCATTCTCTCGAATTCTACACGGAACTGCGCAACGTCTGCATCAAGCTGTAACGACGGCGCCGGAGGACAAATCCATGCTTACCGAAGAACAACGCACGGCCGCGGTCGCGTCCCTGCTGAAATCCCACGAAACGAAGATCCAGGGCGAGCGCCCGTCGGAGATGTTTCCCGATATCGAAATCGAGGACAGCTACGCCATTTCCTCCATGGTCGCGGACAAGTTCGTCGCCGACGGGCGCAAGGTCATCGGCCACAAGATCGGCCTGACTTCCAAGGCCATGCAGGCGGCGTCCAAGATCGACGAGCCGGATTACGGTTACATCTTCGACGATTTGCTGCTGGACGACGGCGCCTGTGTGCCGTTCGAAAACTTCTGCGTGCCGCGCGTTGAACCGGAATTGACCTTCATCCTGAAGGAACCGCTAAAAGGCCCCAATGTCGGGCTGGTCGATGTCCTGCGCGCCACGGAATGGGTCGTCCCGTCCATCGAAATCATCGACGCGCGCGTCACCGAACCGCGCCGGATTTTCGATACCGTGGCCGATAACGGCGCGGCGGCGGGGCTGGTTTTGGGCGGCCGTCCGGTCCGGCCGGAAGATGTCGATCTGCGCTGGGTCGGCGCGATCTTCTATCGCAATTCTGGGATTGAGGAGACAGGTCTTGCCGCGGGCGTCCTGGGTCATCCGGCCATGGCCGTCGCCTGGCTGGCCAACAAATTGGCGCCGTTCGACGTGACATTGGAGCCGGGCCATATGATGCTGTCCGGGTCGTTTACCCGGCCTGTCTGGGCCAAGAAGGGCGATACCCTTCACGCCGATTTCGGACCGCTGGGCAGCGTCGCCGTTCAATTCGTGTGAGGCATCGATGGAACTGAAGAAAAACGCGTTCAAGGCCGGGCTGAAGGCGGGACAACCGCAACTGGGCCTGTGGAGCAGCCTGTGCAGCCCGATCGTGCTGGAAATGCTGTCCAATGTCGGATTCGATTGGCTGTTGATCGATGCCGAACATTCGCCGCTGGAAATCGCGGACCTGCTGCCCCTGTTGCAAGCGTCGGCGGCGGGCCCGTCCATGGCGGCGGTGCGGCCGCCCTGGAACGACAAGGTTCTCTTGAAGCGGGTTCTGGATATCGGGGCGCAAACCGTTCTGATCCCCTTCGTGGAGAACGAGGACGAGGCAGCCGCCGCCGTGTCCAGTTGCCGCTATCCCCCGCATGGCATTCGCGGTGTCGCCGGCGCGACCCGGGCCAGCGGCTATGGCCGTATCCCGGACTACCTGCACCGCGCGCAGGAAGAATTGTGCATCCTGGTCCAGGTGGAAACCGGCGCGGCCTTGTCCCGATTGCCGCAGATCGCCGCGACCGAGGGCGTAGACGGCGTCTTCATCGGCCCGTCCGACCTGTCGGCCTCCATGGGGCATTTGGGCAATCCGGCACACCCGGACGTTCAGGCCGCGATCAAAAATGCGGCGCAGGTCATACGAGATGCCGGGAAAGCACCGGGGATTCTGGCGACATCCGTCGACGATGCGAAACGCTATCTGGATTGGGGTTTCGGCTTCGTGGCCTGCGGCATCGACCTGCGCCTATTGGCGACCGGGGCCGCGACGCTATTGTCCAATATGCGTTAAGCGCTTAGGTCAATTGGTCCAGCAGCCGGTCGAGCATCCGGTCGCAGGCCGCCAGTTGATCCCGCGTGACATATTCATCCGGTTTGTGGCCCTGCCCTTCCATGGAGCCGGGGCCGCAAACGACGGTGGGGATGCCGCGTTCGGCGAAGAACCCGGCCTCCGTCCCGAAGGCGACCTTGCCGATCGAATTCACGCCGGACAGCGCCCGCACGCGATCCACCGCCGCATGGGCGGCGGGCATATCCAGGCCGGGATATCCGCCGACCCGGTCGATGCGGATTTCCGCACCGTCGAACCGGGGGCGATACCGATCCTCAATCTCCCGCGCGACCTCCACCACACGGGCGAGCAGGGCGTCGGGATCGTCGGCAGCCAGATGACGGATTTCAAATTCGATATCCGCCCGGTCGGGTACGATGTTCAGGGCCGTACCGCCCGACAGCGTCCCGACATGGATGGTCGAATAAGGCACGCTATAGGCCTCGTCCTTAAGGCCGCTCTCGGCAATCGTCTCTTGCAGCGCCGTCAGCCCGATCACGAATTCGCTTGCCAGATGCAGCGCGTTGACGAATTGCGGCGCCAAGGCGGAATGGCCGCTCTGCCCGATGCAGGTCGCGCGTAAGGACAGCTTGCCCTTATGGCCGATGGTCGGTTGCATGTCCGTCGGTTCGCCGATGATGCACAGGTCCGGCAGGCCGATGCCCGGTTCCATGTCGTCGATCATCCGGCGAATGCCGACGCAGCCCACTTCCTCGTCGTAAGACACGGCCAGCGACAGCGGGGACTTCAGGTCGACTTTCGACGCGCGGTCCGCCAGCGACAGCATCGCGGCCAGGAACCCCTTCATATCCGTTGTGCCGCGACCGTACAGCTTGTCGTCCTCCGCCGTCAGCGTGAACGGATCGACATGCCAATTCTGTCCCGCCACCGGGACGACATCGGAATGCGCGGACAGCAACACGCCCGCCCCGTCCACAGCCCCGTCCACAGCGCCGTCCACTGCCCCATCTTTCGGGGTGAGCCGGGCGAACAGCCCCGCCTTCGTGCCGTCCTCATTCACCGTCCGATGCACGGCGAAACCGCGTTCCGTCAGGTAGGATTCGACAAAATCGATCAGCGCCAGATTGCTGTCCGCGCTGACCGTCGGAAAAGAGACCAAACGTTCCAGAATAGAGATCGTATCCGTCATGTCGCCCATGCTGTCAGTCCGCGGCCAGTTCCGCAATCTCGCGGCGGAAGGGCAGCGCGTCGCCCCGATCCGGCCCGTCCAATTCCCGTGCATACCGGTGTCCGGCATAGGTCGCCCAGGCAATCGGGCCCGCCGCTTCCGCATCGCCGAACAGGGTCACGGATTTGATCCCCGCATCCGCCCATTCGTCCGACCGCGCCAACAGGGCGTCATAGACGGCGCTTTCGCCGATCCGGGACGCGACCATGACGACAGCATCCGCAGCGTAGGTTTCGGTTCGTCCGGTATAGACGCAATTGCTGACGACATGGTCCGCCGCGATTTCCGTGACCCCGCGATTGAGGACAATGGTTACGCCCAATTCGACCAAACGGGCGTGGATGGCAGCCTGTTCCAACGTGTTCAACGTCCAATCGGAGACATAGGCCGACGGCGTGATCAGCGTGACCGACGCCCCCTTGGACGCCAGTAGTTCGGCAAGGACCCCACCCATGTAATAGTGGTCGTCGTCATAAACGACGACAGTCCCCGTCGGAACCGTGCCGTCCATCAGGTCGTCCGGCGTCAGTACCGTCGCGCCGTTCGCAATCGGCATCGGCACGACATGCTGACGCGACACGCCGTCCCGCCGCCAGGTCGCGCCGGTTGCCAGCGCCACATGTTCGAATCCGAATTCCAGGATCTCGTCCGCGCCCAACGTACTGTCCAGATAGGTTTCGACATTGCCGCGCTGGCTCAATTGATAAGCGCGGTAGTCCCGCACCCGGCCCCAGGCGTTCAGTCCCGGCAGCTTGCATTCACGCGCCACGCGCCCGCCCAGTTCGGATCGTGCCTCCGCCAGGGCAACGTCATAGCCGCGACGGCACAGCGCCCAGGCAGCCTCCAGCCCGGCGGGGCCGGCCCCGACGACCAGCACATTGTTGCTGTCCCCCTTCGGGTTCATGTTTTCCGGGTGCCAGCCCTTGCGCCATTCTTCCATAAAGGTCGGGTTCTGGGTGCAGCGGCTGATCGACATGGTCATATCGCCGGTAATGCAGATGTTACAGCCGATGCATTCGCGGATGTCTTCGATCCGGCCTTCTTCCACCTTCTTAGGCAGGAACGGGTCGGCGATGGACGGCCGCGCGCAGCCGATGAAGTCCAACGTCCCGGACGTAATCATCTTCACCATCACATCGGGGGAGGTGAAGCGCCCCACCCCGACGATGGGCCGGTCTGTCAGTTTATGGATGCCGTCGACCAGCGCATGCTGGGCCGCTTCCTCCTTGAACCGCGACGGGCCGGAGCAATCCTCCCACGCGCCATGGGCCAGGTCCCACAGGTCCGGCAGGTTGCGGTTCATATCGACGAATTCGCGAACCTCCGCATTGGAAAAGCCCAGATCGCCGATCGTCTCGTCCAGGCTTACCCGCAGCGTAATGCCCATCGTATCGCCAACGGCATCGCGGATATCCGCCACGACCTCGTTCACGAAGCGGGTCCGGTTTTCCAGACTGCCGCCATATTCATCCGTGCGCTGGTTCGTCGCGCGGCTGAGGAAATGTTGGAAAATGCCGAAGCCATGCGCGCCATACAGGCAGACCAGATCGAATCCGGCGATTTTCGCGCGCTTCACCGCGTTCACGAACCATCGGCGCAGGTCGCGGATTTCGGACAGGGTCAGCGCCCGCGCCTGAACCGGATCGTTGGTGAAGGTCCGGATCGGCAGGGCGGACGGCGCCAGCGGCACTTCCTTCGTATACAGGTTCGGCCCGTTGATTCCGGAATAGGCCAACTGGATTCCGGCCAGCGCGCCGTGTTCCTTCATCCGGTCCGCCATCTTGGCCAATTGCGGGATATCGCGGTCGTCCCACAGGCGCAGTTCGATGAAGGGGGTGATTTCCGACGTGTGGTGCATTTCACACTGTTCGGTGAAAATAACGCCCCAGCCGCCTTCCGACTTCACGCCGCGCATCGCCGCCGCCGCCGACGGATCGCGATACCCACCGCCGTTACAGTGCGGGACCTGATAGAACCTGTTTTTCGCCGTGACCGGACCGATCTGCATCGGCTGGAACAGAACATCGTATCGAGCGTCGCGCACCTTCACCCTCCCCTGCTTCCTAAAAGAATCTCGACGGATCGCGGGCTTTCCAACACGTCCACCCCGCCATTCGGCATCGGTCGAAAATACAGGGTAGCCAGCCCCAGAAAAGACTGGCTTTCGGAATCGCCGGTTAGGATGAACCTAACGCCGGAACGTCGCCGCATCGGCTTACCTTTCCATCCGGCGATTAGCGACAGCCCAAGCAATGCTTCGTGATTTAGTAGTTATCCCGAACCAACGGTTCCCCTAGTCTAATCGCCTACCGTTACACCCGGCATCCCGCCGATTACTGAAACACGCCTGAACGCGAAACGATAAGGAAATTAAACGGATATGCCGGTTGAGACGATAAACACGCTTGTCATCGGTGGGGGACAAGCCGGTGTGGCCATGAGCGAACATCTAAGCGCTTGCGGCGTGCCGCATCTGGTGCTGGAGCGCGGTCGGATCGCCGAGCGCTGGCGGTCGGGGCGGTGGGATTCCCTGGTCGCCAACGGACCGGCCTGGCACGATCGTTTTCCGGGCATGACCTTCCCGAACACCGACCCGGACGCCTTCCCGCCAAAGGAAACGGTCGCCGACTATTTCGCCGCCTATGCCGAAAAAATTCAGGCCCCGATCCGATGCGGGATCGAGGTCACGTCGGTCAAACGGCGGGACGGGGGGATCGGCTTCGTCGTGGAGACCAGTGACGGCGTGATAGAGGCCGACAATGTCGTCGCCGCGACCGGGCCGTTTCAGCGACCCGTCATCCCGCCGATCGTCCCGGAGACGTCCGGCCTGATGCAGATTCATTCCTGCGACTACCGCAACCCGGCGCAATTGCCGAACGGCGGTGTCCTCGTCGTCGGCGGCGGCGCTTCCGGCGTGCAGATCGCCGACGAGCTGAACCGCGCGGGAAAGAAGGTCTATATTTCCGTAGGCCCACACCACCGCCCGCCGCGCGCTTATCGCGGACGCGATTACGTCTGGTGGCTGGGCGTTCTGGGCGAATGGGACCGTGAGGTGCCGAAGGAAGGCAGCGAACACGTCACCATCGCCGTCAGCGGCGCGCATGGCGGGGAAACCATCGACTTCCGACGGCTGGCCACGCAGGGGATCACGCTCGTCGGGATCACGAATTCCTACAAGGACGGCGTGATGACATTCGCCCCCGATCTTGCCGCCAACATCGCCGTCGGGGACGAAAATTATCTGTCGGTTCTGAGGCAGGCGGATGCCTTCACCGACAAATACGGCCTCGATCTGCCGGAAGAACCGGAGGCCTATATCATCGACGCCGACCCGCCCTGCGTGACCGATCCGATCCTGTCCCTGGATATGGCGGAAGCCGGAATCACCGCCATCGTCTGGGCCACCGGCTATGCGCTCGATTACGGTTGGCTGAAGGTCGATGTCTTCGACGACAAGGGAAAACCGATCCATCAGCGCGGCGTATCGAAGGAACCGGGCCTGTATTTCGTCGGCCTGCCCTGGCTGCAAAAGCGGGGATCGTCGTTCATTTACGGCGTCTGGCACGACGCCAAATATCTGGCCGACCATATCTTCAAGCAGAACAAATACGCGGTCTACGACGCCGCCGCCCGCGGCTAGTCGGGCCTCAAGAGTATCACAGCCGGAATCGAAAACCGCGCCCCGATCTCTCGGGGCGCGGTTCTCTTTTATCCGCCTGATGGTTGGGTCAGGCAGGACCGATTACTGCAGAAGGTCGGTCCAGACCTTGGTCACCAGGTCCTGGGCCGCCGGGCTGCAGGCCTTGGAGAATTCGACCGGCACGGTCGGGAACAGTTCCGGCGCGTTCTCCGGCGTATAAGCCGCTTTCGACACGTCGATTTCGACCGGCGAGGAGTGGGCGTAGTAGTTGTATTGGATCGTCGCGTTTTCGACGGTGGACATGAAGTCGATGAACTGCTTCGCGAGGTCCACATTCTCTGCACCCTTCGGCACGACGAAGCTGTCGAGCCAGCCGACGAGGCCTTCCTTCGGCATCGCGTATTCGATATTCGCACCGCTGTTGCGGGTGCGCAGGGTGTTGCCGTCCCACCAGAAATGGGCCGCGACTTCACCGGACCCGATACGGTTTTCGATATTGTCGGAGGTATAGGCCGCAACATAGGGCTTCTGCGCCATCAGCAGGTCGTAGACCTTCTTCATCTCCGCCTTGTCTTCGGTGCAGAACGGGATGCCGAGGTAAAGCTGCGCCGCGCCGACAACTTCATCCGGATAGGACAGCGAGGCGATTTTGCCCTGCAATTCCGCCGGCGGCTCGAAATAGACGGACCAGCTGTCAACCGGGCCTTTATACAGGTCGCGGTTCACGGTGTACCCGGCGGTGCCGTAGGCGAGCGGAATGGAGTACTTGTTTTCCGGGTCCCACCACTGGCCCTTCCAACGGTCGTCCAACTGGCCATAGGCCGCCAGATCCGTGGCGCCGATGTCTTCCAGCAGGCCTTCGTCGACCATGATCTTCACAAAGTGCTGGGACGGGGTGACGATGTCGTAGCCCGACGAACCGGCCTGCAGTTTGGTCAGCGCGTCTTCGTTGGAATTGAAGCCGTCGACATTGACCGTCGCGCCGGTTTCCGCCTGGAACTTCTCAATCAGTTCCGGGGCGATGGAATCCGACCACGCGTAAATGTTCAACGTCCCTTCGGCCTGCGCCTGGGTAATCATGGCAACGGAAAGAACCGCGCCGAGAAGAAGTGTCTTTTTCATGAAGTCTCTCCTGTTTGGGTTTACTTGGTTGGCGCCGGGACCCTCCTCGCCCCGGCAAGGATCAATCCCTCGTCATGGCACGACTGCTCATCACAAGCGCCGCTGTGGCGATGATCAGAGAGGCGATAATCATGAGGGTGGAAATGGCATTCAGTTCCGGCGTCGTGCCGCGCTTGATCAGCCCGAAGATATAGACGGGCAGCGTCGTCGACCCGCCGGAATTGAGGAGATTGGACGTGATGAAATCGTCCATGGAAATGACGAAGGCCAGCATCGCCCCGGCGAAGACACCCGGCGCGATCATCGGCAGGGTCACACGGCGGAAGGCGACCCAGGGACTGGCGAACAGGTCGCGGGCGGCCTCTTCCATCTCCAGTGTCATGCCCTGCATCCGGGCGCGGATCGGCAGAAAGGCGAAGGGGGTGCAGAACGCCGTATGCGCCAGGATCAGCTTCAGCATCCCGTTCGTCAGGCCGATCTGCGAAAACAGGATCAGCACCGCGACGGCGACGACGATTTCCGGCAACATCAGCGGCATGTTCACCACGGCTTCCGACAATTGGAAGATGCCGCGCCGGGGCGCACGGCTCAAAACCATGGCGGCGCATAATGCGATCAGCGTTGCCCCGATTGTCGCGATGACCGCGACGATGAACGACACTTCCAGGGCCGCCAACAGCGCCTTGTTTTCCAGTGCCGCGGCATACCATTTCGTGGAAAACCCGGACCAGACGGACACCAGGCGGTTTTCGTTGAAGGAATACCAGACGACCACGCCGATCGGCAGATACAGCCAGATGAAGAAGATCAGCGTGACGAGGCGCGCGCCGGGATAATGGCGGACATCGGTGGCTCGGTTCACAGCAACGCCTCCTTCCGGCTGGCGCGGCGCGCGTTGAGCATGAGCAGAACCACCACGATGGCCATCAGCACCAGCGCAATCGCCGCGCCGAACGGCCAGTTGCGGGCCCCACCGAACTGCGACTGAATCAGCGTGCCCATCATCATCAGCTTGCCGCCGCCCAGCAGCATGGGTTCCAGTACCGTACCGATGGCCGGGACGAAAACCAGGATCGCCCCGGCGGCAAGACCGGGCCAAGTCAGGGGCAGAATGATCTTCCGCAGCGTCACCCAGCGGTTGCCGTACAGATCATGGGATGCCTCCAGCAACGCCGGGTCCAATTTCTCGATCGCCGCGAAGACCGGCAGCACCATCAGCGGGATATAGCTGTAGACCATCCCAGCGAGCATGGCGCCCGGCGTGAACAGGAAGGTGTCGATCTCCCCGCCGCCGACGAACCGCCACAGCTTTTCCGCCAACCCGTTATTCCCCAGGATAATCAGCCACGCATACACACGTACGATCATCGACACCCAGAACGGCAGCGTGACCAGATAGATCAGCAACGGTTTCCAACGGCCGGGGCTCTGCGCGATGATATAGGCGACGGGCAGCGCCAGGATCATACAGATCGCCGTGGTCGCAAGGCCCAACGCCAAGGTCCGCCCAATGATGATCAGATATTTCGGTGTGAATTCCAGTTCGTCGGTCCAGCCGAGGGAGAACAGCAGCTCACGATAGCTGTCGATATTGGCGCTCCATTCGAAGCCGCCATAGGCGCCGCGTTCCGCGAAGCTGACGCCGATGACGATCCCCACCGGGATGATCAACGTGAACAGCATGATCGCCCAGGCGGGGACGAGGCCCCAGAAGCGGAAGCTGCGCAAGACGGTCATCTGGCCAATACCCGCGCGCTGTCGTCGCGGAAGCCCAAGGGCACCGTCTGTCCGATGTCGAAACTGTCGGCGTGACTGACGTCGTTGCGGCGCGACACGCGCAGCAGGATGCCCGACACATCCACCGTATAATGGGTGAAGCCGCCCATATAGTTACGGCCCGCAATCGTCCCGGTCAGGGAATTGCCGGTCGCCTGTTCCGCCATGCCGATCTTTTCCGGACGCAGGGAGACCGTCACCGGCCCCGGACCCGTCACGCCCTTCTGAAACGTCGTGATGTCGAAGCCGAACGGGGTCTTAACCCGCGCCTTGTCGCCATCGACCGACACGACCGTGCCGTCCAGGAAATTGGTTTCGCCTATAAAGTCCGCGACGAAGCGGTTTTCCGGGTCTTCGTAGATTTCGGACGGCGTGCCGATCTGTTGAATTTGTCCGTCGCCCAGGACGCAGATCCGATCCGACATATCCAGTGCCTCGTCCTGGTCATGGGTGACGAAGACAAAGGTAATACCAGTCTGACGCTGCAACTGGCGCAACTCGTCGCGCATGGCCTGCCGCAGCTTCAAATCCAGCGCCGACAGCGGTTCGTCCAACAGCAATATTTGCGGTTCCGTTGCCAAGGCCCGTGCCAGGGCGATGCGTTGCCGCTGCCCGCCGGACAATTGGAGCGGGTTCCGAGCGGCGAAATCGGACATATGCACAAGGTCCAGCATTTCCCCGACCCGCGCGTCGCGCCGGGCCTTGTCCCAACCCAGATTTTCAAGACCGAAGGCGATGTTCTGCGCCAAGGTCATATGCGGGAAAAGAGCGTAGCTCTGAAAGACCGTGTTCACCTTGC
The DNA here is from genome assembly GCF_012926505.1 of Pacificispira spongiicola. Taxonomy (GTDB): domain Bacteria; phylum Pseudomonadota; class Alphaproteobacteria; order UBA8366; family Aestuariispiraceae; genus Pacificispira; species Pacificispira spongiicola. The sequence continues at coordinate 595,002 of NZ_JABBNT010000001.1, forward strand.
GCTTTTCCGGCGGCAGGCCTGCGATTTCCTTGCCATAGAGCAAGATCGCGCCGCTCGTCGGACTTTCAAAGCCCGCGATCATTCGCAACAGCGTGGTCTTGCCACAGCCCGACGGGCCGAGAAGCGTGAAGAATTCGTTCTCGTCGATGGTGAAGCTTACGTGATCCAGCGCACGATAGCTGCCGAACTGCTTTGATACGTCAAAGACCTCCAGGGCCCGGCCGCGCGTCATACGTTACTCCCCATTGCTCCATCCCGATCCCAGACACAACCTGTGGAACAGCACCGCTCATGCCCACATGTCTTGGAAAGGCAACAGAGTGGCATCTGCGCGGTTCAAGTAAATTACACTTTACGGAAGCTCGACTTAGGCCACCCCTAACTGCACGCAAAATTGGCACAGGTGCCGCCTAATTGCGCATTTCCAACGTGAACCGCCTCGCCACAGCCGCGATTTTATGCAAGCGATGTCGCTGTTTTGTGCAGTGAGAAATTGGTGGTCAAGCCGACGCGTCGGTGCCGCCCTTGGGCAATTCCAACCCCGGCGCGTGGGTGGGGGTGATACGCGACCGGCAATGGTCCAGGAAGGCCCGGACGGTCAGGGAATTCAAGGCCCCTTCGGGATGCAGCAACCCCAGCTTCATTGGCCGGACCGGCCCCGTCATGGGGACGAGGCGCAGCGGCTTTCCATCCGGCGCGCGGGTCGTGGCAGGTCGGATATTGGCGATGGAATAACCGAACCCGTTGGCGACCAACGACCGCATCACGGCGATATCGCGCGTTCGTTCGGCGATCTTCGGCTTCACGCCCAGTTCATCGAAAAAGGACAGGAAGTATTCCGCACTCATCGGCAGGTCGAGCAGGATCAACGGATAGTCGACCAGCATCTCCAGCGAGATACTGTCCAGATGGCTCAATTCATGGACCTCCGGCAGCAACACGAAAGGCGGCAATTCGATCAACGGAATGAATTCCAGGTCAGACGGAATCTTCAGATCGTAGGTCAGCGCGATGTCCAGGCGCGCCGACCGCAGGCCTTCGAAAATCTCCAACTGGTCGCGTTCGTATTGCCGGAAGCTCACTTCCGGATAGGTATCGACGAAACTGCGCCGGATTTGCGGCAGGACGATTTGCGCGAAGGTCACCAGACCGCCGACATTCAACGGTCCCCGCACCTGTCCCGTAATGTCGTTCGACAGGTCGTTCAGCTTGCGCGCACGCTCCAACACATCGCGGGCATGTTCCAGGAACCGCAGCCCGCCCTGAGTCAGCGAGAGCCCCTGAGCATGGCGGCGAATGAACAACTGAACGCCGAATTCGGCTTCAAGCTGAGAGATGGCGGCGGAAATCGACGGCGACGATACGCTTACCTTTTCCGCGGCAAGCGCAATCGATCCGCATTCCCCGACAGCCACAAAATATTCCAGCTGACGCAGCGTGAAACGTAAGGCCAAGTTTTTCCCATCCGGTACTTATATTAGGTTTTCCCTAATCTAATCCGGCAGGGGATGCGGATCAATATTTGATCCAAACGGTTTTCAGCGCAGTGTATTTGTCGAAGGAGTGGATCGACAGGTCACGACCGAAGCCCGATTGCTTCATACCGCCGAAGGGCGTCATCGCCGACAGCGCATCCACCGTATTGACCGACACCGTCCCGGCATTCAGCCGGTCCGATACGTCCATCGCCCGGCTGAGGTTCCCCGTCCAGACGGAGGCCGCCAATCCATAGATCGTGTCGTTGGCAATCGCCACCGCGTCGTCATCGGTCTCGAAGGTCTGGACGGACAGGACGGGACCGAAGATTTCCTCCCGCGCGATACGTGCGTCACGCGGCACATCAGCGAAAATTGTCGGTTGAATGAAGGCGTCGGAAATGCCGATCGACACCCGCTCCCCGCCGGTAACCAGACGCGCCTCTTGCTTGCCGGATTTCAGGAAGCCTTCCACGCGGTCGGCATGGGACCGATCGACCATCGCCCCCATCTGCGTTTCGGGGTCGAGCGGGTCGCCCTGGCGGATCGCCGCCGCCCGTGCGGCCAGCTTCTCCAGCATCGCATCGGCGATATCCTGATGCACCAGCAGCCGGGAATTCGCGGAGCAGACCTCCCCCTGATTGAAGAAGATGCCGAAGGCCGCCATGTCCGCCGCCGCGTCCAGATCGGCATCCGGGAAGATCAGGTTCGGGCTTTTGCCGCCGGTTTCCAGCCATACCTGCTTCATATTGCTCTCACCGGCATAGCGCTGGAACATCTTGCCGACAGCAGTGGACCCGGTGAAGACGAGGCAATCCACATCCTCGTGACGGCCCAGGGCCTGCCCGGCCTCCTCGCCATATCCCGGCACGACGTTCAAGACACCGTCCGGCAAACCGGCTTCCGCCGCCAGTTCCGCCAGTCGCAGGGCCGACAGGGGCGATTGTTCCGCCGGTTTCAACACGACGGAATTCCCGGCGGCGAGCGCCGGGGCCAGTTTCCAGGTCGCCATATCCAACGGGAAGTTCCACGGCACAACGGCGCCGATAACGCCCAGCGGCACGCGCCGGATCATCGCCACATCGCGCCCGCCGGTCGGCGCGACCTCGTCATACAGCTTGTCGATCGCTTCGGCATGCCATTGGAAGAAATAGGCGGAACCGGGCACATCCACGTTGACGGTTTCCGAAATCGGCTTGCCCATATCCAACGTATCCAGCAAGGCCAATTCGGTCAGGTTCTCGCGGATCAGACCTGCCAGTTTCAGCAGGACTTCCTTGCGTTCCCCCGGCGTTTTGCGGGACCAGCGACCGTCCTCAAACGCCGCGCGGGCGGCGATCACGGCGCGGTCGATATCCGCCGCCCCGCCGCGCGCCGGTTGAGCGATGACCGCCCCGGTGGCGGGATTGATGCTGTCGAATACCCGACCGTCCGCAGCGGGGGCGAAGGCGCCATCGATCCAGCATCCCGTATGCGGTTTAAGAGCGGCGGCCTTTGCGCGGTATTCGTCAAAACTCAGCATCGGACCTCCTATTCGTCGCCGGGCACGCCGTAGGACGGCGCGGCTGTCGGGTTCAGGGCTCGGGTCACGTAATCGTCGGCCTGCGGTTTGTAGACGTCCCACGCTGCGGCGAGCGCCGCGATGGGACAATCCTCCGTCCAATCGATCCGCAATTCGGCATAGGGCCAGTCTTGCTTGTCGACGATCAACATCCCGGCGGAATGGACGGGACCGGCCTCTCCCCCCAGGGACAGCGCCGCCTGCATGGCTGCGATCAGTCGGTCGCCCAGGGAGCCGGTGGCCTTCTCAAACCCCGTCACCATCGCTTGCGGGACGCCGGCATCAGCCAGCAGGTTTCCGCCGGCCGCACAATCCCTGCCGGATGCCGACGACCACGTACCCAAAGCCTTACCGCCGGAATGAATCGCGGTACCGCCCTGCCCGTCAACGGCGAGCACCTGCCGGTAATCGGGATAGGCTTCGTCCCGGATCGCGGCGGCCAATGCGTCCTCTGCGGATTTCCCCGCCGCCAGGAGGTCCAGAACGATCGGCCCCAGCGCCGGGTTGGTCACGTTCTGGGTCGCGACCGCGCCGACACCGGCCCGTGCGAAAGCGCACCGCGCCGCCACCGCCGGGGAGGACGACGAAATTGCCAGACCGAACCGACCGGTTTCAGCGCAGCGTGCAACGATAGAGAAGGTCATCGGGCCCCCTTTCGGTGTCGATCAATCGGGGATAACGAATGTGGCGTCGATTTCGACCAGCCATTCCGGACGGGCCAGCGCCGTCACCACCACGCCGGTCGAAACCGGATGCACGCCGCGAATATAGTCGCCCATCGTGCGATAGACCGCTTCCCGGTGACGCACGTCGGTCAGGTAGACGACGACCTTGCACATATGCGCCATCTCTCCGCCCGCTTCGGTGATGAGCTGCTGGATGTTCTGCATCACCTTGTGGGTCTGTTCCACCGGATCGCCGCTTTTGATATTTTCCGCCGTGTCCAGGTCCTGCGGGCACTGGCCGCGCAGGAAGACGGTGGCGCCACGGGCGACGACCGCCTGGCACAGATCGTTATCCAGCTTCTGTTCGGGATAGGTGTCGCGCGTGTTGAACTTACGAATGCGGGTGTGGGCCATTGGGCTCTCCATGCCGGATAGGGTTAAGATTCGATGCGTCAGGCGGGTTCGGGCAAACGGACCTCCGAGCCCTTATATGACAAGTAGCCGCGCTGTTTGGAAATATGGTCGGCGACGAATTTCGCATCGTGCCAGACGCCCCAGAGGAAGGACGACCCGCGCCGCGACTGCCACGGCAGCCCCAGGAAATAGACCCCCGGCTCCGTGGACACACCGCGCCGATGGGCAGGGCGTCCAGACTTGTCGAAGGCATCGACCTGCAACCAGCCGAAATCCAGCGCGAATCCCGTGGCCCACAGGATCGTGGTGATCCCCGCCTCTTTCAGGTCCAGTTGCGAAATCGGATCGGTCATGCAGGCCGGGTCCGGGCCGATCACGCGCGCGTCGGGTTCTTCCGGCAGGTCCAGCCCGTTGCGGGCGACGAAGTCATCGGCCTCGTCCAACAAGGATAGGTAATTGGCGTCCCCGGCGGCGACATTGCGCGTCAAGTCGGATGCGAAGGACATCACACCGTCGCGATAGGTTTCGGTGCGGCCGACCAAGGTGATCCCCTGTTCCGCCAGGTTCCGGAAATCGATGGTGTGTCCACCATCCGCGCCGCTGACGGCGATGGTCGTGTGTTCGACGCCCGGCGTTGTTTCCGCATCCCACTTATTCAGGACACCCAGCCACCAAACGAAATCCCGCCCACGATAGCGGCGCGGCGGGCGGTCATGCGGACCGACCGACAGATAGACGCGCTTTCCGGCTTGGTTCAACTCGTCGGCGATCTGAACGCCGGACGACCCCGCGCCGACGACCAGAACCGCCCCGTCCGGCAATTGCGCCGGATTGCGGTAGGCATTGGAATGGATCTGCGCGACCCCGGCTTCATCCGGCACGATACCGGGGATGATCGGCTTCTGAAACGGGCCGGTCGCGGCGACGACATATTGCGCTTCAATCACCCCGTCCGACGTTTCCACCCGAAAACCGGACCAACCGTCTAGACGCGTCACCGACGTCACGGACACACCGCACCGGATCGGCGCTTTGATACGGGCGGCATAATCGACGAGGTAGTCTGCGATGCCTTCCTTCGGCACGAAGGCATCCTGATCGAAGCCATCGAATTCACCGTTGGGGAAACGGTCGTGCCAGGCCGGGCCGTTGGCGACCAGCGAATCCCACCGTTCCGACCGCCAGCGTTCGGCGATCCGGCTGCGTTCCAGGACGATATGGGGAATGGCGTTCTTACCCAGATGTTCGCTCATCGCTATCCCAGCCTGACCGCCGCCGACAACAAGCACTTCCGTTTTCTCGACCGACATTTCAGCGTCCCTTTCCGATCGTCTGCATATTCCGGTTGCCGCTCAGCGGCAGGTCCCGTGATATCTGACGCATCTCCTGATAAGGGAAAAGAAAAACATACATCACTTATGATTAGTTTAGGCCTAACTAATTAGAACGGCCCGGGCGCATCGTTCGCCGATCATCATCGACGGAACATTGGTATTCCCGCCGATCAGCGTCGGCATGATGGACGCATCCGCGACCCGCAGCCCGTCGAGGCCGGAGACCTTCATCGTCGCCGGATCGACCACCGCCATCGGGTCCGTCCCCATCTTGCAGGTCCCGACCGGGTGATAGACGGTCAGTGCCTCCGCCCGCAGGTAGTCCAGGATTTCGTCATCGGTCCGGACGTCCGGGCCGGGCAGGATTTCCGGCCCGCGAATGGGGGCGAAGACATCGGATTCGAAAATCGACCGCGCGACCTTGATCCCTTCGACGAGCGTCTGCGCGTCTTCGGGGGCGGAGAAGAATTTGTGGTCGATTTCCGCCGCGCCATTCCCGACAAGACGGATTTCCCCCACGGATTTGGGCCGCAGGACGCAGGTATGGACGGCATAACCATGGCCGTATTCCACCAGCCGACCTCGATGGCTGCGGTAGCCGGGGACGAAATGGAACTGAATATCCGGTTCCTTTCCGGCATATTTGGTCTTCGCGAAACCGCCCGCTTCGACATAGTTGGTCGTCAGCATCCCCTTGCGGGCGAACATCCACTGGAACGGCGCGGCCAGCATCGACGGCAGGTTTGCGACGGACAGTCCCAGCGTTTTCGTTGAACTCGACCGGACGGTAATCATCCCATCCACGTGATCGCGCAAATTCTGGCCGACACCGGGCAGGTCGTGCAGGACCGACACGCCCGCGGCTTTCAAACCAGCGGCGGGACCGATCCCCGACCGCATCATCAAGGTCGGCGATCCGATCGCCCCGGCGGACAGAATAACCTCCTTCGCCGCCGTCAATGTCTGCACGCCCGCTTTCGTGGCGACCTCCACCCCCGTGACGCGGGTCCCGTCCAGGATGAGGCGGCGGGTTTCCGTTTCCGCCAGGACGGTCAGGTTCGGACGGTCCAGAACCGGTTTCAGGAAGGCGCGATAAGACGACCAGCGCATCCCGTCCTTTTGCGTGACGTTGTAAATCCCGACACCGAATTGATCGCCGTCGTTGAAGTCCGTCTTTTCCGGCAAGCCGACGGATTTTCCGGCCTCAATGAACATTCGGGAGACCGGGTTCGGGTCACGCGCCTTGTTGACATAGAGTTCACCGTCGAAACCGTGCCAATCCGCGGATTGGCCGACCCGGTTCCGCTCCAGCGATTTGAAGACGGGCAGTACATCGTCCCAGGCCCATCCCGCGCAGCCGAGTTCCGCCCATTCGTCATAATCCGAACAAGCCCCGCGAATGAAGACCATGGAATTGATCGTCGACGACCCGCCCAGGGCCTTACCGCGATTGACCGGAATCCGACGATTGTTGAGTTCCGGTTGCGGCGTCCCGACATAGGCGTAGTCGTATTTCGGATTGCCGTAGAGCGACAGGATACCCGCCGGAATGCTGACATTCGGCGCGCTTTCCGACCCGCCACCTTCGACCACGCAGACCGAATTGCCGCTATTCGCCGACAACCGATTGGCGAGAACGCATCCCGCCGACCCCGCGCCGATAATGATATAGTCGAAGGCTGTCTTACTCACGCTGTCGTCTCCCCGTTGCTGCACTGCAATGAAGCACCAGGAGAAGGCTAGGTCATAGTAGCAATTCTCTCGCCCACGCTTAGTGAAAACCTAACCTAACGACGGTCACGGCCTGTCGACGCAATCGTCAATTGGTGCCGCTGGCGGGGCCGTCGCTTGCCGTTGATTTTATTGCCATGATCAAACGGCGCTGTAACCGCCATCCACGGGAATAACCGTTCCGGTCACAAATCCCGCATCCGGTGACAATAGGAGGGAGATTGCACGGCCGACATCTTCGGGATCGCCCCATCGTCCCATCGGGGTGCGCGACAATACCGTGTCGTTCCGAACCGGGTCGTCTTTGAGAACCTGTGTCAGGTCGGTGTGGATCCATCCAGGCGCAACGGCGTTCACACGAATACCGTCCTTTGCCCAATGGGCCGCCAATGCTTTCGTCAACTGCCCGACACCGCCTTTCGACGCGGTATAGGCCGGAACCAAAGGCCCACCGAAAAACGTCAACATGGACGCGACATTGACGATGGCCCCGCCGGACTCCGCCAAGAGGTCATGGCAGGCCGTACACATCCGCATCGTGCCGGTCAGGTTGACGGCAATCACTTGTTCGAAGGCATCGATGTCGTATTCCTGACCGCGTTTGGTGATCCCGGCGCAGTTGATCAGCGCGTCCAGACGATCGATCTCGGCGACAAGCGCCGCCACGCCCGCGCCGTCGGTCACGTCCAGGATACGGTTCGTCAAATAGTCGGCGTCCCGCGCTTTCGAAACGTGATCCGGGTTGACGCCGGTCGCGGTCACCCGCCAGCCTTGGGACAGCAGGACATCGACGACCCCGCGCCCGATCCCCCGCGTCCCGCCGGTAACAAGGGCATGTTTCATCATTTATTGCGCTCCTCCAGAAATCTATCGACGGCCGATCGCGTCGGCATCGGTGCCACGGCACCATAGCCCAAGGTCGACAGAGCTGCCGCCGCATTGGCGTAGCGCCCGGCGGCAAACGGGTCATCGGTCCTCAACAATTCGCCTAGAAACGCGCCGTCGAACGTATCGCCGGCCCCCGTTGCGTCCACCGCCTTCACCGGGAAGGCCGCGATACGCTCCCGTCGATCCGATGTCGCGACCAATGTCCCGTCCGACCCGAGGGTCAGGGCCACGACCTTGGCACCGAGCGTCAGATAAAAGTCGACGATCGCATCCGGGTCCGACAGGCCGGTCAGGTGTTCCGCATCGTCCTTACCCGGAAGCGCGATATCCGCCATGGCCATTGCCGCATGGGTGACGGCCCGCGCCCGCGCCAACGGCCACAGTTTCAATCGAAGATTCGTATCGTAGGAAACGCGCGTTCCCGCCGCCCGCGCGATATCGATCGCCGCGAAAACGGCATCCGCCGCAGTATTGGAAATCGCCTGACTGATCCCCGACACATGCAGAATTTTCGCCGCCTCGATATCCGCGACGGGCAGATCCTGCGGCGTTACGCGGCTGGAGGCCGATCCCGCCCGCATATAGCTGAATTGATGGCCGTCCGGTCCGTGGCTGACAAAGTAGATGCCGGTATGGGCCACCGCCGACCCCGTGACAGTGGATGTATCGACGCCCTCAACCTCCCACAAGGACAGGAAACTGTCCCCGAAGGCATCCGCGCCGACATGGGCCAGCATACCCACGGACGCCCCGGACCGCGCAGCAGCAATGGCGCAGTTGGACGTATCCCCGCCATGTCCGGGCAGATAGTTGCCGTCGGATTGCTGATTGAATTCCAACATCGGTTCGCCGAAGCACAGAAGATCCACGCTCATCACCGTCTCCAAATTCCTCAAACATATCCATATGTCGCAGGCCCGCGCGGCACGACCACGTATCTTTTATCGCTTCCTACTTCTTGGAAAGTCCGCGTACGCGTACATAAGCTGCCCGAACGAACTCCATTGCGGCGCCGTCGTCGCCACGTTCTAGGTCGCGCGCGGGAAACAGCTCCCCAAGCCCGACGCAGAGGACACCTGCATCCAAATAATCCTGCATATCGTCCAGACCGATTCCGCCCGTGGGCATCAACGGAATGTCGGGGAAAACCGCTTTGACGGCCTTTACGAAACCGGGGCCGCCCGCCTGTTTTGCCGGGAACACCTTCACGACCGCTGCTCCCGCCTGCCAGCAGGCGAATACTTCCTTCGGGGTTGCCGCCCCCGGCAGATAGGGAACCGCCCGCTCTTCGCATAGGTCGGCGACATCCTCCGCCAGACAGGGTGAAACGATGAATTCGGCCCCCGCGTCGATTGCCGCATTCGCCTGGGCCACGGTCATAACGGTCCCCGCGCCGAAACATGCCTCTGGCTGCCGATCCCGCAGCGATGCGATGAGGTTCGCCGCTTCGGGGACGGTGAAGGTCACTTCTACGACCGGAAACCCGTTCTCTGCGAGAATTGAGGCCCCCCGCGCCGCAACCGATGCGTCCGCATGACGGACGACAGGGATGGCGCGTGCCTCCGATAGTTTGGAAAGAATATCCGTCATCACCGGTTCACCCCGCATTTTGGTTCTTCTCCAGATCGGATGCGCTTGTGCGCCCGTCGCAGCATTGTCCGGTAGCCGCGAAATCCGACTGTTCGGAATAACAGGATGTTCAAGTGCTGACCACGGCGTTCACTCCACGAAAGGACGGATAATAGCGCTAGAGGTCAATCAGGCACTATTAAAACACGCGCCGACCGGCGTCAGGAAGTCGCCACCGTCCAGAATCGGCGGTGCGACGTGGCGGCACCGGATCGGGCCTGGGTGACCGATATCACCGATATTCGGACGTAGGAGGGCTTTGTCGACGATCTTGCATTGGAGGGTGTGGGCCATATGTGCTGACGGGGAACACAAAATCCTTGGAAATATCACACGGGCTGGAACGACAAAGGTCCGGCTCTTGCCGGACCTTTGCCAAACTTGATTACCGGGGCCTGATCCGGCCCCGCGGATCTTATTCGAAAGCGCTGGCCGGGAAGAATTTCTCATCTACCCAGGCGCCGTCGACAGCCTTCATGATCTGATAGGCACCGGCCGGCGTACCGCTCTTGTCGAGCGTCAGCGGACCGGAGGCCCCTTCGTAATCGATGTCCTTGCCGTCGGCGAGCGCCGCCTTGCCGTCGGCGAAGGAAGAGACTTTCTCGCCGCCTTCCGTGACATCGCGGATCATGGAATTGACCGCAGCCCCGGTGCAGCCGTCGGACGCTTCCAGCGCCAGCGCGACCAGCATCGCCATGTCATAGGAGTTGGCCGCGAACGGACCCGGCTCGGCACCGGTTTCCGCCTTGTGGAAGGCTTCGAACGCCTTGTATTCCGGCAGGGATTTGTCCGCCTGAGCGACTTCGACATAGGCCTTGTCGTTCAGGATGCGCGGATCCAGCGCGTCGAAGACTTCCGGCACCGCGAGGTCCGCCGTCAGCAGCCATTCGCCGCCATAGCCGCCGGCCGCCGCTTCCTTGAGAACCGTCACACCGGATTCCTGCCCCCCCGCGAGATAGATCGCGTCCGGCTCATTCGCGAGGACCGAGATCAACTCGGCCTGATAGGACGGCTGGCCCGGATTGTAGATCACGTAATCCGTCAGTTCGATACCGGCATCCTTCAGACGTTCCTGGGCGACCTGGGCCGGGGAGATCGTGGATTCCTCATTCTGCACCAGGAAGGCGACCTTCTTGTAGCCCTTTTCCTTGAGCCAGAGACCCGAGGCCTCCCCGTCACCCAGATCCGAGGACACTGTGCGATAGATGTAGTCGCCGCCGATTTCGTTCAGCGTGATCGTCCCGGCATAAGGCGACATCACCACTGTTTCTTTACGCTTGGCCAGATCGACCAGCGCGACCATGGCACCCGACGTCGGACCGAGGAGGGCAACCGCGCCTTCCGTATCGATCATCTTGGTCGCCTCGCGAATGGCCTGCTCCGCACTGCCGGCCGTATCCGCGACGACGGTACGGAGCATGCCGCATTTGGTGCCGCCCGCTTCGTTGATCTGTTTGACACCGAGCTCGACCGAGCCGGCGACGATTTTACCGAATTCACCCAGTTCGCCCGTCAGGGGAACAAGCACGCCGACCGTGACGTCATCGGCCTGCGCGACGGCAGGTACGGCAACGGACGCGATCGTGGCGAGAGCCGTGAAACCGCTGAGAACTTTCTTCATGCCACCCATAGAAACCTCCAAGTTTTCTGTTCGCTCTGTTTTGCAATTATTTGCGGTCAATGCGCCTGAAGGAGCATTTCCTCCAACCGGCCCGGCACGAGGAGGTCCTCGCTGGGCAGGGTTTCACGGTTGCAGCCTGCATCGAGCATCCAGGTGGTCCGCGATATTTTCAGGATTTTTTCCGGGTCCTGTTCCACGACCCAGATGACGCTCACGCCATCCTGGGCGAGTTCCCAGACCCATTCGATGATCCGATCGACAAAGATCGGCGCGAGTCCCGCCGTCGGTTCATCAAGGATCAGCATTTGCGGATTGCCGACCAATGCATTGGCGATCGCGAGCGTCTGACGCTCCCCGCCGGACAGGGTGGATGCCTGCTGATTGGACCGTTCCTTCAGGATCGGGAACCGTGCATAGGTATCCTCAATCCGCGCCTGCGTATTGCTGAAGCTGAGTGCCGACGCCAACAGATTGTCGCGCACGGTCATCTCGCCAAATGTGTTGTTGCCCTGTGGGACGTAGCCGACACCGGCCATCGTCGTGTGCAGGGCGTTGAAGGATGCGATCGACTGCCCGTTCAGCAATATATCGCCCTTACCCACGGGCAGATGCCCGGCGATGGTTTTCATCAGCGTGCTCTTGCCGGCGCCGTTCGCGCCCAGGACACAGGTGATCTCACCCGGCTCCGCCACGAAATCGACGCCGTGGAGGATGGTGACTTTTCCGTAGCCGCTGTGCAGGCCGTTCACTTCAAGCTTCATGGTCAGCTCCCAGATAGGCTGCAACGACATCCGGATTGCGTCGGATTTCATCCGGCGCCCCTTCCGCGAGAAGGGCACCGTTCTGAAGCACGACGACCCGATCCGCGAGATTGAGCAGGAAGGCCAGGTTATGCTCGACGACGATCAACGTCGTGCCGGCGGCATGCAGATCCGCCAACAGCGAGGCGAGTTTCTGCTGAAGCGTCGGATCGACACCGGCCGTCGGCTCATCCAGGAGGAACACTTTCGGCTCGCGAACGAGCTGACGGGCGACTTCCAGCATGCGCAACTCGCCGCCGGAAAGATTGCCGACCTCGTCGTCCTCGTGACCGTGCAACCCGACCTTCGCCAGGGCCGCCTGTGCCTTCTCGCGTAATTCACCGTCGGACTGCCGCCAGTTGCCGAGCATCGCAGAGAACGGTCCCTCATTGGTGTGGCTTACCCCGACCATGACGTTTTCGAGAACCGTCAAAGAGGGGAAGGCGCGCGGCGTCTGGAACGTCCGCGCAAGACCGAGGCCGGCGATATCCGACGCCTTACAGTCGGAGAGATCCTTGTCTTCCAGAACCACCCGGCCTTCGCTGGGTTTGAGCACGCCGGAAACCAGATTGAAGGTCGTCGATTTGCCGGCACCATTCGGACCGATCAGGCCGAGAAAGCCGCCACGGGGAACATTGAAGGTGAGCCCGTCCGGGCCGCCCACCGCGCGAAAGCCGCCAAAATTCTTTATGACGCCTTCGACTTTGAGGATCGCGTCGCTCATGCCCCTTTCCTCCGCTTCATTTTTTCCCAGGGCTGCCAACGCAGAACGATGATGAACAGGACACCGGTTAGGACCTCCTCAACCGAGGCGGCGATCTGTGCGGAGCGCACGCTTTCGAACGGGATCATCCGAACGAGTTCTTGGAAGAAAACCAGGGCCATAGTGCCGATGATCGCGCCGAGGATGGTTCGCTCACCGCCCAACACCAGGGCGATCCAGACAAAGAAGGTGATCTCCGCCGTGAACAGGGCCGGCGACACCAGCGTCGTGATCATCGCGTAGAGCGCCCCGGCAAAACCGATCGGAATGGCGGAGATGACGAAAACCTGCAGCCGCGTCCGTGTCGTATCCTTGCCGACCGCTTCGGCGGCGGTTTCATCATCCCGTGTCGCATCCACAAGCCGGCCATAAGGCGAGGCCAGCAGACGATTGAACAGCCAGGCCGTCACCAGCATCAGAACGCATGCCGCCACCGCATAGCCGATCTGCTCGTCGAGACCGAAGAAGGACAAATCCGGCCGCTCTACATTCGCGAGACCGACGCTGCCGTTTCCGATCCGCCGCTCGTTCAGGAGGAAGGAATGCAACACCTCGGCAAAGGCGAAGGTTGTCAGGGCGAGATATTCCCCCCGCAGCCGCAGGGTCGGCCAGCCGGTGATGAGGGCGAACAGGGTCGCCGCAACGCCGGCTGCCAGGAAACCGGCCCACCAGGGCAGGTCGAAGCCGAACGCATACTGATCCAGGCCCGATGGCGGTTCCTGTGTGAAGATCGCATAGGCATAAGCGCCGGCCGCGAAGTAGGCGACCGTGCCGAAGTTGATCATGCCACCGCGCGCATATTGAAGGTTCAGCGAAATGGACAGGACCGAGAAAAGGGCCCCGAACATGAGAGTCGATAGGAGAAGGCTCTGTATCATCACGAAGACTTGCTCCCTGCCAGGCCCTGCGGGCGCACGAGAAGAACCAGGATCACCACCGCGAATGCAATGAGCGGGCGGTAGCCGGCTGGGATCCAAAAGACCGACACATCCATCGCGATCCCGACGATCAGTCCGGACAGGATCACCGCATAGAGGGATCCGAGCCCGGCCAGAATGGCGACGGCGAGGATCTGCAGGATCTGATGGAAGGCGATATCCGTGGACAGGGTCGCGATCACCGACAGCATGACGCCGGCGAGCCCGGCCAGCCCGGAGGAAATTAGCCAGGTCGCACGCGACGTCTTCTGAACGTCGATCCCACGGGACGCTGCCAGTTCCGGGTTCACGGAGATGGCGCGAATGGCCAGACCGGTTTTCGTCTTGTTCAGGAACAGCGCCAGAGACCCGCTTGCCACGATCGCGAGCGCGACCACGAGAAGCTGGTAATCCGTGATGCGCAGGCCCCAGAAGCGGTAGGACGTGGCCAGGGGAATATCCAGTGTGCGAATGCCTGTGCCGATAACGGCATCGATCACCCCACCGATGGCATAGGAAACACCGACAGACGTGATCAGCAGGACCGCCGGACCGAAGCGTCGGATCGGATCATAGACGATCCGTCCAATGGCCAGACCCAGGAATGCGGTGACAATGATCCCGACCGCCGCGGATGGCAGGATATGCCACCCTGCCAGCTTGTTCAGTCCCCAGGTCGTGAAGGCCGACACGCCCAGCAGTTCCGCATGCGCGATGTTCAGAAACCCTTCGACCCGTCGGGTGAAGGAGAAGCCGATCGTCGCCAACACCAGAAAACAGCCCGTGACAATTCCGGTCAGCAAGAATTGTAGAAACAAAGTCATCACGAGCGCTCCCGCCCATGACAATCGACGAGATCGGCACCGACCAAACAGTCGGGACCGCCATATGGAGACGGCCTGCCGCCTCGACATAGTCGCATATCGTCCATTTTCCCCATCCGTCTTTTTATTAAGGAGTATGCTCCCTGATCTGATACGGAGTATGCCTCGTTTTTTTATGGAGGCAATGGGTTTTTTATTTTTTTGTCACAAAATATGGAGATCCGACCGCCGATCGCGGAAAAAACGGTCCCAATTCAGGCGCGCAACATGTCGCCGACCGGAACCGGCATTCGAGATTTGGCGAGGGCCGCTCACGCCATCGGCGCGCGACTGGCGTCATTATTCGCTTCGACCAGACGACGGATGAAGTCCATGAACTGCCCCTGTTCGTCCTCGGAGAGCGGGGCCAGCAATTTCTCCTGTGCCCGTTCCATGGCCGGGCGCATGCCCCGGACGAGTTCCCGGCCTTCTTCGGTGATGCGGACCACCTTGGCGCGCCGGTCCTGCTCGGACGGTTCGCGCGACACCAGTCCCCGCCGGACCAGACGCTTGAAAACATCCGCGCCGCTCGTGCGGTCGATCCCGACCGCCTTCGACAATGTGTGCTGGTCGAACTGATCGCCGTTATAGAGTACCGACAGCACGGCATATTGAACGGCCGTGAATTCCTTGGAGTTGCATTCCTCGGCAAACAGGCCGACATGAATTTGGTGTAGCCGCCGGATCAGATATCCCGGACGCCCCCAAAGATTGTTATATTTCGGCTGCCCCAGCGGGCTTTCGAGAACGTCATCGATTTTCGCATGACGGTTGCTGATCATGACCTTCCTCCACACAAACCCTATCGGCTTTTATAAACGGAATAAGCCGTACACGAGTAGTTTCATCTATTCGATGGCCTGTTGCCACACAACAAATGCGATGTATACTCCCCTTTATCGGCGAGCAAGATAACACCTCGATTCAATAAGGGAAACATCGTGTCGCCGTCGGGGATAGAGAGAAGCAAGAACACTAGTTCTTTCATATGCATAGCGGACAAACACCCAACACCCCAAAGGATCGGGAGACGGGCTGTCGTCATGCTGTGCCGAAGAAACAGGGTATGGAGACTGGCAAATGACCTCCGGCATTGGTGAACGCGTTCTGCGCAAGGAAGATGCCCGGCATCTTCGCGGAACGGCGCAGTTCGTTGGCGATATAAAGATCGCCGGATGTTGGGAGGCGGCCTTCGTCCGCAGCCCGCTCGCCCATGCGCGAATCCGCGGCATTGAGAAACCGGATGGGCTTGAGTCCCGGGTATTCGTCGCAGCGGATATGCCTGATGTGCTGCCCATCCGCGCGGAATCGAGCCTGCCCAGCTATAAGCAATCCGACTATCCCGCATTGGCGAAAGACAAGGTGCGCTATGTCGGGGAATGTATTGCGATCTGTATTGCGCCGACACGCGCCGAGGCGGAAGACATCGCAGAATCGGTGAGGGTCGATCTTGAGCCGCTGCCGCCGGTGGCGTCGATCGATACGGCACTGGAGAAAAACCCGCCCCTTCTGCACGAGGAATGGGGCGACAACCTGTTCCTGACCACCGAATTCAACAGCGACCTGAGCGAGGCGAAGAAAAATGCCGCGGTCGTAATCGAGCGGGAATACAACACGGCCCGCCAGTGCATGAATCCGATGGAAGGCAAGGGCGTGCTCGCCCATTGGGACACGAAATACGACCAATTGGTCGTCTACACCTCGACCCAGGTGCCACATCTGATCCGCACCGGTATTTCCCAATCGCTGCAGCTCGATCAGGCGGATGTCCGCGTTGTCGCGCCGGATGTCGGCGGCGGCTTTGGATACAAATGCGTGCTGCAGCCAGAGGAACTTTCGGTCGCCTGGACCGCCCGGCATTGCAATCGCCCGATCCGCTGGACCGAAGACCGCCGCGAGCATCTCACCGCCGGTGCGAATACGCGCGAACACCGCTACAAGCTGAAGGCCTATGCCGACAAGAACGGTCGGCTTCTGGGTGTCGATGCGGATATCTGGGTCGATATCGGCGCCTATTCCGTCTGGCCGTTCACGGCCTGCCTGGAAGCGGCGCAGGCTGGCGGCAATCTGCCCGGCCCGTATGATCTGGGCGCCTATTCCTGCCGGACCTATTCTGTCGCGACGAACAAACCGGCCTTTACACCCTATCGCGGCGTGGCCCGCCCGGGCGTCTGTTTCGCGATGGAACTGACCATTGATGCCATCGCGCGCGCCGTCGGCAAGGATCCGCTGGAAATCCGCCGTCTCAATCTCGTCCAAGCGGAGGCAATGCCCTACACCAACATCACCGGCAAATTCTACGACACGGGCGACTACCCGTCCGCAGCGGTGCAGGCCGCCGACATGATCGGTTTCGACACATTCCGCAAACGCAAGGAAGAGGCCGCGCGTGACGGCCGGTTCATCGGTCTTGGCCTCTCTTCCTTCACTGAGCAATCGGCCCACGGGACAAAGGTCTTCGCCGCCTGGGGTCTACCGCTCGTCCCCGGCTACGAACAGGCGATGGTCAAGCTGACGCCGTCAGGCTCCATCGAAGTGAAATCCGGGAACCATTCTTTTGGCCAGGGGCTCGAGACAACCCTGGCTCAGGTCGCCTGCGACTGGCTCAAGGTCGATATCGACCGGGTCAAGATCGTCATGGGCGATACCGGTCTCACCCCCTATTCGACCGGGGCCTATGCCTCCCGCGGCATGGTGATGGCCGGCGGTGCGGTGTCAAAGGCATCGGAAGAGCTGGTGCGGCGACTCCGGATCCACGGTGCCCATCTGCTGCAATGCGATCCGGAAAAAACGGAAATAAAGGATGGCCGTGTCGTCCATGGCCAGGCTTCCGTCTCCTTCGCCGAGATCGCCGACGCCTGGTACCTGCACCCCGATCGTCTGCCGGATACTGTCAACACGGCGGGGCTTGAGGTTACCGAGGGCTACAAGCCGGACATCGACACAGGCGTTTTCACCTATGCGACCCATGCGGCGATCGTCGAGGTCGATCCGGATACCGGCCGCGTGGAAATCCTGGATTATGTGATTTTCGAAGATTGCGGCCGCCGCGTGAACCCGATGATCCTCGACGGCCAGTCCTATGGCGGCGCGGCGCAGGGGATCGGCACCGCCCTGTTCGAGGAGACCCTGTACGATTCCGGAGGCCAACCTCTGACCTCCACGCTGGCCGATTATGTCCTGCCGGGACCGTCCGAACTGCCGTCCTTCCGGCTGGGCCACAGCGAGTCGCCCTCTCCGTACACACGGCACGGCATCAAGGGCGTCGGTGAAGGGGCGGCCATCGCGCCGAGCGGCGCAATCGTCAACGCGATCAATGATGCGCTCGCCCCTCTCGGCGCTGAGCTCACACAGATCCCGGCAACGCCGCATCGCGTTCTCGAAGCAATCTTCGAGGCGAAGGAACAGAATCGAGCAGGAGCGTCGGCATGAAACCCGTCGGATTCACGCATTCATTCCCGGACACCGGCACCGATGCAGCAGCGGCGCTGAAAGCCGCCGACACAAAGATCATCTCGGGTGGGCAATCGCTCGGCCCGATGCTGAACCTGCGCCTCGCCCGTCCGGCAAGCCTTGTCGATATCGGCGCCATCGCCGCGTTCAAGGATATCCGTATTGAGAAAGATACGCTCATCATCGGCGCCGCGGTCACCCATGCCCGGATCGAAGACGGCGACAGCCCGGTGCCGCTGCCCGCCATGATGCGGAGCGTTGCACACAACATCGCCTATCGGGCGGTGCGCAATCGCGGCACGATCGGTGGCTCCCTCGCACATGCCGATCCGGCCGCCGACTGGGTCACGACGATGACGGCAATCGGCGCGGAACTGACACTGGTCAATGCCGCGGGCGAACGCCGCCAGATGGCGATGGGCTCGTTCATGCATGGCGCCTATCGCACGGCCCTGAACGCGGACGAGATCATTGAATCCGTCTCTGTTCCGGTGGGGCGCGGCGATGCCCATTGGGGCTATTACAAGGTCTGCCGAAAGGTCGGTGAATTCGCGGACGCCATCGGTGCCGCGGTTTTCGACCCCACCCGGCGCTATGCCCGGATCGTCGTCGGCGCCACGGGCGGCGCGCCGCTTATTCTGGATGAGTTGGCCGTCGAGACGGCGCGCAGCGCAATGCTTCCGAAAGACGGCCGGATCGAAGAGATCCTGGCACGGGAACTGCCCGACGCGGATCGGGTGAAACGACACCTTCTGGCCACGGCGACCCGGCGCGCCCTCGAAAAGGTACTTGCAAAATGAGCAACATCCAACCCACGCCGATCACCCTGACCGTCAACGGGCGGAAAGCGACCGTTCTGGCGACGCCGCGGACGCAACTGGCCGAGGTCCTGCGCGATCAGATGAATCTGACGGCCACGCATCTCGCCTGCGAGCAGGGAGTCTGCGGCGCCTGTACGGTGCGGATGAACGGACGCCCCGTGCGATCCTGTCTGACATTCGCCAATAGCTGCGACGGCGCCGAGATCGAGACGCTGGAAGGATATGACGGGGACACGCTGATGGACCGTCTGCGCGAAGCCTTCAACCGGAACCATGCGCTTCAATGCGGATTCTGCACGCCGGGCATGCTGGCGACATCCCGCGACATCGTCGCCCGTCTTGAAACACCGGATGAGGCGGTCATTCGCCACGAATTGTCGGGTAATCTGTGCCGCTGCACCGGCTATATGGGAATCGTCGACTCCATCCGGCAGGTAATCGAGGAACGCAATGCCCTGGGCATTGCCGCCGAACCGGCCGCCTCTTTCCCTGAGCCGGACGCGGCCGGCTTTACGCCCTTCGAAGCGGAGGTCACCGCGGCCGAAAAACCGGAAGCCGGCGCCGCGCAGGGCAAAACCGTCATTCAGGACGGATGGACCGTCGTCAGCCGCCGTGTCACGCTCGACCATGCGCCAGATGCTGTCTGGGACCATTTCAGCGACCTCAATGCGGTCGCCCGCTGTCTGCCGGGTGCGGAACTAACCGGGCATGATGCGGAAACCTTCGCCGGTTTCGTCGCCGTGAGCTTCGGCCCGATCAAGGCCAAATTCGAGGGCGAAGGACACTATACTTTCGACCCCGCCACCCATACGGGACGGGTCGAGGGTCGCGGCAAGGACCGCGGCGGCCAGTCCAATGTCGAAGGCCACATGACCTATTCCGTGCACCCGGCGGAGAGCGGCGACAACAGCGCCGTCGATGTCGATTTCAAGTTCCGAATCGAAGGCCTTCTCGGCCAGTTCAACCGGCCCGAACTCGTCAACGGTCTAGTCAATCACATCCTCGCGGAGTTCACCGCGAATTGTGACGCCGTCCTGTCCGGTGGCGAGGTTCGTGAAAGCCGCGGCGTGAGCGCCTGGGCCCTCTTGCGCAGCCTGATTGTATCCCTGTTCAAAAAGTAAGATACCGCCCGCAGGCACCTGCGGGCGGTATCATCACCTTGAAGCGGCCGCCCGGCCGCTTTCTCTTTTCCGGCCAGTCAGACGGGCAACACCTCAGACGGGTAGCACCAGGGCGTTCGCCACCAGCAGCGTATCGTATACGGCGATGCGGGACTTCAGCAGCAGCCCGCCATCGCTTTGCGGCTCGAACCGGTCAAACAGGCGGCCGGCCTGATGCAGACGGCCATCGGGCACATCCATCAGAACTTCCAGCAGTATGTAATTCGATTGCGCACAGATCGTGCCGTCCGCCTCAATCCCCGTAACCCGCGTATTCGTGATAAAGTGGCGCAGGAACCGTGGGCCGAACATCGATGTCTTGCTCACGGCCAGAGCCCGATCGCGCATCATGGCACGGCTCTCGCAGTAGACGAGACCGACCGGCATGCCGCGATCGAAATTCTCGCGTGCGGTGATGTTGTAGAAACCGTCCTCCGTGAAGAAATCAGGCCAATCCTCGAGAGCGCCATCGTCGAGAACGGCGCAATATTCGGCGTTGAACTCCTCAATCGCCAACCGCGCTTCGCGGCGCGCTTCCCGTGTGTCCAGCGGTGACCCCACCGAGTTTTCCTGAGCATCCATGGTCATCACAATCCCATCTCCTGACGCCAGTATTTGTACATCGCGCGAATGGCCGCCTCTGAAATCAGCGTGTCCGACGTGCCGGCGGGCACCTCCGGATCGAGTGCGATCAGATGCTCGCCCTTGCGCGTGTTCAGCATGCCGTCCTGCACGAATTTGATGGCCTCGTTGTCTTCCATGCCGAGATAGCCGGCCGGCCCCATCAGATTCCCCTGCCGCAGACGGTGCCGCGTCATTTCCTCGTCGTCGTCCTCATAACCGAACATCGTCCAGACCATGGTGAACTCGTTAGGGCCGGTCGGGTTGATCTGGCGCACGCCCAGCGTATTCATCTCGCGCTGAACGATCAGGTTCGGCCAGACGACCTGCATCGTGACTGACCACGGGCTGTCGAATTCGGGCACGAAATCCATCATGCGCGGATCTTCCAGCGTCATCCCGTCGCGATAGGCCCGCATCTGCGATTTATCCTCGTCCGACACCTTACCGGCATCTGACTTGGCAGAGGCCATGGTCGAATGCCGGCCTTTCGGGTCAACGATCATCGCCGACTTATTGCCCGCCACCAGCAGACCGAAGGTCACCAGGAACGTATGCAACAGCGTCGCGTGATACGGGTCCTTCAGATTTTCCGGATAAAGCTTCCAGTTTCCGCTCAGCGTATGCCGGTAATGGCCGAGGACCTTGATCTTGCGACCGGAAAATACCGCGTCAAAATCCTTCAGCATGTCCTCCCCGAGATAGTCTTCGACGCTTTCCATATCCGACGCGAAGGAAGCGAAGATCGCGCCGTTTCGCGTGGCAACGGACAGGCACCGCAACCCGTGTTTCTCGGGCTGGAAATCCGGCCCCATTCCGCCTTTACCGGCAGCGCCGCGACGGAACGGGATGCCGGCCAGATTCCCCTTCAGATCGTAACTCCACTGGTGATAGGGACAGACGAATTCGTCCGTATTGCCGTGCAATTCCCGGCAGAACTCTGCGGCGCGATGGGCACACCGGTTTTCGAAAACATTGATCCCCCCGTCCTCGTCGCGCGACACGACGACGGCGGTCGGGCCGACATAGGACCGGATGAAGTCACCGGCATTGGGAATTTCCGCTTCCAGACCGACATAGTTCCAGGTCCTGCCGTGGAATATCCGCTCGACTTCCCGGTCGAAGATTTCCTGATCGGTATAAACCCAGTCCGGTATCCGTTCGAGGCCCGTGGCCGGCCAGACGAAGCGTTTCTCCAGCGGAATTGTCTTCATGTCATCCTCGTTCAATTGGGATAGATCGACGTCCCGATCCGTCAGTAATGCCGGGGAAAGCTCGGTCCCTTCCAGCATCAGGCTTCGCGCCGCCTGGATCGCTTTCGGCTGGCCGAAATCGACGACCAGTTCAATGCTCCCCTCTTCATTGAGCCCGAAGAATACCGGCGCCTGTCCTCCGTCACGGCGGACAAGGGTCAAACCGTCACGCATTTGCCCCAGCATCTGGACCGTCCCGCCGAACAGGTCGGACCAGAACCAGGGGAGATCGATGCTATGATCGGCCGCCCCGGCAATCGCCATGCCGGTCGACCGGGCCGTCAGATTGGCGTTCTGCCAGCTCTCCAGACGGTGTTCGCGGCCGGAAATCTCATCACGATGCACGGCGACATCGCCGACCGCGTAGATCGCCGGGTCCGATGTCCGCCCGATTGGGTTGACGAGGATGCCGCCGCGCTCGGCGACGGCCAGCCCCGCTTCGCGCGCCAAGGCGTCATTCGGCACTGCGCCGATACCGACCACGATGCAATCGGCGGCCACCATGCGACCGTCGTCGAGCATAACTCCCTCCCGGGATACGGCGGCGGTCGTGTGCCCCAGTTCCAGCGCCACGCCGTTTGCCACCGCCAGCTCCTGCATGTATCCGGCAGCCTCTTCGGGCAGAAGCCGTCCCATAAGGCGGGCCGCAGCTTCGATCACGGTGACATGCTTTCCCAGCTTCCGGGCAGCGGAGGCGATTTCGAGTCCGATAAATCCGCCGCCGATCACAGCAACCTGTGTCGCTTTACGCAGAGCCTCGCCAAGAGATTTCGCATGCCGCAGGTTACGCAGATAGAAGAGCGAAGTTTCGTCGCTGCCGGTGACGGAGAGTTCCCGAGCCCGAGCACCGGTTGCCAGTACAAGCATGTCATAGGAAAGCTGCCGGCCGTCAGAGAGAGAAACACGCCGTGCCTTCCGGTCAACGCCGGACACCTGAATACCATTCAGGAGTTCAATCTTCAGGGCGTCCAGTTCCGCGGCGCTGTATATCGTCGCTTCGTCCAGACCGGACTCGCCCATCAGCATACCCTTGGACAGCGGCGGACGCTCGTAGGGAAGAACCGGCTCATCGCCAATCAGGGTAATGGTACCGGCAAAGCCATTCTGACGCGCGGCAACGGCGGTTTCGACACCGGCCTGTCCCGCGCCCACGATAAGCAGCGCCCTCGGATCCTCCGGCATGCTTTCCGTGTGCTCCGGCGCCGCGTCCGTCTCGGCAAGGCGGGAATCGGTATCGACCCAGACCTGACCATCGCGGATGTCGACCGCGTAGGTCGCGATGTCCTTGGTGACCGGCGTGCCCTGGGCCTTACCGGTACGGATGTCGAAAAGCCCCTGGTGTAGCGGACATTCCACGCAGCCGTTTTCGACATGTCCGTCGGTCAGCAGCGCGAAGGCATGCGTACAGATATTGCCGGTCGCATGGATGTCTCCGTCGAGCGAGAACAGCGCGATGCGCAGCCCGTCCACCTCGACGCCCACCGCACCCTGCGTATGGACGTCAG
This sequence comes from Pacificispira spongiicola, assembly GCF_012926505.1. Lineage (GTDB taxonomy): Bacteria > Pseudomonadota > Alphaproteobacteria > UBA8366 > Aestuariispiraceae > Pacificispira > Pacificispira spongiicola. The sequence goes on from NZ_JABBNT010000001.1 coordinate 618,476, forward strand.
CCGCCGGGATTGATTGAAACCAGGCCATGACGCCTCACACTTTCCCGGAAAGGAGCGGCAGACCGAAGAGACGCGCAGCATTGTCGTGACAGACATTGCGTCGGGTCTTTTCGTCCAGAGGCGCCGACTCGATAAACTCGACCGCCGCCCCGCTATCCTCGTAAGGGTAGTCGACGGAGAACATGACCGCCTCGTCTCCCATTTCGCCGATCGCGCCGAGAAGCGACGGATGGGAGCAGACACCGGAGGTCGTGATCACGATGTTCCGGCCAAAATAGGCGGACGGGGCCCGATCCAGGGTCACGCCCATGGGATAGGCGCCAAAGCGGCTGTCGTACCGCCATCGCAGAAACGGCAGGGCTTCCCCCATATGACCGAGCGCAACACGCACTTTCGGGAAACGGTCGAAGACGCCGCCAAACAGGAGGCGTAGCGCGTGGCTGCCCGTCTCGACGCCCCAGCCCCAGGTCGCCCCATACAGAACCGGATGCCCTTCCAGGACATAGGGATTGGCATAAGCGTTGGTCGGGTGGAGGTAGAAGGGCACATCAAGCGACGACAGTTCCGCCCAGAAGGAATCGTATTCCGCCCCTTCGTAATAGGTGCCATGCGTATGCCCGTTCACGAGGCACCCGAGGAATCCAAGCTCCTTCACGGATCGCCGCAGCTCGGCCGCGGCGGCATCCGGGTCGTGCATCGGCAGGGCCGCGAGACCGCTGAACCGGTCGGGTCGGGACGCAATCTTCCCGGCTAGAAAGTCATTCGCCTTGCGGGCCGCCTCGACCGCATTGTCCGGCGCTTCTCCCTGAACGCCCGGCCCGGTCAGAGACAGAATGGTGCGAACGATATTTCCCTTGTCCATCAGGTCGAGACGCTCGCCTTCGAAGTCGTTGAGGCGGCGCATCAGGATCTCGGCCTGATCGGCGGGAATGAGCTTCAGAAAGGCCGCGGAATACTGCTCGAATCCCGGCGCCATGAAATGCTCTTCAAAAGTTATTTTCGGGGTCATTGCCCTTACTCTCCCGTCCCATCATTTTTTTAGTGAGCACACTCCGTATTTATGGAGTATACCCCCTTTTAAATGATAATCAAGGGTACGCTTCCAACGCGACCAGGGGATCAGGAGAGTGAGTCGAGATAGCTCAGAATATCTTTTGAATCAGTAACGTCTGCATATTTTTGCGCCATGTCATACAGATTGGCGTCGTGCGGTGCGACGGCACGGTCGCCGCAACAATCGCCGGGCACGAGCACATTGAAACCGGACTGAACGGCATCGACGACCGTTGCCCGGACGCACCCGGAAGTTGTCGCACCGGTCACAATGGCGGTATCGACCCCGCTGCCGGTGAGAAGGCCCGCGAGGTTGGTGCCGAAAAAAGCGGACGCGCCATGTTTCACGATCACCGGATCCCCGGGTTCGATCCCGGTCGCCGCGTCGATCTCGACGAGTCGCGTTCCCTGCAGCAGGGCCGCCATTCCCGCCGCCTTTTTGAGCCACGGCAGGGCCCCGACTTCCCAGGGCTGGTAGGCGATCGTGGTATAGATTACGGGAAGCCCCATTGCCCGGGCCTTGTCCGTGATACGCCGGGTCGCCGCGATCGGCCCGGACATCTCCGCGGCTGTCGGATATTGCGTGTCCGTAAAGCCATAGGTGAAATCCACAACGATGACCGCCGGGCGCGTGCCGCGCGGCACGGACTGTCCAAAGCCCGCATCCGAATAGACTTTTTGCTGATCCACGGTTTGCTTCCTTCCCGTTCGGTCGGCTGTCAGGGACGTTCCGACCGCATTTCAGGAACGGCGATATCGCCGTCCAGCACAATCGGCTCATCATCGAGGAACAGCGAACATCCCCGCATCGGAATATCCAGATGGCAGGCGGTATCGTTCGGGCCGCCGAGTTCGTTGTTCGGGCCGGTCGAGAACATGACATTGCCGTAAAAGCTTCGCAGCTCCATGCCCATGCCGCCGGGGAAGTCGGTCAGCCCGTGCCAGTGCGCCCGCGGATCGAGACCCCAGCCGACATGGCTCATCCCCATACCGCGCGGATCGTTGAAGCTCGCCATGTAGGACTTAATCAGCTCCGCATCGAGGCCGCCTCGGATATCCTGAATGAAGCCTTTCTCGATGGTGTAGGTCACGGGTTCCCGGACATAGGTATTGAATGGCAACAGCACGTCGCCGGGCGCGAGCACGATCTGACCGTCCACTCCGTCATCCGCAGCGCCGGTAAAGACGAATGTCGCCGGCCAGTGATCCCAACGCCCCGGTTCGTCGGTGCAGCCATACTCGGTGATCGTCGGATAGACGCCGAGACGATAGGTGACGTCAGTTCCGTGCGGCGAGGTGATGCGCATGGTCTGCGCCTTGGCGAGGATTTCTCCGCCGATCTCGACTTTCTCGCGCAGTTCAGTGGTCGGTAGCAGTCGAGCGAGAAGCTCCGGCGGTTCGACGGCCGTCAACACCCGTGTCCCGGAGGCCTGGATCGCCATCTGCTCGTCCGAGAAGAGTAGGAAGATGCAGTCGATCACCATATCCGCCTGCTTCAGTGCCTCGACGGCCTCAGGCAGCGCCGCCAGACCGGTCACGCCAACATTCCATCCACTCACGGGCGGCGGCGACGGGAGGCGCATGTGATACATCTGCGCGCCCAATTGCTGACCCGCCGCCAAAAAAGCATCGGCGTAGTCCAATCGGTCCGCGCCCTGAGTCAGAACGATGAGTTTCTCACCTTCTTTCACGCCCGACATCTTCAACTGATGCAGGCAGATTTCCATAAAGCTGACCTGGTCCATAGCGCGTCCTCCTGCTGTCGTCATCCTGTGCCCGACGCCTAGCGGGCGCCGAGATCCATCACCGCTTCCAGAAAGCCTTCCAGATTGTCCCAGGGAATCATGTGTCCGGCGTCGGGAACCGTGCGGACGTCGATTGTTGGCGCCAACTCCTGGATTTCGGCAACATCCTCATCGAGGATAACCGTTGCCGACCCCGCCCGGACGAGCCGCATCGGGTCCTGCACTTTCGGCAGATCCTGGTGGATATCGTCCGTATGGAACCCTTCGAAGGCCGTCACGATGGCATCCGTCTGGCAAGTATGCAGCCACTCGGCACGAAGCGCGAGTTGGTCCTCTGTCCAGGTCGGGCAGAAGGCGCGCATGTCTTCAGCGGAACACCCGCCAACTGCCATTTCGATACTGTCGACATACCAGGGGAGCTTCGACGGATAAGCCCGGCGACCAGGACCGCTGACCGGCGGGTCGACCAGGATCAGTTGCGAGAATGTGCCCGGCTTCATCCGAGCTGCCCGGATTGCCGTCCGGGCGCCCATCGAATGCCCGAGGATCACGGGATCGGAAAGGCCCAACGCATCGACCAGGGCAATCGCATCCTCTGCCATCGCATCTAGCGAATAGTCCAATGCCCCGGCTTGGCTCAACCCCCGTCCCCGCACGTCGAGGACATGAACGTCGAATGCCTCGGAGAGACGCTCCGCGACAAATCCCCAGGTGATCGCCGGCGACGTGATGCCGGGGATCAGCAGCATTTCCGGACCCTGACCCGGATAGTGGATCAAATGGTGCCGGATGCCGTTGGCCTTGATGTTGTATCCTGTGATCATCGGTTTCCCCTTTTTCAGAACGCGCCGGACAGAAGCGTGCCGCCGCCGGGCACACGGGTGTCCAGCTTGAGCGCGCGCAGCATCGACCAAGTCGTGGCGATCGCGGCTGTAAGAACCGGCTTGCCGGTCAGTGCCTCGACCATGGAGACCGCCGCCAGCGACGGCATCTGCACGCAAGCGGACAACACGATCGCGTCGACATCATCCGTCTTCATCGAGGAGACGATGGCGGGCAGATTCATCGGATCATGCGCCGCGACTTTCAGGTTCTCCGAGATTTCGAGAGCCCGCCATTCCGAGACCTCGATCCCTTCATTCCGGATATAGTCGACGACCATTTCGGTCAGCGGCTTCATATAGGGCGCGACGACGGCCACCTTCTTCGCTCCGATTGCCTGGATACCGTCGACCAGCGCCCCGGCCGAACTCACGACCGGTGACGGGCATTCATTCTCCGCGGCGACTTTCTGCAACCGCTCCTGAGAGGCGCGATGGTAGCCGTGTCCCATCGACATAATCGCGACCAGACAGGCATAGCCCATGACGTCGACCTTTGCGTCGCTGAGCTCCAGCGCACAGCGGTCGCTGTCCGCATCCATGGCGGCGAGTTCTTCCTTGGTGACGTGACGCATGCGCATGCGCGACGAATGAAAGGTGAAGCGTTCCGGTGCGATCGTTTCGCGCGACCGCAGCAGCGCCGGGATCTCGGTTTCCATTGTGATGTTTGAGCTCGGAACGATCTGCCCGACACGGAACGGCTTCATGGTCGTCTCCCTGAATTTCATTTCTCATTGTTTTATTATCCATTTGGATAATTACAAGGATATTGATGCAGAAATCTTCAGATCGCCAATTTTTCAGGCTACGGGCGCGCGCATGCCGGCAGCGAAGAACCGCACGAGATGATGCAGCATCGCATCGGGTTCGAGATGCGTGGTCTCGCCATCCGTCAGGTCGCCGAGCCGACCCAAGTCGTTCAGCATGAATAGATAGGAGCCGATGAAGAACGCCATGCGGAGGGCAACCACCTGTGTCGGGATTTCGGGCAGAACTGACGACAGAGTTTGGATATAGCGCTTCAGCGATGCGTCATAGACTTCGCTTCTGAGCTTCAGGGCCCGCTCCGCCGTTTCCGCATGGATATGTGCCTGCAGACGAATGAAGGCCGCCCCGGCCGGCCCGCTGTGCTTCATATCCCATTGCGGTTTGAGATAGGCATGCAGAATGTCTTCCACCGACGGCGCGGTGTTTTCCGCCAGCAAGGACTCCAAAAGGGTCAGGCGGCGGGACGAGACGACGCCGCCCCGCCTCCGGAACACGGCTTCGAACAGCGCGTCTTTCGACCCGAAATAATACCGGATGAGCCCGTGATTGACCTTCGCACGCTCGGCGACGTCTCGTGTCCGCGTGCCGGAAAAGCCGGATTCCGCAAAGGCCAGTTCCGCCTGATCCAGGATCACATCCCGCAGGTCGGTTTCCTCGGCCACATTCGGCCGCCCCGGCTTCCGGCGCCCATCCTGGGTCGCACCGCTCATTCACGCCCTCCTGTCTTCGCCGGCCCGGTCCATCCAATGTAAAAGGCCGATCCATCGCAAGACGGATAACGCGAATCCCCAAGTGTCGGCATGTATAATAGAGCGATAGGCCCGGCTATAAACATCAAACGTTTACAGGCCTGGATCTAATGGTTCCTGCGGATCATGTCCGCCGCCTTCTCCGCGATCATGACGACTGGAGAGGCCGTGTTGCCGGAGACGATCTTCGGCATGATCGATGCGTCGACGATGCGCAGTCCGTCCAACCCGTTGAACCGGAGGTCCGGGGCAACGACCGCACGCGCGTCCACCCCCATGCGGCAGGTTCCGACGGGATGGAAAATCGTCGTCGCGATATCCCCGATTGCCTGGATCAAGTCGTCGTCGTTTTCGACAGAGGGTCCGGGCAGTATTTCGTCAGGTCGATACTGCGCCAGGGCCTTCGCCGTCATAATGCGACGCGCCTGACGCACCGCCAGGACGGCGACGCGGCGATCCGCCTCCGTCGACAGATAGTTCGGTCGGATCGCCGGGGGCCGGTCGCGGTCGGGTCCGCTGACATGACAGGTACCGGTACTTTCGGGACGCAGGTTGCAGACGGAAACCGTAATTGCCGGGAACGAATGCAGGGGATCGCCCAGGCGATCCGTCGATAAGGGCTGAACATGGTATTCTAGGTCCGGCGTCTCCAGCGCGGGATCGGACTTCGTGAACATGCCGAACTGGCTGGGCGCCATCGAGAGCGGTCCCCTCCGAAACAGCGCATATTCCAACGCCATGCCCATCTTGCCGACCAGCGAGTTCGCGGGGGTGTTCAGCGTCTTGGCGTTTTCAACGCGATAGACGGTGCGGATTTGTAGATGATCCTGAAGATTGGCCCCGATATCGGGCTTCTCATGCCGGACGGCGATACCGCATTCGCGGAGGATGTCGGCGTTCCCGATCCCGGAGAGTTCGAGAATCTTCGGCGAATTTATCGCCCCGGCCGCCAAGAGAACTTCGGAAGTCGCGCGCGCCAGAAAGTGGCCGCCTCTCCGTCGGAAACGCACACCGGACACGCGGTTTCCATCAATGACAAGCTCATCCGTATGCGCGCCGGTCAGAACCCGGAGATTCGGGCGCTTCAACGCGGGCCGCAGGAAGCCTTTCGCCGTATTCCACCGAACCCCTTTATCCTGGTTCACCTCAAAGAAGCCGGATCCTTCATTGTCGCCGTCGTTGAAATCCGGCCGCGGTTCGATGCCGAATTCCCGTGCGCCCTCCTGCACGGCCTTCAGGATATCCCAGGACAGCCGCTGACGACTGACCTTCCATTCGCCCCCCGCCCGGTGGTGGGGACCGTCGCCGCCATGGTGATCTTCCGATTTCAGGAAATAGGGACGCACGTCGTCCCAGCCCCACCCGATATTGCCCATCTGCCGCCAGCGGTCGTAATCGGCGGCTTGCCCCCGCATATAGATCATGCCGTTGACGGATGTGCAGCCCCCCAGGACCTTGCCGCGCGGATAGACAAGGGCCCGCCCGTTCAGCCCGGCCTCCGGTTCGGTCTTCATCAACCAGTCGGTGCGCGGATTGCCGATACAGTAGAGATATCCGACGGGGATTTGCACCCAGTGGTACCGGTCGCTGCCCCCGGCTTCCAACAGCAGCACCCGCACCGACGGGTCTTCCGTCAGCCGGTTCGCCAAAACGCAGCCCGCCGTGCCCGCGCCCACGATGACGTAATCGTAGTCGCCGTCCAATACCGGTTCCGAAACAGGCGTCATGTCGACCCCGCCCCGTGCTGCAAATCGGTCCAGAAGGTGCGCAATACGTCCCGCAATTTCCCATACAGATCATAACGACGATCGTAGTGATCGCGCATTGACGGGTCCGGGTCGAACCGATCCTTGGGTCGCGTCATGACGCGAATGCCCGCCTCATAATCGGGAAAGAGCCCCGTTCCCACTCCTGCGCCGATCGCCGCACCCAGCGCGCCGGTCTCCCGCGCCTCCGCCGTGGCGACCGGAATGCCGATCCCGTCGGCAAAGATTTGCGGCCAATGCGAGCTGCGCGCGCCGCCGCCGGACAGGACGGCATGGCGCACCGGCAACCCCGCCGCCATCAGCACATCGATATGCCGGCGATGTTCAAACATCACCCCTTCGAACAGCGCGCGCAGCAGATGAGCGTCCGTATGCCAGCCCGCCACCCCGTGGAAGCCACCCCGGAATTCCGCCCCAAGTCGACATCCATACAGGAACGGATGAAACAACGGATCGTCCGGCGCGGGTATCACACTCGCGACACGGTCATTGCAAACCGCGAATGGATCCGACGCGTGACCGTAGCGTTCCACGAATTCGCGGACATACCATTCGAGATTGGCCGCAGAGGTCGCGCTGGATTCGATGGTGACGTAACGGTTCTGGCCGAATTTCGAGACCATGAAGACATTGGGGTCGTTCACCGCCGTTTCCGAAAAGACCTGATTGATCGACCAGGTTCCGGCGATGATCGACGCGTCCCCCGGCGCTACGACGCCTGAGCCTATGGCACTGGCGATCACATCGAAATAGCCGCCGATCACCGGCGTCCCCTCGGCCAACCCCGTCAGCGCCGCCGCCGCTTTCGTCACGCGGCCGGCAACCGCCGACGGGTCGATCAAGCGCGGCAACAGCGGCATGGCATCTTCAAGGCCGTAAAGCCCCATCAAGGTTTCGTCATAGATGCCTTCCGGCAGTTTGACGAAGCCGCAGCCTGACATGTCGGAAACGTCGCTGACCCGTTCCCCCGTCAGCATGAAGGTAATGAAGTCCTTGCACAGTAGAACGGTGCCCGCGCGGGCATAGATATCCGGTCGTTCCCGTTTCATCCAGGCGAGGAGGGTCGGCGTCTGCGACGGCCAAGGCTTTTGCAGGCAGATATCCTGGAACGCCGGACCGTGCGATGCGGACAATTCCGTAGCGAGAGCCGCGCCCCGGGAATCCAGCGACTGAATGCCGACCAAGGGGGCCGCGTCGCGATCCAATAGATAAAGCCCATTGCCGTGACCGGCACAACCGACCCCTACGATGTCGTGCGGATCGATATCCGCAGCATCGATGCAGGCCCGAATGGCGGTACCGGCATTGGTCCACAATTCGTCCAGGTCGCGTTCGACATGGCCCGGTTGCGGCGTGGACGAATGCCCGTCCAACGCATGCATCGCGACTTGCCGGCCAGCCCCGTCGAACAGGACTGCCTTGATCACTGTGTTGCCGGCATCGAGTCCGAGGAGATAGGTCACCGCATCAGCCCCTGTTGTAGATGTCCCAGGCTTCGTCGCCATCGGCGCCGTCATGGATCATCGCCATCAGGGCCCGGACCACGGCGCGCGGATTGTCATGCTGATAGATGTTGCGGCCATAGACCATGCCTTTTGCCCCCTGCGCCATCAGCTTCGCCGATTTCGCCAGCACGGTTTTCAGGTCTTCCTTGCCACCGCCACGCACAAGCACCGGCACGCGGGCCGCTTCCACAACACGGTGGAAATCTTCCGGATTCTCGGTCGGGTCCGCCTTGATGATATCCGCCCCCATTTCGGATGCCAGCCGTACCAGCGTAACGATCTTGTCAGCATCGCCATCGACCTGATAGCCGCCGCGCACCTCGTTCGGCAGCATCACCAACGGTTCGATCATCAACGGCATGCCGTATCGATGGCAGGCGGCGCGGACCTTGCTGATATTTTCGACGCATTGACGGAACAGTTCCGGTTCGTCCGGCAGCATGAACAGGTTCACGACGACACAGGCCGCATCCATTTCCAACGCCCCGATGATCGGTTCGTCGTGGTTTTGCAGCATTGACCACATAACGCGGTGACGCTGATCGTTATACGGATTGCCCATATCGATGCGCATGACGAGCGCAGGCTTGTCCCGTTCCGGGCGGTTTTGCAGTAAGTCGGCCTGCCCATAGGCCATCTGGATCGCATCCGGACCCGCGTCGACCAGCGTGTTCACAACCGCCGCCATATCTTCCAAGCCCACCATGAAGCTCGGCTCGTTGCAGACACCGTGATCCACGGCAACATCCAGACAACCGCCCTTGTTGAAGAGCCTGTTCATTCGCGCCTTGGTGCTGATGCGCATTTTCATTCTCGTCTCCTGTCTCTGTTTTCCAGCATGGCCGGACTGACGCCGTAATAGGCGTCGAGCTCGGCAACCAATTTTTGCATCTCCTGATCGCGGCGGGCATCGTCCCATCCGCGTTCCGCCGCGACGATCTCCGCAATCCGATCGAGGCGCCGCGCGGAAATCTCCCCCCGTATCGCCAGCGCCGTTCGGCGCAACACGATATCACCCAGCGTAACCGCGAATTCTTGGCGCAGCAGGAACGCGACCTCTCCCGTCGTCATCGAACAATCTTCATCCAGCGCCTTATCCCCGGGATAGGACGCACAAAAGGCGGCGACATCCCGCGCGCGCGTACCGTATAGATCGAAAAGATACGCTGCCCGGTCCTTGGAAAGATCATGGTCTGCGGATAGGTCGGAAATGAACGTGTCCGGATCTTCGGGATAACCTGCGCCGCCGCCGATCCGCAGGGACAGCGTGTCGCGCACACGCGGCCTGCCGAGACATTTCAGGGCCTCTGTCGTGGCTTCTTCGGCGAAGGCCCGGAACGTGGTCCATTTGCCGCCGATCATACAGAGCTGCGGCGGATTCCCGTCCAGACGTTCGACGGAATGCCCCCGCGAGATGCGCCCGGTAAAATCGTGATCGCTTCGCGGCAACGGCCTGATCCCGCTGTAACTGAACACCACATCGTCCGGCGTCACCTCGATCTCCGGGAAAATCAGCCGCAGGGATTCCAGAATGTAATCCCGCTCTTCCGTCTCGCATCGCACGCGGGTGACCTTATCGACACGAATATCCGTCGATCCGGCCAGCACATTGCCAAGATAGGGAAAGACGATGCAGATACGGCCGTCCGAATTTTCAAAGAAAATCATATGGCCGTTGAGCGCGTCCCGCAGTGCCGGTTTATCGATGATGAGGTGAGAGCCCTTCGTGCCGGAGACGAACGGTTCCGTCGGCAGTCCGGCCCCGGCAAGCGCCCGGTTCGTTTCGTCGAGCCACGCGCCGGTCGCATTGACGACAAGGCTGGTCCCGATACGGATGCGTTCCCCGGTCAGAAGATCCGTCACCGCGAAGCCGTCGCCGACCCGCACGATGTCCGCATGGTTCAAGGCAATCGCATCCGGTGCATCGCGTTGCGCGTCGAGAATGAGTTCCACCCCCAATCGTTCGGGATGACTGATCCAGGCATCGAAATACGTCGCCGACCAGCGCAAGGTTCCGGACAATCCGCCTTTCAATCCCGGCCAGGTGGCGGCGGTTTCAGCGGCATTGCGGAAGACATGCTTGGGCGTCAAACGCCGGTCGCGCGTCACCCAATCATAGAGCGACAGGCCGATCTTGACCGGCAAGGCGCCACGCTGGGCCGGTTGGCTCTTCCCGCCGATGAAGCCGACGGCGGCGTTCAACATACCGGAAAACAACGACGTGATCGGAATCGTCGTCGGCAACGGTCGGACCATGTGCGGCGCGTTGACCAACAGCGCATCGCGTTCCCGCAAGGATTCCCGAACCAGGCCGAATTCCCCGTTTTCCAGGTACCGCAACCCGCCATGGATCATGCGGGACGGCGCGGCGCTGCATCCCGAACAGAAATCCGCACGGTCCACCAGCAGGACCGACACGCCTTGTAAGGCCAGGTCCCGAAACACGCCGATCCCATTGATACCGCCGCCGACGACGATGACATCGACGTGACCGGCGTTCCGGACCTTGTTCAGATTGTCGTCCCGTTGATCAGGCATGGCTTTCCCGTTCACCGCCACGACGGGCGGCGGTCGATGTGTTCCTCTAGGTGTTCGTGTCGGTTCAGGCGTCGAGATCGGTCAGATGCGTTCCGGCGGCCTCGCTGATGGCGTTGATATCCGTTTGTGTCAGGCGAAGGCGTCCCGCCTTCGCGTTTTCCCGCGCCTGGTCCGCATTCCGCGCACCGCAGAGCGAGAAGGTGATACCCGGTTGCTGAAGCGTCCAAGCGATGATGACCTGGGCATGCGTCGCGCCATGCGCTTCCACGATCGGCGTGATCGCCCGCATAAGGCCCGCGACCTTCTGTCGATTGGCGAGGGAGAACCGCGGATTGTCCTTGCGCAGATCGTCCCCGGTGAAGACGCGATCCGGACCGATCTTGCCCGACAGCAGCCCCAGCGCGAGCGATGAGTAGCTGAGCGTCGATACGCCGTTTTCGATGCAAAGCGGCAGCAAGGTGGTTTCCAGGTCGCGCTTGACCATGGAATATTCCTCCTGCACCGCATCGAGTTGCCCGGCGGCCAGATAGGCGGCGACATCTTCCGGCGAGGCGTTGCTCGCGCCGATTGCGCGGATTTTACCGTCCTGTTTCAGACGCTCCAGCGCCGCCATCGTTTCGTCGATCGGCGTCGTCGGATCCTGCCAATGGGTGATGTAGAGGTCGATATAGTCAGTGCCGAGACGTTTCAGGCTCTGCTCGACCTCGTGGACGATCGACTCCCGGCCGAGATAGCGGTGCACGGGACCGCTGTCATAGTCGAAGAAGTGATTGCCTTTCTGAACATGCCAGACCAGCCCGCATTTCGTCGCAAGCACGACCGCGTCGCGGCGTCCCTTGATCGCCTTGCCGACGATCTCCTCCGACAGGCCTTGACCGTAGGCGGGCGCGGTATCGATCAGCGACACGCCTTCGTCGATCGAGGCACGGATGGCGTCTATGGAGTCGGATTCGTCGGTTCCGCCCCACATCCAGCCGCCGATCGCCCAGGTGCCCAGCCCGACGACGGAGGCTTCAATTCCGGATTTTCCAATGGGGCGGGTCAGCATTTCAGGCGACATGTTTCGACTCTCCAAATGTTGCGAGGACCTTGTCCGCGGTTTCTTCGTCGACGATCAGCGAATTGAGCAATCCACCGTTCAGCACGGCCTGGATCGGTTCGACCTTGCCCGCCCCCGCCGCGATCCCGATGGTGCGCGGACAGGCCGCAAGCTCCGTCGGGTCGAGCGCGACCAGGCGCGAATTGAGGGGATAATCTGCCAGGGTGCCGTCGCGGCGGATCAAATGGGCCAGGAATTCGGCGATGACGCCGCCGGTGACCATCTGCTTGCGGTCGGGATTGGGCATCGGATGCAGGTCGAAATAGCTGGATCCCGGCGCGAAGATGGAGCCGATCCCGACCAGCGCGACCGATGCGCGACGGGCAAGGTCGAAGACTTCCCGGATCGACGCCATGCCCATCAGCATGTCGCGTTGTTCGCGGCTTTCCGCGAAAAGGGGCGCATGGACAAGCATCGCCTTTCCGCCAAGTCGTTCCGCGATCTGCGTCGCGAGATGATTCACATCCGTATAGTATTTTCCCTGCACGCCGCCGGTCAGGGGCACGACCGTCACGTCGAAGCCGCGCTCCGGCTGAAGGTTTTCCGCCACGGCGCTGACCGCCTTCCCGCCCGTGATGGCGATGACGTCGCCGTCGCGGATGGTTTCCAACAAGTGGTTCGCGGCGGCGCGGCCGACCTGTTGCAGCGTTGTGTCCGGATTGCCCGACACGGTCGGCGCGACGACCACGGTGGACAGGCTCGCGGCTTCGACCAGTCCCTGTTCGAGATCCACCAGCCCCTGATACGGGCTTTCGATGGCGATCTTCACCATGCCGAGGCTCCGGCCCTGGGTAATCAGACGGTTCACCTTGGAGGTCGACAGGTTGAGCTTCGCCGCGATGTCCGACTGCTTCATCCCTTCGATGAAATGCAGGACCAACACCGTGTGAATCTGCCGGATCGTCTCAAAATCTTCTTTACGTACAGCCATGCTTCTTTCCGGAATATCGCGACTAAGCCGCCTGTTGCCGTTTCTTGTTGATAAAATGGTCTACGGTCACCGCGGTCAGCAGGATCGAGCCGCGAATGATGTCCTGCCAGTAGACGGAGACATCCAGTAGCGCCAGGGAACTCGACACGACCGACAGCAGGATCGCGCCGAGGATCGCGCCGAAAATCGTGCCCGACCCACCCTTCAGGCTGGCCCCGCCGATCACCGCCGCGGCGATGACGTTCAATTCCATACCGATACCGAATGTCGGCTGCGCGGATCCGAAGCGCGCCATGTAAATCACCCCGGCGACGCCGCATAGCGCGGAACACAGGGTCGTCGTCAGGAACACCACCTTCTTGGTGCGGATGCCGGAATAGGCGGCCGCCTTCTCATTGCTGCCGGTATAGAAGACCTTCCGGAACAGGGTGGTCCGCCGCAGCATGAAATCGAAGGCCACGACCACGACGAGGAAGATCACGATCACCACCGGGATGACGCCGATAGCGCCCTGGCCGATGAACTTGAATTCCGGCGGCAATGTGTAGAGACCGAGGGGCCGCCCCCCGGTTCCGAGAAGACAGGCCCCGCGCGCGATCACCATGACGGCCAGCGACACGATGAAATGGTGCAGCCCAATCCGTGTAACGAAGAACCCCATCACCGCACCGATACCGGTACAGGCCAGAATGGACACCGCCGACGCCGTCCAGGGATCGACGCCCGCCAGGAAGAGCAATCCCGCGATCACCATCGCCAGCGCCGTCACGGACCCGACGGAAAGGTCGATCCCGCCGGAGATCAACAGGATCGTCATGCCAACGACAACGATGCCCTCGACCGCGAATGCCATCGCCATGGCCCGCATGTTCACCCATGTCAGGAAATATGGAGAGGCGAAGGACATCACCACGAAAAGAACCAGAATAATGGCGATCAGGCCCGTTTCGCGCATGCCCAGAAGACGCTTGACCGCCTCCGCGATCCCGGCCGGTTTCGGCGTTTCCGCCGACGGCTCCGCCAGTTTGTCCATATGCATTTCCACCCTCATGCCGTTTGCTCCCGCTCTTGTTCGATGGAGGCGAGATACATGATGTTTTCTTCGGTCATCGCGTCACCGGTCACTTCGCCGGAGATCTCCCCCTCGCGCAGCACGAGGACGCGATCGCAAAGGCCGATCAATTCCGGCAGTTCCGACGAGATGACGAAAATGCCCACACCCTGCCGCGCAAGATCGCGCAGGATACGATGGATTTCAGCCTTTGCGCCGACATCGACGCCGCGGGTCGGTTCGTCCAGGAAGATCACCTTCGGCCCGACCGACAGCATCTTTGCGATCGCCACCTTTTGCTGGTTGCCGCCGGACAGCGCGGATGCGGGCTGCCGAATATGGCCGCATTTCAAGCCCAGAGACTGTCCCAACCGGACCGCCTGATCCGCCTCCCGCGAATCGTCGACGATCCCCAAACGGGTCGCCACCTGTTCCACGGCAAGCGCGGCGATGTTCGACGCGATGGACATATCCAGAAAAACGCCGTCGCCCTTCCGATCTTCGGACAGATAGACGATTCCCTGATCGATGCTGTCGCGATAATGCCGAATGTCGATGGGTTTGCCGTTCAGGCGGACCTCGCCCGTGACCTTCCCTTCAAGACGGCAGATTCCCCGGGCGATTTCGCTGCGGCCCGCACCGATCAATCCGGCCAGGCCCAGAATTTCGCCGCGCCGCAGATCGAAGGACACATTACGGAACCGCGCGGCCTCCGTCAGGTCGCGAATTTCCAGAATGACCTCGTCGGATCGCTCATGCGCCGCCTGCTTGTCGGGATATAGAGTGTCGATCACCCGCCCGACCATGGCGGCGACGACATCGGACGGGGTGATGTCCGCCACATCGCGGGTGGTGATGTATTGCCCATCCCGGAAGACGGAAACGCGATCGCAGTTCTCGAATATCTCGACCATACGATGGGAGATATAAATGATGGAAATGCCGCGATCCGCGAGACGGCGCATAATTCCGAACAGGATTTGTGCTTCCTTCTCGGTGAGGGCCGCCGTCGGTTCGTCCAGGATCAACACTTGGCAATCCAGGGTCAGCGCCTTGGCGATTTCGACCAACTGCTGCTGGGATATCGACAGGTCCCGCACAAGCGCCGCCGGAGAAATGTCGCTGAGTTCGCGCAAGGCCGCTCGGGCGCGCGTGTCGATATCCTTGTAGTCCATGAGCAGCGACCGGCTCGTCGCCGTTGCGCCCATGCAGATATTCTCAGCCACGGATACGTCGGGGCATAGAGCGATTTCCTGATGCACAAAACCGATACCGAGGCGTTGCGCCACGGCGGGTGAGGCAATCTCCACCGCTTCGCCCCGGAAAAAGATCCGCCCCTCATCCGGCTGCAGGATTCCGTCGATGATGTTCATCAGCGTCGACTTGCCGGCGCCGTTCTCACCCGCGATCGCATGAATCTCGCCGGGCAGCAGATCGAAATCGACGGATCGCAAAGCCTGGACGGGTCCGAAAGACTTGCTGACCTTGTCAATTTTCAGGATCGGTGTCTGTTCCATGATGGCGCTCAATATCCGGTGCGGGTCCGATCCCCCGAACCCGCCTGCCCCTGGGAGTATGGAGCAGGCGGGCCAAGGGCGTTACGGGACCTCAGTTCGGATCCCGACCCTGCATATAGGCGTTCAGATCGAACGACTCCGCGTTGTCCTTGGTGATCACCGCGAAACCGTTGTCGACGAACGGGATTTGCATCGGATTGTAGCCCGACACCTTATAGTCGTTGAATGGATCGAACATATCGGAATGCGCCGCCATGAACGTCGCGACGAAGCCCATGAAGCCCTGCATGCCCTGGTTCGGGTTCAAGGCCATGTGGATGTTGCCGGCCTTGATATGCTCAAGCGTCGTCGGCGTGACGTCCGCATGCATGATCAGCACGTCGGCCTTCGCCTCCAGCACCGCCGCCACGGCCCCTTCCGCCGATCCGGCTTCCGGAATCCACAACGCACCCAGATTGGGATTGGCCTGCAGGATCGACGCCGTCGCCCGGTAGGCGGCGTTGCTGTCCTGGTTCGTGGCCTGGCGACCGACCAGTTTCATATTCGGATAGTGCTGTTCCATATAGGAGATCAGCGCCGTCACCCGCAGATCGTGGTTGCTCTGCCCCGGATTTTCGAGAACCGCATATTCGGCGCTGTCGCCGATCTGCTTCACGATCTCTTCCGCCGCGAAACGCGCTTCGGCGAGATTGTCCGAGGTGATGTAGGCAGACCGTTTCGACTTCGGCGAATCCGCCGCGAAGGTCACGACCTCGATGCCGCTGTCGATGGCGCGGTCGATCGGCTCGATAAAGGGATCGGACTGCATCGGATGCAGCAGGACACCCGCCGGCTGCTTCACCAGATCCTGTTCGAAGGATGCGATCTGTTTGGTGATGTCGTAATCCGGTGTGCCCGAGAAGATCGTCTCGCAGCCCATCGCTTCCGCCGCCTGCTTGAAGCCCTGATAGACCGGCACCCAATAGGGATGCGCCGACACCATGACGTTCATGATGTAGGTTTCACCCGGTTCGCACTGAAATTTGCTTTCCGCCGACGCCGTCGTGGCCGTCGTCAGCATCGCGGCCACCGCCGCCGAGGCGAGTGCCCCGGTAATTCCTAACCGTCTCATCGTTTCCTCCTGTTTGAGCTTTTGCTGCTCTTGGCACCAAATATTTCAACATTTGATGTCAGATGCAATTTTTTTCATGATGCAATTATTATTGCACACAGAGTCTGTAGCGGACGGAGCGGAAGGGCGTCAACAAAAATGATAAAAAATTCTTACAGTGAAATTTATTTCACACTAGAGTTGCCGTGAGCATCGTTGGCATTGCGGACGACACGGAAAACGGCTCTCATAACCGCTAACCCGTCCGTTGGACTGTCCTAGGGAACGTGAAGAGCGTTTGGCTCGCGTTCTATGTCCGTCGATCAAACCGGACGGGCTCGATAAAGCCGACAAACTCGCGAACCGGCTTTAACAGCTATCGAGGCAAAAGCGTGTCAGCACCCGGCCACGAACAGTCGGGGTCAGGATCGACCGCAGGGAGTGGGCCGAAGACGTGCATATAAGACGAAACGTCCGCATACTGTCATGTTGTTAAGCGGAGAAAACGACCTTACCGCCAACCATTGTAAGACGAACATCCGTTTTCAAAAGTGCCGCCGGTCCCTCTTGGAAGAAGTCCGTATCCAGGATGACGACATCGGCGGCCAATCCCGGTTTCAGCATCCCTGTGACGGAATCAAGATGAGCTGCCCAAGCCGGTTCGCGGGTTCCATGGGTGAGCGCGTCTTCCATTGGTAAGGCCCAATCCGGTCGGTGCGGTGCGATCGTGTCGTCGCCGGGCGCTTTCCGGGTCGCCGCGATATACATATTCGGAAGCGCCTCATACGGTGCTGTTGGGGTATCCGTACCAAAGGCCAGCGGCGCCCCCGCCTTGATATATAGAGGCCAGGCAAAGCCGTTTTCGCCGCGCTCCGGCCCGATCTTTTCCAGCCAGTTCGAAAGATAAGCCGGATTTACATGAACGGGTTGCATGGATGCCGTAATGCCGAGGGTGCCGATGCGTTCAATCTGGTCGTCCCGGGCATATTCAAGATGTTCGATCCGGTGGCGGCGTCCCGTTGTGGCATTGACTGTCGCGGCCCCTTCAATAGCGTCAATCGCCGCATCGATCGTCGCATCGCCAATCGCGTGGATGGCGACCTGAAGACCGACCTTATCCGCAGCCGCAACGATCGGCGTCAATACCTCCGCCGGCCAAATCGGATCGCAGTTGGTGCCATCCGTATAGGGTTGGCTCAATGCAGCCGTACAGCCGTCGATCGTACCGTCACCAATAAGTTTGATGCCGATCACTCGAAGCATGTCGCCCTGGTACTGGCGTGCAAGTTCCGCCGCTCGTTCGACCTGACGTATTTCGTCGTCCAGATCACCAGTGCGCCAAATGATCATATGGCCGACAACGCGGACGGTAAGCTTCCCGGCAGCCTGGATTCGGGCGATGGATTCCAGCACGCGTTCTTCGAGCGCCATCTCCACGACGGACGTAATCCCGGCGCGCGAAAACGCCTCCGCCGCGACCAACACCTGCTTTTCGAGTTCATCGTCGGAAACGTTACTCAGCAACGGCCAAACCATGTTGGTCGATGCCGTTTCCTGGAGCCACCCCGTCGCTTCGCCGCTTGTCGGATCGCGAACGATCTCGCCTCCAACGGGATCGGGCGTGGCGTCATCAATACCAAGCTCCCGGAGTGCCTGAGAGTTCAGCCATGACGAATGGAAATCGAAGGCTTCAAGATATACCGGCCGATCAGGCACAATATCATCGAGCATCGACTTGTTCGGCTGCCCGTTGGGGATATCTCCGTGAACCCACGATGTGCCGAGAACGCGCGGTTCGTCAGGATGCTCGTTCGCCCATTTAAGAACGCGCCGTCGGATTTCCTCGACACTTCCCGCGCCGCGCAATTGGGCCTTGCGCATCGATGCCCCCGTCATCGCCACGTGAACGTGACCATCGACGAAGCCCGGCATGATCAGGCCACCCGCAGCATCAATCTTTGTCGGGTCTTCTCCGGCAATCGACGCCGCTTCCTTCAGGTCCCCGACGAACACAATGCGATCGTTCCGTATCACCACGGCCTCAGCCCAGGGTAACCCCGGGTCCGCCGTGAAAACCCTTCCGCCCGAAACGAGCACGCACTCTGTCGCCATTTTTGGCACCCTCCCGCACAATCAACGCATCAGATCGGCACTCTATCGGCGCCTTCGGACCCGTTCAATTGCCGAAACTGCGCGATTTCGAGGGCGGGCGTTACAACAGGGGAAGAATGGTGGAGGTTCGATGTGAAACATCGAACCGGAACCGTAGCTTGCCGGTTTGGCTGGCGGCGGCGCGCGACGAAAAGATGGTGGGCCCGGCAGGACTCGAACCCGCGACCAAACCGTTATGAGCGGTCCGCTCTAACCAACTGAGCTACAGGCCCACCGACCGGCGCGATTCCGTCCGGTAAGCCTCGCGTATAGCAAAGGCTTTCCCGGTTTGCCAGCGTTCCGATGACGCGTTTAACGCGCTTCTTCGATCCGCCGGATGAAGTCGCGCAGGATCGTGCGCCACAACTCGTCTTTCAGCAGCTTGTCCTCGACACCGGCATCGATGCTGGGATTGTCGTTTACCTCGATCACCACGGCGCGATCCTCATCCACCAGCTTGCAATCGACCCCATAGAGACCGTTGCCGATGGGGCGCGCGGCGGCCAGGGCCGCGTCCAGGATACGCTGCGGGACCTCGTCGATATCGACGGTGCTGAACCCGCCTTCGTCCGGACCGCCCTTCGCCGCGTGGTTGATGATCTGCCAGTGGCCGCGTGCCATGAAGTATTTCGACGCATAGAACGGCACGCCGTTCAAAATCCCGATGCGCCAATCGTAATCGGTGCGCAGATATTCCTGCCCCAGGATCAAATCCGAATGGGCCAGCATCTCCCGCCCCAGGGACAGCATCTGTCCGGCATCGTCGGCCCGCTTCACGCCCTTCGAGAACGCCCCGTCCGGCACTTTCAGGACCAGCGGATAGTCGCTTTCCGCCGCGACCTTTTCCAGATTCCCCTTATCGATCACCACAGTCTTCGGCGCCGGGATGTTATAGGTGCGGAACAGTTCAGCCAGATAGACCTTATTCGTGCAGCGCAGGATGGACCCGGCATCGTCGATGCACGGAATGCCTTCCTGCTCCGCCCGTTTCGCGAAACGGTAGGTATGGTGGTCCAGTGCCGTCGTCTCGCGGATGAACAGCGCATCGAATTCCGCCAGACGCGGCAGGTCGCGGGCGACGATCGGTTCCACCTTCACGCCCAGCGACACCCCGGCCCGGATCAGCCGTTCGATACCCTGCTTGTTGGTTGGCGGCATCGCCTCCTTCGGGTCGACCAGAACCGCCAGGGTATATCGCGGCGGGCGGGCCTGCCCCGCATTCGGGCGGCTGCGTTTCATGTAGCCGTCCAGGCCGCGTTCAAACAGAGTCCGGTCGGCGGCGGGCAGCGTCCGCCAGTTCGGCACCTTCACATCCCGGATACGGTACAGGCTTTCCCCGCGTTCCGTTTCCGCGCGTTCATATTGGATGCGCAGGATCGGACAACGGAAGGCGTCGAAGGCCGACCGGGCCAACGCCTTGAAGCGCGTTTCTTCCGTCGTGCCGAAGCAGACCGTAATCGAACCGGTCGCGGCTTCCGGTGTATCGGACTTGCCGCGCGTCAGGGCCTTGGTCAGCGCGCGTTCCAGGTCGCCCAACGCCCGGCGATAGATACGCTTCCAGCCGACCCAGAGCATGGCTTCCGCCGAGGGCAGGATCTTGTCGCCGCGCGCTTCCGCCGTCAGGGCGCAATAGTAGCCCTTGCTGAGATAGCTGTAATCGCCGCACAGGTTGATCAAGCGCGTGCGAGTCGAATAGGGCTTGTCCCGCGCTAGGTAGTCGCGGGCGGAAATCGTTTCCCGCCCCGGCCCGGGGAACGGAAAATCCTTGGGATCGTCGAGGATGAAGACGGTGCGGCCCATGCCGGATACTCCACAGTCTAGTTCAAGGTTAGCGAAGGACGAGGGCGGCGCGTTGACGCGCGCGGCCATAGCGGGACATGCGTTCGAAATCCTCCCGCGGGATCGGCAGAGCCATTCGATCGGTCTGGCTCTGAATAACATCCGGGTCGACGAAGGGATCGTGCACGAACACGAACCGGTCGTCCATGGCCACCACAACGACCCAATGCGGCACCTTTTCCCTATCCAGCGCATAGGTGGAGATCAGGATGATCGGGACTCCGCCTTCCGCCAGGACCGCCTCCAGTTCCGCCGTGGTCAACGGGCTTTCCACCACGGGAATGCCGCGTTCCTCCAACTGGGCCAGATAGTCTTCCTGGACCAGCCGGATTACGTCCTTCTTCACCGGGTTGCGCACGGTGTCCACGAACATCATGTCGGGGTCGCGGACGTTCAGGCTGACGGTAAAGCCGCGATCCGCCGCCGCCAGCGCCATGCCATAGGGGGAACAACCCGCCGGGCCGCGCGTCATGAAGATCGTCGTCGCCTCCCGCCACAGACGCAGTTCTTCCGTCCGGGACAGGTCGTATCCGGGCCGCAACGCCGCGAAGGCCATCAACAAACAGGCAGGCCCGCAGGTGAAATCCAGGCTTTGCGCATAATAGGGAATTTTTTCCAGCCCCGCCGGGGTCGTCCCGACCAGGACCTTTTCCATGCGCAGCGCGTCGCCGCCGTCTTCGTAATAGCCCGGAATCTTGCCAAAGGGCTGGTAGCCCGCGCGCTTATACAGGTCGATGGCGCCGTCATTGTCGGACCGGACCTCAAGACGCAGGAAAGCCGCTTCCGCGCGGGCCGCGTCTTCCGCCGCCTGCAACAAGGCTCGCGCATATCCCTGCCCCCGCCGATCCGGATCGACCGCCAGGGAATAAAGCCGGGCAAGCGACGTCCCGCGATGGAACAGCACCATGGCATAGCCGACGATACGGCCCTGCGGGTCGGTCAGGACGCGGGTCGCCTGGTGTCCCTTGGCCAGCAGATGCCGGAAGCTTCGGCGGCTGATCCGGTCGGTTTCGAAACACGCGTTTTCGATACCGACCAAGGTGTCGACATCGTCCAAAGTCGCGGGCCGTATCGCCGCCTGTTCCAAAACCGTATCCATCGCTTCCATCCAACCGGACCGCAATCCGAATGACGCAGCGCTATAGTCCTATCCTTTTTGGAGGAATAGCAAATTCCTTCTGCGCTTTCCGCATGCCCGTCGGGGGGATCTTACATAGCTTGGCAATTGTGGCTGGCATATCTGGTAATGGGCACTCAGCGGTCACGCCCGCCTCACCAACGGGAGGAAAATCCCATCCACCCATTCGGTTCGCAAATCGTCAGGCGGCGCAGAGAATGTCATAATGACGTGATAGCGGAACAAATCGCTCAACAAGGATGCGATCGCCCCCGTCAGCTTCGCCTGATCGATCTCGCCTCTTTCCACCGCTCGATCCAGAATCGTTGCCAGCGTGCGCGTCTCGCCTGCCGACAAAGCTGCTTGCAAATCGGACGGGGAAGACGCGGTCTCCTGGAAATAACCGCTTGTGAATAAGGTAAAAGCGGCGGCGATCTCGCGGGCGCGCGCCGACGCGCGCTCCAAGTATTCCAGCAATTCCGTCCGGACATCGCCGCGGTCGGGAACGTCCAGTGGCGCTATCGCCATCCGCTTGCGGATCGCCGCGATCGCCAGTTCCGCCTTACCGTTCCATCGCCGCGCCAGAACGGGCCGGCTCGTCCCCGCCCTGACAGCAACATCTTCCATCGTAAAACCGGCATAGCCGCGTTCGGCCAATTCCTCCCAAGCGGCATCCAGAAGTGCATTTTCCAACGCTGCGCCGCGCCGTCGTCCCTTCATCGTTCAGTTTCCTCAAAACGTCGGTCACACTCAATAAGATACATTTATGCATCTTGACGGATGACAAAAGAGACCGCTATAAGATGCGCCATGGATTCTTATTCGAGGAGCGAAAAAATGACAAGAGATTCCGGGCCGACGCGACCGTTCACCATCGGCATACTGTTCGCGACGGCTGTTCTGATGATCGGGATTCCTTCGCCGACCAAGGCGGATTCGACGGTTCGGACCGCGACGGCAGAAGATGACGGAAGCAGCACCGAAAAGCAGGGCTCGGATCACTGGGTACTCGGAATAGGTGCCGCAATCGCACCGACATATGAAGGATCCGACGAATACGCGGTCGACCCGGTTCCGCTCGTCGACGTGAAATATGGTCGTTTCTTCGCAAAAACCGGAAGCGGCATCGGTCTGAACGTCGTTGAAACCGATACGATTACGGCGGGCGTGGGCGTCAATTGGATGAAAGGATACGACGAAGACGACGTTGCGACCGGTATCGACGGCGTGGACGACGCCTTCGGCGCGCGTCTTTTCGTGTCCGGAAGAGTCCGGGGGTTCGTAACAACACTCGCAACGACCCAGGCCGTCACCGAGACCGACAGGGGCATGACGGTCAATGCCACCGTCGCCTACCCGGTGCGACCGACGGACCGCCTTACGATTACGCCCAGCCTCGGAACAACCTGGGCGAACGAGAAATACATGAACAGCTATTTCGGCATCGATGCGTCGGAAGCGGCGGCATCCGGATACGCCCAATACGAGCCATCCGGAGGATTCAAGAACGTTACCTTTCGCGTCGCCGCAGGGTATCGCATTACGGACAGCATCAACGCCGTCGGTTCGATCGGCATTTCCCATATCCTCGGCGATGCGGCCGACAGTCCGCTGGTCAAGGAAGATACGAGCCCCTCGGCCCTCATCGGACTTTCCTATTCCTTCTAAGACCGGTTCCGAAAGCGGCCGGTCCGCCTTGGTGTCCGGGTCGGCGATACAGCCGGCCCGGAAAGTCCGTCACGTAGCGACCAGTTCCAGCATTCTATGCAGCGGCTCCGGCGCCGAGGTCAGGCCCAAAGACACTGTGAAATGCCCCTGATTGCGGGTCCAGACATTCTCCGCCGGGACCGCCCATTGCCGAACAAGGTCCTCGCCGGAGGCATAGGGGGTGATCTCGTCCACGTCGCCCAAAACGATGCCGATCCGGTCAGGGTTGATCGCCGGGCTATCGGCCGCATCCAACAGCGGCGACCAGCGGCCAACGGTTTCTTCCGTCCAACCGGCCTGCGCCAAGGCTTGCGGCACCCCCATCGATCCGGTCAGAGAGCCGCGATAGGCGACTTCCGTCAGGGAAGCCGCGGGCGCGATCAACAACGCAAAATCGGGCCGCGCCTCCGCCCGCCAACGCCGCGCCCAGGACAGAAGCTGCATCACCGTCAACGCGCCCAGGCTGATTCCGGATAGCAGAACCGGCCCCGGCGACACGACATCCCGTTCCGCGTCCAATTCCCGGGCATGGGCGATCCAG
The DNA here is from genome assembly GCF_012926505.1 of Pacificispira spongiicola. Lineage (GTDB taxonomy): Bacteria > Pseudomonadota > Alphaproteobacteria > UBA8366 > Aestuariispiraceae > Pacificispira > Pacificispira spongiicola. The sequence goes on from NZ_JABBNT010000001.1 coordinate 642,524, forward strand.
GTTCCGATCTCCCGGACATGCAGCCAGGAATAATCCAGCAATCCGCCGGGCCCATGCGCGAAAATCGGCTCCCCGCCATACCAGCCGTCCAAGCGGCGGCGGGCATGCCACGGTCCCTGCGGCTCGATAACGCGGAAGCCCTGCGCCAGGAACCAGTCGGGAATCGTCCCCTCCTCGCCCCACATTTCCGTTTCCATGCCGATACCGTGGGCGAAGATCATCGTGCCGCGTGGCACCCGTCCCGCCGGTTCGCGAATGCGCGCTTCCGCCGGAGGCGAAGCCGCGCCATCCGGCGTCGCGAAGCGCCCCCAGCGCCAAACCACACCGTCCCGCAGGAACGGCCGGCTCTGCCGGATATCCGGCGCATCGGGTGGAGACATCAGTCCGTCCGGGGCCGCAAGGCGTACACCGTGTCGGGCCTCCACCGTGACGGCATTCTCTATTTCGAAGCGAATGGCCGGAAAGGACCGTTCCAGATGGGCCGGCAGGAATCCCGCCCGCAACGCCATCGCTTTTCGCGCCAGGGTAAGTCGGCGTCGGTCCAAGCCGTTCAGCGCCTCCGACGGTCCCTCTCCACCGAAGAAGGCGGCTTCCCAATCGTCCAATGCCTCAGTGTATTCCCGCCAGGCTCGATCCACGGCCCCCAAAAGCTTGACGCCGACCAGTCGACGCGGCGGACCGGTATCGACGGTTGCGTGAAAAACATCGGGATCACCCTGCGCCGCAACGGCAGCCGCCCAAGCACGGGACAGTGGAAAGAACAACCGGGCGATGGCGGGCGTCGCAACACGGTCATACCAAGGCCGCCACAAATAGGGGGCGACGGATTGATCCAGAACCGTCCGGAAACGGCCGCCACCCCAGCCTTCCATCACGAAATTCTCCCGAAAAAGAGAAAGGCCGGCACCGCATGGCCCATGGCGTGCGGTACCGGCCCTCGTTCCACCGAACGATCCGGCCTTAATAGTCCAGGAAACTGCGCAATTTGCGGCTGCGGCTCGGGTGTTTCAGTTTGCGCAGCGCCTTCGCTTCGATCTGGCGAATACGTTCGCGGGTAACGCTGAACTGCTGGCCGACTTCTTCCAGCGTGTGGTCGGTGTTCATGCCGATCCCGAAACGCATGCGCAGCACGCGTTCCTCACGCGGGGTAAGCGATGCCAGAACCCGCGTCGTCGTTTCGCGCAGATTCGAATGGATCGCCGCGTCGGACGGCAGCAGCGCGTTCTTGTCTTCGATGAAGTCGCCCAGATGGCTGTCTTCCTCGTCCCCGATCGGGGTTTCGAGGGAGATCGGCTCCTTCGCGATCTTCAGGACCTTGCGCACCTTTTCCAGCGGCATGGCCAGTTTTTCGGCCAGTTCCTCCGGCGTCGGCTCCCGGCCGATTTCGTGCAGCATCTGGCGGGACGTCCGAACCAGCTTGTTGATCGTTTCGATCATATGCACCGGGATACGGATCGTGCGCGCCTGATCCGCGATGGACCGGGTAATCGCCTGACGAATCCACCATGTCGCATAGGTCGAGAATTTGTAACCGCGCCGGTATTCGAACTTATCCACCGCCTTCATCAGGCCGATATTCCCTTCCTGGATAAGGTCCAGGAACTGAAGGCCGCGGTTCGTGTATTTCTTGGCGATGGAGATGACGAGACGCAGGTTCGCCTCGACCATTTCCTTCTTCGCGCGGCTCGCCTCCCGCTCGCCCTGCTGGACGGTGGAGGTGATCCGGCGGAATTCCGGAATCGGCATGCCCGCTTCATTCGCAACTTCGCCGATGCCCATGCGCAGTTCTTCGATCTTGCCGACATATTTGGCGGCGAACTTGGCCCAGGCATTGTTGACGTCGGCCATTTCCTCAAGCCAATTCGGGTCGAGCTCGCGCCCGTAATAGCTTTCCAGGAAGGCCTCGCGGTCGATCTTGCAGTCCAGCGCCAGACGCAGCAGCTTGCCTTCCAACTGCATCAGGTTCTTGTTGATCGAATACAGTTCTTCGACCAGCTGTTCGATGCGGATGTTGTTCAGGCGGACCTCATCCATCAGTTGGATCAGTTCCTTGCGATGCTTGTCGTAGGTCCGTTCCGTGGACCGGGACACGGCCTCGCCGCGCTGCATGGTCGACACGCGCTTATCCTGCGCGCGCTGCAGTTTGGAATAGGTTTCGGAAATCGCCTCGAAGGTTTGCAGGACGGTCGGCTTCAGGGCCTGTTCCATGGCGGCGAGCGACATGTTGTTGTCTTCGCCGTCGGCATCCTCGTCGTCGCCGTTACCGTCACCGTCAGCCGCCTGGGCTGCTTCGTCGCCCTCGGCAGCCGGTGCAGCAGCCGGTGCAGCTTCCGTTTTAGCGGGTTCGGCGGGCTTCTCCGCGGCTTTCTCTGTCGCCTTAGCAGGCGCTTTCTCTTCTTCCTCAGCCCCGGCTTCCGCTTCGGCCTCGGTTTCGTCTTCTTCGTCGTCGTTTTCGATTTCCGCCATATCCTCGGCATCCGGGCCGGAAGACATGGTGGCATCCAAATCGATCACGTCGCGCAGCAGAATCTGGCCTTCGACCAACTGGTCGTGCCAGTCGGTGATGGCGCGCATTGTCAGCGGGCTTTCACACAGCGCGCCGATCATCTTCTCGCGCCCCGCCTCGATCCGCTTCGCGATGGCGATTTCGCCTTCGCGCGACAGCAGCTCGACGGAGCCCATTTCGCGCAGATACATGCGCACCGGATCGTCCGTCCGGCCGACCTCATCGTCGGAAATGTTGCCCGCGACCTCACCGGATTCGGCGCGTTCTTCGGCCGGCCCACGGGCGTCGCCCTCGCCTTCCTGCTCTTCGCCGTCCACGACATTGATGCCCATGTCGTTCAACATGGTCATCACGTCTTCGATCTGTTCGGAGGAAACCTGTTCCTGAGGCAGCGCTTCGTTCAGCTCGTCGATCGAGATGAAACCGCGTTCCTTGCCTTTTTGGATCAGTTTCTTGACCGCGGAATGGGCGTCCTCAAGGACCGGGCCGTCACCTTGTTCTTCGGTGTTCTCGGTCGCTTCGTTCGATTCCGCCTTGCTCGCCATATTGTCCGTATTCCTTATCCAGCCGCGACGATCCGTTCCGCCGCGATCCAAATTCGAGTATCGACCAGCCCCAAAACCACGCTACTCACCCTGCCCCGGACCAAATCGTCCGATATCGGGTCAATCCCCATAATCCGACAGGTCCGCGCCAAGTTGGCCTTCGCCGTCATCCATGCTGCGGCGCAAGGCCTTCAGCCGATCGTCGCCAGCATCCCCCGCCGACGTGCCGGTCCGACCCGCAAGCCTGTATTCCCCGATCAGGGCATGCTGTTGCCGGATCAGAAGCAGGTGATCCAACAGCTGCCGCGCCTCCGCCAAAGGGGCCGTCGGCTTCGCTTGCGGGGCAAGCATCAACACGTCCCGTCCCAGAACAGCAGACAAAGGCGCTTCCGCCCCACCCGCGATCAAGTGGTGCGTCAGCGCCTCGGGGTCAAGCTCCTTGCCCGACAGCGCGTGTTTTTGAAGTTCCGAACGCAGCTTGTCAAGGTCGGGATCGAAAGCGAAGGCGTCTAGGGCCTCATCATACTCCGCAATCAAGCTCGGATGATTGACCAGCACCGCCAGCACGATCTCCTGACGCCGCCGAACCAAGCGCTTGCTGGCCCCTTCCATCAGGCGCTCGCGCCCGAAGGGCTGTTCCGCGGTCGGCCCCATCGACCCGCCGCCGCGACCGGGCTTGCGATTGTTCCGATAATCGCGGATTGCCTCGCCGCGCGCCTTTTTGATTCGCGCCTGACTGTGTTTTCTGTGCAGCTGGAACAGCATATCGCGGAAGGATCGCTGATATTCGCGCCGGACCAATTCGTCCTTGATCCCCGCGATCAGGTGAAACAGATCGGCCTCCAACCGCGCACGCCGTTCGGGGGTGTCCAGCCGGACACCGTGGCTTTCCGTTTCAAACAGGAAATCGGCCAGGGGCTGCGCCCGTCCGACCAGGTCGCTCATGGCCTTCGCCCCGCCCGGTCCCTGGACAAGGCTGTCGGGGTCCTCCCCCTCCGGCATAAAGGCGAAGGACAGGCTTTTCCCCGGCAACAACCCCGGCAGGGCCCGTTCGCCCGCGCGGATCGCCGCTTTCTGCCCGGCCACGTCGCCGTCCAGGCACAGGACCGGTTCGTCCACATGCCGCCACAGTTCCGAGATCTGCTGTTCCGTCACCGCCGTTCCCAGCGGCGCGACCGCCGCCGGAAAGCCTGCCTGCCACAGCGCGATCACGTCCATATAGCCTTCGACGACCAGCATCGTCTCACCCTGACGCGCAGGCTCGCGGGCGCGGTCCAGGTTGTAGAGATTGCGCGATTTGTCGAAGAGCGGCGTGTCGGGGGAATTGATGTATTTCCCGACGCCGACGGCCTTCGCATCGCCCATGAACCGCCCGCCGAAGGCGATGGGACGGCCGCGCCGGTCGTTGATCGGGAACATGATGCGGTCGCGGAACAGCGGATAAGGCGAGCGACCGTCATCCGGCTTCCGATACAGGCCCGCCTCGATCAGCATCGGCATATCGATGCCCTGTTCCTTCGCGGCTTCGGCCAGGGCGTCTCGGTTGTCGGGGGCGTATCCGATCTGGAACGCCTCGATCGTCATCGCCTCCAGCCCGCGTCCGGCCAGATAGTCGCGTGCATCCTTACCCGTCGGGGAATGAAGCTGGCGCGAATACCAATCGACGGCGAAGGCGACGACGTCGGTCAGGTCCTTGCGGCGTTCCTCGCGCTGGCGTTCTTCCGGCGTGGATTTGGGAACTTCCATCCCGGCCAAACCGGCCACGGTCTCCACGGCCTCCGGGAAGCTCAACCCCTCCACCTGCATCAGCCAGGAGAAATGGTCCCCATGTTCCCCGGTGGAGAAGCAATGGTAGAACCCCTTGTCATCCTTCACATGAAAAGACGGCGATTTTTCGTTGGTGAAGGGCGACAGGCCCCACCAATCGTCCCGCGCCCGCTGTTTCAGGGCCACGCGCCGCCCGACAATCTGGGTCAGCGGCACGCGCGCCCGGATCTCGTCGAGAAAGGATTGCTGAAAAGCCATGGGGTTCGGCGCCGAGGTTTATCGATGAAAGGACCAGCCCAAGAGGTCGAGTATCGGGCGATTCGGAGAGCCTATCATGGGCAATGCCGCACCGTCATCCCGCTTATAAAAAATCTTCTCAAAGGCCCGGTTTGCCATCTTGCCCAGCAGGGCGGCTTTGAATAAAGTGCGCCCCGTTCGCGAGGGCGGGTTTCATCCGCTCCGGCGACCCGGTCCGGCAGTCCTGCCCGGGCAGGATTGGGGTGTGGCGAAGCGGTCTAACGCACCGGTTTTTGGTACCGGCATTCCTAGGTTCGAATCCTAGCACCCCAGCCACCTTTTCCGCGACAAACCAATAGATAGTGGCTTTTTCGAGACCGGTCATCCGGTCGATTAGAGGCCCAACGCGTCCAGCGTTTCGTAGCCGAAGGTCACGGCCCGCACACCGATCGCCCGGAAGGCGAAGAACGGCACGGGTGCCAGGTTCCCGCGCGCGATCAGCGACAGATCGACGGGATGGCCAGTCATGCGCCGCGCCTGCTGTGCGCCGACATAACCGGACATGGCCACACCGGCCCCGTTGAAACCGATGGCATAGCCGATCCGATCGGAAATCGAACCGGCCTGCGGCAGACCGTCGAAGGTCAGGGCGACATGGCCGGACCAGCGGCGGGCAATCGGTACATCCCGGAGATCGGGGAAGATGGCGGTCATCGCCCGTTCAAGACGGTGGAAGGCGGCGGGCGAATCGACCGCGCCCAAGGCGCCGCGACCACCGAATAGGATACGGCCGTCGACCTTTCGGAACCACCGCATCATACGGCGGGTTTCCGTATAGCTGCGGGCCTTGGGCAGCAATTTCGCATTCAAGGACGGCGGCAGAATGTCCGTGGCGATCATGGCGCTGCGGAAGGGAACGACACAGCGGGACAAAGCCTTGCCTGCGGACGTCAGAGACGAATAGGCGTTGGTCGCCATCAACACCTGTCGAGCGCGCACGCATCCGCCGGGCGTTTGTAACAGCACATGCCCGCCGGCTTCCGTCACCGACAGGACAGGGGACTGCGTTCGAATGGAAATGCCCCGGTTCGACAGCGCCGTCGCCAGCCCGGACAAATAGGATAGCGGCTGAATCGTCCCGGCCTGATCCTGAAGCATGCCGCCGACGAAATCGCGGCTCCCGGTTTCCGCTTCCACAGCATCCCGGCTCAAAACATGCAGGCCGGTTTCGCCAAGCGTGTCTTGCAACCAGGTCGCTTCTTCCACCGCATGATCGAAGGCCCGGCGGTTATGGGCGCATTTCAGGGCGCCGACCTTCTGGAACCCAACATCGGTCAAGTCGAACCGGTCCAACGTCGCGGTCAGATGATCGACACTATCACGGGAAATCGCATACATCCTGCGCGCGGTTTCCACGCCGTGCGACGAAGCCAAATCCACGAAGGAGCGGCGGAATTTGGCGGAGACGACCCCACCGTTCCGACCGCTGCCGCCGATCCCGATCGGCCCGGCCTCCAATACGACCGTATCCAGCCCCGCATCGGCGAAAGTCATCGCCGCATGCAAGCCGGCATATCCGGCGCCAACGACCGCGACGTCGCAGTCGACATCGCGGTCCAAGGCTAAAAACTCCGCCGCCGCCGACGTATCGACCGTATCGCGCCACAAAGACGCCGCGGGGGAGGGTAGTTGGGTCATGACGTTCAGCTATCCACGCCGAAGACCGCGTCGGCCAGTTCGCCGAGACTCGTGAAATGCAGGTCGGGTTTCGTCACGGCTTTCGGAACCGGCGTACCGCCGTATCCTTCCTGGTCGTGGCGCCGTTCGATCCAGCACACGGCATAGCCGAGGTCGCGGGCGACACCGATATCGTGATGCTGGCTTTGCGCGACATGCAGGATTTCCGACTGATGGTAGCCATGCGCCGATTGGCGACCCCGGTTGAAGTCGAAGAACCGCGGGTTTGGCTTCGCCGTTTGCGCGTCGTCGAAGGTCACCGCGTCATGGAACGGGCGGCCCAGCCGATGACTATAGGCGGTGTAGGCCGTACGGTCCGCATTGGTCATGGCGACCAGCCGGAACCGCGTGCGCAGGCGAGCGAGCGCCGCGGCGGAATCGACGAAGGCCGGCCATTCCAGAACGGACAGTTGGAAATCCCGCGCGGCTTCCTCCGCCGTCGTCAATCCCAGTTCCTTGGCGACATGCAGGTAGACATCGCGGAAGACCTCGCTCGACCGGCCTGGATTCAGGTCACGGCTTTCCAAATAGGGGCGGAAGATTTCGTCATCGGATAGCGCCTGAGCCTTCTCGCCGCCGATCCGACGAACGGCATCCAGGATACCCTTTTCGAAATCGATGCAGGTTCCGACAATATCGAAGGTGAGTACTTTAAATCGTGAGAAATCCATGGCGGCCTCCGGTCACGTGAAATAGGGGTGCATTCAAGTCGCGGCGATCATGGTGCCCTTCACGCGTTCTGAGCAATTGCCAAATACTCAGCATAAACATAACCTGTAATTATGAATGGATTGCGTCGCAAAATCCCATCCCCCAGCGCCCTGTTCGTTTTCGAGGCGGCGGCCCGGCATGAAAACTTCACGCGTGCGGCGGAAGAATTGAACGTCACGCAGCCGGCCGTCAGTCGGGCCTTGGCTGCATTGGAGACGTTTTTAGGAACGAGTCTGTTCCTGCGCGGAAAGCCGGGGGCCCGACTGACGGAAAATGGATTACTGCTGAAACGCGCGGTAGATCGAGCCTTTGAAGAGGTCGAAGTCGCCCTTGATGAAATCGAGGCACGGCGAACGGGCAAGGCGCAGGTGACCTTGTCCGTGTCTACGGCCTTTACCACGCATTGGTTGATGCCGCGCATCTCGCGCTTTCAATCGGTCTTTCCGCAAGTCGATCTGCGCTTTCAACTGATCCCCGGTCCGGTGACCGGCCCGATCGGAAATGTCGATATCGCCATGCGTTACGACCCCACCAATACAACATCCAGTCAGTTCGTCATGCATGAGGCTTATGTCCCGGTCTGCGCGCCCAGCTATCCCGAAACATCGAAACGCAGTGGTGGCGCGACAATCCAACTGGAAGGCGATCGCTCCGGACGCGGCGGCGCGGGGGAAGGATGGACGGGGCAGCCCAAGGACACGCAGCTACGATTTTCCGACTATTCCGTCGTGGTTCAAGCCGCCCTGGTCGGTCAGGGCATCGCGCCGGGCTGGCTGAATGTCGTGGCCCATTGGCTGCGCGAAGGGCACCTGATCCCGGCGGCCGATCAGGTATTTTGTCCGGGCCGGTCCTGTTACTTGCAAATGCAGTCCGACCCGGATCGTCCGACCGTGGTGGCCGAAGTGGCGGACTGGCTGTTATCCGAGCTACGCGACGACCTGACGGCGGTCGATGCCCGCTACCCCGACTTGCAGATCGGATCCCTCTTGACGTTGGAGTCCCCCGCAGCATGAGCCTTCATCCTTCCATCTACGAAGCGTTTCAGGTCGTCATGCAAACCGGAACGATTTCCAGTGCCGCCGGAATCCTGGGGCGCAGCCAGCCCGCCGTCAGTCGGATGATCGACAAGCTGGAGGAACATGTCGGGGTGAAGCTGTTCGAACGCCGCAAGGGTCGGGTCGTGCCGACCCATGCCGCGCATCTTCTAATCGACGAGGTCGCCCGCTTTTTCGTAACCCTGGATTCCCTCGACGATTTCGGGAAACGTATGAAGGAAGGTCGGGAAAGCGGCGTCACCGTTGCCGCGCTGCCCGCCTTGGGCCTTGAGTTCATGCCGGAGGCGATCTCCCGTTTTTCAGCGGACCGCCCGCATGCCAAGGTCATCTTGAACGTCCGCATGTCGGTCAGCGTTGAAAAATGGGTGGCGACGCAACAGGTGGATTTCGGCCTTGCGGAAACGCCGTTCAGCCTTTCCGGTTTCGCGACCCGCCTGTTTGCCGACACGACCTATGTCGCGGCCATCCCGGCATCGCATCCGGCGGCGGATACCGACACCCTGCGCCCGGAACACTTACGCGACGAACGCATCGTCGGCTGGACCGGCTATGTGTCCGCGCGCCGTATTTTCGACGACATCATGCAGGGCGCCGGGATTGCCCCGCATCAGACCGTGGAAACATCGATGTCCGCCCCGATCTGCGCCATGGTCAAGCGCGGCATGGGGATCGGGATCGTGGACCCCTTCACCGCCTGGACCCATCGGGACCCCAGCATTGTCTTCCGGCCCTTTCATCCGAAAATCCCCTGCCGCTTCGCCATCCTGTCCCCCAATACCCGCATGCCGACCGACCTTGCGGGGGAACTGATCGGCCATGCGGAGGAATTGCGGGACGAGGTCCTGTCCCACATCTTTTAGTTCACCATCTTCATTATGCATAAATTGCATATTGGAAGGATTATTTTGCATTTTGATTTTATTGCACCGTCGCCTCTACTGCGCCGATGCAATACGCAGCGCCGCCCCCATCCCCTTCTTTCGTGACCGACACGACACGCGATCCCTATGACGTCGTCGTCATCGGCGGGGGCATCAATGGCACTGCGGCGTTGCGGGAATTGGCGCGGGCCGGATATCGGGCCGTTCTGGTGGAGGCCGATACCCTCGCCGCCGGGGCCAGCGGTCGGTCGTCGCGCATGCTGCATTGCGGCCTGCGTTATCTGGAAATGCCCAATCCGTTATGGCAGGCCGTCCGCCACCCCGTTCGTTTCCTACGCGCCATCGGCATGGCCCGCGACGGGATGCAGGCACGTGCCGAATTGGCCTTGGACGACACGGTCGCGACCCGCGCGATCGAACTGGGTTTCCCGATCTGGCGGGACGGTCCTTATCCGCGCTGGCAGATTGATGCCGGGCTGCGGCTGCTTGCCGCCATCGGCCCGACCGACCCGCCGCTGGACCAAGATATCCTGTCGGCGGACGAAACGCGGCACCACCCGATCGGCCGACATTTGCGCGACGCGGACGCTTTGCGCGGCATGGCCGTGTTCCGTGAATATCTGTTCGAGGCACCGGACCGCATCTGTACAGACAATGCACGCGATGCCGAGGCCTATGGCGCGGTAATCCATCTGGGCACCCGCGCGGAAATCCGCGGCCGGGGGCAAGACGGCCTATGGTCCATATGCCTGAATAACGGCAGCGGTGATCGGACGATCCGGGCATCCGTGGTGCTGAACATGGCCGGCACCTGGGCCGACGACGTCGCCGACTTCGGTAAGCGGTTGATCTGCGGCACCAAAGGCGCACATATCGTCATCCACCTGCCCGAAGGGTTCGCCGATCGCGGCATCGCGACGGTGCACCGGGCGGGCCATCCCTTCTACGGTCTGCCGATGGGCGATGACCTTTTCTATTTCGGCCCGACGGAAACCCTGTTCGAAGGCGATGCGAAGGACGTCCGGGTCGATGAAGACGATTTGACCTTCCTCTTAGCGGAGGCAAATCACTTCCTGCCGGGACTCAAACTCACGCGCCGCGATATTGAACACTGTTGGGCAGGCGTCCGCCCCCTGACACACGACCCAGCCCGACCGATGGGCGCGCGCGAAAGAACCGTGCACGACCTCGCCCCGCAAGGTTTTCCGAACGTGCTGGCGATGACGGCAGGACCGATCATGAGCCACCGCGACAGCGGCCGTCGCATGCTGGCGGAAGTCCGCGCCCGTTTGGGGAAACCCAGCCGAACCGCCGGACATGCCGATACGGCCAATACGATGCACGGCGCGGATCCGACCACCGAAAAGCTTCTTGTGCGGCAAGCGCAAGAGTTCGCCGTTCCACCTGGAACGGCCAGTACCGACGTGATGTCTAAGCAGTGGTAATCTAACAACAGGGAGACAATAGAATGAGACAGTTAAAAACTCTTATCGGCGCCGCGGCGCTGTTGGTTGCGACGTCCGGGGCGGTGTTCGCCCAATCGGCGGAAAACGATCGTTTCAAGGAAGTTCTGGATCGCGGTGTCCTGCGGGTCGGCGTTCAAGGCGCGTTCAAACCCTGGGCCTTCCGCGCGCCGGACGGCTCTTTGCAAGGGATCGAGGTCGACCTCGCCCAGACCGTTGCGGACCGTTTGGGCGTGACCCTGGAACCGGTCGTCATCAAATCCGCCAACCGAATGGAATTCCTGCAGCAGGGTAAGATCGACCTTTTGATCGGCGCGATGTCCGACCGCCCCGACCGCCGGGAAATCGTCGGCATCATCGAACCGGCCTATTGGACCTCCGGCCCGACCCTGATGGCGAAGGAAGGGGTCATTTCCTCCTGGGACGACATCAAGGGGAAACCGGTCTGCGGCAAGCAGGGCGTATTCTACAACAAGATCGCGGAAGTCGAATTCGGCGCCAAGGTCATCGCCTTCGACGGCAATACCGAAGCCAAGGAAGCGTTGCGGTCCGGCAAGTGTGTCGCTTGGGTATATGACGACACCTCCATCGCCGCCGATATTTCCAGCGGCGACTGGGACGGTTACGAAATGCCGGTCGAAACCGTCTTCTCCAACCCTTGGGGCGCCGCTGTCCCGCTGGAAGAAAAGGACGGCATCTGGGGTGCCTTCATGGCCGGGATGGCCTATGGCTGGCACAAGGACGGCACCCTTATCGAACTGGAAAAGAAGTGGGGCGTGAAAGCGTCGCCGTGGTTGGCCGGAATGCATGAAAAGCTGACCTACGACAATTCCTATTTGAATAACTGATCCGTTGACTGGATCGTGACGCGGGCACCCCAACCGTGACCCGCGTCACGACCGTCGACACCGAGGTATAGAAGGACCGGCCTATCTTGTTGGAGATGATCGCACCGTTCTTCGAGCGGCTGAACAAAACGGCGGGATTGAATTTCTCGCCCTTTTACGATGCCTATGACTGGGGTCGCCTGCTGGAGGGTATGTGGATATCGGTCGAACTGATCGCCTGTATCATCGCCGTCTCTCTGGTGATCGGGGTCGTCGGGGCCGGGGCGCAAACGTCCAAGTCCCGCGTCATCCGCTTCCTGATCGCGGCCTATATCGAAATCTTCCGCAACACGCCGCCCATCGTGCAGTTGCTGTTCTTCTACTTCGGGCTGGGCGCGATCACGCCGCAGGTCGATATGGGCGGCTGGTACGAACCGATCATCGGATCCTTCGGCTGGGCCGTCATCGCCATCGGCATCTTCGGCGGCAGTTATAATGTCGAGATCTTCCGATCCGGGATCGAAGCCGTGCCGTCCACCACGACGGAGGCCGCGGAGTCCCTCGGTTTCTCCAATTTCAAGATTTTCGTCTACATCACCTTGCCGCTGGCCTTCCGATTCTGCCTGCCGGCATTGACCAACAACATCATCAGCCTCGCGAAGACCGCGTCGCTGGCCTATGTCATCGCGGTCCCGGAAATCACCTATACCTTGAGCAGCATCTGGTCGGACAATGTGAACGTCCCGGAAATGATGATCCTGCTGTTCGCCTATTACATCATTCTGGTCGCGATGATCGCCAAGGGGATGCATCTGCTTGAAAAGCGGCTGGCCCTGCCGGGATACGGCCAATGAAGACGTTGTTCCCGCTGACCATCACGAAGATTACGTGGCGCGCACCGCTGGCGCTGGCCGTGTTGTGCCTGCTGTCCGCCGTGACGGCGATCGCCCAGGACGGGACGGAACGGGTAAGCGCATTGGACACCCTGATCGTCTGGATACCCTTCATCCTGGAGGGATTTGGGCTGAATCTGTTGATGAGCATCCTGGCCATGGCAATTGCGACCGTCGCCGGGGTGGTCCTGGGTTTCATGCAGATCAGCCCGATCGCGGCGATCCGCCTTCCGGCGAAACTGTTCACCCATCTGTTCCGGAATTCCCCCTGGCTGGTGATCCTGTTCGCGATCATGTTGCTGGTCCCGTTCCAGATCACGCTGCCCGGCGGGGACAAGGTGTTGATCCCCGACTGGATCAAGGCGACGATCGGATTTTCCCTGCCGGTCATGGCGAATGTGGCGGAAATCCTGCGCGGCGCTGTTATGTCAATTCCGTCCGGCCAGTGGGAAAGCGCGGAAAGCCTGGCCTTCAGCCGGTATCAGACGCTGCGCTACATCATCCTGCCGCAATGCATCCGCCGCATGCTTCCCCCGTGGATGAACTGGTACGCGCTGTTGACGCTGATGACACCGATGGCGGCCATTCTGGGCGTGGGCGATGCTCTGGGGCACACCCAGGCGGCAATGGAAGCCGCTGGGGCCAAGCCCGAATTCCTGATCCCGTTCTATCTATTCCTGATGACGATCTTCTTCGTCTTCATCTATCCGATTTCGATCTATACCCGCCGGCTAGAACGTCGTTTCGCCGCTGGGTCGTAAAAGGAGTGACTGCATCATGAGTCGATCCGCGGCTCCCCAAACCGACTGGACACCGGACCAGCCGATCATCGCCCTGAAAGATGTGCGAAAATCGTTCGGTCATTTAGAAGTCCTAAAGGGCATCGATCTTCATGTCATGAAGGGCGAGGTGATTTGTATTATCGGGCCGTCCGGTTCCGGTAAGTCGACATTGATCCGCACGATCAACGGCCTGACCCCGGTCACCGCCGGTTCGGTCAAGGTCGAAGGCCAGGAAGTGCATGACGACAAGCTCGACAAGCTGGCCCTGCGCCGGAAGATCGGCATCGTCTTTCAGCAATATAACCTGTTCCCCCACCGGACCGTTTTGCAGAACGTGATGATGGCGCCGGTCCTGGTCCTGCACGAAAACAAGCGAGAGGTCGAAGAACGCGCCCGCTCCCTGCTGGCCAAAGTGCAATTGAGCGGCAAGGAAGACGCCTATCCGGCGCAGCTTTCGGGCGGACAGCAGCAACGCGTCGCGATCGCGCGCAGCCTGTGCATGCGCCCGGATGTCATGCTGTTCGACGAAGTCACGGCCGCCCTGGACCCGGAAATGGTCAAGGAAGTGCTGGTCACGATCAAGGAATTGGCCGCCGAGGGCATGACCTGCGTGTTGGTCACGCATGAAATGGGTTTCGCGCGGGAAGTCTGCGACCGGGTCTATTTCACGGACGCGGGTCTGATCGTGGAAAGCGGTCCGCCGAAACAGGTATTCGGCGACCCGCAGGATGCCCGAACCAAGGAATTCCTGTCGAAGGTTCTCTAAACCCCGCGTACAAAAAATAGTTTCAGGGAGAGTTTTCGGGTGACCGACACGCAGTCGAAACGCGCAAAAGACCCGCTTCTGCAGCCACTGACGATCAAGAAGACCGTTCTCCGCAATCGGATTTTGAGCACCGCTCATGCCTGCGGCCTGCAGGAAGGCGGCTTTCCGCAGGAAGCTTACCAAGCCTATCACGAGGAAAAGGCACGCGGCGGATTGGCGCTGTCCATGTTCGGCGGATCGTCCAATGTGGATATAGACAGCCCGAATATCTTCCAGCAGCTCAATGTCGGCACGGACGACATCATTCCGCATTTGCAGCGGTTTTCGGACCGCATGCACGCGCAGGGCGCGGCCCTGATGTGCCAAATCACCCATCTGGGTCGGCGCGGCGATCCCTATGCCCAGGATTGGCTGCCCGCGATCGGCCCGTCCCCGATCCGCGAAACGCTGCACCGTGCCATTCCGCGCGAAATGGACGATTACGACATAGACCGCGTGGTGAAAGCCTATGGCGAAGCGGCGCGCCGCTGCGACGACGGCGGATTGGACGGGATCGAAACCCTGTCCGGTGGTCATATAATCGGTCAATTCCTGTCCCCGAAGACCAACCTGCGCACCGACCGTTTCGGCGGTTCTTTGGAGAACCGCCTTCGGTTCGCGCTGATGGTGCACGAGGCCATCCGCAGCCGCGTGCGTGACGATTTCCTGGTCGGCATGCGCTTCATCGTCGATGAAGGGGTCGACGGTGTCCTGACGCCGGAAGAATGTATTGAGGCCGCCCTGATCCTGAAACGCGAAGGCGCGGTCGATTTCTTCAACGCGATCTTCGGCTCCATGGATACCGCCCGCGCGTTGACGGAAGAAAACATGCCCGTGATGGGATCGCCCATTGCCCCTTGGGTCACCGCCGTGGGCCGGTTCAAACGCGCGGTCGGCCTGCCGGTCTTCCATGCGGCGCGAATCCTCGACCTCGCCTCCGCCCGGTTCGCGGTGTCCGAAGGGCATCTCGACATGGCGGGGCTGACCCGGCCGCATATCGCCGACCCGCATATGGTCGACAAACTGATGCGCGGAGAAGAAGACCGAATCCGCCCCTGCGTCGGGGCCGGACATTGTCAGTCGCCCTTCCGTCCGAAATGTCTGCATAACGCAGCGACCGGCCGGGAATTGACCGTGGGCCATCGGATAGCGAAAGCGGAAACCAAACGCCGGGCTGTCGTCGTCGGCGCCGGACCGGCAGGGTTGGAGGCCGCCCGCGTGCTGGCGGAACGCGGTCACGCCGTTCAAGTGTTCGAGGCGGGCGCGGCCCCCGGCGGACAGCTACTGCTTGCCGCCGCCGGATCGTGGCGGCGCGACATTATCGGCATTGTCGATTGGCGTCTGGCGGAACTGGACCGCCTGGACGTGACGATAGAATGCAACCGATACATAGAGGGATCGGATGTCGAGGCCCTGTCGCCGGATCTGGTGATCCTCGCCACCGGCGGCGTCCCGCAGACGGAATTCGGACCCGGCGCGGATCTGGTTTTGAGCACCTGGGATATCATCGGTCGGCAGGCCCAGGCGAAGGGCGATGTTCTGGTATGGGATGACACTGGCCGGCACCCCGCCTTGATGGCCGCGCAAATGGCGATGGAGGACGGCGCGGCGGTTCGCTTCACGACCATCGACGGCGGCATCGCCGAAGATCTTACCTATGCCGACTCCACCCGCTGGAAGAAGGAATTGGCAAAAGCCCGGCTGCGGGCCGACGGCCATCTGCGCCTTGTGGAGGTCCGCCGAAACGGAAACCGGTTGGCAGCGGTTTTGATGAACGAATTGACCCATGAAACCGAAACGGTCGACACCGATCAGGTCGTGGTGGAAATGGGGTCCATTCCCGACAATGACTTGTTCCAGTCCCTGCGGGGCGCCTCGGGCAATAATGGGATCACCGATCTGCACGCCTTGCGCGATCTGAAACCGCAAAAGCGGTCGGCGCCGGGTTACGAACTGCATCGGATCGGCGATGCGCTCGCCTCCCGCAATGTGCATGCCGCAATCTACGACGCCTTGCGCCTTTGTTCGGTGGCGTAGCCACGCCTACCGTCGGTTATCGCGCGCCTATCGATCCCCCTCGCCCCTTACCATTGTGTGAGGCGGGCGGATGGATTTATCGTTCCCCGCACTGATAGCAGGAACGGCTAGATGCGGGCAGGCCGATGGATATTCTGATCATTCTGACGCCGAATTTTAACATCGCGGCGACGATGGGGTTTATCGATCCCTTTCGCGCGGCGAACTATCTGGACGGCGATGCGATTTTCCACTGGCATTTCGCCTCTCTGGATGGGGGGCCGGTGCCAGCGTCGAACGGCGCCTCGATGCTGACCGACCCGTTGGCCGATCATGACCGCAAATTCGATCTGGTCCTGGTATCGTCCAGTTGGACACCCGAACGCCAATTCAATGCCGCGATGTTTTCCGCCCTGCGCCGTCACGCCCATCGCGGCAGCGTCATGGGCGGCCTCGATACCGGCGCGTTCCTGCTGGCGAAGGCGGGGCTGCTGAAAGACGCGAAGGCGACGGTCCATTACGAACATATCGACGCCATGATCGAGCTGTTCCCCGATACGGAGGTGACGGAAGACCTGTTCGTATTCGACGGCAAGCGGATATCCTGTTGCGGCGGCGGCGCGGCCGTCGATTTCGCGCTGCATATCCTGCGGCAGGCCTGCGACGACAGGCTGGCAAATATGGCCGCGCGGTACGTCTTTCAACAAAACCTGCGACCCGAAGGGGCGCAGCAGAATCCCGGCATGATCGAACCGCTGGGACGCGCGGCCCCGGCGCTGGTGCGGGATGCGATCAAGCTGATGGAACAGCATTTGGAAGACCCCCTGACCATTTCGGATATCAGCGATCAATTGGGCGTTTCGCCCCGGCGGCTAGACCGGCATTTCGAAAAATCAATCGGCAAGGGACCGGCCACCTACTACCGGGATATCCGGTTGGACCGCGCCCGTGGTCTCGTCACCCAGACGGACATGCCGCTGGCGACCGTCGCCGTGGCAGCCGGTTTCAACAGTCAGGCGCATTTTTCGAAATCCTATAAAAGCCGCTTCGGGCTGGCGCCGCGCGACGACCGGGTACAGGGCCGGATTCCCTTCGAGTACCGGGCATGGCCCATGCATCGCAAGGTCGGGCGACACGATACACCCTAGCCCCCAAAGCCCTCATCTACAGAGCGACCGATATGTTACAATTACCGACCGATAGGCGATAGTTTCGTCAGGGCGCCCAGGCATTATTTCCGCGGCGAGGAACCCTCGCTTCAAACAATGCGGCATCCGGGAGACAATGATGAGCGCCATGTTGGACCAGCAGGATATCGACGCAATCCGTCGCGGCTATCACGCCAATCCGTCCCAATCGCTGTCGCTGCGGAAAGAAGCTTATATCGACCCGAAATGGTTCGACGCGGACCAACGGCACATCATCGCGAAGACATGGCAATGGGTCTGCCATATCGAAAAGCTCCGCGATGCCGGCATGTATGTGACCGCCTATATCGCCGGACAGCCCATCGCCGTCGTTCGCGGTAGGGATGGTGTCCTGCGCGCCTTCTACAATGTCTGTAAGCACCGGGCGCATGAACTGCTGTCCGGGGAAGGACGCACATCCACCATCGTCTGTCCTTACCATGCCTGGGTCTACAAGCTGGACGGCAGCCTGGCCCGTGCCCGGCATACGGAACATCTGATCGATTTCGCGCCGGACGAAATCTGCCTGGACGAAATCCAGGTCGAGGAATTCTGTGGTTTTGTTTTCATCAATCTCGACCCGACCGCCCCGTCATTGAAGGCGCAGAGCGGCGACCTGGAATCCGAAATTCTGCACTGGGCGCCGGATATCGGAAACCTGACCTTCGGCCACCGGCTGTCCTACGACATCAAGTCGAATTGGAAGAACGTCGTCGACAATTTCCTGGAATGTTATCACTGCCCCGTGTCGCATAAGGATTTCTGTACCCTGGTCGACATGGACAGTTACAAGGTGACGACCCACGGCATCTATTCCAGCCATATGGCCGACGCCGGACAGGGGACGAACAGCGCCTATGACGTGTCGAAGGCGACGGTGCGGACCCATGCGGTCTGGTGGCTGTGGCCGAATACCTGCCTGATGCGCTATCCGGGCCGGTCGTCGATGATCGTCCTCAACATCATTCCGGCGGGACCGGATCGGACGCTCGAAACCTACGATTTCTTTCTGGAAACCCCAGACGCGGACGATATGGAAAAAGAGGCGATCCGATATCTGGACGAGGTCCTGCAGGTGGAGGACATCAATCTGGTCGAAAGCGTCCAGCGCGGCATGAACACCCCCGCCTTCGACCAGGGCCGTATCGTCGACGACCCCGCCGGGTCGGGCCAGTCCGAACATGCCTTGCACCATTTTCATGGCTTGGTTCTGGATGCCTACGAGGCGGCGGTCGGGCGATAAAGAACAAATCGGGAGAGATTCCATGACCAGACTGAGCGGCAAGATCGCGTTCGTCACCGGCGGGCGCGGTGGTATCGGGCGGGCAATCTGTGCCCGTTTCATTGCGGAGGGGGCGACGGTCTACGCCGCCGACATCTCCCCCGGCGGCTCGCTGGAAAGCGAAGACGACGACGGCACGCATTTCGTCCCGCTGGATGTGACCCAGGAATCCCAAGCGATCTCTGCCATGACCCGCGTCGAACAGGAACAGGGGAAACTGGATATCCTGGTGAACGCCGCCGGGATCGAAATCGAACATACGATTGAGGAGACGAGCCTGGAGGACTGGAACCGGATTTTCGCGATCAATGTGACCGGCACCTTCCTGACCGCAAAATACGCCCTGCCCCTGTTACGCAAATCGGCAACGGACCGTCCCTTGGGTCCGTCCATCGTCAATTTCGGTTCCTATGACGGCTTCATCGCCGATCCGGGCCTTGCCGCCTATTGCGCGACAAAGGGTGCCGTGCACGCCCTGACCCGGGCGATGGCCTGCGATCATGGACCGGAAGGCATCCGCGTCAACGCGATCTGTCCCGGCTATGTCGATACCCCGATGCTGCGCAGTTTCTTCGGCGGGGCGGGTTCCGGTGCAGGCGGCGCGTCGCTGGAAAATGTGTTGGCGCCGGTAAAGGATGTCCATCCGACCCGGACTTGCGGAAAGCCGGAGGATATCGCCAATCTCGTCCTCTGGTTGGCATCGGATGAGGCCCGGTATGCCTCCGGTCAATTATGGGTGCTGGACGGCGGACTATCCGCCCAGGTTCAGCAGATGCGGTTCTAACCCCGATGCAAGAGTGGATACGAAGGGATGAAACGAAAATGACGAAAATCGCGATTGTGACCGGCGGCGGGCGCGGCATCGGGCGCGCCATCGTCGACCGCCTTGTCCGGGACGGCTATTCGGTTTTGACCTGCGGCCGGGGCGACCGCCCGGACGATCTGCCGGTTGCGGTCGATTGGGTTGCCGCGGATGTATCGATTCCGGCACAGGCCGCAATGGTGGCAAGCGCGGCGGCGGAGAAAGGCCCGGTCACGCTGCTGGTCAACAATGCGGGCGTACAGGTCGAAAAGACCGTGACCGACAGCACGGACGACGATTGGGACCTCGTCATCGGCGTCAATTGCCGGGGCGTTTTCAATATGTGCCGGGCGGTTCTGCCGGGCATGACCGATATGGGCGGGTCGATCGTCAATATCGGGTCGATTTCCGGTACTGTCTCCGACCCATCCATGGCGCTGTATAACGCGTCAAAGGCCTTCGTCCATGGCTTGACCCGATCCATCGCCGCGGATCACGGCCCGACGGTCCGATGCAATGCAATCCTGCCCGGATGGATCATGACCGCGATGGTGGACGACGCCTTCGCGCTGGCCCGGGACCCGGCGGCCGCGAAACAGGATGCCCTGGCGCGCATCCCCGTCGGTCGTTTCGGCACGCCGGACGACATCGCCAATACCGTAAGCTGGCTTGCCGGGGCCGAGTCGGCCTACGTTTCAGGCCAATGCTTCACCATCGACGGGGGACTGACGGCAGTATCCCCCCTGCAACCGGGATTGTTCTGATGACGGATTTCGCACATACGGCCTGCCTCGGCGCGGGCGTTATCGGGGCCAGTTGGACCGCCCTGTTCCTGGCCTCCGGTCGCAGTGTCGCGGTCTATGACCCTTCGGATCGCGCGGAAGCAACGGTTCGTGCCTATATCGACGCGGCATGGCCGACCCTGGACGACTTGGGACTGGTCCAAGGCGGCGACCCGGATGCCGTGAGTTTCCACAAGACGCCCGCCGAAGCCATTGCCGGGGCCAAGTTCATTCAGGAAAGCGTCCCGGAACAGATCGCCATCAAGCACAACCTGTTCGCGGCAATTGAAGACGCCTTGGACGCCGACGCCGTGGTTGCCTCCTCCGCTTCCGGTCTGACCCTGTCGGAAATGCAGGCCGGATGGCGCGATCCGTCGCGTTTCGTCCTGGGCCACCCCTTCAACCCGCCGCATCTGATCCCGCTTGTGGAGGTGATGGGCAATGCACGAACCGGCGACGGCGTCGTGGAAGCCGCTGAACGGTTCTACAAATCCGTCGGCAAGGTGACGATCCGGGTGCATAAGGAAGTCCCCGGCCATGTCGCCAACCGCCTGCAAGCCGCAATCTGGCGGGAAGCGATCCATTTGGTGAAGGAAGGCGTGGCGAGTGTCGAAGATGTCGATACCGCGGTCTGGGCGGGACCCGGCCTGCGCTGGGCCGCGATGGGACCGACACTGCTGTTCCATCTGGGCGCGGGCGAAGGCGGGCTGGAAGAATTCTGCCGCCGCTACACGCCCAGCTTCAATCGCTGGTGGGACGATCTGGGCGTTTTGCATATGGACCAGGACGCCGCCGATCTGATGACCAAGGGGGTCGCGGCGGAAACGCAAGGATCGACCACGGCGGAACTGTCGGCGCAGCGCGATAAGCTGATTTCCGCGATCCAACAAGCGACAGCCGGACTTCGGAACCGCGATTAGGATTAGGAAAACGAATAAGGCAGGATGGTCCGGCTGTTGACGTCGACCGTCAGCCCCGCCTTCAACGGAGGCACCGACCGTTGCGGACAGGCCGGGCGTTCGCAAATCCGACAGGAAATCCCGATCGGGTCATAGGCGGACCGGCTGGTGAGATCCAACCCGTCGGCATAGACGAAATCGCCCGCATAGGTGACCTCGCACCCGACCGCGATGGCATAGCGTCGATGCGGGGCGTTGAAGCCGCCGCCCGCCTTCGTCAATTCCGTCGCGACCGACAGGTATCGGACACCGTCCGGCGTTTCCGCCAATTGCCGGATGAACTGCCCGGTCGATTCGAATGCCTGATGCACATTCCATAGGGGACAGGCCCCGCCGAAACGGGCGAATTGCAATTTCGCGGCACTGTGTCGTTTGGTGATGTTCCCCGCCCGGTCGATCCGCGCGAAAAAGACGGGAATGCCCTTTGCCCCCGGCCGTTGCAGCGTGCTGAGCCTGTGGGCAACCTGTTCGATACTGGCGCCGAAGCGGGCGGAGAGAAGCTCCAGATCGTGGCGTAGCTCCTTCGCCGCCCCCAGAAAGGTCTGATACGGCAGCATCAGGGCGCCCGCGAAGTAATTGAAAAGACCGACCCGACAGATTTCCGTCGCACCAGGGGACCGGAACCCCGCCCCGGCGGCGATCCGATCGACGATCGCGGCGGTTTCCAATTCCGCGATCTGGAAAGCGGTCTGGAAGGACCGGGTCGCGGCGGGAAGATAGGCATTCAGGTATAAAAGCTCCGCCGACGGATCGTAACGCCGGATCAGCATCGGGTCCGACGCGCGGGCAAGCCTGATCCCGTGGGCAGTTTCCAAATGACGCGCCAGGGCAGCGGCACTCTCGCCTTCCGTCAGGCCGATCTTCGCGGCCAAGGCTTCCGCCGCCGTGTCCAATTCATGGATATAGTTATCAACGAAGTGAAAGAAGTCGCGCACCTCCTCATAAACCGTCGGTTCGGCGGCGGACATGCGATGCCCAACCGTATCGTCCAGGCTGGCCAGTTGTTCGCTGCTGCGCCGATAGGCCTGATGACAGGTGATCAGCGCTCGCGCCAGATCCGGTGCGTTCTGGACGATCAGTTTCATTTCCTGAAGGTTCGCGCTGTAGCCGTCAAACAGTGGGTCGGCCAGGGCCTCCGACAAGGCCGACATCAGCCGGTCGCCGTCACCTTGCGAGAATTCCGCCAGATCGATCTGGAAACGGTCCGCCAGCGCCAGCAGGACAGACGCGGAAACAGGACGTTGGTTGTTTTCGATCTGATTGAGGTAGCTGGCGGAAATACCCAGACGTTCCGCGAATTTCTGCTGCGTCATATCGACGGACTGACGCAGGTCGCGGATTTTCCGACCGAGATAGAGCTTTGGCAGAGACATTCGCAAATTCGCAAAAATTAATTTGCAAATTTATACATCATGCATTCACACCCGTTCAACCATTTATGTTTTTCCCGGCACAGGCTACGCGGAACCGGATACTTTTGCGGGAGACCCGATATGACATTGTTCCAGGCCATCGCCGACCGGCGCGACATGCCGAAATACGCGATCGACACGGTTGCGATCGTGACCGCCGTCACCTTGCTGATCCTGACCGCCAAGACCTCCGTACCGTTTTATCCTGTACCGATGACATTGCAGACCCTAGCAGTGATCGGGATTGGCCTCGCCCTCGGCCCCGTTCGCGGAGTGGCTGCCCTGGTCGTCTATCTGGGCCTGGGCGCGGCTGGGTATCCCGTCTTTTCCGGCACCCCGGAAAAAGGCATCGGCCTCGCCTATATGGCCGGACCGACGGGCGGCTATCTGGTCGGATATGTCCCCGCCATTCTGATCAGCGGCTGGGCGGCCCTGCGCGGTTGGGACCGGAATATCCTGGCGACCCTTGCGACGGCGCTGCTGGCCGGGGCGGTTCTTTATATCCCCGGTCTCTTGTGGCTCGGCGTGCTGATCGGCTTCGACAAGCCCGTGCTGGAATACGGCCTGTATCCCTTCATCCTCGGCGATGTGGTGAAGGCCGCGCTGGCCGCCCTCGCCGTACCTGCCGTCTGGCGATTGCTGACTGTGAAGGGAGACGCCTGATGCGCGAGATACTGGAACAACTGGAGGCCCGCCGCGAAGAAGCCTGGATGGGCGGCGGCCAAAAGCGGATCGACGCGCAACACGGCAAGGGCAAGCTGACCGCCCGCGAACGCCTGGAAATCCTGTTGGATGAAGGGTCGTTCGAAGAATACGACATGTATGTCACCCACCGCGCGACCGATTTCGGCATGGCCGATCAGAAGGTCGCAGGCGACGGCGTCGTTACGGGCTGGGGCACGATCAACGGGCGCATGGTCTATGTCTTCTCCCAGGACTTCACGGTCCTCGGCGGGTCGCTGTCGGAAACCCATGCCGAAAAGATCTGCAAGGTCATGGATATGGCCGTGAAGAACGGCGCCCCCGTGATCGGCCTGAACGATTCCGGCGGCGCGCGCATTCAGGAAGGCGTCGCCTCCCTTGCCGGATACGCCAACGTCTTCAAACGCAATGTCGATGCATCCGGCGTCATTCCGCAGATTTCGGTGATCATGGGGCCCTGCGCGGGCGGCGCGGTCTATTCCCCGGCCATGACCGATTTTATCTTCATGGTGCGGGACAGTTCCTACATGTTCGTGACCGGCCCGGATGTGGTGAAGACGGTCACGAACGAGGTCGTGACGGCGGAAGAACTGGGCGGCGCACGCACGCATACACAGAAATCCTCCGTCGCCGACGGCGCTTTCGACAATGATGTCGAAGCCTTGGAGGAAATCCGACGCCTGTTCGACTTCCTGCCGCTGAACAACCGGGAAAAGCCGCCGACGCGCCCCTTCCACGACGATCCGTCGCGGATCGAAATGCGCCTGGATACGCTGATCCCGGACAGTTCCAACAAGCCTTACGACATGAAGGAACTGGTGCTGGCCATCGCCGACGAGGGCGACTTCTGCGAAATCCAGGAAGCCTTCGCCCGCAATATCATCACCGGCTTCATCCGTATCGAAGGCCAGACCGTGGGCGTCGTCGCCAACCAGCCGATGGTGCTGGCCGGGTGCCTGGATATCGATTCCTCCCGCAAGGCCGCGCGTTTCGTGCGGTTCTGCGACGCGTTCAATATCCCGATCCTGACCCTGGTCGACGTGCCCGGCTTCCTGCCCGGCACCAGCCAGGAATATGGCGGCGTCATCAAACACGGCGCGAAACTGTTGTTCGCCTATAGTCAGGCGACGGTGCCGATGGTGACGCTGATCACCCGCAAGGCCTATGGCGGCGCCTATGACGTCATGGCGTCGAAGCATATCGGCGCGGACATCAACTATGCCTGGCCGACCGCCGAAATCGCGGTCATGGGGGCGAAAGGCGCGACGGAGATCATCTACCGCTCCGAACTGGGCGACCCGGACAAGATCGCCCAGCGAACGGCGGATTATGAATCCCGCTTCGCCAACCCCTTCGTCGCCGCCGAACGCGGATTCATCGACGAGGTGATCATGCCCCATTCCTCGCGGCGTCGCATCGCGCGCGCCTTTGCCGCCCTGCGCAACAAGCAGCAGGCGCAGCCTTGGAAAAAACACGACACGATGCCGCAGTGAGGCCGACCGACATGTTCAAGAAAATCCTGATCGCCAACCGGGGCGAAATCGCCTGCCGCGTCATCAAGACCGCCCGCAAGCTGGGCATCGCCACCGTCGCCGTCTATTCCGACGCCGACCGCGAGGCGATGCATGTGAAGATGGCGGACGAGGCCGTGCATATCGGACCGCCGCCGTCGAACCAATCCTATATCGTGATCGACAAAATCCTGGACGCGATCCGTCAGACCGGGGCCGACGCCGTACATCCGGGCTATGGCTTCCTATCCGAAAATTCCAAATTCGCGGAAGCCCTGTCCAAGGAAGGCGTCGCCTTCATCGGCCCGCCGGTCAAGGCCATCGAAGCGATGGGCGACAAGATCACATCCAAGAAGATCGCGGCGGAAGCGGGCGTCAGCACCGTGCCCGGCCATATGGGCCTGATCGAGGATGCGGACGAGGCCGTGCGGATTGCCGGCGACATCGGCTATCCCGTCATGATCAAGGCGTCGGCGGGCGGCGGCGGCAAGGGCATGCGCATCGCCTGGAACGACGCCGACGCGCGTGAAGGCTTCGTGTCGTCCCGGAACGAGGCGAAATCCTCCTTCGGCGACGACCGTATCTTCATCGAAAAATTCGTTACCGAACCGCGCCATATCGAAATCCAGGTCCTGGGCGACCAGCACGGCAACATGGTCTATCTCGGCGAACGCGAATGTTCGATCCAGCGCCGAAACCAGAAGGTTATCGAGGAAGCGCCCTCCCCCTTCCTGGATGCGACGACCCGCAAGGCGATGGGCGAACAAGCCGTCGCCCTGGGCCGGGAGGTCGGCTATTTTTCCGCCGGGACCGTGGAATTCATCGTCGACGGCGACCGCAATTTCTATTTCCTGGAAATGAACACGCGGCTTCAGGTCGAACATCCGGTGACGGAATTGATCACCGGCATCGACCTTGTCGAGGAAATGATCCGCGTCGCGGCGGGCGAAAAGCTGCGCATCGGTCAGGATGACGTGACCCTGAACGGCTGGGCTATCGAAAGTCGCCTTTATGCCGAAGACCCCTACCGCAATTTCCTGCCGTCCATCGGGCGTCTGGTGCGCTACCGCCCGCCGGAAGAAGGAACCCGAACAGACGGCACCGTCGTTCGGAACGATACGGGCGTGTACGAGGGCGGCGAAATCTCCATGTACTACGACCCGATGATCGCGAAATTGTGCACCTGGGCACCGGATGGCGACGACCGGCCCGCGCGGCTGGCGGCCATTGACGCCATGTCCGACGCCCTGGACGCGTTTGAGGTCGATGGGATCGGCCATAACCTGCCGTTCCTGTCCGCCGTTATGCGGCAGGATCGCTTCCGGGAAGGCCGCCTGACCACCGCCTATATCGCGGAGGAATTCCCCGACGGCTTTACCGGGGTCGCCCCCGAAGCGGCGGGCGCGAAACATCTGGCCGCCGTGGCCGCGATCGTGAACCTGCGCATCCAACAACGCGCGTCGCAGATTTCCGGATCCCTGACCAATCATCCGCGCACCGTTCCGGAAGTCTGGTCCGTTCGGATCGGCGACACCGATATTCCGGTCAGCATCAAAACCGTGGGCGATACGGAAACGGTATCCGTCGATGGCGACGCGGCGCTGGCCGTGCACAGCGATTGGCGGCCGGGCAGCACGCTTGCCCATTTCACCATCGGGACGGAAACGCTTCAGGTGAAGGTATCGACCGTCGGAACCGGCCTGCGCCTACGATGGCGCGGGATCGACGCGGTCATCCGCGTACGCAGCGCGCGCCATGCCGAACTGGCCCGGTTGATGCCGAAAAAACTGCCGCCCGATACGTCGAAGATGCTGCTGTGCCCCATGCCGGGCGTGATCACGGCCATTGCCGTGACCGAAGGCGAAACGGTGGAGGCCGGTCAGACCCTTGCCATCGTCGAGGCCATGAAGATGGAAAACGTCCTGCGGGCGGAACGGAAGGGCGTGGTCAAGAAGATCGCGGCGGAACCGGGCGCAAGCCTTGCCGTGGACGCGTTGATCATGGAATTCGAATAAGTCCGGGAGGAACCGACAATGACCGATAAGATGGCAGATTGGCGTGCCCTTGCGGAGAAGGAAACCAAGGGTAAATCCGTCGATGACCTGACCTGGGACACCCCGGAAGGGATCGCCGTCAAACCGGTCTATACCGCCGAGGACCTGGACGGGATCGACGGGTTGGACAGCATGCCCGGCCAGGCGCCCTTCCTGCGCGGGCCACGGGCGACAATGTATACCGGTCGCCCCTGGACCATCCGGCAGTATGCGGGTTTTTCAACGGCGGAGGCGTCCAACGCCTTTTACCGCAAGGCGCTGGCCGCCGGTCAGCAGGGTGTTTCCGTCGCCTTCGATCTGGCGACCCATCGCGGCTATGACAGCGATCATCCGCGCGTGGAAGGCGATGTCGGCAAGGCAGGCGTCGCCATCGATTCCGTCGAGGATATGAAAATCCTGTTCGACCAGATCCCGCTGGAATCCGTGTCCGTTTCCATGACCATGAACGGGGCCGTCATCCCGATCCTGGCGAATTTCATCGTCGCGGGGGAAGAACAGGGCGTGTCGCGCGACAAGCTGTCGGGCACGATCCAGAACGACATCCTGAAAGAATTCATGGTCCGCAATACCTACATCTATCCGCCCGAACCATCGATGCGGATCATCGCGGATATCATCGAATACACGGCGCAGGAGATGCCGAAGTTCAATTCCATCTCCATTTCCGGGTATCACATGCAGGAAGCCGGGGCGACGCTGGTCCAGGAACTGGCCTTCACCCTGGCGGACGGGCGGGAATATGTCCGCGCCGCGCTGAAGAAGGGGTTGGATGTCGACGTCTTCGCCGGACGCCTTTCCTTCTTCTTCGCCATCGGCATGAACTTCTTCATGGAAGCGGCGAAACTGCGCGCGGCGCGCCTGCTGTGGACGCGCATCATGCAGGAATTCGCACCGAAGAAACCATCCTCCCTGATGCTGCGCACCCATTGCCAAACCTCCGGCGTGTCGTTGCAGGAACAGGACCCCTACAACAATATCGTCCGCACGGCCTTCGAGGCGATGAGCGCGGTTCTGGGGGGCACGCAATCCCTGCACACCAATTCCTTCGATGAGGCAATCGCCCTGCCGACGGAATTTTCGGCGCGGATCGCCCGCAACACGCAGTTGATCCTGCAGCACGAAACCGGCATCACCCGCGTCGTCGATCCGCTGGCCGGGTCCTACTATGTCGAAAGCCTGACCAACGATCTGGCCGAAAAAGCCTGGGCGCTGATCGAAGAGATCCAAGGTCTGGGCGGCATGACGAAGGCGGTGGAATCCGGTCTGCCGAAACGCCTGATCGAGGAAGCGGCAACCCGCCGGCAAGCCGCCGTCGATCGCGGCGAAGACGTGATCGTCGGCGTCAACAAGTACCAATTGGAAACCGAAGAAGAGATCGACATCCTGGACATCGACAACCGGGCGGTTCGGGAGTCTCAAATCCGTCGCTTGGAACAGGTGAAACGCCAGCGCAATGCCGCAGCGGTCGATGCGGCGCTGTCCGCCCTGCGGGAGGCCGCTGCCTCCGGCACCGGCAATATTCTCGAATTCGCGGTGGACGCGGCCCGCGCGCGGGCCACGGTGGGCGAAATTTCCGACGCCCTGCGCGACGCCTTCGGGGATCATCATGCGGTGCCGCGCGTCGTTCATGACGTCTATGGCGCGTCCTATGACGGCGATCCGGAATACCAGACGCTGGTCGACCGGTTGGGCGAGATGACCAAGACCGCCGGGACGCAGCCCAAGATCATGATCGCGAAACTGGGTCAGGACGGCCATGACCGTGGCGCGAAGGTCATCGCCTCCGCCTTCGGCGATATCGGCTTCGACGTGCTCGCCGGACCGCTGTTCCAAACGCCGGAGGAAGCGGCGGCGCTCGCGGTCGACAGCAAGGTCGATGTCGTCGGCATGTCCTCCCTCGCCGCCGGGCACAAGACGCTGGCCCCACAACTGGTGCAGGCCCTGAAAAGCCGCAGCGACAGGGACATCATCGTCGTGGTCGGCGGCGTCATCCCGCGTCAGGACTATCAGTTCCTGCTGGATGCCGGGGTCTCCGCCGTGTTCGGGCCGGGAACGAATGTCCTGGACTCAGCGCGGGCCGTCCTCGACCTGCTGGAAGGCAAGAAACGGAACGTCTAACCCGATCCCGCGCCGATATCGGTCGAAATTTCGCGCAGCAGCCAGTCGCGAAA
The DNA here is from genome assembly GCF_012926505.1 of Pacificispira spongiicola. Classification (GTDB taxonomy): domain Bacteria; phylum Pseudomonadota; class Alphaproteobacteria; order UBA8366; family Aestuariispiraceae; genus Pacificispira; species Pacificispira spongiicola. The sequence goes on from NZ_JABBNT010000001.1 coordinate 671,611, forward strand.
GGCGATAATCGGGCCATGGGTCAGGGCGCGTTCCGGCAGGATCAGGGAATAGTGATCGCCGGTGGCGAAACGCCGGTCGGACGCCAGACACAAAGTCCCTGCCTTCAAAGCCTCCGTCACCAAGAGTTCCGGCACGATGCCGACACCCAGCCCGGCAATCGCGGCATCGATCATCATGTCGAAATGATCGAACCGCGCGCCCCGCAGGATATGCCGGGGATCGATATCGCTTTCCCGGAACCAGTCGAGCCATAGGGTCGGCCGCGTCGATTGCTGCAAGAGCGGCAGGGTCAACAGGTCTTCCGTCGATAGGGTGCTGCGCGCGCCCAGCAACCGGGGCGATACGATGGTCACCAGCGTTTCGGTGAAGATCGGTTCCGCGACGGCGCCGGGGACTTCATGCTGGGATCGCATAATTGCCAGATCGTAGGGTTCCTCGCGAAAGTCCACGGGATGCAGGCGGGCCGATATATCGACCCCCACGCCCGGCATTTCCCGCACCAATCCCGGCAGGCGGGGGATCAGCCAACTGCGCCCGAAGGACGGCAGGACCGCCATGCGTAAAACGGCGCTGCTGCCGCCGAAGGCAATCACGGCGGCGGAGGCATCGGTGAGATCGGCCAACAGCCGTTCCGCCTTGTCCAGAAACGGCGCCCCCGCATCGGACAGAACCAATCGCCGCCGCACCCGGTCGAACAGCATGACGCCCAACCGGTCTTCCAGCGATGCCAGGGACCGCGACACGGCGCTTTGCGTCCTATTTAACCTTTCCGCCGCCAACACGGTCGATCCGTATTGCGCGCAGGCTACGAAGGCTTCCAACTCCGTCACGCTGGGAACATAGCTTTTCGACACGCGGACTCCCCTCAAACCACCCCGCCATCTTATAACATTTTCTCATAGAAGAAGAAAAATAAGTCGTTTTCCAAACACCCCTTCCAAGGTCTACACTCCCATCCGATTTCAAAACATCCCATATGAGGAAATTCCCATGACCGAACCGCTGAAAGCCAAAGAACGCCCGGAGCTGTCCGCCTTTTCCTGGGAAGACCCGTTCCTCCTCGACAGTCAGCTTGAGGAAGAAGAGCGGATGATCCGCGATTCCGCGCAAGCCTTCGCGCAGGACAAGCTGATGCCGCGCGTCATCGACGCCTATGCCAATGAAGAAACGGATCCGTCGATCTTCGCCGAAATGGGCGAATTGGGGCTGCTGGGCGTCACGGTGCCGGAAGCATACGGCGGGATCGGTGCCTCTTACGTTTCCTACGGCCTTGTGGCGCGCGAAGTCGAACGCATCGATTCCGGCTACCGTTCCATGATGTCGGTGCAGTCCAGCCTCGTCATGTATCCGATCTATGCCTACGGCTCCGAAGAACAGCGGATGAAATATCTGCCGAAACTGGCGTCGGGCGAATGGATCGGCTGCTTCGGTCTGACCGAACCGGATGCCGGGTCCGATCCGGCGGGCATGAAGACCGTCGCGAAGAAAAGCGACGGCGGCTATGTCCTGAACGGCTCCAAAATGTGGATTTCCAACGCCCCCATCGCGAATGTCTTCGTCGTTTGGGCGAAATCCGAAGCCCATGGCGGCAAGATCCGCGGCTTCGTCCTGGAAAAGGGCATGAAGGGCCTGTCCGCGCCGAAAATCGGCGGCAAACTGTCCCTGCGCGCCTCCATTACCGGCGAAATCGTCCTGGACAATGTCGAGGTCGGCGAAGACGCGCTGCTGCCGAATGTCGAAGGCCTGAAAGGCCCGTTCGGCTGCCTGAACCGCGCCCGTTACGGTATCGCCTGGGGCTCCATGGGGGCGGCTGAATTCTGCTGGATGCAGGCCCGCCAATATGGCCTGGACCGCAAGCAGTTCGGCAAGCCGCTGGCCGGCACCCAACTGTTCCAGAAGAAGCTGGCCGACATGCAGACGGAAATCACCCTGGGCCTACAGGCGGCGCTGCGCGTCGGGCGTCTGTTCGATGCCGGTCAGGCCGCACCGGAAATGATTTCCATGATCAAGCGCAACAACTGCGGCAAGGCCCTGGATATCGCGCGCATGGCCCGCGACATGCACGGCGGCAACGGCATTCAGATCGAATACCACGTCATGCGCCACGCCCAGAACCTGGAAACCGTGAATACCTATGAAGGGACCCACGACGTCCATGCGCTGATCCTGGGTAAGGCTCAGACCGGCCTGCAGGCCTTCGTCTAAGCAGGTCATGGAATAGACCGGGATGGAGGGGACGGCGGAAATATCGGGAACCAAGCCCCTGGTCGGGCTGCGCGTCGTTGAATTGGCGCGCATCCTGGCCGGGCCATGGATCGGTCAAACCTTGGCCGATCTGGGGGCCGAGGTGATCAAAGTCGAAAGCCCGGAAGGCGACGACACCCGCCGCTGGGGCCCACCCTTTGTCGATCAGCCCGACGGCAAGGGCGGCACCACGCCGGTCGCCGCCTATTTCTATTCCGCCAACCGGGGCAAGACCTCCATCACCTGCGATTTCCGCAGCCAGGACGACCTGGACCGCCTGCGCGGCCTGATCGCCGACGCGGATGTCGTGCTGGAAAACTTCAAGGTCGGCGGGCTGAAGAAATACGGGCTGGACTATGACAGCCTGTCCAAGATCAATCCGCGCCTCGTCTATGCCTCCGTGACCGGCTTCGGCCAGACCGGGCCGCGCGCGACGCAGCCCGGATACGATTTCCTGATCCAGGGCATGTGTGGAATCATGGACCTGACCGGGGAACCGAACGGCGAACCGCAAAAGGTCGGCGTTGCCTGGATCGACATCATTACGGGGCTATACGGCGTCATCGGCGTGCAAGCGGCGCTTGCCGAACGGGCGCGCACCGGCCTGGGCCAACATGTCGATCTGTCCCTGCTGGATTGCGGCGTGTCCGTCCTGGCGAACCAGGCGATGAATTACCTGTTGGGCGGGGTCGTGCCGCATCGCCTGGGCAATGCCCATCCGAACATCGTCCCCTATCAGGTTTTCCCGGCGGCGGATGGCCATCTGATCGTTGCCTGCGGGAATGATCGGCAGTTCGAGAACTTCTGCCGCGTCCTGGGTTTGGACGATCTGATCGGCAACGCGGATTACGCAACCAATCCGGCGCGTGTGGCCAACCGCGATGTTCTGGTGCCGAAGCTGGCGGAAGCAACCGCCCGTCAGACCAGGGCCGACCTGATTGCCGCCTTGGAAAACGCCGGGGTGCCGGGCGGGCCGATCAATACCGTGGCCGAAGCCCTGACCGAACCGCAGATCGTGGATCGCGGTCTGCGCGTCGACCCGGAAGGGATGGGCGGCCTGCGCACGCCCATCGCCTTTTCCCGCAGCGATCTGACGGTGGAAAAATCGGCCCCGGTTCTGGGGGGTGGGGACTGGTCCTTCAGCCCCCGTTAGGGAAACGCGACATCGGCAACAAGGCCCGGCCCGCCGCCCTTCCCGGAAGCCGTGGCGATTTCATCCAAGGTCTGATCGGCACGCGTCACCGTATAACCCTTCGCGACCAGCCGCGCGCTCAACGCATCGGCGCTGAGGTCAAAGAGCGGCGCGACTTCCGCGACCGTCCCATTTTGAATCGCCGTGATCGCGGCCCGCGTCGGGTTCCCGCCGGAGGATTGGGACGTTATCGCCGGATAGGCGAAAACCAGCGCCGCCGCGAGAGACAGGATCGCCGGAACCGCCACCGTCTTACGCCAGAAATACGACTTGAACGCCGGCCAATTCCGCCAGACATGCAGCACCACCGGCACCAGCCAGACCATGGATAACCATTCGTGCATTGCATGAAAGGCCGCGGGCGCGAGGTGGAAAAACAAGGCCACGCCGGAAATGGCGGACGCGGCGAACAGGCTGATTGTCAGGGTCGTCGCATGAGTTCGAAGATGCGGGTTCATGGTCGTGACATTCCATCTGAATGAGTAACAAGAGGGAGGCATAAGTAAAGACGGCGGCGGCACGGAAATCCGTCGCTGACCGCGCGCCCTAATACAAAGCAGCAAAAAACACCTTTAAAGGGATTTTCCCCGAATGCACCATGGTCCCTTGCACGTTTTTCGGAATAAACTAGGATAAGGGGTGGTGAATGAGCATTCTTGCGCTGATCGGGGACGTAAAAACCTATCAAGGAGCGTATGATGCACAGACTGACTCTCGATAACAGCCACGCCCATCGCTGACTCGGTTCATACGAACCAGAAGCCTGCAAGGCGTAAGGCGATGTTTTGCGGATACCCAGAACAATCCCCTCCATTTTTGCCGGCCGTGCCGAGCATCGGAGGATTCCATGTGCCCTGTTCCCGCCGATTGATTGGCTGGCGCCCATCATGACCGGTATCTCCTTCCTGCTCGTCGATGACGACGTCGATTTCCATCCGGTATTCGAACCCGTTTTGGAACAGGCGCTGCCACGGTCAAGAATTGTGCTGGATCGGGCAGTCTCTCTCGATGGCGCAATGGCCGCGCTGCGAGAGAAACCGTATTCCCTGACTTTCGTGAATTACCGCGTCGGCGCAGAGACCGGCGTCGAGTTGATCCGACGATGCGCGCTGGAACGCATTCGACTGTCGGCCGTCATTCTCTCCGATGACGGCGCCGGATCGGAAGAGGCCGAGACCGAGGCCCTTGCCTATGGTGCTTTCGAGTTTCTGGACCGAACGAACATCACCCCCAAAGGCCTGTCCAGGGTCATTCATTCCGCCTGGAACACCGCCACACGGCGGGAGGAGTTGCGAAACGCGCTCCGCCAAGTTCAGGAATCCGCCGCTGCGAAATCGCTGTTCCTATCGAATATGAGCCACGAATTGCGAACGCCGCTGAATGGCGTTCTGGGTTTTGCGGAGATGCTGCAACTGGACTTGATCGCGACCGATCCCGACAAGGTCAAGGAATATGCCGCCAACATCATCGTGTCGGGGCAACGCCTGATGGATTTGATCGTCGAATTGCTGACCTTAAGACGGGTTCAAGGCGACAGGTTCCAAACAAGTCGACCGATCGCGGGAACGGATTTCTTCCGCACTCTCTGCCGTCGGCACGAAACGCAAGCGAGGGCCCGGAATGTGGCCTTCAATCTGAACCTGCCGGACCAGGACTTCGTCATGCATACCGATGTCGATACGCTGCGTCTGGCATTTCGTCCGATCCTGGACAATGCAGTCAAGTTTACCGACAGCGGGAAAAGCGTAGAGGTAATCATCGCGCCGGAAACGACCGGCGTGCTGTCCGTCACCATTCGGGACGAAGGGATCGGCATGAACAAACAAACGGTGGAGATGGCGTCCCATCCCTTCTATCAACATGACGCGAGTTTCGCCCGGCGTTTCGAAGGCGCCGGAATCGGTCTGACCGTCGCCGAAAACGCAGTATCCGTGTTGGAAGGAACGTTCGAGATCACCAGCGAGATCGGCATGGGCACCACCGTCACGGTCCGCCTTCCCGTCCTTGCGAATACCGAGGAAAACGACGATAGAGGAAAGCCTGACGAAAACGTCGGCAGCCTGATCGCGTAATCCTTGCCGCAACCGCTCGGAACAGCTATTCCCCTGCTGAACCATTCGGCACCCTAAAGCATTGCAGACGATCATGGATATTTCGGGATTCCTGACATATGCGATCGCGCTCGGCATCGCGGCGGCGATCCCCGGCCCCGGGGTCATTGCGCTGGTCGCCCGAGCCTTGGGGGCCGGTCTGAAACCCGCGATTCCCATGATGCTCGGCCTCGTCCTGGGCGATGTGCTCTATCTGTCCGCCGCCGTTCTAGGGCTGGCGTTTATCGCATCGACCTTCGGACAAGTCTTCGTGGTCATCCGATATGCCGGGGCGGTCTATCTTTTGTATATCGCATGGAAGTTTCTGCGCGCCGGGTCCAACATTCAGGCCATTGAAAGCCGTCAGTCCGGCGGCGCGGTTGCCGCCTTCCTATCCGGTCTGGCCGTGACCTTGGGAAATCCGAAGGTGATCGTCTTCTATCTGGCACTGCTGCCGACGATCCTGAACCTGAAAGCCGTCAGCGCGCCCGACCTCGCGATCCTGATCGGCTTGACCGCAATGGTGCTGTGCGCGGTGCTGATTCCCTACGTCATCCTGGCCGGACGGGCCCGCACGGTGCTGCGCAGCCCCGGCAAGATTAAAATGTTGAACCGCATTGCGGCAGGCAGCCTGACGGGCGCCGCGGCCTTGATCGCCGCAAAAACGTAAAACACCGCGAGCAATCGGAAAATTCTCGGCGGCGTGATCGCCTAGTACGACGGAATACAGCCTCCTTGGCGTTTGGGGTGGGGACCTCAGGCGGCTGCGAATACGGAAAATGGAGGTAGTATGTCACTTCGTCTCAAAGCCCTGATCGCCTTCGGGGTGCTCATCGCGATCGCATTTGTCAGCGCAACACTTGGATTCATCGCGCGAAACACGCAGGAAACGGCACGTCATCATATCGAAAAGGACTCCGTCTTCAGCATGACCGTGCTGATCGAAGTGACCGAGTTGATCGGCGAATTGCGCTATGACGTGGTTCAGGTTCAACAATGGTTTACCGATCTTTCAGCCACGCGCGGTCTTAACGGGCTGGACGACGGTGCCTTGAAGGCAAAGGAATTCGCCGACGAGTTCAAGGCGAACAGTGACAAGCTTCATGCCTTGCTGAAAGACCTGAACGAACCGGAAATCGATAAAATTCTGGTGGCGCTTGAAGGCAAGTTTCCGGCTTACTTCGAGGCAGGCACCAAATTGGCGGAAGCCTACGTTTCCGGTGGACCGGAAGCTGGAAACAAGCTGATGGGTAATTTCGACGCGGAAGCGGAGCGTATGTCGGAAGCTTTGGTGCAGTTGTACGATGTTCTTGAAGACCTCCAGAACCGCACCCGCGTAAAGATTGAAGGCGACCTTGAGGAACTGGCCAGTACCGCTCAGTTCTCTGCTTGGCAAGGCGGCATTGCCTCGCTGTTGGCCATCCTCGGGAATATCATCCTTGCGTGGTTTATCATGCGCCGGGTCATCGCCCCGTTCGTCAACATGGGTACGCGAATCGAAGGTGTCGCGGGGGGCGATCTGGATTCCGAAGTTGCCGGTAAGGATCGCCCGGACGAAGTCGGGACCGTGGCGACCGCGCTGACCTCGATGATCGGGTCGCTGCGGCGCGGCCGGGAACTGGAAGCTGAACAGGCCGAAAAGGAACAGCAGATGGCGGAAGCCCGTCGTCAGTCGCTGGCGGAGATGGCCGATACGGTCGAACGTGAAATGTCGTCCATCATCACCCGAATCAGCGCGGAAACCGGCAATCTGGAAAAGGACGCCGAAGCCTTGGTCAGCACCTCCGATCAGGTGGTCTCCCAGGCGGAGGCCGTGGCCGCCGCGTCCGAACAGTCCCGCGCCAACAATGCCTCCGTTTCCGGCGCGGCGCAGGAGTTGAGCAGCTCCATCCGTGAAATCTCCGAACAGATTTCGCACGCGACCAACGTCACCAAACAGGCATCCGAAAAGGCGGATCAGAGCCGCCAGACCATCGATCAGATGCGAGAGTCCGTGACCCGTGTGTCAGATGTCCTGAATCTGATTTCGGAAATTTCGGCCCAAACCAATCTGCTGGCCCTGAACGCCACGATCGAGGCCGCGCGCGCTGGGGAAGCCGGAAAGGGCTTCGCCGTCGTTGCCAACGAGGTGAAGGCCCTGGCCGCGCAGACCCAGAAAGCGACGGACGATATCGCCGACCATATCGGCAACATGACCGATGTCACGGACCAGTCGGTCAGTTCGATTTCCGACATCCTGGACATTATCGAACAGGTGAACCATGCGACGGCCAGCGTTGCGGCGGCGATCGAGGAACAATCCGTCGCGACGCAGGAAATCGCCCGGAACGTCGACGAGGCGACCCAGGCGACCAGCGAAGTGTCCGAACGCGTCACCGATGTTCACCGCGAGATGAAGATCGTGTCTGAAAAGGCGCTGTCCCTGCGTCAGTTCACGGATACCCTGAACGGCGCAATCGCAGAATTGCAAACATCCCTGGTCGAAACGGTACGGACGGCGACGCCGGACGTGAACCGCCGGGTCAAGCAAACCCCGGTTTCAAACGACAGACGCCGTCGGGCGTAAAGAAATGAAAAGCCCCCGCTTCCAACCGGAACCGGGGGCTTTTTCTTGATCGGCAGGGCCGGTCAGGACGCCGATTTGAGGGCGATCACCGGGTCCATCTTCGCCAGGATATCTTCCGCTAGATGGCATTTGAACTGGTGCCCTTCGGCGAGGGTCCGCACCGGCGGGACTTGCTTGCTGCACAGGTCGTCCGGGACCTGCGACCGCCGCTGACAGCGGGTCACGAAAGGACAGCCCTTCGGCGGGTTCAAGGCCGACGGGATATCGCCTTCCAACACGATATGCCGCTTTTCAATCGACGTATCCGCGATCGGCACGGCGGACAGAAGCGCTTCCGTATACGGATGATAGGGCGGGGAGAATATCTGTTCCGTCGATCCGCTTTCGACGATATGGCCCAGATACATGACCACCACCCGGTCCGCCAGATAACGCACGACGGACAGGTCGTGACTGATGAACAGCATGGTCGTCCGGGAATATTTCTGAATATCCATCAGCAGTTCGGTCACCGCCGCCTGCACCGACACGTCCAAGGCCGAAACCGGTTCATCCGCGACAACGACTTTCGGTTCGCCGGCAAAGGCCCGCGCGATCCCGATCCGCTGTTTCTGTCCGCCCGATAGCTGACGCGGCATGCGTTTGGCGAATTCACGCGGCAGTTTCACGAGATCGAGAAGCTCGAGCATCCGCTCGGTCCGGTCCGCGACCGTCTTGCCGATCTTGAACTTTTCCAGTGTCCTGACGATCTGACCGCCAACCGACTGACTGGGGTTCAGGGTGTCGAACGGATTCTGGAAAACCATTTGGACCGACGCCAGGGTTTTGCTGTCGCGATCGCCGACATCGATATGGCCGATTTCCTTGTCGCCAAGCATCACCGTTCCGGCGGTCAGCGTTTCCAGTCCCAGCAGAATTTTCGCCAGGGTCGATTTCCCGCAGCCGGACTCGCCAACGATGGCCACCGTTTCCGCCTCACGGGCGTCCATGGTGATAGCCTCGTTCGCCTTGATGGTCAGGTGACGACCGCCACCAAACGGTCCGCCGGTCGATACCTCGTAGTATTTCTTCAGGTCCTTGACCGTCAGCACGACCTCGCCCGGTTCGACGCTGCCGCTTTCGACGCCACGTTCGGGCATGGCCGCCCAATCGATCTCGTCGAACCGCAAACATCGGCTGAAATGCCGTTCCGTGCCGGCGATCGGCTTCATCGAGATATCCGCGGCATCGCATAGCCCCGCTTTGAAGTGATCGCAGCGCGGCCCGAAATTACAGCCGTTCGGCCGTTGATGCGGCAAGGGAAGCTGCCCCCGGATCGGGATCAGCGGCCTTGCGTATTTATCCGCGCCGGGCAATGGAATCGACCGGAACAGTCCCTGGGTATAGGGATGGCGCATCTGATCGAAGACTTCGTCGATCGACCCGGTTTCCACCGCTTCCCCTGAATACATCACGGTAATGCGGCTGCAGGTTTCCAGGATCAGGCCCAGATTGTGCGACACGAACAGCATCGACGTGCCGTAGGTTTCGCCCAATTCCCGAACCAGTTCGACAATCCCGGCCTCCACCGTCACGTCCAGCGCCGTCGTCGGTTCGTCCAGCAGCAGCAGCGACGGTTTCGACAACAGCCCCATGGCGATGACCACGCGCTGTTGCTGACCGCCCGAAAGCTGGTGCGGGAAGGACCGGAAGACGCGTTTCGGATCCGGCAGCTTCACGGCTCCCAGGATTTCCAGCGCCATTTCCTCGGCTTCGGCTTCCGACTTGCCTTCATGCAGCATCGGCACTTCCATCAACTGCTTGCCGATCCGCATCGCCGGGTTCAGCGATGCCATCGGTTCCTGATAGATCATGGCGATTTCATTGCCGCGCAGATGGCGATATTCCTCGTCGGAAATCTGCGTCAGGTCCTTGCCCTTGAACTTGATGGTGCCGCTCATGACGCGGCCGTTATTGCCGAGGTCGCCCATGATCCCCAGCAGGACCGTCGACTTCCCACAGCCGGATTCGCCGACAAGGCCCATCGTCTCCCCCGGATAGACCTTACAGGAAAAGTCCATCACCGACGGGATTTCCCCCGCCCGCGTGAAGAAGGAGATGTTCAGGTTTTCGATTTCAAGGATCGGGTCCGTCATAAAGATATCCTCCTCAATCCCATCCATCTTAATCTTTTAGAGACTGCTCGCGCAGCGCATCAGCCAGCAGGTTCAGTCCCAGCACGAACGACATCAGCGCCAGGGCCGGCGGCAAAGCCGGATGGACATAGAGCCGCAGCAGACGGCTGCCCTCCTTGATGGTCGTCCCCCAATCCGGACTTTCAGGCACCAGCCCCAATCCGAAATACCCGAGAGTCCCCAGCAGGATCGTCGTGTAGCCGATCCGTAGACACGCATCGACGATCAACGGGCCGCGGGCATTGGGCAGGATTTCCCATAGCGCCACATACCAGGCGATTTCGCCCCGCGTCTGGGCGGCGGCCACATAATCGCGCGTCGCGATATCCATGGTCAGGCCGCGCACGATGCGGAACACGCCGGGACTGGACGCGAAGACAACCGCAACGAAGATGTTCAGCTCGTTCGGTTCCAGCGACAGGATTCCGAACGGATCCGCGTCGAAGACAAGGCTGATATAAACCCAGCCACCGAACACCAGAACGATTACCGATTGGACGGCCAGCAATTGCGGTCGTTCCCTGTATCGGCTGTAGAACAGCGTCAGGAAGAAGATCACCGGGAACAGGAAGAAAACGCCGGCCATGACCTGCGGCAACGCCGTTTCGCGGATACCCGGCGTCACCAACAGGTAGAACAGCAGGATCACCGGGAAGGCGAGCACGAGATTGGCCAGGAAGGACAGGACCGTGTCCACCTTCCCTTTATAGTACCCGGCGGGCAGGCCCAGCGAGATACCGACGACGAAGGCGAACATCGTCGCAGCCGGCGCAATGACCAGCACGATCTGACTTCCGTGGATGACGCGGCTGAATACGTCGCGCCCGAACTTGTCGCCGCCGAAGAACTGAACCAGACCGCTTTCCGGTTCGATCACACCGGGCAACTGGTTCTTCAGGGCCGCGAATTGTTCCAACGGGTGGAAGGGAGCAACGATATCGGCGTAGAGCGCCGCGAACAGCCAGAAGAACACGATGAACAGGCCGACGATCCCCATCGGGTTTTCGTAAATCCGGCCATAGAGAGAGAGCTTCTTCTGGAACTTCCAACTCAAGCCCATGATGATGGCAATGGAAAGCCAGACGGGCCAAAGGCACGTAAGGATTCCCAGGATGATATCCGTGAAACCGACATATTCCATGGGATTACCTCACGCGGATTCGGGGGTTGAGATAGGCGTAGCCGACATCTGAAATCAACTGCGTCAGCAAGACCACCAGAACGGAAACGATCGAACAGCTGAGCAGCAGGTCGATATCGTTGTTCCCGGCCGCTTCAACCAGCAGCCACCCGAATCCCTGGTAGCGGAACATGACTTCCACGATCACGACCCCGGTCAGCAGCCACGGGAATTGCAGCATGATCACCGTGAATGGTGCGATCAGGGCGTTGCGCAAGGCATGTTTCAGAACCACGGTACGGAAATTCAGCCCCTTCAAGCGCGCGGTCCGAATGTATTGGGACACCATGACTTCCGCCATGGAGGCGCGGGTCATGCGCGCGATATAGCCCATGCCGTAGATCGACATGGTCATCACCGGCAGCGCGAAATTGTAGAAGGTGACCCCGTCCCGCGTCGCCGTCGCCGCCGACCCGTTCAAGATCCCCAACCAGGATGCGAAAATGACCGCGAAGACGATCCCCGACACATATTCGGGCGTCGCGGTCGACGTGATGGACAGAACCGATAACGACCGATCCAGTTTCGACCCTTCGCGCATACCCGCCAGCACACCGATGAGCAGGGCCGACGGGACCATGGTCAGCATCACCCAGAACATCAGCACGCCCGTATGCCCAAGGGCCGGCAACAATCGATCCGCCACCGTCGTCCGGAAGGCCGTGGAACAGCCCAGATCGCCCTGAATCACGCCCGAAAACACCGGTTCCGACGCTTCGTCGCAGAAGCTGAAGCGCGGTTTCGGCTCTCCGGTTTCGACATCCCGCGACGGTGGTTTTTCCCAAACGCCCAGCCATTGGCCGTAACGTTCCAGGAACGGTTCCCGGTATCCGTTGTACACCAGCCAGCGTTCGATCATTTCGTCACTGGCGCGCATATTCGTCTGACTGATCGACAGCTTGCGCAGGTTCGGTTCCAAATTGACGAGATAAAATACGACGAAGGTCAAACAGAGCATCGTCAAAAGCATGGTGCCGAGGCGAACCGACAAGAATCGTAGCATGCGAGCCTCCGAAACCCAAAAAATGCGAGGCCGGATCGGGAAGAACTGTAGTGTTCCAGGAACGGAACGGTGCGAAACCCGGCGACCGCAAATGCAGCCTAAAGCAAAAAGGGAGGGACCCTTGCGGACCCCTCCCCTTGGCTAAGATCAGGCTTCGTCCAGCCAAACCTTGGCGAAATGCATCTCATAGGACTGATGCATGCCGTAATTCTTGACCGATGTCGCGTAGTGGCAGAACAGGGACCGCCAATACGGCTGGATGATGATACCGCTGCTCTGCAGAATCGTTTCAACCTGCTCCATCACCTCACGCCGCTTGTCCGCATCGGCGATGGTCAGCGCCTTTTCAAGGGCCGCATCGAATTCGGGATCGGAATAGGCGCATTCGTTCCACGCCTCACCGGAACGATAGGCCAGCGCAATGACCTGGACGCCCAGCGGACGCATGTTCCAGTTCGTGATCGAATACGGATATTTCGTCCAATCGTTCCAGAAGGTCGACCCGGGCAGGATCGTGCGCTTCACCTTGATACCGGCTTCACGCAGCTGTGCGGCGATCGCATCCCCGGTATTTCGGCGATAATCGTCGTCGATGGTGATCAGTTCATGCTCGAAATCCGCCTGACCGGCTTCTTCCATCAGGGCCTTCGCCTTGGCGATATCGCGCTTCAGCGGGGGCAGTTCGAAATATTCCGGATGAATCGGCGCGACATGGTGGTTTTCCGCCACGGTCCCGGCACCGTTAATGCCCAGTTGCAGGATAACATTGTTGTCGACCGCGAGCTGGAGCGCCTGACGAACGCGAACGTCGTCATAGGGTGCATTGTCGATATTCGTCCGGCAGACCACGGTGCTCGCCGTCGATACTTCGGATTTCACATAGCCGTCGATCGTGTCCATGACTTCCACGAAATCCGCAGTGGTTTCGTAGTTCACATGAACTTCGCCCGCTTCGAACGCCGCGATCTTCGCGGCCGGATCGGTGCCGTAGTCGGTCCAGACAACGCCGTCCAGCATGACATCGCCGCCCCACCATGCGCCGTTTTCCCGGCGTTTGACTTCCGCGCGGGACCCGACTTCCAGGCCGACCAGTTCGAACGGGCCGGTGCCGACCGGCGCTTCGGACAGCTTGCCGCCCATCTTGTCGAAATCGCGATGAACGATCAGGGCCGGATAGTCGACCATGCCCGGAATGATCGTGATATCCGGATTCGGCAGGGACAGTTTGACCGTGTAATCGTCGACCTTGGTAATCGCGCCGTCGAGCGCCTTGCCGGCATCGGCATCGACCAGGGACGCCATACGACCGGCCATGGAGTTGCCTTCGACACTCTTGTCGCACCAGCGCGTGATGTTGAAGACGACATCATCGGCGTTGAACGTGTCGCCGTTGTTCCAGGTCACACCCTTGCGGACATGCAGGACATATTCGGTCGCGTCTTCGTTCACGTCCCAGCTTTCCAGCAGGTACGGCTCGAACGTGAAGTCGCGGGTATACAGCACCAGCGGTTCAACGATTTGACGGGCGACGTTGCCCATTTCGGACCAGTCGAAGGTCCGCGGGTCATCGACGCGGCGGACGTTCATTTCGACGCTCAGGGTCCCACCCTTCTTCGGCGTATCGGCGGCCTTCGCTTCCTTGGGCGCGGTCAGCCCCAGCATCGTGTATGCCGTGGCGGTCGACGCGCCGAAGGCCGTCGCTAGCGCCAGGAACTCCCGGCGGTCCATCGCGCCTTCCCGGGCTTCCTTGGCCCAGCTGCCGATAGCTTTGTGCAGTGGATTGCCTTTGCGATCCGTAAATTTCATTCCTTGTCTCCCTGACCGTCCAACGGACTTTCCGTGATAGATAGCGCAACAGGCGGACATCCCGCCTGTGCAAAGGTTTCGTCGGTGAACACCCCACTCCCTGTCGACTGACCCGCCGCCCCTCTTGACCGAGAGGTCTGTCCGGTTGCCGCCTTGTCGTGTCCGACCGGTAAAGTACCGAACGGCTTAGACGCGCCGGACCCGGGACTGAACGGGCCTTTGTCTTCGACTGCCCCCGTTTCTGTTGGAAGCACTCTTGAGAAGATTGGTGGAGAATGCCCCGCGCGTATGCCGAAAAAGCCGCAATAAATGTGCACAGAACCGCAAACTAACCGATTTTCCAAAATTTCGCACCGACATTGCGATAAACGCGCGGGGTCATGCCATAAAGCGATTTGAACCCCCTGGCGAAACTGGAGCTGTTGGAGAATCCGCTGGCGACCGCGATTTCGCTGATGCTGAGGCTGGTTCCGATCAACAGGTCCTGCGCACGGCGGTATCTTAAGGTCAGATAGAACTGAATCGTGGTCTTGCCCGTTTCCCGCCGGAAAACGCGCTCCAGCGTATCGACCGAGAGGCCGAGCTGCCCGGCAATTTGATTGGCGGAGAGCGGCTCCTCGACATTCTGTTCCATCAGATCGACCGCGCGCAGCACCCGCGCGTCACGGGCGCCGGTTCGGATCCCCGTCGTATACCGATCCCCCCCGCGCACCGATCGATACCGGCTGTGCATGAACCATTCCGCGACGGCCATGGCCAGTTCGGTGCCGTGATCGATTTCCATCATCGCCAGCATCATGTCCAGCGACCCGACGCCGCCCGCGGATGTAAACCGGTCGCGATCGATGACGAACAGATCGCGGGAACAGTCGATATGGGGAAACGCTTCCCGAAAGGACGATTGGACCCGCCAATGCAATGTGCAGCGATACCCTTCCATCAATCCGGCACGGGCCAGAAAGAACGCCCCGTCCGACACGGCGCCGATCGCCGCGCCGCGCCGCTGTTCCCGCCGCATCCACGAAAGCGATGTTGCGGAGCCGAATTCATGCGCCTCAACACCCGATACAACGACGATACGATCGACGGACGGCGCGGCCCCGGCGACGCAATCCGCCTTCACCTCCAACCCGCAGGACGCCCGGGGCCGAAGTTCGGATGCGGAAACGGTCGTCCATTTGTAAAGCTTCAACCCGGTTACGGTATTGGCGACGCGCAGCGCATCGATCAATCCGCTATAGGCCAGTATCGGGAAATTCGGCAGAACGAGAATACCCCAGTGCACCTCTCTGGGATTGTCGACATTCAGATCCGGCATTTCCACCGTCGCCACGGGCCGGGCCTCCCCTCCGCGCTAAAATTCAGCCAATCGCCGTCCCAGATCGGCGATACCGTCCTCGTCCACATTCGCGAAAGCGGCCCGCAGATAGCGTTCCTGACCGTCGCCGAAGATCGGACCGGGCAGCATGAAGACCGCCTGTTCGCGGACCAGCGCCCGCGCCACGTCCTTTGCCCCGCGATCTGGATACGGATGTTCGATATAGGCGAAGAACGCGCCGCGCGACACCAACCGGAACCCGCCCGGCGTCCCGGCGAAGGCGGCATCCAGCGCCACGACCCGACGCATCATGTCATCCCGCCGCGCGCCTTTCCAGGCATCGAGGTGGTCGATCCCGTACAGCGCCGCCAATTGTCCGATATGGCTGGGGCAGATCGTGATCGTATCCGCGATCTTGCCGATCGCCTCCATCAGCACCGGCCCGGCGGCCAGCGCCCCGACGCGATAGCCGGTCAGACTGTAGGCCTTCGAGAAACTGTACAGATGGACGAAATGATCGCGCCATGCCGGATCCTGGAACAGACGATGCGGGACGGTGCCTTCAGGCAGAAAGTCCTGATAGGTTTCGTCCACCAGCAGCGCAATGTTCCGGCGCTTCGTCAGGTCCAGGAACGCCTCCAGCACCTCGGTCGGATAGGTCGTGCCCGTCGGATTGTTCGGCGTGACCAGCAGGATCGCCCGGGTGCGGTCGGTGATCAGCCTTTCCGCCCGCGCCGGGTCGGGCAGCAGCCCGCCGTCCCCAGCCTCGCACGGCAGCGCGACCGGCGTAATGCCCTGCATCGTGCACCACATGGTGTGATTGAAGTAGTAGGGTTCCGCCACCAGGATTTCGTCACCCGGTCCGGCCAGCGCCAAAACGGCCATGCAGAAGGCGTGGTTGCCGCCCGCCGTGATGGCCACTTCCGATTCCCAAACCGGCGCGTCGTAGGTTTCGGACAGGCGGCTGGCAAAACGCTTGCGAAGCGTCTCCAAGCCCAGGATCGGCGTGTAGAATGCCGTTACCGGATCCAAGATTGCCTTGCTCATCGCCTCCCGCAGACTTTCCGCCGGTGGATAGCTGGGTACGGCTTGCGCCAGATTCAGCAAGGGCCGGTCCGGCGTCACGCCCGCTTCCGGCAGCCAGGACATGGCTTCGGGGATCGGCGGTTCGGCGGTTGCGTCGATGAAGGGATTGATTCTGATGGCCATGGGAAACCTCAACGATCGAATTGCCGGGAGAGTGACCCGTCACCCCGCCTCCCGCAAGCGCGGATACACTTGCCCCACCCCGACGATTGCCCTTTCCGTCGAATCGCCGCGAATTTGATCTTCCTGGAGAGAAGCGACCATGGCCGACGACATCGAAAAAATCATCGCGAAAGCGATCAAGAGCGCCGACCGATCCATCTTCGGCGAGGATTATACGAAACAGGCCAAGGCGGTCGTGAAGGCGGTGAACGGCGCCGGTTGGGCAATCGTTCCGACGCAGCCGGACGAGGCTGCGGTCAAGGCCGGGATGGAACAGATCGAAGCCGGACGCTATCGTCCGACGGAACTGATCAAGGCGCTTTACACATCCATGGTCCGTGCGGCGCGGCTATAGTCTTCATCCGGGTCGGGCACCAACGCCAGGGCTTGCCGCACCACGCCCGGTCCCGCCGCCGCGCCATAGGCATTTTCACTGAGATAGCGCCGCCATTGCCGCGCGCCCGGCAATCCGTTGAACAGGCCCAGTATATGACGCGTGATATGGTGAAGAGCCGTTCCCGCCGTCACTTCCCGTTCGATATAGGGTAGCAGATCCCTCACGATGTCATGGCGACTGCGGGGCGGCGTGTCGTCCCCGTAAATCGCGGCATCCGCTTCGGCCAGACAATACGGGTCCTGATAGGCCGCACGACCGATCATCACGCCGTCCAGCCCGGCGTCGATCAGCGCCTTGGCGTCGGCGATCGTCTTCACCCCGCCATTAAGCGAGATCGATAGGTCGGGAAAGTCTTGTTTCAGCCGATGAACGACATCGTATTTCAACGGCGGGATTTCCCGGTTTTCCTTGGGACTCAACCCTGCCAACACCGCGATCCGCGCATGCACGATGAAAGTGTCGCACCCGCCCGCCCGAACGGTGTCGATGAAATGCGTCAGGTCGTCATAGCCTTCGCGGCCGTCGATGCCGATCCTGTGTTTCACCGTGACCGGGATCGATACGGTATCCCGCATCGCCGCGACACAATCGCGGACCAGCGCGGGGTCGGCCATCAGACAGGCGCCGAAGAACCCGTTCTGCACCCGATCCGACGGACAGCCGACATTCAGGTTCACCTCGTCATACCCGGCGTCTTCGACCAGCCGCGCCGACTGCGCCAGCGCCACCGGATCGGACCCGCCCAACTGGCACGCGACCGGGTGTTCCGACGGATCGAAACGCAGGTGCCGTTCAGCATCGCCGTGGATCAGCGCCCCCGTCGTGATCATTTCCGTATACAGCAAAGCATGCCGCGTGATCAGGCGCAGGAAGTATCGGTCGAACCGGTCCGTCCAATCCATCATCGGCGCTATACTGAGACGTCGGTCCAAATCTGGCATGGGTCCAATCGTTTGTAGCCGCGAAGTCGCGTCCTTCTACAACGATAATACCCTTGGTCCAAATTTTAACGGAGGACCAGCCGTTCCAGGATCGGGCGGAAGGCTTCGACATCCGGCAGGGGCATGTCCGGCGTTTTCGCGCCGTCGTCGCAACGCCGCAGGATGACCGCATCCTCGTAGTATAGAGATTTGCGAAAGTCGGCCATGCCCGCATCGTCGAACGGGCCGCCCTGCAATTGCAGGCTACGCACGGACGCCGGAGACAGGCCCGCGAAATAGTCCGGGTCTTCGGCACAGAGGTAGCGTTTCGCGTCGACATGCAGGCGCACCGGTTCCGATACTTCCGGCGGGAAGAAACGGGCCAGGAAGTCCGACCCCACGACCTCGTGCCGGGAATCGACACCGGTCAGGGCACAGTCCTTCGCATAGGAATGCAGGTAGTGCCCGACATCGTGCAGCAGCGCCGCCGCCGTCAGACTGTCGCGGCCTTCCAATTGATCGGCCAGGATCGCGCTTTGGATCGCGTGTTCCCCCTGACGGACAGCTTCGCCCAGATATTCCTTGTCACCGGACAGGCGGAACAGGTCGAAGATGAAATCGACGACCGTCTCCTTGGTCACCGTATCGGGATCGGTCGGCAATGTATCGCGGATGGCAGTCATGGGGTTTCCTCGGGTCTATCCTTCACCGCAACGGTCGGTGTTCCGGTTACCGTAGCCGTAGCATGACCGCCCGCCCCCCGATACCGCGCTTCGTTGACAATTTGATGGATGAATTTCGAACCGGTCGGACCGTTATGATCTTGTACCGGTCATCCCGTTTACCCATATCTTTTTTGTGGATGCCGCAAAGCGGGTTCACACTGTAAATTGGTACAACTCCAAAACCGGTCTTGCCTCGAAGAGGGAGACGGAATCGAGAGGTTGATAGACATGAACATCGAAAAGTTCACTGAACGCGCGCGCGGATTCATCCAGGCGGCCCAAACCATTGCGGTTCGCGAGGATCATCAGCGCCTGACCCCCGAACACCTTCTGAAGGCCCTGCTGGACGACAGCGAGGGCATGGCGGCCAGCCTGATTTCCGC
Source organism: Pacificispira spongiicola (assembly GCF_012926505.1). GTDB lineage: Bacteria > Pseudomonadota > Alphaproteobacteria > UBA8366 > Aestuariispiraceae > Pacificispira > Pacificispira spongiicola. The sequence goes on from NZ_JABBNT010000001.1 coordinate 690,858, forward strand.
GGCAGGGGGCGACCCGAAACGCGCCCTTTTGAAGCTGGACGAATTCCTGTCCAAGATGCCGAAGGTTCAAGGCAGCGGCGCCGGTGGCCTGCACCTGGATACCAGCCTGGCCAAGGTCCTGGATAACGCCCAGCAGGTGGCGGAAAAGAACGGCGACAGCTTCGTCACGACGGAAATCGTGCTGCTGTCGCTCGCCATGGCCGAAGGCACGGATGCCGCGAAGGCCTTGAAGGCCGCGCAGGTGTCCCCGCAGGCGCTGAACGGCGCCATCAAGGATATGCGCCAGGGCCGCACCGCCGATAGCGCGTCCGCCGAAGACAAATACGACGCGCTGAAGAAATACGCCCGCGACCTGACCGCCGTGGCGCGGGAAGGCAAGCTGGACCCGGTCATCGGCCGCGACGAGGAAATCCGCCGCACCATCCAGGTCCTGTCCCGCCGCACCAAGAACAACCCGGTGCTGATCGGCGAACCGGGCGTGGGCAAGACCGCGATTATCGAGGGCCTCGCCCAGCGCATCGTCGCGGGCGACGTGCCGGAAACCCTGCGCGATAAGAAGTTGATGTCGCTCGACCTCGCCTCCATGGTCGCGGGCTCCAAGTTCCGGGGTGAATTCGAAGAACGCCTGAAAGCGGTGCTTGAGGAAATCGAGGCCGCGGCGGGTCAGATCATCGTCTTCATCGACGAGCTTCACACCCTTGTCGGCGCGGGCAGCGCGGAAGGCTCCATGGATGCTTCCAACATGCTGAAACCCGCCCTGGCGCGCGGGGCGCTGCACTGCGTCGGCGCGACCACGCTGAACGAATACCGCAAATATATCGAAAAGGACGCGGCGCTCGCCCGCCGGTTCCAGACGGTCTTCGTGGATGAACCCTCCGTAGAGGACACGATCTCCATCCTGCGCGGGCTCAAGGAAAAATACGAGTTGCACCACGGCGTGCGGATCACCGACGCGGCGATCGTCGCGGCGGCGACCCTGTCCAACCGCTATATCACCGACCGGTTCCTGCCGGACAAGGCCATCGACCTTGTGGACGAAGCGGCCTCGCGCCTGCGCATGGAAGTGGATTCGAAGCCGGAGGAAATCGACGAACTCGACCGGCGGATCATTCAGCTGAAGATCGAACGCGAGGCCTTGAAGAAGGAAAGCGACAAGGCGTCGCAGGAACGGCTGGAAAAGCTGGAAACCGAACTGGCGGAACTGGACGAGAAATCGACCACCCTGACCGCGCAGTGGCAGGCGGAAAAGGGCAAGCTGAACGCCGCCCAGACGCTCAAGGAAAAGCTGGAAGCCGCGCGCAACGACCTTGCCATCGCCCAACGCGAAGGGCGTTACGATAAGGCGGGCGAATTGGCCTATGGCGTCATCCCCGATCTGGAACGGCAACTGGTCGAGGCGGAAGCCCAGGACGGCAGCGCGATGCTGGAGGAAGAAGTGCGCGATCAGCACATCGCCTCCGTCGTGTCCCGTTGGACCGGCATTCCGGTCGACAAGATGCTGGAAGGCGAACGCGACAAGCTTCTCCAGATGGAAAAGATCATCGGCCAGCGCGTTATCGGTCAGGATCAGGCCGTCGTCGCCATCGCCAATGCGGTGCGTCGGGCGCGCGCGGGTCTGCAGGATCCGAACCGTCCGATCGGCAGTTTCCTGTTCCTGGGCCCCACCGGCGTCGGGAAAACGGAGCTGACCAAGGCCTTGGCGGAATTCCTGTTCGACGACGACCAGGCCATGGTCCGCATCGACATGTCGGAATTCATGGAGAAGCATTCCGTGTCTCGGCTGATCGGCGCGCCTCCCGGCTATGTCGGGTATGACGAAGGCGGAGCGCTGACCGAAGCCGTCCGCCGCCGCCCCTATCAGGTCGTCCTGTTCGACGAGGTCGAAAAGGCGCATCCGGATGTGTTCAACGTCCTGCTGCAGGTCCTGGACGACGGGCGCCTGACGGACGGTCAGGGCCGCACGGTCGATTTCCGCAACGTCCTGATCATCATGACGTCCAACCTGGGGGCCGAATATCTGGCCGAACAGAAGGACGGCGAGGATGTGGAAGAGGTCCGCGGTCAGGTGATGGAGGTCGTGCGCCACGCCTTCCGTCCGGAATTCCTGAACCGTCTGGACGAAATCCTGCTGTTCCGTCGTCTGACGCGGGACAACATGACGGGCATCGTCGATATCCAGTTGGAACGCCTGCGCTCTCTGCTGGCGGATCGCAAGATCACGCTGAACCTCAGCAAGGATGCACTGATGTGGCTCGGCAATATGGGCTACGACCCGGTCTATGGGGCGCGGCCGCTGAAGCGGGTCATTCAGAAGAACCTGCAAAACCCGCTGGCCGGTCTGATCCTGGAAGGCACGGTTGCCGATGGCGACACCGTCCAGGTCACGGTGGAGGACGGCAATCTCGTCCTCAACGGCAAACCGGTGGAAGCCGCCGAAGCGGCGTAACGATCCTAACCCCGCCCGAGACAATCTCGGGCGGGGTGATCTTTTCCCTTAAATCACCGCCAGATGATTGTCCCAATGAAGGCCTGACGGGTCGGTCGCGTGGAAGGTTTCCGACCCGTCCGGGCCGATCCGGGTAACGATACCGGTGCCTGTGGTCAGGGCGAATCCGTCCGGTTCCGCCGCCACGCCGCAGACATCGTGCAGGTCGATTTTCTGCACCGCCTGCGGATCGTCGAGCGGGAAGCGGATCGCCAGATTGCCGCGCGGGCACGTGACCAGCGCTTCCCCGCCAGACAAGGCGACACTGCCGCAGTAATGGGCCATGCCCAGGATCACCTCTTCCGGGACCGGCACGATTTCCAGGCCGGTCGCCATCGTCCCTTTCACAACCAGCGGGACCAGATCCGTCAGCGGCCCGGCATATTGCCCGCCGATCAGGACCGTGCCCGCCGCATCCGCCGACAGGTGACGCAGGCTCAACCGATGCCATTCATGCGGTAGCTGATGCTTGGCCAGCAGGTTTCCTTGCAAGTCGATGAAACTCAGCGCCGGTTCCATGGTCGGTAGGTTCAGCATTTCCCGGCCATAGTCGGGATGCGTGTCGATTCCACCGATGCAGACGGCCAGGGTCTTGCCGTCGGGCATCAAGATCATCTCATGCGGCCCGATCCCGCCCGCATCGAACTCACCGACCCGGCGATAGCCGTCCGCCGCATCCCAGACGCCGATCACCCCCCGCCCGGCGTCATAGTTGTTTTCCGGCGTGTAGAGAAATTGCCCCGTCGGATCGAACGCGCCGTGGCCATAGAAATGACGGCCCTCCGGGCTGTCGAATTCGGTCACAACCGAGCCGCTTTCCGCATCGATGACGGTGCAAAACGTCTCCGGCCGCCGGGCGGGGAAAACCGCTTCCACCGTGCCGGGGCGCAGGGCCAGACCGTGTCCGCGTTCCGGCAGGTCGACGGTATACCGCAGCCCGCCCTGCCAGTCCCAGCGGGCGGCGACATATTGCCCGTCCCGTTCCGCGCATCCGATGACCCCGCCCTTTTGCGGGGTCGCGAACGCCGTTCCCGGAACCATGGCAAGCGCCGACAGCGCCAGGAATCGACGGCGATCGATCTCCATCCTCAATCTCCATCCAGGGCATTGAAGCTGACGCCCAGTCCGAGGACGCCGGACATCGGTCCGGCCAGCGTCTTGTGCAGGAATTCAAGCTGCGTGCGCAGCAATTGCAGGCGCGAATAATGATCGGGCGAAACATCCAGTTCCCGACCCAGATCGTCCGTCAATTGTGCCGCCGACGCGAAGCCCGCCGCGATGGATTCGTCCAATTCGTCCCCATCGGGATACTCCAGAACCGCCGGTCGCAGGGTGACCTCGTACAGCGACCGAGCCGCCGCGAGGTTCAGGCGGATATTGCGCAGGGACCGTTGCGACCGCCAGTTTTCCGCAAGTCGCGGGCGCGGTCGGTCGACGGACTTGCCCATCGGCTTGTCCAGCTTCAAGAGCACCACGGCCTGGACCCCGTCCGTGACGATACCGGCGACCGATTGGGTCACCTCCACCGGCGTGTGGAACATCGGGTTGTCCTCGGACGGCGCGTCCCAGGCCTGTCGAATCGGGCTGTCCGCATTTTCCCAGGCCGCCAGCACATTCGACGTGATGGTGACGAGATTTCCGCCGACCGCGCGCAGATACGCGCAGTAATAATCGTCATGCGACGCGGTTGCTTCCTGGAACTCCTCATCGAAGAACAGTCGTTCCAACGCCCAGAGACCCTGAACGGCGATGCTGGTTTCCGCGAAACGGTCTGCCGACAGACGGTCCCGGTCCTTTTCGCTCAAAAGCTCGCGCAGATGCCGGGCCGTCAGGTTCCTGGCATCCGGCCAGAACTGAATTCGCGCGAAGCGGTTATCATCTAAAATCGGCCCGACGCGAATCGCCTGCACCTTCTGCCATGCATCCATCATGTCCTGATAGGCCGGGCGCGGATCGGTGCCGTTCTCGCAATAGGCGTTCAGGGCCGTGTCGAGAACCTCGCTGGTCGCTTCAAGATCGGCATAGGCTGGCAGGATGAAACCGTCCAGCGCGGCCCGCGCAATGGCCCGATGGTCGACGTCGGGCGCCGCGCGAACCGGCAACGCCGTCAACAGCAACGCCAGACAAGCCAGTACCGGCACAAGCCTCATGGGGGTAAATCTCATAACGATTTCAGGAAACGGATCAGCGCTTCCCGCTCCTCTGTTGAAAGGGTGACGACCCCGTCTCGGGCCGATTGCGCCTCCCCACCGTGCCAGAGGATCGCCTCCAGCAGCGTGCGCGCCCGACCGTCATGCAGATAGGTCGCCTCTTCACTCACAATCCGGGCCACCCCAATCCCCCAGAGCGGCGCGGTCCGCCATTCCCGCCCGTCGGCCAGGGCCTCCGGCCGGTTATCCGCCAGCCCGTCCCCCATGTCGTGCAGCAGTAAATCGGTATAGGGGTAGATAACCTGATTGGCGAGATGTGGGCTGTCCTCGGACGGCCCCGTCGTGAATGCCTGAACATGACAGGCATCGCAACCCAGCCCCAGGAAGACCGCCTTTCCCATCAAAACGGTTTCGTCCGCCGCATCGGGCCGGGACGGTACCGCAAGATTCCGGGCATAGAACAGCAGCAGGTCCGTTACTTCCTGTGGGGCTTCCAACCCGTCATACTTCGCATCGTCGCCATGCGGCGCATCCCGGCACAGGGCCTGCGCCGCGCTGCAATCGCCATAGGCGGCAGGGAACAGCGGCGTCGAAATGCCGATATCGCCGGAAAAGGCGCTTTGGTTCTGCTGATCCAAGGTCGGCTGGCCTGCCTTCCATCCGAAGCGGCCCAACGCCAATCGATCCCGCGCGATATCCCAAACGCGGTTGGCGCGGCCCGATATTCCGTCGCCGTCCTTATCCGCCGGATCGGCATGGGCCAGGATCGCGTCTTCCGGAATCAGTTCCAACAACCCCAATCCGATCATCGGTGTGGCGATGCGCAGCGAAATCATCAGGTCCGCGTCGGGCGGCCCATATCCGGGATCGGTCAGGCTGACCGCCGGTTTGCGCAGAGACACGACCGTGCCATCGGCTAGACGAACCTCTTCTTCGGTATAGTCGATATGGATATGGCCTTCGGCGGGCACGCTTTGCACGCCGAAATCCTGCAATTGTCCGCCATAGACGGGGTCCGGGATTGCACTGGCCCGACCGCTGGCCAGGGCCTCCCGCTCCATAGCCGTTCGCGCGGGAACACTCAGGCGCATCAGCATGGTCACGGCGGTGTCGTCGGGATAGTTCGCCGCCGGAGCATGGCCGCCGCCATCGGCGACGTGGCAACGCTGACAACCGCGCGCGTTGAACAGCGGTCCCAACCCGTCCGCCGCCTTGGTAGACGATGGCGACGACACCCAAAGCCGTTTGAAGAACCCGTTGCCGATATTGAAGTCCAATTGGTCCTCGAACGGCATATTGGCGGAGGGGTGGCTGTAGGTATTGCGGTCGCGCGGTTTCATGTGGGTGGCATCACCGCCCGGACGGTCTTCCCCCGGCATGAAGGCAGCCACCCCAAACGGGCCGGGCCCGCCCCCGCCAGCGGCGGAAGCGGACCCGGTAATCGCGGGAACCGTTGCCGCCACGATTGCGGCGAGAACGACCCCGGTAACGGAAGACCTGCGTTGCATGGCCCCGTGTTTACTGAACCTTCGCCGGATCATCCAGGCTGTCGGAGCCTTCGATCGCCAGATCCGCGATGTTGAGCGAATTTGCCGCACGCGCAACTTCCTTGCTCTGCGCCACAAGGGCGTCGATCGCGGCCTGAACCGTGGCATTGCCCTCCGCGTTGCCTTCGCCGATCTGCTGGTCATACGACTCCCCGCCTTCGGCGCGGTCGACGATGGCCTGCATCTTCAGAACGGTGCTGTCCAGGGCCTCACCCAAAGCAGCGGCTTCGGCTTCCGGCAGGATGTCTTTCAGACCGGCACCGGACACGACCGTGCCGTCCGGGCGGGTATAGCTGCCCAGGAAGACGTTCCGGATACCCAGCGCATCGTAATAGTGGGAATGATGCGTGTTGTCGGAGAAGCAATCATGCTCCTCTTCCGGGTCGTGCAGGATCAGGCCCAGCTTCATGCGCTCACCGGCCAATTCACCATAGGACAGACTGCCCATGCCGGTCAGCAGCGCGGAAATGCCCGCCGCCGGATCGGAAACCACGGCTTCGCGCGCGTCGCCGCCGTCTTCCCATTGCCCGACCATCCAGGTCAGGTCGGACACCAGCAGGTCGGCCGCCGCCTGAAGATAGGCGCCGCGACGATCGCAATTGCCGTTCGTGCAATTGGCGACATCGAAGTCACTCGCCGGACGCGCACCGGCCCCCGGACCCGTGCCGTTCAGGTCCTGACCCCACAGCAGAAATTCGATGGCGTGGTAGCCGGTCGCGACATTGGCTTCGACGCCGTCGATTTCATGCAGGGTTTCACCCAGCAGTTCCGGCGTGATTTCCGTCGTATCGACCGTCGTGCCGCCGACCGTCAGCGACGTATTGGCAATCACATTGGCCGCATAGAACGGGTTTTCGTCGGAACTTTCGCCATAGCTGTCGCGGTTGACGTAATCGATCAGGCCTTCGTCCAGGGGCCAGGCATTCACCTTGCCTTCCCAATCGTCGACGATGGCGTTGCCGAAGCGATAGACCTCGGTCTGCTGATACGGCGCGCGGGCGGCAATCCAAGCCTGCTTCGCCGCCGTCAGCGTCGTTTCGCTGGGCGCGGAGATCAGTGCCGCAATCGCGGTCTGAAGCTGTTTCGCCGTGGCCAGGGAATCCTGATACTCGGCCAGCGCGATATCGGCATAAGTCTTGACGACCTCTTCAGGTGTCGCCGCCTGCGCCGTCGTTGCGACGCCCATCGCCGCCCCCATGGCCGCCGACGCGACGATCGCGAGACCGCCTGCTGTCATGCTTTTCATCAGTCCACTCCTCTCCCGTGCTGCTCCCACCCTGAAAGTGAGATTGAGAATGATTTACATTGCGAATGCTTACTAATCGCTCGCAGAGGAGTCAAATGACGGTCTGCACAATCTGCAAATTTTTTTGCGATTTCGACAAAGCTGCCAGGAAACGCGCATCCAACGGTGTGATTGATACTTTCGCAGAAAATCGAATAGGTTGTTGAGATTGCGGCAAAGAACGGAACCCGGAAATGACGCGCGGCGAATACGAAGACATTGAAAAGAAAATCGCTGACGGGTACCGGCTTTCCGTCTATCTGGAACCGAACCCGGAAATCGAAAGCCTGAAAAAGGCGAACGACCCCTATATCGAGGCATATTCCCTACCCCATATTTGCGTGCAAAATGGACAAGTCTGGGGCGCCACTCGATCAACGCACGCCATCATAGAACCGGGCAAGGGATATTCCCCCGGACTTGGATTTGCCTATTCGCTCACCTTCCCTTTGTACTGCATTTTCTTCGCGAACAACGGAAAGGACGCCATCGACAACACCGGCTTTAAGATCAAGCTCTTGTCAGCGCGGCAATATAGAATTCTCGAACCGCGACTGCATGCGCCGGGCGAAAAGGTGTGGTCCAGCGACGCGCCGGACGATACCGACAGCCTTGCGGCATCTATCCATAGGGGAAAAGCCCACCGCGCCGTGTTCCGCGATCAGAACGGCATCCTGCGCAGCCATCCGCTTGATCTGACATTCCTGTTCGAAACCGGCAACAGGGTCGAACTTCACCTTGAACATGCATTTCTGCCGCCGCCCTTCGTCGACCCGACGGAATTCGAAGTCCGGCTTCGAAAATTGATTCCAAACTTTGACACCGCCACCGCCGCGCCCACCTTCGCGGCCCAAACCGACGCGGCCCCCTTTAGCTCATACAGAAAGTTCGGAAGCGACGGCACCGGCCAAACCTACTCGGAAATACTGACAGGACAGTATTCACACTATCAGTCCATATCGGTCTTTGCCGATCCGTGATCGATACGACCGCCTATCCGGCGTGCGGCCATCAACCTGCCAAAGCATGCAGGAAGGCAGGGCCGAAATCTTCCAGCTTCTTTGGGCCGACACCGCTGACCAGCGCCATCTGATCCAGCGTTTCAGGCCGCAACCGGCACATGTCGATCAGCGTTGCATCGGAAAACACGACATAAGCCGGGACATTGCGTTCCGACGCCAATTCCCGCCGCAGAGATTTTAGCGCGACCAGCAAATCGTGGTCGACGCCCTCCATATCGACATCCCGACGCGCCTGCCGCTCGGCCTTTTTCTTCTCCTTCGCGACCGGTATGGCGCGATAGGAAAACGCTTCGTGGCCGTTCAGAACGTCGCGGCCCTTTCGGGTCAACTGCAAGCCGCCGAAACCTTCGATATTGATCGACAGATATCCCCCCGCGATCGCCTGACGAATGAAGGCCTGCCAGAAGGGTTTCGATTGCGCCTCCCCCACGCCGAAGGTCGGCAATGTATCGTGCCCGCGTTCCTCGATCTTCACGGTCCGCGCGCCGCGCAGGACGTCAATGATATGCGCCGCGCCGAAGCTTTCGCCGGTCCGCAGCACGGCCGATAGCAGCATCTGCGCCTCGCGCGTGCCGTCGATCACCTCCGGCGGGTCCAGGCAGGTATCGCAATTGCCGCAGGGTCCCGATTCCTCCCCGAAATAGGATAAAAGCGAAACCCGTCGGCATTGCGTCGTTTCGCAGTAGGCCAGCAAGGCATCCAGGCGTTTGTGTTCGCGGCGCTTGTGGTCGGTATCCTCGCCGTCCTGTTCGATGAACTGACGACGCAGGCGGATATCGTCCAACCCGTACAGCATGGCGACTTCCGACGGGGCACCGTCGCGCCCGGCGCGACCGATTTCCTGGTAATAGGCCTCCATGCTGCCCGGCAGATTCAAATGGAAGACATAGCGGATATCCGGCTTGTCGATCCCCATGCCGAAAGCGATGGTCGCGACCATGACCACCGCGTCCTCGGACATGAAGATTTCCTGGTTTTCCTTGCGGACCTCCGGCGGCAATCCGGCATGGTAGGGCAAGGCGCGATAACCGTCGTTCTTCAGCAGTTCCGCAACCTCGTCCGTCAGCCGCCGCGACAGGCAATAAACGATCCCCGCCTGATCCCGACGATCCGCCAGAAAGGCCCCTAATTGCTTGCGCCAATTCGTCTTGGGCTGGACCGCCAGCATCAGGTTCGGACGGTCGAAACCGTGCACGACGGTGTCGCCGCGCCCCCGGAACAGCTTGTCGGCGATATCGCGTTGCGTCGCCGCATCCGCCGTCGCGGTAAAGGCCGCCATGACGGCGTTCGGGAAGCGGTCCGGCAGGGCGGACAGCATCTCGTATTCCGGCCGGAAACTCGCGCCCCATTTCGAAATGCAATGCGCCTCGTCGACCACGAACAGGGCGGGGTTCAGCTTTTCCATCGCCGCCATCATCCGGTCGGTCATCAGGCGTTCCGGCGCCATATAGACGATCTTCGCCGACCCGTCGCGCAGGCGCAGCCATTCCTCCACATTCCGGTCGCGGCTTTGGCCCGAATGCAGGCAGGCCGCGTCGATCCCGTTCGCGCGCAGCCCGGCGACCTGATCGTCCATCAGGGCGACCAGCGGCGAAATCACGACCGTCGGCCCGTCCAGACATAGCGCCGGGACCTGATAGCACAGCGACTTCCCCGCCCCGGTCGGCATGACGGTCAACGTGTTTACGCCGCCCAACAACCGGTCGACGATTTCGCGCTGCCCCGGTCGGAACCCGGCAAAGCCGAATACCGATTTCACGATGTCTTCCGGATCGCTCATCGTCCCAGGAAGGACTCCACAGCCGCGACGAAGGCCTTGGGCTGTTCCGCGTGCAGCCAGTGGCCCGCCTCCGGTATTTCCACGATTTCACTATGCGGGAACAGACGATCGATTTCCGCGTGGTGGTGGGGCAGAACGTGTTCGCTGTCGGCACCGATCAGATGCAAGACGGGTCGTGGAAAGGCGTCGTCCGTGTCGAATTCCGGGAAGCCCTCGATCGCGTCCATGCTGGCGTCGATCACGGGAAGGTTTAGCCGCCAGGCCAGGCCGCCGCCATCCGCCGGGGTCAGGTTCTGCGCCAGGAAGGTGCGAATCGACCGCTCGGGAATCGCCGGTTCCAGCGCGTCTTCCGCTTCCGACCGCCGCTTCATCGACCCGACGTCCAGCGCGCGCATTGCCTGGATATAGGCACGCAAGCCACTGTTGCGGGGCGCGGGCGGGATGTCCGCCACGATCAATTTGTCGATCAGATCGGGTTGAGTCAGGGCCAGCACCATCGCCGCCTTGCCGCCCATGGAATGGCCCAGGACATGGGCCGGGCCGCCGACTTCCTTTTCGATGAAGGCGGCAACGTCTTCCGCCATCGCCGGATAGGTCATTTCCGGGTCCCAGGGCGACTCGCCGTGATTACGCAGGTCGACGGTCAAGATGCGGTACCGATCCGCCAGGGCCCGGCTGATCATGCCCCAGTTCCGCTTGTTCCCGAAAAGCCCGTGAATGACGACAAGCGGTATCCCCGCCCCGGCTTCCGAAAAAGACAATGCGACCGGCGCCATTCGGACCCTCCGTTGCTCGATGTTTCTTGGTTTGACCGCGACTCGTCGAGACCCTACCGTCTCGCCTCCATGGATGAAAGCGCTCTTATAATTCTTGCGGTCGGGGCCGCTTCGGCGGGGTTCATCGCCGGTTTGACAGGTCTGGGCACCGCTCTGACGGCGCTTGCCTTCTGGCTGCATATCATGCCGCCGCAGGCCGCCGTCCCCCTGGCCTGCGCCATCGCCATCGTGAACCATGTCGTGTCCCTGTCCTTCGTGCGGCAGGGGTTCATGTGGCGGCGGGTCTGGCCTTTCCTTGTCGGCGGGGCCATCGGCTTGCCCATCGGGGTATTGGCCCTGTCGGCCCTGGACAGCGATACGGCAAAGGCCGGTCTGGGCATCTTCCTGATCCTTTATTGCACCTACGGCCTCCTCGTCCGACACCCCCCGACCGTCACCGGCGGCGGCAGACTGGCGGACGGAACGGTCGGCATGGGCGGTGGATTCCTGGGCGGGCTGTGCGGTATTGCCGGACCGCTGCCGACCATCTGGACCGGGCTGCGCGGCTGGCCGAAGGATCAGCAACGCGCGGTCTATCAGCCGTTCAATCTTTTTGTCCTCGGCATCTCCGCCGTCGGGCATTTGATGCTGGGCCGCTATCAGGCCTTGCCGATGGAAAGCCTGATCGTCTTTCCCATCGTGGCTGTCTGCGCCGTGGCGGGCATCCTGACCTATCGGCGGCTGGCGGATCACCATTTCCGTAAGGTCGTGCTGGTCATGCTGATGGTCGGCGGGATCGTGCAGATCGTCGACTGGCTGGGCAGCTAAAACCGGCGCGCGATATTGGGCGCGGAGTTGACAGAACGGCGACCGGGTTCGATACAACAATCGAACCCGCCTTTTCAGGGACCCACTGTTTCTGGGAGATACCCCGCATGTTCGAAAGTCCCACCGTCGCCGTTATCGGCCTTGGTTATGTCGGCCTGCCGCTCGCCGTCGCGCTGGCACGGCATTTCGATGTAATCGGATTCGACATCGACAAAACGCGGGTCGAAGAACTGCGCCGCGGCCACGATCGCACCGGCGAATTGTCGGAAGGCGAACTGGCGGATTCGAAACTGGAATACATCGTCGACGACAGTTTCCTGGCCGATGCCCATATCCATATCGTCACCGTCCCGACGCCGGTCGGACCGGACAACAAGCCCGACCTGCGCGCCGTCGAATCGGCCAGCCGCACCGTCGGCAAGCGCATCAAGATGGGCTCGGTCGTGGTTTATGAATCCACGGTCTATCCGGGCGTGACCGAAGAATTCTGCGGCCCGATCCTAGAAGCGGAATCCGGCCTGATCGCCGGGCAGGATTTCTATCTGGGTTATTCCCCTGAGCGCATCAATCCGGGCGACAAGGTCCATCGCGTCGACCTGATCACCAAGGTCGTCGCCGGTCAGAATGAAAAGGTCAGCCAGTTGCTGTCCCGCCTCTATGGCACGATGAACGGCGGCAACATCTTCATCGCCAAGGATATCCGCACCGCCGAAGCGTCGAAGGTCATCGAAAACGCCCAGCGCGACATCAACATCGCCTTCGTCAACGAAATCGCGGAAATCTTCGGCAAGATGGGGATTTCCGTGCATGACGTGCTGGAAGCGGCGGGCACGAAGTGGAACTTCCTGCCCTTCACGCCGGGGCTGGTCGGCGGCCATTGCATCGGGGTCGACCCGTATTATCTGGCCCATGCGGCGCAACGCCTGGATATCGAACCGAAGGTCATCCTGGCCGGCCGGGAAATCAACGACGGCATGGCGCACCGCATCGCCGACCGCATCAACGATCAGTTGGACGCCGCATCGCACGTCCTGGTGCTGGGCATCGCGTTCAAGGAAAACGTGCCGGATATCCGCAATTCGAAAGTCGCAGACCTCATTGCGCGGCTAACGGAACACGGGCATGTGGTCGACGTATACGATCCGATGGCCGACAAGGCGGAAACCAAACATGAATACGGTATCGACCTGATCGACGAGGTCGGTCACGACTACGACGCGATTGTCGGCGCCGTTGCCCATGCCCCATTCGAGGACCTGTCGCTGCGTAAGCTGCTGAAGCCCGCGGGCCTCGTCGCCGACATCAAGGCGATCTGGCGCCATCGCAGCATCCCCAGCGACCTGACCTATTGGACGCTTTGACGCGGCAACACCTTACTTAAGGTGCGCCACTGTAGGAAATCGTTTACCATATTCCGCATAATCTGCCCGAAGATCGTCGTTAAGGTCGGCGCGGAGCTTGCGAATATGTGTTCAAAGCCAATTCTGCCATTGAGCGCCGCGCTTTTCGTCCTGCTAGCGCTTGTCGCTCCCCCGAGCAGCGCCCGGTCGGACGATTGCCTTCGACTGTCGTCCCTGGATCACACTTCACAGATGTTCGAAGAACTGGAACGCCGATTCCTGTCCGCGATGAGAGACGCTTATATCTGCGTTATTTCCGTGAAACTACCTCAGGAACGAGCACATCGAATGCTTATCTCCGGGGAAATCGACGGTCATATTGCCCGTACCGCAGAGTATGAATCCCGCGTCAAGGATGTCGCCGTCCGCGTCCCGACCCCTTTCGTTGTGGGCCAAGGGAAACTGATTTCGTCTCGCGATGATTGGAAAGACGTCACAACGGTTGGCGTGGTATTGGGGTTTCAATGGCAACAGGATGCTCTGCAAAAATTTGCATCCCGGTTCGGCGAGGGTGTGACGATTTTCACGCCGACCAAGTCTTCATCGTTGCTTAGGATGTTCGTTGCCCGGCGCGTCGATGCGATATTCGTAACCAACCTCGAATACCGAGATTTGATCGCGCAATATCCCAATCACCAGATACCCATCTCGGAAAGTTTAAGTTTGGGCGGATACACCTATCTACGCCGAGATATGGAAAAATTTATCGGTTCGATCGACGCGGCAATCCGACAGTATCAGCGAAAATCAAACCGTGAAGCAAAGGTGGACGGCGCGCAGAACTGACCCTGTCATCGCGCGCCGTCGATTTGTCAGAACGTCGCGTCCAATTCGTCGATGAAGCCTTCCAGCACGCCGAGGCCCAGCTTCCAGAAGTCGGGGTCCGCGGCGTTCAGGCCGAACGGGGCCAGCAATTCCCCGTGGCGCAAGGTGCCGCCCGCCGCCAGCATTTCCATGTACTTCGTCTGAAACCCATCCGGTTCCGCTTCGTATTTCGCATAAAGCGCGTTCACCAGGCAGTCGCCGAAGGCATAGGCGTAGACATAGAACGGCGAATGGATGAAATGCGGGATATAGGCCCAGTAGTTCCGGTACGGATCGTCGAAGCGGAAGACGTCGCCCAGGCTTTCCTCGCTGACCGCCATCCAAATATCGCCGATCGCATCCGGCGTCAATTCGCCGTCGCGCCGGGCATCGTGGACGCGGCGTTCGAAATCGCAGAATGCGATCTGGCGCACGACGGTGTTGATCATATCCTCGATCTTGGACGCCAGCACCGCACGCCGGGCCGTCGGGTCCTGCGTCGCCGCCAACATGGATTTGAAGGTCAGCATCTCGCCGAAAACCGACGCCGTTTCCGCCAGGGTCAGCGGCGTATCGGCCAATAGCTGCCCCTGCTTCCCGGCCAGCACCTGATGCACACCATGGCCCAATTCGTGGGCCAGCGTCATGATATCCCGCGCCTTGCCCTGGAAGTTCAGCAACAGATAGGGATGCGCCGACGGCACGGTCGGATGCGCGAAGGCGCCGCCGGACTTGCCCGGACGCGGGCCGACATCGATCCAATCGTTGTCGAAGAAACGCTGGCCGACCGCCGCCATGTCCGGCGAGAAATCGGAATAGGCGTCGAAGACGATCTTCTTTGCCTCGTCCCAGGAAAAGGTCCGGTCGTCATCCGCGGGCGGCGGGGCCAGCCGATCCCAATAGTCCAGCTTTTCCTGCCCCATCCAGCGGGCCTTGATCTTGTAATAACGGTGGGACAGGCGCGGATACATGTCCTGCACGGCCTTGATCAGGGCGTCGACGACTTCGTCTTCCACTTGGTTCGACAAGTTGCGCGACGAAATCGGCCGGTCGAAACCGCGCCATTTGTCCTCAACCTCCTTATCCTTCGCCAACGTGTTGGTGATCAGCGCGAAGGTGGAGATGTTTTCGCCCAGCACGGTGCCCAGCGCCGTCGAGGCTTCCTTGCGGACCGTCGCGTCGCGATCCTGCATCTTGTGCAGGATTTCCGTCTGGGTCAGTTCCTCGCCGCGAAACGCGAAGCGCAATTTGGCGGATGTTTCGTCGAAAAGGCGCATCCAGGCACCCGCGCCGGCGACGCTCTTATCCAGCAGCAGCTTTTCGATATCGTCTGACAGCTGATGCGGGCGGAACAGGCGCAACGCATCCAGCCACGGACGGTAGCGCGCCAGATCGGCGCTGTCGGCCAGTTTCGCCCGCAGATCCGCTTCTTCGATCCGGTTCAGCTCCAGGGAAAAGAACAGCGTATGCCCGTTCGCTTCCGTCGCCTTTTCGCGCATCGTTTGATAGAACTGGCCGATCTTCGCATCGGTCACGTCCCCGGCATGCAGCAACGAGGCGTAGCTGAGAAGCTTCGTCAGGATTTCGTCGATAACCTCGTAATCCCGAATCGCTTGGGCCAAATCCGCGCCCGACAGGTCCGCGATCTTCCCGGAATAGCGGGTTTCGAAGTCCCGTGCGCGGGACAGCGCGGTATCGACGTCCTGCTTCACTTCCGCCGAGTCTTGTGCGGGATAGAGGTCCGTGAGGTCCCAAACAGGCAGATCGGCGGTCATCGCGGTATCAGGCATAATGCTTGTCTCCTTCGCTATGATTCGTATCTATGTCCGATACGCCTTCGGAACAAGCGGGCAGCACCCGAAGAATAAGAAGGCAGGGGGAAACGATACAGCGGCGGACCGATGCTCGACTACGATTCCATTCCGAATTTGCCCACCATGTTTTTCCAGCAGGCCGAACGCTATGCGGAACAGCCGTTCCTATGGGCGAAGGACGGCAATCGCTGGCAGCCGACAACCTGGAAAAAAGCCGCGCAAAAAGTCGCCCGTCTGGCCTATGGATTGCGGCAGTTGGGCATCAAGCCGGGGGACCGGGTTCTTCTGGTCTCCGAAAACCGCCCGGAATGGACGATCACCGATCTGGCCATTATGTCGATCGGTGCGATTTCCGTCCCCGCCTACACCACGAATACGGTCGAAAATCATATCCATGTGTTGAAGGATTCCGGCGCGAAACTGGCCATCGCCTCGTCCGCCACCCTGTCCCAGAACGTCCTGAAGGCCTGCGCCCGCACCGGTATCGAAACGGTCGTCGTTATGGAATGGCCGGGACCGGTGCCCCAGGGGATCCGCCTGCACGGCTGGGAAGACCTTTTGGGCATGGGCAAGGGAAAGCCGGAAGCGAGCGTCAGCACCATTTCAGCGGAGGCCTCCGCCCTCGCCCGGGATGCGATGGCCGCGATCATCTACACCTCCGGCACCAGCGCGGAACCGACCGGCGTGATGCTGAGCCACGGCAACATGATCTGCAACGCCATGGGCGCGGACCATTTCCTGCAGGAACTGCCCGGCTTCGAATACGGGAAGGAAGTTTTCCTGTCCTTCCTGCCGCTCAGTCATTCCTATGAACACACGGTCGGGCAATTCGTGCCGATTTCTATTGGGGCGCAGGTGTATTTCGCCGAAAGCGTCGACAAGCTGCCCGCGAATATGGTGGAGGTTCAACCGACCATCATGACCGCCGTGCCGCGCCTATACGAAAGCATTCGCGGCAAGGTCCTGCGCGGCGCGGAAAAGGCGGGGGGCGCAAAGCTTAAACTGCTCACGAAGGCGATCGAACTGGGGTCGAAACGATATGAAGGCCCGGCCTCTCTCTCCTTTATCGAACGGCTTCAAAACGCGGTCCTGTCCCTGCTCGTCCGGCGCAAGGTCGCCGCGCGCTTCGGCGGTCGGTTAAAGGCCTTCGTGTCCGGCGGCGCGCCGCTGAACTACGATGTCGGCCTGTTCTTCCTCTCCCTGGGCGTTCCGATCCATCAGGGCTATGGCCTGACGGAAAGCGCCCCGGTAATTTCCGTGAACCGCGTGCCCACCAATAACCTCAAAACCGTCGGGCCGCCCTTGAAGGGCGTGGAGGTCAGAATCGCGGAAGACGGCGAGATTCTGGTGCGCGGCGAATTGGTCATGCTGGGATACTGGAACAAGCCCGACCGCACGGCGGAGGTCATTCAGGACGGCTGGCTCTATACCGGCGATGTCGGGCATATCGACGATCAGGGCCGCATCTGCATCACCGACCGCAAGAAGGACCTGATCGTCAATTCCGGTGGCGACAACGTCGCTCCGCAGCGCGTCGAGGGCATTCTATCCCTGGAACCGGAAATCGCCCAGGTAATGGTGCATGGCGACAAACGCCCGCATCTGGTTGCGCTGATCGTCCCGGACGCGGATTGGGTCAAGGAATGGCGCACGGCGAACGACCGCGATCCCGGCACGTCGGGCTGGGCCGATCTCCAGAGCGACGAAGCGTTCCTGAAGACGCTGCGCGCCGCGATCGACCGGGCAAACACGCAATTGAATATTCTGGAAAAGGTTCGTCGCTTCACCCTGGCGGACGAAAGTTTCAATGTCGAAAATGGAATGCTGACACCTTCTCTTAAGATTCGGCGTCATATTATCAAGGCAAGCTACCTTGATCGGTTGGAAGCCCTATATGGCAAAGGGTGACGGCATCGCGCCGGACCATTTCAATCGGTCGTAAGTTCAGACCTTAAGGATCCCCCGCCCAAGTGAGAGATTTAGGACCGTCCCCGATTCAGGGAAGCGGACAGGCGCTGGAGATCCTCCGCGCCATGCCGCCGAAGGGCGTTAAAACCCGTCCCACACCGCTTGTCTTCGTGCATGGCGCTTTCGCCGGGGCATGGTGTTGGGCGGAACATTTCCTGCAATTCTTCGCCGCGCGCGGCTATCGCTGTATCGCGCCGTCCTTGCGCGGGCATGGCGAAAGTTTCGGCCGCGACACGATCGACGCCTACGGCATCTACGACTATGTCGAGGATATCGCCGACACGATTTCCGACCTGTCGGAAAGGCCGGTTCTGATCGGCCATTCCATGGGCGGCTTCGTGTCGATGAAATATGCCGAAGGCCACGACCTGGCCGGGCTCGTGCTGCTCGCCTCCGTCCCGCCGGGCGGCTTGATCGGCCCGTCGATGAGCCTCGCATTGTGGAATCCGATGCTGGTCTACGAGATCGGCATGGTGCAGGCCGGACAGCCTCAGGCCATGTCCGTGGACGGCATGCGTCAGGCGCTGTTTTCAAACGCCAGTTCGAAGGAACGCGTCGAACGGTTCATGCCGATGATGGGCACCGAGTCCCAAACGGCGGTTTCGGAAATGTACGGTCTGATCCAGGTGGACCCGACGCGCATCCGCGACCGCATGCCGGTCTTCGTCGCGGGCGCGGCGCAGGACAGCTTGATCCCCCCTGCCTTCATTCGATCCACAGCGCGCCTTTTCCGGACCGATGCCACGATCTACGACCATATCGGACACAGCCTGATGTTGGGCGAAAACTGGCAGGAAGCGGCACAGCACCTTGCCCATTGGCTGGACGCGCACGATATCTGACCCGGCAGCATAACGGATGGGACGCATGTCGGATCGGTATGAAGACAATTCCAAGGTTTCCGGGCAGTTGATCCGCGCCGCCAAGGTCGGCGGCGCGATGGCGGGCCTGGGCGCGCGGCTGGCCGGGGCTCGTTATTTGGGCGTAGGGATCGACAAGGATCGCCATGCCGAACAGTTGAAAACCGCCATCGGTGGGCTGAAAGGCCCGCTGATGAAGGTCGCCCAGATCCTCGCCACCATTCCGGACGCCCTGCCCAAGGAATATGCGGAAGAACTGCGCCAATTGCAGACGAACGCGCCCAGCATGGGCTGGCCCTTCGTGCGGCGGCGGATGGCGACCGAATTGGGACCGTCCTGGCAGTCCCGGTTCGGGTCGTTCGAACGGGAGGCCGCGCATGCCGCCTCTTTGGGGCAAGTGCATCGCGGTACGCTGACGGACGGCACGCCGGTCGCCTGCAAGCTGCAATATCCCGACATGGCCTCCGCGATCGATTCCGATCTGCGCCAGTTGAAAATGATCTTTTCGCTCTATGAACGCTACGACAAGGCGATCTCCACCGCGCGCATTCATGAGGAATTGGCGGAGCGCCTGCGCGAAGAATTGGATTATGCGCGTGAGGCGAAGGCCATGCGCCTTTACGCCCAAATCCTGAAGGACGAACCCCGCGTCACCGTCCCGGAGCCGGTGGCCGATCTGTCAACCCGGCGTCTGCTGACCATGACCTGGTTGGACGGGAAGCCGTTGCTGGATTTCAAAGACGCGCCGCAGGACGTGCGGAACGACATCGCGCTCGCCCTGTTCCGCGCCTGGTATGTGCCGTTCTACGGCTACGGCGTCATTCACGGCGATCCGCATTTGGGCAATTATGCGGTGCGGGAGGATTCCCGATCCATCAACCTGCTGGATTTCGGCTGTATCCGCATTTTCCCGCCCGCCTTCGTCGGCGGCGTTATCGATCTGTATCATGCGTTGAGGACGAATGACGACGCCCTGGCCGTCCACGCTTACGAAAGCTGGGGCTTCACCAATCTGTCGAAGGAAATGCTGGAGGTCTTGAATATCTGGGCCCGCTTCCTCTACAGCCCGTTGATGGAAGACAAGGTCCAAAAAATCCAGGAAGCCGACAACGGTCTATACGGTGCGCAAATCGCCGGAAAGGTCCGTGCGGAACTGTCGAAACTGGGTGGCGTCGAGCCGCCCCGCGAGTTCGTTTTGGTCGATCGGGCGGCGATCGGACTCGGCTCCGTCTTCATGCATTTGCGCGCAACGGTAAACTGGCACCGCCTTTTTCATGAGCTGATCGACGGATTTTCTGTTCAAAATGTAGAAAAAAACCAAA
This sequence comes from Pacificispira spongiicola, assembly GCF_012926505.1. Lineage (GTDB taxonomy): Bacteria > Pseudomonadota > Alphaproteobacteria > UBA8366 > Aestuariispiraceae > Pacificispira > Pacificispira spongiicola. Next base: position 710,878 of record NZ_JABBNT010000001.1, read on the forward strand.
AAGCAGCAACTTCTTCCGTCGCAATTTAGAATTTTTCAAATTTTTTGGACCACACCCCTAGCCAACGCCGGTCATTCTAACATATCTTCTGTTCCGTATCTGATGCCCGATCTGGGCGCTTTAACGATACGCGGGCAGTGTGGGGCGTCGTCCCGGCACAGCGACCAGCCGCAATTGGGGAACTAGGGAAACCATATGAAGATTGCAATTTTGAAGGAGCGGCGCGACAGCGAGAAGCGTGTCGCCGCTTCACCCGACAGTGTCGAGAAGTTCATCAAGATGAACTGCACCGTGACGGTGGAAACCGGAGCCGGTTCCGACGCGTCGATTTCCGACGACGCTTTCGCCAAGGCGGGGGCTACAATCGCCAAGACACCGGCGGAAACCGTAAAAGGGGCCGACCTGATCCTGAAGGTCTCGCGTCCCACGGATGCCGAAATCGGCCTTTTCAGCAAGGGACAGGCGCTGGCCTGCCACGCCCATGCGCTGACCGAAACCGATCTGGTCGCGAAACTGGCGGCGGCGGGGGTCACCCTGTTCGCGATGGAACTGGTGCCGCGCATCACCCGCGCGCAGTCGATGGACATCCTGTCCAGCCAGGCGAACATGTCCGGTTACAAATCGGTCCTGGACGCTCTGGAGCATTACGGCCGCGCGCTGCCGATGATGTCGACAGCGGCGGGTCGCGTCAGCCCCGCCAACGTCTTCGTTATGGGCGTCGGCGTTGCGGGCCTGCAGGCCATTGCCACCGCCAAGCGTCTGGGCGCCATTGTCTGGGCGACGGATGTGCGCCCGGATACGAAAGAACAGGTGGAAAGCCTGGGCGGTAAATTCCTGGCGGTCGAGAACGAGGAATTCCTGCAGGCGCAAACCGCCGGCGGCTATGCCAAGGAAATGTCCGACGACTACAAACGCCAGCAGGCCGCACTGGTCGCGGAAAAGATCAAGACCATGGACATCGTCATCACGACGGCGTTGATCCCCGGCCGTCCGGCACCGGTCCTGGTCACCGAAGACCACGTCAAATCGATGAAGCCGGGGTCGGTCATCGTCGATCTGGCTGTCGAAACCGGCGGGAACTGTCCGCTCAGCGAATACGGCAAGGTCGTCACCAAACACGGCGTCACCCTGGTCGGTCATGCCAATGTGCCCAGCCGTCTGGCCGAAACGACCAGCCAGTTATTCGCACGCAATCTGCTGAACTTCCTGACGCCGATGATCGACAAGGAAACCGGCAAGCTGACCATCGACACGGAAGACGAGGTCGTGCGCGGCACGCTGGTCTGCCGCGACGGTGCCGTCGTGCATGAACGGCTGAAGGACATGGCCCCGAAAAAGGCGGGATCGAAAAAGGCTGCCGCCAAGAAAGCGGCGGGCAAGAAATCCGGCGCAAAGAAGGCGGGAGCCAAGAAAGCAGGAACCAAAAAGGCCGCGGCGAAGAAAGCTTCTGCCTCTCCTGCTCCTGCGGCTCCGGCTCCTGCCGCCCCCGCCTCTTCCCCCGCCTCTGCCCCCACCTCTGCCCCCACCTCTGCCCCGCAACAAGACGAAAAGAAGGAGGGTTGATCGATGGATAAGCAATCCCTCATCGACGCGGCGAACAACCTGCAGCAACAGGCCGACGCCCTGTCGGCGAAGGCCGCGGAACTGGCCCAGCAGGCAACGGCCCTGGACCCGACCGGTATCGCCCAGGCGGCGGAAGCCGCAACCGGCACGCCGTTCCTGTATCTCTTCACCGCCTTCGTTCTGGCCTGCGTCGTGGGCTATTACGTGGTCTGGTCGGTGACCCCGGCGCTGCATTCGCCGTTGATGGGTGTCACCAACGCCATCTCCTCCGTCATCATTGTCGGCGCGCTGATCGCCGCCGGCCCGGCGGATATGAACCTGTCCAAAGTCTTCGGCTTCATCGCCGTGGTCCTGGCCAGTGTGAACATCTTCGGCGGGTTCGTTGTCACGAACCGCATGCTGTCGATGTTCAAGAAAAAGCAACGCTAAGAGACGGCAAGGAGACGTAACAATGGATTGGGCCGGTTACGCATACCTCGTCGCAGCGGTATGCTTCATCCTCGCACTGCGGGGCCTCAGTCACCCTGAAACCGCACGCAACGGCAATCGTTTTGGCATCGTGGGCATGGCCATCGCCATCGTCACGACGCTGGCCATGCCGTCCGTGCTTTCCTACGAATGGATCATCCTGGGTATCGTCGTCGGCGGCGCCATCGGGACGGTCATCGCACGCAAGATCGAGATGACGGCCCTGCCGCAGCTCGTCGCCGCGTTCCACAGCCTTGTCGGTCTCGCGGCGGTCTTCGTCGCCGGTGCCGCCTTCTATGCGCCGGAGGCGTATAATATCGGCACGGCGGGCGAAATCCATCCGGGCTCCCTGGTCGAAATGGGCCTGGGCACGGCCATCGGCGCCGTGACCTTCACCGGGTCGATCATCGCCTTCGGCAAATTGCAGGGCCTGATCGGGTCCAAACCGCTGACCTTCCCGGGCCAGCATCCGCTGAACGCCCTGCTGGGTCTGTCGCTGGTGGCGCTGATCGTCGGCTTCTGCGTGACGCAGGAACCCTGGATCTTCTGGGCCATCGTGCTGCTCAGCTTCGCCATCGGCGTCTTGCTGATCGTGCCCATCGGCGGCGCGGATATGCCGGTCGTCGTGTCCATGCTGAACAGCTATTCCGGCTGGGCGGCGGCGGGCATCGGCTTCACGCTGGGCAATACGGCGCTGATCGTCACGGGCGCGCTGGTCGGCGCGTCTGGTGCGATCCTCAGCTACATCATGTGCAAGGGCATGAACCGTTCCATCGTCAACGTCATCCTTGGCGGTTTCGGCGGGGAATCGGTGACGGCGGCCACAGGCGGCGACGACGACCGTCCGGTGAAATCCGGCGGCCCGGAAGACGCGGCCTTCATCATGCAGAATTCGGACAAGGTCATCATCGTCCCCGGTTACGGCATGGCCGTCGCCCAGGCACAGCACGCGCTGCGCGAAATGGCGGACCTGCTGAAAGAATCGGGGGTCGAGGTTTCCTACGCGATCCACCCGGTCGCGGGCCGGATGCCGGGTCACATGAACGTGCTGCTGGCGGAAGCCGACGTGCCCTATGACGAGGTCTTCGAACTGGAAGAAATCAACGGCGAGTTCAAATCCGCCGATGTCGCCTTCGTCATCGGGGCAAACGACGTCACCAACCCGGCGGCGAAGACGGACAAGACGTCGCCCATCTACGGCATGCCGATCCTGGATGTCGAAGCGGCGGGTCAGGTCCTGTTCCTCAAACGCTCCATGGCGTCAGGTTACGCAGGCGTCCAGAATGAGCTGTTCTTCAACGACAATACGACCATGCTGTTCGGCGACGCCAAGCACATGGTGGAAAAGATCGTGAAGGCCTTGAAGGACTAAAACCCGACCCGTCCGGGTCCCGAAGTGAAGCCGGAATCTACACGGGTTCCGGCTTCTTTCGTTTCTGTAACATTACCGTAATAAAACAATCACACTGGATGTTTCAGAAATCATCGATAGTGAGGTCATGAACTTGTCACATTTCTCGAAGAGGAGAACCCGGTGTCGATGTTCAAGACCGTATCCCTATCTCTCTGTTCCGCTGCCCTGATCGGCGGTGCTTTCCTGACCACGCCCGCCGCCGCCTTCGGCGAACCGCAGGTCTGCGGGCCGCGCGAAACGATCATTCAGCGCCTGTCCGGTAAATACAGCGAAAACCAGTCCGCCATCGGCATGACCAGCGGCGGGTCGCTGGTGGAACTCTTCATCTCCCCCGCCGGAACTTGGACCTTCGTCCATACCCAGCCGGACGGCATGACCTGCCTGCTGGCCGCCGGGGAGAATTGGGAAGAAGTCGTCCCCGTCGTGATGAAGGACGACGACCAGCCGTCTTGACCGGTTAGGAGCGCGTGCGCGCCACGCTCTCGTCGAAGCGGTTGAGGAACGCCGCCACCACCGGGGGCGGGCGTTTCGTGTCGCGGGTCGTAATCGCGAAGCCCTGGTCGTATCGGGTCAGGTCCTTGCGCAGCGGGCGGATCAAGCCCTGGCCTTCCCAGACTTCGGCATATTGTTCCGGTAGACGGCCCAGATAACGCCCCGTATTCAGCAGGATCAGGATCGCTTCCAGATTACTGGCGCTTGCGGCGGGCCGCGTGCGATAGGGACGATCGGCGGCGTGGCTGCCTTCCAGCAGGCTTAAACCGGCATAGGCGTGACGGGTCAAATCCGCCTCCGTAATCTCCGCATCCGGTTTGCCGTACAGCGGATGATCGCGCCCGCAATAGATATACTGAACTTCCCGCGCGACTTCGCGATAGGACAGCCCGGATTTCGGGCGATGCTGCCCCAGAAAGGCGACATGCAGCGTGCCGTCCAGCAAGCGGCGCTCCATTTCCTCGGAACTCATCACCGACAGGGTGACATGCACATCCGGCGCGGCGTCGCGGAATTTCGCCAGGGCCTGCGTCACCGGAATGCCCGGCAGGGTCAGAATGCCGTCGATCACCGCGACATGCAGGTCGCCGACCAACCGCCGGGATGCGCCGGACACCCGCGCTTCGAAGGAATCCAGCGCGGTCAGCAGACGTTGCGTTTCCTCATAGACGAGCCGACCTTCCTCCGTCAGGGCGAAACCGCCGCGCCCGCGCGTACACAGGCGGATGCCCAGCCGCGTTTCCAGATTGGCGATATGCGTGGAAATGGTGGACCGTGCGATATCCAGTTCCGCCTCCGCCGGGGTGAAGCCGCCGCACTCCACGACCCGCGCGAACACTTTCAACAGGCGGATATCCGTGTCGCCCAACCGGCCGGTAAAGGGAGTCTGCGCCATACGTCGAAAACCTTAGAAGTAAAGTTCTATACTGCCTTATTTATAGACGTTACGGGAAAGGCTAGGGTTTGCGCAATGGCAATTGCGGTCGTCGTCTTGAACGGCGGCCCGGATGGATAGCGTGAGGAGATCGGGAGATGGACGATTTTGTCGGCCGCCGGACTATGATTCCGGCCAAGAAGATGCGGGAATTCACCAAACGCTCCGACTTTCATGGCTGGGTGCAGACGCTCAGCCATTTCGGGGCGATCATCGCGACGGGTGCAGGCCTGTACCTGACCTGGGGAACGTGGTGGATGATCCCGTTCTTCATCGCGGAAGGGGCGCTGCTGAACTATCTGTTCGCCGCCCAGCATGAATACAATCACTACACCGCGTTCAAGACGCGCTGGCTGAACGACTTCTTCAATCGGATCACCGGCTTCCTTCAGCTGTATCCCCGCGATTACGAACGCTGGTATCATTTCGAACACCATCGCTACACGTCGGATTGGGAAAAAGACCCGGAACTTATCAGCCGGGGCGGGCCGTACACGCTGGGCGAATACCTGCCCTATCTGATCGGCATCACCTATTGGACGGGCCGCATCAAGCGTCTGTTCATCGTCGCCAGCGGCGAGACGGCGGACTATTTCACGCCGGAACAGAAGAAGCAGGTCGTCCTGGAATCCCGCGTGCATCTGGTGCTCTATGCCCTGGTCGCGGCGGTGTCGGTCTATTTCGAAAGCTGGCTTGCGGTGCAGCTGTGGATCGCCCCGATGTTCGCCACCAAGATTTTCCAGAACATCCAGAACGTCACAGAACATACCGGCCTGACCCATGTTCAGGACACCGTGCACAATACGCGCACGATTAAGACCTGGTGGATCTTCCGCTGGATGGCGTGGAACATGCAGTATCACACCGCCCACCACACTTTCCCCGCCGTGCCGTTCTATAACCTGCCGAAACTGCATGCCGAAATGTGCAAACAGGCCGGGTATGAGCCGCCGACCACCGGCTATCTGGCTTTCCAGTGGCGCTTCATCAAGCAGCTGATGAAAGGCCCGGAACCCTTCGACGGCATCGCGGAAATCGACGGCTCCACCGCCAAGACCGACGATGTGGCGCGCGGCAAGGAAGCCGCGGAGGCGGTTGCCTGATGCAACAACTCAAAATCTATCAATCCCGCTGGGCGATGGAACTCCGCCGCCCGGACGGGGTGGAGCGCACGGATGAAGAAGCCTTCGCCCTGGTGGCGGAGGCCGGCTTCCACGGCATGGCTCTCGATCTCGGCGCGTCGGATATGGCGGAAGCCAAGAAGACGCTGCCGCTGTTCCGGAAGCACAATCTGGAATGCATGATCAACGCCTTCCCCGACACGATCGACGGGTTGCAGCCGGTTCTGGACATGGCGAAGGAATTCGACGCGTCCTATGTGAACATCATCGGTCAGGTTATGCCCTTCACCGTCGACGAGGGCGTGGAAGTCGTGAAACGATGGATGGAGATGGCGGAGGCTTCCGGCGTCGACGTGCTGTTCGAAACGCACCGCAACTGCATCACCAACGATTTGTTCTATACGCTGCAGTTGATGGATCGCCTGCCGGAGATGCCGATCTGCGCGGACCTGTCCCACTATATCGTCGACCGGGAATTCTGGTTCCCGCTCAGCGCCGGGGATCAGGCCCTGATCCGTCGCATCCTGAAACGCGCCGACATGTTCCAGGGCCGGATTTCAAACCGCGAACAGGTGCAGATTCAGATCGACTTCCCCCGCCATCAAAAATGGGTCGAACAGTACAAGGCCTGGTGGGAAGAAGGCATCGGTTATTGGAAGGGCCGCCACGGTCCGGACGACACGATGATCTTCCTGACCGAACTGGGCCCACCGGAATACGCGATCACCGGCGCGGACGGGTTCGAACTGTCCGACCGCTGGGAAGAAGCCCTGAAGATCAAAGGCTGGGTCGAGGATATCTGGGCGCGGACCTGATCAGGCACAGGTCTCGAAAATGGAAAAGGCTCCCCTTCGGCGGGAGCCTTTTTTATTCAACCAGCAACGGCCCAACGGCATCCCGAACCCGATCCGGAACGCGAACGGACTGACGCGTCGCACGATCGACATAGACGTGGACGAAATGGCCGATGGCGGCGGCGTCCGTCTCATTGTCCCGGAACAGGCCGATTTCATAGGTGACCGACGAATTGCCGATCTTCGCCACGCGCAGGCCTGCATGCACGACCTGCGGAAAGGTAATTTCCTTCATGAAGCGGCATTTGGTTTCAACGACCAGCCCGACCACCGGCGTCGTGGCGGGGTCCAGGCCCGCCTCCCGGATCAGGTGTTCGTTCACCACGGTGTCGAAGAAGGAATAATATTCGACATTGTTCACATGACCGTAGGGGTCCTGATCCATCCAACGCGTCGGGATGGCCAGCAGGCGTTTGAAATCGCCACGGGAGGGCACGGCGTCGCTCATCCCGCTGCAACCCGTTTGATCAGGGACATCAGCGCCTCCCGGCTTTCATGCGGGGATTCGATCATCATCATGTGACCGGCGCTGTCCAAGACACGGACCTCCGCATCCGCGACCGCATCGATCAGGCCTTGGGCGGCGCGAACCGGGGTCATCTTGTCCCCGCGTCCCAACAGGAACAGCGTCGGACAGGCGACCTTCGCCGCCGCCGCCGGGGCGTCCAGATAGGCATTGCAGGCCGCCAGATCCTTATGCAGCACGCCGGGCGGCGTCCGATCCGTCAGAACGATGGCCTGCCGCAGCATCCAGATGCCGTGGGCCGGGTTGCCGCCGCGATGCGCCTTCGTCCCGTGGCCCCAGGACGCTATGAATTCCGCCGCCGTCAGATCGTTTCGTTCCGCCGCGCCCAACAGATCGGGATGCACCGGCATCTTAGTGGCGACCCCGCACAGGCCCAGCCCCGCACATTTGTTGCCCAGGCGGCTCGCCGCTTCCAGACTGGCCAGCGCGCCCATGGAATGACCGATCAACACCGGGCGCTCCAGCTTAAGCGTGTCGATCAACGTGATCAGGAAATCCGCCAGCGCGCCGATGCTGGTCAGCGCATCGCCCGTGCTTCGGCCATGTCCCGGCAGATCCAGTGCCAGGACCGACGCGCCGTGATGCGCCAGATAGCGGTTCTGCCCGCCCCAGACGGTATGGTCGCCACCCGCCCCATGCACGAGGATGGCGCAGGGTTTCGACGAGTCCAGATCGGTCCCCCCGGTATTCGCGAAAATCCGGCCTTGCGGCAGGTCGATGAACATGAACGCGGTCTCCCCTAACCTGTTATTCGGCTGCCGCCGCCTTGTAGGCCCGCCGCAGGGCCTGATTCAGATCGGCGATCAGGTCGTCCGGGTCTTCCAGACCGACCGACACGCGGATCAGATCGTCGCCGATCCCCGCCGCCGCCAATTGTTCCTTCGTCATCTGCTGATGCGTGGTGGACGCCGGGTGCAGGACCAGCGATTTTGCATCGCCGACATTGGCGAGGTGGCTGAACAGCTGCACCGATTCGATAAAGGTCGCCCCCGCCGCGCGGCCACCCTTCACCCCGAAGGCCAGCATCGACCCCGCGCCTTTCGGCAGGTATTTCTTCGTCAGGGCATGATCCGGATGGCTGTCCAGGCCCGGATAGTTGACCCAGGCAACCGCATCATGTCCGGCCAGGAAGGCCGCGACCTTTTTCGCGTTTTCCACATGCCGCGCCATGCGCAGGGGCAGGGTTTCGACCCCCTGCAACAGATAGAACGCATTGGCCGGGCTCATAACCGCGCCGAAATCGCGCAGGCCTTCCGCCCGCGCCCGCGTGATGAACCCCGCCGGGCCGTATTCCTCCGCGAAGACGATACCGTGATATCCGGCATAGGGTTCCGTCATGGTCGGGAACTTTTCCGGTTCCGCGAACCAGTCGAACCGACCGGCGTCGACCAGGACACCGCCCATCGCCGTGCCGTGCCCGCCGATCCATTTCGTTGCCGAATGCATGATTAGGTCCGCGCCGAAATCGAACGGCTTGCACAGATAGGGCGTATTGAAGGTCGCATCGATCATCAGCGGCAGACCGTTGCGATGCGCGACGTCGGCGACCTTTTCGATATCCAGGACTTCCAGATTCGGGTTGCCCAGGATTTCCGCGAAGACCAGACGCGTTTCCGGACGGATGGCGGCCTCGAATTCCTCCGGCTTGCGGGGATCGACCAGCGTCGCCGTAATGCCGAAGCGCGGCAGGGTATGCAGGAACATATTGATCGACCCGCCATACAGCGACTTGGACGCCACGATATGGCCGCCCTGCCCCATCAAGGTCGATATGGCGAGAAACAGGGAGGCGTGGCCGCTGGCCGTCGCCACCGCGCCGACTCCACCTTCCAGCGCCGCGATTCGTTCTTCGAAAACGGCGACGGTCGGATTGGAGATTCGCGAATAGATATGGCCGGGCCGTTCTAGGTTGAACAGGGCCGCCGCGTGGTCCGTATCGTCGAAGACATAGGAGGTCGTCTGATAGATCGGCACGGCCCGCGCGCCCGTCGCCGGGTCCGGTTGCTGGCCCGCATGCAGGCTGAGCGTATCGAATTTCAGAAATTCCGGTTTCATCGGTCGCGTCTCCTCAAATCGCGCTTCCAGCGCGTTCCGCCGGCGACGGTAGCGCCTTTTACCGGAAAGGAAAATACGACCGATCAAGATAGGAAAACAAAGGGGGGCGCGGTTTGCAGCCTAGCGTTAAACCCGCAAAAAGGCCGCCTTACGGCGGCCTTTTCGCTAATCTCGGCACCGGCGCCGGGTTGACCCGATCTACCTGCACCCCCCTGTTCAACTTGCCTCACGCCGCAGACGGTAATCGTGCTGTTCCGTCGGGTCAACAGTCTTATGCGTCCCATTGCCTCATCAGGACACAAAAAATTCAAAAAAAATCGGCCGCAAGATTGCGGCCGAGTTGAACAGGGGGTCAAAGAGTGTCTATGCGGCCCCGGAAAAAGGAGGGGGACATCGGGGCCGAGGGGTAGACGCTCTTAACTTACCTAGGGTTTCCTAACAAAGAGTTAACCCCTATACGAAAATTTTCTCGAATCGGCGCCGTTTAGCGGGCAGTCCAACCGCCGTCGACCGGCAGGGAAATCCCCGTAATCTGATCCGCCGCCGGGGAACACAGGAAGACGAGCGCGCCGCCCAATTGTTCCGGTGTCACGAAATTCAGCGACGGTTGCTTTTCCGACAGGATGCTGACGGCGGCTTCCTCGATCCCGACGCCCATATCCTTGGCACGCGCCTCGATCTGACGTTCCACCAATTCCGTGCGGACCCAGCCCGGATTGATCGCGTTGCAGGTGATCGGTTCTTCCGCCGTTTCCAGGGCGGTGACCTTGGTCAGGCCGACAATGCCATGCTTCGCGGCGACATAGGCCGCCTTCTCCACACTGGCGACCAAGCCATGCACCGACGCCGTATTTACAATGCGGCCCCACCCGGCCTTGCGCATATGCGGCAGAGCCGCCTTCGTCGAATAGAACGCGGCGGACAGATTGATCGCGACGATCGCTTCCCATTTATCGCCGGGGAAGCTGTCGATCGGACTGACATGCTGAATTCCGGCATTGTTCACCAGGATATCCAGGGACCCGAAGGTTTCCGCCGTCTTTTCGACCGCATCGGCGATTTCGTCCGGTTTCAGCATATTCGCCGGATGATAGGCGATCTGCCGCCCCGTTTCCGCCGCCAGACCGGCGCGGGTCTTCTCGATTTCCGCCGCGTCGCCAAGACCGTTCAGCATGACATTCGCACCCGCCTGCGCCAGCGCCCGCGCCATGGCCAGACCGATCCCGCTTGTCGATCCGGTGACCAGGGCTGCTTTCCCATCCAGCATATCCAATTCCTTTCAGATCAGGAGTTATCGTTCAAATACGGACTACCTGCTTCCCGAAATTCTTGGAAGTCAGGATGTTGATGAAGGCCTGCGGCATCGATTCGATACCATCCAGGATGTCCGTCTTGAACTGCAACATCCCGGCGGAGGCCCATAAGGCGAGTTGCCGCCGGGCCGCATCGTATTTGTCCAGATGGTCGAAAATCAGGAAACCTTCCATCCGCGCCCGGGCGACCAGTATTTTGCGCAGGAACCGTTCGCCCATGTCGGGCTTTTCGAATTGCCCGGCCAGGCTGATCGTGCCGCAGATGATGATCCGCGCCCCGACCGCCAGATTGTTCATGACCGCATCGTGGATCGGCCCGGCGGTATTGTCGAAAAAAACGTCGACGCCGGTCGGGCAGGCATGGGCGATCGCCGCCTTCAAATCCGGCTCCTCGCGATAGTTGATACCGACGTCGAAACCGATTTCCCGGCACCAATCCAACTTTTCCTGGGAACTGGCGACGGCAACCGCGTTGCCGCCCATTATTTTCGCGATTTGACCCACGACCTGACCGACCGCGCCGGAGGCGGCGGATACGACGACCGTGTCGCCTTGCTTGATCTGGCCGATCAATTCCAGGGCGATCAGCGCCGTCAGTCCCGGCATACCCAGATAGCTGAGCCAGGCATGTTCCGGCCCCAATTCGGGATCGACGCGGGTCAGGGCATCACCGTCGACTGCGGCATAATCCTGCCAACCGAAGCCGATGGTTTCGAACAAATCGCCCGGCTTCCAATCGGGATGACGGCTGTCGATCACTTCCGCGACCGCCGCGCCGTGCATGACCTCCCCAATCGACACACCGCCGGCATAATTCGCCTGTTTCGAAATCCGCCCGCGCATATAGGGGTCGACCGAAAGCCATCGCGACTTACCCAGCACTTGGCCCTCCTCCAGGATCGGTAACGCCCGTTCCTCCATCCGGAAATTGGACAGGTCGGGCATTCCGTCGGGATGCTCGGCCAGAACCCAGCATCTGTTTCGCTCCGTCATTTCAAACCTCAACTGCTATTCGCCGGTCACGCGGAAGCCGCATGCTGCCCCAGGACGGCGGATGCGTCGAATTGAAATTGCACGGGTTGATTTTTATGGTAGCGTCCCGATCCGGAACGACGCCATGGGGCGTTGTGATTGCGCAGTCGTTGGGGGACGAATGTCGATCACGGGGGTTATTTCAAAGGCCGGTGTCGCAGCATGCCTCTGCCTTCCGCTACTATGCGGCATGGCCGTCGCTGAGGAATCCGGCGTCGGTCGGCAATGGCTGACGCAACCGACCACCTTCGATGCCTCCACTCCACAGACAGCCAATCCGCAATTGGCTGCCGCGACCTATACTGCCGCCGCAGGGGACTGTAGCACCAGTCCGGCCCTGTGCGAGGAAGACCCGTCCCCATTCGATAAGGATTACCTGAAAGGGTTCTACAAGGTCCCAATGGCCATGGCGGCGCGCCCGTTCGATTTTTCGAAACGCGCCCTGGTAATCGACGCGGTTGCCCTGGGCGGTTTCGGGTTTTTCTACACCTTGGACGAAAGCGTCCGAGACGACGCGACCAGCGCGGATTCCCAGGATACGAAGGATTTCTTCGACACGTTCGAACCGCTCGGCGACCTTTATACGATGTTGGCGGCGACCGGCGGCACTTACATCGCCGGGGAACTGACCGACAGCCGGTCGTTGCAACGGATCGGCCTGAACGGGATGCAAGGCTTGGCGATCGCCGCAATCCCGGTTGGCGGCACGAAGTACCTTTTCGGGCGGAAGCGGCCGAACAAGAACGACGGCAACGGTTCGTGGTTCGACGGCGGAAATTCATTCCTGTCCGGGCACACGACCTATGCCTTCACCGTGGCCAGCGTCGTGTCGCACGAATATCGCGACAGCGTCTGGGTGCCGTGGTTGGCCTACGGCACGGCATCCATGGTCGGCGCGCAACGTATCTATGCGGACAAGCACTGGACCTCGGACGTCTTCATCAGCGCGCTCGTCGGATGGGGGGTCGGGCAGGCGGTTTCCGACTTCGACTATTTCACGGCGGATCTGCCGATCGACATGCAAAGCATGACCGAACCCGACACGCACGGTGTCGTCCTGTCCTACAAATGGTAAGACAAAGGCCGCCGTCGTTCAGGATTTGAAAAACGTCTCGGCCGCGCTGCGGGCACCTTGCTTCGCCTCGATCTTCTCACGGACCCGGGCGATCTCCGACTCCAGTTCCGCGATATAGTCGTTCAGCGCCTCGACACTCATCACATCCAAATCCTGCGGGACGATCCCTTTCGGTTTTGGCGCTTCCTCTTCATCGAACATGCCGGTCTTCCTCATTCGCTTATGTCTGACCATGGACTGTTCCCGCCCCCTCTTGTCCCACGGGGCCGGGGTTGCCAGTATCTAAGCACGCGCCAGCCGCAACAAGCCCACACCAAATCCCGAGGAGCCATGTGATGTCCCTGCCGCCGCGAATGCAAGCCATCGAAATCTCAGAACATGGCGGGCCGGATGTCTTGAAGCCCGTTGAAATGGAAACACCGACACCGAAACCGGGTGAGGTTCTGGTCCGCGTCCGCGCGGCGGGGGTTAACCGACCGGACGTGTCGCAACGCGCGGGCATGTATCCGCCGCCACCGGGGGCGTCCCCCCTGCCGGGGCTGGAAATCGCGGGCGAAATCGCGGCCCTAGGCGACGGTGTCCGGCAGTGGCAGGTCGGCAACACCGTCTGTGCCCTGACGCCGGGCGGCGGCTATGCCGACTATTGCGTTGTTCCGGCGGGTCACTGTCTGCCGATTCCGGCCGGATTCGACATGATCCGCGCGGCGGCCCTGCCGGAAACCTTCTTCACCGTCTACTATAACCTGTTCATGCGTTGCGGCCTGAAAGCGGGGGAGCGTCTATTGGTCCATGGCGGGTCCAGCGGAATCGGCACGACCGCAATCCAATTGGCGAAGGCCTTCGGCGCGCATGTCGCCGTGACGGCGGGCAGCACGGAAAAATGCCAGGCCTGCCTCGACCTCGGCGCCGATGCGGCAATCAATTACAAGGACGGTGCTTGGCCGTCGGAAGTCGCGGCCTGGGCGGAAACCCTGGGCAACGGCCCCGGCTTGGACGTCATCCTGGACATGGTCGGCGGCCCCTATATCGATCCGGGGATCAAGCTGCTGCGCCGCGACGGGCGGTATAACTTCATCGCCTTCCTGAAAGGCCCCAGGGCGGAAGTGGATTTCTCCCGCGTCCTGATGAACCGCCTGACCGTAATGGGGGCGACCCTGCGGCCACAAACGATCGCGGAGAAAGAGGCGATCGCCGACAACCTGCGCCGCGACGTCTGGCCCCTCTTGGAGGCCGGAAAGATCGGCCCCGTGATCTTCAAGGATTTCCCGCTGGACCAAGCGTCGGAAGCCCATCGCCTGATGGAAAGTTCCAGTCATATCGGGAAAATCATGCTGACGGTCGACTGACCTATACACCGTCATTCCGGCGAAGGCCGGAATCCAGGGCGGGCCGCTCGATGCCTGCCGGACGCTCTGGACCCTGGCCTGCGCCAAGGTGACAACAGTCTTAATCCAACTCGTCGTCGTCGAAATCGTCTTCGAAGTCGTCATCCTCGAACCCGTCTTCCGACAGGTCGCTGGTCGCGTCCAGGAAGTCGAGACCCGGATCGCGCAGCCCCTCGTCTATCGGCGCGCCGGGATTGCGGCGTTCCGCGCGCGGGGTCCGGCCGAACATGTCGCGATAGCATTTGGAAAAATGCGACGCGGAGGTAAAGCCGCTGGCAAAGGCGACTTCGGTCACCGGCATGGTCGTCTGGGTCAGCAGCGTGCGGGCCCGGTTCAACCGAATTTTCAGGTAATAGCGCGCCGGGCTGGTGTTCAGATAGCGCCGGAACAGGCGTTCCAACTGACGCCGGGACAGGCCGACCCGGTCGGCGATTTCGTCGCGGGTCAGGGCTTCTTCCGTGTTGCGTTCCATTTCGGAAATCGCGCGGATCAGTTTCGGATGGCTGATGCGCAGCCGGGCCTGCAGCGGCAGACGCTGATCATCATGACCTTCGCGCATGCGTTCATGCATGAACTGCTCGGCAACGGCGGCGGCCAATTCCTGACCGTGCTTCGCCGCGATTTCCTGCAGCATCATGTCCAGGCCCGCGATCCCGCCTGCGCAGGTGAAACGATCTCGGTCGACTTCGAACAATTCCGCGCGGACGTCCAGGTCCGGGAATTCTTCGGTGAAGCTATCCAGGTTTTCCCAATGGATGGTACAGCGATAGCCTTTCAACAATCCGGCATGGGCCAGAACATGCGCGCCGGTGCAGACCGCGCCGATATGCGCGCCTTCCCGCGCCCAGCGCCGCAGCCAGCCGAACACCGCATTGTCCTTATAGACATGGCCGTCGATACCGGAACACAGGATGACATTGGCCGGGGTTTGCGTGAAATCCGCGACCGACCGGTTCGCCACCAGGGCCATGCCATTGGACGCCTGCACCGGCTCCCCATCGCGGCTGGCCAATTCCCATTCATACAGAGTCTTGCCGCTGGCCCGGTTGGCAAGCCGCATCGGTTCCACCACGCCCGACAGCGCGATCATCGAGAAGTTCGGGATCAGCACGATCACGACCTTGTCCGGCCCCGTACCGGCAACCCGCTTGAACATCCGGTCCGCCATCGACCAACCCAGCCCCATCAAAGCCCATTAGACCATATGCGACATTGCGCGCTTATAGGTGACGGCCCTTATTATAGACCGTCGCTCCAATCGCGTATGATCTTTCGTGGGTTTCTTGTCAATGCGCGTCATTTAGGTGCAGCGCACACTTATCCAGACGCGCCGCGAATGTCGCTGTGGCGCCAACAAGTCCGGCTATTCGACCTATTCCGCCGCTTGCGCGTCCGCCGCCTTGTCGATCAGGGCCAGAATCTCGCCCGCCGCCGCCGGGATGTTCGTGCCGGGGCCATAGACCGCCGCGACGCCTGCCTGCATCAAGAAGTCATAGTCCTGGGGCGGGATGACGCCACCGCAGACGACCAGGATATCGTCGGCGCCCTGTTCCTTCAGCGCCGCGATCATTTGCGGCACCAGGGTTTTGTGTCCCGCGGCCTGGGACGACACGCCGACGACATGCACATCGGCCTCGATCGCCTGCATGGCGGCTTCTTCCGGTGTCTGGAACAGGGGGCCGATATCCACGTCGAAGCCGATATCGGCGAAGGCCGTGGCGATGACTTTGGCCCCACGGTCGTGGCCGTCCTGGCCCATTTTGACCACCAGCATGCGCGGGCGGCGGCCATGGCGTTCCACGAAACCGTCGATATCCTTCTGAATTTTCATGAAGCCCTCATCCCCTTCATAGGCGGAGCCGTAGACGCCGGAGATGGAATGGATCACCGCCCGGTGGCGGGAGTACGCCTTTTCCATCGCATCGGAAATCTCGCCGACCGTGGCACGGGCTCGCGTCGCGTTCACGGCGAGGTCCAGCAGGTTGCCTTCCCCGCTTTCCGCCGCTTTCGTAATCGCGTCCAGCGCCGCATGGCAGGCCGCATTGTCGCGGGACTCGCGGATTTTCTTCAGCCGCGCCACCTGCCCGTCGCGGACCTTGGTATTGTCGATTTGCAGGACGTCGATCTCGTCCTTGTCGGCGGGTTTGTATTTGTTCACGCCGACGATGGTTTCCTCGCCCCGGTCGATGCGGGCCTGACGGGCGGCGGCGCTTTCCTCGATCTTCATCTTCGGCCAGCCGGTATCGACGGCCTTGGTCATGCCGCCCATTTCCTCGACCTCCGCGATCAGGCGGCGGGCCTCCTCGATCATGTCGCCGGTCAGTTTCTCGACATAATAGGACCCGGCCAGGGGATCGACGGTGCGGGTGATCTGGGTTTCTTCCTGCAGGATCAACTGCGTGTTGCGGGCGATTCGTGCGGAAAAGTCGGTCGGCAGGCCGATGGCCTCGTCAAAGGCATTGGTGTGCAGCGACTGCGTTCCGCCCAGGGCAGCGGCCATCGCCTCCACCGCCGTGCGCACGACATTGTTATAGGGATCCTGCTCCGTCAGCGACCAGCCCGACGTCTGACAATGGGTGCGCAGCATCAGCGACTGCGCCTTCTTCGGCTGGAAATGCTTTTGCATCAGTTCCGCCCACAGGAAGCGCGCGGCGCGCAGCTTCGACACCTCCATGAAGAAATTCATACCGATGCAGAAGAAGAAGGACAGGCGCGGCGCGAAAGCGTCGACATCCAACCCCTTGGCGACGGCGGCGCGGACATATTCCAACCCGTCGGCCAGGGTGAAGGCCAGTTCCTGGGTCAGGGTCGCGCCCGCCTCCTGCATGTGATAGCCGGAAATCGAAATCGAATTGAACTTCGGCATGTGCTGCGCGGTGTATTCGATGATATCCGCGATGATCCGCATCGACGGTTCCGGCGGGTAGATATAGGTGTTGCGGACCATGAACTCCTTCAGGATGTCGTTCTGGATCGTGCCGGACAGTTGATCGCGGGAAACGCCCTGTTCTTCCGCCGCGACGATATACCCGGCCAGGACGGGCAGGACCGCGCCGTTCATGGTCATCGATACGGACATTTCGCCCAACGGGATTTCGTCGAACAGAATCTTCATATCCTCGACGGAATCGATGGCGACGCCTGCCTTGCCGACATCGCCGACAACACGCGGATGGTCGCTGTCATACCCCCGATGCGTGGCGAGGTCGAAGGCGACGGACAGGCCCTTCTGACCGGCCGCGAGATTGCGCTTGTAGAAGGCGTTGGATTCCTCCGCTGTCGAAAAGCCCGCATATTGCCGGACCGTCCAGGGCCGCCCGACATACATCGTCGCCTTCGGCCCGCGCGTGAAGGGCGCGAAACCGGGCAGCGTCCCGACATGATCCAACCCGTCGAGATCGGCCTCCGTATACAGCGGTTTGATCGCGATGCCTTCAGGGGACGGCCAGGTCAGATCCGCGGCGGACTTGCCCTTGGTTTCCTTCTCCAGAAGGGCTTCCCAATCGGCCAATGTCTTCTTGTCGAATTCGGTCATGGCTGTCGCCTCCCGCCTATGTCGTTACGGGCGTTATACCGCGCCGCAAATCGGCGAGTCCACCGTTCCCCAATTTCGTTCCCAAAAGTCGCTGATCGGTTGCCGTTCGGCGCGGAAGCCGCTAGGGAAGCAGCGCAATCGCTGTTGGAACAGGAACCATGGTCAGTCTGGGCATTATCGGATACGGGCATTTCGGTGCCTTCATGCATCGCATGGCGGAACGCTTCTTTCCGGAAGCGGACCTGCGTATCTATGCCCGCAAGCGGGTGTCGGAAGGCGGCGTCTTTACGGATTTGGACGCGGTTCTGGACTGCGACGCGGTCCTGCTCTGCGTGCCGATCGGGGCCTATGAGGAAACCCTGTTGGATATCCAGGGACGCCTGCGCCCGGAAACGGTGCTGATCGATGTGGCGACGGTCAAACGCTACACCAGCGCGCTGATCCGCAAGATCCTGCCGGGGCAGCCGCATCTGTGCACTCATCCGATGTTCGGCCCGGAATCCTACACGAAGCAAGGCGGCGACGTGACTGGCCTGCGCGTCGTCATCACGGAAAGCAACCTGCCGCTGGAGCGTTTCGCGCCGATCCGCGATTATCTGAGCCGCGAAGGCTTCGACATCGTTGAGAAGACGGCGGACGAACACGACCGCGAACTCGCGGAAACCCTGTTCCTGACCCACTATGTCGGTCAGGTGATCGCGCGCGGCGGGTTCGAACGCACGGAAATCGATACCGTGTCCTTCGGTTTCCTGATGGATGCCGTGGACAGCGTGCGGCACGATTCCCGCCTGTTTGAGGAAGTCTTCCGCTTCAACCCGTATTGCCGGGACGTGGTGCAGCGCTTCGACGCGGTCGAGCAGCAGGTGCGTCAGCGCCTGATGGATGTCGACCCCGCGCCGGAAGGTTATGGGCTAGACTAACTCCAGGTCGGTGCGCGGCGGGTTCTTTTCCCAGACCGCGAGGCCGCGCTCGATCGCTTCCGCCGCTTCCAGAACCATCCGGTCCGCGCCCGGCGGGCCGATGATTTGTAGGCCGACCGGCAATCCGCCCGACGGTCCGCTGGGCATCATGCCGCCCGGCACGGATACCGACGGCAGGTCCAGCGCCGGGCTGACCAGAAGCGTACCCCAATCGTAGCCATCCTCCACCGCATCCTTGGCGAAGAAGGGCGGGCCGCTGGTCGTCGGCCAGACGATCAGGTCGAAGTTTTCGAAAAACGCCTGCAAGCGCGCCCAGCCTTTCGTCTGGGCCGCTTTCGCCCGTTCGATCTGCAACCCGCTCAAGCGCCGGGACTGGCCGACGAGGTCCAGGATCGTGTGCCCCAGGCGCAATCCGTATTCGTCCGCCGCCCATCCGGCATGATCCGCCGCGCAGACAGCCCGGAACACGGATTGGCTGCGGGCGACGAAGGCGACATTGGGGTCGGCCCCTTCGACCGTCGCCCCGGCCTGTTCCAGAACCTCCGCACAGGGGGCCAGGGCCGCCGTGACCGCCGGGTCGATATCGAAGGCCGACTTGCCGACGGAAAAGGCAATCCGCAGCCCGGACAGATCCCCGGTCAGCGGCGTATCGAACGCGTCCCGGGCGACCGGGCTGACGAAGGGGCTGCGCGGGTCCGTCCCCGCCATGACCGACAGGGCCAGACGGATATCGTCCACCCGACGCGCCATCGGTCCTATGACATGCAGCCGATCATAAGGCGCCTTACAGGGGGCCGCCGGGATTACTCCAACGCTGGGCCGAATGCCGACCGTGTTGCACCAAGCCGCCGGAATGCGCAGCGACCCGCCCAGGTCGCTGCCATCGGCCAGGGGGACGAGATCGAGCGCCAGGGCCGCCCCGGCCCCACCCGAACTGGACCCCGGACTGCGATCCAGGCAATAGGGGTTCCGGGTCCGCCCCCATAGCGCGTTGTCCGTATCCTCGCCGAAGGCGAATTCC
Organism: Pacificispira spongiicola; assembly: GCF_012926505.1. Classification (GTDB taxonomy): domain Bacteria; phylum Pseudomonadota; class Alphaproteobacteria; order UBA8366; family Aestuariispiraceae; genus Pacificispira; species Pacificispira spongiicola. Next base: position 730,586 of record NZ_JABBNT010000001.1, read on the forward strand.
GGCATGTTCGTCTTGCCGATAACGATGGCCCCGGCCGACTTCATCCGCGCGACATGGCAATGATCGGTGTCCACGCGGTTGTTGCGCAGCGCCGCCGCGCCGTAAGTCGTCGCGAAGCCTGCCGCGTCGAACCCGTCCTTCACGGCATAGGGCACGCCGAACAGGGGCCCCAGCGGCAAACCGGCCTCCCGGTCGCGGTCGGCCTTTTCCGCCGACGCCATCGCGCCCTGGGGGTCCAATTGGACGATCGCGTTCACCCGTGCGTTGTGGGTTTCGATTCTATCCAGAAATGCCCGCATAACCTCGACACAGCGAAACGTGCCGCGCCGCATGCCGTCGGCCAATTGCCCGGCGGAAAGTCTGGTGATTTCCTGCATGCCCCAACTCCGCAAAACCCCTCGAACAGTGCGATAGCACCGCTTCGAGGGCTGCTCCATCCTAATTGCGACACGCGATTCCTTCGTGTCGATTTCTTATGAGGTTTTCTTGCCGGGCTTTCTTGCGGATCGCTACCCGAACCGCTTATCCTGCGCGCCATGACAGAACAGAAAATCACAATCGCTGATATTGAGGACGCCAAGGCGCAGATCGCGCCGCATGTCCTGCGCACGCCGCTGGTGCCCGCCTATCCCCTGTCCGATGCGACGGGGGCGGAGGTCCGCCTGAAACTCGAACTGTTGCAGCCGACCGGCGCCTTCAAACTGCGCGGTGCGACGAATGCGATTCAGAAATTGAATGCGGCGGATCGCGCGAAGGGCGTCGTCACCTGCTCCACCGGCAATCATGGGCGCGGCGTCGCCTTTGCCGCGAAGCAGTTGGGCGTGCGGGCGGTGATCTGCATGTCCGAACTGGTTCCGCAGGTGAAGATCGACGGCATCAAACGCTTCGGCGGCGAAGTCCGCATTGCGGGCAAAAGCCAGGACGACGCGGAAAGGGAAGCCCTGCGCCTGATGGAGGAAGAGGGCCTCGTCTACATCTCCCCCTTCGATCATCCGGCGGTGATCGCGGGACAGGGCACCATCGGACTGGAAATCCTGGAAGACTGGGCAGATGTCGACACGGTCGTCGTACCGCTGTCCGGCGGCGGGTTGCTGGCCGGGATCGCCGCCGCGATCAAGGCGCGTAAACCGGATACGCGTCTGGTCGGTGTCACCATGGACCGCGGCCCGGCGATGGTCGAAAGCCTGAAGGCCGGTCATCCCGTCGATGTGGTGGAGGAGCCGACTCTCGCCGACTCTCTGGGCGGCGGGATCGGTTTGGACAACGACCACACCTTCACCATGATCCGCGATTTGGTGGATGAAACTTGTCTGGTTTCGGAAGCCCAAATCGCCGCCGCCATGCGTGCCCTGTATCGCGACCAGCAATTGGTCGCCGAAGGCGGGGCGGTCGTCGGTGTCGCCGCGCTTATGGCGGGAAAAATCGCGGTGAAGCCGCAGGAACGGGTTGCGGTCGTCATCAGCGGGCGTAATGTCGATATGGATATCTTCACCCGGATCGCGGGCGGAGAGGACGTGGACCTCAAGCAGGAAAGGAAAGCCTGATGCGCGAAGTCCTGATCCTTACCGAAAACGAACTGCGCCAGGCGGTGACCCTGGACATCGAATCCGTCAGCCTGATCGGCAAAGCCTTCGAACAATTGTCCGCCGGCACCGTTTCCATGCCGCCTATCCTGCGCATGGATATGGAAGACAAAAATGGGGAGGTCGATGTGAAGACCGCCTATGTCCCCGGTCTCGACGGGTTCGCGATCAAGGTCAGCCCCGGCTTTTTCGACAATCCCAAAAAGGGCCTGTCGACCACCAGCGGTTTGATGATCGTGCATGACGCGGATACCGGTTTCGTCCGGGCGATCCTGCTGGACAACGGCTATCTGACCGATGTGCGGACCGCGGCCGCGGGCGCCGTCGCCGCCCAGGCCCTCGCGCGGGAAAATGCGACCCGCGCGGGCGTGATCGGCACCGGCGTCCAGGCGCGCTTGCAGATGCAGGCCCTGTGCATGGTGCGGTCCATCGAAACCATCCTGGTCTGGGGCCGCGACGCCGAAAAGGCCGCCGCCTGCGCGGACGACATCGAACGCGCCACCGGCACGGAGGTTCGCGTTGCCGACAGTGTCGCCGATGTGGTGACAGGATCGAACATCGTCGTCACCACGACGCCCAGCCGCTCGCCGCTGATCACGGCGGATATGCTGCATCCCGGTCTGCACATCACCGCCATGGGATCGGACGCGGAACACAAAAACGAGATTGCGCCGGAAGTCATTGCCGAAGTCGATGTCTTCGCCTGCGACCGGCATCAGCAATCGGCCCATCTGGGCGAGTTGCACCACGCCATCGGCGCGGGGACCGTTCCGGAAGACATGCCCGTCGCCGAATTGGGAGCGATCCTGTCCGGCACTATACCGGGCCGCACCGACGCGGATCAAATTACCCTGTGCGACCTGACCGGCACCGGCGTGCAGGATACGGCGATCGCCACCCATACCCTGGCCGTCTGTCTGGCCAATGGGTTCGGAACCAAGATCGCAAACTGACCCCAGGCGGGTCATATCCCTTCTGACCTACACCCGTTTTTCGGGCCAGGCCTTGGTCCATGCGACACAAGGCTTGTTCCATTTCGCACACACGAATTTTATCGTGAGAATATGGACAAATTATTATTTCACACTTATATTACGTCTAACAATTTTTAACACACAATTTTGTGTGTTTTTAACGAGCGGAGAGACCGATGGACGTTTTCCCGTCCTTTTGGAAGCTGGAAGGCAAAACCGTGCTGGTTGTCGGCGGCGGCGATGCGGCTGTCCGGAAGCTGCGGCTCGTCACCCGGACGCCGGGGCAGGTTTCCGTCTTCGCCACCGGCCCGATCGATGCGGAAATCGAAGGCCTGCGAGACAATGGCCGGATCACGCTGGTCGCCGGAGCACTGCGCCCGCAAGACATTCCAGACAACACCGCCTTCGCCATCGTCGCCACGGAAGACGACGCGGAAGCGGAGGCTGCGATCGCCGTCCTGAAAGACGCCCATGTGCCGGTAAACGCGGTCGACCGGACGGACAATTGCGACTTCGTCGTCCCGTCCATCGTGGATCGGGACTCCGTCGTCGTCGGGATTTCCACCGGCGGCGCGGCCCCGGTGTTGGCCCGCAATATCCGGGAGACCGTCGAATCCGCACTGCCCGAAAAGCTGGGCGCGCTGGCCCGCTTCGCCGCCAGCTTCCGTCCCGCCGTCGCGGGTACGATCCCGCATGGGAAACAGCGTAAGGCATTTTGGGAAAAGTTCTTCGACGGTCCCGTCTCCGACATGGTTCTGCGTGGTGAGGAAACCGCCGCGCGGGAAGCCATGCTGTCCGACCTGAACCGGCATGACAGCCGTAAGCAGGTTACCGGCGATGTGACCGTCATCGAACTGGACCCGACCCAGCCGGACTTGTTGAGCCTGCGCGGACTGCGCCGGTTGCAGCGCGCCGATGTCGTTTTCCATGACGCCCGCTTCGATAGCCGTGTGCTGGAACTGGCCCGCCGCGATGCCGATCACAGCGCTTTCACCGATATGACCCGGACGATCAGCGATGCCTGCACGGCTCGCGGCAAGGGCCTATCGGCGGTAATCCTGACCCTGCCCGGCACCGCACCGGGAGAAATGTTCGAAACCCTTCGTCACGGTTCGGCGGCGCGGGAAACCGTCCCGGCCGTCCGTTTTGCCTGATCGGAAAGAGAGACCCATGGCAGCCAAAGCCCTGAAAGCAAACCGACTGTCCGATGGCGAGGCCGTGTGGCTGTCCCGGACCGGCATTTGGGAAACGCGCGTAACCCTGGCCCGTGTCGAAGAAGACGCGGACGGCATCGCCGCGCTGGAAGACGCCGCCCGCACGGCGACGGCGGACTGTATCGTCGTCGACGCGGAATTGATCGACATGGAAATCCGGGACGGCGCCCCTGTCCCGTCGAAACTGAAGGAACGGATCCGCGCCTTGGGCCCGACCGTTCGTCTGGACCTCGGCAAGCAGGCCGAACCGGAATCGCGACTTGGAAAGGTTGCCTGATGTATCGCTACGACGAATTCGACGCCACGCTGGTCCGCGAAAGGGTCAGCCAGTTCCGGGGACAGGTCGCGCGCCGCGTCGCCGGGGAATTGACGGAAGACGAGTTCAAGCCGCTGCGGCTGATGAACGGTCTGTACCTGCAAATCCACGCCTATATGCTGCGCGTCGCCATCCCCTATGGCACGTTCGACGCCCGGCAGATGCGCAAGCTGGCCCATATCGCGCGCGTCTACGACAAGGGCTACGGCCATTTCACGACGCGCCAGAACATCCAGTTCAACTGGATCAAGCTGGACGAAACGCCGGATATCCTGGACGAACTGGCCGATGTCGAAATGCACGCCATTCAGACATCGGGCAACTGCATCCGCAATACGACAGCGGACCCCTATGCCGGGGCGGCGGTGGACGAAGTCGAAGACCCCCGCGCCTGGGCGGAGATCATCCGCCAGTGGTCTAGCTTCCACCCGGAATTTTCGTTCCTGCCGCGCAAGTTCAAGATCGCGGTCACCGGCGCAACGCATGACCGGGCCGCCGTTCGGGTCCATGATATCGGCCTGATCGCGAAGAAGAACGAGGCCGGGGAAATCGGCTTCGAAGTCATGGTCGGCGGCGGTCAGGGCCGCACACCGATGATTGCGAAAACCATCCGCGATTTCGTGCCGCGCGACCACCTGCTGTCCTATCTGGAAGCGGTCTTGCGCGTGTACAATATGCTGGGTCGGCGCGACAACAAGTACAAGGCACGCATCAAAATCCTGGTACATGAAGTCGGTGTGGAGGAAATCCGCTCCCTGGTCGAGGCCGAATGGGAGGCCATGCAAAAGGAAACGTCGGTGGACCTTCCCACCGCCGAACGCGACCGCATCGCCTCCTATTTCTCCGCCCCTGCCTTTGAGGTTTTGGCCGATACGGATCGCGGGTTCGAGGCCCGGCGCTTCGAAGACCGCGATTTCGCCGCCTGGGTCCGCAGCAATGTGAAGCCGCACCGCCAGACCGGTTATGCCATCGTCGATATTTCGCTGAAACCGACCGGCGGCATTCCCGGCGATATCACCGCCGATCAGATGGATACGGTGGCGGATATCGCCGATGCCTTTGCCGTCGGGTCCGAAATCCGCGCGACCTATCAGCAGAACCTCGTGCTGCCGCATGTGAAACTGTCCGACCTGCCGGCCGTTTATGACCGGCTGAAGGCGGCGGAATTGGCGACCGGCAATATCGGTCTTGCGGGCGATATCATTGCCTGCCCGGGGCTGGATTACTGCAACCTGGCCAATGCGCGGTCGATCCCGATCGCCCAGCGCATTTCCGAACGCTTCGCCGATCTGAACCGGCAGTTCGATATCGGCCCGCTGGAGATCAAGATTTCCGGCTGCATCAATGCTTGCGGACATCACCATGTCGGCCATATCGGCATTCTGGGCGTCGACCGGAAGGGCGAGGAACATTATCAGCTCACGCTCGGCGGGCGCGCGGATGAAGCCGCCGCCATCGGACGCATCACCGGACCGGGTTTTTCCTACGACGGCATCATCGATGCGGTGGAAACCGTGGTGGAAACCTATCTGGCGATCCGCGCCAATCCGGAAGAACGCTTCATCGACACGTTGGACCGCGTCGGACAGGATCCGTTCAAGGAACGTCTCTACGGCGCGAAGGCCGCGTAAGGAAGGATCGAACCATGGCTTTGATCAAGGACGGCAAACAGGTTTCCGACCAATGGCTGACGGCAGATGCCGACACGCCGGTGCAACCGGATATCCCGACCATCGTGCCCTTCGCCCGCTTTATCGCGGAACGGGATTCGTTGCTGCGCAGTCAGGCGGAAATCGGCGTGAAACTGTCGCCCGGCGACGATGTGGCGGCGCTTGCCGGCGATCTGGACCGGCTGAAGGTAATCGCGGTCGATTTCCCGGCTTTCACCGACGGCCGTGCGTATTCCTATGCCCGGTTGCTGCGTCAGCGGTACGGCTATCGCGGTGAAATCCGGGCAACGGGCAACGTGCTGCGCGATCAATATCTGTTCATGCTGCGCGCCGGGATCGATGCCTTCGAGGTAACAGATAAGACGCAAATCTCGTCCTGGATCGATGCCCTGGAGGAGTTTTCCCACTATTACCAGAAAGCATCCGACGCTGCGCAACCGGTCTGGGCGAAGCGGCATACCACGGTCGCAGCGGCCGAATAAAATCTGTCGCAGACCGTCAACCGGGCATTCTTGTCGCCGCAACCCGGCCAAGAATGCCCAGTGCCTGCGTCGCCCGACTGATACCGTTTAGATTGGATCGGCCGACGGACGCCGCCAGGGCGGATTGCCAATCCGCAATCAGGTCGCGCGGCGACCCGGCACGGTCCGGCGGATAGCCGCCGCCCGTCGGGCCGTTCAGCAAAATTGCCTGATCCCCGCGCGTAATCACCCGCCCGGCCAGCAGGATTTCGGTCATATCCACGATTTCATTGGGGGTGATGGACGCCGGATCATAGCGGTCGCCCGCCATCAGATAGGCAGCCTCGGTACTGACCCGGACACGGGCGTCGGGATTGTCCAGCGGCGGCGGGTCCGGTCGCCGGTCGAGGGACCGGGGCGGCTTGGAGCGCATGATACGCCGTGCCCGGCCCATGGGACCGGGGGAAAATTCGGACAAGGTTTCATCGGCCGAAGGGCGGCCGGAAAAGAACGACAAACGCATGCCACAGGGCCCTCCATACCGGAAGACCAAGCAATTCCTGTGCCATTCAGAGTGGAAATTTCTACAGCAACGCCTTGATCTGACTGGAAAAGGCGACAGTCCCGTCGGACGCCAGTTTTTCGTGGTTCCGTTCGATATCGGACAGGCGATAAAGGTAGTTGACCATCATGCCCGCCGACTGGGTCAGGCCCTTGTCCGATCGGTCGCCCAGCCAGTTGATCCGTTCGATCTGCGCGCCGTTGGTCAGGTGAAATCGCGCGACCGGATCCAACGGCATCTTGCGCTTCCGTTCCTTCGCCAGATAACGCGCGCATAGCCGCATCATCGGTTCCCGCAAGGCTTCCGCCAAGGCCGGATCGTCCCGCCAAGCCGGATCGTCGATCAGCTTCGGCAATTGCCCCTTGCTGACCGTCTTGCCGACCGCGGCCTTCAGTTTCGCGCGGTCATCCGCCGTCAGGACATTCGGACGCCCTTCCGCCAGGGCCGTGTCCAGCCACGCGCGAAAGCCCGGAATCGGTGACAGGGTGGCGAAAGTCTTCAGGTTCGGCAGTTCCTTGCTCAATTCCCCGACGACGCGTTTGATCAGGAAATTGCCAAAGCCGATGCCGCGAAGGCCCTTTTGGGTATTGGAAATCGAATAGAAGATTGCCGTATCCGCCTGGGTCGCATCTTCCGTCGGCGCGGATTCATCCAGCAGGGCCTGAACGTTACCCGCCATGCCGGTGACAAGCGCAACCTCAACGAAGATCAACGGTTCTTCCGGCATGCGCGGATGGAAGAAGGCAAAGAGACGCCGATCCGGCGCCAGCCGGTTGCGCAGGTCCTGCCACGATTGGATTTCGTGCACGGCCTCATATTCGATCAGCTTTTCCAATAGAGACGCGGGCGACCGCCAGGAAATCGACTGCATTTCCAGAAAGCCGATGTCGAACCAACTGATCAGCATGGCCTGGAGATCGGTATCCAACGGGCGCAAAGCCGGTTCCTCGCGCAGCATGGACAGGATATCCGCGCGCATATCGACCAGGAACTTTACCCCCTGCGGCAGGGCGTTGAATTGCGTCAGAAGCGTGATCCGCCGCGCGGTCAGAGCCTCGCGCAGCGCCTGTTCCGCCGTGGCGCGCGCCGCCGGGTCCGATGCCAGATGCAGACGGTCGATGGCCTGATCGATGGCCAAGGGGTCGGTGCCGAATTCCGTCGCCAGCAATAGAAGGAAGCGTTTGCGCCCCTCGCGGCTCAAGGACAGATAGGCCTGGCCCAATCCGGCGGCCCGCTGACGGGCGGAAACCTCTCCGCCCTTGCCGTCCAGGCAGGCAATCATCTGCTTGCGGACGGATTCCGTGTCCCGCCCAACCAAATCAGGCTTGAGGTTCGCCACGGGTTCGCTGCCCGCCATATCCGCCCACAATTCGCGCAGGCTGGCCAATGTCCGCGAGAAGAACCCGGTTTCCGATTTCACTTCGATCGACATGGCGCCATCCTCAAAATCCGACTGCTGTCAGGGTACAGAATTCATATGGCCTGGAAATGACGCACCGCAACCGGCATGGTGCGAATTCATGATGAACGGGGCAATGCATGCAGGACGATAGATTACCCACCAAGATGTGGCTGCAAGCCGGGCTGGCCCTGTGCTCCGGTCGCGGCATATCCGCCATGGTTCTGCAAAGCGGCGATCCGCATACCGGTGTCGTCCTGGTGAAGATCGCCACCCTGGACGGCAAATGCCGCCTGTTGACGCAGCAGCGCGATATTGACGGCAACCTGACCTGGATGGATGCCCTGCCGTCCGACGCAACGCCTGACGAGGCGGATGCCGACGCCTATATCGGGCGGGCTAGGCAGCGCGACCCCGATTTGTGGATCGTTGAAATCGAGGATCGGTCCGGCGCCAATCCCTTCGATTCCGATCACTGATAATTAGGGCCAGACGGTCTGTAAGCCGGGTTCTGTCCCCACCGGCGAACCGGTGGTGGACGGCCATTCATCTGGGGCGGCCGTTGCCGACCGCCTCTCGCAACCTACCCGGACGGGGCGCGAAAACCCGCCTGCCGTCTTTCGGGGGGATATCTCAAAAGAGAGATCACACCGCCGCGCGGCTACCGTCCCTACTCGGTTTTGCTCCCGGTGGGGTTTACCCTGCCCTCGCCGTTGCCGGAGAGGCGGTGCGCTCTTACCGCACCCTTTCACCCTTACCCGAAGCGGCGGACCGTTCCGGGCGGTTTGCTTTCTGTGGCACTTTCCCTAGGGTCGCCCCCGCCGGCCGTTAGCCGGCACCGTGTTTCCGTGGAGCCCGGACTTTCCTCACCCGGACGGGTTTCCCCATTGCCCGAGCGCGACCGTCCAACCGTCTGGCCCGAAGCAGGGGATAGACCTTTCCCCGCTTGAATTCAACGCCCGCATATGTCCAAACAAATAGACGTCGCATTCCGGATGGCGATGGTCTGCAGCAATCCGTCAAATGACCCTCGCCCGGCACCCTTTATCGTGAGAACTTGATGAACAACCCGACAGCCGCCTCCATTTCGCCGCGTTACGTTTCTCCAGCTCCGGCGGCTATTCCCCGTGCAGGAAAACCCGGCGCCCCCGTCGCGCTGTCGGGCAACAACTTCACCTTGGATCAGATTGCCACCATCGCCGTGGACGGGACCGACGCGACGATAGACGAAAGCGCCTGGCCCAGAATTTCGGAAGGGCGCGCCGTCGTGGAAGCGATCGTCGCCGAGGGCCGTCCCGCCTACGGCATTACCACCGGCGTCGGCTCCCAAAAGGAGTCGAGCGTCCAGCAGACCGACCTCGCCACCTTCAATCGACGGCTGCTCGCCGCACATGCGACGCGCGTGCCCGGCCCCACCCTTGACCCGGCGGTCGTCCGCGCCGCGATGGCCGTGCAGCTCAACCTCTTCGCGACCGGCACCAGCGGCGTCCGTCGGGAACTGGTCGAACGCCTGATGAAGCGGCTGAACGAAAATCGCGTGCCCACGGTCGATGCCTCCGGATCGGTGGGCGCATCGGACTTGGTCCCCCTGGCGCAGCTCGGCCTCGGGCTTCTTGAAGATGCACCGGACTCAGTTTTCGAACCGGGCGCCAAGGAGGCCCTCTCGCTGATGAACAGCAATGCCATCTCGCTCGGCATGGGATCGCTGTGCCTCGTTTCGGCGAGGCGCCTGCTGGCGACGCTGGACCTCGCCGCGGCAGTTGCGCTGGAAGGGCTGCGCGGCAATCTGGGCTCCATCGCCGAACCGGTGAACCGCGTCCACGGACGGCGCGGCCAGCATGCGTCATCGTCGCGTCTCAGGAGCCTGCTTCGAGACTCCGCGCTCTGGTATGGGGGAGAGTCGCGCTTCCTGCAGGACCCTCTGTCCTTCCGATGCGTGTCGCAAATTCACGGCGTCGGTCACGAGGTCCTGGCCCGGGCCGAGCAGGTCTGGGAAGTCGAATTGAACGCGCCGACGGACAACCCGCTGATCGATCGGGAGAACGGCGCCGTGATCAGCCATGGCAACATGGATTCGACGGCGCTCACTGCCGCAATCGACCCGCTTCGCCAGATTCTGGCCAAAATCTGCGAACTGTCGGGCGAACGGCTGCACAAGCAACATTGGCCCGCCTTCTCCGGCCTGCCGACGGGGCTCGCCCGCGAGGCCGGAGCGATCGGCGGCGTGCAGTTCCTGAACCTCTCTCATATCGCCGCCTCCCTCATCGCCTCCAGTAAGATCTGGGCGACACCGGTCCTGCTGAACTCGGTCGGGCAGCTTGCCGATGGGGTCGAGGATACCGCCGGTCTCGCGATGCATGCCGTCGCCGATCTGGCCCGCGTGATCGAGGCCGCCTACAAGATCGCCACGATCGAGCTGACGGTCGGAGTCTGGGCCATCCATCGGCGCGATATCGATCCCGGAAAGCTGGGACACGGCGTTCGCCCGGTCTTCGAGGCGCTGCTGCCCCTGTTGCCGATAGACCGCGAAGGGGAGGAGACCTTCTCCCTATCGCCGCTCATCGACTTCGTCGTGAACGGCGACCTCGTAGAAACGGCCTATGATGCCGCCGGGATCGACCCGCGAACCTGGAAAGCGATCTAGCGGGGCCTGTCTGGTATAGACCGTAGTTCCCCAGCTCACGCTGGAACAGAGCCCCCTACCGTCCAGTCCAAATCAGACGGGCACTAATCGCCGAGATGGGCTTTCAGGAATTTCTGGACCTCCGTCGCATAGAGGACCGGGACTTCCTGCATCGGATAGTGTCCGGCATCCGTGACCTGAACGACCGTCAAGTCGGGATACCATTTACCGAAGGTCGCCTGGATCGCCGGCGGATGGAATGCCTCAATATCGTTCGCCCCGATCAAGACCAGGAACGGCGTTCCGATCCCATCGACCTCGCCGCTGAAATCCTCATAGGCGAACATATCTAGATAGGCGAGCCGGGCTTCCTCCGTCGACCAGGTCATCGCACGATCCACCTTGAAGGACGTCCATTCCTCGGACAGTTTCCCGCCGGTCAACGCCTGGATCGCCTGTCCCATTTCTTCCGGTTTCTTGGCCGCTGCCGTGAAGAAGCCGAACGTCCCTTCGTCGACCTGCATGCCGCTGGCATAGACCGGCGTGGTCGCAACGACGCTTTTCACCCTCTCGCCCGCCAGGACGGCCACTTTCTGGACCACCATCCCGGTCATGGAATGACCGATGATGTGGAACCGGTCCCACCCCAGCGCATCCGCAACGGAAATCGCATCCATCGCCGCCTCCGTCGCGGTGAACGCCCCGGTTTTCTTCAGCGACCCGCCATAGCCGCGCAGATCGGCGAAGGCGAATTGGAACGTCTCCCCGTCCAGATACGGTTTGATAGGATCGTAATTTGACCGATCCCCCAACCAATCATGAAGGACGACGACCTTTTCCGCACCGCTGCCGAACAGCTCATAATCGATCGATGCGGTCGGCGTCATGTTCCCGGCGCACCCGGATAAAACAACGGCGCAAAGGCTGATGATACCGGCCATCGCGGTCCTGAAAATCGTCATTGAGAACTCTCCCTGCATTGAACATCGCTTAACACAGGGCAGACTATGGCGCGGCATTTATCTATTCACCAATTCATATTTATCATGCTAACTATTGATATATGAATATCTATCGCATCGACCTGAACCTCTTGAAAGTGTTCCTCGCAATATATGAGGAGCGGCAGATTTCCGCTGCGGCGGATCGTCTGGGACAGACCCAACCCGGCCTAAGTCATGCCCTGAAACGACTTCGCGATTTGGTGGGGGACGAAGTCTTCGTGCGCACTGCGCGTGGGATGGAGCCGACCCGCAAGGCGAACGAGCTCTATAGCAGAATTCGTGAAAGCGTCGGCGCATTGAACGACGCCCTGCAATTCGACGAGGATTTCGACCCGAAAACCGCCGAACGATCCTTTGTCATTGCCGCGAACGACTATGGCGCCGTGGCATTGATACCGCCGCTGATCCGGGTCTTGGAGAAAGACGCGCCCGGCATTCGTATCCGGACCCAACATTTTGAACATGGCACCCAGTATGAGTCACTGCGTCGAGGCGACGTCGATCTGTCCATCACGATTCCGCAGGACATCCCGGGATGGGCTACCGTTCAGACATTGTTCGAGGAAACGGCGGTCGGCCTCGCCTGTCCGGAAAGCCGTCTTCTGAAGGAGGGCGTCACGTTGAGACGGTTCGTCGCCGCCCGACATGTCATCATGGCCCCGTCAGGAATGAGCACCTGGCTGGACGATTTTCTGAAGGCGCGTGGGCTAGAGCGGAATATTGCGCATACCGTGCCGCATTTCCTGGCCATGCCCGCCGCTATTTCCGGAACGGACTATGTGGCGACGATGCCTCAGCGGCTGGCCGCCCCGCTGGCGAAGGCTTATGGATTGTCGGTATTCGCGCTGCCGGCCGACGTTCCCAGCCACCCCATCGTGCAAGTCTGGAACAGTCAATGGTCCAACGACAAGGCGCATAAATGGCTGCGAACGACGTTAAGCGATACCGTTCGAACGCAGGATGCCGCCATTGCGTGAACGGTCTTTTCGGATATCCGGGCCTTAGCCCACTTTGGACGACGGGCCGAGAGTGACGACATCGGCGCCATCCCGATCCTCATCATCCGCGTCGGTGGATGTCTCGTCGTCTTCGTCCTGAACCGCCGCCGAAATCGTCACACCCGCGGAGACCGGCGGGTCTTTCGGGGCCTCGATCTTTTGGAGTTCTTCGGACCGGCTGTAATGGCCTTCGATCCGGGCACCCGCGGCGACTTCGACCACTTCGTGGCGGACATCACCAATGACAACGGCGGTTTCGTTCAGGTGAACCGACTTGGCGTCGATATCGCCTTCTATCCGACCGTCGATGAAGGCTTCCTGCGCGCTGATTTTCCCGATCAAACTGCCCAACTTGCCGATCGTCACGGCGCGGCAGCGTAGATTTCCTTCCAGCTTCCCATCAAGAAGGAGGTCGATATCCCCGTCGATATCCCCTGTAACCGTCATGCCTTCTGCGATGTGAGATCTCAAGACAATCTTCCTCTCCGTCGACGGTGTCGGCTCAGAACGCTTCTTACCCCCGAACATTTTGTGTCCCCCTCCAGACCTGACGCCAGATGTAGATTCTCCTAACCCTCTAATAAATATACTAGTTTACCGCTCACACCGGTTCAACAGGCCATATGTGAATATTCTCGGACGACACCCGTTTTCCGAGTCGGACCCCATCGAATTTTAGAAGAGATGGGCTTACTCGGCGGCGACCGACGCGTCGCCGTCTTCCAGTTCCGCCAGATACTTTTCGACTTCCAGCGCGGCCATGCAGCCCATGCCCGCCGCCGTCACGGCCTGACGGAAAATCTTGTCCTTCACGTCGCCTGCCGCGAAAACGCCGGGGACGTTGGTCGCCGTCGAATCCGGTGCGGTCAGGACATAGCCTTCTTCGTCCATATCGACATGGCCCTTGAAGACCTTGGTTGCCGGATCGTGACCGATGGCGACAAAGATTCCATCGACGGGCAGTTCCGACACGGCGTCCGTCTTCACATTGCGCAGCTTCAGCGCCGTGACGCCCGCCGGCTGTTCGCCCAGAATTTCGTCGACGACCGTGTCCCAGATGATCTCCACCTTCGGGTGCTTCATCAGACGATCCTGCAGGATGCGTTCGGACCGCAGACTGTCCCGGCGATGGATCAGGGTCACCTTGCTGGCATGGTTCGTCAGATACAGGGCTTCTTCCACCGCCGTATTGCCGCCGCCGACGACCGCGACTTCCTTGCCCCGGAAGAAGAACCCGTCGCAGGTCGCGCAGGCCGACACGCCGAAGCCCATGAAGGTCTGTTCGCTTTCCAGGCCCAGCCAGCGCGCCTGCGCCCCGGTCGCGATCACGATCGTATCGGCCAGATAGACATCCCCACCGTCACCGACGGCCTTCAGCGGTCGGCTGGTGAAATCGACATCCGTGATCAGGTCGTAGCGAATATCCGTACCGACCTTTTCCGCCTGCTTTTGCATTTGTTCGACAAGCCAGGGCCCCTGCACCGCGTCCTCGAAACCCGGATAGTTTTCGACATCGGTGGTGATCGTCAGTTGGCCGCCCGGCTGCAGCCCCGCCACCAGCATCGGCGACAGATTGGCGCGCGCCGCATAGATCGCCGCCGTATACCCGGCGGGTCCTGCCCCGATGATCAGGAGTTTCACGCGATGTTGCTGCGGCATGGCGGTACCTTCATTCCATTCGAGAACGCCCGAAACGGGCAAGACTGTGCCCAAAGATAGTCACCGAAACGGCATCCGCAACCGCGATATCCGGAATCCAGCGTGGCAAAATGCCCGAGACACACTAAACTCCCTCGCATCGGAGGGGCCGCGATAACAATGGCCGGCGCGACAAACGGAATTTCCGGCACGCGCCCAGAGGTGGAGCGGGAGTGACGAGTTCCAAATTCCAACGACTTACGCTCGATCGGAACGCCCTGCCCGAAATCCTGCGCGCGCATCAGGCCTACCTGAAGCGGTCGAAGGGCGGACGAAGGGCGAGTTTCAAACTTGCCGATCTATCCTATTACGATTTGAGCGGATACGACCTATCCGGCGCGGATTTCAGCGGCGCGTCCCTGAAAGGCGCGCGGATGAGCGAATCGGTCCTGGCCGATGCCTTGCTGTTCGCCTGCGACATGACGGAGGCGGATCTGTCGCGCGGCAACCTGCAACGCGCGGATTTGCGCGGTGCGCGTCTGGTAAATGCCAACCTGGAAGATTGCGACCTGACGGGTGCGGATTTCCGCAGCGGCCTTTTATACGTGCCTGACGACAACGGGAACACGGTTCTGTTGAGCGACCAGGTCAATGGGGCAGCTGATCTGACCGACGCCATTATGACGAAGGCGGAGATGACCAATGCCCGCATGGTCGGCACCAAGGTCGAACGCACGAACCTGAAGGACGCGACCCTGCGTCACGCCAACCTGACACGCACGGACCTTTCCGGCGCCAATCTGGCCGGGGCGATCCTGGAAGGCGCGGACCTGACCGACGCCAATCTGGAAAACGCGGATTTGCACGGCGCCATCCTTACCCGCGCGCAGATGAGCGGCACCCGTTTAAAAGGCGCCAACCTGACCTGCGCCATCCTTGACCTGGTGGACCTGTCGGATGTCGATCTGACGCAAGTGTCCGTCGCCACCAAGATCGACCAGATCGGTCGGGCTTTCGGGGAAATCCTGACCGACCACAAACGCTGGCTGGAAAGCAGCGGCAAGGCGGGCAATCAGGCCGACTTGTCGAATGTCGACCTCAGCAATCTGGATCTGCGCGGTGTGAACCTATCCGCCGCGAACCTGTCTCGTGCCATCCTGCGCAATACGAAACTGTCCCATGCCCGGTTGATCATGGCGGACCTCAGCGGCGCGGACCTGCGCGGGGCGGACCTGCACAGTGCCAATCTGCGCGGCATCCGCCTGGACCGCGCGGATCTGAGCGAGACAGAAATGACCGGGGTACGGTTGGATTCGGTACCCCTGACCGGATCGTTGGAGGACCATTGGTCGTCGTCCCTGCGCAAGGCGCGGGTCAAGGACGCGAAACTGACCGGCGCGGATCTGTCGCGGGCGGATATGGAAGGGATAGATTTAAGCGGTTCCGACCTGCGCGACAGCAATCTGCGCTGGACCAAGATGAAGAACGCGACCGTGATTCAAACGGATTTCCGGGGCGCGGATTACAAGAATTCGACGTTGGAAACCTGGCTGGAAGATCACGGCTTCGGGCGGGTCAAAAGCAAGAAGGAATAATCCGGGCCGGTATCGTCCGCCCGACGCGGGCCGGGTTCCCGCCATTCCTCCCGCCATGCCGATCGATCGAAATCCGGGAAGAAGGTATCCGCCACTGGCTCGGCATCCACTTCCGTCAGATAGAGACGGTCAGCCTTCTCCAGCGCCTGACGGTAGATATCCGCGCCGCCGATGACCGACACCTCGTCCACTCCGGCGGCACGCGCCAAGTCTTCACCCCGTTTCAGGGCTGCATCCAGGCTGTCAAACACCTCCGCCCCAGCCGCCGTATAGCCCTCTGCCCGGGTCACGACGAGATTGGGCCGCCCCGGCAGCGGCTTGCGCGGGAGGGATTCCCAGGTCTTGCGCCCCATGACGACGGGCTTTCCCAATGTCACTCGTTTGAAGAAGGCCAGGTCGCCCGGCAGCCGCCAAGGCAGGCCGCCTTCAATCCCGATCGCGCCGTTCGACGCGACGGCAACGACAAGAGCCAGGGAGATGGAATCGGTATTCGTCATGTCGTCTTTGCTTTCCCAGCTGCGACTTTCCTGGTGGCGGCTTTCCTGGCGGCGGCTTTCTTGGCGGCACCCTTTTTTCGGGCTGCCTTTCGGGCCTTCTCTGCAGCGCTGCGGCGTCCGGCTTCCAAGCTGATGCGGGCCCATTCCAGCATTGCGTCGTCGTCGTCCAAGGCGGAATCGGGACAGCGGCGGAAGGAATTCACTGTGATTTCCCGGTCGCCGCGCGAATAGCGAAACGGCTCGCACCCTTCGGCGTCGAAGGCTGCCTGATTGCCGTCATCGCATTTGAAGTAGAAGCCCGCCCCCAGCACGACCGCCACGACGGCATCGTCGACATACAGACAGACGCCGCTGAACATGCGTTTTCGCGTGACCGGCCCCAGCGGTGCGAAGCGTTCCGCCAGCCAGTCGACAAATTCGCTGCTGACCGCCATCGGCTTAGACCGCGACGGGGGCGGAGATATGCGGATGCGGGTCGTAGCCGGACAATTCGAAATCTTCGAAGCGGAAGGCGAAGATATCCGTCACGTCGGGATTGAGTGTCATCGTCGGCAGCGGACGCGGGGCGCGGGACAACTGCAAATCCGCCTGTTCCAGGTGGTTCAGATACAGATGCGTATCGCCGAAGGTATGCACGAAATCGCCGGGTTTCAGACCCGTCGCCTGCGCCACCATCAGGGTCAGCAGGGCATAGGAGGCGATGTTGAACGGCACGCCCAGGAAGGTATCCGCGCTGCGCTGATACAGCTGGCAGCTCAGCTTCCCGTCCGCGACATAGAACTGGAACAGGCAGTGGCAGGGCGGCAGCGCCATATCGTCGATATCCGCCGGGTTCCAGGCGCTCAACATATGGCGTCGGCTGTCGGGGTTGCGCTTCAATCCGTCCATGAGTTGCGCCATCTGGTCGATGGTGCGGCCGTCCGGCGCGGCCCAGGACCGCCATTGCTTGCCGTAAACCGGCCCCAGATCGCCGTGTTCGTCCGCCCATTCGTCCCAGATGGAAACGCCGTTTTCCTTCAGATAGGCGATATTCGTATCGCCCTTCAGGAACCACAGCAGTTCATGGATGATGGACCGCAGATGCAGCTTCTTCGTCGTGACCAAGGGAAACCCTTCCGACAGGTCGAAACGCATTTGGCGGCCGAAGACGGACAAGGTGCCCGTCCCGGTTCGGTCGGTCTTCTTTACGCCGGTTTCCCGGACATCGCGCAGCAGGTCGAGGTATTGCTTCATGGCAACGTCCATTTAGAGAGATTCTGCCGGTCGATGAAAACCCCTTTCATCGCGTCGCCGTAGTTCCTATATATATTCCGTCGAGCAATCGACTATGACGCTAGAGAGCGCTGCGGAATAAGCGTTGTGGACCCGGGGGCAGTACCCGGCGCCTCCACCAATTCGCCGGGATCGGAACCGACCATCTTCCAGATCCCGGCCTCATGGGGGCGAACCAGGATCGACACGCGTAGTAAAGGCAGATGTTCGCGTTCGGCATGGTACCGCCGATATCGGGCCAAATCGCTAAATGCGAACGATAACGACGAGATGGTTGCTGTCGCTGCGTAAGCAGTCTCGGTAACGAAGTCGGAATTCCTAGGGGACTCATCCTCTCCTAGGTGGGGCTTGGGGGACCCAGCAACAGAACCCCCCACTTCTCTTTCCCAAATTTCGATGTTACGCGGCGGCTTCGCGATTGCGACGGCGTCCGCCGATCAGCAGCCAGAACGCAATCGCCATGTTCAGCAAGTTCCAGGCGATCCCGTTCAAGAAGGCCGCCTGATAGCTGCCGGTCAGGTCATAGATTTCGCCGGACATCCACCCGCCCAGCGCCATGCCGACGACGGTCGCCATCAGGACCTGTCCGATGCGATTGCCGGCTTCCCGCGCCGGGAAGAAATCCCGCACGATCAGGGCATAGCTGGGCACGATCCCGCCTTGGGACAGGCCGAACAGGGCGGAAACGAGGTAGAGCGACATCAACCCGTCGAAGGGCAGATAGAACAACAGCGCCAGGCATTGCAGACCCGATCCCAGGATCAGCGTCCCCAGACCGGTGATCTTGTCGGCCAGCACCCCGGATAGGAGGCGGCTGACCACGCCCAGTATCAGCATGAGCGACAGCATTTCCGCCCCTGCCGCCGGGCCGTAGCCCAAATCGCCGCAATAGGCGACCAGATGAACCTGCGGCATGGACATGGCGACGCAGCAGGCAATCCCCGCCACCATCAGCACGGCCTGCAACACAGCGGGAGAGGCAGGCGCTTCCCGGCGAACGCCGCCTTTGGATACCGGTACCTCGCTTTGGTCGATTTCCGCCCGACGCCGCAGCAGAAGGGCCAACGGGATCATCGTCACGACGCAGAATACGCCGGTCCAGAACAGGGCTTCCCGCCAGCCATAAGCCGCAATGGCGCGTTCCAATACAGGCGACCAGAATACCCCGGCGAGGTAGTTGCCGCTGGCCGCGATGGCAACGGCCAAACCGCGCCGCTTCAAGAACCAGTGCGACACGTCGGCAACAAGCGGACCGAAAGTGCTGGAACTGCCCAAGGCGCCGACAAAGACGCCCTGAAAGATCAGAAACGTCCAAAGGGAGTCCGAATAAGACGCGGCGATATAACCGACGCAGAGCGACAGGGCGCCCAGGATCAACGGGATTGCGATGCCGAATCGGTCGACCAGACGCCCCATGATGATCCCGCCGAAGGCGAAGCCCAGCATGGTCACCGTATAGGGTAGCGACGCATCGCCCCGGTCGATGGCGAATTCGGCCTCGATCGCGGGCAGGACGACCACGGTCGACCATAGACCGACGCCACCGATCGTGCTCAACACCACACAGATGGCGAGCCGCGTCCACGCATAAGGCCCGTCAACGGGCGACTCGCCGAACGGCGGCGCTACTGTCGTCGTCATATCCCACGTCCGTTTAAAAAGACCGGGCGGTCTGTCGCCGCCCCCGAATTACGCCTAGCGGAAAGCGCGATCCCCGTCTATGGCGATGGCATGCGCAACCGGCCCGTCACAGCACTTGTGACGGGCGCGCAGCGTTTCTTGAAGATGTTGCGATCAGGCGAGTGCCTGTTCCAGATCCTCGATCAGGTCGTCCACGTCTTCCAGACCGACCGACATGCGGATGGTTCCGTCCGTGATCCCCAGATGCGCCTTTTCATGCGCCGTCAGCTTCTGATGCGTCGTTGTCGCCGGATGCGTCACCAGCGTCTTCGAGTCGCCGAGATTGTTGGAGATATCGCAAAGCTGCAGCCGGTTCAGGACAGCGAAGGCCCGCGCCTTGCCGCCGTCGACGGTGAAGGTCACCAACGTCCCGAAGCCGGACATCTGACGTTTCGCCAGATCGTGCTGCGGGTGGCTTTCCAAGCCCGGATAACGCACGCCGGTCACGCTTTCCCGCGTTTCCAAATGTCGGGCGATGCGATCCGCGTTGGCGCACATGCGTTCCACCCGAAGCGGCAGAGTCTCCAGACCTTTCAGCAGCGTCCAGGCATTGAACGGGCTCAAGGACGGGCCGGTATGGCGGTAGAAGGGTTCGAACGTGTCCTTGATGAACTTTTCGGTCCCCAGAACCGCGCCGCCCATGACGCGCCCCTGCCCGTCTATATGCTTCGTCGCCGAATAGGTGACGACATCGGCCCCCAATTCCAGCGGTCGCTGCAACATCGGCGTGGCGAACACATTGTCGACGACGACCGTGGCCCCCGCGCCATGCGCCAGGGCGGATACGACCTCGATATCCACGAGGTCGAGCATCGGGTTGGACGGCGTTTCCAGAAAGACGACATCCGCCGGAGTCTTCAATGCCGCCGCCCATTGGTCGAGATCGTGACCGTCGACGAAGGTCGTGGTGACACCGAATTTCGGCAGGATTTCGTTCAAGATCATATAACAGGAACTGAACAATGCGCGCGGCGCGACGACCCGTTTCCCCTGCCCCAGCAGGCATGCCAGCGCCGAATACATCGCGGCCATGCCGCTGCTGGTGCCGCGGCAGGCTTCCGCCCCTTCCAACAAAGCCAGGCGTTCCTCGAACATGCCGACGGTCGGGTTGGCGTAGCGCGAATACATGAAGTTGTCGGTTTCGCCCTTGAAGGAGGCTTCCGCCTGTTCCGCGCTGTCATAGATATATCCGGACGTCAGGAAGAGACCTTCGCTGGTTTCCCGGAAGCGGGAGCGTTCCAAACCACCGCGCACCAATTCAGTCTGCGGCCGATACCGACGCCCGATTGAACCACCGTCCATAGTCGACTTGTCCTTGTTTTTAGACATAAACGTTAGCCTTGGGCCCAGGGCAGGCCCGCAACCTTCCATCCACCGGTCTTGCCGCGATGACCGTCCGCATCCTTATTGCCTTCAAATCCGTCGAGGATGTTGTAGCAGCGGCTGAACCCGGCCTGGGTCAGCGCCGCCGCCGCCCCCATGCTGCGCTGGCCCGATCGGCACAGGAACAGGATTGCTGGATCCGTGCCGTCCGGAATGGCGGATTTCACCTGCGCGACGAAATCGCCGTTGGGCGCGCCGCCGGGAAATTTGATCCATTCGACAAGGATCGCTTCCTTACCCAGCCCATCCAGAACCGGGACGCCGACGAACTGCCATTCCGCCGCCGTGCGCACGTCAACCAGCAGCGCATCCGTTTCCTTTTCCAGGATTTCCCATGCTTCGGAGGGGGTTACATCCCCGGTATAGCCGCCGCCCATCGTCCATGCCCTCTCGCCGTTCTTCGGAACAGACGGGGTCATAGAAAACGCGTCCCGTCCTGCGGAAAGCGGTTTATCAGCATTTCACACTAAAGAAAAGGGAAATGTACGATTCAGAGATCGGTACTTTGACGGAAATGGACACCTTCCGCCTGCATTTCCGCCATGGCCGTCGCCAGCGACCCATCCAGATCGATGGCCCGACAGCCGTCTTCCACCAAGGTCACGTCGAAGCCGAGACGCGCCCCGTCGACGGCGGAAAACCGCACGCAGAAATCCGTCGCCAGTCCTGCAAGAACCATCTTGGTCACACCGCGTGTGCGCAGATATCCCTCCAACCCGGTCGGCGTGGTGTGGTCGTTTTCGAAAAACGCGGAATAGGAATCGATCCGGCTGCGATACCCCTTGCGGATGATCAAATCCGCGGCGTCCACCAGCAAGTCCTTGTGAAAATCCGCCCCGGCCGTTCCCTGGACACAATGGTCCGGCCAAAGGACCTGCGGACCGTAGGAAGCATCGATCAACGAAAACGGCGCCGCGCCGTCGGTGTTGGATGCGAAGGAAAAATGATCCGCTGGATGCCAATCCTGGGTAACGACCCGAACCGGATAGCGCGGCATGAGACGGTTGACGACCGGAACGACCTGATCGCCGTCGGCAACGGCCAGCGCACCGCCGGGACAGAAATCGTTCTGGACGTCGATGGCAATAAAGGCTGTGTCCTGGGTCACGATCTTTTCCTCAACGCCTGAAAACCACGGAATTCGTGGTAACGCGAATTCGGATCCCATTCAAGGGACGCCGTTCCGCAAGAAGCGGGTGTCGGCATGGAACGGACCTCGGCTAAATCCAGACATCACCAATTCAAGGATATCCCGATGACCTTTAAATTCGTTGCCATGGATACCGATACGGCCCGCCATTATCAGCGCGGCGGCACTGATGCCTATGGACACAAGCCGGAACACCAATCCTCCGACGGGGTCGGCAATCCCTGCCGCCATTGTCTCCAGAACATCCCGGAAGGCGCGGATATGCTCGTTCTCGCCCACCGGCCGTTCCCCGGTACGCAGCCCTATGCCGAAACCGGGCCGATCTTCCTGTGCGGCGCGGAATGCGACCGGCACCCGGTCAGCGAGGAACTGCCTGACCTGTTTCGCGATTACGAAGACATCCTGATTCGCGGCTACGATGCGAATGACCGTATCCGGTACGGCACGGGCGAGGTCGTTAGTATCGCGGCACTGCCGACAGCCTTGGCGGCACGCTTTGAGAATCCGGACGTCGCCTATGTCCATATGCGGTCGTCCCGGAACAACTGCTTCCAGTGTCGGGTCGAGCGGGCATAATGCGCGATCAGGAGTCTTCCAGGCGTTTCTTGATGGCGAGGACATGGTTGAAGCCGTCCCGGCGGCTTTGACCCGTCGCCTTGGCATAGGCATCGCCCAACGGCTTGGTCGGTAGACCGGCGGCGACCAGACTTTCCAGAAAGTCCCCCAGGTCGCCGTCGACCGCCGCCGCCGACCCGCCGTCCTGTTCAACGGGCACCGCCCCACCGATGACCAGCACCAATTCCCCGTTCACCGCTTCCCCGGATTCGATTTCCGACAGGAGTTCCGCCGCCGTGCCGGTCAGGACCTTTTCCCCGAATTTTGTCAGGTTGCGGCACAGCGCCATGTCGCGGTCGGGCAGGACTTCCGCCGCTTCCGCCAACGCCTTTTCGATCCGGTGCGGTGCCTCGAAGCACAGGACGGTATAGGGAACGGCCTTCAATTCCTCAAACCGCTGGCGGCGCAGGGTCGGCTTGCGCGGCAGGAAGCCGAGGAACCGGAAATCGTCGCTGGGTAGTCCGGACAGGGCCAGGGCCGTCGTCACCGCATCCGGTCCCGGCACCGCCGTGACCGTCAGACCTTCCCGACGGGCGGCGCGGACCAGATGGAAACCGGGATCGGACACCAGCGGCATCCCCGCTTCCGTCACCAGGGCCAACCGTTGCCCCTTGCGCAGGCGGTCGATCATTTCCGGGGTGCGTTCGCGTTCGTTGTGATCGTGATAGGCGGTCGTCGAGGCCTCCACCCCGAAACCGGACAATAGCGTTCTCGCCGTCCGCGTATCCTCGCACAAGACGAGATCGACGCTTTGCAGGACCGACAGGGCGCGCGGCGACAGGTCGTCCAGATTGCCGATCGGCGTGCCGACCAGATACAGGATGCCGTCCTCTCCCTCTACCGCCGCGCCCTCGGATTCGGAAATCGTGACGTCCAGTTCCGCACCCTGCTTTTGCAGTGCATCGATCAACTCCCGGCTTAACTGAGTCGATCCCTTATCCACGCCGACGCAGAAAGTACGCGGTTCCGGTGTCGGCATGCGGCGGAAGATCAACGGCGCCCCCGCCGCGAATTTCGGATTGATCCTGGCCGTCGCCCTGTCTTCGAATTCCCCGCAGCGCAGGACGATATCGACGGCCCCGCGCAAGGACAGCAGCGCCGCCTCGTCATATGCCGCCTCCACCCCGATGATGCAGGTTCCGGCACCGGTAATCGACGGATCGCGTGTCAGTTCGAAGGTTTTCGCATGACTGGCCCGGATATTGGGATGGCCCTTGCAATGGATGGTAACCGACCGTTTCGTCATGGGGTTCCGTTCTCTTGGGCCACAGCCTCGATGATCAATGTCGTGCGCGCCGATCCGCGCACCAGATGACGGCCCCAGGCACTGCGGATCGGCGGGTCGCCGTGAATGACCTCCCGCCGGGTGATCCGAAATCCGGCAGCGGCATAGACGCCTTCCAAGTCCGGGTTGTCCGCCGGATCGACGATATCGCCCATGCCCAACCGGTCCAGATACTCCCTGTCCTCGAAAACCGAATAGTTCAATAGAACCGACAGTTCCGCCCCGTCCTTACAGAGGGCCCGCAGCGACCGCAAATGGTCCAGCGCCGGTTCGGAAACGATGCGCATCAGAGACCCCCAGGGATACTGAACGGTCAGCGTGTCGGCCAATCCCGCGAAGGGACCGGGCAATCGTTCCGCCGCGGCCCGCACGAACAGGGCATTCGGCAACCCGCCCTTCTTGACGGACGCCCCGGCACTGCGGGCCGATTTTGCCATGTTTTCGGCGACCGCATCGATTCCAATGCACAGCCTGTCCGGGACTTCCCGTGCCGCGTCCAGAATGAACTTACCCTGACCGGTCCCGACATCAATCAGGACCGCCGCGGCATCGGCGGCGCGCCGTGCCACGGCCTGCATGTCGACAGGCGCCAGCTTTTTTCCCAATACCTGGTCGAATGCCGACAACGCGCCCAAACCTTTCCAAAAACCGAATACTGAAACGCGCGGCAGTCTACTGCGCCGGCCGGGCAAGAAAAACCCCGCCGGACGATCCCGGCGGGGTCTTTGCTGCAACATTATGATCGGGTTTAGACGTCGACCGTCGGATCCTTGTCTTCGATCACCAGTTTGAAGTCGACGCCATCCACGCTGATCGTGTGTTCGCCGACCCCGTAATCCGTGTCGCCGACCTTCACCGTGTCGTCGCCGTCTTTCAGGATCTTCAACTCGTCCCGGTCGTCCGTCATTTGGATCAGATCGTCGACGGACAGCGACATGTCGACCGGACCGTCGACGCCCGTGACGTCGAGGATTTCGATATTCGACGCCGCATTCGCCAACGACGACCCGGTCAGATTGCTGAGGCCGCCATCGCCGCCGGTCAGCTTCAACGTGTCGTTGCCGCTGCCGCCGTCGACACCGGCACGCAGGGATTCCAGCGCCTCCGCCCCGTCGAGGTCATTCGCCTCGTAGGCTTCGCGGATCGCCTGATCCAGCATGCCGTAGCCTTCGTGATCCTCGGCAAGACCGGCGGTCTGGATGTCGTCGATGTCGTAATGCATCTCGTCATCGCCGGACCCGCCGACCAGATAATCCTTGGACCCGCCAGACACCAGAACGTCGTTGCCGTCGCCACCCGCCAGCAGGTTGCCGCTGCCGTTGCCGACCAGGATATCGTCCCCGCCGCCACCCAGGACGTTTTCCGCGTCCTGCCAGATGGATTTCGTCAGGTTGATTTCCATATTGTCGCTGGTCCCGGCTGCCCCGACGACCCAGTCGGTGCCTTCGCCCATATCGATCTGACTGAACCGCTGCCCCAGATCGGCATCCTGAAGACCACGCATTGCGCCGTCGTCGTCGATCTGCCAACCGTCCAGCATGGTGACGGACCCGTCTTCGGACGTGGATAGGGCAACCGTCGTATCGCCCCAATCCAGCACCATGTAGCCGTAGTTGCCGTCCCAATAATCGTTGTGGCAGTTGTCGTCCCAGTCGTTGTCGTCCGGCTCGTCCAACTCCCAGCCATGGCTGGTGGCGTACATTTCCGTATCGCCGTATTCCAAGCGGCTGACGGCAACGTTGGAATCGCTGGTGACGCCGCGAATTTCAATCGCGCTTTCCGAACCGATGGGCAGGGTCACATCCGGGATCGTCACCTGCTGCCAGAAGCTGCTGTGGTGATGACCGCCCTGCGGTGCGGAGAAGGTACCGATCGACGTCCCGTTTACCAGAACCTCGAACTGGCCGCTGCCGCCGCTCCAATATTTGGAAACGGTAAGGACCAGGTCGTTCGTGGTGGTTTCCGAAACATTCGAAACCTCGGACACCGTCGCGCCGGAATTGCTTGCCTCCGTGACAAAGACCGCGCTGTCCCGCGCGCCGTCGGACGTATCCTGCAAGACCGGCCCGTCCGGCAGTTCGACCGACACCGTCACATCGGACAGATCGGAGACATTGCCATCAACATCCGTAACCGATACCTGCAACACCCGGTCGCCCGCTTCCGCGACGCTGTCCGTGCTGGAGAGCTTGACCGATTCCAAAGCCGTTTCGTAGCTGGCGATGGAGGCATTGCCGCTCAACGTCAGGACGAAGCCCGCGGCGGTCGTCGTGGCACTGACTGTCAGGCCCAGGCTTTGCAGCAGATCCGTGTTGATCGACAGTTGGTCGCCGTCCTGATAGCCGCTGGCAATCGTGACGGTTGCCTGGGTCATGACAGACCCGTCGACATCGTCGATCTCGACATCGTCCAGGACGGCTGCCCCATCGACAAGAGCGGCGGACTGTACGTCGACCGCATCGTCCAGGGACAGTTCCGGCGTATATTCCGCCGCCTCGCCATCGACCGTGACGTCGATGGTTTCGAAGCTGGTGAAGGTAATGCCCAGGCTTGCGATTTCGTAAGTCCCCGACGGATCGGCACTGGACGCCGTCTTCGCCGCGGCGATTTCGGCCAGCACCGCATTGAGGTCGGCCTGATCGCCGCTCAACTGGATCAGTAGGGTATCGTTGTTGCCGCCGCCATCGAGGTTCAGCTCCCGGCCTTCCTCTTCAGGGGCGATCGTCACGGTGATCCGGTCATCGCCCTGGCCGCCGTCGACCGTGTCGGAACCGCCGTCGGCATAAATCCGATCATTGCCCTGACCGCCGAACATCGTATCGTCGCCCGCGCCGCCGGTGATCGTGTCGTCCCCCTGGCCGCCGTCGATCCAGTCGTTGCCGTCGCCGCCGTTCAGGACATCCTGACCGCTGCCGCCCAGGATCGTATCGTCGCCGCCCAAACCGGACAGGGTGTCGTCACCGTGCCCGCCATCCATCACGTCGTCGTAGTCGGTGCCTTCGGCAATATCCGTCGCATTGGTTCCGGTGAAGGTAATGCCTTCTTCCGGGTCGGGCATGATCGCTTCCAGCGGCACCGGTTCGCCGTTGATATCGACGATGTTCAGAGCTTCGATCCCACTGACCGTCAGGTTCAGGGCCGGGAATTCGCGGGACATGGTCGCCGCATCGCCGGATGAAACGAAGTCCACCAGATCCTGCAGCGCCGCCTTGGTAACGCCTTCCAGCAAATCCCAATCGGTCACCGTCAGCTTCAGCGTCAACGTATCGGTCCCGGCCCCGCCATCCACGACATCGCCGCCGGCATCCGTCAGGACATTCAGGACGTTGTCGACAACCGTGCCGTCCATGGTGACTTGCAGGCTGTCGTTGCCGCTACCGCCGTTCAACGTGTCGGCACCCGTGCCGCCGATCAACGTATCCGCACCGGCACCACCGTCGAGGATATCGTCGCCCGCACCGCCATCCAGGACGTCGTTGGAGCCCAGGCCCGACCCGTCATCGACGGACACGGAAATGATACCCGTGGTCGTCGCGGAATCGCTGCCGCCGTCGGCATCGAAATCCGTGACATTGGCCGTCACCTGAAGATCGAAATCGCCGACGCCCGGCGGCACGACCAGTTCGACTTCATCCAGCGCATCGGATGCCAGCGTCACCGCACCGCCCGTGGCCAGCAATTCGCCGCCCTGATAAATCTGCACGCCATCCGGCAGGCCGGAAATCGTCACGGTCAGCAATTCCGACCCGTCCAGATCGCCCAGCGTCGCTTGGATATCCAGGGACACCGTCGCATCCAGATTGTCGCCGTCGCCGATCAGGTGGTCGTTGCCGTCGCCGCCGATCAGCGTATCGCTGCCCGCGCCGCCGATCATCGTATCGTCACCGTTCGTGCCGGTTTCGGTCGTGGATTCCGCGCGGCCCAGGACGACTTCCGCATCGCCGAGGGTGAGCGTGAAGTCGTCGACCACCGCCCGCACCGTAACGTCCAGGCTCTGTGCCGTCGTCACGCTTTCGCCGCCCTGCGACGTGGTGACCGAAACGCCCAATGCGAAGTCGACGGAAGACCCGGCCGGCGGGGTGACCATAAGGCCGTCCAACTGATCCAGGGTCAGAACCGCCGGATCGGTGGTGAAGGTATCGCCCGCCGCATTCGTCAGGACCGCGCCTTCTGGCAGGCCGGTGATGGACACGCTGGTATCCTGGTTCGGATCGATATTGCCGATGGCGATATCCAGCGCAATATCCTGATCCTCGTTGCCGGTCGCTTCGCTCAACACCGAAATGGTCGGGACATCGACATCCGCGCCGATCGTGACCGACAGGTTCTTTTGCACCAGCGCATGGTCGCCGCCATTGGCTTCCGTCGCGATCGCGGTCACCGTCAGCGCCACCGCACCGACATAGTTCAGCGGCGAGACCAGGGACAGGGTGTTAACGGAAGACGCCGGGATGGTCGCCGGGCTGCCACTATAGCTGTTGCCCGCCTCGTCGGTCAGGGTGAAGCCGTCCGGCAGGCCGGAAATCCGAACCGTCAACGTTTCCGACCCATCCGTATCGGTCAGGTGGGCATCGATGTTCAGGTCGATCGGCTGATCTTCCAGGCCGGATACGGCGGATACCGTCAGGCTGGGTGTATCGGCGACCGCATCGACCGTGACGGTCATCGTCGCGGAGGTGACGGCGGACTGCGCGCCATCCGTGCCGGTCGCGACGATGGTCAGATCGAAATTCGCGTCCGAATTCGCGGGCGGTTTCACCGTCAGGCCGACCAGTTGGTCCGGCGTCAGCGAAATTTCGCTGCCGGTGAAGGTCTCGCCCGCCGCATTCGTCAGTTCAGCACCGTCGGGCAGACCGGAAATCGTCACGCCCACCGTGTCGCCTTCACTGCCCGCGACGGCACCGATGGTCAGCGCAATGTCGCCGTCCTCGTCCCCCGTGGCGTTCATCACGCTCAAGACCGGAGCCAATGCGACATCGGTGAAGGTCAGGCTGATATCCTGCGTCACCGTATTGGTGTCGCCGTTTTCTTCCGTTGCGGTCGCCGTGATCGTCAGCGGCACCACACCTTCGAAACCGGCCACCGGGACCAGCGTCAGCGACGACAGGGACGCGACCGGGATTTGTGCCGGGCTGCCTTCGTATTCGCCACCCTCGGCATCCGTCAGCTTGAAGCCCTGCGGCAAACCGGCAATTTCGACAGTCAGGGTTTCCGACCCGTCGGTATCGGTCAGTTCCGCATCGATGGACAGCGCCAGATCGACGCCGCCTTCCGACACCAGATCGGATGCGGTGATTTCCGGGGCGTCGGCAATACCGGTCACATCGACCGACAGTTCCTGTTCGACGGAACTGATGCTGTCGCCGTCGATGGACGTCGCGACGACCGTCAGGGTCATCGTGCCCGCATAGTTGGCGGGCGGCAGAACCTTCAATCCGTCCAACGCACTCAACGGCACATCGGTCGGATCGACGAGGTTGTCGTCCGCGTCATAGAAAATCGTGCCGGAAACAAAGCCTTGGATGGCAACGGTCAAGGTTTCGGATCCGTCCGCATCACCTTGGCCGACCGAAATCGACAGCGGAATCGCGGCACCGTCTTCGACACCCAGCGCATCGCTGACTGTCACGACCGCTTCATCCGCGACGGCGCCAATGTCGACCGTCAGGGTTTGCGTATCGGTGGTCGTGGACTCGCCGTCCGTGCTCGTCACCGTCACGGTCAGATCGAAGCTACCAGCATAATCCGCCGCGGGTTGAACCTTCAGACCGTCCAAATCCTCCAGCGCAAGGTTGTCCGGATCCAGTTCGTTCCCGGCGCTGTCCAGCAACGTCGCGCCCTCCGGCAGACCGTCGATGGAAATCGCGGTTGTTTCGGAGTCATCGATCTTCGTAACATCGATGGACAGGGCAATGGTTCCGTCTTCCACGCCGGACACATTCGCCGCGCCGATTTCGGCACCATCCGCCACCCCGGCGACGTCGACCGTCAGGGTTTGGGAATCCGTTACCGTCTCGTTTCCGTCCGTGGTCGTCGCCGTCACCGTCAGATCGAAACTGCCTGAATAGTTCGGGCCCGGCAGGACCTGAATCCCATCCAGATCGGCGAGCGTCAGATTACCCGCGTCCAGTTCGTTCCCCGACCCGTCCAACAGCGTCGCACCGTCCGGCAGGCCGTCGATGGAAATCGTCAGATCCTGACCTTCGTCCAGTTGCGTCACGTCGATCGACAGCGGGATAGCCTGATCTTCCAGGCCCGTCGCATCGGACACCGCCACTTCCGCGCCGTCGGCAACGGCGGTCACATCGACCGTCAGCGTCTGCGTGTCCGTGGTCGTCGCGTCGCCATCCGCGGTCGTAACACTCACGGTCAAATCGAAACTGCCGGAATAGTTCAGTCCCGGGCGGACCTTGATGCCATCCAGATCGGCAACCGACAGGTTGGACGCATCCAACTCGTTCCCGGCACTGTCCAGCAGCACCGCGTCTTCCGGCAGGCCGCTGATGGAAATTGTCAGGTCTTCGGACTCGTCCAGCTGAGTCACATCAATGGAAAGCGCGATCTCTCCATCTTCCAGACCTGTCGCATCCGATACGGTGAGGTCGGCACCATCCGCAATGGCGGCCACATCGACCGTCAGCGTCTGCGTATCGGTACTCGTCGCATCCCCGTCCGTGGTCGTCACGGTCACGGTCAAATCGAAGCTACCGGAATAGTTCGGCCCCGGACGGACCCTGATCCCGTCCAGGTCGGCAAGGGTCAGGTTGGAGGAGTCCAGTTCGTTCCCGGCACTGTCCAGCAGCACCGCATCTTCCGGCAGGCCGCCGATGGAAATCGTTACGTCTTCCGACTCGTCCAACTGGGTCACATCGATGGACAGCGGGATTGTGCCGTCTTCCAGGCCCGACGCATCCGTCAGTGTGACATCCGCGCCGTCGGCAACAGCCGCGACAACAACCTCGGTTTCGGGGGCCTCGCCACCGCCGGAAGTGCCCAGCAGTTCGTTCTCCACCGATACAGACGCCGTGACCGACAAAGTGCCGGAATAGTTTTCGGGTAGGGTCACGGTCAGGTTGGCAAGGTCTTCTTCCGTCACCTGACCTTCGCCATCACCGATTTCCAGTGTGATCACGGATCCACCGTCATAGGTCGCGCCATTCGGCAGCGTCAGCACGGCGCCTTCCGGGATACCGTCCAGAGTGACGGTCAGGGACGACAGAAACGGGCTGTCCGCGTCGCCGTCCAGGCTGACATTCAAGTTGACGGGTTCGTCCTCAACCGCCTCGCCCCAGGTGACGGACGGCAGGATCGCATCCAGATCGGGGAATGCACCGTCGAATTCGACACTTTCAACACCGGAGATTTCGAGACCCAGCGCGGTGAAAGTCTGCGTGCCTTGCGGATTTTCTTCGATGAACGCCTTAAGGGCGAATAGATCCTGCACGAATGCCGGATCGGCGGCCATGTCCGCATCGAAAGTCACGATGACAGTGTCATTGCCCTCTCCGCCGCGCACAATGTCCACGGTGCGGTTGATCGCCGCCAGGGCTTCGTCGGACGCGGCTTCAATCTCGTCAGCCGTTAATTCGACGGGTTCAACCTCGCCGCCGGTCAACGAGACGGTGATCGTATCGTCACCGGCACCGCCGTCCAACAGATCATTGCCGGTTCCGCCGTCGAGCGTATCGTTCCCGGCCCCGCCGTAGATGTCGTCGTTCCGGTTGCTGCCGGTCAGCGTGTCGTCGCCGCCTTCGCCTTCGATGACCAAGCGCTTGCCGACGTTTTCGCCGGTCACGACGTCATCACCTTCGCCCGCATGGATATAAACGGTGCTTTGCGCGATGTCGGTATTCGACAGATCGCCGATCGTCACCTGATCCGGGCTGGCCCCAAGGTCGAGCGACAGTTCTTCGACACCGTTCATATTGAACGTGGAGGAACCGTCGGTCGCTTCACCGGTAATCGACACCGTGGTGCCGCTTTGCGTCACGCCCCAGGACGTGCCGCCGACGCTGTCGGGGACCGAAATCGTGAAATGATCGCTGAGACCGGACCCGCCTTGAATGTTGACGGAGAGACCAGACGAATAGGTATAGGGATCGGACCGGCCGCTGATGGAGAGATTCGTAATCGGACCCGATGTATCGGGACCGGTCGTGTTTCCGAGATCGTTACCGTTGTTGGAGTTCAGCAACTCCGCCAAACCGCTGGAACCGTCAGCCTGATCGTCGGCCAGACTGCCGGAGGTCAACCCGCC
Source organism: Pacificispira spongiicola (assembly GCF_012926505.1). Taxonomy (GTDB): domain Bacteria; phylum Pseudomonadota; class Alphaproteobacteria; order UBA8366; family Aestuariispiraceae; genus Pacificispira; species Pacificispira spongiicola. The sequence continues at coordinate 762,762 of NZ_JABBNT010000001.1, forward strand.
GCCCTGCAGGACGCCGCTCAACAGGCGCAGGAACAGGGCGCTTTCCGTGAAGCCGCCCAGGACGCCCGCCGGACCGCCCGCGGCGGTTTCCAGGTCGTCCAGTTCCTCGGCTAGTTTTTCGAGGTCTTCGGCGCCGAGGTCGCTTTCGTCTATCCCGTCATTGCCCCCGCCGTCGTCATCCTCGCGCAGTTGCGGCGTGTTCGGATGATAGTCGATGGCATCGCCATAGGTCCGGGTCTGCGTGTCCGGGTCCATGATGAAGACCTGACCCGGCGGCGTGTTGAACGAGGAGACCAGCGTCGACTGACCGATGGAGTTCAGCAGGACCTCGCCCGCCGCGTTCGACACGGACACGGCCCCTTCGAACAGGGTGACCGACGCGTCACCGCGCTCCTGATCGACATTGACAGCATATTTCGTGCCGCGAATCCCGATCGTGGCGACAGGCGTGCGGACCTGGACGTCTTCGGGATTGTTGTGGCCGATCTGACCGGATGCGAACACGAACGCGCCTTGCACGATGTCGAAAAGCTGCGACCCGGAACCGGCATTCGCGTCATAGACCATCTCGTCGATGGAAATACGCGCCTCGCCGCCCATGGACATGGTCGAATTGTCGGCAAAGACGATGCCGACCGCGCCACCGGCGCCTGTTACCAGAACATCGCCTTCATAAATCGGATCGCCCGCGCCCAGTTCGACTTCGACACCGCCGCGCAGCGCGACGACATCGCCCTTCATCTGGTCGACATGGCCGGCAGGATCGCCCAAGGCGTCGCTGGTACCGGCCTGCGCCACCTGAAGGTCCGGCACCATCGGCCCGGCGAGTTGAGACACGAGGTCGCCATTCATCACGGCGCCCGCTTCGGTCTGCAACGCAGGCGGCGCGGAGGTGGGGTCGGCGAAGTAATCGACGACGACGACGGAATCACCGGTCGGCAGTGTGATCTGAAGATCGGGGCCGAGGCGTGCATAGTCGCCGAGCAGCAAGTCATCGCCACCCGGCACGACGGTCGGCCCCATCGCGTTCAGTTCGACAAAAGTTTCACCGCTGCCGCTCTCGGCCTGCAAAGCGCTTAGAATATCCATCGCACGACTTCCTTATCCCGGTCGATGCCGTCACAGGCACTCCCGGTCTTCGCGCCCCTAGCCCGATGCGTGTCTTCTGACCGCCACGGTTCCCAATTTGCACGAGGTCCGTTCCTGCCGTCGGTTTCCGTTTCGCGGTGACCTGCGTCACGCTGTCGCGAACTTCTCCGATAAGGCGTTTCGCGTCATGACGACGCAACGGTAACGGGCTGCTCTTGCGACACCAATTATCGCGGAGAAACAGGATTTTTGGCAAGATCACCGCAATAATGCGATTAATCTTTTATCAAATTTTGCAGAAAATTTTATTTTAATTTAAGACAATCGTTGTCAATCGCATACAAACAATGTTGTCCGCCCGTCCCAAACTCACCGGAACAGGCGGATTCCCTCGGATTCCTGCAGGCCGGAATATAGGCCCGCCACGAATTCGCCATAGCCATTGTATAGCTGAGTCGGCACCGTGTCACCCGTCGTCAGCAACCGCTCCTGCGCCTGCGACCAGCGCGGATGCGGTACTTCCGGGTTCACATTCGCCCAAAATCCGTATTCGCTGTCCTGAAGCTCTTCCCAATAGCCGACGGGCCGTTCGTCCGTGAAGGTGAAACGCACGATCGATTTGATGGATTTGAAACCGTATTTCCACGGCAAGGCGATTCGCAGCGGCGCGCCGTTCTGTTTCGGCAGCGGCTTACCGAACAGGCCCGTCACCATGAAGCACAGATCGTTCATGCCTTCTTCCATGGTAACCCCTTCGGTATAGGGCCAGGGGTACCAGAAGGCGCCCAAATTCGACATGGCCTCCTTATCCGCCAGGGTTTCCATGCGGATGTATTTCGCACCGCTTAACGGCTTTGCCAGTGCGATCAACTGGGACATGGGAAAGCCCGACCACGGCACCGTCATGGCCCAGGTTTCGACGCATCGGTGACGATAAACCCGCTCCTCAAGCTGCACCTTGCTGAGCAGACCGTCGATATCGAGGGTCATTTCCTTTTCGACCAGACCGTCGATCCGGATTTCCCAAGGGCGCAGCTTCATCGCCTGGGCATCCTCGTAGATGCCTTTATGCGTGCCGAATTCGTAGAAATTATTGTAGGTGGTCGCGTCCTTTTCGGACGTCAGCGGTCGTTCCGGAACCGTGTATTTCCCGTTCGCCGAGACCGGGTAAAGATCCGCGCTGGGATCTGTTTCCGCATAAGCTCGCCGGGAAAGCGACATGCCGCCGGACAGGGCAGACCCGGCCAGAACCGATCCGACAGCCAGCTTTTTCAGCAGGCTGCGGCGGTTCAAGTACTGACTTTCGCTGATGGCAGCCGATTCAGGCAGTTCCCAGCCGCGCTTCACTTTGATCAGCATGTCTTCAAGCTCCTTATCCGAACGATGCGGATATAAGCTTGGAGAATTCCCGTTCCGCGTCAATCGACGGTCACGGGGTCGTGACCCATCGTGACCGCCGACATCGCGACAGGAGAGGCACTCGATTACTCCGCCAACAGGCTCCGCAGCATCCAGGCCGTCTTTTCGTGAATTTGCAGACGTTGGGTCAGAAGGTCCGCCGTCGGCTCATCGCCGCCCTTTTCGGCCAGCGGGAAAACAGACCGTGCCGTTCTCGCGACCGTTTCGTGGCCACGGACAAGCTGCTCAATCATTTCCTTGGCCGGCGGAACGCCTTCTTCTTCCTCGATCTGGCTCAGCTTCGCGAAGGCGCTGTAAGTACCCGGTGCAGTCTCGCCGAGCGCCCGGATGCGTTCCGCGATTTCGTCCACGGCGGTGGCGAGTTCCGTATACTGACCTTCAAACATCAGGTGCAGCGTGTTGAACATCGGCCCGGTCACGTTCCAATGGAAGTTGTGGGTCTTCAGATAAAGGGTGTAACTGTCGGCTAGAACGCGGGACAGACCCGCAGCGATGGCTTTGCGGTCATCCTGGGGAATACCGATATCGATTTCCATGTGTTTGTCCTTTCCGTTCGAAGGTCGCCGGGCATCGGAACGCCGCCCCGGCGAAAGTGTCTTTGAAATAGTCCCGAATTGCAGGACTGATTCATCTCAATGCGATATATTAGTTTTTATATCATGTTCAAGGAATATTTAGAATTGATCTAAATCATGCCCGCCCAGCTTCGGAAGACAAAAGGCTGGGGTCGAATCCGATCGTGGCAACCGCGCGATCCCATTTCCGGTCCAATGCCTTGTCGAATAGAAGGTCCGGTTCGGCGGGGACCGTCAGCCAGGCATTTTCCTGGATTTCGGCATCGAGTTGCCCCGGCCCCCATCCGGCATAGCCGAGCGCGAGCAGGCTGTCCCGCGGCCCCGTCCCCCCGGCCATGTCGCGCAGGATATCCACGGTCGCGGTCAATCCGATTCCATTATCCATCAGGACCGTTCCTTCACGGGAATAATCGGCGGAATGCAGCACGAATCCGCGTCCCGATTCCACGGGGCCGCCGAAATGCACCCGGATTTCCTCGCCGCCGTCCGGACGGCCGATATTCAACTGTTCCAGCAATTCGTCGAAGGTCAGCGAATCCACCAGCCGGTTCACGACAAGACCCATCGCCCCTTCCGCATTGTGGACGCACAAATAGATCACCGACCGCTGAAACCGGGGGTCGGTCATACTGGGCATGGCGATCAGAAACTGTCCGGTCAGGTAGCCCGAATGGGTATGTGTCGTGTCCAAAATCTCTCCTGGCGTCCTGTCGGCGCGCGTCGCGATCGGCTCTCACTTCATAAGTTTAGTGTGCCCGCGCCGCAGATGGAAGAGCAGAGCTTTTACCCGGCGGGTCATCATGCCGCACGGAGATGTGAGTTTAAGTCGCCGCCCGAACACCCTATATACGGGCCCGATCCGATAGTTTCCGAAGTGAAAAGAGTGTCCGCCCGATGGCGCGTCTGATTTCCCTCGCACTGGCGCTGATCGTCCCTCTGGGCCTTGTTCTGACGGCACCTCCGTCGGCCGGCATCGCCCAGGCGAATAGCGGCGATTGGCAGCAGTCCACCGGCACCGCCGTGCGCTTGATTTCCGCCTCATCCGCCGTCGCATCCGGCGATGACGGAACCGCCCCGGCGGCCACGGTCGATTTCGGCCTGGAATTCCGGATGGAACCGGGGTGGAAGATTTACTGGCGCACCCCCGGCGACGCGGGCCTGCCGCCGGAAGCGGATTGGTCGAAATCCGACAACGTGGCCTCCGTCGCCATGCAGTGGCCTGTCCCGGAACGGTTTGAAATCTTTGATATCGGTACTTTGGGATATGAAGGCGCCGTTGTCTTTCCGCTGACGGTCGCGCTGAACAATCCCGGCGCGCCGACAACCCTGGCCGGGACGGTGGATTTTCTGATTTGTTCGGAAATCTGCGTGCCGGGGACCGCCGATATCGATCTGACCCTGCCCGCCGGGCAGGCCGGAGTCAGCCCGGAAGCGCATCTGCTGGACCAGTATCGCGCCCGCGTCCCGACATCGGACACGATCGGCAGCGACCTTTCCGTCGACCGGGCCGTCGTCACCGCGCTCGCCGATGGCGCCGCGCAAGTCGCGGTCGCCGTTTCCGCCGAAATGCTTAACAATCCGGACCTCTTCGTCGAAGGTCCCGGCGGTGCCTATTTCGACGTGCCGACGATTTCCCCTTCCGGTGACGGTAAAAGTGCGATCCTGAGCGTCCATGCGCCCGGCAATCTGACCGCGGAGCGCATCGCGTCGGAAGGAGTCACCGTCACCTTTGTCGACGGCAACCGCGCGATCGAACGCTTCCTGCACCCGGAAATCGGCGAATTCCCGATTTCGATGGCCGCCGAACCGATATCCGACGGGCACTCGCTTTGGCTGATCCTGGGGCTGGCGCTGCTGGGCGGATTGATTCTGAACCTGATGCCCTGCGTCCTGCCCGTCCTGTCGCTGAAGCTTCTGTCCGTGATTTCGAAATCCGGGAAGGACCGCCGTGATGTTCGGATCGGGTTTCTGGCCAGTTCGGCAGGGATTCTAGCCTCCTTCATGCTGCTCGCCGGGGCGGCGATCGGCCTGAAACTCGCGGGTTTGGGCGTCGGCTGGGGCATTCAATTTCAACAACCGGTCTTCCTAGCCTTCATGGTCGCGTTGCTGACCCTGTTCGCCAGCAATCTGCTGGGCCTGTTCGAATTCCGGCTACCCGGTTGGGTCGGTGACCGCGCGGGTCGCGACAGCGCCCATCACGGCCATTTCGGCGATTTCCTGTCCGGCGCCTTCGCCACCTTGCTGGCGACACCGTGCAGCGCACCCTTCCTGGGGACAGCCGTCGGCTTCGCCCTGGCGTCAGGCCCGCTGGAAATAGCCGCCGTCTTTCTGGCGCTGGGGATCGGTCTGGCCCTTCCCTATCTGATCGTCGCGGTCTTCCCCGGCCTCGTCCGGCTACTGCCGCGGCCCGGCGCCTGGATGATCCGGCTGCGCTGGATTTTGGCCCTGGCCCTGATCGGCACGGCGGTGTGGCTGTTGTCCATTCTGGCGGTCAGCCTGGGCGTCGAAAACGCCGCCGGGATCGGTGCTCTGGCCGCACTGGCCATCGCCGTATTGGCCTCGCGCAAACTGGACGGATCGCGGATCGGCCGGTTTGCGTGGCCTTTGTCCGCCGCCCTCTCTGCCGTCCTCGTCGTCTCTCCCTTGCTCATGACCCCGGTGGGACGATCTTCCGACAGTTTGGGAAGCCGGACCGGTGCGGATCAAGTCTGGCAGACCTTCGACCCGGCCCGTATCCCCTCCCTCGTCGCGGATGGGAAGACCGTCCTGGTCGACGTCACGGCCGATTGGTGCGTCACCTGCCAATGGAACAAAAAAACCGTGCTGGACTCTCAGTCCGTCACACGCTGGCTGTCGGATCCGTCCGTCGTCGCCATGCGCGCGGACTGGACACGCCCCGACCCCAAGATTTCGGACTTCCTGGCGCGTTACAACAGGTTCGGCATTCCGTTCAATATCGTCTATGGCCCCGACGCGCCGCAAGGCGTGACCCTGCCGGAATTACTGAGCGAGGACGCCATGGCGGATGCGATCAAAGCCGCCGATAGCGACACCCGTTTCGCGGCGCTTCAATAACCGCGCTGGACAAAGTACGATTTGAGCTTAAATCCGACGGGAGGGTCCGGTCGGTCTATCCGGTCGACTTGGCACGCCCCCAACTAACCCGAACGATATGGGATGGAGAAAGAAGATGAGCATCAAGACCGGCGACAAAATTCCGGCGGTGAACCTGAAGAAGATGGGCCAGAACGGACCCGAGGACGTGGACGCCGCCAGCTATTTCGGCGGCAAGAAAGTCGTCCTGTTTTCCGTCCCCGGCGCGTTCACGCCGACTTGCTCCGCGAAACATCTGCCGGGCTTCGTCAGCCATGCCGATGAAATCAAGGCGAAGGGCGTCGACGCCATCGCCTGCCTCGCGGTCAACGACGCCTTCGTCATGGGCGCCTGGGGCGACGATCAGAAAGCCGACGGCAAGGTCGACATGCTGGCCGACGGGTCGGCGGCGTTCACCACGGCGCTGGGCCTGGAACTGGATCTGGTTGCCGCGGGTTTGGGTATTCGCGGTCAGCGTTTCGCGATGATCGTGGATGACGGGACCGTGACCCATCTGGCCGTCGAAGCGCCCGGCGCTTTCGAGGTTTCCTCCGCAGAGGCTATTCTTAAAGCCCTTTAAGGCTTCGGTGTCCCTCCCCGCCGGCGCGCGCCGGTTGGGGAGCGGCCGAATGCGTCCCGATGGCAGGCGACAGGATCTGATACCCGTTGCCGTCGTTCGCCAGATCGCTGCGCAACATTTCCACCGTGCGCTCGCATTCCCGCGTATAGGGGCAACTGCCCCGGATCGCGCATCGCGACAATCGTTCAGAAACGGCCCGCGCGCCCTCGTCATCACCCTTTCCGATAAGGGTGTAGGCATGGCTTACAGAAGATTTGCAGGACTGAATCATACGTGAATTCTCCTGACGGACGATTCTGATTTCCTGAGGAGTTTGCCATCCGGCGATTAACCCCTGCTTAACGCCCCAAATGATTTTTTCGGGCGGGAAACCGTGTCTTCCAGGATATTCCCATTGGTAGAATTAAATATTCCTTAATGGTTAAAATGCAGCTTATACTGAGGTACCGCAGAAGCGGATCAGGGTACCGAATTCAGGAAAAAATTTCTGCCGGGACCCGCATATTCGGAAATTCAGTCTGGTTGGGAGCAGAAGAACCCGTCATGACAAAACACCGCACAGCCACCGACAGCCGCGCCGAGGCCCTGTTGAACGAACACGGCCAAGCCGCCCGCGCCTTCGCCCATGCCAGGGCGACGGAATGCGTGTTCTATACCGATCCGAATGGCGAGGCCTATTGGCTGGAAATCGCACAGATCCTGTCGAAACGCGGGTCCGCAAAGGACTAGCGTCGCTGGACCGCCAATTCACGCCGCTAGGCTTCTTGACCGACGCCGGATGAACGGTATGGTTCGCCCGACCCGCCGAAGAACGCGTTCAAGAAACTGTTTCCGGGGCGGTTTCGTTTAATTTCGTGCACGCCGAAATTCGTGCAAACGTCATTCGTTCAGGAGACGCCCGGCATGGCCCATACCCAGTTGCAGGCGGTTATCGAAACCGCGTTCGACAACCGCGATCAGATTTCTCCCGCCACGACCGGGGAAGTACGCGACGCCGTGGAAACGGCACTGAACCTGCTGGACAGCGGCAAGGCACGCGTCGCCGAAAAGGGCGCGGACGGCTGGACCGTCAATCAGTGGCTGAAAATGGCCGTTTTGTTGAGCTTCCGCCTCAACGATATGCAGACGATCGCCGGGGGCCCGGGCACGAACACCAACTGGTGGGACAAAGTCCCGTCGAAATTCGAAGGTTGGGGCGAAGCGGAATTCCGCGCCGCCGGTTTCCGCGCCGTGCCGAACTGCACCGTGCGTCGGTCTGCCTATATCGCGCCGAATGTCGTGTTGATGCCCAGCTTCGTAAACCTGGGTGCCTATGTCGATAGCGGCGCGATGGTCGATACCTGGGCGACGGTCGGATCCTGCGCCCAGATCGGCAAGAACGTCCACCTGTCGGGCGGTGCCGGTATCGGCGGAGTTTTGGAACCCCTGCAAGCCGGGCCTGTCATTATCGAGGATAACTGCTTCGTCGGTGCCCGGTCGGAAGTCGTCGAAGGCGTTATCGTCGAAGAAGGCTCCGTCCTGTCCATGGGCGTCTATATCGGCGCGTCCACCAAAATCATCGACCGTCAGACGGGCGAGGTCTTCATGGGCCGCGTTCCCGCCTTTTCCGTCGTCGTGCCGGGCAGCCTGCCGGGCAAGCCGTTGCCGGACGGATCGCCGGGCCCGTCGCTTTACTGCGCCGTCATCATCAAGCGCGTCGATGAAAAGACCCGCTCCAAGACCTCCATCAACGACCTGCTGCGCACCTGATCGATCATGCCCTCATCCCGGACCGACGCCATCGACCCCGTTACCTTTGCCCAGGATCTCATCCGCTGCCCCAGCGTGACGCCGGCGGAAGGCGGTGCGCTGGACCTGTTGCAATCGGTACTGGAGGATATGGGGTTCGTCTGCCATCGCCTTCCGTTTGAGGAAGACGGCACCGATCCGGTCGACAACCTGTATGCCAGGCTGGGGACGGCATCGCCGAATCTGTGCTTCGCCGGGCATACCGATGTCGTGCCGGTCGGCCGGGCGCAGGGCGAATCCGGCGGCTGGACCGTCGATCCCTTCGCCGCGACGGTTCAGGACGGAATGCTGATCGGACGCGGCGCGTCGGATATGAAGGGCGCGATCGCCGCCTGGGTCGGGGCGATTTCCAGCCGACTTCAAGACGCCGGGCCGGTGCCCGGATCGATCAGCCTGCTGATCACGGGCGACGAGGAAGGCCCGTCGATCAACGGCACGAAAAAAATGCTGCCCGCCCTGGCTGAACTGGGCGAGACGATCGACCACTGCATCACTGGGGAGCCGACCAACCCGGCGGAACTGGGCACCATGATGAAAATCGGTCGCCGGGGCAGCCTGAACGGCTACATCACCGTCGAGGGAATACAGGGGCATACGGGCTATCCGCATCTGGCGGACAACGCGGCGCATCGTCTGTCGAAAATGCTGGCTTCCCTGGTCGACTGGCGGATCGATGAAGGGTCGGATCATTTCGAACCGTCCGTCCTGTCCGTAACGCAGATCGACGTCGACAACGCGGCGACCAATGTCATTCCGGCCCAGGGCACGGCCCGGTTCAATATCCGCTTCAACGACCTGCATACTAGCGCGTCTTTGGAACAGAAAATTCGGGACCGCCTGACGGAAGCCGCAGGGCCGGGGGCGAATTTCTCATTGGACATCGTGGTTTCGGGGGAAAGTTTCCTGACGCCGCCGGGGCTCCTGTCCGATCTTTTGACCGACGCCTGCACGGCAGTGACCGGCCATAAACCGGATCTCAGCACCACCGGCGGCACGTCGGACTCCCGCTTCATCAAGGACTACTGTCCGGTCGTCGATTTCGGACTGGTCGGCAAGACCATGCATCAGGTCGACGAACGGGTGGCGACCGCCGATATCGTCGCCCTGACCGCGATCTACCGTCATGTGATCGACGCCTATTTCAAAAAGGCCGCGGCATGACGCCCCCCAGTCTCGCCGAAGCGGTGGGACGACTCGCCCTTGGCCTGCAGGTTCTGATCGGACGCCGACCGGCGATGGAGGCCTTTGGCGACACGCGCGACGATGTCGTCAAAAGCTTCTGGATCGCCCTGCCTTTCTTTCCGCTTTATCTATGGGCGCTTGTTTCCTCCACCCCGGCGGACAGCATCTTTGCCGACGTCGGTCTGCCCACGCGCCTGTTCGTGCATTCGATTTCCTATGCCTATGTCTGGGTCTATTGGCCGTTGATCATGGCCGGGGTCAGCACCCTTGTCGGCAAGCCGGATCGTTGGGCCAAATATGTGGCCGCGATGAACTGGACCATGGCGATTCCCTTCGCGATCCAGCTGTTCGCGATCCTGGCCGTCGATCCTATGATGCCCAGCGTATCGGAAGGAATACGCAGCCTCGTTCGCATCTGGGCGCTGGGCGTCCATGCCCTGATGATCCAGACCTTCTTCAAGACCGGTGTACTGGTCACCCTGCTGCTGGTCGTCGCCGACTTCGTCCTGGCGCTCGTCCTGGGGCAGGTCGAGGTTTTCGTGATCCTGTCTAACGCTTGATTTCGACTTCCACGAAGGTGAAGGGAAAGTCGTTGGCGTTGACGACGTTGTGATCGACCCCTTCATTCCGGGCATAGGATTTCCCGGCGGTCAGGTCCGATGTCACGACGGACCCGTCGGGCAATTCGATGGTCAGCGGCCCTGTCGTCATCGGTACGACGACATAATCCATCTCATGACGGTGACGGCCCGTTTCCGCCCCTGGCGGGAAATGCCATTCGGTGACGCGCACGGCGTCATTGTCGGCTTGCACCGTAGGGATGGCTTGCGGGCGTTTCGTCATGATCGGGTCTCCTTTCCAACTATTTGAAGAGTGGCGGGTTTGAGCATGCTTGCCAAGGTCGCCGGTGGTTCATAGGCTCACTTTCGATGATGTCGAAACGCCTTCCCCTTGCGATCCTCATAACCCTGCTGCTTCTCGCCGCGGCATGGAGCGGCTGGTGGTACTATTCCGCCAGTACCGCGCGGCATCTGCTGCAAGGCTGGACCGCGGATCAACGGGCTCGGGGCTTCGACATCGCCTACGAACGCACGGACCTATCCGGCTATCCGTTGAACGTAACCCTGACGGTCCTGGGGTTTCAGGCCACCGCGCCGGACGCCGCCTGGCATTTTTCAGGCGAGAAATTGGTCGTGTCCTTCCCCACCTGGCGGCCGGATCGATATACGTTGAATTCCGTCGGCCCCGTGCAAGCGAGTGCGCAGGCCATTCCGGGATCGACGGAACGCCCGATTTCGGCGGGGGAACTGTTGGGGGACTACAGTCTGACCGACCGGACATTGCGGCTGTTGACCCGTCGCGTCTCCGGGCCGATGGGCGTGGAAATCCGTGAATTCGGCTTCACCGGGATCGATACACCGGACGGGTATCTGGCCCGGCTGGAAGGGGTCGACGGGCATTTCCCCGCATGGATCCCTCCGACACTGCCGCAGCATATCAGCGCCGCCATACTGGGCTTCCGACTGGACCGCAGCTTTCCCTATGACGGGTCCGACGAGTTGGAAACTCGGCTCGCGGCATGGCGGGACCGGGGGGGCGCGATTGACGTCACCGAAATCGCCGCGGTCTGGGGCGATCTGAACCTGCGCGGCGACGGCACGGTAACGCTGGACACGGAAATGCGGCCGATGGCCTCCTTCTCCCTGCGCGCGCGCGGGCTCACCGAAACCGCCCGACGATTCGAACAGGCGGGCATGATCGACAAGCAGGCGCGCCGCGCCATCGATCTCGGCGTAAACCTCTTGAGCCTCGGCGGATCGACGGGTGGGGAAGTGAAAATACCGGTTTCCATTCAGGACGGTCTGCTGTCGCTGGGGCCGGTCGCCGTTGCGGAAATACCGCCGATCTTCGGCGGCCGCCCCGGTCCGGCGGCCTCCGCCGCGCCGATCCCGCAGGAACCCGCCTTTCCGACGCTGGCACCGCCACCGACGGTCAGCGAGGATACGTTGAACGCCAGCCCCGCGAACGAGCCCGCGAACTAATCCCCTCAAGCCAGGAAATCGGTCAGCGCCGATAGCAGGCGGTCATTTTCTTCCGCCGTTCCCACCGTCATGCGCAGGCTTGCGGGCAAGCCGTATGCGGCGACGGACCGGACAATGACCCCCTTTGCGGACAGATGCGCATTGGCAGCGGACGCCGACGTCGCATCGGCGAAATGCACCAGCAGGAAATTGGTGACCGACGGCGTGATCGACAGGCCCAATTGGGACAGGGCACCGACCAACCGCGCGCGTTGTTCCTTGTTTTCCCGCAGGCTGCGGTCCAAATGCGCCGCATCGCCCAGCGCCGCGACACCCGCGACCTGTGCCGGGACACTGACATTGAACGGGCTGCGCACCCGGTTCAAGGCATCCACGACCGCGGCAGGGGCATAACACCACCCCACGCGCAGGGCGGCCAGCCCGAACGCCTTGGAGAAGGTGCGCAGCATGACGACATTGTCATAGTCGCGGACCAGATCCGCCCCGTCGGAATAATCGTCGGCATCCACATATTCGGAATAGGCGGCATCGACCGCCAGCAGGATGTCGGCGCGCAGGCCCTCCCGCAGCCGCCGCAATTCGGATGCCGGAATATACGTGCCGGTCGGATTGTTCGGATTGGCGACGAAGCAAATCCGCGTCCTGTCCGTCACGGCGGCGAGCATCGCATCGACATCGCACAACAGGTCCGGTGTTTCCGGCGCCAGCACCGCCGACGCGCCGACGGTTTTCGCGGTAATCGCATACATCAAGAATCCGTGCTGGCTTTGCAGCACCTCGTCGCCCGGCCCGACATAGCAGCGGATCAGCAGCGTGATCAACTCGTCCGACCCCGCGCCGCAAACGATGCGTGCCGGGTCCAGGCCGAATTTCTCGCCGATCGCCGCGCGCAGCTTTTCCGCCCCACCATCGGGATAGCGTTCCAGCGCGGCCGATCCGCGATAGGCGTCCAGCGCCTGCGGGCTTGGCCCCAGCGGGTTTTCGTTGGCCGACAGAACCGCCGGCGGAACACCGTCTTTTTCGTCGCCATGCGCGCCGGGAACGTAAATCGGCGCTTCAGCGATGCCGGGACGCAGGACCAGCGGGCTGTTACGGGTACCTTGGCCACTCATTCTTCGGTAACTCCTGCTATCGGGGCCGACACGCGGTCGGGTCCCAACACCTCGGCATAACCGCCGACAACTTCGACGCGGACCACCGCGTCGCGTACCTCGATCAATTCCAGGCGTTCGTCTTTTTCCTCGACGAAATTGCCCAGTTCGACCAGATGAACCCAGCTTTCCTCCTGCGGGGCGGATGCGGTGAACAGCGGATGCAGTTTCGCCCGCTGCAGGATCGCGTTCAGCCCGGTGCGGGACAGCGGTTCCTTGGTTTCGATCAACAACAGGGTGCGGTCGCTGCCCGTCGGTTCCAGTTTCAGGCGCGCCACCGCCAGCGCGTCCTGCATCTGGCCGCGTACACTGCCGACCCCGGCGAAAGGCATGCGCATAATGACCTTCGGCGCATTCGCCCCGGACAGTTTCACCCACCAGGGATCGTCATCGCTTTCGCGCGGTGCCGGTAGAACGGCGATCTGGTGCCGGTTTTCGAACACCTGCGCCAACGTATCCCGGACCGTCGGATAGGCGGTCATCGGCACCTGACTGCCGAACTGATCGCGGGCGAGATCCCACAGGGTGTGTTCGTCGCCATTGGCGAAGACCGCGACGGAATAGTCTGCCTGCAACATGGTGAAGGCGGCGATCATCTCATGCCACATGCGCGCTAGGGCGGAGAACGGGAACGGTCCCCGGTGCCGTTCCGCCAAACGGCGCAGCATCGATGCCTCGCGCGTCGGACGCACGGGGAAGCTTACCGCCTTGCCCTTCGCGGCGGCGACATGTTGGACAACGTCCCAACGTTTCAGAATCAGGTCGTGAATCTGATCGTCGATCGAGTCGATCTGCTGGCGCAGTTCATCGAGCGTCGGTTTCGACATCGTTCAGAAATCTCCCCCAGTGCAGGCCTTTCCCGGCCAGTCGTTATCCGAAGTCGGAATTCCGCGTACAGCACCTAGCGTGCAAGGTTGGCGAAAGCAAAGCAAATCGCCAATATGCCTTCTCGCCCTAATTCACGATATTTTTGTGGAAAAATAGGGTTCAGGGTATTAAATCACCGTCTCCGAGGGGTCCGCCCGGACCTCAACGACGAACCGTATAGTGAAGAGTATCCGCGATGCCGATCAAGATTCCGAACGACCTGCCCGCCCGTGTTGAACTGGAACGCGAAGGCCTGATGGTCATGTCGGAAGCCGATGCCGTGCGTCAGGATATCCGTCCGATGCGGATCGGTCTGTTGAATCTGATGCCGCAGAAACAGAAGACCGAAACCCAGTTGGCGCGCTTGATCGGCGCGACACCGCTACAGATCGAACTGACCCTGGTGACGACCGGCAGCTATGTCCCGACGAATGTGTCGGCGCATCATTTGTCGACCTTCTACCGTACCTGGGACGAAGTGAAATCGCAGAAATTCGACGGCTTTATCGTCACCGGCGCGCCGGTCGAAACCCTGCCCTTCGAAAAGGTCCTGTACTGGCAGGAGCTTGAAATGGTGATGGACTGGACGCTGACCCATGTCCATTCGACGCTGGATATCTGCTGGGGCGCACAGGCCGCGCTGCATCACTTCCACCGCGTGCCGAAGCACGAATTGCCGGAAAAAATGTTCGGCGTCTATCCGCACCGCGTGCTGGACCGCACGGCCAGCCTGTTGCGCGGATTTTCCGACGAGCTGGCGATCCCGGTATCGCGGCACACGGAAACGCGACGCGCGGATGTGGAAAAGGTGCCGGGACTGGAAGTCCTGATCGAGTCCGACGAGGCAGGCGTGTGTCTGGTCCAGGACAAGGCGAAACGGCATATCTATATGCTGAACCACCTGGAATACGACGCCTGGACCCTGCGCGACGAATATCAGCGTGACGTGGATCAAGGACTTCCCATCGAACCGCCGAAATACTATTTCCCGGAAAACGATCCGTCGCGCGACCCGCCGAATACGTGGCGGGGGCATGCGCATTTGTTCATCGGGAACTGGATCAACGACGCGTATCAGACAACGCCGTTCGACACCGACCTGATCGGCATGTCATAGTCGGCGTCAAAAGGATGGCAACCGGGTGAGACACTTTCGTGGATTGGGGGGAGTGGCCGCGCTGGCGCGTGGTTTGGCGCTTTTCGCGCTGCTTCTTCAATTCACGATGCCGCTTGCCGGGGCCGTCGCGGCGGATCTGTCCGGCGGCGGCTCGGTTCCATCCCTGTCGATCTGCTTCGCCGGGACGAGTGCGCCGGAAAAGACGATCCCCCATGCCTGCGCGATGCCGGGCGGATGCTGCGTCCTGTCCTGGACCGCGCCGAATATCCGACTGGAACAAGCGCCGGTCCGGCACGCGGCCTATATGGCCTTCGAAAGCCGGGTCGAGCGGCCGGTTTCGGCATCCGACGTCACCAATTTCGCCAGAGGGCCACCGCGTCCGTCCGTTTGAAACCGACATATCTTATTTCAAACAAAGGACAGACAGATGAAATCCTTCACGACGCTTTTCGCCGCGGTCGCCGCGCTTATCTCCCTTGCCGCCGTCAATCCTGCGGCAGCCCACGATCACACGATCATGATCGACGCCCCCTTCGCCCGCGCCAGCGCCAGCCCGATGGCGAAGGCCGGGGGCGCCTTCATGACCATCACCAACAATGGGGATATGGACGATGTCCTTATCGACGCGCGGGGCGATGCCGCCGCCCGCATCGAACTGCATACGCATGTCATGAAAGACGGCGCCATGACCATGATGCGCGTTGAAGACGGCATCCCGGTTCCCGCAGGTGAAACCGTCATGCTGCAGCCCGGCGGCTACCACGTCATGTTCATGGGTCTGAAGGCCCCGCTGGTCGAAGGCGAAACCGTTCACATCACCCTGGTCTTCGACAAAGCCGGAGAAATCGCGGTCGATATTCCCGTCCTGGACGTCGGTGCCATGGGTGGCGGAAAAGGCCAGCAGAAGCATCAGATGAACATGTCCAACTGATCGGTCGGGCCTTTCGGCGCTTTCCCTTCACGGGGCGTTCGGCTACATCCCGGACATGCAGCGCTGGAAACTGACAATCGAATATGACGGCGGGCCGTTCGTCGGCTGGCAAAGACAGCCCAACGGCCCGTCCGTCCAGGAAGCCCTGGAAACCGCCGTCACCGCCTTTTGCGGGGAGGAGACGCTGGTCCAGGGCGCCGGGCGCACGGATACCGGCGTCCATGCCATGGGACAGGTCGCCCATGTCGATATACACTATCCCGCGACGCCCAAGACCGTCCGCGACGCGATCAACCACCACCTGCAAGACAATCCGATATCCGTCCTGTCGGCGGAGGCCGTGTCCGAAGACTTCCACGCCCGCTTTTCCGCGACCGGCCGCGCCTATCTGTATCGCATTCTGAACCGCCGGGCCCGCCCGGTGCTGGAAAGGGGCCGCGTTTGGCATGTCGCGCGGAACCTGGACGCCGACGCGATGCATGCTGCCGCCCAACGCCTGATCGGGAAACACGATTTCACGTCCTTCCGCGCGACCGAATGTCAGGCAGACAGTCCGGTGAAGACCCTGGACCGGCTGGATGTGTCGCGCGTCGCCGACGAAATCCACATCGTGGCGGAGGCACGCAGCTTCCTGCACCACCAAATCCGGAACTTCGCGGGGACCTTGGAATATGTCGGGCGCGGGAAATGGACGCCGGACGATATCGACCGAATCCTCGCCGCGAAAAGCCGCGCCGCCGCCGGGCCAACCGCCCCGCCGCAAGGCTTGTATCTGACGAAGGTCGTCTACGGCTGACGGTGAATCAGGAAACCGTCTCCACGTCGCCATGCAGGCTTTGACGGAAGACATCGGACGGCATCTTCACCACCATGTCCCGCGCGCGCCCCAAATGGGCACGACTCGCCGCATCCGCCGCAACCGGATCGCCGTTTTCAATCGCCTCCGCTATCGCGCGGTGTTCCTGGATCGACTGGGCAATGACCTCCGCCGTCAGGGACGGACTGATCTGCGCCATGATCAGGGATAGCTGCAATTGAGTGTTCAACTGGATCAGTTGGCCGCTGCCCGCAAGCGTGAAGATCGCGGCGTGGAAGTTCTGGTTCTCGCTGATATAGGCCGAGGCCGAAACGCGCGGCTGGTTGTCCCAGATATAGGATACGTCCTTGATGAACTGTCGCCGCGCGGCCTCCGGTGCGGACGCGGCGCGGCGCGCGGCCAGCGCTTCCAATTCCAGGCGAATTTCAAAAAGTTCCAGCGCGTCCTGCAACGATAGGCGACGGACCAGCGCGCCCCGGTTCGGGACGATTTCGATCAAGCCTTCCGCCGCCAAACGGCGAAACGCCTCCCGCAGGAGACCCCGGCTCACGCCCAGTTCCGCGGTCATATCGGCTTCGATCAGACGCTGCCCAGGCACGTAGCGGCCCCGACGCACCCCGTCGCGAAGGTGTTCGACGATGCCGTCGCCGCGCTCTCCATGTTGTCGTGGCATTTACGTCCGCCGTTGGTTTCAGACCTGTCCAGATACTCGGAATCCTAGATGCGCTTTCCAGCGTTGACAACAACAATATTGTTCGACAATCTTGTTCGGCATTAAGGGAGGACAAAATGATAATCGGGAAATCCGGCGACGCGGTGACATCGATCAGCACCGCAGATGCAAACAGCCTGACGGTCCGGGGACACGACTTGTGTTCCGACCTTATGGGGCGCGTGGGATTCACCGATTACTTCTATCTGCTGCTGACCGGGCAAGAGCCGTCCGACGAGCAGCGCTTCTTCCTCGATCTGGTGCTGGTGGCCATTGCCGAACATGGCCTCGTCCCCACAAATCAGGCCGCGCGCATGACATTGGCCGCGGACCCGGATGCCATCCAGGGCGCGGTAGCGGCCGGCATCCTGGGCTGCGGGTCGGTCATCCTGGGCACGACACAAAGCTGCGGCGATTTTCTGAAGCACGTTTTGGCATGCGCCGAGACGGAAGGCGTCGCGCCGGAAATCGTCTTGCGCCGGGAAGCGGAAGCCCTGCGCGCCGCGCGGCAACCCGCCCCCGGATTCGGCCATCCGCTGCACAAGCCGGTCGATCCCCGCGCCCAACGTATCCTGGAACTGGCGGAGGAACGCGGCGTCGCCGGTCCGCATTCGGCCCTCGCCCGCGCCTCGGAATCCGTCATTCCCGAGATTTGGGGCAAACCGCTGCCGATGAATGTGTCCATGACCATCGCGGCGGTCCTGCTCGACCTCGACTTTCCGGCGGCGATGCTGAAGGCGATCCCGATCCTCGCCCGCACCGCCAGCCTTCTGGCCCATCTTGCCGAAGAGCAGGAACGGCCCATCGGTTTTCTCATGGCCGGCCACGCAGAGGCCGCCATTCGTTACAGTGTGGAGGAAGAATAATCATGAGTGACGGTTCCCAGGGGACGTTCCGGGTCAACGGCGACGACGCCCTGTTCCGATCGCAGATCGACTATCTGTTCGCGAATTCCGCCTTCTATCGGGACAAGCTGCGCGACGCCGGTTTCGCTACCCCTGCCGATGTCGGCGGGATTGAGAATATCGCGGCCCTGCCCTTCACGGAGAAGGACGACCTGCGCAAGACGCGCGACGCGGACCACCCGGTCGGCACCCATATGGCCGTGTCGATGGATCAGGTGATCCGCGTCTTTTCGACATCCGGCACGACGGGAACGCCCAGCTACATTCCGCTGACGGCGGAAGACCTGGAAAACTGGATCACGATTTCGTCCCGGTCCTACAGCGCGTCCGGCATTGTTAAGGGCGAGCGGGTCGTGACGACCTATAACGCCGGTCCCTTCGTCGCCGGGGCGGCCCTCGACGCCTTCACGCGGCTGGGTCTGTGTCACATCCCGGTCGGAACCGGGAATACCGAACGCCTGATGACGGCGGTCCAGCTTTTGAAGCCGACCGCGATGGTCGTCACGCCGTCCTACGCCCTGTACTTGGCCGAATGGGCGGAGGCACGGGGCATCGATATCCGCAATTCCACCGTCAAACGGATCATGGTCGCGGGCGAACCGGGCGGCGGCGAACCCGCCATGCGCGCCCAGCTGGAGGACGCCTGGAACGCAAAGATCACCGAGGCCATGGGAATCGGCGACATCGCGGTATCCCTTTGGGGCGAATGCGAAGCGCAGAAAGGCATGCATTTCAATGGCGGCGGCATCATCCATTTCGAATTGATCGACCCGCAGACCGGCGCGCCGGTGGCCATCGAGGACGGGGCGGAAGGGGAACTGGTCTATACCCATCTGCGCCATCGCGCGGCACCGCTGTTGCGCTTCCGCAGCCGCGATCATGTGAAGGTCAGCGTCGGCACATGTTCCTGCGGACGTCACGCGCCGCGGGTCCGATGCATCGGGCGCACCGACGACATGTTGATCGTGCGCGGCGTCAACCTGTTCCCAACCGCCCTGCGCGAGGTCGTAAACAGTTTCGCCCCGAAGGTCACGGGCGTCATCGCCCTGCGCCCGACGGTGAAGGGACCGAAACAACAGCCGCCGCTGCCGCTCACGGTGGAACTGGCGGAAGGGGTGGAGGCGACCCCGGAATTGGCCGAGGCAATCGGCAAAAAGGTGCGGGAGACGTTGATCGTCACCGTGGGCGTCACGCTGGTACCGGCTGGCACCCTGCCGCGCACGGACTACAAGTCGAAACTGGTCGACTGGTCCACCGCCGCATGACGGCGGGGCGATAACAAACAAGCAAACAACCAAATGGGAGGAATATCATGGTGTTGAAGAAACTGTCGCTGGCCCTTGCCGGCATTTCACTGGGCGGGCTGGCGATCCAAGCCAATGCCGCCGACTATGACCTGAAAATCTCGACGATGTTCCCGTCGACGCATTTCATCCAGACGATGGCGTTGGAGCCCTGGGCGAAGCAGATCGAGGAAAAATCGGAAGGCCGGATCAGCATTACCTTCTTCCCGGCGGGATCCGCCCTTGGCAACGCGACCAAGCAGTTCGACCAGGTTCGTGCCGGTGTCGTGGACTTCGCGGTCGGTATCCCGGCTATTCCGCGCGGCCGCCATCCGCGTATCGTCCTGTCGGAACTGCCCTTCGTCGTTCCGAATTCCGAGGTCGGAACCTGCGCCCTGATGGCGATGAAGGACGAGTTCCAGTCCGACTTCCCCGACACACATATCCTGAACCTGACGGTGACGGAGCCGAGCGGCGCGCACACGAATACCAAGGTCGCCACCCTGGACGATCTCAAAGGCCTGCGCATCCGCACCCCCACCCCGGCGATTACCGCGATGCTGGAATATATCGGGGCAACGCCGGTCGGCATGCCGCCCACGGAAATTTACGAAAGCGTCGAACGCGGAGTCATTGACGGAAACATCATGCCCTGGGGCCCGGTCGGTGCGTTCAAATTGTGGGAAGTGTTGAAGTATCACATCGATGCGGGCATCAACCCGGTATCGATGTATACGCTGATGAACCAAGCCAAATACGATTCCCTGCCCGACGATCTGAAGGCCATTATCGACGAAACCAGCGCTGACGTGTTCAGCAACTGGGGCCGTTGGTGGCATGAAACCGATCAGACGGCGATCGAGGCGGCAAAGGCCAACGGTAACGAAATCATCACGATGAGCCAGGAAGAACGCGACGCCTGGCGGGAGCGGCTGGCCCCGGTGGTCGACAAATACCTCGCTGAAAACGAAGATATCGACACTGCCGAGGCCAAGGCCTTGTATGCCGATATCCTGAAAGCGGTCGACAACTGCAAATAACAGCGGCTTGTTGAAGTATCGGAACGAGACGCGGGCGGTGCGCCGTCCGCGTCCGTACCGGGAGTGATCGAGATGAAGCGTTTTACGACCGTTCTTGCCTTGGCGGGAACTCTTGCCTTTCTGGTCGCCGTGGCGTTGACCGTCGTCGATATCGCACTGCGATCCGTCAGCGAACATACCGTCCCCGGTCTGACCGATATCGTGACCCTGTGCACGATGATCGGCGCGTTGCTGGCGATCCCCTATGGATTTGTGCAGGGGGAACATGTCGCGATCGACGTTTTCGTTTCCCGCCTATCGCCGGGAGGGCAGCGTGCCTGTGCGGTCTTTTCCGCCTTTCTGGGCACGGTCTTGCTGTCCGCCATCGGCTGGTTCGGATTCAATCAGATGATTACGGAATGGGGATATGGCGACCGCAGCCAGTCCATCGGTATTCCCATGGTCGTGTATTGGCTTCCTCTCGTGTTCGGTGTGATCGTCGCCGCACTTACGAATTTCTGGCTTTTGTACCGCCATGCGAGCGGTAAGAATGGAGACGCACAATGACCCCGCCCATTATCGGCGTGATCGGAATTCTGGCGCTTCTCCTCCTGATCGGATTGCGCGTTCCCGTCGCCATCGCCATGGGCGCCGTCGGCATCGTCGGCGGCATCGTCCTGAACGGCTGGTTCAGCGTCGGGTTCGTTCTCGGCTCTCAACCGTTCACGACAACCTCGTCCTATGCGCTGTCCGTCATTCCCCTTTTTGTGATGATGGGGGCCTTCGCCTCGCGCGCCGGTCTGTCGTCCACCCTATACCGTTCGCTTCAATCCCTGATCGGTCACTGGCGCGGCGGCCTTGCATCGGCGACCATCGGGGCCTGCGCGATTTTCGGGTCCGTCTGCGGGTCCAGTCTCGCGACCGCCGCCACCATGGCCCGTGTCGCCATCCCGGAAATGACGCAAATCGGCTACGACCGTCGCCTGACATCCGGCGCCTTGGCGGCGGGCGGAACGCTGGGCATTCTGATCCCGCCGTCGATCATCATGGTGATCTATGCCCTGCTGACCGAACAATCCATCGGCCGCATGTTCCTGGCCGGATTGATTCCGGGCATTCTTGCCGCCGCCCTGTATATCGCGACCACATCGCTGATCGTACGACTGCGCCCCGACAGCGCCCCCTCCATGCCCAAGGCCACTTTCCGCCAGCAGATCGTCGCCGTGCGGCAGATGTGGCCGGTCGCCGTCCTGTTCGGCATGGTCATGGGGGGCATCTATCTGGGGTTCTTCTCACCCACGGAAGCGGCCGGGGTCGGCGCGTTCGGCGCCATCGGTCTGGCGGCCTTCAAGCGTGTCCTGACCTGGACCATCACCCGTGAAGCGCTGATCGAAACGGCCAGCACGACCGGCATGCTGTTCATGATCCTGGTCGGGACGTCGATCCTTCAGTTCTTCATCGAAACGTCCGGCCTGCCGCGCGTGCTGGTCGACTGGATCGGGGAAATGGGCCTACCGCCGATCGGCGTAATCGTGATGATTCTGATCGCCTATGTCATCCTGGGATGCTTCCTGGACAGCCTCTCGATGATGCTCATCACGCTGCCCATCGTCTTTCCGCTGGTCACGTCGCTGGGCTACGATCCGATCTGGTTCGGCGTTTTGGTCGTCTCCGTCGTCGAAATCGGGCTGATCACGCCGCCCTTGGGCATGAACCTTTTCGTTATCGCCGCCAGCACGCCCGATTTGAAATTCGAGACCGTGGCCCGCGGCGTCGTTCCATTCCTGTTGGCGGATTTGGTTCGGATCGCCCTGCTGGTCGCCATTCCCGCCCTGTCGCTGACCCTGCCCGACCTCCTGATGTAGGACGGGACGGAAAGGGTCAGCCGCAGCGGGACCAGCCGCAATTATCGCAACTGTCGCAGCCTTCCTTCTTCACCAGGCTGGGATAGCCGCATTTCGGGCAAGATGCCCGACGGACGGACGGATTGGCGGCGATGGCGCGAGACGACGCTGCATCGTCGTCTTCCCCCGCCGGGTCGCCTTCCAGAAAGCCGATTTCCACCATATGGCGTTCGATCACCTCCCCGATGGCGGCCAGGATCGACGGGACGTAACGTCCTTCCACCCAATAGCCGCCGCGCGGGTCGAATACAGCCTTCAATTCGTCGACGACGAAGGAAACGTCGCCGCCACGCCGGAACACCGCGCTGATCATCCGGGTCAGTGCCACGGTCCAGGCATAGTGTTCCATATTCTTGGAATTGATGAAGACCTCGAACGGACGCCGCCGACCCGACGTGTCGATCACGTCGTTGATGGTGATATAGGTCGCGTGATCGCTTTCCGGCCAACGCAGCTTGTAGGTCAGGCCTTCCAGCGCGCCCGGGCGGTCCAACGGCTGGGACATATAGAAGATTTCCGCGTCCTCGCTGGGCGATTCCGGTTTGGGCGGCGCGGTCGTCGCGGGCGGTTCCGACACGCTCAACACCGATCCGGTGACCGGATTGGGGCGGTAGGTCGTGCAGCCCTTGCAGCCCATCGCATAGGCGCGGGTATAGACATCCTTGAAGGCCTCGAAGCTCGTATCTTCCGGCAGGTTGATGGTCTTGGAAATCGAACTGTCGATATAGCGCTGGGCCGCTGCCTGGATCGCCAGATGATCGTCGGGGGCCAGAGCCTGGGCGTCGACGAAATAGTCGGGAAGCTCACTCTCCTCCCCGAAAATCTCGCGGTAGAGACGGTAGGCGTAGTCGACCACGTCATGCGTCTCGCGGGTGCCGTCCGGCGCCAGGACCTTACGCTGCGCCCGGAAGGAGAATACCGGTTCAATACCCGACGAAACGTTTTCCGCCACCAACGAGATCGTCCCCGTCGGCGCGATGGAGGTCACCAGTGCGTTGCGGATACCGTAACGTCCGATGTCCTTGCGGATATCTTCCGGCAAGGTCTGAATCGTTTCCCCCGCCAGATAGGGATCGGCGTCGAACAGCGGGAAGGCCCCCTTTTCGGACGCCAACTCGATGGAAGCCCGATAGGCCGCATCGCGCACCGCCCGCAGCCATGTTTCCGTCAGATCGACGGATTCCGCGCTGCCGTATCGGACCCGGCACATCAGGAAGGCGTCGGCCAATCCCGTGACGCCCAACCCGATACGCCGCTTCGCGAGGGCTTCCTGTCGTTGCGCATCCAGCGGAAAGCGCGACAGGTCCACGACATTGTCCATCATGCGCACGGCCACGGCGACCAGTTCGGCCAACGCGTCCTGGTCCAGTACCGCAGCTTCCGTAAACGGATTATGCACCAGTTTCGCCAGATTGATGGAGCCCAGCAGGCACGCGCCATAGGGCGGCAGCGGTTGTTCCCCGCAAGGATTGGTCGCCTGAATCGTTTCGCAATAATGCAAATTGTTTCGGGCATTGATTCGGTCGATGAAGATCACACCCGGCTCGGCATGGTCGTAGGTCGACGTCATGATCCGATCCCACAACGCCCGCGCCTTGACCGTGCGATAAACCTTGCCGCCGAAGGTCAGATCCCAATCACCGCCTTCCGCGACGGCGTCCATGAAGGCATCCGTCGCCAATACAGACATATTGAAATTCGTCAGCCTGCCGAATTCCGACTTTGCATCGACAAAGGCCTCGATATCCGGGTGGTCGCAGCGCATCGTTCCCATCATCGCGCCCCGGCGGGACCCCGCGCTCATGATCGTGCGGCACATGGCGTCCCAGACATCCATGAAGGACAGCGGCCCCGACGCATCCGCGCCGACCCCCTGCACCGTGGCGCCTTTCGGGCGGATGGTGGAAAAATCGTAACCGATCCCGCCACCCTGCTGCAGCGTCTGCGCGGCTTCCTTCAGCGAATCGAATATTCCCGTAATGCTGTCCGGAATTTCCCCCATGACGAAGCAGTTGAACAGGGTCACGTCGCGGTCGGTGCCCGCCCCCGCCAGGATGCGCCCGGCCGGCAGGAACCGAAATCCCTCCAGCGCCGCCAGGAAACGCGGTTCCCAGACGGACGGATCGCGTTCCGCCTTGGCCAGGGCGCGCGCCGTCCTCTGCCAACTATCGTCAAGCGTTTTGTCCACAGGGGTGCCGTCCGCCTGTTTCAGGCGGTACTTCATGTCCCAGATACGGCGTGAAAAAGCGTCCGTTTCCAACCGCTTACCTTTCGATAGGCGTGTACTGGGTCGTCGACCCTTCACTAATCATGATGCCTAACTATACGGATTTCCACAATTTTTACCTATCGTCACAGATTCCAGCATGACGGGGGCGCGTTTTTTCTTTGTTACAGGGGAATTAAGTTTGCGGTACTGGATTACAAAAATGCGGCAGAAATAAGTAAGTATCTGATTCCGGTAACCTTCTGGGATCGCGTCAACGGCGCCGAGCTCTCCACAAAGTTATCCACAGGCCGCCAAGCCTCACGCATTGGTTCCGATCAGCGCGGACCGGCATCGTTCGACCGGTCCAGGCGCATAACTTCCGCTTCAATTGAGGATTCCAACCGTTCCATGAATGTCTTGCGGTCCAGGCCGGGTTCGATCGTGGGCAGGATCGATACCGTGACGACCCCGGCCCGCTTGATGATCCCGTTACGCCGCCACAGCCGCCCCGAGTCCAACGCCACCGGCACGACCGGCAGGTTCAGCGCCTTGTAGAGGGCGAAGACACCCGGATGATAGGGCGCATCGACGCCGGGGGCGACGCGCGTGCCCTGCGGATAGATCACGATATTTCCGCCGCGGTCGATGACCTCCTTACCGGCGGATACCATAGCGCGCATCGCCGACGCCCCGGCGGATCGGTTCACCGCGATATGCCCCGCCTTCCACAGATACCAGCCGAAGAACGGCACGCGCAGCAATTCGCGTTTCAACACAAAAACCGCGCCGGGAATGACGCGATTGAAGGCGATGGTTTCCCAGGCCGATTGATGCTTTGCGGCATAGATCGCGGCCCCCTCGGGCAGGCTTGCCCCGTCCGCCATATGAACGCGATAGGTCATGCCGGTCAGGAGCCGCATACAGGCCATGCTGTAATCGACGAAGAACAGGAAGAACGGCATCCCGACCTTACGCGGCAGAATCAGCAACGGCAGATACAGCGTCCCCAAGACGACGATCCCGCCGTAAAAGAACACACCGAACAAGAGCGACCGCAGCAACGTCATCTTAGACAATATCCGATATCAGCGATTGGGCCGCATGCCGCGCCCAGGCCAGAAGAAACTTCGTATATTCCCCGGCGATCAGCAATGCCGTACCGGGATAACGGTACCAGATTTCATGCTTCACATGATCCGGCGACACCGGATGCGGCAGGATGATAAGGTCCGGCATGGCCGACCGGAATTCCAGCATGCTGCGCGGCATATGATATCCCGCCGTGACGAGACGGATGGATTTTACGTTCTGCTGCTTCAGCCAGGCCGCCGTTTCCTCCGCATTGCCGATCGTATCCGCCGCGTCGTGCCCCAGCACGATGCAGCATTGCAGACGGTCGGGGGAGCGTTTCTGGAGGCGCAGCAGTTCTTCGACATCCACGCCGCGATGCACCCCGGATACGAACAATTTCTTCGCCGCCCCCTGTTCCAGCAAGGCCAGCCCGGCCTCCAGCCGCAGGGACCCGCCCGTCAGCACGACGATCACGTCGGTCTTCGCCGTTGCGGGGGGCGTCGTTTCCGGAATCGTTTCGGCGAAGATGACGAAGCCGACGGCCCAGGCTGCCGCCGCCAGCGCGACGATCAGGGCGAGACCGTGCCGCTTGCGCTTCGGCTTTCCGAGACCGCTCGCCATGGCCTAGACCATCTTCGCCAGGGCGCGCAGCACGGTAACGCGGGCCGCCGCCACGGAAATCAACGCCGTCGCCACCGGCAGCAGGCATAGGATGACCCAATCCGTCGGGTCCAACACCGCAACCCCGGGCAGGACCGCGCCGGTCGATGCCGCGCCATGGCCTAACCCGACGACCGTCGCGGCCGTCGCCGTAAGTCCCAGAAGGCCGCCCTTGAACCCTGCTTTCATCGCTTCGCGTTGGAATTGCGCGGCGATATAGCCGTCGACCGCGCCGACGAGATGCAGCAATTCGATGGTCTGCCGATGGGCTAGCAAACCGCCGCGCACCGCGAAAATCACCATGATCAATCCCGCCAGGGTTACGATAGCAACCAAAACCGCCGCGACCAGCCGCAGGGATTCCAGGAAGCTGACCAGCCGCGCTTGCCACTGGCCGTGATCGTCCAAAATAGCCCCCGGCGCGACGGCGTCCACCCGGCGCTGCAAATCGCGAAGGTCGAGATCCCCAGCCGTCAGACCATCCTTGAATTCGACGGAAATCAAAGACGGCAACGGCAAGTCGCGCGGATCGATGGATTTGCCCAGCCAGGGTTCCAGCAACCGTCGCATTTCTTCCGTCGCCAGCGGTTCGGCCTTTTCCACGCCCGGCGTTTCCAGAATGGCCGCAACCGCCTTACGAACGAGGCCGTCCTGATAATCCGTGTCGATCGCATCGTCGGCCGGCGGTGGAATCTGCACCGTCATCGCGCCGATCAGCCCGGATTCCCAGCGGTCGGCAAACGCCGAAAGAACCAGTGCACCGGCAATCGACAGACCGGCGATATAGACCATGACCGCGACGACCCAGGGCAACAGCCGGGACGCGGGGTCATGACCGAAGGGGATATCCGATGTGCGCCGCTTCGCAGGGGCATTTTTGGCTTGCGGGGATTTAGCCATCGTAGACCGGATCCTCCCCGACGCGCGACAGGATGCCGTCTTCCAGATGCAGGACCGGATGACGGAATCGTTCGATCAGCGCGTGGTTATGGGTGGCGATTACCACGGTCGTGCCCTGCCGGTGCAATTCCTGAAGCAGGAACAGCAGGCGCACGGCATAGGCATCGTCGACATTCCCCGTCGGTTCGTCCGCCAGCAGGATTTGCGGCCGCGTCACCACGGCGCGCGCAATGGCCGCGCGCTGCTGCTGGCCGCCGGACAGGGTCGCGGGACGGGCATGGGCCTGATCGTTCAGCCCGACCCAGGCCAGCAATTCCCCGACATGTTTGCGGACTACCCCTTCCGACGCCCCCTTTACCTTCAACGGCAGGGCGACGTTTTCGAATGTCGTCAGGTGATCGAGCAACCGGAAGTCCTGATACACGACGCCGATTTTTCGCCGCAGCATCGGCAGTTCCTTGCGCGGAATGGTCGACAGGTCCCGGTCGAAAATACTGATCAGCCCGCGGCTCGGCCGTTGCGCCAGATACATCAGGCGCAACAGGGACGACTTCCCAGCGCCGCTGGCCCCGGTCAGGAAGTGAAAGGATCCGTCCGGCAAATCAAACGAAACGTCACGGAGCACTTCCGGCCCCGTCCCATATCGCATGCCGACATTTTCGAACCGTATCACTCGAAAGGTCTCATTCAGCCTGTTCCGCCCGATCGCACCCCAACAGCGTATACCGCCGAAACCGGCGCGAAAATGGGCCGCTTTCAGGGCGCGGAATCGGCGAGACAATGGCATGCGTTGCCCCTAAACGCAAAGCCGCCGAACACCGACGCCGCCGCTTTTCAATCCGCCTGGGAAAGCACTGGCAAAGTTGCGCGAATCGACGAAATCTGCACATGATCGGAAACAGCGTAAGCAATATTCCGATACCGGTAACGACATTGCGGCAACCCGTATGATTCTCACCTGCCCGAACTGCGCCACCAAGTTTCGCGTTAAGGACGATGCCATCGGTCTGAACGGGCGCAAGGTGAAGTGCCGTAACTGCGCCCATGTCTGGCATGCGATGCCGGAAGGGGCCGATGACGATATGGCCGCGGCACCGCCGCCGCCGCCAAAACCGGCCGCACCCAAACCCGCCGCGCAACGGTCGGCGCCGGCTAAGGCCGCGCCCCCGGATGACGACGGCATGGATATGGCTGATTCGCCGCCCCCCCCTCCGCCGCCCGGCCCACCCGCAGGGGGCTATGACGCCGATCCGGGCGACCCGCCCCTGGCGTCGCCGCCGCCCATTCCATCCGACGGCGATTTCGTGCTGCGTCAGCGCAAGCCGAAGGTCGAAAAGAAATCCCCGGTCATGGCCTGGGTAATCCTGGCCGTGCTGCTGGTCGCGACCGGTGCCGCCGGGTTCATCTTCCAAAAGGATATCGTGCAGGCGTATCCGCCGATCGCGAAGGTCTATAGCTGGGTCGGTATCACACCGAACATGCTGGGCCACGGTCTTGCTCTGCCGCCCCCCGACACGGCGACGGCCGAACGCACCGACAAGGGACTGAAGCTCGTCATTTCCGGACAGATCAAATCGGAATTGGGGGAGCGGGCGGATATCCCGACCCTGCGCGGCGCGCTGGTCGACACGAACGAGCAGGAACTGCATGTTTGGACCTTCCTCGCGGACAAGCCGGATATCCTGCCTGGGGAGACCGTACGCTACACGACGGAAGTCCTGAATCCGCCGGAAGGCGTGACCGAGGCTCGCATCACCTTCCAAGGCACCGATGAACCGGCGATGGAAGAACCGATGATGCAGGAAAATGGGCATGGCGGCGAAAGCGCGGCTCCCGCATCCCACTAATAACCTTTCCCGCTGAAAAACCTTTCATCGGGAAGCCGACATACCCCGAATACAAAAAGGGCCGCCTATCGAGGCGGCCCTTGTCATGTTCCTACCGGTCGGCAGGTCAATCGCCGAACAGACGTTTGAACGGATAGGAATAGTGCAGGATCGCGACTTCCGTGCCCGGGTTGTTTTCATCCAAGCTGGCATTCGACAGGTGATAATAGCTGACGCCGAGGCGGGAGCGATCGTCAAAGCGATAGGCGAATTCGATCGCGGAGCGGAATTCGACCGGATACCCCAGATCCTTGCCGTCGCCGTCATGATAGAGGCCGGGCGCGAAGGACGGCGTAATCACCAAACGATTGCCGATGAACAAGTCCAACCGAATCCCGGCATAGGCGTAGAGCGCGCTATCCGTCGTTGTCATCAATCCGACAAAGGGGTTGAAGACCCACCATTTGGACCCGGAAATATATTCCATATGGAATTCGCCGGCGCCCATATCGTCATTGGTGTCGTAATAGCCGCCACCGATCCGGAGAAAGGCCGGATCGCTACCGGCTTCTTCCGCCAGGGCGGGGCCGGAGGCCATTGCCAAAAACGAAATCAAGGCGAAGCCGCGCTTCAAAAACCGCATGATACGAGTATCCCTCAACCGACACTCCGCACCGACATTTCTTTGCTGCGCGGAGACAAGCTTGTTTTATCGCGTCGACGATGCCCCAAAGGTGCTGAAACTTCACCAAAAAAATCACATATCTCGTCACCGCGCCTTCCCGGCCTGTGGCCGACGCGCAACACTTTTACCGCGTCCGGCTTCGGGGCTTGACGGATGGGGGGCGTATCCCCTAAATACCGCCGCTTTCCGGGGTTCCGTCCCTGGAAGGGAATACCATAACCAAGCAACAAGGCGGAAGAAGGCCCGACGTTCCAATTATTTGGACGAAAAGAAGCGGGCGGAACTTCCGAATGGACTGAAAGGATAATGCCATGTCTCGTCGGTGCGAAATCTCCGGCAAGGGCGTGATGACCGGAAACAACGTTTCCCACGCCATGAACCACAGCCGTCGCCGGTTCCTGCCGAACCTGCATACCGTCCGCCTGCAGAGCGATATTCTGGGCGAACGCGTCAAAATGCGCCTGTCGACCCGCGCCATGCGCACGGTCGACAAGAAAGGCGGAATTGACGACTTCCTGCTGAACACGCCGGACCGCAAGCTGCCGGACGAAGCCAAGCAGCTGAAGCGCCGCATCCTGAAGCGTCAGGCCGCGATCGCCGCTTCTTAATTCGCCGGTTTCCGGACAAATCGAAAGGCCCGCCTTATTGAGGCGGGCCTTTTTCGTTACGGCAGACTTTCTTTAAGCCCATTCCGCACGCACATCCTGATCCTCTTCGCGCGCCGCCTTTTCGCGCAACGCTTCGAATCGGGACGGCGACAATTTCCGCAATGCCCAGACGGCAGCGCCACGCACCACGGCGGCGTCATCGTCGATCAAGGCTTCGACCGGCGGGATCAGACTGATGTCGCCGCTGTTGCCACAGGCGATCAACACATTGCGCAGAAATCGGTCCCGACCGATCCGTTTAACCGGGGACCCCGAGAACATCGTGCGGAATGCCGCGTCATCCAAATGCAGGTAGTCCGCCAGTTTCGCCCCCTGCACCGCTGCCCGCGGCAGGAACCAGGCTTCATCCGTCGGCGGCGCGAATTTGTTCCAGGGACAGATCGCCAAACAGTCGTCGCAACCATAGACCCGGTTGCCGATCGCCTCGCGAAACTCCAACGGGATCGGGCCTTTATGTTCGATCGTCAGGTAGCTGATGCAGCGCCGAGCATCCAGGGTATAGGGTTCGGGGAAGGCATCGGTCGGGCACACGTCCAGACACCGGCGGCACCGCCCGCAATGATCCTTTTCCGGCGTATCCGGCGCCATTTCCAGGGTCATGTATATTTCGCCCAGGAATAGCCACGACCCGAAATGCCGGGATACCAGGACGCTGTGCTTGCCCTGCCAGCCGATCCCGGACAGCGCGCCCAGCGGCTTTTCCAGCACCGGGGCGGTATCGACGAAGACCTTCACATCGCCGCCGAAGCGGTCGACCATCCAGCGCGCGATTCGTTTCAACCGCTTCTTGATCAGATCGTGGTAATCCCGGTTCCGGGCATAACAGGAAATATTGGCCTCCGACGTCCGCTCCAGAAGCCAAAGCGGGTTTTCGTCGGGCGTATAGTCCAGACCGAGGACGAGGACGGTCTTCACCTCCGGCCACAGCCCTTGCGGCTCGCGGCGGTGATGCATCCGTTCCGCCATCCAGGCCATTTCGCCGTATTCGCCATTGGCGACGAAGGCCTCCAACCGAGCCTGCTCGCGCTGCCCCATCGTAACGGGGGCGAATCCCACGGTGGAGAACCCTTCCGACAGGGCCTTTTCGCGGATTTCGGCTTTGATGGCGTCGCTCATGCCCGGACTATAGCGCGGGAATATCCCCGCCCGCCCGTTCTTCGTGAAAGGCGGCTTCAAAATCGTCGAAACGACCGTCCTCGATCGCGTCGCGAATCCCCGCCATCAATTGCTGGTAATAGGCGACATTGTGCCAGGACAGCAGCATCGGCCCCAGCATTTCCTGCGCCTTGAACAGGTGATGCAGATAGGCGCGGCTGTAATCGCGGCAGGCCGGGCATGGGCATTCCTCGTCCAGCGGTCTTGAGTCGGCGGCGTGGCGGGCATTCTTCAGATTCACCGTACCCCGCCGTGTGAAGGCCTGGGCATTCCGGCCCGACCGCGTCGGCAGCACACAATCGAACATGTCGATCCCGCGTTTCACCGCGCCGACGATATCGTCCGGCTTACCGACGCCCATCAGATAGCGCGGCTTTTCCTTCGGCATGGCCGGGGTGGTGAAATCCAGGGTGGAGAACATCAGTTCCTGCCCCTCGCCAACCGCCAGGCCGCCGACCGCATAGCCTTCGAACCCGATATCGGTCAGTGCCTGGATAGACCGATGCCGCAAGTCCTCATAGACGCTGCCTTGCACGATGCCGAACAGGCCGTAGCCCTTGCGGTTCGTGAAAGCGTCGCGCGACCGCGCCGCCCAGCGCATGGACATTTCCATCGACTTTTCCGCCGTCGGATGGTCCGCCGGGAAGGGCGTGCATTCATCGAAGGCCATGGTGATATCGGAATCCAGCATGCGCTGGATATCCATCGAACTTTCCGGCGTCAGCGTGTGATAGCTGCCGTCGACATGGCTGCGGAAACGCACACCGTCTTCCGTGATCTTGCGCAAGGCCGCCAGGGACATGACCTGATACCCGCCGGAATCGGTCAGGATCGGCCCCGGCCAGTTCATGAACCGATGCAAGCCGCCCAGTTCCGCGACCCGTTCCGCGCCGGGGCGCAGCATCAGGTGATAGGTATTGCCAAGGACGATTTCCGCCCCGGTCTGCGCGACCGATCCGGGCAGCATCGCCTTCACCGTACCTGCCGTCCCGACGGGCATGAAGGCCGGGGTTTCCACCGTGCCATGTGCCGTCGTCACGCGGCCCCGACGGGCCTGCCGGTCGTTGGCTATCAGTTTGAAGGAAAAATCCGCGCCGCTCGGCTCAAAATCCGAAAACACGGCACGTTGAATATCAGGGGGTGTCATTCCGAACTCTCCGCGCGGTCCAGCAGACTGCTGTCGCCATAGGAATAGAAGCGATAGCCGGTATCGATGGCATGGGAATAGGCCGCCTTCATCCGGTGCAGCCCGGCAAAGGCGCTGACCAGCATGAACAGGGTCGACTTCGGCAAATGGAAATTGGTCATCAGGCGATCGACGGCGTTGAAGCGATAGCCGGGGGTGATGAAGATATCCGTCTCTCCCTCGAACCCTTGCAGGCTGCCGGTCTGGGCTGCCGCGCTTTCCAGCGTCCGCATCGCGGTCGTGCCGACGGCGACGACCCGCCCGCCGGACGCGCGATGGGCATTCAGCCGCCGTGCCGTTTCCGCGTCCAGATGCGCCCATTCACTGTGCATCACGTGATCGTCGGTATCCTCCGCCTTCACCGGCAGGAAGGTTCCGGCCCCGACATGCAGGGTCAGTCGTTCGAAGCGGATACCCCGGTCCATCAGCGTCTGCGTCAGACCGTCCGTGAAATGCAGGCTGGCGGTCGGCGCAGCGACGGCGCCTTCCTTATCCGCGAAGACGGTCTGATAGGAATCGCGGTCGGCCGCGTCCTGATCGCGATCCGGCACGCGGGATCGCTTGATATAGGGCGGCAGCGGCATCGTGCCGACCCGCCACAGGGCTTCCCGAAGGGCCGGACCTGCCGTGTTGAACCACAGGGCGACCTGACCGTCCGGGCGTTTTTCCAGAACCAGCGCTTCCAGACCGCCGTCAAAGGCGATGCGGTCGCCGACCTTCAGCTTCTTGCCGGGCCGTGCGAAGGCATCCCAGCCGTCCGCCGCCGTCTGCTTGATCAGCGTCGTTTCGATGCCCGCTTCCCCGCGCATCCCGTAGAGGCGGGTCGGCAGGACTTTCGTATCGTTGACGACCAGAATATCCCGATCGTCCAGAATATCCGGCAGGTCCGACACGCGCCGGTCTTCGAAATCGCCGGATGCGGGCACCCGCAGCAACCGGGCGGAATCCTTCGGATCCGCCGGGGCCTGGGCGATCGCCGTGTCCGGCAGATCGAAATCGAACAGATCGACGCGCATCGTGAACCGGATTCAGGCCGCAGCCGCCCCATTCTGCGGAGTGCTGGGAATCAACGCCATCAGCGCCCGGAAGACCGGCAGCAACAGGCCCGCCAGGATCAGCTTGATGACGAAATCGCCGAAGGCCCAGCTCTGCCACGGCAGGCCGGTTCCGGCGAAGGCGATGGAAAAGAACAGCACGGTGTCCAGCGCGGACCCGGCCAGCGACGACAGGAAGGGCGCCTTCCACCATGTCTGACGGCGAAGTTTGTCGAAGACGAAGACGTCCAGCAGTTGGGCGACCAGGAAGGCCGTGCCCGACGCGGCGGCAATGCGCATATCCGCCAGGATCAGCGACAGGATAACCCCCAGGACGAACCCGAAAATGACGACCTTGCGAGCCGCGGCCGCGCCGAAAACGCGGTTCGTCGTGTCGGTCACCAGGAAGGCAACGGGATAGGACAGGGCGCCATAGGTCACCCAATCGGCGACGTTGAACGACCCGATCATGGCCTGAACCGGATATTCGACTAGGATGTTGGACGCCAGGATAACGATACCCATGGCAAACGCGGCCGGCACCAACCGGCCGAGAGAGAAGGTCCCCTCGGACATAGCGATACGCTCCTTTTCGTGCCGGGCGGTTCGAGGTCTTATTGCCCTGTCGGGCCGCCCCAGCGGGATAAGAGTCCCGCCCCCGGCATCCGCTTTACGCGCGCGCCGCTCTTACAGAACTATGGGTTTCAGGTCAAGAAAGGCTTAGGAAAGCGACGCCTTGACGATGGGCGAGGCCTTGCCGAAATCCATGCAGCCCGCATGGCGCGTCCGCAATTCGCCCATCACGCCGCCCATATCCTTGAGACCGGAGGCGCCGAGTTCGGCAATCACCGCCTCGACCGCCGCCTTGATTTCGTCGTCGCTCATCTGCTTGGGCAGGAAGCGTTGGATGATATCGATTTCCTGTTGCTCGCCTTCGGCTAGTTCCAGACGACCGCCCTTTTCGTACATCGAAATAGAATCCTTGCGCTGCTTCACCATGCTTTGCAGCATCTGCAGGATTTCGTCGTCGGTAATGCCGTCATTATTGCCCTTGGCCCGCGCCGCAATATCGCGGTCCTTCAGCGCCGCCAGGATCAGCCGCAGGGTCGACACCCCGCGCTCGTCCTTCGCACGCATGGCTTCCTTGAGCGCCCGGTTCAAGTCGTCGCGCATCGGAATTCTCCCATCGGAATTTCGTCAAAATCTCGCATTCCCCGCCCCTCATTTGCGGGAAGGCGAGACATTAACCGATAGTTTCGCGGGCGGCAACTCTGTCAAACTTTACTAACTTATTGAAAACAAACGATTTTAAAATTTTCGGATGGGTTGACCTTTTCGAAGGCTTCGCGTATCCATCCCCGGGTCTCCGGCGGGTTCCTGCGATTATCGCGGACGAGAGGCCCGACCGGCACGACGTACCCCTGAATTACGCTCACAGCCGGTTCCCACTGACTGACAGGAAGCCGAGCCATGCCGACAGCACAGACCCAAAACGGGGCCGCCCTCAAAGACACCCTCCCCGAATTCCCCGTTCAGCCGGAAGGCGCGACCGCCGCGCTGGTGCTGGCCGACGGCACGGTGATCTGGGGCCGCGGCGCCGGGGCGGAAATCACGCGCGTGGGCGAGGTCTGCTTCAACACCTCCATCACCGGATATCAGGAAATCCTGACCGACCCGTCCTATGCCGGACAGATGATCGCCTTCACCTTCCCGCATATCGGCAATGTCGGCGCCAACCTGGAAGACATCGAAACGACCAACCCGGCGGCCTGCGGCGCGATCCTGCGCGCGGACATCACCGAACCGTCGAACTTCCGCGCGGTCAGCCATCTGGACGGCTGGCTCAAGGCGCATGACCTGCCCGCCTTGACCGGCGTCGACACCCGTAAGCTGACCCGGCGCATCCGCGACCTGGGCGCGCCGAATGCGGTTTTGAGCCACAATGCGTCCGGCACGTTCGACCTGCCCTCCCTTTGGCAGCAGGCCCGCGACTGGCCCGGTCTGGAAGGCATGGACTTGGCGAAGCAGGTCTCCTGCACGCAGGCTTACGATTGGGACGAAACGGCCTGGACGCTGGCCGGCGGCTACGGCCATCTGACCGATGCGAAGTTCCACGTCGTCGCCGTCGATTTCGGGATCAAACGCAACATCCTGCGCTGCCTCGCCACGCTGGGCTGCAAGGTCACCGTTCTGCCCGCGACGGCAACAGCGGAAGAGGTTCTGTCGCACAAGCCGGACGGGGTTTTCCTGTCCAACGGCCCGGGCGACCCGGCGGCAACGGGAGAATACGCCGTACCGATGATCCAGGGCGTTCTGGAAAGCGGCATCCCGACCTTCGGCATCTGCCTGGGTCACCAAATGCTGGCCCTGGCCGTCGGCGCGAAAACAAAGAAAATGCATCTGGGCCATCGCGGCGCGAACCACCCGATCAAGGACCTGACGACCGGCAAGGTGGAAATCACCAGCCAGAACCATGGCTTCGTGGTCGACAAGGACAGCCTGCCCGGCGGCGTGGAAGCGACCCATTTCTCGCTGTTCGACGGAACGCTGGCCGGGATCCGCCTGACGGGCAAACCGGTCTTTTCGGTGCAGTATCACCCGGAAGCGTCGCCCGGCCCGCAGGACAGCCACTATCTGTTCAAGCGCTTCGTCGACCTAATCGTGGACAGCAAGGCGTAAGGGCCGGTAAGGCCTAAAGCGCGGCTTTAAATCCGTCGATCACGCGGTCAATCCCGGCATCGTCGATATCGCGGTGCACGACAAGGCGCATGAAGTTTCCGTCCAGGCCGGTGAGGATTCCCTTGTCGCGCAATCGGGTCAGGATCGCCGCCGGGTCTGGGGCCGTGATCGTCACCAGCGCCATATTCGTTTGGTTCGGGGCCTGATCGACGGACAGCCCGTCCAACTCCGCCAGTTCGGTGCGCAGACGGGCCGCCCGGAAATGGTCGTCCGGGATGCGCGGAACATGATGTTCCAATGCGTAAAGCCCCGCCGCCGCCAGGATACCGACCTGTCGCATGCCGCCGCCGAGCATTTTGCGGTATCGCCGCGCCTTGGCGATGAAATCCTCCGCCCCGACCAGAACCGTCCCCGCCGGGGTGCCCAGCCCTTTCGACAGACAGGCGGACACGCTGTCCACCGACCGCGCCAGGGTCTTCACATCGATGCCTAACGCGGCGGCGGCATTGAATCCACGCGCGGCGTCCAGATGTACAATCAGTCCCATGTCTCGCCCAGCAGCGGCGGCTGCTTCCTGGCGTGCAAGGGGCACGGCCTTGCCCGTCACCGTGTTTTCCAGCGACAGCATCCGGGTGATCGGATAGTGGGGGTCGTCCGGCTTCACCGCCGCCCGGATATCCTCCGGCTCGACACCGTTATCCGCACCGACATCCAACGGGTCCAGGGCGATGCCCCCCAGGACGGAGGCACCATGCGCCTCGGCGGAAAAGACGTGATAGGACCGGCCGACGAGAACCTCCTCCCCCCGCCCGCAATGGGCCAGAAGGGCGCACAGGTTGCTTTGCGTGCCCGTCGGCAGGAACAGGCCCTTCGCCTTGCCGAACAAATCCGCGACCTTCTCTTCCAATGCAATGACGGTCGGGTCATCACCGAAAACGTCGTCCCCGACTTCCGCCGCCGCCATGGCGGCCAGCATGCCCGGTGACGGCCGTGTTACCGTGTCGCTGCGCAGATCGATCGTGGTTTCCGCATTATGACCCAATCCAACCTTCGACGTGCCCGCATACATCACTGCTGTTCCTTTTCGATAGCGTCGCTGACGGACGATCCGGTCGGTGCGCCGCCGTTTAGAAAATCCATAACCCGCGCGACACCCCAATCGGAAATGGTGTGGCGCGCATGGGTCTCGTCAATGGAGACACCGAAACCACCACCGATGCCGAGGCTTTGGACCGCGTCCTGAACGGCGCCTTCATACTGCCGCCCCTTCAAATTGCGAAAGCAGCAGCGGTCGAAGCGGTTGAATAGATGCATCTGCGCGCGCCCCTCGCCGCTCGCCCCCAGAATATAGAGGTCGAGAAGGCTCGCCCTGTCTTTCAGCGGGGCATAGTCGGCGACACCGATGGGCGCGTCCTGCCCTTCGCGCAGGTAATAGGGAAGGGTCCCCGCGACGGCGACCGACCGCCGGATGCGCGGTTCGACGGATGCCGCGAGAACGACGGTACCGGACCCGGCGGAGAAGCCGACGGCATCGATTGTCGAAACCCCCTTGGATTCCAGAAAATCCACGGCGGCCCGGACAGGTTCGACATGCAAGGACAGGGGCGAATGCAGTTTTGCCATGCCATACTGAAGGTTGGCCTCGCATGTCAGATCGTATTCCGGAATTTCGCAAGGGGCCTCGCGGCTGTTCTCGCCATATCCGAATTGATCCATCGCGACGACCAGATATCCGGCTTTAACCATCGCTTCGATCATCGGCCGCATATCCACAAAGCTTCCCGCGAAGCCGTCATGAAAGATCACGGCGTGATCCGGATTCGGTGTTTCAGGTTCCAGGATATAAAGAAACGAAAGAACGCCGGGCCGTTGCGCGACATAGTATTGGCGAGCTTCTTTCACGAAGTTGAAATTGCGAGCCGTCTCCAACGTCTTACTGTTCCCGTAGGCGTAAAAGGCGTGCTGAGCGGTTCTGTCCCCGTCGTTTTCGTAAATGACGGCGGAAACCTCGCGACGCAGCGCTTTCACGTCCGCTGGTGACGATACGGAAATGAACGACCGGGCATCTTGGGCAGCGAGTTCCGGTCGGACCTCTTCGAAGACATAGCGATCGAAAGTCTTGTAGCGTTTGTAGATCAGGTTGGCGGTATCATTCACGCGAACCGTGACAACCAATGCCCCGATGGCAACGAGGAAAACGGCTGCGGTGCCGAGAATAAGCTTCCATTTCAGGCTTAGTCTATTGGCCACGGCCATGTTCCTTGTCGGGAATTACTGAGTTACGCTTCGGTTTCGGTAGATGTCGGCAGGATATGCCGGATCAGCGCTTCGGCGTCTGGGCCGTCCCATTCCGCACCGCCTTCCATGCCGCCGATCAACCCGCCCTTCGCATCGATCAGATAGGTCGTCGGCAGGCCTTTCAAACCAAATTCCCGCCCCAGCGTCAGTTTCGGATCGTAGAAGAGTTCGATATTCGACACCCCCAACCGGTCGCGCAGGAAGGGTTCCGCCTTTTCCTTGCCCTCGCGGTCCTGGCTGATCGCCAGAAGGCGGAATCGTTCGCCGCGCAGTGATGCCGCAAGCCGGGAGAGACTGGGCATTTCCTTTATGCAGGGCGCGCACCATGTCGCCCAGAAATTGACCAACAGAACGTCGCCCATGAAATCGGCGAATTGATGGCGCTGTCCGTCCCCGTCGAAAAAGCCTTCGGACGGCACGGGCGCTGGCTTTTTCAGCAGAACGAAGCCTTGCATCTCCCCGGTTGTCGGCGGATAGTCCGCCGCCTGACCCTTGGGCCACAGCATCGCGCCCGTCGCGGCGGCCAAGGCCGCACCGCCGACGCCCAATGCAACGGCACGGCGGGTCGGGAAGGTCGTTTTGGGGCGTGGCATGGTCATGGGCCTCCGGAACGGTGGTGTAATGTCAATTTAGTCAGGGCGAGAGGTAATGTCCAAGAACGACATGTGGGGCGGCCGGTTCACAGGCGGACCGGCGGAAATCATGGAGAAAATCAACGCATCCATCGGTTTCGACAAGGCCCTTTATAAACAGGATATCCAGGGCTCTCTCGCCCATTCGGACATGCTGGCCGCCCAGGGGGTAATCGCCGCGGAAGACCGCGATGCGATCCATCGCGGTCTGAAGGAAATCCAGGAAGAGATCGAAGCGGGCAAGTTCGATTTCAAGACCGAACTGGAAGACATTCACATGAATGTCGAGGCGCGCCTGCGCGAAAAGATCGGCGATCCGGGCGCCCGCCTGCATACCGGCCGCAGCCGGAACGATCAGGTCATCACCGATGTGCGCCTGTGGCTGCGCGACGCGCTGGACGGTATCGACGACCTGATGCGGGACCTGCAACGCGCCCTGCTGGACAAGGCGGAGCAATATGCCGACACGCTGATGCCCGGCTATACCCATCTGCAAAGCGCCCAGCCCGTGACCTTCGGCCATCACCTGATGGCCTATGTCGAAATGGTGGCCCGCGACCGCGGACGCCTTGCCGATTGCCGAAAGCGGTTGAACGAATGCCCGTTGGGCGCGGCGGCCCTGGCCGGAACATCCTTCCCCATCGACCGTCACATGACCGCGAAATCCCTGGGCTTCGACGGTCCGACGCGCAATTCCATGGACAGCGTCGGCAGCCGCGATTTCATCCTGGAATTCCTGGCCGCCGGATCGATCCATGCGGTGCATCTGAGCCGCCTTGCCGAAGAAATCGTCATGTGGATGTCCGACCGCTTCGGCTTCGTGACGCTCAGCGACGCCTTCACGACCGGCTCATCGATCATGCCGCAGAAGAAAAACCCGGATGCGGCGGAACTGGTCCGTGCCAAGCCGGGTCGCCTGCTGGGCGCGTTCATCAGCGTGTCGACGATGATGAAGGGTCTGCCCATGACCTTCTGCAAGGACATGCAGGAAGACAAGGAGCCGCTGTTCGACGCGGTGGAATCCCTGACCCTTGCCGTCGCCGCAACGGCGGGGATGGTTGACGACATGACGGCGCGGCCGGACCGCATGATGGACGGTTTGAAGCAAGGCTTCCCGACCGCGACCGATCTGGCAGACTGGCTGGTCCGCGTTCTGGGTCTGCCCTTCCGCGATGCGCATCACGTCACCGGTGCGCTGGTCGCCAAGGCGGAATCCAAAGGCGTCGACTTGGCCGATCTGTCGATTGGGGAAATGCAGGCTGTGGAAAAGCGCATCACCGACGATATATACTCCGTACTGACGCCCGCCGCGTCGGTCGCGAGTCGGATGAGCTTCGGCGGCACCGCCCCGGCCCGCGTGCGGGAAGCCGTGGCCGCGGCCCGCAAGGATTACCTTTAAGCGGTCTGATAGAGTGAGGATACCGGTATGACGTTTCGGCAGGTTTTGATGGGATTGATGTTGACCCTTGCGGTCGCCGCGCCGCTGTCCGGCTGCGGGAAGAAATCCCCGCCGAAACCGCCGTCAGGCGATGAAGCCCCGTATCCCGGCACCTATCCAGCACCGTCCTAAACAAGGCATAAGGCCATGAATCACTTCGACTATATCGACGGCGTCCTGCACGCCGAATCCGTCCCCCTGCCGCGCATCGCGGACGAGGTCGGAACCCCTGTCTATGTCTATTCCGCCGCCACCCTGCGTCGGCACTATACAGTATTCGTCGATGCCTTCCGCAAGGCCGGGG
Source organism: Pacificispira spongiicola (assembly GCF_012926505.1). Lineage (GTDB taxonomy): Bacteria > Pseudomonadota > Alphaproteobacteria > UBA8366 > Aestuariispiraceae > Pacificispira > Pacificispira spongiicola. Next base: position 803,981 of record NZ_JABBNT010000001.1, read on the forward strand.
TCGAACCGAACGTCTGCTTCGCGGTCAAGGCGAACAGCAATCTCGCCGTGATCGCCTTGCTCGGGTCCCTGGGCGCAGGTGCGGATGTGGTGTCCGAAGGCGAGTTGCGCCGCGCCCTCGCCGCCGGCATTCCGCCGGAACGCATCGTTTTTTCCGGTGTCGGCAAGACAGAGGGCGAACTTCGCTTCGCCCTGGAAACCGGCATCCACGAAATCAACGTGGAGTCGGAAAGCGAAATCCGCCTTCTGTCGAAGGTTGCCGATGAATTGGGCCGCGATGCCGAAATCGCCATTCGCGTGAACCCGGATGTCGATGCGAAGACGCATGAGAAAATCTCGACGGGCCGCAAGGAAAACAAGTTCGGCATCGATATCGACAAGGCCGAGGACATTTACGCTCTGGCCGCATCCCTGCCGCGCATCACGCCGGTTTCCGTCGCCCTGCATATCGGTAGCCAGTTGACCGATTTGGAGCCCTACCGCCTCGCCTTCCGCCGGATGGCCGATTTGGTGGAACGTCTGCGGGCGAACGGACATCCGATCCGTCGCGTCGATCTGGGCGGCGGTTTGGGCATCCCCTACGATGCCGAAACGCCCCCGCTACCCGATGCCTATGCGCAGATGGCGGTTGAGGAAGTGAAGCATCTGAATTGCGAAGTCATGCTCGAACCGGGCCGAATGATCGTCGGCAATGCCGGGATTCTGCTGTCCCGTGCACTGGTCGTGAAACAAGGCGATGCGAAGCGGTTCCTGATCCTGGATTCGGCCATGAACGACCTGATCCGCCCGGCACTGTATAACGGCCACCATGGGCTGCGCCCGGTCGTGGAGCCCGCCGCCGACGCGCCTTATGCGCCGGTCGATGTGGTCGGGCCGATCTGCGAATCCGGCGATACCTTCGCCAAGGATCGCAGCCTGCCGCCGATCGAGGAAGGCGACCTTGTCGCGTTTTCCAGCGCCGGCGCCTATGGCGCGGTCATGGCATCGACCTATAATTCCAGATTGCTGGTGCCGGAAGTTCTGGTCGACGGGGATCACTACGCCGTGATTCGGGCGCGTCAGACCTATGAAGAGATGCTGGGATTGGATAGCATACCGTCCTGGATCGGCACCGAGCACGGAACCGACGCGGAAAGGATTGAGGCGACCGGATGACGGAACGGCCCCCGGAAACGGGGAAAGACAGACCGGCACCCCAGACAATCAACGCAGGGCGGCGCGTCCAGCGCGCGGCCCCTGCGGCGGGACTGCCTCGATCCATCGGTCTGTCGCTTGCCATTTTGTATTGGGAGGAAGCGGAACGACGCTTCTGGCCCGTCCTCGCCTTCGCACTTTTCTGCATCGCCATCGCCGCCACAGGGTTCCTGCCGGATCTGAATCCGTGGATTCACACCGGCATTCTATTGATCGCGGGGATTGCCTTTTCGGGTTTGGTCTTCCGGGGTTTCCGACACTTCACACCGCCGACAGCGGCCCAGGCCAGACGCCGCCTTGAACGGGTCAACGGCCTGGAACACCGTCCACTGGAAACCTTGTCGGACAACCCCAGTTCCGGCGACCCGATTCAAGTCGCGTTGTGGCGGGAACATCGCCGCCGTCTGGCCGCACGGCTGGCCGCCCTGGATATCGGAACACCCGCGCCGCAGCTTGCCCGGCGCGATCCTTTCGCCCTGCGCATGGCCGCAGGGTTTCTGGCCGTGATTGCCCTGGCGGCCGCCGGAAACAATACCGGTCCGCGATTGGTGGAAGCGCTGACGCCGCAATTCGGCACCGCCCAGACCGCGATGGCCGCATCGGTCGATGCGTGGCTGGCCCCGCCGGACTATACCGGCCTGCCCCCGCAATTCATCGCCCGTAGCGAAGCATCCGAGGACACCACGACGACGGAAACAATGTCAGCAGATACAACGGATGCCGCGCCGATCGGGCCGCAGGATTATGCCACGCCGACCGGATCGCGGCTGGTCGCGCAAGTGTCCGGCATCGGCGACGCCGTGGTCGATCTGGTCACACCGTCGGGCCGGTTCATGCTGGCGCCCTTCGCCAATGACGCGGTCGCCATCGACCATGCCCTGGATACCAGCGGGCCTGTTTCGATCCAGGCGGATGGCGAAACCCTGGCGTCCTGGTCGATCCTGGTCACGCCGGACAATCCGCCGGAAGTCAGCTTGCCCGAACCGCCCGTGCCCAGCCTGCAACGCGCGTTGACCGTGATCCATACGGTATCGGACGATTACGGCATCGCCTCTCTGTCACTGAAAATCGAACGCGCCGATCGTCCGGCCGGCAGCGCCAAGGCTTCCCCTTACGATCAAGACGACGCGGTTCTATCGACGCCGCTGCCGGTTCCGGACCCATCCAAATACGGCAAGGTTCGGCGCGTCTATCGCGACTATACGGCCCATCCATGGGCGGGGGGCGAGGTGCGTCTAACCCTGGTGGCCAAAGATGCTCTTGGGCAGGAAGGTCGATCCGAACCTGTGGTCATCACCCTGCCGGGACGGTTCTTCGCCCATCCGGTCGCCCAGGCGATCATCGACCAACGCCGCGAACTGGCCTGGGATCCGGCCCGGAATTTCGTGTCCGTTGCCGAAATCCTGGAAGAGATCGCCTGGCATCACGCGGATTACGACAACGATGTCACCGTGTTCCTGGCGCTGCGGGAGGCGGTCAACCGCCTGATCCCGAAACGCCATCGCGGCCGGGAATTCGCGCCGCCGACGCGCGAGACCGTCGATACGGTGGTGGACCTGTTGTGGAAGACGGCGCTGCATCTGGAAGACGGCGGCGTTTCCCTGGCGCTCGCCCGACTGCGCGCCGCGGAACAGGCCCTGATGGAAGCCATGGCGCGCGGCGCGGAGATGGAAGAACTGGAGCGCCTGATGGACGAGCTTCAGACCGCCATGCAGGACTATATCGACGCCATGACGGACCAGTTGCAGGACCGTATGGCCGACGGCGAGCAAATTCCCGAACTGAATCCCGACGCCAATATCATGACCGGCCAGGACCTGAACGACATGATGGAGCAACTGCGGGAGATGATGCGCAACGGCATGACCGAAAGCGCGGCCCAGATGCTGGAGCAGTTGCGCCGGATGATGGAAAACATGCAGGCGGGCGTCCAGCGCCAGATGTCGCCGCAGGGCAAGGAAGCCCGCGATATGATGGACCGCATGCGCGATATCATGGAAGGCCAGCGGGAACTGATGGACCGCACCCATAAGCGGTCCCAGGCCGGGCGCGACGGTCAGGGAGACCCGAACCGGAACGGCGACGGTCAACCCGGCGACAAAGGCCAGCAGGGCCAGATGCAGCAGGGCCAGAACGGTAAGGCGGGTAATGGCGAAAGCGACGCCGATTCCGTGCTGCAAAACGCGCTACGGCGGCAGTTGGGCGAAATCATGCGCCGTTACGGCGAGATGATGGGCGATATCCCGGAACCCTTCGGACGGGCCGACGAGGGTATGGCGGAATCCGGCGAGCGCTTGAAAGGCGGCGATCCGGGCCACGCACTCGACGCACAGGGTAAAGCCATGGATGCATTGCAGGATGCTGCACAAGCCGCCCAGCAAGCCTTCATGGAACGGTTCGAAAACCAACTTGGCCTGGGCCAGACGACGCCAGGACAAAGCGACCAGCGCAGCGTCGACCCGTTTGGGCGGCAGGCCAGCGAGAACCGGCAGGGCCCGATCCAGGGCGACGTCACCGTCCCGGACAAGGGCGGGCTGGAGCGCGCCCGCGAAATCCGCGACGAACTGCGTCGCCGCGCCGGCGATCGGGACCGCCCGAGCGAAGAACTGGACTATATCGACCGGTTGCTCGACCAGTTCCGATAAATCGCCCCCATATATCGCTCTTGCCAGCGCCGGACCCTGGGCCTAACTCTGACGCCGGGTGCATTTCCCGCAACCGAAATGGAAAAGGAGACGCCGGACAATGGCAATGCAGTATCTTCACACCATGGTCCGCGTGGCCGATCTGGATGCCAGCCTGGATTTCTACTGTAACAAGCTGGGCCTGGAAGAGGTCCGCCGCTACGACAGTGAGAAAGGCCGCTTCACCCTGGTCTTCCTGGCGGCCCCCGCGGACAAGGAGCGGGCAGAGGCCGACAAGGCGCCGGTGGTCGAACTGACCTATAACTGGGACCCGGAGGAGTATACCGGCGGCCGGAACTTCGGCCATCTGGCCTATCGCGTCGATAATATCTATGAGACCTGTCAGAAGCTGATGGATGCGGGGGTGACCATCAACCGCCCGCCGCGCGACGGCTACATGGCCTTCATCCGGTCCCCGGACAATATTTCAATCGAGCTCCTTCAAGGCGGCGACCCGCTGGAGCCGGCGGAACCCTGGGCATCGATGGAAAATACAGGGTCCTGGTAACACCGACGCTACGCGTTCAAGTAAGGTCCGGCACGTCCCACGTGTCGGGCCTTCTCTATGTCTATTCGCCGTTTCGCTGATAAGGCGTACCAGCGCCATGGCGGCCGGTTCCCGGAACGACATCGATCTTCCCGCATAGCACCATGTTGAACACGTTCGAGAGGGAAACCGGAATCAACTCGAAAACACTGCCCGTTTCGGCAGCGAACCAGCCGAAAACGTCGACATCCGCCCCTTGGCCGTCGTGATACATAATCCCGCATCCATAATGCCGACACGGAGCGGTCAGGATTCGCAACCGTATAAGTCCGACGCAGAGGACGGACCTGTCGATACGATCGCGAAGCGGCCGCCAGAATCGTAAGGGCAATCCTCATCAATGAAAGGGCCGATCCCGGGTTCATCTGGAAAACAGAGCCTTCCGGTTGCGTACAGTCATGCCAACTAAGAATCCATCTCTACTTCCTGTCCCGGGAAGTTCGGTGCTATTATAGCGAGAATTGGGGTGGGGGTTCCTAATTGTTTCATAATCGAATGATGTCATGCCGTCGAAAAAACGCCGCCTTCTTGTTTCTGTCCATTTTCTCCTGGTTTCCGCCAGCCTTGGCGTATTGCTCGTCATTGGCGGTTTGGCCGCCACAATCGGCGCACGGGGCGTAAACGATGCCCTTCGCGCGGCATCCGAAGAACAATTCGCAACCCTTGGTCTGATGATGCAGGAAAAGGCGCGACGCCTGATCGACCCGGTGCAGTCGCAATTGGGAATCCTGATTTACGATCCGCTGACCGAAGCGCGCGACATCATTACGCGCCTGTCCAGATTGCCGATCCTGCACGCCGTTCTGCGCGACAACACGACGATCCGATCCGTCTATATCGGTTATCCCAACGGCGAGTTCATGCTGGTTCGCAAAATCGACCAGGACGCGCTGAGGGAACGGTTTCGCGCGCCGAACGGAACATCCTTCCTGGTGCAATCCCTGACGCTCAATGTCGACGGGGATTTCATCGGCGCATTCCGGTATTACGACTTCGATCTGACGCTTTTGGATTCTCGCCTTGCCCCCGACTACCACTTCGATCCGAGAACACGGACATGGTATGCGGCCAGCAGTAAAACCACCCGACCGGTGACCAGCGAACCCTATGCTTTCTTCACCACCGGCGATGTCGGTATCACGATTTCCCAGCGTGCCGCCAATGCGGGCGCGATTCTGGGCCTGGATGCGACGGTCGCGTCGCTAGCCAAAGAAATCGGGGATATGCGGATCACCGACAACACAAAAGTCGCCGTCGTCCAGCAGAACGGCACCCTGATCGCCTATTCCGATTTCGATAAAACACTCGGTTACACCGCGGACGGGCGGATTCGCCGCAATAACCTGTCATCGATCAATGTGCCGATCTTAAGGGACATTGAAACCGAACACGGTCTGGAGACCGAAGTATCCAGCGAAGTGATGAACAGCGACGGGGAAGACTGGATCTTTGCGATCCGAACCCTTGATGTCGATGCGTCGGAAACTGTTCGCATCGTTTTCGCCGTGCCGACCGACGAGTTGTTTGCGGCAACGCGCTCAATCATCCGAAGTCAGGTCGGTATCATCGTGATCGTCCTGCTGATCTTCCTGCCGGTCGGCCTCTACATCATCCGTCAGATCGCCCGTCCGTTAAGCCAACTGTCCGAGGACGTGAAAGAACTGGCTTCCTTCGAATTCGGCAATCCGGTCTTCGTCAAGACACGGATCAAGGAAGCCGTAGAGCTTGCCGGAACCGTGGACAGCCTGCGCGTCACGATCCGCCGGTTTCTGGACATCAATCGCGCCATCGCGGCGGAAGAAGATTTCGACACGCTATTGGTCAAGCTTCTGGACGAAATCATCGCTACCACCAAGACAGAGGCGGGCATCCTGTACCTTGTCTCAGATCGGGAGGATGCGTTGCGCCCCTATGCGTCGCGGCTGAGCACGGGGCGGAATATCGACTATAAGATTCCGTCTGTACCGCTTACCGAAAAGAACTGCCTTCTTGTCCGATCCGCCCATGACGAGCATGCGGAAGGCGCCCCGGCCAATGATCTCGAATTGGAACGAATGGGGCTTGCCGGTATTCAGGAAACCATGCAGGAAACGCCACATAACCTGCTTGCGGCCCCACTGTTCAACCGTGCGAAGGAACTTGTCGGCGTTATTCTGCTGATGGAATCGGAAACCGTGGATCCGGCGCTGATCAAATTCACGGAGGCCCTGTCGGGGTCTGCCGCCGTCACGGTTGAGGCACGCCGCCTGATCGCGGCGCAAAAGGAATTGTTCGAAAGCTTCATTCAGTTGATCGCAGGCGCCATCGACGCGAAAAGCCCCTATACCGGCGGTCACTGCGCGCGTGTCCCCGAACTGACGAAGATGCTGGCCCAGGCGGCGGAAAAAGCGACCGATGGTCCGATGAGGGATTTCCACCTGACGCGCGACGATTGGGAGGCGATCCACGTCGCGTCCTGGCTGCATGATTGCGGCAAGGTCACGACACCGGAATTCGTGGTCGACAAGGCGACGAAGCTGGAAACGATCTATGATCGTATTCACGAAATCCGCATGCGTGTCGAAGTCATGAAGCGCGAAGCGGAAATCCGCAGATTGAGGAATGCGCTGGCCATAGCGGGCGTAGCCATCGATGAGGCGGCCTTGGCCCAGGAACTGGCAACAATGGATGCGGACTTCGCCTTTCTTGCGGAAACCAATGTCGGGGGCGAGTTCATGAGCGATGAGCATCTCGCTCGCATCGAGGAACTGGCACGGAAAACCTGGACGCGCACACTGGACGACCGTATCGGCATTTCGCATGAGGAACGCGAACGGAAGGACCGGACCCCAGCCTCCATCTTGCCGGTTCAGGAACCACTCCTAGCCGACCGGGACGAACACAAATTCGACCGCCCGGAATCGGAACGCATCGACGACGACAATATCTGGGGCTTCAGGATGGAGGTCCCCGACCTGCTGTACGATCGCGGCGAAATCCACAATCTGACCGTCCGGCGCGGGACGTTGACCGATGAAGACCGATACAAGATCAACGAACATATCGTCCAGACGATCAAGATGCTGGACAAGCTGCCCTTCCCCAAACATCTGCGCAACGTGCCGGAGCTGGCGGGCGGTCATCATGAGAAAATGGACGGTACAGGCTATCCCAAGCGCCTTGCGAAACAGGACATGTCCCCTGTCGCCCGGATGATGGCGATCGCCGATATTTTCGAGGCCCTGACCGCCGTGGACCGCCCATACAAGAAGGGCAAAACACTGTCCGAGGCGCTGAAGATCATGACCTTCATGGTCAAGGATCAGCATGTCGACGCCGACCTGTTCGACATTTTCCTGACATCCGGCATCTACCTGGACTACGCGAAAAAATACATGCAGCCGCAGCAGATCGACGACGTCGATCCGCAACAATTCCGCCCCGTCACGCCCGTCTGATTTCTTCTGAAGCGGCGGTTCTCGCTGCAGAACCGTGTCAGCTTTCGGAACCCGGAATTTCCCGCAGATAGTCGACCAGCGCGTCGCGGGCCTCACCGATGTGGCGGGCGGTGACATCCGCCGCGGCATCGGCGTCGCGGGCGCGGCAGGCCGACAGCAATTCATAATGCTCCCGGTCCGATTTCTCGCGGTAGGTCGGACCGGCCTTCACCATGCACAGGTAACGGTCGGCGGCGTTGCCGAGCATGAGAATATGGGCCAGCAAGCGCGGGCGACCGCATGCCTCATACAACGTCATGTGCAAGCGCATGTTCAAATCGCCGAAACCGCCTAAAGGGGCGCTTTCTATCTGCTTTTGAATTGCTTCCGCCGCGTCGATGCGCGCGTTGGTCAGTTCGGGAATAGCACGCCGGATCGCCAGGGTTTCCGCCGCCACCCGCATATCGAAGATATCCAGAAAATCGTCGGCGCTAACAGCGGCGACGCGCGCCCGTTTGTTTGATTCGACCGTTACGAAACCGAGACTTTCGAGGTGACGGATCGCCTCCCGTACCGGCATACGGCTGACCCCGAAGCGACTGGCCAAGTGTTCCTGACCGAGAGCTTCCCCCGGCGCAAGATCGCCGGAAATGATCTCCTCCCGAAGTCGCGAGACGATCTCCGCGACTTGCGGGCTCGGATGGTCGATCGGCTGATGATCGGCAAGCGGTCTCACAGGCATGGTCATAACCCTAATTTAACCGAAGGCCCATGTTGACAGAAACTCTATTTTGTATCCAAAATAATATTTATGGATACAATTTATCACGCTTTGACAAATGGCCTGCGCTGGATGGGCGCGGTTATCGCATTTCTTTTCCTGGTCCAGACGGCCCTGCCTCAAGAAAGTCGCGCGGAACTCCCGGCATTTAAGGAACGGTTTTGTTTCGCGGAACCTTATGACCGGCCCTGCGCCGTCTTCCCAATCGACCAAACGGATTTCAGCGAATTCTTCGAATACATGATTGTCGAAGCCAAGGCGCAGGAGCCGTTCGACTTTTTCTCGTGGCAGGCTTTCGTTGCCCTAAATTGGCCGTATGCGGCCCCCGACCGCCCCGCTCCGTCCCTATCGGACACGGGCCGATACGCATGGACTTACTATGCGCGCAGAGACGACGTCATATCAGCGGCCCGACCCGCAACGGACTGCCGTGACCGTTCCGACGGGCGCGGGGTCTATACCTGGGACCTCGCACAGGCGGACGGAAATGTCCTCATCGACATCGACGGCAATTTCGCCGTCTACGAAACCAGGATGAACGACGTCGCCGCGGACTATATCCGATCCAACGCGTTAAACACCCTTGCCGGTCAGGAGAAATTCGCCCCAAAGGCGGTTTCCTTCCCCCTGGGCGGCGATGGGCGCATGCCCAGCGTTCTGATGAAAACCGCCTGGCGCATACTGACCGGCAAGCCGTCCGACAGCCGATACCTGCAAGCCGACGGCATCGTTTCCGTCCCAACCGAAGCATCGGAATCGGGTGAGCCTCTTTGCCTCACCGTGCGGCTCGGGCTCGTCGGCATGCATATCGTCAGCCGGGTGAAGAGCGGTAACGGGGACGAGTGGATCTGGTCGACTTTCGAACACCGCGACAATGTCCCGATCGCCGAGAATGCACGGAACATCAACAGCATCTATGCCCGCGACCTGTTCCCCGGCGGCTGCAAAGCGCCCAAAGAGGCCCAGACGGAAACCGCGTCGCCGGAAGGTTACGCATTTTTCGATCCTGATTGCCCGACCTGCGCCACGAACGCGGCCAGCACGAAACGCTGGAGCTGGGCCGACACCGCGCCCTTTGCACGCCTTAACGGCAGCCCACCGGATCGCGCCAGTCAGATCGTACGGTGTTGGGACATCTTCCCCCGTACCGACGAAATCAATGCGCAGTGGCACGCCGCGCTCGCCGGGTCGGTTCTGACCAATTACCAGCTTGTTTCCACCCAATGGCGTGGCGCGAATGCCAGCGCGATGTTCGAACATGGCGAGGTTCCCCGCTATGTCAGCAACACGACGCTCGAAACCTATCTGCAATACGACAAGACCGGATCCTGCCTCGGCTGTCACGCGGGGGCCGCGACCGCCGCCGGTCAATCCGCCAATTTTACATTCCTGCTGCAAAATGCCGATTGAACAAAGGAGCCTTTCGATGCGCCTCGCCCTGTTACTTGCCCTTGCTGTCACGATACCCGCAACGACCGGCGCTGTTACGCCTGCATCAGCGGCGACCCATTGCACCGCGACATTCGACATCCGGGCAAACCACGACCATGGGACCGTCGCCACAGGCAGCATGCTGCGCGGTGCGATCGATTTTCGCAGTGCGGAAAGCGTTTGGTCGGAAAACAAGACCCTGTCCCACCTGTCCGAGGGAACCATGGCGATTACCGCCGAGGACGGTTCGTCGGTGGACGGGAAAATTTCCGTTGTCCACGTGGTCCGCACACCCGAAATCGCCGACTATGTCTCTTTTGATGCCGGTCACGTTCACGGCGATTTAGGCGGCATTACCGCGTATGAGGACCCGATGCTTGTCACGCTCTACGGCCCGCCCGCGACACTCGATTCCCCGGAACTCCCGTTATCGGAAGCGGATTGGAATAGCCTGAACAAACGGATGGTCTTTCAAGTCCACACGCCGGACACGATGCGCACCTTTTCCGGCGTTATAGAGGAGTGGCGCGGTTCCTGCCGAGCCGAATAACTCCAAAAAAGCAAACAGCAAATGCGGCGCGTCAGGTTGGCGTAAGTTTCTTCCTAGAGGATGGCGGTATGAAATGACCGCTGCCCCTCCCCGCGGTGGTCTTGCGACGTTCACAACGGCAAGGAACCGCCCGTATGAAAATTTCGACTTTCGCTCCGCCCCGGTCATCGAAGCACCTGACACGGTCGGTTTTACCGATAGTGGCAGCCTTGCTGATTGGCGGCCCGGTATCGGCCTTTACCGCAGATGCAGCGGATGTGGCCGGGGTTCCAGCCTCCAAGGAAATCGCCTTCACCGTCCTGCGCGATGGCAGTGAGATCGGCACCCATGTGTTGCGCTTCGCCGACCGGGGCGATGATCTGACCGTTCATATCGAAACCGATATCGCCGTGAAGATCCCGCTGGTGAACATCGCCGTCTATCGTTTTACCCATCGCGGCGACGAGGTCTGGCAGGGCGGCAAATTGTCCGAATTGGCCAGCGAAACCAACGACGACGGAACCGAGCACAAATTGACGGTCCGCCAGGACGGTGCCGATCTTCATGTCGAAAGCGATGTCGACACCCATGCCAGCAACGGCGACATCATTCCCGCCAGCCTGTGGAATCCGAAACTTGTCCAGCAATCCATTCTACTGAACACCTTGGACGGTACCGAAATGCCGATTTCGGTGGAAGACCTTGGACCGGAACAAATCGATGCCGCCGGTAGCGAGCAGACCGCCGAACACTATCGCCTGACAGGCGGCCTGTCGCGGGAGGTCTGGTATAACGACCGCAACGAACTGATCCGGGTCCGGTTCGCGGGCAAGGACAATTCCCAGATCGAATACATCCTGGAATAACCGACGTCCACCCCATGAACGCTGACGCCGATCGGCGCCGGACTGGTCTGACCATCCCAGGAAACGTCACGACATGCAGTTCAAAATCGTAACCCGCACCGACCCGGACCGCGCGATTGCCGAAGCCCTGATCCAGGACGTCTATCATCGCCGCTACGGTGCCGCAGTCCAGCAGTTTCCCGATCGATTGGCCGTCGCCATCGACTCAACGGGAACCGCCGTCTGTGCCGCAGGAATACGAACCGCGGCCAGCGGTTTCTTTTCGGAAACCTATCTGGACCTACCCGTCGAACAGGCAATCGCCCGGCTGGCCGTTGAACCGGTCGCGCGGGAAACGATACTGGAAGTCACGACTCTGGCGGCCCTGCGTCCCGGTGCGGCATTTCGGCTGATCGATTTCATCATCGCGGATGGTCGGGATGCGGGCATGCGATGGGGCCTATTTACAGCAACGCGCCCACTGAGACACAGCCTGTTGCGCGCAGGGGTCGGCCTGATCGAGGTGGCACGGGCGGAACGGAACCGTGCGCCGGATCCGGACATCTGGGGACGCTATTACGAGACGGATCCCTTTGTTTGCGCCGTATTCGGGGAGACCTGTTGCAGCCGCGCCGCCGCTCTTTCCTTCGATCGTAGAATGCAGGATATCCACCGTGCATAAGCTATTTACCCGATTCCAAGAATGCACCGAGTCGGCGCCCGATCATGTTGCCGTGCGTCGGCTTGAAGGGCTGTCGTTCACCTATGCCGAACTAGCCGCCGCCGTCGAATTCATCCGCAATCGAATACCGGACGCGGCAAAGGTGGTAGGACTCGCGGGGCTTCCCTCCGCGTCCTGGATCGCCGCGGATCTCGCCGCCACGCTGCGAGGTTGCCGGGTTGTCCCGATTCCCTTCTTCTTCAGTCCCGATCAGCAGACGCATATTCTATCCGACGCGTCGGTAGATATCGTCGTCGTTTGTGATTTTCCCGCACCGTCGATCGCTCTGCAACACCCACCGATCCTGCTGAACGACGAAGTCCTGCACGCGGCGGCCGCGACACACGCCAAGGAACCGGATCTTATTTATCCTGGCGGGGGGGAGCGGGTCATCTACACCTCCGGCACGACCGGCGCGCCGAAAGGCGTCCGGCATGGCGACCGACAGATCGACTTCTCGCTAGGCGCACTGGAATCCGCCGCCGCGGCATCGCCGGACGACAAGCATCTCAGCCTGTTACCGCCATCCCTGCTGCTGGAACAGATTGCGGGATACTTCCTGCCGCTCAGCCTGGGCGCGGAAATCGTCCTGGCATCCCAGGCCTGCCTTGCCGCACTCGGCGGCGATATCAGACCCACGGCGACGGCACTCAGCGAAACCCGACCGACGACGACCGTCCTCGTCCCTCAACAGGTGACCGGGCTGGTCCAATTTGCGAAGATGACCGGATGGCAGCCGCCGGACAGTCTGCGCCTGGTCGCGGTCGGCGGCGCGCCGATCGCCGGGGAAACCCTGACAATGGCGCGTCGGCTGGGTCTTCCCGTCCGTTTCGGCTACGGTCTGTCCGAATGCTGTTCCGTCGTATCGGTTCAACGAGGCGGTAGCGATCTTGCCCCGTCGACCGATACGATCCCGACGACCGATACGATCCGGACGACCGATACGATCCCGACGACCGGGCAGCCCCTTCCCGGCACCCGGGTCGAACTGGACGATGGCGAAATCGTCGTCCGCAGTCCCGGCGTGATGATCGGCTATCTGGGCAGCGCACCGTTGGAGGACGCGGTCTGGCGCACGGGCGATTTGGGACGTATCGGCGCCGACGGCAGCATCACCGTCTTGGGGCGCAAGGACCGGCGCATTACACTGTCCAATGGCCGGAATCTCTCTCCGGAATGGCTGGAAAGCCTGGCGCTATCCGTCGCTTGGGTTGGGTCCGCCCGCGCGGACGGCATCGGCAATGACGCTCCGCATCTGACTGTCGGCATTCGGCCCTGGGCATCCGAATCCGTGGCGGCCATGCCGCCGGAAACCGTTGCCGGTATTTTCACTGCCCTGTTCGCCCCCTTACCCGACTACGCACGGCCCGACCGGGTCACCGTCGCAAACGGGGATTCCCGGATAGAAATCGCCCTCAACCGACCCGCCCCGCATATGGAGACACTGGCCCAATGACAAATGTTCCATTCTATGACCGCCTTCTGCAACAAACCGAGGCCGAACGCCTATCCTTCCAGTCGATCCCGGTGATTCAGGCCGCGCTGGCCGGGCGGATCGACCGCGATCTCTACATCGCCTATCTGGGGGAGGCGTATCATCATGTCCGCCATACCTGCCCGCTGCTGGCGACGGCGCTCGGTCGCTGCCGCAAGGGCGACAAGCATTACCGGGAAGCCCTTCTGGAATATCTGGAAGAGGAACGCGGCCACGAAGACTGGATTCTGAACGACATCGCGGCTTTGGGCGGCGATGCAGAGGCTGTCGCCGCTGGTGACGGCAGCCCGGCGACCCGGATCATGGTCGGCTACGCATACTATATGATCGACCGGATCAGCCCCTATGCGCTGCTGGGTATGGTGCATGTTCTTGAGGGCATGTCGGTCGCCCTCGCCGACAAGGCCGCGGCCGGAATCGCCGCCGCCCTGACCGGACCGGACGGATCGCCCCCGACCGGCGGCTTCTCCTACCTGCTGTCCCATGGGTCCCTCGACCAGGATCATGTCCGTTTCTTCGAAAGCCTGGTCAACGCCTTACCCGACGCCAAGGCCGAAGCCGCCGTGGTGGAGGCGGCGAAGCTGATCTATCGGCTGTTCGGCGATATCTTCCGCGACCTGACCCCAAAAGAGGTTCTGAACGATGCGGCCTGATGCGCAAATCGCCCTGATCACCGGCGCGGGAAGCGGGATCGGCCGCGCCTTGGCGATCCAGGCCGCAACCCTTGGGATTGAAACCGTGCTGGTAGGACGGCGGGCCGCCGCGTTGACGGAAACGGCGTCGTTAATGCCGGAATCGGCCAAGGTCCATGTCCGCGCGGCAGACATCATCGAGCCCGAAGACCGCGCCGCGATTGTCGATTTCATCCGCGACCGCTTCGGACGGCTCGACTTCCTGGTCAACAATGCGGGCAGCGTCGCCGTCGGCCCGTTCGAATCCATGCCGGAAGCGGATTTCACCCGGTTGCTGACGGTCAATCTGATCGCGCCCGCCGCCCTGATCCGCCTTGCCCTGCCCTTGCTGCGGCAGGCTGGTGCCGGACGCATCGTCAATGTCGGATCGATGTTCGGCGACATCGCCTTCCCGCGCTTCGCGTCCTATTCCGCCACCAAGTTCGGGTTGCGCGGACTGTCCGACGGATTGCGCCGGGAACTCGCCGCCGACGGTATCGGCGTCACCTATGCCGCACCGCGCGCCACAAAAACGCCCGCCGCCGACAGTTTCGATTCACTGACCAAGCCGATGGGCATGGTCCTGGACGCGCCGGAGGACATCGCCCGCAAAATCTGGACAGCGGTTCTGGCGGGGAAGCCCCGCGTCTTCCCCGGACGCGGCGAACGGATCGCCACGATCCTGCAAGCGATGTTGCCCAGACTGCTCGACGGCCATATCGCCGGATTGGAAAAGAAGGTCCGAAAACTGGAAAATCAGGCTCGGTAACACTGGCCGACCGACGGCGCTGCTCCGGGAAAGACGGCGAAACGCCCCTTTCCCCAACGCCCTGCCCTATGATATAGCGGGCGCGGCCGTCCCAACCGGCGGCCCGTGTCCTCGTAGCTCAGCAGGATAGAGCACAGGATTCCTAATCCTGGGGCCGTGGGTTCGAATCCCGCCGGGGACACCAACTTTTTCTGCTGATTCGCTTGGGACCGATTCTATGGTCCCACCGGCTGGACTGCAAGCCCTAACGAGAGGGGGTTGCGGATATACGCTTAGGACGCGAATAAAATCCGGACAAAAAAAGAGCCAGCGGCCCTGCAAGGCCCTGGCTCCTTTATAACGCCGGAAGCCCAATAGCAGAGCCTCGCAACGAAATCTTCCTGAAAGTGAGGCTATTGGGCTTCTGAGCGCCTGTCAACGGGAAACGCCAGTTTTCCGAACGGATGAGCTTTGCCCAAATGCGCTCTCCGCGCCCCGGGAAGGATACGCATGTACCACCCGGTGCTGTCCCGCATTCAGCGGCTCCATGCCGCCATGGATGCGCGAGAAATAAACACGCTCACTGCCTGCCGCGAGATCGCCGGCCTAGCGAAGGATTTGCAGGAAGCTGACCCGGATGCCTTCGCCCGCTACGAAGTTTTGGCTGAAGAACGACAGATCAGACAGTATCGCGACTATGAGCAACATCCGGCAAGCTGCGGCCTTGACCTCCTGAAGCCGGCCGACAAAGCCGCGAAATCGGCAATCAAACCGCTACGCAATCTCTACAGCGACGCTGCCGAGCGCAGACGTGCAAGCGCCAATGCCCGCCGCTGGTGCGTCGAGTCTGGGATTTGGACAATCAAGGACCTGACTGACACACAATCCCGCATCTTGGTCGAACTCCTTCGCGAATGCCTGAAGGCAAAACGCAATGCGACCTACCTAACCCACGATCAGCTAGCCGACCGCGCCGAATGCTCCCGCAGTTCCGTCAAAACGACGATACGCCTGCTCATCGAACGCAGCCTGATCTACGTGCGCCGTGAGCGGATTTCCGTCCGCAAGAACGCCCCAAATCTCTACCTGCCCTGCCGGCACCTGGTCCAATGGCTTGGTCCATACGTGTCGCCAAAGATGAGTATAGGGGGTCAAGACACCGCCCCCCTTGGTTTAAGAGATAATAAATCTCTTAATCCTACAGAGAATCCTACGCCATCGCAGACAAACAAAATTTGTAGGATCGTTAACGGCAGGAGTGGCGTGAGCCGATTGCCGCCCCCGGGATCTACCTTCAATGCCGACGACCGACAAATCGTTATCCAGGCCATTCCGCTACTTGACGGTAGTCCTGTTTCGCACAGCGCTGCCAACGACGAATTGCATATCAGAATCGACAGGATACGTTCCGTGTTGCTACCTGATATCACTTCAGCTTGCTATAGTCGCGCGCTCCGCAAGCGTGGCGCAGATGCTGCTATAGCCTTGCTCGTAACAGCCATGAAGGCTTTGACCAGGACAACAGATCCAATTCGTTCTCCGGTCGCCTACTTCGCTGGTACTGTTCGCCGAACACGATCTAATTTCAATCCAGCTAAGTCCTTAAGCTCCACGATCAACTGCCATTTAGATTGCACATCTAAAAAAGACATCGCTGCAATCTTTTCCCAGCGGACCATTGCACAAGCAAATGGCATGTTCCCCTAATGTGGTAGAAATTTCGATCTAACGTAGGCTGTCAGGTGTTTCGACTAAAGGATCAAAGAATGCAACCAAGTATGCGAGCCTCAACGAGATCATTTATTTCGAAATTCGAGTAATCTTCTCGGATAATAGACGGTTCTGGGTTGATGCCCCGATATAGCGAGAAAATCACATCAAAGAGAAGAATCGGGAACTTGGTGAACCATAAATCGATAAATTTCGTGCTATCTCCGTCTTGGCGCACGGACTTTCTTTTTGCCGGTGCGTCTAAGAACTGGCTTGTTCACGTCGGTGTGGTCGCATTGACCCTGCTATTAATTCTGAGTGCACCTGAATCGAAAGATGCCTCAGGTAAAGCAATCATATGGTTTTGCACTATATCGGTATTCTCATTTTCCGCGGTAATGCTGGCGAAACGATACCTCTCCGAAAAGCAGAAAAATCCCTATGAGCTCGATAGTTATACACGGCATTACGCGGTACTGACCGCTATCATCGGGACCCTTTGGGGGTTGGGAGCATTCATTGTAGCTCCCCTGTCGAATGATCTTCTGATGCTTTATACGCTTGTCGTCGGTGGAACGGCACTTGGAGCCGTAAGCACACAACATGTGGAACAGCGCGTCTTCCTTGCATCGATCTGGACCGCGATCCCACTTCTAGCATTGGCGCATATTACGCATACGGTAACGAATCAGAATTTGGCTGTGGCAATCATGATCGTGCTGTACGGCGTGATCATCACGATGCTGGGGAAGCGGATGCAGGCGTTCCTCACGAAGAATGCTGAATTGTCATTGTCCCTAGCGGACAAAGTTTCGAATCTAACTTTGACGACCGCAGAGTTGGAACGCATTCGCCTAATCGCCGAGAACAACAGCACTGCAAAATCCCGATTGCTGGCCCATATCAGCCACGATTTACGCCAACCGGTCCATGCCATCGGTTTATTCGCTGAATGTCTCAAGGATCATGCCACGTCCCAAGAGACAAGAGCGCTCCTGTCCCAAATTGAGCAATCGGTGATATCGATGAGCGGTTTGTTCAGATCGTTGCTCGACCTGACTGCCTTGGAAAATGGGCGCGTGAGGTCCCTGGAGATCGATTTCGCGCTCGACGAAGTTTTGGGGGGGATCATCCTGCAAAACCAGGCTGCCGCCCAGGAACGGGGAGTAACCTTACGCTACGTTCCCAATCGGCTTTGGGTGCGAACCGACCCGGCGCTGTTGTCCACGATGGTTCAAAACCTCGTCGCGAACGCCATAAAATATGCGCCTGGCGCCAAGGTGCTTATCGGATGCCGCCGCCAAAAGGGTCGGATCAGTGTGGAGGTTCACGATACCGGCCCAGGCTTTGAACCGGGTGATATCGACCGTGTCTTCGAAGAATTCGTCCGTCTGACACCGGTGGAAAACACTACGGTCGGCGGCTTGGGACTGGGCCTGTCCATTGTTCGGAAGCTTTCGGATATTCTGGGCCTTGCCGTTGATGCGTCAAGCAAGCCGCCGAACGGGACGGTGTTTCGGATTAGCGGTCTGGTTCGCGCCGAGGCGGCCGCGGCCAGCCGTGAGGTTGACCACCAAAGGATCGGATCGCAGTTGGACGGTGCGCGCATTTTTGTCGTGGATGACGATACCGCGACCCGCGAAGGCATGCGTCAGTTGCTGCAAAAGTGGGGGTGTGACGTTTCGGTGTTCGCCGCGCCGCCGGATCTGGAAATCGCGAGGGCGGCGGATTTCCTGTTTGTCGACCGAGATCTAGGACCGGGTGTCGACGGGTTGGCGTATGCCAGCCAAACCAAGCAATCCCTGGGCGTGCCCGCCGCCATCGTAACCGGGTCTTTGTCGCGAGACATCGAAGACGGTGCCCGTGCCGCTGGGCTTACCGTTTTGGAAAAGCCGGCCCGCCCGGCACAGGTTCGGTCGCTTCTTCTGACAGTATTGAGCGGTCAGACCAAACCGGCCTCGGCTGCGGCGGCGGCCGCCGCCGATCGTGTCGGCACGTCCAACGCGCGGAGCAGCGCTGAGACGTGAACCCGCACCGTGTGGGGTGAGATATCCAGCTCCCGAGCGATTTCCTTGTTCGCCAGTCCCCGCCCGATACAGGCCAGAACCTCCCGTTGTCGTGCCGAAAGCGTTTGTAGCGAGATGTTTTTGCTGGGTGGTGGTGTCGTGGAGGCTTCCGTCCGCAACACGAATTCGCCGTCCGCAACGGCTTGCAAGGCGCTTACGATTTCCGTCGGAGGGATCGACTTGTTGATGAAACCGTCCGCCCCGGCTTTCATGATCGCCTCTATCGTGTCCGGGTCGTCTACCATGGAGACGATGACAAGTGACGAAATCGGATAGTCCGTACGAAGTGATGCAATACGATCTGGCGTCCCCAGTCCGGGAAACAGGTAGTCCAGCACGAACATGACCGGCGCCGTTCGAGAAGCGTCGGAAAGGCGTCGGACGCCATCGACGGAATCCGCTTCCAATATCTGCGCCCCAGGGAACGCCCTCTGTACGGTGCGGCGCATCCCTTCCCGAAAAATCGGGTGGTCGTCGGCGATTACGATACGGTCCACTTCTACTCTCCATACCTGATCCGAAAGACCATAATACGCGGTCTTCCTTTAAGGGGGGAATAGCACATCTGTCGGATGGCGCATTTCCCGGAACGGCTTGATGATTTCCACCATGTGGAGACCTAGTCAAAAACCATGGACCGGAATCAAACTGCGCTTGCCGCGGCAAATTTCGGTTTCAATCCTGTGCTTTGGGCTTCTCGCGATTCCGTGCCTGGCGAATGACAGCGTTATTGCAATTGATGCCGGGGGTATCGACTTCGCACGAACCGACGCGATCCGTATCGTATCGGAAGATCTCTTCATTTCGACTGATCGTATCCGGGTTCGGTACATCTTTGAGAATGTGACGCCGGAAGATGTCACCTTGACCGTCGGATTTCCGTTGCCGCCGGTTTTCGCCAACGACCTTGTTGACCGGACACCTGAAACGGCGACAGACGGGGCCTACATGACCTTCGAAACAACCGTCGATGAGATACAGGTTCAAGCGTCCGAAACCGTCGAAGTTTTCGACCTTACCGATCGAAACATAACGGACGTGTTTCGCGCCGAAGGATTTCCCTTGAAGCCGCAATCCCCGCTTTATACGCGCGACTTCTATGAAAGTGCCTCTACCGAAACAGAGACCGTTAAGGATCGTATGCGCGCGCTTGGATTGCTGGGCAATTTCGAAAGCATGAAATGGAAGTTTCGGTTGACCTACACATGGTCGCACCGGTTCAAGGCGGGACATCTGACCGAGGTGGTGCATAGCTATGTCCCCTTGGCTGGAGTCTTCCAATTCATGTCCGCGCTGAGCGGTGCGCCCACGGATGCGGGCTTGTCGACATGGATCCGTGATGAATTCTGTCCCGACGAGTCGATTTGGCGTGCCTTGCATTCCGGTGCCGCCGACCACCTCGTACCGGTCGTCCGTCACGTCGGGTATATCCTTACCACCGGGGGCAACTGGGCAGGGCCGATCGGATCATTCCGCCTGACCGTAGACACTGGCCACGCGGAAAACCTCATCGCCACCTGCTGGCCGTACAGGTTGAAACGGCGGTCCGAAACCGAATTTTCCTTCGAAGCGCGGGATTTTACGCCGCGCCACAACCCAAGAATCGCTATAATCGAAAGCGATCTTGTCGCGCATCAAAAGACGGATGAAGAATAGAAAATGTCGAATAGATCCACCATTGCCGACTATGCGGTCGGGTCGGTAATCGTCGTTGGAAGCTACCTCGTCTTTCTGGGTGCCACCGGGCTCTTGGCGTATGCCGAGCTCCTGTCTTACGGCAACGAATTATATTTTTATTTGATGTTCCTGGCGAGTCTACTGCCGGTGGCTTGGCTTATGAAACGCTATGAGGTTCAGCGCCGCCATCTTCTACCCGGCGTGATCATAGTTCTGGCATCGATTTGGGGAGTTTTCTCAATCTTCGCCTAACGTGATCGCATCGTGTCGGCTGTATTCCAGAGTTCCAGGCATCAATACCGCGCGTGGTCTATTTCAGGGCCATATCAGCCACTTGTACTAGTGACGCCCTTTCGTTTCTGCGGTCTAATAGCGGTGTCACGGTAAGCGTTAATCGATTGGGGGATCCTCAATTCCTTTTCGCGGGAGGCACGGATGTTACTTCGAGTTTTGGGTTTAATCGCAATAGGGGGCGTCGCGTCCGCAAGCGCCTATGCGCAGACTGAAGCGCCCCAAGAACCTGAGATAAATTGCGCGGCTGTATTGCTTGGTACTCGCGGCACTTACCAAACGCTGTTCGAGACGACGGGAACCTACAATCAACAGATCCGGCAATTCAACGCCGCGGTAAGCCGTGCCAAGAATGAACGCGCGCAATATCGGCAGTATCGGAAAGACGGCAATATGCCCGAAGCCGAAAGGATGGCGTCTGTCCTGGACGGAACCTGGTCGGAAATCCACGACCTGCAAAACCGCCTGAAATCGCTGGTCCGGACGGGGCAATCGCAGGCAAATGACTGGTGCAGCGCAATTGCGTCCGCCGCCGCACAAGGCTGCCCCAACGCGAAGATGAATGCGAGTTGTTCAGATTACCGCAATCAATGGCAATCGATAAACTCTGCGTCAGTCATGACCGAAACGCGGTACGCGACGACCTGGCGCGGTCCGGACGATTACGATTTCTCAATGCCCGATGCTGCGTGTGAAGTCGCGGAGGGCGATGTTCCGAGCCTGCCGCCGCAAACCATCAGCGACGTTACCGGCAGGGCATTCGTGGTGCGCGGTCTGCGCAGCTATCCCGCGACCCCCGGCATGCAGGTCAACCCTGGAGATGTCATTGCCGTGGAAGACGGGGCAACGGTCCGACTTGCGCTTCATTCGGGGGATCTGAAGCTGGTCGAAAAGACAAAGTTCGAAATTCCCCAGCCGGTCGATCCGAATGCGGGCCCGGATACCTGGGCGAAGATCAACAAGAACCTCGTCGAAACCTTGAACGGCACGAGTCAGGAAGAAGCCGCGATGCGAGAGCGGTCCCGGGAGAGCCTGTGTGAGGGCGCCGGTATCGGTGTCCGCGGCTGATACCGCGTGGGCGCGCATGCAACGAATTTGGGAGAGTGATCTATGAATATGTCTTGGGCGCGCGGGCTTCTATCCGCCGTGTTTTTTGCTGCGGTTACCGTTACGTCTGTGGGGCATGCCGACGAATTGGGAACGGAACCGTTTACCTTCCAGGAAGGATTGAACGCGGTTGGCTATCCCGGGAGATTCGGCGTCGCTACGGGGGGATTGAAAGTAGCGATCGTCGACGCGGGGTTTCATGGAATCGACGAATGGCTGACCCAGAACGGCGATAAGGCGGCGTCCGTTTTCAAACGTACGAAGATCAGCAACGGTACTGACCATGGGTTTAAAGTCTTCCAAGTCGCCCAGGCGGTTATCCCCGATGCGAAATTCTATCTTTATGAAGCAGACCTGGCGCTGGCGGATGCGGAATTTACCGATCAAATGTCATTGTATGTGCAGGATATGGCCGGCCGGGGGGTCGATTTCGTCAATTTAAGTATTGGCCTTGGACATGCGATTTCGCCTTACTATCAAGGGCCCAATCCAATCCTGGATACGATGGAACTGTTCCGGAAGCATGAAGTGTTTGCGCTGTTCAGCAGCGGCAACGAACGTCGGCAGTTTCACAGCTGGACAGTCAGTGCGGCGGACAAGGGATACATCAAGTTTACCGGCGCGGATGGGACCGATTCGTTTGCCGCAAATGTCCTACCATCTCAGAAAAACATTTTGCTCGGCATGTTTTGGGAGGCCCATCCGGATGACCCGCCCGTCACAGTGTCGCTTCAGCAGAAGGTCGACGGTAAGTTCCGCACCTTCATAAAGGCGGCGACAAATGGCGAAATGCAACTGACCTATCGCGCCGAACAGGATGAACCCAGTAAACTAAAGACGGTGCCTGGGCAGATTTATATCGAAGTCGATACCCGGCCGTTGAAGGACGCCCCCTTTATCGTTGCGATCGATGCCGGGGACGCGGCTGAAAGATTCTTAGGGCGCAGAATGACGCTCTATGTGAACGGCGCGAGATTTACCGTCCCCGGAGGGCAAAACGGTCGAGATTCCCACAAGTCGCATGCGCAGTATGAAAACCCCTATGTCATGTTCGTGGGGGCCTTTGCGAAAACCAAAGATGGGAAGGTCGCCCCAGCCGTCTATTCCAGTTACGGGATGACCCCGTCGGGGAGCGTTATTCCCCATGTCATGGGGCCTGGAACCTTCACTTTTCCGAATGGAAAAGTCGGCGGTGGAACGTCTTATGCAGCACCTTTTATAACTGCTGTTCTGGCAGGCACGTCGATGCAGCACTTCAATCCCAAAAATGTGGCGGAGCGGATTTCCAGTTTTGATTTTCTGACTGCCAATCCGGCCGGTCCGGATCGCGGGCGGTACGGCGTCCCCGATGGTGGTCTTTTGCTGAACCCGGCGAAACTGAACCAGATACTTTCCCCCAATAGTATTAACGGCATCGCGCACCGCGTCGACGGGGAGGACCTTGTCTTCAGTGGCAAGATCAGCCGTTGCTGCATGGAGGGGATAGACGCGCAGGCGATGGTTCTTGTCGGCCAGTTGTCCGAAGACGGTGGACAGCCAAAATTGACCCCCATCAACGGGGCGGTCGGGGCGACGACGTTTACGACAGGGGCGAAGGACTATGACGCTGCCCCGGTGGAAATCCGCATCCCGCTTTCCCTCATGCCGAAGAACGCGGGCAGGTTCGTTGCCCAATTCGCGATACGGAAGACTAAAAGTGGGTCCGACCCCTTCCAAATTCCCAGTCCGGAACCGTATATTTTCACCTTACCGTAGGATCGCCTGACAGGGACGTCAGTCGGACTGGCACGGCGCGGCAAGGTCGCCGGCCAAGGAATGACCGTCGTACATCGTGTCGTCGATCAGCCAACGACCGTCGACCCGCAACAACGAGTAGTCCAGCGTCACCGCTTCGCCCATGGTCACAAAGGCGACCCGCGCCGTCGCCGCGTCGCCGGATTGGGAGATCGTTTCAATCGACAAGTCCCGAATGTCGTAATCCTGGCCGGGGACGATATAGTCGAAATCCAACCCGTCCATGCCGAATACCTGTTGGAAACAGGCTGTCTTCGCAAGCGCCAGAGCGTGAATCCGCGGCGAATAGTACGCGGGGCGCCTTTGGTCATCGTGGAATGCCGCAAAATCGGGATCGGGCAAGGTATAGAGACGCTGAAGAACGGCAGATGCGTCCGATTCATCGGTAGACGCGCATCCCGTGGGCAATACACACGTCGCCGTGACAAATGCGACAATCAAGGTAGCGTCGATATTGGGCATAAGTCTGCTCCTGACCGTCTATCGGGCACTTGCATCCGGCTTAGTTGGTTACGGCCGGCACCGCCCCAGTTCTTTTCGCGCCGAATGGTCCTCGGAAAATCGATACACGACCATTGCTCCAGGTTTCATATTCGATACCAAATTGGCATAGCCGTCGTATCCGTTCTGCCAAATACCGTGATGGATAGCCACACCGCACACGGTCGTCGCTTCCGACCGGGAAGCCGATATGCAGGACGCCGCCGAGAACCCCAAATTTCCCCCGACCCCGCGATTCGCGTCGTAGTCCTCCGCCGCCTGAACATAAATCCGTGCGCAACTGTTCTTCTGGGCGCTTTGACTGGGCGCGCTCGTTGCGTTTTCGGACGTGACGACTTCCGGTGTAGAAAAGGCGGAAACAGTCGGCAGTGGCGGGGTATAGGGCGACTGAATTTGACCCAGGCTCTGATACATCTGGGACATTCCGATATCGTAGGTGGCGTTGATGTCGTCGATCCGCTGTTGATATTGCATCTGTGCCGCCGCCACGTTCTGACCGAATTGCTGCAATGCGGGCTGCATGCGGCGGGCGAATTCGGCCCAATCGAAATCGGGTTCGTTTGCCTTCCGCTCGTATTCCATTGCCTCGTCGTAACCGAGCCGCACGGCGAGATTGGGGTCCTTCAGCAGCCAGTAAATATAATAGCCCGGCGGATTGCCGCGATCGTCCAATGTGACCCGCGCGCCCCGGGCCAACAGGGTGTCGATCATCGACACGTCCTTCGCCAGGGCAGCGAGATGCAACAGGGACAGTTGCTGGCGGCTCCACACCGCGTTGACATTGCCCCCGGCATCGATCAATGCCCGCGCGGCGTTCGGGGCATAGCGATCCGGCATCATGGCAAGAATAACCGGGGTTAGCTCGGACACCGTGACATTCGGGTCGACACCGAAATCAAGCACCGCCCGGACAACCGCCGGATTGTCGGTTGCGGCGGCGGCACTCAGCTCCGTAAAACCGGTTCCGAAGGGTTTCGCCTTGCCGGTGCCGATCAGGCGTTCGATCCGGGCCACATCCCCGGCCGCGACGGCGTCGCCGATCCCCCAGTTTTCCGCTTCCCGATCAAAGGGGTCGCCCAGTCGAAAGCGAACGCTGGACTGTTTGGTTTCGCCGCCTGAAACATGTTCCGCGACAACACGGTATTCACCCGCGTCCAAGCACCGCGACCCACCGATGGGCGGCGTTTCCTCGCAGAGTTGCAGGTAGCTGCCGAAGTGGCGACTGTCTTCTGGCCGATATTCTTTCCGATAATCGACCTCATCAGCGGCGGTCAGTACGGTGCGGCCATCCGGGGCGTATACGGTCAACCGCACGGACCGTCCTTGTGTTTCGTCCTCCCGTTTGGCCGGAACATGGGCTTCGACTTCCACCTGCGTGACATGGTCGGGGATCAACAAACCATCGGGCAATCGCATCAGGCTTTCCACCACCATGACATCCGGCGCGACGAAGGGGCTTCCCCGCATCAAGCCGTCCAGATAGGCGGCGACTTCCGTGTGTCCCTTGTTCCGGGCATAGGTCGCGGGTACGCCCGCTTTTCCCGCCAGTGTCGGGTCGGCGCCCGCGTCGACCAGGGCTTTCACCGTCGCCATGTCGCCCCGTGCCGCTGCGATGATCAGGGGTGACAGACCATTCGCCGCCACCCGATTGGGGGTGCCGCCGGCGGCGGTCAAAATCGGCACAATGTCGGATCGGCTGCCATTCGCGGCATAGCTCAATGCGTCGAGACCATCTGCATCCGTCTTTCCGACCGATGCCCCGGCGGCCAACAACATTTGCACAATGTCGCCCTTGCCCTTCGCAGATGCCAGCATCAGAGCCGTTCGGCCATCCTGCCGGGCGATATCCGGCGGATACCCTTTCTCCAGCAGGAAGGAAGCCGCCTCCACGCTATTGTGATCGACGGCGGAGGTCAGCGGATTTTGCGTCTGGCCTTCAAAGGCGCGCGCAATCGGTGCACCCGCCTCGAGAAGGCGCGACACGCCGTCATATCCGTCGCCTTCGGACAGCATCAGGATCAGGCTCGCGTCCAGGGAATTCAATCCGTCATGGACCGGGGCCATCGGGTCTGCGCCATCGGCCAAAGCCGCATCGATCGCGGCGATGTCGTTTTGACGGACGGCCAAAAACAAGCGGTCATTGGGATCGTCCCCTTCCTGGAGGGAGGCAAGGATCGTATCGACGGCTTGAAGGGTTTGGGCCTGTTCCTTAGCCGCGAAACATGCCCGCCGGTATTCCTTCGACGCCATTTCCAGGGCGGCTTCCGCCCGGCGCGCGGTTTCCTCCGCGACTTGGGGCTCTACCCGTTCGGCCAAATAGCGTGCCGCATATACTTTCTTTTTCTCCGCAATCGCCAGGGCATCCCCGATAAAGGGACGCGGCACATTCTTGCCCTGCAGATTGGCGTAGGAAAACGGGTCGTCCCAAAAGCGGTTCAGTTCCGCGTCGATGGCCCCATCACCCTTCGTTTCGCGCAAATCGACCCAAAACGCGCCGTTCCGGCCGCCATTGTCGTAATATTCGCGATAGGCATTGTACCAATTGGCGTCATAGGCCTGATGCGCCGCGTCGCCGAAGGACGTGATCGCATAATCCAGGAAGCTTGCCGATGCCATCACCGCGCCCATCGACCCGCCGACGACCTTGGCCGTCAAGGTGCGTCCGATGGACAACAGGGACTGCGCGGCCTTTGCCTTCGCATAGCGATCCCCGGTGCGCATCGCCTCGACCGACCATTCGATAACGCTGATCCCGTCGACAAGGATCCCCAACCGATCCATCCAGATATTCAGATCGTCGGTGATGGCCGCGCCTTCCTTCAGTTTGGACAGTGCCGCCGCGATCCGTTGCTGGTCCACGGGCGCGCCTTTCGCGAGTTTCAGCATCTCGCCATGCCCCAGGGACAACGCCCTTTCGGTCAAAGCACGCGACGGCGCGGTCGCCAACCCTTCGCCCATGCCGTAGGCCATCAGGGTTTTGGACGTCGCGCCGCTACCGGTGGACCAAGCCGAGGCAATCGCCTGGCGAATATAATCGGACTTTGCCGTCGGACTTTCGATCGCCAGGACCTGGTCGCGGTGTTCGTACAGGAAATCGACGGCCAGGCATTCCGCCGCGGCGGGGGACGCCAGAACGGTTCCCGCAAACAGGGCCAGGAGACCGCCACGCATCTTATTGCCAACCGTCATGGTCACTCCCCGGGCTTTCTGGACAGCGTTTCCAGGATCATCAGCTCGCTTTCAATCGTCCGTTGCTTCCCGACGTCACCGGGTTGCAAGGCGACAACCGTCCCTGTTTTCGTATTCTCGCCCTGCTGATCCGCCAGATCCTTCAAGGCGCCGTCGCTGGGCACGTTAAGGAAATCCTCGACGATCTCCTTCATCTGATTTTGGTTGTTTTCCAGGTTCTGAGCCACAACGCCTTTTGCAAAAGAAAGGGACGAGAGGGTGATTGTCGCGGCGATGACGGCCAGCTTCGAGAAAATTTTGCGCATGTCGGTGGTCCTGGTTTGCATCGATTTGGTCAATGGGCGTTCATTTCAATCATGCGGGCGCGTTGCAGGGCGTCGATCATCATGTCCTGCGCCGCGGCGTCGGCCATCGCCTTTCGGTCCAGGGCCTGCCAGATCGTCACATAGGGACGCCACCACCCGGCGGCGGGTGGGGAGGATTTTTCCAATCGGTCGATTTTCCGCAGAAACATACCGGCGATAATGGCATGCATCGAATTGCCGTCGCATCCCCGGATTCCCGCATCCGCGCCGCCGTCCAAAAGGGCCTGGACGCCGTTTGCGACATCCTCCGTCTTGTACCAAGACAGTATCCTTTCCAGGGCCGGTGTGGGTGCAAAGGGACAGGTCGATGTCGACGGGTCGGACCGGATGTCGGGATCCGCGCCGCCGGCGAGCAATTCTTCAATACAGGCCGCGTTTCCCCGGCTGAGATGTAGCGGCGGTGCGCCAGATGGGCTCATCCGGTTCGGATCGGCCCCGGCTTGAAGCAACAGACGGATCACCGCCCGCCCGTCGGCGGAGTTTCGCGGCATGTCCTTGCAAGCCCATTCCAGTGGCAGGAACCCACCGGAAGGTGCGTTAGGATCAGCGTTGTTGGACAGGGCCGCCCGGACCGCATCGACCTTTTGGAAGGACGCGGCCATGGCAAGGTCATCCTGCATGCCCGCGCGGGCGGGAGACACTGCCGCAAGTAACAGAGACGCCGCCACAGCGAGGAAACGTAGGGTATCGAGATCGCAAAAGCCCGCCGTTCCATTTTCTGTCTGAATGTTTGCCTTCTTTACTTTCGTCATGTCGGGGTCCTGATTGTCGTTCCCTAATGCTCAACCACAATCCGCCGCGCCTGCCTTCAAGCCTTCGGCGTAGTCTTCATCACTGTTTTGCCTGGTGACATCGATTGACCACGCATTCCCGAAACCGGACAATGCGCGCGAAAAATTACAGCCGTCCGACCAACCTTCACGCCATGCCAGTTTCCCCGGGGGCGCATCGGATGGCACGGTACTGCAAGCCGCGAGAAGCACGCTTATTGGCAGAATGACCGATGCGGGGCTCCGCCATTTGATCGGCGCCGTAAGGGCAATATAGACAATCACGGCGGCAATTCCTGAAAGACCCGCAGGAAATCCGGCCCAAGATGTTTCGATCCCGATTGTCGCGGTGTAGGCGGCGAACGGAAGAAAGCGTGTTCGAAACGCAAAGGCCCAACTGGCGAAGGGATGCAAGGCAATACGTGTCGCCAATGTCGCAGCGACGGCGGTGCTTCCTCCGCCGCCCAGCACGGCGAACCATACGGCCCGTCCTTCATCCGATCCGGCGTCGGCGACCAGAAACTGGACAAAAATCCAGTACGGACCGGCCATCACAGCCAAGAAGGCCGCGAACAGTAGAAAGGAAAATCCGACGGATTTAACGGGAGGGGGCGTATCGGGTCCGGCTGCGCGCCAACGAAGGACATCAGCGGCGGTAAATATCGGTACGAGGGCAGCCGCCACAGCCGCGGCGCCGAGCGCGCCATCATAAATGGAGAGTATCCCCATCGCGGCGGGGATGAAGGACAGTCCGATGGATCTACGCATCCGGTCGCTCCGACCTTGCCTCCAACGCCGGAACTTTCGACAGGCACGCGTCCAAATCTTTCGGCAGGAATTCCCGCTCCGCCGCCGGCAATTCACGCACATAGTCCAGAAGCGCGACCGCCCGATCCTGGGGAATGGCCAGTTCCTCCGGAAACTCGGTAAAGTGCTCAGTCATTCCTTCCTTAGGCGGGTTACCGAAAAAACCGATCCGCAAGGTGGAGCTGCCATCATTAGGTGACACCAGCATGTCCCCAAACCGTGCAACATCGGTCCATGAATACTGCTTTCGCCCGCGCCACCCGTTCCCCACGGAAAAGCCGTCGCGGGAAAGGACAATCTGGCCGCGCAATCCAGCCCCTATGAAATAGGCGTTCACGGACTGCAAAACCGCGAGCAGGAAAAGACTGGCGATGATAACGAAAATTCCGATGGAAGCCTTGCCTGGATTCCCCAAGACGTTCCCGAACCAAAGGCATGCCGCAACAAAGAGCCCCCATGCCAGAATGGTAATTCCCAGACGGCTTCTCTGGGCGACAGGAATGGTCACAGACCAGTCATGGTTGCTTTCTTCAATATTCATCTTCGGACCGTGCCACAATTTTGAGAATCCGAGAATACGTCACTTGTACGATTTTCGTATGAAGCCAAGCTGAGCCGTGTTGGATTGTAGGAGTCCCCTCTCAATAGGTGAATAGCCCATAGATTTCTGGACGCCTTCTTACGTAAATTTGAGACATGGA
This sequence comes from Pacificispira spongiicola, assembly GCF_012926505.1. GTDB lineage: Bacteria > Pseudomonadota > Alphaproteobacteria > UBA8366 > Aestuariispiraceae > Pacificispira > Pacificispira spongiicola. Next base: position 834,020 of record NZ_JABBNT010000001.1, read on the forward strand.
AGGCAAGACTAACGGTTTGACGAAAAAAGCTCAGGCCAAATGTCTGCTGCCGTGCAGTAAAAATCGCCCCACGCGCGGCGACTCAGGTTGATGCTGATGTGCTCGCCCTGACATTTTAGATTGTCAGGCGTTAGTTCAATACGATCCACAAGGCTCCGGAGCATTTGGTGTATTTGCCGAGTATGTTTCTGCTCCCAAAACAGCATCTCCATCCTGTTCAACGCTGTCTTAAGGCGCCCTTTCGCTTCAGAAGCTGATTGCGGCACGACTGGAGGCGGGGTGATTGCCTTCAGTTCATCCAATCGGCTTTCCAAGGAAACCAGCCGATCAATCGTCGTGTCCGGTCTCACACCCTTTTCAACCGCGTCTAACAAACGCGACCGCCGCACTTCCAGGTCCCGGATTTCAGATTCGACCACGTCATAGGCCTGTCTGCGCGGCTCCAGATCCACTTGGAGCTTCTTTAACCAGTCTTCACGCTCATCTATCCGATCGAACAGAAAGGCAAATAGTGCGCTCTGCAAGGCCTCTTCTCTGGTGCCTCGATGGTTGGAGCACTTTTGATCCTGGAATCTCGCTACATTGCATACATACCTGCCTGCATTCGCGATACCTTTCTCCCCGCCGCACACGCCGCAGAAGGTAAGAGAAGTAAGGGGGCGTTTGTTGACCGGTTGACCACTGACGCGACGCGGCTTTCCCGTCGTCGGCGATGCGCGCCTTTCCGACCGGCGGCGCAAAACTCTCTCCCACAGGTCGTCTGTGACGATCTGGAGATCGGGTACGTAGCGCCGCGCCCAATCTTCTTTAGGCTTAAGAACGGCCCGTGCCCGACCGGTTTGTGGGTCGACTACACGCTTAGTCCGATTGTAGACGATCCAGCCATTGTACATTTCATTGTTGAGAATCCCTTGTCCTCGGGATGGAGCACCGAGAATGGCCGTGCATCGCCAGGTGCGGCCGGCCGGACTAGGAATACCATCGTTATTCAATCCTCGCGCAATTTGATGAGGTATTGTACCTGCAGCAAACTCTTCGAAGATACGCAGCACGACCGCCGATTCCTCCGGGTGAATCATTCTGAGACCGGTTTCGTAATTCCCTCGCTCATCGACCACACCCTTCACCACGCGATAGCCGTAGCAAAGGCCGGCGGGAACTCTCCCCTGAGCAACGCGACTGACATGCGCTCTTCGGACCTTCTCCTTCAGATCCTTTAGGTACATTGCGTTCATCGTGCCTTTGAAACCGATATGAAGATCCGTCACACGGCCCTCATGCGCTGTGAGGATCGAAACATCGCGGCTCTGGAGCACTCGATAGATCGATGCGATATCCGCAAGGTCGCGGGACAGCCTGTCTAGCCCTTCAGCAACGACTGTGTTGACCAGACCTGCCTCGACCGCCGCCAGCAACTCTATAATCCCTGGTCGGTGCATTGTTGCGCCGGTCATCGCCGCGTCGGAGAAGACTCCTGCCGGGCGCTCAACGTGAAGTTCCCGCTTCATCAAATCGGTACAAAGATGCACCTGGTCTTCAATCGACGAGGGATTCTGAAGGTCGGATGAATAGCGCGCGTATATCGCGACCCGATGGTGTCGAGACATAGTAAACCTTTGATTCCATGCAGGAACGAGGGAAGGGAATCTACCCCCGGCCAAGAGAGTAGCAACCCTTTATCGTCTATGCCCCGACGGTGCACTCTCTAAATGGTTGTATACAAACTTAAATCTCAAAAAATCTCACTTAAACTCGGAATGATGGTCGAAATCTCGGAAAATCTCACTTCGTCTCACGTCGTAGGTCGGCAAGATAGGTGAAGTGGTCCCACGTCACGAACCTGCGTATTCGCAGGCTTCGCCTGCTCAATGCTGCACTGATCCCGTGCTTGCGATTTTTCGTTTCCGATTTCTTGCCCTTTTCTTGTCGCCACAACCCAGCATGATACTCTGCATCCTCCATTATGCGGGGCAGGTGTATGGGGCAGCATGCCGAAGGATCGTTCAACGCGCTTGCGGCGGCTGGCGCGACAGCGACGGTTCACTCGACGATCAACAATCATTTCCGTGCGGCGCGGATAGAGCCGGTGGCGGCGCATGACATCGAGGCGGCGCGCCAGCAATTGGCAGAGATGCCCGTCGACGCGGTTCCAGATCCGGCCGGGCTGCCCATGGGCTCCCGGCGTTTGTTTTCGCATAACCGTCTGTTCCTCGGTCGTGCGGACGAGTTCCGCGATCTCGCGCGTTCGCTTCGCAATGGCGGGGCCGCCGCTATCGGCCAAAGCCCGGTCCTGTCCGGCTGCGGCGGGAGCGGCAAGACGCAACTGGCGTCCGAGTTCGCCTGGCGCTACGGCCAGTTCTTTGCCGGCGGCGTGTTCTGGCTGAGATTCGAGACGGCCGACAGCATCCCCGCCGAGATAGCCGCCTGCGGCACCAGCCTGTCCCTGCACGCCGGTTTCACAAGCCTTCAGCTCGACACACAGGTCGCCCTGGTTTCCAGCCGCTTGCAGGACGGTCTGCCGAGGCTGCTGATTTTCGATAACTGCGAGGATACGGCTCTTTACGACGCGTGGGGCCCACCCGGAGGCGACTGCCGCGTGCTCCTCACCTCCAGGCAAGAAGCGTGGCCCGCCCATACCGGCGTCGCCGTCATCCCCCTGGGTGTCTTGCCGAGACTGGAATCGATCGCGCTTCTGCGGCAACAAAGGCCGGACCTCGATCCCGGTCTTCCGGCCCTGGACGCCATTTGCGAGGAACTCGGCGAGCTGCCATTGGCCCCGCATCTCGCCGGCAGCTACATGGCGATCTATCGGAATGACGCTTTCGGAACGCCGGAGGCCTATCTCGACGCGATCTGCCAGCCCGATCTGCTCGAGCACCATTCCCTGACGGGCGGCGGCAAGCCCCCGACCGGGCGCGAGGCCGGCGTGGCGGCGACATTCGCGCTCAGTCTCGACCGTCTTGAACCGGCCGAGCCGGTCGATGCCTTGGCGCGCTCGGTTCTGACCCATGCGGCCTGGTTCGCCCCGGGCGAACCGATCCCCGGACGGTTGCTGCGGCGATGCCTGAATGTCAGCGACGCGGAGGAAGAGCAACGGCGCTTTGCCGATGCGCTACGCCGGCTTGCCGAACTTGGTTTGGTACGCATGATCGATGGCGCACCGGCGCGGCACCGCCTGATTGCCACAATTGCGCGAACCGTCGGGGAAGCTGGAGACGGCGTAACCGTCGAAGAGAGCATTTCCGGTGCCGCAACCGAACAAAGTCAAGCAGGCCTGCCTAGCCTCGTCCTGGTATGGCAGGCGCATCTTCGTTTCGTTGCGCGGGAGGCGGATGCGCGTGGCAGCAAACTGACAGGTCGGTTGTTCAACTCGTTCGGATATCATCTTCACATGATCGCCGACCTCGACGGTGACCGGGACGCATACCAGCGCGCTCTGAGCATTTTCGAAAGGTTTCTCGGCAGCGACCATCCGTCCACAGTCACTACCAGCAACAATTTCCAGTCACTTGGCTCAAGTTCAGGAAAACAGGCGCCCAGAAATTTCGGAGCCATCCAAGGAGGGATGAAATGAAGATTTCAGTTCTCGACGCAGAGGCGCTTCGACGGGCGTTGCCTCAGCTAATCGCGAAGCATGATCAGATTTTCATGGCGGTCGCATGGGCACATGCTGGCCTAGTTGCAGAAAAGTTAATCAAGAACAAGCATAAGTTCAAGTCGGTTACTGTCGGTCTCGATTTTTGCGCTACCGATCCAAACTTTGTAGACTCGCTTTGCAATGTGCCGAATGCGTACGTGTTTAAGAAGAATGGGGTGTGCTTCCATCCGAAAATCTATCTGTTTGTGACTGGTCAGAATGCTGACGCCATCGTCGGCAGTGCCAACTTCACCACCGGTGGACTGGGCACAAATGTCGAAGCTTGCTTGCATCTAAACTGCAATGTTGATGAGGCGGTGATCTCCGAGTTGCTTGCGGCCTTGGAATCCTATGCGCCCCATCGTCAGCCTGTCACCGAACAACTGGCTGATTCCTACCGACTACAGGCAGGTGTGGTAGGCAGTCGTCCACGCCCTCGATCTCCTGTTCTTCCCAGCGATAAGGCTGACTTTGCGCGGGTGGATTCAGAACTCCTGAAAATGGATTGGTCAACGTTCATCCGTGAGGCCCGTAAGGACCCTAACCACCATTTTGAGACGCGCATGAGGTTTCTGCGTTACCTGCAAACACTGTTCGCCAGAGAACAATCTTTCAACTCCCTGTCTGTGTCAGAATGGAAGGCTGTCGCAGGTATCGTCCACCCCGACGCAGTCGCCGGTTCCGGATTGGAGAAGCACCAAATTGGCTGGTTCGGTTCGATGCAGGGCGCGGGCTCCTTTACCAAACTTATTTCGATCAAAGACAGCAGGATCGCTAAAGCAATAGACTGCATTCCGCGCCGAGGCCCCGTCGCCGAAAGCGATTTCGACCGGTTTTGTGAGTTGTTTGTATCGGCCTTCGCTAACTCTGCTAGAACCGGTAGCACGCCAACGGCTACGAGGTTGTTAGCAATGAAGCGGCCAGATTTGTTTATTTGTGTAAACAAAGGGAACAAAGCCAGCTTGGCGGAAGCTTTACATTTTGCGCCTTCAACATTGCATCTGGACAACTACTGGAAACGCGTGATTGAGCCGATCAGGCTTGCCAAGTGGTACAATGCACCGCGCCCTGAAGGTGCCGATGCAGAGGCGTGGGATTGCCGGGCGGCACTGGTCGATGCCATCTACTATAAGGTTGTTTAATTGACAGTCATAAGGCGCGAACTGAACCGCCTAGGATTGCCGGAGGCCGGTTGGTACGAGTTGCGCTACCAAGGTCTGATCGTCCAGCATGGCGTAGTATCGTTGCTCGGATTCAGTGGGCGGGATGTTGCCAAATTCCAATCCGGCGCGTTCGCGCCGACTTCGCCAGCCGGATCGAGCGGAAGACGAACCGCCTCGACGGCTGGTGGACGGCCGCCGGCGTTCCGCCTCACCGGATCGCGCAGGCCGCCAGGCTACTGCGGCCGACCATATTCCCCGTTCTACCAAAACAGGCTTGGCGTTTGCCGGGATTCATAAGCCCGGCCCCGCCCAATCGCCGCTTTGAGCGGTGAATACGGCCAACATGCGCCGCATTAACGATTGCTGGCGGTTAGTCCCATCGGACCTCGCAGGCCAGATATTCACGGATGACAATGCGCACGCACAGCCCATCATCCTGCGACGTGTGGAAACGATACCGGCTTGGCTGGACCACAAGCCAGCCTTCGCTGAAAGCGTCGTCGTCGGCGCTGATGACGAGCTGCATGGCGCGGCTGCCGACCTCTGGCCAGACCGCCAAGCCATGGCCGCCATTCTCAAACTCGTCACGCTCGAGGTCCGTCATCAATGTGAGGGGCCTGACCGAAAGATATTTGGGCGTGTCGATCCGTGGCTCGTTCAGCTCGAAGGCAACATGGCACCGCGCCAGTTTCAGCACGACAATATCGACCCGTTGCTGGTCCATGGAAAAGATAATCCGCCCCTGTTCCTCCCGTCGCGCCACCGTCAGCTTTGCAACCAGAGTTGGCCTGTGATGGAGGATGGCGGCGACCTTCTAGCGCCCGATCTTTTCCGGGTCAGCGGTTCCGGAAATCACGCTTTCAAGAAGAGCAGCCAGATAGAGTTCATCGTCAGAGAAGCCCTGATTGCAGCGCGCGCAGGACGGACTCACGGGGAGGTCGCTGGGCAGCGGGTCATCAAGGAAAATGATCGAAGGCGCATGGTCGCGCGTCTCGTTGGGAGCACCGCAATGAACGCAGGTTCCCTTATTGCGGTTGTCGCCCCAGTTCTGAAACTTCTGTACCATCCCGGAACGATATTGGACTTTGCCGCCTCCGTGAATCTCATAAATCGGGAGTGACCCCATCGTAGCCGGAACGCTTAACGCCCTCCGACCTTCCTAGTTGCCCTCGCCGCCGGTGCGTTCCCGCCGGTCATTCAATAAAAGCGCACGGGCAGACCGTATTTATCCCGTTTTGTTCTTGCTCATCGGGGATTCCTTGTGTCAAAATGGCAAAAAATTTCCCAGAGGAGATATCCCGTGCAGTCAACCATCGCCGTATCCGAGTTTTCCCAGCTCCGCACCTTGGCCGGATTGAGCATCGAACAGCTCGGAGAGCTGGGCGGCTATTCCCCCAGCACGCTGTATCGCTGGGAACGCGGCGAGACCCCCCCCCGAAAGGCGGCCGTCGAACTATTGCAGAGGATCATCGACGAACGCCGCGCCAGAAACCAGCACGGCAGCGCCTTCCGCTTTATTGACCTGTTCGCGGGCATCGGCGGGCTGCGGCGTGGCTTCGAACCGCTGGGGGGCGAATGCGTGTTTTCCAGCGAATGGGACCGCTACAGCCAGCTCACCTACAAAGCCAATTACGGCTGCAAGCATGATGTGGCCGGTGACATTACAAAGATTCCGGCAGATGCGATCTCGGAGCATGATCTCTTGCTGGCCGGTTTTCCATGTCAGCCGTTCTCGCTCGCTGGTGTGTCAAAGAAGAACGCGCTGGGTCGCGCCCACGGCTTCCGGTGCGAAGCACAGGGCACCCTGTTTTTCGATGTGGCAAGGATCATTGCCCACCATCGTCCCCGTGCGTTCCTGCTTGAAAACGTCAAGAACCTCGTCAACCACGATCGCGGGCGAACATTTGAGATTATCCACCGCACGCTGACGGAAGAACTCGGCTATCACATCCACTGGAAGGTGATCGACGCGCGCTCGTGGGTTCCGCAGCACCGTGAGCGCATTTTCATCGTTGGCTTCCGCGATCCCAATGATTTCACCTTCGCTGATTTCCTGATTCCCGATCCGCTGAAGGGACCGAAGCTCGGAAGCATCCTGCATCCGGGCGACGGCAGCGAGGGACCTGACCGTCACTATACTGTCGGCAATATGCGCAAGGTGTCGGATCGCTATGTTCTGACCGATCACCTATGGCGTTACCTCCAAGACTATGCCGAGAAACACCGCCTGCGCGGCAACGGTTTCGGCTTCGGACTGGTCGGAAATAACGATGTGACGCGCACGTTGTCGGCGCGATATTTCAAGGACGGCTCAGAAATCCTCGTCTCGCGCGGACGGGGCAACCCACGCCGCCTGACTCCGCGTGAGTGCGCGCGCCTCATGGGCTTTGACAAACCCGATGGCAGCGACTTCATCATCCCCGTGTCTGACACTCAGGCTTATAGGCAGTTCGGCAACGCCGTCGTTGTGCCAGTGGTGGAAGCGGTAGCCAAGCACATGGCCCCGTGGCTTGGAGCTGACGCGGACGTGGAAATGCAGCAACGGAGACTGCCGCTTGCGGTCTGACATTGTTGATGCTGCGACGCGCAGCCGCATGATGGCCGGTATCCGTGGAAAGGATACGAAGCCGGAAATGATCGTGCGCCGTGGCCTGCACCGAAGGGGATTCCGCTTTAGGCTGCATGATCGCAGCCTGCCTGGACGCCCCGACCTGATTCTGCCGCGCTACCATGTTGCAATCTTCGTGCATGGCTGTTTCTGGCACGGCCATGACTGCCCACTGTTTCGCTGGCCACGCACGCGGGAAGACTTCTGGAGGGATAAGATTGGGCGCAATCGCGAGCGTGACCGCAACGCGGCAGAGCGATTACAGGAAGCAGGTTGGCGCATCCTGACAATATGGGAATGCGCCTTTCGGGGCAAAACGGACGCCGACCACGACGCGACGCTCAACAGGGCGGCCGACTGGATTGCCAATGGCGCGACAGGAGAGGCAATCCTGAGGGGGGAACTACGTGGCCATTGTTGACCTTTTGGACTGGCTCGATGAATACGCCAGCCCAAATACAATATGGTATGTCAAACGGCTGTCGGGCAACGACACGCTGGCCAACGGCTCGCACCAAGCGGGGCCGTATATTGCGCGGGAGTTCCTGTTCCACATATTCCCCGCGATCAATAGGACCGACATCAAGAATCCCGATGTTTGGTTCGATCTCTACCTCGATTCCAACGCCGATTACCGCAAGGTGCGGGCGGTCTATTACAACAACGCACATTTCGAAGGCACGCGCAATGAAGCGCGGCTGACGAATTTCGGTGGGCAGAGCTCGGCGCTGCTCGATCCCGACAGCACGGGAGCGCTGGTTGTGTTTGCGTTTCGGCTCGATGATGCCGGTGCTGCTACCGACTGCCATGTGTGGGTCTGCCAGCACGAAACAGAGGAGGATCTTGTCGAAGACAGGGTTGGCCCGGTCGATCCAGGCAAGTTTCTTGTGTGGTTGCCCGTCCAGACGGCGGCGAACCTCAGGCTGCAGGGAGTGCCTCCACCCCAAACAAGCTGCTGGCTGGAACCTGCGGACATGCCGCCTGCGTGGCTGACAGATTTCCCAGCTGCAGCAGAGATTGTGCGCAAGTCGGTCGACCTGCGTCCGCTGCCGACGCTACCACCCGATCAGCGGTTGTTGAAGCGACGCGAATGTGAGTTTGAGCTGTTCCGTAGTATCGAACAGGCGGTAGAACGGCCGCATATCCTAGCCGGATTTACGACGGTCGAAGATTTCGTGAACCGGGCGCAGACGGTCCTGCAGCGGCGCAGGAATCGCGCAGGGCGATCGCTGGAATTGCACGCCCGCGAAATATTCATTGAGGAACGGCTGGTCGAGAACCATCATTTCTCGTACCAGCCTGTATCGGAAGGAACAAAGAAGCCCGACTTTCTCTTTCCATCTCAGGCGGCCTATCAGGACACGAGCTTTCCCGTCTCCGGCCTGCGGATGCTCGCGGTCAAGACAACCTGCAAGGATCGCTGGCGGCAGATTCTCAACGAGGCTGACCGCATCCCCAATAAACACCTCCTGACGCTCCAGGAGGGGGTGTCGGAAGCGCAGTTTGCGGAAATGACCGGCGCGGGGGTCCAGCTCGTGGTTCCGGCCCAGCGCATGGAATCCTTCCCGGCTGCGGTGCAACCGCACCTCCAGACGCTGGAGAGCTTCATCGGCGATGTGCGGCTACTGAGCGTCTCGCTTTGACGTCAGGCGCGACCCTGCTTTTTGCGCAACTCATCGACTGTAAACGGCGGTGCACGCCTGTGTGCAACGGCATGGCAGTTCGGGCACAGAGGTACGAGGTCGGTTCGCGGGTCGATGATGTAGCCGGGCCCCACTTCCGATACCGGCGTGACGTGGTGGACTTCGATTAGACCAGCCGCGTCCGGCCCATACCGCTCGCCCATGTCGAGGTCGCAGGCTTTGCAGAGATAACCATGTATGGCCAGTGCGGCGGCGCGATTGCGTCGGTCGCGCTCGTAGCGGTTCACCTCGATGCGGGTTTTTGCTCCTTCGGGCAGACCGGCAATTTCCGGCGTCGGTTCCTCGCCGCCGTCATCGTTCGCCTCAAGCGGCAGGAGCGAAAGGACGGCGGCGGCGGCACGCGAGGTCCACAGTTCTATCTGGCGCATGTCGGCATCGGCATCGCCGTCGTTGATCGCCAACATTCCCCGCCGGATGGCAAGGTCCAGACTGCGCCAAGGTGTAGTCCAGATACCGTCGTCATTGGGGTCGCGAGCCGCACCGTTGACCGACAGCGCAATGTCAGCGCCATCATCGCGGCAAACGCCCAGCACAGCTCGGAATCCTTGGCGGCCCGTCTGTTCGGCGCTGCCCATCGCCTCGATTAGCTCGCCGGCGAAATTGCCCGGGCGGAACAGCACGTCGATCCGCCGCCAGCCGACGATGGTGCGCAGCGTGAATGTCTGACCAGCGGGATGTTCAGCGGGACGCAACTCAAGCCAGCGACTGCCATCGCCGTCGCGGCCTTCACTGCCGGTGAAGGCAAGGCCGGTTTCCAACGATACCCGCTCTGCAATCGAACGTGGATCAGCCGACATTCTCGTCCACGTCCGGTTCCGGCAGGGTTTCGACCAGCTTTTCGAGGATGCGCGACACTTCGTAGCGCATGTCTCGGAACATCTCCGCCGTGCTGTCCTGCACGGTAGACAGTTCCGCCACCGCCAGTGACCACATCAAGGAGTCTAATCCCTGCATGGTTACGCTGCGGTTGAGGTTGGGAATATAGACCTTGTGATAGTAGGGATGGCTCGTGTTGATCTGCACGGCCTTGTGCTGCTCAATCAGTGCGGGTTGGAACAGCAACCCGTTGGTGATACCCTCAACCGGCTGCACGAACACCTCGCCGGGCCGCTTTGCGGAAGTGATGGTGAGTTTCAGGCGGGTCGCGCCGTACTTGTTGTTAACGATTGCCTCGCCCGAATTGGGGTCAGCGACATTGACCTCGGGACCTCCCGCAGCGGCTTCCCGGTTTCGGATATTGTTGTTCGAGGTTTCGTGCGCGCCTTCGCCCTTCTTGGAGATGGCCTTCTGCTGGCCTTCGCGCGAACGCCGGTTGGCCTCGCGGCGGGGTGCAGGCAGGAATTGCGATTCCAGCCAATTAGCCAAGTCGTCGTTAAGCATGATCTGCGATTTCATGATGTCGAGATGAAAAGCGTCGTCCAGCTTGTGGTCGAACGAAAACTCGACACGCAGCAGCGTCAGGTGCGGTTCTTTCTGGTATAGGCCAAGCCAGTCGGCGTCGTGGATCAGTCGGTTCTCGCGATAGATGTAGATGCCCTGCCGGTTGTTGGACAGCAGCGCGGCCTGCGCCAGCTTGTCGTTCGGAAACTCCTCGCGCCTTGGCAGGATATAGGCCCGAACGGTGAATGACGCCTGATGCCCGTCTTCAAGCTGAGTGATCATCGATTCCTCGGCAACCAGTTCCGACAGGTCACGCTGGAACGGATCCCACGGCGCGACAGACATACCGTTCAGCTCAATGGCGACATTCTGCGCGCGGTCGTCCTTCAGGTCGAGAAACCGCTGATAAACCATCGACAGATGGTGACGCAGGGCATCTTCCTTCCCCTTGAGCGCCTTTTTGGCGTGTGATCCGGTCGGGTAGGAATAGTCCTTGATAAGTCGGTCGACATTCTCCCACAGAACGACGGTGCCCGATTTGCCGGGCGCGATCCCGTCCAGCAGCTCCACCGCTTCTTCGTCGCAAGTTTCGCTTAGCAGCAGCGACCACTTGTTGACCTTCGCAACGTGGTCGAGGTCCCACGTCGCCATAAGGGCGGGTGCGGCACCGTCCGCGCGGGAAATGACCGACAGCCGTTTGCAGAAAGCGGTGGAAGCGGTCTTAAGTCCAAGGCCATATTTGCCGAGACTGGCCGCGCTCGGCCGGACCTTAGAGCCATACTGCATGGCATTGATAATACCCTGCCGGTCCATGCCCTCGCCATTGTCGGCGATCAGCAGCCGAATATTGCCGTTGAAGTCGGCGCCAAGGAAAAGCTGGACTTTCGTTGCGTTAGCGGCAATCGAATTATCCACGATGTCCGCCACAGCGGTATCGAACTCATAGCCAGTATCACGCAGGCCGACCATGACCCGCTCCGGATCTGGCGGCACTTCAAATTGTTCGATTTCGCTCACAATTTCCCCTTTCAAAGCTGGAGCACGCGCCAGCCGGTACCAAGTTTCAGGACCCTCCCAGATACCTCAGCCTGCTGCCTGCGCGCATGTGAAACCATGAAGCGGTCGCCGTCTCTTGACAGGATCACCTCGTCGCCTACGCCTAGCCCGGCCTGGCGGATATACTTAGTCATCCGCGTTAGGCGGTACTCGTTGCGGGTGCCCTCAAAAAGGGCATTATTGTAGTAGATGAACGCAAACTCCCAAAACGTCCCACTATCGTCAACAAAGCGCAGGTGGACGCGCGGATTGTAGAGGCTTGCATCGAGCTTCGGAAAAAATGACAGCAGCGCGGAATCCTTGGGCACAAGGATACCGGCCTGATGACCGCCCGTCTCGCCTGTGTCATTGGCACTCAAAACCTTTACGATCCGTCGTTCAGTCATGTCCTACTTTCCTACCCGCCTGGATGGTGAACGATTCAGTGCTGCAACAATATCACCATAGTCGTCATCTTTGCCTTCAATTCCGATAATCGCGGTGTCGGAAAGTGCGCGCTTGCGTGTTAAACGCTCGTCCACCACGTCTTCCACGGTATCGGCGACAAGAAGGCGATGCACCGTCACCGGCAATTTCTGACCGCGCCGGTGAGCGCGAGCGGAAGCCTGGTCCTCTAGGGCGGGATTCCATTCGGGATTATAGTGGATGACATGGTTTGCGGCGGTGATGTTGAGACCAGCGCCGCCCGCCTTGGGATTTAGAATAAGTGCCGCACCGCCCTGGATGGCGCTGAAACGGTCGATCAGCGGCTGGCGATCGTCGATGCTTAGGCGACCGTCAATGATCCCGGCAAAAGCGCCAAAGCGGGTCTCAATGTGTCGCGAGATAATGTCGGCCATCGCAGTAAACGACGTGAAGATGATAACCTTTTCGCCTCGCGCAAATATTTCCTCCACGATCTCGTCTAAGCGGCGGAACTTGGAAAAAGTCATGGGATCGGACGTGGCGGAGTTACCGGCTATCAGACTTGGATGGGCACAGAAGCGGCGTAGCGATGAGAGGGCGACAAGAGTTGCGGCAGCGCCGTACTCTACCATGATGCGCTCGCGCTCAGCGTCATAGGCGGCAGCGTCGTCCTCATCCAACTCAAGCACTTGGGGAATGTCGATGCGCGGCGGCAGGTCTTTCGCAACCTCGGCGACCCGCCTGCGTAGCATGAGTGGCGACACAAGCGGTTCCAGCCGGGCCGCGCCGACCACGTCATCGGAGAACTGCGCCTCGAAGGATTTGACGTCGCCGAGGTGGTCGGGAATCACAAAATCCATTATCGACCAAAGATCGAGCAAGCGATTTTCGACTGGGGTGCCGGTCATGGCCAGACCGGAGTCGCGACGCAGGCGCTTAACGGCTTTCGTGCGCTGGGCGCGCGGATTGCGGATGAACTGCGCCTCGTCAAGGATGACCACTTTCCAATGGATCATGTTGAGCAGACTATTGTCGCCCACGGCGTTGTCATAGGACGTGATAACCACGTCATAGCCATGCAGTTCGGCTGGGCGGCCCGTGCGCAGCGGGCCATGATGTTTTAGCACGCGCAGGTGCGGCGCAAACCTGGCGATCTCGCGCCGCCAGTTTTCCAGCAGCGAGCCGGGAACTATAACCAGGGCCGGTCGCAACAGTCCATCGCCGGAATCGCTGAGTGCGGCAATGACCTGCAAGGTCTTGCCAAGGCCCATTTCATCGGCCAGCAGTCCACCGATGCCTTCCGCCAGCAGGAACTTGAGCCAACGCCAGCCTGCCAATTGGTAGGCATGGAGCGTGGCATTGACACCGGCGGGAACACCGTCGGCAGGTGGGGTAAAAGCGAGCGGGGAAATCGTCTTGTCGGCCATCTGGTCATCGACCGCGCCGCCCTCCGCGCCCGCCTTGCGCACGGCAAGAAAGGTCCGCAGCGAGCGGGCCGGACCGATGCTCGCGCCGGTGCTATACAGCAGATCTAGGACTTCCTGAGCCGCTTCCGGTTCGACGGGATGCCAGACGCCATCGGCGATCCGGTAGCCGCGCTCAAGGTCGGCAACATCCAGCTCAAGCGTCACCTCTCTAGCACTGCCAATAATGGCATAAGCGGGGATACCTTCTCCGCTATCCACAATTGCCAGGGAGGACGATAATGGATAGCGCGAGGCCCGCAGACCATCGGCGACGGTAGGAATCCACGGCTCAGACGGGCGGCGTTCAACAAGCGCAAGATATATATCTTTTGCCGAGGCCTGAATCCTGTTGCCCTCGGGATCGAGTAACAACATTCCGCCCCCAGATATTTCCCACTTTCCTTTCAGGATCGCCCCCTTGGATCGGTTTAGCACCAACTCATCTAATCTGAAGCCAAAACTAATCCCGTCATCCATTTTCGAACAGGATCGGAAGACAATTGCCCTTGCTTAGAGGACAACCTCGCTCACAACCTGACTTCACCTCGTCCCCGCTGCCTTATCGGCGTCGGCAGGAGGTATAGCGACCCGCGCGACGGCGCTTTGCACATGTCCGGATATCCGGAACCACTTCGCTTTAGCCAGAATCGGGCTCTCCCAAACCTTTGGACGAGTACCTAGGGCTCAGACCACTAACGCCACAAGACATTCGAATATTACTGTTGAACGCGACGAGTCAAACACGGCATCCGTGGCTGTTGCCTCCCTCTGTTTAGAAATGCGGGACGCCCATCATCTATACAAGTTATATTGATTTGTTGCTGAGTAATTGTTGCTGGAGTTAGATTTACGACTCGGCCGCCATCAGTTGGTCCCAATATAACCTCTGTCGTACGCTCATTTAAAGGTAGGGCCGCTTGAATCGGCTCTTTCACTGCCGCCGCAAGATCAGCGCGGAGATCAGCACCGGAGATATTTACTCCCTCCAAATTCGCGCCAGACCAATCTACAAATGTTGCGTTAGTATCAGATAGGTCTGACAAAGATAAATCGGTATTCTTAAAGATGGCGTGAGAGAAGTTCGCTTTTGTTAGGTCGACAAAAATTATTCTCGCACGACTAAAATCTGCGCGACGAGCTATCGCTCCAGCGAGAGTGGCTTTTGATAGGTTTGCGCCCGTGAGATTTGCACCTTCAAGATTGGCATAAGAAAGATCTGCATGAACCAGTATTGCTCCCGCCAAATCGGCGTTTCGCAAGTCTCCCCCACTAAGGTTAGCACCGGTCAGGTCAACTCCTGCCAATGACATCCCGTTTAAAGAAACATTTTCACGAACCAAGAATTCTAGTATTGGAAGCGTGCCTCTCCTCGCAGTTCCGGGCTCATTCACCGCCGTGAGGCTGGCTATTTGCGCTTTTAGCTGTGCATTCAAAACAACTCTGTCGATTTTCCTTTGCTCATAGTCGTTCCAAAGACTAACAACACCTAAGAGTATCGCGGCTGCACCAACAAACTCCACAAAAACTCGCAAGCTAGAATATTTACCCCAAGCCCAAAACCACCATTCCGCGAACAACTCTACCGGCGCAAACGCCATCATCGTTGGGTGAAATCTACTACGCACTTCTTGCCATTTTGGTTTATCTTTATTTTTCCTGCCATCATTCATTTTATTTCTCCCAATATTCACTAAATCAAAATTTCATTTGTAAATTAAATTATATTGTGTATTATAACATTGTACTCATCTTATATACCTCAACACAATCCATATTGACAATCTCATGCCAGTGTATTTCCAATTATTCAAAATATTCATTATATTTGTATCGAGAACAGACTCTGCCAGACCATCTAAGTCCTTCAGGAATCATCGGCGGGCCCATATCAAATGGAAATTGACATGTTACATCAATTTGTCTTTGAGTAATATTCGGTTCTGCTCCGGGTCGGTTCATAAGAATAGCCTCGCTAAGATCAGCACCCGTGAAATCTGCTTGGGTGAGATCGGCGCCAATAAAGTTAGCACCCCAAAGAAGAGACCGACCTAGTTTTGCCGATTTCAACATCGAGTTTTCAAACTTACTTTTCATCACGATGGCACCACGCATGTCTGCAGCAACCATTTTTGCGTCACTGAAGTTCACTCCAGTCAAATCTGCGCCACGAAAGCTCGCGCCATTGAGATTTGCACCGCTAAAATCAGCTCCCAACAAATAAGCATTACTTAGATCGGAAAATGACAAATTGGCGCCCTCAAAATTAGCATTGGGAAGATACGCCGACGGAATTTTTGCGCCCGTCAAATTTTCATACCTTAAATCCAATTTTAAAAACGGGTGCCCAAATAACACAAGTTTTTCAAATGTTTTCTTTTTTACTTCATTATCGCTGCCGGAATCATTAAGAATATCTAACAACTTTACTATTTCCGGATCTTGGCGGAAGGCACCATCGTCAGAGAATGATACAGGATTTTGGGCGCTATCTTGATATACGAAATACAACAAGCCTCCGAAGAAAAAGGCAGCAAAAAGGGTCCTAAACTTTACAATTTCCCTCAATATCTTGTTGCGGCGCAATAGATCACCAGACTTTCGCAATCGTTGACTCAGGGTGTTCATTTGCTGTGGTGCCTTGGAGGTCGCTCGGCGAACGATGTTGATCTACAAGACACCACCCTTCGCTTAACAGGGCTATAGATCAAGTTATCTCGATTTCTTCTCCATCGCGCAGCCATAGAGTGATTGTATCATTATATGCTATCATAGGAAGCGATAATTTGGTGAGGGACAATGCAATTACGCTCTTCTAATTCCTGTATCAGTTTTCTGTTAAGGAACAGCGAACCTAGAATATTTTTGAACACATTCTTGGAGAAATCCTAAGCGTTTGACCGAAACGCAAAATTATAGTGGAGCTTAGCGGCGGCAGTTATGATTTGAGGACAATGAAAAAGAATTACGTTTCCCTGCCTATCGCTACATACTTATTTTGGCAGATGTCGACTGCAGTGATTTTTCGGTTGTTCTTGTTTCAAGTTTTCCTATGCCATCATACAAACCTCGATGGCTGAGGATCAGCGCCATCGCGAGCGGATCGTTCAGCGCGTCGGCATAGAGGAAGGTCTTCCAGTTCCGATAGAGCTTCCCGACCAGGCTCGGCGCCTTCGCCTGGCGGCCGCGCATCGTCGCGTACTGCCGCCACATCGGCCCCATGCCCGGCAAGCGCTTCGACGGCCGCACCCGGTCGAACCGGGTCATCTTTGCCGGCGCGCTGTGGCGTGATGGTTCGAAGACGCCCAGCTTCTCCTCAAGGGCCTTCCGGGAGAAGCTCCGGCCGAGCGTGCTGGCCTTGATCCCCTTCCCACTTTTGAGCGTCAACAGCGCCAGTCCATTGCCGCGTTTGGCGAAGGCGAGACCCTCCTTCGCGGCGAGGTCCTGGAGCTGCGCCCAGGTCTTCGCCGTGCCGAAGGTCTCCGCTAGGCGCTCGCGATGTTCGAGGATCTTGCGCTCTGTCGAGGCTTCCCAGGTCGTCGCCTCGTAGTCGCGTGCCTTCGGCGTCAGCAGTCGCTCGATCGGGTCCTTGTCCTGTTTGATGCCGGGCTGAAGGCCGTATTTCTTCTCCATCTCCCGGCAGGTCCGGGCAAGCGCCTTAAAATCCTGTTTCGGCTCGTGGATCGTCAGCTTCTCTGGATGGATCTTCGAATAGGCGATATGGATGTGATAGTGATCCGTATTGTCATGCGTGCCGGCGACGCGAGCATGATCCTCGAAGCCGAGCGCCCGGGCGAAGTGCCGCTCGATATCCTTCAACGCATCGAGGTCCGGCTTTTCGCCGGCGGCGAAGCTGACGACGAGGTGATAGGTCTTGTCGGCCTTGGAGCGGGTATTGAGGCTGTGCGCCGCCATGACCTCCTTCACCGCCAGGTCGAGATCCTCGAGCTCTGTGCCGGCATTGGCGTTGACGATCCAGAGATGATCGAGCTTTTCGTTCCCCTCCTTGGCTGCCGCGATGTAATAGGCGCGTTTGGAGAAGGGCGGCGGTTTGTCCGCCGCCCTCTCCTTCTTCTCCATGACCTTGTGCGCGATCACAGCGCCGGCCCGTGTCCCCGGTCTCGGCCTCTTGCACGAGCCGGCTCCGGCCCGAGACCGAGCGCCTGACGCTGATCGGCGATATAGGACTTCTCGGCGGCTCGGAGATTGGCCCGGCGGATATCGACGATCCGCTTTTCGTCATCGGACAGACGCGCCTTGTCCATGTTGAGCAAGCGCGCATTGTGCGACTTGAAGAACTGGCGGGCCTCGTCGATCGGCAGATCGCCGCTCCGGCTCTTGTGCGAGCGGTAGGCCTCATCGACCTGGCCGCGATAGCGCTCCGGATCGTGGACCTTCTCCGAAGTGATCTCGGCGGCCGCCAGTTCGTCGAGCGCACTCGCGAGACTGCCCTGCATCGCCGGGCTGTTCGAGAAGAACACCCGCTCGCTCTCCAGCAGCATGCGCTCGGCACCGAGGATCGTTTTCACGTCCCCCGCCTGCCCGACTGCTCTGAGGTTTTCAAGGATGTTTCCCCGCACTTCACTGAGATCGGCCGCTTCCCGCGTGACGGAGAGATTGTCTATGGCCCACTTTTCCTGAAGAGCAAGTGTCGCAAAACTATCGATCAAGCCATCCCGGTCCATACTTCTCGTCCGCCCGCTTCGTATTGAACCCCTTCTTGCGCACCCAGTCCGCACCCATGGACTTTTTCGCCGCCATCAGCGCTTCCGCCGGGGCTTCGATTTCACGCATAAGGGCATCGTAGGTTTCCATGTCGCCGCGTGCGAACGCGTCGTTGAGCGCCCGGCTCAAGGCCTGGCGCTTCTTGCGTTCCTCTTCGCTGATCACCTGGGTCATCTCACAGATCCTTCACGATGGACTTCAACTCGGCTTGCGTATTTCTGATCTTAACAATCAGCGATTCCACATCCAAGGTCTCGTCCGGCGTCTCCACTCGCCACCCGTCGTCATCGAGCGCCAGGCGCAGCAGGTTGCCCAGCCGCGCCTGGTCCGCGTTCACCTTCAGGAGATCGCGGATCGTGTTCGCCCGTTCCGGCGCCGGCACCTGCATGCCGGTGACGATCCGCCGGATATAGTCGGAGATCGAGAGATTGGCGGCACCGGCCTTGCCGACGAGTTCCGCCTTCTCCTCGACCTCCAGATAGCACTTGGTCAGTATCTTCTTCCCCATGGCGCCGTCACATCGCCAGGGACTGGGCGCGCCCCGCCGTCTTGCGTTCTCCCGTCTTGCGCTCCGGAGAGAGCGGGCGCGGCCGGCCGATCACCGCATCGAAGATATCCTTTACGACCGCCTTGCCGGCGCTCCGGGCCTTGTCGTTGAAGTCGGTCATGCCGGCCTCGCGTTCCGCCGGCGTCAGCCCCGGATTGACCGAGATTCCGCCGACCGCCTTTGCCGCCTCTTCTCCCTTGCGGAGACCGGCGTTCCGGTCCTTGGCGTGATCATCATCGGCCGCGATGAAGATCCGCGCCTCCGGATGCTTTTCCCGGATCTTCTCGGCGACAGCGCGGAGATTGCCGGCGTCGAAGGCAACGACGACGGGAAGGCCGGTCGCTTCGTGGATCGTCGCCGATGTGGAATAGCCTTCGCCGATCACGACCGGGCCTTTCTCCTCAATGTCCCCGATCGTGTGATAGAGGCCTGCCTTGCGGCCGCCCTTCAGGAAGCGCTTCTCGCCATCGGACGAGATCCTCTGAAAGTTCCACATCACCCCATTCTCGTCTCTCAACGGAACAAGGAGGCCGCCATTGTCGTCTTGGCGCATCCCATGCCAACCGACCTGCTTAGCCATGAGATAGGGATGTGATCGATCCCCCCTGGAGGACTGGTTCCAAATCCCCCGGGGACACCAACATTTTCTGCTGATTCGCTTGGGACCGATTCTATGGTCCCACGGGCTGTGATCTGCCCCCAAAGAATCGGACCATTTCACGCGCGCCAAACCAACTCGAACACGGTTCCCCCGGCATCAGAGGCCTTGCACGAAACTTCGACTTTATGCGCGCGCGCTATCGCCTTGACCACGGCCAAACCCAAGCCGCTGCCCTGACCGGAACGCACGGCTTCGGCGCAGTAGAAGGCCTCGAATACGCGCTCCCCGATTTCACTTGGAATTCCAGGCCCAATGTCCTCCACCTGCAGATGGGCCAGGCCGTCGCGTTCAAAGGTGCGGATATGCAGCGGGCCAGGGGTTGCATGCTGAATGGCGTTGTCCAGCAATGCCAAAAGGGCCTGGCGCATTCGCACCGGATCGCAAATGACCTCGATGTCCGCCAATTCCAGCACCGGTGAGAAACCGGCGGACCGTAAGGTCGGTTCGAAGGGGTTCACCGCGGCGCGGATTTCGTCGGCGAGGTTGCATTCCTGCAGGTGAACCGTCAGGCGCCCGCTTTCGCCCAATTCCAGCAGGCGCAGATCTTCGACCAGCCGACTTAATCCTTCCACCTGGGTCAGCAGCCCGGAAATCAGTTGGGGCGTCGGTTGGAACACCCCTTCAGATAGCCCTTGAAGACGGCCGCGCAATACCGTCACCGGCGTGCGCAGTTCATGCGCAATCGCGGCGTTCCAGAATTCCCGGTCCCGCGCCATGTGCTGCAAACGTTCCGCCAGGTGGTTGAAATCGGAAACAAGGCGCGTCGCTTCGCCCATCGACCCGTCATCGGCGCTAGCACGCGCGGTCAAGTCACCTTCTGCCACCCGCCGTAAATTATCTGCGACGGAGTTGAGCGGCGTCAAAATCCGTTGCGCCAGTTTAACCGCGACCCAGGTTGCCAGCGCCAGTGCCGCGAGCATCGTTGCGGCCATCCATGTCAGTTCGGCCGGGGCGGGCAAGAGATCATCGGAAACACTGTTCGGGGAGTAAGTCAGGACAGCCGCATAGAACACGTAGGACCCGCAGATCACCAGTAAGACCACACTGAACGCCAAGGCCATCATCGACAGGGTGATCTGACGGCGCAGTCCGGAGGCCTTCTGCTGCTCGGACATCGGGGTCACGCTCCGCCCAGACGATAGCCGACGCCTCGCACATTCGCAGGCACGCCGGTCACCCCCTCCGCTTCCAGCTTTTTGCGCAGCTTGCTTAGATGGCTATCGACGGTGCGTTCCAGCGCCTCCCCCTCTGGCAGGCAAGTTTCCAGCAGCTCGGCCCGGCTGAACACCCGCTTCGGTGTCCGGGCCAGATGCGCCAGCAAACGAAATTCGGTGAGTGTTAGGTCGAGCATCCGTTCGCGTCCACCCTCTCTCTCCACCACGACCTGATGCTCCTCCAGATCAACCCGAAAGGCAGCAAACCGAAGAACGCGGCGAGAAGCATCCTGGTCCTCCCCACTCGTCCGTCGCAGCACCGCTTTGACCCGGGCCACGACCTCCGCCGGGTTGAATGGTTTCACAACGTAATCGTCGGCACCGATGCGCAGCCCCATCAGCTTGTCGATGTCCTGATCCAGCGCCGTCAACATGATCACAGGGGTGTTGCCGCGATGGCGAACCTCGGTCAGCACCTGCCACCCGTCCAGGCGTGGCATCTGCACATCCAGCAGCAGCAGATCCGGTTTCAGCGATAAATGCAGGTCCAGTGCGCGGCGCCCATCCTCGGCCCGGACGACACGGTTCTCCGCGCGTTCGAGATAGGCGGCCAGAATATCGGCGATGTCGGGCTCGTCCTCCGCTACCAGGATCAGGGCTTTCTTTTCCACAGTCGCATATCCATCCATTTCGATCTCCATCGTATCTCCACATATCCTCGATTCAAACGCAACCGGCCTATGGGACTCAGGCATCGTCTGAAGTCCTAAGATCGGCGGAGCGATGAAACAGAAAATCTTACTTGGGGCGGCGCTGTTGGGCGCGGTGGCTTATGCGGGGACCTCGCTGTCGAATAGCGTACCGGAAATCGTGCAACGCGCAGAGCCGGAAGCAAGCATACGAGTTACGGTCACCACACCGCAGGAAAAGCGGGTTGTTGAGCGCGCCGGCGTGACCGGGAGCCTGGTCCCGCGCGAGGAGATCACCGTGTTTGCCGAGATCTCAAGCGCCCGCATCCTGAGCCTGTCGGCGGAAGTGGGCGATGTCGTGCGCAAGGGCGACACGCTTGCCGTCCTCGATACGGAAGGCGTCCGCCTGCAGGTCACGCAGATGGAAGCGGAGTACGCCAAGGCCCGTGACGAGTTTGCCCGCGTGAACTCGATCAAGGATACAGGGGCCGTCAGCAAAAGCCTTGTCACGGAAAAGAAGAACGCCATGGACGCCACGAAGGCCCGGCTGGAGGAGGCGCGGCTGGCCTTGCGGCGAACCGTCATCATCGCGCCCGAGAACGGCGTTATCTTCGAGCGACGGGCCACAATCGGAGGTTTGGCGAACACCAGTGAGGCGCTGTTCCGCATTGCCCGAGATGGCGAAATCGAAGCGGAACTGCGTGTTCCGGAAGAGGTCGCGAGTCGGGTCCTGCCCGCAGCAGCCGTCAGCCTGTCGGTTTCGGGAATACCGGAACCGCTGACGGGGAGCGTGCGTTTGGTATCGCCACGGATCGACGCCACTGACCGGTCCGCACCGGTTCGCGTGGCGATCGCTGCTGGCGCCGGGTTGAAATTTGGCAGCTATGTGCATGGCGACATCGCGCTGGATGCCGTTACGGCCCTTGCCGTGCCTGCGACATCCGTCCAGAGGGACGCCGCCGGTGCTTTCGTGTGGACGGTCGAGGCCGAAGGCCGGATCACCCGTCAACCCATCACCTTGCGTCTTCACCAAAATGACGTAGCCCTCGTGACGGGGGTGACGGCCCAGCAGCGCATCGTCGTTCGTGCCGGCTCGCTCATCGGCTTGGGCGATGTCGTGACGACAATAGAGGTCCGTTGATCATGTCCATGCAGGTTTCCACCTGGGCCATTCGCAACCCAATCCCGCCAATCGTCCTGTTCCTGGCCCTGACCATTGCCGGTCTGTTTGCTTTTTCGAAGATTCCGATCAGCAGCATGCCCAATGTCGTCGTGCCGGCGGTCAGCATTACGATAAACCAGCCCGGCGCGGCGCCGAGCGAGATCGAGACCCAGATCACCCGCGGCGTCGAAGGCGCCCTGGCGGGGCTGCGCGGGGTGAAGCACATCACCTCGGTGATCTCTGAAGGCGTGTCCGCGACAACCGTCGAATTTCATTTGGGGATCGATTTCGACCGCGCGATGAACGACACGCGCGACGCTGTCGCCAATATTCGCGACCAGTTGCCGCGTACCATCCAGGAACCGCAGGTCCGGCGTGAGGAGGCAGACGACGGATCGCTGCTGTCTTACGTCGCCGATGCGCCGGAGATGCGACCGGAGGATCTGGCCTGGTTTATCGACGATACAGTTACTCGAAATCTGCTGTCCGTTCCGGGCGTCGCAAAAGTGACACGCCATGGTGGCGTCTCGCAAGAAATTTCCGTCATCCTTGATCCCAAGCGGCTATCCGCCTTCGGTGTAACAGCCGCGGATATCAGCCGACAACTGGCCCAAACCAGCGCCGACTTTGCCGGGGGGCGCCTGGTTCAGGCGGGCACCGAATATAGTGTGCGGGCGCTGGGCGGGGCAAAATCCGTGGCGGCGCTGCGCGACACGTGGATTGGTCTTGGTTCCGGTCGCAGTGTCCGTTTGGGCGACATTGCCGACATCATCGACGGCGGGGCGGAGGCACGCTCGATCACCAGGATCGACGGAAAGCAGGCGGTCACCTTCTCCGTGCAGCGCGCGAAGGGAGCGAGCGAGATTTCGACCGGTGCTGCCATCAAGACAGCAATTGCGGAGATTCAGGCCGC
Source organism: Pacificispira spongiicola (assembly GCF_012926505.1). Lineage (GTDB taxonomy): Bacteria > Pseudomonadota > Alphaproteobacteria > UBA8366 > Aestuariispiraceae > Pacificispira > Pacificispira spongiicola. The sequence goes on from NZ_JABBNT010000001.1 coordinate 857,286, forward strand.
CAACCCCTCCATCGTCCTCACCGAAGTCTTCTCGTTCGTCGATTTTACACAGACCAGCTATGATTCGACGATGTCCGCCTTCATCGAAGGTGCAGTGCTGACAATCCTGGTCGTCTTCTTCTTCCTGCGGGATGGACGCGCGACTGCGCTGGCGGCCCTGACCATCCCCCTATCAATCATCCCGACATTCCTTGTCATCCATCTGTTGGGATTCTCGCTGAACTTCGTCAGCCTGATGGCGATATCGCTCGTCACCGGCGTGCTGGTCGATGATGCCATCGTCGAGATCGAGAATATCCACCGTCATATGGCGTCGGCAAAAAAGCCCTATGACGCCGCCATGATCGCCGCGGAGGAAATCGGCCTGGCGGTGGTGGCGACAACGGCCGTGATCTGTGCCGTATTCCTGCCCGTCAGTTTCATGGGGGGCACAGCCGGACAGTTCTTCAAAGAGTTCGGCGTGACTGTGGCCGTGGCCGCCTTCTTCTCGTTGGTTGTCGCGCGGATGTTGACGCCGCTGATCGCCGCCTATTTCCTGAAAGCGCCCCCACACAAAGCCGAAGCAGTGGGTGGTTTGACGGCACTTTACCGCCGCTTGGTCGAATGGACGCTGGACAATCGCGGCAAGACGGTGGGCATCGCGGCGATCAGCGTTGCCCTTTCCTTCGCGCTGTTGCCACAGCTGTCGACCGGATACCTGCCTTACGAGGATTATTCGCAATCCAGCCTGACGATCGAACTGCCACGTGGGTCCACACTTGCGCAGACGGACGCAGTCGCGCAGCGCATTGCAAAAACCCTGAGGAAGCGTCCGGAAGTGCTGTACGTGCTGACCAGTTCCGGCGGCGATGCGGGCGTGAATGTTGCGAGCGTGGAAGTCAAGCTGGTGCCGCCGAATGCACGGTCGATCAGCCAACGCGACTTCGAAAGCCTGGTCCTGCCGGAACTGATGGAAGAGCCCGACATTCGCGTGAAATTCGCCAACTCCGCCGGGGCGAAGGACATCAGCATCGCCCTCATTAGCGAAAATGTAGAGGCGCTGGAAGCAGCGGCCGTGGCCATCGAACGCGACATGCGAACCATCCAGGGCATCAACTCCGTAGGCAGCACAATGCCCCTGGCGCAGCCCGAGATCCTGATCATTCCCGATTTCGCCAAGGCGGCGCAGCTCGGCGTCACGGTCCAGGCATTGAGCGACGCGGTGAACATCGCCACTATGGGCGACACGGAAAGCAGTCTCGCCAAGCTCAATCGCGACGGGCGACGTCTTCCCATCCGGGCGCGCCTGGCCGCTGGTTCAGAGACAACCTTGGATACCATTCGGGAGTTGCGGCTTCCAACGGTCTCCGGCGGCTCTGTGCCGCTCGGCACCGTCGCCGATATCCGTTTCGGCGCCGGTCCGGCAAGCATCGAACGCTATGACCGCCACCGTAAGATCGCGGTGGGGGCGAATCTTGACGGCCTTGCCCTGGGCGATGCGATGACCCAGATCCAGGGGCTTCCGTCGATGCGCGCGCTGCCCAAGGATGTCGAGGTCCGCAACACGGGCGATGCCGAGGAAATGGACGATCTGTTCTCCCGCTTCCTGACCACGATCGGATTGGGGATGATGATGGTCTACGCGATCCAGGTTCTGCTCTATAAAGACTGGATTCAGCCCTTCACCCGTATGGCGGCGTTGCCGCTCTCGATCGGTGGCGCCTTCCTTGCGCTGCTGCTGACCGGCACCGATCTCAACATGCCGGCAGCCATCGGGATATTGATGCTGATGGGCATCGCCGATAAGAATTCGATCCTGCTTGTCGATTACATGGTCGAGCGTATCCGCGGCGGCGCCGACCGGCGCGAGGCGATCATCGAGGCGTGCACCATCCGTGCCCGGCCGATCCTCATGACCTCTCTGGCCATGCTGGGGGGCATGGTGCCCGTCGCCGTGGGGTTCGGTCTCGATACCGCCTTCCGCGCCCCGATGGCGATTGCCGTCATCGGTGGGCTGATCTCTTCCACCGCCCTGAGCCTGGTGTTCGTGCCCATATTGTTCGACTACGTGCGCGACCTGGAGGAGTGGCTGGTGCCCCGGCTCCAGCGCATGCTCTGAGCCACGCTTTCCCAGACAAGCAGCTGTTAAGGACCGATCCTATGCGTTTCACCATCCTACTCGCGCTCTCGCTGACGATGTCGGCATGCTCTTTCGTACCGCAACTGCAACTGTCGGAGCCGCCAATCCCCGCAGCCTTCCCCAACCGCGAGGCGGCGCCGCCAGGCCCAAGCGCGGCCGGGCTGGACCGGGCCGAGCTGATCCGGGACCCGCGTCTGCTGCGCATCATTGATCTAGCGCTTGCTAATAACCGGGACTTGCGCCTGGCAATGCTCAACGTCGAAGCGGCACGTGCGCAGAACGGCATCCAGACCGCGAACACGCTGCCCGGCGTCGATGCCCAGGCTTCCTACAGCCGGGAGCGGACGGCCGGACAGGGCGAGCAACAACCCGTGATCGCAAATCAGTATGGCGTGTCCCTGGGGCTGAACGCCTTTGAACTGGATCTGTTCGGACGGGTGCGTGCCATGTCGGAGGCTTCCCTTGCCGAATACCTTGCCAGCGAGGAGGGGTATCGGGCGGCGCGGGTGACCCTGATCGGGGCCGTTGCCGACGCGTATTTTGCGGAGCGTCTGGCGGTTGAACAGCAAGCGCTGGCCGAACGAACACTGACGGATTGGCGCTACTCGCTGGAGCTTGCCCGGGTTCTTATGGAAAGTGGGCGGGGCGGCAACATGGACGTGGCTCGCGCCGAAGCCCAGGTGGCGGCGGCGGAGGCTGATCTGCAGGCGCGAGAACGGGCCGTCGCGCAGGCAGGCAACGCACTGCGCCTGGTGGTTGGGGCGGAATTGCCGGCGGATCTGCCGCCGCCCCTTGCCCTCGATAGCGATCCGGTTATGACGCAATTGCCAGCCGGTCTTCCCTCTGACCTGCTGCTCAACCGCCCTGATATCCGTCAGGCGGAACGCGCGCTCGCCGCCGCCAACGCCAATGTGGGCGCGGCGCGTGCTGCGTTCTTCCCCAAATTGTCGCTGACCGCCGCGTTCGGTTATACCTCACCCGCTCTGGCCGCTTTGTTCAGTGCCGAACACAAGGGTTGGAATTTCTCCCCTCGCGTAGGCCTCCCGATTTTCGATGGCGGACGGCTGGACGCGGAACTGGACCTCGCAAAGACTCGCAAGAACGAAGCGGTGGTACGGTACGAGAAGGCAATCCAGACGGCGTTCCGCGAAGTAGCCGACGGCTTGGCGGGAAGCGCCACCTTCGGCGCCCAGATTAAGGCGCAAGCCCGCGCTGTGGTGGAATCCGCGCGCGCAGTGCTTATGGCAGAAGCACGGTATCGCGCCGGGTTGGACAGCCGCCTGGAACTCTTGGATGCGCAGCGACAGCTTCAGGCCGCACAACAGGCGCTCTTGAGTGTGCGTCGCGAGGAGATCGCCAACGCCGTATCGCTTTACAAAGCGCTGGGTGGCGGGGCCGCGTAACTCATACCAAACGGCCTCCGGCAATCCCCGGACGGCGCTCAACGAAATCGGGCGTCGCCCGTTTGCGTGTCGGGGGGAACGATAGGACGTCACATACGCCGATAGCGATGCGGGCTCATCCCGGTCCAACCGCGGAAGGCGCGGGAGAACGCGGAGAGTTCGGAATAGCCGAGACAATGGGCGATTTCGGTCAGGCGCATATCCGGGTCTTCGAGATAATGCAGGGCCAGTTCCTTGCGCGCCGCGTTCACCAATTCCTGAAAAGTGACGCCGTGCTGACGCAGCTGTCGTTGCAATGACAGGTCGGTCACGCCCAGGATGCGGGCGATTTCGGCGATGCTGGGCGGGATGTCGCCAAGCTGCAGTTTGATCTGATTGCGGACCGTCGTCGCAAAATCTTCCGGGTTCTGGTGAATCTCGCAGCGCGTCTTCAGGAACGGTTCGATGATGGAAAAAAGATACGGATCCTGATTGGGCATCTTGGCGTCGAGATCCCGTCGGCGGAAGGCGAACGCGTTTGTCCGTCGGCCGAACTGCACCGGCGCGCCGAATATCTTTTCATGAAAATAGGCGCTGTCCGGCGCGTCATGTTCGAAGCGAACCTCCAACGGCACCCAACTGGGCCCCAATGCCTCCCTGAAGATGTTCAGGAACATTCCCATGGACAGTTCCGCGTCCTGACGGCGATTGGTGATCCGGTCGTCGAAGATGCGATAGCTCAGCCAGAAGACATCGCTGTCCTCCCGGATCATGCCGAAGCTGGACTGGCCTTGATGGGCGGGGAAATAGATTTCGACGTTGCGAAGGGCGGCCGCGAGCGTCGGTGAACTGATCGCGGCGTAGCCGATCGCGCCCAAGCGACGCGGTTCGAACTTTTCACCGAAATGAAGGCCGAACCGGTCGTTGCGCGTTTGCCGGGCCGCTTCCTCGAACAGATTACAGAAATCGGAAAGCCGCAATTCGTTGAACGGATTGGTCAGGTCGTCGGGGCGAATCGAGACATTACCAAGTATGCTGTCGGCGTCTCCGCTGAACCGTTCGATCAGTTCAACAACGCCGGTTGCCGCCGACGCCAATATGGTCGACGGTGCGACAATCGCGCTTGGATGAGATGCCCACTCCATGTTCCTGCGCCCCACTTCGCATTAACGCCAGTGGGAATTTAAGCACGCCTTTACGCCGTTGTGTACCTTTCTGACCATCATCCCGAACCGACCGCCGCTGTTAAAAATCGGATCGATGATGTCAAGCGCGGCGTTTTGGTGACGCTAACGTTACAAAATAATTATGAGTTTCGACATATCTAGAACAGTGGAGGTGGGTAACATGAAACTGACTCGACGTGAGTTCAATCTGGGGCTTGCTGGCACGTCCGGCCTGGCCTTGCTGGGGGCATCGGGCCCGGCGCGCGCGGCCCGCAACAACGAAATGAACATCCTGTGCTGGGAAGGCTACAACACGGACGAGGTCCTTCAGCCGTTCCGTCAGGCGCATCCGGGAGCGTCCGTTAAGGCCGAAAGCGGTACGTCCGATCCGGACATGATCAACAAGCTGAGGGCCGGGGAGGTCAATGTTTGGGATCTCATCAACCTGAACCAGCCTTGGGCGCGGGGGCAATTGTATCCGGAAAAGCTGATCAAGCCGCTGAACAAAGATCGGTTCATGCCCTATTTCGAGAAGATGTCGCCGGACTTCGCCGCGCCGTATCCGCTGGCTTTCGCCGACAACGGCGATCTGATCGGCATGCCGCAGCGTTACGGTCCGTTCAGCTTCGTCGTCAACACGGACAAGATCAGCCGTGAGATGGCCGAGGATCAGGGTTGGAACCTGTTCCTGGATCCGGCCATGAAGGGCCGCTACGGCGTCCTGACATACGACAACTGGAACATCATCCATATGTGCCTGACGGGCGGCCTGGATCCGTTCAAACCGGTCGAAGGCGCCGATCTGGATACGTTCCGGGCGACTGCGGACGCGATTTTCGGCGGCGCGAAGCTGCTGACCGACGATCTGGTGGCGATGAATCTGGCGCTGATCAACGGGGAAATCGACGCGTACTTCACCGGCGGCACATACACCGCCTCGCCGGCGCGGTATGACGGCGCGACGAATGTGCGTGGGATCACGCCGAATTCGGGACCGGTCGACGGCAAGGGCGGCGTCGTTTGGATCGAGTTGACCTCCGCGGTCAACAATCCGAACCCGTCGGACCTGGCGGAGGAATTCCTGGAATTCGTCCAAACGCCGGACATCTGCAAGGCAGTCGCCTTTGCGGAAGGAACCTACAACCCGATCAGCCAGATGGGGAACGAAGAGGTCATGGCGAAGTTCGACAGTGACGAACTCGACGCCATCCAGTGGGATTCTCTCGGCGAGGAAATGTCGCGCTCCCTGGATTATCAGGTGGTCGCGTCCTACGACAAGCTGAACGAACTCTACAACGCCGCCAAGCGCGGTTAACCCCGGTTCGCGACGGACGGTCCGGCGGGGTTTTGTACCCCTGTCCCCGCCGGACCTGAAGTCGCGTGAGGCGTGACAAAGACGAACATGGATATGAAACCAGTTTTACGGCTTAAGAACATCGTCAAACGGTTCGGCGAATTCGTTGCTTTGCACGGGATTGATCTGGATATCGAGGATGGCGAGTTCCTGACCATCGTCGGGCCGTCGGGCAGCGGGAAAACGACATTGATCCGCCTTCTGGTCGGCATGGACAATCCGACGGAAGGCGAAATCTGGCTGCGTGACAAACGGATCGACACAGTCCCCGCGAACGCGCGTCCGACCTGTATGGTGTTTCAGTCATTGGCGCTGTTTCCGCATCGGTCGGTCGGGGAGAATATCGAGTTTCCCCTTAAAATACGCGGTGTGTCGAAAACGAAGCGCAAGCAACGCGCCTTGGAGCTGTTGGAGCTTCTAAGGCTGCCCGAACATTACTATTCCAAGCGCATCAACCAATGCTCCGGCGGGGAGCGGCAGCGTGTCGCCCTGGCGCGGGCGTTGGCGTTCGATCCCGAAATCCTCTTCTTCGACGAACCGCTTTCCGCACTCGACTATCGTCTTCGCAAGACGCTGGAAAAGGAACTGAAGGATCTGCATGAGCGGACCGGCAAAACCTTCGTCTACATCACCCACAGCCTGGAGGAGGCGATGGTGATGTCGGATCGGATCGCAATCATGCGCTCCGGCCGGTTGGAGCAGGTGACCGACGCCGAAGGCATCTATGCCCGGCCCGTCAGTCGCTTCGTCGCGGAGTTCATGGGCGAGGTCAATCTGTTCGACATCGAAGGCACCGCCCAAGGCAGCGTTCGCAGCAAGGGCGTGGAAGTGCATGTGAACGGCGCGAACGGGGATAACGGGGTCGACCTCGCCCCCGGCGAGACGGCGACCCTGATGGTACGCCCCGAATTCGTTCGCTTCCTGAAATCAACCGAAACCAACGATTTCGTTGTGAAGGGACTGTTGCGGGCCGAATACGCCCTGGGATCCCGAATGCAATATTTGGTGGAAGCCGCGGACGGATCGCATCTGACCGTCGAGAAATTGCGCGAGGATCGTTATACCGGCGCGATCGGGGATGAAGTCGTCCTCGGTTGGGATATCGATCACACGCATTTCATTCGAGGTGACTGATGGAACGCCTCGACAATAAACTCGGCATGTTGAACGCCTTGCCGATCTTCTTCGTGCTGATGCTCAGCTTCCTGGCGCCACTCATCGTCGTGGCGGCCTTTTCGGTTATGCCGCAAAAGGTCTTCTCTCTGTTCAACGCACCGGATTTTTCCGCGTATATGACGATTGTGGAACAGGGCTACTGGCGGTCCCTTGTCTGGTCCTTGGGCATGGCCTTCGCCTCGACGGCGGTGCTTTTCATTCTATGTTGGCCGCTGGCCTTCGCGATGGCGAAGGTGTTCGGGCGCTTCACCCTGATCCTAACCATCGCGGTCGTGGTCAGTCTGTTCGTGTCCGAGAATATACGCCTGTTCGGCTGGATTCTGACGTTGATGAAGGGCGGATTGATCGAAGGGCATCTGCGTGCCCTGTTCGGGACGGAAATGGACGGCGTTCTCTACAACGTGCCGGTCATCGTCTTCGGGCTGGTCTACGTCTATTTCCCCTTCATGCTGTTCCCCCTGGCGCAGGGGATTTCCATGGTTCCCGACGATGCCCGACAGGCGGCGACCGATCTGGGGGCGTCCCGCTGGCGGATTCTGTGGGAAATCGATCTACCGCTCGCCGCGCCGGGGATCGTCGTCGGCTCGCTGCTCAGCTTCGTCTTGGCCGCCGGGGCGCTTGCGGAATCCAAATTACTGGGCGGTCAGGTGGTGATCGTCATGGCGGACGAGGTGGAAACGGCGTTTACCTACGGTCAGGATTGGCCGCTCGGCTCCGCCCTGTCGATGGTGCTGATCGCCATTATCGGGACGCTTGCGATATTCGGCGTGTCCAAGGTCGATCTGGACCGGATCATGGGGAGGAAACGGTAATGGAAACGTCCCGGACGACACGCATCGTATTGTACGCATACGGTATTCTGGCCATCCTGTTCCTGTATCTTCCGCTGGTGTCCATCGGTTTCGCGTCGGTGTCCAAGGCGCGCTATCTGACCTTTCCCATCCGGGACTATTCCACGCGATGGTACGGCAAGGCCTTGGAAAGCTCGACTGTCGGCGATTTGCTGGTCACCTCGCTGACCATCGCCGGGATCGTTACGGTGATTTCCATGGTTGTCGGCTTCTTCGGCGCCCTGGCCTTTGCCCGCTATCATTGGCGGTATCGCAGCCTGTTCCAGAAGTTCATCCTACTGCCGATTTTCTTTCCGCAGACGGTCTTGGGGCTGGCCCTGTTGATGTGGTTCAACGCCTTGGGCGTCATCCCGTCCTGGAAGACGGCCATCGTCGCGCATCTGGTCTGGATTTCGCCGATCGCTACACTGGTCATCGCGATCCGGGCATATTCCTTCGATCCGGCGTTGGAGGAAGCGGCCAGGGATATGGGGGCGTCCACCAAGACCATCCTGCAGGAGGTGACCTTGCCGCTTCTGATGCCGGGCGTGATCTCGGCGGGCCTGTTCGCCTTCCTGCTGAGTTGGGGGAACTTCCCGTTGTCGCTGTTCACGACCGGGGCGGATTCGACGTTGCCGGAATGGCTCTACGCCAAGATGGTGTCCGGCTATTCGCCGTTGGTGCCGACATTGGGAATTCTGTCCGTCATCGCATCCGTCATCATCCTGTTGGCGGCGCTTTTGGTGCCGCGTCTGGTGACCTATCTGCGATTTCTCAAGGAACAAGAGCTCGAATTTAGCGAGTGAATGACGAAACGAACATTAAGGGAGATATCAACATGCTGACTTCGATTAAGGGCCGTAGCGTCATTGTTACGGGTGGGTCGAAAGGGATCGGTCGGGGGATCGCCACGGTTTTCGCCCGTCAGGGAGCGAAGGTCATGATCGCGGCGCGCGGTGCCGACTCGGCGAAGGCGGCGTCCGATGCGATGAACGCGGAAGGCGCGACCACGTCCTGGACCACCTGCGACGTCTCGGACTGGGATTCGGTGCAGGCCATGGTCGCCAAGACCGCGGAGGTCTTCGGCGGCGTCGACATCCTGTGCGCCAATGCCGGCATTTTTCCGCAGACCAAGATGGTCGATATGGACCCGGCCGAATGGGATCGGGTCATGTCGACCAATTTGCGCAGCGCCTTCCTCTGCGTGAAGGCCTGCATTCCGCAGTTCGAAAAGAACGGTCGGGGCCGCGTGGTGCTGACATCGTCCATCACCGGGCCGATCACGGGGTTCCCGGGTTGGGCGCATTACGGCGCGTCGAAGGCGGGGCAGTTGGGTTTCCTGAAAACCGCGTCGATGGAGCTGGCCCGCTACAAAACGACGATCAACGCCGTGATGCCGGGCAATATCTATACCGAAGGCCTGCAGGATTTGGGGCAGGACTATTTGGACACGATGGCGGCCTCCATTCCGTTGAAGCGGCTGGGCGCGGTGGAAGATATCGGCAACGCGGCCCTGTTCTTCGCGTCCGACGAGGCGGGCTACATCACAGGACAACAGATCGTGGTCGACGGGGGGCAGACGATCCCGGAATCGTTGGAGGCGATTCAGGAAATCTGACCTCGCCCCGATCCAATAACAGTTTTTTGAAGGAGGAAGTCATGGCCCAGACCGAACTGGCGCATGACGATCTGTTGGGCCGTCTGCACGATCTGGCCAACGCGTCGCTTGGGCTCTGGCCCGTGCCGGAGGATGCGGCGGCGCGCCTGATCAATATCTCGGAAAACGCGACGTATCTGGTGGAAGGCGGCGGCGGTTACCGATCCATCCTGCGCGTCCATCGCGAGGACTATCACACGGAACGCGCCATCGAATGCGAATTGATGTGGATGGACGCGCTGAACGAGGGCGCATGCGTCGTGACGCCCGCGGTGATACCGGGGCGCGATGGACACGCCGTGCAAAAGGCCGGGTTGCCCGGCCGGTTGGGCGATCGTTTCATGGTGATGTTCGAATTCGTCGAAGGCGATCAACCGGACGAAAGTCAGGATCTGGTCGGGCCGTTCGAAGAATTGGGCGAGATCGCGGCGAAAACCCATAATCAGTCGATCGCATGGAGGCGGCCTTCCGATTTCGAACGCTTGGTCTGGGATCTGGACGCCATCTACGGTCCGAACGCAACCTGGGGCGATTGGCGGAAAGGTCCGAAAGTCGAAGGGGAAATCCGCAATGTTCTGGAACGGGTTGAAAGCACCGTCGCGGATCGTCTGTCCCGGTTCGGCAAATCGGATCAGCGATACGGTCTGATTCACGCCGACATGCGGTTGGCGAACCTGTTGATCGACAAGGGTACGACACGACTGATCGATTTCGATGACTGCGGTTTCGGCTGGTATCTATACGATTTCGCGGCGGGGATCAGTTTTATCGAGGACGACCCGCAAATTCCGGCGATGCGCGATGCCTGGGTTCGCGGATACCGCAAGCACAGGGCCATGTCGGTGGAGGAAGAACGCGAGATCGACAGCTTCATCATGTTGCGGCGCATGGCGCTGCTGGCCTGGATCGGTTCTCACAGCAATGTCCCGGAAGCCCAGGCGCTGGCGGCGGATTTCGCCCGCGTTTCGGCGGAATTGGGAGAGCGCTACCTGTCGCGGATGGCTTGACCGAGGAAACGGGAGGAGCGGTATCGATGAGTGATTGGAAGAACGCCTATCGTTCCTTCTACTACGACAGCGCCGAGGAGCCCGAGGATATCGTCCTGCCCGCGCCGGAGACGGCGTTGCTGGTGATCGATATCCAAAATACGTATCTGGAACCGAAGGGCGAGCCGATGGAGGATATCCGTTGGGCGCCCTTCCGGGACCGTATGAACGGAACGGTCATTCCGAACACGGCGAGGCTGATCGCCGACTGCCGCAAACGCGGCGTGGAGGTGATTTTCGCCCGCATCGCGTGCCTGACGGAAAACGGGCGAGACCGATCGTTGAGCCAAAAGAAACCCGGTTTCAACTATCTGCTGCTGCCCAAGGATCGGGAGGACAGTCAGATCGTCCCCAAGTTGGCACCGGAGGGCGACGAGGTCGTGGTTTTGAAAACCACGGACAGCGCGTTGACCGGCACAAACCTGCGCATGATCCTGCACAATATGGGTATTCGGAACGTGATCGTCGCCGGAATATTCACCGATCAATGCATCAGTTCGACTGTCCGCAGTCTTGCGGATGAAAGTTTCAATACCGTGGTCGTCGACGATTGCTGTGCGGCGGCGACGGACGAATTGCACCGGAACGAACTAATGTCGATCAACATGATCTACTGCCATGTGGTCCAGATGGAAGACGTGATCGGCTTCTTGGATGCGGGCCGCTGAGGGGCGGGAGGAGAAGACCGATGGGCGAACATCCGGATTATGGGGCGAACCGCTGGCGTCGGTCCGACGATTGGGACGCGCGGCCGTTGCGAATGGACCTGTTTGCCGCGGAGGATCCGGAAAGCGGGTTTTCCGCGTTCAACGGGGCGACCGACCCCGCACCCGGGGTAGAGATTATCGGCGGCGAGGTTGTCTCCATGGATGGAGTGCCCGCCGCCGAATTCGACATGATCGACGCCTTCGTGGCGGCCTACCACCTCGATCTCGACATCGTGCCGGAAGCGATGGCGATCCCGTCCGAACAATTGGCCCGCATGCTGGTCGACATGAATGTGCCGCGCACGGACCTTGTGCGGCTGGCGAAAGGGCTGACACCCGCCAAGCTGGCTGAGACGGTGGCGCAGTTGAATGCGATGGAACTGGGGTTCGCCTATTCCAAGATGCGGGCGCGGCAGACGCCCGGCAATCAAGCGCATGTGACGAATGCGAAGGACGATCCGCTGCAGATGGCGGCGGATGCGGCGTTCGCCGTCGCCCTCGGTTTCGATGAGATCGAGACGACCATGCGGGTGGCGCGGAATTCCTGGTCGAACGCACTGGCTTGCTGCGTCGGGTCGGCTGTCGGGCGTCCGGGCACCCTGTTCCAATGTTCCAGCGAGGAGGCGGAGGAACTGGAAATCGGCATGGCCGGGTTCACCTCATACGCCGAAACCGTTTCCGTCTATGGCACCGAAAGCGCCTTTGTCGATGGGGACGACACGCCCTGGTCCAAGGCATGGCTGGCGGCGGCTTATGCCTCGCGCGGGATCAAGATGCGATGCACTTCCGGCGCGGCGGCGGAATTGCTGATGGGCTTCCATGAGGCGAAGTCGCTGTTGTATCTGGAGGCGCGCTGCCTGTGCCTTCAGCGCGGGATGGGATCGCAGGGAACGCAGAACGGCGGTATCGACGGCGCGCCGCTGGCTTCCTCCATTCCCGGCGGCGTGCGGGAAATTCTGGCGGAAAACCTGATCGCGGTCTGGCTGGATTTGGAATGCGCGTCGGGCAACGACGCCCGGCATTCCGAATCCGATATGCGCGTCGGGGCCAAGATCGTGCCGTATCTGATCGGCGGGTCGGACCTGATATGCTCCGGCTTCGGCAGCATCCTGAAATATGACAACTCCTTCAATCCGTCCTCTTTCAATGGGGAGGAGCTGGAGGAATTCCTGGTCCTGCAACGGGATTTCGAAGCCGACGGCGGCCTGACCTCTGTCGAGGAATCGCGGGCGCTGTGGCTGCGCACCCGCGCTATTGAGGCCGTGTCGCATGTGCTGAAAGACCTTGATCTCGCCCAACCGACCATTGCGATGCAACGGTCCGTCGCCGCCGCTTCCGGATCGGAGGATACGGACAGTTTCACGCCCGGCGACGCGACGGTGATCAGCGAGGCAGTCCGCGACCGTAACATCACGGTGTTGGACGTGATCCGGTCCCTGCATCGCGGCGGCTTCGTGGAGGAGGCGGAAAACCTGCTGTTCCTGTTGAAGCTGCGTTTATCCGGGGATTATCTGCAGACATCCGCCGTGGTGCGGGACGGCAAGGTGATCAGCGCCGTCAACGACCCCAACGACTATCGCGGGCCGGGCACGGGCTATCGTCTGACGGAAGCGCGGCGGAAGGAACTGGCCGCGATCCGCAATGTGTTGAGCCGGGAAGAAGTTCTGCGGTTCGAAGCCGCGAGCAAGGCGGAGGAAAGCGCCAGGATCGACTATCGGACCATGGGGCCAGCGCGGAAAGGCGACGATCCGACGGAGGTCGTGGTCGGGCTGAGCCCCGGTTTCGGCGTGACGATGTTCAAAACCCTGGCCGGCGATCCGTTGAGTTCGGTTCTGCTGGCGATCCGCAAGGGGATCGAGGCGGAAGGCGGCGTCATGCGTGTCGTCCGCCTGCGCCATACGGCGGACACGTCCTTTCTGGGGTTGAGCGCGGCACGCTTGGCGGGATCGGGGATCGGCATCGGCATTCAGGCGAAGGGAACGGCGGTGATCCACCATCGGGACCGCCTGCCGCACAACAATCTGGAGCTTTTCTCCAACGCGCCGATTACAGGCCTGGAGCATTACGAGGGGTTGGGACGCAACGCCGCCGTTTACGCGCGGGGGGACGCGCCCGAACCGGTTGTCGTCAAAACCCATGGCGAGGCGCTGGGCGCGCGGTTCCATGCGCGCGTCGCGCTGCTCTACGCCATCGAAACGGCAATGACGGAGAACAACGCCTCCCCGGAAGAGATCAATCTGGCGTTCAAGGAGAGCGGGGATGAGTGACGACGATCTTCAGGCATCCGATTATCCCATTGCGGAAAAACGGCCCGAGCGCGTCGCCGGGGCGCGGGGAAAACGCCTGGAAGACATCACGGTGGATACGGTCGTTTCCGGAAACGTCACCATGGACGATCTGCGCATCACACCGGCGGCGCTGCTGGATCAGGCGCGGATCGCGCGGTCCGTCGGACGCGCGGCCTTGGCAGCGAATTTCGAACGGGCGGCGGAAATGACGCGCATTCCGCAAGAAGACGTCATGCGGGTTTATGAGCTTCTGCGGCCCGGACGGGCGGGATCGAAACAGGTCTTGTTGGATGCGGCGACCGACCTTCGGGCGCGGTTCGATGCCGATCAACTCGCCCGCTTCGTTGAAGAGGCGGCGGCGGTTTACGAAAAGCGCGGGCTGTACCGCAACCGTTTCTGACCGTCAGGCGACGATCAGCTCCACACCGTTTTCGGCCAGCGCGGCGACCAGATCGTCATCGGGCGGTTCATCGCTGACCACCCTGTCGAGGGTTTTCAACCCGCAAATCTTTTGCATGCTGTGCTGACCGAAACGGTGATGGTCGATCAGCAACATGGTGTGACGGGAATTGTCGATCATCGCCTTTACCGCATAGACAGTGCGTGAATCAGCTTCGGATACGCCGTCGGCGTCGAGACCGTCCGCAAAGAAGACCGTCAGATCGGCGTTAAAGCGGGAAAAGAACTCAGTCGTTTCGTGCCCCCAGACGAAGGCTTCCTGCGGGTCCAGGTCGCCGGGCGCCATGACGACCCGCAGGTTGCGGTTTCCGACAAGGGCCAGGGCTTCCCGCGCGCCGTTGGTGATGACCGTCAATTCGGTGGAGGTCTTGGCCAGTTCCTCGGCGAACAGAAGGGCGGTCGTGCCGGGGCTGAGCATAACGACCTGATGCGCGACGAGCAGCGAGACCGCCTTGCGCGCGATCATGCGCCGTTCGGTGACGTGGCGCGCCTGCCGTGCCTCGAAACTCAACGAATTGCCGCTGGGCAGGATCGCCGCGCCGCCGTAACGCCGCTGCAGCACGCCGCTGTCGCACAGGGCGTCGAAATCGCGGCGGATGGTCTCGCGGGAGACGTTCAGCTTGTCGGCAAGATCCCGGATCATGATGCCGGGGTCGAGGGTGATCTCCTCAACCAGCCGTCGCCGCCTTTCTTCCTGCTTGCGTTGCCCGAGCCCGGCCATTGTTCCTCTTTCAATACGCGCCCCTGTAGCGCGACGCGTCATTTCCGTCGCAGGCAAGCCTGTTGCCTATGCCACAAAATCCGAAGATAGCGCGATTCTCATGTTTCATATCACACATTTTTCCACGTGGGAGCGCCGTTTGTTTGCCGTAATCAGTTAAATAAAAATGTCATATACAAAAAATGTTGCATATAGCATATTTTGTGTTACCGTCTGCCATATCGGATTTGGAGTGGGAACGAGACCGGCATGAGCGAAGCGAAGCTTAAAGTCCTGGAAGCCTCGAAGGCCTACTGGAATCCCGACAAGACTCAGTTTTGGCAGGATGCCGGTGTCGATCTGGTGATCGACAAGCGCGAGGGCTATTACCTCTACGACATGGACGGGCGGCGGTTGATCGACGTTCACCTGAACGGCGGCACCTACAATCTCGGCCACCGCAATCCGGAGCTTGTCGAGGTTCTCAATGTTGGTGCGCGGCACTTCGATATGGGCAACCACCATTTTCCCGCGATGGCGCGCGCCGCGCTGGCCGAGGAACTGGCGAAATGCACGCCGGAGGGGCTGAAATACACGATCTACGGCGCCGGTGGTGCGGAGGCGGTCGAACTGGCCATCAAATCCGCCCGGAACGCGACGCGCAAACGCAAGATCGTTTCCATCATCAAGGCCTATCACGGCCATTCGGGCCTGTCCGTTAAGACGGGCGACGAACGCTTTTCCAAAACCTTCCTGTCGGAAGACACCCTGGGTGAATTCGTACAGGTTCCGTTCAACGATTTGACCGCGATGGAAGACGCGTTGAAGGGGCGGGACGTCGCGGCGGTGATCATGGAAACGATCCCGGCGACCTATGGCTTCCCGATGCCGAATGAAGGCTATCTGCCGTCGGTGAAGAAGCTCTGCGAACGCTATGACGCGCTGTATATCGCGGATGAGGTTCAGACCGGCTTCATGCGGACCGGCGACATGTGGGGCATTACGCGCTACGGCGTGACACCCGATATCATGGTCATCGGCAAGGGCGTGACCGGCGGAATCTATCCGATTTCCTGCTGCGTGGTCAGCGAACAGGCCGGGGCCTGGCTGAAGCAGGACGGCTTCGCGCATATGTCCACGGCCGGCGGGGCGGAACTCGGCTGCGTTGTCGCGTTGAAGGTTCTGGAAATCACGCAGCGGCCGGAGGTCCGGTCTTCCGTGCGCTACGTATCGAATTTCGTGCGGGCCGGTTTGGACGACATCCGGGCGCTCTACCCCGACTTCTTCATCGGCATTCGCCAGCACGGCGTCATCATGGGCCTGGAATTCAATCATCCGGAAGGCGCGAAGCCGGTTATGCGGCGGCTCTACGAAAACGGCGTATGGGCCATTTTCTCGACCCTCGATCCGCGCGTGCTTCAGTTCAAACCGGGCATCCTGATGACCCAGGATCTGGCGGAGGAAATGCTGCGCCGTGTCGAAATCGCAGTCGGACAGGCGCGAGACGACGTTATGGGCGGCGGCGCGAAGAGGAGTTACCTGCAATGAGTCAGACCGTTGCGGAACTGATGGATATCAGCGCCTCGCCGGTGGCCTTGAAGGCCAAGGCGGAGCTGGTTCTGGATCGTGGGCGCTGGGCGTCCCAGGTCTTCCAACGCTATGATCGCGACCGGACGATGGAAATTGCCCGGCACGTCGCCCAGGTAGCCCACGCCAAGGCCAAGGAATATGGCGAATGGGCCGTGAAGGAGACCGGCTTCGGCGTGGCGGCGCACAAGGCCCTCAAGAATGAGTTGAGCAGCATCCCGCTGGTCGATTTCTACAGCGACTGGAATTTTGTCGATCCCCGGTTGGACGAGCGGACCGGCGTCGTGGAAATCCCGAAGCCGGCGGGCGTGGTTTTCGCGCTGGCCCCGTCGACGAACCCGATCGCGACGATCTATTTCAAGGTTCTGGCGTCGCTGATGACGCGCAACGCCGTGGTGATCAGCCCGCATCCGGCGGCGCTGGAATGCTGCGTCGACGCGACGAAGACGCTGGCCGCCGCAGCGGAGGAGGCCGGCGCGCCGGAAGGGATCGTCCAGGTCGTGGAGCAGGTGAGCCTGCCCCTGGTCGACGAATTCATGAAGTCGCCGAAGACGGATGTCATTCTGGCGACGGGCGGCACGCCGATGGTGCGGGCGGCGTACTCCTCTTCCAACCCGGCGATCGGCGTTGGGCCGGGCAACGCGCCCGTCTTCGTCGACGCGACGGCGGATGTGAAGGACGCCGCACGGCATATCGTGGACAGCAAGTCCTTCGATAATTCGGTTCTTTGCACCAATGAATCGGTGCTGATCACCCTGTCCGACGTCGCGTCCAAGCTGGAACGCGAATTGTCGAACGCCGGGGCGCATCTCTGCCGGGAAGAGGAAGTGGAGGCGCTGCGCCGCTATCTGTTCCACGCCCGGGGCTTCAATGTGGAATCGTTGGGCCGGGACGCGGTCTGGATCGCGGATCAGGCCGGGTTCAAGGTGCCGAAGAATACGCGCATCCTGGTCGCGAAGATTTCCCAAATCGGCGCGGGCGAGGTTCTGTCCAAGGAAAAACTGTGCCCCGTTCTCGGCTATTTCGTCGCCAGCAGCGTCGACCAGGCCATCATGCAGGCGCGGGCGTTGCTGCGGTTTTCCGGCGCGGGGCATTCCGCTGCCATTCATTCGAACGATCCGCAGACCGTGACGGATTACGCGGCCGCCGTGGAATCCTACCGCGTCGTCGTCAATGCGCCGTGCAGCCAGGGTGCCGCCGGGTTCGCGACGAATCTGTCGCCGTCCTTCACCATCGGAACCGGGTTCTTCGGCCGGTCGTCCGTGGGCGAAAACATCGGTCCGCAGCATTTGGTGAATTGGACCCGCATCGCCTGGCACAAGGACAGCGGTCCGTTGGACCGATCCGCAATCGGGCGGCTGCAGCATCGCGGGCCGTTACCCGTTGCTCCGTCCGACGGGGTGCCCGGGCAGGGCGTCGGCACGCCTCCGATCGCACCGTTCCGCCCGCAACCGTCGTCGCGTCCGGGTGGTTCCGGCGGACAGGACGGTCTGCGCGACGAAATCCGTCAAATCATCGCAGAAGAACTGCGTGGCTTGCTGAAGGGGTAAACCGTGGCCGATCTCCGTTCCTTTATCTTCATCGATCAGCTCCAGCCTCAGACGCTCGCCTATATCGCGACGTGGATGCGGGGCAGCCTGCCGCGCCGGAACATGGCCGCGCAGATCATCGAAATCGCACCGGGTCTGGATATCGAGGCATTGACCGACGTCGCACTGAAAGGCGCGGATGTGAAGGCGGGACTGCTTGTCGTCGAACGGCAGTTCGGGACGCTGGAATTTCACTCCCGCTCGACGGCGGAGGTGCAGGCCGGCGGGCAGGCGGTTCTGGACGCGCTGGGCGCGCGCAAGGAGGACGCCATTCCGCCGAAAATCCTGGCCTCGCGTATCGTTACGCGGGTCGACCGGCAACATGCCTATCTGATCAACCGCAATAAGCTGGGGACGATGATCCTGGGCGGCGACAGCCTGTATCTGCTGGAATGTCAGTCGGCGTCCTATGCCATTCTCGCCTGTAACGAGGCGGAGAAGGAAGCGAATATCAAGGTCATCGACTATCGCATGATCGGCGCCAACGGACGCCTATATCTGGCCGGTGACGAGGCGGAGGTCCGCAACGCCCGCGACGCGGCGGAATCGGCGCTGCGCCAGTTGGGGGCGTCCTGATGTCCGACCTGCGCAGCATGATCCGTGAGGTGTTGCGGGAGGAGTTGTCCGCCTTGAAGGGCGGCGGCGCTTTCGCCCCCCAGGTTCGGGAGGAAACCGTCTCGATCGGCACCAATGCGGATCTTCAGCGGTTCGTGGCGCGTATCCTTGAACTGTCCAAGGATGCCGGGTCGCGCGCGGCGCTTGAAAGCGGGCGTCACGTCTTCCGGCTCGGCCATTCTGGCGGTCTTGGCGCCGCGCCTTCCGTTGCGATGGGCAGCCCCGCCGCGCCCAACCCGGCAGCGACCCGTGTCCAGTTCGACAAGGGGTTGGTGTCCGAAAAGGCGATTGCCGACCTTCCCGACGGGACCCGGGTGGTCCGGGCCGGAAAGACCGTTCGTTTCACGCCTCTGGCCAGCGACGAGTTGCGCCGTCGCGGCATCAAGATCGAAAGAGCGAAATCATGATTAGAGGAAAAGTAACGGGTCGAGTTTGGTCGACGAAGAAGATCGGGTCGCTGCCAACCGGCGGCCTCCTGGAAGTGAAGGTGGACGGCGGCGGTGTGCTGATCGCCTTCGACCCTCTTGGGTGCGCGGAGGGGGAAACGGTACTTATCACACAGGGCTCCGTCGCGGCGGGGCATTTTACCGAGAACAAGGCCCCTGTGGACGCCTTGATTATCGGATCGATCGACAACGCGGACTGACCGTCCGCATAGGGACGTTTTAGAGAAGGAGAACAGTTATGAGCAATCAGGCAATCGGTATGATCGAAACCCGTGGTTATGTTCCGGCGCTGGCCGGCGCGGACGCCATGGTCAAGGCGGCGAACATCGAAATCGTCTCCAAGAACGAAATCGGCGGCGGTCTCGTCTCCGTCGTGGTCCGCGGCGATGTCGGCGCGGTGAAGGCGGCGACGGAAGCCGGCGCGGAAGCGGCGAACGCGATCGGTGAGGTCGTCGCGGTCCATGTGATCCCGCGTCCGCATGCGGATCTCGCCAAACACTTCACCGTGCCGGCTTCCAAGTAAGTTCCGGCGCGTTCGTCCGGGTGAGAGGATAGAGGATAGCGAGTCATGACAGAGCTTCGGGTTTATCTACCGATCCACGACCTGCAACCGCAGTTCGCGGCTTGGCTTTCGACGCCGACCCGGGCCCGCGGCTATCCTCCCTTCGCCGGGCAGCACAGCCTGATTATCGAGGTCGCGCCCGCCCTCGCCATTCACCGGATCGCCGACCTTGCCTTGAAGGCCGCGCCGGATATGGAGCCGGGCCTGCTGTTCACGGAACGGCAGTTCGGGTTGCTGGAGCTGCATTCCGACGACCCGGCGGAAGTCGACGCTGCCGGGAAGGCGATCCTCAAGGGGATCGGTCAAAAGGAAACGGAGCAACTGGCGCCGAAAGTCCTGTTCCATGACATCATCGAAGATTTGAGCGATCAGCACGCGATTATCCTGAACCGGTCCCGGGACGCATCGATTCTGGTGCCGGGCGTGTCGCTTCTGATTTACGAGATGGCCCCGGCCCTGTTCGCCTGCGTCGGCGCGAACGAGGCGGAGAAGGCGGCGCCGAACGCCGTCATCAACGACGTCCAGATGATGGGAGCGTCGGGCCGCATCTTCATGTCCGGCACGACGTCCGAGTTGGAAGCCGCGCGCGATGCGATTACCAAGGCTTTGGAGCAAGTGAAGGGCCGGTAGGTGGCGGATCGGCGCGGGGAGCCGGAGCGCATACGAGTTCGGTCGGTGGTCGCCGGGACGAAAAGTCGGCTGCGAAACGTGCGACCGGTAGATCGCGGTTCAAAATCGTTGCCCAGGCGATCGTCATCCCCGGGTATCTCACGCGATCCCGGAAACCCGCATGTTTTCGGTTCGACCCTGTCCCCGGACTGCATCCGGCCGGAATGATGGAATCCGGCCTTCATCGGCTGGGGTTAACCCTAGCCGATTAAGCAAATTCGACCGGTGTCATGAACCCCGGAGACACCAACTTTTTAAGCCGACTCTATGCGCCCGGCCTATCCATACTGCCGGCCTGCGACACTCACACTGCCTGATAGACCCTGACGGCATTGGTGGCCGCGATCGCCTCTCTCTCAGCCGTGCTGAGGGTGGAGAGGTAGTCCAGCGAAACGGATATCCAGCGCGCCACGCCCATGCCGAGAGTACAGACTGGCCAGTCGCTGCCCCATACGACACGGTTCGCGCCGAACAGGTCGAGCACCCTGTCGAGATAGGGGGAAAGATGCGCTGTCTCCTGTTGATCGGCACGGGCATTCGCCGTGATCCCGGACAGTTTGATTGCCAGATGCGGGAATGTGGCAAGAGCCGACAGGCTTTGGCACCACGGTTCGATCGCGTCGTCGGCGATATCCGGATTTCCGCAATGGTCGAGAACGAACTGCTGAT
Organism: Pacificispira spongiicola; assembly: GCF_012926505.1. Taxonomy (GTDB): domain Bacteria; phylum Pseudomonadota; class Alphaproteobacteria; order UBA8366; family Aestuariispiraceae; genus Pacificispira; species Pacificispira spongiicola. Next base: position 878,307 of record NZ_JABBNT010000001.1, read on the forward strand.
CGGGACACGCCCGTAGCAGATTGGCGGCGATGCCGTGCTGATCCGCGCGCACGCATAGATCGAACGTGTAGCCGCGTCGGCCGATCTCCCGCAGGCCGGCGAGGAACGTCTCGGTCTGTGACAGGCTGTCCGGCATGACATGCAGAATGCGGCGGAAGCCGATCACGCCCAAAGATGCGCATTCGTCCAACCAGTCGGCGAGATCCGGCTTCTCCGGTCGGCAGGATGCGATCTGTCCGAGATACCGGCCCGACCGAACCCATCGCGCGACATGGCGGGCCTCCGCCCGGTAGTCTGGATCGTCGACCCCCGCTTCCATATAGACGGCGCCGACAATCGAACAGTCCGCCGTCGCGGAGTCGAAGTCTTCCGGGGCGAATTGCCGTCCCGACAGGGCGGGAATGGTATCCGCCCAGGCGTAACCGAAGCGGTCCCGTAAAATGAGATGCTGATGCGTGTCGATCAGGCCGGTCACCAATCAGCGACCTCTTCTTGACGCTGTTGCCCCAATCCGACGCCGACCGTCATCACATCACCGCCCCAATCTGCCAGGGCACGAACTCGACGCCGCCGAAGCCCAGCGCCTCCGACTTGGTCGCGTCGCCCGACGCGACCCGGATGAACAGTTCGAACAATTCCCGCCCCTTATCCTCCAGCGACACACCGTCGAGCACGTCGCCCGTGTCGATGTCCATGTCGTCGCGCATGCGCCGGAACATCTCGCTGTTCGTCGCGACCTTGATGCCGGGCACCGGCTTGAATCCCGAAACCGATCCGCGGCCCGTTGTGAAGACGATCAGATTCGCGCCCGAGGCCACCTGACCGGTGACGGAACAGGGGTCATAACCGGGACTGTCCATGTAGACGAAGCCATGCCGGTCGATCGGTTCCGCATAGAGGTAGACGCCTGCCAGCGGCGCCGATCCGCCCTTCGCCACCGCCCCCAGGGATTTCTCGAGAATCGTCGTCAGCCCGCCGCTCTTGTTGCCGGGGCTGGGATTGTTGTTCATCTCGCCGCCGTTCCGCGCCGTATAGTCTTCCCACCAACGAATGCGCGCGATCAGTTTCTCCCCGACCTCCCGGCTGACGGCGCGGCGCGTCAGCAAGTGCTCCGCGCCATAAATCTCCGGCGTTTCGGACAGGATGGTCGTGCCGCCATGCGCGACCAGCAGATCGGAGGCGACGCCCAATGCCGGATTGGCAGTGATGCCGGAATACCCGTCCGAGCCGCCGCACTGCATGCCGATAACCAATTCGGAAACCGGCACCGGCTCGCGTCGGCAAGTATCGGCGGCCGCGCAAAGGTCCCGCAGGATATCGACGCCGCGTTCGACGGTCAGTTTCGTACCGCCGCTGTCCTGGATCGTCATATGCCGGATATTGCCGTCGGCGCGCGGCAATTCCGGGTCCAAAAGGCCGGAGACCTGCATGACCTCGCAGCCCAGGCCGACAAGCAGGATGCCCGCGAAGTTCGGATGCCGGGCATAGCCCTGGAGCGTGCGGTACAGGGTACGGAACCCCTCGTCATTACCCGCCATGCCGCAACCGGAATTGTGAACGATGGGGACGATCCCGTCGACATTCCGCAATCTCGCGAACCAGCCGCTTTTCTCCGCCGCTTCGGCAATGAAGCGGGCGACGGAGCCGGCGCAGTTGACGGTGGTCAGAATACCGACATGGTTCCGTGTCCCGACCCGCCCGTCGGCACGCCTGTATCCCTGGAAGATGCGTTCCTCATTAGCGGGTGCGACCGGCTGCACCTCGCTGCCGATGCCATAGTCCTGCGCATGGTCGGCCATGGCCAAATTGGCGGTATGGACATGTTCCCCCGGCGCGATATCCACGGTGGCCTGGCCGATGATCTGTCCATAGCGCCGCACCGGTGTGCCCGCCGGGATGGCTTCCCGTGCGATCTTGTGGCCGCGCGGTACGGCCCCGGTCAGGACGACATTCCCGAGGACCATGCCGGCGGGGAGATCGGCCAGGGCGATCAGGACATTGTCCTTCGGGGACAACTGAAGATATGTCGATGCCATACCAGCCTTTCCTGCCGTCAGGAATTCGCCCGACCCGCTATGCCTTGCCGCCTGCCGGGCCGGGTTCCGAGGTGGATCGAAGCAGGGTTTCCCGCGCCGATTTCAAATGCGCCCGACATGCCGCCTCGACCGCGTCGGCATCCCGCCGCAACAAGGCGTCCAGATAGGTCAGATGTTCGCGAATGGCGACCTCGTTGCGTTGCCGCTCATCCTGCTTGTTCCACTGATAGTGATAGTGAAAGATCACCGTGATGATGTCATAGAATCCCTCGATAAACCGGTTCGGGGATGCGGCATTGATGAGACTGTGAAACCGGCTGTCGAGTTCCGAGAAGTCGTGGTACCGCCGGTCGATCTCACGCAGCAAATCCTCATGTTCGTCGCGTAATGTTTCAAGCTGCCGCCAAAGCGGTGAACTTTGCGGAAGCACGACGAAGGTGCGCGCGGATCGGAGCTCGAACATCTCCCGGATTTCGAACAGCTCCAGCGCGAATTCTGTCGTGAACCCGTTGAAAACCCACCCTGTATTGGGGCGTTTTTCGATCAAGCCGAAGCTTTGGAAGCGGTTCAGGAACTCCCGGATCCCGGTGGTCGCAACACCGAACTGGCGCGCGAGTTCCAGCTCGTTGATGACGGTCCCGGGTCGCGCATTGTCGCGCAACATCCATTCCATGAAACGCCGCTCCACCTGCGCCGCGGTCGGAACGGTTTCCGTCTCTGGAAACCGGTCGGCCGGAGCGGCTTGCGCCTGAACGATCCAGTGTCGCCCCACGCCGGACACAACGCCTCTTTCCTGCAATTCCGCGAGAACCTTGCGGACCGTGGTCCGGCTGACACCGAGTTGCGTGCTGAGAGCACTCTCCGACGGCAGCGATTCCCGTTCCGGCAGGCTGGCTACCAGGTCGAGGGCGTCATTGAACGCGCGTTTGAACACCGTGTCTGTTTTCAAGATACCACTTTCCGTCCCGAATTTGTTCTTAATGGATAAAAAACCTATTGACGAGCCCTTTCGTCTGGTTTTTTGTAATTAATAAACGTTTTTTCTGTATAATAAACAATATGGGCAGGGGAACTCCAGTGCAAGGGTCGGAAGCGCGGGGGGCGGAAGTCCGGGGATCGGAAACCGCACAACAGAAAATCGGGGCATGGACCGAACAGGTCACGGTCGGGATCGACAGACCGGCACAGGGGCTGTTCGCCGTGTCGCTTGCCCTGAAACTTCTGAGCCTGGGGCCGCTGTTGATTCTGGCGCTAATCGTCGCGCTGATCGGAAGCGTCACGCCAAGTTTCCTGAGCCCCGGTAATCTGAGCAACATTGCCGCGCAGACGGCGGTGATCGCCATTGTCGCCATGGGGCAGCAACTCGTCATCCTAACCAAGGGCATCGACCTTTCGGTCGGCGCGAACCTTGCCTTCGCGACCGTGATGGGCGGGCTGATGTATCGCGTGGCGGATTCGTCGGCGGCGGTCATTCTGACGATGATCCTTACCGGCGGGCTCGTCGGCGCGGTCAATGGCATCGTCTATGTCTATGGTCGGCTGCCGCATCCCTTCATTATCACCCTTGCGACGCTCAGCATCTGCCGCGGGCTGGCGCTCGAGTTTTCGGTCGGCCACACGACCATGCGCGGCATGCCGGACGTTGTGACATTTCTGGGCGGAGAGGCCAGTCTCGGCCTCCCGAACTCCTTCTTCGTCGTGGCCGGGGTCGCGCTTCTGATTCTCGTCATGACCAAGTCCATGGTCTGGGGGCGCTGGATTTACGCCGTCGGCGGACAGCCGGTCGCGGCGCTCGAAATGGGTATTCCGGTCAAGGGTGTCTTGGTTTCGGTCTATGTCATGTCCGGTCTCTGCGCCGGGATCGGCGCGGTCGCTCTTGCCGGACGGACCGCGGCCGGGTCTCCGCTCTATGGAAACCTCCTCGAGCTCGACACCATCGCGGCGGTCATCATCGGCGGCGCCAGTTTCCTGGGCGGGCGTGGTCATCTCGGTCACGCCCTGATCGGCGCCGTGATGATCGGCGTCATCCGCAACGCCCTGAACCTCCTCGGCGTCGACGTTTTTTTCCAGATGATCGCTATCGGCACCATCATCGTGCTGGCGGTCGAGGCCGATGTCCTCCGCAACTATCTGGAAGGCCGGTCCCGCGTCCTGCAGGCGAGGAGGAGCCAATGACCCTGATGACCGCTACGCCGGTACTCTCCGTCCGCCATGCGCATAAGCGGTTCGGCGCGGTCCACGCGCTGCGGGATGTCGGTCTCGACGCCTATCGCGGCGAGGTTCTCGCTTTGCTGGGCGATAACGGCGCCGGGAAGTCGACGCTCGTCAAATGCATCAGCGGCGTGCACAGCCTGGACGAAGGCGAAATTCTTCTCGACGGCGAACCGACCGCCCTGCATTCCCCGGCCACGGCGCGCGACGCCGGGATCGAAACCGTCTATCAGGACCTCGCCCTGTTCGACAATCTGACGCCGGCACAGAACTTCTATTGTGGCCGTGAACTGTCATATCCGAACTGGCTGCCCCGCCCCCTCCGTTTCCTGCGCAAACGCCCGATGGATCGGGAGGCCGCCGCCGTGATCGAGCGGCTGAAGGTCAGGCTGCCGAAATTCGATGCCCCGGTGGCACTGATGTCCGGGGGGCAACGCCAGGCCATCGCGGTCGCGCGTGCGACGGTGTTCGCCCGAAAGCTGGTGATCCTCGACGAACCGACCGCGGCACTGGGCGTGCGGGAATCCCGAAAGGTCTTGGACCTGATCGCGCAACTGCGCGACGAGGGCAACGCGGTGATCCTGATCACCCACAATATGGAACACGTGGTCGAACTCGCCGACCGGGCGGTCGTGCTGAGACAGGGACTGAAGGTCGGCGAACTGAAGCCGGAGCGCGCCAATCAACAGGACATGGTCGCCATGATCGTCGGGGCGGAAGCCTAACGAATTCGCCGTCCCGCCGGAGGGCGAACAAGAAGATCGCGTCGTCGTGATGCGATCATGAGAGGGAGGAGTGCTATGCGACTTAAACTATTCCTGACCGGACTCGCGCTCGCTGTCGCGACCGCCGGTCCTGCCAAAGCCGACGACGTCAATATCGGCTTCATTACCAAGTTCCCGGTCCCGTTCTTCGCCACGATGGAAAATGCCGCCAAGGCCTATGCCAAAGCGAATCCCGGCGTTGAGATCATTTACGGCCAGGGAACGTCCGCGACGGATATCGAGGGCCAGATCGCCCTGATCGAATCCATGGTCACGCGGGGGGTTCAGGGGATCGCGCTGACGCCGGTCGACCCGACGGTGGCGCCGGCACTCGACAAGGCGATCGCCGCCGGTGTGAAAGTGGTGCTGATGGACAACAGCATCCCGGACTGGGATGGCAAGACGGCGCTGGCGACAACGGATAACTTCAACGCGGGCAAGATCGCGGGCGAATATCTGAAGACCGTGCTCTCCGACGGCGATACGTTGGGAATACTGGAAGGCGTTCCCGGCGTGCCGTCGCTCGACGATCGCGTGAACGGCATGCTCGAGGGGTTGAAGGGCGTCGACGTGAAGATCGTCGGGCGCGGCGCCACGAACTGTACCGAGGAACTCGGCATCAACGTTGCCGAAGACCTGCTGACGGCGAATCCCGACCTGAAAGCGATCTACGCGGCATGCGGTCCGCCGGCGGCAGGTGCCGCGCAGGCCGTCAAGAATGCCAAAAAGGACCTCGACGCGTTCGTCCTGGTCGGCTTCGACTTCTGCTGCGGCGAAGAAGAGGCCCTGACCGCCGGCATCGAAGACGCCACCGTGGCGCAATTCCCAGCCAAAATGGCGGAATTGGGTGTCGACGCCCTGGTTCGGGCCATTCGCGGGGAAACAGTCGACTCTCTGATCGACTCCGGCGCCGCGTTGGTAACCAAGGCAAATATGGCTCAATTCAAATGAGCAAATGGCGAGGGAATCGGCTTCCGACCGGTTCCCTCGCTGGCCTTTCCGGCCGGATTTCAACCTCTGCGACGAACGAGAGTGCCATGCAATCGAACAAATCTCTCGTGTGCGCCAAGCCGGGCTCCCTGCATCTGGAGCAGCGGCCGCCCCCACGGCCGGAGCCCGGACACGCGCTGGTGCGAACGCGTCGTGTCGGCATCTGCGGCACCGATTACCATATCTTCGAGGGGAAGCATCCGTTTCTCCAATATCCTCGCGTCATGGGCCATGAACTCGCGGTCGACGTCGTGGAAGCACCGGACGGTTCGGGATTTGCGACCGGAGAGCTCTGCGTCGTCAATCCCTACATCGCCTGCGGCGACTGCATCGCGTGCCGACACGGCAAGTACAATTGCTGTTCACGGATCTCGGTCCTCGGCGTGCATCGGGACGGCGGGATGTCGGGTCTTCTGTCCGTGCCGGTGAGGAACCTTCTTCATGCCGACGGTCTGTCGGCGGATGCCTGCGCTTGCGTCGAGTTCCTGTCGATCGGTGCGCATGCCGTCCGGCGCGGCGGGGTTGCCGCGGGTGACCGGGTCCTTGTCGTCGGCGCGGGTCCGATCGGCCTGGGCGCCGCGCTGTTCAGCCGCCTCGCCGGGGGCGAGGTGACCGTATTGGATATGTCGCCCGAGAGAATGGCGGCGGCGCGATCCATTCTGGGGGTCGACGCGATCGGCGATGGTGTCGACCCGGCGGAGGCCATCTCGGCACGCACGCAGGGAGAAGGATACGATATCGTGTTCGACGCCACCGGCAACCAGCAGTCGATGCAGGCGGGATTCGGCTATGTCGCTCATGGAGGCCGCTACGTCCTCGTCAGTGTGGTCAACGATACCATCACCTTCCAGGACCCGGTATTCCACGGTCGGGAAATGACGCTTTTCGCCAGCCGCAACGCAACGTCCGGAGATTTCGAACGCGTCATCCGCGCCATGCGGAACGGTGACGTCCCGCTCCGCGAGCTCATCACGCACCGGACCAGCCTCGCCGATGCCGTCGGCAACATTCCGATCTGGGCGCAGAACAAGTCAGGCTTGATCAAGGCGCTGATCGTCATCGATGATTGATCCGTTGCGATCGCGGCTCTCGGAGTCGAACGCGGCAGCGTCGATCCGCTACGACCGGTCCAGGGTCACTCCCGGCATCGTTCATTTGGGACTCGGCGCGTTCCACCGCGCGCATATGGCCGCCTATATCGACGATCTGCTGGGCGCGGACCCCAACTGGGGGATCATCGGCGCGTCGCTGAAGCGTCCCGATACGCGTGACGCGCTGGCACCGCAGGATTTTCTCTACACGCTGGTCATGCGAGGCGGATCGGAAACACGGTACCGGATTGTCGGTGCGCTCCTCGATATTCTGCATGCCGGATCCCATCGTCGGAATTTGCTACGCTGGATGACGGACCCGGCAATCCGCATCGTATCGCTTACCGTCACGGAGAAGGGTTACTGTCACGATCCGGCGACGGGGCGCCTGTCGTTCGACCACCCGGATATCATCCACGACCTCGCCGCGCCCGACAATCCAGTGAGCGCCCCGGGACTCGTCGCGCGCGCGCTTGACCTGCGTCGGGCCGCCGGCATTGTGCCCTTTACCGTCCTTTCATGCGACAACCTGCCGGAAAACGGCCGGACAACGGCGGCGATCGTCACCGAATTCGCGGCGCGCCGCGACGAAAAACTGGCCCGGCATATTGAGGCCGATGTCGCCTTTCCGTCGACCATGGTCGACCGAATCGTACCGGCCACCACCGAAGAGGACCGGACCAGCGTGGCGGAAGCGACCGGCCGGTACGATGCCTGGCCGGTCGTGACCGAGCCGTTCACGCAATGGGTGATAGAGGATCGATTCACCGCGCAACGGCCATCGTTCGAAACGGTCGGGGTGGAACTCGTCGCCGATGTGCGACCCCATGAACTCAAGAAACTCCGCATGCTCAACGGCAGTCACTCGATGCTCGCCTATCTTGGCTATCTGGCCGGTTTCGAGTTCATCAGCGATACCGTCGCCGATCCCGCCTTCCGCGATCTTGCCCATACCTTCATGACGTCGGAAGTCATGGAAACACTGCCGCCCAACATCGGCGATCTCGCCGCCTATCGCGATGCGCTGCTGGACCGCTTCGCCAATCCGGCCCTCAAACACAGAACATGGCAGATCGCCATGGACGGCAGCCAGAAACTGCCACAGCGACTGTTGGGCACCATCCGGGACCGTCTCCGGCTCGGTCTGCCGATTTCCCGCGGCGCGCTGGCCGTTGCGGCCTGGATGCGCTACGTCTCCGGCATCGACGAAACAGGGCGCGCAATCGACGTCAGAGACCCCCTATCCGCACGACTGCGCGCGATCGCCCGGAGCGGCGGCTCGCCGGACAACCTAGTAGACGGCTTCCTGAAGGTTCACGAGGTCTTCGACACCCCCCTGGCCCAAGCCCCCGACTTCCGCACTGCCTTGATCGACCATCTGGAATCCCTTGTTCATCTCGGCGCCGCACAAACGGTTCGGTCCTTGGCTCTTTGAGAGGCGTTCATGCACAGCGCCATCGGTAACAAACCGCCGATTGCGCTAATGTCCGGCTCATGCAGGCAGTTGCCCGCATGAGATGTAAACCCGGAAAATCACTCAGTCAGGTGGTCCAAAATCGAGGAGTAACTCGGGATTGTTTGAGCCCCCTCTCGATTGGAGGAACATCGGATCCCGCGTCATTGGTAGGTTGCTTTAACGTGCGACCCCGCAGTTTCGATCGGGTCGGCGCTTCAAATCCATCTGCCCCGCTCGTCAGCGGATGGACGGAAGACGCCTGTCCGCAATGCCGGTCGGGGCAGACGTGTCAGACCTTTATGCCGAACAGCTTTTCCGCATTCCGGAACGCAATTTTCTCCTTGGCCTCGCGGGGCAGATCCACTGCCCGAAACCAGTCGGTTCCTTGCTTCATGTCTGCAAACGGGTAGTCGGTTCCAAACATCACCCGATCCACGCTGATGTATCTCAGCAGAAGATGAAGCAACTCATCCTGGAAGAATGCACTGGTCGTGTACCAAAAATTATCGCTGAAATACTGCCCGATCGGCTTGTTCAGCGAGGCTTCGGTCGACTCGGCCATATCGCCTACAATACGCTCGTAGTAGAATGGAAGCCCCTCTCCCATATGGCCAATAATCATCTGCAGATTGGGGAACCGGTCGAACACCCCCGTGATGATCAGTCGAAGGCATTGAGTAATCACCTCCTGATGCCACCCGTATCCGGACCCACTGAAAATGTAGTTCTGGAACTGCTGATCATATCCAGACCGCGTGGTGTTGTAATAGATATTGAAGACGTCTTCCGGTGGGAAACCCGGATGCATGTAGATCGGCACGCCAAGTGCCTCGGCACGCGCCAAAACGGGCTCAAACTCGGGGTGATCGAGGAACTTATCGCCGATGAACCCATTGGTCATGGCCCCCACGAAGCCATCTTCCCGAACGGCACGTTCAAGTTCGTCCGCCGAGGCCTCCGGATCCCGCAGCGGCAAGGTCGCATAGGCCTGGAACCGCCCCGGATAGATGGCCATCGGGCCATCGGCGATCATCTTGTTGAGACGATAGGCAAAATCGATGCCTTCCCGACCGGAGACATTCTGCACGCCCGGCGTATGGGCGGAGAGGATTTGAACATTGATTCCCGCCACATCCATCGCGCCGATGCGGCCGGGGCCGATCTCGGCAAGGCCGGTTTCCTTGAGATACTCTACGTGCTCATCGTTAATCGCGTTCAGCGCTATCAGTTCGTCGGTGGTATAGGTCTCTTCCGTGGCGATGAATGCCAGGTCCCGGTCTCGCGACGCGATGACCGAAGGTTCTGTCGCAGCGGCGCGGGAGACGATGGCCGGCGCGGCCAATCCGGTACCGACACCCAGTGCAGCCGCGCCACTCAAAAAATTGCGGCGGCCCATCACCACGCTCTTCAGGGGGTTTTCGATCGGTTTCATATCAGTTTTCGCTCCGGTGTTTGCGTTGTGCTGTTTGCGCGCGGCTCCCGCTTCTGAGCGCCACGGAACCTGGTGTCAGGGCACAACAATTCTGCTGTCGACGCCGACTCGAAGGTTGTCGGCAGCATCTACATTTTCAGGCGTCGTTTTCGCGTCGTCGCTGATCGCTGACGGATCCGCGGGCAACCGTTAGCCAACATTGATCGCTCAGAATTTGTAGGAAACGGCCATCCCGCCAAAGAGAACGCTATCGTCCTTGCTGATCGGGCTATCCGCCGCGTCGCCGATCAATCGAGAATACTCGACCATCGTAAGAACCTCCCAGTTCTCGGTGACCGGATATAGGAAACCAACGTCCGCACCGACCGATTTTAGGCCGGACTTTGCGGTGTACTGCGACAGGCCGGAGCGCGCCGACTGCGTCGCATTGATACCGAAGTAGTTTTCCATGTAGTTGTCATCCGACCATGTCGAGGAGAGTCCGAGCAGGATCGCTGGTCCATTCGCATCGCCGTCGTCGGATTCCGGCGCACTTGACGCGGAGCCTTGGCCCATCATCCCCCCGACGGGGATCATGGTTTCGACACCGAAGGACGCTTCCAGCGAGTCGGTGCCGCCGAGATGCCGGGTCAGTTCGACAAATGGGGTCACGGGACCAAGCTCATATTCAAGGCTCAGGTTTGCGGTTGCCGCGCCATCGACGTCACCCAGCCCCTTCAGGTCGGAACTATCGCTTTCGTCGCGACCCCACTCATAGTTGAGGCTGACATTTACGGTGAAGTCATTGTCGTCGTAAACGACGGCGCCCAATCCGTCTTCCGTCGTAAGGTACACCGTGTCGTTCCATGTAACCCCCAAGATCGGGAGGAACATGACGTCCATTTCATCGGACCCCTCGTACTTGGATTCATATCCCACGCCGCCGCCGATCTGAAATTCCCATTCGTCCTCGGCCGACGCACTCCCGGGGAGCACACCGATCGCCATCAGCAGCCCCGCTGCGACGCCCTTGCGACAAACCATGTAACTCATGTTCTAGCCCCTTATTCAGCTTTGCCATTGAAATCTCGATGCTGGGCAGCCTAGGGGCGACATTTCACACCCGTATGTCAGCAAGGACGTTGAATTGTAAAAAAGTGTGACAGCGAGTCCGTGCGTCGATCGCCCTTAGACGAGCGTCTCGGAAGCGCTTTCCGATCCACCGATGTTTCACTCTGGTGATCGGACATTGCTCCAGCGGCACGAATTCCTCGACGACCGGCGCGTGCCGGTCTTCGCCCGGCACGTCATGCCCGCGTTCTAGTGGCGGATTGCCTGAATGATCAGTTGCGTCCGGGAAAATCTGTAAAAAAGTGTGCCACCAAGGCACCTTGGCATACTTTGATACATATTCCCGCTTCTTGGACGCGACAAAATTGATTATCCGCATAACTGTAACGCGACGCATTGAGGTGATTGGAGATTCTGAACGCAATGCCGCCGAAAAATCCTCACATCTTGGTCGTCGACGACCACAGGAATATCCGGGAGCCCTTGGCGAAATATCTCGGCGAGAACGGGTTTCGCGTTTCTATGGCCGCCAATGGTGCGGAAATGGATACCGTCGTTAAAGCCGCGTCGATCGACTTGATCGTTCTTGACATCCTGATGCCTGGCGAAAGCGGGTTGGAAATCTGCAGGCGTATTCGAGAAACACGTGACATACCGGTCATCCTGCTATCAGCCGTTGTCCACGAGACTGACCGAATTGTTGGGCTGGAGATCGGGGCAGACGATTACTTGACCAAGCCATTCAATCCGCGCGAGCTCTTGGCACGGATCAAAGGCGTGCTGCGACGGGTACATAGCTTACCTAAGCAGTATTCGGGAATTGAAGCAGGCCAGATTGGTTTCGGGGCCTGGGTTCTGGACGTGGACCGTCGAGTCATTAGGAAGGAAAGTGGCAGTGAGGAAACCACACTTAGTACGGTAGAGTTCAGACTGTTAATGACCTTTCTCGACCATCCGAAGATGGTTCTCTCCCGCGATCAGTTGCTCGACATGGTCAGCAGTCGCGCCGCCGATGTGTTCGACCGGTCCATCGATAATCAGGTCAGCAGACTTCGTAAGAAAATCGAAGTGGACCCCAAAAATCCAGAAATCGTCAAAACGGTTTGGGGTGGCGGTTACATGTTCACTTTGGATGTAGCCCGCCGATGAGAAAGCTTCACAGCACGATTGCGGGCCAATTGATGATTCTTATCATCGGGACCGTCCTACTGTCTCAAGCCATCATCCTCGTCGTCTTCTATGTTAAGACGGACGAAGGTATTCAAGAACAACAGATCAGAATGATCATCGAGGAAGTCGCTACTGCTTATGAAATCGGGCGCACAACATCGGGTGCCGAACGAGAGAAACTTTTACGGGCAGCAAGCGATCCAGATATTCGATTTAGTGTTGAAGATTTCCCTCTTACCCAGAACAGGTTCGATGTTCCGGACGACAGTATTGCCCATATGCCTAAAATTCTGTCGGGAATGCCGATATTTGCCACTGACAATGCGGTGCCGTCCTTAAGTATTTGGGAGTTCTGGTTCGCGGAGAGACGCGAGGATTGCCTTGTCGGTGAGGTGCGATCCCATCAAGAAGACGCCTGTCCGATCGATTACGTTTCGATAAAATTGAATGAAAAGGAGTGGCTCAACGCCAGAGTTTTGTCGCCGGTGGATGAATTGGTGATTCTTCTGCCGGTTATTCTGTCCGCCGGCCTTACGCTCGTTGGAATCTTGGTGATCGTCACGATCATCGTCAAACGCATCACGGCGCCATTGCGGAATCTATCTTTGGCCGCCGAGCGGTTTGGTCAAGGCGAGGCCGTCGGCTACGTTGAGGTGGAGGGGCCTGACGAGCTCAAATCCACGACAACCGCATTCAACACCATGCAAGAACGTCTTAGCCGATTTGTCGAAGACCGGACGAAAATGCTGGCGACCGTCAGCCACGATCTGCGAACCCCCATCACCTCCCTACGATTGAGAGCGGAATTCATCAAGGATTCAAAACTAAAGTCCGAAATGATCGAGACCCTTAAGGACATGGACTCGATGGTCGAAGGTTGTCTGGCTTTTGCTAAACAGGATGTCCAGGAAGAGAAAAGCGAAACCATCGATCTGGTCGAGACTCTTTTGAATCTCGCAGGAGAGTTCCCAGGGGTCGCTTTTTCGACAAATCTACGGGCCCTCGGATATCTCTGCCGACCTGTCTCATTGCGACGGGCAATTCGAAATGTGATCGAAAACGCCGTTAACTACGGAAGTAAGGTTCGTATAACCGCCGATTCAGATGATGCTGGTATTTCGATTGAGATCATCGACGAGGGGCCCGGTGTACCGGACGAGATGCTCGACGATATCTTCGAGCCATTCTTCCGGGTCGACGAAGGCAGAAACACGGAAACAGGGAATGTCGGCCTCGGACTCTCGATAGCACGCACAATCGTCCACAAGCATGGCGGGACGATACGAGCGACCAACGAGCTCAACGGGTTGAAAATGAGAATCTGGTTGCCGGGCCAGATCAATAGCCCTTAGCCCTCCCGAACAGAAAGAAGCCATTCCGGGGGAAGGGGGCGACAATATGAAATCCAAGACTCTGCATGCCCCGGACGGTCAGGTCTGACGTGCGACCCGATGCTCCTCCGATCAATGGGGATGGAAATTCCTGGCGCCGTTCGCCTGGAGGCTCGATCTTCCATCGATCTTTTGCACCTTTTCCAGACGCTCGCCGACTTTGCTGCCGTAGACGTCTAGAACCGGTTCCCGCAGCCGCAATTCGCTATGTCACGGGAACTTGGACAATTTGGCCCTCAATCAACCCCAATGCGGCGATGTCCGCGCCATCCAGTTCTTTTTCGACCGACAGGCTTTGATCGGGTGTCGTCGATTTGCGATCCGCCACCACTTTCAACGCTTTTTCCTTGTCAGGGATTGCGGCGGCAAAAAAATCTTTATGCATGAAGCCGTCCGAATCATCCCTGGTTTCCAGTAAGACGAGCCATCCTTTGGTCATGATGTCGCTCCCTTTCTGTTTCGGTCCGACCATGGTGAACCTGTGAAAGAAGCGATTCAAGGGATCGACACAATTTTGTGAAGACGACCGCCCCGGCGGAGTCGCCGACGTCGGCGAGCAACGACGGCATAAAGCATTGGGCCGGGGCATTTTCGATGCCCCGGCCCATAGTCATTACCCAAGGGTGGGCATGGAGAACTGTGCGTCCTGGCGTTGGCCGGTCGGCCAGCGGACCGTGGTCGTCTTGATCCGGGTATAGAAACGCACCCCTTCCATACCGTGCATCGCGTGATCGCCGAAGATCGACGCCTTCCAACCGCCGAAGGAATGGAACGCCATCGGCACCGGGATCGGCACGTTAACGCCGACCATGCCGACCTCGATATCCTGAGCGAAGGCACGGGCCACGTCGCCGTCGCGGGTGAAGACGGCGGTGCCGTTGGCGTAATTATGGCCGTGGATCAGGTCGACCGCGTCCTGGTACGAATTGCGGCGCACGACCGACAGGACCGGGCCGAAGATTTCGTCGCGATAGATCGACATGTCCGGCGTCACATTGTCGAACAGCGTCCCGCCGACGTAATAGCCGTTCTCATAGCCCTGCTGCGTCTGCTTGAAGTCACGGCCGTCGACGACGAGCTTGGCGCCTTCCGCAACGCCCGCATCGATGTAACCCTTCACCTTATCGCGGTGCTGCGCAGTGACGACCGGCCCCATTTCGGAGGCCTTGTCCGATGCCGGGCCGATCTTCAGCGCCTGAATCTTCGGCACCAAGCGTTCGACCAATGCATCGGCAACGGCCTCGGTAACCGGCACGGCGACGGAAATCGCCATGCAGCGTTCCCCAGCGGAGCCGTAGGCGGCCCCCATCAGCGCGTTCACGGCCATGTCCATATCCGCATCCGGCATGATGACCATGTGGTTCTTTGCACCGCCCAGCGCCTGCACACGCTTGCCGTTAGCCGTGCCCGTGGCATGAATATACTGGGCGATCGGCGTCGATCCGACGAAGGAAACCGCCTTCACGTCCGGATGATGCAGCAAGGCGTCGACCGCGACCTTATCCCCCTGCACGACGTTGAAAACGCCGTCCGGCAAGCCCGCTTCGCTGAGCCATTCGGCGATCAGGATCGACGCCGACGGATCGCGTTCCGACGGTTTCAGGATGAAGGTATTGCCGCAGGCCAGCGCGACCGGGAACATCCACATCGGCACCATGGCCGGGAAGTTGAACGGCGTGATGCCCGCGACGACGCCCAGGGACTGACGGATCGCCTGCGTGTCGATGCCGGGGCCGACATTTTCCGAAAACTCGCCTTTCAGCAGGGTCGGCGCGGCGGTCGCGAATTCGACCACTTCCAGGCCGCGCGTGACTTCGCCCAGCGCATCGTCATGGGTCTTGCCGTGTTCGGCGGAAATCGCTTCCGCCAGTTGTTCCGCGCGATCCCACAGGATCGACTTGAACCGGTCCAGAATGCGCGCGCGGCGCAGCGACGGCGTCTTGGACCATTCCGGCCAAGCGGCCTTGGCCGCGGTGACGGCAACATCGACATCCTGAACATTGGCCAGGACGACGGACTTTTCGGACTCGCCCGTGGCAGGGTTGAAGACGGGCACACGACGGTCGGACGATCCTTCGGTGCGACTGCCGGCGATGTAATGGGCGATATCGGACATGGGCGCTCTCCTTTAAATGTTGCGCCCATTCTTCATGTTGTAATTTTCATAACAACCGGATAATCGTAAAACTCGTTATGTATTTTTGCATATAGGATTGTTATGAACTGGGACGATGGACGACTGTTCCTCGCCGTGGTGCGCGCCGGTCAGATGCTGGGCGCGGCGAAGTCGCTGGGGATCAATCAGTCAACGCTCAGCCGCCGCATCGCCGCACTGGAACACTCCTTGGGAACGAGCCTGCTGGTCCGACGCACCAACGGCTGCGAGCCGACGGAAGACGGTGAGATCCTGGCCGCGTCCCTGGAACGGGCGGAGGCGGAATTCCTTCAGGCAAGCTCCCTCCTCGACCGGCCGGGTCCGGAAATTTCCGGCACGGTTCGCATCGGCGCGCCGGACGGGTTCGGCGTTTCCTTCCTGGCCCCACGACTGTCCCGGCTGGCGGACCGGCACCCGAACCTGACGCTGCAACTTGTCCCGGTGCCGCAGATGTTTTCCCTGTCGAAGCGGGAAGCGGATATCGCGGTGATGATCGGCCGCCCCGACCATGGACGGCTGGTCGCGCGGAAACTGACGGATTATACGTTGAGCCTCTATGCCGCGCGACGCTATGTGGAGGCCCATGGCCGTCCCGATACGCCGGACCAGCTACGCGGTCATCGGTTGATCGGCTATGTGGAGGATTTGATCTTCACGCCGTCCCTGAATTACACGACGGCCTTCTGGTCCGGTTGGCGGTCGAGCATCGAAATCTCCAGCGCGACCGGACAGTTCGAGGCCGTGCGGTCCGGCGCCGGGATCGCGGTCCTGCACGACTATCTGGCGGCCGATCATCCTGACCTCGTCCCGGTCCTGCCCGAAATGTCCGTGAAGCGCGCTTATTGGATCGTCTATCACGAAAGCCTGCGCGGCATCGCCCGGATCAAGACCGCGACATCCTTTCTGACCGAAGCGATTCAGGAAGAAGCAGACCGTTTCGTTCGCGGGCACTAAAGACGAATAAACACGGAACGTCATCAGTCCTTCATACCGCTGGCCCTATGCAGCATCCAGTCCACGACGAAGTTCACGGACACCGTCAACAGGGCGATCGCCGCCGCCGGGATCAGCGGCGTTATATCGCCGAAGGTGATCAAAGTGGCATTATCGCGCACCATCGAGCCCCAATCCGCCATCGGCGGCTGAATGCCGAGCCCCAGGAAACTGAGGGCCGAAATCGCCAGGAAGACGAAACAGAACCGCAAGCCGAATTCGGCGATCAACGGCGCGGTAATGTTCGGCAGGACTTCCCGTATCATGATCCAAGCCAGGCCCTCGCCGCGCAATCGCGCGACCTCGACATACTCCATGACCGCCACGCCGGACGCGGTCGCCCGGACCAGACGGAAGACGCGGGTCGAATCCACCGCGGCGATGATCAGGATCAGCGCCGGTATCGACGTTCCGAACAGCGACAGCAGGAACAGTTTGAAGATCAATTGCGGCACCGACATCATCATGTCGACGATGCGCGCAAGCATCTGATCGATCCACCCGCCGGTCACTGCCGCCAACAGGCCCAGCCACATGCCGATCAGGAAGGTGATCATGGTGGCGGTGAAGGCGATCCCCAACGTGTTGCGGCCGCCATACAGGATCCGGGTCAGCATATCCCTGCCGAGGTTGTCCGTTCCCAATACATGGAGCGCCGACCAAGGCATATAGGCGCCGCCGACAACCTCGCTTTCCCGGAATGGGGCAATCCAGGGCGTGGCGACCGCTAAAAGGGCATAGACGCTAACGACAACAAGGCCGAACAACGCCGTCTTCGGAATTTTGGCGCGGAACAGGGTCGAAATCATCGTCACCTCGGATGCAGGAGGCGCGGGTTGGACACGATGGCGACGACATCCGCGGTGAGGTTGAGCAGGATGTAGGCTGCGGCGAAGATCAGGCAGGACGCCTGAACCACCGGCAGATCGCGACTGGCGACGCTGTCGACGAGCAGTTGACCGAGCCCCGGATAGACGAAGACGACCTCCACCACCACGACCCCGGTGATCAGATAGGCGAGGTTCAACGCCACGACGGTCACGATCGGCGCCACTGCGTTCGGCAAGGCATGCCGAAAGATGACGCGGGCGTTGCTCATCCCTTTAAGCCGGGCCATTTCGATATAGGGCGCGGCCAGCAGATTGATGATCGCCGCCCGCGTCATCCGCATCATATGCGCGACGACGACCAGCACGAGACTGAACGCGGGCAAAATCGTGCGCAGCAGGCGTTCCCCCATTCCCATATCCGGCGCGATGCTGGATAAGGATGGAAAGACCGCGAGTTTTACCGAAAAGATGAAAATCAGGACATAGCCGATAAAGAATTCGGGCAGCGCCACCGACGTCAGGGTGCCGACCGTGACGGCCCGATCGAAGGTGCTGTAACGCCAGAGCGCCGCCGCCATCCCCAGGACAAGGGCGACCGGCACCGAAATCGCCGCCGCCGTCACGGCCAGGAACAGCGTGTTGGAAAATCGCGGTACGATCAGGACGGAGATATCCCGACCCGTCGCAACCGACCGCCCTAGATCGCCCTGAACCACGTGAATCAGCCAATCCCCGTATCGAACCAGGGCGGGGCGATCGAGGTTCATTTCCTTCCGCAAGGCCGCAACCGTCTCCGGCTCCGCCGACTGGCCGAGGATCGCCTCCGCCGCATCGCCGGGCAGTGCCTCCACCGCGAAGAAGATGCCGAACGACACGATCAGGAGGCCGATAAGACCCAGACCGAGCCGCATCGCGACGAGCTTCAGGATCGACTTCATCCGCCGGTCCTTCGGCAAGGGACTCGCACGGCGGGCATGCGGAACCGCAAACCCGTCGCGATTGTCGCCGATACCGGCATACCGATCAGGTCTTCCACCAGCGTTCGACGAAGCGCAGTCCGTCGAGATCGAAATTGCTGCCCACCGTTTCGGGCGCGCCCACGGTATCGCGGCGAGCCGAGATGTAGTTTGCGAACATGGGGATCACGACGCCGCCATCGTCCCGCACGATCGCCTGCATTTCGTGATACATCTCGGTGCGCTTCGTTTGGTCCAATTCCGCGCGCGCGGCACTCAGTAGCTGGTTGAAGCGTTCGTTCCCCCAGAAACTGTCGTTGAACTTCGCGTCCGCCGCATAGGCCGTGGTGAACATCCAATCCGCGGTCGGACGACCGCTCCAATATACCGCCGTCCACGGTTTCTGCATCCAGACATTCTTCCAGTATCCGTCGTTCGGTTCCCGCACCACGCCGATATCGATACCGCAGGCCGCCGCACTTTCCCGATACAGCGTCGCGGCATCGACCGCGCCGGTAAAGGCGGCATCGGCGGCATGCAGTTCAACGGAAACGCTGTCCAAACCGGCCTGTTGCAGGTGATATTTCGCCCGATCCGGGTCGTATTCACGTTGTTCCAGATCATGATTGAAAAAGACGTTCGATCGCGAAATAGGATGATCGTTCCCGACCGTCCCATAGCCGCTGAGAATCTTATCGACCAGCTCCTGCCGGTTAATCCCATATTTCAGGGCCTGCCGCACATTGACGTCGTTGAACGGCGCCTGACGCGTATCCATGGCGAAGGTGAAATGCTGGGTTCCCGCCGTTTCCATCAGCGTCACACCGGGCGACCGGGCGACAAGCCCGCCGGTCTTCGGATCGATCTTGTCGGCGATATCGACCTCGCCGGTGGTCAGCGCCGTGACCCGGGCCGTCGCGTCCAGGACCGTCAGCAGCTCGATTTCATCGAAAAACGCCGCATCGGATTTCCAATAGTCCGGATTTCGGACCAACTCCGTCCTTACGCCGGGTTCAAAGGCCTTGATCTTATAGCCGCCGGTCCCGACACCCTGGGAAAAATCGATTTTCCCATCTTCCGCCGGGAAGACCGAAAAGTGGTAGTCGGCAAAAAGATACGGGAAATCGGCATTGCCCGACTCCAGTTCGAAGACGACCCAATCGCCGTCCGCCCGAAGATCCACGACCGGCGCGACCAGCGACTTCACCGCCGATTTGCTGTCCTCTCCACGGTGATAGTTGATGGACGCAATCACATCGTCGACACTCAGCGACTTCCCGTTATGGAAGGTAACACCCTTCCGCAAACGGAAACGCCATGTTTTGGCATCTTCGCTGGCCTCGTAATTTTCCGCCAATTCGCCGCGCAACGACCCGTCCGGCGCGATTTCCGTCAGCATGTTGTTGCGCCCGTAGGTCTGCGCCTGGATGTAATTGTTGGCGTAGGTAGCGGGGTCGTAGCTGTCGGACGTGCCGCCATGCCCCATCGCGACGCGGACATGGCCGCCGGCATTCGGCGTGGCCTTGGCGGCAGTCGGTAGCACGGGCAAAAGGCCGAGCGCGGCAGCGCCCTGTAAAAGAGTACGGCGGTTCATTTGCATCAGATTTCCCCTGTTCTGAGTGATCGTTTTTTGAAACACCTCTCACCCGTCACCCGATCGGCGCGGGCGTATGGTTGAAGGCGACGGAACGGCAGGCCTCAGGTCCGCCGAATTCCGCGATACGGCGCGATTGGTCCTCGAATGCGTCGGCATTCACCTGATCGGGATCGCAGATCGCCTTCAGCCGCATCAGGCCTTCGGCGCGTGCGGCAACATGGTCCGGCACCATGGACTCGCCGAGGTCGAGACATTCTTGGGAGTCGCTTGCACGATCGAAAAGCTGCGGCGGCGCTCCGACATAATGGACGTATTTCCATCGGTCCCAGCGCACCATGTAGCTGGCGGTCGAAGAACCGCCGTCGTGATATTCGCTGAACACGGTCCGCCCGGGATCGTCCGGCATCGACGCCAGATGCCGCAGCGACTGTCCAGGCAAGTGTTCGCTGAATGCCTGCGCCCCGAATTGATCCGCCGCCGTCGCGGCAATATCGACAAGCGATACCGGGGTAGCGACCCGATGCCCAGCCGCGAAACCCGGTCCCGCAGCGATCATCGGGACCCCGACGGCCCCTTCGTACATGACGGATTTTGCCCAAAATCCATGGTCGCCGAGCATTTCCCCGTGATCGGAAGTGAAGACGACGCAGGTATCCTCCGCTTGGCCGGAGGCTTCCAGCGCAATCAAAACACGGCCGACGCAATCATCCATGAAGGATACCAACGCGTAGTAGGCGGCCCGTGCCGCCGCCGCGCGTTCCGGTGTGAAATATCGGTCGTAATCGAAAAACCCTGCAATGTGCTTGAGTTCCGGATGCGTCGGCGCGTCCACGGCGTCACGGCCGATCGGCATGGGAATATGCGCGGGGTCATATAGGTCCAGGAAGGGTTTCGGCGCCCGCAGCGGATAGTGCGGCGCGACGAAGGACACGAATGCCGCCCAAGGCGCGGTGTTCTTTGACCGGATCGCAATCCAGTCCGACGCCTTCTCGGTGATCGCGGTGTCGAACCGGGTATAGTCGCTTTCCCCTTCGCCGACATCCGCCGCCAATTCGGCGGCTCCGCCGAAGACCGGCGGGTCCTTGCGCAGAAGCCCCACGGTCCAGCCCCGCCCGTCGACAACATGCATCGGCAGGAATTCCTCGACGAAGCCGTTATCGTCCGCCGAAGATCGGAAATGCAGCTTCCCAAACGACCGGACGCTGACGCCCTGATCGCGCACGGCATGCATCCAACCGGCCGGGTCACCGTAATAAGGGGCGGCACTGTCCCAATGCCCCGTGTGGTGCACGTATCGGCCGGTGGCGAGCGCCGCGCGCGCCGAAACGCAGATCGGCGACGGCGTATAGGCGCGTTCGAACACAGTGCCGCGCGCCGCAAGCGCGTCCAAGTTGGGCGTCCTGACGAGGGCGTTGTTCATGCAGCCCAGAACGTCCCGCCGCAATTCGTCCGCAACGATGACCAGGAGGTTGCGCGCCTTGGCGGTCATGCGCGGTACTCCGGCTCTTGAAAGTCCAGAATATCCCGTATCGCCGCGAGATGCTTATCGGCAAAACCCGGATACTCCTCCCACTGGCGGGCCGTTTTTTCCGCGACCGCGTCCGTGGCGACATTCAGGTCGGCGCCGGTGGACAGGGCGGTGATGTACGTTTCGGCGGCCCGTTCGAAATAATAGATGTCGTCGAAACACTGAGCGACGCTCGCGCCGACGACGAGGATGCCATGCTGTCCCATGAGCAGGATCGACCGGTTGCCGAGGCATGTTGCAAGCCGCTCCGCCTCCACGCCCAACCCCATGCCGTCAAAGCCGTCGTCGATCGCGACGCGGTTGAAAAATCGCATTGTGTTCTGGTCGATCGGCTTCATCACCGGATCTTTCAAAGACGCCAGGGCCGTCGCGTAACGGGAATGCAAATGCATGACGCATCGGGCACGCGGGATGTTTCGATGAAGCGCGCCATGGATGGCCATGGCAGTCGGATCGACGTCGCCTCCCGTCGCCGTTTCAACATCCGCGTCGAGCTCCAACAAATCGGATGCACGCATCAGCGACCAATGACGGCCATAGGGATTCATCAGAAATCGCCGCCCGTCGTCCGATACGGCAAGGCTGTAGTGATTGGCGATACCTTCGTGCAGCCCAAGCCGCGCGGTGTATCGCAATGCTGCGGCAAGGTCGCGTCGTGCCTCAACGGTGTTCATCTGTTTCTCGCTTCTACAAGGTCGCGGAATCACGATGTCACGTTGACGAAATCAGCAGAAATTAATAATTTTTATATCTAGCCATAATGAAAACGATGGTCTCTCATGCAGCCGCTTCAATGGGTCCGCAGCTTCGAAGCCACCGCCCGGCACGGCAATTTCACCCGCGCCGCGCAGGAATTGGGCCTGACCCAAGCCGCCGTCAGTCAGCATGTGAAGGCGCTCGAAACGCGGCTTCGCGTGCAATTGTTCGAGCGCGGGGCGCGGGGCGTCGTTTTGACCGGCGCGGGCTCCGAACTCTATACCTCCGTCGCGGAAGGGATCGGCCGTATCGAAGCGGCATTGGGCAGGTTCGGCGTGACCGACGAACACCGCCTGCATGTGTTGAGCAATGCCAGCTTGTCGTCGGGCTGGCTGACCACCGCTCTGCCCGGTTTCCTGTTCCAGCATCCGGATCTCGACCTGCGGCTTTCGACCGCCCTGTGGCAAACCGACGCCATCGGAGTCCGGGCAGATATCTCGCTTTTTCTGGGACCCGCGACCCAGCCCGGCGCGGTGCCGATTCCGGGGGGTGACATGGTCGTAGTGGGACCTGTGGAGGGCGGAAAGGCCGAAACCTTGATCCGCCTGACGGGTTTCGAGGATTCCTTCGAAGCCTTTCGCCGGTCGCATCATCAGGACGTGCAAGGGCACCTACGGTCTATCGAATGCGACAGTTTTCAGGCCGCCCTGACGATGGCGCAATCGGGCGTCGGGGTTACCTTCGCACCGCGCCTCCTAGCCGTCGCCGCGATCCGGAACGGAAGATTGCGCGATCTCGGGCCCTGTACCTTCCACCCACCGACCGGATACTGGTCGCGGATCGCCAATGCCCATTCGCAAGCCGCCCACGACTTTCAGGATTGGATACGTACCGCCGCCCGGCGCTGGTTAGTCGATAGCGATTGAACAACCGGCATCGACACGGGCATTGACTTGCGGGAAGCCACCCTGTCGTCCCCCTTCGCGCCGATGTGACGGAGGGCTAGCGATCCGCAGGTAAGGCTTCCGCCCCGCCATCGTTAGACCGGTCCCCTATAGAACATCATAAATGCCGCGGCGTTCGTTTCATCGAGCCCGAAAGACCGCCATGCATCCTTAGAGCCGTGGCATTTGTCGCCATTTACCACATCGTCGGACAGACGGCTGAGTCGACTCAGAAATCGGCCCAAAATGGTTCCACTTTGGGCTGTGATTTTAAAAAGTAATATGATATGACTTTTGTGTATAAGGTTGGACCGCCACATCGAAACTAGGTCCGCCACAGACTAGGGAGGTACAATCATGTTAAAGAACGCCTTGGCTGGCGCGGCTTTTGCTGTGTCGGCTCTCGTTTGCTCCACCGCCTTTGCCCAGACCATTGGCTTTTCGCAGGTCGGTTCCGAGGGGGACTGGCGCCCGGCTTTCTCCGCCAACATGCAGGAATCTGCGAAGGACTACGGCATCGATCTCAAATTCGCCAATGCGCAGGGTAAGCAGGAAGAACAGCTTCGCGCCGTTCGCGCCTTCATCGCCCAAGGGGTGGACGCCATCATCATCGCGCCTGTCGTCGTCACCGGGTGGGATCAGGTTCTGCAGGAAGCCAAGGAAGCGGAAATCCCGATCTTCCTTGTCGATCGCGATGTCGAAGTGAAAGACCCGTCGCTGTACGTGACCCGCATTTCCGCCGACTTCAATCTGGAAGGCAAACTGGCCGGTGCATGGCTGGCGGCGGAAAGCAAAGGCACCTGCAAGATCGTCGAACTTCAGGGCACCACGGGGTCCGCACCGGCGATCGAACGCAAGAAAGGCTTCGAAGCGGTCATCGGCCAATTCCCGGCCATGGAAATCGTCGCAACGCAGAGCGGCGACTTCACGACCGAGGGCGGCAAGAAGGTCATGGAAGCCTTCATCAAGTCGACCAACAATCTGGACGGTATCTGCGCGTCCTTCGCCCATAACGACAACATGCAACTGGGCGCGATCCAGGCCATGAAGGAAGCCGGGCTGAAGCCGGGCAAGGATGTCCTGATGGTCTCCGTCGACTATGTCCCGGCCATCGTCGAGGCTCTCAAGGCGGGTGAAGCCAACGCATCCGTCGAACTGCGCTCCGCCGTGGGCAAGTTCATCTATCCGGTAATCCTCGATTACCTCAAGAGCCCGCAAGAACTGCCGAAATGGATTGTCATCCCGTCCGATCTGCACACCGCAAACTGATCGGCGGCACGGTCCGCGCCGCGCGCGGGGTGGTTTCGGCAATAGCCGACCATCCCGCGCCGGGCGCCACGGTTCTACCTTAACGTTACATCGGCGGATACCATGACCACATCCATGACGGCATCGCCGCGTGTGGAAATGCTGGGCGTATCGAAGTCCTTCCCCGGCGTCCGCGCGCTCGACAGCGTCGACCTGACGCTTCATCCGGGCGAAGTTCACGCCTTGCTCGGCGAGAACGGCGCAGGCAAGTCCACATTGATCAAAATACTGACCGGCGCGCTTGAATGCGATCGCGGCGACATCCGGCTTGAGGGCCGCCCCGTTTCCTTCCGCACCACCGGCGAGGCCCAGGCCAGCGGCATTTCGACCGTGTACCAAGAGGTCAACCTGATCCCGGCAATGTCGGTGACGAAGAACCTGACCCTGGAACGAACGGGCGGCCGTCTGGGTTTCGTATCCTGGCGCCGCGCCCGGGAACAGGCGCGCGAGAAGCTGCAACGCCTGAAACTAGACATCAATATCGAACAATCTGTCGGCTCCTACTCTGTCGCGATCCAGCAATTGGTTGCCATCGCGCGGGCCTTGGACGACGACACCAAGGTACTCGTCCTTGATGAACCCACGGCAAGCCTGGACGCGCAGGAAACGGAAACCCTGTTCGGCATTATCCGGGACTTGAAAGCGCGCGGCATCGCCGTGGTGTTCATCACTCATTTCCTGGATCAGGTCTACGAAATCTCGGACCGCATCTCCGTCCTTCGAAACGGCAGCCTTGTCGCCACCAAACCGACGTCGGAGCTTCCCCCGCAAGACCTGGTCGCCATGATGATCGGCCGCGAATTGGGGGACGTGGAGGCCGCCTTCACCAAAAGTGAGAGGAAGGCGCCCGGCGCGGAAAAGGTCGTCGCGAGAAATCTCGGCAAAAAGCGGATGCTGGAGCCGTTCGACCTTGTGCTTCGGGCGGGCGAAGTCGTCGGTCTTGCCGGACTGCTGGGATCCGGTCGAACGGAAACGGCCAAATTGATCTTCGGCGCCATCCGCCATGACAGCGGGTCGCTGTCCGTTCGCGGCACCGAAATTCGCGGCAACTCGCCCCGTCGCGCATTGGACGCCGGGATAGCCTTCTGCCCCGAAGACCGGAAGACTGAAGGACTCGTCGGGGAACTGAGCATCCGCGAAAACATCGTCCTTACCATGCAGGCCAAGGGCGGTTGGCTGAGGCGCATTCCGCATCGAGATCAGGAACGTCTGGCCGATGAGATGATCAAGGCCTTGGCGATTGCCACACCGGATGCGGAAAAGCCCGTCGGACAGCTATCCGGCGGCAATCAGCAAAAGGTCGTGCTGGCCCGGGCGCTGGCGTCAAAGCCTGAGGTTTTGTTGCTGGACGAACCGACACGGGGAATCGATGTCGGCGCCCACGCCGAAATCATCGTTCTGATCCGCGCCCTATGCGACGAGGGGCTTGCCTTGCTGGTCGCCTCTTCGGAACTGGACGAAATCGTTGCGGCATCGGACCGGGTCGCCGTCCTCCGCGACCGACAGAAGATCGGCGAACTGTCCGGTGAGGCGATCAATCACGAAAACATCATTCGCATGATTGCGGGGGGCGGTGCGGACCATGAGTGATAGGGGAACCCTGAACCGGATTATTGCACTGCGCCACAATCGCGCGGTCTGGCCGTTGTTGGCGCTCGCTCTCATCCTGATAGTGGATGGATTCATTTCACCGAACTTCTTCGATATCCGTATCGTCGAAGGCCGTTTGTTCGGCAATTTAATCGATATCCTGTATCGTGCGGTGCCCGCCGCGCTGATCGCGCTCGGCATGGCCGTGGTGATCGGCACGAAGGGAATCGATCTGTCCGTCGGTTCCATCATCGCGATTTGCGGCGCCGTGATCGCTTGGCGGATTCAGGCAGGCGATCCGCATCTGTTGATCCTGTTCTATGCCCTGGTAGCAGGCGCCGTGTGCGGTGTCTGGAACGGCTTTCTTGTCGCCGGTCTGGGCATTCAGCCGATTATCGCGACACTGGTCCTGATGGTCGCGGGGCGCGGCATCGGGCTTTTGATCAACCTGTTTTACGGCGGCACCAATCCCAGCTTCGAAAGCGAATTGCTGCAAGGGTTGAGCACGGGAAACATATGGTTGATCCCGACGCGCCTGTTTGTCGCTCTGGGCCTGTTTCTGGCGCTTTGGGCCTTGATCCGGCGCACGGCGCTCGGGCTGTTCATCGAAGCTGTCGGCGGCAACGCCGCTGCGTCGAACCTGGCCGGTGTGAACTCCCGCCTCGTGACCTTCTTCGCCTATGTCATCTGCGGTGTGATGGCCGCCGCGGCAGGGGTCATCATGACGGCCGACACGCATACGTCGGACCCGGTTTCCGTCGCGATGTACAGTGAGCTAGACGCCATTCTCGCCGTCGTGATCGGCGGGGCGTCATTGGCCGGCGGACGTGTCTTCCTGGGCATGACCGTGATCGGTGCATTGGTCATTCAGGCTCTGACGACGTCGATCCTGATTTCCGGTCTGCCGCCGGAATACAATCTGGTGATCAAGGCGCTTGTCGTTATGGCCGTCCTGTTCCTGCAGTCCGACAACGCGCGCAGCGCGATCAGCCGTCTGATCCCGGGGGGAAGCCGATGAACAAGAAATATCTTCCATTGGCGGCGACGATCGCCGTCTTCATCGGCCTGTTTCTTATCGGCGGCGGTCTTTATCGAAACTTCCTGTCGACGATGGTGTTGGGCAACATTCTCGCCGACAACGCCTTCATCATCATCGCCGCGTTGGGGGCGACCTTCGTCATCCTGTCCGGCGGAATCGACCTGTCGATCGGGTCCATGATCGGATTCGTCGGCGTCTGCATGGCGGTGCTGGATTCCATGGGGTGGCATCCGATGGTTTCCGCCGGGCTGATGATTTTGTTCGGCATCGCCTATGGCGCATTCCAGGGCTTCGTTATCGATTTCTGCCGCATTCAGCCGTTCATCATCACGCTGGCCGGCCTGTTTCTGCTGCGGGGGGCCTGTTTCATGGTCACGTTGGATTCGGTGCCGATCCATCACGACTTCGTCGATGCGTATGCCGCCGCAAAAATTCCGTTGCCGGGACGCGGCGTCCTGCGGAGTTCTGCCCTGGTCATGCTGGCCAGTCTTGTCCTCGCAATCGTCATCGCGCACTTCACCCGCTTCGGAACGAATGTCTATGCCATCGGCGGCGACAAGGAATCAGCGCGCCTGATGGGTGTGCCGATCCGCAGGACCACGATCGGCGTCTATGCGCTTGGTGGATTTTACAGCGCGCTTGCCGGTGTCGTTTATGCACTCTACACCTCCTCGGGATATCCGCTGGCTGGCAGTACGCTGGAATTGTCCGCAATCGCGGCTGTCGTCCTGGGGGGCACATTGCTGACCGGCGGGGTCGGGTTTGTTGTCGGGACCTTGTTCGGGGGCATGATCCTCGGTCTAATCTCGACAATGATCATTTTCCAGGGAACCTTGAACAGTGCCTGGATCATGATCAGCAGCGGGGGACTGCTGTTTATATTCATCGTATTGCATCGTTTCCTCGTCGGATCCTTCAACCTGCGAGGCAATTCCTAAATCGCGGAACGTTCATGACCGAAAAGAGTTCGAGCCAGGCAAGACAGGGACCGATTGCCGATTCCATCGCATCGGAACGAGCCTTCGTGCTTGCCGACACAAAATCCGGCGGCTCGGCTCTGGTCCATCAGATCGGGCGGGAGATCGTCAGCGGTACGTTTCCCGCGGAAACCCGCCTCCCCGACGAAGCGTCGATGCTAAAGCGCTATTCCGTGTCTCGCACGACCCTGCGGGAAGCATACAGCAAACTGGCGGCCAAAGGGATGATCATCGCCCGGCCGAAGGTCGGCACCAGCGTCCGTCAACCGGCCTTCTGGAACATGCTGGATCCGGAGGTCCTGGGCTGGCATCTGGAAATCAAACCGCCGGGAGAGATCGCCCGCGACCTCTATGCCCTGCGCCGAATGGTCGAGCCGACCACGGCCGCCCTTGCCGCGCGCCAGTGCAGCGAGGACGATATCCGAAAGATTGAGGAAGCCTTCGCGGATATGTGCCAGACCTCGCGAAACGAGATAGAGCTGGTGGAAGCGGACCTGCGCTTCCACCTGGAAATCCTCTATGCGTCCCGCAACCATTTTATCGGCGCTTTCAGTGCGCTGATCCACGCCGCGATGATGAGCACCTTTAAGCTGAGTTGGCGCGGGGCGGAAGCGGCCGTTATCAAGACAGAACGGCTGCGCCAGCATGGCGAGGTCGTCGAAGCGATCAAGCAACGCGCCCCCGACCTCGCCCGCAAGCGTATGGAAACCCTCCTGGACGATTCCATCAACGACGTGGTGGAAGCCCTGGCGGACCGTTAAGCGCCGACCAAGTCTTCCGGAAGCAGGCCGTCCGGCAAATTCTGATAGCAGACCGGACGCAGGAAACGACGGATCGCCATGGTCCCGACGGAGGTCGCGCCGAAATTCGTGCTCGCCGGATAGGGGCCGCCATGAACCATGGCGTCGCACACTTCCACCCCTGTCGGATAGCCGTTGGCCAGGACACGACCGGCCTTTCGTTCCAGGATCGGCATCAACCGACGACCGAGTTCCCCATCGCCCGCATCCAGATGCAGCGTGCAGGTCAACTGCCCGTGCAGGCTCTTGGCGACGGCGATCATCTCGGCCTCGTCCGATACTCGAATAACGACGCCCAAGGGGCCGAAGACCTCTTCCCCCAGAATCTCGTCGGCAAGCCATTCCGTCCCCGTCGCCTCAAACAGATAGGGCGTCGCATTGCGCAGGTCGCAGGTGCTGGTCAAAATCTCCCGAACCCCCTTGACGGCGGCGACGCGTTCCCGACCCTTGCGATAGGCTGCCGCGATACCGTCGGTCAGCATCGTCTGCGCGCCGATCGGCTCCAGCGCCTTGACGGCGGCATCGACGAAGGCGTCCGCGTCCGGCCCGTCGATCACAACCGCGATACCCGGATTGGTGCAGAACTGGCCCGCCCCCATGGTCAAGGACCCGACCCAGCCTTCTGCAACCTGCGCCCCCCGTTCGGAAAGCGCCTTGGGCAACAGAAACATCGGGTTCACGGAACCCAACTCGCCAAAGAACGGGATCGGGTCTTCCCGCTGAACGCACAGATCGAACAACGCCCGTCCGGCGCGAAGCGACCCGGTAAACCCGACGGCACGAATCAACGGATGGCGGACCAGCGCTTGGCCAACCTCTATCCCGTCGCTTTGAATGAAGGAAAAGACACCCGGATCGACACCGGTCGCCTTGATGGCCGCATCAATTGCCTGGGCGACGATCTCGCCCGTACCCGGATGGGCGGGATGTCCCTTCACAACAACCGGACACCCGGCGGCCAGCGCGGATGCCGTGTCGCCCCCGGCGGTCGAAAACGCCAAAGGAAAGTTTGAGGCGCCGAACACCGCGACCGGACCGACCGGACGCTGGATCATACGAATATCGGGACGTGGCAACGGTTGGCGGTCGGGCAGCGCCGCGTCGTGGCGACGGTCCAGATAGGCGCCGTCCAGAATATGTTGCGCGAACAGGCGAAGCTGCCCGGTCGTGCGACCGCGTTCTCCATTCAACCGCGCTTCCGGCAAGCCGGTTTCCGCCGTGCCGATCTGGGTCAACGCCGCGCCGCGCGCCTCGATCTCGTCGGCAATGGCGTTCAGGAAGGCCGCGCGTTCCGCCCGCGTCGAATAGCCATAGGACCAGAAGGCCTCTTCCGCCGCCCGAACGGCAGCGTCGACATGCGCCGCGGTTCCGACGGAAAACCGCGCGGGCGCTCCCGAAACCGGGGCGTTTTCAAAGGTTGTGTCGCCAGACACCCATTCTCCGGCAATAAGGTGGTTTCCCGTCAACATCGGCACTCTCCTATTCTCTATTTCACCCAAGGCGGAACGCCGGATCGGCCTTCCCCCGGAATCCACCATCGATAACATATGTGAAGCCGGCCCCCGGATCCGCCGCTCGGGCAGCCTCCGAATAGCCCTGCCAAGCCGTCGTGACCAGCATTCGGTCCAGGTTCGGACCGACGAAGCAAGGGCAACTCGACTGGGCGGCCGGGATTTCGAAGGACCGCAGCAGCTCCCCGGACGGGGAAAAGCCGGATACGGAACCGCCGCCCCATGCCGCGTTCCATAGAACATCGTCGGCATCCGTGGCCGACCCGTCGAAATAGCCGCCGAACGGCAAATCCTTTTCGGTAAGGAACGTCTCCGGTTCGCCGATCGGCAGGGCGGTTTTCGCGTCCAATGGAACCCGCCAAACCGTATTCACCGCCGTGTCTGCGAAATATCCGGTCTTGCCGTCGGCGGAAAAGCAGATGGAATTCGGGATCGTCACATTCCGGAACATCGGCTTCAGAACCTGACCGTCATAGCAGTATATCGTCCCAGCCTGCCATTCCGACTTCCGCCCCATGGTCCCGATCCACAATCGCCCCGATGGATGGACACGACCGTCGTTCGACCGGGTATCGGGATTGTCCGCCTCCATCGCGACAAGGCGCGTCAACGATCCACCCGCGACAGTGCGTAGATAGAGACCGTCATCCATGGCCAGCAATTGGCGACCCGCATCCACCCGCGCGGCATAGGACGCCATGCGCGGCAGCGCGTGAACGAGGGCGACGCCGGTATCGAACCGATATTCATGCAACGCCTTGCCGACGATATCGCACCACCAAGCGGTATCCGTTTCCCGGTCGTAACCGGGCCCTTCCCCCAACTCGCAACAATCGGTGGGCAATTTGGTCGTTCGGGATTGTTCAACAGTCATGGCGGGTTCTCCCTTCGCGACGCAGATATCAATTCCCCCAGCGCAGGGCCAAAACGTCCAGTCCGCGCGCGAGATTCAGCAAACGCTCGCGGGTTCTCTGCGACATCGGTTTCAGCGGATGACGGACGGCATCGCTGCGGATCACGCCGCCCTCTTTCATCACGACCTTCGCGGCGCGCAGACCGCATTGCCGGTTTTCATGATTGATCAACGGCAGGCACAGTTGCCATTGCGTCAGGGCCGCATCGATATCGCCCGTCCGGTAGTGGGTGATGATGGGACGGATCTTGTCCGGGAACATCGCCGACGTCATGCTGCCCGTGGCCCCGGCATCCAGATCCGCCAGCAGGGTGACCGCCTCTTCCCCGTCGAAGGGTCCGTCGATATGCGCGCCCGCCACATCGATCAGCGCCGCCAGCTTGTCCGCCGCGAAGGGGCATTCGATCTTGAAGTAGCTGACATTGGCCAGATCGCGGGCCAGCCGGGCAAGCAGGTCGACCGACAGCGTCACGCCGGACAGAGGCGCGTCCTGCACCATGATCGGGATGGAAATCGCGCGGTTCACGGCCTCGAAATGTTCGAAAATTCCCTGCGGCGCGGGGAACAGTCCGGATCCGTGATAGGGCGGCATCATCATCACCATGGCCGCGCCCATGGCCTGGGCCGCCTTCGCGCGGGCGACGACAATATCCGTGGAAAAGTGACTGATCGTCACGATAACCGGAACGCGTCCGGCCACATGTTCCAGGCTGATGCGCATCAGCAAGGCGCGTTCGTCGTCGGACAGCAGGAACTGTTCGGAATAATTCGCCAGGATGCAGATCGCATCCACGCCCTGGTCGATCATGCAATCGAGGACACGGCGCATGCCGTCTTCATCGACCCGCCCGTCTTCATGGAAGGGTGTCGGGGCGACGGGAAGAATGCCGGTCAATTTATCTTTCATAACGCTTGCTCCTGAAAAACGGGCGAAGAAGAAGATCCCGCAGCCATCGCGGCATCGTAGGCGGCGACGATTTCCGACGCATTCGCCGCCACGCGTTCCACCGTATCGCCGGGTTGATACAGGGCGGTTCCGATCCCGAACCCGGCCGCACCGGCCTTCAGCCAAGCCGCAAAATTGGACGGCCCCACCCCGCCGACGGCGTAGAGATCGGTCCCGGCAGGCAATACCGCCTTGATCGCGGCCAGACCGCCCGGTCCGACAACGGAGCCCGGAAAGAGTTTCAAGGCGCTGGCTCCCGCATGCAACGCGATGAAGCATTCGCTGGGCGTCATGACACCGGGTATGGAGATCATGCCGCGATCCCGAGTCCTTGCGATGACTGCCGGATCGCAATTCGGCGACACGACCAGCGTTCCGCCGGCATCGGCCACCGCATCCACGTCTTCCACCGTCAGAACCGTCCCCGCCCCGATTGTCGCACGATCGCCGAAACGATCCACGAGGGACCGGATCGACGTCAATGGATCGGGCGAGTTCAACGGGACCTCGATGGTCATGAGACCGGCGGCGACAATCGCCTCGGCGATCGGCGTCACCTCCCGCGGCGTGACGCCACGCAGGATCGCAACGAGGGCGCGGGTCATGCGGCGTCTTCCAAAAGTGCCCGATAGACGGCCCCCAAACCGGCGAGGGTCAGCTTTTCCGCATTCTCGCGGATGAACTCCGCGCCCGCGACTTCAAAAGCCAGGGCATATTTTTCCGCCAATGGATCGGATGCGACCAGATGCACCGCGCCGTCCGCCCAATAGGATCGCGTGGCCGAAAGTTCCGCGCCGACCAACAATCCGGACAGGCGCGATACGGCGACGCCGGGACCGACCCAGGACAACAGGTCATTCGCCCGTAGACCAAACAGCCGTGCCGTTAAGGTTTCCGGGTGCTGAAGGCCTTCATCGACACCCTCACGAAATGCGGTCTCGCTGAACGCCCCTTCGCTCAATGAAAGACGAAGGATCGTGTGACCGGCAATCGCCGCGAACAATTCCCCCGTCATGACGGTTGTGAATTCCGCTATACCGCCCCGGTCGATACGGCACCATTTGCTATGCGTTCCCGGCAGGCAGGCGACGCCGTCGCGCAGATTTTCCGCGCTTATCAGACCGGCAATCGCGGTTTCCTCCCCCCGCATGACATCGGGGGCATCCTTCTGCCGCAGGCCGGGCAGGATCGTGACCGACAGACGCGGGTCCCGGCACGGCACGCGGGTCAGGTCGCCCACATCCCCCAACGTGCAGGGAACGGTGCGGTACCCCGCCTCACGCCAGCCGCCCCGCGCGCCCGCCATTCCGCACACGACCACGGGCATCGGCGCTCCTTCCGCCACGGGAAGGAAATCGGATACAAGCGCTGTCAGGACCCGCTCGTAGTCCGCGGACGACAGGGTGCTCATTCCGTCTTCGCTTTGGCGGGCGGCGAGCACCGTTCCATTGGCCGTCATCGCCCAGACGCGCAGCCGCGACGTTCCCCAATCGACGGCGATCCAATCCGGCCTGCGTTTCGAGTCCTGATCCGGCATGGCGGCCTCACTCTATAAACGGTTCGACGCTGACACGCGTGCCGAGGAGAAATGCGTCGGCGACATGCGCCATGGGGGCAAGGTCCATGTCGGACTCGCCGTTCCGGACGAGCGCCGCCATCTGCGCATAAAGACGCGGATATTCGCCCTGTAGCGGATTGCCGTCCCCAGGGTCACCATCACTGGGGCCACTATCACTGGGGCCACCATCACTGGAATCGCCCGGCTGATCGACTCCATCGATCCGAAGATGCGCGCCGCCGTCGGATAGGACCAAGGTCCCCTCTTCCGTTTCGGCTTCCATGGTCCAGGTCTGCTCCCCTTCCTGAAGGAAGTCGAATTCCGCGCTGATCAGCGCCCCGTGCGGATGCGAGAACCGCAGTTCCGCCGCAACCGGCATCGTCACGTTTTCAGGAACGGAGAGCACTGCCGCCGTCAAGTGAATGGGATCCGGCAGTATCTTGGTCAGGATCGACAGCGCGTTGATACCGGGATCGAAGACACCCAGTCCGGCGGGTTGCCAAATCCATTCCTGGCCCGGATGCCAGCGCCGCACATCTTCTTTCCAAGTAATATGCAATTGTCGCAGTTTTCGGGTGCCGAGCCACGCCTTCGCGGCATCGACCTGCGCCGCCTCCCTGGAATGCCATGTCGCGAAGATCGACACACCGGCTTCCGCCGCCCGATCCTTCAACGCAAAGCATTCCGACAGCGTGGCCCCAGGCGGCTTTTCCAGCATCACGTTCCGGCCCGCCGCGATGGCGGCGGAGGCATAGGTAAATCGCGGCGCGGGCGGCACGCAAAAGGACACGGTGCCGATATCCGGATTTTCATCCAGCATCCGGCTGAAATCCGTATAGGCCGGGACGCCGTCCACACTGCCCTCCCGCGATACGGTCGCGGCAAGGTCCCAATCCGTTGAGGCGGCGATCGCCGGAACGTGCTGATCGCGGGCGATCTTTCCGATACCGACAAGGGCGATCTTGTTGGCCATCAGTGCTTCTCCCTCAATGCGATTCTCGGGCGACGCCCGAACCACGGCACCCTTTCAGGAAATCGAGATCGGCCCCGGTATCGGCGCCCTCGACATGATCGTGATGCAACATGGCATAGCCCGATACGGGCCGCTCCACCGTCGGCTTCCATTCCTTCAGTCTCGCGGCAAGCTCCGCGTCGGAAATGTCGAGATGCAGACGCCGCGCGGCAACATCCAGATCGATCATGTCGCCGTCCCTGACCACCGCCAGCGGTCCCCCGGCTGCCGCTTCCGGGCTGGTATGCAGCACCACCGTGCCGTAAGCCGTCCCCGACATGCGTGCGTCGGAAATACGGACCATGTCGGTGATGCCTTTTTTTAGAACCTTCGGCGGCAGCCCCATATTTCCGACCTCGGCCATGCCGGGATATCCCTTGGGCCCACAGTTCTTCAGGACCATGATGCAGGTCTCGTCGATATCCAGGGCGTCGTCGTTGATTTTCGCCTTGTAGTCGTCGATATCCTCGAACACGATGGCGCGGCCGCGATGTTTCATCAGATGCGGCGACGCGGCGGACGGTTTGATCACCGCGCCCTTGGGCGCGAGATTGCCCTGCAGAACGGCGATCCCGCCCTGTTGCGTCAGCGCCTTTTCCACGGGCAGGATGACATCCTCGTTGTGATTCGTGACATCCTTGACCTGATCCCAGATCGGCCCGCCGGAAACGGTCAGGGCATCCTTGTGCAGCAGCCCGGCCTCGCCCAGCCGCTTCAGGACGACCGGCAAGCCACCGGCATAGAAGAATTCCTCCATCAGGTATTTGCCGGACGGCATCAGGTTCACAATGGTCGCAACATCGCGGCCGCAGCGGTCCCAATCGTCCAGTGACAGATCTACGCCGACACGGCCCGCAATCGCCAACAGATGGACAACCGCGTTGGTCGATCCGCCGATCGCACCATTGGTGCGGATCGCGTTCTCGAAGGCCTGCTTGGTCATCACGTCGGACGGTTTCAGGTCGTCCTTCACCATGTCCACGATGCGGCGCCCCGACATCTGGGCCATCACGCGCCGGCGGCTGTCGACCGCCGGAATGGCGGCGTTGCCGGACAACGCCATGCCCAAGGCTTCCGCCATGGACGCCATGGTCGACGCGGTCCCCATCGTATTGCAGGACCCCGGCGATCGAGACATCGACGCCTCCGCCTCTACGAACTCGTCCGCGCTCATCTCCCCGGCCTTCACCGCTTCGGAGAATATCCAAAGATGCGTCCCGGACCCGACGCGTTCTCCCTTGAAATAGCCGTTCAGCATCGGCCCGCCAGTCACGACGATAGACGGGATATCCACCGACGCCGCCCCCATCAGCAAGCTCGGCGTCGTCTTGTCGCAACCGACCAGAAGGACACATCCGTCCATCGGTTGCCCGCGGATGGCTTCCTCCACGGACAGCGCTGCCAGGTTCCGGAACATCATCGCCGTCGGACGGAACGTGCTTTCAGAGGCGGAGAAAACCGGTACCTCAACCGGAAAACCGCCTGCTTCGAACACGCCGTTCTTCACCCGCTCCGCCAGATCGCGCAGATGCGCGTTGCAGGGGGTCAGTTCCGACCACGTGTTCAGGATGCCGATAACCGGTCTGCCGTCGAACATATCATGCGGTAAACCCTGGTTCTTCATCCAGCCACGGTGATAAATCTGGTCCCGACCCGCACCGCCGAACCATTCCTGGGACCGAAGTTTGCGCGGCCATTTTTTTGGTTTGAAACTCACTTGATCCCTCCGACAGGAGACCGGGGCGTCACCGCTCTCAGCTCTGTTTCCGTTTGTTGTAAACGTCGAAAATAACGGCCGCGAGCAGGACCAATCCCTTGATGACCTGCTGGTAATCGATGCCGATCCCCATGATGGACATGCCGTTGTTCATGACGCCCATGATGAAGGCCCCGACCACGGCGCCCACAATCGTACCAACCCCGCCCGACATGGATGCGCCGCCGATGAAGACCGCCGCGATCACGTCCAATTCCACGGCAAAGCCGGCCTTCGGGGTGGCGGTGTTCAGGCGCGCGGCGAAGATCAGTCCCGCCAAGGCGGCAAGCATCCCCATATTCACGAAGCTCAGGAAGGTCAGCCTTTCGGTTCTGATCCCGGAAAGCTTTGCCGCCTTCTCGTTCCCTCCGAGAGCATAGATACGCCGCCCCAGCGTCGTCCGTTCCGTCAGGATCGCGTAGATCACCGTCAGGACCACCATGGAGATCAACACATTCGGCAATCCGCGGAAGGTCGACAGCTTATAGGTGATGAACAACAACGCCCCCGCGACGATCAGATTGCGGGCATAGAAGAAAGGCGCCGGTTCGTTTTCCACGCCGAACTTCCGGTTATGCGCCCGGTTGCGCAGCGCAACCCAGAAGATCAGCATCACCGCGACGGCACCGGCCGCAAGGGCGGTTCCGTTCGGTCGGCCGATCCCGAAAATATCCGGGATGAACCCGGTCGACAGAGCCTGAAATTCCTTCGGGAAAGGACCGACGGACTGACCTTCCAACAGCCAAAGCGACAGGCCCCGGAACACAAGCATCCCGGCCAGAGTCACGATGAATGACGGAATCTTCCAATAGGCGATCCAATATCCCTGCGCCGCGCCGATCGCACAGCCGACCAACACGCAGATCAGGATCGCGCCATAGACCGGCACGCCCCATTCGACGATCATCACCGCCGCCAGCGCGCCGATAAAGCCCATCACCGACCCGACCGACAGGTCAATATTGCCGGACACGATGACGATCAGCATGCCCAGCGCCATGATGATGATATAGCTGTTCTGCAGGAACAGATTGGTGATGTTCACCGGGCGCAGCAATGTGCCCGACGTGACGATTTGAAAGAATCCCATGATCGCGATCAACGCGAGCAATAGCCCGTATTCGCGCAAATGCCGTTTCAGATACGCACCGATCCCCGACGCCATACCCGGTTTGTTATCGCTGGCTTGAACGCTCGCCATACCCCGCTCCCTAATGTGTCACGATCAATGACATGATGCGTTCCTGGCTTGCTTCCTCCGCCGAAAGCTCCCCCACGAAAGCGCCTTCATTCATCACATAGATGCGGTCGCACATGCCCAGCATCTCCGGCATTTCGGAAGAGATCATGAGGATCCCTTTCCCCCGCGCCGACAGATCGTTGATGATATTGTAGATTTCGAATTTCGCGCCGACATCGATGCCTCGGGTCGGTTCGTCCAGGATCAGGACGTCGGGTTCCGTGAACAACCATTTGGACAAAACGACCTTTTGCTGGTTGCCGCCGGACAGATTCATCGCCTTCTGGAAAACGCTGGGCGCGCGAATGTTCATCGCCTCGCGATACCCCTCGGCGACCTGGGTTTCCCGGTTCTCGCTGATCATGCTGCGGTTGGAAACGGCGGGCAGATTGGA
The DNA here is from genome assembly GCF_012926505.1 of Pacificispira spongiicola. Classification (GTDB taxonomy): domain Bacteria; phylum Pseudomonadota; class Alphaproteobacteria; order UBA8366; family Aestuariispiraceae; genus Pacificispira; species Pacificispira spongiicola. The sequence continues at coordinate 916,641 of NZ_JABBNT010000001.1, forward strand.
CAGCGTGATGTTCCGGTTGATCCCCTCCTCCAGTATCAGGCCCAGCGTCTTCCGGTCTTCGGTCACATAGGCGAGCCCGGCGTCGATGGCCCGGTCCACCCGGGACACGTCGATCGGCTGGCCATGCAGCGAGACTTCCCCGGAAATGTTCTGGCCATAGCTGCGACCGAAGATGCTCATGGCCAGTTCCGTACGACCGGCCCCCATCAACCCCGCGATGCCGACCACTTCGCCCGCCCTCACGGATAGGCTGACATCCCGGATGATCTGGCGGTCCGCATGCAGCGGATGCCAGACATTCCAGTTCCGGACTTCCAGCAGGGTATCGCCCGCGCGGCGTTCGCGTTCCGGATAACGATGCGCCATGTCCCGCCCGACCATATCCCGGACGATGCGGCCTTCCGTAATCTCGTCGGTCGCGGCGTCGAGGGTGGAGATCGTCGCGCCGTCCCTGATGACGGTGACGCGATCCGCCACGCGACGCACCTCGTTCAATTTGTGGCTGATAATGATGGACGTCACGCCCTGCGCCTTCAGTTCCAACAGCAGGTCCAGCAAGGCCGCGCTGTCGTTTTCGGACAGGGCCGCCGTCGGCTCGTCCAAAATCAGTAACCGCACATCCTTGGACAGCGCCTTGGCGATTTCGACAAGCTGTTGCTTGCCGACGCCCAGAGTGTCCACCAGGGTCGACGGCGCTTCGGCCAATCCGACCTTCTTCAACAAGGCTTCCGTGCGGCGAAACGTTTCGCGCCAATCGATGAAACCGTGCGATGCGCATTCGTTGCCGAGGAACAGGTTTTCCGCGATGGACAACAACGGCACGAGCGCCAGTTCCTGATGGATGATAATGATGCCGCGCTTTTCGCTGTCGGCGATACCGTTGAACGCCACGGGCACGCCGTCATAGCGGATTTCGCCATCGTAGCTGCCGGACGGATAGACGCCGGACAGAACCTTCATCAGCGTTGACTTACCCGCGCCATTCTCGCCCACCAGGGCGTGAATTTCGCCTTCCCGAACGGTCAGGTTGACCGAGTCGAGCGCCTTCACACCGGGAAAGGTTTTCGTGATGGCACACATTTCCAACAACGCGGTCATTGGAGCGGTTTCCGTTTGAATCGTCATTTCGGGGACTTGGGTCGGCGACGCCCATCCGCACCGAACCGGATGCGGATGGGCGGCTACCGCTACCGTGTTATTTGATCTGGTCCATCGTGTAGTAACCGGACCCGATCAACACTTCTTCCCAGTTCGACGCATCGACGGATACCGGTTCCAGCAAATAGGACGGGACGACTTTGACGCCGTTGTCATAGGTGCTGGTATCGTTGATTTCCGGCTCGCTGCCCGACAGCAGGGCGTTGACCATGCCGACCGTAACGCGGGCCAGTTCACGCGTATCCTTGAACACGGTGGAATACTGTTCGCCCGCCAGGATCGACTTGACCGACTGAACTTCTGCGTCCTGACCGGTGACGATCGGCATCTTCAGGTCGCCGGATCCGTACCCGACGCCTTTCAGCGACGACAGGATGCCGATGGACAGACCGTCATACGGCGACAGAACGCCGTGAACCTGCTTGTCCGTGTAATGCGCGGACAGAAGGTTATCCATGCGGGCCTGGGCGACCGCACCGTCCCAGCGCAGCGTGCCGACCGTATCCATGCCCATCTGACCGGAAACGATAACCACCTTGCCGGAATCGATCAGCGGCTGCAGGACGCTCATCGCACCGTTGTAGAAGAAGTAGGCGTTGTTGTCGTCCGGGGAGCCGCCGAACAATTCGACATTGTACGGGCCGTCGCCGAAACGTTCCTCCAGCCCCTTCACCAACGAGGTCGCCTGCTGAACGCCAACCTTGAAGTTATCGAAAGTGGCATAATAGTCGACATTGGCGCTGTCGCGGATCAGGCGGTCATAGGCGATGACCTTGATGCCGGACGCCGCCGCGTTTTCCAGGGCGTTCGACAGGGTCGTCCCGTCGATCGCGGCGATGACCAGGACGTCGACGCCCTTGGTGATCATGTTTTCGATTTGCGCCAACTGGTTCGGAATGTCGTCTTCCGCATATTGCAGATCGGTGGCGTAGCCCGCGGCCTCCGCCTGTTCGACCATGGAGTTGCCGTCCGAAATCCAGCGCGCCGACGATTTTGTCGGCATGGCAATGCCAACGGTGCCTTTGTCTTGTGCGAAAGCGGGCGCAGACAGCAACCCGGCGCCGATGGCCAGACCGGCCATCAAGGAAACCATTCTCTTCATTTTTTCCTCCCAAAATGGAACGACCAGTCGCCTTTTTTGATTTTAGGTGCGCCCGGCCCATTGGATTCTCACGATCCGCGGCAACCCTAATGAGAATTCTAAATATCATTCAAATGATTTAATTGACTTTCTGCATAACAAAAATGTTAATAACAAAATGTCTCAATACCGGCCCGATTTAAAACTCAAGGACTTCCGGCTGATCCAGGCCATCGCCGAAACGGGGCAGCTGGCCACCGCATCGGAACGCCTCGGTCTGGCGCAACCGGCGGCGTCGCGCATGCTGGCGGGAATTGAACGATCCTTGGGCGCGAAGGTTTTCCACCGGCACCCGAAGGGCATGACCCCGACGACGGTGGGCGCGGTGCTGATCCGGAACGGCATGGAATTGATCCACGGCATCGACCAGACTCTGCTGGAAGTCGAGGCCATCGGTCAGGGCCGTGCCGGACGCGCCAGGATCGGCGCGGTGACCGGCGGTGCTGTATCTGTCGTCGTGCCCGCGATCCAACAGTTGAAGCGCGATGCGGCGCATGCGGAAATCCATGTCGACGTCGCCCCCAGTGACGAACTGGTCGACGGCCTGCTGAAGGGGGACTACGACTTTGTATTGTCCCGCGTTCCGGCTGGCATGGATGCCCGGCAGTTCGTCATTCGGCGGGGCCGGGTGGAAATCGTGCGATTCCTGATGCGCGAAGGGCACCCGGCTTCATCAGGCATGCCGAAAACGCTGGCGAGTCTGGCCGGATACGAATGGGTTATCCAGGCTCCCCGCACACCGATCCGGCAAGCGGTGGAGGACGCCTTCGTCGGACGCGGCGTGCCGTTACCGGGGGAAATCGTCAACACAACGTCGCTTCTGGTGATGATCGCCTATCTCAACACGTCCGACGCAATCGCGCCTGTCTCTCGCGAGGTGGCGGAACTGATCGTCTCCGATTCCGGGGGACGGCGTTTCGCGGCCTTCGATCTGGACGACCCGATCATCATCTCTCCCTACCACTTGCTTTCGCGTAAAGGGCATTCGCTCAGCCCGCTCGCCATGAAGCTCAGATCGATCATTCTGGGGTCATTTTCCGATCCGGGAGCCGGCCTGTCCTGATACGATTTTCGGGTACCGCTTCCGTTTCCCCTTGCGCACAGCGACAAGTTGCGAATCTAATTAGTAATATTAATTAGCTACACAAGGCGGGGAAATGTCCATCAGGCACATAGCCAAATACACGGATTTGGCCGGTAAAACCGTGTTCATCACAGGCGGTGCATCGGGAATAGGCGCGGATATCGTGCGGGCCTTTCACGGGCAATCGGCATCTGTCTTCTTCGTCGACCTGGACGAAACCGCCGGTCGGGAACTGTGCCGTGCGCTTTCGGATGAAACGGGGCGCGCGCCATCCTTCGAGGTCTGCAACGTCGCCGACGAAACGGCACTACAGGAAGCGATAGACCGGGCCGTGATCGAGAGTGGACGCCTCGACGTCGTCGTTCTCAACGCCGCCAACGATACAAGGCAGGATGCGACAACGGTCACCGGCGCGGATTGGAACGCGTCCGTTGCGGTGAATCTGAAGCACCAGTTCTTCGGCGCGACCGCCGCCTTCCGGCATATGAAGGATCGCACCGGCGGATCAATCATCACCTTCGGGTCCGTCGCGCCCCGTGTCGGCGTCAAAGATCTGGCCGTCTATTCGACCTGCAAATCGGCGGTACAGGGCATGACCCGGTCCTTGGCGCGCGATTTCGGACCGTCCGGCGTTCGGGTGAACGCCATCATCCCCGGCGCGGTCATGACGGAACGGCAACGACGCCTATGGATCACCGACGAAATCGAACAGGAAAATCTCGACGCCCAATGCCTGAAGCGAACCCTGGTCGGTGACGATATCGCGCAGATGGCGCTCTTCCTCGGCTCCGACGTCTCCTGGGGCTGTACTTCACAAGGCTTCATCGTCGATGCCGGGATCGTGGGATAAAGGCAATGCGCATGGATATTCAACACGGCCGCTTTTCCGCCGCCTTGACGTCGGAGTCGGGCTGCCGAACACTTTACTTCCGTATGGCGCTGGACTCCGGCGAAACCATCGACCTGATGCGCCCCTTAACCGGCCCGGAGACTCATCCGAATTATTCGGCAAATTTTCCATTGGTACCGTATTCCAACCGTATCGGCGGTGGGACGTTTACCTTTCAAGGCACAGTCGTCCGCGTACCGTTGAACGCGCCAGGGGAACCGCACGCGATCCATGGCGTCGGCTGGGAGGTCGATTGGGAACCCGTCACCCATACCGACAATTCTGTAACGTGCCGGTATCGCCATCCAGGCGACCAACGTTGGCCCTGGGCTTTCACATCGATACAAACGGTTACCTTGAACGATGCCGGTATGGTCGCGACGCTGTCCCTGACCAACGACGCGGACCATCCAATGCCTGGCGGCCTGGCATTTCACCCCTATTTCCCGCGAAGCTCGGAAACGAAGCTACACACGTCGGCTCAAGGATTCCTGGAGCGCGACGACATCGGCCTGCCATCCCATGTGGTTTCGGACCATCCAGTCCTCTCCGCGCTTGAGAATGGCGAAACGGTTCCCGTCGGCGTCGATACCGGATTGGAAGGCTGGACCGGTCGGGCCGAAATCCAATGGCCCGACCGACAGATCGCCCTTGAGATGGAAGCGCCCGGCATGACTCGTGCGGTGCTTTACACACCTGAAGGAAAAGACTTTTTCTGTTTCGAGCCGATCTCTCACACGACAAACGCGGTCAATCGCTTGCCCGACGGTCTGACGGGAGACGGCGGCGTCAAGATTCTGCCGCCGGGAGAGACATTGACGCTCGAAATGCGGTTGGTTCCAAGACTGCTATAGGTCTCTATCTTCAACGGAACTGGGTCATCCAATTCAAACCGATATCCGTTTTTCCTCTAGGTTTGTATTCCGCACCGAAAAATCCGTGCCAGCCCGCCCTCAACAATTCGGGCAATAACCATGCATGGTCCAGTTCACCATGATCGGGCTCCGTTCTGTCGGGCACGGCAGCAAATTGAACATGCCCGATCACGTCACGAAACCGTTGGAAACGGGACACAATATCCCCGCCCATTATCTGCATGTGATAACAGTCGAACATAATCCGAATCCCGGACCCTCCACAGTCTGCGACGATGTCCGCCGCGGCTGCGCAATCGGTCAGGAAATATCCTGGCACATCACGCAGGTTAAGCGGCTCGATCAGAATGCCGACTCCCTTCGGGGCCGCGAGATCCCTGGCCCAGCGCAGGTGATCGATAAAGCACTGCCGCGCCGCTGTCCCCTCCGATTTTCCGGCCATCACATGGATATTCGCCACCCCGATCGCCTCGGCATAACCCAAGGCACGTTCGAAATAACGGCGCGCTTCTTCCTCCCGACCCGGCACGGCCGCGAGACCGAATTCCCCCGCCGCGACGTCACCCCGCAAGGTGTTCACGCCAAGAACCGGCAATCCGGTTTCGGCGAGCGCCGCCTTCAATTGCGCCGTGTCGGTCTCATACGGCCAGTGCAGTTCGACCGCCTCGAATCCAGCGACCTTCGCAGCGCGCACGGCGTCGGGCAAAGACCGATCCGTCCACAGGAAGCCCAGATTGGCGGAAAATCTCAGGTCGCTCATATCAATCCCACTCCACATCGAAATGATCGACCACCGACCGGATCTGCGCATCGGTCAGCATCCGGGGATTGAGGCCGCGCGTGAGTATCGCGAGCCGCGCCGTTTCCTCCAATTCCTCCATCGCATAGACGGCGGCTTCCAGATCCTTCGCGGCGACCACCGGTCCGTGATTGGCGAGCAGCACCGCGCTACGCTTACCCGCCAACCCCCGGATCGCGCCCCCCATCGCGGCATCGCCCGGCCGGAAAAAGGGCAGCAGTTTCACCTTGCCCAGGCGCATGATCGAATATGCCGTCAGTGGCGGAAGGACATTGTCCGGATTGACGTCCGGCAGCATCGACAAGGCAACGGAATGGGAGGAATGAAGATGCACCACGGCCCCGGCCTTCGTCCCCCGTGTTTCATAAAAGGCTGCGTGCAGCGCCATTTCTTTCGTCGGCGGATCGCCTGACACAAGGCGTCCGCGCTCGTCCAGCTTGGAAATCCGTCCGGGATCGAGGCGACCGAAAGACGAGCCCGTCGGCGTAACCAGCAAGCCGCCATCCGGGAGCCGTAAGGAGATATTGCCCGACGCGCCGCCGGTCAGCCCCCGGTCGAACATGGATTTCGCCAAGGTGCAAATCGTCTCTCTGAGATCGGCCTCTTCGCTCATCAAACTTCCCCGGCGAGCATTTTCAGGGCTTTTTCGAAGAAATCTTCCGTCCCGAAGTTTCCGGACTTCAAGGTAATGGCAAGCTCCCGCCCCTCCACACGCAAGGCCGGGACTCCTGGATCGATTTCCGGTCCGATACGCAGCGCCTCACATCCGATCCCTTGAATCACCGCGCCCGAGGTTTCGCCCCCGGCGGAGACGAGACGGCGTATCCCCGCATCGACCGCCGCACCGGCCAATTCCGCGAAAAAGAATTCGATCGCCTCCGCCGATTTCTGCACGCCGTGGCGTTTCTGAGCGGCGCGAACTGCATCCGGATCGGCGGAGGAGAAGATCAACGGCGCCTCGTCCCAATTGGCACGCAGGAATGCCATCGCCTGGGACACGGTCTGCGTTCCGGCGATCACAGAATCGGGATCAATCTCCAAGGCCGGATGGCTTTCGCGATAGAGGGCGACCTGTTTACGCGTGGCGTTGGAACAAGACCCCGCCAGAACCAACCCCGGCCCGGACACACCGTCGACGGCAACGCCGCGTTCGGCCAAATCCCCCGCTGACCGGAAATTCGCGGGCAGCCCCAGCGCGATTCCGGACCCACCGGTCACAAGGACGGTATCCACGGCCGCCGCACCGATTGTTAACAGGTCGATATCGTCCACCGCATCCAGAACGATTAACCGCGCCCCGGTTTCGACCGCATCGGCGATTGCCTGCCCCGCCACAACCGCACCCCGCGCGATATCGGAATAGGGAACATGGCCGACCGGCAAGGTCGATTGCCGGGTGAGCCAGCGCCGTATATCGGCATCGGTCATGGGGGTGAGCGGGTGGTTTTCCATCCCGGATTCGTTCAGCAAACGATCGCCAACGAAGAGATGTCCCTGATAGACCGTACGCCCGGCCCCGGGAAAGGCGGGGCAGACAAGGGCATACGGCGCGTTGAGCCGATCCATCAAGGCTTCCGCCACCGGACCGATATTTCCTTCCGGGGTGGAATCGAAGGTCGAACAATATTTGAAGAAAAACTGGCGGCACCCCTGTGCGATCAACCATTCCAGGGCATCGACCGACTGGCGGACGGCGTCCGCCACCGGGATGCTGCGGGTTTTCAAGGCGACGACACCCGCTTCCACATCCGCTTGCGCCGGGCCGGACGGAATGCCGCAATACTGCGTCACGGTCATGCCGCCTTTCAGCAGCGTATTGGCAAGATCGGACGATCCCGTCAGATCGTCACCGATACACCCCAACAACATCTTTTACTCCTCCGACGACCGGGACCAACCCGGTAGGTCGATATCCCCCTCGCGCGCGTAAACCTTGGCGACGGCGACATCGCCTTCCCGACCCAGGCCCGCCTCCCGCGCCGCATGGAAGCGTGACAGGGCCGTGTCGGCCAAAGGGACCGACAGGCCGGACGCCCGGGCCGCCTCCGTTACAATGCCCAGGTCCTTGACGAAAATATCGACCGCGGAATGGGGGCGATAATCCCCTTCTGCGATGAAGGGACCGCGATTTTCGAACATCCAGGACGACCCGGCGCAACGGGATATGACGTCAACCATGAGGGCGGGATCTATTCCCTGTCCGATTCCGAAAGTCAGTGCCTCCGCCGTCGAGGCAACATGGATGCCCGCGAGAAGCTGATTCACGATTTTCATCGCCGACCCAGGCCCGGCCCGATCCCCCAGTTCGAAGACAGTTTCCGCCATGGCGTTCAGGGCCGGGCGCGCCACCGCAAAGGCCTCCGCCGCACCTGACGCCATGATCGACAACCGCCCCTCCGCCGCGCGGGCCGCGCCGCCGGAAATGGGAGAATCGATATAGAGCGCGCCCGTCTTGGCGAGCCGCTGTTCGAAATCCATAGCATAGTGCGGTGCAATGGTCGCGCAGGCGAGAACCGCCGTGCCGGGTTTTAATGCATTGCCAATCCCATCTTCGCCGAACAGGACCTGCTCCGTCTGGGCCGCATTCACCACGACCAGTGCCACGACCTGAGCCTTTGACACAGCTTTACGCACGTCAGCGGGGGAAGACGCAACGACACCGCCCAGACTCGCGAAAGCGGCGCATTGTTCCGGTGATCGATCCACGCCGGTTACCGTAAATCCCGCGCGGAGCAACGATGTCGCCATGCCGAGCCCCATCGCCCCGAGACCAATGACGACGGTCGGTCCGCCCACGACTGCGTTTGTCATCGCTGCCACCGCGCCCGCACCGCTTCCGGTGCGTGATCTTCCAGATAAACGGAAATCAGGTCCTGCATCGACCGATCGGGGACAAAGCCGAGTGCTAGCGCGCGTTGCGCATCGAAGGCTTTCGGCCAGGTCGAAATAATAGCCTCGATTGCGGCGTCCGGCTTTTCCTTGATCAAGGCGACGGCATCCTCCCCCGCGATCTCTCGCAAGGCGTCGATCTGCTCTGCCACCGTCACCGAAATGCCGGGCATGGTGATGTTGCGTCGTCCCCCTATCGCACCGGTATCAACCTCTGCCGCATGGGCAAGGAAGCCGACCGCCGCGCGGGGGCTGGCGAACCAGTGACGGACATCCCGGCTGACGGGCAGAACCGCCGGTTCCCCGGCCAGGGGCTCGCGCAGAATATTGGAAAAGAAACCGGATGCCGCGGCATTCGGCTTTCCGGGTCGGATGCAGATCGTCGGCAAACGGATGCCGATCCCGTCCATGAAGCCACGCCGACTGTAATCCGCCAGCAGCAGCTCCCCCATCGCTTTCTGGGCCCCGTAACTCGACATCGGCGTCAGCACCTGATCGTCCCCGATCACATCCGGCAGAGGAGTACCGAAGACGGCAAGGGAAGAGGTGAAGACGACGCGCGGACAATAGCCGGACCGCGCATTTTCTTCGCGGATCGCGTCGAAGAGATACCGGGTCCCATCCAGGTTGATCCGGTATCCCTTGTCGAAGTCCCGTTCCGCCTCTCCGGAGACGATGGCGGCCAGATGAAAGATCACATCCGGGCGGTCCGCGATGAGACGGCACGCCGCGTCCGGTCGGCTGAGATCGCCGGTCAGGGCCGACGCGCCTGGAAGCCCTGACGGAATCGCGGACTCCGCGATATCGAACAGGGTGACGCCGGATAATGCGGAGCCCGCCAGCGCCCCTTTCGCGGCGAGCGCCTTTGCCAGACCTTGGCCAAGCATGCCGCCGCCGCCGATGATAAGTGCTTTCGTCATTGCCGATCCCGCCGACATTCCGTCTTAGATGCAGCGCCCGCCGTCGACTTCCAGGCAGACACCGGTGATGAATTCCGCCTCGTCGGAGGCCAGGAACCCGCAGCCCTTGGCGATGTCGAGCGGCGTCGACAGGCGGCCCAGCGGGATTCCGGAGACGATTTTCGCCCGCGTTTCCGGCGTGTCCTCGCCCGGTAGGAACTGGTCGATCAGGCCCGTCGCCCCCATGACCGGATTGATCCCGCAGACACGGATTTTCCGGTCGGCCAGTTCGACGGCCATGGATTTAGTGATCGCGATCACCGCACCTTTTGAGCCGTTATACCAAGTCAGGCCCGGACGCGGGCGAATCCCGGCAGTGGAAGCGATATTAATGATCACGCCGCCGCCCAACTTTTCAAAGACGGGCACGACATGCATCGCCGCGTGATAGATCGACTTCACGTTCACCGCATAAACTTTGTCGAAGGTCGCTTCGTCGATTTCCAGCATCGACTGGTTCTTGTGCGTCGTGCCGGCATTGTTCACCAGAATGTCGAGCTTGCCGTAGCGATCCATGGCGGCGTCGATCATCGCTTTCGTCGACTCGCCGCTCGTTACATCGACATGGATCGCGGAGGCGTCACCGCCGATATCGGCCGCCACCTTGTTCGCGGCATCCTCGCGGATATCGGCCACCAGGACTTTCGCGCCCTGTTCCGCAAAGTAATGAGCAATGCCTTCGCCATAGCCGCCGCCCGCACCCGTAACGACCGCAACCTTGTCCTTAAGCTTCATTATTGTCTCCTTGAGAAAACCTGCGGTCGACGTCTAGCGATAGAAATATTCGACCAAGCCGAGTGAGATGAACGGGATATATGTCACCAGCAGCACGCACCCCATGACGACGAGCACCATGGGGAGCAGCGACGGGATGATCTTCTGTATGGATATCTTCGCGACCGCACAGGCCGCGAACAGATTGACCCCGACCGGCGGCGTGAACATGCCGAGAGCAAGATTGACGACGATGATCAGACCGAAATGGACCGGGTCGACGCCATAGTTGACCGCAATCGGCGTCAGCAATGGCGCCAGAACCAGGATCGCGGCGGATGTCTCCACAAACATGCCGACAATGAACAGGAAGACGTTGACCGCCAGCAGGAAGGATACCTTGTCGGTGAAGACCTGCTGAACCCAGTCGGCGATAATCGTCGGCAAGCCGCTGCGGGTGACGAGGAAAGAAAACAGCCCCGCACCCGCGATAATAATCATGATGATCGTGCTGGACACGACCGACGTCTGGAAGGCGTCATGGATTTTTGCCCAGGTCAGGGACCGGTATACGAACATGCCCACGACCAACGCATAAACGACCGCGATCGCCGAGGCCTCTGTCGGCGTGAAGACACCGCCATAAATACCGCCCAGCACGACGACCGGCATTAACAGGGCCCAGAACGCCTTAACCAGCGCTTTTGGGAATGGCTCGCTGTCGTCGCCGTCGCGCAGGCCGTAGCCTTTGATTTTGCACAGAATCCGCAAATAGACGAACAACGCCGCCGCGATCAGGAGGCCCGGCCCAAGACCGGCGAGGAACAATTGCCCGACCGAGGTTTCCGTCGCGACGCCGAACAGAATCAGCGGGATCGACGGCGGGATGAGCACGCCCAACTCGGCGGAAGAGGCCTGAATACCGGCAGCCGTGCCGACGGGATAGCCATGGCGCACCATCGCCGGGATCAGAATCGCACCGATCGCAAAAGTCGTCGCCACCGACGACCCGGAAACGGAGGCAAAGATCATGCAGGTGATCACGCAGGTACAGGCAAGCCCGCCCTGAATGCCGCCGACCATGGATTTCGCCAACCCGACCAGGCGCTCCGAAATCCCGCCCGCGGCCATCAGGTTGCCGGACAGGATGAAAAGCGGCACCGCCAGTAGCGGAAATGAATCCAGGCTGGTGAACACACGCTGCGCCATCAGCAGCAGCGGCACATTGGAAAAGAAGTGAATCCCAAATGCGCTGGCTAGGACCAACGACACACCGATCGGCACGGCGACAGCAAATAGGATCAAAACGGAGAAAGCGAGGGCGGCGTTCATATCTGCGCCTCCAGATCCTCGATCGCATCCTCGGCGGAGTCATGCTTGCCCTGCCAGACCTCGATCAATCGAACGATAACGCCCGGCACAGCCAACAGGGACCCTGCGGGAAGCGCGGCATAAACCCATGCGATAGAAACGGAAAGACCCGCCAAATTCTGCTTTTGCACACGCAAGGCCATGCCCGTGCCGAACCAGATCAAAAGAAGCAGGAAGATCAACGAGGCGATACCGATCACGGTCAGCAGCGCGACCCGGAACCGCCCGGTAGAAATATCCAACAGAAAATCGACTGCGACCATGGCGCCATGTCGAAACGTCCATGCGAGGCCGAGAAAGACCATCCACATCATGACGGAGCGCGCGGCGACTTCGGACCACGTAGACGGATGACCGATCACGAACCGGGTCACAACCTGATAAAAGGTCAGCGCGACGACCAATCCGAGCGCAAGCACCGCCAATTCCAAAGCGGTCCGGGTGATACGCCGCTCAATGGCAAAAATGAATTGCATCGGCGAGACTCCTGCCGGGACGGCGCATGGCCGCCCCGGTGGGTTCATTCGAAAGGAAGGGCGCCGATTATTGCGCCGCTTGGATGCGCTTCAGCATTTCGTCGCCATACTTCGACACAAACGTGTCGTATGCCGGGCGAACCGCCGCCTGGAAAGCCGCCTGATCGACGCTTTCGGTGACGTCCATGCCGTGTTCACGCAGCAGCTTCACACCATTCGCTTCATCCGCGGCAACCTTCGCACGGGTCGCGGCAACCGCCGCCTTCGTGGCTTCGCGGAACCAGCCTTTTTCTTCATCCGACAGACCATCCCACAGAGTCGGCGACGCCAGGATGATGGCCGGCGAATAAACGTGGCCGGTGAGGGTCAGGTACTTCTGCACTTCCCAAAATTTGGCGGACGTGATGACCGGGATCGGGTTTTCCTGCCCGTCGATCACTTTCTGCTGAAGGGCCGCGAACACTTCCGGGAAAGCCATCGGCGTCGGCGACGCACCGGCGGCACGGAACGCTTCCATATGGACCTGGTTTTCCATGGTGCGCAGCTTCAGGTCTTTCAGGTCGGCCGGGGTTTTCACCGGATGATCGGAGTTGGTGACATGGCGGAAGCCGTTCTCGCTCCACGCCAACGCGACCAGATTGTTTTCGCTCACCTTATCCAGCAACGCCTGACCGATTTCGCCGTCCAGAACGGCATGCGCGGCATCGTAGCTTTTGAACAGGAACGGCAGGTCGAGGACCAGCGTTTCCGGCACGAAGTTGCCGAGCGGGCCGGTCGAGGAAATAACGAGTTCGACGGAACCGATCTGCAGGCCTTCGATCAGGTCGCGTTCGCCGCCCATGGCGCCGGCCGCCTGCTCGCGGATTTCATATTTGCCGCCGCTCAGTTCCGACAGCTTCTCCGCGAAAGCCTGAACGCCCATGCTGTAATGGGAATTCTGCGCCGTCGTATGCGCGAAGTTCAAGACAGTCTGCGCCGACGCCGCACCGGCGAAAGCGGCAGAGATCGCGAAGGCACCGGCCGCCGCAAGTGTACGGATACGATACATTTGATCCTCCCTAATGGAATTTTTATGTCGCGCAGTCTGTCCTTTGAATAATTTTCAGTCAATCAATTTTACAACTTTTTACCAACTGGTATGATGATTAATGGTACATTTCCGCGCGTGGACACTGGGCTATGGACCGCAAAGCCAGCGCCGCCTATGCTTTTCGGCCAACTTCGTATCGATTGAACGCCATGAATAAAGAAGATCAGACAGCCTGGCCGGCAGGCCTTTCCTTCGCCGACATGCAACAAAGCAAGGCGGAGCGGCTATCCGATCGGGTATATGAAAATCTTTTTCACGCCATCGTTTCCGGCATGATTCCAACCGGAACGCGCCTTCCGTCGGAAAACGCACTTGCCGGGGAATTCGATGTTTCCCGCCCGGTTCTACGAGAAGCTCTGGACAAGCTTCGGATCGAAGGGTTGATCTATTCCGTTCGCGGATCCGGCAATTACGTCCAGAACGCCAGCATCGACGAGACGCAGGTCAGCGACCCCAGCGACGACGCGGACCGGGAGGCGATGGAACGTGTCGGCGAGTTTCTGAATGGCCTGGAGCTACGCTTGATCGTCGAACCGCAAGCGGCGTATTTGGCCGCCATGCGCCGTGGCCCGCGCGATCTGGAACGAATGCGCGCCGCCCTGGACCGGTATGACGAGGCACTCGCCACCAACGCGATCCTGCATTATCACGATTATGCTTTTCATGAGGCCATCGCGACCGCGACCGGGAATCCGCGGATTGTCGAAACGTTGAAATCTCTGGAATACGACGTTTCCCGCTCCGTGAACCTGATGCGGCTTCTGGTGAAGTACCAACCTCTTGTTCGCGCCGAGATCGTCAAGGAAGAGCACCGGGAAATCTATCGTCATATTGAGGCGGGCGCCGCCAACCGCGCCAAACGGGCGATGCGCCGCCACATCGAACATGCGCGCATGAGAACGATGAACGGCACGCCAACAATCTGACGGGCCGCTCGTTTGTTCCGACGTCTGCCGCGCCGCACGGGCCGAATGGATCACCCGTGCTTCAACACCACCGTCTTGATCGTGGTGAAGCTGATCATGCCCTCGAAAGCCTTTTCCCGACCGTAACCGGACCGCTTCATGCCACCGAAGGGTAGTTCGATCCCGCCGCCAGCGCCGTAGTTGTTGATGAAGACCTGACCGGATTCGATCGCGTTGGCGCATCGCATCTGCCGCCCGCCGTCGCGCGTCCAAACCGCAGCCGTCAGGCCATACGGCGTCGCATTGGCCAGCCGGATCGCATCGGCTTCGTCTTCGAACGGAAAGGCAGCAAGAACGGGTCCGAAAACCTCGTCCTGGGCCAACCGGCTTTCCGGGGCCGCGCCGTCCAGCAGCATCGGCGGATAATAAAATCCGCCGCTCGGCGCTTGCTCGTCCAATTGTGCCCGCGCCACGACGCGCGCGCCATCGGCGAGGGCGGCATCGACCAGTGAATTGACCCGCGCGAGCTGCTTCGCGCTGATGATCGGACCGCAATCCAGATCCTTCGCGCCATCCCCCGTTTTCAGGGAGGCGAAGCGTTCCGCCAACCGGGCCACGACGTCGTCGTAAATCGACTTTTCGATCAACACACGGCTTCCGGCGGCGCAGGTCTGTCCGGCATTCTGAACAATCGCATTCACGACAACCGGCAGGGCCTCGTCCAGATCCGCATCGGCGAAAATCACCTGGGGCGACTTGCCGCCCAATTCCAGCGTCACGGGAACATGATTGACCGCCGCCGCCTGCGCCACGGAAGTCCCGGTCTGCGGCGAGCCGGTGAAGGAAATATGGTTGATGCCCGGATGCGACGCCAAGGCCGCGCCGGCCTCCATCCCGAGGCCGCAGACGATATTCAGCGCCCCCGCCGGAAGTCCGGCTTCCAGCGCCAATTCGCTCATGCGAAGGGGCGTCAGGCAAGCATCTTCCGCGGGCTTCACCACGCAGGCATTGCCCGCCGCCAGCGCACCGCCGATGGACCGTCCATAAATCTGCGCCGGATAGTTCCAGGGGATGATATGGCCGGTCACGCCATGCGGCACGCGCAGCGCCATGACCGTCATGCCCGGCGTATAGGGGATCGTTTCCCCATGCAACTTGTCGGCGGCCGTGCCGTAATATTCGAAATACCGGGCCGCCGCCGTGATATCTGCCCGCGCCTGCTTCAGCGGCTTGCCGGTATCACGGGATTCCAACGATACGAGTTCGTCGAAATTATCCATCACAAGCGCGGACAGCCGTATCAGGATGCGACCGCGCTCCAATGCCGATTTCGCCCCCCACTCGCCTTCGAACGCCTTACGCGCGGCGGCGACGGCCGCGTCTACGTCGGCCTTGGTCCCGCGCGGCAGACGCGCGAAACCGTCACCGGTCGACGGATCCAGAACGTCGATGCCGCCGTCATTCGCACGGTCGACAATTTTACCGTCAATAAGGTGGCCCATCGCCATTACAGGGGTATCGTCCAGCATCGTTTCCAGCCCTTCGTTTCGCGTATCGGACGCCGCTCTCGAACGTCTCTCGGATTATGCTTCATCTGCGGGCAACCCTAGTCGGGTTCTCGCCACATCTGCCGATGAGTAAATTGATTTTACTAATTGTCAATTATCGTCACGATGTCGATACAATGTATCCGACCGATCCAGATGGGCACCCATCGCAGCCGCCGCCCCTTCCGGATCGCCAGCCGCCAGATTGTCCACAATGATCCCGTGCTCCACGAGGGTTTTTTCTTCGCCGCCCGTCCACAACAGTAATTCCGCATGGTACTGGAATAACCAATCCAGCAAGGCGACGCTGACCGCCGCGAAAATGGGATTCCCTGAAAGCTCGGCGATTTTGCGGTGAAACGCCATATCCGCGGCGATGAAGGCAGTCGCATCCCCCAGTGCCGCACGCTGGGTATCCACCAGATCACGCAGGATGCCGATATCCTCCGGCCGAACACGAGTCGCCGCAATACGAACCATGCCTATTTCGAAAAAGCGGCGCGCTTCCTTCAGATGTTCGAGGTTTTCCGGCGACGACGACAACAACATCCGGGCGACTTCGTCGATCTGCCGCATGGCGGTATCGGCGGTCAACGGCAGAACCCTGGCGCGTTCGCCATGGGAAATGCTGATAAACCCCATGGTTTCCAAAGTCTGCAACGCTTCCCGAACCGCCGGGCGGCCGACCCCGAAACGTTCCATGAGATCGCGTTCCGACGGCATCGCCTCCCCAGGCGCGATCTCACCGCCGCGGATCATGCCCATCAACTTTTCAAGAACAAGGTCGGAAAGCTTCCGCCGCACGACCTTGTCACCGGCTAGGTCCAGCGCCTCTCGTCTCGTCATACCGTTCCCTTTGTTTGTGGATACCGACAATTCGCATCGGTACCCCACCCCCGTCACAATGGAACGCGATTCTCGTTCACTTGCCGACCGCCGTTATCCGAAGATCACGTGATCGCGCGAATACTTTCGGCGATTTCCGCGTGTTCGAACACACCTTTCCAATCGTCGCGCAGCAACCGGCGTTTGCCGTTTTCAATGGCGCGATTGCAGGCATCCGAAAAGGCCCCCTGCACCTCGCCCATCACAACGGCACCCAGAATATTCATATGGCCCAGCAGGAAGTCGCGCGCGGCCACCGGGTCCACACCCCGGGCGACCACGTCGTCCATGGCCTCCCGCATCGCGACGAGAAGGGTGGCGCAAACCGTCTCGGACAGACCGGGCTCCAGCAACGCCATTTGATCCACCGTCACGCGGTGTACCCGCAAGATCGGTCGGAAAATCGTCTTGGCGACGGCCTCGCCAATATCGAAATGCTCTTCCGGACCCTGCATAAGGGCGCTGACGATGGATTGCTTCGCGGCGATACCGCCGAAGAAATCGCGCTTCGCGGCTTCCTCCGTTTCGTCATTGAAAATCGGCGGATGGCAGGGATGCGACACGAAATAGGTCACATCATCGCGTTCCGGCAAGTGACCGGCAAACGGCGCCGCCGCATCCAGCGCCATCACGATGGTGCCCGGCGCAACCAGCGGGACAACCTTTGCCGAAATCGCCTTGATCGCGTTATCCGGCACAGCAAGGATGACGACACCGGCCCCATCCACTGCTTCTTCCATATCGACGCAATCGACATCCACTGCGTCTTTCAGGCGCTGACGGCCGGCTTCACTGATTTCGACATGCGCCACATCATACGCCGACCCTTTCAGGTTCGTGGCGAGACGCACGCCCATTTTTCCACCGGCACCAAGCAAAGCGATTTTCATTGGGTTCCTCCTGTATTGCCCGGATTATTTCGAATAACCCATCATGTTGTCAACTGGTATGATGACATGATATTCAATCAACGATGAATAGCGGCGGGGCCTTCACTATCCCGCAGGGGAAACCGGACATGGAACGGCTGCAAGCCAGATACGAGATTGAGACGCCACTCAGCCTGGAACGTGCGGCAGAAGTGATTGCCGGGGAGCAATCCTGCGGCACGTTTATGCGACTGCCGGGTGAAACCGATGTCTTGAGGGACCGGGCCGGGGCCCGGATCGAGTCGCTGGTCGAAACGGGGCAATCAGACCACCCCTCCTTGCCCTGCCGCCTTTCCGGGGATGTCTATCGCCGTGGAGAAGTGGTGCTTTCCTGGCCGTTGGACAATTTCGGTCCCTCATTGACCAATACCCTCGCGACGGTTGCCGGAAACCTTTTCGAATTGGCGGAAGTTTCGGCGATCCGCCTTCTGGACATCGTCTTCCCGCAAAGCTTCGCGAATGCCTACCCCGGCCCCGCCTTCGGCATTTCCGGTACACGACGATTGGCGGGCGTCGTGGATCGCCCCATGATCGGCACGATCATCAAGCCAAGCGTCGGCTATTCTCCCGAGGAAACCGCCCAGATCGTCAACCGGTTGGTGGATGGGGGCATCGACTTCATCAAGGACGACGAACTTCAAGCAAACGGACCGCATTGTCCGTTGTTCGCGCGGATCGATGCCGTCATGGACGTCATCAACCGTTACGCCGACCGAACCGGCCGCAAGCCGATGGTCGCCTTCAACATTACCGGTGAAGTCGACGAAATGCGGCGCGCCGCGGACCATGTAAGCGCCGTCGGCGGGACTTGCGTGATGGTCAGCCTGCATTCCGTCGGTTTGGCGGGATTGGGTGCCCTTCGGCGTCATGCCAATCTGCCGATCCATGCACACCGCAACGGCTGGGGCCTATTTTCCCGGTCCCCGGATATCGGGATCACCTATCCGGCTTGGCAGAAGTTTTGGCGCTTGGCCGGTGCGGACCATCTGCATGTAAACGGTATCGCGAACAAGTTTACCGAAACCGACGCATCGGTCATCGCTTCCGCACAGTCCGTCGTCTCGCCGCTTTTCGCACAGGGGCCGGGATATGAAGCACTACCCGTTTTTTCGTCCGGACAGACGGCGGTGCAAATGGAACCGACCTTCCACGCCGTCGGATCGGGGGATTTCCTGTTCTGCGCGGGTGGCGGCATCATGGGGCATCCCGATGGTATCGAAGGCGGGGTCATGAGTCTGCGTCAGGCTGCCGACGCCGCGATGCAGGGTATCCCCCTCGACCGCTACGCCGAAGATCATCGCGCCCTGGCCGCGGCCCTAAATCAGTTTGCGAGCAAGCGCATATGAGAAAACCGCCGCTGATCGCCTATTACGGCGACGATTTTACCGGATCGACGGATGTGATGGAGGCCCTGAGCGCGAACGGCGTCGAAACCGTTCTCTTCACAAGAATACCGAGCGATGCGTTCCGGTCGCGATTTGCCTCTTGCCGGGCGGTCGGTTTGGCCGGCACGAGCCGCAGCAGATCGCCGGACTGGATGGATGCGGAACTGCCCGCTATTTTCGATTGGCTCGCCGCGACGGGCGCACGCTTCCTGCATTACAAGGTCTGTTCGACATTCGACAGCGCGCCCCGGCGCGGCAATATCGGGCGCGCCGTCGAAATCGGCCGCCGTCAGTTTCGCCAAGATACCGTTCCGATCCTCGTCGGTGCGCCCCAATTACGACGCTATACCTTCGCCGGTCATCTTTTTGCCGCTTATCGGGGCAAAATCTACCGTATCGATCGCCATCCCGTTATGAGCCAACACCCGGCGACTCCGATGACGGAATCCGATTTGTTGCTGCATCTGGCGGCACAGACGGACCTTGATTCAACCTTGATATGCGACGCGGACGAACCGGTGACGACGTCGGCCATGGTTCTTTTGGACGTTCGCGACGAAGCTACCCAACACCGGGCAGGCGCATGGCTGGAACGGTTTGCGGAAAGACTGAAGGGCACCCCCGGACCGTTTATTGTTGGATCGTCCGGGGTCGAATACGCACTCTTGCCCAATTGGGCGGCTAACGGCGACGCCGCGCCCCGTCCAAGCTACCGCCCTCTCCCCACACAGCCCCGTATCGCCGTGGTGTCCGGGAGCTGTTCACCGACAACGGCGCGCCAGATCGAAACAGCATCAAACTGCGGGTTTTCTTGCATTCCGGTTGATTACAAAGCGCTCGTCTCCGGAACGGGTGCCGAAGCCGCATATGAAAAGGCGATGATTGCGGCGGCGGCCGCTCTTTCCGACGGCCGCAGCACGATCGTCTACACCGCGCTCGGCCCGGCGGAAGCCCTCACCGAACCAGAGGCCGGAAACGACGATCGCGTGGGAAAAGCGTTGGGGCGGATGATCTCAACCCTACGCCTTCAACACGGATTGGATAGAATTGTCGTCGCCGGCGGCGATACATCCAGCCATGCCTTGGGAGAAATGGAGATCGGCGCCCTGACGCTGCGTCATCCGATAGCGGAAAGTCCCGGGTCGCCGGTCTGCTGCGCCCATCCTGACGGCACCGAGACGGAACCATTCGAATTGGTTCTAAAAGGCGGCCAAATCGGCGGCGACGACTATTTCATCCGAATGAGGGACGGAAACGTTTAGCCGCTTTTCCAGGTCGCCTTAAAAAACACCGAATGCCCCAACGGCACGGCGCCGACACTCAACCGGCGCGCCCCGATTGGAAGACAGCCTTTCACATATCGGCAAATGCCTAGTCAGGCGCTCATCCGCAGCGGGGCCCGGTCCGGATTGGGCGCCTTGTGGAATTTCCCATCCTGCATGATCGCGACGATCCGGCTGGGGTCTTGCAGCATCTTCACGTCGGTCAGCGGGTCGCCGTCGACCAACAACATATCCGCCAGATACCCTTCCTTGATCTGTCCCAATTCGTTGCCCATGCCCATGATCTGACCGCCGTAATAGGTCCCGGCCCGGATAGCGTCCATCGGGGAGAAACCGACCATGTCCACGAAATATTCCAGATCTTTCGCATTCGTGCCGTGCGGGGTCCAGGCGAAGCCATAATCGCCGCCGATCAGAACCCGAATCCCGCGTTTATGCATCTTCTGCATGCTGTCGATCGCGTGTTCCAATTCGCGCTCATAGGCGTCGGTCAGGGGCGTGCCCGGCTTGATGCCGTATTCCGCGGCATTGCGTGCGGTATTGATCAACCAAGCGAGTCCGGGCGCGACGAAGTGTTTGTCCTTGTTCGCTTCCAGCATGTCCAAGGTCTGCTCGTCCGTATAGGACGCATGATAGATGATCTCGATCCCGTGCTTGATACAGCGTTGAACGGATTCCTTCGAACGGGCATGGGCCGCGACGCGGCGTCCGCGCATCTTCGCTTCGGAAACGGCGCAGGCGACTTCTTCCTCCGTGAACTGGTTTTCCTCGCCGCCCATTCCGGCGATTTCTTCCCCGGACAGGTTGATCTTGATCGTATCGACGCCCCATTTCATCAACTCGCGCACCTTGCGGCGGACGTCTTCGACACCGCAGACGACGATGCCCAAGTTCAAGCCTTCATGCGGAATATGCGGCAGGCTGGCATCGCCCAACCCGCCGAGGGCCGTAATCTCCGGCCCCGCCGCCGTGTAGCGCGGTCCCGGCACCTTCCCGGACCGGATCGCGTCCCGGATCACGACGTCCAGACGCGGTTTCGCCGCCGCCGCGCCATATCCGGCGGTAAACCCGGCATCCAGCACCGTTTTCGCCATATAGACGCAGTTCAGCATATGCTCTTCGATCGGCATCATCTGGATCGGGTTCACGCCCGGCGCGTTGTTCCAGCTGAGATGCAGATGCGCGTCGATCAATCCGGGCATCAGTGTCATGCCGCGACCATCGACCGTGTGCCGTCCGCTTGCGGAAGAGCCCCAGGACGATCCGCTGCCGAAGCTGCTGCCGTATCCGCTGCCGCCGCCCGACCGGGCGATCGTCTTGATCCGGTTCCCGGCAACCGTGACGTCGGCGGTAAAGGGCTGTTGGCCCGTTCCGTCCAGAACACGCACATTCGTGAACACGATTTCAGGGGTCGTGCGCCCGTTGCCGGACGACCCGCCCCAACCGCCAAATCCAGATTCCGCCATGGTCGTTCTCCCTATCGATGCCGCGAATTCAAGCCGCGGTCTTTTCCAGATGTTTGCGCAGAAGTTCCCCCGTCCGCGACGGGGCTTCCATCGTCATCCAATGGGCAATGCCCGGTATGATTTCCAATTCCGCCGCCACGATGCGGGATTTGAGAGTTTCCGCCATCGCCACCGGGGCGACCGGGTCTTTCTCCCCCGCCACCAGCAGCGTCGGGCAGGCAATCGCCGTGTGATCCACGGCAATGGCGTCGGACAAGGCCTCGCAATGGGCGGCATAACCTTCGGGACTTTGGCGCATCAGGCTTTCGCGGACGAAGGCCTTCACCACCGGATTGGCCTGTCGACAGGCCTCGGACACGCTGCCTGTCGATACCGCGTCCGCAATTCCGGCCATGCCGTCCTTCCGCGCCGCGGCCGCACGATCCTTCAATCCCTGACGGGCGGCGGGCGGCGGTTCCAGGATGGGCCCCAGCAGCGTCATGCCGCACACCATCTCCGGATGGTCCGCCGCCAGATACTGACAAACCACGGTCCCCATGGAATGGCCGACAAGATACGCCCTGTTCGCACCGACGGCGCGCATCCCGTCCCGCACGGCGGCGGCCAATGCCGCGATCCCCGGTCGGCCCGGTTTCAAGGGCGACCGGCCCGCGCCGGGCAGATCGAAACGGATCACCCGATAGCCATCCAGCATCGGCATGATCGTTTCAAATGTATTCGAATCCCCGCCGAGCCCGTGGATCAGGACGACGGTCGGGCCCTCGCCCGACACTTCCATCACCATGCCGCCCAGTCTGGTATCCGCCATGGTTCAAACCTCCGAAATCGGGTTTTCCAGGGTGCCGATGCCGCTGATTTCCACCCGTACCGTATCGCCCGGCATCAGATAGCGTGGCGGCTTGAACCCGATCCCCACTCCGGCGGGCGTCCCCGTGGCGATCACGTCGCCGGGCATCAAGGTGATCCCGTTCGAAATCGCCGCGATGATCGTCGGCACATCGAAGATCAAAAGCGCCGTGTTGGAATCCTGCCGGAGCTCGTCATTCACCCAGCATTTGACCGTCGTATCGGCCAGATCGATTTCGTCCGCCGTGACCGCCACCGGCCCCATCGGGCAGAACGTGTCCTGGGATTTCCCGATCAGCCATTGGCTGTGCTTACCTTGCAGATCGCGGGCGGTCACATCGTTGATGACCGTATAGCCCCAGACATGGGACATCGCGTCCGCCTTGGAGATATTGCGGCCCGCCTTCCCGATGATGACGCCCAGTTCCGCCTCGTAGTCGACGGCGGTCGTAACCGACGCGTCCATCAAAACCTTGTCGCCGTCTGCGACGACGCTTTCCGGCAGTTTGGAAAACACGATCGGCGCTTCCGGTATCGCGCCCTTCGCCGCGGAGCTGTCGAAACCCGAATTGGCGAATTCATGCGCATGTTCGTGGTAGTTCTTACCGACGCAGAAGATATTGCGGCGCGGGCGCGGCACCGGGGCCTGCACGACGACGTCCGACAAGGGGATCGCCGCCCCCGTCGCGGGTAGGGATTTGCCGATCAGGGCGCCGACCCCAATCTCATCGACCGCGCCGGCGGGCAGGTCGAAGGGTTCGACCGATTGGCCGTCGTCCGATACGCGGCCGACATGACGGCTGCCATTCCAATCGAAAACCGCGAGTTTCATACTGTATCTCTCCATTGCTCGTCGGGAATAAGGACGGTCGACGCCGTGGTCTCCCGCGATTCAAGCGCACGATGGGCGGATGCCGCGTCGCTCAATTTGAACCGCTGGCCGATTTCGACCGTGATAATGCCGCGCCGGATGGCGTCGAACAGGCGATCCGTGGATGCCTTCACCTTGTCCGGCGTGTCTGTGTAATCTCCGTAATTGGGCCGGGACAAAGTCGCGGAACGGCTGGCGAGCGCGCCGATATCCCGCGGACCGATATCGCCGGATGCCTGACCAAAGCTGACCAGATGCCCGCAGGTCGAAAGCGCCGCCACCGAATGGTCGAACGTATCCCGACCGACCGCGTCATAAATAACGTCTGCACCCTTGCCGCCGGTCAGGTCTCGGACCTGATCCTCCAGGCTTTTTTTACCCGGCAGAATAACATGACGCGCGCCGTTCGCCTGCGCGATACGCGCCTTTTCCGGTGTGGACGTCGCGCCGATTACTGTCGCGCCCAACCGGTTCGCCCATTGGCACAGCATCCGTCCGACCCCGCCCGCGGGCGCAAAGACCAGAACCGTCTCGCCCGGCTGCACGGCATGGACGCGATGCAGCAGGAATTCCGCCGTGATACCTTTCAGCAATCCCGCCGCCGCCGTTTCGTCGTCCAACCATTCCGGCAACGGCACGACCAACGCCGCATCCATCGTCCGAACCGTGGCATAGGAACCGGCGGGCGGACAGGCATAGCCCACGCGCTGCCCCGATCGCAGATGCGACACATCCGGCCCGACATCGACGACAGTTCCCACCGCCTCCATCCCCAGGACACCGGGGGGTGTCAGCAATTTGAAATATCCGGTGCGACAATAGACGTCGATGAAGTTCACACCGATGGCCGTCTGCCGCAGGCGGATCTCGCCCCGGCCCGGTAGCGGCGCAGTTACCGGCATGACCGTCAGTTCCGACGCGTCGCCATAGCGCGCGATGCCGATCCCCTGCCCCTTGATCTCGCCCTGAACCGGGGCTTGGGAGAAACCGCCGGACTTTTCCCGGACAACCCGGTCGCGTACGGCTGCAAACCCGGCCTCATACACGCCTTCCGCCACCAGCTTTTCCAGGTGTTTTTCCTGGCCCGGCGGTGTGCGGAAACTGGATGTCCAGCGCCAGAAGGTCTTGTTCCCGTCCGTGACCGGCTTCAACACCACTTCCGACACGTAATCCAGCAACGGCACATCGGCATCGACGATGGTGTATCGGAAGGAATGCGTGCGGTCGTCCAAGGACAAAAGGCGTTCGCGGATATTGTCCCCGCTTTCCAGATCGAAATTGCGCACGCAGCCGACCTGATCGGTTTTGCGCCCGTCTTCCAGCAGGCTTTTCCGCACGGCAGGATGCCAGCGATCATGCCCGTTGAAGTCGCGCAAGACCTCCCAGACCGCCCCGATGGGCGCGTCGATCACGGTGCTGCGGGAAATCCGAACCATCGCCGTTTCAGCCCCCGAACCGACGCTTCAAGTTATCGAACGCGGCCTGGAACACATTGGTCCCGATAGTCGACACAAGGTCGTTTTCGGCGGCGGGGTCGCAGTCGAATTCCGCCGTCCATTCCGCGAAGGTCTTGTTGCCGTCGGTGATCGGCGCCAGCCGCAGGGTCGCGACATAGTTTTCGACCCCCATCGGGCTTTCCAGGATGGCATAGGTGACGGTGAAATCGTAGTCGGACAGAGCCAACAGTTTCTCCCGCAGGAACCCGCCGTCCTGCAACCGGAAGGCCCTGACGCAGCCGATCTGGTCCGCCGGTTGCCCGCCTTCGATCCGGCTTTCCGCAACTGCCGGAACCCAGTCCGGCAGCGCATTGAAGTCTCGGACGGAATCCCAGATACGGTCGGCAGGCGCCCCGATGACGGAAGATACGTAGACCTTGGTCATGGCCTAGCTATCCTCCGACTTCTTCGGTGCAGCGACTTCCTTGCCGGTCCCGCTATTGGACCCGCCCTTATTGGCCACGTCCTTGGCCAGGCTGGCCGCGTCTTTCGCCGACCGGAAGATATCGCCCATCTTCGACACGCCCGCGTTTTCGATGCCGATTTCCTTCATCATCTCATCGATCAACGGGGCCTGGGCACGATAACGCAGGGCGCTCTCGATCACCTCGTCCGTCGGGCTGCGGGATCCGCCGCCCGAACCGCCAGTCAGGCCGTCGACATGCAGAATCTTGATGCCCTCGATCTTTTCCATCGGACGAACGCTTTCGCGCACGATGCCTTCCAGACGGTCGATCATCTTTTCGCGCAGGCGGCCCGCACGGGCATCCTCGCTCAAGATATTTTCCGCCTCGTTCCGCAGACGCTGCGCTTCCGCCGCAACGGCCGCGGTCAGCTTGTCGGCTTCCGCCGCGATCCGCGCGGTATCCGCATCCTTCGCCGCGATCAGACGGTCGACAGCAGCCAGACGTTCGGCAATTTCCGTCTCGCGGACGGTGGTGACCTTCTCCGCCGCCGCAATGGCCTTCGCCTTCGCGCCTTCCGTTTCGGTCTGGGACGCCGCTTCTTCCGCGGACTTCTTCAGAACTTCGATCCGACCCGCAATTTCCGCCAGTTCGATCGCCATTTCCCGTTCGACGTCCAGACGGCGCAGATCGCGCTGCTGAATGATGCGGGCTTCTTCCAAACCGCGATCGGAGGCAATGCGCGACCGCTCCACTTCCTCACGGGCCGCGATTTCCGCCTCTTCAATGGATTGACGCTGGGCAATCTGCTGCGCGCGCAATTGGCGATCGCGTTCGATCCGGGCCTTGTCGAGAACCTGATCCAGCGCGATCCGGGCCGTGTCGGTATCCTTCTGCGCGGCGATGCGCGCCGTATCCAATTGCTTACCGCGTGCAATCTCGCGGGTTTCGGTTTCCTCCTCCGCGATGATCTGCGCCTCCCGAAGCTGCCGCTGGGACAGGATACGGGCACGCTCGACATCCTCATTGGCCGTGATTTCGGCGCTTTCGATATCGTGGCGCTGCTGAATCTGTTCGTGCCGCAAGGCGCGTTCCTGGGCAATCCGGGCGCGTTCGATTTCCTCATGCGCCTTGATTTCCGCCTCTTCCAGCGCCCGGCGCCGCTCAATTTCGAAACTGCGCGTTTCCTGCTGGCTGGCGATGCGGGCCTTTTCCGCCTCGCTTTCGTTGGAAACCTGCGTCCGCAGGATTTCCGCACGCTGTTGGGCCCGCAGGGCTTCTATGGCGCGCTGCTGTGCCAGTCGCGCGTCTTCGCTTTCCTGTTCCAGTTTCAGGGTTTCGCGTTCCGCCTCCAGATTGCGGGCACGGATCGCCAGCATGGAAGATTGCTCGATATCGTTGCGAAGCTTGCGCCGCGCTTCGATCGTTTCGATCAACTGGGTCAGACCTTCCGCATCGAACCGGTTGGACGGATCGAAAAATTCCAGATGCGTCTGGTCCAGATCGGTAATGGCGACCGATTCAAGTTCCAACCCGTTCTGCGCCAGGGCGGACGCCGCGCGTTCCTCAACGGTCGCCACGAAATCGCCGCGCTTCTCATGCATCTCATCCAGGGTGCGTTCCGCGGCGACGGAGCGCAGCGCCCCGATGAACTTCCCGGACAACAGACCGGACAATCCGTCCGCATCCAGCGTTCGCCGACCGAGGGTCGAGGCTGCCGCCGCCACCGCGTCCTTCTTCTGGACGACGCGGACAAAGAATTCCGCTTCGATATCGACGCGCATGCGATCGCGGGTAATGACCGCCTGTTCCTTCGTCCGCGTGATCGGGATCCGCACGACGTTCAGATTGACCGGCGTCACCTCGTGCACAATCGGCAGGACAAGCGCCCCGCCGTTTATCACGACCTTTTCCCCGCCGAGGCCGGTACGCACGAAGGCGACTTCCTTCGTCGATCGGTGATACAGCCAGTTAAGCAGATAGACGACCACCACGATCGCGATGATCGCCACGATGAGCCACAGGATAATGCTCCCTATCAGGCTTCCCGTCATGATCCGGTCCTCCCTATTTCGCCATTTTGACGGCCTTGAAGGCCTTGGTCTGTTCTGTGAGCGCGACTTCCGTCGGCAGCCTTTCCATCGAAGAGGCACCGTAGAAGCCATGACAATTTTCCGTCCGGGTGAGGACGTATTCGGCATCCGCGGGCATCGCGACCGGCCCGCCATGGACGAGGATGATCGCGTCCTTGTTTACCTTCAGCGCCGCCGCGGCCCAGGCATCGACCAGTGCCGGGCAATCTTCCAGCTTCAGCGACGTTTCCGCGCCGATGGATCCGCCGGTCGTCAGCCCCAGATGGCAGACGATGATATCGGCCCCTGCCGTCGCCATGGCGGCCGCATCGTCCTCGCAGAAGACATAGGGCGTGGTCAGAAGATCCTTTTCGCGGGCCATCCGGATCATGTCGACTTCCTGGCCATAGGACATGCCCGTTTCTTCCAGATTGGCGCGGAAAGTACCGTCGATCAGGCCGACCGTCGGGAAATTCTGCACGCCAGAAAAACCGATGGCCTTCACCCGATTCAGATAGTCGTCGAAGATGCAAAATGGATCGGTGCCGTTCACGCCCGCCAGAACCGGCGTCTTCTTCACCACCGGCAAGACCTCATGACCCATTTCCATGACGACGTCATTGGCATTGCCATAGGCCATCAACCCCGACAGCGAGCCGCGCCCCGCCATGCGGTAGCGACCGGAATTGTAGATCACGATCAGGTCGATGCCGCCCGCTTCCTCGCATTTCGCGGACAGGCCGGTCCCGGCACCGCCGCCGACGATGGGCGTGCCCGCCTTTTTCATCGCCTGAAACCGTTCCATCAGGTCCTTGCGTTCAAATCGCGGCATGTCGTTGGGTCCTCTTCATCGGGTGTACGTCTTCCAATGCGTCGGCCGCCGCCTGGGCGAAGGCCGGGTCGTTGATGTGGTAGGGCAGACGGATCAGCTTCCGGTCCACCGTTTCGCGGAAGGTTGCCGCGATCGCGTCGAACAGGGCCTTATCCGCCTCCGGCGAATGGAACGGCTGTCCCGGCGCATCCAGGGCGGAAACGCCCCCTTGCGGGATAAGGAAGCGAACCGGGCCGGTCATCTGGTTCAAGCGCCCGGCGATCCATTCGCCCATCCGCCTGTTTTCGTCGGGCGTCGTGCGCATCAAGGTGACTTGCGGATTATGTTCCACAAAGGTCCGGCCCTGATATTTTTCCGGCACCGTCGCGCGGGGACCGAAATTCACCATATCCAGCGCCCCGACGGAACCGACATAGGGAATGCGCGTGCGAATGAATGCGCCGAAGCGGTCTTCGGTCGCCGCGAAAACGCCCCCCATCATCATGTCGCAGACTTCGGTCGTGGTGAGGTCCAGGGCTGCGGTCAGCATGCCGCTATCCGCCAGCTTTTCCATCGACTGGCCGCCCGTGCCCGTCGCATGGAAAACCAAACAATCGTAGCGATCCTCAACCAAAGAAACGACCTGTTGCACGGCGGTGGTCGTGACCCCGAACATGGTCAGGCCGAGACCGGGCTTATCGCCCTCATTCGCGGCGTCCCGACGCTTGCGCCGTTCCGAGACCATTCCGGCGAGCGCATTCGCGCCATTGGCCAGGACTGTCCGGCTGATCCGGTTCAATCCCTGCACATCGGTGACGGAATACATCATCATGATATCCGCCGGACCGACATATTGGCCGACATCGCCGGAGGCCACGGTCGAAATCATCACCTTCGGAATGCCGATCGGAAGCGCCCGCATCCCCGGGGTCACCAGCGCGGTCCCGCCGGACCCACCGGCGGAAATCAGGCCCCCGATCCCGCGTTGCCGTACCAGCCAGGCCTCGAACGCCTCCGCCATGGCACGCACGGATTCGCCGCGATCGCCGGTGAAGACACCCGCTGCGCCGCGCCGGTGATAGGCCGCGACGACATGCGGCGGAATATCCGCCGAAGACGGTTTCCCGCTGGTCGACAGATCGACCGTCCGCGCCGCAAGGCCCATCGCCTTCAGCCGGTCGCGGATGAACCCGAGTTCCCGGCCCTTTGTATCGAAGGTGCCCACGACATAGACCGCATCGCCTTCCAGCGCCTCCAGGCGGGTCGGCGGTTCCCGGTAGACCGGTTCCGGCACGCTGTCGAATGGCCGCGACGGCGGGCCCGGTTCGGAACCGCCGGTGCCTTCGCGCCATGCCGCCCCCGACCAGCGTGTCGGCGGAACATAAACCTGTTTGTTTGGTTTCATCGCCGTCGCCATCGGCGTCAGGTCTTCGGAAACAGGCTCCGGCGATGCTTCGCCGCTGGTCGGCTCAGCCTCCGTCGCGGGCGGCGGCGTGAGTTCCGCGACCATGTCGGCATCATCATGGGAATGGCGGCCGACCCCCAGCAACCGTTCCTGCAGGGCGCGATCCGCGGCCAGTTCCTTGGCAGGCATGGTGCGGCTGATACGTCCGTTCACCATGATCCCCACATCCTCGGAAATCGAGGTCGCGACGGCGATATTCTGCTCGATCAGGAGGACCGCGACATCACTTTCCGCCGCCAGGGTCGCCAGCAGCTTTTCGACCTGATCGACGATAACGGGGGCAAGGCCTTCCGTCGGTTCGTCCAGGACCAGAAGCTGCGGGTCCTGAAGCAGGGCACGCGCGATGGCCAGCATCTGCTGTTCCCCGCCGGACAGTTGCGCCCCACCGTTGTTCCGTCGTTCCGCCAGGCGTGGGAAGGTTTCGTAGACCCGGTCCACCGACCAGGACCCGCTGCCGCTGTCGAACAGTTTCAAATGTTCATGAACGGTCAGGGACGGCCAAAGACGGCGCCCCTGCGGCGTGTAGCCGATCCCTTTCTGCGCGATCTTGAAGGACGGAACGCCGACAAGTTCCTCCCCCCGGAAACGGATCGATCCGCGCCGGATGGGCAGCATCCCCATAATCGCATTGCACAGCGTGGTTTTGCCCATGCCGTTGCGCCCGACGACGGCATGCACACCCGCATCCAGGGTCAGGTCGACGCCCTGCAAGGCGTGCGACTGACCGTAATAGACATGCAGCCCCTTGACCTGAAGGATCGGCGCATTGGCGTTCCGGCGGTTCGTGCGATCAGCCACGGCTGCCTCCCGTCCGATCCTGGGCGGTATAGTCCTGCCCAAGATAGAGCTGCTGCACTTCCGGGTCGTTTTCGATTTCTTCGGGCGTGCCTTCCTTAAAGATCCGACCGTTGTGCATCATGGTCACGCTTTCCGCGACGCGCAGTGCGACGTCCATGTCGTGTTCGATGATGATGAAGCCTATATGTTCCGGCAGTGCCTGCAGAATTTCGACCAGTTCCGTACGTTCCGTCGGCGACAGGCCCGCGGCCGGTTCGTCGAACAGGATCAGGCGCGGCGCGCCGGACAGGGCCAACGCGATTTCAAGCTGGCGCTGCTGGCCGTAGCTCAATTCCGCGACCATCGTGTCCCGGCGGTCGTCCAGATGGACGGCATGCAGCAGCGTTTCCGCCATTTCCATGGCCCCGTCGTCCTTCTTCGGTCGCAGCAGGGAAAACCGACCGCGCCCGACGCCCCGACAGGCCAGGAAGATATTGTCTATGACGCTGAGCCCATTGAAGAGCAGCGAGATTTGGTACGTCCGGCGAAGGCCGCGACGAATCCGCTCATACGCCGGCAGAGTCGTCACGTCCTCCCCGAACAGACGCACGCGACCGGTGGTCGGCGGAAAGTCGCCGGTGATCGCGTTGAACAAGGTGGTCTTGCCCGCCCCGTTGGACCCCAGGACCGCGCGGCGTTCACCCGCACGGACGGCCAGATTGATATCCGCCAGAGCGACCAGCGCACCGAAATGGCGGCTGACGGCCTCCAGTTCCAGGGCGAACCGCCCCGTTTCCTGAAGCCGGGACAGCGCATCCGTTCCCCGGTTCTGCTCCCGGTTCCGGCCCCGCTTCGGGCTGTGCGTGATATCAATCTGTGCCATCGGGCAATTCCTATACTGCTACCGATCCGACCGGCTTATTCGCAGGACGGGTTTTCGCGACCGACCTGGCCGTATTTCAGGAAGTCGTCATAGGACAGACCCAAGGTCTGGCTGACCTGCGGGATGACCTTGATCGTCTTGTTCACCAGATTGCCGTCCGGACCTTCCACGACTTCGGTCAGGAAGATGTCGGCAATCGCCTGACGGCGTTCGTCCAGGGACACCATGCCGGTCGGTGTATCGAAGTTGAGCTTCGACAGCGCCGCCCGGTATTTCGCACCGCCGTCCGACAGATCCCCGCCGACTTCATCCAGGGCCAGCAGCGCGGCCTTGGTGTTGATGTAATAGGCATGGGCGAACAGCGACGGCGACGGGAAACCGTCTGGGAACTGCTTCTTGTACGCATCGACATAGGCCGCCCAGCGCGGGTCGTCCCAGGTGTCCGAAACCGGACCGGCGGACGGTGTGCCGATGATGAAATCGCGCGTCCGGCCCTTGGACCCCAGAACCGTCTGGTCCACGGTGATAGAACCGCCGATCAGCGGCAGTTCGCCGCCGGCCTGTTCGTATTGCGTCAGGAAGTTGACGGCATCCGCGCCGCCCAGCGCGACATAGATCGCGTCGACATCATCCGGCAGCGCGGCGATGACGGACGAATAGTCCTTGTTGCCGATCGGCACCCAGAAGCGCGCGTCCACCGGGGCATGACCGCCCAGACGGCAGAACGGCTCCAGGAAACCGAAGACCTGCGTGTAGGGGAAGGAATAGTCTTCCGCCAGAACCGCGACCTTGCGATAGCCTTTCTCGTTATAAACATACTCGCCCAGACCGGCCATCCACTGGGCCCCTTCCGTCGAGAAACGGAAGAAATTGTCCGCCGGATTGCGCAACGTCGTATCCTGCGCCGCCGACGACCCGTTCACGAAAGTCACATCCGGCTGGGTCTTGGCGTAATCCTTGACCGCCAGGCCTTCCGACCCGGACAACGGCCCGACGAGAATTTGAACGCCGTCCTGTTCCACCAGCTTGCGGGTCGCCCGTACCGCGCTGTCCGGGGAAGCGTCGGACGAACCGGTGACCAGTTCGATCTTCTTGCCGCCCGCCGTGTAGCCGAATTCTTCCAGCGCCATTTTGACGCCGCGCATGCCGTCCTCGCCCAGGACGGTAAATGCGCCTTCGAGCGTCGCCAGGGCGCCCATCTTGATCGTGTCCTGCGCCATTGCGGGGCTGGCAACCGCCGCCACCGCCGCGGCCAACAATGTCCTTCTCGCTATCTTGAACATCTTCAACCTCCCTAAATCGTTATGGTGATTGTTCGAGAGAACCGGGGGAATTCCGGTCGCCCCGTGTTTCACGGCCGTCTTTCGTGGAGACGGCGTGCGGAAGCCGGATCTTTGTCTTGAACCGGTTCCAAAGCCCCAGAAGTCCATCGGGGGAGAACAGGACCACGAGCAGGAACGCCAGACCGATCACGGTGTTGAAACGTTCCCGATCGATGAGGTCGATCGCAAAATTTTCCAGAAGCACAAAGGCAATCGCGCCGAGATAGGGCCCGATCGGGCGGCGCATACCGCCGACGACAGCGATGACCAGGATATCGATCGCCACGTCGATCCCGACGGAACCGGGCGAAATCCGGCCATTGAACCAAACAAGCAGGACGCCCGCCGTTCCGGCAATCAGGCCGGACAGGAAATACGCGGCAACGCGATGCAGCGTGACGTCGTAACCCAAAGCCCGCATCCGGCGGGGATTGTCCCGGATTGCCTGCAGACTGAGGCCGAAGGTCGACCGTGCACCATAGGTCACGGCGAAGAAGAAGAAACCGGAGACGACCAGCGTCAGGTAATAGAACGGTGTCGCATCGCGCCAGTAGACGCCCAGCAAGGTCGGCGGTTCAATCCCCGCATATCCTGTGAACCCGTTGAACAGCGCATAGTTCTGCCGCACGAAGTAGAAGAAGGCGACGGCGATGGCGAGGGTGATCATGATCGTATAGATCCCCTCCGTCCGGACCGCGATGGCGCCGATAAAGGCACTGAACAGCGCCGCCGTCAGGATCGATGCGATGACGGTCAACCACCACGGCCATCCCAGCCCCATGACGCCCATGCTGTTTTCGCCCAGGATCGCCATCATATATCCGGCGACGCCCGCGACCGTCAGCTGCGCGAGGCTGACCATGCCGCCATAACCGGCCAGCATCATCAGCGAAAGGCCGATCGTCCCGAGGATCAGAGAATAGGCACCGATCTGGAATACGAAGAAATCGGACGCGAACCAGGGATAGGCCAGCAGGAATACACCGGCCACGATCATCGCGGGATGAAGCCCGAACGGATGTCCGGTATCGGTGCGGGTCAGACGGAACATGTCAGCGCCCCCCCATGATGCCCTGCGGGCGCACGGCCAGCACGACCACCATGATCAGGAAGGTCAGCACCACCCCGTATGTCGGGAAATAGGCGAGCCCGAACTGTTCCGCCAAACCGATCAGCAAGGCCCCGATCGCCGCGCCGGAAACGGAGCCCAGCCCGCCGACGATGACGACGACGAGCGACGCCAGCAGGTATCGAATATCCTCCCCCGGCGCGATGGAAAGCGCCGTGCCGCCGACGACGCCGGCAAAGCCCGCCAGCCCGGCCCCGATCGCGAAGACCAGGGCGAAGACCAGTTGCACATTGACGCCGGACGCGGCCAGCATTTCCCGGTCGTTCACACCGGCGCGGATCATCATGCCGATCCGCGTCCGGTTCAGGAACAACCACAGACCGATGCCGACCCCGACGGCCGCCGCCAACACGGCAAGGCGGTAGACGGGATATTTCACGAAAACGGCGTCGCCGGACGATTTAAGGACGGATACGATCGGCAGGGTCGCCGCCCCGAACAGCCATTCCGGCGGCTGGAACTGATAGGTCGTCCCGGTCCAGATCGCCAACATGATATCCGCCGCAACAATCGAAATACCGATGGTCACCAGGGTCTGGCGCAGATCGTCCCCTTCCATCCGGCGGAAAATCAGCACCTGCAGCAACACGCCGCTTGCGGCGACCGACAGGAAGGCAACGGCGAGTCCCAGGAACCAACTACCGCTGGCATCCGCGACCTCGTAACCGATATAGGCGCCCAGAAGATACATGGAGCCATGCGCCAGATTGACGTTGCGCATCAGGCCGAAGACCAATGTAAAACCGCTCGCCACCAGGAAGTAGAGGCCGCCGAGCGTGATCCCGTTCAGCAACGTGTTTACGAAGGTCTTCTTCCGGCCGATGGCGTCGACCAACCAATCCGGCCATACGGCAAAAATCATCCACAGACCGACGGCAAGCATCAGCCCGATGACAATCGCCCAGAAGGTGTGCCGTTCAATGAAACTGCGCATCGGTGCCACCGTCTCCGTCCGTACGGGAAGATACGGCGGACCACCTGCCGGCCCGACGGGACCATGGCATCCGATTACTCCTCCCTGTCGCGCCGCATCCTCGCGGCACAGCGATTTTTCGCGCGTCCGATCGGTCTAAATCGAACTCCCGGTCTGTCGCCGGTTGCGTACTGTAGCTTGACCCGTCTCCAATCGCGCCGCAACGGGCGGATTTAATTATTTGGGTAATTTTGGGTATTCTATGTACCAAATTTTGCGATTCCCCGGAGTCTTGCACTGCAGCAAAAAACCCGGAAAAACCGCCTTTATATGTTCCTCTTTGGGAGAACACGCCGCGTGAACGGCCCCAAACAACCCGCATTTCCGCCACTTCCACCCTCACAACTGATCCAATTATTGAACCAATTCTCTATTTATTGGGTTCAATAGAACCAATATGGTTTATTTAATCAAGAAGATTTCACAATTTTTTTGACAAACTAGACCAATTGAACCTATTCTAATCCCAGAAACATCCCGTGGTTCTCTTGGATTTTCGGCACTCCGCCGCCGCACACGGGCATTGGACGACAGGGTAAGGACCAGAAACCGGATGTCGGTGACACTTTCCGTCAGAATCGCCGATCAACTGCGCAGCGACATCCAGGGCGGGGCGTTTTCCCGTGATGGACGCCTGCCGACGGAACGCGATCTTGCTGCACGATTCGATGTTGCCCGTAACACGGTCCGCCGCGCGATAGAGAACCTGCGGGATGAAGGGTTGGTGGTCTGCCATGT
This sequence comes from Pacificispira spongiicola, assembly GCF_012926505.1. GTDB lineage: Bacteria > Pseudomonadota > Alphaproteobacteria > UBA8366 > Aestuariispiraceae > Pacificispira > Pacificispira spongiicola. Next base: position 952,273 of record NZ_JABBNT010000001.1, read on the forward strand.
CGGACGCGGCACCTTTATCGCCCGCCAGGACACTTTCCAGACCGCGTCTCTCGCCTCTACGGCGCCGTCTCTTGCCAAGGCATTGTCGGCAACCGTGATCGCCGATATCAGCCCGCGTGACTTAATTGAGGCCCGTCTGATGATTGAGCCCGCGGTGGCCGCCGCCGCCGCCGCCAATGCGACGGAAGGCGACATCCAGAAACTCCTTCACGCCCAGGCCGCCTCCGCCGCGACCGAGGAAATGGAGGAGTTCGAGCATCACGATGCGGAAATCCATAAGCTCCTCTTCGCCATGGCACAGAACCAGGTCGTCATTCTGGTCGACGATATGCTGGCGTCCCTGCGGGCGAATGCCGACTGGCTTGCTGCCAAGCGCCGGGCCTATTCGCCCGCGTTGAAGGCGCGTTACGTCGCGCAACATGCGGATATCATCGAGGCTATTCGTCAGCGATCGCCGAAAGCCGCACGGGCGGCGATGGTTGTCCATTTGGAAGAAGTACGCCGCGTTCTGCTGGAACTCTGATGCCGGTTCTGACATGGGAAATCGCCGCACGAGCGCCGTCGGAATCGCTGCCGTCCCGGATTGTGACGGAACGCCCGCCGCTGCCCCCCGACCGTTTCCCGCCGGAAATCGGTCTACTGTTACCCGCCGCGCGTGAAGGGAACGGTATTCAATCCTTTATGACCGACATGCCCGACCCGGGAGGTACGGCCGTCGGGATGTTCTTGGCCAATCCATTTCTAAATGTGTCCCGAACCGCCCGGCACCTGATCGACAGCGGCATTCAATGGATCAGTAACTTTCCCAGTATCGATCAACAGGACATCGACTTCGGACAACAATTGGACGATGTCGGGTTGGACCGGACCTTCGAATTCCGAACGCTGAAAACCTTTGCCGACACGGGACTCAAATCCCTGGCCGTGTTGTGCGATCCGGCAGGCGTTCCAGGGGCATTGGCGTCCCGGCCCGCGGCGGTCCTGACCGTCCCCCGGGTAGCGGACTTTGCGGCGGGCCTTCCATCGATGCGCTATCGGGGCACCCTCGCCGATACGATCATGGCGGCACTGCGCGAGGCTGGCTGGAACGGGCCGGTTCTGGCAATCGGGACACGGATCGAGGCCACCTCGCCGACGCTTTGGCCTGATATGATCGATGGATTGCTGCTGCGCCCCGCGCCGTAAGCTTCAGCCGGACAAGCCGTACCGCTTGATCTTGTTGTAGAGCGTCTTGCGCGACATGCCGAGAGATTCCGCCGTCCGGCTTCGATTGAAACCGTTCCGCCAAAGGGCATCCAATATGCGTTCCTTCTCCCCGCCCCGCGCGACCCGGCCCGCCGCCCCGCTAACCGGATCGGATGCCGCCAACCGCGCCAGCACCGCGTCTTCCGGGATCGGACCGGACCGCGCCATTGCCGACAGATCGCCGATGACGGCGTCCAACTCCGCCTCGTTTCCCGGCCAGGCATGCGCGGACAAACGTTGTACCGCCGCCGCGGTGAAGGCAGTCCGTGTCAGGGACGGCTTCCGGTCTTCCAGCAAATCGAACAGGTCTTCCACACGTTCGCGCAAAGGCGGCAGGCGTAGCACGTTCCCGCCGACGATATCGAGAAGCCCTTCGTCCAATCCGGAAATCGGCATCCCGGGCACTTGATCCGCCTGTTGTTCGTGGATCAAGGCAACACGCGGCAAAACGGGAAGTCGCCTCCACGTGCCGGGCGCACGAAACGCCCCATCCGCAAGCGCCCGCGCCAAACGCCGCTGAACCGTCAGAGGCAACCGGTTCACATGACGGATGGTCAACAGCCCGACAGCGGGATCGGCAAGGCCCGGTCGACGCTTTTCCACCGTATCCCGGTGCCCGAACAACAGCGTCCGAGCCCGTCCGGGATGCTCTTCCGCGCCGACATCGATCCCTACGACAGATCCGTCCTTTTCCTTCTGCAATGCGGACAAGACGGTCGCCTCCGGGCTTCCCCGCTCGACAATCAGCAAAATCGGTCCGTCCGATTCCTGGACCAGCTTCAGCTTTCGTAGAAACTCGATCAGCGCCGGGGAACGGCCCTTGAACCCGTTCTGTCGCCCCCAGCTCAACAGGCGTTCTGTTTGCATGTCTCTCGCGTTCCGGCTACGGCTCGCGTGCCGAAACCTGTCGATCTGATCGGCAATCGACGCTTCCAACGGCATCCGTTCGAAGGTGGATCCCCCGACATAACCGTCTATGTCGGTTAGGCGGTTCACCCGCGACAGGTCCTCCGCGGTCTCAATGGGCCCGCCTTCCAACAAAAACCGCGTCTCCGGATTGATCTTTTTGACGAGACGCCCGACCTCTCGCGCCACAGAGGCGACTTCTTCCAGTGAGGCACGGCGTCGATGACCGACCATACCGCCGACATTCCACCCCAAATTCAGGCAGATCATGTCGATCCCGGCATCCGCCGCCAGCCGCGCCTGCATGCGCGTGGCACAATAGAACATGGCCGTCATGCCGCGATCCTGAACCGCCCGCAGCAAGGCGACTTCCGCCTCGATACCGCGGCCCGCAGCGGACAACAATTGCTGCATCGGCCGGGAGTAATGCATGCCGCTTGGAAAGTTCGTAACCCCCGCGAAACCGGACGCACTCACGGATTCCGCGAGGCGCTCGACATCCCAGTCCGCGTCCCATACGGCACAGCCCAACAGCACCGGCACTTTGCAACGTGGCAACAGTTCTTCCTCGGCAAACGCGCGCGTCAGCCGGTTCGCATCGAAGATCGGCAACATGCAGGCAATCGACGGCGCCCCCATCGCCCGCAAGCGACCGGCATTGATCGCCAACAGAAAGTCGACACCGCCGCGTTCCGCCGCAAGCGCCGTACTACCGGAGCCGATGGCCGCGCCGATTAAAAAGTCTTTGTGCTTCCGGCTCATCCGAATCTTCGCCTGAGGGGCATCACGATAAATGTCAGCGCCAGCCTAGATCGGAAATGTCGGAAGATCACTTCGATACAAGGCTCCACGACACGGAAAGCGCACTGTTCCACCACGTCTCATATCGGAACCGAGTAATACCGATTGCGACCATACCTACAAAGCAAAGCCGCCGACGCCGCCATACAGACGCAGGCGGCACTCTCATTGAAATTAATTAGGGAGAAGTGGTGGGCCATGTAGGATTCGAACCTACGACCTGCCGATTAAGAGTCGGATGCTCTACCAACTGAGCTAATGGCCCACATGTCCGGATCGTCACGGACCGCGGGGATATACAGACTGGATTCCGGCTTGTCGAGCCCCATTCCGACCGTTTTCGGAAAAAGTACCGACGGCGGACCCGATCTTTCAGCCGCCGGCGTCGCCCTGTCGGCCGATGCGGATATCGCGATGCACATAGACGTTCATGATCAGGGCGAAACCCAGCATGACCGCCATCAGGGCGGACCCGCCGTAACTGACCAACGGCAGGGGCAGCCCGACGACCGGAATGACCCCCATTACCATCGCGATATTGATAAAGACATAGAAGGAGAAGGTCACCATGCAGCCCATCGCGAGCAGACGCCCGAACTGGCTTTTTGCGCGCAGGGCGACGACGAAGCCATAATACATCAGGATCAGATAAAGCCCCATCAGCACCAGACAGCCGAGCAGCCCGAATTCTTCCGCCAGCATGGTGAAGATAAAGTCGGTCTGCTTTTCCGGCAGGAAGTTGAGATGGCTTTGCGAGCCCTTGGTGAAGCCGCGCCCGCTGATGCCGCCCGCCCCCATCGCGATCTTGGACTGCAGGATGTGATAACCGCTGTTCAGCGGATCGGATTCCGGATTCAACAGGACCAGAATGCGTCGTTTCTGATAATCGTGCAGCATCCCCCAGATGAAGGGGCTGGAGGCCACGATCGCCCCGCCGATCAAGGCGAATTTCCACCATCGTACCCCGGCCAGGATAAACATGACGGCCCCGCCGCCGGCGATCACGATCGCGGTGCCCAGATCGGGCTGCCGCAGAACCAAGAGCATCGGCGCCGCGATCAGCAAGGCCGGTGTGATCAGATACGTGACGCGGCCCACATCTTCATAGGACAGTTTGTGGAAGTAGCGCGCCAGGGCCAGAACCAAAACGAATTTCATGGTTTCGGACGGCTGGAACGTGCCCAGGAACGGGATCGAAATCCACCGCATCGCACCGCCGCCCATGGCGCCCTTCACCTCCACGAAGATCAGGAGCATCAGATTGAGCGCGTAGACGACATAAGCATATCGCAACACGACCCGGATATCGGTGACCGCGAGGACCAGCATGGCGACGGCAAAAACAGCGTATTTCGAGAATTGGCGGCTGGCCCAGGGATCCCAACTGCCATTCGCGGCGGAAAACTGCATGGCGAGGCCGACTCCGACGCATAGGCCGACCAACAGCCACATGGACCAGTTGATCTGAAATATCTTCTGGATCAGCGTCAGTTCAGGCTGGCGCAATTCCCCATGCCGTATTGCCATCAGCCCGTCCCATCCTTAGGCCCCGCACCGCCGGAATCGGCGGTTGCGAAGCCTTGCAGGCGCAGCACCTCCTCCAACAGATCGCGGGCGATCGGGGCGGCGGCGCGAGAACCGCCTTCCGCGTGTTCGACGACAACGGATACCGCATAACGGGGATTGTCCACAGGCGCGAAACCGACGAACAAGGCATGATCCCGAAGGCGCCACGCAATGTCCTCGCCGCTTCGGATGCCTGCATCGCGTTCCGCCTGGGAAATCCGGCGGACCTGACTGGTTCCCGTTTTGCCGCCCATGGTGAATTCCGACAGGCGCAGGGCCGATTTCCGTGCCGTCCCCCGGTCGCCGTTGACGACCTCGTCCATCGCATGGCGCAGAATATCCAAATGTTCCTGCCGAAATCCCAGGGACGGGAAGGAATCCGCCGTCGGACCGCTCCCCGCAAGGGTGGCGGTTGCCTCGCTGAGGCTGGTGGCCGCGTTTTCCACCTCATGGTCGAAGCGCGACGCCGTCGTGACCGGGCTGTCCGCATCCTGAATCGGATTCCCGTCGGTATCGAACCCGTCGACCGGATAGGCGAGGCGCGGCACGACCGCGCGCCCGCCATTGACCAGACGCGCCGTCATAATCGCCAATTGCAGCGGCGTCGTCAGCACGAAGCCCTGTCCGATGCCGACGACGAGCGTTTCGCCCATATGCCATGGTTGACCGCGGGCTTCCCGCTTCCATTTCCGGGTCGGGATCAAGCCGGCCTTTTCCCCCAGGAGCTCGATCCCGGAGGCCGCCCCCAGGCCCAGCCGGTTGGACACTTCCGCAATCCGGTCGACGCCGACGCGCCGGGCGACGTCGTAGAACCAGACGTCGCAGGATTGGGCGATCGCCGACGTCATATCCATCGAACCATGCCCGTGGCGCTTCCAGCAATGAAAACGGCGGTCCCCCAGTTCCATATGCCCGGGGCAATAGACGGTGTGGTCGGGACCGATGCCGTTTTCCAAGGCCGCCAGAGCCACCGCCATCTTGTAGGTCGATCCCGGCGAGTATTGACCCGCGATCGCCTTGTTGGTCAGCGGTCCATACGGGTTTTTCACCAGCTTTTCCCAATCCGACGCACCGATGCCTTCGCTGAATGCATTCGGATCGTAAGCCGGGACGGAAACCAGCGAGAGGATATCGCCGTTGTGAATATCCATGACAACGGCAGAGGCCGCCTTCTCGTTACGCAGCCGCGCGCCGGTGAAGTCCTGCAGACGCATATCGAGCGTCAGGCGAAGCTCCCGCCCGGGATGACCTTCCTGACGGTCAATCTCCCGGATAACACGGCCCAGAGCGTTGACTTCGACCTTGCTGGTCCCTGCAGTCCCGCGCAAGGCGAGGTCATAGTGCTTTTCGATGCCGTTCTTGCCGACCTTGAAGCCGGGAAGCTCCAATAACGGGTCGCCGGACAAATCCTTTTCCGTCACGCCGGACACATAGCCGACGACATGCGCCATATGTTCGGCATAGGGATAGTGTCTGGATTGACCGACATCGATACTGACCCCCGGCAGGTCCGGCTGATTGACGCCGATCCGGCTTACTTCCTGCCAGCTTAAATTCTCGACAACCGTGATCGGAACGAAGGCGAGACGCCGTTCCGCCTCCCGCATTACGCGTTGGGCGGTGTGTTCGTCGATATCGATCAGCGTCGCCAGCTTCCGCATCACCGCCGCGACACCGCCGGCGCTTTCCGCCTGTTCCCGTACCAGAACGACGCGATAGTTGTGGATATTAATCGCAAGGTAATCGCCGTTGCGATCGACGATGAAGCCGCGCGGTGGGGCGATCAGCCGGAAGTTGATACGGTTTTCTTCGGCCAATGTCGCATAGCGTTCGCTTTCCACCACCTGCAGGTAATAGAGCCGCGCCGCCAATCCGCCCATAACGAGGGTCTGGCCGCCAACAAAAAGGGCCGCGCGCCTGCTGAAAACCCGTGTTCTGGTCTTTTCCGGATTCATGCATCCAACTCCCGCACCGGAACCAGCTTATGCGCCTGGCTGAGCAGCGCCGCAAAGGGAGGATACAACAGAATGGTGAGAACCCAAGAAATGCCAGCCCCTTTCGGGTCGATCCAGGCATTCAACACAAACATGTTCGATATCCAGGTCAGCAGCGCCGCCCCGAAGGCGATCAGCATGAAGCCCCACCAGACGACACCGAAGCTCTTGCCGTGAAAGAACCGTCGTTGGGACACGACGACCAAATAGGACAGCAACAGGATAAACGACGTGACGCCGGGGGCCGACCCGATCAGGAGGTCCTGAAACAGCCCGATCGCCAAGATGAAGAAGCCGCGCAATAGATCCGGTCGGTAGATCGACCAATAATAGATCGCGATCAGGGTCAGCGCCGGGGCGACCAGGGCAAACATCGGCAGACGGCTGGGCACCGCGCTCAACACGACGCACATCAAGGCCGTCAGCAGCGGCAGCAAGCCTCTGGCGAAATGGTCCATCCTTGCGAGAAGGCCGCTTCTCATCGTCGTCGCGAATGCCATGTTTCTACCGAAAAACGTATCGTCAGCCCAAATCCGCCTTATGGGCGGACTGGGCGCATATCTGATCCGACGGACCGGGTCGGCGCCACGCCCTGCGGCGCGGAACCGAGAATACCGTCGAGACCGAAATCCATCAGGCGGACCAATTCGGGCCGCTCATCGGAAGAATAAAGTTGTACGCGCACACCGCTTTCGTCCGCCGTCGCAACCACCCCGATCGGCAGCCCCGGCGGGAAGGCCCCCGCATCGCCGGAGGTGACGACACGCTGGCCCGGTTGCAGGTCCGAATTCGCGGCGCCGTAGATCAGGCGCGGAAAGGCGGTGTTGTCCCCGGCGAGAATGGCACGGGCACGCGAGCTTTCAATCTGCACCGGCACACGGCTGTTAAGGTCCGTCAGCAGCAGGATGCGGGACGAATGCAGCCCGACTTCCGCGACACGGCCGATCAGACCCGTTCCGATCACGGCGGCCTGCCCCTTCCGGGCGCCCTGGATTTCACCAACATTCAACAGCAAGGACCGAACAAAGGTCCCGCCCGTACCGATGACGCGTCCCGTCACGAAGCGCTTCACCGTTTCGCGCCGAAATGTCAGAAGCTCACGCATCTGCGAATTCTCGACCTCCAGACGGCGAGCGACGGCCTGCCATTGCATCAGGCGTTCGACTTCCTGCCGCAGGCGTTCGTTTTCCTGATAGAGATAGAGAAGATCGTAACCGTGTTCGACCAGCGCGTTCATCGCGTCGACGGGTCTGACAAGAACGTCCAAGATCGGCGCGGCCGCATCCGTGACCTGCATCCGCGCCCGCTCAAAGGAGTCGGGATCCGTCCGACCCAAAACCATCAGGGCGATGGAACACGCCAAAAAAATGAGAAAGACAGCCCGCTGCGCAAATGTCCGAAGCGGCTGCGCCGTTCTGGTATCCGGCCCTTTCGCGCGTTTCGCCACCTTGGCGTCGCCCCTCTCGCTTCCGTCCCGGCCCAATCACCCGATAACCGAAGCCCGCGATCCGAACGGACCGCACGGCAGCGGCTTAGTTGTACATGCTGATCAGCACGTTCTTCAGCGTCCGCATCTCCTCAAGGCACCGCCCCGTCCCCAGTGCAACGCAGCTCAACGCTTCGTCGGCGATGGAAACAGGCAGGCCCGTTGCATGACGGAGCACGTAATCCAAATTGCGCAACATGCCGCCGCCACCGGTCAGCACAATGCCCTTGTCCACAATATCGGCGGCCAGTTCCGGCGGGGTCTGTTCCAGCGCGACCTTCACCGCCTCTATAATGGCGCCGACCGGCTCGGCTAGGCTTTCGGCGATCTGCCGTTCGGAGATATTCAGCTCCTTCGGCACGCCGTTCATCAGGTCCCGGCCCTTTATTTCCATAATTTCGCCATCGCCTTCTTCCGGCGGACAGGCGGAACCGATCTTCTTCTTGATGCGTTCCGCGGAGCCTTCCCCGACGAGGAGGTTATGGTTGCGGCGGATATAGGCGATGATGGCTTCGTCCATCTTGTCGCCGCCGACCCGCACGGACCGCGAATAGACGATACCACCCAGCGACAGCACCGCGACTTCCGTCGTGCCCCCGCCGATATCGACAACCATGGAGCCGGTCGGCTCCGTCACCGGCAGGTTGGCGCCGATCGCGGCGGCCATCGGTTCCTCGATCAGGAAGACGCGGCGCGCGCCGGCGCTTTCCGCCGATTCCTGAATGGCGCGGCGTTCCACGGCGGTGGAGCCGGACGGGACGCAGACGATCACCTGCGGGCTGGCGAAGCTGCGACGATTGTGCACCTTGCGGATGAAATGCTTGATCATTTCTTCGGCGACTTCGAAGTCGGCGATAACACCGTCGCGCAGCGGGCGGATCGCCTGGATATTGCCCGGCGTACGGCCCAGCATCATTTTCGCCTCGTCACCGACGGCGAGAACCTGCTTTTTCCCCTTCACATCGGCGATGGCGACCACTGACGGTTCGTTCAGGACGATCCCGCGACCCTTGACGTAGACGAGAGTGTTGGCCGTGCCGAGGTCGATCGCCATGTCGGCGGAGAGAAACCCGAGTAACCGAGAAAACATAGTGGCAGCCTTAGCCTCCGAAACATGAAGTGCACCGCGCCTGTACCCGGCCCTTGCTGAACGACACTGTTCCGTAACCGAAATCACGGCGCATCCGGTGCGATACGGCACTAACGATTAAGCGATTGGATTACGCTGATTCAGCCTGTCCGGCAAACGTTTTTTCCCCGAATTTCCGGGCAAAATTAAGGCATTTAAGGTAAATCCCAAGCCGCCTTGCCGTCAGCCGATGGGCAACCATGCCCTATCCGTCTTGTACCGGAACCATCGGGCGGTCGTCGGTGCGAAGGATGCCGAACGTATCATGATCCTGCCATCGGCCGTTGATGCACAGATACTTTCGTGCCCGTCCCTCCGCCTGGAATCCCGCCTTGATCAAGAGGGTCCGACTGGCATGATTGTCAACGAGGCATGCCGCTTCGACGCGATGCAGGTTCAACTTGCGGAAGGCAAAGTCCAGGATGATTTGGACCGCCTCTCCGCCATAGCCCCTGCGGATAAAAGGTTCGCCCACCCAGTACCCGATACTGCCGGATTCCACGACGCCATGCCGGACATTGGTCAGGGTGATTCCCCCGACCAGTGTCCCGCCGCCATTTTCCCAAATAAAGAAACCGAAACTCGTCCCTTGCCGCCACTCTTGCGCGACCCGTCGCACACGTCGGCGATAAGCACCGGGGGTCAGCGCATCCCGCGACCAGGCGGGTTCCCAAGGTTCTAGGAAGGTCTTCGATTTGCTGCGTATATCGATCCAATGCCGCAGGTCGGCCCGCCGGGGCGGCCGCAAGGTAACGGTCGGGCCGACGAAGCTGCATCGCGGCGGTATGGGACTAAACAGTTTCAGCATCGGTAGCGCGTGCGTTGCGATCAGGCTCGCAAACGATCCGCGATACGCTCGTAAGTTTCAAGTTTCGAAACGGGACCGATGGCCGCCACGGTCGGTGCGGTGGTAAACATGCGCCGGGCCAGCGCTTGCAGCGCGGTCTTGTCGACGGCTTCAACGGCCGCAACCTGCTCCTCCACGGACATCGGGCGACCGTGGATAAGGATTTGATTGCCCAACTGGTCGGACCGTGCGCCGGAGCTTTCCCGCGCCATGATCAAGGAGGCGCGCATCTGTGTGATCGCGCGCTCGATCTCTTCGTCCGTCAACGTGTCCGCCAGCGTCGTGATCTCGTCCGCGACAACCGGGACGAGTTCGACCACATCGTCCTCTCCCGTCCCCGCATAGATACCGAACAGACCGCTATCGGCAAAGGTCCAGGCGAAGGAATAGATCGAATAGACGAGGCCGCGCTCCTCCCGGATCGACTGAAACAGCCGGGACGACATACCGCCGCCCAGCAGCGCCGATAGAACGCCCGCCGTATAGTAGTCGCGGCCTTCGAAGCTGGGGCCTTCGAACCCCAACAGCAGATGCACCTGCTCGCTGTCGCGGTCCTCCCGGTATTCGCCACCGGTATAGCGGGACGGGGTGATATCGGTGTCCCGCGCGGGACCGACCGTCTTGAATTTTTCCCGTGCCAGATCGACGAAGCTGTCGTGATCGACCTTCCCCGCCGCACACAGGACCATATTTTCCCCGGCATACCGGTTCGTCATGAAGCCCTGGATGGACTCCCGCGGCATGGCCTTGACGGTATCGACCGTCCCCAGCACGGGCCGCCCCATCGCCTGATCCGGATAGGCGACTTCCTGAAACCGGTCATAGACGATGTCGTCCGGCGTATCGAAACACTGGCCGATTTCCTGAAGAATCACACCGCGCTCGCGTTCCAGCTCCTGAGGATCGAAGCTTGGATTCTGCAGGATGTCCGCAACGATATCGACGGCCAGCGGCAGGTCGTCCGCCAGCACCTTGGCGTAATAAGCGGTGTTTTCGCGCGCGGTATAGGCGTTCAGGTGACCACCGACCGCCTCGATTTCCTCCGCGATGCGACGGGCCGTACGTGTCGCCGTACCTTTAAAAGCCATATGCTCCAGGAAATGCGCGACACCGTTGATTTCCTTGGGTTCCGCCCGCGTACCCGCGCCGACCCAAACACCGATACTGGCCGTGCCGACACCGGGCATCGAATCCGTTGCGACCCGAAGGCCGGAGTCCAGGGTGCTGACACGTGCCGTCGTCATCAGACGCCACCTGCCCGGTTGGACGCGGTGCGCACATGGTCCTGGATCGCGTTCAGGCTGTTCGGCAGCCGGATGTAGCGTTCTTCCCGGTCATACAGGTCTGACAGGAACGGCGGCAATGCTGGCCGGATGCCGGTCGCGGCTTCAACCGCATCGGGGAATTTCGCCGGATGCGCCGTCGCCGCCACCACAAGCGGCACGTCCGTTTCCGTCCGGCGCGTCCAGCCCGCGACGATCCCGATCGCGCTGTGCGGATCGACCAATTCGCCCGTGGATTCAAGAACGGCCTTCATCGCCGCCAGGGTTTCTTCGTTCGACAAGCGGTGGCCGGAGAAAAGTTGCAGCGCGCGATGCCAGCGGTCGTCATCGATTTCCAATTTGCCGGACGCCCGGAAGGTCTGCATCAGATGCGCCGTCGCGGGACCGTCCCGGTCCATCAATTCGAACAGGAGGCGTTCGAAGTTGCTGGATACCTGAATGTCCATGCTGGGCGAATGCGTCGGCACGACACCATGGACGGACATGTCGTTGTCCTGGAGGAACCGAGCCAGGATGTCGTTTTCGTTCGACCCGACGATCAGTTGCTGGATCGGCAGGCCCATCTGCCGGGCGGCATATCCGGCGAAGACATTGCCGAAATTGCCGGTCGGCACCGCAAAGGATACCTCCCGATCCGGCGCGCCCAGGGACAGGGCCGCATGGACGTAATAGACGATCTGGCACATGATCCGCGCCCAGTTGATCGAATTCACCGCCGACAGGTTCATCGTGTCGCGGAAGGCCGCGTCGTTGAACATCGCCTTCACGAGGTCCTGGCAATCGTCGAACGTCCCGTCGACGGCGACGTTATGAACGTTCATCGCCGCAACGGTCGTCATCTGCCGACGCTGAACCTCCGAGCACCGTTCAAAGGGGTGCAGGATAAAGATATCGATGGAATCGCGGTCGCGGCAGGCCTCGATCGCGGCGGACCCCGTATCGCCGGAGGTCGCGCCGACGATGCAGATGCGTTCCCCCCGCTGTTTCAGAACATGGTCGAACATCCGCCCGACCAGTTGCAATGCATAGTCCTTAAAACTCAGCGTCGGGCCGTGAAACAGTTCCATCAGCCAACTATCGGCGTTCAATTGCTTCAGGGGCGCGACGGCATCATGATCGAATCCGGCATAGGCCTCCGACGCCATATCGGCGAAGGCATCCTCGTCGATGGAATCGCCCAGGAAGGGCAGGCAGACCCGCGTCGCCAGTTCGTCATAGGGCAGGCCGCGCATCGCCCGCCATTCGTCGGCGGTGAACCGCGGCCAGTCGGCGGGCACGTAAAGGCCGCCGTCTCGCGCTAGGCCGGTCAAAAGGACATCGGCGAAGCCGAGATCCGGTGCTTCGCCGCGCGTACTGATATATCTCATGATACCGTCCCGCGCCCAATAGGACGCTTAATCTAAATTGGGCGCTTAGGCGTCCGCCTTCGCCGCGATCATGTGCACGTCGCGTTGCGGGAACGGAATGCTGAGTCCGCCCTCTTCGATCTTTTCCTTCGACCAGCGGGTCATGTCCCATTTCAGCGCCCAGAAATCGGCGCTCTTCGCCCAGAACCGCATGGTGATGTTGACGGAACTGTCGCCCAGGGTCGTCACCATTGTCTGCGGCGCCGGGTCCTTGAGCACCCGGTCGTCCTTTTCCATCAATCCGTTCAGGATTTCCAGAGCCTTGCCGATATCGTCCTCGTAGGAAATGCCGACAACCAGATCCATGCGACGCTGACCGTTGCGCGAATAGTTGGTGATCTTGGAATTCCACAGATTGCTGTTCGGGCAGGAAACGTAGATGCCGTCCACGGTGGTGAATTGCGTCGTGAACAGACCGATTTCATCGACCGTCGCGGAAACCGGGCCCGCATCGACGAAATCGCCGACCTTGAAGGGACGCAGGATCAACAACATGATCCCGGCGGCGATGTTCTGCAGCGTGCCTTGCAGCGAAAGGCCGATGGCCAAACCGGCGGCACCCAGAACGGCGATGATGCTGGCCGTCTGGACCCCGAACTGATTCAGGATCGCAATGACGGTGATGATCACCACAAGATAACGCACCATGCTGGCGAACAGAGGCTTCAGCGTGCTGTCGATGCGTTCGAAACGGCTGAGCGACGATCGGACCCAGTTCGACAGACGGCCCGCGATCCAAAGACCGATGAGCAGAATCACCAGGGCACCGACAATGTTCGTGCCGTATTCGAGCGCCTGGGGAACCATCCATTCCCAGGCTTCCTGGGCCAGTTTCGTCGTCTCTTCCATCCTAGTTTTCCTTCAGATAGCGTGTCGTCAGATGCCGTTTGAACGCCGACGCGTCGAGCGGTCGCCCGGTTGCGCCCTCTATCAAGGCATCGGCGGACAGGTAACTGCCTTTTGAATGAATGGCACCACCCAGCCAGCGCATCAAGGGTGAAAACTCGCCACGCCCCAGGAATTCGGGGATTTCCGGCAGATCGGCATGGGCCGCTTCGGCCAATTGCGCCGCCAGCATGGCCCCCAGACTATAGGTCGGGAAATACCCGATCGCGCCGTCATACCAATGGATATCCTGCAGGCATCCGCGCCGGTCGTCCGGCACATCGATACCCAGCAAGGTTTTCATTCCCTCGTTCCAGGCACCGGGCAGGTCCGCGACGACAAGGTCCCCGGACAGCAAGGCGCGTTCCAGCCGTGTGCGCAGGATGACATGCGCCGGATAGGTCACCTCATCCGCCGTTACCCGGATAAATCCCGGTTCGACCCATTGCTGATACCGTTTGAAATTCTCGACGTCGAAGGCGGGGTCGTCGCCCAGAACCTCCCGCGCCTGACCCGCGAGCCATGTCAGAAACGCGTCGGAACGGCTGGCCTGCATCTCGATGCTGAGCGACTGGCTTTCATGCACGACCATCCCCAGCGACGCGCCGACGGGCTGACGCGCCCATTCCTTCGGCAGGCCCGCCTCATAGGCGGCATGACCGCATTCATGCAGCACCGCCATGACCGCGTTCGTCGGATCGGCCGGGTCAAATGTGACGGTGATCCGTTGATCGCCGGGATAGCCCGTCGAGAACGGATGAGCGCTGACATCGATCCGGCCTCCCTTCTCATTGAAACCAACCGCGACCGCAAGACGGTCGATCAGGGCTTTCTGATGCACGGGGTCGGCAGCCCGAGGCGCGATCGGCTTTCCGCCTTCCGCTTCCTGACGTGTCAGGACCTTTTCCAGGAAACCCGGCAGAAACGCGGCGTAATCGTCGAAAATCGGATCGATGCGGGCCGCACGCATACCGGGGGCGTAAGCCTCCAGCAGGGCGTCATAAGGGGCCAGATCGAACGCCGCGGCATAAGCGGCGGCACTTTCGCGTGTCAGATCCAGAACATCGTCCAACAGCGGTGCGACAGATTTGAAATCGCTGCCGGCGCGCGCGCCTCGCCAGGCATGTTCACAGGCGCTACAAGCCTTCGACAGGTCTTCGACCAGCCGATCGTCCAAGGCGGTTTCAAAGCGATATTCGCGGCGCATCTGACGCAGGTTTGCGGCCTGCCAATCGGTCAGGTTCTCCGCTTCCGCATCGTCCAGCAGCCGCCCGATATCCGGGTCGCTCAACAGCCGGTGGCGCAGCAGTTTCAATTCTGCCAATTGATCGCCGCGCGGACCCGCCGCCGTTTCGGGCATCATGGTCGACGCGTCCCAATGCAGGACCGTCTGGACCTCCCCGAAGATCGCGATGCGACGGAACCGCGATTCCAGCTCCGAATAGCCCCCCACGGATTACGCCTCGTCGGTACCGTCGTCGCGACGGCGTTGCGATATGACGTAAATTACGAGCAGACCGACCGCCAAGGCGAACCAGGTCAGCGCGTATTGCAGATGATCGTTTCGGATATTCAGCGTCCACTGATGCCCGACCGGATAGCCGCCCGGCACGGCGTCGTTGCCGTCCACGACATAGAAATTCGCGAAGGGTTCTCCCCGCACCGCTTCCATTTCCGGGACATTGACGGAATACCACATGTTCCGGGCCGGTTCGTTTTCAGGCAGGAAGACGCGTTGCAGCCCGGTGATCGGACGTTGGAACCGCACGATGCCTTCCACGGTCACCTCGCCGGTGATCAGGCCTTCCTTGCGCGTCATCGGGTCCTTCGCATCGAACGGCACCCAGCCGCGATCGACCAAGACCAACGGTGCGTCGGGTACATCCGTGCGGCGGAAGGGCGTAATAATATGCAGACCGGGATTGCCGTTCAGCGACCGATTCAGCAGATGCATTTCCTGATCGTGCAGAAACTGACCGACCAGGGTAACGCGCCGGAATTCCCATTCTTCGATATCCAGGTCGCCGGGCGGCAGGCTTTCCGCGCGCATCTCCGCGCGCGACTGCAATCGGTCGATCAGCGTTTCCTTCCAGGTCAGACGTTGCAATTGCCAGACGCCCAGCCCGATCAAAACGATCAGGGCGGCAAGGCTGAAAAGGGTCGGTACCAGTTTCGGTCGGAACGCCATTCGTTTCATCAATCCTAAAAGTCGTTACTCGTCGATCGCATCGGTGCCCGTATCGCCCGCCGCATTCACATATTGCAGGGCGATCAACAGACCCTTCGCCTTGGGCAACAGGAAAAGCGTCAACAGAATGACCACCGGCACGGTTACCAAGATGGGTGCCAGAACGCCGGTGTCAAAGGCCAGCAGAACCCAGGCGCCCAAACCAACACCGATCCCGCCGATGATCAGGATCAGGAAGGGTACCGCCCCGTCGCCCGCATTTTCGAAATCGTATTTCAGACCGCAATAGGTGCAGCCGTCCGCAACCTTCAGGAAACTGGAATACAGCTTACCCTCACCGCAGCGCGGGCAGCGGCCGCGATATCCGGTTTTCCAGGGAGACGGGGGCAGCATGGATCGGTCCTTTCGGTACGGGGTGCGATATCGGTCATGTCTTCAATGCGGAGGGGGCCCGCAGGACGACAGGAACCCTAAAACGAAACGGGCCGCCCGTGTTCCGGGCGGCCCGCCTTTAATCGGCTAGGCTATCAACCGCCCCACCAGTAGACGCAGACGAAGAGGAACAGCCACACGACATCGACGAAGTGCCAATACCAAGCCGCAGCCTCGAAGCCGAAATGCTGGGTCGGCGTGAAATCGCCGCGATAGACACGGGCAAGGCAAACAGCCAGGAAGATCGTGCCGACAATAACATGGAAACCGTGAAAACCGGTCGCCATGAAGAAGGTCGAGGAGTAAATCCCGTCCGCGAAGCCGAAGGCCGCGTGCGAATATTCGTAAGCCTGAAGCAGGCTGAACGACACACCCAGCAGAACCGTCAGCCACAGCCCCTGGATCACCTGCTTGCGCTTGCCTTCACGCAGGGCATGGTGCGCCCAGGTCACCGTGCAGCCGGACAGCAACAGGATCATCGTGTTCATCAACGGCAGGTGGAACGGGTCGAAGGTTTCGACGCCGACCGGCGGCCATTGACCGCCCAGCACGTTGAAGCGCTGGAACTGAATGTCCTCAACACCGAACAGGCTGGCGTCGAAGAACGCCCAGAAGAAGGCGGCGAAGAACATCACCTCGGACGCGATGAACAGCGACATGCCGTAGCGCAGGCCGAGCTGTACGATCGGCTTGTGATCGCCGGAATTCGCCTCGCGAACGACGTCGCGCCACCAGAAGAACATGGTGCAGAGAACCATGATCAGGCCAAGCGCCGTACCGGCCAGACCGATCGAGAACCCGCCGAACATATCCGGATGCAGGTACCAAACCGTCCCGAACGCGAGCACAAAGCCGCTGAGCGCACCGAACGCCGGCCACGGGCTCGGATTTACCAGGTGATAGTCGTGCTCGACCGCGTGATGATCACCAGCCATTTCAACCCCCTTCTTGTCGACGCGGCACCCCGCCGGTCGCGCTGAAAGCCACATTCATGCCGCCGGACGATACCGACGGCAAGTCCCTTGGCGCCGGTGTCAGTTCACCGTCGTCGCCTGATCCAATGCCGCCGTTTGGTCGGCATCGCCCTCTACACCCGTCAACTCTTCGGCATCCGCATCGTCTTCGGCGCGGAAGAAAGTATATGACAGGGTAATCGTATTCGTATCGTCCAGATTGCGATCGTCCATAATCGCCGGATCGACATAAAAGCTGACCGGCATTTCCGCAGTCTGTTCAGGATTCAACGTTTGCTCGTCGAAGCAGAAGCACTGAGTCTTTACAAAATATTGTCCGGCCTTCAGCGGCGTTACGTTGAACGTCGCCGCCCCGGTGGTCCGCTGGCCGGACAGCGACTGCGCGCGATAGAAGGCCATGCCGACTTCACCGACCTTCAGCGTCACCGACTTCTGTTCCGGATGGAAGCGCCAGGGCAGTGCCGGATTGACGGTGGAATCGAACCGGATGGTGATTTCGCGGCTGCCGATCACGGGGGCCGGTCCGGCTTCGGCGACCTGCGTCGTGCCGCCATAGCCGGTGACGCGGCAAAACAGATTGTAGAGCGGAACCGCCGCAAAGCTAAGACCGACCATGCCCGCCACCGTGAAGACACAGGCGGCGAGAATACGGCGGTTCTTGCGGGCGAGGTTCTGGTCCATTGCTGTCCTCAACTTCCCATCGAAGCCTGGATACCGGCCTGAATGCGCACGATCGTCACGGCGAACACAATGCCGATGAAGGCGACGACGGCCAGCGCCACGGCCACGTTGCGGCTGCGCTGGCGGCGACGGATTTCGTCATCCGTCATATCCAGATCGGAACGTTTCTGCGCGGTCATAACATTTCCTTTCACGGGCCGATCTCCTTGAAGGATCAAAGAGCGCCCGGCGCCCGGTCGAGGATCATCGCCCCGAACAGCGCGAACAGGTAAAAGATCGAGAAAGCGAACATCCGCTTCGCCGACTTGTCGGTTTCATCGAACCAGACGGCAATCGCGGACATCAGGAACAAGCCCCCCAGAACCGCCGCCGCCATCAGATAGAGCTGTCCGGTCATGCCCAGGAAATAGGGCGCAACGGCCAGCGGCAGCAGCAGCACGGTGTAGATCAGCATTTGCAGTTTCGTCGCGCGCGCGCCGGCCACGACAGGCAGCATCGGCACCCCGGCCTTTTCGTAGTCGCCGCGCCGATACAGCGCCAGCGCCCAGAAATGCGGCGGTGTCCAGAAAAAGATCAGGGCGAACAGCAGCAGGGATTCGACGGACACACCGCCGGTCACCGCGGCCCAGCCGATCATCGGCGGGAAGGCGCCCGCCGCGCCACCGATCACGATGTTCTGCGGCGTCGACCGCTTCAGCCACATCGTATAGACGAAGACGTAGAATAGGATGGTGATGGCCAGAATCGCGGCAGCGACATAGTTCACGGCCAGCACCATCAGGAAGACGGACCCCGACGCCAGAATAGAGCCGAACGCCAGAGCATCGTCCGGCGCCACACGGCCGCGCGGAATCGGTCGGCCGCGCGTGCGGCTCATCACCGCGTCGATATCGCGGTCGTACCACATGTTGATCGCCCCGGAGGCACCGGCGCCGACGGCGATACAGAGGACCGCAACCGCGGCCAGGACGGGATGGATGCTGCCCGGCGCCATGATCATGCCGGCAAACCCGGAAAACACGACGAGGGACATAACACGCGGCTTCAGCAGGCTGATGAAATCACGGACCTCCGCGCCTTTCGAACCGGCCATGCCGGACGTCCGGACGAAACCGCCGCTTTCCATGCGTTCCTGGAGTGCCGTATCGCTCACGTATCCAATCCCTAACTGTACTCTATACTTTGTTATTTCAACGCTTCATCCGATCCGGTCCGCCGCCGTCCCCGCATATCCGGGGACGGCGGACGGAAATCGGATCAGTGACCGCCGCCGCCGGTGATGCGCGGCAGGGTGCTGAAAGTATGGAACGGGGGCGGAGAGCTCACCGTCCATTCCAGCGTCGTGGCGCCTTCACCCCACGGATTGGCGGCGGCTTTCTTACCGGCGGCCAGCGTGTAGATCAGCATCACGATGAAGAACAACGTCGACCCGAAGGCGATATAGGCCCCGATCGAGGAGATGTTGTTCCACTGGGCGAAACCGTCGGCATAGTCGATGTAACGACGCGGCATGCCGGCGAGGCCCAGGAAATGCTGCGGGAAGAAGGTCAGGTTGACCCCGATGAAGGTGGTCCAGAAGTGCAGGTGACCGGCCCAGCTCGGGATTTCGCGGCCCGACATCTTGCCCATCCAGTAGTAGATGCCCATGAACAGCGCAAAGACCGCACCGAGCGACAGCACGTAGTGGAAGTGAGCGACGACGTAGTAGGTGTCGTGCAGCTGCAAATCCATGCCCGCATTCGCCAGCACGACGCCGGTAACGCCGCCGACCGTGAACAGGAAGATGAAGCCGACCGCCCAGACCATCGGCACGGTAAAGCGGATCGACCCGCCCCACATAGTCGCGATCCAGGAGAAGATCTTAATTCCCGTCGGCACGGCGATGACCATCGTGGCGGCCGTGAAATAGGCGCGCGTATCGACGTCCAGGCCGACCGTGTACATGTGGTGCGCCCATACGACGAAGCCGACGAAGCCGATCGCCACCATGGCGTAGGCCATGCCCAGATAACCGAAGATCGGCTTCTTGGAGAAGGTCGAGACGACGTGACTGAGGATGCCGAAGGCCGGCAGGATCATGATGTACACTTCCGGGTGGCCGAAGAACCAGAACAGGTGCTGGAACAGGATCGGGTCCCCGCCGCCTTCCGGCTTGAAGAAGGCCGTGCCGAAGTTGCGGTCGGTCAGCAGCATGGTGATCGCGCCGCCCAGAACCGGCAGCGACAGGACCAGCAGGAAGGCCGTAACCAGCATCGACCAGGCAAACAGCGGCATCTTGTGCAGCGTCATGCCCGGGGCGCGCATGTTGAAGATCGTGGTGATGAAGTTGATGGCGCCGAGGATCGAACTGGCCCCCGCGAGGTGCAGCGCGAAGATCGCCATGTCGACAGCAGCCCCCTCATGCCCGGTGAACGGGCCATTGGCACTGGATAGCGGCGGATAGATCGTCCAGCCGGTACCCGCACCGCCGCCGATCAGCGCCGACAGCAGCAGCAGGGCGAAGGCCGGGATCAGCAGCCAGAAGGAGATGTTGTTCATGCGCGGGAAGGCCATGTCCGGCGCGCCGATCATCAGCGGCACGAACCAGTTCCCGAAACCGCCGATCAGGCCCGGCATAACCACGAAAAACACCATGATCAGGCCGTGGGCGGTGACCACCATGTTCCATTCATGACCGTCGGCCATGTACTGAACGCCGGGCTGCTGAAGCTCCATGCGCATATAGATGGACGCGGCACCCCCGATCAACCCGGCGATCACCGAGAAGATGAGGTACATCGTGCCGATGTCCTTGTGGTTGGTCGAATAAAGCCACCGCGCGATCCCCTTGGGGGTGCCGTGGTCGTCGTGATGGGCAGCAGCAGCGTTAGCCATCGAACTTCTCCGTCTTCCCTAAACAATCCGCCTCCCGGACGGATTTCGTTACGACCCCGCGTTCTTACTGAACGGCAGGGGTCGACGAAACAGCCAGCGCCTCGGAAACCGGCAGGGCCGCTTCCTCGACGGGGTCGTATTCTTCCTTGGCCTGCGCAGCCCAGGCTTCGAACTCTTCCTTCGGCACGACCGTGATTTCGATCGGCATGAAGGCATGGTCGATGCCGCACAGTTCAGAGCAGAAACCGTAATAGGTCCCCGGCTTCTCGATCAGCGTCCAGGCTTCGTTCAGGCGCCCCGGAACCGTGTCGAGACGCACGCCGAAATCGCTGAGCGACCAGTTGTGCAGCACGTCGGCCGAGGTGAACTGCAGGCGGATTTTCGTATCCGCCGGGAACACGATTTTCTCATCTGTCGACATCAGGCGCTTCACGCCCTGTTCCTGGGCTTCTTCCGTGGTGCGGGCGGCGACGCGGGCGTCTATGTAGAAATTGCCGTGATCGGGGTACTGGTATTCCCAATACCACTGATGTCCGACGATCTTGATCGTCATGTCGGAGTCTTCCACCGCGTCCGTGGCGTAGAGCAGCTTGAGCGACGGGAAGGCCAGGACCACCAGGATCAGCACCGGAACACCGGTCCACAGGACCTCCAGTACCGCATTATGCGTGGTTCTCGAAGGCACCGGGTTCGCGCTTTCGCGGAAGCGGAAACAGACGTAGAGCAGCAGCAGCAGCACGAAGACCGTGATGATGGTGATGACCGGCATCAGCCAGAGATCGTGGAATTCGATCATCTGACGCGCCAGCGGCGAAACCGGCTCCGGCAGGTGATAATGCCACGGCTGCGGATCCGCGGCCATGGCTTGCCCGGCGCCGGCGAGAGCCATGCTGCCCAGGGCACACAACCCGGAAACTTTAGTGAAGAGCTTGCGCACCTTTAAGATCTCCCATCATTACCCCGCAAGCGCGGCATCGGGCGCGTCCCCGGTACCGCGTGCAACCTTTTGAACCGTCGGCATCGGGACTGCGTATCGTCACGCGCCCCGTGCCCATCCGACCGAAAGCCGGGTCCAATACCAAATGCCCGAACGCTGGACAGACTCTTCCGGGCAAGCCGCATACTAGCCGCGCCCGTCCCTGGCGCAAGTCACCTTGCGGTCGGTAAGCTCGACCGGGGCGTCCATTACCCCTTTTGCAGCCGGTTTGCCAATAGCACGAACAGCGCCGATTCATCAACGAATATCAGGGAATTGGCCGATTTCATACCGACGCACCGCGCAACCACGTCAGCAAAAGCTCCGGCGGGGGTCGCGACAGAATGTAGCACCCCCTGGCATGGTCTTTCGGGCACCCCACGGATGGCCGTACCGGGTCAGTCTTCATGCCCGATATGCCGCCGAACCCGTCGCAAACCGAGCCAGACCGCGATCGCGACCAACGGCACCGCAGCCCCTTGGATATAGGCGGGCGGGATCGGCAGGCCCAAACCGAACAGTCCCTTCGCCGCATAACCGACCAGCCCGACCGAATAATAGGTGATCGCCGCGACGGACAGGCCCTCGACCGTTTGCTGCAGGCGAAGCTGCAGTTTCGCCCGCCGGTCCATGGAGGTCAGGAGCCCTTGATTCTGCTGTTCGAGAATGTAGTCGACTCGCGTGCGCAGCAGGTTCGCCGCCCGCGTGGCGCGGCGGGACAGGTTGGCCATGCGGTCTTCCACGGATTCGCAGGTGCGCATCGCGGGCCAAAGACGGCGTTCCAGAAACTCCTCGATGGTTTGATACCCCTCATGCCGTTCCTCGCGCAATTCCGACAGGCGGGACCGGACCAGGGCGAAATAGGCCCGTGCGGCGGAAAACCGGTAACTGTGCCGCGCATTGAGCTGTTCGATTTCCGCCGACAGTCGCATCAACTCGCTCAACAGAATCGATTCGCGTTTCGCCAGCGTATCGGCGCCATCGGATTCCATCCCGGATTCCACCCCGGATTCCACCAAAGACGACATTTCCGCCGTCAGGGCGGCCAGCCCCGCATCGATGCGCGTCAGTTCGGGCCCGACCTCCCGCGCCGCCGGCAGGGCAAGCAGCGCGAAGTTCCGATAGGCCGCGATTTCCAGCAACCGCTGCACCACCCGCCCCGCCTTCGCGGGCGGCAGGTCGCGGGGTTTCAGCAGGATGCGGTTATGCTTGTCGCCATGGATGCGAAGGTCGGTCCATACTTGAGCGGACCCGCCGGACAGGGTGCTGGTCACCAAGCTTTCCGGGACGAAATAGTCTTCCAGGACCTCCGCCGACGGATCCGGCCCGTCGACCGGCAGGACCGCCAGATGGGTCGCAACCAGCATTTCGCCCGGCAAGCCTTCCAACCAATCGGCGGGAAGCTGATCCGCCGCCGATTTGTCGAAGGGATGATCGAACTTTCCCGCCCGGATGACGGTGAAGGAATCGAATTCCGTATGCCGCTCATACCGAAGCCGAAAGGCGCCGAAATCCGCCGTGAAGTGATTCATCCCCGGCTGCGGCGGGTTGACGCCGAAACGCGCGCACAGTTTCGACAGGTGCCGATGCGTCGCCGACGCGGCGGTTTCGGCGGACACGACACAGGCATACATCGACGCCTGCACCGGCGGCGTCAGCATTTCGAACGGGCGGGCATGCAACTCGTTCGTCAGGCTGTATCGCAGCGCGTGTTCCTTGGGCAATGCCAGCCGACCCGCCGACGCACCGTCCGGTCTTTTCATTTCCGCGTTCACCAGGGTCTTGCCCATGTCGTTTTCAATCCCACCTGTTTCATTATGTATGCGGCCCCCTCCTTGCATGGGGGGCGTCTGCCGGTATGGTAACGGTCCGGATCGCAGTTTGTCCTGCGGCATTCCGCGCATCCGCGTCCCATCATGACAGGCCGTCCGAAAGTCTCTGGCCGAAAGGAACCGTAAAATGAGCGATATCGCGACCACCGACGCGCTTTTCTTCGACAATACCGGACTGGACCGGTCCCGCGTCGAATCCCTGGTCGCCGACAGCCTGCACGGCGCGGAAGACGGCGAAATCTATATGGAATACGTTCAAAGCGAGAACCTGTTCCTGGAAGACGGCAAGATCAAAAGCGCCAGTTTCGACACGTCGCAGGGTTTCGGCTTGCGGTCCGTGATCGGCGAGGTTTCCGGCTATGCCCATTCAGGCGAATTGAGCGAGGAAGCGATCAAACGCGCCGGCGAGGCCGTCCGTGCCGTGCATTCCGGTCATTCGGGCACCTTGGCAGGGCCGCCGCCGCGCACGAACATGGCGCTGTATTCCGACGTGAACCCGCTGGAAACGCTGGGCTTTGACGCGAAAGTCGGCATCCTGTCCGAAATCGACGCCTATGCCCGGGCGAAAGACCCGCGCGTGAAGCAGGTTTTCGCGTCGCTGGCGGCGGAGTGGTCCGCGATCCAGATCATCCGCCCGGACGGCGAGCGCGCGGCGGATATCCGCCCCCTTGTCCGCGTCAATATCAGCGTCGCGGTGGAAGAAAACGGCCGCATGGAAACCGGTAGCCAGGGATGCGGCGGGCGCCTGGATTTCGCGGGTTTCGTCACGCCGGACCAGTGGAAAGCCCAAGTCGACGAAGCCCTGCGGCAAGCCTTGGTCAATCTGGCGGCGGAACCCGCCCCCGCCGGAGAGATGACCGTCGTCCTGGGTCCGGGCTGGCCCGGCGTTCTGCTGCATGAAGCGGTCGGTCACGGTCTGGAAGGCGACTTCAACCGCAAGGGCACGTCCGCCTTCGCCGGTCTGATCGGCGAGCGGGTCGCCGCGCCGGGCGTCACCGTCGTCGACAATGGCACCTTGAAAGATCGCCGCGGGTCGCTGACCGTCGATGACGAAGGCACCCCGACCAGCGAAACCATGCTGATCGAGGACGGTATCCTGAAAGGCTATATGCAGGATCGCATGAATGCCCGCCTGATGGGCGTTCAGTCGACCGGCAACGGCCGCCGCCAATCCTATGCCCACTGCCCGATGGTGCGCATGACCAACACCTATATGCTGGCTGGCGACCGCGATCCGGGCGAAATCCTGGCGTCGGTCGATAAGGGCGTTTACGCCGTCAATTTCGGCGGCGGCCAGGTCGACATCACCAACGGCAAATTCGTGTTTTCTTGCACGGAGGCCTACCGTATCGAGAATGGCAAGCTGGGCGCACCACTGAAAGGCGCAACGCTGATCGGAAACGGCGCCGATGCATTGACTAAAGTGTCCATGATCGGCAACGATCTGAAATTGGATGACGGTATCGGGACCTGCGGCAAGGAAGGCCAAGGGGTTCCGGTCGGCGTCGGCCAGCCGACATTGCGGCTGGATGGCCTGACCGTCGGAGGGACGGCCGCCTGATTTTTTGATTAAATTATTGAGAGGTCCGGGAAGATATCATGAAAACACGATTGCTACCGGTCCTCCTCTCAATGGCGGTTCTTGTGGGCTGTGACGACGACGCGCAGAACAAGGACACGACCGTCGACGTTCAGGCGGGCGGCATTTCCACGGCTTGCCTGATCGATCTGCCGGAACCGTCTGCAAAGACTGGGTCCGCGATTCCGTCGCTGACGGTCAGCAATTTCACCTATTCCTTCGAGGAAGACCGGCACCGCTACAGCCATGACCGGCGCTTCAAGGATTCCGGTGGGGTCGGCTTTTACATCTATCGCGGCAAGGTCTGCGTGGAGGATGCGGAAGTCTGCGCCGACGCCTGTGTCCGATATCGGGTGGATGCGGGCGGCAGTTTGACGCAGCACGGCCACCATGTCGCAACGCCGCTCAGCCAGGACCGGATCACGCTGCAATACTGGCTGCGGGACGATGCCGGGAATCTGTTCACCCTGGAACAGGAAATCCAGACGGACGGCACGACGGCGACCGCCGTAGCTGAATAACCGACAGCGGACTATCGATCAAAATCTGTTACCGGGCGTCACCCGCGGGCGGTCGCCGCCGTCGAATATGCTTCACAGCCACAGGGATCATGGACAAGATCCCCAGGCCGACAAGGGCGATCAGGATTTCCGGCGTCAACACGTCGCCCAGGTCGAAATCGCCGCAATCCCCGAACACGCTGCCCAGCCCGGTGCCGACCTGCGCATAGACAAACGTCCCCGGTAATATGCCCAACAGCGTCGTCACCACATAAACCCGAAGCGGGACGCCCGCAAAGGCTGGGGCGATATTGACCACGAAGAACGGGAACAGCGGTACCAGCCGCAGGAACAGAAGGTAGCTAAACGCGTTTTCGCGAAATCCGGATAGCAGGGCATCGACCCGTCCGCCGCCGCGCCGCCGCAGGATATCGCCGAGCGCGGTGCGCGCGATCAGGAAGATCAGCGTCGCCCCGATCGTCGCCCCGATCAATGTCAGCCCGGTTGCGACGAGGCTGCCGAACAGGAACCCGGCCCCGACGGTCAATACCGTCGCACCGGGAACGGACGCCGCAACGACCGCGATATAGATCAGAATATAAATCGCTGCGGCCTGGATGAAATTCTGCCGAGTGAAAGACTCCAACGCCTCGTGATTCCGACAAAGCGCCTCGTAACTCAAAAAACGACCCGCGTCGAAAATGAAGAAGGCCGCGATCAAGATCATCACCAACCCGACCGGAATCAGCCGTCCCCGCCACCGTGTCGGGGTTGCTCCTACATTCTTGCTGCGGCCCATGGTGTTGTTCGCACGGTAATGATTTTGACGAGACGAACATTATCCCGCGCAGCCCGAAAGACCACCGGTCTTGCATGACAAATGCGTGAGCGCCGGAACGCAAGCATCAGACCGACGCATGGACACGACCGTCAAGCGTTCACACGTCCGAACCGACCCTGACACCCATTCGAGTCGCCGAAACCGATCCCTGCACCGCTTCGGCATGGGTCAGTAACGGCACTCCGCATAGACCGGGTCGATTTCGCCGTTCCATCGGGTTTCATAGGCTTCCAGCAGGTTTTCCGCGATCGTCCGGCCCGTGGATACGACCTCGTCCAGTGGCTTCAGATACATGGTTTCGTCCAGGCCCGACGTCGGGTTCAGGCGCGCCCGGCGTTTCATGCCGCCGTGGCAGATTTCCATAACCTTCCGGGCGATATCCAAAACGGTCCCATCACGGAACGGCGCCTTGAGAGCCAGCGTCGGCACGGCATCCCGCATGGCTGAAATTTCTTCGACGCTCCAATCCGCGATCAGGTCGGCGGCTTCGGCGCGGGCCTGATCGTCGTACAGCAGACCGACCCACAGCGCGGGCAAGGCGCACAGGTTGCCCCACGGTCCACCGTCCGCACCGCGCATTTCGATGAACTTCTTAAGGCGTACCTCCGGGAAAGCCGTCGTCATATGGTCAGACCAGTCGGTCATCGTCGGCAACTGGCCTTCAAAACCTTCCAGCTTGCCGTCCATATAGTCGCGGAAGCTCTTGCCCGACACATCGTGATAAACGCCGTCGCGGTAGACGAAGTACATCGGCACATCGAGGATATAGTCGACCCAGCGCTCATACCCGAAACTATCGTCGAAGACGAAGGGCAGCATCCCGCACCGATCGGGGTCGGTGTCGGTCCAGATATGGCTGCGATAGCTCAGATACCCGTTCGGCTTGCCTTCCTTGAACGGGGAATTGGCGAACAGCGCGGTGGCAACCGGCTGCAGCGCCAAGGAGATGCGCATCTTCTGGATCATGTCGGCTTCGGACGAATAATCCAGGTTCACCTGCACCGTACAGGTACGCTTCATCATGTCGATGCCCAGATTGCCCTTTTTCGGCATGTATTCGCGCATGATCTTGTAGCGGCCCTTGGGCATCCACGGCACGTCGTCGCGTTTCCAGATCGGATTGAATCCCAGGCCGGCAGTACCGGCGCCGATCGCCTCGCACGCATCGACGACCTGACGCAGATGGCGATGCACCTCGCTACAGGTCTGATGGATGTTTTCGAGGGGCGCGCCGGACAATTCCAATTGTCCGCCCGGTTCCAGCGTGACCGACCCGCCGTCGCTGCCTTTCAGCGCGATGATATTGCCGGACTCGTAAACCGGTTGCCATTCCGGACCGGCCAGCCGTTCCAGCAACGCCTTGACGCCCGGCACCCCGTCATAGGGCAATGGGCGCAGGCTGCGCGCGTCGAACAGGAACTTTTCGTGTTCCGTACCGATACGCCAGTCCTTTGCGGGCTTTTCGCCCGAAGCGATGTATTCGATCAACTGGCTCTTGGAATCGACGCGGGTATCGTCCGTCGCGGCCGGTGAAGACATGTGTGGGCCTTCTTTCCTCTTCGGCCCGAGGGCCCGTTACAATCCTAAACCGGCACGCCGCCCAGAACCGCGGCGTCACCCCCGCGGTGGAGGTCGCCCCCCCCAATCACCCGACACGGCCTGCCAGACAGCCAAAGCGGCCATAGCGGCGGTTTCAGCCCGCAGGATTCGCGGACCCAAACTGATGGGCTGGACTAAGGGAGACCGCCGCATCAAGTCAAGTTCCTGTTGGGAAAAACCGCCTTCCGGTCCGGTCACAAATGCCGCTGGTCCAGGTTTTGCGGCACTTGCAAGCGGTTGGGCGTCCCCAGCTTCGGCACAGAGATAGAGCATCCGGTCCGTCGGCCAAGTGTCGATCAGACGATCCAAACGGATCGGTTCAACCACCACCGGCACATCCAGACGTTCGCACTGTTCCGCCGCCTCCACCGCCGTGGCGGTCAAGCGGTCCGTGCGGACCCGTTCCGACTGTGTACGGTCCGTCAGGATCGGGATCAGGCGCGACACCCCCAATTCCGTCGCCTTCTGAACGATGAAATCGGTCTGCGTCTTCTTCACCGGGGCAAAGGCCAGCCAGACATCCGGTGACGATACTTGTGCCCTTCGTTGGGTTTCCGGCCTCAGGGTCGCGCGGTTCTTGCCGATTTCCGTCACGACGGCATCCCATTCTCCATCCCGCCCATTGAACAGGACAAGCGGCGCGCCCGCACCCAAACGCAGGACGCGGCTCAGGTAATGTGCCTGGTCCGGATCTGCCTCGACGGGCCGTCCGGCCTGCAAATCCTGGGGAATGAAGAGACGGGTTGCGGTAGCCATGGCCGAGACTATTCTGGCGCCGTCGCCAAAGGCAAGAAACCAGTTGGACTTTAAGGAAGCAATCGACCATGGCCGGAAAACACAGCCCGGACCGGATGGCGGGAACACGCGCGGAACGCAGCGACATCGTCCGGGACAACTGGGTCGACCGATGGTTGCCGCGCGGTATTCGCCCCTATGCCCTGCTGGCCCGCTGGGACCGGCCGATCGGCACATGGTTGTTGCTGCTGCCGTGCTGGTGGGGGCTGGCGCTGGCGGTGCACGGGTCCCAGACATCGCCGCTGCAAGCCGTCTGGTACGGCGCTTTGATGGGGATCGGCGCATTGGCCATGCGCGGCGCCGGGTGCACCTGGAACGACATTACCGACCGCGACTTCGACGGCAAGGTCGCCCGCACGGCGACCCGCCCGATCCCGGCAGGCGATGTTTCGGTAAAGCAGGCGCTGGCCTTCATCGTCTTGCAGGCGCTGGTCGGGCTGGCGGTTCTCAGTCAGTTCACCCTCTATGCCGGACTCGTCGCCGTCGCCTCGCTGGGCGTCGTCGCGATCTATCCCTTCATGAAGCGCTTTACCTATTTTCCGCAGGCCTTCCTGGGCCTCGCGTTCAATTGGGGTGTCCTGGTTTCCGGCGCGCTGCTGATGGATAGGATCGCACCGGAAATCATCCTGCTCTACATCGCCGGGATTTCCTGGACTATGTCGTATGACACGATCTACGCCCATATGGACAAAGACGACGACATCCTGATCGGGATCAAGTCGACGGCGTTGAAATTCGGGGAGCGCACCCGCCCGATCATCGGCGGGTTTTTGCTCCTGACCGTGTCGCTGATCGCCGTCGCCGCCTGGATGCATGGCAGCGCGGGGCCCTTGTTCTGGATCGGTCTTGCTGCCGCCGGCGCACATTTTATCTGGCAGTTGAAAACGCTGGATTTGAACGACCCGAAGAAACTGATCAAACATTTCAAGAGCAACCGGGATGCCGGATTGCTGATTACGCTGGCATTCGCTTTCGGTGGAGTTGGTTTTCAATAATGCTTGGTTCTTCCTGGAGCGGTCTGATCCGCGACAATACCCGTATTCAATCCCCCCGCCTGTTACCCGAAATGCAGTTGCATTTGGCGCAGGACGACGTGCCGCTCTATCGCATGGGGGAGGACGAGCTGTATGCCCTGGGTATCGGCACGCCCTATTGGGCCTTTGCCTGGGCCGGAGGACAGGCGTTGGGGCGCTATCTTCTGGATAATCCCACGGCGGTGCGCGGCCGCAAGGTTCTGGATTTCGGGGCCGGATCGGGCATGGTCGGGATCGCCGCCGCCATGGCGGGCGCTTTCGACGTCTTCGGCAACGATATCGATCCCGTTGCGGGTGAGGCGATGCGCCTGAACGCTGAATTGAACGACGTCCATCTGGATATCCTGACGGAAGATGTCATCGGGCGGACCGACCGCGAATTCGAGGTCGTGCTGGTCGGCGACGTCTTTTACGATAAGGGCATCGCCGACCTGGTCCTGCCCTGGCTGCGCGACTTGAAAGCCATGGGCCGGACGATCCTGATCGGTGATCCGGATCGATTCTACCTGCCCAATCTGGGACTGGAGCGCATCGCGCGCTACGCGTCCGAAACCACGGGGTTGATGGAAGACACCGACCTGCGCAATGCGGGCGTGTGGACATTGGCGGATAGCGCCTGACGCTTTCCATCGCCCGTTGCTCATATTTCCGTGGTATTCTCGGAATGGTTGGCAACGGGGGGATGCAGATATGACCTTTCGCTACGATTTTTCCGCCGTCGGGCCGGATTTTCCGACGTCGCGCGTCGCCAAATCGATCCTGCGCTTCAAGGAATATGCCGCCGTGAAGGGGTTGCCGCGCAAAACCCTGGAGCATTCACTGTTGATGGCCAGTTGGAACATCAAGCATCTGGGCGGTGTCGGGCGGACGCAGGAAGCGCTTTGGTACATAGCCGAGATCCTGTCCAGTTTCGACATCATCGCCGTGCAGGAGGTGAAGCGAAAGCTGGACGATCTGGAAGCCGTCCTGTCCCTGATGGGCCCCTGGTGGCGCTATGTCGTCACGGATGTGACCGAAGGCACGGACGGCAACGACGAACGGCTGGCCTATGTCTACGATTCCCGGAAGGTGGAGTTTTCCGGCCTTGCGGGCGAATTGGTCGTGCCGCCCATCGAAAACGCCGACGGCACCGAAACGCCCGCGATACAGTTCGACCGGTCGCCCTTTTTGGCGGGGTTCAGCGCGGGCTGGTTCAAATTTCAGCTCGCGACCGTGCATCTTGCCTGGGCGACGGCGGAATTCGAGGACCCGGACCGGGTGCGAGAAGCGGATACGCTGGCCGCCTTCATGAAGCGCCGAGCCGAAACCGATATCGGCACCTGGGCGCGCAATGTCTTCTTGATCGGCGATTTCAATTTCTTCAATCCGACCAGCCAGGCCTTCCGGGCAATGATCGACCATGGATTCACGATCCCGGTGGGTCGTCAGGAACTGGAACAATCGAATGCGGGGGCGAAGGCGCGATTCTACGATCAGATCGCCTATTATCTGAAGGATGCGGATATCGCACCGTCCCGGATGGGCGTTCTGAATCTGTTTGAGGCGTTCTACACCGATGCGCAGTTCGAAGCGGATTTCGAACCCTGGATTACGAAAGCGGACGGCAGTATCCCGTCCGATAAGAGAAAATATTATCGCACCTATTATCGTCGGGATCAGTTGTCCGATCACTTCCCGCTTTGGATCGAACTGCCCATCG
This sequence comes from Pacificispira spongiicola, assembly GCF_012926505.1. Lineage (GTDB taxonomy): Bacteria > Pseudomonadota > Alphaproteobacteria > UBA8366 > Aestuariispiraceae > Pacificispira > Pacificispira spongiicola. The sequence goes on from NZ_JABBNT010000001.1 coordinate 983,825, forward strand.
ATTTCGGCAATGCCTATCTTAAACGGCACATCGAATAACGATTTTTGCACCGTCAGGAATAAATCCCGCCGCGGACATCATCTCATCAAAGCCAGAGATTCTTGAAGCGTCGAATTCATGCGGCACCCTATATTCTACCCTCGACGTGCGGGGGTTTGATGTATATAACAGCGATAAACTGGAAATTAGGAGGATTCAATGGCAAACGATCAATTCGGCTTCGAAACCCTGGCCCTGCATGCGGGCGCCGCACCGGACAGCGCGACGGGCGCGCGACAGGTCCCGATCTATCAAAATACCTCCTACGTTTTCAACAGTGCGGACCATGCCGCCGCCCTGTTCAATCTGCAGGAATTGGGCTTCATCTATTCCCGCCTGACCAACCCGACCGTGTCGGTTCTGGAAGAACGCATGGCGGCCCTGGAAGGCGGTGTCGGCGGCACGGCGACCGCGTCGGGTCACGCCGCACAGATGCTGGCGCTGCTGCCGCTGATGGGGCCGGGCGATCATATCGTCGCGTCGTCCAAGCTTTACGGCGGCTCGATCAATCAGATGGGCCACACCTACAAGAAATTCGATTGGCAGGTCGATTTTGTCGATCCGTCCGACCCGGAAAACTTCCGCTGCGCGCTGACCCCTCGGACAAAGGCGATTTTCGTCGAATGCCTCGCCAATCCGGGTGGCGTCGTGGTCGATTTGGAAAAGGTCGCCGCCATCGCCCATGAAGCCGAAATCCCGCTGATCGTCGACAACACGCTGGCCTCCCCCTATCTGTGCCGTCCGAAGGAATTCGGCGCCGATATCGTCGTCCATTCAACGACGAAATTCCTGGCGGGACAGGGACAGGCGCTGGGCGGTGTGATCGTCGATTGTGACAGTTTCGACTTCCACAAGCCGGAGAAATTCCCCAGCCTCGCCACCCCCGCGCCGGAATATCATGGCCTGACCTTCACGGAGAGTTTCGGCAATCTGGCCTATACGTTCTATGGGCATGCGATCGGTCTGCGCGATATCGGCCCGGCACAACAGCCGATGAACGCCTTCCTGACGATCCTGGGCATTGAAACCCTGCCGCTGCGCATGGAACGACATGTGGAGAACGCATTGAAGGTCGCGGAATTCCTGGAAGGGCATCCGGCGGTCGACACAGTCAATTATGCGGGTCTGCCATCCAGCCCATATCACGGTCTGGCGCAGAAATACTTGCCGAAGGGCGCCGGTTCCGTTTTCACCGTCGCCTTGAAGGGCGGCTACGATGTCGGTAAGAAGGTCGTGGAATCGGTTGAACTCTTCAGCCATTTGGCAAATATCGGGGATGCGAAATCGCTGCTTCTCCATCCGGCGTCCACCACGCATAATCAGCTGACGGACGATCAGAAAGCCGCCGCGGGCGCCGGACCGGAAGTGTTGCGGCTATCCATCGGTCTGGAAACCGTTTCGGACCTGATCCGCGATCTGGACCGCGCATTGGCCATCGCCTCGAAATAGGCGGCGGCCCAAAACGAAAAGGCATTGTGACATGACCGACAATCTATTCCTGAAGCTGATGGCGGAACGGGATCACCTGATCGCCGACGGTGCGATGGGCACGAACCTTTTCGCCCGGGGTCTTCAGTCCGGCGACGCGCCGGAACTGTGGAACGTCGACCATCCGGACCGGGTGGCCAGCGTGCATCAGGAATTTGTCGATGCCGGTGCGGACATCATCCTGACCAACAGCTTCGGCGGGAACAGCTTTCGCCTGAAGCTGCACAATGCCCAGGACCGCGCCTACGAATTGTGCAAGCGGGCGGCGGAAATCGCGCGCGAGGTCGCGGACAAGGCCGGACGCCCCGTCGTCGTCGCCGGATCCATCGGCCCGACGGGCGAACTGTTCGAACCGGTCGGCCCCGTCACCTTTGAAGACGGCAAGGCGGCCTTCGCCGAGCAGGCGCGCGGTCTGGTCGACGGCGGCGCGGACATCCTGTGGATCGAAACCATTTCGTCGCGCGAAGAAAGCGCGGCGGCGGTCGCCGGTGCCGCAACGACGGGGAAGCCGGTCGTGTCGACCATGACCTTCGATACAGTCGGGCGCACCATGATGGGCGTGACCCCGGCGGATGCCTATCGCCACCTGACCAGCCTGCCGGTCGCACCGACGGCCATCGGTGCGAATTGCGGCCTGGGCGCGACGGAAAACGTCCTGTCCATTCTGGGCATGAAAGACGCCGTCAGCCCAGACGCGATCATCGTGGCGAAAGCCAATTGCGGTGTGCCGGAATTCAAGAACGGTGCCTTCACCTATACCGGGACGCCCGAACTGATGGCGGACTACGCGCGGCTTGCGCGGGATTCCGGGGCGCGCATCATCGGCGGCTGCTGCGGGACGACCGGCGTCGTTCTAAAGGCGATTCACGATGCCCTGGAAGGCTATGTCCCTGGCGAGGCCCCGACGATGGAAGCCATTGTCGAAAAACTGGGCCCGCTGGCCGGTGTCACGGATCGCCCGGCCCATGGGCACGGCCATGGTGCGCCCTGCGCCCCGGAAGGCGGAGAAGGCGGCGGTCGTCGCCGCCGTCGCCGGGGTTAATCGCCGCCGGGGTTAATTGGCGGCAGGGTTAACCCTTACCGATCTGGCAAATAGGCCAGCGGATCGTCGATTCCGATTTCCGCGCCGATCAGGCCGCACAGCGCCGCATGTGTGCAATAGGCGGTGTAGGTTCTGGCGTATCCGCCTTCCTGGACGGTCAGCAGTTTACCACCGCACAGTTCCTGCGCCGCCTCGCGAAGGCGCGACGCCATCCAGTGATAACCCGCCATGGTCAGGCACATCCGGCCGTTCGGATCGAACTGGTTTCCGTCCTGCCCGGCGGCGATGACGATCAATTCCGGCTTATAATCCGTCAGGCGCGGCAGCACGACATTGGAAAACGCCATCCGATAGGTCGCATCGCCATAGCCGAGCGGCAGCGGAATGTTGACGTTATACCCCTTCCCCAGCCCGACACCGTCTTCGTCCGGCTGTCCGGTTTCGGGATGGGCGTCGCCTTCCCAGGCGCCGTGGTCCATATGGAGGGAAATCGTCAGCACATCGCCGCGATCGTAAAAGCCGGTCTGTGTGCCGTTGCCGTGATGCACGTCCCAATCGACGACGGCGACGCGCTTCAGCCCGGAGGCAATAGCCGCTTCTACAGCAACGCCGATATTGTTCACGAAGCAATAGCCGTCGGTCGTCGTTCGCGACGCATGATGCCCCGGCGGCCGAACCAGGGAATAGGCAGGCCCCTTGCCCGCGCGAACATGGTCCATCGCCGCCAGGGTCGTGCCCGCCGCGGCCAGAACCGGCGTCCAACTGCCCTTGCCGAAGACCGTCGTGCCGGTCACCCGTGCGCCGGTGGCGTCCAGCGCCTGCAATCGATCCAGATAATCCGCGGCATGGAAGCGTTCCAGTTCCGCGCGGTCGGCCAGCCGTCCGTCATGCCAATCGATCCGTGACGATAACGGCCCGTTTTCCAGCACTGTCTTGATATTGCGAACCCGTTCCGCCGATTCCGGATGGGGTTCGTATATCCCAAGATCGGGCATGGCCGCCGCTTCCAGAACGCCGGAACCGGTATCGTGGTCGAGAACGGCAGGGTGCCAAAATACGGAGAGTCTATTGATCGCATCTGTCATGGCGGCACTCTGGCCGAATTCAACCCTTGCGCCAAGCGTCTCCACACGGCTTCTTCCGACGTCACGGTAGGGGGCTACCGGCGTTGCCGAAATGCCCTTGATTCCCGTTTAGATTCCAAGGCGTTGCGTTAAACGCGCGGCTGATGGGTCGAGCTATGCGTTATTTTTCTGTCAGATTTGTGAATGTGACAGTGGTATTTAAAAAATGGCTGGGCTATATAACCCGCCGACGTTTGGTTTTTCCAACAATCATACGGATGAAGAAATGAGCGACTCAAGCAAGAATAAAAAGCCGGAGTCGGACCGGAAGTACGAAGCGAAGACGCGTAAGTGTCTGATGTGCCGGTCTGAATTCAAAAGCTCCTGGCCGGGTGAGCGCGTCTGCTCCAATTGCAAGCAGACCAGCGCGTGGAACGAACCGTCCATCGCCGCTTAACGCCCGCGTTCCGGTGCCATCGCACCGGACGATGAGCCGCCTTTGGGCGGCTTCGTTTTTCAAAAGGCCCAGTCTCCGGACTGGGCCTTTTGCTTTTCCGCTATCGCGTTGACAGTCGATCCCGGTCGGGATGAACTGCGCCGCGACCCTGCCCCTAACCCGTCCTACCTTGGAGACATAGATGAATCCCGTTCTTGTTATCGGCGATAGAACCTATTCCAGCTGGTCCCTGCGCGGCTGGCTTCTCATGGCTCTTTCCGGACTCGATTTCGACGAGGAAATGCACTGGCTGGACGCCCCGAATTATAAGGAAGGGCTGCTGGCCGCGACCGGCGGCGGGGGCGGTGTGCCGACTGTTCGCCTGGGATCGCGGATCATCGCCGACAGCATGGCGATCGCGGAATATGCCGCGGAAGCGGCCCCCGATGCCGGGTTATGGCCGAAGGACCCGTTGGACCGGGCGGAAGCCCGCTCGCTTGCCGCGCAGATGCATTCCGGCTTTGCCGCCCTGCGCAAGGCCTGCCCCATGAACCTGTCCAACCGCTTCCCGGACTTTGTGCCGGACGACGCGGTCAAGGCAGACCTCGCCCGTCTGGAACAGCTGTGGCTGCCCTGCCTGGAACGATCGGGCGGGCCGTTCCTGTTCGGCGCTTTCGGGGCGGTCGATGCCTTCTTCGCCCCGGTCGCAACGCGAATCGATACGTTCTGCCTACCGGTTTCCCCGACGGCACGGGCCTATGCCGATGCGATCCTGGACCATCCGTTGATGCGCCAGTGGATCGCGGACGCGAGACTGGAAGCGGATATGGCGCGGGACAGGACCGGGCGGTTTTCCGAAGGCGGCTTCACCCCGGGGGATTGGCCGCTGCTGAATCGCTGAGGGCCGGGGATCGCGTCACACTCTCGCGATTCGCCTTTGACCTGTCGGAAATTACCGTTAGGCTTGGCCCTCCGCGCAGCCTAAATAAGGCGTGCGGAATGAAGCGCGAGCAATTTACCCCCATCCGACGGGATGACGATGAACGAGGACTTACTCGGCTATAACGAAATGGTGGAACAGGCCATGCGGTCCGTTGTCCGCAAGGCGTTGGAACGTGCGGCCAAGGGCGGCCTTCCCGGCAACCACCATTTCTATATTACCTTTCGCACCGACCATCCGGACGTGATGATTCCGCGGCGGCTGGCGGAACAGTATCAGGAAGAAATGACGATCGTGCTCCAGCATCAGTTCTGGGGCCTGCAGCCGGATGACGAAGGGTTCGATGTCGAACTCAGTTTCAACCGCCGTCACGAACATCTGCGCATTCCCTATGCCGCGCTGATCACCTTCGCCGACCCGTCCGTGAATTTCGGCCTGCAATTCCATGTGGAAGTGGAAGACGACGACCATATCGTCGCCCATACGGCGGAAGCCGCATCCGACGAAAAAGGTCCCGGTCGCGGCGACATGGAAATCGCCGAAAACAGCGACGACACCCCGATATCGGACGATGACGCGGATGGGGATGACGACGATCCGGCGGAGAACGGCGGCAATGTCGTTACCCTGGACTTCACGCGAAAAAAATAAATCGATAGGACGCCTTCTCGCCATGGGAATTTCGGCGTCCGCCCCTCACTTGATGAGCTGAAAGGACCCATCCGATGGTTGATCCTGCTTTCCTCGACATGCTCCCCTTGGGAGAAGACAAGACCGAATATCGAAAACTGACCGGCGACTACGTCTCCACGGCTGATTTCGACGGTGAAACCGTCCTTAAGGTTGATCCGGAAGGCATCCGGCTGCTCTGTGAGCACGCGTTTCGGGACATCAACCATCTGCTACGGCCGGGCCACTTGAAACAGCTGGCCAGCATCCTGGAGGACCCGGAAGCCTCCCCCAACGACCGCTTTGTGGCCTATGACCTGTTGAAGAACGCGAATATTTCGGCCGGCGGCGTGCTGCCGATGTGTCAGGATACCGGCACGGCCATCGTCATGGGCAAGAAGGGCCGCTGTGTGTGGACCAACGGGGCCGACAAGGCCGCCCTATCGCAAGGCGTGTTCGATGCCTACGACCATAACAACCTGCGTTACAGCCAGGTTTCCCCGATTTCGATGTTCGATGAAAAGAACACGCGCAACAACCTGCCGGGTCAGATCGAAATCTATTCGGAAGGCCAGGACGACGCCTATAAGTTCCTGTTCATCGCCAAGGGCGGCGGATCGGCGAACAAGACCTTCCTGTATCAGGGCACGCCGTCGCTGCTGGACCGCGAACGCCTGTTGAAATTCCTGGACGAAAAAATCCGGTCGCTGGGCACCGCGGCCTGTCCGCCCTATCACCTGGCGGTGGTCATCGGCGGGACATCGGCCGAATTCAACCTGAAGACCGTCAAGCTGGCGAGCTGCCGGTATCTCGACTCGCTGCCGACCGCAGGCAGCGACAACGGTCAGGGCTTCCGCGATCTGGAAATGGAAAAGGTCATCCACGAGATGACCCGCAATATGGGGATCGGCGCGCAGTTCGGCGGCAAGTATTTCTGCCACGACGTCCGTGTCATCCGCCTGCCGCGGCATGGGGCCAGCCTGCCGATCGGGATCGGCGTGTCCTGTTCCGCCGACCGCCAGGCCCTGGGCAAGATCACCAAGGACGGTATCTTCCTGGAACAGCTGGAACACGATCCGGCGCGCTTCCTGCCGGAGGTTTCGGATACCGAATTCGAGGGCGAGGTCGTCCAGGTCGACCTGACCAAGCCGATGTCGGAAATTCTGGGCACGCTGCACAAGTACCCGATCAAGACGCGCCTGTCCCTGACCGGGCCGATCATCGTCGCCCGCGATGCCGCTCATTCGAAGCTGCGCGCGCGACTGGACGCGGGCGAACCGCTGCCCGACTATTTCAAGGATCACCCGATCTATTACGCGGGCCCGGCGAAGACGCCGGAAGGCTATGCCTCCGGGTCCTTCGGGCCGACGACGGCGGGGCGGATGGACAGTTTCGTCGATCAGTTCCAGGCGGCGGGCGGCTCCATGGTCATGCTGGCCAAGGGCAACCGGTCCCCGATGGTGCGCAAGGCCTGTGCGGCCCATGGCGGATTCTATCTGGGCTCCATCGGCGGTCCGGCGGCACGCCTCGCCCAGGACTGTATCAAGAAGGTGGAATGCATCGAATATCCGGAACTGGGCATGGAGGCCATCTGGCGGATCGAGGTCGAGGACTTCCCGGCCTTCATCGTCATCGACGACAAGGGCAACGACTTCTTCCATGGCCTGATGCCGGAATAAGCCGTCGGCGCTGACAAACGAAAAGGGCCCCACGATATTCGCGGGGCCCTTTCTCGTTCAGTGTGCCTGATGGATCAGCTGACTTCGCTGCGCAGCTTGTCCGCAGCGGTCATGACCTCGTCGATCAGTTCCGGCGGTAGGCCCATCTGGTTCAACGTGTCGGCCAGATATCCGGCGAAGGCGATGACATGACCGTCGTCCATGTCCTTTTCCCGCACCAGGGACTGGTAAACCTTTTTCGGTGCCGGACCGGTATAGGCGGACGCGCCGCCCAGCATCTTGGTCGCAAAGGTCTTCAACTGCTTCGGATCGGCCCCGGCCAGCAAGTCGGTCAGTCTGTCGTCCGCGCCGGCCTTTTCCAGGAACAGGTCGACCGCCGCATCGATGCTGACCTCGCCACCAACGCGCTTGAACAGGCTGCTGCTACCCTCGGCGGGTTTCCCAGCCGGCTTCGCCGCAGCGGGTTTCTTATCGGATTGGGACTTCGCGGCAGCCGCAGCGCCATCCTCGGAATCGGATTTCGCATCCTTCTTCGCCGACTTCTTCTTGTCGCTGCGCGTGGTTTCCGTTTTGCCTGCCGGGCTTTTCTTCACCCGTTTCAGCGGACGGCGCTTCGGGGCCTCGTCAATCGTGCTGGGGTCTAGAACACGATCCACATCCAAGACCGCCAATAGGTCGTCCTGCAGACGGAAAACGCCGGAACACAGACGGCGCATGCGCGGGTCGAGGGTTTGCGGCGGCTTGTCCAGATCGCGACGCGGCAAGGATCGCACATCGCCGATGGAATCGACCAGGATCGTGTAAAGATCGCCCTTATATTCAACGGTGACGGACATCGGACGGTCTTCCAGGTTCTTCGGCTCCGCCCCCAGGCAGACCCGCAAGTCGATGACCGTGACGATCCGCCCGCGCAGGTTCAACACACCCGCGATGGCCGACGATGCCAGCGGCACCGGCGTGATCTGTTGTGGTTCAACGATATCCTGGACTTGCAGGATCGGGATACCGAACAGCTGATTGTCGACCGTCATGGTGACCAGTTGTTCTTCGTCCCCCGCCGTCAGGCTGGAGAACCCTGCGATTGCCAAGTCAGACATTCCGTCCGTCCCTTCCCTAAAGAACCGCTGTTGCCGACGCATAGCTTATACGCTTTTGCGCGAAAAATCATGATACTCATTCCACAAGAAAGTTAACAACCTCTTGACGTAATTGCTTTCCTTTCGTTTCGTCGCCTTATGCAGGCTGAATTCGACCTTCCCTTCATCGACACCGGACCCGACGATGCCGCCCATCGGCTGGTCCTTGCCCATGGCGCCGGTGCGCCGATGGACAGTCCCTTCATGGAAACCATGGCCGCCCTTCTTGCCGGGAAGGGCGTCGCCGTGACCCGGTTCGAATTTCCTTATATGGCTGAACGCCGACGAGAAGGCCGGAAGAAGCCGCCGGACAGGGCCCCGGTGCTGATCCAGGCCTGGCGGCAAGCGCTTGCCGATTGTCGCCAACGCTTTCCGAGATGCCGGCTTTCCATCGGCGGAAAATCCATGGGCGGACGGATGGCGACCATGCTGGCAGCCGAACAGGACCGCCCCGACGACCTCGTATCCGTGGTGACGCTGGGCTATCCCTTTCATCCGCCGGGAAAACCGGAAAAGACCCGGACCGATCATTTTGCCGCCATCGACCGTCCGGTCCTGATGCTGCAAGGGATGCGCGATCCGTTCGGCACGGAAAGCGAGGTTTCAAAATACCCGCTTCCGGCGAACTCCACTCTTTTCTGGTTGCCGGATGGCGATCATGATTTTAAGCCGCGCAAGGCCTCCGGATCCACCCATGAGGGCAATCTATCGATCGCCGCCGATAAGGTCGCCGGGTTTTTGGATTCTTATTAAAATCGGTAAGTATTCTTTAAGAAGTGCGCCTTAGTCTCGGCAATCAAGGTGGCTGCACCGCCACTGAGGCGGCCCCTCAGGGTCTTTATAGGTTTTAGCCGTTCCGGAACTCTTGATATGGTTGAATTGCGTACTATGAGCGACAGCGACGATGTTGGAAAGTTCGACGCCCGTAACGTCGAAAATCCCGCCGAAATCAAAAAGCGATCCGTTGTAATTTCGGGCCATCGTACAAGCATTTCTTTGGAGAACGTTTTTTGGAACGCGCTTCGGGAAATTGCCTTGTCCCGCAAGATTTCCGTCAATCAGCTGGTGACGCAGATCGATGAAGGCCGGACGGGCAATCTGTCCAGCGCGATCCGAACATACGTTTTGCTGCATTCCTATTCGTCCTAATCCGACTTCAGGGTTCGGCGACACTCGCGCCATCGCGAATTCGCACAAGACTTATCCGCGACATTTTGCCATCATTCCGGTACACGGTGACCGGAACGCGCGCTATTGCGCGCCTTAGGCGCAGGTTGCCGTTTTGTTGCAATGCACAATTTTCTTGACGTGCGCCGGAAAATCCCCATTTTTGGTCTATGTTGCATTGCAGCATGAACAGTTTTGATGTCGTAACCCTCCGACCCTTTGCCGGGTGCGTTCCCGGGCCGTCGGCATCGTTGTGAACCGCAATCCCTGGACCGATTTTTGGGAGGACACCCATGGCCAAGAAACCGACGTCGATTTTCGACACGATGAACAACCCCTTCCTGGACCCGAAAACCAATCCGTTTCTGGACCCGGAAAAGAACCCCTTCCTGCAGACGGACTTCACCAAGATGATGCAGGGCTTCGATGCACCGGACTTCTCCGGCATCACCGAAGCGCAGCGCAAGAACATGGAAGCCCTGGGCATCGCGAATAAGACCGCCGCCGAAGGCGTGCAGGCGATCTTCAAGCGCCAGAGCGAAATCATGAAGAACGTCATGGACGAAACGAATGCCGCCCTGCAGGAACTGCAGAGCAAGGGCATGTCCGCGCCGGACGCGTCGGTCCAGATCGATCAGGTCAAGCAGACCATCGAAAGCGGCGTTTCCAACATGCGGGAAATCGCGGAAATGGCCGCGAAATCCCAATCCGAAGCCTTCGACGTCGTGAACAAGCGCTTCGTCGAAAGCCTGGAAGAACTGAAGGCGGCGGTTTCCAAGCTTCAGAAGTAAGATTTCAGTCGGCTCTCCAGATCCGGCGAAAGGGCGTTCCGGTTGATCGACCGGGGCGCCCTTTTCTTTTTCGGAAATGCCGGTACCCTGCCCGCCAAACCGATACACCGGGAGATGGGGATATGGACGATACGCTAACCTTCGACGACTTCCTGAAGGTCGACATTCGCGTCGGGACGATCGTCCGGGCCGAACCCTATCCGGAAGCGCGCCGCCCCGCGATCAAGCTTTGGGTCGATTTCGGGCCGGAAATCGGGGAGCGCAAATCCTCTGCCCAGATTACCAAACATTATGATCCGGACACGCTGCCGGGGCGTCAGGTTCTGGGCGTGGTCAATTTCCCGAAGAAACAGATCGGCAAGTTCATGTCCGAATGCCTGGTCCTGGGTATCCCCGACGAAGACAACGAGGTCGTGTTGTTGAAACCCGACCTGCCGGTGCCGAACGGCGGGCGGATGTACTGATCAGACCCCGGCGACCGTCGATCGACGCTCCAGGCGCAGGGTATCCCGCCAGCGCCCTGCCATCGGGCCATAGGTCATGCGCGCCGGTCCGCGATGACGACCGACACAGCGGAAGCCGTGCGTGGTGTGCAGGATCAAGCTGGCGGGGTTTTCCGGAAAAATACTGGCCGTCAGCAGCCAAATCCCCATCGCCTCGCTCTCCATGACAAGGCGCTGCATCAACAGATTGCCGACGCCGCGCCCCCGCGCCGCGCCGGACACATAGACCGATACTTCGCAGACGCCTTTATAGACCGGGCGCGTGGAGGTCGGCGACAGAACCGCGAATCCGAGAATCCCACCATCCGCATCACAGGCCACGATCCGAGGCGTTGCGAGTTTTCCGGCGGAGAATGCCGACCAGTCGCCGGCCTGATCCTGAAAGGTCGCTTGTCCGGTCGCGATGCCGTCGGCGTAAATCGCCATCACCGCATCGGCGTCGGCATCGGTCATGGCGCGAACCGTGAGGGATGGATCGGCTGCCCGATCGTCCGGCCCCGCAATATCCGACAGCTCGCAGACCCAGCCGAACAGATTTCCCTCGCTCGCGATCAGGTCCAAAGCCCGGTCATGGTCGTCCAATTCCACCGCCGCGCAGCAGTCGGCCACGGTCAGGCAGCGAAAGCCGCGATCGACCGCTTCGCGCATCGTCGTTTGAACACAGCAGGATGTCGTGACGCCACAGAGGATCAGATCCTCAATCCCCGCCGCGACCAATCGATCTTCCAAATCCGTCCGGGTGAACGCTCCGAAGCCCGGCTTGTCGATCACCCATTCTCCGGGCACCGGTTTGAGATCGGGAACGAAGTCGTGGCCCGCCTCCCCCCGGATCAGATAGCGGCCCAACGGCCCCGCCATTTCCGACAGCGGCCAGCGCACCCGCTTCGGCGGCTGCATATCCGACAGATCGGGGGCATAGCCTTCCCGCGTGTGCACGACACACATTCCCTGGGCCCGCGCCCAATCCGTCAACCGTCTCACACGCGGAACAATGGCGCGCATCAGCGCCGGATTGTCCCCCAAACGGGCACACATCCCATCGGGGTCGATGAAATCGCGCTGCATGTCGATCACCAACAGCGCCGTTTTTCCCGAATCGACCGCAAACCGCCGCCCACCACGACACGAAATGCCGATCATTCCCGTACCGCCTCCTCCAGCATGATTTCGAGGGCCTCGACCGTATCCGCCTCAATCACTTTCCGCGCGGTATCGTATCCGAATCCCTGCCGCGCCAGGGCGGCCATATCCTTATCCCGCGCCGCCTCCCGCAGGTCTTCCCGGCGCCAAGGACCGATACGCCGCCGCCGCGCATAATTCACCGCCGCGCCAAGATCGACATCCCCGTCCACCCGTTCGTCCAGGGCGGTCAAGGCACTGTCGGCGGTTGCCGCATCGATACCCTTCACGGACAAGGCCTGACGGATGGCGCGTTGAGATTTTCCCTGCCGGTGCAGGCTGGCGGCGCGTCCTTCGGCATAAAGCCCATCGTCCAGAAGGCCGCTGCGCCGGAACCGCGCGATCAAATCCTCGACGGCCCGAGCACCGGCGTCGACATCCGTCCCATGCAGATAGGCGGATCGTTGCACACGGCGCATCAGGACGCGGCGCAGATTCTCCGAACTGGAGGCGAACCGTTCCAGGTAATGCAACGCGCCTTTTTCCAAACGCTCCGGCGTTGCCGGTTTCGGACCCTTCCGGCCGCGCTCCCGCCCCTTTTTTTCGTCCTTGGATGAATTTTTTTTGCGTTCCATCTCAATAGGTTATCTGAAAATCGAAAAAATCGCACAAATAAATCGCCCGCCTGTGACGTCCATCACATCTTTCTGGACGACATACGCCTATGGTGAGGATGTAAACGCGGTGGACGCAAAAGCAAAGCCGCCAAGAGTTCCGGAAGACCGCAGCCAAATCCTGCCCCTCCCATCCGGCTTCGGTCTAACGGGTCAGGCGACGACGGGAACCCCCCGTCGTCGCCGCTTTCGTTTTGGGCCGCTTTCGTTTTTGGGCTAAAGCAATGCGACGCCCGGTTCCAGACGCATCCCGCTGACGAATTCTTCCCCGGAAACCGGGCCACGCCCGGGTCGCTGCATCCGGATCAGTTTCAATCCGCCGAAACCGCAGGCCACCGTGCCGTCTTTGTCCAACAAAGTGCCAGCAGTCGACTTGCCCGCCGGTGCGATAGGGATTGCTTGCAAAACCTTGATCCGTTCCCCCCGAAATTCGAAAAAGCAGCCCGGCCAGGGTGTAAAGGCGCGGATTTGACGATCCAGCTCCGCCGCCGGACGGCCCCAATCCAGACGGCCTTCTTCCTTCCGCAGCTTTTCCGCATAGGTTACGCCGTTTTCCGATTGGGGAACCGGATGGATCGTGCCGATCGAGAAACTGTCCAGCGCCTCGACGATCAACCGCGCCCCCAGCGCGGACAGGTCGTCGTGCAGATCCTGCGCCGTCGTCCTGTGATAGATCGGCACCGGTTCTTCCAGCAGGACCGCCCCCGTATCCAGCCCTTCATCCATTTGCATGATGCTGATGCCGGTTTCATCATCCCCGGCAAGGATCGCGCGTTGAATCGGCGCGGCCCCACGCCAACGCGGCAACAGCGACGCGTGGATGTTCAGGCAGCCCAGGCGCGGCGCGTCCAAGATCGGCTTCGGCAGGATGAGCCCATAGGCGACGACCACCGCCGCATCCAGGCGCAGATCGGCGAAGGCCCGCCATTCGTCTTCGGATTTCAGGCTTGTCGGATGCCGCACGGGTATACCCAATTTTTCCGCCGCCAGATGGACGGGGCTGGGCGTTTCCTTCTTCCCCCGGTTCGCCGGGCGCGGCGGCTGGGTATAGACAGCCTCCACCTCATACCCGGAATGCACGATCGCTTCCAGCGCGGGCACGGAAAAGGCCGGTGTTCCCATGAAGGCGAGACGCAACTTGGTCATGGAAACTCCATTTCGAATTTTTCGAAGACGGCTTACTCCGCCGCCGCGGCGCGATCCTTGCCGCGCATCAGCTTTTGCAGTTTCCGCATGATTATGCCGCGTTTCACCGTCGACAGGTGATCCACGAAAACGATGCCGTCCAGATGATCGATTTCATGCTGGATGCAGGTCGCCAGCAGGCCGTCGGCCTCGATTTCCTGCTGGGTTCCGTTTTCGTCCAAATACCGAACGGTCACGCGGGCCGGGCGTTTCACATCCGCATATTGGTCCGGGAAGCTGAGGCAGCCTTCCTCATAGGTCGACAGATCATCCGACGCGGCAAGGATTTCCGGGTTGATCAGCTTCATCGGCTGTGGATCGGCGTCGCGCGGGGCGCAATCGACCACCAGGATGCGTTTGGACACACCGACCTGCGGCGCGGCGAGACCGACGCCGGGCGCGTCATACATCGTCGCCAGCATGTCATCCAGCAATTGGCGAATATCGTCCGTCACATCCGTGACGGGTTCGCATTTCTGTTTCAGCACCGGATGCGGCGCGACCAGGATCGGCAGGATCGCCATCGTACTCTCTCACTTCATCAGCCGTTTTCCGGTAGGTAGGGCCGAAAGGCGCGAAGGTCAAGGTTTTCGGGCCTTTCAGGCCGTTCCCGTCAGTCCGCGACGTCGACGACGACAGGCACGTGATCGGACGGTTTCTCCCAACCGCGCGCATCGACGACGATATCCATCGCCCCGACCTTTTCGGCCAGAACCGGGGTCGCCCAGACATGATCGAGGCGCCGCCCCTTATTCGCCGCTCGCCAGTCCCGCGACCGGTAACTCCACCAAGTATACATCTTTTCCGGTTCCGGGGCGAATTTGCGCATGCAATCGACCCAACCGAAGGCGTTTTGCGCGGCGGTGAACTTCTCCACCTCGATCGGTGTGTGGCTGACGATCTTCAAAAGCTGTTTGTGCGACCAGACATCATGTTCCAGCGGCGCGATGTTCAAATCGCCGACAACCATGATCGGCTGTTTCGGATCGCGGTTCGCCGCGAACCAGCCAGCCATTTCGTCCACGAAATCCAGCTTATGGCCGAATTTCTCGTTCACTGTGCGATCCGGCTCGTCCCCACCGGCGGGAACGTAGAGGCTGTGAACTTCCATGCCGTTCGGCAGCGTGGCGTAGATATGGCGGCCGTCCGCCTTGCCCGTCCATTCGTGCCGACCGACATTATCCAACGGCAGTTTGGACAGGATGCAGACGCCGTTATAGCCCTTGATCCCGTTAATCGCGACATGCTCGAACCCCAGGGCCTTCACGTCGTCGAAGGGGAACTGGTCGTCGTGGACCTTGGTTTCCTGAAGGCAGATGACGTCCGGTTTCACCTCGGCGGCGAATTGCGCCACGATCGGCATGCGCAGCCGCACCGAATTGATATTCCATGTTGCGATCCGCATGCTGACTGTCTCCCCTGAAATAATCTTAGCGATTGGCCGCGAAGGCGCGCGCGGCGTCCCCGAATGCCTTGAACATGGCCTGACTGAGCGGCCAGGCAAGGGCCGTCGGGTGCTCAGGGTGCCACTGAACGCACAACATGAACCCCTTCGATCCCGGCAGGGACACGGATTCGATAATGCCGTCGTCGCTGACCGCTTCCACGAACAAGCCGTCCGCCAGACGGTCGATGGCCTGGGCATGCAGTGAATTGACCGTCACTTCCCCCGTCCGGCCGACCAGATTTTCCAGCATCCCGCCCGGCTTCACATCGATCGGATGGGCGACATCGTACCGGTCCTGGACCGGGATGTCGCGCCGCATACGGTGGTCGCGCTTGCCCGGCAATTCCACGACATGCTGATGCAGGGTTCCCCCCAGGGCGACGTTGACTTCCTGTTGTCCCCGGCACACCCCGAACAGTGGAATGCCGCGCTCGATCGCCTTGCGGATCAGGGACAGGGTGACACCGTCGCGCATCGGGTCGCGTTCCACCTCCGGCCGGAAAGTCGGGCCGTCGTAGTGATGCGGTTCGACATTCGATGGGCTGCCGGTCAGGAACACGCCGTCCAGACGGTCCAGCATGGCATCCAGATCGAATTCGCCCGGCAGTGCGGGAATTGCCATTGGAATCGCTTGAGAGGCCGTGGCCACCGCCGACAGATACTTATGCCCTATCTGATGATAAAGGCTTCCTTCATCTGATTTACGGATACAACAGGGAACGCCGATCAGGGGAACTGTCATGGGGGCCTCGGTAACGCCATTATGAAGGTCCCTTAGGGTTTACGCGTCTTGCCCGACCGGGGCAATCCGCCCAATTTGTCCCGTATGGAAAATCTGCTGCAAAGTCTGATCGCGTACAAAACCATCCTCGTCGCCGGATGGATCGCGGCTTTCTTTGTGTTCGAACGGGTTTTCCCCGCCGCCCCGATTGCCCTGTCACGCGAGGACCGCCGGAACCGCCTGTTCCGCAATGGGGCACTGTTCGGAACCAATACGATCCTGTCCATTGCGGTAGTCGTACCGATCAGCGCCTGGGCGGCGGCCAGTGCCCCGGATTGGCGGTCGTCCCTTGCCCCATGGTGGCAGGGTCCTTTCGGGATCGTGCTGGACCTTCTGGTTCTGGATTGTTTGATCTATTGGTGGCATCGCCTGAACCATGTCGTGCCATTCCTGTGGCGGTTTCACGAAATCCATCATCTGGACGAAACCTTGGATACGACCACCGCCGTCCGATTTCATTGGGGAGAGGTTCTTTTATCCGCCTGCGCCCGTGCGGTTCTGATCCTGACACTCGACATTCCGATCGAAAGCGTCCTGGTCTTCGAAATGCAGGTTCTGTTGGCGGCGATCTTCGCGCATTCCAATCTGCGCCTACCCACCGGGTTGGAGCGGGCCTTGGGCTGGATCGTCATCACCCCGGCCATCCATTGGGTGCATCACCACGCGATCCGCCGCGACACGGATTCGAATTACGGCAATCTGTTCAGTTTCTGGGATCGGATTTTCGGATCGTTCAGTCCGAACCGACGGCGGCTGGACATGAAAATCGGCGTTGAACGGGAACCGGAGCGCCCCTTCGCGACCTTGTTCCTGCGGCCCTTCCGACGCATCGCCGATCAGAAGTAGATTTCGCCCGCCATCGCAATGGTGCCGGTTTGCGGGTTCTGCACCAGCACGGCACAGCCTCCGTCGCCCGATATCCGCTCCGCCGGAACGGACACGGTCAGATCGCCGCCGCGCCATTGCCGGGCCAGGGTTTCGGCGCTGCGCACCACATGGGCGTTGATCAGCTTCCGGCCACGATTTTCACCACGCTGAACGTCCGTTTCATGGCGCTTGTCGAACCCGACGACGAGGATTTCGAAACCTCCTTGTTCCGGGCTGTCCCCGGACAGGGTCACGGTCAAATCCCCACCGGCGGACCGGGCAAGCGAAACCACCGGCGGAGTTTCCATTTGATCACGGGCCATTTCCCGCTTCATGGACGCGGTTTCAATCCGTGCCTCGACGGCGCTGCGGCGGGACCCGACCTCATGATCCCGTCCGTCGACGACCATTTGCGGTGTGTAATTGTAAGGGGACCCGAACGCCCGATTATAGCGGCGCTGACGTTCCGTGAAGGCCGGATCGGCGAAGGGATCTTTCCAACCGATATAGTCCCAATAGTCGACATGAAATTCCAGCGCGATGACGTCCTGTCGTTGCGCCAGCTCCGACAACAACGCTTCCGCCGGGGGACAGGAACTGCATCCCTGGCTGGTGAACAATTCGACCACGACCGGCAACGCGTTCCCCTGCGCGACAGCGGGCACCGTCCGACCGTTGACCACGGCGAACCCGGCACCGATCAGGCCCAGGAACTGGCATAGGATTGTGCGACGATTATTTAGCATACTCGAAAAATAGGCCCCCCAGCCGATCCGCTCGAATCACTAATGGGTGAACCACCCGCGAGCGCATCGTTATCCCCCGATCGCGACGGACACTACCATGTTCCGCGCCCAAGGTATGCCTGCAAAAAATGGCATCTGCATACCAAGTTCCATACTCGTAATTCGGTTCTCGTATTTAGTGAATTTTAAGTATCATGGTATAGTTTGGGTATGGGTGGGATCATGATATATTTGACGGTACCAAGGTTGCAGATGTCCACCAGTAAGAACAGTTCAGCCCTAGTCGAAGACCACCTGCCGGATCTCTTGCCGATCATGTTGTCGGCGGAGGAGACCCCGCTGCGGGTACCCGTGGAGCGCCTGCTCAACAATCTGGCCACTCCCATCTTCATCAAAAACCGAGACGGATATTACGTCTTCGTGAACGACGCCCTATGCGAGGCCCTGGGAATGCGCCCGCAAGACATTGTCGGGCATACTCCGAAGGCATTGATCACAGATGATAAATTGGACCTGATCCTGTCTCAGGACCGGATACTGTTCCGGGACGGCGGCACCCAGACGATTGAAACGCCGATCACGCTGCACGACGGATCCGTCATGCATGTCGTCTTCAATAAGTCCGCAATTTTCGACGATATGGGGCAGGTTATCGGGATCGTCGCCGTCGCCTATGACGTCACGGCAAGGAATCTTTATCGGTCGGAGTTGGCGCGGAAAAACGAGGAATTGACGGAGCGGATCAAAGAACTTCGCTGTTTGTACAAAATCACGTCGCTCCTCCGGGATACGACGACGCCAATTGCAGAGATGCTGGACTCGTTCCTCAGCGTCATCCCAAGCGCCATGTTGTATCCCGACGACGCGCAGGTCCGGATCGTCCTGGGCGAACAGACGCGTGTCAGTTCGTCTTACGACGACGCCGCCAGCCGTATTTCCGCGACGATCAAGTCCGATTCCGGGGATGTCGGTCGCATCGACATCGCCTATGCCAATCCCCATCCAGAGAAGTTCGAGGGCCCCTTCCTGAAAGAAGAATGCGCCTTGCTGGAAGAAATCGCCGGCAAGATTGGGGATCGTTTCCAAGCGGAAATCGACGACCACGCGCTCGCTCAGTCCGAGGCCCGATTCCGCTCGACGTTCGAACAGGCGGCAGTCGGAATTTGCCATTTGGACGCAAATCGGCGGTTCTTGCGGGCGAACGAACGCCTGTGCCGCTTCTGGGGATATTCCGATCAGGAACTGCGTCAAATGGCGTATGACGACCTGACATTCCATGAGGATGTCGAAGAAGGCCGGACGCTGGGAGCAAAGCTTTGGAGCGGCGCCCTCAAGCATATCACCCTGGAAAAACGATACGTACGAAAGGATGGACAGACCGTCTGGGGGCGCGTTACGGCATCCGTTGTTCAGCATGAGGACGGCACCCCCCGACATTTCGTCGCCTTCGTCGAAGACATCGATGACGCGCGCAGAGTGGAGGATTTACATCGGATCACCTTCGACCGCGCGCCGATCGGTATCTGTCATATCTCGCTCGACCTCCGGCTCCTCAAATGCAATCCGCGATTCTGCAAAATCCACGGCCTCGAACCCGGCACGATGGATGGGAAACCGCTCAATGAAATTAGTCCGACGATCTATCAATCAGCGGACGAAGAAGTTGCGCGGCAACTATTGGCCGGGGAAATCGACGAATACGAAGGCGAACGCTATTTCGTTCAAACAAACGGGCAAACGCGTTGGATGCGGTTTACGGTCACCCTGGTTCGGCACCCGGACGGAAGCCCGAACCATTTCGTCTGCGTCGTCGACGATATCACCGATTCGAAAACTTCGTCGGAACAGGTCGCCGAACTGACCGGCCGGCTGGTCCGCGCCCTGCGCGGCACCGTCGAAATCCTGTCGAAGACCCAGGAACTGCGGGACCCGTACACGGCGGGCCACCAGAACCGCGTCGCCAAATTGGCGGTCGCCATCGCGCGGCGTTTGAAGCTGGATACCGTGCAGCTGCAAGACATCGAAATGGGCGCCATGATCCACGACATCGGGAAACTGATGGTGCCGTCCGACTTGCTGAACAAGCCTGGCCGCCTGACACCGGAAGAACTGGCGCTGATCAAAACACATGCGCGCCTGGGGGCGGATCTCGTCATGGAATCCGACATCTCCCCCACCGTCGTCGCCATCGTGCGCTACCATCACGAACGGCTGGACGGGACCGGCTATCCCGACGGTCTTGCGGGTGAGGCCATACCGATCGAGGCGCGCATCGTCGCTGTATCGGATGTGGTGGAGGCGATCACCTCCCACCGCCCCTATCGTCCGGGTCGGGGGTTGGATGTCGCCATCGACGAAATCAAGGCCGGGTCCGGTACGATATACGATACGCAGGTGGTGGATGCCTGCCTGGCCGTCTTGGAATCCGAGTCGCCCGAAGCGTTTCTGGTATCCTGATCCGGGCCTCCTGATCCGGAACAGTCCCAACGGACAAAAAAGGCGGGCCGAGGCCCGCCTTTCTCGTTTCAACCTAAAGACCGGGCGGTCAGGCCGCCTTGCCTTCCGCCAACAGGTTGCGCAGCACGTATTGCAGCACACCGCCGTGACGGTAGTAATCGACCTCGCCCGCCGTATCGATGCGGCAGGTCAGGTTCACCTGATTGGTCGACCCGTCCGCCTTGTGGATGACCAGGGTCATGTCCTTGCGCGGCTTCAGGTCGTCCTCGATCCCCAGAATGTCG
This sequence comes from Pacificispira spongiicola, assembly GCF_012926505.1. Taxonomy (GTDB): domain Bacteria; phylum Pseudomonadota; class Alphaproteobacteria; order UBA8366; family Aestuariispiraceae; genus Pacificispira; species Pacificispira spongiicola. Next base: position 1,004,339 of record NZ_JABBNT010000001.1, read on the forward strand.
AAGGTCTCCGACCCGTCGAGGCCCAGGGATTTCCACGTCGTGCCTTCCTTGAACTGCAGCGGCAGAACGCCCATGCCGACGAGGTTGGACCGGTGGATACGCTCGAAGCTTTCCACGATCACGGCCTTGACGCCCAGCAGGTTGGTACCCTTCGCCGCCCAGTCGCGGGACGACCCGGTACCGTATTCCTTACCGCCGAAGACCAGAAGCGGCGTGCCTTCCGCCTTGTACTTCATCGCGGCGTCATAGACGGACATCTGTTCGCCGTCCGGCATGTGGCGGGAATAACCGCCTTCGACGCCTTCGACCATGGCGTTGCGGATGCGGATATTGGCGAAGGTGCCACGCATCATGACTTCGTGGTTCCCGCGGCGCGAGCCGTAGGAGTTGAAGTCCGCCGGACGGACCTGACGTTCGGTCAGATATTCGCCCGCCGGGGTCGACGGTTTGAAGGAACCCGCCGGGGAGATGTGGTCGGTCGTGACCGAGTCGCCCAGCATCAGGAGCGGACGCGCGCCCTTGATATCCGTGACGGCGGCCGGTTCGGCGGCCATATCTTCGAAATAGGGCGGATGCTGAACATAGGTCGACCCGCCGTTCCAGGCATAGGTTTCCCCGCCCGTGACGTTGATCGCCTGCCATTCCGGCGGCCCCTGGAACACGTTGCCGTAGCGCGACCGGAACATGTCCGCCGTCAGGCATTCACGCACAGTGTCCTGGATTTCGTGGTTCGACGGCCAGATATCCTTCAGATAGACGGGATTGCCGTCCTTGTCTTCACCCAGCGGATCCGTCGCGACGTTGATTTTCGCGTTGCCCGCGATGGCATAGGCGACGACCAGCGGCGGCGATGCCAAGTAGTTGGCGCGGGTTTGCGGGCTGACGCGGCCTTCGAAGTTACGGTTGCCCGACAGAACCGCCGCGGTGACGAGATCGCCTTCATCGATGGCCGCCGCAATCGGGTCCGGCAGCGGGCCGGAGTTCCCGATACAGGTCGTGCAGCCATACCCGACGAGGTCGAAGCCCAGCGCGTCCAGATCGGCCTGAAGACCGGCTTTTTCCAGATAGTCGGTGACGACCTGGGAACCGGGCGCCAGGGAGGTTTTGACCCACGGCTTCACATTCAGGCCCTTTTGGCGGGCCTTGCGCGCGACCAAACCGGCCGCGACCAGCACCGCCGGGTTCGACGTGTTGGTGCAGGACGTGATGGCGGCGATAACGACCGCACCGTCTTCCAGCGCGTAATCGGCCCCGGCGACCGGCACCGACTTGTCGGAATGGCCGCGTTCTTCGAAGACACCGGCGATATTGGTCGGCACACCGGACAGGGCGACGCGATCCTGCGGACGCTTCGGCCCGGCCAGGGACGGTTCGACCTGATCCAGATCCAGTTCCAGCGTATCCGTGAAGATCGGGTCGGCACTGTCGGCGGTGCGCCACATGCCCTGCGCCTTGGCATAAGCTTCGGCCAGCGCGACTTCTTCCGCCGGACGGCCGGAGAATTCGAGATACCGGATGGTTTCCGCGTCGATCGGGAAGATCCCGCAGGTCGCGCCGTATTCCGGCGCCATGTTGGCGATCGTCGCGCGGTCGGCCAGCGTCAGGTTATCCAGGCCCGGCCCGAAGAATTCGACGAACTTGCCGACGACGCCGCGCTTGCGCAGCATCTGCGTGACCGTCAGCACCAAGTCGGTGGCGGTCATGCCTTCCTTCAACCGACCCATCAGCTTAAAGCCGACGACCTCCGGGATCAGCATGGTGACCGGCTGGCCCAGCATCGCGGCTTCGGCTTCGATCCCGCCGACGCCCCAACCCAGAACGCCCAGGCCGTTGACCATGGTCGTGTGGCTGTCCGTGCCCACCAGCGTGTCCGGATAGGCGATTTCGGCGCTGCCGTTCTTTTCCATCGACGACCAGACCGTGCGGGCCAGGTATTCGACGTTCACCTGGTGACAGATGCCCGTGCCCGGAGGGACGACGCGGAAATTATCGAACGCGTTCTGACCCCAGCGCAGGAACTCATAGCGTTCGCCGTTGCGGTCGAATTCCAGTTCCACGTTCTTCTTGAACGCATCCGGGCCGCCGAAAAAATCGACCATGACGGAATGGTCGATGACCAGATCGCATGGCGACAGCGGGTTAATCTTCTGCGGGTCGCCGCCCATCTTGGTCATGGCGTCGCGCATGGCGGCCAGATCGACGACCGCCGGAACGCCGGTGAAGTCCTGCATCAGGACGCGGGCCGGGCGGTAGTTGATTTCGCGATCGGAGGTCTTGGTCTTCTGCCAGTCGGAGATGGCCTGAACATCCTCGACGGAAACGCTGTGGCCGCCGTCTTCGAAGCGCAGCAGGTTTTCCAGCAGGACCTTCATGGAGAACGGAAGGCGGGAGATGTCCCCAATCTTCTCGGCCGCGGCGGCGAGATCGTAATAGTCGTAGCTCTTGGAGCCGACTTTCAGGCTGCGGCGGGTTTTCAGGCTGTCTTGACCGGTCATCGTCATGGTTACTTGACTCTCCCGTAGTAGAGGGGGCGCCTCTTTAAGGTACGGCAAACCCCGTTGGCTGGTTCCGAGAGGCCGGCGCGCGAACTGTGGGAAACGGTCACCCCCCGGTGACAATTCCATTCGGCACTGCGCGTGACCGGGCCTTCGGTCGGCGTCCGGCGGGCGATATGCCACCGTGCCGTCAGGGGCCTGGTCGGCTGCTCCTCGGAAATCCAAGTTGCGGCGCGTTATACTGCATTGCAGTGTAACCGAACAACGCTCAATTTGGCGCGGATTTATAAGGATAGGGCGCGGACGCGCTCAACCGAGCCCGATCCCGTCGGAAACCGCCTTGGCCACAGCCGACGAAAAACTCGTCACATTGAAGCGTTGGGCGATCTGCTGATGCCGCTTTTCCAGCATGCGAGGGGAGATATCCAGGAGTTTGGCCTGTTCCGCGAAGGTAAGCTCCGGGTGGTCAATCTGCACGCGCAGGGCTTCCAATTGCTTGTCGCTGAGCTTCAGGAAACTGCGTGCGATCCGCGTCAGTCCTTCGTGATCGCGCAGCAATTCGTCCATTCGAACCGCCGCAATCGACAATTCCGCCCGAAAACGGGCGAACAGGGCGTTCACCGGTTTCGGCGCGCACAGGATCAGGGCGGACATGGCCTGTCCGCGCCCACCGAAAACCACGGCCCCGTCATGGATGCCGAAGGCTTGCCACACCTTCGCGGTATCATCCGCGTAAGGCCCGCGCAGCTTGTCGCGCGCCTCCGCGAAGGTGAAATTCTGCCAGCGGCGGCGAATGGCGACGGCGACGGGACAGAAACGGTCGGCCTCCACCCCGTAATAGTGCTCCAGAAAGCCATGCGGCATCGAATCCCAGGTTGCGACCGTTTCCGGTTCCCAGGCCTGCCAAAAGCACCACTGGAAACCCAATTGCCGTGCGACACGCGCGATTTCAGACGCGGATTCAGCCTGCGCAAAGGCCGTCAGCGCCGTTCCGCGCCCAACCGCGACCATCGGTGCGGAAACAATACTGTCATCTATGCCGTTGCGATCCGCCATGCTCTACCGTCAATCATCCAATCTCACGTCCGGCTGTATCTCTAGCCGCAATTCCCTCGACGATACCGAGAAGGAGTTACCAAACCGGTAATAAAACTCGATACGCCTTACCAATGCAGGCCAATCAGGCCACAGCAGCATACTCCGACATGAAGCGATCGAAATCCCGGCATTCCGTCGCACCGCTCAGCGATTGCAAAAGGGCCGCATCGCTTGCCTCTTCTTTTATCGCGGAACTTGTATCTAAGTCCAATATGATCTGTTGATACTCCACATTGTTGTATATCGCGGGCGGCGCATCCATCAAACGAAATCCATGTTTCGTCCAGAACTTAAGGAGTTTGGGGTTTTCCACCGCGCCGACAACGGCGGAAACGCCCTTGAATTCGCTATAGGCCCGCGCATGCCGCGCCAGGGCGTAAAGCGCCTTCATCCCGGTCGATCCCGCATTCGGCATGATGGCAAGACGTTCCCAGGAGGCGATCCCGCCACCGGACGCGGTCAGCAACCGCACGCGCATGGTTCCGATCGGCCGCTTGCCCTGACGCGCGATCAAATGGGTCGTGCTGGCCAGATCGTTTCCGTCGAATTCTTCCTCGAACGGTTCACCCCGCGCCAGGAAGGTTGCGCTGCGGATGGCAAGGCACGCCATCAGACCGTCCAGGTCGGAAACAATTTCTACCCGCACCGACGGTTCGCTCGGCGTCGACCTGCCCGCACGGTCCGGCTGCACTTTTTTCAAACTGGTCATCATTCTCTCCTTTTCGGATAGGTTTTGGCAGTAGCAGCTTGTAACCCGCCACATCCCCCCAACGCACCTCATTGTAGACGACAAACACAAATCTGGGGCGAATTACCAACCAATGAGTGCGAATTTTTCTTGCATCTGTAAAAATCGTGGCTACAGTGAACGCATCCCTGCCGTGTATCGGTTGGCAAAGTGGTCGTTCCAGTGGGTTGTGGGGACCCGGTTCAGTCGCTTTCCCGTGTTACGTCCGGCAGTGCCGACCAAGGTCGGCCAAATCCCGATCCGATATCTTTCCGGCTTTTCGTGGCTATGCCGTCTTCTCGACGCGCGATGTCTCGCCCGACGAGTCTGACTTGTACGCCCGAAAGAGGCCGGATCGACAGGGATCGAAAACCCTCAACTGAATTGGAGTTCAAAATGCCTCATCCTACGGATGTTCATGTTGGTCGTCGTGTCCGTGAAGCCCGTGTTGCCAAGGGCATGTCCCAAACCGATCTGGGCGACAAGCTGGGTGTCAGCTTTCAGCAGGTGCAGAAATACGAAAAAGGGACCAACCGCATCGGCGCCAGCCGTCTGTTGCAGACCGCAACGGCGCTGAACGTTCCGGTCGAATATTTCTTCGACGGCGTCAACGACGGCGGCCAGGACGATTCGCCGGTGAACGCCAAGCTGTCCCGCAAGGCGATCGCTACGGCGACCAAATTGCACCAGATCCCCGATGAGGCCATGCGGCGCGAGATCATCCGCCTGATCGACGTGGCCTCGGAGGTCCGTCTGGCGAGCTAAAGGGTCTCAAAAACCCCGTTTACAGCGTTAGCGCCGATAAAAGGCCGACCGCCATCAAGACGGTCGGCCTTCTTCCTTTTCGGGGCGAATGCTAAACTCGATTCATCGGCGGGACATGGTCCTGACGAGTTGTTTGATGGCCAACCGCATATTGTCGTCGTCGATCCGTTGGATATCCCGCGCAATCCGCATCGCCTCGGGATCGGTCAAGTCCTTGCTTTCCGCTTCACTGATCGACGCGATGCCTTCGAAGATGTCGGATATGCCGACCTTCAACGCATCGCAGATTTGAATCAGGCGGCTGGCGCCCATCCGGTTAACGCCTTTTTCGTATTTCTGCACCTGCTGGAAACTGACGCCTAGACGCTCCCCCAGATCGGTTTGGGACAATCCCGCCCGCGTTCTGAGCTCGCGCACGCGATTCCCCACGGCAACGTCGACTGGATGCGGCATTCTAGGCTCCTTTTCCCTGTCCCGTCAGGGGGTTACGTTTAACCAATCCCACGACTTATTCAACTTGATAGAACTTCAATCGTTCTATTAAAACGCGAATCGCGCGGTATATCAATGCCGCACCAAGAGGCCGCAAGGTAAAAAATTTAGGCTTAAAATAAAATTCCCGCATGCCGATTTTTCACCTTTAAAACGCACCCTTGATGGACATTCCGCGCGCATTCTTGGTATGCACGGATTATGCCGCTACCATTGATTTCTACCTTCCAGGAGAATGAATTTGACCCGCGCCTTCCTGTCCGATCTGAACGTCGCAATCCTGGTCGACCAGGGGGATGCGGGTGCTGTGGGGCCCCTTCGCATCACGGCGGAACAAACCAACTCCGGTCTGGATGGCACCGCGGACGACAGATGGGGCCCGACGGGCCTTTTGACGGGCGAAGAACTGGCCAAGGTGACGGCCCGTTGCCTGAACGCGGCCATGTTGATCGATAGGGACGATCTGGCGTCTGCGGCCCAGGCGCTGGAAATCCTGGTGACGCAGCAATTGGCTCGGATCGATGCGGACGACCCCGTCGCCTTGATGGAAGAAGCGATGGGTTATGTCCTGAAGCAGGAACGCTGGGCCTTCTCCATCGTCCGGGACAAGCGGGAAGACGGCGTTCGGCTGTCCCTGGGCAATCCGAACGGTGCGCCGGTGCCTTTGGCCGTGCATGTATCGCTTTCCGGCAAGACACCCAGTTTCTGGGTCATGCAGGACCGCCGCCTGATCCAGGGCGGTCATGCCTATAAAATCCCGATCCAGGCCGCCACGGCCCTGAAGCAGGCGATACAGGATTACCTGGATGCCCACGACATCGGGACGACACGTCCGCACGGCCGATGACGGCGGGTGCCGGGCGGCGTTAAGGAAATCGCCAGAAAGTCGCCTTATTCTCACCCCATCCCCTTCAGAATTGCCGCATAGCTTCCTTCGCAGAGGAGGCAGGGTCGGACGCCGTTCTTCGGCGTCCGTTGCGGTTTGGCTATTCTGAAAGAAGGAGAGGATCCATGAAGACCTATCGACTGAAAGCCATTGCCCTGACCTGTGCAGTTTCCGCCGCCGCTCCCGCCGTAGCGCCCTTGTCGGCCCAGGCGGCGATGGTGGGCACGGAAAAATTGGTAACCCAGTCCCGCGTCGACGAGAACCGGGCCACGATCGATGCCTTCATGGCGCGTGAAGACGTGCGTGAGGAGTTCCGCCGCCTGGGCGTCGCGCCGGAAGAGGCCGACGCACGCGTCGCCGCGCTGACCGACGCGGAAGCCGAACGCATGGCCAGCACGATCCGCTCCGCGCCGTCCGGCCAGGGGGCCGTCGGCGCCATCGTCGGTGCCGGGCTGATCGTCTTCCTGGTGCTGCTGATCACCGACATCCTTGGCTTCACGGATGTTTTCAACTTCACCAAAAACCAGAACGCCAGCTAAGGCAGATCCATGCGCTCTGTCCATGGATTAAGGCGGATTCTGTCCGGTGCACGGCGACTGTCGCTGACGGCATGCCTTCTGGCGGCGGCCGCCTGCACCGCGACCACCCCGGCAACCGACGCCCTTCGGCGTGACGGCCTTGGCGACGGCACCCCCCGCCGCGCCGAATTGACAGAGGTCCCGTTCCACGCCCAGACCGACTATCACTGCGGCCCGGCGGCCCTCGCAACCGTCCTGCAGGATGCCGGCATCGCGGCCACGCCGGATGGGATAGCGGACGCCGTCTTCACCCCGGGGCGGAAAGGATCGCTCCAGACCGATATGCAGACCGGGGCACGACGACAGGGGGCGATGACCCTGCCGGTGCATTCTATCGCCGAAGCCCTGCGGCAAGTCGATCAGGGCCGCCCTGTTCTGGTGTTGCAGAACCTGGCCTTGGAAATGGCCCCGCAATGGCATTACGCGGTCCTGGTGGGATATGACCTGGATGACGGAACCGTGGTTCTGCGCAGCGGCCAGGACAAACGCCGCATCACGGATATGGGCACCTTCGAACATACCTGGCGGCGGTCAGGGTTCTGGGGCTTTGTCCTGGCAGACCCGTCCGCTCCACCACCTGCCTTCGCGACCGTATCCGACTGGATCGGAGAAGCCGCGGGATTGGAACGCGCCAGCCGCCCCGAACGCGCCGAAGCGGCCTATCGCACGGCCTTGAAGACTTGGCCGGACGCATGGCAGCCCTGGGTCGCCTTCGCCAATCTGCGCTTCCAGGAAGGCAACCTGGACAGCGCGGAAGCCAACCTTCGCGAGGCCCGCAACCGCGCGCCCGACAATTGGATCGTGCTGAACAATCTTGCCTATACGCTGCTAAAGAACGGCAAACCGCGTGCCGCCCTGCCGATCGCGGAAAAGGCTGTCGCCATGGCCGACGCCACACAGGCCGAACACGCCGTCGCCGATGCCCGTGCAACCTTGCAGGAAATCAAAGACACGCTAACCGATACATCCACGGCATCGTGACGTCGGTTCACATGCAAACCTGTATGGGGCAAACCTATATGGTAAGGGGAGTGGTGCCGCCAAGGTGACTCGAACACCTGACCTACGCATTACGAATGCGCCGCTCTACCAACTGAGCTATGGCGGCTTGCCACGTCTCGCTGACCACTAAGTGGAAAGCGGGAGGGTTTTATCCGCAGCCGTCGCGCAATGCAAGCCCATGTTCGCTACCATTTTCGCAAGCCGATGGTCGATGCGGATCAGAAAATGTCATTCCGCACGAATTTTCCCAGAAAAAGCCGGATTCGAGTGACGAGCATCACTGAATTGCCGGATTTCGGGACCTATATTGAAAGTCAGGCGGTCTTCACACCCCCACAGGTTTTGAACACCGCCGTCGAGCCGATGGCTCTCTATCTCCAGATAACCTTTTAAGGTCGGCGCTGCCGGCCTTCTTTTTGTCTAAACCGGCAGCCCGTCATCGGCACGCGGCAGCGGTGGCACGGTTTCGACCAACGCCCGCGCGTCCTCCGCCGCGGCTTCGGCTTCCGCGGCCCGCATCAACCAGCGATGCGCGGCGGCGATATCGCCATGCTCCGCTTCCTCCAGACGGGCCCACAAGGCGCAGAGCCTCGGCGGCACGGGACCGGCGGGAACACCATCCTCGTCCGATTCCAGGACCGGTGTGGCCTTCGCCAGATGGCTGCGCGCCTCGCCCCACAATTCGGCATCCAGCGCTGCCTCGGCCAGCGCCATGTGTCCTTCCGGATGATCCGGGGCCAGCGAGAGCAGTTGTTCGAACCGCTTCACCTGAAGCAGGACGTCCACGCCGTCCGGCGCAATGTCGCGATAGGCCTTCGCCAGCGCGTGGGTCGGCTGAGTCTTCCACGCAGCCTCAATCGTTTTTTCGGCCTTGCGCGTCTGCCCGGCTTCCCGTTGCAGCTTGGCCGACAGGACCGCCGCTTCGGCGTCGTCGGGCGCCGCCTTCAATGCCTGTTTGACCGCTTTCATCGCGCCGTCGCGGTCCTGCGATTCCAGGGCCGTGCGGGCTTGCTGTTTGGCAAGGCGGGCGCGGATCGGGGCAGCATCGCCTGCAGAGATCGCTCCGCTTTTCTGAGCGCCGATCAAGGTATCCTGGGCACGGGACCAAAGTCCCGCCTCCATCTGCAGATCCAACAATTCAATCAGAACCCATTTCGCGGAGGGCCGCAGTTTGCGCGCCTCTTCCGCCAGTTCCAGGGCGCGTGCCTTATCCCCCGCGCGCAGCGCCTGCACCATCAATCCGCGAACGCCCAGGAAAGCCGCCTCCGGGTCCGATCGCAGGGTTTCGAAATAGCGTGTCGCCGCCGCATCGTCGCCGGTTAGACGCGCGGTCTGGGCTTGCAGCAACATGGTCAACGGCGCTTCGGTCAGCAGATCCCGGGCGCGGCGGGATTGACGGCGGGATTCTTCCGCATCGCCCGCCGCGACGGCGACCATGCCCAGCGTCAGGGCGCGATAGCCCTTCATTTCCCGGATCGCCTTACGCTGCGCGCGCCAACGGCCGGGGAATCGGAACAGGCTTTGCCGGATGCGTTCGCCATACACGAACAACAATACAAGGACGAGCAACGCGAGACCGAATATCCCGACCGGCATATCCACCGCCCAGCCCTGCCAATCGATGGTGACCCGACCGGGTTCCAGCGCGAAATAAACGGCCAGCGCGCCGACGATGCCGATCTTGATCAGGAACCAGAAGACACGCCAAGTCATGCGCCGTCCCCTTCGTCACCTTGTCCGGTCGTCAACCCGGTGAGACCCGCAGCCACCCCGTCCTGAAGTGCCGCAAGACCCGCTTCCGCCGACAAGCGCGCTTCCGCGTCGTCCAACCAAGCCGCGACCGTAACGGACGCTTCCCGCAGCGGCGTCAGGACGGCGACCGCCGCGACCAGATCGCCCCGCGCCAGGGCCGCTTCCGCGCGGCTGACCGGCGGCGCGTCGGGGTCATCGCCCTTTCGCCGAACGGAGACGAGGGATTGAAGACCGTTCAACACGTCCTGGATCACGTCGCCGGTTTCCTGCGCCTTGATTTCAGCCTGCATGGCCGGAATCGCGGCTTGGAAAGCGGTGACAAGGGCCGCCCGACTTTTCACGCCGTTCTCGGCAAAAGGCATCAACTGTTCAACCGCATCGCGGATCGGACCGGTTTCCGGCGCCAGACTATCGATCCGCGCCAGCCCCTGATCGAAGGGCCGCCCCGCGACCAAGGCGGTTTCCACCGACCCGACGCCCAACGCCAACCCGGCCTGGGTCGCGCCTTCAACCGCCGGACGGGCAGCCAGTCGTTCCAGTTCCGCCCGCTGATCCGCCTGCGCCGATTCCATCCCGGCAACCGCCGTGGTCGCCTTTTCGGCTTCGGCGGAAACTTGGTCCAGCAGGTTTTCGATCACGCCGAGACGATCCAGAACACGCTGGCGGGTTTCGGAATCCCGTTCGATGGAGGCGGCAAGGTCGTCCAACCGCCCGGACACGGCATCCGGCAGATCCGGCGGCATTGAAGACGCCGCGTCGGTGCCTTCGGTTGACGTCCCCATACCATCCATCCGGTCGGACAGAGCGCCGACCTCCGCCTTCACCAGGGCGAGCGCATCGCTCAACGCGCCGACTTCTTCGCCCAACCGGGTCAGCGCGGCGGTATCGATGGCTGGGGCGGCGGCATCCGGCACCGTGCCGACGGCGGTCGCCGCCTGCTGCTGCATCGCCGGGAAATAGCGCGCGAGATGCGGGTCGGTATACGGTGCCCAGGCCGGACGCGTCACCACCGCGGCCAAAGCGACGAGACCGACGACCAAGGCAAGACCGCCGCCCCCGGACTTTGCAGGCGCGGCGTCATTCTTCGGCGTGGCCGGGGCCTTTTCCTCAGGTTTGGCGTTGTCGGCGGGGTCCGCCTTGGTGTTTTCCGATGCGGACTCTTCCGCCTCATCACCATCAGGCTGGGGCTCGTAATCGATCGGCCCGTCATAGACGCCGGTATCGATATCGTGCAGGTCGATCGTATGCTTATCGGATGGCTTCTCCGCATCAGCGACGGCGTGGGACAGGGCGCCGCTCAAATCCACGCCATGCACGTCGGCGGCGGTGATCACGTCGCGCCAACGGTTGTCGGGGATATGATCCCGCGTCTTCCAGCCCTGCACCGTGCTGACCGCGACATCCAGTTTCGCCGCCATGGGTCGAATACCGCCGAAGGCTTCGATCACGGCGTCCGCGCTGATCGTGATCGCCTCTTCCCCGGCCACCTCTTTCCCGGCCACCTCTTCCCCGGCCCCGGCATCCGTCGCGTCTTCTGCCTGATCGGTAGGGGGTTCTTCGGTTTCGGGTTCTTTCTTGTCGTCCGTCATGGCAATCGCTTCCTGTATCCGTTCCAGAAGCGCCGGCATATCCGGCGTTTCGGCCGTGGAAATTTCGGCCCAATCTATTTTCGCCGCCTTGTCCGCGACAGCCGGGCTGAGGCAAACCGCCCGCACCGTACGCGCACAGGACGCATACCCCTGTTCTTCCAGCAGCCTATCAAAGGCTTGGGCCGTTCGGGGAGAAAAAAACGTCGCAGCGAAAATCCGACCCTGTGCCAATGCCTCGCGGCAGGCATCGGATAGCGTATCGGACGGGATCGCTTGGTACAGCGGAATGCGCCGCACCGTATGGCCCAACGCCTCCAGATCGCCTTTCAAATCCCCCGCAACCTGGGACCCCGCCGCATGAAAAAAGACGGTTCCCGGAATCGGATATGCTTCCCGGACCAGGGCCACCAGAGCCGTGACGTCGCCGTCGGCGGCCCTGACATCCCCGAACCCGGCATCCCGCGCCGCCGCCGCGCTGGCATCCCCCACCGTCAGAACAGGCAGGTCGCGGCGATCCGTCAGCGCGGAAAAGCAGCGCACCCCATTGGCGGAGGTAAACAAAACGGCGTCACAGCCATCCAGATCGACCACGGCATCCGCGAGCGGGTCGATCCGCAACATCGGTTCGACGAGGCTGTCGCAACCAAGGGCATCCAACGCCGCAACCAAGGCCCGCGAGTCCTCCTTCGGACGGGTGACCAGGATCATCGGACGTCGCCCCTGTATCCGATCAGTCAAAGAAGCGGTCCCCCATTTCCTGCTTCAACGCTTGCGCCACGCCGCGCACCAGGGTTTCCGCCTGATCCAAAGGTCCGTCGCAGGCGGTTTCCAGCACCCGCGTGCCATCTTCCCGCGCCACAAGCCCCCGGAAGGCAAACCGATCCCCATGGATTTCAGACAGGCCCGCAATAGGCGTGTGACAGGTCCCGTCCATGACATCCAAGAAAGCGCGTTCCATCAACACACGGCTTTCGCTTTCCGGATGATTGAGAGGTGCAAACAGGGTCGCGAGATCGTCCCGCGCCGCCCCGACGGTCACCCCGATCGCCCCCTGGGCCACGGCGGGCAGCAGGAAATCCGGCGACAGAACCTCCGTCGCGACATGGGCCATGTCCAGGCGGTTCAATCCAGCGAGTGCCAACAACGTTCCGTCGGCGACGCCTTCGTCCAGTTTGCGCAGGCGGGTTTGCACATTGCCGCGAAACAGAACGACCTCCAGATCGGGCCGTTTCGCCAGGATTTGCGCCTTGCGCCGCAGGGACGACGTTCCCAATCGCGCACCTTCCGGCAATTCCATCAAGGTCGCCGCCTTCGGGCTCAGGAACACGTCTCGGACGTCTTCCCGCTCCAGAACGCAGGTCAGGGAAATGCCGTCGGCCAGCCAGGTTTCGACATCCTTCATGGAATGCACGGCGGCGTCGCAGCGTCCGTCCAGGATCGCCTTGTCCAATTCCTTGGTGAACAACCCCTTGCCGCCGACTTCCGCCAGGGCACGATCCTGAATCCGATCCCCGGCGACGGAGATTTCGACAATCTCCACCGTCAGGCCGGGATGCGCCGCCGTCAGCTTGTTCCGAACCTCATGCGTTTGCAGCATGGCCAGCGGCGAACCGCGCGTTCCCAAGGTAATGCGATCGGGGAGTTGGGGCATTCCATCCTCTTGAACTGGGGATATTTGATTATCGAACGGAACCTGTAGCCTATCCGGACCGTATAGGCTACATCCTGCGGCCATGAACGTATTGGGCATCGAAACTTCCTGCGACGAAACCGCCGCCGCCGTCGTCCGCGACGATCGCACGGTGTTGTCCAATGTCGTCCTGTCGCAATTGGACGAACACAGACCTTATGGCGGCGTGGTGCCGGAAATCGCGGCGCGGGCGCATCTGGTGCATCTGGACGGGATCGTCGGGCAGGCCTTGGAACAGGCCGGACTGGGCTTCGACGACCTGGACGGAATCGTTGCGACCGCCGGGCCGGGGCTGATCGGCGGCGTCATGATCGGCGCCACGATGGGGAAATCCCTCGCCTTGGCGCGCGGCCTGCCCTTCGTGGCCGTGAACCATCTGGAAGGGCACGCGCTGACCGCGCGCCTGACAAATGACGTTCCGTTTCCTTTCCTGCTGCTGCTGGTCAGCGGCGGGCATTGCCAGTTGCTGGCCGTCGACGATGTCGGCCGGTATGAAAAGCTGGGCGGAACCATCGACGATGCGGTCGGGGAAGCCTTCGATAAGACCGCAAAACTGCTGGGCCTCGGCTATCCCGGCGGCCCGGCGGTGGAACAGGCGGCGCAATCTGCGACCGATCCGGACAGGTTCGCCCTGCCCCGTCCGCTCAACGGTCGGCCCGGCTGCGATTTTTCCTTTGCCGGATTGAAGACGGCTGTACGGCAAGCCGCCGATAAACTGCCGGTTTCCGAAGACGGTATCCTGGCCGCCGGGGATCGCGCAGATTTGGCCGCCGCCTTTCAGAATGCCGTTGCCGATGTGATCGCGGACCGGACGCGCAACGCCATCGCGACGTTCCGCGAAGGCCGTGGGCAGGCCGGAACATTGGTCGTGGCGGGCGGTGTCGCGGCGAACAAGAAACTGCGCGCAACCCTCGAAACCCTCGCCGATGGCGCGGACATGCCCTTCGTCGCGCCGCCGATTTCCCTGTGTACCGACAATGCCGCCATGATCGCCTGGGCCGGACTGGAACGCTTGCGACGGGGCGTTCGCGACGGATTCGATTTCAAACCGCGTCCGCGCTGGCCGCTATCCGAACTGCGCTTGCCGGAGGAACCGGCATGAGCGGCAAAACCCATTCCGTCGCCGTCCTGGGAGGCGGCGCCTGGGGGACCGCGCTGGCCTGTGCCGCAAGACGGGCGGGAAGCGATGTCCGCCTCTGGGCGCGCAATCCCGACGTCGCCGCCGGAATTTCGGGTGGCAGCAATCCGACGCGCCTGCCCGGCGTCACCCTGTCCAGCGGGATCGATGCCTCGACCGAATTGGACGCCGTCCTGCCCGGCGCGGATTGCGTCCTGCTGGCGGTCCCGGCGCAGGCCGTGCGCGGCATCATGGAAAACGCCGCCCCCCTACTGTCCGACGGGGTCGCGGTTGCGATCTGCGCCAAGGGTGTGGAACGGGGCACATTGAAGCTGATGACCGATGTCGTCGCGGAAACGGCCCCCGCCGCGCGGATCGGAGTCCTGTCGGGGCCCACCTTTGCCGGGGAGGTCGCACGCGGCCTGCCGACCGCCGTTGTCATCGCCGCACCGGATGAAGAGGCCGCGAAGACGATCCAATCCGCCGTCGGATCCGGCAGCTTCCGGGCCTATCTGTCGGACGATACGGTCGGGGCGGAAGTCGGCGGCGCGGTGAAGAACGTCGTGGCGCTCGCCGCCGGGATCGCTACCGGGCGCGGTCTGGGCGAAAACGCGCGGGCCGCCCTGGTCAGTCGGGGTCTGGCGGAGATGATTCGTCTTGCGGTGACACTGGGGGGCCGGGCGGAAACCGTCATGGGCCTCGCCGGGGCCGGGGACCTGATCCTGACGGCGATGAGCGAGACGTCCCGCAACACCTCCTTCGGGATGGCCCTGGGCAGCGGTCGGTCCGCCCGCGAAACCCTGGCCGCCCGCAAGGCCGTGACCGAAGGCTATTGGTCCGCCCAGGCTGTCGCGGCGCTGGCGGAAAGACACGGCGTCGACATGCCCATCGCCCAGGCGGTGAACGCGATCCTGTCGGAAAAACTGGATATCGACAGTGCCATCGGCGCCTTGTTGGATCGTCCGGTATCCGCCGAATTCCGTATGTAATACTGCAAAGTAGCGGAAATCCGCCACCGATGATCGGGGCGCATATCTGATCTAGAATTTTTTCATACCCAACATCAAAATTTCACTATCCCCATCGAAAATTTTTCGGCATAAACCGCGCCAATCCCGATCACGACGGCTGCACAAAGCAGTCGCAAGAGGATCGTTTCCTGGAACGGGTCGGGGCGAACCATCTACTGGCAGGAGAGACGCCGATGCCGCGTGACGACATCGCTCTTTCCCGACTGGGGACGGCCGCGGACAAGTTCCAAAGCGAATCCCATGCGGACGAGAGCTTTAAGACGACGACCGGTTCCGAAAACGGAACCGTAATTCCCTTCCCCTCTCAAGAGGGGAGGCTCGATCATTTCATTCAACGCGACGGAATGTGCTTTGCCGGCACGCATCTGATCGTGGACGTATGGGATGGTAAAAACCTGAACGATATCGACCACATCGAATCGACCCTGAAGGAATGCGTGGACGTGGCGGGCGCGACCCTGCTGCATTGCCATCTGCATCCGTTCAATCCGGAAGGCGTTTCCGGCGTCCTGGTCCTGGCGGAGAGCCATATCTCCATCCATACCTGGCCGGAAATGGGCTATGCCGCCCTGGACATCTTCATGTGCGGCGACAGCGAACCGCACAAGGCGATCGATGTCCTGAAGCGCGGCTTCGAAACCGAGAATGTGAAGATCGACGACCTGCGCCGCGGCCGGGTTCACTGATCCGCATCCCGATTTTAAAGGGACGGGCACCGGATCGCCGGTGCCCGTCCCTATCCATTTCAGAATTTCAGTAAAGGAATCCCGCCGATGACCGACTGGTTCCAAGAAACCCTCCATCCGGAATTCACCCAGGGCCTGTCGATGGACAAGGTCCTGTATCACGACAAATCCGACCTGCAGGATTTGATCATTTTCGAAAACGCGCGTTTCGGCCGGGTGATGTGCCTGGACGGCGTCGTACAGACGACCGAGGGCGACGAATTCGTCTATCATGAAATGCTGGCCCATGTGCCGATCCTGGCCCATGGCAACGCAAAATCCGTACTGATCATCGGCGGCGGCGACGGCGGCATGGCCCGCGAGGCGCTGAAGCATCAGGGGGTTCAGGTCACCATGGTCGAAATCGACGGGGCCGTGGTCGATTTCTGCAAGGAACACCTGCCCAACCATTCGGCAGGGGCCTTCGACAATCCGCGTCTGAACCTCGTCATTACGGACGGCGCAAAATACGTGAAGGAAACCGACGACCGGTTCGACGTGATCATCGTCGATTCCACCGACCCGATCGGGCCGGGCGCGGTTCTGTTCACCGCCGAATTCTATGCCGACTGCAAGCGCTGCCTGACCGAGGGCGGCGTGGTCGTCACCCAGAACGGCGTTCCCTTCGTCCAGCCGGAAGAAGTGACGAATTCCTATCGCCGCTTGGGCGAAAGCTTCACCGACGTACATTTCTATCGCGCCGCCGTCCCGACCTATCAGGGCGGGGACATGACGTTCGGCTGGGCCACGGACGATGCGTCCCTGCGTCGCGTCCCGGTCGCGGCGTTGGAACAGCGCTATGCCGCCGCCGGTATCGACACGCGTTATGTAACGCCGGACCTGCAGGCGGCGAGTTTCGCCCTGCCCCGCACGATCCTGTCCCTGATGACGCGGTAAGCGCGCGAAACCCCAGCCCTTGAAAGCCCCTGCCCTTGAAATAGGACTGGGGCTCGACATATTGCGGTGCGACCGGCTATCAACGATACGGTTTGATTGCCGGAACGCCGCAATTTGGAGACAGAAATGGCCGTAGTTGAAATTTATACCCGTCCGATGTGCGGCTTTTGCTATCGGGCGAAAAAACTTCTCGACGCCAAAGGCGTCAGCTATACCGAATATGACATTTGGGCCGAAGACGGTAAGAAGGCGGAGATGGAAGCCCGGACCAACGGCGCGCCGACGGTTCCGCAAATCTTCATCGACGACGCCCTGATCGGCGGCTGTGACGATCTGATGGCGTCCGACGCCGCGGGCAAGCTGGACAAGTTGCTCGGCCTTTAAAGCATAAGATCAAGGGGAGCGGACATGACGGATCGGATCAAAATCGGCTTGGTGCAGATGACATCCACCATATCGGTGGACCGCAACATCGCTCTGTCCTGCGACCTGATCCGAGAGGCTGCCGCGAAAGGCGCGGAACTGGTCGGTCTGCCGGAAGTCGTGAACCTGATGCAGAAGAACCGCGAGGAATCGCGCAAGGTCGCCTGCACGGAAGACACGGATCCGTCCCTGGCCGCCTATCGCGAATTGGCGAAGGAGCTGGGTATCTGGATTCATGCCGGGTCCCTGATGATCCGACTGGCGGATGACGACCGCTTCGCCAACCGCGGCTTCCTGATCGACCCGGCGGGGGAAATCCGGGGCCGCTACGACAAGATCCATATGTTCGACGTGGACCTTGCGAATGGCGAAAGCTATCGCGAAAGCAACGGGTTCCGGCCCGGCGACCATGCCGAAATCGTGGAGACGCCCTGGGGCGGCTACGGCATGGCCGTTTGCTACGACCTACGCTTCCCGCATCTGTTCCGCGATCTGGCGAAGGGCGGCGCGCGCATCCTGTCCGTCCCCGCAGCCTTCACCCGCACGACCGGTCAGGCGCATTGGCATGTCCTGCTGCGCGCTCGGGCGATCGAAAACGGTTGTTTCGTCGTGGCCCCGGCCCAATGCGGCGATCACGAGGACGGCCGCAAGACCTATGGTCATGCGCTGATCATCGACCCGTGGGGGGAAGTGCTGGCCGATGGCGGGGAAGGTCCCGGTACCGTCGTGGCGGAACTGGATTTGGCCCGTGTGGCGGAAGTCCGCGCCATGGTGCCGTCGCTGACCAACGACCGGGCCTATGACAAGCCCGCCCAGGCGCTCAGCGCGGCAGCAGAGTAAAGACGGCGAAGGAGAAGCGGCGGAATAACCGTCAGGCCAATTCGACCGTATCGCCGAGTTTGATCGTCCCGCCCTTCACGACATGGGCGGCAACGCCGCAATCGATATGACCGAAGCCCCGGCGCAGAGCCAATGGGATATTCATATCGATTTCGCCGGTATCGGGATTGACGTTGGTGGCGGCGCAACGGTCGATCTTCTCGAAAATCTCCAGTTCGACCGCGCCGATACGGACATGCTTCCCGACCCAGTCGAATTCCTTCCAGGCGTCAAGTCCGTCGAGATAGAGGTTCCCCCGGAAACGCAGCGGATCGACCGGTTCCCGCGTCACACGCTCGATGTCCTTCACGCTGGCCAGATTGATCAGCGACAGATGCGCGGTTTGGGTATCCGTGAAGGCAACGCCTTCCGGCGCTTCCGTGATACGCGGCGTGCCGCGCGGTCCCGATGGCATGAAGGAACTGAGGAAGCTTTGCAGGATCGACTGGCCGACATGGTCGTCCAGCCGCCCCTTGCTGATCTGCTTGCCCTTCCGGAAAATCGTCAGGGTCTTCGTTTCCTCATCGAAGGCAATCGACAGCTGAGCCAGTTTCTCGTCGCGGGCGAGGCACAGGAAGTTGCTTTTCTTCGCCCAGACCGGGGCCGCCGGATCGACGGCACTGGCGGCATGGACGATCGCCCAATGCCGGTCGAACGGAATCCCCTGCCCCGCCGTCAGATCGGCGGAGTCGAGCGGGTCGGGTCCCATCCCCTTGACGGGATAGCGGTTGATCGTCGCGATTGTCGTCATAGTGCCGGGGAGAGTAGCGCAAGCCGTCCATCAGACAAGGATTTACCGCGCCCCGATCCATGCTTACCTTCATCCCATAACAGTCAGGGAGATCAATCCCATGTCAGCGCGGGAAGTGAAGGCCGGCAATGTCGGCATTCCACGGTTCAAATGGCGGTCCGTTAAGAAGAAAACGGTCTTCGACCTGTCCAGTCACGAACGGGCGCGCGACGCGATCCGTTTCGGTCTGTCGGTGAAGGAATCCGGCTTCAACATCTTCGTCCTGGGACCGGATCGCGCCGGGCGGTTGACGGAAACCCTGGCCTTCATTCAGGAAAGTCAGGCCCATCTGCCGCCCGCCGACGATTGGGTCTACCTGAACAATTTCGCCCGGCCGCACCGCCCGAAACCCTATCGCCTGCCGCCCGGCGTCGGGCGCAAATTGCGGGACGCGATGGAAACCTTCGTCGCGCAGGTCCGCGCAGCCCTGAAACAGACGTTCGAAAGCGACGATTACCAGAACCGCGTCAAGGCGGCACAGCAGCGTCTGGTCAAGGCGGCGCAATCGAAAATGGACGAAATCGGCAAGGATGCGGCCGCACAGGGGCTGGGCATCTTTCAGGGGGAGCAAGGCCCCATCGTCGCGCCGTCTTCCGACAAGGGCGAACCGCAATCCTTGGACGACGTGCCGGAAGCGGACCGCGACCGCCTATCGGATGCCGCCGAGGACATCGTCGAACGACTGAACAACATGAATGCCGAATTGGCGAAGGATCGTGCGGTGCTGGCGGAAACAGTATCCGGCATATCCCGCGACGCGGCGCGCAACACGGTCGACTTGTTGATCGAACCGCTGTCAGCGGCATTCGGCGGGTACGGACTGAACCGCTGGTTCGTGGAATTGCAGCAGGACTTGCTGGACCGGCTGCGCGCCTTCGGTCCCGCCGTCGATGCGCAAGGCAACCCGAACCCGGAAGAACCGCCGGAACAACGCTATGCGGTAAACCTTCTGGTCGACAACGGCGATGCAAAATCGCCGCCGGTCATTCTGGAATCCGTCCCGTCCTTCGAAAACCTGATCGGACGCATCCAGTACCGTCCCAGCCAGACCCATATGGAAACCGATTTCACGCTGATCCGTGCGGGCGCGCTGCACCGGGCAAATGGCGGCGTCCTGATCCTGCGGGCGGAATCCTTGGTCGCGGAACCCGGAAGCTGGGAAGCCCTGGTGAACAGCCTGCGCGACGGCTCGGTCCGGATCGAGGAACCCCATCGGCAGAACAGCCTGCCCATCGTCGGCGCGCCGTCTCCCAAGGCGGTGCCTTTGGATATCAAGATCGTGCTGGTCGGGTCACCATCCATCTATTACGCCGCCTATTCGCAATCGTCGGATTTCCAGGGCCTTTTCAAGATCAAGGCCGATATCGACGCAGCCGTGCCCGCCACGGCATCGGACCTGTCGATCTATGGCTCCATCCTGCAAGCGCGGGCGGAAAAGCTGACGGGCCGCCCGGTCGAACCCGGTGCGATCGGTTATCTGTTGGGTACCGCCGCACGGCTGTACGGGGAACGCAGCCGATTGACCGCGAGGCTCGAACTCCTCGACGATATCGTTGCGGAAGCCCATAGCCGCGCCGGAAACGGCGGCAAATTGACGGAAGCCGACCTTGTTGCCGCGCTTGCCGAAAGGACCCGCCGCAACAACCGGATAGAGGTGCAGAGCCAGGACCTGATAGAACGCGGCACGGTGCTGATTTCCACGGCGGACAGTGCCATCGGCCAGATCAATGCGCTGACGGTCCGGGATACCGGGGACCATGCCTTCGGCACGCCGTCACGGGTCACGGCCCGCGCCAGCATCGGCCGCGCCGGCGTCGTGAATATCGAACGGCAGGTCGATATGGGCGGACCGATCCAGCAGAAGGGCGTGCTGGTCCTGCAAGGCTATCTGTCCGGCCTGTTCGCAAATACGGCGCCGCTATCCTTCGACTGTTCCATTACCTTCGAACAGAACTATGGCGGCGTGGAGGGCGACAGCGCGTCCATGGCGGAATTGATCGCCGTTCTGTCCGCCCTGGCGAATGCCCCGTTGCGCCAGGACCTCGCAATCACCGGATCGGTCAATCAGCATGGCGAGGCACAGGCCGTCGGCGGCGTGCATCATAAGGTCGAAGGCTTCTACCGCACTTGTCAGCGACGGGGCCTGACGGGTAGTCAGGGCGTCATCGTCCCCGCTGCCAATCTGGACAATCTGATCCTGGAAGACGAGGTCGCCGCCGCCGTGGCCAAGGGGGACTTCCACCTTTACGCCGTCAAGCGGGTGGAAGACGCCGTCGCGCTACTGACGGGATTGAAGGCCGGGAAGCCGAACAAGCAAGGGCGATATCCGGAAGACAGTCTGTATGGACGCGTCGCCGCGCGGCTGGACGCATTCGACCGATCGCTATCTGATCGGGAGGTCGATCGAATGCACCGCGCGCTCGCAAAAGATTTCGACTGATCAGTCGGCCCGTCGATAGGCGCAGATACGTTGCCGAATACCCGGTTTGGGAAGGGCGTCATATCCGTGCTCATAGGCACGCACGGACAAGACGCCGTCGACCGCGCGCAGCAATTCGCCTTCTTCCAGCAAATACGCTTCCCGCGCCGGATGGCCATAAGCCTCGTTTCCCCGGGCGAAGGTCTCGTAGATCAAGGCCCCGCCCGGCGCGACCGCATCGATGATCGCGGGCAGGATCGGGCGATGCAGGTAACAGGTCACGATAACGCCGCCGAACTGTCGGTCCGCCAGGGGGAACGGTGACCCGTCCTCCAAGTCGACCTCCATAAGAGTGGTACCGTTGCCTTTCGGCAGGTCCGACACGGCGCTTAGATCCTTGTCCACAAACAGGGTCGGATGACCGCGTTCCAGGAAGAAACGGCCATGCCGGCCGTTGCCGCAGGCAAGGTCCAGCACCGGCCTCCCAGGCGGCACCATATCCGCCCATCGCGTTACCCAGGCACTGGGGGTCCGAAATCCGGCATGTTTGTTCGTCAAATGATCAGATAAACCGGACATATGAGGCCTCCTCCCATCGATGCGACTTGCATATGGCGTCCTTTGACGCCAAATCACGGAGTGTCATCCAAAGAGATGACGATTTGACAATGGTCGATACGATGATTTCGTTCACACTGCTCTGTGACAAGGATCACGAGTTCGAAGGCTGGTTCAAGGATTCGGCCGCTTTCGAGGATCAACGCCAGGCCGGGCAAATCGCATGCCCCGCCTGCGGTAGCCATGTGGTCCAGCAAGGACTCAGCCGCCCCAACATCTCTTCCGGCAAAATGCAGACCTCCGCCCGGACGGAGCAAGCCCTTCGCATGCGCGAGTCCCTGAAGGCTCTGCGTCGTGAAATCGAGGGCACGCACGAAAACGTCGGTGGGAAATTCGCGGAGGAAGCCCGCAAGATTCACTACGGCGAAAAGGAAGCGCGCGGCATCTACGGCCAGACATCCGGCGACGAAGCCAAAGAACTGCTGGAGGAAGGTATCGCCATAACCCCGATTCCCTGGATTGAGGACATCCCGGAAAACTAATACTCCCATGCCGCGTGATAGTTTCCGGGAAATCCTGGAAAATGCATGTATATCGGTTCGATATATTTTAACTTGATATATCGAACCGGCTGCACTACCTGTCTACCGAATTCGGCTAGGCAGACGCGGTGCCATGGATACGAAGACAATATGCCTTGGGGCGCTGGCGCTGGGTGAAGCGTCCGGTTACGAAATCCGTAAAATGTTCGAAGACGGTCCGTTCGCGCATTTCGCGCAGGCCGCCTATGGCTCCATCTATCCCGCGCTGACCAAACTGGCGGAAGACGGTTTGGTGACCTGCAAGTCCGAAACCCAAGAAAAGCGCCCGGACAAAAAGGTATACCGGCTGACACCGTCCGGGTGGGACCATCTGGAACAGGCGCTGCAGTCCAAGATTCCGTCCGAAGACAAGGTCCGGTCGGATACCCTGTTCATTCTGTTCTTTACCGAATGGCAACGACCCGATTGGATCGCGCGGGTTGTCGATGCGCGGATCGATCATTACCGATCGATCCTGGACGGTATGCAGCATTGTATTGATCGAGAAGCGGCGGAACCGGCGCACAACTGTGCATCGGCCAGCCAGAAATTGGTGCGCGGCTTCGGCCACGCCGTTTATCGGGCAGCACATGACTATCTGGTTGAAAACCGAGACGCCTTTATCGCGGCCGCGGGCCAACGCCGAACCGACGGACGCGAAGCCGCTGAATAGAACACACCGCTCAGCCCCGAGGGGCAACGATGCGCAGCAAGGAAATCCGGAATGAAGTCGCCCATCAAAATCTCCTATGTCCTCGCCGGTCTTTTGGCGGTCGGTGCCGTCGGCTGGATCATGTCCGGGCAACAGGGAACGGAAACCGACAGTGCGGCGGAACAGGCGGCCGCTCCTGAAGCAGCCGGGGAGGAACGGCCCCTTCCGAGCGTCCGCGTCCGGGAAAGCCATGGTGAACAGCACCGGGCGGTCTTGCTGTACACCGGCAAGACGGAGGCGGAACGCCGCGCCACGATCCGGGCGGAAACCGACGGGCGCGTCGTCGAGGTGGGCGCGGAGGAAAGCTCCCCGGTCAAGGACGGCGCGGCGATCGTGAAACTGGCCACGAATGACCGCGTATCGATCCTGCGCAAGGCGGAATCCCTGGTGCGGCAGCGGTCACTGGAATACGACGCAGCAAAGAAACTGGCAGGCAAGGGCTTCCAAAGCGAAACCGCGCGCGCCGAGTCAGAGGCCAATCTGTCGTCCGCCCGCGCGACGCTGGAGGAAATCCGGCTCGACATCGAACGAACGGAAATCAAGGCCCCGTTCGACGGTATCTTGCAAAGCCGGTCGGTCGAGGTCGGCGATTTCGTCCAGGCCGGATCGGAAATCGCGGTCGTCGCCGACCTGGACCCGATGATCGTCACGGTGCAGGTCACCGAACGCGAAATCGGCAAGGTCGAATTGGGTGTTCTGGCGAAAATTGAACTGGTCGACGGGCAACAGGTCGACGGAATCGTCAGCAGGATCGCGACGACCGCGGACAACCTGACGCGAACCTTTGAAGTCGAATTGGAAGTCGCGAATGACGACGCGTCCCTGTTGGACGGCATGACGGCCCGCGTTCTGCTGCCGTCGCATCAGGTGCTGGCACATTTCATCACACCGTCCGTCCTGTCCCTGGACGATACCGGACAAGTCGGGGTGAAGTCCCTGGATGAGGACGACCGTGTCATTTTTTACCCAGTCACGATCGTTGAGGATACGTCCGACGGTATGTGGGTCGGCGGCCTACCGGAATCGTTGCGGATGATCACGGTCGGGCAAGCCTTCGTCGCGCCGGGCGCCCAGGTCACCGCCGTTCCGGAAGGCGCGGTCAAAAGCGCACCGGAAGATGAAGCGCCGATGGATTCCGTGGAAATCGGAGACCGCTCGTGAGTTTGATCGACGCCGCCCTCAACCGGTCCAGGACGGTCCTGGCCGTCCTGTTCTTCCTGCTGCTCGCGGGCAGCATCGCCTATATCACAATCCCGAAGGAATCGGACCCCGACATCAATATCCCGATCATCTATGTCTCCATGCACCATGACGGGATTTCCCCAGAAGACGCCGAACGCCTACTTGTCCGTCCGATGGAACAGGAATTGCGCGGCATCGAGGGCGTGAAGGAAATGCGATCCACCGCCTATGAAGGCGGCGCGAACGTGCTGATGGAATTCGAAGCGGGGTTCAACGCCGACGACGCGTTGGACGATGTGCGCGAGAAGGTCGACCTAGTCCGACCGGACCTGCCGGAAGACACGGACGACCCCACGGTCAACGAGGTGAACCTTAGCCTGTTCCCTGTTCTGGTCGTCACGCTATCCGGCGACGTGCCGGAACGCGCGTTGCTGCGCATCGCCCGCGACCTGCAAGACCGACTGGAAGGCATTTCCACGGTGCTGGAAGTCAACATCACTGGGGATCGGGACGAGGTCGTCGAAATCCTGATCGACCCGGTTCTGGTCGAAAGCTACGGCTTGGAGCCGGAAGCGCTGTTGTCCATGATCAGTTCGTCCAACAAGCTGGTCGCGGCGGGCGCCTTGGATACCGGCAGCGGTCGGTTCTCCATCAAGGTCCCCGGCCTGTTCGAGGACGTAAACGATATCCTGGACCTGCCGATCGTGACCCAGGGCGATGCCGTCGTGCGCGTCCGCGATATCGCGGAAGTTCGGCGCAGCTTCAAGGACCCGACCACCTTCGCCCGGGTCGACGGCAAGCCGTCCCTGGGGTTGGAGGTCGTGAAACGGACAGGCGAAAACATCATCGAAACGATCGAGGCCGTCCGCACCATCGTTGAAGCGGAAAAGCCCTACTGGCCCGCGGGCTTGGAGGTCGGGTATTCCAGCGACAAGTCCGAAGACATCCGCACCATGCTGACGGACCTGCAGAACAACGTCCTATCGGCCATTCTGCTGGTGATGATCGTCGTAGTGGCGGCGCTGGGGCTGCGCGGCGGGCTGTTGGTCGGCATGGCAATCCCCGGATCCTTTCTGACCGGGGTACTGGTACTGTCCATCATGGGGCTGACCGTGAACGTCGTCGTGCTGTTCGCCCTGATCCTCGCCGTCGGCATGCTGGTCGACGGCGCCATCGTCGTGACGGAATATGCCGACCGAAAACTGTCGGAAGGCGTGGACAAGAAAATCGCCTACGGGCTGGCGGCGAAACGCATGGCCTGGCCGATCATCGCCTCCACCGCGACCACCCTGGCCGCCTTCTTGCCGCTGCTGTTCTGGCCGGGCATCGTCGGCGAGTTCATGAAATACCTGCCGATCACCCTGATCGCGACCCTGTCCGCATCGCTGGCCATGGCCCTGATTTTCAGCCCGGTCCTGGGCGCCAATCTGTCCAAGGTCGTGCAGTTGATCGTCACCGTCGCCCTGGCGGCCGCCCTGGGCGGAGCCGGCGGCGGCCTTGTGGCCGTGCCGCTCGGGATCGGCGGCGCTGTGCTGGGCTATTGGCTGGGTGGCGTCGGCGGGCGTTTGCTGGAACGCCACGAAATATCCGAAACCGCGAAGGCATTGGCCGCGCATTCCGACCGCGACGACGATATCGACGAAACCCTGGATCCGTCGCAGGTTGGCGGCTTGACCGGCGTTTACGTCAAAACGCTGGGTCTGGCCCTGCGGGCGCCGTGGCTGGTCCTCCTGCTGTCGGCGGGGAGCTTGGTCGGCGTCATGGTCGCCTATGGCATTTTCGGCAAGGGCGTCGAATTCTTCCCGAATATCGAGCCGAAGCTGATGATCGTGAACGTCCATGCGCGCGGCAACCTTTCGGTCGATGAAAAGAACGCTCTGGTCACCGAAGTGGAAAATCAAGTCCTCGACATCGGACGTGAGGATGGCGAGTTCAAAAGCGTCTATACCTCCGCCGGGAACTTCCAGGTGCGGGACGACGAGGCCGAAGACATTATCGGGAAGATCACCGTCGAATTCACGGAATGGGATGAGCGCCGTCACGCCTCCGAAATCAAGGAAGAGATTCGGGAACGGATCGGCCATGTCCCCGGCATCCATATCGAGGTCCGGGAGGAAGAACAGGGCCCGCCGGTCGGTAAGCCGATCCATCTGCAGATGAGCGCCCGCGATCCGGCCTTGTTGGACGAGGCGGTGCGGATTGTCCGCGAGAAGCTCGACACCCTGGACGGTCTTGTCGATATCGAGGATTCCCGGCCGATCCCGGCAATTCAGTGGGAATATTCCGTCGACCGTGCGCAGGCGTCGAAGTTCAACGCGAATATCGCTGTTCTGGGCAGTTTCATCGAACTGGTGACGAACGGGCTGAAAGTATCCGATTACCGGCCCGACGATTCCGACGAGGAAGTCGATATCATCGCGCGCTTCCCGGAATCCTATCGATCCATCGATCAGTTGGATCGCCTTCGCGTCACAACGGCGAACGGCCCGGTTCCGGCCGGGAATTTCGTCACCCGCACGGCGGAGGAAAACACAGGTATTCTGCGCCGTGTCGACGGATCGCGCATCGCCTATGTGAAGGCGGACCTTGAAGAAGGGCTGCTGGCCGATTCTTATGTGAAGTCGCTGCGCAGCTGGATCGAAAGCCGCCCCCTGCCGGACGGTGTCTATATCGAATTCAAGGGCGAAGACCAGGAACAGCAGGAGGCGGAATCCTTCCTGGTTAAGGCATTCGGCGTTGCGCTGTTCCTGATGGCGATCATTCTGGTGACTCAGTTCAACAGCTTCTTTTCCGCCTTCCTCATCCTGTTCGCGGTGATCATGTCCACCGTCGGCGTTCTGATCGGACTGATGGTGACCGGACAGCCCTTCGGCATCGTGATGAGCGGGATCGGCGTCATCGCCCTGGCCGGGATCGTGGTGAACAACAACATCGTGCTGATCGATACATTCGACCGATTGATCGGGTCATCCGCCAATGCGCGGGATGCGATCCTGCGAACCGGGGCGCAACGACTGCGCCCGGTCATGTTGACCACGGTGACGACGATCCTGGGACTTTTACCCATGGTCATGCAGGTGAATATCGATTTCGTCACCCGGGAAGTGTCGGTCGGCGCCCCGTCCACGCAATGGTGGGTGCAGTTGTCCACGGCCATCGCCTATGGCCTTGCTTTCGCAACGTTGCTGACACTGTTGGTAACGCCGTGCTGGCTGCAAATGCGATCGGACATGGCAGGCTGGATCAGCCGCCGCCGGGCGAAGAAACATCCCACCGGGGCCGACCCCTCGCCCGCCGAATAGTAGAGAACAAGAAAAAGGCCGCCCAAACGGGCGGCCTTTCCATTTCTTTGCGGCGATTGTTGCCCGGCAATCAGTCCACGCTCATCGCCAGTTCGGCTTGGGCCGGTGTCTCGTCGCCGGAGGAATCCGCGCTGTCGGTCTTCCGGTTCGATGGGCGGCGGCCACGGCCGCGTGCCGCACCGGCCGGTTTCCCGCCACCGTCATTCGATGCCGCGGAACGGCCGCGACCACGGGAACGGCGCGGCGGCGTCTGTTCTTCTTCCGACGTCTGGTCGGCGTTGTCGGACATGTCGGCATCGGAATTGTCGCCGTCATTGCCGCCGGTCGCTTGCACGGTTGCGCCGGTGGTTTCGGTCACCGCCTCATCCTGCGAATCGTCCTGCCCGTCATTGCCCGCATCGCCTTGATTGTTATCGGCATGGGACATCCGCGCGGGGCGTTCGCCGTTATTGCCGTCATTCAGGATGCGGTAATAGTGTTCCGCATGCTGCAGCATGTTTTCCGCCATGACGCGGTCGCCGGACCCCTGCGAGTCGCGGGCAAGCTGAATGTATTTTTCGTAGATCTGGGTGGCGTTTCCACGGATTCGAACGCCCGGCCCGTTAGAATCGAAATTTTGACGGGACGGATTGCTGCGTCGGGCATTATTGCGATGCCGACCGCGATTTTGCTTTTGATTGTTCACGCGTTACCTCTTGAGGTCAAATTGCGTTAAATAAGGGTTCCGGCAAGCCTGCCGTCTGTCACGGCGCCTGGTCAGTACCAAGCCCATTCGTCTACGCATTCGCGGAGAGACGGTCCAGAAATCCCCGCTTTCGGGGAGCCACCCTTCGGATACCGTCGATGGTCAACCTAGCGGGTCGCCACGGTATTTCCAAGTGTTTTTTAGCCGGAAAGGGCAGGATTCCGCACCATAACGACCCGGTCCCGGTCACCGGCATCCCGGATCAGACGCATTTGCGCGAAACCGGCGCGCATCAACAGCGTCTGAACGGACTCTCCCTGGTCCCAGCCGATCTCCACGGCGAGCCATCCGCCCGGCTTCAAAATCCGGCGCATATCGCGGGCCAGGGCGCGATAGGCGTCCAATCCGTCGTCCCCCCCATCCAGCGCCAGAATGGGATCATACTCCCGCACGGAAACATCCAGGGTCGGGATCACGTCGCGCCGGATGTAAGGCGGATTCGATAGGATCAGGTCGAAGCCCGTCTCCGGCAGGGCCGCCGTCCAGGAACCGACCGCGAAATATGCCCGACCCGACAGCCCCAGGGCGGCGGCATTCCGCCGTGCCGTCGCGGCCGCGTCAGGCGACAGGTCGATGCCCAGGCCCGAGACCTTGGGCCGTTCCGCCAGGATGCTGAGCAACAGGCATCCCGTGCCCGTCCCGATATCCGCGATGCGGGCTGTATCCTGTTCCGGCAATTCGGACAGGCAGGCATCCACCAGGACCTCGCTGTCGTCGCGCGGGTCCAGGGTGCCGGGCGACAGTTGGAAGTCGAGCCCCCGAAAACACCGCGTCCCGGCAATCCGGCTCAATGGTTCGCCCGCCACGCGACGCCGCACCCAATCCCGCACGCGGTCGCATTCCGCCGGGCGCTGACCCGTCCCCAGCACGAAATCCGTCGGGGTCAGGCCGATCGCGTCCTGCAACAGATAGCGCGCTTCCCAATGCGCATTCTCGATCCCCGCCGCACGCAGGGCGTCGGTCACCTCCTGCAGGAGGTCGCCGACGGTGTCGCTCATGCGCCCTCTCCCAGATCGGCGAGTTGCGCCGACTGGTCTTCCAGGATCAGGGCGTCCAGCACTTCGTCCAGCGCCTCGCCCGCCATCATTCGGTCCAGCTTGTAGAGCGTCAGGTTGATACGATGATCGGTGACGCGGCCCTGCGGGAAGTTATAGGTCCGGATGCGTTCCGACCGGTCGCCCGATCCGACCATGGACTTGCGGTTCGCCGCGCGTTCGGAATCGATCTTTTCCCGTTCCATGTCGTACAGACGCGCCAGCAGAACCTTCATCGCCTTCGCCCGGTTCTTGTGTTGGGACTTTTCATCCTGACAGGTCACGACAAGCCCGGTCGGCAAATGCGTGATGCGAATCGCGCTGTCCGTCGTGTTGACATGCTGTCCACCCGCCCCTTGGGAGCGATAGGTATCGACCCGAAGATCGTTTTCGTTGATGTCCACGTCTACTTCCTGGGCTTCCGGCAGAACGGCGACGGTCGCCGCAGAGGTATGGATGCGCCCGCCGCTTTCGGTCACCGGCACGCGCTGAACCCGATGCACGCCGGATTCGAATTTCAAGCGCCCATAGGCGCCGGCCCCTTCGATTGCCGCCGTGACCTGGGCGAAGCCGCCGATTTCGGTTTCACTGGCCTCCAACACCTCGAACCGCCAGCCCCGCGCGGCGCAATAGCGCTGATACATGCGCAGCAGGTCGCCCGCGAACAGGGCGGCCTCGTCTCCGCCGGTCCCGGCCCGGATTTCCAGGATACAACTGCGCTTATCCGCCTCGTCTTTCGGCAGGAGTTTCAGTTTCAGGTCCTGCTCCAGCGCCGGGAGCCGAGCGTCCAGCGCCTCCAGCTCTTCGCGGGCCAGGACCCGCATTTCGGAATCGGATGACTTGTCGTCGATCATGACCTCCAGGTCGTCCCGTTCCGCCAGCGCCTGACGATAGGCCTCCGCCGTTTCCACGACCGGCGATAGGTCCGCGTATTCCATGGACAGCGACTGGAATTCGTCCGCCGACAATCCGACCGACGCCATGCGGTCCGACAATTCCTTATGGCGGGTAATGACCCGGTCGATATTATCCGTCCAACTCATTCTTGTTCTTGCTTTCGTTATCGAGGGTCAGGGCGAACAACCGCTCCAGAACCCGGTTCACGGTAATTGTATCGCGCAGATCCGCATCGCTTCCTTGCTTCGCGATCTCGCGCAGGCATTCGCTCGGCTCATGCAGCAGGCGATTGACCAGCAGGCGCGTCGCCTCCGTCGGATCGGCATTGGGATGGCGGCGCAACACCTCGTCCCGCAGGGTTTCGAAATGGTCGCGCAGGGCGACGAGTCCCGGCACGCCTTCCCGTTCCGCCTGGGCGCGACGCCAGTCGACCAGCGCGGCCTCTACCATCGCTTCGGCTTCCAGCGCTTCCGCCTTGCGGTCCAACTGGCCCTTTTCCGCCAGCCGTTCGATATCCGCCAGCGAATATAAAAACACGTCACGAATGCGGTCGGTATCCGGGTCGACATCGGACGGGATGCCCGCATCGACCACCAGGATCGGTTTGTGCCGACGTCGGGTGCTGGCATGGTCCATGCGCGCCCGGTCGATCAGATAGGTGCCACGACCGGCGGCGGTGATGACGATATCCGCATTGGCCAGCGCCTCGTCCAGCCGGTCGAACGGGTGATAGGTCCAACCGCGCCGCGCGGCCTCCCGTTCCGTACGGCGGGCCGGACCGGTCAGGTTCAGCACCCCCAATCCCGCCCGCAGGAACTGGTCGGCGATCAGCGCCCCGGTTTCCCCCAATCCGATCAGCAACGCCCGGCATTTATCCAATGGTCCGTGCAGGTCCTGCGCGACCTTCACCGCGGCGGCGGCGGCGGACACCGCGCCTTCCCCGATGCGGGTCGTGCTGCGCACCCGTTTCGCCAGGGCAAAGGCGGCCTGGGTCAGGCGATCCAATTCCCCCGCGCCCGTCGGGGCAACCTGCACCGCGTCCTTCAACTGACCGAGGATTTGGGATTCGCCGACCATCTGACTGTCGAGCGCCGCCGCGATGCGAAACACATGCCGAACCGCATCGGTATCGGAAAGCCGGTAGATCGTGTCCGATCCGGCGGATACCCCGTCCAGACGCGATAGCAATAGTCGTTCCGCGGCGATACAGGCACTTTCCGGATCAGGTGACGCCCCGATGACCTCTACCCTGTCGCAGGTCGACAGGGCGAAGGCCTGCGTCAATCCGGCCGCCTTCGCCGTCGCCAGGAAGTCGGGCACGGCACCCGGTTCGATATAGAGACGGTCCCGGATGCGCGAATCCGCCGTTCGATAGCTTGCGCCGACGACGAAGGCGCGGTCCGGGGTCCCGTCCCGCATGGGATCAGCCTTGCGATAGCGCGAC
Organism: Pacificispira spongiicola; assembly: GCF_012926505.1. GTDB lineage: Bacteria > Pseudomonadota > Alphaproteobacteria > UBA8366 > Aestuariispiraceae > Pacificispira > Pacificispira spongiicola. The sequence goes on from NZ_JABBNT010000001.1 coordinate 1,036,149, forward strand.
CGAGAGGTCGTCCGCCAGTCGGTCGAGGGCCACCTCCCGCTGCGTCCCGTCGTCCAGCGTCTTCACCTGCGCCACGCCGCGCGACAATTCCTCATCGCCCAGGATCACCGCCACAACGGCATTGATCTTGTTTGCGTGTTTCATGCGCTTTTTCATATTGCCGGAAAATGCGCTTTCCGCCCGTAGCCCGGCCTTGCGCAGGTCGCGGACCAGGGTAAGGGCACGGCGCTCCGCATCCTCCCCCATCGGCACGACAGCGATCGGACGATCGGCCTCCGGCATCACACCGGACAGCATGGCCAGCCTTTCGATCCCGGCCGCCCAGCCGATACCGGGCGTTTCCGGACCGCCCAGCATGCCGATCAACCCGTCATAGCGTCCGCCCGCCATCACGGTGCCTTGCGCGCCCAGCGCTTCCGTCGTGAATTCGAAGGCCGTGTGGCAGTAGTAATCCAACCCGCGCACCAGACGCGGATTCAGTTTGTAGGTGATCCCCAGCGCGTCCAGACCGCCCGTCACCGCGCCGAAAAAGTCCTGGCTTTCCTGGTTCAGATAATCGGAAAAGATCGGCGCATCCGCCACAAGCTTCCGGTCGCCGTCATCCTTGCTGTCCAGGATGCGCATCGGATTGCGGGTCAGGCGGTCGCGGCTGTCTTCCGACAGGCGGTCGATATGATCCTGGAAATAGTCGACCAGAACCGCGCGATAGGCGTTGCGGCTTTCGGTATCGCCCAGCGTGTTGAGCTCCAACACTGTATCGTCGGCCACGCCCAGCGATTCCAGAATAGCCCGACCGCAGGCGATGACTTCGACATCGGCCAGCGGCTGGGCCGCACCGATCAGTTCAATCCCAATTTGGTGGAATTGACGCATGCGGCCTTTCTGGGGCCGTTCGTGGCGGAACATCGGACCGGAATAGAAATATTTCACCGGCGCGTGCTGGGCCAATCCGTTGGAAATGAAGGCGCGGCAGACACCCGCCGTGTTTTCCGGGCGCAGGGTCAGCCGATCGCCGCCCTTGTCTTCGAATGTATACATTTCCTTCGTCACGACGTCGGACGTATCCCCCAGCGTGCGGGCGAACACATTGGTGAATTCGAAGATCGGCGTCGCGATTTCGTCGAAACCGTGCAGCCCGGCCGTCCCCCGCGCCAGATCGGACACGCGGCGATGCGCGCGCATTTCTTCCGGCAGGAGGTCGTGCGTTCCGCGAACAGGCTGCAAATCGGCCATGGGATATCCTCTAATCAGGCAATGATGGAAAGGGAGGGTCGCTACTCGGCGGCAGCGGAGGTCGAAGAACCGGACGCGGCGTGTTCCGCCTCAATCTCCGCCGCCTTGGCTTCGACCAGTTCGACCAGATGGTCGACGATGGCCTGATCCTTCAGGCGGTGATGCGGTTGACCGGCGATATAGACCTGATGCGTGCCCTTGCCGCCGCCGGTGAAACCGATATCGGTTTCCCGCGCTTCCCCCGGTCCATTGACGACGCAGCCGATCACGCTGACCGTCATCGGCGTCGTGATATGGGCCAATCGGTCTTCCAGCACCTTCACGGTTTCGATCACGTCGAACTGCTGGCGCGCGCAGGACGGGCAGGAAATCACGTTCACACCGCGATGGCGTAGGTTCAGCGCCTTCAGCATGTCGAAGCCGACCTTCACCTCTTCTTCCGGCGCGGCGGACAGGCTGACCCGGATCGTATCCCCGATGCCGGCCCACAGAAGATTGCCCATACCGATGGACGATTTGATCGTGCCGGTGCGCAGGCCGCCCGCTTCGGTAATACCCAGATGCAGCGGGTAATCGCAGGCCTCCGCCAGACCATGATAGGCGGCGACGGCCAGGAATACGTCGGACGCTTTCACGCTGATCTTGAATTCGCGGAAATCGGCGTCTTCCAGAATTTTTGCGTGTTCCAGCGCGCTTTCGACCATCGCTTCCGGGCAAGGCTCGCCGTATTTTTCCAACAGGTGCTTTTCCAGCGACCCGGCATTCACGCCGATCCGCATGGAACAGCCGTGATCCTTCGCCGCCTGGACGACGTCTTTCACCCGCGCGGCGGACCCGATATTGCCGGGATTGATGCGCAGACAGGCTGCCCCGGCCTCCGCCGCCTCGATCGCGCGCTTATAGTGGAAATGGATATCCGCGACGATCGGCACGGCCACCTGAGGGACGATCTGCGCCAGAGCCTTGGTCGATGCCTCGTCCGGGCAGGACACACGCACGATATCCGCTCCCGCATCCTCGCAACGCTTGATCTGCGCGACGGTCGCATCGACATCCGCGGTCAGCGTGTTCGTCATGGTCTGCACGGTGATCGGCGCGTCGCCGCCGACCGCGACCGGACCGACCATGATCTTGCGCGCCTGACGGCGGTGGATCTCTCTATAGGGTCGTACGCTCATTGCGGGGCGCTCACAGAATTGGCTTTCCAAGCCGGTGTCCGAACGCCGGTGAAAATGCGCGTTTCAGCCCCGAATATCAAGACCGGGATACAGAATTCCCGGCTTCTCGGGGATTATGATGACGTTTACGGTTTCAGGGCATCCGGCGTCAGGGCGATATCGCGACGGACCTCGCCGGATTCCCCGATCGGCGGGATCGTTGTCCCGTCCACCACGATCTTCAGCGCCCCGGCATTGCCGGTCGTCAGCTTCAGGCCGTCGCGATCCGGCACACGATAGATATCGCCGGTCAGCATCAGCTGCTCATAGACAACAGAACCGCCAGCATCCGTTACCTGAATCCAGGAATCGGACGTGGCCTGCACTATGATCCGTGACGGTGTGGACGGTTCGGCGGCTACCTCCGGCGCTGTCGTCGCGGGCGCGGCGACATCATCGGTCGTCGTTGCCTCGGCGACTTGTTCCTCCGCAGCAGAGGAGGAGACCGGCGCTTCCGGCTCAGCGGTGCTCGCCGTTGTCGCCGCAGCTTGGTCCGTCATCTCGGCCTCGGTCGATGGGGGCGATGCCGTGGGCGGTTCCGGTGCGGCCGGTGGATTGGGCAGTTCTTCAACCGTGATCGCGCTTTCGGGCTCAGCACTCGGCTCCGGCGTGGCCTCTGTCGTCGCCTCGGGCGCAGGCGCCGTTTCAGAGGGCTGCGTCTCGGTGGCGGGCGCTTCTTCCGGTATCGTCGCGGCGGGTTCCGCGACCTGCGCATCGGCAGACGGGGTTTCAGGCGCAGACTCTGTAGGGGCACTTACCGCCGGGGCCGTCGCCGTTTCGGTAGCCGGAACCGGATCGGCATCGGAACCCGTCGCCGTTTCGTCCATTGCCGGCGCAGCGTCTGCGGTCGGTTCGGCAACAGCCGCTGTTTCAGACGGCGCGGCGGCATCGGCAGTCGGTTCTTCCGCCGCTTGTTGTCCTCCCACGGTCGGGTTGACCGCCGCCGCAGGATCGGTCGCCTGGGAGTCTGCGGTCGTTGGTGCGACCTCGTCTTCTTGCTTCAACAAAGCCATCAGACGTTGCGGCACCTGTTCCACCGCTTCCGTGAAACTCATATTCTGCGAAGAGGTATAGAGCCAACCGCCATAGACCGCCCCGGCCAGGATCAGCACGATCAGCAGAAGCGCCCCGCCGGGAACCCGGTTGCCGGGCAGCGGTTCCGGGAAACTGAGCTGCGTCCGCCGATGAATCCCGCTGACTTCGGATTTGAAGCGCGCGACCGTTTCTTCGACATTCAGGTCCAGATAGGCAGCATAGGCGCGAACGAACCCGATCCCATATGTCACCCCCGGCAGCGCACTGACATCGCCGTCTTCCAAGGCCTGAAGATAGGGAAGTCGAATGCGCAATGCGGACGCGACCTCACGCAAATCCTCATCGCGGGCAAGTCGCGCCCCCCTCAAAATCGCGCCGACACCAGCACCGGGTCGTTCGCTATCAACTACGAGATGCGGTTGTTGTTTCTCTGCAGACGCCGTCATGTGCCCTAACCAGAATGAGAACGAGCGAGAGCCCGCGATCCCCTGTCGCACAGCCCCACCCGTTATTTATCCACAGAGTATGAACGTGTTTGCATATTATTGCAAAGAGGCAGCGAAATGAGGAACAAGCGTCGACCGCGGCGGATGCCACGGCCTGGTTTCCACCCATGGTCGAATTCGGGTTTTAGTGCGGAATTCCGTGGTCGCGGGCGAAATTCAACATCGCCCCGCGCAGCGACCGGTCCGTCCGGTTCAGAAGGGATTCTGTGAAGCCCTGCAACGACGTGGTCACACAACTGCGCACGGTGTCGCGAACCGGTCCGATATTCGCCGGCGACATGGACAAACGCCGCACCCCCAGCCCGATCAGGGCCAGCGCATCCAACGGCGATCCCGCCATTTCACCGCAGACGGACAGATCGATCCCACTGCGCGCGCAGCGTCGGACGATTTCCTGCACGACCGACAGAACCGGTGCCGACAGGGAATCATACCGGCCATCCAACCGCGGATTGCCCCGGTCGCTGGCGAAGAGGAATTGCAACAAGTCGTTGCTGCCGATGGAAATGAAATCCGCTTTTCCGGCCAGCGCGTCGATCTGGAAGACCAGCGCCGGGACTTCCAACATCGCACCGACTTCGATGCTTTCCGGGATCGGCTTGCCGCGCTGTTCCGCACGTTCCAATTCCTTGTCCAGCATGGCTTTCGCCTTCCGGAACTCATCGACATTGGCAATCATCGGAAACATGACACGTAGCGCCCGACCTTCCGACGCATCGATCAGCGCCCGCAACTGCCCGCGCAACAAGCCCGGCCGGTCCATGGCGATGCGGATCGCGCGCCAGCCCATGGCCGGGTTTTCCTCATCCGCTTCATGGAAGTAGGGCAGGACCTTATCGCCGCCGATATCCAATGTACGGAAGGTAACCGGACGACCGTCCGCCTGGTCCAGGATTTTCCGGTACAGTTCGGCCTGGGTGTCGGTGTCGGGGAAATCGCTGCGGACCATGAAGGGAACTTCGGTTCGGTAAAGCCCGACCCCTGCCGCCCCTGTTTCAGGCAGATGCGCCATGTCGATCAGCAACCCGGCATTCATCAGCAAGGTAACGTCCACCCCATCCTGCGTGACGGAGGGCAGGTCTCGCGCGGCCCGATAGGCGGCGCGCTTTTCCTCGAACATGCGCAGCGACGACCGGAAGGCCGACAGCACCTCGTCGCCCGGTCGGATGAAGCAGACCGCATTATTGCCGTCGACCAGGATCGGATCCATCGGCTCCACCCGGTCCAGCACGGTCTTCACCCGCCCGATCACGGGAATTTCCAGCGCCTTCGCGACGATCGCGACATGCGACGTGGATGATCCTTCTTCCAGCACCAGGGCCTTCAACTTGCTGCGGTCGTAATCCAGCAAATCCGCCGGTCCCATATTGCGGGCGATCAGGATGGTTTCGTCCGGCAATTGCCGGTGTTCCATATCCCAGGTTTCGCCGCGCAAATGCTGCAGCAGCCGGAAGGCAAGATCTTCAAGGTCCAGAAGCCGTTCGCGAAGATAGGCATCGTCGACCTTCTTCATCCGCGCACGGGTATCGTCCTGTACACGGACCACCGCGCCTTCGGCAGTCAGACCGTTTTCGATATTTTCGACGATGCGGCGAATCCAGCCCTTGTCCTCCGCGAACATGCGGTAGGTACGCAGCACGTCGATATGGTCGCCCTGCCCATGTTTATGCGCATCGGCCAGCATCTTGTCCAAACGGTCGTGCATGCCGGACAAGGCTTCGTCCAGGCGACGGCGTTCTTCCGCCGCGTCTTCCGCCACGGTACGACCGACAGGGATGACCGGGCGATGCAGAACGGCGAAGCCCATCGCCATGCCGCCGTTCAGGCGTACGCCTTCCAGCCGCAGCGGCTTCAGTCCGATCCCGTCGGCCGGACGCTGTTCCGACGCTTCGACCAATTCGCCGCTGGCGATCATTTCCGCGACGACCATCGAAACGGTTTCCAGCGTTTCGACTTCCTCGTCGGAATAGAACCGCTTGGACGTGTTCTGAATCGCAAGAACGCCCATCATGCGGCCGCCGCGCAGGATCGGCACCCCCATCATGGAAGTATAGATTTCTTCCCCCGTTTCCGGGCGATAGGCGAAGTTCGGATGGGCCCGGGCCTCCGCCAGGGCGATGGGGCGGCTTTCCGCCGCGATAGCGCCGACGATCCCCTCGCCGACCCTAAGGCGGGTTTCGTGAACGGCCTCGGGCTTCAGGCCCTGGGTGGCGAAGAGCTCGAGGACATCGCCGGCGCGCCGGACATAGATCGAGCACACTTCGGCAACCAGGTCGCCCGCGATCAGTTTCGCGATCCGGTCCAGCTTGTCCTGGGCCGCGCCGGACCCGGCCATGACGTCGCGCAACCGGCGCAAAAGCTTGCGCGGGCCTGCCCATGTCGCCGCCGATCCGTTCATGCCCTCGCCGTCCATCTGAATCCCCCGGATCGCGCCCGTCGCGAGCCGTACCGAATGCCACGCAACATAACAACGCGACCTGCAAAGGGTATCACCCTTGCCGGTCCCGCCGTCCCGAAATATCCCCTCCCGAAAACCGATCGCCGGAACGGACGTGCCAGCGCGTGTTCTACCGCCCGCGTTTCGTCCGTCCCGTACCCTGCCGCCTTAATCGCGCTACCGGATCAGCCGGCATCCAGCCCATAAGCCGTGTGCAGCGACCGCATCGCCAATTCCGCATACTCTTCAGACACCAGGGTGGAAATTTTGATCTCGCTGGTGGAGATAACCTGGATATTGATACCCTTCTCGGCAAGGGTGCGGAACATCGTTTGCGCGACACCGGCATGACTGCGCATGCCGACGCCGATGACGGAAATCTTCACAACCTCACCGTCCGACAACAGGCTTTCATAACCGATCTTGTCATGATTCTGTTTCAGCACGGATACCGCGCGTTCCAGATCGGTGCGCGCGACGGTAAAGGTCATATCCGTGCGTTCACCATCCGGCGATACGGACTGGACGATCATATCCACGTTGATCGAATTGTCGGTCAGCGGCCCGAAAATCGCCGCGGCGACGCCCGGCTTGTCCGCGACCTTCACCAGGGTGATCTTGGCTTCGTCCCGGCTATAGGCGATGCCGCTTACGACTTGCTGTTCCACGATCTCTTCCTCATCGACAACCATGGTGCCCGGCTTGTCCTCGAAGGAAGACAGAACTTGCAGGCGCACGCCATGGTTCATGGCAATTTCAACCGAACGGGTTTGCAGGACCTTGGCGCCCAGCGACGCCATTTCCAACATTTCCTCGTGACTGATCTTCTCAATCTTACGCGCTTTCGGCACGATGCGGGGATCGGTCGTATAGACGCCGTCCACATCGGTATAGATATCGCATCGATCCGCCTTCAGCGCAGCGGCCAGCGCGACCGCCGACGTATCCGACCCGCCCCGGCCCAGCGTCGTGATCCGGTTCATCGGGGATACGCCCTGGAACCCGGCCATTACCGCGACCTGCCCCTCGCCGAAGCGACGGATGATCTCGTCCGCCTGGATATCCTGAATCCGGGCCTTTCCGTGCACGTCGTTGGTTTTCACCGGAATCTGCCAGCCCAGCCAGGAACGGGCGGAAATCCCCATTTCCTGCAGGCGCAGCGCCATCAGGCCCGCCGTCACCTGTTCGCCGGACGCGACGATCGTGTCGTATTCGCGGGCGTCGTAAATCTTGGACGTTTCATCGACATACGCGACGAGCTGATTGGTCACGCCCGCCATGGCCGACACGACGACGGCAACCTCGTTACCGGCCTCGACCTCGCGCTGGACGCGCTTTGCGGCGTTGTGAATTCGTCCGATATCGGCGACGGACGTGCCGCCGAATTTCATTACAATGCGCGCCATCGTTCCGCGATCGCCTTTTCACACCGGGCGTTGAACCGCCCTGACCTGTCCCTGGGGGCGTTGAACCGCCCCGACCTGTCCCTGGGGGCGTTGAATTGCCCCGACCTGCACCTGGACCCGCCGACAGCCGACCAATCAACCGCTTGCCCGGCGCGGGCGGCGTATCCATACTCGTTGGATACCACGACTTCAAGGACAACCGACAGAGGCTTTGCCCATGTCCGCAGCGACCGCCGCCCAGACGAAATTCGAAGGTTCCACCATCGACCCGCGCGAGATCGAAAAATTCGCCGCGATCGCCGATCAGTGGTGGGATGCGGAAGGCGAATTCAAGCCGCTGCACATGCTGAACCCTGTCCGCATCGGTTTCATTCGAGACCGCCTGTGCGCGCATTTCGGACGCGACCCCCTATCGACGAAACCGCTGTCCGGGCTGTCCATCTGCGACATCGGCTGCGGCGGGGGATTGATCTGCGAACCACTGTGCCGTTTGGGCGCCGACGTCACCGGCGTTGACGCGACCGGCCAATCCATCGACGTCGCCCGCACCCATGCCGACCGTATGGGCTTGTCCATCCGCTATCGGCATGCGGCGGCGGAAGATCTTGTGGAAGCCGGGGAACGGTTTGACGCGGTCATCAATATGGAAGTCGTCGAACATGTCGCCGACCTGGACCTTTTTCTTAAGGACGCGGCGGGACTGCTGAAACCCGGCGGCGCGATGGCGCTGTCGACCTTCAACCGCACGCCGAAGTCTTTCCTTATGGGCGTCGTCGGGGCGGAATACATTCTGCGCTGGCTGCCACGCGGAACGCATGATTGGAAGCGATTCGTCAAACCGTCGGAACTCGCCGCCTCCCTGCGTCGCGCGGGACTGTCCCTGACGGAAGTCTGCGGCATGGTCTATAATCCGGTGGAGGATTCCTTCCACCTTGCGCCTAAGGATTTGGATGTGAATTATCTGGCTTTCGCGATTCGCGGGTAGCCGCAGCGCAATAAACATCCAAAAACCCGCCGTATTTGGGATTATTCACAAAAACGTCATAATCTGTCCCCGGGGAAAATAAACTGGGGGAAACGTGCGACAGCGAAACGCGACGCACGGATGGGAGAAACACGCACAATTATTGGCACAGGCCTTTGCCCTATATCGTTCGGGCAAAGGTGAAGAAGGCGCCCGACATTGCCGGGCCGTGCTGCAATCCGATCCGAATAATGTGAAGGCCCTGCACCTGTTGGCGGTTATCCGTCACGCGTCGGGCAAATATGACGAGGCGTTCCGTCATCTGGAACGGGCGATGAAGCTCGCGCCGGACAGCGCGGAGCTTCGCCGCCACTGCATCCAAACCGCGGCCAGCGCCAACCGGCACCAGACGGCCCTGCGCCACGCCGACGCGTTTCTGAAACGTTGGCCGGAAGCCTTGGACGTTCAAATCGAACGCGCCAGGCTGCTCGACAAATCGGGACGTCCGGCTGACGCCGTCAGATGGCTGGAAGACCTGGATACGCGGCGGCCCGGCAACATCAATGTACTGGCGCCGCTGTCGTCGTTGCTGAAACAATCGGGACGATTGGACGACGCGGAAAAAGTTTGCCGTCAGGCGATTGCCATCGCCCCGGACGAAGCCGGACTGCACAACAATCTGGGCAACGTCCTTGGACGGCAAGAACGCCATCACGAAGCGGTTGAATGCTATCAGCGCGCCATAGATCTGAACCCGCGTTTCGCCTCCGCTTACAGCAATCTCGGCGAAACACTGACGACCCTGGGCGACCATTCGAATGCGCTTGCCGCCTTCGATCGGTGCAAGACCCGGTATGCCGAATCCCGCGCGCTGGTAAGCCTTGCCCATCTGAAGCATTGGGATGAATTCGACGCGCGACTGCGGACCTATGCGGAAACAGACCCGATCAACCTGCGCAAAGCGTCGATCAGCGCCTATTGCGCGGAACGTCGGTCGGCCACGGATCCGTACAATTTTTGCCCCGATCCGATGGAAGAAATTCGCATCGCCCCTCAAGACGCCACCGATATACCGGTGGACCGCCTGAAACAGGCGGTCAAGGTGCAGGACGCCGTTTGGGAGCCGAGCGGCAAAACGACGACGGGCGGTTTCCAGTCGACCGGCAATCTGTTTGCCACGCCTTGCCCCGTCCTCGGAAAGCTTGAAAGCCATATCCGAACCTGTGCTGAGCGGTATCGGGCAGATCGGGCGGACCTTACCACCGACCTCGTCTTGCAATGGCCGGACCGTTACCGTCTTCAGGCATGGTATGTCGAATTGCGTTCCGGCGGCTACCAAGCCCCACACATCCATCCGGAAGGATGGGTCAGCGGCGTCGTCTATCTGAATATCCCGGATACCGGCGACGCAGCGGAAGAAGGGGCAATCGAATTCACCCTGCGCGGCGATACCTTCCCGGAACTGGCGAACCGTCCGCACCCGACGATCCGTCATAAGCCGACACCGGGAGATGTCGTGCTGTTCCCGTCGTCCCTGTATCATCGAACATTGCCGTTCGACAGCCAGGATGCCCGGGTTTGCATCGCCTTCGACATGGTGCCCGAACGCTAGGCCCCCCAAAAAGCAAAAACGCCCCCGATCAAATCGAGAGCGTTTCCACTGAAGTGTCGGATCCGAGAATCCGGCGTCAGGTCTAGACTAGAACCCTTCGCGCTCCAGGCGCTTCCGTAGAAGTTTACGGTGGCGCCGCTGCGCTTCCGCCTTTTCCCGGGCCTTTTTCTCGGACGGCTTTTCAAAATGCCGACGGAGTTTCATTTCCCGGAAGACGCCTTCGCGCTGCAATTTTTTCTTGAGCGCACGGAGGGCCTGATCGACGTTGTTATCGCGAACGATGACCTGCACTTGCTTTCACCCGCCTTTCAAGCGATTGAAGTTTTGTGTAACCGCAATAAATCGCGGTTTCCGGAGGCTATTCCCCCGGATGTGAGCGCGGCTAATAGCACTATAGGGGCGGCTTGTGAAGCCCTTTTGGTTGGAAGACGGGAGTTTAAGGGCGCCATGGCCATATTGAAAATCGCTAGGATGGGCCATCCGGTCTTGCGAACAATCGCGGACCCGGTGGACGATCCGACCGACCCCGCCTTTTTGGAATTTCTGGACGACATGGTCGAAACCATGGACGACGCCGACGGAACCGGCCTTGCGGCACCGCAAGTCCATGTCCCTCTGCGGGCCGTCGTCTATTTCGTATCGGCCGCGCGCGGCGGGGAAAACGTACCGCTGACGGCGCTGATCAATCCCGTCATCGAACCGCTGACCGACGAGGTCGCCTATGATTGGGAAGGCTGCCTGTCCGTGCCGGGCATGCTGGGCCTTGTGCCGCGGCCGACGCGAATCCGGCTGACGGCGGTCGGCGCCGACGGCGAGACGATCGACAAGGAAGTGACCGGCTTCCATGCCCGCGTCCTGCAACACGAATGCGACCATCTGGACGGCATCCTATACCCGCAACGCATGGACGATTTGTCCCTGCTGATCTTCCGGGATGAGCTTCGGCATGGTATGCCTGCACGGGCGCGGGAATTGATGGGCCTTCCACCCGAAACGGAAGACGAAGAGGAATTGGACGATGCCGAGAACGAAATCTGATGCCCCCGAGGCGGATGCACACGAGGCGGATGCATACGAAGCCGATACGCGCGAAATTCGCGACCGGCTGATCCGGGCCGCCTTGCCGCATGTTCCCTTCGACGGCTGGACGACGGTGGCGCTGAGCCGCGCGGCGACGGATATCGGCTTGACGGTAGACGACGCCAAGACTTTCTTCCCTGGCATCGGACGCGACATGGTGGCGTGGCACAGCCAGATGGCGGATCGGGAGATGCTGACCTCTCTGGCCGAACAGGATCTGGACGGGATGAAAATCCGCGACCGGATCGCGACTGCCGTGATGACCCGTCTGAACCAGCACGAACCGGATCGGGAAGCCGTGCGCCGAGGGCTGGCCCTGCTGGCATTGCCGCAGAATTCCGGTCTGGCGCTGCGTCTTTTGTACCGCACCGTGGACGATATGTGGTTCGCGGCGGGCGATCGGTCGACGGACTGGAATTTCTATTCCAAACGCGCGCTGCTGGCCGGTGTCTATTCATCGACCCTGCTGGTCTGGCTGAACGATCACAGCGAGGATTTCGCGGAAACCCGCGCCTTCCTGGCCCGCCGGATCGAGGACGTGATGAAAGTGCCGAAGGTGAAGGCCCGCCTTGCCAAGATTGCGGATATCGTGCCCGCGCGGCTGCGCGCCTTCCAATCCTTCGGCCGCATGCGCGGCGCGCGCTGACCGGTCGGATGCCGATGCTCTTCCAACATATGAAAGAGGAGCTGAAGGACGCCGAAAAGGCGGGCTGGCGGGAAGAAGCGCGCCTCGTTTCCCGCAACACCATAATGGCCTCCGCCGCCGCTTTCGTGCCGTTCGGCGTGTTGATCGCCATTGCCGCCATGATGATCTGGCGCTGGGTGGAAGGCGTGCCCAGCTTGTTGCTGCACTCCGCCTATCTTTATCCGCTTACCGGAATCGCCGGTATCGCCTTCGCCCTATTCCTGCATGGCAAGAATCTGTTCACCGCCGCGATGGTGTCGGCGCTGCTGCCCTTCCTGTGGATCCCGACATTCTTCGGGACCGCGCTCTATTGGATCTTCCTGGAATAGGGCGTCAGGCCTTTTCCGGCCAAACGTAATTGACATGGCCCATCTTGCGGCCCGGGCGGCTTTCCGCCTTGCCATAGAGATGCAGCCGTGCGCCGGGTTCCCCGAGGAATTTTTCCCAATCGTCGGATTCCGAACCGATCAGGTTCACCATCTCGCACCGGCCGACCCGCGTCGTATCGCCCAGCGGCAAGCCGCAGACCGCGCGGACGACCTGTTCGAACTGGCTGGTTGCCGCCCCGTCGATGGTCCAGTGACCGGAATTATGCGGACGCGGTGCCATTTCATTGACCAGCACACGGCCGTCGCGCAGAACGAACATCTCCACCGCCAGCAACCCGATATAGTCCAAGGCCGCAATCGTGGTCCGGGCGATGTTTTCAGCCTTCGCCGCGATATCGGCGGCGACCCCCGCCGGGACCAGCGTGCGATGCAGGATATGGTCGCGGTGAATATTCTCCACCGGCTCGAAACAGGCGATTTGGCCGTCCAGCCCACGGGCCGCGAGGACGGAGATTTCCAGATCGAAATCCACAAAGCCTTCCAGAACGCAGGGCACGCCGCCCAGCGTGTCGAACAGCCCGTCGATATCCGTATCGGTCTTGATCCCGGCCTGCCCTTTTCCGTCATAGCCCAACCGCGCGGTCTTCAGCACGGCGGGACGACCGATTTTGTCCAAGGCCGCCTCAAGGTCCGCCTGGGACGCGACCGGCGCCCAGGGCGCGGTTTCAATTCCCGCGAGACTCAGGAAGGTCTTTTCTTCCGCCCGATCCTGGGCGACGGCCAGCGCCTGCGCCCCCGGACGCACCGGCACGGTTTCGGCAAGGCGTTCCGCCGCCGCAATCGGCACGTTTTCGAATTCCAGCGTAATCACGTCGACGGATTTCGCGAAGGCGTCCAGCGCCGCCAGATCGTCATATCCCGCCGCCAGATGGTCGGCGACATGGCTGGCCGGGCAATCGACCTGCGGTTCGAAGATACGGCAGCGGTAGCCCAGCCGCGCAGCCGCCAGCACCAGCATGCGGCCCAACTGTCCGCCACCGAGGATTCCGATGGTCGATCCTGGCGGCAGAGTTCGATTGGGGGGGTTATTGGACATCGTCAACCGGCTCCTCGGCCACGGCGGCGGTCTGACGGGCGCGGAAATCGTCCAGCGCCGCCGCAATCGCCGGGTCGTTCAGGGCGAGGACTGCCGCCGATAGCAGCGCGGCATTGATCGCCCCCGCGCGGCCGATGGCCAGCGTCCCGACGGGAATACCCGCCGGCATCTGAACGATAGACAGAAGGCTGTCCTGCCCCTTCAGGGTCTTTGATTCGATGGGGACACCAAAAACAGGCAGCGGCGTCATCGATGCCGTCATACCCGGCAGATGCGCCGCGCCGCCCGCACCCGCGATGATCGCCTTCAGGCCCCGCGCCTTCGCGCTTTCGGCATAGTCGACAAGACGCTTCGGCGTCCGGTGCGCGGACACGATCCGGGCCTCGAACGGGACGCCCAGCGCCTCCAGGGTATCGGCGGCATGCTTCATGGTGGGCCAGTCCGACTGACTGCCCATGATGATACCGATCTGGGGGGTGACGCTCATACCCATCTCCTTACGAGCAAGCCCGGAAAGGCCGGGAGTATAGGGATGGCGGCGGCGCATGCAAGGCACGGTATTACCATGATGATTCCGATCCGCCTTCGTCGCTATGTTCCCATATTCTTATGGTATAGTAGTTGTATGAAGACAGATGAAACAAACCTGCCGAAAGACCCGCCCAGCGTTGATCGCCGTCTTGCCGTCGGATCGGTCGCCGGCGCAACGGCGGCGCATGTCAAATCCTCCGCGGAACGCGATAGCGACACGATGGAATCGTGGCGGCGGTCCAGTCCCCGCGAACGCCGCCGCATGCCGCGAGACCCGGTGGAGCTTCACGGATTCGATCTTGAAAAGGCCACCCCGGCGACCCGTCGGGTAATATCTTCCTTTTCCGCGGACTTGGCGGAAGTCTACGAAGCCCTCGACAAGGCTGAACATCAGTTGGAACGCGCCCTTGAGGCCCGCCGCACGAATCCGTTCACCGGGCTTATGCGCGCGGACGTGTTCATGACGGAAATCGATCATCTCGAATATCTGGACCGCCAGGAAGGAGAGGGCGTGCACAGTTCCATCGCCGTCTATTCCGTGCCGGGTCTGACGGACCTCAAGGCCCGACGCGGTCGCGCCGCGGCGGAACGGATCGCCGTGCGGATCGGTCGTATTCTGGCAGATGCCGTCGCCCCCAGCGAACCCGCCTGTCGGATCGGCGACACGGATTTTGCGGTTCTGCTGACCGCCCTGTCCGGTAAACCGGCGGAAGACCGGGCGCATGCTCTGGCAAGGGTTCTTCAAAAATCCCTGGATGACTTCCCGGACCGGTTCGCGCCGCATGACCGGATCGCCTATGGGTTTGCCATGCTGGAAAGCGGTAAAAGCGCGTTGGAGACGATCGACGCAGCGGATGTCGCGCTGAGGACATTGGACGCGGAGGTAAAGACATCCTCGCGTTCGGCAACCGACGTTACATTATAGAGCGTCCGCTGATCAGGCGATGATATCCGGAACCAGCAAGGCATTCAGCCGGGACATCTGGTCCTTGATCGCCAGTTTCCGCTTCTTCATCCGTTGTAGCTGCAACTGATCGAAGGGGGCGGATTCCGAAACCCGGGAAATCATCTGGTCGAGATCGCGATGCTCTTCCGCCAATTCCGCAATACGGGCGTGGATCGCCGCTTCTTGCTCTTCATCCAATCCTGTCATCGAAAACCTGAACGATCTACGCCGGAAGGTGGGGTTCGCCGAAATGGCGCGAGCGGACTATAGGCCCTTTCCAGCGTCAGGTGAAGGGAAGAAGCGGCATGTTAGGCCGACCTTGCCATATTCCTTTTCCTTACCCACCATGCCGGCATGGAAAAGACGGAAACCCATGCCGCATTCGAGGCTTTTTGCCTGGATTTTTATAACCGCGACAGCGTTGAAAGCGCCTGTCTGGCGTTGCAGGATACCCTCGACCTTGATGTCGTGATCCTGCTTCTGTGCTGCTGGACCGGTCGGCACGGCGCCTATTTGTCGGGAGAGGTTTTAACCGCGTTCGACGCGTCCGCCCGCCCCTGGCGAGAAACCGTTGTCACCCCCTTACGCAAATTGCGGCGGCGTCTGAAATCCGCGGTCGGCGGCATGACGCCCGACATGTCGGACCCGTTTCGGGATTCCGTGAAAAAGCTGGAACTGGACGCGGAACTCCTGCTGATCGGCTATGTCGCTGCGCTGCTGGAACGGATTCCGGGAGAAAATGCTCGGGCCGCCGATCGGACAGGCGTCATTCGGGGAAACATTATCCGATACGCCGAAGGGCGCGGGTTGGACCCGGCCGATCTGCCACGCGATCATGTGGAAGTATTGGCGAAGACAGCCGCAGACCGGATGTGAACCGAAGACCCGATCCCACCTCTTAGGATCGGCTCTGCGCCAGTTCCGCGTTGCGTTCCCGCAATTCCTGAAGAAGTGCCTCGACCTTGCCGCCGCCACGGCGGATCACCGACACGAACTCTTCCTTCTGGGTGGTCACCATGGAGGCCCGTTCGACGACGATGTCGATGATCTTATTCTTGCCGTCGACCTCGTGCACGATCCAGCGAACCGTCGACGGCGGCGCGCCATCGGTCGAATGAACCAAGATCGATACCGTCGTCGATTCGCGGCTGCCTTCCTTCGTGTCCAAAAGTTCGATTTTCTGGCCGGAATAACTTTTAAACATCACGGAATATTTCCGGACGATATTCTCTTCCAGCAGATTCCGGAATTCCGCCATTTCCATATCTGTCGCCCGCCGGACATAAGGGCCTAAGACCCGTCCAGCGATAAAGTCGACATCCAGGCTGTCGCGAACCAGCTCACGAAAACGTTCCGCACGTACCGAATCGTCCAACGACGGATCCGTCAGCGCACCGATCGCCCGATCCGCGAGATTCATAATGAAGGAACCGGCGTCGTCGGATGCATGGGCCACAGACCCGAACCCGGCACGCGGTTCAGAGCGGTCCTGAAGACCAACACCAAAAGCCAGGAAAAAAGCCGTGAGACCGACCAGAAATCCGATCCGAATCATGGGAACATCCCTCAATCGGCTACCGTGTTCGCAGGAAGGGTTCCACTTGCGTCGGATACGGTATCAAGCACGTCCATATCCGCGTCGTCGAAGCTCATATCCGGGATCGCCTCATCCGCATCCGCGCCGTTCCGGATCAGACTGTTGCGCTGCTGACGATACAAGCTGCGCACCGTCGCGTAGAAGTCGAGCGACGTTTCTTCCAGATCTTCCAATTGCTTGTAATTGCGCGAGCGCGTGTCGATCGCTTCAGCCCCGGCACGGATGAACGTGTTGTTCTCGATGACAGGA
Organism: Pacificispira spongiicola; assembly: GCF_012926505.1. Taxonomy (GTDB): domain Bacteria; phylum Pseudomonadota; class Alphaproteobacteria; order UBA8366; family Aestuariispiraceae; genus Pacificispira; species Pacificispira spongiicola. The sequence continues at coordinate 1,053,072 of NZ_JABBNT010000001.1, forward strand.
CGATCCGAGTTGTATCCCCACCAACGGAAGGGATCCAAACCGGAATCCACGATGAACCCGGCGAGATCGCGACCGCTGGACGGGCCCAGGAACGGTAGCATCAGATAGGGCCCTTCACCCACGCCCCAAACGGCGAGCGTCTGGCCGAAATCTTCCTCGTGATATTCGAGACCGCCGGAGCCCGCGACGTCGAAGACACCGAAACCGCCGATCGTGTTGAACAGGAACCGACCCAGCGTATCGCCGGCGCGTTCCACCTCACCCTGCATCAGGTCGTTGGCAAGGATGACCGGCGTTTTCAGATAGCGCAGGAAATTCCGGACGCCATCCCGAACCAGATCGGGGAGCGCGAATTCGTAGGCCTTGGCCACGGGGCGCAGCACGGCCTTGTCGAGCGCGAGGTTGAATTCAAAAATCGCCTCGTTGAGCGGTTGAGCGGGGTCGTTCGCTTCTTCATAGATTTCGCGCTCAACCGGGTCGGTCGGCGCGGTAGCACAGGCTGCGACGGCACCGCAAAGAATCAGTGTAGCCGCCAGAGACCGCAAACAGTTAATGAAGCGCCGAAAATCTGACATTCGGTACAAATCCCTAATCCCCGACGCCCCGGTCCGACGGCGTCAACGCGTTACCTCACCACTCACCACGGCACTGACAAAATTCAGTGCCCCGGCGCACTAATAGAAGGTCATCATATTCAAGCTCCGTTAAGAGCGTGTAAACGGACTACCCTTCGCACCGTCCCTTACGGCATACGCCTGTCGGGATAACACTAGTATCACTACGATAAAATCCTACCCTTGTAGGGAGTTACCATAGGGGTATGGACTGTTCTATAGTGCCGATTTGAAGGAACACGTTTCCTCCTCAAAGTGTTGCAAAAAAGTCCTCAACCATCCACGGGTGCGCCCTAAAAGACGCATTTCCCTCACCCCACTCACCTATCGCGCGATTCAATGCGTCACACGACCGACGGAAGGGTCCTCCGCTGAATATCCCCCATCTGCTCCCGAACGACGGTGATTTGTCGCTGCCTCTTTCCCTGGCATGTCCAATCGAATGGACCGATTATAACGGGCACATGAATGTCGCCTATTATGCCCGCGCTTTTGACATTGCTTCGGCGGCATTTCTGTCATCGACGGAATCGCCCGCCGCTCCTCTGACGCTTCTGCGAAGCAGGATCGACTATCGCCGCGAGGTCCTAGAGGGTGCCGAATTGCGTTTCGATATCCGAATTCTACCATCCGCCCCGGACTCCGGACCACATCTAGCGATATTCATGATGGCACGTCCTGAGAACGGCGCCGAATCGTATCTCGCCGCCGTGGAGCAACGGGAATTTCGGCGCCCCTGACCCGTTCCGAATAAGAATTATCGGACATCCATGAGTCGCAGCACACGGCGATCGTTACACCTGCTACGGCACACAGGATGAATTTGACAATTCAGCGTGCTTGCAAAACGGTTGAGGGGCCGGAGCAAAATGATAGCATGCCCGAACTTTGATAGGGGGCTCTGCCCGGCTTGCGACACGATCGATGACGGACCCGGCGGGGAGGCTGGCTCACCGGATTGGTGACAAGGGAGCGTGGTAGTGGAATTTTCCGAAAGTGTCGACACGGCCCGAATGCATGCGGCTAAGGCACTAGAATTACTTGATAAATATGGCATTCCGGCAACGCCGCGCAATTACGCGGTCTGGTATACCTATGTGAATGACAGATTTCCGGACCTCACAAAAACGCTGAACGTCCTGATCACCAATAAGCTGAATTTCACCTCGCAGAAGAACGACGAGCTCTACGACCGTTTCTTCACCAATAACGATGAGGGAATAGCCCTCCAGGAGACGTCGCGGCAGATAGAGGAACAGGTCGGCCGGGTCCTGACGATGATGGGCGACGCGTCGGGCGACGTTGAGGATTTCGGGAAGTCCCTGACCAACCGACTGGGCGATATCGCCAAATCATCGGGGCTGGATAGCATCCGCGACGCCGTGCAAGCATTGGCCCTGGAAACCCAGGCGATGCAACAGTCCAACGCGGTCCTGCAGGAGAAGCTGAAACAATCGTCCCAGGAAATCGCCTCGCTCCGTCAAAACTTGGAGGACGTGCAGCGCGAGGCCATGACCGACGCGCTGACCGGTATCGCGAACCGCAAGATGTTCGACACGACATTGCGCCGCCGCGCCATGGAAGCGATGGAGGAAGGCACGCCACTGTGCCTCGCCCTGACCGACATCGATTTCTTCAAAAAATTCAACGATACTTACGGTCACCAAACCGGGGACCAAGTGTTGAAGCTGGTCGCCAGCATTCTGCAAGGCAATGTGAAGGGCAATGACCTTGCCGCGCGCTATGGCGGCGAGGAATTCGCCGTAATCCTGCCGCGTACGGAACTGCCCGACGCGCACACACTGTGCGAGAAGATTCGCAACGCGGTATCGACGAAGCGCATCCGGAACCGGCAGACCGGCGAAGAAATGGGCAATATCACCCTGTCAATCGGCATCGCGGTCTTCCGTCCGGGCGAGGCCTTGTCGGATTTCATCCATCGGTCGGACGAGGGGCTGTATTTCGCAAAAGGGCACGGTCGCAACCAGACCGTCCTGGAAACGCAGCTGGAATCGGCCTGATCCGGAACCGGACCGTCGTTCGACTTCCTTGCCCGAACGCGGCATTTCTGATTCCCTGACCTCGGTCGCGCCGAACGGTCTGCTTGCCGTGCGGCGCATTCGGGCTTTGGTCCTGTCGTCAAAGTCAATTCCGGCATGAAACGTCCGGCAATTATTGGGGGAGGTCGACCGGCGTGACGGTCGAGCCTGGAAAACTTGCAAAACGCCTCGCCAAGTCGTTTGGGGACATGGCGCATAGCGAACGGATTCGATTGGCCTGTCTGGCCATTCTGGCCGGGGCGTTGGGCGGCGGTGCAGGCATATTGTTCCGCGAGACGATCGGCCTGATCCAATTCATCGCCTTCGGGTTCAGCAGCGAGCGGTTCCATTCCAACGTCGCCGATGTCCCGGCCTGGATCATTGTCCTGGCCCCGGCGGTCGGTGGGGTTTTGGTGGGCGCACTGACCCATTTCCTGATGCCCGACCGCAGGCCGCAAAGCGTCCCGGACGTTATCGAATCGGCGGCGCTCAACCGATCCCGAATGGGGAAACGCGCCGGAATCGGTGCCTTCCTGATTTCCGCGATCACCATCGGCAGCGGTGGATCGGCGGGCCGGGAAGGCCCGGTCGTCCATGCCTCCGCCGTTTTGTCTTCCCTGTTGGCGCAGGCGCTGAAACTGGACCGGGAAGTGCGGCGCAGTCTGCTGGGCTGCGGCGTCGCGGCGGGGGTGGCCTGCTCCTTCAACGCCCCGATCGCAGGCGTGTTCTTCGCATTGGAAGTCGTCATCGGCTCCTACGGGTTGAAGAATTTCGCGCCGGTCGTCGTCGCCTCCGTCACCGGAACGATCGTCAGCCGATCCTATTTCGGCGATTTTCCCGCCTTCACCATCCCGGCGCATGAAATCACGTCCTTCCTGGAATTCCCGGCCTTCGCGATCCTGGGCGCGGTCAGCGCGGGCGTCGCCATCGCCCTGGTCTGGTCCATCGACGTCGTGCGGAAGACCCACTCCAGACTGCGCATTCCCAAATTCGCCCGTCCGACCTTGGCGGGGCTTGCGGTCGGCGGCATCGGCCTGTTCTTCCCGCAGGTCATGGGCGTCGGATACGAAGCGACGGACGAAGCCCTGAACGAAATGCTGCCCTTCGCCATGCTGATCCTGCTGATCGTCTTCAAGACCACGGCGACCGCCCTGACGCTGGGCAGTGGCTTCGGCGGCGGCATCTTTTCGCCGTCCTTGTATCTGGGCGCGATGTTGGGCGGGTCCTTCGGCATCGTCGCCACCCATGTCTTCCCGCAACTGTCGTCGGGCCACGGCGCCTACACCCTGGTCGGCATGGGCGCGGTCGCGGGCGCGACCCTGGGCGCGCCGATTTCGACGATCTTCATCGTCTACGAATTGACGCAGGATTCCGCCGTCACCATCGCGGTGATGATCGCGACCGTGATTTCGACCCAGATCTTCACCACGATCTACAAACGGTCCTTCTTCCACGATCAGTTGGAACAGCGTGGCATCGTCATCCACGGCAGCCGCGAGGCGCAGATCATTCAGGACACGGCGGTGCGGGAGGTCATGGCACAGGATTATGTGACCGTCCAACCGTCGGCCCTGCTGCCGGAAATCCGCGCGAAGCTGACCGAAACCCGCTACAGCGAGATATTCGTCGTGGACGAGGAAGGCATCCTGGTCGGCACGATCCTGCTGTCCGATCTGGGCGTTCACGCCTTCACCCACGACCGGGACGACACGATCCGCGCCATCGATGTCTGCCGCCGTGCGCCCCCCGTTGCGCCGGAGGATGCGGATTTGGAACAGGCCATGACCCTGCTGGAAGACTGCAACGAGGAACATATCGCCGTCGTCCGCTCGCGCGCCGACATGCGGCTCGTCGGGGTGCTGCACGAACATGACGTCATGGCACGCTATCACCAATGCGTGTTGACGACGCGGAACGAGGATTCCCTGTGACCGGCCCGCACGCCCCCAATATTCCCACACCGAATCCGCCCCCCGACCCAAAGCCGGGCCGCGCAAGACCGACCACGCAGGATGTTCCCGCGAAAGGCATCGGCTTTTCCATCCTGGCCTCCATGCTGCTGACGGCCAGCGACACGATCGCGAAACTGCTGTCCGGCGCCTGGCCCGTCAGCGAGATCATGGTGGTTCGCGGGACGACGATCCTCGGCTTCCTCTTGATCGTAATGATTCTGCGGAGCCGTCTGCATGCATTGCGCATTCAAAATCGGGCGGTCATGGCGATCCGGGCGGCGGCGATCTGTCTGGCGACCTTCCTGTTCCTGAACGCCCTACACCGCATGCCGATCGCGGACGCCCTGTCCATCGTGTTCATCTCGCCCGTCTTCGCGACATTGCTGGCGGTCGTCTTCCTGAAGGAACGGGTCGGCTGGCGGCGTTGGACTGCCATGGGCGTCGGCTTCCTGGGCGTGCTGATCGCCCTCAATCCCGGCAATCTGCTGGGCGATCGGGTCGCCCCCTATGCGGTGGAGGTCGCCTTGCTGCCGCTTGCCACCGCCTTCATGACCGCATCGCGGGACGTCGCCTCGCGCCGCTTGGTATCGGGCGACGATTCGCTGGGCATCATGTTCTATACGGTCCTGGCCGTCGTCTGTTTCGGATTGGTCGTCACCCCCTGGTCGGAGCCTTGGCAAGCCCCGGCACCGCGCGAGGTCGGCCTCGTTCTCGGCACTGCATTCTTCATGTTCGGCGCCTATTTCCTGCAGATCGAAAGCTTCCGCTTCGCGCCGGTCAACTTGGTCGTCCCCTTCCGTTATGTCAGTCTGATCTTCGCCGCCGTGCTGGGCTTTCTCGTTTTCGGCGACGTGCCCTCCGCGAATATGGGCGTCGGGGCGCTCGTCATCGTGGGCAGCGGCCTCTATATCTGGTGGCGGGAACGGCGGAAGCGCTGACGCCCAATCCTTGTTCCCGACGGAATCGGGGCTTAGCATTCACCCAGATCCGATATTTTTCGAGACTGCTGTTGAGACCGCCGCGACGATGACTTCCGACCCGTTCGATTACGACGATATCGACCTGCCGCTGCCCAGCGGTCCCGCGCCTGCCTATCCCGGCAATCCGGTCGGCGGGGCCGGGGCCGGTGCCGTGTCCGGCCCGTCCCCCTTCGTGGACGGGTTGAACGATGCGCAGCGCGAGGCGGTGGAGGCGATCGACGGCCCGGTCCTGGTTCTGGCCGGGGCGGGTACCGGCAAGACCCGCGTGTTGACCACCCGCCTTGCCCAGATTCTGCATCACAACAAGGCGCGGCCCTATCAGATCCTCTGCGTCACCTTCACCAACAAGGCGGCGAAGGAAATGCGAGAACGCGTGTCCCGCCTTGTCGGCCCGGCGACGGAGGGCATGTGGCTGGGCACCTTCCACGCCCTGGCGACGCGCATTCTGCGCAAGCATGCGGAACTCGTCGGCCTGAAATCCAATTTCACCATCCTGGACACGGACGACCAGATCCGCCTGCTGAAACAGGTGATGGAAGTCGAACATATCGACGATAAGCGCTGGCCCGCCCGGATGCTGATCCACGTCATCCAGCGCTGGAAGGACAAGGGCCTGACGCCCGACCGTGTCGGCGCGGAAGACGCGGGAGAGATCGCCAACGGCCGCGCCGTCGCGCTCTATCGCCAATATCAGGACCGCCTGAAACAGTTGAACGCCTGCGACTTCGGCGATTTGCTGCTGCATTGTCTAACCGTGCTGACGCAGCATGAAGACGTGCTGAAAGGCTATCGCAGCCTGTTCCGCTACATCCTGGTGGACGAGTATCAGGATACGAACATCTCGCAATATCTCTGGCTGCGTCTTCTGGCGCAGGGACGGCCCGAGGGCGAACAGAATATCTGCTGCGTCGGCGACGACGATCAGTCGATCTATGGCTGGCGCGGGGCGGAGGTCGGGAACATCCTGCGCTTCGAAAAGGATTTTCCCGGCGCGAAGGTCGTCCGCCTGGAACGCAATTACCGCTCCACCCCGCATATCCTGGGCGCGGCGTCGGGCCTGATCGAACGCAACCAGGGGCGGCTGGGCAAGACCCTGTGGACCGATCGCAACGACGGCGAAAAGGTCCGCGTGCGCGGCGTCTGGGACGGCGACGAGGAAGCGCGGATGATCGCGTCCGACGTCGAAGCCTTGCAGATGAAGAAGCAACCGCTCGACGAAATCGCCATCCTGGTGCGCGCCGGGTTCCAGACCCGCGAATTCGAAGAACGCTTCATCACGCTGGGCATCCCCTACCGCGTCGTCGGCGGCCCGCGCTTTTACGAGCGCGAAGAAGTGCGCGACGCCATCGCCTATCTGCGCCTGATCCATCAGCCGGCGGACGATCTGGCCTTCGAACGCATCATCAATAAGCCCGCGCGCGGCATCGGCGCGACGACGATGCAGGCCGTGCATACCGCCGCCCGCATGGAACGCCAGCCCCTGTCCATCGCCGCAAGGCGTCTGGCCGAAACCGACGAGTTGAAGCCGGCGGCGCGGGGCAAGCTGAACGCCGCGCTGGACATGGTCGACCGTTGGCGCGACCTCGCCGCCGGGTCGGATCAGGTCGAGCTGATGGAAACGGTGCTGGAGGAAAGCGGCTATACCGATTTCTGGAAGATGTCGAAAAAGCCGGAAGCGCCGGGCAAGCTGGAAAACCTCAAGGAACTGCTGACCGGCATGGGCGAATTCGACAGCCTGGAAGGCTTCCTGGAACATGTCAGTCTGGTCATGGACGCCGAAACGGCGGGCAGCGGCCCCATGGTCTCCATCATGACCCTGCACGCGGCCAAGGGGTTGGAATTCGACACGGTCTTCCTGCCCGGCTGGGAAGAAGGCCTGTTCCCGCATCAGCGCGCCATGGACGAAAGCGGCATGGCGGGGCTGGAGGAGGAACGCCGCCTCGCCTATGTCGGCATCACCCGCGCCCGCATCACCTGCGAAATCAGCTTCGCCGCCAACCGCCGCATCCACGGCAACTGGCAGGCCGCCCTGCCGTCCCGCTTCATCGACGAATTGCCGAAGGAGCATGTCGAGATCGACGCCGACCGAGGCCTCTATGGCGGCATCGGCGGCGGCCAGGCCGAAGACCGCGCCGCCTTCTCCTTCCAGGGCTACGGCAGCAACCGGAATTTCAGTGGCGGCAGTTACGGTGGGGGTAGCGACAAGAACACCATCGACATGGTGCAGACCGGCTCAGGCGGCTCGTACACAAGTAAGGGTGGCCCCGGCTTCCAACGCCTGAAACAACGCGGCCTGTCCGCCACCCGCACGCCCTTCCGAGAGGCCGACCGCAACGAATCCCATGATTTCGGCGCGGGCGAACGCGTCTTCCACCAAAAATTCGGCCCCGGCACCATCACCGAAATCAACGGCGACCGATTGACGATTGAGTTTGATAAAGCGGGAGAGAAAACGGTTGTGGCGAGCTTCGTGGAGCGAGGGTAACAAATAGCGAATTACCTACCAGTACCCGGTTCGAGTAATTCCATGCCCCTTTCTTTCATCAGCGTCGTCAAGAAAATCGGGGCGAACAATTCCCGCTTCCAACCAAATTCTTTTCGAAACTTCTTTAGCCAGCATGAGAAACTCATCTACGTTTGGAGAACTGAAAACTCTCGACATTTTTATCTCATTTTTTTCTATGGTCTCTCCAAGACTGAACCCACCGCCTTGGGCTGGATACGAAAACTCAGACCCAAAGGGCATCACAACTCCAAATTCCAGATAAATTGGGAAAAATTCTAAGTTTGCATAATAATCAAAACAAAACCGAGACGCCCACGCAAAAAAATCCTCAATAAGCCAGCTAATTTTATTGTTCGAGCAAATCCGCGTATTTACGCCGCAAACCCTACCGTTGGTACCGAACATAGTAAGGGCATCACTGTAATGATCACCCTCTTTCGATTTACCGCCATCAAACCAATACGCAACAAATCCTGAATACGATATATCCGAATTACCAGAAGAAAGATTCGTATAAGGTACATATGTAATATTAGATCTCGCTCTTAACTCATATTTTGTCAAATCCAAGTCATAGTTCGGGGTGGCCGAGAAGTAGCAGTAATTTTGAGCCGAACCTTCAGACATCGAAATTTTACGGTTCTCGGTTCCTGGCAATGGAACAACGAGCTTTCTCTTTGCTACGTTTCTATCGATCCCAAACAGAGGTGTTTCTACGACTTTCTTTTGCCAATCTGAGAGGTCATTTTCGTTTTTATCTCTATTCGGACCTCGTGAGAGAATAGACTTCTGGATGGCCGCCGCTAGTCTCGTGCTGAAATCGTTCAGACATCTGCTCCGTTGCTTACTGTCTGAACCCATAGGTAAACTGTAGGAAAGCGGCGCTCTTCTGTGACGTAAATTAAAGGGGTATTGTTCGGGTCGACACGAGTTTAACGCTGCATTAGAAACGAAAATAACCCTTTCTTCTGGAAGAATAGCTTCCGCAATTCCGTATTCGATCAATACATTTGGGTTTGGATAAGCTCGCCCGCTTGCACCCTCAGGAACAATCGCGGGCGTTAAATCTCCCACAAATATGTCACAAGCTAATATTTTCGATTTTATTGTCGGAAAGATAGACGGAGACCCAGCAACGTCTTGGGTGTCCGAAGTAAGATCAAACCGATCAGCTTCAACAACATCTGTATTTAAATGTTGTACGGCTTGCCGCAGTGCCTCCCGAATGAAATGCCTTTGAACTTTGCCTTCATGGTCCGCCGCCCACGAATAGAATATTGTTTGGGTCACCTTTGCCCGCCTATAATTCCTAATGATTTTTATATCGTTTTAGTTGCTATTAAAGATAGAGTCACTTCAAAATGGGACACCACTTCCCCCCGGCGCTGAATCGCGGCAGACTGCCGTCATAAGAAACGCATAGCGTTCGAGAATAAGAATTTCAGGGGGAAATGTATGGCGACGTTTACGTTGATTCATGGGGCGTGGCATGGCGCCTGGTGCTGGGATTTCGTCGTGCCGTTGTTGCGGGACCGGGGCCATCGGGTGACGCGGCCCACCCTGACCGGCCTGGGGGAAAAGGCCCATCTTTTAAGTTCCGATATCACGCTGCAGACCTTCACCGACGATCTGGTCGAACATCTGGAAGACCTGGACCTGACCGAGACCGTTCTGGTCGGGCACAGTTTCGGCGGGAATGCGATTACCGGGGCGGCGGCGGCGGTGCCGGGGCGCATCCGGGAATTGGTCTATCTGGACGCGATGATCGCGCAGAGCGGCGTCGCGCCCTTTGCCACGCTAAATCAAGACGCCTGGGGTCAGCGCAAGCAGGCGGCGATGGACTCCTCCGGCGGGTTGTCCATGCCCTGCCCGCCCGGCGAAAGCTTCGGGTTGAGCGACCCGAAACAGATCGGCTGGGTCGAGGGGCAATTGACCGCGCATCCGCTGCGCACCTACGAAACCTCGCTGCTGTATGACGGGCCGCCGGGGAACGGCTTGCCCGCGCGCTATATCGTGGCGTCGAACCCGCCCTATCCGGCCCTGGCCGCGCATCTGAACAAGGCGCGGGAATTGGGCTGGCCGATCCAGGAAATCGCGTCCGGCCACGACTGCATGGTGTCCGACCCGGATATGCTGGCCGACCTTCTGTGCAAGGGGTTGGTGTCGTAGGGAAGGGTCTTGGACCGCCCTATTCCGTCTTTACCATGTCGAAAGCATAGGGCGCGGGGACGTCGTCGAACGGCCCGCCGAAGATCGGCCCGGCACAGTAGTCGACATGGCTGTCCGCCAGTTGTTGGAAAGCATGGTCGTCCGTGACGCCGGTGACGCCCGCGAAGCCGCCCATCGCCTTCGTCCGTTCCGCCGCCGTGAAGACCCAGCGCAGGTCTTCCTTGGACGGATTGCGGTGCAGGCGGACGAAGACGCCGGGAATGCCGCCTTCATGCAGGCGGCGCAGGATTTGCGCCAGATCCGTGGACAGCTTGTGCGGGATGATCAGGGCGCTCAATTTATTCGTCAGGTGCCGCAATTGGCCCGTGACGTCGCGCAGGCGGCCTTCGGGAACGCCGTCCGGGATATGCATGATATTGGGGAACAGCCGCCGCCCGACCTGTTCCGGCAGTTTCTGGAGGATCGGCAGCAGCGCCGCCTGCCCCTTGCGGCTGGCCAGGGTTTCGAAATGGATATTCGGGGCCAGGAAATTCGATTCCCCGCGCAGCAGACTTTCCGACAGCTTCAACAGCCCCCGTTCCATCGACGCGACGTCCAATTCGATGATGGTATCCGTTTCCGGCTCCCGTCCCAGAACCGAATAGTTCCACAGCGGCCGGTCCGGCGTGCCGGACTGACGCATCGGGATGCAATGGAACATGTGGACCAGTCTTTCGCTGACCCGCCAGACGGGCAGGAACTTGAAGACGATCGGTTCGTCCTCGATCAGGGCCAGCCGCTTCATCAGGTCGGAATGGTCCTGATCCACCGCCATGCGAATTTTGCGCAACTCCTCTTCCGGCGCGAAACCGATCGGCGCCGCCGTGGGCGCGGGATGCGGCGAGACCCCGATCAATTGCACATGCGCCTTGCCGCGCAGGGTCTCCAGCACTGCGTAGGGGTCCTCTGCCTTATCCAGTTTCAGGCCTTCCGCCGTCTTGACCACGCCGCTGACGGTCAGGCCCTTGGCGAAATCCTGACCAAACAGGGCCTTGCTGACCGCCGCCGCGATCCCGGCGGAAATCGCCACGGCCTTGTCGCGGTCCGTATCGGCGAAGAAGATCAGAAAGGACGCGTCCCGGCATTTGATATAGCGGTCCTTGGGATCGCAAAGCTGGGTAATCGCCTTTTCGATCAGACTGGCGACCAGCCCTTCCGTCCGGGCCCATTTCTCTTCGCCCAGTTTCTTGCGGACCTCATCCACACCGATGCAGACGATCTGACCCAGCTTCAAACCGGACAGAGAGCCCATGGCTTGAAGCGCTTCCAGCACCTCGTTCGTATATTCCAGCCGCTTTGCCTGCACCGTGTTCCCTCAACGCGCATAGCCGTTTCTTCGGCATACGCCAAAAGACTATCATAGCGGGAATTCAATAAAACCTTTTCGAGAAAACCCGACCGTATTTGAAAAACAATATTTATAAATAGTCTCGCGGCTGCGACGTCGGCCCGCTCGTTATCGACCGGAACCGGTATTGGTTTCGAGATTCCCGGCACCATAGGGGAACGGTGTCGGGATATCGTCGAACGGACCACCGAAAACCGGACCGCCGCAGAAATCCAACTGACTATAAGCGAGTTCCATCAAGGTCTTGTCGTCCGCGACCCCGGTCGCACCGGCGACACCGCCCAGCTTCTTCGTCTGTTCCGCCACGTCTGCCGTCCATTTCAACTGCGCCTTGGTCGGCTTGTCGCGCAGACGGATGAAAACGCTCGGAATGCCGCTGGCATTCATTCGTCGCAATAACGACGTAAAGTCGCGCTCCATTTTTTCCGGGTCGATAAGCACGCTTGGCAGGTTCATGACCTTCCTGATCTGGGAAATCACGTCGCGCAGACGCCCCTCCGGGATGCCCGGCGGGATGTGCATGATGTTCGGAAAGACGCGTTGCAGAATTTGCGGCGGCAAATGGCCCAGAAAGTCGTGAACCTCTTCCTTTCCCTTCTTGCTGGCCAATGTCTCGAAATGAAGATTCAACGCCAGAAAGGTCGAGTGTCCCGCAATAAGACTGTCCGTGAGCTTCAGCAATCCCCGCTCCATAACCGCGAGGTCCAGATCGACGATGTCTTCCAGTTCCGGCTCACTTCCCAGAACGGAATAGTTCCAAATCGGTTCCCCTGAAATCGCCGATTCTTTAGAGGGTACGCAGAGGAAAGTGCGCACCATCCGTTCCCGGACCCGCCATACCGGTAGGAATTTGAATTCGATCGGTGAATCCTCGAATTTAGACAACTTTCCCAATAAGTCCGTTCGGTCCTGGGAAAACGCCAGCCGCGCCTTCTTGATTTCACCGGGTTTCTTAATCTGCGATTTCGACAATTCGTCGATAGCGGCCATCGTCGACTGCCCGGCAACTCGACCGGCGTCGCCGAGCACCAGTTTTTCCGCCTTGCGTTGCAGTTCCTCCAAGACATCGTAAGGATTGCGGCCCTGATCCAGCTTCACGCCTTCGGGGGTGCTGACCACCCCACGCACCGTCAACCCGCCCATGTCTTCCTGGCCGAACAGCGCATCGTTCACCGATGCCGCGACGGACGCGGAAATCGCCACGGCCCGGTCATGGTCGGGATTGGCAAAAAAAATCAGAAAGGAAGCGTCCCGGCATTTAAAAAACCGGTCTTCGGGGCTGCACTTCTCCAAAATCGTTTTTTCGATCAATTTGGAGACAAGTTCTTCTGTTTTCGCCCATTTCCCGTCGCCCAGTGCCGCCTTGACCTCATCGACACCGATGCAAATGATCTGCCCGAGCTTTAGATCGGACAGGGCCCCCATCGACGTCAGGGTTTCCAGGACTTCGTTTGAATATTCCAGTCGTTTTGCCGGCAATCTACATCTCCGGACATCGCGTGCATGGCGGGAACCGCATCAAATCGTCAACTTACCGTAACACAACTCATTGATCGGCACACGTCCCCGAAGGGAACGGCCGCCGCGGGGTCTGCGAACCGCCGGATTCCGCTTCGGCGACCATGACTGACAACTTGCAGGGCGTGCGGTTCGCGGCTACATCAGCGCCATGACAACCGTATACAAAACAATCCTGATTCTGCCCGACGAGGCCTCGGTCGTGCCGTTTCAGCTTGCCGTGGAAGACTACAGCCTGGGCACCGCCGCCTTCGAATGGGAAGGCGGGCCGTCCTGGTCGCTGGAATTCTATACTGAAGGCATGCCGCCGATGGTCGATCTGGCACCGCGCCTGGCGCAGGCCGCGACGGAAGCCGGGGTGCCGAATCCGGACCCGATCGTCGCCCCCCTGCCGGAAATCGACTGGGTGACGGAAAATCAGAAAAGCTTTCAGCCGATCCGCGCCGGGCGGTTCTATGTGCATCAGCAGTTTCAGACGGAAAGGCCGCCGTCGGGCACGGTGCCGCTCTTGGTCAATGCGGGTACGGCCTTCGGCACGGGGACCCATGCGACGACATGGGGCTGTCTGATGCTGATCGACGGGCTGATCCGCCAGCGGGTGACGGTGAAGCGGGCACTGGACCTGGGATGCGGCACCGCGATCCTGGCCATGGGCATGGTGAAGGGCCACCTGTCCCGCCGGGTGATCGGCAGCGATATAGATCCGGAAGCCGTTCGTGTGGCGCGCGAGAACGCCGTCTTGAACGGCACCCACGGGCCGAAACTGAAACTGGCGACCGCGCCGGGCCTGACCCATCCGGTGATCCGGGACGGGGGGCCGTACGATCTGATCGTGGCGAATATCCTGGCGCGCCCCTTGATGACCCTGTCCCGGGACATCTGCCGCGCCATGACGCCCAACGGGCGCCTGATCCTGTCCGGACTGCTGATCGAACAGGAAGCGATGGTCCTGTCCGCCTACCGCATGCAGGGGTTGAGCCTGCACGGTCGGCTTAGGCGGGACGGCTGGTCGGCGCTGCTGTTGCGGCGCGGACCAGCGTCCCGGTAAGCTGTCGGCGACCGGGCGTTAGCGGGCCGTTTTTAGCGGGCCGCGGTCGCCGGGCCGGCGCCTTGCGTGTGCAGAACTCCGCGCAGTCCGCGGAACATGGTCCCGAACAGACCACGGATTGCCTGCGCGCGCATCACATGCGCCTGCTCAATGACCGCATTCAGTTCGGTCGCCGAAAGAGGGCGGTAGTGATCGTAGAGGTTATCGTGAGCCATTGTTCAAGTCTCCTTAATCGGATCTGCCAACATCCAGTTCCGGATGCCTTCATCCGCTTTTGATGTTGCAGTGCACAATGAGATAGTATGATTTCGCAGTTGCGATAAGATGGGTTCGAGTTGAACCGTTTGTTCGGTAGAGGAAAAAATAGATGGATCTTGCACCGCAGATGATTCTCTTCGCCAAAGTGGTCGAAGAAGGCGGTTTTTCGGCGGCGGCGCGGCGCGAGGGGCTGACCCCGTCCGCGATCAGCAAACAGATCGGACAGTTGGAAGACCGATTGGGCGTGCGATTGCTGCACCGCTCTACCCGGCGCATGTCGCTGACCGAGGAAGGCAAGCTGTTCTACGAACGCTGCGTCGAAATATCGAAGAAGGTCGCCGATGCGGAGGAAGAAATCGTCTCCCTGGGCGACCATCCGCAGGGATTGCTGCGCATCGCGGCCACGGTCGCCTTCGGCAAGACGCAGTTGCTGCCGATCCTGACGGAATTCCTGCGCCAGAATGAAGACGTCCGAATTTCCCTGGAACTGACGGACCGACCGATCGATCTGGTCGCGGACGAGGTCGATGTCGCCATCCGCTTCGCCGAACAGATTGAGGATTCCAGCAGTATCGTGCGCAAGATCGCCAATAACCGGCGAGTCTGCTGCGCCGCGCCCAGCTATGTTGAACGGTTCGGCTATCCCGAAACCCCGGCGGATTTGCTGAAGCACAATTGCCTGACCATGACGATCATGTCCCGCTGGAACGAATGGGAGCTGGATACGCCGACCGGGCGCGTTTCTTATAAGGTTTCGGGGAATTTCCAGGCGAACAGCGCGGACGCGGTCTATCACGCGGCGCTGGCCGGGATCGGCATCGCGCGTCTGTCGACCTATCTAATCGGGGAAGACATCGCCGCCGGGCGTCTGGTCCGTATCCTGCCGGATCATGTGTTCGAGGAATCGTCACTGCTGGCCGTCTATTCCGACCGGCACAATCTGGCGCCGAAGACCCGGGCTTTCGTGGATTATCTGGCGAAGGCGTTCTCCGGCACCCCGCCGTGGGAGCGCGGCGCCAACAGTCTTTAAGTCGGTTTAAGCAGCGTGGGACGACAGACTGTCAGCGACTGGCGCGGGCGACGGCGGTTTCCGGCGTCGCGGCTGGAACCAGCATGCCTTGCTTGTCTTCCGGCAGGTCCAGGGTGATGAAACCCTGTGTACCCGTCTCCGTATTGCCGACGGGGACGATCGCCCTGTAATACGCGGGCGTGCGCAGTCCCTCCCCTTCATACCGGGTCACACCGACATAGAATCGGGGATTGTCGCGCAGGTCGCGGTAAATTTTTAGAAACATTTTCGCCACGATCGGTGCGAATTCGGATACCCACCGTCCCTGCATCGGGCAATTCGCGGCATAGGCGATGCGTTCGCCATAGATGCGATAGCGGAAATCGTCGCGTTCCACGGAAATTTCTATTTTGTGGATATATCCGACAAGGGCGAACAAGCCGTCGATCGGCACGGATTTCGGCAAGAACCCGTCGACAGCGTTGCGATTGAACCAGTCATGCATGAACCGCTGTTCTGCACACCAATCGGCAGGATCGGTCAGTTCGTCTTCATGGGCCCTCGAACACAGTTCGAAATCGGCCTGAAGACCGTTTTCTGAACCATACATATAGAAACGCGCCATGAACCGCCCCCGATCCCTTCCAAGCAGATATTCGGATATCACAATCCGATATATAACTCTAGTAGAAATACAAAACACGACACATGGTTGTGGTAGGTTATCGCTGAACCCGCCCCGCCTGTCCAATGCCTCACCGTCGACCGCCACTTTTAATGGGATGGTTGCAGGCACGTGGCGGTGATCCTATATACCCGTCGGAGATTGATCGTTCCGAAATCCCGCCTCGGGTCCAACCATCGGAACGGTTCCGTACGAGGGGCATCCAAGCGACGCTGACAGTTCAGGTCCGGCGATGCCCGCTTAGCAAAGGAGGATTAGCATGGGTAAGGTTATCGGTATCGACTTGGGCACGACGAACTCTTGCGTCGCGGTGATGGAAGGGTCCAATGCCAAGGTCATTGAAAACTCCGAAGGCACGCGGACGACCCCGTCCATGGTCGCCTTCACGGAAGACGGCGAACGTCTTGTCGGTCCGGCGGCCAAACGTCAGGCCGTCACCAATCCGGAAAACACGCTTTATGCCATCAAGCGATTGATCGGGCGCCGCTTCACCGATGCGGAAGTGAAAAAGGACATCAAGAACGCGCCGTTTAAGATCATCAAGGCCGACGGCGGCGACGCTTGGGTCGAGGTGCGCGGCGAGAAATACGCCCCCTCGCAGATCAGCGCGATGGTTCTGCAGAAAATGAAGGAAACCGCCGAATCCTATCTCGGCGAAACGGTCGAACAGGCGGTCATCACCGTCCCGGCCTACTTCAACGACAGCCAGCGTCAGGCGACCAAGGACGCCGGCAAGATCGCCGGCCTGGAAGTTCTGCGCATCATCAACGAACCGACGGCCGCGGCACTCGCCTACGGGCTTGAGAAGAAGGGCAGCGGCACGATCGCGGTCTATGACCTCGGCGGCGGTACCTTCGACGTGTCCGTTCTAGAAATCGGCGACGGCGTCTTCGAAGTGAAGTCGACCAACGGCGACACCTTCCTGGGCGGCGAGGATTTTGACCAGGCGATCATCGATTACCTGGCCGACGAGTTCAAAAAGGAACAGGGCATCGACCTGCGCTCCGACCGTCTGGCGCTGCAACGTCTGAAGGAAGCCGCGGAAAAGGCGAAGATCGAACTGTCGTCCTCGACCCAGACCGATGTGAACCTGCCCTTCATCACGGCCGATTCCTCGGGTCCGAAGCACCTGAACATCAAGTTGAGCCGTTCCAAGCTGGAAAGCCTTGTCGGCGATCTGATCAAGCGCACGGTCGGCCCCTGCAAATCCGCGCTGAAGGATGCCGGGCTGAAAGCGTCCGAAATCGACGAAGTGATCCTGGTCGGCGGCATGACCCGCATGCCCAAGGTCATCGAAACGGTGAAGGAAATCTTCGGCAAGGAACCGCATCGCGGCGTGAACCCGGATGAAGTCGTCGCCATCGGCGCGGCGATCCAGGCGGGCGTGCTGCAGGGCGACGTCAAGGACGTACTGCTGCTGGACGTGACCCCGCTGTCGCTGGGTATCGAAACGCTGGGCGGTGTCTTCACCCGCCTGATCGACCGGAACACCACGATCCCGACGAAGAAGTCCCAGGTCTTCTCGACCGCAGAGGACAACCAATCGGCCGTGACGATCCGCGTCTTCCAGGGTGAACGCGAAATGGCGGCGGACAACAAGATCCTCGGCCAGTTCGACCTGGTCGGTATCCCGCCGTCGCCGCGCGGCATGCCGCAGATCGAAGTCACCTTCGACATCGACGCCAACGGCATCGTCAACGTCTCCGCGAAGGACAAGGGCACCGGCAAGGAACAGCAGATCCGTATTCAGGCCTCCGGCGGTCTCTCGGACGACGAGATCGACCAGATGGTCAAGGACGCGGAAGCCAACGCGGACACAGATAAGAAGCGTAAGGAACTGGTCGAAGCCCGCAACGCCGCCGACAGCGCCGTCCACACGACGGAAAAGGCCCTGGCGGATCATGGCGACGCCCTGTCCGCTGACGAGAAGTCCGCCATCGAAACGGCGATCGCGGAACTGAAGGACGTCAAGGACGGCGACGATCTGGAAGAGATCAAGGCCAAGACCGAAGCCGTGACGCAGGCGTCCATGAAGCTGGGCGAAGCCATGTACAAGGCCGCCCAGGCCGAAGCGGACGCGGGCGAACAGCCGTCTTCCGCCACGGATGACGATGGCGAAACGGTGGTCGACGCCGACTTCGAAGAAGTCGACGACGACAAAAAGGACAAGTCCTAACCAGGATTAGGGTGGGCCCCGCCGGATGGAGAAATCTTCCGGCGGGGTTCTCCTTTAGGAGGGGATGATGTCCAAACGCGATTTCTACGAAATTCTCGGCGTCCAGAAGGGCGCGTCGGCGGACGAACTGAAAAAGGCGTACCGCAAACTGGCCATGCAATATCACCCGGACCGCAATCCGGGCGACGCGGAAGCGGAAGCCAAGTTCAAGGAAGTCGGCGAGGCCTATGAAGTCCTGAAGGACGAACAGAAGCGCGCGGCCTATGACCGCTTCGGACACGAAGCGTTCGAACAGGGCGGCGGTTTCGGTGGAGCAGGCGGCTTCCGTCACGCGTCCGGCGGGGCCGGGTTCGGCGGATTCACCGATATCTTCGAGGAAATGTTCGGCGATTTCATGGGCGGTGGCGGCGGTGGCCGCGGCCGAGGTGGCCAGCGGTCCGGGCGCGGGTCCGATCAGCGCTATAACCTCGAAATCTCGCTGGAAGACGCCTTCAAGGGCCGGTCGGTCGAAATCAAGGTGCCGACGGCGGTTTCCTGCGATTCCTGTAACGGCACCGGCGCGGAAGACGGCGCGCAGCCCGTCACCTGTCCGACCTGCGGCGGCGACGGTAAGGTCCGCGCCAGCCAGGGTTTCTTCACGGTGGAACGCACCTGCCCGACCTGCCATGGCCAGGGGTCGACCATCGACAAGCCCTGCCGCAAATGCTCCGGCTCAGGCCGCATGCACAAGGACAAGACGCTCAACGTCACGATCCCGAAAGGGGTGGAGGAAGGCAACCGCATCCGCCTGACGGGCGAGGGCGAGGCCGGCCTGCGCGGCGCACCGGCGGGGGATTTGTATATCTTCCTGACCATCGCCCCGCACCGCCTGTTCGAACGCGACGGCGCGCATCTGTTCTGCCGCGTGCCGATTTCCATGGCCGATGCGGCCCTGGGCGGCGAAATCGAGGTCCCGACCATCGACGGCGGCCGCGCCAAGGTAAAGGTCCCGGAAGGCACCCAGGCCGGACAGCGCTTCCGCCTGCGCGGCAAGGGCATGCCGGTCCTGCACGGCGAACAACGCGGCGACATGTTCATCGAACTGTCCGTCGAAACGCCGGTCAACCTGTCCAAGCGTCAAAAGGAACTTCTCAAGGAGTTTCGCGACGAAGGAAAGGGCAAGAATACCAGCCCCGAAAGCGAAGGCTTCTTCGCCAAGGTCAAGGAATTCTGGGACGACCTGACGGAGTAAGGGAAACGGCGCCTATACGCTCGGCATATAGGCCGAGACGGCGCCGATCGCCCGTTCCACGTATTCTTCCTTCTGCCCGACCGGGGCGACATAGTGGATCGCCGCTTCGGCATCCGCCTTCGACGCGCCGCGCATCAGGACCCAGGCCGCCAAGTATTGGGAGGCGAGGCAACCGCCCGCCGTGGCGATATTGCCCTCCGCATAGAACGGCTGGTCCAGAACCTTTACCCCGGCTTCCACGACCCAAGGCTTTGTCGTCAGGTCCGTACAGGCCGGACGGTCGCCCAACAGGCTCAGTTTCGCCAGCAGCAGCGTCCCGGAACATTGCGCGCCGATAATCTGGCGGTCGGGATCGAGGGTGATGCGGCTGAGGATACTGTCGTCCTGTGCCACGTCGCGCGTTTTCATGCCGCTGCCGAACAGGACGGCATCCGCCTGCGCCGCGAATTCCAGGGGCTGTTCCGCCTGCACCGTCACCCCGTTCATGGAGGTCACCGTTTCCGTCGGACAGGTGATATGCGCCTTCCATCCCGCCGGTTTCATCCGGTTCAGGATTCCGGCGGCGACGAAGGAGTCCAACTCGTTGAACCCGTTAAAGGTCAGAATGGCGATCTGCACGGGCTTTTCCTGTCGACGTTTCGGCCTTTCGCCACAGGATGTCCCGCCCGCCGGACGGAACGCAACGACTGCATTGTCCCTCTGACAATTTAGGAATTTGGGGTCAGTCCGTGCCCATCGTCAGAACGCCGCGCCAATGCCCCGGCGTCATGCCGTAGGCGGATTTGAAGTGGCGCGTCATATGGGCCTGATCCGCGAACCCGGCCACGGCGGCGGCGGCGGAAAGCGACTCGCCGTCCGCCATCGCCGCGCGGGCGCGGTCCAGGCGGCGATAGGTCAGCCAGCGATGGGGACTGACCCCGCAAACATTTCGGAAATGCCGGGCCAGCGCGAAGCGGGATTGTCCGGTGATCGTTTCCAGGTCGTCCATGCCGATATCGGCCTCAAGCCGGTCCAGCATCGCCGCCTTGGCACGGCGCACGGCCCCGGTGTCGGGCGGTGTCCGGCGGGCGGGCTGTTGCGACTTGTCGAGCGCCGCCAGCGCATCGGCGATGCCGGTTACGATCCCGGTCCATTCCAAGGGTGTTACGCCATGGTCCAAATCGCGGATCGCGGGAACCAGCGCCGC
Organism: Pacificispira spongiicola; assembly: GCF_012926505.1. Taxonomy (GTDB): domain Bacteria; phylum Pseudomonadota; class Alphaproteobacteria; order UBA8366; family Aestuariispiraceae; genus Pacificispira; species Pacificispira spongiicola. The sequence continues at coordinate 1,073,830 of NZ_JABBNT010000001.1, forward strand.
CGCCAGACGCGGGTCGTCCATCACCGCCCCCGGCACGAAAGGCAGGCTGCGCGCCTTTTCGTCCAACGCGTCCAAGATGGTTTCCGGATCGATATAGACCATCCGATAGCGGAACCCCGTTTCCACCCCGGAATGACCGTCATGCAATTCGTCGGGATGCAGCACGATCGAATTCCCGGCAAGGCTGGTCCGCCCTTCCCCGCGATAGGTGAAGCACTGCACCCCGTCCATGGTCAGGCCCAGGGCATAGGTATCGTGCCGGTGCGGCGAGTAGGCCGGACCGCCGAAACGGGCTTCGATCCGTTCCGGACCGTCGGGACCTTCATCGGGCGCAATGCGCACCCAATCTTTCCCTTCCGGCCCGCACATTCGTTCAATACCGGAAAAGTCGTGTTGCGTAGACTCCATGTCCAAAGCCTAACAAACCCAGCGCATCCGACAATTGAAAAGGTATTCCGATGAATCCCGTTCTGACTCTCGACGACGAATTCGCGCAGATCACAGAGTATTTCTCCCCCCGCGTCGTCGCGCTGGCCAACGGTCAGTATGTCAAACTGGCCAAGATGAAAGGCGAATTCGTCCGTCATAATCACGAAAACGAGGACGAATTCTTCTTCGTCATCAAGGGCACGTTCTGCCTGCGCTACGACGATGGCAGCGAAGCCGTGCTGAAGGCAGGGCAATGCCACGTCACGCCGCGCGGCGTTTGGCATCATCCCCACGCGCCGGAGGAAGCCTGGGTCCTGTTCGTCGAACCGGCGGAAACCCTGCATACCGGGACCGTCGATAGCCCGCTATCCGTATCGGTGGACAATCAAGCCGCCCATTTGCGGCAAGAGGACTGATCCCATGCATTTCGAAACCAAAATGGCGATTGTCCTGCATGGCGACCTGTTGCCCTGGCAGGGCTTGAACGTGGCGGCCTTCCTGGCGGGCGGACTAGCAGGCGGCAACCCGGAAATCTTGGGGGAGGCCTATCGCGACGCGGACGGTACGGTCTATTCGCCGCTGATCCGGGAGCCGATCTTCGTCCTGACGGCCGATACGGATACCTTGCGCCGGACGCGGCAGCGTGCGGTCAGTCGTGGGCTGACCCCCGCGATCTATACCGCCGATATGTTCGCAACCGATCACGACGACGCCAACCGGGCGGTGGTCGAAGCGGTCGGGTCGGACGCCCTGGACCTTGTCGGGGTCGCCGTGCACGGCCCGCGCAAGGATGTGGACAAGGTCATCAATGGGTTGAAACGCCACCCCTGACCCCTCCACCGGGCTTGACCCGCCGCGTCCTGTTTCGTCTATAAGGGCGAAACGACGATAAAGGGCACGGCGATGAGCGATTCCATCCTGAATATTGCGATCATGGGCGCGGCGGGGCGCATGGGCCGCATGCTGGTGAAGGAAGTGACCATGACCGACGGCTGCCGCATCAGCGGCGCGACAGGCCGCGAAGGATCGTCCCTGATCGGGGTGGATGTCGGCGAACTGGCGGGGGTAAAAGCGCTGGGCGTCGCGATCACCGAAGACCCGGCGGAGGTCATCGCCCGCGCCGATGCGGTGATCGATTTCACCACCCCGGCGGCAACGGTCGACCATACGCGCCTCTGCGCCCAGGCGAATGCCGTCCATGTCGTCGGCACGACGGGTCTCGGCAAGGACGACGAGGCCGCCCTGGAACTCGCCGCCCGCCATGCACAGGTCGTCTATGCCCCCAATATGTCGGTCGGGGTCAATCTGCTGCTGGCGCTGACGGAAAAGGTCGCGTCCATTCTGGGCGGCGACGACTACGACATCGAAATCGTGGAAATGCACCACCGGCACAAGGTCGATGCTCCGTCGGGCACCGCGCTCGGCCTCGGCAAGGCCGCCGCGAAGGGGCGCGGGGTCGATCACGACCATGCCGCGGTCTATTCGCGGGAAGGCCATACGGGCGCGCGGGTGCCGGGCAAGATCGGCTATGCCACGCTGCGCGGCGGCGATGTCGTCGGCGAACATTCGGTCATCTTCGCCGCGGCGGGGGAACGGATTGAAATCACGCATAAGGCCACGGACCGCCGCATCTTCGCCGCCGGGTCCGTCCGCGCCGCGAAATGGGCGCGCAGCCAGCCCTACGGCCTGTACACCATGCGGGACGTGCTGGGTCTTGACTAAGTATCAGCGCTTGGGCGGCCGAACGCCTTTCAGCAACAGCAACCCGACGACCAGGAAGGGCAGGACCGTCGCCATGCCCCAATGCTGGCTGTCCGTCGCTTCCACCGCCAGGGCCAGCAGCGCGGGCCCCATGAAGGCCGTCGCCTTGCCGGACAGGGCATAGAGGCCGAAGAATTCCGTCGTCAGCTCCGGCGGCGACAAACGCGCCATCATCGACCGACTGGCCGCCTGCGCCGGCCCCAGAAACAGACCAAGTCCGAGTCCGAGCACCCAGAACACATCCTTGCTGTCCACCAACAGCATGGACAGGCCCAAAATCCCGATCGCCCCGACGGCAATCGCGATCACCGGTTTCGGTCCCCATTTGTCGTCCAGGAAGGCGAACCCGGCGGCTCCCAATCCTGCCGTGACGTTCAGCGAGATGCCGAACAGCAGCACTTCCTCGCTTTCCATGCCGTAGACCGCGGCGGCGAATATCCCGCCGAAGGCAAACAGCGTGTTCAACCCGTCGATATAGAACATGCGCGCGATCAGGAAGCGAAAGACCGCCGGATGTTCGGGAAGCGACCGCAGCGTCCCCCACAGCGTCGACAGGCCTTCCCGGACCGCTTGGCGTGTGGTCAGGCCGCTGCCCCGCCGATCCGGCACCATGAGGAACAGCGGCACGGCAAACACGATCATCCAGGCCCCGGCCAGGACTGGGATGGCGCGTATATGTTCGCTGGCCTCGCGGGAGAGGCCGAACAGAGCCGGGTCCGGCTGCACGAACAGGACCAGACTGACCACCAGGGCGGCCAATCCACCGGCATAGCCCAATCCCCAACCCCAACCGGAAATTCGTCCGGTCATATGCGCCGGCGCGACATCGGGCAGCATGGCGTTATAGAACACCATACCCAATTCGAAACAGACCGTGCCGATGACAACGAGAACCAGCGATTGAAAGACAAAGGACGAATCCGCCTCCGCCGTCCACAGCGCCATGGTCGACACGCCGCCGATCAGGGTGAGGATCAGCAGCCACGGTTTTCGCCGTCCCGCGCGGTCGGATATCGCGCCCAGAACCGGTCCCGCGACAGCGATGATCAGGGCCGCCAGCGACATGGCATAGCCCCAGTCGGCGGCTCCTTTTTCCGGCGTTTCGGCGATACCGCGCGTGAAATAGGTCGCGAAGACGAAGGTGGAGATCAGCGTCGGAAAGGCGGAATTGGCCCAATCGTAAAGACACCAGCCGACGACCGCTTTTCGGTTCATTTTTTATCTCTCCCCCGCTACCTTCGCGGTCCAGAATGCGTTTCGCGAACCTGCTTATCACCTAAGGGAGAAGACCGCCATGATCGTCACCACCACCGACTCCGTCGAAGGCCGCAGCATTTCCGCCTATAAGGGCATCGTCAGCGGCGAGGCGATCATCGGCGCCAATATCTTTCGCGACATGTTCGCGGGCATTCGCGATATCGTCGGCGGCCGGTCCGGGTCCTATGAAAAGGTTCTGCGCGACGCGAAGGAAGCCGCCCTGGAAGACATGCAGGAACAGGCCGCCGAGCTGGGCGCCGACGCCATCGTCGCCGTCGACCTGGACTATGAAGTTCTGGGCAAGGAAAACGGCATGCTGATGGTCGTCGCCAACGGCACGGCGGTAACGCTCGCCTGACGCTATATCGCGACCGCGCCGCTTTCGTCCGCCTTCATTTCAAAAGCCGCGGCCATCAGGGCCTTGGTATAGGCGGTTTGCGGCGCGTCGAAGATGGTATCCGCCGATCCTGCCTCCACGACCTTGCCGTCGCGCATGACGATCACCGTATCGGCCATGGCCCGCACGACCTTCAAATCGTGGCTGATGAACAGATAGGCCAGATCATGCGCCTGTTGCAGGTTGCGCAACAGGTCCACGATCTGCGCCTGGACGGACATATCCAGGGCCGATGTCGGCTCATCCAAGACGACGAAGCGGGGTTTCAGGATCAGGGCCCGCGCGATGGCGATACGCTGGCGCTGCCCGCCGGAAAATTCATGCGGATAGCGATGGCGGCTGTCCGGGTCCAACCCGACCTCCCGCAGGACGTCGACAACCATTTGGTCGCGCTCGGCGGCGCTTGATCCGATTCCGTGGACGTCTAGGCCTTCGCCGACAATCTCCCCCACCGACAGGCGCGGGCTCAGACTGCCGAACGGGTCCTGAAAGACAATCTGCATGCGGCGGCGCAGCTTTCGCAGGTTGCGGCCTTCCACGCCGTCGATGGCGCTGCCTTCGAAGGCGATCCCCCCGTCGGAATGGATCAGGCGCAGCAGGGCCATGGCCAGCGTCGTCTTGCCCGACCCGCTTTCCCCGACGACGCCGACGGTCTGCCCTTCCCGCACGGCGACGTCGATACCGTCCACCGCCTTGATATTGGCGACCGTGCGCCGCATCAGCCCCTTCTTGATCGGGAACCAGACCTTCACGCCGGTGCCTTGCATCACCATCGGCGCCGTGTCCGGCACGGGCTGTTTTCGGCCCGACGGCTGGGCCGCCAGCAGCGTTTTGGTATAGGCATGGTCCGGGGCGTCGAAGACCGTGGCGGTCTCGCCGGATTCGACGATCTGCCCGTTCTGCATCACGCAAACCCGGTCCGCGATTGTGCGCACGATACCCAGGTCATGGGTGATGAACAGCATCGCCATGCCGGTTTCCCGCTGCAGATCCTTCAGCAGTTTCAGGATTTGCGCTTGAATGGTGACGTCCAGCGCCGTCGTCGGCTCGTCGGCGATCAGCAGATCCGGTTCATTCGCCAGCGCCATGGCTATCATCACACGCTGCCGCTGCCCGCCGGACAATTCGTGCGGATAGGCGCCCAGCCGCGATTCCGCGTCCCGGATACCGACCTTCTCCAACAATTCCAGCACGCGGGGGCGCGCCTCGCGGCGGGTCATCCCCTTATGGATGATCAGGGCTTCCGACACCTGCCGCTCGACCGTGTGCAACGGGTTCAGGCTGGTCATCGGTTCCTGAAATATCATCGCGATGTCGTTGCCGCGCACGGCGCGCAGCGCCGACTCCTTCGCATGCAGCAATTCCTTGCCGCGGAACCGGATCGACCCGTTCGGATGCCGCGCCGCCGGATAGGGCAGCAATTGCAGGATCGACAGCGCCGTGACCGACTTGCCCGATCCGCTTTCGCCGACCAGGGCCAGGGTTTCCCCCTTGGCAATGGAGAAACCGACATGGCGAACGGCGGCGACACTGCCGCCGGGGACGCTGAATTCGACGGACAGGTCTTCGACCGTCAGCAATGGATCGTCTTGCGGTTGGCTCATGGGCTCCTCAAGTCACTTTCTTGCGCGGGTCGAAGGCGTCGCGAACACCCTCGCCGATAAAAACCAACAAGGTCAACATGATCGCGATGGTGAAAAAGCCGGTCAGCGCCAGCCAGGGCGCCTGCAGGTTTTCCTTCCCCTGCTTCAGCAATTCGCCCAGCGACGCGGAACCGGGCGGCAGACCGAAGCCCAGGAAGTCCAAGGCCGTCAACGTCGTCACCGACCCCGTTGCGATGAAAGGCAGGAAGGTGATGGTCGCGATCATGGCATTGGGCAGGATATGGCGTCGGATGATCGTGCCGTCCGTGACGCCCAGCGCCTTGGACGCCTTCACGTAATCCAGATTGCGCGCGCGCAGGGTTTCCGCCCGCACCAGTCCGACCAGGGTCGGCCAGGAAAACAGCATCATCAGCCCCAGCAACCACCAGAAATTCGGTTCCACGAAGGACGCCAGGATGATCAGCAGGAACAGGGTCGGCATGCTGGACCAGATTTCGATGAACCGTTGCCCGAACAGGTCCAGCAATCCGCCGAAATATCCCTGGAACAGACCGGATGTGACACCGATCACCGAACTGACCAGGGTCAGAGCCAGGCCGAACAGGATCGATATCCGATAGCCGTAGATCAACCGCGCGCCGACGTCTCGCGCCTCGTCATCCGTACCCAGCCAATGGTTGGCGTCGGGCGGCGTCGGAGCCGGCCCCGACAGATCAAGCGCGGGCCGTCCGTTGCCATAGGGGATCGGCGGCATCACATACCAGCCCTTCGCATCGATCAATGCACGGACGACCGGGTCGTCATACACGGCTTCCGTTTCGAAATAGCCGCCATAAGCGGTTTCCGGCACGAATTCGACGATCGGGAAATAAACATGGCCGTCATAGACCACGACCACCGGCTTGTCGTTGGCCAGGAAATCGGCGAACAGCGACAGTACGAACAGGATCAGGAAGATCACCAGCGACCAATAGGCCCGGCCGTTCTGACGGAACAGGGACAGGCGCCGCCGCGTCACCGGCGAAATGCGGATGCCCATGAATTTGGGGCCCACGATCTGGGGAGCCATGAATTTCGAGGTGGGCGCGGTCATCCCTCGCGCTCCTCAAAATCGATGCGCGGATCGACCGCCACATACATCAGATCCCCGACCAGCCCCAGGACCAACCCCAACAGAGTAAACATGTACAGGGTCCCGAACATGACGGGATAGTCCCGGTTCAACGTCGCCTCGAACCCCAAGGCCCCCAATCCGTCGAGGGAGAAGATGACTTCAATCAGCAGCGACGACGTAAACAGGATGGAGATAAAGGCGCTGGGAAAGCCCGCGATCACGATCAGCATGGCGTTACGGAAAACATGACCGTAAAGGATGCGGCGTTCTTCCAGCCCTTTCTGACGGGCGGTCACGACATACTGCTTGTTGATTTCGTCCAGGAAGGAATTCTTCGTCAACATGGCCAGGGTGGTGAATGCGCCGACGATCATCGCCGTCAAGGGCAGGGCCAGATGCCAGAAGTAATCGACGATCTTCCCCCACAGGGTCAGGCTGGCGAAATCTTCGGATACCAGACCGCGCAGAGGGAACCATTCCAGATATTGTCCGCCCGCGAACAGGATGATCAACACGACGGCGAACAGGAAGTTCGGCAATGCATAGCCCGCGAACAGAACGGCGGATGTCCAGATGTCGAACTTGCTGCCTTCCCGCACCGCCTTGGCGATGCCCAGGGGGATGGCCACCAGATAGGTGATCACCGTCGTCCAAAGCCCCAACGAGATCGATACGGGCAGCTTATCCAGCACCAATCCGATCACCGACCGGTCGGCGAAATAGCTGTCGCCGAAATCGAAGCGCAGATAGTTCCAGACCATGTCGAAGAAGCGTTCGTACATCGGCTTGTCGAAACCGAACTGTTGTTCCAATTCCGCGATGAATTCGGGCGGCAGGCCGCGCGACGCCCGCGTCTGCCGATCATTGGACACCGCGATATCCGCACCACCGCCCGACACGCGCTGCAGAGCATCCGGGGCTTCCCCCTTCAATTGGGCGATGATCTGGTCGATCGGCCCGCCGGGGGCCGCCTGGATGACGACAAAGTTCACCGCCATGATGACGAACAATGTCGGCACGATCAGCAACAGCCGTTTGACGATGTATGCGTACATGCGTCTATTTCCGCCCGCGTCGTTTCAAGGCCCGGTCCTTTTCCGCATCCACCCACCAAAAATCCGTTTCCGTCCCATGCATTGGCGGCGTTTCCGGATAGCCGAACCGGTTCCAGAAAGCGTAGCGATCGGCCTTGCTGTGGAACATCGGGATCATGAAGAAATTCCATTGCAGCACCCGGTCCAGGGCACGGCAACGCGCATCCAGGGTTTCGCGGTCCGGGGAGGCGATCAATTCCTCGATCAACCGATCGATCGCCGGGTCGGAAATACCGAACAGATTTCGGCCGCCGGGCCGCGCCGCCGACGCGCTGCCCCAGTATTCGCGCTGCTCATTGCCGGGGGAAAACGACTGACCCCAGACGCCGACCACAATATCGAAATCGTAGCTGTCCAACCGAGCCCGATATTGTGCCGCATCGACGATGCGCAATGTCACCTGCCCGCCCAACCGCTCGATCCCTCGGAGGAGCGTTTGTGTATGCGGGGTCAGCGCTTCCGAACTCAACAGGATCTCGACCGCGAAAGGCTGTCCGGTTTCGGCATTCACCAATTTCCCGTCCCGCACGACCCAGCCCGCCCGCTTCATCAGCTCCATGGCCTTGATCTGATTGTCGCGGTTGATGCCGCTGCCGTCGGATACCGGCGCGTGATAGGCTTGCGTGAAGACACGGTCTGGGACTTGGCCGCGCAGAGGGTCCAAGACTTCCAGTTCCTTCGGTCCCGGTAGCCCCTGCGCCTCCATTTCCGAATTTTCGAAGTAACTGTCCGTACGCTGATAGGCATTGTAGGTGACAACCCGATCCACCCATTCGAAATCCCACAGGTAGCTCATCGCCTCCCGCACGGTGATGTCCTGAAAGATCGGACGGCGCAGGTTCATGACATAGCCCTGGATCACCGCCGGTCGGTGATGCGGGAATTCCTTGCGCAGAATCCGCCCGTCATCGACGGCGGGGACGTCATAGGCGGTCGCCCAGAACTTGGAGGTATTTTCCTCCCTCAGATCCAGGTTTCCGGCTTTGAACGCCTGCAGCATCACCGTCGGATCGCGAAAATATTCGTATCGCATCGATGCGAAATTATGATGTCCGACATTTACCGGCAGGTCCTTACCCCAATAGTCGTCCACGCGGATCAGGGTAATCGACTGCCCCGCGCGCACGGCACCGATCTTGTATGGGCCGGAGCCCAGCGGCGGGGTCAGCGTCGTGCGGGTGAAGTCCTTGTCCTGCCAATAATGTTTCGGCAGGGCGGGCACCTGCCCCAGGATAACCGGCATTTCGCGATTGTCGCCGGGGGCCAGGCGGAATTCGACGGTCCTGTCGGACAGGGCAAGAACCTCCGTCACGCTGGCATAGTAGAACCGATATTGTGGCGCGCCCTGCTCTCGCAATATATTGAAGGACCAGACAATATCTTCCGCCGTGATCGGGTGCCCGTCGTGGAATCTCGCTTCCGGACGCAAGCCGAAACGCACGGCCGTGAAGATGCCGTCATCGTCCTTTTCAACCTCGATCCATTCTGCCAGCAACCCGTATTCGCTGTTCGGCTCGTCCCAAGCATCGGCCATCAATGTGTCGTAGATATCATTCGTTCCGATGGCCGGATTACCCTTGGTAATATAGGGATTCAGAGAATCGAATGTTCCTTCCGCGCCCTGGACCAATTCGCCGCCCTTGGGGGCATCCGGGTTTACATAGTCGAAATGCTTGAAATCCGGGGGATAGGCCAATTCACCGTGGATCGCCCAACCGTGGGATCGCACGACCGTGTTCTGCGCAATCGCGTCATATGCCCAAAGCGGCGCCGCGGCGATCCAGCACGCGGGCAGCAATAGGACAAAGGTCAGGAAACGCATGAAGATTTGGGCTCCGGTCGCGGAAAGGCCTGCGCGACAGTGTGCCGAAAACTATCCGCGACGCAAGGTTTCCAATGCCTTGGCATGTAGCGGGCGATTACCGGACGACACGGTGCGCCCATCGGACGCGATGGTCAGACCCTGCCCATCCCAGTCGGTAATCACGCCGCCCGCCCCTTCGATGACGGGCACGAGCGCGCAATAGTCATAAGGTTGCAGGCCGGATTCGACGACAAGGTCGACATGACCGGAGGCTAGCAATGCATGAGCGTAGCAATCGCCGCTATACCGCGTCAGCGCGGTCTTGGCTTTCAGATTCGCGAAACCCCGTTCTTCCGGGGTGTCGTCAAACATTTCCGGACCGGTGGAATACAGGATCGCATCGGACAGATCGGTCTTGCCGGACGTGCGGATCGGCGCGCCGTTATAGGTCGACCGCTGCCCCGCCACACCGGCCCAGCGTTCGCGCTGAATCGGTTGATCGATGATGCCGATGACCGGCACGCCGCCGATGCAGCAGGCAATCAGCGTTCCGAACAGGGGCATGCCGGAAATGAACGCCTTCGTCCCGTCGATCGGGTCGAGGACCCAAACGGCTTCCGCATCCAGACGGACGGAGCCATGTTCTTCGCCGAGGATACCGTGGTGAGGAAACCGCCGTTCGATTTCGACGCGCATCGCTTCCTCGATCGTCCGATCGGCGATGGTAACCGGGCTTTCATCCGCCTTGGACACGATGTCCAGCGGCGTGCGGAAGTAACGTGCCGCGATAGGCCGCGCCAGATCGGCCAGATCGTGCGCCAGTTCAACCCACTCTTCGGAAATGCCTGTCATCCGTTTGTCCCCATCCTCTGTCGGTCGGCAAAAGAAAGGGCGGCGAACAAGGCCCGCCGCCCAACCTTAAAAACGAGCCTGCGCGGCCCCGCCTTACGGCAACGGCGCCGGGCTTTGGGCCAGCGTGCGCAGATAGGCGATCAGGTCCGCGCGGTCTTCGTCCTTGCGGACGCCCTTGAAGCTCATCTTCGTGCCAGGCGCGTAACCGGACGGATCGTACAGGAAATGGTTCAGTTCGTCATAGGACCACGTACCGCCCAGACCGGCGACCGCGTCGGAATAGGAGAAGCCGTCGCGCTGCCCCTGCGGTTCGTTGAGGAGGCCGTAGAGATTCGGGCCGACCTTATGCGGGCCGCCCGGCGTGAAGTCGTGACAGGCCACACATTTCTTCGCGACCTTTTCGCCCTTGCCCACATCGGCACTGGCCAGCATCGGCAGGATATCGCCCGGTCCGGCGGGCGCGGCGTCGGCCGGCGCGGCGGCAACGTCGGTGCCTTCGGTCGGTTCCGCGATCACAAAGGCCTGCGCGGCTTCCTCGCCATGCTCTTCATGTGTGTTGTAAAGCGCGCTCGCCAGTTCCGCGGAGACCATGCCCAGGAGGCCGGCCACAAGAATAGCGGCAGCGATCTTGTTGATGAGAAGCGGATCTTTAGTCATTGCGAATCCCCAAACCGTACCGGCACGATGGTGGTAGCCCCATTCGGCAAACAAAAACTCGGCATCTTCCGTGCGGCGCTGCCTTGCGGATCGCGTACACGGATTGCCATGTCCGTCCAGCGATATATCCTGTCCGTCCCTGTTAATCAACGGTGGGGCTACCCGAGCGGGGCCCGAACATCGTTTTTTCCAATCAAGAAGGTGCCAGGCGCATGTCGCTCAAACCGATCGTGCTAATCCCCTCACGGCTTGCCTCCACCCGACTGCCGAACAAACCGCTGGCGGATATCCACGGCAAGCCGATGATCGTGCATTGCGTGGAACGCGCTTTGGAAGCAGATCTCGGCCCCGTCATTGTCGCGGCCGGAGATCAGGAGATCATCGACGCCGTCGGCGCGACGGGCCATCAGGCGATCCTGACCGACCCCGATCATCCGTCCGGCTCGGACCGCATCCATGAAGCCTTGGAAAGCCTGGACCCCCAAGGCCACTATGACACGGTGATCAATGTGCAAGGTGATTTGCCGACGCTGGATCCGGTGGCGATCCGTGCTGTTCTGGCGCCCCTTGTCCGCGAACCGGAAGTCGGCCTGTCCACCATCGCCGCCGAAATCCGGGTCGAAGAAGAAAAAACCAATCCGAATGTGGTGAAGCTGGTTGCGGGTTTCGCCCCGTCCGCCCCGGATGGTGGATTTCGAATCGCGCGCGCCCTGACCTTCACCCGTGCAACCGCGCCCTGGGGTGACGGGCCGCTGTATCACCATATCGGCCTTTACGCGTACCGACGGGACGCCTTGCGACGTTTCGTCGCTCTACCGCCCGGTATCTTGGAACGCCGCGAACGCCTCGAACAGTTGCGCGCCCTTGAGGACGGCATGCGGATCGATGCCGCGCTGGTCGATACGGTTCCCCTCGGTGTCGATACCCAGGAAGATCTTGACCGGGCGCGGACACTGCTTTCGGGCAAATGAGCACGCGAAGTGATGGAATTTCGCGGATTCTGGGCAAAATCCATTGCCGGATGCGTTCGAATCACGCCTGAATGGCGTTAGAAACATTTATTATTTAAAGGATACTGGGGCATATGCCGATCCCGTCGCTCGATAGGGTGAAAATTTCCGCGCGAACGGCGTTGATGATTTGTGCCGCGTCGGCGCTTGCCGGTTGCCTTCAAAATACCGTCGGCGGATCAACTGAACGGGGTCCGGTCGCGGGCGTTCAGGCGGTTTCTCCGAACGATCCCAGCGCCGTCGCACCGGAAGGCGAATTGCCGCCGAATATCCTGACCATTCCGGATTTGCCGGTACCGCCGGGATCTCAAGTCGTCTTGGGCGATACCGTCATTGTAGGCGACGATCTGGCCTGGACCGGGCAAGTGGTCATGGTCGGCGATGCGAACCAACCGGTTCAAGTCGTCGAATTCATGCGCCGGAACATGCCGGAATACGGCTGGGTCGAAACAGCCATCGTCCGGTCGCGCCGGACTTCCCTGACCTATGTGAAAGGGGAACGCTTCGCCACTGTGCGTATCCTGCCGCTTCAGTCCGGGGTGGAAGTCGACGTCGTTGTCGCCCCCGCGGGTCGAACGGCCGAACGGACAACAATCGGTACAACCGGCACGACAGGAACCACCGGCACGACGGGTACGACTGGAACCACCCCCGGCCCAGTCATCACCATCCAGTAATCATAAGAGTTTAATCGCTCGGTCCTGAAGATGGGGTTTGTCGGCCCTGCCCGGACGCGTTAGAAGCCTCTCGCTGTCGCAAAATCGAGAGGACATGCCGCCATGAGCAAAAGTGCTCCCTCCCCCTCGACCGTTCTGGCCGAAGATATCGCCGAATCCAAAATTCTGCTGCTGGAGGGCATTTCTCCGCGCGCCGTCGACCATTTCAAGGCGCTCGGCTTTCGCAATATCGACCTGCGCAAGGGCGCGCTGGCCGGCGACGACCTGGCGGAGGCTCTGGCCGACAATGTGCGCATTCTCGGTATCCGGTCGCGCAGTCAGGTGACCGACGAAGTCTTGGAGCAGGCGGACAAGCTTCGGGTCGTCGGCTGCTTTTCCGTCGGCACGAACCAGATCGATTTGGACGCCGCCCAACGCCGTGGCATTCCCGTTTTCAACGCGCCGTTCTCGAACACGCGCAGCGTCGCCGAGCTGACGATTGCCGAAGCCGTCATGCTGCTCCGCCGGACATTCCCGCGTTCGACCGCCGCCCATGCCGGGGATTGGGACAAGTCCGCATCGGGCAGCCGCGAATTGCGCGGCAAAACGCTGGGGATCATCGGCTACGGCAATATCGGCACGCAGCTTGCGATCCTGGCGGAAGCGATGGGCATGCGGGTCGTCTACTACGATCACACCGACAAGCTGCGCCATGGCAATGTCGAACCGATGACGACCATGGACGACCTGTTGGCGGAAGCTGACATCGTCACCCTGCATGTGCCGGAAACACCCCAGACCAAGGATATGATCGGCGCGGCGGAACTGGCGCGGATGAAGCCCGGTTCCTATCTGATCAACAATGCCCGCGGCACGGTCGTTGACCTGGACGCTTTGGCCGACGCGTTGAAATCCGGCCATCTGGCGGGGGCCGCCGTCGACGTGTTCCCGGTGGAACCACGGTCGAACGACGATCGCTTCAAATCGCCGCTTCAGGGCTTGGACAATGTCATCCTGACCCCGCATGTCGGCGGCTCGACGGAAGAAGCCCAGGAACGCATCGGCGAGGAGGTCGCCCGTAAACTGTCCGAATACGCCAATGGCGGATCGACGGTCGGCGCCGTAAACTTCCCGCAGGTCCAACTGCCGCCGCGCATGGATGTCACCCGTTTCATCCAGGTTCAGAAGAACATCCCCGGCGAGTTGCGGCGCCTGAACGACGTCTTCGCCAATCGCGAAGTGAATATCGAGGCCCAGCATTACCAGACCGCCGGCGAGATCGGCTATGTCGTGCTGGACGCCAAAGGCTTTGTCGAGAATGCCTGGGATATCGTCGCCGAAATCCGCGGCCTACCGGGAACGTTGCGCGCCCGCGTCCTGCGCTGATCGATAGCAAATAAGAAAAAGGCCCGGAGCGATGCTCCGGGCCTTTCTGTATTCCGATCGTGGTTGGGACGATCAGAACAGTCCTTGAACCAGACCGTTGTCGTCCAAGCGGATCGTGTTCGCCGCCGGCTTCCGAGGCAGGCCCGGCATGGTCATGATCTCACCGCAGATGGCGACGATGAAGCCCGCACCAGCCGACAAGCGCACTTCACGTACCGGCACCGTGTGGCCCGACGGCGCGCCGCGCAGGTTCGGATCGGTGGAGAAGCTGTACTGCGTCTTCGCCATGCAGACCGGCAGGTTGCCGTAGCCTTCTTCTTCCCACTGTTTCAACTGGTCGCGGACCTTCTTGTCGGCGATCGCTTCTTCCGCACCATAGATTTCGCGGCAGATCGTGTTGATCTTGTCGAACAGCGAGGTTTCGTCGTCGTACAGGGTGCGGAACTGCGCCGAACCGCCGTCGATCAGCTTCGTGACGTGGTTGGCCAGCGCTTCCGTGCCTTCGGAGCCTTTGCCCCAATGTTCGCAGACGATGGCTTCGACACCCAGGGTCTTGGTGAATTCCTGGATCGCGGCCAGCTCGGCATCGGTGTCCTTGATGAAGCGGTTGATCGCGACCACCGCCGGGACGCCGAACTTGCCGACGTTGCGGATGTGGCGGCCCAGATTGGCGAGGCCCTTCTTCAGCGCGTCGACGTTTTCGTCACCCAGCTGGTCCTTCGCGACGCCGCCATGCATCTTCAGCGCACGGACGGTCGCGACGATGACCACGGCTTCCGGCGCCAGACCGGCCTTGCGGCATTTGATGTCGAAGAATTTCTCGGCCCCCAGATCGGCACCGAAACCGGCCTCGGTCACGACATAGTCGGCAACCTTCAGCGCGGCCTTGGTCGCAGACACCGTGTTGCAGCCATGCGCGATGTTCGCGAACGGGCCGCCATGGATGAAGGCCGGGTTGTTTTCGAGCGTCTGCACCATGTTCGGCATCAGCGCGTCTTTCAGCAGAACCGTCATCGGACCTTCGGCCTGCAGGTCGCGCGCCAGGATCGGCTTGCGCTCGCGGGTGTAGCCCACGACGATGCGGCCCAGGCGGTCTTCCAGGTCCTTCAGACCGTCGGCCAGGCAGAAGATCGCCATGACTTCGGACGCCACGGTGATGTCGAAACCGGTCTGGCGCGGGAAACCGTTGGCCACACCGCCCAGGGAGACAACGGTGTCGCGCAGGGCGCGGTCGTTCATGTCCATGACGCGACGCCATGCGATACGGCGTTCGTCGAAGCCCAGCTCGTTGCCCCAGTAAATGTGGTTGTCGATCAGCGCCGACAGCAGGTTATGGGCGGAGGTGATGGCGTGGAAGTCGCCGGTGAAGTGCAGGTTGATGTCTTCCATCGGGACGACCTGAGCGTAACCGCCACCGGCCGCGCCGCCCTTCACACCGAAGCACGGGCCCAGCGAGGGCTCGCGCAGGCAGATCATCGCCTTCTTGCCGATGCGGTTCAGACCGTCGCCGAGGCCGACGGTGGTCGTCGTCTTGCCTTCACCCGCCGGGGTCGGGGAAATGGCCGTCACCAGGATCAGATGGCCGTCCTTCTTGTCCTTAAGGCTTTCAAGATAGTTGAAGCTCAACTTCGCTTTGTTCGGGCCGAACTGCATCAGCTCTTCGGCCGGAATGCCAAGTTTCGCACCGATCTCGGTGATCGGTTTCATCGACGCTTCCCGGGCGATTTCAATGTCGGATTTGCTCATGGCCCTGATCCCTGCTCCTGAAAAATTGCGGCGGTCCGAACGACACGAAGACCCATTCCCGTATCCATCCGTCACGCCGCATATTGCTAGGCGGAATAAGGGCGCACGGACAACCTCGCCGCGACCTCTATTGCTTTGGAGACGACATCGTTCAAGTCAAATTTGCGAAATTGCGCCGCGCGGGGCCTTAGTGTCGCAGAAGCGACATTTCAGTCGGGATCAGCCCGCGAACGCTTTTTCGATGACGAAGTGGCCCGGCTTGCTGTTCGCGCCTTCTTCCAGGCCCGCCGCTTCGCACAGCGCCTTCGTATCGTTCAGCATGTCCATCGACCCGCAGATCATCACCCGATCGCGCTCTGCATTCAGGGGTTCTTCCCCGAGATCGCGGAACAGTTGGCCGTTTTCGATCAGCGTCGTGATGCGGCCGGTATGAATATGATCTTCGCGTGTCGTGCTGGTGTAATGGAACAAGCGGCCCTGCACCATTTCGCCGACCAGCGGGTCTTCCAGCGTGTCCTTCACCAGTTTCTCGCCATAGGCCAATTCGTCGACCTGACGGCAGGTATGGGTCAGGATCACCTTTTCGAACCGGTCATAGGTTTCCGGGTCGCGGATCACGCTGGCGAACGGCGCGATCCCGGTCCCGGTGGAGAAGAGGTAGAGGTTCTTGCCCGGCAGTAACGCATCCAACACGAGGGTCCCGGTCGGTTTCTTGCCCAAAAGGATTTGGTCGCCGACGACGATTTTCTGCAACCGGCTGGTCAACGGCCCGTCTTCGACCTTGATGGAGAAGAAATCCAATTCGTGGTCCCATGCCGGGCTGGCGATGGAATAGGCGCGCAGCAGCGGTTTCCCGTCGTCCTTCATCAGGCCGATCATGACAAATTCCCCGGACCGGAACCGGAAGCTGTCGGGACGCGTCACGCGGAAGGAAAATAGACGTTCCGTCCAATGGTGAACATCGACAACGGTAACGAGTTGAACCGAACTCGGGATCGTTTGCGGGTTAAGGTCCATTCCTTGCTCCATCACGCCGAACGGTCGGAGGGTTTCCTCAACGACGGTCCTAATAGATTACCCGGAATATTCGGGCTGCTGCATACCATAGATGGTTCCATGGCCTCCAGCGGCAAGAGGTGCGACATAAATTCTCCACAGTCAAATGTTAAATAATTATAATAACATTTTTATTGTGTCTTTAATCGCCATCCAACCCACCGATCAGCTTGCCCAACAGCGCGGACAAGGTTTCCAGTTCCGCCCCGCTCAGTCCCGCCGTCGCCTTTTCCTGGGCTGCAATGTGATCCGGTAAGACGCGATCTATTAGCGCCAATCCCTTTTTCGTCAGCCCAATCGTCAAGGCGCGCCGGTCCGTCGGGTGCGGCTTTCGTTCGACCAGTCCCGCTTTTTCCAATCGGTCCGCCCGCGCCGTCATACCACCGGAGGAGATCATCGCGTTCCGATACAAATCAGTCGGGGTCAGGGCATAGGGAGGACCCGACCGGCGCAACGTCGCCAGCACGTCGAAATCCCCGGACGTCAAACCGTGCACCGCGAAATTCGGTTCCAGATAGTCCCGACGTATTCTCTGAGTCGCCTCACCCAAGCGGCCCAGCGCAACCATCGGCCCCGTGTTCAGCTCCGGTTTTTCGCGGTTCCACTGGTCGGCGGCCGATTTTGCGCGATCTATTTTCGTCATTTGCCTTGCCATTAAGATACTTAATATTAAATCTATCATGCCATCACGCATGACTTCAGGAGAAGCATAATGTCTGTCGCGCCATCGCAAAACCGTTCGGATCGCCGACAGGCGGTTCTCCTCCTCCTCGGGACCGGGGGGCTCCTCGGCACATCCGCCATCGTGGCGAAGGCCGCCGCCGGGGCCGGGATGTCGCCATTGATCCTGCTGCTATGGTCCATGCTGGGCGGCGGGGTGATTCAATGGGCGCGTCTGGCCCTGCGCGGCCAGCGGCTGACCGTATCACGGACAATCCTGCTTTATGCCGTCGGGTCGGGACTGTTCTTCGCCATCCCCAACGCGCTGGCCTTCGCCGCCGTGCCGCATCTCGGGGCCGGTTTCGTCGCCATGTGCTTCGCCTTTCCGCTGATGGTCACATACGCAATCGCCCTCGTCTTTCGAATGGAGCGGTTCCAGGTCATGAAATTCGCCGCCGTCGTCAGCGGCTTGACCGGTGGATTGCTGCTTGCCGCGTCGAAGGTCCAATTGGATAGCGTCGACATGCATTGGGTTCTGATGGCCCTGTCCGCGCCGGTGCTGATCGCTTTCGGCAATATCTATCGCACGCTCTATTGGCCCAAGAACGGCAAGGCGGAAGAATTGTCCATCGGCATGCTCCTGGCCGGTACCGTCGTCTTGGCCATCGTTCTGACCCTGCCCGGCATCGAAACCGGGGCGCAGGTCTGGTCAGGGGAAATCTGGTCGGGCGAAACCCTGGCCCTGACCGCGGCACAATCGATTGCCTTCGCTGTGCTCTACGATCTGTATTTCCGCTTACAAAAGCTCGCCGGGCCGGTTTATCTCAGCCAAATCGGATCGGTCAGCGCCGTTACCGGCGTCCTGCTGGCCCTGATCTTTTTCGGGGAGGTTCCCGGCTTCCTGCAAATCGCCGCCGCCGTGTTCATCGCCATCGGGTTAATCCTGATGAACCGCGCGCAGCAAGCGCCCTTACCGGCCCGTGAAGACAGGCTTGCGCTTGTCGAGTAACGCGGCGACCGCCTCCGCGTGATCCTCCGTACCATGCAACATGCCCTGGTAGGCCGCGCACATCGCCAAATGGTCTTCCAATTCCTGGCGGGGCGCGGCCTTCAACAGGCGCTTGGACAATTTCAACGCCAGCGGGGCGTTCGCCGCGATCCGTTCCGCCATACCGACCGCTTCGGTCATCAAGTCATCGGGTTCGACGACGCGGGAGACGAGCCCCATCGCCTTCGCGGTTTCGGCATCCACCGCCTCCCCCGTCAGGATCAGTTCCGCCGCCACGGATGGACCGACGACCCGGTTTAAAAACCACGCCGCCCCGTCGCCCGGCGAAATGCCGATCTTCACGAAAGGCGCGCCGAACTTGGCCGCCGTGCTGGCGATCCGGATATCGCACATGCAGACCAAATCCAGCGCCGCGCCATAGGCGGGACCGTTGACCGCGGCGACGACGGGCGTTTCGAAATGCCACAGACGCTTCGGCACCTGATGGATACCGTCGGCATAGGCCTTTTCGATATCCGCCGCCGTTCCCGCGAACATGTCGGTCTTGTCGCGCATATGTTTCACATTGCCACCGGCGGAAAAGGCGCGCCCCGCCCCGGTCAACACGACACAGGCCACATCGCCTTCCGCCTCGACCCGGTCCAGCGCCGCCAGGAAGGCATCGATCATCGGCGCTTCGGAAAAGGCGTTCAGTTCATCCGGCCGGTTCAGGGTCAGGGTAACGACGGCACCGTCACGGTGATAGAGGACGCGAGGTTCGCTCATTCTGGAATTTCCGTTCTAGTTAGTGTCGGTGAACGGCGCATGGATGCGGTCGCGGCGCGGCGAATGGCCGAAAAACTCGCGATAGCACTTGGCGAAATGGCTTGCCGACACGAAACCGCAGGCCAATGCGACATCCAGGACCGACAGGCTGGTTTGGCGCAGCAGGATGCGCGCCCGCTGCATGCGCAGCCCGAAATAGTAGCGGCGCGGTGTCGTACTCAAATATTTTCGGAACAATCGTTCCAATTGCCGTGTGGACAGACCGATTTCGTCCGCGACCTCCGCCCGATCGATCGGCGCTTCCAGATTTTCTTCCATATACTGGATCGCCGACAGAAGTTTCGGATGGCTGACACCGATCCGGAAGCGCAGGCCCATGCGCTGATGTTCCGACTGTTCGCGAATTTGCTGATGCAGGAACCATTCGGACACGTGGGTCGCCAGTTCGTGGCCATGCGCTTGGCGGATCAGATGCAGCATCAGGTCAATGGCCGCCGTCCCGCCGGAGCAGGTCGCGACGGCACGGTCGATTTCGAAAAGTTCGTCGGTGATATCCAGTTGCGGGTAATCTTCTCGGAACCCGTCCAGATATTCCCAATGGATGGTACAGCGCCGATTGTTCAGCAGCCCCGCACGCGCCAGAAGATACGGTGCGGTCGAAACGGCAACCAGAACCGTTCCCAGGCGGTTCGACTTGCGGAGATAGTTGATGATCCGTGCGTCGTTGACCTTTTCCGAACCCGTCCCGCCGATTATGAAAACATAGTCGAAGGGATAATCGTCGCTGACGGACAGGGTCGGCATGATATCGATCCCGTTGGAGGCGTTCACCGCCGCCCCGTCGGACGAAATCAGCGTCCAGGTGTAAAGCTCCCGTCCCGCGATCGTGTTGGCCGCGCGCAGGGGCTCGATGGCCGATGAAAATGCCATCAAGGAAAAACTCGGCAGCAATACGAATCCGAACCGTTCCGGCTCGCCCAGTCCGCGCATAACCATGCGCGATACCATATCCAGACTCCTGAAAAGAGAAAGCGGGTTGTAAGCGCCCGCGCTGACAGATGTCGCCCTTACGGTTCACCCGTGCCGATGTCTTCCTTGCGTTTGGCGATGAAGGCATCGATGGCCTCCAGCCGCGTCGGGTCCAGCGCCGGTTGTTCGTATTCCTCCAGGACACGCTGCCACAGATCGGTGGCGCGTTGCGTCGCGTCTTTCGCCCCGGCCAGCCGCCAGTTTTCGCTGTTCGTCCAATCGCTGAGGATCGGCGGATAGAAGGCCGTTTCGTAGCGTTCCATCGTATGACCGATGCCGAAGAAATGCCCGCCGGGCGAGACTTCCGCGATGGCGTCCAGACCGATCTCCTCCGGTGTCGTTGCGATCGGCGTCAGGAAGCCGACCAAATGCTGCAGGACTTCGACATCCAGCATGACCTTTTCAAAACTGGCGACAAGACCGCCTTCCAACCACCCGGCGGCATGATAGATGAAGTTCCCATACCCCATAATGGCGCTGAACAGGGACATCATCGTCTCATAGGTCGCCTGCGCATCGACGGCATTCGACGCGTTGCAGCCGCTGGTCCGGTACGGAAGATTGTAGAACCGCGCCAACTGACCGCCCGCAAGGTTGGCCTTTGCGTTTTCCGGCGTTCCGAAGGCCGGTGCGCCCGACTTCATATCGACATTGGATGTGAACCCGCCATAGACGACGGGCGCGCCGGGCCGCACGATCTGCGTCAGGCAGATACCGAACAGGGCTTCCGCATTCTGCTGCACCAGCCCCGCCGCCAAGGTTACCGGTGTCATCGCCCCCATCAGGGTAAACGGCGTGACGATGGTCGCCTGTCCCAGTTCCGCCATCTGGATCGCGCCGGTCGCCATATGCTCGTCCAGTTTGCGCGGGCTGTTGACGTTGATATTGCCGATACAGGCCGGGCGATCCGCCATTTCCTCCAATGTCATGCCGCAGGCCCGCGCCACGATTTCGCAGGAATCCTTCGCCCGCCCCGCCCCAATGACCTGATGGTTGAACGCCTTGTCGGTGAAGACGACGTTGGCCCGCGTCGTATCCATGTGGCGCGAATTGGCGGGCAGGTCCGTCGGCGCGACCGCCTGATTGCCCAGGAACCGGATGACGTTGAAGAACTGCGCGAACTTCACCAGCTTTTCGTAATCGGCGTAGTTTCCGGCGCGACGACCGTTGATCGCGTCATGTACGTTGGGCGGGCCGGAGACCAAGCCGAAATTCAAACTGTTACCGCCGACCAGAATGGACCGATCCGCATTGCGGGGCGTCAGGGTGAATTCGGACGGCGCCTTGCCGACCAGATCCATGACCAGCGCGCGGTCCATTTTTACCAGACCGCTTGCCCGATCGACATCCGCGCCCGCCTGCGCATACAGGTCCAGCGCCCGGTCGCCCATCGCCTCGATCCCGATGCGTTCCAGCAAGTCCAGGCTGGCCTCGTGGATCGCCTCCACCTGATCGGCGGACAGCGGCTGCATCGGCGGGAAGGGATTGCGAATCACCGTCGCCCACGGCAGTTGCTTGATCCCCGATCCGGCCCCGCGCCGTTCCCGCATCGCCCGTCGGCTCGATAGGCGGGCACCGCTTGCGTCTCGACTGGCCGCTTCCCGTGTCATGAATATCTTCCATCCCAAATGTGGCGTCGTTTTCCGACGGCTGCCGCTGCTGCGGCACCGGGATCAAGCATCCGCTGAACCAGGAATGGGAGTGTCCAATCACCGACACAAATTGCCAATTTTTGCCACTGGCGACCTTTACCGCATCGGTTAGGCAGCTCGCGGATCAAATAGATGCGTTAGACGGACGCATTGGGCGGGGACGGCGGTGGCGGCGGGGCCCGTCGCAATTTCGACTCGCGGATCGCGATATAGGTCGACCCGCCGAAAATGACTGCGCCGCCGATCAGGGTGCTGACGCCTGGTTCCTGACCGAAGGCGATATAGCCGACAATCGCCGCCCAGATCAGGCGCATGAAATCGACCGGCATGACGACGGCGGTTTCCCCGGTTTTCAGGGATTCGGCGAAACTCCATTGCGCCATTGCACCCGCCGCGCCGATCCCGGCCATCCAGGACAGTTCCGTCAGGCTGGGCCATGTCCAATGCAGCAGAGCGAAGGGCAGCGACAACGGGGCCATCATCAACCCCATATACAGCGCGATGGTCAGGGAGGAATCGTCCCGCGAGATTCGTTTGATGACCAGGATCGCCGACGCCCAGAACAAGGACGAGATTACGACCAGCAAATGGCCGGTGTCGATTTCGGCAAAACCGGGCTTCAGGATGATCAGCGCGCCCACGAAACCGAAGCCCATCGCCACCGCGCGCCGCCAACCGAATCGTTCCTTCAACAGGACGGCGGCCAGCAAGGTTGCGAAAATCGGCGCCAGGAAGCCGAGACCCGACACATCGGCGAGGGGTGCCATGGTCAGTGCCGTGAAATAGCACATCATCGCGCCGATATTCAGAACGGCCCGCAGCCCCAGCAGTCCCGGCCGTTTCGCGCGCATCGGTTCGAACCCGTGGCGCAGGAACATCGGCGTCAGCGCCAGGAAGCCGAAGACATTGCGGAAGAAGGCAATTTCGAAGGGATGGACGGATTCCCCGACATGCCGGATACCGGAATGCATCGCGACGAAACAGGTCGTCGCGACCATCATCCATCCCATCCCGATCAGATTGTTGCGGGGGGCGAAGGCATCGGTCGAAGCCATCGGATTCCGAAACGTGGGTGCGTCAGCGAAAGGATAGACCGTCCGCCCGGCAACTCAATCCGACAACTGGTATTAACTGTTGCGACCGGTGGTGCGGAATCCCGTCACGCGGAACCGCCGCGACCGAGGCCTTCCTTCAGCAGGGTCGCAATCGCAGAGCCGCCGGTAAAATAGGCGCCATGCGCGGTCGCATAGTAATCCAGGGCGCAGGCTTCCCCGGCCAGGATCACACGCTCGTCGAAGCGCATAGCCAGCGCGTCCCGCGCCACCGTCCGCCCCGGTAGGGCCGCCGAATAGCCGCCCAAGGTCAGCGGGTCCGTCGACCAGCAGCTTGCGTCCCGCGCGACAATCCGCTTCAGGACGTCTTTCCCCAAAACTTCCGCCAGGGCGGCCTCCGTCGCATCGATCAGGGCGACCTTGCCCCCCTCCTGGGTCAGATCGTGGGCCAGATCGCCCGCGATATAGGCCCCGACCGTGGGATCGCCGAATTCCGTGAAACACAGGCTCAACATCCCGCCCGCCGCCGGCCCCTGGGTCGGCACGACATGCACGCTTTGTGTCGGGGTGTCGAAGACCGGGCCGTCCATCGTCAGGCAGACCCGTTCGGCATAACCCATGGGCACGCCTTCCAAACCGGTCTGCACGACCGCGGGCAATTCCGGCGTGAACCGGATCGCGCCGGATGCCAGCACCCCGGCGGAGACCGTCACCACGACCGACAGGCCGCGCAAGGTCCCCTTCGGCGTTTCGACGGAGACCAGCGCACCGGTGCGATCCACCGCAGTGACCGGGCAATTCAACCGGATGGGCAGGTCCTTCGCGAAGGACGCGATCAGCGCCCCATACCCGTCCCGCACGGGCCAGTCTTCCGGCACATCCGCGAATCGCTGGTAGTCGCCGGTCGACAGGCGTTCCGGCGGCACGCCGTGAATGGCCTCGCACCAGCCGACATAATGCGTGTAATAGGGCGACGCCGTGTCGATGACCGACGCCCCCGCCACATCGCCGTCGGCCGTGATATAGGCTTCGTCGCAGGCCTCGTAGAATCGGGCGCAGGCCGCGCGTTCGTCGTCCGACAGACGACTCGATCCTCGATACGCCATTTCCGGAACCGACGTCGCGTGCAAATCCATCCGCACCCGCCATCCTTCGCGCAGCGCCACCGCGGCAAAGGGATTGCGCGAGGCGTTATGCAGATAGTGGCAGCCCAGATCGTAAGGCACCCCGCCGACATCGACCGCATGCGCCCGCCCGCCGATACGCCCGTTCGCTTCCAGAATGACCGCGTTCAAACCGGCGGCCCGCGCGGCAAGCCCCGCGCCGATCCCCGCGGCCCCGGCCCCGATGATGATCACGTCGAAAATGTCGGACACTTGATCCCCTCCCCAAATCCCGCAAGACTGCGCACCCGTAAATCGCCCCAAGACCTTTAGAGAGTTCGACCATGTCCGTCACGATCTATCACAATCCCCGTTGCTCCAAATCCCGCGAGACCTTGAAGCTGTTGGAGGATAAGGGAATTACGCCGGAAGTCGTACTCTACCTTCAGGACGCCCCGGATGCGGCGACGATCAAGGACCTCGTCGCGAAGCTGGGCCTGTCCAGTGCGCGGGACCTGATGCGCACCAAGGAAGCGGTCTATAAGGACCTGGGCTTGAAGGAGGTTTCGGACGAAGCCGCCCTGATCCGCGCCATGGCCGAAAACCCGGTCCTGATCGAACGCCCGATCGTCCTGAAAGACGGCAAGGCCCGCCTGGGCCGCCCACCGGAAAGCGTGCTGGAGATTCTTTAGCTTTTTGCTCCATTCCCGGCTTTCCATGCCGGGGTTGTTGGTATACACAACGCGCCTAGCCCACAGTCTGGCCAAATATCAACGCTTCGCACTTCGGAGGCGCGTTCGCCCATGCCCAAACGTACCGATATCGACGCCGTCATGATCATTGGGGCCGGCCCCATCGTCATCGGCCAAGCCTGCGAATTCGACTATTCAGGCACGCAAGCCTGCAAGGCGCTGAAGCAGGAAGGATATCGCGTCGTTCTGGTCAATTCGAACCCGGCGACGATCATGACCGATCCGAACACGGCGGACGCGACCTATATCGAACCGATCACCCCGGACATTGTCGCCAAGATCCTGAAACGCGAGCGTCAGGAACACCCGGACGAAAAGCTGGTCCTGCTGCCAACCATGGGCGGGCAGACGGCGCTGAACACGGCGCTGGCGCTGGAAGAACGCGGGGTTCTGGAGCTGCTGGGCGTGGAAATGATCGGCGCGAAGGCCGATGTGATCGACAAGGCGGAAGACCGCCAGCGGTTCCGCGAGGCGATGGACAAGATCGGTCTGGAAAGCCCGCGGTCCAAGCAAGTCTCGACGCTGGAAGAAGCGATGGTGGCGCTGGACTATGTCAAGCTGCCGACGATCATCCGCCCGTCCTTCACCATGGGCGGCACCGGCGGCGGCATCGCCTATAACAAGGAAGAATTTCAGAAGCTGGTGAAGGGCGGCTTGGCCGCGTCGCCGGTGCACACGGTCCTGGTCGAGGAATCGGTCCTGGGCTGGAAAGAATACGAGATGGAAGTCGTGCGCGACCGCGACGACAACTGCATCATCATCTGCTCCATCGAAAACTTCGATCCGATGGGCGTGCATACCGGCGATTCCATCACCGTCGCCCCGGCGCTGACGCTGACGGACAAGGAATACCAGATCATGCGCAACGCCTCGATCGCGTGCCTGCGCGAAATCGGGGTCGAAACCGGCGGGTCCAACGTCCAGTTCGCCGTGAACCCGGATGACGGGCGCTTGGTCGTCATCGAAATGAACCCGCGTGTGTCGCGATCCTCCGCCCTCGCATCGAAAGCCACCGGCTTCCCGATCGCCAAGGTCGCGGCGAAGCTGGCCGTCGGCTATACGCTGGACGAATTGGACAACGACATCACGAAGGTCACCCCGGCGAGCTTCGAACCGACCATCGATTACGTGGTCACCAAGATGCCGCGCTTCACCTTCGAAAAATTTGCGGGTGCCGATCCGACGCTGACGACCTCCATGAAATCGGTTGGGGAAGCCATGTCCATCGGCCGGACCTTCGCGGAAAGCCTGCAAAAGGCGCTGCGGTCCATGGAAACCGGCCTGACGGGATTGAACGAAATCGATATCGGCACGGACAAGGACGCATGGCGCGCGGCCATTTCCAAACCGCTGCCGGACCGCCTGCTGAAAATCGCGCAGGCCTTCCGCCACGGCATGACGCTGGACGAAATTCACCGCGCCAACAATATCGACCCCTGGTTCCTGGCCCAGATCGAAACCATCGTGAAGGCGGAGCAGGGTGTGCGCGACAACGGTCTGCCGAAATCGCGTCAGGACATGCTGCGGCTCAAGAAGCTCGGCTTCTCCGACATGCGGCTGGCGGAGCTGGCGGGGACCGAGGAAGGTGCCGTCATGGCCCTGCGCCACGAATTGGATGTGCGCCCGGTCTATAAGCGCATCGATACCTGCGCCGCCGAATTCCCCAGCGAAACGCCCTACATGTATTCCTGCTACGAAGGGGACGGTTTCTCCGAACCGGACTGCGAGGCGGATGTCACCGACCGCAAGAAGGTCGTCATCCTGGGCGGCGGTCCGAACCGGATCGGCCAAGGGATCGAATTCGACTATTGCTGCGTCCACGCGGCCTATGCCCTGACGGAAGCGGGCTATGAGACGATCATGGTCAACTGCAACCCGGAAACGGTGTCCACCGACTACGACACGTCGGACCGGCTGTATTTCGAACCGCTGACCGGCGAGGACGTGATCGAACTGGTCCGCAAGGAACAGGCGAAAGGCGAGGTTCTGGGCGTCATCGTGCAGTTCGGGGGTCAGACGCCGCTGAAGCTGGCGGGCGCGTTGGAAGCGGCGGGCATCCCGATCCTGGGCACGTCGCCCGACGCGATCGACCTGGCGGAAGACCGCGAGCGCTTCCAGAAACTGATCCAGGAACTGGATCTGCTGCAGCCGCCGAACGGCATCGCCGTGTCCGAAGAACAGGCCGTCGCCATCGCCAAGCGTATCGGCTTCCCGGTCGTCATCCGCCCATCCTATGTCCTAGGCGGCCGCGCGATGGAAATCGTGCATGGCGAGGAAGAACTGCGCCGCTACATCAATTCCGCGGTGCAGGTGTCCGGAAAAAGCCCGGTCCTGATCGATTATTATCTGAAAGACGCGATCGAGGTCGATGTCGACGCCCTGTGCGACGGGGAAACCGTCCATGTCGCGGGCGTGATGGAGCATATCGAGGAAGCGGGCATCCATTCCGGGGACAGCGCTTGTTCCCTGCCGCCCTATTCCCTGCCGCAATCCGTCATCGACGACATGAAACGCCAGACGGAAGCCATGGCCAAGGCCCTGGGCGTCGTCGGCCTGATGAATGTGCAATACGCGGTCAAAGACGGCACGGTCTATATTCTGGAAGTGAACCCGCGCGCCAGCCGGACGGTGCCCTTCGTCGCCAAGGCGACCGGCGTGCCGATCGCCAAGATCGCGTCGCGCATCATGGCGGGCGAGAAACTGGCCGATTTCGACCTGGAACCCCACGCGCTGGGCGATCATATCGCGGTCAAGGAAGCGGTCTTCCCGTTCAACCGTTTCCCGGGCGTCGACGTCATCCTGGGCCCGGAAATGAAATCGACCGGGGAGGTCATGGGCCTGGACAAGGATTTCGCCCATGCCTTCGCCAAGGCGCAATTCGCCTGCGGCGCGGACCTGCCCAGCCAGGGCAAGGTCTTCGTGTCGGTCAAGGACAGCGACAAGACCGCTGTCCTGGAACCGAGCCGCATGATGGTCGAATGCGGGCTGGAAATCCTGGCCACCGCCGGGACCGCACGGTACCTGGAAGAAAACGGCGTGCCCGTCACCCAGATCAACAAGGTGATGGAAGGCCAGCCGCATATCGTCGACGCGATCATCAACGGCGACGTGCAGCTTGTCTTCAACACGACGGAAGGTCGCAAGGCCCTGGAAGACAGCTTCTCGCTGCGTCAGGCCGCCCTGTCGATGAAAGTGCCCTACTACACGACGGTCGCCGGGGTTCGCGCCGCGGCGCTCGCCATCCGGGCATTGAAGCAGGGAGGCCTTGAAGTCGCCCCCCTTCAATCGTACTTTAGTCGTTCGGCGTAACCGGGTTACGCCCGACGCGGGGGCGGTCCTTCGACGAAGGACGGCTTTCGGGGGCGGTACGAAGCGGGGCTATCTCACGACGTCCTGAATGGTGTGCCGGTCGGAAGGGTGCGCTTCGCAGTTTTTCCGACCGCTGGACAATCTGTGTCACATTGCCGAACGGGCACGGCGGAAGGGCCGACCGGGCAGTGACCTTGGAAGTGATAGGTGGAACGATATGCAAAAGGTTCCGATGACGCTGCGCGGTTACGAAACCATGGTGGCGGAGTTGAAAAACCTTAAAGGGGTCGAACGTCCGGCGATCATCCAGGCGATCGCGGAAGCGCGCGAACATGGCGACCTGTCCGAAAACGCGGAATATCACGCCGCGCGCGAACGCCAGAGCTTTGTCGAAGGCCGCATTGCGGAACTGGAAGACCAGAGCAGCCGCGCCGAAGTGATCGACCCGGCGAAACTGGACGGCGACAGCGTGAAATTCGGTGCCACCGTCACCATTGCCGACTGCGAAACCGATGAGGAATCCGTCTACCAAATCGTCGGCGAATTCGAAGCGGATATCGCGGAAAAGAAGATTTCCGTCACCAGCCCGATGGCCCGTGCCATGATCGGCAAGGCGGAAGGCGACGTCTTCGAAGTGAACAGCCCCGGCGGGACGCGCGACTACGAGGTCGTGGCGGTCAAGTTCGAATAGTCCAACCCCGCCTTAGCGGAAGGATCCGAAATGTCTGAATTCTTTGCCCCGTTCACCGCCTGGCTGAACGATCTGACCGGCCTCGGTATTTCGATCCACGGCTATATTTCGATCTTTCTGGCGCTGGTCGGGGTCTTCGGCCTGTATATCGGCCTTCTGTATCTGATCCGGCTGTCGCATTCTTCTGGCGTGGACGATGCCGTGCGCGATTATCGGCACCCCAATCAGAAGCAATAATCTTCTAATTACTGAAAAAAGTTCGGTAAAAATAACGATTCCTGCAAGTCAGGTAAGCTTTTATTCACATATTGGAATGTAGAACCACGCTAGCTAATTTCTAGGGTGGAAAGCATGTCCTTTTTCAAGAATCTCTCGATTTCCGCGAAGATGATGACCATCATTTTCGCGCTTACCGCGACGGTAGCCATCGTCGCCGTCATTACCTTGAACAGCCTGCAAAGCGTGATGTACGCCGAACGTCTGGCCAAATTGAAGGCCCTGACCGAGGCCAGCGTCAACATTGCCAATGGACTGGACCAAAAAGTCCAGGCCGGAACGCTGACCAAGGACGAAGCGCTCGCGCTTTGGATCGATACGACAAGCCACATGGTCTATGAAGGCAAGGAATACGTCTTTGCCAACGACCTAAAAGGAGTCTCCGTCGCCCATATCCGCCCGGACATGGTCGGAAAGAACCTGTGGGAACTGAAAGACTCCAAGGGCAATGCGATCGTTCAGAACATGATTGCGGCCGCGAAATCCAGCCCAGATGGCGGGCCGTCGGAATATCTGTGGCCGAAGACAAAGGACGCAGAACCAGTCACGAAGATTACGTGGTCACGTATAGTACCCGCCTTCGACATCATGGTCGGCACCGGTGTCTATGTCGATGATCTGGACGCGGCTTTCTGGGAAGAAGTAACCCGCGTCGGTATCATCGTGATCGTCCTGGTCGGTATCGCCATCCTGATCGCCGTTTTCGTATCGCGCGACGTTGCCGGGTCCCTGAAGCTCGTTTCCGGGATCATGAACCGGATGAGCGAGGGCGAATACGACATCGACGTACCGGATCAAACCCGAAAAGACGAAATCGGCTCGATCACACGCGGTTTGGAAGTCCTGCGGGGCAGCGCCCAGGAAGCCGAGCGCCTGCGGGCGGAGCAAGAGGCCTCCAAGGAGCGCGCTGCGGAACAGCGCAAGGCCGACCTGGCCCGGATCGCCGACCAGTTTCAGCAGACCATCGAAGACGTCGTCGCCCGCGTCTCCAGCACCGCCGATCAGGTGCGTGACGGATCGACGAAAATGTCCGACACAGCCTCCGCAACCCGCGATCAGGCGGCCCTGGCCACGACCGCGACGGCGGATTCCGCTGAAAACGTGTCCACCGTGGCGGCGGCAACCGAAGAACTGATCGCGTCGATCCGCGAAATCGGCCGTCAGACCGAAACCGCCCGCGAGGTCAGCCAGAATGCCGTGTCCGCTACCGAACGGTCGGCCGCCCGTGTTCAGGGGCTGGTCGAAGCGGCGGCGAAGATCGGCGATGTGTTGAACCTGATTTCCGAAATCGCCGAACAGACCAACCTGCTGGCGTTGAACGCCACGATCGAAGCGGCCCGCGCCGGAGAGGCCGGGAAAGGCTTCGCCGTCGTCGCCAGCGAGGTCAAGGCCCTGGCCCAGCAGACGCAGCGCGCGACAGACGACATCAACGCGCATATCGAGGGCATCCGAAAGGCCGTCGATGGCACGGCGGGGGAGATGACGGAAATCCGTGACATCATCACCAGTGTGTCGGAGTCGGCGACCGCGATCAGCGCCGCCATCGAGGAACAGTCGGCGGCAACGCAGGAAATCGTGC
Organism: Pacificispira spongiicola; assembly: GCF_012926505.1. Classification (GTDB taxonomy): domain Bacteria; phylum Pseudomonadota; class Alphaproteobacteria; order UBA8366; family Aestuariispiraceae; genus Pacificispira; species Pacificispira spongiicola. The sequence goes on from NZ_JABBNT010000001.1 coordinate 1,104,530, forward strand.
GCAACGTCCAACAGGCCTCCCAAGGCACGCAGCAGGTGACGCACAGTGTACAGACGGTCAGCCATTCGGCGGAAGAAGCGGGCGCGGTCGCCGCATCCCTGCTGGAATCGTCGAACAACCTGTCCGGTAACGCCCAGACCCTGCGCCAGAAGGTCAGCGAGTTCCTGGCTTCTTTGAAATCGTAAGGTAAGATAGGGGCCGCCGGACCATCCGGCGGCCCTTTTTTCTTACCGAACGATCAGTTTATGCCGGACGCGCCTTCCAACAGTATCCCGTCCCCTTCCTCGCCCCCCGGCGTCCGCGCTGTCTTTGACTATTGGATCGGTATACGCGCCGCCCGGCATCTACCGTTAAGGGCCGATTTCGATCCGATGGCGATCCGCAAGCACCTCCCCTCGGTGCTTCTCGTCGATATCGAAGGCCTAACGAACGACGGCACCGGCATTTATCGCTACAGATTGGCCGGAGAACGGGAAATCCAGGCCCGCGGCGTGAATCCGAAGGGGCGTCTGGTGACGGAAGCCTATTACGGTCCCGCCGCCGACGTTTCCATTGCAAATTTCGAAACCGTCCGCACCACCTGCGCGCCCCATTTTATCGTGCTGGAATTCGTGAACGACCGGGGACTGCGTGTGAATGAGGAAAGCGTCCTACTGCCATTTTCCGAAGACGGTCAGACGGTAAGCCAGATTCTCGTTTTTTCGGAAGAACGACGCTGATCCGCCCCACCGCTTGTTACGGTTTGAAGACGGTTCCCTGACAAATCCCGGACTCCCTCCAGCCGAACATCATGGCCAATTCACTGGCGGGCCATATGGCATTCATCGGACTGGCGTAGAAATCCCCCCACCAAAGCCACGTCCTGAAGGGGGATACAGCGATGAAGAAACTGTTTGCGATGCTGGCCTTCGCGGTACTGACCGCGACCGCCGGTGCATCGGCGAAGGCCGATACGGTAAAATTGGCCGTGACCGATCTGGTCGGTCTGGAAGAATTGCAGCGGGAATTCGGCAAGTTTGTCGAGGTTCTGGAAGACGCCACCGGACAGGAAATCGAATTCCTGCCTGTCACGAACCGTACCGCCGCGGTCGAGGCCCTGCGCTTCGGCAAGGTCGACTTCGTTCTGACCGGCCCGGCCGAATATGTTGTCATGAAAAAGCGTACGGATGCCGAAATCGTCGTCGGCTTCTCCCGTCCGGACTATTTCGCGGTGCTGATCACCTTGGCGGATAACGGCTATTCCCTGCCGTCCGATCTGAAGGGTCAGAAAGTCGCCATGGGCTCCGCGGGATCGACGTCGAAGCATCTTGGTCCGATACAGGTCCTCGCCGATTACGGGCTGGAACCGTTGAAGGATGTCGAAGTCATCCACACTAAGGTCCCGGTCGCCTGGGAAGCTCTGAAGCGCGGCGACGTCGCCGCCATGGGCGTCAACCACCTGAAATTCCTGGCCCTGCGCGACAAGGAAGCGGAAGCGGGCGGCCTGCCCCCCGGTGCCTTCCGCGTCATCGGTCGCGGTCCGGACCTGCCGAACGACGTACTCATGGCCGGCAAGCATGTCGACGCCGCTATCGTCGCGTCGTTCAAAAAGGCCTTCGTCGAACGCTCCGACGATCTGATCGCCGCTATCCTGACCGGCGACGACAACAAGAAATACGCCGGGATGCGGTTCATCACGAATATCAAGGACAGCAACTACAATTACGTTCGCAGCATGTATGCGACGGCGGGTTACCCGGAATATGCCGACTTCATCGGCAACTGACCGGGTTCGGGTCCTGCGCCCGCAGGATACCGATACGACGGCATTGGCGGGGGAGACGCACAAAGCGTCTTCCCCCCAGGCTTTCGACGGACCGGCGCGGCGTCCAAACGCTCAGACGGCCCTATCCGTAACCGGGTTGCGGAAAAGCTATAACGGTCGAACCGAGGTCTTGAAGGGAATCGACTTCGCCATCGACGACGGCGAAGCGGTCGGCATCATCGGCGCCAACGGGTCGGGCAAAAGCACGGCGCTGCGTTGCGCCCTGCGTCTGATCGAACCGAGCGCGGGCAGTATCCATCTGGGCGGGCTGAATATCACCGGCTTTCACGGCAAAGACCTGCGCCGCGCGCGGTCCCGGATCGGCTTCGTGTTCCAGAAACACAATCTAAGTCCCAACCTGTCCGTCCTGACCAACGTCGTTCATGGCGGGCTGGCGCGCGGACATGGCATTCGCGCCTGGAGTCAGGCTTTCGCCGGGGCGGAGGAACGCCGCCGCGCGATGGACTGCCTGGATCAGGTCGGTCTTGCCGATCTGGCGGAACGCCGCGCGGGGCGTCTTTCCGGCGGTCAGTCCCAGCGTGTCGCCATCGCCCGCGCCCTGATGCAGGAACCGGTCATGATCGTCGCGGACGAACCCGTGGCCAGTCTGGACCCCAAGGCAGGGGAAGACGTGATGGACCTGTTCAGGCAGCTTCGCGTGGATCGGGGCATCACCCTGGTCTTCGTGTCCCATAATTTGGAACACGCGCTGTCCTATTCGGATCGCCTGATCGGTTTGCGGCAAGGAAGTCTGGTTCTCGACCGTCCGACCGCCGGTCTGGAACCTCAGCAACTTGCCTGGCTATACGAAACGGAGGCGACGGCATGACGGCCAAACCGACCTTCCATCCGCCCGCCCGCTGGTCGGCGCCGGGCGTGGTGCCCAGCGTCCTCTATGTCGGTTTCGTCGCCTTCTTCGCCTGGTCGTTGAGCCGCGCCGGCATTTCGATTTCCGAACTGATTTCCGGCATCCCTGCCATGGGCGTGATCGCATCGGAAATGGTGCCGCCCGCGACCGACCGTTTCATGCCGATGCTGAATTCCGTTCTGGTGACCTTTCAGATGGCCTTGGTGGGCGCGGTCGTCGGGGTTGTGTTGAGCTTCCCCATCGCCGTCCTGGCGGCCCGGAACCTGTCCCCGCATCCTGTCGTCTACAACGTCACCCGCGCCGTGGTCAGTTTCATGCGCACGGTGCCGGACCTCGCCTGGGCCTTGTTTTTCGTCGCGTCCGTCGGCCTGGGCCCCTTCGCGGGGACCCTGGCGCTGATCGTCGATACCATCGGATTCTGCGGCCGCTTTTTCGCCGAAAGCATGGAGGAGGTGGATCCCGGCCCGTCGGAAGCCCTGACCGCGATGGGGGCCGGACGCCTGGATATCGTCGCCTGCGCCGTCGTTCCGGCGGCCACGCCCGGCCTGACCAACGCGGCGCTCTTCTCTCTGGAAAAAGCAGTGCGGTCCTCCGTCGTCCTCGGCCTCGTCGGGGCCGGTGGGATCGGCGCGGAATTGGCTGTGTCCATGGAAATGTTCCGCTACGATCAGGCCGCGACCATCGTTTTGATGATTTTCGTTCTGGTCCTGGGCGTCGAACGGTTCAGCGCCTGGGCACGGTCGCGCCTGCTGGACAGCGTCAGCCCCGCACTCTAACGCCCGACATCCCACTCGTTACGGATTATCGCCATGCCAGACAGTCTCCCCCCACCTAACAGCTTCGCCCTGCAAAACGTGACCGCCCTTCTGGACGACGGGTTTCAGGACGGCGTCACGATCACCGTTCGAGACGGGCGCATCACCGACCTGGATGACGGCCCCGCCGACAGCGACCAGATGATCGACGGGACCGGCATGATGGTCATGCCGGGTCTGGTCGACCTGCATGGCGACGGATTCGAACGGGAACTGGCCCCGCGCGCCGGGGTGCATTTCCCGTTGGATCTGGCGATCGAGTCGAATGACGCGAACCTGATCGCCAGCGGCATCACCACCTTCTTTTATTCCATCACCGATGGGTTCGAGCCGGGCATCCGCAGCCGCAAGACCGTTCGGGACCTGTTGGACGGACTCGACACGTTGCGCCCGCGCCTGATGTCGGACAGCCGTATTCACATCCGTCATGAATGCGTCGCCACCCAGGACCACGACGAATTGCTGTCCTGGATCCGCAGCCATCGGATCGATCTTCTGTCGCTGAACGATCACCTGCCCTTTCCGGGCGACGAACGAAAGACCGAACGTTACAAGGCGGGCGCGGCGCGGCGGTTCACCATGTCGGCGGAGGAATTCGCCGCCTTTTATTCCAGCTTGCTCGAACGCCGTCCGCTCGGCATCGAACAAGGGGCGGAACTGGCGGAAGCCGCGCATGCGGCAGGCGTGGCATTGGCGTCGCACGACGAAATGACGGATGAGGACGCGGCCCGCGCGGCGGAATTGAACGTGCGCATTTGCGAATTCCCCCTGACCGCCGATTGCGCGGAAAAGGGATTGGCCCGTGGCGCCACCGTGGTCATGGGCGCGCCCAATCTGGTGCGCGGCGGCAGCCATGTCGGCGGCACCAATGTCCGGGACGAAATCGCCGCCGGACGCGTCACGGCGCTGGTCAGCGATTATTATTACCCCAGCCTGTTGCGTGCGCCGTTCCTGGTGGCGGAACTGGGGCTTCTCCCCTTGGATCAAGCATGGTCCCTGGTCTCCGGCAACCCGGCGCAAGCCGCAGGATTGGGCGACCGCAAAGGCAAGATCGCCGTCGGCGCGGATGCGGATTTCATCGCCTTCCGCAGCCCGGACGGCGGGACGCCCAAAGGGTTTCTGGGGGATGTCGCCCTGGTATCCGCTCGCGGCAAGAGACGCGCGGCAATTAGATAAACTGGAATTAGATAAAGTCGTCAGACTCGGCGTCCGGATCGATCGGCACCCCGTATTCCTGTTTCGACGTGCGGATGCCGATGGCCGATCGAACATGCGCGACATTCGGCGCCGCCGTCAACTGGCTGGTCAGGAATCGGTTATAGCTGTCCAGATCGCGGGCGACGACCTTCAACAGGAAATCCGTATCGCCCTGCAGCATGTGGCATTCGCGGACCAGCGGCCATGTCTTGGCCAGATCTTCGAACTTCCGAAGATCGGTTTCGGCCTGACTGTCCAACCCGACAAAGGCGAAGACGGTGACGTCGAAGCCCATCATCTCGCCATCGACATCGGCGTGATAGCCGCGGATGAAGCCCGCTTCCTCCAGCGCGCGGACGCGGCGCAGGCAGGGCGGGGCGGAAATGCCGGCCCGTTTCGCCAAGTCGACATTGGTGATCCGGCCGTCATCCTGCAAATCGCGCAGAATCTTCTTATCGATCTTGTCCAGCTTCGCGCGCCGCATTCCCGTGCTTCCCGTGTTCAACGCCGACAATCGACTGTCGGCGGATCGTCCATCTTATATGCCAGCAATTACCGCCTCCACCTGTTACACGCAATAATATTATACTGAATTGCCGGATTATGGGAAAATCCGTGGCCGCCCGCCCGCCAACTTGCCGGACCGCACAGACGCATGCATAACCCGCCCATGCAACGCAGCGCCCCACGACACGAAGAATCCGCGACCTGTTGGGTGATGACCGACGGGCGGGCCGGAAACCTGTCTTCCGCCCGGGGACTGGCGGAAGTGTTGGGTTTGCCGTTCTCGATCAAGACGATCCGCTTGCGCCGCCCCTGGATATGGTTGCCGCCGTCCCTGTCGCCGCCCGGTATCTTGGGCGCGGAACTGGAGGACGGATCGCCCCTCGCCCCGCCCTGGCCGGATCTAATCATCACCTGCGGACGCCGGGCGATCGGTCCTGCGCTGGAAATCAAACGGCGCAGCGGCGGCCATACGAAATGCGTGCATATCCAGCACCCGCGCCTGGACCCCGCCCGTTTCGACCTTGTCGCGGTGCCCGCCCATGACCGCCTGACCGGCGCGACCGTCGAGGTGACAACCGGTTCCGTGCACGGCATCACGCGGGCGCGGCTGAACCGGGAAGCCGATTTATGGCGGGACCGGCTATCGCATCTTCCCACGCCACGCGTCGCGGTCCTGATCGGCGGCAGCAACAGCGCCTATCGTCTGGATGCGGAAACGGGACGGAACATCGGGGCGATGCTGCGCGACATGGCGAAGGCGACCGGCACCGGTCTGATGGTCACCGGATCGCGCCGCACCGATCCGGACGCATTCAAGGCCGTCCGCAACGCGCTGGCAGATGTTCCGGCCGAAATCTGGTCGGGAGACGGCGACAATCCCTATTTCGGGTATCTTGGCCTTGCGGACCGTGTCATCGTCACCGGCGACTCGGTTAATATGGTGTCCGAAGCGGCCGCAACGGAAAAGCCGGTTTCGGTGATCCGCCTGCCGGTCGTCGGACGGGCGGATAAGTTCGAACGCTTTCACCGCGCGATGGAAGATGCCGGTGCCGCCCGGTCTTTCGACGGCACCCTGGCGGATTGGGATCATCGCCCGTTGACGGATACGGCGCGCGTGGCGGAACGGGTAAAAGCTCTGCTTTCCGATTGAGATGAAAGAATTTTCATCGATTTTCGGGAACCGAGTGCCTATCTAGGGCGGACATGACGGTAGGATATTACGATGGCGATGGATTGGGATAGATTGCGGATCTTTCACGCCGTGGCGGAAGCGGGCAGCTTCACGCATGCGGGCGAGAAACTGAATCTGAGCCAATCCGCCATCTCTCGGCAGATTTCCGCGCTGGAAGAAAGCGTGCGCGTACCCCTGTTCCATCGTCATGCGCGCGGCCTGTTGCTGACCGAACAGGGCGAAATGCTCTACCGCACGGTGAAGGACGTATTCCATAAACTCAGCATGGCCGAAGCACGGTTGGCGGAAACCAAGGATCGCCCGTCGGGGCCGCTGAAGGTCACGACGACCATGGCCTTCGGGTCGACCTGGTTGACGCCGCAGATCAAGGAATTCATCGATCTGTTCCCGGAAGTCGAGGTCACGCTGCTGCTGTCCGACGAGGAATTGGATTTGGGCATGCGGCAGGCCGATGTCGCGATCCGTATGTCTCCCCCCCGGCAGCCGGACCTGATCCAGCGTCCGCTGATGAGCGTGAAGCACCTGATTTACGGCAGCCCCGACTATTTCGCGCGGCGCGGAAAACCGGAGACGCCATCCGACCTGGACCACCACGATCTCGTGGTCTTCGGGGAAGAAGCGCCGCTGCCGTCCAAGACGATCAACTGGCTGTTGGAAGTGGGCGCGCGTCCGGAAACGCCGCGCCGCCCGATCCTGCGCGTCAACAATGTCTACGGCATTTACCGCGCCGTCCGGTCGGGCCTGGGTCTCGCCGCGCTACCGGAATTCATGCAGCCGGAACAGACGAAACTGGAACCCGTGCTGACCGATCTGGACGGGCCGGTGACCCAGGCTTATTTCGTCTATCCGGAGGAATTGCGGCATTCGAAGCGGATCACGGTGTTCCGGGACTTCCTGTTGCGGAAGGTCGCGGAACATAATTTCTAGCCGCTCCCCCTCGGTTTTCGGGGCTTCGCGACGAAAATTCCAAAGCTTGTTGCCTCAAACGTACAAGACATTGGCGTAAGGGTGGCCTAATTCTCTTGGCCAATCGTAACCTAAGGGGTTCCCGCGCATGTCGACCGCCGACCGCAATGCCTTTTTCGTCCTGATCGGGGGATTCGTTCTCCTTGCCGTCAGTTTCGGGGCGCGAACGTCCTTCGGCGTTTTCCTGCCCAGCATGTCGGTCGAAACCGGCTTCGACATCGCGATGCTGTCCTGGGTCCTCGCCGTGCAGAACATCGTCTGGGGCGCGGCGCAGCCTTTCGCGGGCCGCCTGTCCGACCGGTACGGCGCAGCGCCGGTTCTTTTCGCGGGCGGGATTCTCTATGCCCTGGGGCTGGCGATGACGGCCTTCGCGCATGATTATCTGGTCCTGGGCGTCTCCGTCGGTCTGGTGCTGGGGTTTGCCCAATCGGCGATTGGCTTCCCGGTCGTGCTCGGCGCGCTGGGCCGCACCGCATCGGACAAGAATCGGGGGATTATCCTGGGCATCGCCACCGCGGGCGGCAGCTTCGGGCAATTGGTCTTTTCCCCCCTCAGCCAATCCTTCCTGAAGGATTACGGTCTGGTGGATTCCTTCCTGATCCTGGCGGCGCTGTGTCTGGTCGCGGCCTGTCTTGCGATCTTCGTCCGGCGCGAAACGAAACCGACGGCGGAACAGCGCGCCGAAGTCGCGGCGCATCCTGGTCAGTCCCTACGCGAAGTTCTGTCCCGCGCGCTGCGGGACCGCAGCTTCGTTCTGCTGACCGCCGGTTTCTTCGTCTGCGGCTTCCACCTGGCCTTCATCACCTTCCACCTGCCCAATTTCGCCGTGGTCTGCGGCTTGTCCGCCGCCGCCGGGGTGACCGGTCTGGCGGTGATCGGTGCCTTCAACATCGTCGGCACCATCGCGGCGGGTCAGATGGGCGGCAAGTTCCGCCCGAAATACCCGCTGTCGGCGATCTATGCGCTTCGCGGTCTGGCGGCGCTGGCGCTGCTGTTCGTGCCGGTGACGGAATGGGTCCTGCTGGTTTTCAGCGCCGTCATGGGCTTGCTGTGGCTGTCCACCGTGCCGCTGACCAGCCTGACCGTCGCGAAGCTGCACGGGCCGACCAATGTCGGCATGCTGTTCGGCATCGTCTTCTTCAGCCATCAGGTCGGCAGTTTCGTCGGTCTGATCATGGCCGGGGAATTCTATGAGATGTTCGGCAATTACGACGCCATGTGGATCGCCAGCGCCGTCCTGGGATTCTTCGCCGCCGTCGTCCACCTGCCGATCGAGGACAACCGGAAGCTCGTGCCGTTACCGATTCGAAGTTGAGAATTGGAACAACAAAACAAATTCAACATATTCCTAGCTTAGCGGTGCCGTACAGAAATTTAGGGAAATGTTGATTTTCTGATATAATTCAGTATTATAAAGCACTGATAGCGTAGCTCTTTTGGAAGGAGCCACGCTATCAACTCTTACTCCGTTTGGACGGGAGCAGGGGTAATGGTCCTAATGACCACCTACCTATAATCTACTGGTGGTTTGCCAGACCAACGCTACCTCCTTTCTTCTAAACGTTCTAACGAGCGCTCTTGTTGCAACCAGTTCGCTCGTCACTCGTAATCAGACGCCGACCCCTCCTTCGGGGTCGGCGTTTGCTCGCCAGGACAGCTGACAACAATCCGTCCCTTTGTCTTTGACAAAAGCTTAAAAATACTCGCAGCCGCCCTTAGCCATTCTGCTTGGTCTTCAACTGGCCATGACATGAACTCTTCGGAAGCAGGGAGCTCATCGAGCAATCCTTGCACAAAAGGATGATACTGCCGGTCTACGCTATCACTTCCCGTGTTGCTCTCATCACCACTGTTGTGGCGCACAGTGTCAGTATTGTCTTCTTCCTTCACCGGACGCACTGCAGGTTTTACAAAGCGACCTGTTGTGGGGTCGATGAACTGAGCGATGCTGGCTGATTTTTGAAATACCTGCCTTGCGCGCTCTTTCTGTTTTTCCGGGACCCCTAGTTCAACAACCTGTCTTTCAAGCGCCGCTGGAGGAGGCAAGTTGTACCCATTATTCTTTTCATACATCGCAGCAAACAAAGGGACCTTCATAAACGCGTCAACTCGCGCTGCGGCACGTCGGTTTGCGTCGACGACATCACGTCCCGAGGACGTAATAGTAATAACGCCAGAACCGCGGTCTGATTCAATAAAGCCGAACATACGCGCCGCTGAAAGTCGGGACCGAAACGTGCCGCCATTCGCGGACTGATCCATCCAGCCTGCCAGCTGCGCAGTTTCAGCCGTTCCCCCCCCTCGATCAACAAGAGTCCGAGCGAGCTCTTCCGCTTGACCGATGTCCGTGTACGGAAACTCGATTTGCGTCCGACTGCGGTGCTTCATTGCCGCACCTGCATTCTGTGCGCCATCTACATCGGTCGGGTTTACCGTGTTTTCCATCGCCTTATTCCTTTTGCTCTCCTTGAGAGACGACAAATTAATACACGGATTTATTCGTCATTCAACAAGTTTTTTCTTGTTGTGTAACGCGAGCTCGCAGACACCCCCTCTCCCCTCCCCCTCCCCCTCCCCTTAAGGCAGAACAAAAAACCCCCGCCGATCCCGGCGGGGGTTTTGCTTTACGCGATAGACTGACCGGGGCGATTAGATGCCGCCCAACAGCATGTATTTCATCTCGCAGAACTCATCCAAACCGTATTTGGACCCTTCGCGGCCCAGACCGGATTCCTTGACCCCGCCGAATGGCGCGATCTCGGTCGACAGGATACCGGTGTTCAGCGCGACCATGCCGTATTCCAGCGCTTCCGAAACGCGCCAGACACGACCAATGTCGCGGGCATAGAAATAGGAAGCGAGGCCGAATTCCGTGTCGTTCGCCATGGCGATGACTTCGTCTTCTTCCTTGAAGCGGAACAGCGGGGCCAGCGGACCGAAGGTTTCGTCCTTGGACACCATCATGTCCTGGGTCACGTTGGCGATGACCGTCGGTTCGTAGAAGGAGCCGCCCAATTCGTGACGCTTCCCGCCGGAAATGACGCTGGCACCCTTGGACGTCGCATCGGCCAGATGCTCCTCCACCTTGTCCACGGCGGCCATGTCGATCAGCGGACCGATGACCACGCCGTCCTCGACGCCGTTGCCGATCTTCATTTGCGCGACCTTGGCGGCCAGTTTCTTGGCGAATTCGTCATAGACGCCGTCCTGGACGTAAATGCGGTTCGCGCAGACGCAGGTCTGACCGGCATTGCGGAACTTGCAGACGATGGCCCCTTCGACCGCGGCGTCGACATCCGCGTCGTCGAAGACGATGAACGGTGCGTTGCCGCCCAGTTCCATCGACACCTTTTTCACCGTGTCGGCGCATTGCTTGATCAGCACCTTGCCGATTTCCGTCGACCCGGTGAAGGACAGTTTGCGCACGATCGGGTTCGACGTCATTTCGCCGCCGATGGCCCCCGCCGATCCGGTCACGATGGACAGCACCCCCTTCGGCACGCCCGCGCGTTCGGCCAGGACGGCCAGCGCCAGGGCCGACAGCGGCGTCTGGGAGGCCGGTTTGGCAACGGCCGGGCACCCGGCGGCCAGCGCCGGACCGGCCTTGCGGGTGATCATGGCGATCGGGAAATTCCACGGCGTGATGAAGGCGGTGACGCCGATCGGCTGTTTGATCACGACGATCCGCTTGTCCGCCTGATGCTGCGGAATGACGTCGCCATACATCCGCTTGGCCTCTTCCGCGAACCATTCCAGGAAGGACGCGCCATAGGCGACTTCGCCCTTCGCTTCCGTCAGGGGTTTGCCCTGTTCGCTGGTCATGATCAGCGCCAGATCGTCGGCGTTTTCGAGCATCAGTTCGAACCAGCGCCGCAGGATCGCCGCACGGTCCTTCGCCAACATGGACCGCCAGGCGGGCCAGGCCTCATTCGCGGCCTCGATCGCGCGGCGCGTTTCGGCGGCGCCCATTTTCGGCACGGTTGCGATGATTTCGCCGGTCGCGGGGTTGTTGACGTCGATCGTTTCGCCGCTATCGGCATCGACCCATTCGCCGTTGATAAAGCCCTGCTGACGCAGCAGCGTCGGGTCCTTCAAGGTCAGTCCGGAATTCTTGATCTGGTTCATCGAATGACACCCTTTCCGCCGCCCTGTCCTGCGAATGACATCCCGCGCGGGCAGCCGTTGTTCGTAAGGATGGAATCGGTAGCGCGCCGGGCCGCACGAGGCAAGGCCCGTCCCCTATCCCTAAGGGGATAACGGTTATTCCGCCGCAGCGTAGACCGGATAATCCAGATAGTATTCCGCTTCCTCGGTATAAATCGACCCGGTATGGGCCAGGAAGCTGGAATACAGGACGAAGCGGTCCGCCTCGAAGGTGAGTTTCCGGGAAAGGCGCCGTTCCGCGACGAAGCGTTCCGCCGCATCGATGCTGGTCGTCTTCAACCGTGCCAGCGTCACATGCGGATGGAACTTCCGACTCTCCGGTTGAAGGCCGCAGCGCACCGCCGCGGATTCGACCTTGCGCTGAAGATGCATCAGCGCGTCGTCTTTGCGGGCCTGTGCGTAAATCGCGGCGGGACGGCGTTTGTTGCCGAACCAGCCGAGACCGTCCAGGGTCACGTCAAATCCCGGGGCGATGATTCTGGACAGGGTATGCGCCAGGTCCTCGGCGAGGCCGAAATCGACCTCACCGACAAACCGTAGCGTCAAATGGAAGTTTTCGGGATCCGTCCAGCGGGCACCGGGGAGGCCGTTCTGCAGACCGACCAGCTCTTGCCGGACGGAAAGCGGCACGGGTAGGGCGACGAAGAGCCGTATCATGGCGCGCCTCCACTAGATATGGGGCCGGGAGTGACCCCACCCCCTTAATACCCGATTGGCGTTTCCTTGTGAACAGTTTCGATATCGGCCAGCACATCGTCGCTGAGCGTCATGTCGCCGGTCGCGATATTGCTCTTCAACTGATCCATCGTCCGCGCGCCGATGATGTTCGACGTCACGAAGGATTGCATGTTCACGAAGGTATTCGCCATCTGCGCCGGGTCGAGACCGTGCTTCTTGGCGATATCCACGTATTTCACGGTTTCGGCCTGGGCCCGCGCGCTCATATACCGCGGGAAATAGTCGCCGAATTTCGTCATCCGCGCGCCTTCCGGGCGGGCCCCGCCGATGTATTTTCCGGACAGAACGCCCATCGCCAGCGGCGAATAGGCCAAAAGCCCCGCGCCGGTTCGGCAGGATACTTCCGCCATCGCATATTCGTACCCGCGCATCAGCAGGTTATAGGGGTTTTGCACCGACACGACGCGCGGCAGGCCGTGCTGTTCCGCGAGGCGCAGGAATTCCATGGTGCCCCAGGCCGTTTCGTTGGACAGCGCGACATACCGCACCTTCCCCGCATCGACCAATTCACCCAGCGCGCGCAGGGTTTCTTCCAGCGCGATACCGTCGCGTTCCGGCATATGCTTGTAGTTCATTTCGCCGAAGGTGGTCGTCGTGCGCTCCGGCCAATGCAGTTGATAGACGTCGATATAATCCGTCTTCAACCGCTTCAGGCTGTTGTCGCAGGCTTCCAGTACGGACGCGCGGTCCAGGCGGGTTTCCCCGTCATGCAGATGCGGACGAACCCAGGGCAGACGCCGCGCCCGGCCCGCGATCTTCGACGCCAGAATGACCTCCGACCGGCGGCCCGTCTTTTCGAACCACGTCCCGATGATTTCTTCCGTCCGGCCATAGGTTTCGGCCATGGGCGGCACCGGGTACATTTCCGCCGTATCCCAGAAGTTCACGCCCTGATCCAGCGCGCAATCCATCTGCTCGTGGCCTTCGGCTTCCGTATTCTGTTGACCCCAGGTCATGGTCCCCAGGCAGATCACACTGACATCCAGCCCGGTATGGCCGAGTTTATTGTATTTCATCTTTGGGCATCCTTTAGAGAAAGACGGTGAGTACACCGGTATAGGCATAGAGACGGTCCCGACAGAATTCGCCCTGGGCGAAGAATCCCGTCAGGGGGAAGGAACCGAGGACATCCTCGATCAACTGGGTTTCGCGCGCCGGATCACTGAACTGATTCGGGCCGCGCGCGGCACAGGAAACGTATAACCCGCCGCGAATTGGCCGTTCCCCAATGCGGGATTTCAGGTTTTCCAGCATCCGCTTCATATCCATCACCGCCGTATCCGGGTCGCGGCGGCAGAACAGGATTTTCGACCCCGGCCCGATATGCGCGCCGATGGCCAGCGCCTTATTCTCCGGATCAATGGCGACGAGATTGCGCACCGTATAATCCGATTGGTCGCTGCCTTCCACCGGCAGGGCGGCGAAGATATAGCCCGCGCAGCGCCGCAGGTCCCGTGCCAGGACGTCGCCGATATCCTCCTTGAAGACGTCCAGCGCCGGTTCTCCATCGATTTCCAGCAGCACATTGTCCGCCCCGGCGGTGATGGTCCGAACCGGCCCGATCGGACTGCAACCCTGACTGAGCGCCGTCTGCAGCGGGATTTTTTCCATCGACAGCAGGGCGCCGCTCAATCCCTTACCGTCCGGCCCGTCGGCGATCTGGCTGCCGGGTCCTTCCGCCGCGCTGAGGCCGCCGATCAGGAATCCGTCCGTTTCCTGGACGACATCTTCCATGAGGCTGAGCAACAGCTCATTCCCCGAATCGCCATGCGCCAGCACGACGGGCGGCACGCCGCCCGACATCCAATCCGCGTGGGTTTCGGTGATCCGATCCGTATCGCCGACAACACCCGAAAAGATGCGGAAGGAATCTTCCGGGAAGGGGCATAGCATGACGGACAATCCCGGCACGCCGTAGGATTCGCCATAGGCCCCGTCATCCCCGGCATCCGTCAGGGCCGGACCGACCGTGCCCAGGCCGACCGCGCCGATCCAGTGCCGCACGCCGGTCGCTTGACGCAGCAGGATTTCGATTTGCGCCGCATGCGGCGCGTAGGGCGGGGTCATATAGACCATGCCCAGCCGATGTTCAGGCCCTGCATCCTTCAAGACCGGCAGGATCGCGCCGACGGCGTCCTGCCAGGTTTCGCCGGTAGCCTGGGCGGCCAGAAAGTCCGATGAAACGGTCATTGCGCCTCCAGCGCCTCGATCACCGACGGCAGGATACGATCGACGATGACATCGACGCCCTTGGCATTCGGATGCATGCCGTCGCCCTGATTCAGGGACGGATCCGCCGCAACACCGTCCAGAAAGAACGGATAGAAAAAGACGTCATAGCGTTCCGCCAGCGATGGGAAGACGGCGTTGAACGCCTCCCCGTATTCCCGGCCCAGATTCGGCGGCGCCATCATCCCGGTCAGCAGGACCGGCACATCCGACGCCTGCGCCTTTTCGATGATCGCGGCCAGATTGGCCTCCGTCTCCTCCGGTGGCAGGCCGCGCAGCCCGTCATTCGCGCCCAGTTCCAGCAGCAACAGGTCCGGTTTTTCCGCGAACAGCCAATCGACACGGTTGAGCCCGCCCTTGCTGGTATCGCCGGACACGCCGCCATTCGTAACCGTGACCGCATGCCCCGCGGCATTCAGCGCCTGTTCCAGACGAACGGGAAAACTGTCGGCGTTGTCCAACCCGTAACCGGCGGTCAGGCTGTCCCCCAACGCGAGGATCAAGGCATCCGCCCGCGCCGCGCTTACAGACAGCCCGGAAAGGATTAGACCGACCAGCGCAAACGCCAGTTTCCGCACCGCAACATTGAACGCGGCGCGGGACGGGCCATATAGGCAGAAGGCCGGAAAGTCGAACAGGGACCGGAGTGGATACCGCATGGCGCCTCTAACTAGCGTTGAATCGAAGACGTCAGGAAGCACATCGCCTTCTTTCCCTGGCGGGAAATCCGCGATGATCGAACTCCGCGATGTCCATCTAACACTTGGGTCCTTGGCCGGAGAGGTCAACATCCTGCGCGGAATCAATTTGACCGTGGGAAAGGGTGAGACCGTCAGTGTGGTCGGACCGTCCGGTTCGGGCAAGACCTCGATGTTGATGATCGTCGCCGGACTGGAACGTGCCTCCAGCGGGCAGGTCACCATCGGCGGCATCGATTTCGGCACGTTGAACGAGGACGGACTCGCCACGTTCCGCCGGGACAATATGGGAATCGTGTTTCAGAGCTTCCATCTGATCCCCACCATGACGGCGGTCGAAAACGTCGCCGTGCCGCTGGAACTCGCCGGACGGCGCGATGCGCTGGACCGTGCGGCGGCGGCATTGGAAAAAGTCGGGCTGGGCGCGCGGTTGCGCCATTATCCCGGGCAATTGTCCGGCGGCGAACAGCAACGCGTCGCCCTCGCCCGCGCCTTCGCCGTCGAACCGCATCTGATTCTGGCCGACGAACCGACCGGGAATCTGGACGCGGATACGGGGGCGCAGATCATCGACCTGCTCTTCTCCCTCGCGCGCGATCACGGCACAACCCTGATGCTGATTACACACGATAAGGATTTAGCCCAGGCCTGCGACCGGACCGTTGAAATGCGGGACGGCCACTTGAGCGTCAACGACGCCCGAGAGGCCGCCGAATGACGGGTCCGGCCGCGTTATTCGCCCGCCGGGAATTGCGCGGCGGGTTGAAGGGATTTCGGATTTTCGTCGCCTGTCTGGCACTGGGCGTCGCCGCCATTGCCGGGGTGGGGTCCCTCGCTTCCGCCATCGAGGCGGGGTTGAAGGCCGACGGTCGCACCCTGTTGGGCGGGGATGTCGATATCCGATTGATCCACCGCCCGGCCACCGAAGACCAAGTCGCCTATCTGCGCCGGAATTCGGACGGGGTGTCCGCCATCGTACAGATGCGCGCCATGGCCATTCGCGCGGATGGGGAAGCCCGGCGGCTGATCGAATTGAAAGCCGTCGACAATGCCTATCCGCTGACCGGCACCTTCGAAACGCCGGACGGCGTCGGGCTGGGCGATCTGGCGCAAAAGGACGGGCACTGGGGCCTGATTGCCGCCCCGAACCTCGTCGACCGACTGGCGCTGTCCCCCGGCGACAAGGTCAGGATCGGCGAAGAAACCTTCGATTTCCGCACCACTTACACGACCGAACCGGATAAGAGCACTCAGGCTTTCGAATTAGGGCCGCGCGTCTTCATCGCATTGGACGCCCTGGCGGGTACGGAATTGGAGCAGCCGGGCAGCCTGATCCGCTACCATTATCGCGTCGTACTGCCGCCGGGCACCGATATCGCGGCCTGGACGGAGGCGTTGAACGCCGCCTTCCCGGATGCCGGATGGCGGGTGCGCGCCCTGGACGACGCCGCGCCGAATATCCAGACCTTCGTCGATCGGGTCGGCCTGTTCCTGACCCTGGTCGGATTGACGGCCCTGCTGGTCGGCGGCGTCGGGGTCGGCAATTCCGTGCGGGCCTTCCTGGCGCAGCGCACGGCGACCATCGCGACGTTGAAATGTCTGGGCGCACCGACGCGCACGATCTTCGCCACCTATCTGATTCAAGTCGCGGTTCTGGCCCTTGCCGGGATCGTGATCGGGTTGATCATCGGTGGGGTGGGTCCGGCCCTGATCACACCGCTGCTGGCCGATAAACTGCCGGTCGAGGCCCGCGCCGGATTCTATCCCGCGCCGCTGATCCTCGCCGCCGCTTTCGGCTTCCTGACGACGCTGGTCTTCGCGTTGTGGCCTCTGGCGAAGGCCAGTTCCGTCCCGGCGGCGACCTTGTTCCGCGATCTGCTGAACCCCGTGACGGCCCGCCCCGGCCCGCGCATGACGATTGCGCTGATCCTTGCCGTAGCGGCCCTGGCGGGATTGGCGGTGTTCAGTGCCGACCGGCCCCTGGTCGCGCTGGCCTTCACCGCCGGATCGGTCGGCACCTTGCTGGCCTTCCGCGCGGCGGCGTCGGGGGCCATGGCCCTGGCACGGCGCCTGCCCCGCCCCCGCAACATCCGTGTCGCGCTGGCGCTGACCAACCTCTACCGGCCCGGCGCGCCGACAGGCTCTGTCGTTGTCTCCCTGGGCTTGGGCCTGACGGTGTTGATCGCCGTCGCCATGGTGGAAGGCAACCTGTCCCGTCAGGTGCAGGAAACCTTCCGGGGGGAAGCGCCCGGTTACTTCTTCATCGATATTCAGCCGGACCAGATCGACGGTTTCCGCGCCACGATGGACAATTTCGACGGGCTGGACCGCTACAATACCGTGCCGATGCTGCGCGGCCGGATCACGAAACTGGCGGGCGTACCGGTTGAGGAAATCACGCCCGATCCCGACGTCGCCTGGATTCTGCGCGGCGACCGGGGCATTACCTGGTCGCGCACCCCGCCCGAAAGCGGCAGCGAGGTCGTCGCCGGCAACTGGTGGCCCGAAGACTATTCCGACACGTCCCGCACTTTGGTCAGTTTCGACGCCAATGCCGCCGAATTGCTGGGCCTCAAGGTCGGGGATACGATCACGGTCAATTTGCTGGGCCGGGAGATCGTGGCTGAAATCGCCAATCTGCGGGAAATCGACTGGACCTCGCTGGGTATCAATTTCGTCATGGTGTTCTCGCCGGGCCTGATCGAAAGCGCCCCGCAGATGTATTTGGCGACGGCGCATTTGGACCCGGACCGGGAGGTCGCGCTGGAAAAAGCCGTGACGGATCAGTTCCCCAATGTTTCCGCCATCCGCGTGAAGGAGGTTCTGGAAGGGGTCGACAAGATCCTGAAAGACCTCGCCACCGCCGTGACCGCCATCGCCGCCATTGCCATCGTCGCGGGCATCCTGGTTCTGGCCGGGGCCGTCGCGGCGGGCCACAGCCGCCGGATTTACGAATCCGTCGTCCTGAAGGTTCTGGGCGCGACGCGGCGCGACGTCCTGATCGCCTATCTGCTGGAATTCGGCCTGTTGGGCCTGACGACGGCAATGATCGCGGGACTGGTAGGCGGGTTGGCGGCCTTCGTCGTCATCGAAGAAGTGATGGAGGCCGATTGGATTTTCGTGCCCGAAGCCGCGCTGATCACCGTGGCGGTCGCGCTGGCCGCCACTCTGACTTTCGGATTTGCCGGGACTTGGTCGGCCCTGGGCAAGAAAGCGGCCCCGCTTTTGCGCAACGAATAATCCATTGAAATTGATAACGACTATCCCAATATAGGGTCCGGAAAACCGTCCCATCAAGACGGACCACGGATTAACCACGGGAAGAAAGGGGCACCAGACGATGGCTCTCAATCCGAACCGGTATGCTTCGGCCACCGTCGATACGGCAGAGTTCGACGCAGGTTTGCGGTCTTACATGCTGCGCGTTTACAATTATATGGCCTTGGGCGTCGCCCTGACCGGAGCGATCGTTCTGTTCATGGCCGCCAATCCGGCGATCATGGTTCAGGTCGCCGTCGGCCCGATGAAATGGGTGCTGTTCCTGGGCGTGCTGGGCATGGGTTGGTTCGCGCCGCGCATGATCACGATGCAGTCCAATATGGGGGCCCAGGCCTTCTATTGGATTTATTGCGCGCTTTGGGGTGCGATGATTTCCCCGATGGTCGCCTACTTCCTGCAAACGACGGAAGGCACCTGGGACGTCGCCCGCGCCTTCTTCATCACATCGGGCATGTTTGCCGGCGCCAGCTTCTTCGGCTATGTGACGAAAAAGGATCTAAGCGGTTTCGGCCGGTTCTTCCTGATGGCCACGATCGGCCTGATCATCGCGATGGTCGTGAACATCTTCGTCGGCTCCAGCATGTTCTCCCTGGGCATTTCCGCCCTGGTCGTCCTGGTCTTCGCGGGCATGACCGCCTACGAAACGCAGATGATCAAGAACATGTACGCGGAAAACCTCGGCCACACCGCGATCGGGCGTTACGCTCTGTTCGGTGCGCTGATCCTGTACGGAAGCTTCATCACGATGTTCATCCACATCCTGAGCATCCTCGGCATCATGCGCAGCGAATAATCGCCGCCGCACTTGCTGAAAAAGTTGACCGCCCGGCCTCACCGCCGGGCGGTTTTCTTTTGGCGCTAGACCCAGGTACTCGGGCCGGGAATTTCGCCGATGGTCTTCGCATTATCCGACCCCAGCGGCGTCTGGCACATTTCCAGATGCAGCAACCCGCCCGTTTTATAGGGATGGGCCTTGATCACAGCCTCGTCGATTTCGATACCCAGGCCCGGTTCCGTGGGGGCCGGGATGAAGCCGTGTTCCCATTTCAGGGATTTCTTCAGCACCTTCGCGTGGAAATCCGTCAGGATCGTTTCCAGGATCAGGAAATTCGGACTGGAAAAGGCCAGATGCGTCGCCGCCGCGTGGGCGATGGGTCCGCAATAGATATGCGGGGCAATCTGGGCGTTGAAGACCTCCGCCAGGACCGCGATCTTCTTGGTTTCCCAGATACCGCCGCTGCGCCCGATATCCGGCTGCAGGATGGCGACGCCCGCCTTCAAGGCCTCGTGGAATTCGATCTTGGTCGTCAGGCGCTCGCCGGTCGAGACCGGAATGGACGTCGCCGCCGCGACCTTGCCGATCCCCGCCATCTGATCCGGCGGGCACGGCTCCTCCAGCCAGAGGGGATCGAACTTCTCCAGCCGCTTCGCCAGCCGAATGGCCGACGATGTCGTCATCTGTCCATGGGTGCCGACCAGGATATCAGCACGGTCACCGATCGCCTCCCGGATTGCCTTGAATACCGCCTCGCTGCGGTTCAATTCGTGTAAGGACAGCTCCCGCCCGCCCTGGAAGCTATAGGGTCCCGCCGGGTCTTCCTTGACCGCGGTGAAGCCCATTTCGACATAGTTCACCGCCGCTTCGGCCGCCGCCTCCGGGTCGTGATAGACATCGCCCTCCCCGCTGCCGATCCAGGTCCAATGCGGCGGGCACAGGCTCTTCGGGTACAGATAGCTGTAGGTGCGGATGCGATCGTGGAACCGCCCGCCGATCAGGTCGCAGACCGGACGGCCATGCGCCTTGCCCAGGATATCCCAGACGGCGATTTCGATACCGCTGAACACGCCCATCATGGTGACGTCCGGACGCTGCGTGAACCCGGCGGAATAGACGCGGCGGAACAGGGTTTCGACGCGGTGTGGATCGGTTCCGGCAAAGAAGCGTTCGAACGTGTCTTCCACCATCCGGCAGGCGATGTCGCCCGACACGGGAATGCCGTAGCATTCGCCGACCCCCGTGATCCCGTTATCCGTCGTCACCTTCACGATGACCCAGAACGACCCGCCGATCCCTGTCGGCGGGACCGTCACGAAGGTTTCTATGTCTTTGAGTTTCATTCGAACGCGCTCCCCGATACGATTTCCGTGCAGACTAGAGTAAGAGCACACGATTCGAAACGGATAGACGGAAAACGACATGCGCTGGCGTGGAATAAACCATGTGGAATTTTCGGTCCTGAAATATGAGGACTCCATCGCCTTCTACGACCGGATGTTCGGCTGGTTGGGATATACAAGCTTCTGGACCCTCGATATCGGATACCGATCCACCTATTACATGGCCCGCTTCCCCATGCCGCACAGCTATATCGGGTTTCAGCCCGCGCAGTCCGGCGAAAAGCTGGATCATGGCGCGCGCGCCGTGGGCATTCACCACACCGCCCTCTGGGCCAAGAGCCGACGGGAAGTCGATGCCTTTCACGACGACTTCCTGATCCCGAACGGGGTGTCGGTCACGGAAGCGCCTGCCGAATACGCGGTCTATTCGCCCGGCTACTATGCCGTATTCTTCGACGATCCGATCAACGGCATTCATTGGGAACTGGCGCATATCCCCCGGATTCCCTCCCCGCCGGCCTATCTGCGCTGGAAGCGCGCCTTGCGAAAAGCAGCGGCGGAAGGCGGTCAATCGCCGGACGATTTCATGCGCCCGCTTCCGGGAAAGCGCGACTAGCGTTCCGGGGCATTTCCCGTACCGGCACGGACCGCCGACAAAGATTGCAAGACGGGGGCTTGCGCCCTATTTTGCGCGGCATTCGCGCGCCCGACCGTGTAAGAGGCCGCCGCAATAGGAACCGTTCCCGACATGACCGATCAGAGCCGTATTCGTAACTTCTCCATCATCGCGCATATCGACCATGGCAAGTCGACCCTGGCCGACCGCCTGATTCAGCGCTGCGGCGGGCTGACCGACCGCGAGATGAAGCAGCAGGTGCTCGATTCCATGGATATCGAGCGCGAACGCGGCATCACGATCAAGGCGCAGACCGTGCGCCTGATCTACAAGGCCAAGGACGGCGTCGAATACACGCTGAACCTGATGGACACGCCCGGCCATGTCGACTTCTCCTACGAGGTCAGCCGGTCGCTCGCGGCCTGCGAAGGCGCGATCCTGGTCGTCGATGCCAGCCAGGGCGTGGAGGCGCAGACGCTGGCCAACGTCTATCTGGCGCTGGACAACGATCTGGAAATCGTCCCGGTCCTGAACAAGATCGACCTGCCCGCCGCCGAACCGGAACGCATCAAGCGTCAGGTCGAAGACGTGATCGGCCTGGATTGCAGCGACGCGCTGGAAATCTCCGCCAAGACCGGCATCGGCATCGACGAATTGCTGGAAGCCTTGGTCACCCGCCTGCCCTCACCGCCGGTGAAGGACCCGTCCGACACGTTGCGCGCCATGCTGGTCGATAGCTGGTACGACGCCTATCTGGGCGTCGTCATCCTGATCCGCGTCATGGACGGCACGATCAAGAAGGGTCAGAAGGTCCGCTTCATGGCGACCGGCGTCGCGCATGAAGTCGACCGTGTCGGCATCTTCACGCCCAAGGGTGTGATGGTGAACGAATTGGGGCCGGGCGAAATGGGCTTCATCACCGCAGGGATCAAGGCGGTGTCCGACTGTAAGGTCGGGGATACGATTACCGACGAACGCAAGCCCGCCCTGGAACCGCTGGAAGGGTTCAAGCCGACGGTGCCGGTCGTCTTCTGCGGCTTGTTCCCCGTCGACGCCTCCGATTTCGAGGCACTGCGCGACGCCATGGGCAAGCTGGCGCTCAACGATTCCAGCTTCCATGCGGAAATGGAAACCTCGGCGGCGCTCGGTTTCGGCTTCCGCTGCGGCTTCCTGGGGCTGCTGCATCTGGAAATCATTCAGGAACGCCTGTCGCGCGAATACGATCTGGACCTGATCTCCACCGCGCCGTCCGTCGTCTATAAGATCAAGCTGAATAACGGCGAGACGATCGACCTGCACAACCCGGCGGACTTCCCCGACGTCACCTATATCGACACGATCCAGGAACCCTGGATCAAGGCGACGATCATGGTGCCGGACGACTATCTGGGCCCGGTCCTGACGCTCTGCACGGAAAAGCGCGGCGAACAGCGCGACCTGACCTATGTCGGCAACCGCGCCATGGTGGTCTACGACCTGCCGCTGAACGAAGTCGTCTTCGACTTCTACGACCGCCTGAAATCGGTCAGCCGGGGCTATGCCTCCTTCGACTACGAACTCACCGAATATCGCGAAGGCGATTTGGTGAAAGTATCGATCCTGATCAACGGCGACCCGGTCGATGCGCTGGCCATGATCGTGCACCGCAGTCAGGCCGAATATCGCGGCCGTCATATCTGCGGCCGCCTGAAGGACCTGATCCCGCGTCAGCTTTTCAAGGTCGCCCTGCAGGCCGCGATCGGCGGCAAGGTGATCGCCCGCGAAACGCTGGGCGCCCTGCGCAAGGACGTGACCGCCAAATGCTATGGCGGGGACATCACGCGAAAACGCAAGCTTCTGGAAAAGCAGAAGGAAGGCAAAAAGCGGATGCGGCAATTCGGCAAGGTCGAAATCCCGCAATCCGCCTTCCTGGAAGCGCTCAAAATGGGCGACAACTGATCGCGCGTTTCGTGTACTCTTCCGTCATTCGTAAGGGGGGGTGTACAGATGACGAAGACTGCATCGACTTCCGTCGTGACGGGCCGTTGCTATTGCGGGAAAACCACCCTGCGCTCGGCCGTGCCGCCGAAGACTGTCGCCTATTGCCATTGTGAGGATTGCCGGCGCGTGACCGGGGCGCCGGTCGCCGCCTTTGCCGCCTTCGAGGAAGGAACCGTGACCGTTTCCCCGGATGAAGGCCGCCGCGTCTCCGTATCGCCCGGCGTGACGCGGACATTTTGCGATGCCTGCGGCTCTCCCCTGACGGGGCGATACGACTATCTGCCGGGAACGGTCTATATCGCGCTCGGGATTTTGGATCAGGCCGCGGATCTCGCCCCGCGCCTCCATGCGCATGCGGCGGCGTGCCTGCCATGGTTGAGAATCGAAGACGATCTGCATCGGGACAACGGATCGGCGCGGGATCGGCTGTCCGACCAAACGGGTTAGTGTTGCTTCAAGCCGCCCCGGCGACGCCGACGACGCCCCAGATAGACAAACAACCCGCCGATGATCAGGCAGACGATCACGCCCCACAGCGACGCCTCCCAGGCCGGACGTTGCAGATAGGGAAGAACGGCGTCCCGCCAAACCCCCGGAACCATCAGATAGCGCGATACGATGACTTCCGCATTATTCAGGCTCGTATGGTGCTGCTCGAACCAGACCACGCCCGCCGGCTTTCCCCCATTCCCGCTGAGCCAGACATAGAGACCGTTCCCCGCGAAAACGACGGCGATAAGGAGGAATAACCTGCCCAGGCCGCGGAGCAGCGCCATACGGGACCTCTCGAATTAGTCGGTGGGTAAAGGACCAAACGTGTCGCGGACCCTAACATGATTTTTTACCATGTCCAAAGCGGTGTGGGCGGCCGTTCCCGGCCCCTCATTTTTTGCTGTTTCAGGCCTTGCCGAGGGGGAGTCACTCGGTTATGTTCCGCCGCCTTTTGAAGGATGGGACACCGATCCCACCCGTGCTGGAGAGATGGCCGAGCGGTTTAAGGCGCACGACTGGAAATCGTGTTGGGGTGGAAGCCCCTCGGGGGTTCGAATCCCCCTCTCTCCGCCAGTTCCCCCGTAATCGTACATTATATGGCGATGGATAATCAGAGGCCGTCCTGTCGAGATCGCGCGCTTTTTTTGCCCCAACTGCCTTAAATATAGGAAAGAAGGCGTCCAGAAATCTAGGTGCTATTCTTTAGTCCGATATGGAGATTGGAACGCGGGTCGTTTGGTAGTTCTCTATTAATCAGAATATCTAGGAATCCTGCAAAAATTCACTTTGTAAGACATGTACGTTTTGCTGTAGCGTTTTAGAAAAAGCAACCGGAAGGAATCATTTTTCGAAGTGGCATAGTCTATGTCTGTGAGGGGCATAGTAAGACTGTCTTTCGTAGGATAAGGGTAATGGCCGAACTGAAGAAAGAAGTGCTGTCGTCCACGGTCAACAAGGTACTCGATGAGTACCTGTCCGCGTTGCATGCGGACGAAGAGATTGATGACGAATCTGCAAATCGGCTCGATGAACTCTTGCGAAAGGGCAAGGCTCCTAAATTCGAAGAAATTGACTCGGTACTGTTCCCGCCGTCCCAAGGGAACAAGACGTGATCCGCATCAATACCATCCACATCGAGGAGTTTCGCGGTATCCGTGATCTCACCCTTGACTTGGGTGGCAAGAATTTCGGAATTTGCGGCCCAAACGGCACTGGAAAAAGTGGCGTGGTCGATGCCATTGAATTCTGTCTCACAGGTAACCTTACAAGGCTATCGGGGCAGGGGCAGGGTGAGCTCAGCGTGAAAGGTCATGCCCCGCATGTCGATTACCGTGACGATCCTGACAAAGCCAAGGTTACGATTGTTGGAACTGTCCCTTCGCTTAAAAAGGACATCACAATCGCGCGCTCGGTAAAGAACCCACGCGCAGCGAGCATCAAGCCCGCCGATCCAGAACTCCAGACAATAATTCAAGAGTTGCAATCACATCCGGAGTTTGCGCTGTCGCGTCGGGAGATTGCAAAATATATTATAACCCCACCCGCGCAACGGTCCACCGATGTTCAAAATTTGCTGCGTCTTGATCAGATTGGAGACCTACGTAAGTCGCTGCTGAGTTATGCGAACAAATGCAAGCGGGATGCTGACGAAGCCGAGCGTGCACGGGCTCTCGCCGAAACGGAGCTCAAGACCACCCTTAACGTCTCTGATCTTGATCGAGAAAAGGTGCTTCAAAAGGCAAACGCGCAGCGCAGCGTTCTCGATTTACCCACGTTGACGGAGCTAACCCCACAAACGTCTTTCAAAGAAGGCGCTCAGGGACAAGGTAAGGGGGGCAAAAAACCCGGCGTATCGAAAGATGTGGCTCTTGCCGACCTTGCAGCGCTACTCATAGCCGTCCAGTCTGGCGAGCCCGGTGCTGTTAAACAAACGAAGGAAAATGCTCTCGCTTCCTTAAAAAAGCTGAAAGAAGATGAACAGGCGCTTTCGCTCGCAATGGCACACGGCTTCATCACGACGGGTCTTAATTTTGTTACTGAAGATGCCTGCCCCCTTTGCGATAAACCCTGGGACGCAGAGGAGTTGCGCGAGCACCTGAAGGCAAAGCTTTTGAGCGCGGAAGAGACGGACACGTTACTCAAAGAACTAAGCGACGCGCTCAATGAAATTACTGCCCGCGTCGAAGCTCGAATAACAGGGATCCGCAAGGCAGCTAACTGCGCTGCGATGCTTGATCCTGCTGTATCGCGGTTGGAACTGGACGCCTACGCCAACGCTCTTGATAAGACCAAGGCGGCTTTTGAGGCATTCGAAATCGATCCATCGCAGATCGAAAATGTCATTACTGCACTCGAAGGTAATTGGTGGGAAGTTCCAGCCAAAGCGCAGACACGCCTCGATGAGACGCACAAAGGCGTCAAGAGTCTACCTGACAGTTCAGCCAAGGATAAGGCAATTGATTTTCTAGCGGTCCTTCAAGATCGCTACGAAAGGGTACTCGGAACGAGCAGAACGGCCAAGATCCTGGCCGCAAAGAAATCAACGGCTCAAAAAATCTATAACCACTACAGCACTGTTTCCAACAAGGTCCTCGAGGACATCTACGACGCCGTCGCCAAGGAGTTCACCGAGTTTTACAAAGTTATCAATGACGATGAAGGCTCGTTCGTAGGTGAGCTAAAAGCCGAGCCAGCCAAACTCGGATTTAATGTAGATTTCTATGGTCGGGGTACCTTCCCACCTGGTGCCTATCATAGCGAAGGGCATCAGGATGGCATGGGGTTATGCCTTTATCTGGCCCTGATGAAGCACACGCTCAACGATAAGTTTACATTTGCGGTGCTTGATGACGTTCTAATGTCAGTCGACACTGGCCATCGGCGCGAAGTGTGCCGCTTGCTAAAAACAAAATTCCCAAACACGCAATTCGTTCTGACCACTCATGATCGGGTGTGGCTTCAATACATGAAGACCGAGAGTCTAATTCAAAAGGGGCAGTATTTCGGCGGCTGGAAAGTCGAAACGGGGCCACGCATCTGGGATGACTCGGACATTTGGACAGAAATTCAAAACTCGCTCGACGAAAATGATGTGCCGCGCGCTGCTGCGCTGTTACGCCGCTATTTAGAATACATTTCCGCTATCCTGGCCGACAATCTGAGGGCACAAGTCGAGTATCGAGGCGACGCAAGTTATGATCTCGGCGACTTGCTTCCCCCAACTCTTAATCGATGGAAAGACCGTCTGAAAAAGGGCACCCAGTCGGCAAAATACTGGGGACATGCCGAAGTCGAAGCGGCGTTGCTGAAAAAACTAAATGAAGCAGCAACCCTAATTCAGAAGACCAATGCTGAGCAGTGGGCAATTAACAAGTCGGTACATTTTAATACGTGGGAAAATTTCACCGATAAAGAGTTCAAGGAAGTCTCCGATGCCTTCAAGGCGTTGCTCGATCATATTCGCTGTAAAAATCCAAAGTGTAGCGGCTATCCCTATCTAACCCCGCGTAAAGGACCCCCAGAGGTGCTGCGATGCAACTGCGGGACCACCAACATCAACCTCAAAACTCAGTAGCCCACCCCCGCTTCCTCTTCGGATATCTCGCGGCATCCCCCAGACGCACAAAAGCCCGCTATCTCATTGAGACTGCGGGCTAATTGTTTGGTTGCGGGGAGAGGATTTGAACCTCTGACCTTCAGGTTATGAGCCTGACGAGCTACCTGGCTGCTCCACCCCGCGTTATAGGTTTGTGAGGGCGCTGCGACGAGTGTGGTA
>NZ_JABBNT010000010.1 GCF_012926505.1 Pacificispira spongiicola
ACATCTCGATGGATGTCGAGCTGATCGCGCCGATCGCGATGGATGAAGGCCTGCGCTTCGCGATCCGCGAAGGTGGCCGCACCGTCGGCGCCGGCGTCGTCGCGTCCATCATTAAGTAAGATACGGGCAAACGGCGGCGGTTGCTAAAACCGCCGCCGCTGCTTAAGAGTTCGCGTACCGTGTAGGGGTATAGCTCAGTTGGTAGAGCGACGGTCTCCAAAACCGTAGGTCCAGGGTTCGAATCCTTGTGCCCCTGCCAGAATTCACGGTGAGCCTCGCAGCCTTGGATTCAGGCGTTGCAGCCCTCCGAAAGCCGAAAGGCGGACTGATTGAGACGCGCCGCGTCCATCGTATTCCGGGAACGGGACACCGATGGGCGCGCGCATCTTTTTTAACCGTAATTCGACTTTTTTTCGTTTCGGGTGTTGTGCTTCCGGCTAATAGGGCTTAAACCACGCCGGTTTCACGCGGCGCGCCTTTGGCCGAATGGACCCGATCCGAGACACGCTCCCAGATGGAGTGAACAGGGGTCGGGAAAGTTCACGAGAGGCGCGACGGCGTATTTTGTGCTGTCTGCATGGTCCCCTTCGGCGCGGTTGCGCTGCCTTTGGTGCGGACTGGTATGATGGTGAGAGTGTCGTGCTTCGGTCCGGCTGTCCAGAATTTGTGTGGCCGGGCTGTGTAGATGTTTTGCCCCGTAGCGGGGCGTCGTTAGGGAGTTGACGAAGGATCATGGCGAAGACCAATCCCGCGCAGTTCGTCCGTCAGGTTCGTCAGGAAGCCAGCAAGGTGACCTGGCCGAGCCGCAAGGAAACTGGGGTCGCAACGATGATGGTGTTCATCATGGTGACGATCATGGCGGTTTTCTTTCTTGCTGTGGACGGGCTTATCGCCTGGTTGGTTCGTTTGATTCTGGGTAACTGATCCGGCGGAATGTTCCGCTGTGGATTGGGATTTGTTGAAACGAGAGGTTTGACGTGGCGAAACGCTGGTACGTAGTGCACGTATTCTCGGGCTCGGAAAAGAAAGTAGCCGAGTCGATCATGGAGCAGGTTCAGGCCCAAGGTCTGGAGGACATGGTCGAAACGGTCGAGGTTCCGACGGAAACCGTCGTCGAGATGCGCCGCGGCAAGAAGGTGAACGCGGAACGCAAGTTCTTCCCGGGCTATGTGCTGATCAACTGCGACATGAACGATGTCACCTGGCATCTGGTCAGCAACACCGCCAAGGTTACGGGGTTCCTGGGCACCGGAAAACGGCCGTCGCCGATTTCGGAGCGGGAAGCCCAGCGCATCCTCGATCAGGTGAAGGAAGGCGTCGATCGGCCGAAGCCGTCGATTTCCTTCGATATCGGCGAGCAGGTGCGCGTCAGCGACGGTCCCTTCACGTCCTTTAACGGTACGGTTGAGGAAGTGGACGAGGAGAAGGCCCGTCTCAAGGTTCTGGTGTCGATCTTCGGACGCGCGACACCGGTGGACCTCGAATATTCTCAGGTTGAAAAACTCTGAGCCCGTTCGAGGGGTAAGCGGCCGAGAAATCGTCGCGGCAGGTCATCCCGGACAAGTCCACCGGGGGCCGTTCAACCGCGGCGCTACCTGATGCGGGGTTCGCGAGACCCCCATCGCTTTGAAAGAGGTTAGAAAATGGCGAAGAAAAAGATTGCGGGCTATATCAAGCTCGAAATCAAGGCGGGTCAGGCGAACCCGTCCCCGCCCGTCGGCCCGGCCCTGGGTCAGCGCGGCATCAACATCATGGAATTCTGCAAGGCCTTCAACGCGGCCACGCAGTCCATGGAACCGGGCACGCCGACTCCGGTCGTGATCACGGCTTTTGAAGACCGCAGCTTCACCTTCGTGACGAAGACGCCGCCGGCGTCCTACTTCCTGAAGAAGGCCGCCAAGGTCGCCAAGGGCTCCGGCACGCCGAACAAGGACAAGGTCGGGTCCGTCACGTTGCAGCAGGTTCGCGAAATCGCGGAAGCCAAGCTGCAGGACATGAACGCTGTCACCGTGGAAGCTGCCATGGAATCCATTAAGGGTTCCGCGCGCGCCATGGGCATCACGGTTGTGGAGTAAGGGTCATGGCGAAACTGGGCAAACGTCTCAAGGCGGCCTATGAAGGCGTCGACCGCACGAAACTCTACGGTGTGGAAGAAGCGATCGGTCTGTTGAAGTCCGCCGGTGCCGCGAAGTTCGATGAATCCGTCGAAATCGCGATGAACCTGGGTATCGACCCGCGTCACGCCGACCAGCAGGTGCGTGGCGCCTGCGCCCTGCCGCACGGCACGGGCAAGTCGGTTCGCGTTGCGGTCTTCGCGCGCGGCGACAAGGCGGAAGAAGCCAAGGCCGCGGGTGCGGAATTCGTCGGCGCCGAGGATCTGATGGAACAGATTCAGGGCGGCCTGATGGATTTCGAACGCGTGATCGCGTCCCCGGACATGATGGGCGTCGTCGGCCGTCTCGGTAAGGTTCTGGGCCCGCGCGGCCTGATGCCGAACCCGAAGCTCGGCACCGTGACGCCGAACGTCGCGGACGCCGTGGCGAAGGCCAAGGCCGGTGAAGTTCAGTTCCGCGCCGAAAAGGCCGGGATCGTTCACGCCGGTATCGGCAAGGTCAGCTTCGGCGCCGACCAGCTGGTGGAAAACGTGCGTGCCTTCGTGGCGGCGATCCAGGCGGCGAAGCCGTCGGGCGCCAAGGGCACCTATATCCGCCGCGTTTCGATTTCGTCGACCATGGGTCCGGGCCTGAAGCTCGACCTGTCGTCGGCGCATCCGTCGGCTTAATCGCCGCGGTGAAGAGTTTCCGGAAGGGTTTCGGCCCTTCCGGATTTCGGAACCTTTTCGGAGGTTCCGGATATCTGTCCGAGATTGTCGGTGGTCCGGAAACGGACCTTAAGCGGGGACGCCCCTTTCGGGAACATCCGGCCGGCATGAGATAGGTAGGACTGGAATGTGAAAGGGTGAGAGCCATTCGGCGACGGATACTCTCAGCCGTTCCATCCTCCCGGGCAGGAAGTAAGGGGCATGCCATGTCGGCATGTCTTTGTGCGAACCGATCCGACCGAATCCGAAGGCTTCATGCCGGTGGGAAGAGGAAGGATCTAACAGCGGAGACGATCAGTGGACCGTTCGAAAAAAGAAGCCCTGGTCGCCGAGCTGCGCGAGGCGTTTGAAACCTCAAACCTGGTGGTTGTTACCAGCCAGTCGGGCATGACGGTTTCGGAAGTCTCGGACCTTCGGCAGAAGATGCGTGATGCGGGTGCCTCCTACAAGGTCACCAAAAACACGCTCGCGAAACTCGCGCTGAAGGGAACGAAGTTCGAGCATCTCGACGAGGTGTTCACGGGTCCGACGGCGATTGCCTTCTCTCAGGATCCGGTTGCGGCTGCCAAGGTGGTGACCGATTACCGGAAGACCAACGAGAAAGTCACGATCGTCGCCGGGGGGCTTGATGGCTCCGGTCTTGACGCCGCTCAGGTCGACGCGCTGGCAAAACTGCCGTCGCTCGATCAGCTGCGCGCCAAGCTTATCGGCGTTATTCAGGCTCCCGCCACGAAGGTTGCCGGTGTGCTGCAAGCCCCGGGTGCCCAACTGGCGCGCGTGTTCTCCGCGTATGCGAACTCGAATTGACGTGCGGCTCGGGACAATCACGAGTCTTAAAACTAACTGCCTAGGAGTTATGAGAAATGGCTGATCTTGAGAAACTGGCCGAAGAGCTCTCGAACCTGACCGTCATCGAGGCGGCTGAGCTCTCCAAAATGCTGGAAGAAAAATGGGGCGTTTCCGCCGCGGCGCCGGTCGCGGTTGCTGCGCCGGGTGCTGGTGGCGGTGATGCCGCGCCGGCTGCTGAAGAGAAAGATTCCTTCGACGTCGTTCTTGCCGCCGCCGGCGACAAGAAGATCAACGTCATTAAAGAAGTCCGTGCCATCACGGGCCTCGGCCTGAAGGAAGCCAAGGACCTCGTCGAAGGTGCGCCGAAGCCGGTTAAGGAAGGCGTTGCCAAGGACGAAGCCGAAGCTCTGAAGAAGCAGCTGGAAGAAGCCGGCGCGACCGTCGAGCTGAAGTAAGCAGCTTTTCGTCGCGGGCGGCACCGTAATCCGGTTGGAAATACGGTGCCGCCCCGGCGGCGTTTTGAAGGGGGACGAAGCCGAACGGCGTCGTCCCTCGACGCGCCTAAGAGTCCGGTGGACGGATTCATGACGGCGCAACCGTCCGAGTTCCCGATCAAGGGGTCCCTAGGTCGAGGGCGGGCGGAGGCAAACCGGGGTATGACGCCCGACCGCCGATGAGGCGATCCGGCGTCGTACGTCGAAACAGATGAAGGATGAGGAACGAGATGGCGATGTCGTTCACCGGTCGTAAGCGTATCCGCAGAAGCTTCGGGCGTCTTGCGGAAGTCGCGCAAATGCCCAACCTGATCGAAGTTCAGAAAACCTCCTACGATGCTTTCCTGCAGGCCGGCGTGCCGCTCGAAAACCGGCAAAATGTCGGGCTTCAGGAAGTGTTCAACGGCGTTTTCCCGATCAAGGATTTCAGCGACCGAAGCCGTCTTGAGTTCGTCCGCTACGAACTTGAAAAGCCGAAATACGATGTTGAGGAATGCCGTCAGCGCGGCCTGACCTATACGGGGCAGCTGAAGGTTTCGCTGCGTCTCGTCGTTTGGGACGTGGACGAGGAAACCGGCGCCCGGTCGCTGCGCGACATTAAGGAGCAAGAAGTCTACATGGGCGATATCCCGCTCATGACGGAACACGGCACCTTCATCGTCAACGGCACCGAACGCGTGATCGTTTCGCAGATGCACCGCTCGCCGGGTGTGTTCTTCGATCACGACAAGGGCAAGACCCATTCGTCGGGCAAATATCTCTTCGCCGCCCGCGTCATTCCCTATCGCGGCTCCTGGCTCGATTTCGAATTCGACGCCAAGGATCTGGCCTATGTGCGCATCGACCGCCGCCGCAAGCTGCCGGCGACGACGCTGCTGCTGGCGCTGGACGATGCCGCCACCGAAGCGAAGCGCGCCGAGCTTGAGAAGGAAGGCGCCACGCTGGATCCGGGTCTGGCCCAGGGCATGTCGAAAGAAGAAATCCTGAAGGCCTTCTATGCCACGGTCACCTATACGCTGACCAAGGCGGGCTGGAAGACGGCCTTCGACGCCGAACGTCTGCGCGGTCAGAAGCTGACCCAGGACCTGATCGACGCCAAGTCCGGCGAAGTCATCGTCGAAGCCGAAACCAAGATCACCCCGCGTCTGATCCGCAAGCTGGCGGACCAGGGCGTGCAGGAAGTCCTGGCGCGTCAGACCGATCTGATCGGTCGCTACGCGGCGGAGGACCTGATCGACGAAAAGACCGGCCTGGTCATCGTCGAAGCCGGTGACGAGCTGACCGAAGAATCGCTGGAAAAGCTGGTCGACACCGGGATCGTCGATCTGCCGACCCTGCATATCGACATGGTCAATGTCGGCCCGTGGCTGCGCAACACGCTGGCCGCCGACAAGAACGCCAACCGCGAAGACGCGCTGATCGACATCTACCGTGTCATGCGTCCGGGCGAACCGCCGACGCTGGAAACCGCCGAAGCGCTGTTCCAGAGCCTGTTCTTCGATTCGGAACGCTACGACCTGTCGGCCGTGGGCCGCGTGAAGATGAACTCCCGCCTCGGCTTCGATCTGGCCGATGTGCCGGACCACATCCGCACGCTGCGCAAGGGCGACATCCTGGAAATCCTGAAGACGCTGGTGAACCTGAAAGACGGTCGTGGCGACATCGACGATATCGATCACCTCGGCAACCGCCGTGTGCGTTCGGTCGGCGAGTTGATGGAAAATCAGTACCGCATCGGCCTGCTGCGCATGGAACGTGCGATCCGTGAGCGTATGAGCTCCGTCGACATCGACAGCGTCATGCCGCACGACCTGATCAACGCCAAGCCGGCGGCCGCCGCGGTGCGTGAATTCTTCGGCTCCTCGCAGCTGTCGCAGTTCATGGACCAGACGAACCCGCTGTCGGAAGTCACGCATAAGCGTCGCCTGTCGGCCCTCGGCCCGGGCGGTTTGACGCGTGAGCGCGCGGGCTTCGAAGTCCGCGACGTGCACCCGACCCACTATGGCCGTATCTGCCCGATTGAAACGCCGGAAGGCCCGAATATCGGTCTGATCAACTCGCTTGCCACCTATGCCCGCGTCAACAAATACGGCTTCATCGAAACGCCGTATCGCAAGGTTGTCGAAGGCCGGGTGACGGACGAAGTGCTGTATATGTCGGCGATGGAAGAAGGCCGCTACACCGTGGCGCAGGCCAACTCGCCGGTCGACGACAACGGCATGCTGACGGAAGATCTGGTTCAGTGCCGTGCGCGCGGCGACTATATGGTCGCCCGCCCGCAGGACGTGGACCTGATGGACGTGTCGCCGCGCCAGTTGGTGTCGGTCGCCGCGGCCCTCATTCCCTTCCTGGAAAACGATGACGCGAACCGCGCTCTCATGGGCTCGAACATGCAGCGTCAGGCCGTGCCGCTTCTCCAGTCTTCCGCGCCGCTGGTCGGCACGGGCATGGAAGAGCGTGTCGCGAAAGACTCCGGCGTCGCCATCGTCGCGAAGCATGACGGGATCATCGTCCAGGTCGATGCGACCCGTATCGTGTTGCGTCGTACCGATCCGGACGCCGCCCGCGAAAGCTCGGTCGACATCTACAACCTGCTGAAGTTCCAGCGGTCTAACCAGTCGACCTGCATCACGCAGCGTCCGTTGGTGAAGGTCGGCGACGTGATCAAGGCCGGCGACATCATCGGCGACGGTCCGTCGACGGATTTGGGCGAACTGGCTCTCGGTCGCAACGTGCTCGTCGCGTTCATGCCCTGGAACGGCTACAACTACGAAGACTCCATCCTGATTTCAGAACGCATCGTGCGTGACGACGTCTTCACCTCGATCCATATCGAGGAATTCGAAGTCATGGCCCGCGATACGAAGCTGGGTCAGGAAGAAATCACCCGCGATATTCCGAATGTCGGCGAAGAGGCTCTGAAGAACCTCGACGAAGCCGGTATCGTTTATATCGGGGCCGAGGTCGAAGCCGGCGACATTCTGGTCGGCAAGGTGACGCCGAAGGGCGAATCGCCGATGACCCCGGAAGAAAAGCTGCTGCGCGCCATCTTCGGCGAAAAGGCGTCCGACGTCCGCGATACCAGCCTGAAAATGCCCCCGGGCACGAAGGGCACGATCGTCGAAGTCCGCGTCTTCTCCCGTCGCGGCGTCGACAAGGACGAACGTGCGCTCGCCATCGAACGCGCGGAAATCGAAAAGCTGGCCAAGGACCGCGATGACGAACGCGCCATTCTGGAGCGCTCGTTCCGCAACCGGTTCCTCGATATGGTCGTCGGCAAGAAGGTCACCGCGGGTCCGAAGGGCTTCAAGTCCGGTTCCGCCGCCGACCTCGCGAGCCTGGAAGAACTGACCACCGGTCAGCTGCGCCAGATCGCCGTCGACGACGCCACGACCAACGACGATCTCGACGTGCTGCGTCGTCAGTTCGACGAAGCCGTCGCCCGCGTCCAGGCCCGTTTCGACGACAAGGTCGAAAAGGTCCAGGCCGGTGATGAACTGCCGCCGGGCGTGATGAAGATGATCAAGGTCTTCGTCGCCGTGAAGCGCAAGCTGCAGCCGGGCGATAAAATGGCCGGCCGTCACGGGAACAAGGGTGTTATCTCCAAGATCATGCCGATTGAGGACATGCCCTATAACGAAGACGGTACGCCGGTCGACATCGTCCTCAACCCGTTGGGCGTGCCGAGCCGCATGAACGTCGGTCAGATTCTGGAAACCCATCTGGGTTGGGCCTGCCGCGCGCTTGGCGTGCAGGTTGGCGATGCCCTGAACCAGTTCAAGTCGGGCGGCAAGCTTGCCGACCTGCGCGGGACGCTGGAAGAGGTTTACGACAAGGCCGATATCGTCGCGGACATCAAGTCGATGGAAGACGACGGCGTGATCGAACTGGCGTCGAACCTGACGACCGGCATGCCGATCGCGACGCCGGTTTTCGACGGGGCCCGTGAAGACGACATCAACGCCATGCTGCGCAAGGCGGGTCTTCAGGAATCCGGTCAGGTTTGGCTGACCGACGGTCGTACCGGTGAAGTCTTCGAACGTCCGGTCACGGTGGGCATCATCTACATGCTGAAGCTCCACCACCTGGTCGACGACAAGATCCACGCCCGGTCGATCGGTCCGTACTCGCTCGTCACCCAGCAGCCGCTGGGCGGTAAGGCGCAGTTCGGCGGCCAGCGCTTCGGCGAGATGGAGGTCTGGGCCCTGGAAGCCTACGGCGCCTCCTACACGCTGCAGGAAATGCTGACGGTGAAGTCGGACGACGTTTCCGGTCGTACCAAGACCTACGAAGCCATCGTGCGCGGCGACGACAATTTCGAAGCCGGCATTCCGGAAAGCTTCAACGTCTTGGTGAAGGAACTTCGGTCCCTGGGCCTGAACGTAGAGTTGATCCAGGAGGAACTGTAAGAGGCAGCGGAACCTGTCTCTTACCTTTCCCTCCAACGCTTGACAGCGCCGCAGGACAACAGGCGCAAAGGAGAGCATGATGAATGATTTGATGCAGCTTTTCGGCCAACCGCAGGGGCTCCAGAGCTTCGAGCATATCCGGATTTCGCTGGCCTCCCCGGAACGCATCCGGTCGTGGTCCTTCGGTGAAATCAAAAAGCCGGAAACCATCAACTACCGGACCTTCAAACCGGAACGGGATGGCCTGTTCTGCGCCCGTATCTTCGGTCCGATCAAAGATTACGAATGCCTGTGCGGTAAGTACAAGCGCATGAAGTACAAGGGCATCGTCTGCGAAAAGTGCGGCGTGGAAGTCACCCTCTCCAAGGTGCGCCGCGAACGCATGGGCCATATCGAACTGGCCTCGCCGGTTGCCCATATCTGGTTCCTGAAGTCGCTGCCGAGCCGCATCGGCCTGCTGATGGACATGACGCTGAAAGATCTCGAACGCGTCCTGTATTTCGAGAACTACGTCGTTACCGAACCGGGCCTGACGGATCTGAAGATTCAGTCGCTGATGACCGAAGAGGAATATCTCGACGCCCAGGACAAATACGGCGAAGACGCGTTCACGGCGGAAATCGGCGCGGAAGCGCTGAAGACCATGCTGTCGCAGATCGAACCGGAAGAAGCGATCGAAAAGACCCGTGAGGATCTGGCCGAAACCGGGTCGGAAGCGAAGCGCAAGAAGCTGGTGAAGCGCCTGAAGCTGCTGGAAGCCTTCCAGGCCTCTGGCGCGCGTCCGGAATGGATGATCCTGGACGTCGTCCCGGTCATCCCGCCGGAACTGCGCCCGCTGGTGCCGCTGGATGGCGGCCGTTTCGCGACCTCCGACCTGAACGATCTGTATCGCCGCGTCATCAACCGGAACAACCGTCTGCGCCGGCTGATCGAACTGCGCGCGCCGGACATCATCGTGCGCAACGAAAAGCGCATGCTGCAGGAATCCGTCGACGCCCTGTTCGACAACGGTCGCCGCGGCCGCGTCATCACCGGTGCCAACAAGCGTCCGCTGAAGTCGCTGTCCGACATGCTGAAAGGCAAGCAAGGCCGCTTCCGTCAGAACCTGCTGGGTAAGCGCGTCGACTATTCCGGCCGTTCGGTCATCGTGGTCGGGCCGGAATTGCTGCTGCATCAATGCGGGTTGCCGAAGAAGATGGCGTTGGAGCTGTTCAAGCCCTTCATCTATTCGAAGCTCGAAATGTACGGCATGGCATCGACCATCAAGGCGGCCAAGCGTCTGGTTGAAAAGGAACGTCCGGAAGTCTGGGATATCCTGGAAGAGGTCATCCGCGAGCATCCGGTTCTGCTGAACCGTGCGCCGACGCTGCACCGTCTTGGTATCCAGGCGTTCGAGCCGAAGCTGATCGAAGGCAAGGCGATCCAGCTGCACCCGCTGGTCTGCGCCGCGTTCAACGCCGACTTCGACGGTGACCAGATGGCGGTCCACGTGCCGCTGTCACTGGAAGCCCAGCTCGAAGCGCGCGTGTTGATGATGTCCACGAACAACATCCTGTCGCCGGCGAACGGCAAGCCGATCATCGTGCCGTCGCAGGATATCATTCTGGGCCTGTACTACATCACGCATGAGCGTTCGGATGCGCCGAGCCCGGTCGTGCATGTCGACAGCGTCGAAGCCCTGGCCGCCGCGATGGAGCGCGAGGACGTCGTCCTGCGCGACACGACGGAGGACAGCAAGC
Source organism: Pacificispira spongiicola (assembly GCF_012926505.1). Lineage (GTDB taxonomy): Bacteria > Pseudomonadota > Alphaproteobacteria > UBA8366 > Aestuariispiraceae > Pacificispira > Pacificispira spongiicola. The sequence continues at coordinate 10,253 of NZ_JABBNT010000010.1, forward strand.
TGATCCCGGAAACCGATCCGAAGAAGGCGTTCAAGCTGATCACGGACGGTAAGGCGAAGGCGCACCGCGTCCCGCTATACACCACCATGGCCGAAATCGACCATGCGATGGAAACCAAGGCGATCAGCCTGCACAGCCGGATCAAGTCGATCTACGAAACCGTGGACGAGGACGGCAACACGATCCGTCAGCGCGTGGTCTCCACGCCGGGCCGGATGATGCTGGCGCAGATCATGCCGAAGCATCCGCATCTGCCGTTCACGCTGATCAACCGTCTGCTGACGAAGAAGGACATCTCCAACCTGATCGACGTGGTCTATCGCCACACCGGCCAGAAAGAGACGGTCATCTTCTGCGATAAGCTGATGGGCCTCGGCTTCGGCTGGGCGTGCCGGGCCGGTATTTCCTTCGGCAAGGACGACCTGATCATTCCGGAAGCCAAGACCAAGCTGATCGAAGAAGCCCAGGCGCAGGTCAAGGAATACGAACAGCAGTATCTGGACGGTCTGATCACCCAGTTGGAAAAATACAACAAGGTGGTCGATCTGTGGTCGGGCACGACCGACAAGGTCGCCGACGAGATGATGAAGATCATGCAGGGCGGCGATGACGGCAAGGGCCTGAACTCGGTCTACATGATGGCCCATTCCGGGGCCCGTGGGTCGCCCGCGCAGATCAAGCAGCTGGCCGGCATGCGCGGCCTGATGGCGAAACCGTCAGGCGAAATCATCGAAACGCCGATCATCTCCAACTTTAAGGAGGGGCTGACCGTTCTCGAATACTTCAACTCCACCCACGGGGCGCGTAAGGGCCTTGCGGATACGGCGTTGAAGACCGCGAACTCCGGTTACCTGACCCGTCGTCTTGTCGATGTGGCGCAGGACGCCATCGTCGTGGAAGAAGATTGCGGCACGTCTCAGGGCCTGACCATGCGCGCTGTTATCGAAGGCGGCGACGTGATCGAAGGTCTGGCGGAACGTATCCTGGGCCGTTGCTCGGCGGAAGACGTCGTGCATCCGCTGTCCGGCGATATGCTGGTCAAGGCCGGTGATCTGATCACCGAAACCGAAGCCGATGCGATTGAAACGGCGGGTATCGATTCCGTGAAGATCCGCTCGGTCCTGACCTGCGAAACCAAGGTCGGTGTCTGCGGCACGTGCTACGGTCGCGATCTGGCCCGTGGGACGCGCGTCAATATCGGCGAGGCCATCGGCGTCATCGCGGCGCAGTCGATCGGGGAGCCGGGCACGCAGCTGACGATGCGTACCTTCCACATCGGCGGCGCGGCGCAGCGTGGTGCGGAGCAGAACTCGGTCGAAAGCTCGATCGACGGGACACTGCGGATCAACAACAAGAACGTCGTCACCGACTCCGAGGGCCGTCTGGTCGTCATGGGCCGGAACAGCGAACTGGTTCTGTTGGACGATCATGGCCGCGAGCGGGCGAAACACCGCGTTCCGTATGGCGCGCGCCTGCGCATCGAGGACGGTGCCGAGGTCGTCAAAGGCCAGACCCTGGCCGAATGGGACCCGTATACCATCCCGATCATCACGGAAACGGAAGGTGTCGCGCATTATGTCGACCTGGTCGAGGGCGTGTCCGTCCGTGACGTGGTCGATGAAGCGACCGGCATCGCGTCCAAGGTCGTGGTCGACTGGAAACAGCAGGCCGGCGGTTCCGATCTGCGTCCGCGTATTACCCTGCGCGACACAAAGGGCGAGGTCGTCACCCTGCCGAACGGTATGGAAGCCCGTTACTTCATGTCCGTCGACGCTATTCTGTCGGTCCATAACCAGACCGAAGTGAAGGCCGGGGACGTGCTGGCCCGTATTCCGCGGGAAAGCTCGAAGACGCGTGACATTACCGGTGGTCTGCCGCGGGTTGCGGAACTGTTCGAGGCACGTAAGCCGAAGGACTTCGCGATCATCGCCGATCAGGACGGCTATATCGAGTTCGGTAAGGACTACAAGACCAAGCGTCGGATCGTGGTTCGCCCGGCGGATGAGGATAAGGCGCCGTCCGAATTCCTCGTGCCGAAGGGCAAGCACATCACCGTTCAGGAAGGCGACTTCATCCAAAAGGGTGAAATGCTGATGGACGGCAACCCGGTGCCGCACGACATTCTGGAAGTGCTCGGCGTCGAAGCGCTGGCCGACTATCTCTGCAAGGAGATCCAGGACGTCTATCGTCTGCAGGGCGTGAAGATCAACGATAAGCATATCGAAGTGATCGTCCGTCAGATGTTGCAGAAGGTCGAAGTACTGCATCCGGGCGACAGCTACATGCTGACCGGTGAGATTCTGGACCGCTACGAAGTCCAGACGCTCAACGAAACGCTGGAGAAGGAAGGCAAGGCGCCGTTGGTTGCCAAGCCGGTTCTGCAGGGCATCACGAAGGCGAGCCTGCAGACCAACTCCTTCATCTCCGCGGCGTCCTTCCAGGAAACGACCCGCGTGCTGACAGAAGCCGCCGTCAACGGCAAGATCGACACGCTGGAAGGCCTGAAGGAAAACGTTATCGTGGGTCGCCTGATCCCGGCCGGTACCGGTTCGGTGATGAAGCGTCTGCGCGGCGTCGCCGTCGGTCGCGACAAGGTGATCCAGGCAGAACGCGCCGCCGCTCAGGCTGCGCTGGAAGCCGAACAGGGCATCTCGTCGGAAGAAGCGACGGAGTCCAGCGACGCGGCTGAATAAGCCTGTCGACTATAGAATAGCGAAAGGCGTCCGGGGGAAACCCTCGGGCGCCTTTTGCGTTCTCGGTCCTGTTATTCGGGAGCTAGGTTTTCAGGATGGCCTTGTTCAGGGCATCCCAGTCTATCGGTTTTGCGACGAATTTCTGGAAACCCGCCTCTAGAAACCGCGACACGTTCTCCGGTACGACATCCGCGGTGATGGCGATCAGCACGGTCCCGTCCTTGATCCCGTATTCCTGCATCTTGGCGAGGGTTTCCAACCCATCCAGTTTCGGCATGTGAATATCCAATAGGACCGCGTCGAAGGAATCTTTCTTGAACAGGTCGAAGGCCTCCTCTCCGTCTTCCGCCAATGTGACCGAGTGCCCGAACCCTTGCAGCATCTGCTCCAGCAGCATGCGGTTCACGGGATTGTCGTCGGCTACCAGGATCGATACGCCTTTTGTGGTCGCGGGGGCGGATTCCGGACGCGCGGGCGCGACAGACTTTCGGGCCGTCTTGCGGAAGGGCAGCATGACCGTAAAGGTGGATCCCGATCCGGGCGTACTGTCTACGTCGATCGTGCCGTTCATCGCATCAACAAGACGTTTGCAGATCGATAGACCCAGACCGCTTCCTTCGAAGCTTCGATTGCGACGAGACTGTGCCTGTTCGAACGGGTCGAAGACCGTTTTCAAGACGTCGGCGTTCATACCGATGCCGGTATCTTGGACCGTAATGGTCAGACCGATATGATCGGCGGCCTCCGGGTCGGGTAACACTGAACAGGATACGGTAACGGCGCCCTTCTCCGTGAACTTGACCGCATTGCCGACCAGGTTGAACAGCACTTGCCGAACGCGGACCTGATCCCCCAGAAAGACCGTATCCGCGTCACCGTCGATCGGTGTGAAATGAAGGTCGATCCCCTTTTCACGAGCCTGGTGATAGAAAATACTTTCGACGCTGGCGAACAGTGCGGGGACGTCCATTTCATCGTGATGCAGGACAAGTTTTCCGGCATCCATTTTGGACAAGTCCAGAATGTCGTTCAGGATGGACGACAGGTGACCGCCGGATTTCCGTAACGTATTCACATAAACGCGTTGCTGGTCGTTGAGGTCCGATTTTTCCAGCAGATCCGCCATACCGAGAACGCCGGTCAACGGCGTGCGGATTTCGTGACTCATATTCGCCAAAAAGGCCGATTTCGCTTGGTCGGACGATTCTGCGGCTGCCGTGGCTTTGCGTAATTCGTCCTGCATTTTCTGGTGAACGGTTACATCGCGGACGATCAGGATGACGGTCCCGCCAAGTTCCGCATCCGGAATATAGCTCAGGCTGATATCGACGGGGACTTCCACGCCGGATTTTTTCAATCCTCTCAGTTCCAAAGTTCGTCCCATCGGGCGACTTTTCGGCGCACTGAGATAGCCTTCCCGCAAGCGGGCATGATTGGCGCGGAACCGCTCCGGCACCAATTGGTCCACCGACATGGCCGCCAACTCATCCTGTGAATAGCCGAACAATTGCGCCGCTTGGGCGTTGGCCTGCTTGATGCGACCGTCATCCCCGACATAGATCAGGGCATCCGGGGACTCGTCGAACAGGACGTCGTTTTGGCGCAAAAGTTTCGACAGTTCGCGGTTCGACCGCAAGGCAAGGACCAGAAACCAGAGGCTGAAACCGGAGGAGACCAGGATCAGAATTCCGACCGCCGCGCCGAGATAGGAAAAGCTGCTCGAAACGGAAAAGACGTCCGCCGCCAGTTGGGTTTCGGCTTTGCGCCGTTGTCCGACCGATGTCAGCAGCGTTTTCAGCGCGGCCAATGCCGGGCCGTCGTCAACCGCGACAATGTCGTCCAAGTCCGCCGCCGGCATTTCGGGATTGAGGGCGGTCACCGTTTCGAACCGGTCGAAATATTCTTGGAAGGTCGCGTCGATAACCGACAGGGCATGACGTTCCGCATCGGTGACGAGTAGGCTGCGCAGGCGTGCCGATTCGGCCAGATAGCGCTCCCGGTCGTCCTTCGTACGGTCGAGATAGACCTGATCCCGGCGGAGAACGTAATTCTTGAAGTCGTGGATGAAGCCGCCGTAGCCGATTATTGCACGTAGCCGATTCAGCGATGTCACCGCATCAAGGTCGGATTGATAGGTGCGGTTCCAGGCGGATTCGCTCTCGCGGAGTTTTTGCGAAAGCGTGAATCCGAACGCCATCATACAAATTAACGAGAACGCCGCGATGCCGACGACGACCGCAAACCAGCGTCGATTCCCTGATGGGTCGCTCTGCATCCCGGTGCTGCCCTCCTTCCTGGTCTAGCGGCCTTTCGGCGGGGGCTGCGTTATAAGGCGGTGTTACTGACCCAATACCGCCCGGAGGATAGTGTTCACGTCAAACACGTATTGCGTCAATCCCGGATTGGCGGCACGGCTGAACCGTCGGAAGTCGACTCGGTCCCAGGCACCGGCGATGACGATGCGGCCGATATTCGACACATTGTCTCGGTACAGGAAGCCCATTTCCATTGTGTGATTGACCCCGGTATCGACGAAATCGCGCCCCTGCGAATGATCGTAGGCCAGGATTAGCGCCGCCGCCCCCTGGATAAAATCGCCGCCGGCGACATAGGCGACCTTGCTCTGCAGGATCGCCGTCATCATTGGTTCGGTCCAATTGTAAGCGCCGACAAATGTATCCGCACCGACCTTGCGATGGGTGTTGCGCAGGACGTTCAACACGCCCAGCGTCATCGCATCATTCGCAACCCACCAGACCGCGGCCTTCGCGGCGTGGCGAAAGGCCTTGTACGCCGCCCGATCGCCCGTCCGCTCGTCCCAATTGGCCGGGAAGGCGTGGATCAGGCGGGCCCGGTTCGAATCTCGCAACGTCTTGGCGAAGCCGGACAATCTGAATTGGGAACCGATATCGGCTTCCGGCCCGGTAATGGCCATGGCCTCGACGATGCCGTTTGGATTGACCTTCAAGGCGGTCCCGACCAGCAATTCCGCCATTTTTTTCGACACGGCGATATTGTTCGGCACGAATTGCCCGATCCAGGTTTTGATCTTCTGCCGGGGGCCGCCCAGGGCCTTCAGTTCCGACCCGCCCATCGGGGCGTCGATGGTAAGTGTCTTGATCCCGGCGGGGTCCGTGATCGCAAAGACCTGTTCGGCGATTTTGTCGATATTTCGGAAGATAATGTAGTCGGGCTTCTGCGGTTGCTGCGCGGCCAGCGTGACGTATTTCAATATATACTGTCCGCTGTAGAACGCATTCTGTACCGTCAGGTCGACATTCAGATCGCGGGCGGCGGCCTGCATGACCTCTGTCGTCAGCGCCCAATGCTTGTCTTCCGGCGGGGCCGGGTTGATGAACAGAACACGGATTGCGGGGGTGTCGGATTGCGCGCGTGCCGACGCAGAGAAGCCCGACAACAGCAGGGCGACGGCCAGCAGAACGCCAGCCAGCAGAACGATAGCCGGGGCGGCGAACCCTCTAGAGTCTGATAATCTGTCTGATGACACGTCCGACCACCGTCTTCGCACACGGGCCTGGCCCGTCGTCCCCGCTCCCTGTTCTTGGCCGCAGACTATACATAAGGTCGGTTGGCGGAAAGCCGCAGACTGCGCAGACGTGCTCAATTCCGCGATGGCGGGTTGGATCGCGGACCCTCGCGACGGAAAAGGCATGAAGCCAACAATGATTACGCAATATTATTTCAATAACAGACCAAAATCCGGGCCGAATGCGCGCAGGAAAAGAATCCGAAAATCCTGGAGAAACGCGCTTGACGCGGGTAGGTCCCATGAATAGTATCCGCGCGCCTTGGAAGAGGAGCTGGCGGTAGGCCCGATCCGGTGGGGAAGCGATGCTTTCATTGACCGGACGCTTCGACTGACACCGGCGGCCGGTTTAGATCGGCGGTCGCGCATCACCGGAAGCGGTATGAGCCTAAACGCAGCTCGGGCATACCAGAGCTGAGTACGAACACCACGCTATACGCACGGTGTTCGCGAACGAAATTCACGCGTGGCGGTGTCGGAAGGCTGCCTTCCGTCAGCGCCATGGTTCGTATCAAATCCGTTCACCCCGATCCAGCAATTGGACGGGTGGCCGGAGCCGATGCGATTTGGATAGGCCAAAGAGCCGCTGGTAAGGCGGTTCGAGAGATAGAAACGGCGACGGGAAGATCATATGCCGACGATCAACCAGCTGATCCGCAAAGCGCGGAAGGACAAGCCGGTCCGGGAGAAAGTCCCGGCGCTGGAAGCGTGCCCGCAGAAACGCGGCGTTTGCACGCGCGTGTACACGACGACCCCGAAGAAGCCGAACTCGGCCCTTCGTAAGGTTGCGCGCGTCCGCCTCACCAATGGGTACGAAGTTACCAGCTATATTCCGGGTGAAGGCCACAACCTTCAGGAACACTCGGTCGTGCTGATCCGTGGCGGTCGTGTGAAAGACCTTCCCGGCGTGCGCTACCACACCATTCGCGGCACGCTCGATACGCAGGGCGTGAAAGACCGTCGTCAGCGCCGTTCGAAATACGGCGTGAAACGGCCGAAGTGATCGGGAGTAGATAGATATGTCGCGTCGTCACCGCGCAGAGAAACGAGAAATCATTCCGGACGCCAAGTTCGGGGATGTCGTTTTGTCGAAATTCATCAACTCGGTCATGCTGGACGGCAAGAAGTCCACGGCCGAGCGTATCGTCTATGGCGCGCTGGACCGCATGGCCGGCCGCGGCGGTAGCGATCCGGTGAAGGTTTTCCACGAAGCGCTGGAAAATGTGAAGCCGCACCTGGAAGTCCGGTCCCGCCGCGTCGGTGGCGCGACCTATCAGGTTCCGGTCGAAGTTCGTCCGACCCGCGCCCAGGCCCTGGCCTTCCGCTGGATCATCGACATGGCCCGCAAGCGGTCCGAAAACACGATGGTCGAGCGTCTGTCGGGCGAATTGCTGGATGCCTCGAACAACCGTGGCGCCGCGATTAAGAAGCGCGAAGACACTCACAAAATGGCGGAGGCGAACCGCGCCTTCTCCCATTACCGCTGGTAAGGAGCGTCCGTTATGTCTGCTCGCGTAACCCCGATCGATCGGTACCGCAACATCGGCATCATGGCGCATATCGATGCCGGTAAGACGACCACGACCGAACGCATCCTGTACTATACTGGCCGTTCCCATAAGATCGGCGAAGTCCACGACGGCGCCGCCACGATGGACTGGATGGAGCAGGAGCAGGAGCGCGGTATTACGATTACCTCCGCCGCCACCACGGCGTTCTGGAAAGATCACCGCGTCAACATCATCGACACCCCCGGCCACGTCGACTTCACGATTGAAGTCGAGCGTTCGCTGCGTGTGCTCGACGGTGCGGTTGCCGTGTTCGACGCCGTCGCCGGTGTTGAGCCGCAATCGGAAACGGTTTGGCGTCAGGCTGACAAATACGGCGTTCCGCGCATGTGCTTCGTCAACAAGATGGACCGCATGGGCGCCGATTTCTATCGTTGCGTCGACATGATCGTCGATCGTCTGGGCGCGACCCCGCTGGTCGTCAACCTGCCGGTCGGTGCGGAAGCCGAATATGACGGTGTCATCGACTTGATCAAGATGAAGCACATCGTCTGGAAGGGTGAAGACCTGGGCGCGGCGTTTGAATATGTCGATATCCCGGCCGAACTCGCCGACAAGGCCGCCGAATACCGCGAAAAGCTGGTTGAAACGGCCGTCGAGCAGGACGATGCCGCGATGGAAGCCTATCTGGAAGGCACCGAGCCAGATGAAGCGACGCTGATCGCCTGCATCCGCAAGGGTACCCTGGCCGGCGATTTCGTCCCGGTTCTGAACGGCACCGCCTTCAAGAACAAGGGCGTGCAGCCGCTGCTCGATGCCGTGGTCGACTTCATGCCGTCGCCGAAAGACGTCGATAACGTCCAGGGCGTGTCCACGAAGGACCCGGAAGAAAAGATGGAGCGCAAGACGGACGACGATGCGCCGTTCTCCGCGCTGGCTTTCAAGATCATGGCCGACCCGTTCGTCGGTTCGCTGACCTTCTGCCGCATCTATTCCGGTTCGCTGGAAGCCGGCTCTTACGTTCTGAACTCCGTTAAGGAGAACAAGGAGCGCGTCGGCCGCATGCTGCTCATGCATGCCAACAGCCGAGAAGACATCAAGGTTGCCATGGCGGGCGATATCGTCGCCATCGCGGGCCTGAAGAACACGACCACGGGCGACACGCTCTGCGATCCGGCCAAGCCGATCATCCTGGAGCGCATGGAATTCCCGGATCCCGTTATCGAGATCGCGGTGGAGCCGAAGTCCAAGGCCGACCAGGAAAAGATGTCCACGGCGCTGCAGCGTCTGGCCGCCGAAGATCCGTCCTTCCGCGTGAAGACGGACGAAGAATCGGGCCAGACCATCATCGCCGGTATGGGCGAATTGCACCTGGACATCATCGTCGACCGCATGAAGCGTGAATTCAAGGTCGAGGCGAATATCGGTGCGCCGCAGGTTGCTTATCGCGAAACGATCACCAAGCCGGTTACTGTGGATTACACCCACAAGAAACAGACCGGTGGTTCGGGTCAGTTCGCGAAGATCACCCTGGAATTCGAACCGCACGAGCCGGGCGAAGGTTTCTCTTTCGAGAGCAAGATTGTCGGCGGGTCGGTGCCGAAGGAATACATTCCGGGCGTCCAGAAAGGGATCGAATCCCAGATGGACAGCGGCATCATGGCCGGCTTCCCGGTTATCGACTTCGGCGTGAAGCTGACGGACGGCGCCTACCACGACGTCGACTCGTCGGTCCTGGCCTTCGAAATCGCGGCCCGCGCCGCGTTCCGCGAAGCCATGGAAAAGGCCGGTCCGAAACTGCTCGAGCCGATCATGAAGGTCGAGGTCGTGACCCCCGACGAATATATGGGCGACATCATCGGCGACCTGAACAGCCGTCGTGGTCAGGTGTCCAGCATGGATCAGCGCGGGATTGCCCGCGTGGTCAACGCCATGGTCCCGCTCGCCAACATGTTCGGCTACGTCAACACGCTGCGTTCGCTGTCCCAGGGCCGCGCGCAGTACACGATGCAGTTCGATCACTACGAGCCGGTGCCGCAGGCGGTTGCCGACGAAGTCAAAGCCAAGATGGCCTAAGGGTCGATCGGGCGATACGGAACGAAATGACCGTCGGTCCCGCCAATATGGTCGGCCGATGCGGAATGGAGAAGAAGAATGGCTAAGGAAAAGTTCGAGCGGACGAAGCCGCACTGCAACATTGGAACGATTGGTCACGTTGACCACGGGAAGACGACGCTGACGGCGGCGATCACGAAGACGCTTGCGGATGTTTA
>NZ_JABBNT010000011.1:0-2500 GCF_012926505.1 Pacificispira spongiicola
ATTGTTTGGTTGCGGGGAGAGGATTTGAACCTCTGACCTTCAGGTTATGAGCCTGACGAGCTACCTGGCTGCTCCACCCCGCGTTATAGGTTTGTGAGGGCGCTGCGACGAGTGTGGTATATGGCGTGTCGCGTTATGGAGGCCCATGGTTGGGGGGTATTGTCATGGTGTAGGGTGTTTTTTGACATCCATCCTCATGGAAGACTTGGCGGCGCCCTACTCTCCCGCGGCTTAAGCCGAAGTACCATTGGCGCAGGAGGGTTTCACGGCCGAGTTCGGGATGGGATCGGGTGCTGGGCCCTCCGCTAAGGCCACCAAGTCGTCTATGAGGATGGGTGTTTCGGTGTGAACCGAAGATGAAAGCTGGTTTTTCTGGGATTTGCTTCGTTGAGATTGCCGTCTGGACGGCGGATCTTGCGAGAAGTCTTGTTGAACTTGTTGTGTTGCCCAAAGCACTCACTGTCCCATGAGCGGTTTTTACCGTCATGCGAAGGGAGGCTTGGAAGCCTATCGAGCAATTAGTACCGGTAAGCTTCATGCATTACTGCACTTCCACACCCGGCCTATCGACGTAGTGGTCTACTACGGCTCTCAGGCGAGACCTGGTTTTGAGGTTGGTTTCCCGCTTAGATGCCTTCAGCGGTTATCCAGTCCATACATAGCTACGCGGCAGTGCCACTGGCGTGACAACCGCTCCACCAGAGGTATGTCCATCCCGGTCCTCTCGTACTAGGGACAGATCCTCTCAAGTCTCGAACACCCACGGCAGATAGGGACCGAACTGTCTCACGACGTTCTAAACCCAGCTCACGTACCTCTTTAAATGGCGAACAGCCATACCCTTGGGACCTGCTCCAGCCCCAGGATGAGATGAGCCGACATCGAGGTGCCAAACACCCCCGTCGATGTGGACTCTTGGGGGGTATCAGCCTGTTATCCCCGGAGTACCTTTTATCCGTTGAGCGATGGCCCTTCCACGCGGGACCACCGGATCACTAGGACCGACTTTCGTCTCTGTTCCACCTGTCGGTGTCACAGTCAGGCGAGCTTATGCCCTTGCACTCAACGAGCGATTTCCGACCGCTCTGAGCTCACCTTCGCGCGCCTCCGTTACTCTTTGGGAGGCGACCGCCCCAGTCAAACTACCCACCACGCAGGGTCCCGGACCCGGTTTCACGGGCCGCGGTTAGACAACAAGAGCATCAAGGGCGGTATTTCAAGGATGACTCCACAAGAACTGGCGTCCCTGCTTCAACGTCTCCCGCCTATCCTACACATGATGGTCCTGTTGCCACTGCGAAGCTATAGTAAAGGTTCACGGGGTCTTTCCGTCTGACCGCGGGAACTCCGCATCTTCACGGAGAGTTCAATTTCGCTGAGTCCACGTTGGAGACAGTAGGGCAGTCGTTACGCCATTCGTGCAGGTCGGAACTTACCCGACAAGGAATTTCGCTACCTTAGGACCGTTATAGTTACGGCCGCCGTTTACCGGGGCTTCAATTCGGCGCTTGCACACCTCCTCTTAACCTTCCGGCACCGGGCAGGCGTCAGACCCTATACGTCGTCTTACGACTTCGCAGAGCCCTGTGTTTTTAGTAAACAGTCGCCACCCTCATTTCTGTGCCCCCTCACAAGAGTTGCCTCCTGCAAGGGCCCCCTTCTCCCGAAGTTACGGGGGGATTTTGCCGAGTTCCTTCAACGTGGTTCTCTCAAGCGCCTTGGTATACTCTACCAGCCCACCTGTGTCGGTTTGGGGTACGGTCTATTCTCGGGGCTATTTCCAGGGACCGCTTGGCAGCCCGACCAATCCGATAAGGTCGAACAACGTCTACGATCCGTCACATCCCGAGAGGCTCTGGAATATTAACCAGATTCCCATCGCCTACGCCTTTCGGCCTCGGCTTAGGGGCCGGCTCACCCTGCGCGGATTAGCCTTGCGCAGGAACCCTTGGGCTTACGGCGAGAGTGTTTCTCACACTCTTTATCGCTACTCATGTCAGCATTCGCACTTCCGATATCTCCAGGACCCCTCACGGGTATCCCTTCACAGACCTACGGAACGCTCCGCTACCGCTCGATCAAAGATCGAACCCGCAGCTTCGGTGTATAGCTTGAGCCCCGGTACATCTTCGGCGCAAGGCGGCTTATTTAGACCAGTGAGCTATTACGCTTTCTTTAAACGATGGCTGCTTCTAAGCCAACGTCCTGGTTGTCTTGGCCTCCTCACATCCTTTCCCACTTAGCTATAACTTGGGGACCTTAGCTGGCGGTCAGGGCTGTTTCCCTTTTGACGACGGACCTTAGCACCCGCCGTCTGTCTGCCTAGATTGCACTCTTCGGTATTCGGAGTTTGGTTAGAGTCGGTAAGGCTCGCGCCCCCCTTCCCCATCCAGTGCTCTACCCCCGAAGGTGAGACTAGACGCGCTACCTAAATAGCTTTCGCGGAGAACCAGCTATTGCCGAGTTTGATTGGCCTTTCACCCCTAGCCACAGGTCATCC
>NZ_JABBNT010000012.1 GCF_012926505.1 Pacificispira spongiicola
AGACCCGCAGGCGCACCCGCCGCAGGACCGTCCGCACCATAGTCGATCCCGATCAATGCCGGGTCGTCCAGACCCAAAGACCCGCCCGTCGTCAGCGCTCCCGCATCCGGGCTGCTGCCATCCGCCAGATCGTCTTCGTCAACACTACCCGTCGTCGCCGTCCCAACCGCATCCTGGTTGACGATTGCTTCGGGGACATCGTCAACGACATTGACGCTGAAACCATGGTCGATAGTCACGTCGCCGGCGGAAACCGTGTCGCCGTCGCCATCCGTCGCCGTGAAGGTCGTCCCCACCGTGCCGCTGAGACCGAAGTCGAGCGTCATGGTGTTTTCGTCGGCACCCGCCGGATGGTCGAGATTCCCGACCATTTCGAAGGTAAAGGTATCGTCGCCGTTCAACGTCACCGTGAAGACGGTTTCGCCGTTGGCCGACGCGGTCAGGACGTTTCCGACCTGATTGTAGGTAACTTCCGCACCGTTCGAGGTCAGCCCCGTCGGACCGGTGATCGTCAGGTTGGACGGGTCGAGATCGACGCCGCCAGATGCCTGCGCACCATCGGCACCCGCATCGACACCGAAGGAAATGGCGGACAGGCCCAGGGCCCCGGTCGCGGAAGCCGACTGGCTGCCGTCCGTACCATCGGCCGTGTCGTCTTCGTCCACGGTAACCGTATCGGCATCCGCCGGGCCCGCCGTCTGCGTGAGCTCCGGCACATCGTCGCGAACGTCGATTTCGATTGAACCGCGCGTTTCCGTACCGTCCGCATCGGTCGCAACGATGGTGAAGGGGATATCTTCGATCAGGTTTTCACCCTGAACCGGATCATGATCCAGATTGCCGACCAGATCGAAGGTATAGGTGAACCCATCGGTCGGATTGCCGTCCAGGGTCATCGTGAAAACCGTGTCGGTGCCCGCAGAACCCGTGATCGTCATATTGTCCGGGGACAGCGTATAGGTCAGCGGAACCCCATTGGATTCCAGCCCCATATCGATCAGTTCCTGCGGAATTTCGAGGATCGCCGGATCCGTCGCCGCCGGGCCGTCGACACCGAAGTCGATCGTAACCGGGCGAGTCACATCGGACGAACCCGTCCCGTCGGTACCGTTTACCGCATCGCCTGCGCCGGTCGACAGATCGTCTTCATCGACAAGACCGGAACCCGTTTGCTGCGGCCCCTCGTCACTCGGGAAGTATATTTCCGGACCGTCGTCGCCGATCACCAGATGGACGGTCGCGGTATCGCTGTCACCATCGCCGTCGGTCAAGGTGTAGGTGAAGTCGTCTTCGACGTCCTGGCCGTTGACATTCACGACATCGCTGTCCGCCGTATAGGTCCAAGACCCGTCGCTATTGACGGTCAAGGTACCGTATTGGGTATCGACCTCGACGCCCGGTGTACCGGTTTGCGTGGCACCGTTTTCGTCGGTGTAGGAGAAGGAGGTGATTTCCGCACCGTCCGCACCGGCGGTGTCGTTGTCCGTCAACAGGTTGCCGGTCACCGTATTGCCGGTGCTGTCGCCAGCTTGGTTCAGGCGATATTCGCCGTCGTCCACCGCATCCGGCACATCGTCGCGAACGTCGATTTCGATCGTGCCGCGCTGTTCCGTGCCGTCCCCATCGGTCGCAACGACCGTGAAGGGAATATCCTCGATCAGGTTTTCGCCCAGCCCTTCTTCATGGTCCAAATTGCCGACCAGATCGAAGGTATAGGTGAAACCGTTCTGCGCGTCGCCGCCCAGGGACATGGTAAAGATCGTGTCCGCGCCCGCCGAGCCGGTGATCGTCTGACCATCCGGCGACAGGGTATAGGTGAGCGGAACCGTCCCGGATTTCAGGCCCATATCGGTCAGCGCCTGCGGGATTTCGAGCGCCAGCGGATTGGTATCCGCCGGGCCGTCCTCACCGAAGTCGACCGAAATCGCCTTCGTCACCTGCGAGGCATCGGAACCGTCGGAACCGTCCACGGCATCGCCCGAAGCGGTTTTGAGATCGTCTTCGTCGACACTGCCGGAACCCGTCGCCTGCGGCCCGCCATCCGACGGGAAGGAGATTTCAGGACCTTCGTCACCGATGGACACGCTGAACGCCGCGGTGGATTCGTCGCCGTCGCCGTCCTGCATCGTATAGGTGAAGCTGTCGGTCACGTCCTGATCGTTCACGTGATCGATCTGGTCGTCGGCGGTGTAGCTCCAGGAACCATCGGCATTGACGGTCAGCGAACCGTATTGCGTATCGACCGTAACGCCGTTGGTCGGATCGACCGCCGCCGTGACCGTCTGGCCGCTTTCGTTCGTATACGAAATCCCGGTGATTTCCGAACCGTCCGCATCCGCGCCCAGCGTATCGTTATCCAGCAACAAGTTGCCGGTGGAGGCACTGCCGGTCGTGTCGCCGGCGCCTTCCAGACGGACGTCGCCATCGTCAACGGCGGTCGGGACATCGTCCACAACGTCGATTTCGATCGTCGCGGAGGCGGTCGAGCCGTCATTGTCGGTCACCGTGACGGTGAACGGAATGTTGGAAATGACGTCTTCCGCCGTCGCTGTCGGATGATCGATGGCGTCCTTCAGATCGAAGGCCCAGCCATAGCCGTTTTGCGCATCGCCGGTCAGCGTCATGGTGAAGATTTCGTCCGCACCGGCGGAGCCCGTGATCGTCTGACCGTCCGGAGAGACCGTGTAGGTCAGCGGCACACCATTGGATTCCAGACCCATATCGGTCAGAGCCTGCGGTACGGACAGGGTCACCCCACCGACACCGTCCTGGCCGCCATCGATGGTCAGCGTGCCGGAAACGGCGCTGCTGCCGGTCCCGTCGGTGCCGACTTCCGTATCGCCCTGCGCCGCCGTCAGATCGTCTTCGTCCACAAACGCGCCGTCCGCGCCCAGATTCGGGTCGCCCGGAGGCGGCGGGTTGACGGTGATCGTCGGCTTGTCGTCGCGCACCTTGATCGGCTGTTCCGCCGTTGCGGTATCACCATCACCGTCGGTGATGGTGTAGGTGAACCCGTCGAACAGGGACTGACCGCCCGTCGCCGTATGGTCGGATTCCTCGTCCGGCGTATAAATCCAGCTACCGTCGGAATTGACCGTCAGGGCACCATATTGCGTGTCAACGGGAACGCCCGGCATACCGGTCTGAGTCGCACCGTTTTCATCGGTATAGGTGAAGGAGGTCAGTTCCGCCCCGGCATCGTCCGCCCCGACAGTATCGTTCAGCATCACGTTACCGGCGACCGCACTGCCGCCTTCCGTCGCAAAGACGGTCGTGTCGTTCACGGCAACCGGGACATCGTCGGTCACATCGACGCTGAAATTCTGCGTAATTTGTGCGGTATCGAGACCGTCGATCGCGTCCTGATCGAAGTCTTTTTCCGCCAGGGCCTCCGCACTTGGGGTCCCAATAACGCTGAAGGTCAGTCCTTCGACATTCTGACCATTAGCGGTTTCGTGATCCAGATTGTCCTGCAGCGTAAAGGTATAGCTGCCCGTGGCCGGGTCGATCGACACGGTGAAGACCGGGCGCTCGTTCGTGCCGCCCGCATCCGCGGTCGCCGTGAGAACGCCATTCGTTTGCGTGAAAGTAATGGCATCGCCTTCGGACGTCAGGTCCGTCGGCAGGGCCGAAATGTCGAAGCTGTAATCCAAATCCGCTGCGGTCAGGCCGGTCGGCGCATTCTCGTCGGACGGGCCGTCCGCACCGTAATCGATGGTGATCAGATCGCCGGAGCCAAGGCCGAGATTGCCCGTCGCGGACAGACTGTCATTGCCTTCGTCCGTGCCGCCGACCAGGTCGTCTTCGTCCACGGACACGCCGTCCGCCGTACCGACCGCACCTTGGTTCACGCTCGCTTCCGGAACGTCGTCCACCACGGTGACCGTGAAGGTCTGCGAAACCGTCGCGCCGGACAGGTCGACGGCATCGCCGTCGCCGTCGAGGATTTCAACGCCGTCCTTGACCGTGCCGCTGAGGCCGAAGTCGAGGGCAATGCTGTTTTCGTCCTGACCGTCGGCGTGATCGATGCTGCCGACGAGGTCAAACGTATAGGACCCGTCGCCGTTCAGCGTCACGGTAAAGACCGTTTCGCCATCGGCGCTGGCCGTCAGGACATTGCCCGACTGATTGTAGGTGATCGTTTCGCCGCCCGACTTCAGTTCCTGGGACGGCGGGGTGATCGTGTAGTCGAAGTCGTCATAGGTCAGGCTGGTCTGACCCGTCGCATTGTCATCGTCCGCGCCGACATTGACCGTGTAGAGGTCCTTGCCCGCAAGGCCGAGATCGCCCGTCGCACTGGTTGAATCCGTGCCTTCATCCGTGCCGCCGGCAACGTCGTCTTCATCCACCGTGACGCCGGTCGCCAGGGACGGCGCTTCGCCCGTGGTCAGGACCGGGACATCATCGATGACATCGACGGTGAAGGCGCCGGAGACTTCGGTGCCTTCGCCGTCGGTGAGGGTGACGGTGAATTCCAGGTTCTCCAGGACGTTTTCGTCCTGGCCCGCCG
>NZ_JABBNT010000013.1 GCF_012926505.1 Pacificispira spongiicola
ATCGTTGACGACATTCCGGTAGCGAGTGTTGGTCACACGGAGAATGCGGCGCAGTTGGCTGCGACGGTAGACGAGGACGATTTGTCGGACGGGACGGACGGGTCTCAGGGGACCAGTGTGTCCGGAGACATCGGCTTCGATTCCGGCGATCTGATCACGATCGACTACGGCGCGGACGGTCCTGCGGCGGGTGCGCCGACGGGTCTTGGCTTCGGCGACATGGACTTCACGGTTTCAGGCCCGTCTGGTCTGACGTCGCAGGGCGATGCGATCACCTATAGCTATGACGAAGGCACCGACACGCTGACGGCGACAGCGGGCGGCCGTGAGGTATTCACGGTCCAGCTGAACGGTGACGGCACGTTCACCTTCGACCTGAAGGACAGCATCGACCACCCGGACGGGTCGGGCGAGAACTACAGCGACCTGACCTTCTCCGTGACCGGCGTGCCGAATGCGGCGGCGCTGGCGTCGACGGACTATGACGGCGACGAGGTCTACAATCTGGACGGCATGACGGTCGAGCAGGACTTCCAGGTCCGCGTGACGGACGATGTGCCGACGATCGAGAACAACCAGGGCGACGTCGGTACGGCGGCGACCGGGTCTGTCGACGAAGACGACCTGTCGGACGGGACGAGCCCGGATTCGGGTGCGCTGACGACGGGCGGCGATCTGGGTCTGGCCGGTGGCCGGGAATTGGTGTCGATCGACTACGGCGCGGACGGCGCGGCGGCGGGTGCGCCGACGGCGCTGGAATACAGCGACATGGACTGGACCGTGGACGGTCCGGCGGGTCTGCTGTCGAACGGCGATGCGGTGACCTACACCCAAGTCGGCAATGTGATGACGGCGACCGCGGATGCGGGCGGCACGGACGAACGTCCGGTCTTCACGGTGACGCTGAACGGCGACGGGACCTATACGTTCGAGCTGCTGGACCAGATCGACCATGTCGATGCGAATGGTGAGAATGTCGGGACGCTGAACTTCAGCTTGTCGGGCACGCCGAGCAGCGATGTCGTGGACGCGGTCAGTGATTACGACGATGACGCGGCGTCGGGCCTTGCGGGCCAGACGATCACGCAGAGCTTCGGCGTGGACGTGACGGACGATGTGCCGGAAGCGGTGCTGACGACGGACGGCATGACGGCGGCGGATGTGGCGTCGGTGGACGAAGACGATCTGTCCGACGGGACGAGCCCGGATGCGGGCGCGCTGTCGGCGTCGGGCGACCTTGGCTTCGGGTCGGGCGACCTGATCGCCATCGATTACGGCGCGGACGGGCCGGAAGCGGGCGCGCCGACGGGTCTTGGCGTGGACGATCTGGACTTCACGGTTGCGGGCCCGGCGGGCCTGACCAGCCTGGGTGAGCCGGTCGGCTACACCTACGATCCGGTGACGGATACGCTGACGGCGACGGCGGACGGCCGTGACGTGTTCACGGTGACGCTGGACGGGAACGGCGGGTATACGTTCACGCTGCTGGACACGCTGGATCATCCGACGGCGACGGCGGAAGACATCATGCAGCTTGGCTTCACCGTGACCGGTGTGCCGAATGCGGATGCGCTTGCGGCGACGGATTACGACGGCGACGCCATTGATGGGCTGTCGGGCCTGTCGGTGACGCAGAACTTCTATGTCAATGTGACGGACGACGTTCCGTCGGCGGTGGACGACGACGGCGGCGCGACCGGTCAGGGGGGGACTCTGTCCGGCGGCAACGTTCTGACGAACGACACCGAAGGGGCGGATACGGACGGCAGCGGCCTGGAGGTCGTGTCCTTCACCTATACCGACGACAACGGTCAGGACCACACCGGCACGGTGGGTCAGCCGCTGGATACGGATTACGGCACGTTCACGCTGAACAGCGACGGTAGCTGGACGTTCACGGCGGACGACACGGTGGACTTCGGCGGCGCGAACAGCGTGACGGAGAACATCACCTACACGATTGAGGACGCGGACGGCGACCAGTCGACGGCGGACCTTGAGTTCGACGTGACGAAGGGTCCGTCGATCACGGTTTACGACCCGCCGAGCGGCGACCCGAATCTGGGTGCGGACGGCGCGTTCGTGGACGAAGACGACCTGACGGCGGCGCAGGGCGACAGCGAGGTCGGGACCGACGGGACGGGTGCGTCCGAAGTGTCGGGCACGATCGATATCGAACCGGGCGCGGCGGGCTTCGGGTCCTTGACCATCGATGCGTCCCCGGCGCTCGACGCGATGAATCTGTCTTCGGACGGGACGCCGCTGGTCTACACGCAATCGCCGGACGGCCAGACGCTGACGGCGACGGCGGGTGTCGGCGGCGCGGTTGTGTTCACGGCGGCGCTGACGGGTGACGAGGCGAACGGCTTCGGCTGGACCTTCGACCTTGTCGGCAATCTGGACCATCCGGCGGGCCAGGACGAAAACGTCCTGGAGAACCTGGAATTCACCGTCACCCTCACCGACGGCGAAGGCACCGAAGTCTCCGGCGCCTTCACCGTCGATGTCATCGATGATGTCCCGGTC
>NZ_JABBNT010000014.1 GCF_012926505.1 Pacificispira spongiicola
GTCGTCACCGTCGCGCCGTTCACAGGATCCACAACCGCCGTCGCAGGCTGGCCGTTCGCATCCGTGTACGACACTTCCGTCACCGTCGCGCCGTCCGCGCCCTCGGTATCGTTCGTCATCACGCTGCCGGACACCGACTGACCCTCGTCAATCGATCCCGCATTGTCGTCTACCGCCACCGGAACGTCGTCGACGACCGAGATGTGGAAGTTGGAAGACGCCGTCGAGCCGTCGCCGTCCGTCACTTCAACCGTGAACGGCAGGTCGACTTCATTCGCGGCCTGGCCTTCCGGATGGTCGATCGTGCCCAGCAGGTCGAAGCTGTAGCCCGTGCCGCCATTCGTCAGCGTCATCGTGAAGATGTCGTCCGACCCGGCAGACCCCGTGATCGTCTGACCGTCTTCCGAGATCGTGTAAGACAGACTCGTCCCGTTGCTCGTCAAAGGCGGCAGCGTATCCGTGCCCGTGAAGGCGATCGACGCAATACCGTCCGCACCGCCGTCGACCGCAATCGCGCCCGACACCGTGGTCGATTCCGGCGTATCGTCCGAACCGCCCGTCAGGTCGTCCTCGTTCACGCGGCCCGCATTGACCCCGATCTCCGGATTGTTCGGATCGATCTCACCGACCGGCGGCTCACCCGGAGGCGGCGGATCGCCACCCGGGGGCGGCGTGTAGGTCGGCGGCTGCGGCCCATCATCGGTGATGGTGAAGGCCTGGGTTGCGGAGGACGTGTCGCCGTCGGCATCCGTGATCGTATAGGTGAACGCGTCTTCCAGCGGTTCGCCGTCGGTGTGCTGTTCCGCACCGTCCGACGTGTAGGTGTAGGAACCGTCGGCATTGACCGTCAGCGTGCCGTATTGCGTGTCGACCTCGACACCCACGTCACCCGTCTGCTCAACGCCGTTCTCGTCCGTATACGTGAAGCTCGTCACCTCGGCGCCGTCGGCCCCTTCGGTGTCGTTCGTCATCACGTTGCCCGTGACCGTGTTGTTGCCTTCTTCCAGCGTCACCGTCGCGTCGTCAACCGCCGTCGGGACATCGTCCACAACCGCGATATGGAACACCGTCGACGCCGTCGTGCCGTCGCCATCCGTCACTTCAACCGTGAACGGCAGGTCGACCTCGTTCGTGCCCTGACCCTCTTCATGGTCGATCGTGCCCAGCAGATCGAACTGATAGCCCGACCCGTCGCCCGTCAGAACCATCGTGAAGATGTCGTCCGACCCGGCAGACCCCGTGATCGTCTGGCCGTCTTCCGACAACGTGTAGGCGATCGCCGCCCCGTTGCTCGTCAGGGTCGGCAGCGTGTCCGTCCCGGCAAAGGCGATCGACGCAATCCCGTCGGCGCCACCGTCGACCGTCATGCTGCCCGTCACCGTCGTCGAGTCCGGCGTATCGTCCGAACCGCCCGTCAGGTCGTCTTCGTTCACGCGGCCCGCTTCCACACCGATCGACGGATCGCTCGGATCCGGCGTGCCCGGAGGCGGATCGATCGTCGGGCCCGTATCCTCAATGCTGAAGGTCTGGGTGGCCGTGGCCGTGTCCCCGTCACCATCCGTGATCGTGTAGGTGAAGCCGTCGGTCAGCGGATTGCCGTCCGTATGGTCTTCATTCGCATCCGACGTGTAGGTGTAGCTGCCGTCGGCATTGACCGTCAGCGTGCCGTATTGCGTGTCGACCTCGACACCCACGTCACCCGTCTGCTCAACGCCGTTCTCGTCCGTATACGTGAAGCTCGTCACCTCGGCGCCGTCCGCCCCTTCGGTGTCGTTCGTCATCACGTTGCCCGTGACCGTGTTGCCGCCTTCTTCCAGCGTCACGACGCCGTCGTCAACCGCCGTCGGAACATCGTCCACAACGTCGATCTTGATCTG
>NZ_JABBNT010000015.1 GCF_012926505.1 Pacificispira spongiicola
ACGCCGGATGCGGAAGCGCTGGCGGAGAAGGACTTCGACCAGGATGTGATCGACGGCCTTGCCGACGCACAGATCACGCAGAGCTTCGGGGTCGACATCGTCGATGACGTCCCGGTCGCCACGGTGAACGAATTGACCACCGGTGAACCGACCATCCTGACAGGCCGGATCGATACTGAAACCTATGACGATCCGGAAACGGGCTTCACGGTGTCCGGCCGCCAGATTGACGGCAACGGACAACTGACGGTTCTGTCCGGCGAGAATATCTCCGTCGGGAATTCGACGGCGGGTCCGGGCTTCGGGGTCAAGGCGACGCCGGAATCCGGCGTGGAAGGCCAATTGGGCTATGACCCGACCGAGGCGATTTCGGAAGAAGTCGTCATCGACTTCGACTATGACGTCACCGGTTTCTCCTTCACGGTTGCGAACCTCTACAACAATGAGTTCAACCAGGGGGAAGGCGTCGAGGAAGGCCACTGGGCGGCCTATAAGGACGGCAACCTGGTCGCGGAAGGCGATTTCACGGCCAATATCGGCACGAACCAGGGCAGCTACGACATCGAACTGCCGGAAGGCGTAACGATCGACCAGCTTGTCTTCACGGCGAACGAATATGCTCAAGGCATTCCGGACGGTGAAGACGGTCAGACAACGACGGTCGACAGTTCCGATTACTGGATCACCGGTATCGATTTCTCCTATGTCGATCCGCAAGGCGGCGGCACGGGTGGTGAGGAAGTCACCGGTCAAACCGTGGTGCTGGACGAGGACGATCTGTCCGACGGTTCCGATACCGACAAGGAAGGTTTGAGCGCCGAAGGGGATTTGAACCTTGCCGGCGAAGACCTGATTTCGATCGATTACGGTGCGGACGGTCCGGCGGACGGTGCCCCGACGGCGCTGCAATATGGCGATCTGGACTTCAGCTTCGATATATCGAGCTTGCCGACGGATCTGACGTCGAATGGGGACGCGATCACCTTCACGCAAGTGGACGGTGTCCTGACGGCGACGGCGGATGCCGGTGGCGCGAATGAACGTCCGGTCTTTACGGTCACCCTGAACCCGGACGCGACCTACACGTTCGAACTACAGGACCAGTTGGATCATGCGGTTGCGACGGCGGAAGACGTGCTGTCGATCGGCTTCACGATCCAGGGCGTGCCGAAGGATGGTGTCGAAGGAACCGATTACGACCTCGACCCGGCGGTTCTCGACGGGCTCGTGTTCAACCATGACTTCGCGGTTCAGATCGTCGACGACGTTCCGGTGGCGGTAGACGACAATGCGGGCTCGATTGACGAGGGTCAGTCGGTGTCCGGCAGTGTTATGACGAACGATACCGAGGGCGCGGACGGCGCGACGGTGACGGAAGTGTCGTACACGGATGCGAACGGCCAGCCTGCGACGGCGGTTGTGGATCCTGTGAACGGCGCGACGGTGACGAC
>NZ_JABBNT010000016.1 GCF_012926505.1 Pacificispira spongiicola
CGCGAAGTGTTCACGGTGACGCTGAACGAAGACGGGACGTATACGTTTGAGCTGAAGGACTCGATCGACCATGTCGATGCGAACGGCGAGAATGTGGATACGCTGAGCTTCGGTCTTGTCGGGACGCCGGATGCGGAAGCGCTGTCACGGATGGACTTCGATCAGGATGTGATCGACGGTCTGTCGGGAGCGCAGATCACGCAGACCTTTGCGGTCGATGTGACGGACGACGTTCCGGAGGCCGTGGTGGACCTGTCCGGGGTACAACAGGCGGAGTCTGTCTCGATCGACGAAGACGATCTTGGCGACGGGACGGACGGGTCGGACGGCCTGACGGCGTCGGGTAATCTGGGTCTCGGCACGGGCGATCTGATCACGATCGACTATGGCGCGGACGGCCCCGCGGCGGGTGCGCCGACGGGTCTGACGGCGGCGGATCTGGATTACACGATCGAAGGGCCTGCGGGTCTGACGTCGCAGGGCGAGGCGGTTACCTACAGCTACGACGAAGGTACGGATACGCTGACGGCGACGGCGGGTGGCCGTGAAGTGTTCACGGTGACGCTGGACGGGAACGGCGGTTATACGTTCGAACTGAAGGACAGCCTGGACCACGCGGACGGTGCGGACGAGAACGCGCTCGACCTGTCGTTCACGGTGACGGGCGTGCCGAGCGCGGCGGCGTTGGCGTCGACGGATTACGACGCGGACGTGATCGAGGGTCTTGCGGAAGCGGAAGTGACGCAGGGCTTCACGGTGTCTGTGGTTGACGACGTTCCGGTTGCGACGGTGAACCAGGATGCGGTCGGCACGGCGGACGGTGTGTCTGTCGATGAAGACGATCTTGGCGACGGGACGGACGGATCGGACAGCCTGTCGGCGACGGGCGGCCTGGGTCTGGGCACGGGCGACCTGATCAGCATCGACTACGGCGCGGACGGCGCGGCGGATGCGAACGCGCCGACGGGTCTGACGGCGTCGGATCTGGAATACAGCTTCGATCTGACGAGCCTGCCGACGGATCTGACGTCGAACGGGGATGCGATCACGTTCACGCAGCAGGACGGTGTTCTGACGGCGACGGCGGATGCGGGCGGCACGAATGAGCGCCCGGTGTTCACGGTGTCGATCGACGCGGCGACGGGCAGCTACACGTTCACGCTGCAGGACAGCCTGGATCACGAGACGGCGAACGGCGAGAATGTGGAAGGCCTGACCTTCGACATCATCGGGACGCCGGATGCGGAAGCGCTGGCGGAGAAGGACTTCGACCAGGATGTGATCGACGGCCTTGCCGACGCACAGATCACGCAGAGCTTCGGGGTCGACATCGTCGATGACGTCCCGGTCGC
>NZ_JABBNT010000017.1 GCF_012926505.1 Pacificispira spongiicola
TCTTGGCCGCGCGTGTGAAGTCCCGGAAATAGGCACCCTTGGCGCGCCCGTCCGACGCCGCCTTCGCGCCGGGGAAATAGGTCCCGCCGCTGGTATCGATCAGATCGATGGCGGACGCATCCAGGGCATCGATCAAGCTCAGGGCCTCCGTCGTCGTCACGCCGCCTTCCAGATAGTCGGTCGCATTGATCTTGATCCCGATGGGGAAGGCGGGGCCGACCGCGTCGCGCACGGCGGCGATGACCTCCAGGACCAGCCGTGCCCGCGCACCGGCCGAGCCGCCGTAAGCGTCGCTACGCCGGTTGAACAGGGGTGATAGAAACTGGCTGAGTAGGAAGCCATGGGCCGCGTGGATTTCGATCCCGGTGAAACCATACGATTTGGCAAGCGCGGCGGCGGCGGCGAATTCGCCGGGAATCTCCTGAATTTCCGCGACGCTCAGTTCGCGGCATTTCAGACCGGGCAGATCCAAAGCGCTGGGCCCGGCCAAATTGCTCAACGGGGCGAAGGCAAGGGCGCCCGCGTGACCCAGTTGAGGCCAAAGATGCGTACCGTTGACCGTGCCCTTGCGCGTCAGGTCCTGGAAGGGCGCTGGGGGCGTTCCGTCCTGAAGCACCAGATTGCCGGGTTTCTCCGGGAAATCCGGTCGGGTCTGCACCTCGCCGACGATCGACAGCCCCAAACCGCCCTGCGACCAACGTTCATACAGGCGGGATTGCCGCGCTGTCGGTCGTCCCGCCCCATCGCCGAGCGAATCCGACATCGCGGCCTTCGCCAGACGGTTCTTCAACACGAC
>NZ_JABBNT010000018.1 GCF_012926505.1 Pacificispira spongiicola
ACACTGGTCCCCTGAGACCCGTCCGTCCCGTCCGACAAATCGTCCTCGTCTACCGTCGCAGCCAACTGCGCCGCATTCTCCGTGTGACCAACACTCGCTACCGGAATGTCGTCAACGATATCGACGGAGAAGCTCTGCGTGACCTGGGAACCGGCAAGACCGTCAATTTCATCCTGGTCCAGATCCATTTCGGCCAGGGCCGCCGCATCCGGCGCGCCGACGATATCGAAGGTCAGGCCTTCGACATTCTCGCCATTCGCCGTTTCGTGATCCATTTGGTCGACCAACGTGAAGGTATAGCTGCCCGTGGCCGGATCGATCGACACCGTGAACACCGGACGCTCGTCCGTGCCGCCCGCATCGGCGGTCGCGGTCAGAACACCGTTCGACTGGGTGAAGGTGATGGCATCGCCGTTGGACGTCAGATCCGTCGGCAGGTTTGTCAGATCGAAGCTGTAATCCAGATCCGCCGCCGTCAGGCCCGTCGGGGCGCCCGCATCCGCGGGGCCGTCGGCACCATAGTTGATCTTGATCAGGTCGGCGGAGCCGAGGCCCAAATCACCGGTCGCGGACAAGCCGTCGGACCCATCCGTGCCGTCGCCCAGATCGTCTTCGTCGACGGAAACCGAGTCCGCCGTGCCGATGGAGGTCGCGTCGACCGTTGCGACCGGGACATCATCGATGACATCGACGGTGAAGGCGCCGGAGACTTCGGTGCCTTCGCCGTCGGTGAGGGTGACGGTGAATTCCAGGTTCTCCAGGACGTTTTCGTCCTGGCCCGCCG
>NZ_JABBNT010000019.1 GCF_012926505.1 Pacificispira spongiicola
CCGCCACGTCGCCGCTATGGCACGGTCTGGGCATCTCGGTGCGTCGATGCTCTTTCACGCAATCAGCGCACCGAGGGCGGACGGAGTCGTCACGCGGGCGCGGCTGGAGTCGGTCGGACTCACAGGAGAGCCCGCTTACGCGACGGCGGTTTGGCTGGACGACGACATCGTTACAGACGAAACCGTGGATCTTTGGCGACGCTTTCGCATCGCGGACATGTCCGCCGCCGCCGCGCGTTACGCCCCGGCCCCGCGCCCCGCTAGGCCCGTCAAGGTGGCAGCGTCTAAAGGCGACAAAGCGAAGAAGCCCAAACCGTCGCTAGAACGCCTCGAAAATTGGGCGGCCCGCGCCTTCAAAAACGCAGTCATGAGCGGCGAGATGGAACGCGAGCTGATCGAGATGAAAAGGCTACACGGACGATGACGAACACGACGCGTACCGAGTGCGGGCGCGTCGCGAGGGCGACGGGTAGCGCTAGGGCCTCCACCGAGCTGCACCCGTCGCCCGCACCCTCGCCGCCCGCCCCCCACATGTGCGGGGTAGAGTCCGACCCGGCCACCAGGGGTAGGGGGTGTCAATTTCTAGGGGTTCGGAGCCCCATGTCCGG
>NZ_JABBNT010000002.1 GCF_012926505.1 Pacificispira spongiicola
GAGCTGCACCCGTCGCCCGCACCCTCGCCGCCCGCCCCCCACATGTGCGGGGTAGAGTCCGACCCGGCCACCAGGGGTAGGGGGTGTCAATTTCTAGGGGTTCGGAGCCCCATGTCCGGGCTCGGGCTAAATTTTCCGCAATGGCAAATAGAAAAATGGAAATCGACGATGGCTATTCGAGGGAAACACCCAGATTCACCGAACTTGCGGCTAATTACGGGAACGCACCGTAAGGATAGGCATGGCGAGATTTCAGCGACAAAAGCGAGTGTCCGATCTGCCCGCAAATCCTTCGGGAATCTTGAACAACCCGAAGGATTGAAAGGCGAAGCGCTCAAGGCGTGGAAGAAGTTCATCGCCCCCGCCGGATGGTTGGACGGGAGTCGAGAGCCTTCGGCCATCGCTTTTTGCGAACTATGGTCTGAATTCCGTTCGAACCCTTCGGAGTTCCTGGCTTCAAAACATGCGCAACTTCGCGGCTATATGGCGGATCTTGGAATTACTGACGAACGCAACCGGCCGGTCCGCGAAGAGGACGAGCGGGACGAGTTCTTCGACGACTGAAGGCTTGAGATTCAAGGAACTAAACGATGGCCATTGAACAAGTCGGCATGGCGGTGACGATTGAGGCGCAATTGGAGCGCTTCGACCGGAACATGAAGGCCAGCGGAGTCATTGTCGATACCGTCGCCACTGGCATGGATAAAGCGACGAAACGCGCCGCTACCAGCTTCAATCGGTTGGAGGGGGCGCTTAATCCGGCAGCCGCCGCGACACGTCGGTACGAAAGGGATGTTCAGCGCGTCAAAACCGCACTTGATAGCGGCGTAGTCAGTAACGAGCGTGCAGCACAGGTCTTGTCGCGTCTGGGGGATCAGTACGAGCGAGCATCACAAACCGGGTCCAATATGACTCGGTCCCTGGGGCAAAGCGCGCGCGGCTCCCGTCAGATGGGCATGGCTATTCAACAGGCCGGTTATCAGGTCGGTGACTTTGCGGTTCAGGTTGCTTCCGGTCAAAACCCGCTTCGCGCCTTCATCCAGCAGGGGACCCAGCTTGTCTCTATGTTTGGCCCGTGGGGTGCGGTTATCGGCGCGGCTGGTGCGGTCGTCGGGGCACTCGTGACCGCGTTTTGGGAGAGCAACGAGGCGGCGGAGACGGCGACCGACAAAATTGATGCGTTCGCGCTGGCCACCCAAAATATGGATTCGCTTGTCGCGCACGGTGCGAAATCCCTGGGAGAAATGCGAACGGCTTTTTCGCAATTGGATAGCACGATCCGGGAAATCGAAACCGTAAAAATACAGACCCAAATCGACACCACGAGGGCAGCGATGCGCGCCCTCGCGGTCGACGCGTCGCAGTATCGGAAATCGATCGAAGACATTTCCGATCTATCGTTCATGCCTTCGTCAGAATCCGGCCCGGTTCTAACGATTTCGGATGACGCCGCTCAGTTTGAATCCCAGATCAAAGAACTTAGTAAATCCATCGAGGCGGCGCGCAAGGCGGGCGACCTTGAAGCCGCCCAGGCGATGCTGAAGCGCCTGAACGAAATTCAGGAGCTCCAGCGTCGGTTGGACGCGCTCCAGAACAGTCTGGAAACACTGGGCGGCGGCGGGAAGGAATTTGGAGACGGCTTGTCGCCGGAAAAACAGTGGGATCGCGTCAAAAATGTGATGGCGTCCACACAAGGCGTCAATTCTCTGACCACCGGCGGACCGTCCCCGGAGTCTCAGGCAGTTTTCGACCGCGCCAACGCCAGTACCGACCGTTACCGGGACACGCTGGAACGGCTGAAAAAGGCGATGGAGGACGGCAAGGCGGTCGAGCTATCCGTCCGTACCGAACGGGAGCAGCACGCCGATACCCTGGAACGTCTGGATCGTCTCCTGATGCAGGGTGCTATCAGTCAGGAAACCTATAACCGGGCCGCTCAGAATGCGAACCGGACGCTGATGCAGTCGGACCCGGTGCTAAGTACGGTTGCTCATGGACTGGATTCCACGACAACCGGCTTGTTTCGGTTTGGTGATGCGGCGGAAAGCAATGCGGAGCGTGTGCGGAATGCGCTAGTCGGCATGTTGAACGACATCAGCGAGGAATTCGGTCGACGCGCACTGACTAACCCACTTCTCAATCTGCTGTTCGACGCTGGATTGCCGACGTTGACGGGATTGTTCAGCGGTGGTGGCGGAATCAACATCGCCAGCAACGCTCTTGCGTCCGGTTCCGTTCTGCCGCCTAGCCTTGCGGCTGGATTGTTCCACAGTGGCGGTATCGTCGGTAGTGGCGGTGTGCAGCGCGATGTCCCTGCGGCGCTGTTCGCAGAAGCCCCACGCTATCACAGCGGTGGCGTGGTTATGCCTGGAGAGGTTCCGGCAATCCTGAAACGTGACGAGGAAGTTCTGACGCGAAGCGATCCGCGACACCGCTACAATTTCGGTCGTGGTTCCGGCGCGGCCAGCGGCCCCACATTCAACATCGACGCGCGCGGTGCGGATCGCCAGGGCATGGCCGAACTTAGCGCTACGGTTCGTGCGTTGAACGGGAAAATAAATCGTATCGACGCCACTTTGGAGCCCCGCGCCGTCAAGTCGATGGTCGATACGCGACGCCGGAATCCGAAAATCTTCAGTGGATAAGCGAATGTGTTCGGAACCGATCAGAAACCACCCCGCATTCGTTTCACGAGAAGGTTTCGTCGCCTTCATGGCAGAAATCTGGCCCCATCTGGACCTATGTCTCGCCATCACAGAGGACTTCACGACGACCGGCGATGCGGGCCCCTATCGGCTCGGGGGAACACCCATTGAAATCGCTGACGACGCCGAATCTAAAGCGGCGTTACTGGAGCATATGGCGAGCCTGCTTCGGTGTTCCGCTCAGATCGTCCGCGCATCGGATTCCACGGTCTTCCACTTGATCGACGGCGGGAAGAAATAGCAGCTAGCTCTTTGCCTGCTAGGCTGCGCTATTGTGTTGACCGCAGATTGAGGCTTGGCCGCGCCCTAATGCCTCAGTCGGGCGGCACGGTCGGTGCGGAGACCGGAAGCCCAAAGCCTTTGTCTCCAAGAGACACATACCACAATGCATATATCCTTCAGCGGTTAATGCCGACAGGTAATGTAACGAGGGCGCAACCGAGGGAACAAGGGTTTGGTGAGCAGTGATCCGGGTGTTGAGTATCTACTTTTCAGGCAAGAATTCAAAACTGAGGTCGTTTCGTATGACCTATAACTTGTGCCTAAAAAATAAAACCATACTATATAATGAATTCATTCTTACAATTACCTAATATTATTTGACAGACCTCGAATAAACAAAAATCATTCAAGGGTTGTTAATGGTCGGGGGCGCCCATCATGAGTAACATCCTTTATTTTGGCGACAACTTAGAGATACTGCGTGAACGCGTGTCTGGTAACTCTGTCGACCTTATTTATCTGGATCCACCGTTCAACAGCCAAGCGCAATATAACGTGCTTTTTGAGAGTCCCGACGAAGATGCCGCTGCTGCTCAGGCGGGCGCGTTTCGAGACATGTGGGCGTGGGGTGAAGAGGCTGAGTCGGCCTACTCAGATGTTATGAAAATCGGGGGAGCTGTCGCGCGCTTTGTTGACGCCATGCGGTCAGCGCTTGGGGAAAGCGACCTTATGGCATACTTAGCGATGATGTCTGTCCGACTTATTGAGCTACGCAGGGTTCTCAAAGACGATGGAACTTTATATCTGCACTGCGATGCTAATGCTTCACATTATTTGAAAGTAATTCTAGACGGAATATTTGGAGCCAATCGATTTACTAATGAAATCATTTGGCAGAGGAGCAACGCAAAGAGTCACGCTTACAATAGGTTCTCTTCTGGTCATGATGCTCTCCTCATGTACCGTAAGGGCGATAAATTCACGTGGAACACTCAATACAAACCACACTCTGAAAAATATATAAAAAGCCACTACTCAAAGGTAGAGCCAAGTACTGGTCGAAACTATACATTGGGTGATTGCCTAAATCCAAATCCAAATAGGCCTAATCTAACATATGAGTGGAATGGACATGTTCGCGTTTGGCGGTGGAAGAAGGAAAAAATGCAGGCACTGCATAACCAAGGCCGTCTAGTATACACCAAGACCGGCATGCCGCGTTACAAGCGTTACCTCGATGAAATGAAAGGAACCCCCTTCACTACAGTATGGACCGACATCCCGCCTTTAAACTCGCAGGCTCGAGAACGTCTTGGATATCCAACGCAAAAGCCTTTAACCCTCTTGGAGAGAATAGTTTCCGCCTCTTCGAATGAAGGTGATGTTGTTTTGGACCCATTCTGCGGGTGCGGAACTACGATTGAGGCCGCTCAACGGCTAAATAGGGCGTGGATCGGAATCGATGTTGCTATTCATGCCGTAAAAGTTGTTGAAGGCCGTTTAGAGAAGGTTGCCAATGCAGGCAGATCGTATGGTCTGGAGGGTATTCCAAGAGACTTCGCGTCGGCGGTTCGACTTGCCGAGAAGGATAAGTATCAGTTCCAATGGTGGGCCAATTACCTCTTTAATCCCCATGCTCTTCGAGAACAGAAGCGTGGAGCCGATAGAGGGGTGGATGGTGAGCTGTATTTCCCGAATGGGCCAGGACGCCCTTGGGGGCGGATGCTTACGTCGGTGAAGGGCGGCGACAACATCGGCCCCGCGATGGTGAGAGACTTTCGAGGAGTGCTGGACCGCGAAAAGGCTGAGCTTGGTCTTTTTATTAGCCTACGGCGTCCGACTAAGTCGATGGTCGCGGAGGCGGCTTCTGCTGGCCTAGCCAAGACTGTGCATGGTTCGATTCCTCGCCTTCAGATCGTTTCCATAGAAGATTGGTTTTCTGGTAAAAAGCCTCAACTCCCACCGGTTGAGCACCTCCCCTCCGCTGCATTCTCTTCTACCGCACGAAAAGAAGCAAAAGCGCGCGACATTCCCGATCCAAGGCAGCCTGAACTTCCCCTTTCCTTCAAGGGCGGAAAGGCCAAAAGCGACACCGTCCTGCACTTTAACCCACGTATGATAGATTACGACGGAATTGACAGACGGGCAGCACAATAGAGTTTGTTGCCAGCGCAACAGGCCGATCACCTGATGTGGCGCAAGGAGGTGTGGGAGTGGATCAGGAATAGTGGAACAATTTGTTCCACTTTAACCGGGCGCGGGAACACAGCGTTCGCATCTGAAACCGCCGCCGCAATCGGCAAAACGAAACAAGACATCAACCGCGCTGTCTCACGAGCCGAAAAAATCGCCCCCGATGTTCTGGCGGAAGTATCCGGCACGGACCACGACAAGGGTGTGGAACTGGACGCGCTGAAGCGGCTGTCGCCAGACGAACAGCGGCAGGCTTTGCAATCATTCCTGAAAGTTACCTTTAGACGCGAGCGCCAGAGTTTCAATGTCATCAGGCGCGTATCGTTTGTGACGGGGGTAAATTAAACGCTCCAATAGCGGCGCAGACTTCGACCACCGAAGATACAAATCAAGACCCTTCGGCTTATCAGATAAAGTCATCCGAATTTCGCGATGCGTTCCAGGCGGAATAGCAGCGAAAACCGACGCGACGTTGTTTGGCGATCCAGAATCTATGTCCTTATGAAAGGATCGGTGGAGCGAACCATGAAGGTCAATTCCATGTGGGTAGGCATCAAACGCAAAATCGCCATCCGTCACCGCGTGGACGGTCTCTAGGATGATCGTTCGGCGGGATGGATTCTGAATCAGAAGGTAGAATTCTTCGTCACCGTCGTCCCGGCATAGCAATTCCGCCGTCGGAATGTTGCCGCTAACCTGTCGGATATATGTCAGGACCGCTATAGTGGCACTGACAAACGACACAACGATTGCCAGGACATCCATACCTTAACTCCTTCCGAAACCGCCCCGAATCCGACGATCATTTGAGCAGCAGGTCCTCGATTAACTCGATTACATATCCCCACGAATCAACAGCGTAGCAAAGCTGCCCAAAACGGCTGCCACAACAGCTATGAGCATTTCCCGGCCGGTCCGCCACCACACGGACCGGCGCTCCAATTGTTGCAGTCTCACGACAGACGCTTCCTTGACGATTAAAGACCAACTTTTATGACGCTCATCTAGATCGTGATCGGGCCCATAGAGGAGGCTGTCATTCAACAATACAAGAAATGCCCGGAGATCATCGACTGACGCGGAGTAAATCGCTGATTCAAGCTCGGGGGAGCGTTCCACCCGAAGAGCAGCGACAAGTGCCTGCAATCCCCGTGATCTATCCACGCTCACTCCTTCCGCAGCCTAACACCTGCCCCGCCCCCATTCTCAGGGATGAAGACGACGCCAGCGGCCTCTAGGGCGCTGCGCATCTTGTCGACGGTCGAAAGACGGATATCTCCGCCCGCCTCATAGCGAGTGACGGTATTCCGCCCCACGCTCGCAGCTTCTGCAAGCTGCGACGTTGACCAACCTAGCGCAGCGCGCCCCATACGACATTGTTCACGAGTCATCATTGGTGCAATTTGCACCATTTTGCACTTGACCGCAACAATTCTATGTGCACTCTATTTGGTGCATTTTGCACCACTAAAGGAATTGCGCTGCGTCCAGCCGGACGAACCAAGAGGGAGAGATTGAAATGAACACCGAAACGAAGACATCAACCCGCCGTTCCATCTTGAAAGGCAGTGCAGCGGCACTCGCCGGGATGGCATTAGTTCCCACGATGGCAAAGGCCGCTGCCGATCCACACCCGGTTTGGCTGGCCGAACTGACGGCCATTCGCGCCGAGGGCAAGAAACAGATCGAACCGCTTTACCGCGAAGCCGAAACGCGGTTTCCCGGCGAGCACAACGACATGGAACGAATTCGCTACTGCCTCGCCACGATCACCCCTGTCGCGGACGATTTCAGCGACAGGCACGGCGCGCGAGCGGCGGAACTGGAGCGACTGATCTTGACGACGCCCGCAAAGACCGTCGCCGGGATTAAGGCACAAGTCGGTATGGCCTGTGACGGGTCCAATATCAGCTCCGCGCTGTTTCCATCTTATGATCCTTGGGACGTTCTCCGCTCCTTGGAGGCATCGCTTGCCGAGATGGCATAAGCCGGACGACTGACGGGAACAGACGCCAATCACCCCCCGCCAATCGCCCGCACCCCCTAGTCACCTAGAGAAACCCGACTATGCACCGCGCCCGAAACAGCAACAAGGTCGGTCCTAGTCGGGGGGAGAACACAGAATGAAAACCGATATCACCCGCCGCGCCGCCCTGGCAGGCTCCACCGCCGCGATTTTTGCGGCTGGCATGGATACCGCCGAAGCGGCCCCCGTCGATCCGCACATCGCTTGGTTGGCCGAACTGGATCGCATTCACACTGTGCATGTAGCGCTGGGGAGCCAGGAAGACGTGCTTAACGGTGCCTTGCTCCGCGACTTGGGCGGGCTTGGTCCTGACGTAACGGTCAGCACGGGTACCTATGTGACGGACAGGCAAGCGATCATCGATATGCTGGATGGACTGCCGACGCCCGACGACCTGAAAGACCGGGACACGCTCAACCAAGTGTCGTTTCGTCGCCTCCGGCAGACGTGGGAAAAAGCCCTGGAAGAGTTCGACGCCAAGACGGCGCGCTTCGAAGCCCATCCGGCATATCAACGGATGAAGGAATGTAAGGGGCGGACTAACGACCTTATCGTTCAAGAGGAAAAGATTGCCCGGCTTATGGTCGATACCCCCGCCAAGACGCTGGCCGGTGTTCACGCCCAAATGGTCCTTCTCGAACAATGGATCGGTGACGATTTTGAGTATATAGACGCGCGGGATATTAAGCTCGCGGCCCGTATCCGTGAGACGCTGGCGACGATTATCGTAGAGCAAAAGCCGGGCGTGCTTCCCCGACTCGCCTAGCATGACAAACATGCAATTTCGGCCCCTGCCACGGCGGGGGCTTTTTCTTTGTGTGGTGAATGAGTGCAGGAAAAACCGCTGATATCCGCGTTTCATATCGCTATCGTCAGCCGCCTGTGATTTATTATCGATAAATTATACGCCCTATAAGGGAGTTGTCTCGATGCGCAGAATTTTCGCGCTCGCACTTTGTGCCCTAGCCCTCGTCGGCTGCGATGAGCGGACCGCAACCCCGCTGAGCGATGGAACCGTGGAACTGCGATACCATGATCCGTTTACGAACCACCCTCGCGCTGCTGCGTCTATCCTTCACTATGAAGCGATGGAATCGTGTCCCAACGGCTACGAGAAATTGACCGACCGCACCGAAACGAATGACGAGAAAAATCTATGGTACGTCTGGACCGTGCGCTGCAACTGAACCTCGATCCTAAAAGCTCCCATTCTGTAAAGGGAAAGCCGATGCGACATATGGTTATGGCGTTGCTAATCGGGCTTGCTGCGTTTGCCGCAGTTCCGGCACGGGCGGACACGATCATCCTGGATTATCCCGGATTTACGCTTTGGTACGATTGTGCAATCGGCGGAGCCGTCGCCGCGCGGTACGAGATTGGACCCGATACCGGCTCGTTAGAGCGCGACCACGCATTTTTCCTAGACGAGAATCTGCCTGACGACTGCAAGGGCCAAGTCAGCACGGACACATATGCTTCGGTCCCGAACGCCCCAGACGATTACGACCTGGGCCACCTCGTACCGGCCAATCATCTGGACGACAGGAAGGACGCAATCGCGGCGTCCAATGTCATGACCAACATCACGCCCCAGCAATCATCATTCAATCGTACCGGCGCATGGCGGAAGACAGAGAAGTTAATCGAATGCTGGCGAGACGAAACCGACAAAGGCCCGCTGATAATTTGGATTGCCGTTGTCTGGGGTACCGATGCGAGCAACGATCATTTCATACAGTCGCATGGAATCGTCACGCCCGACCGATTCATGAAATTAGTCTATCGGCCTGTGACGGGCGATGCCGTCGCCTGGGACTTCCCAAATGCTAAAATCCGATCTGGCGATACGTCAAATTATCTGACCACGCCTGCCGAAGTTATCAAGGCGCTGGGCGTGCCCCTGCATCTGGGCGGCATCGACATCGACAAGAAAACGACGACTTGGCCCGATCCAGGTTGCGATCAAGGGTGATCCTCAGTCGTGGACCCAAAAGACATATTCCGAACCGCAAAGATCTTGATCGATCAACATGGCGAAGACGCCTGCATTGAGGCCGCTGTCAACGCGGATCGCTTTCTCGACAAGGGCGATATTGAGGGAGCCGCAGTCTGGCGGAAAATTGTCAAAGCCATTGCCGATCTACAGGCCGAGACCGGGACGATCCACTAGAATTGCATGGGTCACGCCATGAATAATATGGGGTACGATCAAGGTTAGCTATTTCAGTTGAAGGCCACACACATGACTAACTTCCTGAATGAAAAAACCGCCCGTGATCAGGGAAGGCAGCAAAGCCTATCACCCGAACAGGCCACCGCTGGCTTCACCGCAGCCGCGTCCAAAGTTGTCGGATGGTTGCTGGTTATCATCGGCATCGGTGGATCGGCAATCACTGCCCTTACGCTCGCCGTCTCTGAGGGCGCGATCCGTGCGACCGACGCCGTATCACTCGTTGCGCCGTTCTTCGCGTTAGGATTGGCTGGGCTGCTATTTGCCGTTCTCGGGCGCGCCCTTGATTTGCTTCATAGAATTGCCGACGGGAAACGCACCTAGCCTCCCAATTGGCGCGCCCCCTAGCATTTAATCAGAAGTGAGGTTTTCGTATGTGCAGCGATTTTTCCGACGAGGTAGCTCGTCTCGATCGAATACTTGGTATCGAGACCCCGCGTCAAAACGCTACGCCTCCTGATTCCCAAGGCGAGTATCAACTAAAACCACCCAAAATATCGGTGATGCGGCCATGGCCTGCCGCGATGGACGTTAAAACAGCGTGTGCCTATTGCGGAAATCTGTCGCCCACAATGCTGCGAACACATGCACCGCCACCAAGGAGAATCGGCGGGCGGAGAGTTTGGCTAAAGGATCAGTTGGACGATTGGCTGCTACGCCTTCCTGGCGCACATTCGATAGATCCTCTTGAACCGCAGGATTGGCCCGACGATTAGCAGTAAATAGTGCGGCCCGTTTGTCCTGCGCTCAAGCGCTGTTTTAAGGGTGGGTCAAAACGTGGGTTTTATAAATATACCAGAAATAACTAATTGTTTTTCAATACAATTGAGCGGACACCCTGTCCGCCAGATTTTCGATGCGCGCCGCCGCCCGCCAACCCGGCGCGCATGGCTTCGGGTTCGAACTTCGTTTCTCTCCCTCCGCCAGATTTCCATATCTCACGGCCATTCGTTTCGCTCTTGCCTCTGATGGGCCGTTACCATAGCGAAAGGCATGGTAACGAATGCTTGAACGGGCGGACTCGTCAAATATCGAGTACGATCCTTGGGGAACCCGGCAGTATACATAGATTTTACAATGCCATTCCGGGAACGGTAGAAAAAATCGATAGATCGGTCACCGTCCTACGAACCGGTGAACGGGTTGTTTGAGAGGGGTATGCGTGACAAAGACCGCTGCCAGAACCGCACTTGTTCTCGTAGCCTTTGGCGCGATCGCGATTCTTTTGACCTTCGTCATTAACTTGGCCGGAAATGCCCGCAATCAGGAGGAAACTCGTATCCAGGAATCCGTAACCGGGTTTGCGCGTGCCCTGGACCACGAACTCTTCACATCGATACAGCAATTGCAGGCGCTATCCGCTTTTGTCGATTCCAGTGAATTCGTCAGTTCGGACGAATTTCACCATTTCATTCAGCGCACGGATATTTTCTCTCGGGTCGGACTATTAAGATCGGTTGCTCTGGCGGCGGTGCTGAAAGACGAAGATATGGAGGCGTATCGGGCGTGGAGCGGGAACACTCGTCCACCGGTCGTGTCGGACGGCATGCCGAAAGTTCATGCGCCGATAATCTTCCAACTCGGGTCGCCGTCCCTCGCAATCCCCGGCATCGGCGACGACCTCATCCATTTGGATGGTGTGGCGGCGGCCGCGCAACTGGCGGAAGGCAGCGCGACCCCGACAATCACGGTCCTAGAGCCGGACGCCGGATCAAAGACCAAGCCTCGCCCCATCGTCGCGCTGATTATCCCACTTCACACATCGGCCAGCATCGGTTTTCCGAAAATAGGTCAGGACGGGCGGAGCGACGGGAACGTCGTTCTGATTTTCGCCGAACTTTATCTGGAACGGGCGATGCGGGATCTTTTGCACAGTATCGTTAGCCTCAACACATACCGTATCCGCCTTGTCGACCTTTCCGGCGATACGGCCGTCCAACTTTATGAATCGGCGACCATTGCCGAGTATGAAAAGCCAATCGACACCCGAGATATCGAACGGGCCGGTCGCCGCTGGCAAATCCAATTATACAAACCGTTCGGGGAAATTCCTCCGGCGCCCGGTAATATTTTCATTCTCTTTGGGGTTTTGGGGATCGGGTTGATCATCGCGCTCGCCATCGTCATCGACCGTTTGATGCAAATTCAGCGGTCCCTGGAAAACGAGGTCCTATCCCGAACGGAAGAGTTGCGTAGCGTCAATATGGAATTGAAGCTCGTCGCGCATCAGGCACAGAACGAAAGTGCCGCGAAGTCCCGCTTTCTGGCGCATATGAGCCACGAGCTCAGAACACCACTCAACGCGATCATCGGGTTTTCCCAGATTCTGGAAGGCGAGCATCTGGGGCCGCTTGGGAATGAAAACTACCGCGATTATGTCAAAATGATCTCCCAGGCCGGAAAGGCGCAATTGGCCCTCGTGGATGGTATTCTTACCATCGCAGATGCCGGGAACGATCATCTTTACATCGATACGACCGCATCGGCCTGTGACATTGTCGCGTTGGTAGGCAGTTGCGTTCAAAAACGCCAATGCGATGCAGAAAAGAAAAAGATTTCCCTTGAATACGATGCGCCCGAAAACGACGCCATGTTCCTGTGTCCGCCGAAAACGGTCAGTAGGATTTTCGACAACGTCCTATCCAATGCCTTGAAATACACGGATAAAGGCGGTTCTGTCAGAGTGACCGTCACAGAGAACGAAGCTGCCGGAACCTTCTCCATAACCGTTTCGGATACAGGCATCGGCATGGATCAGGCCCTGCTCGACAGGGTCCTGAATCCGTTCGAATCCAATGGGTTGAATCCCTATACGGCGAGAAGCGGTGCGGGGATCGGCTTGGCCTCCGCCAACAACCTCATCAACCGGTGCGGCGGCAGCCTGTCGATCGACTCGACGCCGGGTCAGGGTACGACCGTGACGTTGCTGTTTCGCTTCGATCGCGCCGCGCACAACGACGAAAACCGCAAACCTCCCCAATAAGCGGAGTTTTGCGGCCGTTTCCAGTCGGAATACGCGCCTTATTTATGGCGGAACGTAATACGGCCCTTGGTCAGGTCGTAGGGCGTCATTTCAACGTCGACCTTATCGCCGACCATGACGCGGATGCGGAATTTACGCATCTTCCCCGCAGTATGAGCAATGATTTCATGCCCATTCTCAAGCTCGACCCGAAACGTTGCGTTGGGCAGCTTTTCCACCACGGTACCTTGAAACTCGATCAGTTCTTCTTTCGACATATATGCCGTCCAGGCTCTTTCCTTCGTTATTAGGATCGGGGGAACCCGGCCCTTTCAGATGCGCGGAATACGCCACGCGGCCGCAAGGGCCGTCAATCGTGTCGATCCCGACGGTTTCCGTCTCGTTGACCGAAGCCGCCTGCCCGCCCTGTGGGAACGGGGTCCCGATCGTCGAGGAAGCGCGCGTAGGGTATGGTCTAAAACACTCGGAAAAACAAGCCCCGGCGGGCCGCGTTGTGAAGTGGCCGAACCATTCCGCCCAAAAAACGCTGACCGTCGGTCTTTAGGCGGGTGACAATCGACTGATTAAACGCCAACATTGATTCCGGGAAAAGCGGAGCGTTGGGGTTATGACCTATGATTTAAGCGAGTTGTCCGTCCTTGTCGTGGATGATGACGTGTTCGTTTTGAAGATGATGCGGTCATTGCTGAACGGCTTCGGAATCGTCAAGGTCCGAACCGTCGGAAACTCCGTCATGGCCTTGTCGGAATTGGAGTCAGAGGGCGCGGATATCGTCTTCGTCGATTGGGATATGTCGCCGGAAAACGGCATCGAGTTCACCAAAATGCTGCGCCTGGGTGATTACAGCCCAGATCGATACGTCCCGATCATCATCATGACGGGGCATACGGAACGATCCCTTGTCCTGTCCGCCCGCGATGCCGGTGTGAACGAATTCCTGGCGAAACCGATGACGGTTCGCTCCCTGTATCAGCGCATCATGTCCGTGATCGAACGGCCCCGCCCCTTCGTCCGGTCACCGGACTATTTCGGTCCCGACCGTCGACGCATCACCGACCCGAACTACAAGGGCCCCGACCGCCGGGCATCGTCTGACGAACTGGTCGATATCTGATCCGCCGCCTTCAGATAATCCGGGTTCACCAAGGCCAGACGGTCCCTTACGTCTTCCATCAGCGTCTCATAGAGCCGTAGAGCACCATCTGGATCGTCAAAATCACCGTTTCGGATCGCGGCACACAGATCACCTACCGTCGCCCCGGTCGGCAGAATCCGCTCCATCCGGCGGGCCTGCCGCTCCCGCAGGCCACCAGCATCCTCCAAATCCCGTTCCGCACAGCCCAGGGCGGCCAAGATCATCAACGCATCCAACTGCTTTTCTTCCGGCAGCGACGGCATCAATTCCTGACGAAAAACATCTGCGGCGGCACGCAGAAGATCGGCGGTGTGCGGCTTATCCGGTGTCATGCTCCCGTCCTCTCCGGTGCGGTCATCCGCAGAATCTCCAACTCCAGTTCCGCAGGTCGACGCCCGGTCAAACCAAGGTCGAGCGTCCGCTCCCCGCCGACAAGATAGCGGTTCACCTGCTGCAGCGCGATCACCGCCCACCGCAGATGGGCATAGACTTCCCACCAAAACGCTTTCCGCGGGTCGATGGAAATGCCGCTTTCCGCCTCGTATCCGCACCGAAACGCTTCCCGTGTTCCGATGCCGCCCGCCGGCAAGTCGCGTCGGGCGAAACGCCAGCACATGCCATGAAACCAGCCGATATCCTCATGACGGTCCGACCAACCAGCGAATTCCCAGTCCAGAATCGCGGTCAATCCCGCCTCATCCAGCATATAGTTGCCGGTGCGAAAATCGTGATGGGCCAGGACGATTTCCGCCGGTGCCGGTTTGTGCCGGTATAACCAGCGAAACGCCCATTCCAGGACAGGCCGTTGCGCGCCCATTTTATCCAGAAATCCGCGCATCGCGGCCAATTCCGCTTCTGCCGCGTCGATGGGCGGCGGTTGAAGGAAATCAAAACGATGGGATTTCGGCGTGATCTTGTGAATGCGCGCCAGTTCCCGCCCCAACCGTTCGGTCAACGCGTCCCGGTCGCCGCCGATCCGTTCGTCCCGTGTGATTTTCTGTCCCAATGCCGTGCCGCGCACCCGGCGCATCAGGCAGAAATCCTTGCCGATCACCGATTTGTCGGTCACGCAGGCCATCGGTTCCGGGACGGTCACGCCCAAATCCCAAGCGGCGCGCAGTAGCTCAAATTCCTGCGCGCGTCCCAGGCTGATTTCCACACCGGTCGGGCTATCCGTGCGCAAAACGCATTCCAGACGTTCCGGACCGCCACTCTCCCTTTGGATGGTCAGATCGACGGCCCAGTTTTCCTGAATCGCGCCGCCGGAAAGCGGCCATAGCCCGTCTATCGAGATGTCCGTGGCCAACAATGGGGCTTTCAGGCTTTCCGCTACTCTGGCCTGGGCTTCAGCATTTCCGGCCAAACCGACGCCTGTCATTTCTCGGCACTCTCCATCACCCGGCTCATCATTCTATTTCCGTCAGGAATAGCCGCTTCCACAGCCCGATACAGCGTATCGGCGACCTGTATCTTCGTAATGGAGACGATTGTCTGAAGCGACGATCAGGGTTTGAAGAACGGCGCCGGCGAAACGATCTTGTTCTGCATCTTTTGCAGCAGCGGCAGAGCGGCTTTCAGATACTCGCCCCAGCCCGGCTCCGCCGCAAGCTGCGCGCGCTTGGCAGCGCGGTCAGAAAGATCGTCGTATTTCCAGATATGCACGACCTGGTTCAGCTCACCGATATCCATGGATACGTACCAACCGACAGGCTCCCCCAGATATTTACGTTGAAGCGGGAAACCCTTTTCCTCGTATACCTTCAGGAAATCGTTCAGTTTTCCGGGGATGACGTCATAGGTACGATGATCGAAAATCATGGGGATTCTCCTAATGATGAAATCAGGGGGTAACGAGAGAATGACCGCCGTCGACGGTCATGATTTGGCCAGTCATCCAGGCAGACGCGTCGGTAGACAGATACAGCAAGGCGCCATCTAGGTCTTCCGGTTTGCCGAAGCGCCGGATCGGGATTTCCCGCATCATCTCCCGCCCCGCATCGCTCTCCAAAAAGGCGCGGTTCAGGTCGGTGACGATATAGCCGGGAGCAATGGCGTTCACGCGGATTCCGTATTTCGCCCATTCATAGGCAAGCGCCCGCGTCATATGCGACAGGCCCGCCTTGGACACGCAATACGAAATCTCCGTCTTCGAGACACGGTCGGCAAGCAGGCTGGAGATATTGACGATCGTCCCGGATTTCTGTGCGCTCATTCGCTTGGCGCAGGCCTTGGCCATGAAAAACGCGCCCTTCAGATTGACGTCCAGGACCGCATCCCAGTCTTCTTCGGTCTGTGACAGGGACGGCTTTACAATGACGGTCCCGGCATTGTTCACAAGCAGGTCGATCCCGCCCAAGGCGCTATCCGCCGCCGCCACGCATTCTTCGATCGACTCGGTATCCGCGATGTCCAGGGCGACCGGCAGGGTTCGGCGACCGGTCTCCGCGGCGATTTTCTCCGCCTCTTCCGTCAAACGGTCTTCGCGGCGCGCGGCGAGGACGATATCGGCACCGGCCCGCGCCAGAGTCCAGGCAAAGTGCCGCCCAAAGCCGCTGGACGCCCCAGTCACAAGCGCACGTTTACCGTCGAGCCGCAATTCCATGACTCCCTCCAGGTCTTTACCGGTATCCGCCCGCCTTACAGGTCCCTCGCCTGGGACCGCAGCACGAATTTCTGAATCTTGCCGGTCGCCGTTTTGGGCAGCGGCCCGAAGATCACCTTCGTCGGCGCCTTGTATCGCGCCATGTTGTTCTTGCAATAGTCGATGACGTCTTGCGCGCTCAACGCATCTTCATGCCCCGGTGCCATGGTGACATAGGCGCAGGGCGTTTCACCCCACTTCTCGTCCGGCGCGGCGACCACCGCGGCTTCCATGATATGTGGATGACGGAACAAGACCTCTTCGACTTCCAAGGAAGATATGTTTTCCCCGCCGGAAATGATGATGTCCTTGGCGCGGTCCTTGACCTCGATATAACCGTCTTCATGCATCACGGCCAAATCCCCGGTATTCAGCCAGCCGCCTTTCAAGGCCTCCGCCGTTGCCGTCGGGTTCTTCAAATATCCGCGCATGACGGTATTCGACCGGATCATCAGCATGCCGATGGTCTCTCCGTCGGGGGGAACGTCTTCGAAGGTTTCCGGATCCGCGACCCGTTGCCCGTCGAGCGCGACCATGGCCACGCCTTGCCGCGCCATCAGCGGTGCGCGCTGGTCCAGGGGCATATCGTCCCATTCCGGCTGCCAGGCGCAGACCGTGGACGGGCCGTAGCATTCGGTCATGCCGTACATATGGGTGACGTTGAAGCCCATCGCCTCCATCTTCGCAATCACGGCGGACGGTGGCGCGGCCCCGCCGGTGCAGACTTCAACCCGCTGCGGGAATTCGCATTTCTGGCTGTCCGGCGCGTGAATCAGCATGGTCAGTACGATCGGCGCGCCGCACATATGGGTGACCTTGTAGTCCCGAAGCATCGGGAAGATCAGCGCCGGATCGACGCGGCGCAGGCAGACATGCGTCCCGCAGGCCGCCGTCACGGCCCAGGTATAGGTCCAGCCGTTGCAATGAAACATCGGCAAGGTCCATAGATAGACCGACCGACTGTTCAACTGGAACGTCAGGGCGTTCGACATGGCGTTCAGATAGGCGCCGCGGTGATGATAGACGACGCCTTTCGGGTTCCCGGTGGTGCCGGATGTGTAATTGAGCGCCAGGGCGTCCCATTCGTCGACGGGCGGGTCGTGGCGGAAATCGGGATCGCCTTCCGCATCCAGCATCGTTTCGTAGTCGGTCGTGCCGACGCGCGGGCCTTCCGGCGCTTCCGGATCGATAATATCGACGATGATCTCCGGCTTATTCTTGGTGATCTTCAGCGCCTCGCCCATCACATCGTTCAGGGAACATTCGGACAGCACCGCTTTCGATTCCCCATGCTCCAGAATGAAGGCAAGCGTCGGCGCGTCCAGCCGCGTGTTCAACGCATTCAGGACCGCACCGATCATCGGGACCGCATAGTGCGCTTCCAACAATGCCGGGATATTCGGCGACAGAACGG
Source organism: Pacificispira spongiicola (assembly GCF_012926505.1). Taxonomy (GTDB): domain Bacteria; phylum Pseudomonadota; class Alphaproteobacteria; order UBA8366; family Aestuariispiraceae; genus Pacificispira; species Pacificispira spongiicola. Next base: position 17,550 of record NZ_JABBNT010000002.1, read on the forward strand.
AAACCGTATCCCCACGCCCGATGCCGCGCGCCTTCAAGGCCGAGGCAAACCGCCGGACCCGTTCCAGAAACTGCGCATAGGTATATCGGATATCGCCATGAATGACGGCCGTGCGGTTCGGATAGACAGTCGCGGCGCGGATCAGGAACCCGACAGGCGATAACGGGACGTAATTCGCCGGTCCCTTGTCCAAATCCGTGTCGAAAATCGTTTCCAAACCGGACATCGCTGCGCTTCCTCCCCTGATGCCCCGTCCTTGGCTTCCCCATTATTACGCGGAAGGGGGATTTCGCTCGCAACGGGGAAACGTTTTGATATCTTTGTTGATGAGTAGGCCGACAAGGTCAAGGGTGATCGCAGCGTTGCTTCGGTCGTCGAATGCGGCGCGCAACGCGTGTCGACCGAGAGGGAGTATTTATGCAGACCCGACATATAGCCTATATCCTTATCGGCGATCCCGACCCTGACAGGGCGCTCTCCCTTTCCGATACGCTGACCCGTGCCGGATATCGCTGCATCCAGGCATCCGACTACAACACCGTTCTGGGCCTCGTGGACAAACGCCGACCGGATTTGGTGCTCCTATCCGGTTTCACCGGGGCACCGACCGATATGGATATTGCGGGCGCGTTGAAATCCGCAAGCGCGACCGAGAACATTCCCGTCGTGCTGCTGAATTCCGATATGTCCGACGATACGATGGCCCTGGGCAAGGAAATCGGCGTCGACGATATCTTGCCGAACGGGGCCAGTGACGGCGAAATCCTGACCCGCCTGCCCCGCCTGATCCGGTCGTCCGTGATGTTCGCGGAACTGGCCCGGCGCTGCGACACCGCGCGGGATATGGGGCTGGACGTTGATCCGCGCACCTATCACCGGCACTACACCGACGCGCCCTTGGTGATGGCCGTCGCTTTTGGAACGGGCGATTTAGATGGGCTGGGGGACGCGTTGGACGCATCGGGCCTGGATTGTCGGCGGGAAGCCGATCCCTACAAGGCTGCCGACCGCCTGCACGAAGAACGGTTCGACGCTGTTGTCGTCGCGACGGGACTTGGCACGAACAACCTGGAACGGGTGCAGTATCTCTGTTCGCATATCCGCAGCAACCCGCGCCTGTTCAACCTGCCAATCCTGGTCCTGTCGGATGGTGGTAGCGAGGAAATGGACGCACTGTATCGGGGCGGCGCGGCGATCGTGCTGCCGTCCTCCTCCTCCGCCCTGCGGATCGCGACCTATATTCATATGCTTGTCGCCCGCCAGCGTCAGAAATGGTCCTTGCGCGATGCCTTCGTCGCGACCCGTAAGGGCGATGCCGCCGATAAGTGCGGAAAGGCGTATTCTGCGGCATTCTGGGACGCCCATCTGGCGCGCGACCTGAAGAATGCGGAAGAGCGCGGCCGGAACCTGTCCGTCGCCTATATCACCGTTCCCACCCTGCCCCGGATCCTCGAAGAATATGGGGAGGAAAACGCCGACATCCTGGCGCAGCAACTGGCGGACTGGATGAACGGCATGACACGTATCGAAGATACCGTCGCGCGCATCCGTCAGGACGCTTTCGCGATCCTGCTGCCCGATACGTCGGAATATGAGGCGAACCGCGTCGTGCATCGCATTATCGGGATTCTGCATACATCCGAATTTCATCTGGGCGAGGAAGTCATGCAGGTCATCCATGCCTGGGTCGAAGGCGGCGTTGCGGGGCTTCAAGCGGGCGACAATCCAGCATCACTGTTGGATCGCGCCCGTGCCGCAGCCCTCTAATATTTTGGGGTCGGAATACTTACGACCGGGTCACATCCCCGTGACCGTGCTGGACCAGTCGAACACGCGACCTATGTGAGCGGTATGGTTACGATAGAAATATACGCGGACCCGATCTGTCCCTGGTGCTTCATCGGTAAAAAGCGCCTTGAAGCGGCGCTTGCCCTGCGCCCGGATGTGAAGACCGAAATACGCTGGCGCACCTTCCAACTGAATCCCGACATGCCCAGCGACGGAATGGAACGACAAAGCTATTTGAGTGCCAAATTCGGCGGGGCCGGTCGCGCGAACGAGATTTATTCCCACATCCGCAAGGTCGGCGAGCAGGTCGGCATTCCCTTCGCCTTCGACCGAATTCACCGTACGCCGAATACGATGAAGGCGCATCGCCTGATCCGCTATGCCCAGACCCAGGAAGACGCATCCGGCCCGACCGGCATGACCGACCGGCTGGTCGAGTCGCTCTACACCTCATATTTCCTAAATGGGGCGGATATCGGGTCGGACGAAATCCTGTTGGATTTGGCGGAAGACGCCGGTTTGGCTCGAAGCGCGGTACAGACCTATCTGGATGGGCGGCTGAACGAAGCCGAACTCCAATCGGAAGACATGTTGGCCCGACGCTTGGGCATCGGCGGCGTGCCATGCTTCATCGTCGACGGTCGATATGCCCTGTCCGGCGCTCAGGAACCTGAAGCCTTCCTGCCCTTGCTTGAAATGGCGATGCAGGAAGCCGCCGTCGAATAACCCTCTCTAATTCGCAACCTTCGCCAGGGCTTCCGCGACCTTGCGAACACCGGTCAACCGGCGTTTCGGTTCGGTCCACGGCCGCATGACAACCATCTTGTGGTCGGGCCGCAGTTTCGCCGTCCCCGCCATTTTCTGGATAAAGCCGATCAGCCCCGCCGGGTTGGAGAAATCGTCGTTTCGGAAGGATATCGACGCGCCCTTCGGTCCCGCATCGATCTTGTCGATCCCGGCTTTCTTGCAGGCCTGCTTGATGGCCACGATTTCCAGCAGGTTTTCCACCTCGTCCGGCATTGGGCCGAAGCGGTCGACGATTTCCACCGCGAAAGCATCGATTTCCTTGCGGGATGTCAGGTCCGACAGGCGGCGGTACAGGCCGAGGCGAACCGAGAGATCATGGACGTATTTTTCGGGGATCAACACAGCGATCCCGACATTGATCGTCGGGGTCCAGGTTTCCTCGATCTCCTCCGCCCGGATATGGTCGCGGGCGGCGGCGACGGCCTCTTCCAGCATGCGCTGGTACAGTTCCACGCCGACTTCCTTGACGTGGCCGGACTGTTCCTCCCCGACGAGATTCCCCGCCCCGCGAATATCCAGATCGTGGCTGGCCAGCGTGAATCCGGCACCCAAGCTATCGAGCGTCTGCATGACGTCCAGGCGTTTTCGGGCCGTTTCCGTCAGGACCTTGCCCGGCGGCAGCGTCAGGTAACAATAGGCGCGCTGCTTGCCGCGTCCGATGCGTCCCCGCAACTGATACAGCTGCGCCAAACCGAACATATCCGCCCGATGAATAATCATCGTGTTCGCGTTCGGGATGTCGAGGCCGCTTTCCACGATATTCGTGGACAGCAGGATATCGTATTTCCCAGCCACGAAATCGGTCATGACGTCTTCCAACTCCTTCGCGGGCATGCGGCCATGGGCCACGGCAACGGAGGAGTTCGGGGTCAGTTCGCTGATCCGTTCGCGGACCCGGTCCAGATCGGCCAGACGCGGGCAGACATAGAATATCTGACCGCCGCGATAGCGTTCCCGGCGGATAGCCTCGCGCAAGACCACCGGATCGAACGGCAGGACGAATGTCCGCACCGCCAATCGATCGACCGGCGGGCTGGCGATGATCGACATTTCCCGTACCCCGGCCAGGGCCATCTGCAACGTGCGCGGGATCGGCGTCGCGGTCAGGGTCAGCACATGCACATTGGTGCGCAGTTGTTTCAGGCGTTCCTTCTGCTGCACGCCGAAATGCTGTTCCTCATCGACGATCAGCAGGCCCAGATTGCGGAACTTGATCGATTTGGCCAACAACGCGTGCGTGCCGACGACGATATCGACCGATCCGTCCTCGATTCCGGATTTGGTTTCTTCCGCCGCCTTGCCGGTGACGAGCCGCGACAATTGCCGGACGCGGACCGGCAGACCTTCAAACCGTTCCTTGAAGTTGCGGTAATGCTGACGCGCCAACAAGGTCGTCGGCACGACGACGGCAACCTGCTTCCCCGACAGTGCCACGAGGAAGGCCGCGCGCAGCCCGACTTCCGTCTTGCCGAACCCGACATCCCCGCAGATCAATCGGTCCATCGGCTTGCCCGACGCCAGGTCGCCGAAAACGTCCTCGATCGCCTTCATCTGATCGTCGGTTTCGGTATAGGCGAAACGGGCGCAGAATTCGTCATAGGCCCCTTCCGGCGGCACCACGGAATCACCCTTTCGCAAGGCCCGTTCCGCGGCGATTTTCATCAGCCCTTCCGCGATTTCGCGGACGCGTTCCTTCAGTTTCGCCTTACGCGCCTGCCAGGCGACGCCGCCCAGCTTATCCAGCTGAACGCCGGACTCCTCGGACCCATATCGCGACAGGACTTCCAGGTTTTCAACGGGCAGGAACAGACGATCGTCCCCGGCATAGATCAGCCGCAGGCAGTCATGGGGAGCGCCGTCGATCTTCAGCGTCTCCAATCCGTCGTATCGGCCGATACCGTGATCGACATGAACGACGAGGTCTCCGGTTTCGATCGCGGACAATTCCGCAATGAACTCCTCCCCCCGACGACGACGGCGGGCCGGACGGGCCATGCGTTCGCCCAAAATATCGGTTTCGCTGATGATCTGAACGCCGTCGATTTCGAACCCGGCATCCAGGGGCATCAGACCGATGACCGCCTTCCCCATCGGAACGGCGTCGATATCGGCCCAGGATTTCGCATCCCCCAGATCCTCGATACCGCCGTCGCGGATCAGCAATTTCAAACGTTCCCGCGCCCCTTCGCTGGACGCCGCGAACAGGGTGCGTTTTGACGGTGCCCGGGCGACACGCTGCGCCACGGCCTCGAACAGGTCCTGATCCGGCGCCTTCCGCGCGGCGGCGAAATCCGGAATCCGGCGGGCGCCCGCATCGACCCCTGCCGCGCCGTCCGGTTGCGGATATGGGTTCAACGCGTAATGCCGCGCCTGGGACAGCCGATCTTTCCACTCCGACTCCCCGAAATACAGATGGTCCGGTGGGATGGGTTTATAGGGTGGGACCGCGTCCTCTCCGGCCTTTCCGCGCCGCTTCGCGCGGATTTGTTCTTCCTCCACACGGGCGCCGTAATGATCGCGGATCGTTTCCAACCGCGCCGCAATCGCCTCGTCCGCCTGGATATCCAGGAAAATGGGGGAATCGGGCAGCCAGTCCGGCACCGTCTCCATATGGTCGTGGAACAAGGGCAGCCAATGTTCGACGCCGGGCGCTCGGCGGCCTTCGCTGACCGCCTCAAACAGGGGATCGCCGGTCGCATCGCCGCCGAACATGGCGCGATAGGCTTGCCGGAATCGGTCGATATGCGGCCGGTCCAACATGATCTCGCTGACCGGGCGCAGGACCAGTTCCACCGCATCCCCCAGGGTTCGTTGCGACATGGCGTCGAAACGGCGGATGGTTTCCAACTCGTCTCCGAAGAAATCGAGCCGAAGCGGGTCATCCTCCCCCGGCGGGAACACATCCATGATGCCGCCACGTATCGCATATTCCCCCGGCTCGCGAACCGTCGTCGCGCGGCGGTACCCGTTGCGCTCAAAAAACGCCTGGATAACGTCGACGCCGACATGCGTGCCGATTTTTGCCTCTAAGGTCGATTCGCGGAAGGATTTCGCTGGTGGAACCCGCTGCAAAACAGACGAAATCGTCGTTAGAACAATCGCTTGACCAGATATACCGGCAGCCAAACTTGACAGTGTGTCAAGGCGATGCGCGACCGATTCAGCGTTCGGAGAAACCCGATCGTAGGGCAGACAATCCCATGCCGGAAGCACATATTGACGAATATCGGGGGCAACGAAGCTCAAGCGTTCCGCAACCTGATGCATTCGGGATTCGTCCCGCATCACGATCAGCACGGGGGCGTCATGGGCCCGCGCCGCATCGGCGAAAATCAGGCTATCGGCCCCTTCCGGCGCACCGGCCATATCGACCCTGCCCGGCGCACGCGACGAAAAATCGATCACGCGTCAGTCCTCCACCGGCGCGCGGGCGCCCAAAGGATCTTCCGAAAACCGCAGGATGCGATGAAACAGGGGCGTGTCGACGATGTCCGGGATCGGCGCGTTATGGGCCAACATCGCATAAAACGCCTGATCCGGGATTTGCAGCAGCCGTTCGAATTCGTCCAGATCGGCAGCATCGAAACTTTCCAGATATCGATCGGCAAAATTGCCAAGGATGATATCCATCTCCTTGATGCCGCGATGCCATGCGCGGAACTTCAGCTTTTTGCGCCGATTGTCGAGATTCTGTTCGTTGTCGTTGCCGGCCGTCATCGTGCCTGTTCCTTTTTGGAGAGAACCGGGTTTTACCCTTCCAAAAGCCGCATCGCAAACCCGCCTCGGCTTTTGCGGTGCAATTCCTGACATTGTCTTGTACGGCACGGCAGTTAGACTGTCGGGCGATCCCGTCCACCCCTGTTTCCAACGATTGTCATGCGCCCGGAAATCCTCTTCCCGCTCTTTGCGAAGCTCGACAGCCTGAAAGGCGTCGGACCGCGTATCGCGGCGCTGATGGAAAAGGCGGCGGGGCCGCATGTCGTCGACCTGCTGTGGCACCTGCCGCGAGAGATCATCGATCGGCGCGATCGCCCGACGGTCGCCGCGGCCCTTCCCGGCAAGATCGTCACATTGACGGTGCGTGTCGGTCGCCATGAAGCCCCATCAGACAGGCGGCGGCCCTATCGTATCCACACCGCTGACGATACCGGGAATCTGATCCTGACCTACTTTCGCGGGGATCGGAAATATCTGGAACAGATCCTGCCGCCCGGCGAGACGCGAATCGTTTCCGGACGCTTGGATCTCTATAACGGGATCAAGCAGATGGCACATCCCGACCATGTGCAGCCCTTGGACAGGGCCGACGAGATCCCGGGAATCGAAGCCGTATATCCCCTGACCCAGGGCATCACGCCGAAAGTCCTGGCGAAGGCCATTCATGCCGCCCTGGATCGCGCGCCAGAAATGCCGGAATGGCTGGACGACGCCTTCCTGAAACAGCGCGAGTGGCCGACTTGGCGGCAGGCGATCACAACCGCCCATGCCCCAGAAGGGTCCGGCGACCTGTCCCCCCTGTCCCGATCGCGCCTGCGTCTCGCCTATGACGAATTACTGGCGAACCAGTTGGCGTTGACCCTGGTGCGGATGCGGGCAAAGCGTCAAGGCGGGCAGGTCATCAAGGGCGACGGCTCCCTGCGCCGCAGGGTGGAAAGCGCCCTGCCCTTCGCCCTGACCGGCAGCCAGATCACGGCGCTGTCAGAAATATACGGCGACATGGCCTCCCCACACCGGATGTTGCGCCTGCTGCAAGGCGATGTCGGCAGCGGGAAGACCGTCGTCGCGTTACTGGCCATGCTGAACGCGGTTGAAACCGGCGGACAGGCCGCCCTGATGGCGCCAACCGAAATCCTGGCGCGGCAGCATTTCGACACCATTGCCCCCCTGTTGACCCCGCTCGGCCTGAAATGCGTGGTCCTGACCGGTCGGGACAAGGGGGCGGTGCGGCGTGATGCCTTGGCGGCACTTGCGGAAGGCAGCGCGAAACTCGCCATCGGCACCCATGCCCTGTTCCAGGATGATGTCGAATTTCGTGACCTGAAGCTGGCGGTCATCGACGAACAGCACCGGTTCGGCGTGCATCAGCGCCTGACACTTGGCGCCAAAGGGGCAAAGACGGATATGCTGGTCATGACCGCGACGCCGATCCCGCGCACGCTGACCATGACGGCTTATGGTGACCTCGACTCCTCCCGCCTGACCGACAAACCGCCGGGGCGCAAGCCGATCAAGACAGTGGTGGTCGCCCATCACCGCTTGACGGAGGTCGTCGACGGTCTGACCCGGAAACTACGCGAAGGGGCGAAAATCTATTGGGTCTGTCCCCTCGTGGAGGAATCCGAGACCAACGATCTCGCCAATGCCGAAGGTCGCCATGCCGATCTGATCAAGCATTTCGGGGAAGATCGCGTCGCCCTTGTTCATGGTCGTATGAAGGGTAAGGAAAAGGACGCGGCGATGGACCGCTTCGTCAACGGACCGGGGGATATCCTGGTCGCCACGACGGTGATCGAGGTCGGCGTCAACGTCCCCGCCGCCACCGTCATGGTGATTGAACAGGCGGAACGCTTCGGACTGGCACAGTTGCACCAGTTGCGCGGTCGGATCGGACGCGGCGACGCGGAATCCACCTGCATCCTGGTCCGGTCCGAAGAGCTGACGCAGACGGCCCGCGAACGCCTGCGCACCCTGTCCGAAACCGAAGACGGTTTCGTGATCGCCGAAAAGGACCTGGAACTACGCGGCGCGGGGGAAATTCTGGGCACGAAGCAAAGCGGCCTGCCGGAATTCCGTCTCGCGGACATCGCCCTGCACGGCGAATTGATGCGGATCGCCAATGACGACGCGAAACTGGTGTTGGAACGGGACCCGGACCTGACCGGCGACCGCGGCAAGCGCCTGCGACTGCTGCTGTATCTATTCGAACGCGACGCGGCGATCGCGAATTTGAAGTCCGGTTAGGATTGCGGGCTTTTTCCGTTGCCGTTTTCCCCCACCAGATGGTCGCCCGGATGAACGATCCCGGCGGAAATGACCAGCTTCACCGCGTCTTCCACCGGCATGTCGAGGACGCGAATATCTTCCTTCGGGACGAATAGCAGGAAGCCGGAGGTCGGGTTCGGCGTCGTCGGCAGGAAAACGTTCACATGCTCCCCGCCCAGCTTCGCCTTCAATTCGCCCTGAGTATTGGCGGTGACGAAAGCGATCGCCCAGATCCCCTTGCGCGGATATTCAACCAGAACCGCCTGCCGGAACGCGTCGGACTGGTTTTGCAGCACCGTCTGAAAAATCTGCTTCGTCAGCTTGTAAAGGCTGCGGATGATCGGCATCCGGTCCAGCAAGTGCTCGCCCATGCGAACGACCCAGCGGCCCACGAGCCCGGCGGTAAAGGCGCCGATCATCGTGATCACCGTGACCAGAACGACGACCCCCAATCCGGGTAGACCGAAATCGATGCCGAGATACTGCTGGATATACGTGTCGGGATTGTAGCGGGCCGGGATCAGTGGAACGATCGTATCGTCGACATAGGATACGATCCAGACGGCCAGGGCGATCGTGATTGCGATCGGCGCGGTTACAAGAACCCCGGCGAAGAAATACGCCCTGAGCTTGCTGAAAACGCCCGAGCGGGAGGGGTGTTCTTCGTCGTCATGCGAACTGTCGTTCATTTACCGATCACGCTTTCCGGCTACGGATGCTGCATCGCACCCAAGCGCTCACTATACCGGCGTTACGACGCACCGCAATCGCGATCCGCAACGGGATTACAGATCGTAACTGACCCGGTTCGGTTTGAAGATCACGGTCGCCGTCGTCCCCTTCCCCGGGAAAGATACGATTTCAAGATCGGCATCGTGCAATTGTGCCATGTTCTGCGCCAACGGCAGCCCCAGTCCGGTCCCGGAGGAATCGCGTTCCACACCGTCGTTCAATTGCTTGAACTTGGACAGTGCGACCGGAATGTCCTGCGGCCGCATCCCGATCCCGGTATCCTTTACCTGAAGATGGAAACTGCCGTCCTCTGCCAGGAAAGCGGAAATTTCGACATGGCCGCCACGCGGCGTGAACTTGATCGCATTGGACAGAAGGTTCAGCAGGATTTGTTTCACCCGTCGTTCGTCGCACCGCAGATACGGCAATGTCTTCTGAACCTCGGTGCTGATTTCGACCCCGGCATTGCGGGCACGTTCGTGAACCAGCCGGACTGTTGAATCGATCAGGGCCGCCGGGATCACATAATCCTCGTCCAGCTCCAGATGTCCGGCCTCCGCCTTCGACAAGTCCAGAATATCGTTGATCAGCGCCAAAAGGTGACGGCCGCTTTGGCAGATATCAGACGAGTATTCGCGATACTTTTGCCAGGCATCCGGCCCGTGCAGTTGGTCTTCCAGGATTTCCGAAAAACCGATAATGGCATTCAGCGGCGTGCGCAGCTCATGGCTCATATTCGCCAAGAATTCGGATTTGGTCCGGTTCGCGAGTTCCGCCTGATCGCGGGCCCTTGCCAATTCGACCGTCCGCGCCTTCACCGCTTGCGTCACTCGACGGTTCAACAACAGCAGGGACGCGATCAACACCCCGACCAAAACAAACAAGACCGTACCGCCCAAGCGCACCATGAAGCCCAGGGATTGCTCGGACCCGGCCTGATAGGTCGGCAACATTTCCCAAATATAGCGCCATGTCGTCTGCCCATAGGTAACCGGCAAGACGAAGGTACGCACCGTATTCGCGGCCTCTTCCGGATTGCCCATGATCGACCGCCGGTTCGCGCCGGTATGGTCCTGTTCCTCCAGACGCAGGACCAAGCCGTCGGGCGCCGCCGTGCTCATCAAATTCTTGAAATAGGTGCCTATATCGAACATCGCGATGACGACCGCGTCCTCGTCATCGAACTGCACGGCAGTGATCAGGCTGGAAAGGCTGCTGCCGTTACTCTGCGCCAGGGATGAGCTCAGCACCACATCCCCCTGATTTTCCAAAGCCATTTTCGCGCAGTCCAAAAAGGGTGTCGTCTGCGCCAGGGAGGCGCCTACCTTCAAGGGCCCGGCCCCGTCTGAACTGTAGACGATGGAAAAGTCATCGACGGGTATTTCTCCGCTCGGGCGGGATCTCGTCGCCAGGGCGACAGACAGGAAACGGACGGAATCCGCATATCGGACGGATTTTTTTACCAGCGAATCGAACCGTGACCGATCCAGACTTTCCGCGGCCGACAATCTCTCGGAAATGACCTGGGTTGCGATATAGCCCTGTTTTAGGGCCAGGGTCGCGAATTCGGTCAACCGCACGGCATCGTTCCTGGCGCGGTTAATCAGCGACGCCTGCTCCTGATAGTCCAACCGGTCCGCCGCATAGAAGGTCGTCGCCAGCCCACCGACAACGATGGACAGCGCGAACAATGCCACCCAAAGCACACTGGACCCGAACCTGAACCGCTTCATACGCTCCCCGTATGCCCTACTACCGCGAAGAAACACCGAAAACTACTCATATAAAGGTAGTATTTACTAGCCTAATCCGTATTACGGCGCTTGGCGATAACCCGCTCGCCATACTCCGGTAGTTGGGATAGGGTTTCGCCGACCGTTTGGGGACAGGAGAAAATTGTATGTCAGGGGATTCGGATCGCAGTCTTGCGAGCATTTTCCTGTTCAAGGGATTGTCCGAAGACGCATTGCGGAAGATCGAGGAACGCTGTCGCTGGCGGGATTACGCCCCGCAGGAGACAATCATCGATTTCAAGGACGATTCCGAAGACGTTTATTTCATCACCAAGGGGGTCGCCCGGGTCGTGAACTACTCCGTTTCGGGCCGTGAGGTCGCCTTCGACGATCTGCGCACGGGATCGCTGTTCGGTGAACTGGCCGCGATCGACGGGGAGCCCCGCTCCGCCAATGTCGTCGCCATCGCCCCATCCACCGTCGCGACGATGAATGCCTCCACCTTCCGCAGCATGCTGGAAGAACACCCGCCGGTCGCCATTGTCCTGATGAAGCGTCTGGCGCAAATGGTCCGACTGTCCGTCGAACGAATCATGGACCTCAGCACCTTGGGCGCGAACAACCGGGTTCACGCGGAATTGCTGCGCCTTGCGAAATCGAACATCCGCGATGACGGGTCCGCCGTCATCTCCCCCGTCCCGATTCATAGCGAACTGGCCAGCCGCGTTTCGACGACCCGTGAAACCGTCGCCCGCGTCCTCAGCGACCTGACACGCAAGGGTTTGGTGAAAAAGAGTGGTAACAGTCTGATTCTATTGGATACGGAACGCCTGCAAGACATGGTCGAACAGTTCCGCGGCGATTGATCCGCCCCCTTCCTCGATGGGTGGATACCCAAAAATCGCCACATTTTCGCCGTCTCCCGTGACCGTCGTCACTGCATGATCCTCCGTGTTCGGGCACAATCCTGAACGAGAAGAGGAGATGAAGAGATGGTTCAGATTAAAACACTGCTCCTGACGGTCCCCCTCAGCCTATTGGCCCTGTTGCTGAGCGCGGGCGAGAAGTGGTTCCTGGTATCGTTCTGAGTATCGTTCTGATCGATAGAGGGGCGCGTTTCCGGAGCTCTCCGACCATCGGAAAGAAATGCTGCCGATCGTGCGCACAAATGATTGACCACCCGGTCCGGCTTGCCTATGTTCCGCCCCGTTCGCCGGGGCGGCCAATCAGTCCCCCTTTGCGCACGGGCACTTAGCTCAGTTGGTAGAGCATTCGACTTTTAATCGAACGGTCACAGGTTCGAATCCTGTAGTGCCCACCACCGCTTTCCGCTGATTCGCTTGGGATCGATTCTATGGTCCCACTGGTGGCGCTGCAAGCCCTAACGAAGGGGTTTGCGGAAAATCACGCTTATTACGCGAACATAGATCCGGATAAAAAGAGAGCCGGCAGCCCTGCCAGGCTCCGGCTCTTTTTGAAGCACCGGCAGCCCACAAGCTACTCAGCACCTCACGAAATCTCACAATTTCGAGGCTAGTGGGCTTCCGAATGCCTGTCAACGGGAAACGGCTGTTTCCCGAACGGACCTGCTTTGCCCATATGCGCACTCCGCGCCCCGGGAGGATACGGTTGTCCCACCCGGCGCTGTCCCGCATTCAACGGCTCCATGCCGCCATGGATGCACGAGAAATCAATACGCTTGTCGCCTGCCGAGAGATCGCCAGCTTGGCGAAGGAATTGCAGGAAACCGATCCAGATGCCTTCTCTCGATACGAGGCATTGGCGGCAGAAAGACGGGCCAAACAGTATCGCGACTACGAATCGCAACCGGCGAATAACGCCCCAGAGGTTCTCAAGCCGGCCGACAAGGCTGCGAAATCGGCAATCAAGCCGCTGCGCAATCTCTACTGCGACGCAGCCGAACGCCGGCGCACGAGCGCCAATGCCCGTCGCTGGTGCATCGAATCGGGGGTTTGGACGATCCGCGATCTGACCGACACGCAGTCCCGTGTCCTGGTCGAACTCCTACGCGAATGCCTCAAGGCTAAGCGCAAGGCAACGTACCTGACCCACGATCAACTCGCTGAGCGCGCCGGTTGCTCCCGCAGTTCGGTCAAAACGACGATTCGTCTGCTGGTCGAACGCAGCCTTATCTTCGTCCGTCGTGAGCGGATCTCAGCACGCAAGAACGCCCCGAACCTTTATCTTCCCTGCCGCCAGATTGTTCAGGCGCTCGGCCCTTATGTGTCGACGACGATGAGTATAGGGGGGCAAGACACCGCCCCCCTTGGTTTAAGAGATAATAAATCAATAAATCCTACAGAGAATCCTACGCCACCGGAAAAAGCCAAAAAACGTAGGACGGTTAACGGCAAGAACGATAGCGACAGGAAATCGCCCCCCAGACCTTCCTTCAACGCCGAGGATCGCGAAATCGTCATCCAAGCCATCCCGCTCCTCGACGGCAAACCGATCTCCCCCCGCATTGCCGACGGTGAGTTGCACGCCAGGATCGACATGATCCGTGCCGTACTGCTGCCCGAAATCTCAGCGGCGCAATACGGCATTGCGCTCCGAGAGAGAGGTACAGACGGCGCCATCGCGCTACTAGCGACGGCCTTGAAGGCTATGACAAGGACAACCGCCCCCATCCGCTCCCCCGTCGCCTACTTCAGAGGTACCGTGAGTTTTAGACGAACGACTTTCAATCCCGCAAAATCCCTACGCTCTACGATCGGGACCCACCTAGAATGCGCTAACAAACAAGAAATCGCGGAGATATTTGTCGAGCGAGTCCTAGCGTGGAGGGTAGACCTTCTTCACTGACACTACAGTCTTGTTTGCCAAAATCTCACGTTTTCGATGGACAAATTCTTCGGAACGGGGTCACCGGTCAAACAGGGTACTCTCGCAGTTCTGGCTTAGGATGCAGTTAACTTGCCCATGAACTGGCAATAGAATCGTCATTATCGGATTGTCACTTTTTCGATTTTTTGCCGTCGCTAATGGCCTGCTTTGTTGTTTTCACACGCTCGATCAATGCTTCAAGGTCATCAGGATCAAGCGTTCCCCCTGTGTATTCATCTGAATGTGAATGCCCGCCGATTAAACGGGATACATCACCGTGCAGGTTGCGAAGCGCTTCTGCTATCTCATCCGTCCAGAAAATTTGCCGCAGATTGTTGACGCGTATGTGCTCTTCCCATCTAACGACCGTGCCGTTGAGAAGCTCGTGAATTATCGTTTCTTCAATCGTCCTCCGTAGGGCATCCGCGCCCTTTTCAATAAGGTCAACACGCTCCTGTCCGGCTGACTTCTTGGCCTTAGCGAGGCATTCACTTGCTTTGTGGACTGAAAGGTATGATTTGTGATTGGCTGGAGAGTCATTGAGCTTCACCGCTCCCGGGTTGCCGGAATAATCACGCTCAATCCAATGAACATCGGCAGAAATCCCATCCTGCGATTTAGTAAGCTCGGTTAACATCGTCACGAAGACAATATCGTGCGAGAACACAATCACTTGCCTGATAGCTGATTCTTCCACAAGACGACGGGCAATGCGCTTTTTACGCATGTGATCAAGTGACGTTACAGGATCATCAAAGATGATAGCGGCACTTGCGGGGTTTAAGTTTACTTCAGTCAGGAAGTCGGCAAGGGCTAAGGCGCGCTGCTCCCCTTCGCTGAATATATCTTCCGGCTTGTGCCCACCCTGCACCTTTAATCCGCGAAGCGTCTTACCTGCGCTTCCGCGTGCCTTAAACTCAATGGGGAGCGCACATTCAAGTTTGGCGCATTCTTCTTCCAGTCGGGCTTTGTAGGCACCCTCGATCAGGGTCTGGAAAAGACCTTTCTGCTTTTCGGTTACAAAGCGCGGATTAGGCTTGGCCTTTCCGGCCATTTCTATCCACGCAAGACCCTCAACAAACGCGGCAACATCCTCGATATTTTTACCGAGAACCTGACGCTGCCGAAGGGTGATGTGCTCGGATTTGAGATTAGCAAGCATTTCGTCGAATTTGCCGTCTTTGAGCGCCGTTTCCTGTGCATGTATTTCGGCAACCGAATTGGCGATTTCGGCATCGGGCAAGGTCAAATTTCCGGCGGGTAGATGATCCGCCTGCCCGGCATCAAGCGCCCCAACAAGCACTTCTCGGCGCGCGGCAAAGGTTGCCGATACCCCGTCAAATGTCGCGACAAGATCGGGATTGATTTTTGCGAGTTCCGATCGGGCACGGCTATCGGCAGGCAACAATGTAAGCTTGAGCGCCCGAAGCTCATTTAGGTAGGCATTAATTTTCTCGTCGGCGGATACCGCCGCCTTGCGAGCATCAGCGTCCAGATACCCCCACATACGTTTTATAAGCGTGGCGCTCGGTTCGTCTAAGGGGCGATGACACAAAAGACATGGGTCGCCTTCCGCTGGGTAAGTGTCGCTCTCGGCCTGACCGAGCGTGCGGCTGGCCTCTACAAAGGCATCCCACTCATCGGTTCCGGTTTTCGTGAGGTTTGGGTGCGATACAGTTTCGGCACCAACCTTGATCGCCCCCGCCGTAGCCGCTCGGTGCTCGCCTAGCATCGTGCGTGCCTTAACACTGGCCTCGTCACCCAAGCTCCCACAAATTTCGTCCATTTTCTTTTGCAAGGCAGCGATATCCACCTTGGCCGTCGCGAGCGCCTTTAAGGTCTCAACAGGGGACTTTGCGAGAAGCTCCTTTTCCTGGCGGGCAACCTCATCAAGTCGCTCTTGCTCGGCTTGACCAAAGACCGAAAGCGTCCGGAGCGCCGCAATGTCACTTTTGGAGGTGAGCTTGGCCAGTTGATCGGCAATCGGGCCAGAGTCGGCAAAGAGTTGATCGAATTTGTTTGGCTTGGTTCGCGAGGCGATATCGGCATCCAGCTTTTCAATGATAAGCCCGACAACCCGCATCAACTCATCAAACACATCAAACCCAGCGGGCTGAAAGCCGAGTTCGCTCTCTTTTGCCAAGTGGACACGGGCAACCGACGAGTCAAAAACGCTGATGCGCTGAAGGTCGGAATCCTCATCGCCGACGGTAAAAGCGATGGCCTCACTCTTGCCAGTTCCCTTTTCAATCAAAAACTCCGCCGTCGCGGGCGTGTCCGGCGCTTTATTATCATAGATATTATGAATGATTGTCGGATCGGATCGGCTGAAACATGCCGATGACAGCATTCGGGCAAAGCCACTTTTCCCAGCCCCGTTGTGCCCATAAACAACAGTGAGCCCTGCGCCAAATGTCAAAGACGAGGTTTCTGGGATAGCGTTGACGTTTTTAAGGGCCCGCATTTCTTGGAGGACAAGCGAGCTCACGCCTGCAACTGCTGCACGACCGGTGACAGAAGCAGGGATATCGGGCAATTCCTCATCGCCCGCATCGAGTTTGTTGTCCCGTTGAAAGAGCCGATAAGCCTCATTCACCCGCTCGTCAGTGAGCGTCCCGTCACGCACCGCATGGGAGACTATGAACCGCTGCCAGCTTGCTAGAGTCAGCCCCCAATCGTTTAACTCATCCCAGATCGTCTTAGTAGTAGCGGGCGCTTCCACAAAAAATTCACCAAGCGCCTCAGCTAAACCTTCAATATATATTTCATCGGCCATGGAACGTGCCCCACACTGATCTTCTTTGTGGAGGTTAACACAACCTTAAGCGGATGGAAGGCGGCTCCGCTCTTAATCATTAGTAAAGGTGCTTTTTGAATAGCCCTTTCTGTAACTGGACTTTGTGAGCCAATCCCTATTGCGTAGTCCTGTCACCGATGTCTTGCTTCTGTATGAGGTCGGCATGCAATCGCCACCTGATTGGTTTTGATTAGGATAAGGCCGACCAATCTAGAAACGCGCGATCACGATGCCTCACGCAATTTTGGCACTGTTCGCATAAGTGCGAGACGGTTCAAACAAGTCCGGCCACAAATCTGCCGCGTCACAGTAGAACGTAGCCCAGCCATCCGGCTTAAGGAAAATCTCGAGACTTTCACCGTGATGTTTCGATTTGATTGGCGACAACTCAATTTTCGCGACCAAATGCTCGATCAACCGTTGAATTAGCCGTGCATATTTTTGATCTAAGAATCTGGCTTCTGCCCGGTTTAAAGCGGTTTTGAGGCGCCCTTTTATCTCCGCCGTTGAATCCGGCACAGAAGGCGGAGGCGCTATTGCCTTGAGTTCGTTCAACCGTGCTTCCAAGTTGACGATCCGCTCAACCGTGCTCCCAGGATTTACACCGTTTTCTACGGCGTCCAACAATCGCGCGTGGCGTTTTTCCAGGTCTCGGATCTCCGTTTCTACCCCTTCATAAGAGGCCCATCGAGGAGCTAACGATTCAACAAGGCACTCTATCCATCTACTTTCAGCATCAATCCGGGCGAATAAGAACTCGAATAGGACATTTTTTAGAACCTCTTCTTTGGTCCCTCGGTTATTCGAGCACTTTCCTTCCTGGAATCGCGCGACGTTGCAGACATACCGTCCGGCATTCGCAATACCCTTTTCTCCGCCGCATTCACCGCAAACCACCAACGACGTGAGCGGCCGTTTGTTGATTGGCCGCCCCCGTATATGCCCGATCTTTCCTGTCGCCGGGGATAGTCGGCGCTCAGCTCGGCGCCGTTGCACCTGTTCCAACAAACTGTCCGGGATAATCTGAAGCTCGGGAACAAAACGCTTGTCCCACTGATCCTTGGGCTTCAGGACATGGCGCGCCTTGCCTGTTCGCGGATCTATGACTTTTCGGCTTCGGTTATAGACGATCCAACCGCTATACATCTCATTGTTCAGTATTCCCTGGCTTCTGGATGGCGCGCCCAGGATCGCAGATACACGCCAGGCTTTTCCGCCCGGACTTGGGATCATGTCCGCATTCAATGATCGGGCGATTTGGTTTGGCGTAGTTCCTGATGCGAACTCCTCGAAGATCCGCAGCACTACAGCCGACTCTTCGGGATGGATCATCCGTAGACCGGTTTCATAATTTCCTCGAGCATCCAGAACGCCTTTCACCACGCGGTATCCATAGCACAAACCGGCCGGGACCCTCCCCTGCGCCAAGCGGCTCTTGTGCGCGCGCCGGACCTTATCCCGCAGGTCCTTCAGGAACACGGCATTCATTGTCCCCTTGAATCCAATATGGAGGTCTGAGATCCGGCCTTCATGGGCAGTCAGAATTGAGACGTCCTGGCATTGGAGAGTCCGATAAATCGACGCGATATCTGCGAGATCGCGTGACAAACGATCAAGTCCTTCGGCGATAATGATATCAACGCCTCCTGCTTCGGCCAATGCGAGCAGATCGATTACGCCCGGGCGATTCAAGGTCGCACCGGTATAGGCCGCGTCGGTGAACACGCCGACAGGTCTCACGACACCGAGCTCTTTCTTCATTAATTCGGTGCAAAGGAAGACCTGATCTTCAATCGACGAGGGATTTTGAAGATCTGAAGAATAGCGCGCATATATCGCGACCCGGCTGCGTCGAGACATCCTAACCTACTGATTCCGTGAAGGAACGAAGGAAAGGAGCTTACCCTCGTTCTCAAGAGTAACAACCCTTTAGCGGTTAGTCGCCGGGGATGCACTCCCTAAATGGTTGCATTCAAATGGTATTCTCAGAAATTCTCAAATTTTCTCGCAATTGACCCGAATTGGGTCTCGAATTCTCAAATCTTCTCACAATTTCTCACGTCGTAGGTTGGCAAGATAGGTGAAGTGGTCCCACTTCTCGAACCGGGCGTATTCGCGGCTTCGCCGCTCAATGCAAATGAGACCATATTTCAGACCTATTGATTCGTGATACTTCTACGCAGTGAGCCGCGCTCCGATTTTGAACATACCGGTTGGGCCTTCATAAAGGCGATAGGGAAATTTCAATGCGAAAGCCCCAAACTATCTGCCTTCACTTCCGCTCAGGTCATTATCTTTGCCGCCGCCCGTTCCAAATTACAGCTATTCCCAAAAGCCATCCCTACAATATCTGGGAGGGCGCGCAAGTTTGCCCCCAGCCGCCGTTCCATTTCTCTCAAACCTATTGAAGATTCGGCTACAACGTCGTCGCTATTCATATAGTAAAATTGATAGAAAAGTCGCCAACCAGAGGCTCCCAGAAAAGCCCCGAATCCGCCTCAAAATAGCCTAAAATCAGGGCTTTAAGTGCCATCCGAGGAAACACGAACCTTCTAAATCGACTCGCAGCTGGTGCATTGGGAGAAAGAATTTCCGACTTACCGCTCGAACCATGCCCAAACTCAGAATCAGCTATTAAATTAAAATAGGACCGAACAGACGTGATCGAACTTGTTCATTCATACGTAGACAACTATTCCGCCTTAGTTAACAACGGATCACACTGGTGGGTTCATACAGTACTATTTTTTACAATGTACGCTCTGCCGCTCCTCCTAGGAGCTCAGATACTGAATTCGATCTTACCGTTTCTTAAGCGTATTCTAATTGCGAAACTTGCGTCGCAACGGTCTGGCTGGATCAGCAAAGCATCACTCGGCAGTTATGTCCTCAAGCATTCGTGGCGGCGGCAAATTAAGCTCGCGGTATTGGCCACGTTATCGCTACCAGCATTGTACGCAAGTCTCGAACTTCCCAAAGTAATAATAAATAACGCCATAGAGTCTGGCCATTATCCAATTAAGTATCTCGTATTCGAGATTACTCAGACTTCAGCACTTATAATTTTGTGTATCTTGTTCTTGGTGGTTGTGGGCGTTCATGGATTTCTTAAGTTCCATGTGAATATGCAGGCCGGAGCGCTTGCTGAACATATTTCGAGGCGCCTGCGGCTCGACATCTCACGAACCACATTCAAAAAGAATCGAAACAAGAACGGTGACCTAATACCCATTATTGTTCAGGAAGTAGAGCCGGTTGCGGGATTCGCAGCGGAATCGATTGTACTCCCTCTCCTGCAAGGCGGAACTTTCCTGACGATTTTAACATTCATGCTAGTCCAGGACGTTGTCCTTGGCCTTGCAGCGATGGCTCTCCTACCCATCCAAATTTATATTGTTCCGAAATTTCAGCGTAAAATCAACATGCTATCCCGTTCCCGACTTGTCGAAGTCCGCGAGTTGGGAGAACGGATTAGCGAACGCAGTGGAATGAGCGGAGAGGAGACCCGGAAAATTTACCTTTCATACAGAGTTCTTCAAAATATCCGCATTGGAATTCACAAGAAAAAATATCTTCTCAAAACGATAAACAACTTCATATCGCAGTTGACGCCATTTTTCTTCTATACAATTGGAGGATACCTTGTGATTTCCGGCGACTTGTCTCTTGGAGCACTGATCGCCGTGCTGACGGCTTACAAAGACATCGGTGCCCCCTTAAAAGAGGTCTTTCGTTACTATCAAGCGCAGGCCGACGCAAATGTCAGGTACAGCGAGATAGCACCGTACCTAAGTAGGAAGCCAGCGTAGGGCGGCCCCCAAAAGTGCGGACCGTCCTAGAGACTTGGCTACATTGTGTGCTTTTCGTAACGGATCCCGTTCGCGGACTGAAGTTCACGAATATATGCTACAATACGAGCAACTTCTTGCGGACTTACGTGCTGTTGCGCAGGCATATCGCCGAATCTCCAGTGGTGCTGTCTCGCCCCCATGGCAACAGCACGATAAAATGCTTCGTCGGAGTGATGGCCCGGGTTGTAAATGTTGTGGATAAGCGGAGGTCCGCTTTTTGTCCCAATCGCATTCATTCCGTGACATTTTGCGCAGGTATTGTTGAAAGACTGCTCGCCTGCAAACGCGACCTCAGAGAATTCTGGAATCACCAAGGTTGCACCAGCTTCCGATGGCTTATCGGCGCTTTGCCGCCATAGGTACGCACCGCCAGCAACTGATGCGATAGCAACGATCGTAACGATCGATTTGAGGCCGAATTTTTTCTTTGCGTCCTTCATAACCTTGTTTCCCTTTTGAGTATTTATTTTATCGGTTTCGTCTTGTGTTGAACAATATGCCGCCGATTGTGAGTAGCCCTAGAGCCCCTAGGGCGAACAGGATATCGATCATGCCACCTTCCGAAGCACGAATACCGGCACCGGCATGCGATAGAAGGAATGTCGCGGGAACCATTCCAAACAGTGTTGAGATTGCGAACCAGCGCCGATGGATTTCCGTCAATCCAGCCGCGTAACTGACAACATCGAACGAAACCGCGGGCAACAGCCGCGTTAACAACACCATCGCAGACAATCCAATTTGCGATTTCGATGTCAGTACCGGTATTGACCGCCCGGATATCCACTCTCTTGTCGGTACGCGCGCAAAACGCCGGGCAATTTCAAATGCTATCAATGCACCAATTTCGGCGCCAACAAGCGCGTAGATGGTTCCCCAGAAATGTCCGTAAGCGGCGCCAGCCGCCAAAGTGATCGGTGCGCTGGGAATGGGGCTGACGACAACGGCGAACACCATGATCAGAACTAGTATGACCGGACCAATCAGGGGATGACGATCAAGTACTGCTATCAAGGATTCCGAAAAGCCCTGGTCATCTTGACCGAAATACAAAAGAAACAGAGCGACGGCCAGGGCCGCGATTATCAATGCCGCGAGCCGGGTTAATCGTTGAGAAAAGATATTTCGCTTCGTACCCATGGCATATCAATGCCCAGACATGCCTTCATCGGTCGGAGCGCGCCATCGCGACAGATAAAAGCGCTCGAAGACGAATACCGCCGCAATCGCCGCTACCGCGTAGACGACAATGGTTGGGTCGTACTGTAGTTTCATCACTGTGAATACGACGAGAACTATCGCGTCGAAAGAAAAGGCTGTTAGCAGGACAAGACCTGCAGCTCCGATCTCTTTTCTTCGAAACCGCCAGACCCCCCAATGCACAGCCATATCCATGACAAGGTAGAAAAATGCGCCCAACGAGGCGATCCTGCTCAGATCGAATAGGACAGCGAGCGTAGAGGCAATTACTACGGTATACACCAATGTATGACGCTGAATTGGCCCTGACATGCCGAAGTGGCTGTGGGGTATCATTTTCATGTCGGTCAGCATCGTGAGCATTCGCGAAACGGCGAAAACACTGGCAAGCACAGCGGAAGCAGTTGCGACGACTGCCAACAAAATAGTTAGTAGGAAGCCGACTTGTCCCAGCGTTGGCTCGGCAGCTTCGGCTAATGAATAGTCTCGGGCAGCAACAATTTTCTCGATTGGAAGGCTCGCTCCAACGCCATATGCGACCATCAGATAGACAATGACGCATAGAGCAATGGAAATGGTAATCGCACGCCCCACATTTTTATGCGGCTCCGTTATTTCCGAACCACTATTCGTAATTGTAGTGAAACCCTTAAATGCAAGAATAGCCAACGCAACCGACGCGACGAATCCTGTCAGGCCGTAAGAGTCACCGGCGCTGGGCTCTGTCGCGAAACCTAAGCCACTGCCCCAAATCGCGGCTCCACCGAATAATGCAATACCGCCAATTTTGATCACAGCCATGACGATCGAGAAAAGACCGATAGACCGGTTCCCGGCAATATTGATCAGAAATGCGAACAGGATAACGGCCACAGCAAGTACAGGAACTAGCGGCCCGCCTTCCATATCGAACGGGCGCAGCAAATAGGTCGCAAATGTGCGTGCAACGAGACTTTCAGCGATGACCATGCTGAACGCCATCAGCAGGGCGGCGCCGGCAGCGATCGCACCCGCCCCATAGCACTTCTGTAGGATCATCGCGATTCCGCCCGCTGAAGGCCAGGCATTCGACATTTTGACATAGCTATAAGCGCTGAAGCTGGTGATGATCGCTCCTGCCACAAAGGCCAGCGGGAAAAGCGGTCCGGCGAGCTCTGCAATTTGTCCGGTTAAGGCAAATATGCCTGCACCGATCATTACGCCGGTTCCCATGGCAACGGCGCCACCGAGAGTGATCGAGCCGGACTTATATTCGTTAGTCTCGTGCATATGGTCCATCGTCTCTCTCATCTTCACGCAATATATGGGCCTGCACCAAAGTTCGGTATGAATCGCGGAACGTGCGCTGCGTAACGATGATAATCCTCCCCAAACCGAGCGTACGAGTCAGCTTCCTCCGATCTTGCAAGACGCACATACATCCATACGAGTGCTGGAAACATGACAAGCGTGAGCAACGTCGGCCATTGCACCAGGAAACCTGCCAGGATGAGGACAAATCCGGCATATTGAGGGTGTCTCACGCGTGCGTATGGCCCAGTGACCGCGAGCTGTCCCGATCTTTGGGCGGCCCAAAGGTGGTGCCAAGCCACCGAGATCAGCCAAAAACCAGCCCCGATCAACGCAAAACTCAGCAGGTGAAATGGGCCGAAGTGCGGGTTTGTTTTCCAACCGAACATCATTTCTGGCAGGTGGCCGCTATCGTGCGCAAACCAATCTATGCCAGGCCAGTTCGATTGTAGCCATCCTGACAGGACAAAGATTGTGAGTGGAAAACCGTACATTTCGGTAAACAAAGCGATGATGAAGGCGCTGAATGCACCAAAACTCCGCCAGTCTCGAGACGTTTTCGGCTTGTAAAAGCTAAAAGCGAAAATGATGAAAACGGCCGAGTTCACAATCACCATCAGCCAAAGACCATAGGACGGGCCAGCTTCATTCATGCCTTGTCCTCGTCAGAGTTGCGGTTGCTACCGTGACCACCGTGACCACCATGCATAAAAAAATGCATGCCGACGCATATGAGGATCGGCAACCAGATGACCCAATCGCTCCCGGCGATATGAACGCGATGTTCGTAGGCCAGCATTAAACCTGCGACGACAATCAGGACGACAAGCGTCATGCCTGTTCTCGATCGCAAGAAAGGTACAAGTTGGACCTTATTATCCGATTGAGGGTCTCTGTCGGGCGTCGAGGGAACGCTCATTTCGCTTCTCCTGTTTTCAGATTTTCGCACTGCGCAGTCGTAACGAGTTCAGCACAACAGAGATGGACGAGGCGCTCATCGCAAAAGCCGCAAACATGGGACTGATCAAAATCCCGAAGAATGGGAATAGAACACCCGCCGCCACTGGCACACCCGCTGCGTTGTATATCAACGCGAAGAAGAGATTCTGGCGGATGTTGTTCATTGTCGACTGCGCAAGTCGCCGCGCACGTACAATTCCGTCCAGATTTCCTTTCACCAAGGTAATTCCGGCGCTTTCAATCGCGACATCCGCCCCGGTCCCCATTGCGATCCCCACATCGGCTTGCGCGAGGGCTGGAGCATCGTTCACGCCGTCACCAGCCATCGCTACCTTTTTGCCTGCCGCTTGAAGGTCGCGAATGATGCGCGCTTTGTCTTCAGGCAGGACATCTGCGCGGATTTCATCGATGCCTAGCTTTGCTGCCACGGCCGTTGCGGTCCGTTCATTGTCTCCGGTTGCCATGATGATCCGAAAGCCGAGCTCATGGAGCGCTTGCAGCGCCGCTGGCGTCGACTCCTTCACCGGGTCGGCGACACTGATAAGGCCGCCCAAGCGACCATCGACAATAACGAACATTACAGTCTCGCCTTCGTCGCGGCGGGTGTTCGCAACCTCCGAAACCGAACCGCCATCGATGCCCAGATCGTGGAGCATTTTTGCGTTACCAAGTGCAACCGACTGGCCTGCGATGCTTCCCTTAACCCCCTTCCCGGTGACGGCCTCGAAATCCGTCGCTTCCGTCAGCGCGACGCTTTTCTCCTCCGCACCGCGGACGATGGCTTCCGCGAGAGGATGTTCTGAACCCTTTTCCAAGGTCGCCGCGAGCCGAAGCACATCTGCTTCATCGAAGCCGTCTTCCGGCAAGACCGCGACCAACCTGGGTTTCCCTTCCGTCAACGTTCCAGTTTTATCGACAATCAACGTGTCGATTTTCTCGAACCTTTCGAGGGCTTCGGCGTTTTTGATCAGCACGCCGAGTTGAGCGCCCCGCCCGGTCGCGGTCATGATCGACATAGGAGTCGCCAATCCCAATGCGCATGGGCATGCGATAATCAGAACTGCGACCGCTGATATAAGTGCATATGACAATGCGGGGTTTGGTCCCCATACTGCCCACCCTACAAACGCCAATGCCGCGATCCCGATAACTCCCGGCACGAAGTAACCGGCGACCATATCCGCATACTTTTGGATAGGCGCGCGAGATCGCTGAGCCTTTGAAACCATGTCAACGATCTGAGAGAGCATCGTGTCGGCCCCGACCCTTGTCGCCTCCATGATAAAGCTGCCGGTTCCATTAATTGTAGCGCCAGTCAATGGATCGCCGGGCGTCTTTTCGACCGGTACCGGTTCACCCGTAATCATGCTTTCGTCAACGGACGAACGCCCGTCCAGCACTACTCCATCCACCGGGATCTTTTCGCCCGGCCGGACCCGTATCCGGGCACCAATCTCGACATCTTCGAGCGCTATTTCGTGTTCCTGTCCATCGGGCCCGATAACTCGAGCGGTTTTTGCTGCTAGATCCAAGAGCGCTCGTATCGCTTTGCCCGTGCCTTCCCGAGCCCGCAATTCCATAACCTGACCAAGAAGTACAAGCGTGACGATAACTGCAGCCGCCTCGAAATATACGCCCACATGTCCATCCGCGTTTCGGAACCCGTCCGGAAACACCTCTGGCCATGCCACGGCTACAATGCTGAATGCCCAGGCTGACGAAATTCCCATCGCTATAAGCGAAAACATGTTCAAGTTGATTGTGCGGAAAGAATTCCATCCTCTTACCAGGAACGGCCAACCGCACCACAAAACAACGGGTGTTCCCAATGCCATTTCGATCCAGAGTGTGGTTCGTTCCCCAAATATGTCTCTAACGCCGCTTAATCCGACAAATGGTCCCATGGTTAGAATAAGAAGCGGCAAGGTCAGGATCGCTCCGCCCCAGAACCGTCTCGTAAAATCCACTAACTCCAGGTTTGGGCCTTCTTCAGCCATATTGCCGCTTTCCAACTCCAACCCCATGCCGCAAATCGGGCACGAGCCCGGGTTCGGTTGCCGAACCTGAGGATGCATCGGACAGGTATAAACAGGACCGGTATGGCCTGGTGGAACCTGGTCGAACTCTCCGTCGGCGTCCGTCTTCGACTCGTGATGACAGTGGTCATGGCCTTTGGCTTGATGGTGGCTATCGTGTCCGGACATGCTCGTCTCCTGCGGTTTGGAACGAATGTGACGTATCCAGTCACTGGAAGGTCAATGCTGATTTTGCGATATTGCCGTGCGATAACCACACGGTTCTTTTTGCGGACCCCAGCGAAACTGATTTCGCTGGGGTCATTCGCCTTAGAACAGCATCTTTAAACCGGTTACGAGGTATGTAGCGTCCCGGCTTTTTCCGTCCTCAGATCGATAGCGTGCGGTATCGCCATATGTACTTTCGTAATGCACACCGACATAAGGCGACAGAAGGCGGTCCACGAGATCATAGCTTAATCGCAGGCCGATTTCGCTTTTAATTCCCCCGGCACCGAGTCCGATTACAGGATCGTCCTTGAGCGGGAGCGTCACTTCCCAACTTGGTGTAAGCGTCACCCGGTTCGTGATCAGTCCTTCATAGTCGATTTCGGCGCGGGCGAACGGTTTGTTCGAAACATAGAGGTCCATATCAACTTCGAACCATTGCTTCGCCAGACCATGAAGTCCGAGCACGCCATAAAAGCGATCCGGCCCTTTCGGTGTCGAAGCGAGAACACCGACAACGCCGTCGAAGAATGTCGAGACCGGGATCTGCACCCTCGCTTGGTTGTCGAGAACCTCGAAACTGCGTTCGTCCGTTGCATATTCCGCCTCGCTTCTCCACACGAACTTCATTTCGTCTGTACCCACGAGAGCATCGAAATCCCACGCGTAGGCGTTTCCGTTTTGCTCCCCCAGGCGGTACTCGAATTTCTCGACATCGACCCCCCAAATTAAAGGTTCCGCCGACGCTGCCGTTACTCCGGCGAGAGTAAAAGCTGCCGCTATAAGAGTCCGTTTAATCATTGTACACCTCCCGCCAGGATGTCATTGCCGGATGCAGCAGCTTGTTGATTGGGGCCGCCTTCAACAACGACTTTCCGGAACATGCCGCTATCAGCATGGTAGGAAAGATGACAGTGGAAGGCCCACTGACCCGGTGCGTCCACCTCCGTCTCGGTGTAAACGGTCGTTCCCGGCGCGACGCTGATCACGTGTTTAACAGGATCAAATTTGCCGTTTCCATTGTCGAGAATGGACCACATGCCGTGCAGATGCATCGGATGCGCCATCATCGTCTCGTTGACGAATTTGAACCGCACTCTCTCACCGTATTGAAGGACGATCGGATCTGCGTCGGCATACTTTACGCCGTTTATAGACCAGATATATCTCTCCATATTTCCTGTGAGTCGAAGTTCTATTTCCCGCGTTGCCTCTCTATCCGGGTAAAGAGGTTTCTGGGCCTTCAGGTCAGCGTAGGATAGGAACTTGCCATCATTGTAGGCCGTAGGCGTCAATCCGCTGCCAGGGGCGTAGAACGGGTCTGCCGTATCTACGGCCATACCGCCATGTGCCGAATGATCCATTCCCTCCATGCTGCTGCCATCGGGCATGACATGAGCATTTGTCGAAGACATGCCTTGGCCCATCGAATTATGGTCCATGCCGGACATCATTTTCCCATCCTGCATTACATGTTCACCCATAGGCATGCCGGACTGACCCATGGTGCCGTGGTTCATAGCGCCATTGTCCATAGCCATGGCACCATGATCCATTCCTTCATGCGCCATTCCCATATCAGCCATGGTCAAGAGGGGCGGTTCGCGGAGCATAGGAACCTCGGCTGTCATACCTTCCGCAGGAGCAAGGGTACCGCGCGCAAAAGCGGAACGGCTCATGGATTCAGCGAACAAAGTGAAGGCCTTTGCCTCCTTGGGCTGAACGATGACATCATATGTCTCAGCGACGGCAATTCGGAATTCGTCGACTTTAACGGGCTGAACGTTGTTGCCGTCCGACTGCACGATTGTCATTTGCAGCCCCGGAATACGGATGTCGAAATAGGTCATTGCAGACGAGTTGATGAACCTAAGGCGGATTCGTTCTCCCGGCTCAAACAACCCGGTCCAGTTCGCCGTCGGCCCCATACCATTGATCAGAGGAGTCACACCCTGAAGGTCTTCTATGTCCGTTGGCATCATCCGCATATCGCCCCAATCGGCGCGGTCCGATAAGGTGGGTTCGAGACCTTTGCTGTCGACGTCGGACAAAAAGTCCATGAACGTCCGTTGTTGACGGTTGTAGTAGTCCGGCATCATTTTCAGGTTTCGCATGACACGCGAGCCTGAATGGGGGTGTGCATCGGTCAACTGTACGACGTATTCACGGTCGAATCGGAAAGGTTCTCGGCCTTTCGGCTCTATAACGATTGCCCCGTAGGCCCCATCCGGCTCCTGAAACCCAGAATGGCTGTGAAACCAATACGTGCCGCTCTGCACGATCGGAAAGCGGTAGGTGAAGGTTTCGCCCGGTTCGATGCCGGTATAACTGATACCTGGGACGCCGTCCTGCTCGAATGGCAGGATCAACCCATGCCAATGGATTGAT
The DNA here is from genome assembly GCF_012926505.1 of Pacificispira spongiicola. Classification (GTDB taxonomy): domain Bacteria; phylum Pseudomonadota; class Alphaproteobacteria; order UBA8366; family Aestuariispiraceae; genus Pacificispira; species Pacificispira spongiicola. The sequence continues at coordinate 46,168 of NZ_JABBNT010000002.1, forward strand.
GTCGACGAAGAAAGGTTATTGGTGACATTGATTGTCACGTCCTCTCCTTCTTTGAAGCGAAGGACAGGACCAGGTGAGGTGCCGTTGTATCCGATACCGGTACGCGTGAAATCGCCAGTATCGATCGTCACTTGGTCAACAGTTAGGTTGTATGTTTCGGCCTGTACCGCCGTCATCGGCGGTAGCAGACCGATCCCGATCACAATGACCGGGACCAGCCGCGTGAGCTTCATGTCAGATAGTTCCCGTTCGTCAGTGCGAAAGCTTGATTTGACCCATCATCCCGGAGTCGTAGTGCCCTGGAACGTTGCAGGCGAATTCAAGTTCAGCGTGTTCGGGAAACTGCCAGACGATCTCGGCTTCCTGACCCGGCTCCAATAACGCACTATTCGCATCGTCATGCATTCCGTGTCCCATCGACTGCTGCATCGCCTTCGCGGCATCCCAGTCGATACGATCGGAAAGGAGCACCCCGTGCTCCATCATCATCATCATCTCCGACTGATGGTCGGCATGCATAGCGGCTGTTCCGATATTGAATTCGTGAACGAATTCGCCGCTATTCTTGATGACGAATTTTACGGTCTCGCCTTCTTTGATCGAGACATTTTCCGGCTCGTAATAATTGTCGAACATCTCGATTTGGATGGTCCGTGTAACCTTTGAAGGGTCGCCGGGCTGCCCAACCTCTCCCATCATGCCGGAATGTCCCCCAGCGGCGATCGCCGAGGACGTAGCAAAGGAAACTGCGGACACGAGGATGCTGGCCGACGCAATGCGGCTGAAAGCGGTCTTCATTCTTGAAACTCCCAGATAAACTTGACGGTTGCCTGTCACAACAGGCCGATTTTTCAAATGGCGGGAACCGTCAGGCTCTAGGAGGGCGGGGGTCCGATGGGATGTTTCGGCCCATCAGAAATGTGTCTTCAGTGAAAAAACTTGCCTCACCGACCGCAAATTTCACACTCGAAGTTTGAGGAGTGCCGATGGCCAACGGAGCACAGTTGCCGCCGAAGACCATGCAGTGAAAGTCCGCTATCGGGCAGGGAGACGAGTCCTGATCCAACATCCGATCAATCTTACCGGAAGCCATGTGGTCTGCGTGGTCGTTAGCCTGCGCGTTCGGAACCACGGCACTCGCCATCGACATGACGAACGCCCCCAACACGATTAGCTTGAGCAATTTGCGCATCCACATGAGAGCTTTTATGGTGTGGTGGCAATGATAAGTCAATAGCGACGGCATCACACGGATTGGTCTTCAAGATGTTATTCGTTGCGACTTCCTATCTTATCTTTGTCATTTCCTGGACCGTAACTTTAGAAACCCGCCAAACATAACGATTTGCGCCGAATCTCGCTCGACCAGGCCATCTTCCGGTACTCTTTTTAGCCATTTCGTCTCCGAGAGAAATCGAAATCACGTCGCCCCGCTTCACCTTCCCTGCCTCAACCGCTTGCCCGAGGTCGTTCCCCCAGATCGTCGCCGGTGCGCGATCGCCTGTCCGGATCGTAACGAAGTAAGAGTCCGGAGCGCCCTCTTTATGTCGATAAGGTGCCTTGCCGTGGTCAAGAAGGATCGTCTTCTCAGGCACCTTCGGCTCCATCGAACGAGCCGCCGCACTTTTGGCGACCTCCGAGGTCCTTCGCGCGGGTCTCGACGCATCTGCCCCCACCAACAGATCCAGCAGGCCTCGATGACTGAGGATCAGCGCCATCGCGAGCGGATCGATCAGCGCATCTGCATAGAGAAAGGCCTTCCAGTTTCGATAGAGTTTCCCGACCAGGCTCGGCGCCTTCGCCTGGCGTCCGCGCATTGTCACATAGTGCCGCCACATCGACCCCATGCCCGCCAGACGCTTTGACGGCCGCACCCGGTTGAACCGGGTCACTTTTGCTGGCGCCGTACGCCGAGACGGCTCGAACGCGCCTAGCTTCTCCTCCAGGGCCTTCCGGGAGAAGTTCCGGCCAAGCGTGCTGGCCTTGATTCCCTTCCCGCCTTTGAGCGTCAGCAGCGCCAAGCCGTTACCGCGTTTGGCAAAGGCGAGGCCTTCCTTCGCGGCGAGGTCCTGGAGCTGCGCCCAGGTCGTCGCCTGTCCAAAGACCTCAGCCAGACGCTCACGGTGCTCCAGGATCTTGCGCTCCGTCGACGCCTCCCAGGTCGTCGCCTCGTAATCGCGTGCCTTGGGCGTCAACAGGCGTTCGATCGGGTCCTTGTCCTGGGTGATACCGGGCTGAAGCCCGTATTTCTGCTCCATGGCGCGACAGGTCCGGGCGAGCGCCTTAAAATCCTGCCTCGGCTCGTGGATCGTCAGCTTCTCCGGGTGGATCTTCGAATAGGCAATATGGATGTGATAGTGATCCGTATTGTCATGGGTACCGGCAACACGGGCGTGATCCTCGAAGCCGAGCGCCTGGGCGAAGTGCCGCTCGATGTCCTTCAGCACGTCCAGCTCCGGCTTTTCGCCGGCGGCGAAGCTGACGACGAGGTGATAGGTCTTGTCGGCCTGGGAACGGGTATTGAGACTATGCGCCGCCATGATCTCCTTTACCGCCAGGTCGAGATCCTCCCGCTCCGTGCCGGCATCGGCATTCACGATCCACAGATGATCGAGCTTCTCGTCGCCCTCCTTGGCGGCCGCGATGTAATAGGCGCGCTTGGAGAAGGGCGGCGGTTTTCCCGCCGCCCTGTCCTTCTTTTCCATAACCTTATGCGCGATCATCGCTAGATTGTCCGAACGATGGCCTTAAGGCGGTCCTGAAGGACCCGGATATCGCCGATGAGCTCCTCGACGGAGCAGGTCCCGTCCGGCGTATCCGTCCGCCATCCGTCGTCATCGAGCGCGAGGCGCAGCAGGTTGCCGAGCCGGGCCTGGTCCGCATTCACCTTCAGGAGATCGCGGATCGTATTCGCCCGCTCCGGCGCCGGTACCGAGAGGCCCGTCACGATCCGGCGGATGTAATCGGAGATCGAGAGATTGGCGGCGCCGGCCTTGGCGACCAGCTCCGCCTTCTCCTCGACCTCCAGATAGCACTTGGTGAGTTTCTTCTTTCCCATGGTGCCGTCACATCGCCAGGGACTGAGCGCGTCCCGCCGTCTTGCGCTCCCCCGCGTTGCGCTCCGGAGAGCCCGAGCGCGGCCGGCCGATCACCGCATCGAAGATATCCTTCACGACCGCCTTGCCGGCACTCCGGGCTTTGTCGTTGAAGTCGGTCATGCCGGCCTCGCGCTCCGCCGGCGTCAGACCCGGATTGACCGCGATTCCGCCGACCGCCTTCGCCGCCTCCTCACCCTTGCGGAGACCGGCGTTCCGGTCCTTGGCGTGATCGTCATCGGCAGCGACGAAGATCCGCGCCTCGGGATAGGTCTCCCGGATCGTCTCGGCCACGGGGCGTAGATTGCCGGCGTCAAAGGCTACGACGACGGGATAGCCGGTCGCCTCGTGGATCGTTGCCGCCGTCGAATAGCCCTCGCCGATCACAACGGGGCCTTTCGCGTCGATCTCACCGATGACGTGATAGAGACCGGCCTTGCGGCCACCCTTCAGGAAGCGCTTTTCGCCTTCCGGCGAGATCCGTTGGATGTTCCAGGTCTTCCCGGCCGCATCGCGCAGCGGCACCATCAACTGACCTGTCGCATCTTCGAGCAGACCATGCGCCGCCACACCCTTCGCCAGGAGATAGGGATGTTCGGGCGACGGCGCTCCTCGTTCCGAGGCGGTCCGCCATTGCACGTCGCTCCAGGTCGCGGCGAGCTCCTGCCTTTCCTGAAGCTCCCTCTCCCGCTCCACCCGGCGTTCCTCGACCGCACGGCGGGCGCGATCGATCTCCTCCTTGGATAGCGTATTGCCGGTCGCAACCCATTTGAGGGATTTCTCGCCGGTCTTGAAGTTCATCGCTTGGCCGTTCGGTGCCCCATCCAGGAAGCCGCGATAAGAGCCGGATTTCTGGCCGGGCTTGTCGCCCTCGACCGAGACGCGATGCCAGTCGCCGTCCATCTGGGGGGCGCCGTCGATCTGGAGGCCGGCGTCCTGAAGGAAGATTGTAAACTCGGCAACAGGATCGACCTCATTGCGCGCCTTGTCGCTGGGCGTGACCCACCGGGCCAGCTGGTCGAGATCCGCCCCGTCCGGCGCGTACCAGGATTTGGCGCGCTTGTCCCATTTGGCGCCGGCGGCCTTGGCAGCTTCCTTTTCCTCGAAGGGGACCGTCAGGAAGTGGCGGGTTTTGCTCTCTGGCTCGGCTGTCTGCATGGCCTGCTCCTGTTGCGGGGATTGAGTACGGCCCTGCTGGGCGATGCGCTCCAGCTCCTGGCGGCGCTCCGGCTCCATCACCCAGGACCGGATGATCTCGGCATCCCGCGCCGCGCGGAACAGCACGTTGCGATCCTCCTTGATCGCCTTCAGCCAGGAGCCGACATAGCCGGCATGGCGTTCCGGATAATGGCCGAGCGACAGATCGCGGCCGACCATATAGGCCGACATTTCCGCGCGGAGCTCCTCGATCGCATAGGTCTCGGACCCGAAGGGACCGAACTCCCGCGCGAGCCGGCTTTCATGGCCGCTGGCATGTCCCAGTTCGTGCAGCGCCGTTGCGTAGTATTCGTAGGCGCTCGGGAAGGCCGCCTTATGCGGCAGATGGATGCGATCCTCCCTCGGCGTGTAAAAGGCGCGGTCGGCCTGATCGTGACGGATATCGACACCGCCGGCCGCCAGAACCCGTTCCGCCTCCTCGACCGGCTCGAAGCGGATCGGCGGGGCCTGGAACGGTTCGATCCCGTCGATCTGGTCGCCGTTGAAGACATTGGCGTAGAAGACCTGCGGCCGCTCGAGGCGATACTCGACCGTTTGCGGCTTCCCGGCCTCATCCAGCACCGGCCTGCCGTCCCCGTCGAGAAGGGCGCTGCGCTCGGTCCATTTCCAATACTCGACGGAGGTCGATCGCTCCCCCTTTCGGACCTGGCCGCCCAACTCCTGCGCCTGGCGATAGGTCAGCCAACGCGGATCGACCCAGCCCTGCAGTTCCAGCCACCAGGCATTGATGCCGCGATAGGGCTTGTTGGAGATCGGATTGAATGGCGCCGAGATGCCGACATTGGGCTCCCAGGGTTTCTGCCAGGAGGCCTCGCCCTGTTCGATCAATCGGGTGAACTCCTCGGCGACGGTCTCGCGGAAGGGTTTGCGGGTGTCAGTCGCCATCGCTCAGCCCTCCGGACTCGCGCGCCGTCTCTTCGTCGAGCGCATCCTCCTCAAAGGCCCCCATGGCGCCGGCCGCCTCCGGATCGACCGAGACCGGCACGCCTTTCAGCGTCAGCCGCTCGATCGTCGCGATCTCATCTTTCGGATCTGTCGTCATACCCTCTTCCTTTCCTGATTTATTTGTTCTAAGTGTGTTCTCATGATTGAGTTACGCGCCGTTTCCATCGACCTCCTGCGCAAAGCCCGTATCCTGGTGGCGAAGCCGAACCATCCCGGCAGCGGTGTGCCGGCACTGCGGCGCGAAGTTTTGGCCGGGTTGGACGAGGCGATCGCGAGCGCCGCCCCGCGCTTGGCAGGCCCTTTGGCACCCCATTCCACCCCCGATCCGGGGTTCACAATGGATACAGACCCGATCACGCCCCACTCCCTTCCTGACGAGGGACGGCGGTGAACTTGATCCCGTCTAGGAACCAGCGGACCTCGACACCGAGCCGTTCGGCGAAGGTCAGGAGTTCCGAGTTCCGCATCTTCCGGAAGCCGAGTTCGTAATCCCGAAGCGTCTCCACAGCGACGCCGGTCTCCTCGGCGAAGACCTCCCGGCTCAATCCGGCTTCCTCGCGCCGCAGCCGCAACCGCGAGCCGACCGCATAATCGATCTCGCTCATGATGCGTTTGGTCATGCTGTCCCTCCCCCGTTCAAAGCCTGTTCGTAACGATCAACCGGCGACAGGGTCGCAGCCGGCGTCGGCGGCGCGGCCGGTTCCGTCGGCACGGTCTCCTCACCTTCCACGCCCGGCCCCGGCGCCGGCATGCGGGCACGACGCAGCAGTTCCTTGTCTTGGAAGTAGAGGGTCTGTCGGCCCAGGATCGGCGCTGAACCGGACGGGAAGATCAGCATGTCGCCGGCGCGCGTGGCGTTGCCCTTCCAATCCTTCTCCAACCCGCGCAGTTTCATGCATTCGTCGACGGTCATAAGCGGGCGCGTCGTCTCCTGAAGGCTTTCCGAGACGCTGCCGATCGCAGACCCGGCCGCGCCGGACCGCGACCGCTTGCGCTGCACGACGGTGGTGGTGCCGGCCATCTTGGAGAGCGTCTCGGCCGTCTCGACCTCGTTGGGCGCGGCGGCGATCCGGATATGGCAATTGGCCGTGATCGCCTCGTCGCGGCCGTATTCCTTCCGCAACTGGCGTAGGTCCTGGATGATGATGAAGGCCTTCAGCCCGTAGCCGGCCATGAAGGCGAGCGCGCGTTCGAAGATCTCCAGCTTGCCGACCGACGTAAACTCATCGAGCATCAACAGGAGACGGTGCTTGTATCCCTTGAGGCTGCGCCCCTCGCCGAAGGCCATCTCCGAGGTAAGCCGCCGGAGGAACTGGTTCATCAGAATACGCGTCAGCGGCCGCAACCGGTCGATATCCGACGGCGGGATGACGATATAGAGCGACGCCGGCCGATCGCCGTTCATCAGATCGTCGAGCCGGAAGTCGCTTTCCGCGATATTCTTCGAGACGATCGGATCGGCATAGAGCGCCAATTGCACGGCGGCCGAACTGTGGACGCCGGAACGCTCCGGATGCGCCTTGATGCGCATCTTGGACGCGCCGCGACGGACCTCGTCATCAACGAGATCCAGACCATGATCGAACGCCAGAATGTCATCCAGGAAGGCGTCAAAACTGTCTTCGCCGCCGGCGCCGCCCTCGCCGATCGAGACCGCCGACATGAACCGGTTCACGTCCTTCAGATTGGCCCGCCGGTCGTCGTCGCGCTCGACGCGGTAGGTCACATGCAGGATGACGACGGAGAGCCATTCCCAACCGGACTGCATCCAGAAGTCCTTCAGCCCCTTGCCGTCCGGATCGATGATCATCGAGGCGATGTTCTGACAATCCTCGATAATGTGGCCGGAACCGACCCGGACTTCTCGAAGCGGGTTGTAGCGGATCGATCCGACCGGGGCCGTCGGCTCAAAGCGCAGGATGCGCTGTCCGATGGAGGCGCGATAACCGGCGGTCAGCGCATAGTTCTCGCCCTTGATGTCGAGCACCAGGACCGAGTCCGGCCAGGTCAGCAGCGTCGGGATGACAAGCCCGACGCCCTTGCCGGACCGGGTCGGCATGAAAGCCATGACATGCTCCGGCCCGTCATGGCGCAGGGTCTGGATCTTGCGCCAGGTCTTCCAGCCCCCGACCACGACACCACGCGGCGAGAACAAGCCCGCCTTGCGGATCTCGGAGACCCTTGCCCAGGCGGCGGAGCCGTGCAGCGCCTTGGAGCCGCGCCCGCCATGCAGGGTCGCTGCCGAGGCGCGCGATGCGAGGACCAAGACGACGAGAGCGCCGAGGATCATGCCGCCACCGGCGTAATAGGTCGGATACAGCAGGTCCGCCGGCAGACCGCCGGTCCGGCGCACCACCTGCCAAAGCCATTGCCACCATCTTGCATCTTGCCATTGGAAGCCGATGGCTTCGCGCCACCGCCACAGGACGAAGACGCCACCCAACACCGGAAGGCTCAGAAGCGAGAGGCGGATCGCGATCATGCGCCGGTCTCCTTCCCGTCCTTCAAGACGAAGCGGTCGGCGCGCGGCTCATAGATATCGGTGATGCGGCGGAAGCCGGAACTGTCGCGCTTGATCTGCACCACCACGTCGACCAGTTCGGAGAGGAACTCCGGCACACGCGGCATGGTCTCTCCGGACCAGGCGATGTTCTGATCGAACTTGCGATGGATCGCTTGATGCGGGCTCTCCGCGTGGATCGTGCACATGAAGCCGGTGACGCCGCTATTCAGCGCCGCCAGGGCCGCAAAGGCGTTCTGCGTCGAGATCTCCCCGAAGACGATGTGATCCGGCGTCGCGCGCATAAGGTGGTCGTAGAGCTGACGCCAGGTCTGGAGACCGGTCGCGTGGCTGCCGCCCTCCTCCCGGGCCGCGATCAGGCCGACGCCGTCCCAGAACCGGCCAAGCGACAGTTCGGGCGTATCCTCGACCCCGATCACCCGGCGATGGTCCGGAAGACCGGCCAACAGCATGTTCAACAAAGTCGTCTTACCGGTATTGGTCGCGCCCGAGACGATCAGGTTGCGCTCCCCGTCGACCGCGTCCGTTAAATAACGAACCACCGCCTCCGATGCCCCTACCTGATCCCAACTCGGCGTGAAGGGATGTTTGCAACGGATCGCCAGCGACAGGCCGGACTGGACCGACGGGCCGACCAGGCATTCGAAGCGATGCCCGCCCGGCAGCACGCAGGAGAGTTTGGGTCGGTCCTCTCCGTTAAAGCCCAGGCCATGATAGTTGCCGAGCGACCGCGCGACCGCCTCGACGGCCGCAAGCGTCAATCCCTCGTCCCTGACCGCTTGCTTCCCCGTTCCCCGCCGATCGGTGATGACGATCCCGGGCTTGGTCATGCGGATCTCGACGGTCGCCGGATCGTCGTAATGGGCCGAGAGCGGCGCCAGGGTCTCGCGCAGCAGCGGGCTGATCGCGATGTTGCCCATCACCAGCCCTCCGCCTGGTTCCATTCGGTCGTGGAAGAACCGAAGTAGACAGAGCCGTCAGCCGAGAACCCGTCGCGCGTCACCAAATTTGGGTTGGGACTGCACCCAGCCGCTTGATAGATGATGGTGTGAGAACTGTTGGACACCTGGACAATAGCTTGCCCGTCGTCACGCTGAAGCACCCGCTCTCCGCGATAAACTCGATAAATCACCTGATTGCTGTAACCGTAGGAGCATCCGCCCGATTGCGAATATTGGCTCCCGTCGACGTAACGCCAGGTCGGGGTCTGAACGACCGAAGAACAGGCGTCCTCGGAATAAGGAACACCGTCCCCGATCGGCTTCTTGTAATCCGTCCCATCCGGTCGCTCATGGATTTCATAAACTGTTGTCAGCCGCAGCGCATCGCAGCCGGCATATTCCGACTGTCCGTTCCATTCCGTGACACTGTTTTGGAAGACATAGGGCTGCTGGACGGCACCGTTCAGGACCGTCGCCGTCGTGATGTCATAGCGGCCGGAAGCCGGTTCGATATAGACCGTGCTCAGCGGCAGCGCGTAGAGCTGATCGTCGTGGTTCTGCCAACCGTTGGTCTCGTGCTGATGCGGCACCGCCGCCAACACGACGGATTCTTGGCATTCCGTAACCCGAACCTGTTTGCCGTCTTCCGTAAAATAGTACCGATCCTTCGGATAGGACCAACCGCCGGCGACGTCGTGGCGCCACAGCGCCGGGCTTGCGCAGCCCTCTTCCGTCCGTGTGACCGTCTTATCCGCATCCGGCGTGCAGTCGGTAATGAAGGCCGGAACCTCGTCGACCGTGATCCGGATCTTCTTCTGCGCGGCGATCGGTTCGCCACCCGCATCCGTCACCGGGCTGCAGAGGCTCTTCCCGCTCCCGTCGACATAGACCGATTGATGCGGATAGACCGTCTCGATATCGGCGCAACCGCCATGCTGATATTGGATGCCGTCCAGCTCATAGGTCCAGGCCGCCTGCTGCACGCTCTCCCCCGCGTCCCAATCGTGCCGGATGCCGCAAACCGTCGTGCTCTTGACCAGATCGACCGGCGCCTCGCTTTCCGACGCCGCGCAGCCGCGCGCCTCGACCTCCTTATTCGTGTGATTGACGTAAACCAGCCGTTCCTGAGGGGTCGCCGTCTCGGCGGTCACATCGACTTCGATCTTGCAGGCAGCGGCCACGATATCGAAGACCAGGTCCTCGTCCGCCAGACAATCGTCGCCGACATCCTGACGGTTGCCACCGCCATCGACATAGTAAGGCTGATATTGAGCGGTCGCCTTGCGGGCCTCCAAATCCTCGTTGTAAGCGCAGGACGCATAACTCCGCTTGATCGGATAGCTCACGCCGCTGTCGGAGCATTCCGTCTCGGAACTCACCACCCCATCGGTCAGCGTCAATCGCTTGTTCTGGACCTTTGCCAGTTCCGCATCGAGATCCACATCGATGAAGCAGCCCTCCGTCGTGATCATCGAGGTTTCGATCGGATCGGCGCTTTGCGTCACCGTGACGGCTTCAGGCGTTTTGTAAGAACCCGCCTGATCGTTCTGCGTCCCGCTGCCGCCGACTTCCCGCGCCCCGTTATCCTCCGCCTGGACGATCTGCTGCGACTCTTCCTCCGAGGGTGCCCCGTCCGGCTCGGCCAATCGGCGCAGGGCCGCGACCAGTTCCGGCCCGTCCCCCTTGATGGTGACGGATTGCGTGTTCAACGCCGCGTCTTCCAGATCGAACTGGGCCGCGAACTTCTCCGGCGTCAGCGCTTCCTGCTTTGCCCCCTTGGCAACGCCGGTCAGCACCACCTGGCCGATCTTGCGCCCGTCCACATCGACATAGCGCGCAAAGCCCTTCGCGGTGACGCCGGTCGCCAGCCCGGGCTCCGCGCCCGGCACCGAGACCAGGCTCAGATCCACCGCGACCGGCTCACCCGAAGCCAGAGGCACTACCGCCGGCGACCGGGCAACGATATCGACGAGCTGCGTCAGACTGTCCTCTGACGTTCCTGTCGTTTCCGCCGGTTCTGAGGATGTTGTCTGTGCCAGGACCGGGACGCTCAGCGCCGGCGCCGGCAGAATAAAGCCAGCCAGCACGGCGGCCATGAGATGCCGTTTCATCATTCTCCACCTTTCACTTGCTTGAGATACCAATCGAACTGCGGCCGGATCTGGACGCGCGTTCCCTGCGCCACCGTGACGATGGGCTTCAGATTGACCGTCTGTTCCAGGATCGAGGCGGTGATCTCGCCGAGCTTCTCGCTCAGCTCCTGCGCGCCCGTATCCGCGATACTGGAGATCGCATTGCCGTCATCGGCCACCGCCGTCGCGGCGCTTGCCAGACGCACGGCCCCGGAGATACCGGCCAGGACAAAGGCCGTGCCGTATTTTTCCCAAAACCGCGTATCGACCTCGCCGGTGATCCCGCCGCGTCCCTGCACATCGCCGACCGTCGCCTTCAATTGCAGGATCTCGGCCCGGTGCCCCGCGATCAGGATGCGCTTGCAGGTCAGCGCGATGCGGGTTTCGCCCAAATTCTCCGGGCTCTTGTAATCGCAGATCAGCCGCGAGCCCTTGGGGATCAGAATATGACGGTCGTGATAGCCGAAGACCGGACGGCTGGTCTGAATGATGACCTGCCCGCCCTCTTCCGAGCTCACCTGGCTATTGATCCCGGTCTCGACAATCCCGCTGATATAGCGATCGGCCGTCACGATCCGCGCATTGTCGACCGGCCCGGTCGAGATCCGGCCTTCCGCCTGATAATGCTCCTCCGGGATCGGCACCGGCGGCGGCGCGATCGCCGCCAGAGGCCTGGCGCTCAACGGATCGATACCATCGAGATCCGACACGGTCGACGCGGCGATCCGCACAAGGCCCGTATCCTCCGTCGCACGGGCCGGGAGCGCGGCCGCAAGCGCCAGACGGAACGGGTTCGGCGCCGGCGGCTCAACGAAGACCGGCTCCGGCAGTGCCACAGGCAACGGCGCCACGGGCGCGGCCTGTTCGCGTATGACGATCGGCGGGAAGTTTGGGGTCGGCGCCGGCGCGGGCGGCGGCGGTTCGGCTACCGGTTCGGGCGGTGGAGGTGGCGCGAAGGTCCAGACCTCCTTGTCCTCCGCCGGAAGATCGACCGCCTCCGGCGGGGCGCCGGGCTTGCAGATCCCGCCCAGTGTCAGGCCGAGCGCCAAGGCCGCTTCGCAGAGCATCACGCCGCCCCTTCCGGATAGCGGATGCACAGATAGCGCGCCCCGGATTTGAGCGTGATGAGACGCTGCGTGCTCTCGACGATGAAGGTCGCGCCCTGGACGCGCGTATTCACCAACTCGTCCACGCCGTCGACGGTCACATAGGCCGTCGGAAGCTCCACATCCTTCCACGCCTGACCGAAGCGGATATAGGTGAAGTAGTCGTCCCTAAAGACCGTCTCCGGCCGGAGCCCGTCATCGCCCCACAGCTCATACTCGCCCCAGCCCCGCAACCTGTCCGGATCGAAGCGCGCCTCCTGGACATAGTCGCCTTCTTTGCTTTCCGGGGCGGCGGTTTCCAGCCCGTCGATCGCCTGCGCAAGATCGCCGGCCGGCCGGCCCGCCATCGAACCGGATGATGACATCGAGACCGAACCGACAAGATCCGGCCCGTCCTTCTCGATTCCGCCGACCAGGCGCACGACGAAGTCGGTGATATTCTCCGAGTTGAAGGCCTCGGCCCGCAGATAAAAAGGATAGACTGCGCCCGATGTCCCATAGACGACGAGGTTCGTATCCACCCCCATCGTCAGCGGCTTGACCGCGATCAACCGAGACGATCGCGATTCCACCTTGAAAGCCGCCGTATCGCCGAGATCGGCCGCCTTGAACATCTCGCCATCCGGCAGTTCTAGGACCGTGACCATCTGTTCGCGCAGCCGGACCTTATACGTACAACGCGCGCAGGCCTTGTATTCGAAGACGGCGCTGCCCTCGTCGCCCTCGTCCCAGGCCTCCTGGATCTGTCCTCCGACCCGCGCCCGGCGCATCGCACCGAACTGCCCGTCGGCCTGCGCCTCGGCCTGCCGCACAACATCCTCGGAGACCGGCATGGGCGGCGGGTCCGAGGATGGTGGCGGTGTGAACGGGGTTTGTGCCAGGACCGGGCCAACCGGCAGGCACGACAGAAGGAACGCAGCGGCGAGAAGGTCGCGCTTCATGAATTTGCCCTTTCTTTGAGGGAGAGATCGAGGACCGTAATACCCAGCGGGTTTTCGAAGCGATCCGCCTCGCGCACCGTCTGCGGCCTGGTCGTAATAGAGAGATAGGCACGGATTTTCCGGGTCTCGACCACAGCCCCCCGTCGGGTATCGGTCTGGACCAGGTCGACCGCGTACTTGAAGACGCCGCCATGGAAGCTCTCGATCCGATCGACGCTTTCGACGGTGATCGATCGTGTCAGCCCGGTATCGAGCGCGGCCTGAATCGCGCCGCTGTCGATCCGCTCCTTGCGGAAGCGTTCGTAAAACGCCTTGTCCGACATGGCGAAGGCCTGGCGGAGCCGTTCCGTCTGCGTCACCGGATCGATCTCCAGGAGCGAGCGGACATACCACCGTGCCTTCTGCTCCAGCAGCAGACCGAACCCGTCGACGGCCTCAGAGATCGGCTCGATCCGGATCAACTGGTTCTCGACCGCATCGTGCCGCACCAGGGCGATCTCCGTCGTCTTCAACGGGAAGAGATGCGAGAGCGCGGTCAGCGCCGTCGTCAGCGACAGAGCGAGAACCACATTGGTCGCGGCGGAGATGCGGAGCATCCAGGCAAGCCGGCGATGCGCGATCTCGAAGCTGTAGGGATCGGTGCGGCGCACGGCATCATGCCGCCCGGTCACCGCCTCACGCCGCCGGAAGAGTGCCCGCCCGGGAAGGCTCAGCTCAACCATTCGAAGCCGCTCCCGTCATAATCCAATTGAAGGCAGGCGCAGGGGCTCGGCCGCATGAAGTCCGCCCCATCACCGTTGTTGCGGGGCATTTCCGTATTATTCGTCGTCTGGCAGCCGCACACGGCCAAAAGCGCCAGGCCGGCCGCGATCAGGATCGGGAGCCGATGCATGGTTATTCTCCTTTCAGATTGGTGAAGCCGGCCTGCATTTTGTCGCGGTAAGCCTGCGCGATCTCCGCCGCCCGCAGCGCCACCGCGCCCGCCGGTGTGGCGCCGAGTGCCTTGCCGGCAAAGAAGGCGGCATTGGAGGCAGCCGACCCTGCCGCCCCTTTGGCAGCCCCCATCGCGGCCTGTGTGCCGGATGCGTTCTGGAACGCCTTCCCGGCTGCGATCCCCGACGCGGTCGCGCCGGCGGTGATGACGCCGACGCCGGTATTGGTCAGCGCGGATTCCGTGATGGAGTTCGCGATCCCTGTTGCCTCGGTCATGAAGGCCGTACCCATCCAGCCGAGCGCCACGGCCAGGATGAAGGCGGGATTTGTGATCGAGGCCCATTCGCCGACATCGACCCCTTCCTCCCCGACGCCAAGCGACGAGACGCCGTAGAGCATGACGGCCAAGGCGGCCGTCGCGCCGAACAGCACCATGAAGGACGAGATCACTGTCTTGACGCCCTTCACCGCCATCTCGCGGCCCCAACCGAAGCCGAAGCCGAGCATCATGTAGGGCGACAAGGCCGACAGCATCATGATCCGGAAGATCGAGATCACGACCTGGCTGAAGTAGACGATCAGGACGATGCAATAGGGCAGCAGCAGCACGATCGCCGCCAGGATCATCAGCGGATTGGTGATCGACCACTCCCCGGCGATCTCCCAGGCCATGTTGATGACCTTCATGAGACCTTCCTCGGCGGCACTCACGAGCGCGTCCATACCGGTGCCAAGATCGCCACCCGCAGGGATAGAACCGCCGCCTTGCCGGCCGACCGTCAGAGCAACGCTCGCCGCCGCCCCCATTGTCTTCAGAGAGGCTTGATAAACAATATTAACAAGCCCTGGGCCTTGGCCTCCCAGGAGAACGGATGCTACAATCACAAAGATAAATTCTTGCGAGATCGCAAGCGGATTGGCCCGGCCGATGGAGAGCTTGATGCCTTGGATGACAACCCACACCCCGACGATTGCCATGAACAGCAATTGCATCGGAACAAGCAGCGCTTGGCTCAGATCCTGGGTGAAGGAGTTCGCGAGGTTCACATACTCCGTCACAATCGGGACGAGCAAGCCCTCCGCTACAACCTCAGAGCCTCCGAACGTATTACCGGCCATTGCTGTCCTCCTCGTAGCGATGGTTTTCGGCATCGCTACTCAAGCGAATGCGGCGCCCGTGCGTGCGGATCAGTTCTTTAATTTCGATAGGGCTAAGTCTGTTTGGAGCAGTACAAAGGACCTCGCCGCGCTGAACGACTTGGCTGAGCCGCTTGACCCTGGCGACGAGTACAAAAAATGGATCAAACGCTATAATGAGAACCCAAACGCCGCAGCCGACGAACCGATCGCGAAGCGCATGAAGGAACTCCACGATCTTTGGCTGACCTACAATGTGTGGAACGAGGCCTATCGAATGTATCTCTACGCTCGAGACGGTGCCGGGATGTCTTTCAACCGGGTGCACACAATGCTCGACTGCGCATCGATAGCCATGAAGGCCAAGCTGTTCACGAACGACTGCAACGCGCTTCCCGACTGGCGGAAGCCGGAGAGCAAACTCCGTGACGAGGAACTCGCCCTGAAGAAGCGCACGCAGATGAAGCAGAACGGCACTTGGAAGTGGGGAGAGTGACATGGAATTGATGACCGAGGCAGCCGGGTGGTTTCTCGGATTGATGTCCGCCATGTTGGCTACAGTTCTACTTCTCAGCCTTGTTAAATATGCGATTTTGGTTCTGATCGCGCTCTTTGGTGATTTCCTAACCCGTCCCTGGCAGGACGACTTCGGGATGTTCGCAGCCTGGTGCGTTGCAATGGGTGAACGGGCCAATGAACAGGAACGCCGCAGAACCGAGAAAGCGAAGTCCGCACGGAAGAACCCGAACCGTCCTATCGGAGGCTCGATTACCGGCGAAGCCATGTTGTTCGACGGCGACCCTATGAAAATCAAGGCAGCACGCCGCATCAGAAACGCCTTTTTCGAATAGGCATTCATCGGCTCACTCCTCCTCTTCCACGGCGATGATGCTGTCGACCGGGACGCCGGCCTTCATGATGAAGGCCGCCTGAAGCTTCAGCATCGTCGCCAGGATCTGGTTCTGCTGCGCGAGCGCGCGCGCCGTCATGACCTGGCCCTGTGCGATCAGGTTCAGCCGTTCATTGCTCTGTTGCGTGGCCCGAACGTTGGTCTCGTATTCGTCTGCCGCCTCGTTCAGTTGCACGGCCGTGTCGGCCGCCATGTCACCCTGCGCCAAGGCTTTTGATGTCACATCGACCAGGATGTTTTCGCGGCGCGTGTTGACCTCCGCCCGCAGATCCGTCTGCTCGCCAAAGGGCAGAGCGTTCTTATCGGACGGATCGATCCAAAGCGTCTGCCGATAGACGCTCGACCGATCGCAGATCGACCCGAAAGATATGTCCTCGAAGTCGAGACTTGGCATGAGTTTTGTGAGGTCGGGCAGCAGGCACTGCGCATCCTGACGAAGCTGGCTCCCGATTTTCGCCATGTTGAAGACCGGCAAGGTGATTTGTCCCGCCGCGCCGACCGCATCCAGCTGCGATTGCAGTGTCGAGACCATCTCCGTCAGCTGCTCGATCTGCTTATTAGCCGCCTCAAGCGCCTTTCGCAGTTGCTCGATCGCCACCGCGTCATGCGTCGGGTATTCCGCACTCGCCGGGACCGCGACGATGAGCAGGGCGGCCGCAACGCCGCTTCTAAGAAGGTGCTTCATTTCGCGCCACCTTTCCCAAAGACGGCTTCCGTTGCGGCCAAGATCGCCGGCGGCACCGCCGACTTATGGCCGTAACGCATCAGCGCCTGCGCCATCGTCGCGGCCGACCGGCATTTGAGGGGATCGACACCCTGGCGATCCGCATGGAAGGACCAGAAGTGGACGGCGGCCGCTTCGAAGGCCGAGAGCCATCGGCGGCTTTCCTCGTCCCAATGCGGCAGCAGGATGTATGTGGGCATTTCCGGGGTGGCGCGATGCAGGATCGACCCCGGCGCTAAGAGATCCTCAACCGTCGTCAATCCGGCAACGGACGACAGCCCCCGCGTCTCTCCCGGTTTGACGTCCGGCAGGTTCCGATCCGGCCAGGCGCGCATACCCGCCGCTGTGGCAAGCGCCCTCTCCGGTTTGGTGGCGGCAAGATTGCTGCAAAGGTCCGCATAATAGTCGAGCGTCAACGGCGCCAAACTATCGGCCGCGACAAGCGCGAAGGCGAAGAGGTCCGGCGCGGCGTCCCGCAATTCGTTACCGGTCAGCCACTCCCGCGCCGTCATAAACGGTCGCACCGACCCATCGGCCGGCGTTACAGGTAACGCGCCCATTCCATACCCCAGTTCTGTTTAAGATCGTTGAGACGTTGAACCGAGGACGGTCCGGAATCGTAAAACCGCGTCACGTCGCCGAGCGCGCCCAGGTCGACATCGACGATCGCACTTTCCTCGAAGCCGGCAGCGGCATCCTGTTTGACGACGAGCACACGGCGTTGCCCCGGCGCCGGCGGCGTCATGATGAAGCCGATCTGCTCGCTGTTCAGGTTGAAGCGTTGCAGCGCCGTCAAATTGGCTTTCGGATTCGGGAAGAAGATCGTCGTCGCGGTGTTCTCGACCACCGCTTCGGCGACGCCGCTGTCGAACAAGGCGGTCGGGTCCTGGAAGGCGACACCGATCGCGCCGTTCAGCTTGCGGATCTCGCGATACCATTCCGCGACCAGGCTCTTGAAGCCGGCATTGCGCATCAGGTTCGCCGCCTCATCGATGAAGACGTTGAACCCGCCGACATCGCCCAACTGGTTATGCGCCGCCGTTTCGATCGCGGACGCGATATGCGTTACGATCGGCGGCCCCAGGACCGGATCGCCGAGCGCCTCGTTCATGTTGATGCCGACCAGGAAAGACTGCCCAAGGAAGCCGCTCAGACTGTCCCGGGGCGCATTGAAGATATGCGCGTTCAGGCCCGCATTCCCCTTCCCGTCCGTCACCCATTTGGACATGGACCGACGCAAACCCGACCGCTTGCGGAAGGCAAACTCATAGATCGCATCGAGCGTGCGTTCCGGCGGGGCGAGTTTGAAGGCAAGCTGGACGGCATGCGCCAGGTCCGCCTCGTCCTCGTCGTCGGTGCTCTCCTCGTCGATCAGGGATTTGAGCGCGAGATAGATCCGCTTCCGGGTCGCGACCGTTTCCGCCCCGACATCGAGCGGGTTCAGCGCCAGGCTATCGTAGGATTGATACGCCCCGCCGAAGGCCTCGACCATGAAGCGCGCGCCTTCCTTGCTGTCGAAGACGTAGGAGCGCACATCGGTGAACTTCGCGAGCCCGCCCAAGAGATGCATGATCAACGTCGACTTACCGCCGCCACTGGGCGCGAAGACCAGGTAATTGCCGATCGAGCGTCGTTTCTCGGCCACATGGAACTGGAACGCATAAGCCTGGCCGGAGGCGGTCTGGAACAACCGCACCGGCCGGTCCCCGTAGGGGCTCTTCTCAAGGCCGATGGCCGCATAATGGAACGGCCAAAGCGCTGCGATCGGACTGTCCAACAGCCGCAGCGGCCGCAGCAGATGATCGTTCCCGGGAATGCGGTTGAACCAGACGACCGGGGCGCCGGCCGTCTCCACGGAATAGACGACACGATAGCGCCCGAAGACGCCGGTAATCTCGCGCACCAGCTCGTCGAGCGCCTCACTCGTCTCAGCGCGGGCGATCACCTGGAACTGCGTGGTCCAGACATTGGCCTCGCCATTGTTCAGAAGTTCGATCGCCGCCCCGTATTCCGCCGAGGCGGAGGGATTGCCGATCAGCCCCAGATCCAGCTCGCGCTTCTTGCGCACCATCAAGGCAAGCTCGCGCGTCGCAGATCCTGGCAGACAGACCTGCGAGACCTCGACATCGCCGGGGATCGCCAGAACCTCGCCCGCGATCCGCCCGCTCACCGCCTCCGGCCAGCTCCGGACGGAGACGATCTTCTGGACTCTAGCGGTTGGGACGGCGGTCGCGATCGTGCCTGTCGCCTTGTCCACGCCGAGATCGGATGCCGGCAGCGCACCCGACAGGTTCTCCGCGATGGACGGCAGATCATGGCGCAAGTCGCCGCAGATCAGGAAGTTGACGAAGCCGGTCAGCGGGCACGGTGCATCGTCCCGCTCCGGCCGTTCGAGAAGATGCGGGCGATAGAGCCCCAACCCGTTCAGGACCTTGCCGCTCCCCTCAAGGAGTTTTCGATATTCCTTCGACCCGACGACAAGGAACCAGTCAATAAAGTAGCTTTCGCGATACCGCCGACGTTCCGCCTCACCGATCTCCGCTAGGGTCTCCGACGGCCAATCCGCCTCGAAGGCAATGTTCCGCTGCCGCTTGACCCCGAACACCCGGACCGACAGGCCGAGCTGTCCCAGTTGCAGCAACGCCGCGCTCCGCCCCGACAACAGGATCTCCTGCTGTTCCGGCGTCTGTGCGTCGTAACTGACGCCGGTGATCCGGAAGACCCTAAACAGCATGCCGGATTTGAGGCGAGCGGTTTGCCGATCCGGTTCGATCCGGTCGAGCTCCAACTCGTCGGCCAGCCAGTCATGCTCGACGGAGCCGAGCACGAGGTTCCGACCCAGCCGCGTTGCAAGCGCACCGGCGCCGAGCGCCAAAAGACCCGTGGTCGCGATCTCCTCCCAGATCATCGCGCCCGCCCCCGTCGCTTGGAGGGCACGCCGCCGGCAAGAAGGGCGCGGGCCTTCTGTCCCTTCCAGAACCGGTTCGGCACGAGTGCCAGCGTCTCGAAGTGATGATCGGCCCGGGCCCGTTTCCACAACCAGATGAGCGCGATCGCCGTCAGCACGATCCAGGAGACATAGGCGACCATGACCTGGCCCAGGAGGGAGGCCACGGCAAAGACGGGCACAGGCAGCCCGGCCGCGATCCCCGCCAGTTTGGGCGGCAGACCGAAGATCGTCATCGGTCTCTGCATCGAGGTCAGGATCGCGGCCGAGGCTTTCATGGATCAGCTCAACAGCGCGCGGATCGCCGCCGGCCCGGCGACAATCATCAGGCCGCCGATGATCCGGAAGGCCAGTTGTTCGAACTGGAGCTTCCCGGTCGCCGTCGCATAGATACCGTTCGCGATGATACCGATGCCGACGATCACCGCGCCGATATCGACAAGGCCGACTTCCAGATCCCCGAAGAGATCCGTCGCCGGTTGGACCCAGTCCGCTGTCTGCGCCCGCGCCATGGTAGAGGAACCGGCCACACCGAGCGCAGATACCGCCCCCGATAGTACCGCACGGCATGCCGGATGACCCTTGAATGAGAATTTCATGGGGAGACCTCCTATTTGAGCAATTGCAGGAAGAAGAAGAGGGAGAGCGCGGCCGCGCCGGAAGAGACGAATGCCAGCACGCCGACCGCCCAGGCGATCCGGCGCATGCCGGCCTCGGCCGCGTTGGCAATACGGGTCTGTTCCGAGATCTGCGCGATCTTCTCCCGCAGGCTCTCGGTCAGGGTCTCGGATTGGAACGCCGCGACCGTCTCGCCAAGGTTTGCCGAAAGTTCTCCGACGATCTCGCCGACACTTGCCCTGACCGCCTCGTGATGACGGTCGAGCATCGCCTGATAATCCTCGAGGAAAGCCGCATGGACGGTGTGCAGAACCAGGACCGGATCGTCCTCGTCCATGGTCAGGCCATGAACTTCCCAGATCCGCGTGCGCAGATCCGCGAGGCTCATATGTGTCTGAGGAGCCGTCCCGCTCACAGCAGCGCCCTTTCCATTTCGGAGAAGACGGCCCGGGACACCGACTTGAGGCGCTGGCGCGCCATCAACCCGAATTCCGGACTCCCGACAGCTTCGTCGTAGGTCAGGCGGGCTTTCAGCATCGCCTCGATATCGGCCCCGAACGTCTCCTTGCGGAGCTGCGGCAGGTGCACGAGCGCCGTTAGGCGATCGGCGCATTCCTTGTAGATCTGGAACTTCTCGAAGGTCTTGCCGCCCTTCTCGATCCGGCCGAAGAACTCGTTCAGCCAGACCACGATCTCGGCATCGGGGAAATAGGACAGGATATGCTCAAGACCGAGCACCGTGTCCTCGAGCGCCTGGCCGCCGGTCACGACGGAATGCAGTCGGATCGTATGCCCTTCTGCCTTCAGGAAGGCGGGCACGTCGTTCTCGACCATGTACGCCACGAGCGGCAGGAAGGTCGATGCGCCGTTGTCCACGACGACCACCGCATCCTCCGGCGCCGTCGCGATGAGTTCAATCAGCGCGTCGAAGTTGCGCGGGTTCACCTCGTCCGCCGTCTCGCCCAGGCGCAGGCTTTCGACACCGAAGGCCTTGTAGCCGGCGAAGGTCTTGTTGACGGGATCGGTATCGACGCAGAGCGGCGCCTTGCCCTGCCGATGATAGTATTGAGCCAGGTTGGCCGCGACGTAGGATTTGCCGACGCCGCCTTTACCCTGGAGGGTCATGTTTACGAGTGCCATGTAAGATTCCTTCTAGATCTTCGCCTTCTTCGCCGGATCGAAATCCGGACGACGAATGGCAAAAGGAGCCCCGTCCACTTCGTGAATGGATGGGAACCTTGTTTCGTTATTTGATTTGAGGAAGTGCTTGTCACCCGATGGGGTCGAAGCGGTCCGGTCGCGGGTCGATGCCTTCAACCGCCCAACTTGGCGGTAGAACGCGGCTTGGGAAATCGTAATGGCGCCTCGCGCCTTCAGGATATCGAAGACTTCGAGAACCGTATGCCCTGCCTTTAGGAACGCCAGTATCTCAGGCCCTACGGCAAGTATTTCGGCTTTGCCCTTGTAGCGTTTCACCGACTCTGATCCTACTTCCTCTTGACACCATGAGCGTTTCCCGCTCAGGGTCTGTTAGAAGCGAATCAGCAATTTGGATTCACTTTAGTCGGCTTGTAGTGCCCACCACCGCTTTCCGCTGATTCGCTTTCGATCGATCCTATGGTCCCACTGGGGACGTATAGCGATGCCTGCGATTTTAGACTTTTTCGCGTTTGTTTGTTTTTTTTCATTACCTTCCGGTTCCGCACAGACACATTTGTTAACAACACAAGATCGCAGCACATCGGGATGCGCCCGGTCTCACGGCGGTGATCTGAGGATGGCAGCGCATCCGTCGCCCTCTCGTTATCCGAGTTGCACTGCCAAGAGAGTCAACGATTACATTTTCCACCGAAATACAACGCCCCCGTGCACTGCGTGAGATTTCCATTTTTATCATATAGATAACCAGCAGAATACAGTTTCACCCACTATAAAGCTTACCTTTACGCTTTCCTCATAGCGGGCGACGCCAGGAACGGAATATTGTCGGCGCGGACTTCGAGCGGCAACGGAACGTGATCCCCGAAGGCGTCAAGAAAACTAGGGGTTATTCAGGTGACAGACGCCACAAATCCAAGGGACGCAGGCTCTCGCTATTCCGTCGTGTCTTGCCATTGAACCGGTTTCGTCAGCATGTATCCGGCGCCGTAGACCGTGCGTATTATCGGCGGACCACTGCTCTGTTCTTGAAGATGTTTCCTTAAGCGGGAGACATTAACGTCGACGGCGCGGTCTAATGAATTCTCGCGCCCCGCGGCATCTAGTAGGTAGTCGCGCGTGAGAATACGGTTCGGCGCCATCAGAAACGCCTCCAACAGACGGGCTTCCGCCGTTCCGAGCATGATCTCCTCGCCGCCATCGTAGGTCAGACCGAACGTACGAATATCGTATTTCAGGCCGCCGAAGAGGGCGATCCGGCGCTGGCTTTTCTGCATGACTGGACGGTTGGTGCGTCGAAGGACGCTTTTGGTCCGTGCCACCAGTTCACGCGGGTTGAAAGGTTTGCCAATATAGTCATCCGCTCCCAATTCCAGGCCGACGATGCGATCGGCGTCGGCGGATCGTCCTGAAAGTATGATGATGGCCAAATCGGGCGACATCTTACGCAGTTGGGGCACCAAGGTCAGACCGTCGAGTTCCGGAAGACCAAGATCCAATATTACCAGATCGTGCTTGAGCGTTTCGAACTCCACGAGAAAGGTGGACGGGTCGTGATAGGAACGGGCATCGAATCCATAATTCTGCAACGTTTTCACAATGAGGCTGGTCACTGCTTCCTCGTCGTCGAGAATGCCGATCAGGGCGGGGCCGGTCGACTTGGTCATGATCCGGTTTCCAGCCGGTCCATCACGGACCGAAGCGCTTCGGTCGTAAATGGCTTGCTCAGCACCGGGAACGGACAATCCTTCACCTCGCCGTCGGCAAGATCGGAAGAGAACCCGGTAATCAAGGCAATCCCAAGGCCGGGAGCGCGGAACTTGGCCTCGTCCGCCAGCGCGAGACCGTCCATCTGACCGGGCATGACAATATCGGAAATCAGAAAACGAATCTCCTCGGTCGCGTCCACCAGCGTAAGAGCGTCGGCAGAGTTTTCCGCCTCCAGAACCTTATACCCAAGGCTCAGGAATTGCCCTCGCACGACTTTCCGGACGGCCTCGTCGTCTTCGACGAGCAGGACCAATCCGCCTCTGGAAGCGCTCGCTACGGTGCGACGATCATTCGTGACCGTCTCCTTCGGTTTTGGCGGCGGTGGCGGTGCCGTGCTCGCGGGAAGGAAAAGACAAACTCTTGTGCCTTCGCCAGGCGCGGATGAGACGCGGATTTCGCCATCGGATTGTTGCGCAAAGCCATATACCATACTCAATCCAAGGCCGCTGCCCGTACCGAATTCCTTGGTGGTAAAGAACGGATCGAAAAGGTGTGGAAGCACCTCTTCCTTGATGCCGCACCCCGTGTCCCGAACTTCAATACAGACCCGCTTAGGTGCCGCGTCCAGGGTATCGGGAGGACCCGGTGAGGCTTCTTCCTCGAAGACGTAGAATGTGATCCTGCCGGCGCCGTCGATTGCGTCGCGCGCGTTCAATGCCAAGTTTAGCAGCGCGTTCTCGAGTTGGTTCGCATCGACATGGACGGCCGGTGGCAGGCCTTTAATGCATGTGGTGACTTCTATGGAACTGGGCAGCGATCGGCGCAGAAGACGGGAGATATCGGCAATGATACTCTCCACATCCACCCGTTCGGCCTTCAAGGGTTTTTCACGCGCGAACGAGAGGAGGCGGTTGGTAAGTTCGCTGCCTCGTTCCGCCGCATGGATTGCCGGTCGGATGTACTCGGCAACCATGGGGTCTGCACGGGATCTCTCCTCCAAGCCACGGAGATTTCCGATGATTACCGTCAACAGGTTGTTGAAGTCGTGGGCAAGGCCGCCGGTCAACCGGCCGACAGCCTCCATTTTCTGAGCCTGACGCAGGGCCGCGTCTTGCACTTTTCTTTCGGTAACATCGAGCGCCATGACGAAGCACCCGTGGACCAAACCGTCGTCTCCCAGGTCTGGGACCAGCGTGGAACTGATGTCCGAAACAGTGCCGGAGGATTCCTGCCGACGATACTCGTAGCTCGTGGTCTCGCCGTTCAGTGCCGTATCGATATGCGGCGCAACGGTTTGCATGACATCGACATCGAAGACATCTTCGACCCGCTGTCCGACAATGGTCGTGACCTCGTACCCAAAAAACTCGGCATAGCGACGATTGGCAAAACGGTAGATTCGGGATCGATCAATATAGGCGATAAGAGCGGGAACGGTATCCGTGATGAGCCGCAGCTTCGCCTCGCTTTCGGAAAGCGCCTTTGTACGGATCGCAACCGCTGACTCGAGTTGCGCTTGGCGCTCTCGATCCGATGTTACGTCGGTATAGGTCGTAACGAATCCGCCCCCGGGCAGCGGGGTCCCCCGCACCAGCAGCACTTCGCCGGTCGGTCTCCGACGCTCGAATTCATGAGGCGTGAAGCGTGCCGCCCTCTCGACCCGCTCCTTTACGAGCAGTTCGACATCTCCGTCGCCATACTCTCCGCGCAATGCGTTGTATCGCATGAACTCGGAAAAATGCGTCCCAGTCTTGGCCAGATTTTTGGGAAACTCGAGCAATTCGAAAAACCGTTCGTTCCACCCGATCATTTCCAGGCCGGCGTCGAACACGGTGAAGCCTTGATCGATTTGATCGAGAGCGGCTTGGAGCAGCTCCAGCCGAACCTTGCCCTGCGTGTCATTATCCATCGATTTGCGGATCGGTTATCGCTCAGTGGCACCGTAGATGAAGAGTATTAGACAAGATAAATCGACTGTAAGTCTATACGAAATATATTGAATTTCCTTTGAAACACTTTGACACATTGAATCGGAACTGGCGACACACCTCCCCTGCACAGTCGTTCGAGAATAAAGAACCGACCGCATTTAAAGCGGTCTTTACGGGAGGAACCAGGTCGGTACTACGCTCGCCCGGCAGCGTCGTAAGCGACCTTTTCGACGATGACCGACACGATACTTGAAACAAGAAAACTGCGGAAAGAATTCAATGGGTTCGTCGCTGTCTCGGATGTGGATCTGAGCGTACAACGCGGCACGATCCACGCCGTCATCGGGCCGAATGGCGCGGGAAAGACGACGCTCTTCAATCTTCTGACCCATTTTCTAAAACCCACGACGGGCGTCACCATCTTCAACGGGCGCGAGATAACCGGTCTCCCGCCCCACCGGATCGCCGATTTGGGTATCGTTCGATCCTTCCAGATATCCTCGGTGTTTCCGCATCTCACGGCCCTGGAGAACGTGCGGATCGCGGTTCAGCGACGCAACGGCGTGGGACGGAACTTCTGGACGTCGGAACGATGGCTGACGAAGTTTAACAGCGAAGCGTGCGGATACCTGGCGGACGTCGGGCTTGAGAAGTTCGCAGATACACAGGCCGTCGAATTGTCCTACGGCCGGAAACGCTCTCTCGAAATCGCGACGACCCTGGCGCTCGACCCGGAACTCATGCTGCTCGACGAACCGACGCAAGGCATGGGGCACGAAGATGTGGCGCGGATCACCGAACTTATCCGGAAGGTCTCCGCGAACCGCACAATCCTTATGGTCGAACACAATCTGGGCGTCGTGGCGAACCTGTCCGACACGATCACCGTGATGCAGCGAGGCGCCATCCTGGCGGAGGGCGACTACGACCACGTTTCCCGGCATCCCGAAGTTATAGAAGCCTATATGGGGGGTGGCGGTCATGCCTGAACCGGCGATCCTGATCGACGTGAATGATCTGAGTGCTTTCTATGGCGAGTCCCACGTTCTTCATGGTGTCTCCCTAACGATCCGGGCCGGAGAGGTCGTTACGTTGCTGGGGCGGAACGGTGCCGGCAAGACGACGACGTTGAAGTCGATCATGGGGATCGTTCGCCAGCGTCAGGGGTCCATCAAGATCAACGGGCTGGAAACGGTCGGCCTTCCGTCGAACAGGATCGCACGGCTCGGTGTTGCATTCTGTCCGGAGGAACGGGGGATTTTCTCGAGCCTGTCGGTAGAAGAGAACCTCCTCTTGCCGCCCATCATTCAGCCGGGCGGTCTCGGCTTGGATGACCTTTTCACCCTTTTTCCGAACATTCGTGAGCGTTTGTCGACCCGGCAGGGTACGCGCCTTTCCGGCGGCGAGCAGCAGATGCTCGCTATTGCCCGCGTCCTGAGAACCGGCGCGAGGATTCTCATGTTGGATGAGCCGACCGAAGGGCTCGCCCCTGTCATCGTGGAGCAGATCGGTGAAGCCATTCTCGCGCTCAAGGCGCGCGGTTTCACAATCGTACTCGTCGAACAGAACTTCCATTTCGCGTCAGGTCTCGCCGACCGCAACTACGTCATGGAAGACGGCGTGATCGTTGAAATGGTTGCCCGGGAGGAGGTTCGGGAAAAAGCCGGCCTGCTTCAGGAATATCTCGGTGTTTAAAACAGAACTGGGAGGAAATGTGATGTTGAAGAATCTCTCGCTCGCCGCGACGCTCGTGGCGATAGGAAGCATGCCGGCCGCGGCGGAAAAACTCTCCGATAATGCGGTGCGTATTGGGGTCATGACCGATATGGCCGCGGTTTACGCGGATTTGTCCGGCCAGGGGTCGGTCGTGGCGGCGGAAATGGCTATCGAGGATTTCGGTGGCACGGTATTGGGGGCGCCAATCGAACTTGTATCGGCGGATCACCAGAACAAGGCCGATATCGCCGCGGCGAAAGCGCGGGAATGGATCGACACCGACGGTGTCGACATGCTGACGGATCTTGTGACGTCCTCCGTCGCGCTTGCCGTGCAGGAAGTCGGCAAGGAAAAGAACCGTGTCATCATGGTCGTCGGGGCGGCGACGTCCCGCCTCACCGGCGAGAACTGCACGTCGACGGGGTTCCACTGGGCCTATGACACGTATGCGCTGGCGAATGGAACCGGCACGGCCGTCGTCAAGAACGGCGGCGACTCCTGGTTCTTCCTGACCGCGGACTACGCGTTCGGCCACTCGCTGGAAAGCGATGTCTCGAAGATCGTCGAGAAAAATGGCGGAACCGTCGTCGGGGCCGTACGTCATCCATTCCCCACGACGGATTTCGCCTCCTTCTTGCTGCAGGCGCAAGCGTCGGGCGCGAAGATCATCGGTCTTGCCAATGCGGGGTCCGACACGATCAACGCGATCAAACAGGCATCCGAATTCGGCATCGTCGAAGGCGGCCAGAACCTGGCCGGGTTGCTGATGTTTATCACGGACGTGCATGCGCTCGGGCTCGACGCCGCGAAGGGTCTGTTCATGACCACGGGATGGTATTGGGACCTCAATGATGACACCCGCGCTTGGGCTGCGCGTTTCGAGGAAAAGGTCGGCCGCAAGCCGACGATGGTTCAGGTGGGAGTCTATTCCGCCGTCCTCTCCTACCTCAAGGCGGTAGAGGCCGCGGGAACCGACGAGGCGACGGCCGTCTCCGAAGCCCTTAAATCCATGGAGATCAACGACGTCTTCACCACCGGCGGCAAGGTATATGCGAACGGTCGAATGGCCCATGACATGTACCTGGTCCAGGTCAAGAAGCCGGAGGATTCTTCCGGCGCGTGGGACTATCTCGACGTTGTTCGGACGATCCCGGCGGCGGAAGCCTTCCAGAATCCGGCCGAAACCGGCTGCCCGATCACGAACTAACCCACGAATGACACTGCCGCCGTCTGGGAGGAGTTTATGACGACTATCTTCGACATGCCGATTGCAATCCTGGGGTTGCAAATCCTTATCGGACTTCAAAACGGCGCCTTCTATGCCCTTTTGTCGCTCGGCCTCGCGGTGATCTTCGGCATGATGAACGTCATAAACTTCGCCCACGGTGCGCAGTATATGCTGGGGGCTTTTCTCGCCTATATCCTGCTCTCATGGCTCGGCCTTGGTTATTGGTGGGCGTTGCTCCTGGTACCGCTTCTGGTGGGCATATTCGGTTTGGCCGTCGAACGGCTATTCCTGCGGCACCTTTATCATTTGGATCACCTTTACGGCCTGTTGCTGACCTTCGGCCTCGTGCTGATCGTCGAAGGGGTGATGGTCGATATGTTCGGTGCGTCCGGGCTGCCCTATTCCAAACCCGATCTTCTGCAAGGCGCGGAACGCATTCCGCTCAGCTGGGTAACCGGGAACGAGCGGGACATAATGATGATGCCGGTCTATCGGCTTTGGGTCATCGCCGCATCGATCGTGGTCTGCCTCATCGTATGGTTCGCCATCGAGAAGACGCGTCTGGGCAGCTATCTGCGCGCGGCGACTGAAAATCCGACGCTGGTGCGGGCCTTTGGAATCAATGTCCCGATCATGGTTATGCTGACCTACGGCTTCGGCGTCGCTCTTGCCGGTTTTGCCGGTGTGCTGGCGGCGGGTCTCCAAGCGGTGACGCCGCATATGGGCTCCAGCCTGATCATCGTGGTTTTCGCCGTGGTCGTGATCGGCGGCATGGGGTCGATCATGGGATCGATTCTGACCGGATTTGTGCTGGGATTGATAGAAGCAGTTGTAAAGATCGCCTATCCGGAAGCCACCAATATTGTGATTTTCGTCATCATGATCTGCGTCCTTTTGGTCCGCCCGGCAGGTCTGTTCGGAAGGGAGGCATAAGAGATGAGTGTCCCTGTTCAAGCGCGTGCGGGGCGGTTCAATGCCGTCCATGTCCTCGTCTTTGCGGGCGCCCTGATTGCCCTGGGGGCGCTGCCGTTCGCCGTCTATCCGGTATTTCTCATGAAGGCGATGTGTTTTGCGATCTTCGCTTGCGCCTTCAACCTGCTGCTTGGCTTTTCCGGTCTGCTTTCCTTCGGTCACGCCGCGTTCTTCGGTTCCGCGAGTTATCTCTCCGCCTATGCGTTGAGCGCATGGGGACTGTCGGCGGAATTGTCCATTCTCTTCGCGACCGTGTCGTCTGCGGCGCTTGGGGCCGTTTTCGGGGCAATCGCAATCCGCCGACAGGGAATCTACTTCGCGATGATCACGCTGGCCCTTTCGCAGATGATCTACTTCGCCGCGCTCCAAGCGGACTTTACGGGCGGGGAGGATGGCATTCAGGGGGTCACGCGCAACCCGGTCTTCGGTTTGATCGATATCACGGACAACCTCAGCAGCTACTACTTCGTGGCGGTGATTTTCGTCTTCGCCATGTTTGCGGTCTATCGCGTGGTGCACTCGCCGTTCGGACAGGTGCTGAGGGCGATCCGTGAAAGCGAGTCGCGGGCCAAGTCCCTGGGCTATCACACGGATCAGTACAAGCTGGTGGTGTTTGTTATTTCGGCGGCGCTGTCCGGACTTGCCGGCGGCACCAAGGCGCTGGTCGTGCAAGTGGCGAGCCTGACCGATGTGACCTGGCAGATGTCGGGCGAAGTCGTCTTGATGACGCTGTTGGGCGGGATGGGTACGGTCTTCGGTCCCGCTGTGGGCGCGGTGCTCATCGTGACACTGCAAAACTTCCTCAACTCGTTCGGATCGCTGGTCACCATTCTAATCGGCGCGATCTTCGTCGTCTGCGTCATGTTGTTCCGACGCGGCATTCTGGGTGAGTTGCAGGCCCGGTTCGGTCGCAAGTGAAGGGTTCATATCATGACGACAGGAGTGGCACGATGACCAACGCATACGCATCCGGCTTGGGGGCGAACGCGGCCAACTATGTTCCCTTGACGCCGATTTCATTTCTGCGCCGGACGGCGAGCGTCTATCCGGACCGTGTCGGCATCGTCCACGGAGAAATCCGACGAAGCTGGGCCGAGATCTATGAGCGATGCAGGCGGTTGGCGTCGGCGCTCTCCCGGCATGGAATCGGCCGTGACGATACGGTCGCCATCATGGCGCCGAACGTCCCAGCATTTATCGAAGCGCATTTCGGCGTTCCGATGTGCGGCGCGGTCTTGAACTCTCTCAACATCCGGTTGGATCCCGAAGCCATCGCCTTCATCCTGAACCATGGGGAGGCAAAGGTCCTTTTGACAGACCGCGAGTTCTCCGGAACGATTGAGGCCGCGCTAAAGCACGTCGAAACCAAGCCACTGGTGATCGATATCGACGACCCGCTTGCCGAAGGCGGCGCGCTTATCGGTGTCTATGAATACGAAGATTTCCTGGCAATGGGCGCCCCCGCGTTCGAGCCGATTCCGCCGCAGAACGAGTGGGATGCAATTGCCCTGAACTATACGTCAGGTACGACAGGCGATCCGAAAGGCGTCGTCTACCATCACAGAGGGGCATATCTGAATGCCCTGGGGAACGTGGTGAGCTGGGCGATGCCGCATTTCCCAGTGTATTTGTGGACCCTGCCCATGTTCCATTGCAACGGTTGGTGCTTTCCCTGGACGATCACGGCGATGGCCGGGACTCATGTCTGCCTGCGGAAGGTGGTGCCAGAAGCAATCTTCAAGGCGATAGCGGACCACGCGGTTACCCATCTGTGCGGCGCGCCGATCGTCATGAGTATGATGGCCGAGTTTTCCGCGTCCCACCCCCGGAACTGGGATCAGCCGGTCTCCATGATGACAGCCGGTGCAGCGCCGCCGGCGGCGGTAATCGGGGCGATGGAGGAAATCGGGATATCCGTAAACCACGTATACGGTTTGACGGAGGTTTTCGGCCCTTGCGTCGTTTGCGCCTGGCATCCGGAATGGGATTCCCTGCCCTTGGAGCGGCGTACCGTTCTAAAGGCGCGGCAGGGGGTGCCGTATGAGGTGCAGGAGGACATTATGGTTGCCGATCCGGACAGCATGGAACCTGTGCCGCCGGACGGAACGTCGATCGGCGAGATATTCCTGCGCGGGAATATTGTCATGAAAGGCTATTTGAAAAACCCGGAAACGACCGAAGCGGCCTTCGCCGGCGGCTGGTTCCATAGCGGCGATCTCGCGGTTATGCACCCGAACGGATATGTCGAAATCAAGGACCGGTCCAAGGACATCATCATTTCGGGCGGCGAGAATATCTCATCGGTCGAGGTGGAAGACGTACTCTATCGACACCCCGATATTCTGATGGCTGCCGTCGTCGCAAAACCGGATGAAAAATGGGGAGAAACGCCATGCGCATTCGTGGAGTTGCGGGCGGGTTCGTCAGCGACCGCAGCGGATATCATGGCGTTCTGCCGCGAGCGTCTCGCCGGGTACAAATGTCCCAAGTTTGTCGTCTTTTCCGAATTGCCGAAAACGTCGACCGGCAAGGTTCAAAAATTCCAACTACGGGAACAAGCAAAGTCCCTGTGATCTCCCCGTGACCTCTCTGTGAAACTCGGCGTCTTCTCCTTAACGGGCGAGGCGCCACTCTTCACGCAAGACGCGCGTAGGACGACGAAATCGACCTGTGCGGCGGTCATAAGGTTGCCGGCCCCTCTCTGTCGCCGGCTGATTTCCGCCGATCTTTGCGATCGCCATTATTCTGGGCTGAATGGCAACGTAAGTCCGGGCAGCCGCCATCATCGTTTCGGCCTAGAGCTTTGCGCACCCTGGCCGCGCACCTGGATTGTGACAAAAGACCCGAGATATCGACCGTATTCATCAAGAATCTGCGCGCTGTTTTTGACGCGTGTGAACACTGCCCGGCCTACAGAGCCTCAAGGCGTGCACGAAACAATGTGCAGCCATCTGGAAGATGAGATCGAACAATGTCGCGGAACCCTGCCTCGGCCATGCATGCGCGACCGTGGACAGCGGCAACGACAAGGCTTACGCGTTTTGTCCGACCTGCGGTTCGTCGGTCCATGTCACCTTCTCGGCCATGCCAGACCTGATCGCAATTGCCGCGGCGAGCCTCGACGATCCCGGCCTGTTCCGTCCCGAGGCGCTCACCTGCAGCATTCGGGGCCATGCATGGGATCCGATCGACCCCGAGCTTCGGCACTTCGAACGCATGCCGAGTTGATTCCACAAGAAACCCTGGTTCCCCTCTCAAACAACAGGACTTGAAGTATGAGTTCCGATGGAAACTACGAGATCGGATTTACGGTCAACAAGGACCCGCCAACGGCTTTCAGCGCCATCATTGTCCCTGTCCCCAGTTACTAGAAGCTACTTGTGCGTTAAACGCCAGACGCCGTCCCATCCGTTATCGGGCGGGGTCTGCATAAACTGTTCAATACGGTTTAACATCGTACGAGCGGGGCCGTCTTCGGGGTCGAGGCGCAGACAGGCTTGCATCGATTGCGCAGCGCCCGTCCAATCGCGATCGCGATAACGTCCGATCCCGTCAGCATACAAGGACAACACCTCTTCGGCACGCTCCGGCACGGGTTCATTCGCGATCAGCTCATAGATGTGAACCGGCTCGCTTTTTCCGACAAAGGCCAAGCTGTCGACATATCGGGTAACGTAGTTTTCGGGAAGGGTCGCCTGTGTGTTCTGGCATATCAGAATTTGGGTACCATAGAGCTTGCTGGCGCTTTCCAAACGCGAACTGATGTTCACAGTATCGCCGATTACCGTGAAGTTGCGTTTGTTCGGCGAGCCAATGGACCCCACCAACACGTCCCCTGTCGCCAATCCGATCCGCACATTGATTTTCGGCGCCCGAAGGCGCAGTCCGGTGATCTCGGGAATCCGGGTTTGAAACTGACGAACGCAGTCCAATTGTTTCAACGCGGCGTCGCAGGCGTAATGACCGGTCTCCTCTGCCCGCACGAAGGGCTCGCACCAGAAGGCCATGACGGCATCGCCGATAAACTTGTCCAACACACCCCCGGTTTCGCCGATAGGCTCTCCAACCACCTGAAAATACTCATTCATCAAACGGACGAGAGCAGCAGGCTTGAGCAGTTCGCTAATGGACGTATATCCGGCGATATCGGTGAACATCACCGTCGCATCCTGTTT
Source organism: Pacificispira spongiicola (assembly GCF_012926505.1). GTDB lineage: Bacteria > Pseudomonadota > Alphaproteobacteria > UBA8366 > Aestuariispiraceae > Pacificispira > Pacificispira spongiicola. The sequence goes on from NZ_JABBNT010000002.1 coordinate 79,226, forward strand.
CGTCGCCGCCGAAAGCTCTTCCTCATCTTCTCCCGTTTCGTTAATCAAGCTTTCGATGACACGCGGGTCGAGATACCGGCCGAAAATCGCCTCCGTTTTTTCCTTTCGCCGTAATTGTCCAATCATCTCGTTGAAGGCATGGGCAAGATCCGCGACTTCGTCATTACCCCGAACCACGATTTGAAGGGATAAATCACCGTCGCGTACAGCATGCGAAGCGGATTGAAGATTCCGGATACGCGCAACAATCGCTTGCGTGAGAATTCCGGCCAACAGCAATCCCAACGCGGCCGCGATACCCGTAACCAGATTTTCGAACGAGATCGCTAATACCTCGTCCGTTTCCGTTTGCTGGGCCAGACCGTCTGCAACGATACGAATCTCTCGCTCCAAAGCATCTTGGGCGGCTTCAAACGCGGCCACCTGCTTCCTGACGAGCGATACCACCTCCAGGCTTTCTTCAGACGACTGTTCATCGTCCCGCTCTCGCAACATGTCATATGCATCCTGCAATCCACGGTGCGCATCGACCAACGCGTCCAACCGCGCCGCCGCGTCGGTCAGCGAAAGACGACGATCGACGTTCGTCAACGCGCCGACGGCATCATGGAGTTCGGCGGCCATGGCCCTCGCAAGGGTCTCAAATGTCTCCGTCCGAAGTTTGTCGCCTTGCAACTGATTAGCGGCATCGTCCGATACCCTGTTTTCCTCTGAAAACGTCAGTTGTTCCCGCCACACAACTTCGCGTAGATCGTCGGACCTTTCCAAAAGGGGAATGATATCGTCGACCAGCACCGCAATTCGTCGTTCCGTGCTTGCGACTCGGTTTGTGGAAATATACGCGGCAATAACCATCACCCCTGCCAAGCAGACGGCAATGCCGAATATTTTAGCGCCGATCGAGACTCTCAACTTAGCTGTTCCCTAACGATGCTACCGGACAATGATGCTCGACGTGTCATATACGTCCCTCTTATCAACAGGAAACAAGGCCGGAAACACGCGTTTACAACAATTTTAACAGTGTTTTAGGGGCATTCCTCGACGCCCGCGCGACCAATGACACAAATCTTTAATTCAATAATCGTTGAAACACTGAATATCTGTCTTGTATAGGTATGCGCATGAACTTTACGACAGCGTCTCAACTTTTTGCGGCCCTGTCCCACGAGGTACGGTTGAAGGTCTTTCACGTGCTCGTTCGGGTCGGGGAGTTATCGGCAACCGAATTGGCGGAATGCGTCGGGCTGCGCCCGTCTGCCCTGTCCTTTCATCTAAAGGACCTGCGCCAAGCCGGCTTGGTCGAGACGCGCCGCGACGGACAGTGGATTTACTACTCCGCCAACTTCGCCGCCCTGACGGCGTTTCGTTGGCTGATGACAAAAAACGGTTGGTCAGACATGCAGCCCAATCCGACAGAAGGAAACTTTCCGATGAACAGCGATAACCGCGTTTACAATGTCCTGTTTCTTTGCACGGGTAATTCCGCCCGCAGCATCATTGCGGAATGCCTCCTGAACCGCGAAGGCATGGGTCGTTTCAAGGCCTATAGCGCGGGAAGCCAACCCAGGGGAGAAATCGATCCGATCGCCGCCGCCCTGCTGCAACGAAACAATTTCAGTCTTTCGGACCTTCGATCCAAAAGTTGGGACGAATTTTCCGGCGATGACGCGCCGGTGATGGATTTCGTCTTCACCGTTTGCGACGACGCGGCGGGCGAAGTCTGCCCGGTATGGCCGGGACAACCGATGACCGCGCATTGGGGTGTACCCGACCCGGTGAAATTCGAAGGCACGGAAACGGAACGAACCTTGTTTACCGCGGATGTCTTTCGCATGCTGACCAACCGGATTTCGATCTTCTGCGCCCTGCCCTTGCAGTCTCTCGACAAACTGTCGCTGCAACGCAAGTTGGATATGATCGGCAAAACCGAAAACACGAAATCCGATTTTCAATCCGCCTAACGAGGATACCGCCGGTATGGCATTGAAAGTTGCAATCAACGGTTTCGGACGCATGGGCAAATTGGCCCTGCGCGCAGGCTGGGATAACCCGGCGCTCGACGTCGTCGCCGTGAACGAAATCAAGGGCGGCGCGGAAATCGCCGCCCATCTTTTGGAATTCGACAGTGTCCAGGGCCGTTGGCCGCATAAGATAGATTGGACGCCGGAAACGATTTCGGTAGACGGACGGGATATCATCTTTTCCGACTTCAATTCACCGGAAACCTGTTCCTGGACGGGTGATGACGTCGATGTCATCCTGGACTGTACCGGCAAGTTCCTGACCGGTGAACGGTTGAACGCCTATCTGGAGAAAGACATCGGCCGCGTGTTGGTCAGCGCCCCGGTCAAGGACGGTGCCGCCCTCAATCTGGTTTACGGAATCAATCATGCCGAATTCGACCCGGCGTCGCATCGCATCCTGACGGCCGCATCTTGCACGACAAATTGTCTAGCCCCGGTTGTGAAGGTCATTCATGAGGCGCTGGAAATCGTCCACGGGTCGATGACGACCATTCACGACGTCACCAACACCCAAACTCTGGTGGACGCACCGCATAAGGACAAGCGCCGTGCGCGGTCCGCGTTGAATGCGTTGATCCCGACCACGACCGGATCGGCGACCGCAATTACCCTGATCTATCCGGAATTGAAGGGCCGCCTGAACGGGCATGCGGTGCGGGTACCGCTGTTGAACGCCTCCCTGACCGACTGCGTTTTCGAAGTCGCGCATGACACGACGGCGGAAGAGGTGAACGACCTGTTCCGCGCGGCGGCGGCGGGTAACCTGTCCGGAATCCTGGGGGTCGAGGAACGCCCCCTGGTGTCGACCGACTTTCAGGGTGACCCGCGATCCGCCGTGATCGACGCCCCCTCCACCATGGTCATCGACAAGCGTCAGGTGAAAATTTTCGCCTGGTACGACAATGAATGGGGATATGTGAACCGCATGATCGATATCCTTACCCTGATCGCCGGAACCCGTTCGTGACATCCGATCTACGGCAGTATGCGGCGGTTACCGCAGCCTATTGGGGCTTCACGCTAACCGACGGCGCGCTGCGTATGTTGGTCCTGCTGCACTTCCATCATCTGGGATTCACGCCGGTCGAACTCGCCTTCCTGTTTCTGTTGTACGAAAGCATGGGTGTCGTCACGAACCTGATCGGCGGATGGCTGGGTGCGCGGTACGGCTTGCGACACACATTGTTCGCGGGTTTGGGTTTACAGGTGATCGCCCTCGCCGCCCTGTCCTTCACCGGGGCCGATTGGGCCGTCAGCCTGTCTGTCGCCTATGTCATGGGCTGTCAGGCCGCATCCGGCGTCGCCAAGGACCTGACCAAGATGTCGTCCAAATCCGCTGTGAAATCCGTCGTTCCCGAAGGCCAGGACGGCCATCTGTTCAAATGGGTCGCGCTCCTCACCGGTTCGAAGAACACATTGAAGGGCGTCGGTTTCTTTCTGGGCGGAGTCTTGCTGGAAGGATTCGGCTTCAAGACCGCGTTGTGGGTGATGGCCGCAGCGCTTTTTGTCGTCCTTATGCTATCCCTCGCCATGGTGCGCGGCGATCTGGGCAGGGCGAAGACCAAGGTCCGCCATACCGACATTCTCTCCAAGAACCGGGATATCAATTGGCTGTCCGCCGCGCGGATCTTTCTGTTTGCCAGTCGGGACATCTGGTTCGTCGTCGGTGTCCCTGTATTCCTTTACACGGCGATGGGATGGAGTTTCGATGCCGTCGGCGGGTTCATGGCCGTTTGGGTCATCGGTTACGGCTTTGTCCAGGCCGCATCACCCAGGATATTGCGTGCCGTGACGTCGAGGGAGTTTGGGACACGTGCCGCCTTGGTTTGGATCATTGTCTTACTATCCGTCACCGTCGGACTGGCGTTTGCGATGCAAACCATTGACGGCGAACCATTCGCCGGAACGGTTTTGATCCTCGGCCTGTTCGTCTTCGGGGCGATATTCGCCATGAATTCGGCCGTGCATAGTTGGCTGATCGTCGCCTTTTCAGACTCCGACAAAGTCGCCCTGAATGTCGGGTTTTACTATATGGCCAATGCCTGGGGCCGATTGATCGGAACATTGCTGTCCGGCATCGTCTTCCAGCTCGGCGGCCTGCAGGCGACATTGTGGGGCGCCTGTGGGCTGGTCGTCCTAGCCCTAATCTTCACCATACCGCTGGCAACAAAACACCTTAACTCGGGAGCCGCCCCTCAATGACCGATACAGCCGAAACGTCGCCCCCCGCCCTCGGGATCTTCGAACGATGGCTCAGTGTATGGATCCTACTCGCGATACTGGGCGGTATTGTAATGGGCAATGTCACGCCCGGCCTGATAGAAGCCATCGCCGGGGCGGAGGTTGCCTCGATCAATCTTGTCGTCGCGGTCCTGATCTGGGCGATGGTCTATCCGATGATGGTCGGTGTCGATTTCGCATCGGTTGCCGGTATCGCTCGGCAACCCAGGGGCCTTCTGATTACGCTGGCCGTCAATTGGCTGATCAAACCGTTCACCATGGCCATGCTGGCCGTGCTGTTCTTCGATACCGTCTTCGCACCGCTGATAGCACCGGAAGACGCGGCACAATATACGGCGGGCCTCATCCTTCTGGGCGCCGCCCCCTGCACCGCGATGGTCTTCGTCTGGTCGCAACTGACGCGCGGCGATGCGACCTATACCCTGGTTCAGGTATCCGTGAACGACCTTATCATGGTCGTCGCCTTCGCGCCCATCGTGGCCTTCCTGTTGGGCGTGACGGATATCACAGTGCCTTGGGAAACCCTGATACTGGCGACGGTGTTATATGTCGTCCTGCCGTTAATTGCGGGGGCCATCACGCGCCGGAAACTCGGCAGCGCCGACCGTATCGCGGCCTTCACGGCACGGATCAAGCCCTGGTCCGTCATCGGATTGATTGCCACGGTCGTGATCCTGTTCGGCCTGCAAGGCAGCGTCATCGTGGATCGGCCCCTTTCAATCGCCCTGATTGCAACGCCGATCCTGGTGCAGAGCTACGGCATTTTCGCTATCGCCTATGCCGCCGCCTACATCCTGAAGGTGCCGCATCGTATTGCCGCCCCTTGCGCGTTAATCGGCACGTCCAATTTCTTCGAACTCGCCGTTGCCGTCGCCATCAGCCTTTTCGGGCTGAATTCCGGCGCGGCCCTGGCAACCGTGGTGGGCGTTCTGGTCGAAGTCCCGGTGATGTTGTCGCTCGTCGCCTTCGCCAATCGAACCAAGAAAAGGTTCAATCCAGGATAAGAATACCAAGGCGCGTATTTCTCATTTTTCACTTTCCTAGACGATAGTGACTCTGATACCCAGATCGTGGTTCGGTACTACTGAACCGCGTATCCGCGCGTATCGGAGACTCTGGATCATGACCACGTTAAACGAGCGCCTGTTCGACGGAGAACAAGTTACTGTTGTCCTGGAACCGGATACGGACAATCCGGGGCTGAGCATCCCCATGGCGCCGTACAAGGAAAATCTCTTTTTGCCGTTCCTGTGCAGCGACGGAACACGGTTGATCGGTGCTGCCCGCCCTGCGCAAAACTATGTGAATGGGCATGGTGCTGTGACTACTGCCAGCGGATTCGTCTATGTCGACGGCTTTCCAATTTACCTGAATTACGCCATGGACGGCCCCGTGGGGACCGCCGCGTCGACTGGAATGTCGGTAAACGCGTTGGGTGCGCGCGGATACAACCGCATGACCTTCGCCTATCGCAACAAATCGGATATCGTCTGGTGCACTTGGGATGATGCGAACGATCTGTCGGCATTGGTGGAATCGATTGAGGCTGGGAACGAACACTTCGTCGTATTTCAAGACCGCTACGGCTATATCCGCAGTTATCCGGTCGACCTGATTTTCGCGTATAAGGACGGGTCCGGGTTCGAGCTTTTTACGGAATCCATCACCCTACCCAGCGTGTTTCTGGACCCGATCGCCTTGTTCGACAAATTGCATAATGCGTTCGCCGAAGAACTGGAAACCCATAACGATCGGTTCGGCATCAAGATCAACACCGACACCTATTGCACGAAGTATCGTCTGGATCATACCGGAATGGTGAAAAAGCACGTACCCGGCGGGTTCGCCGAACAAGGCGTTTCCGAACGTGTCGCGATCCTGAGCAACTGAACTTCGGGAACGGTCCCCGATCAGCTGAATTTCTCGTTCAGCCGTTCCATGACACGGGGGCTGACGAACTCCTGGATATCCCCGTTCAACTGCCGGATTTCCTTCACGAAACGGCTGGAAATGAACTGGTGGCGTTCGGACGCCATCAGAAAGACCGTTTCGACATTCCGATTCAGTCGGGCATTCATGCCGGTCATCTGGAATTCGTACTCGAAATCGGATACGGCCCGCAATCCGCGCACGATCAGTTCGGCCCCGACATTGACCGCGTGGTGCATCAACAGGCCTTCGAAGGGCTGAACCTCGACACGGCCGCGCACCGGGTCCGGCAGGGATTCCACTTCCGCCCGGACCATGGCGGTCCGTTCGTCCAGGGAAAACAGCGGACCCTTCCCCGCATTGACCGCGACGGACACGATCAACCGGTCGCATAAATGCGTCGCCGCGCGCCGGATGATATCGAAATGGCCGTTCGTGATCGGATCAAAGGTGCCAGGATAAATCCCGACCCGTTCGATGGTACCCATGCTTCACTCCCGCGACTTCGAACCGTTTTATGCCGACCCCTTTTCGGTCGCGAGGGTCTTATAGCCCGGTTCCTCATACATCGGAAGCAGAACCGTCTTGCACTGCAGCATCGCCGTCGGGTGCATCGCCGTCCGGCGGGATATCGACCGGTTCGCCATCGGCATCCAACTCACCGTCCAAGTCGCCGTTCGCATCTTCACGCAGGCGCGCGACGGATACGACCTTCTGATCGTCACCGACATCGAAGACGATGACGCCCTTGCTGCCGCGGCGACGGGACGAAATACCCTTGCCGTGAATACGAATAATCTGACCGCTGTCGGCGACCATCATTAATTCGTCCAGGGACGGATCGAACAGGAAGACCGCCGCAACTTCCGCGCCGCGCAGGTCCATGTTGTTGATCCCCTGCCCGCCGCGACCGGTGACGCGATAGTCATAGGCGGACGCCAATTGCCCCATGCCGCGGTTGGAAACGGTCAGGATGAATTCTTCCTGCGCCGCCATTTCCCCGAACTTCGGTTCTTCCAACTGGGCCGCGCGTTCCGCGTCGCGTTGGCGGTCCTCTTCGTTGCTGTATTCCCCGGATTGCAGACGTTTGGCCGCCGCCTGGGCGCGCAGATAGTCGTCGCGTTCTTCCGAAGTGAAACTGCCGTGATTGAGAACAGACATGCCGATCACGCTGTCGCCGTCCGCCAGACGAATCCCGCGCACACCGGTCGAGGTCCGACCGGAGAAAACGCGGACATTGCCGACCTCGAAGCGAATGCATTTGCCCAACCGCGTCGACAGCATGATGTCCTGATCGTCGCTACAGACGCTGACCGACACGAGGCGGTCGCCTTCGTCCAGCTTCATCGCGATCTTGCCGTTCGACTTGATATTCGTGAAGTCGGACAGCTTGTTGCGGCGAATCCCGCCCGACGCCGTGGCGAAGACCGCGTCCAGCTGACCCCAACTTTCCTCGTCCTCCGGCAGCGGCATCACCGTCGTGATCCATTCATCCGGCGACAGGGGCAGCACATTGACCATGGCCTTGCCGCGCGATTGCGGCGCGCCCGCCGGTAGACGGTAGACCTTCATGACATAGGCCATGCCGCGCGACGAGAAGAACAGAACCGGCGTATGGGTAGAGGTCACGAAGACGCTGGAAATCGCGTCCTCATCCTTCATCGACATGCCGGTGCGGCCCTTGCCGCCCCGGCGCTGCGCCCGATAGGTGGTCAACGGCGTGCGTTTGATATAACCGCCATGGGTCACCGTGACGACCATGTCCTCACGCTGGATCAGGTCTTCGATATCGTGTTCGAATTCATTTTCCAGAATGACCGTGCGGCGCGGATCGGCAAAGCGGTCGCGGATATCCACGAATTCGTCGGTCAGGACCTGCATGCGGCGCGGATGCGACGCCAGGATTTCCAGGTAATCCGTGATCCGGACCTGAATATCGCGGGCTTCTTCTTCCAACTTCTCGCGTTCCATCCCGGTCAGTCGCTGCAAACGCAGGTCCAGGATGGCGCGGGCCTGCCGCTCGCTCAGCCAAGCGTTTTCACCCTCGACACGGCCTTCCGGATCGTCGATCAGCTTCAGATAGGGCAGGATTTCACCGGCCGGCCAGGCGCGGCCCATCAGTTCGGCGCGGGCCGTCTGCGGGTCCGGGGCCTTGCGGATCAGTTCGATCACCGGGTCCAGGTTCAGAATGGCGATCATCAGACCGGCCAGGATATGCGCCCGGTCCCGGGCCTTCGCCAATTCATAGGCCGTGCGACGCTTGACCACCTCTTCGCGGAAATAGACGAAGGCGCCGATAATGTCCTTCAGCGTCAGGGTCTTCGGCTGGCCGTCATGCAGGGCCAGCATGTTGACCGGGAAACTGGTTTGCAACGGCGTGTATTTGAACAGTTGCGCCTTGACGACTTCCGGTTCGACGCCGCGTTTCAATTCGATCACGACCCGGACGCCATCCCGGTCGGATTCGTCGCGCAGGTCGCCGATCCCTTCCACGATCTTTTCACGCACCACTTCAGCAATGCGCTCCAACATCCTGGATTTATTGACCTGATACGGGATTTCCGTGACGATTAGCGCTTCCCGATCCTTGGAAACAGCCTCTACCGAAACCTTGGAGCGCATGACGATCGAGCCCCGTCCGGTATTGTAGGCGGCACGAATGCCGGATCGGCCGAGAATCTCCCCGCCGGTCGGAAAATCCGGTCCTGGGATGATCTCGTTCAACTCGTCGATCGTAAGCTCGGGATTTTCGACATAGGCGATACAGGCGTTCAGCACCTCGCCCAAATTGTGCGGCGGAATATTGGTCGCCATCCCGACGGCGATCCCGCCCCCGCCATTGACCAGCAGCGCAGGGAAGCGCGCGGGAAGGACGGTCGGCTCAACTTCGGATTCGTCGTAGTTCGGCTGGAAATCGACGGTATCCTTGTCGATATCGTCCAGCATGGTTTCGGCGGCCTTGGACAGGCGCGCCTCCGTATAACGCATAGCCGCGGCCGCATCGCCGTCCATGGACCCGAAATTGCCCTGGCCATCGATCAGCGGCACCCGCAGGGAGAAATTCTGCGCCATACGGACCATGGCGTCGTAAATCGCGCTGTCGCCATGGGGGTGATACTTACCCATGACATCCCCGGCGATACGCGCGGATTTACGGTACGGTTTCGTGGAGTCGAAACCGTTTTCCTTCATCGTATAGAGAATGCGGCGGTGAACCGGCTTCAACCCGTCCCGCACGTCTGGCAGCGCGCGGCTGACGATCACGCTCATCGCGTAATCGAGGTAGCTGCGCTGCATTTCCTCTTCGATAAGGACGGAGGAAATATCGAATCCCGACGGCGGCGTGCCGGGGGCGGGAGCGCCGGGTTCAGGGGCGTCGGGGCCGGTGTCGTTTTGATCGTCGGACAAGGTTCAGAACGTCGCTTCTACTTCAGTATCGGAAAGTGGGATCGGAAGTCCCGGCGGAGGGATCGCAACCCGAAGTCTTATTCGGCACGACCGACCGTATATCTAGCATGTCCGCCCCCCACCGAACAACCAGATAAGGGGAATTTGACGGAATTTCAGCGGTTTAAATCGCTTCTTTTCGGTACCGTAATCCCGTGGTTAGACTGCAAACCATGACAAGTGATTCTCTCGGTACCGTCGTCCTGGTCACGCACCACCGACCGGAAAGCTATGATACCGCGTCGGACCACCTTCAGGCGCTTGGATATCGCCTGGAATGGGTGTGTCCGGCCCTGGGTCAGGACCTGCCCGATATCCGCCCGGATCACGTCGGGGCGATCATCTATGGCGGGCGCTATTCCGCGACCGAAACCCGGCGCTACCCTTTCATGGCGAAGGAATTGGACTGGACCGGCCGCTGGCTCGCCACGGGCCGCCCCTTCCTCGGGCTCTGCGCCGGAGCGCAGGTGATGGCAGTCGAACTGGGTGCCGCGCTACGCCCGAATCCCGAGGGGTTGAGTGAAATCGGCTATTTCACGCTGGACCCGACACCGAAGGGCGCGTCCGTTTTTCCGTCACGCATGATGGTGGCGCAGTGGCATTTCCTGGGATTCGATCTGCCGTCCGACACGGTGCGGTTGGCGACATCGTCCATGTTCCCGAACCAAGCCATACGGTTTGCCGAAAACGCTTTCGGATTTCAGTTCCACCCGGAAATCAGCATGGAACAGCACGAATTGTGGCTGGAACGACAGATCGATATGACGACGATCCCCGGCGCGCAGGACGTACCGACGCAGCGTAAGCTGGCCGATGTCTATCACGGCCCGATGAAGGAATGGTTCATCGGGTTCCTGGAAAAATGGATCCGGGGGGCGGTGCCTTACTGACACGCGGTTTCGTCTGCCTCGCATTGCTGCAATCGTCGCTGTTTCAGTCCCGGCACGGCCATCAAATCGTCCCCCGTCCCGACTGTCGGCGCCACCGCCCCCTCGCGGTCCCGCGTTTCGCACGCCGTTATTGGAAATACACCAAGGCAAAACACCGTCATCAGGATGAAGCGCATTGTGCTCTCCGATCAAAGAAAAACCGGCGAGGCATTACACCCCGCCGGTTCAAAATCTAGAGCGACTTGACGCTTAGTCGAGCGAGTCGAACATTGCCTCGCTTTCGTCCTCCTTCGGACGGCCCGGCAGTGCCAGATTCAAGACGATGCCGACGATGGCGGCAAGCGCCATCCCCGCGATCTGGATATTTTCCGCGACCTGGATCGTCGCGCCGCCGACGCCGATCACCAGGATGACGGAGGCGATCACCAAATTACGCTTCTGCGAGAGATCGACCTTGCTGTCGACCATCATGCGCAACCCGCTGGCGGCAATGATTCCGAACAGCATGATGGAAACGCCGCCCATGACCGGAACCGGGATCGTGCGAATCAGCTCCGCGAATTTCCCGATGAAGCCGAACACGACGGCCAGCACGGCCGCGCCACCGACGACGTAGATCGAGAAAATGCGGGTAACCGCCAGCACGCCGATATTCTCGCCATAAGTGGTATTCGGCGGACCACCCAGGATCGCCGCCAGCATCGTCGCCAGACCGTCGCCCAAAATCGAGCGATCAAGGCCCGGATTGCGTAGAAAGTTACGCCCGACGACCTTACTGAGGACGATCTGGTCGCCGATATGTTCGGCCACCGGGACAATGGCCGCCGCGATGAAGGCCAATACGATCGCGCCATTCAGATCGGGCGAATAGGTCACGAAGGGAATGGAGAAATCCGGCACCGCGAAAAAGGCGGCGGCCGCGACTGGGCCGAAATCCACAAGGCCCAATGGGATCGAAACGACATAGCCGACAACGACGCCGACCAGCACCGGGACCATGGAGAAGAAGTTCTTCATATAGACCGCGCAGCCGATGGTGACGGCCAGCGTGAACAGGGCGACACCGAACTTCACCCCGTCATAGGTGCCGTCCGGCGCTCCGGTTCCGGTCGTCGCCATGTCCACGGCAACGCCGGCAAGCCCGAGACCGATCACCATGATAACCGGGCCGACGACAACCGGCGGAATGATGCGCAACAGCCAACCGACGCCGAATACGCGGATCAGAATGGAAATCGCGACATAAACCAGACCGGCGAAGAAGCACCCGATCAGGGCGGCGTTGGCATCCGCCGACGCCGTCGCGACGATGATCGGCGCAATGAAGGCGAAGCTGGAACCGAGATAGGCCGGGATGCGGCCCTTCGTTATGACGATGTACAGCAGTGTCCCCGCGCCGCTGCTGACCAGAGCCACGGCGGGATTGAGGCCTGTAATCAGCGGCACCAGCACTGTCGCGCCGAACATGGCGAACAGGTGCTGAAGGCTTAGAAGCGCCCAGACGGGCAGCGCCGGACGTTGTTCGACGTCCAGAACGGCAGTGCGATCACTCATCGCGAAACCCCCTTTTTCAGAACGGTTGTTCGCATCGACCAACCTGTTTTATCGAAACACGGCGGAAATCAACGCGCCCCCCGGCGCAACCGGTTCCACCGCCCGAACCGGATAAACGGGTTCAGGCAAAATTAACGCGATGGCATATAGCGATTCAGCGAAACTGGGAAAGACTATTGCCCATTGACCGAAAATCCACGGGCTCCACCCTATCCGCAGACAGCAAAAGGCCCGCGTCAAAAACGCGGGCCTTCACGTCGTTATCGGACGGATCAGAACGGAATTTCGTCGTCCAGATCGGCGCTGTAGTCGCGACCGCCTCCGCCTTGGCCACCACCTTGACCGCCGCCTTGGCCACCGCCATAGCCGCCACCGCCGCCCTGGCCTCCGCCATAACCACCGCCGCCGCCATAGCTGCCCCGGTCGTCATAGCCGCCACCGCCGCCACCCTGACCGCCGCCACTGCCGCCGGGGCCGTCCAGCATGGTCATGTTGCCGCTGAAACCGCGCACGACGACCTCCGTCGAATAGCGGTCCTGGCCATTTTGATCCTGCCATTTACGGGTTTGAAGCTGACCTTCGATCAGCACCTTGGCGCCTTTCTTGAGATACCGTTCAGCCACTTCCGCAACCTTGCCGAACAGCACAACGCGGTGCCATTCCGTGCGTTCCTGGCGATTTCCTTCACGGTCGTTCCAGCGTTCCGACGTCGCGATCGACAGGTTCGCGACCTTGTCGCCGGACTGCATGCTGCGCACGTCCGGATCGGCCCCCAGATTGCCGACAAGAATGACTTTGTTGAGGCTTCCGGACATTGCCAGCTCCCTATTTCATGTGGTCACGGGGTTCCGAACGGTCCCGCATCAGCTCGTCGGCGGCACTCTAAATCACCATACCCCGCCTTAAAAGCGGAACCCGACACGGATTTACACTCCGGGCCCGACTTCCTTTTCGACGACTTCCGTCAACGCCTTCACGACCTGCTGGGCCATTTCGTCGCCACTCCCCTTGATCGACTGATCATAAACGACCTGAAGCGTTTTAACGTGCTGGTCGACAAGGTCCGGACGGACCGGCTTATCGTCCGGCCGTTCCCGGACATAGCGACAGAAATTCCGCCCGACTTCCGTGATCAAGGGAAAACCGAAAGTGGCCCCCTGCCCGCGCATGTTGTGGATTAGACGAAACAGCCGGTCCAAATTTTTCGCGGACGGGTCCTTGCGATAGGCCGCGGCGAACAGCTTCATCTGGTCGATGTCCTGCGCCAGCTTATCGACATATTCGGCCGCCATCTTTTTGACGATGGCTTCCGCTTCCTTGAAGGCGTTTTCCGGATTCACGCCACCGGTTTTCGGCACCTTGCGCGCCAAAACATTCGGACGTTCGATGACCTCATGCCAGGACCGGCCCGCGCCGTCCGGCACTTTCGGTAAATCGTTCTTACCCATACTGTCCCCTTATCCGGATATTCCCCGGAAAACCACGCCCACTCCCGTTCCCCACGGACACAATAACAAGCCTTCCCCCGAATCAGAAGCGCAACATACCCTAAGGATACCCAGGCGGCGGCCCCGTAACGGATTTTCAGATATCGGTTAAATCAGAAGCGCGTCTTCACTGGATGCGCGGCGGTCGATTCCGTCAAAGGTCGGCAGATTCAAACGCCGACGGCAGGGGCCGAAAAAAGTTGCCGTGCGCACGAAAGGTCGCGGGTTTTCGATAATGTTAAGGAGCCGCGCATGCAGCGACCGGGCCGCGACAGGCTTTGCCAGGAATTCCGTAATACCGAAGTCACGGGCACTCGTGACTTTCGTCTTTTCGGTATAGCCGGTCAGCATGATGACGGGGATGTATCGACTGGGACTGTCGGGATCCTGCCGCACGCGGTGGACGAAAGTCGGGCCGTCTTCCGGTTCCATTTCCCAATCGGTCAGAAGAATGTCGAAATCGTCGTTATAGAGCAGATCCCAGGCGTCGATCCCATCGGTCGCCGTGCGGATATAGCCGACGCCCAAGGTCTCCAACATACGCTCCAAAATATTACGCATGAATTTGCAGTCGTCGACGACCAGCATGCGCACGTTTCTGAAATCATAGTTCTTGGACATGGTTCTACTACGCGCGCCTCATGGACTCGCGAGGCACGATTCGCCGCCTCAATAACACCCCAGCCCTCCTTCGGGTACAATACCTGTCCCCAAATCTCAAGACTTTAGAGTTATTTACCGAGCGAGTACCGGCGGAAGTAGAATTTCAAGCCTTACCGCCAAGTCCGGTGAAGTCCAAGGCCCCGTTATCGGCGATCGACTTGGCACGGAAATTGGCGCGGTGGTGCAGCCTTCCCATATTCCCGAGCGATAGGAAATGCGCGTCGGCAAGCGCCAGCCAGCCCCGCCGATAGAACAGCAAGGCGTCGCTATCGGGCAGCTTCCGCAGCTTTTCCTCGTCGATCACCTTAAATCCGGCGAACAGCAGCTTCTGTCCGTTCGCCAGGGTGATTTCCATCTGACGTTCGGCGAGCAGATCGCGTTCGATGCAGGCATTCACAAAGGCGCGGGTCCGGGCCTGTTCCTTGGAATATGCCGCTGCAAAACTACCCATCTTGGCGATCAGCGGGGTCGGCTTTCCGTCCTGGAACAGCGGCGACCCTTCGGTCTTCGAAATCAGGGGGGATTCCACGTCGAGGCACAGCATAACGCCGTCCTGCCCCTTCTTGGAATCCTGCAACAATACGAAAGGCGCGCGACGCAGGATCGCGGGAATGTAACAGCCTTCCTTCCAACCTCCGTCTTCCGCGACGAACAAGTTCTCGCCAGGACGCAGCCCCACCATGGCAACGGGTTGAATTTCCCGGCTACCCGCGAAAATGATCGGATAATGCCGGGCGGACGGCATGAATTCCACGACGCTAAGCGGCACCGTATGCATGCCCGCGGCATAGGAAAAATCACGACCCTGCAGAATACGCAGCGACGCATGCCGCTTCGGATCCAACGGTTCCGCCCGTTTGGCCAAACCTGCCGCCCCGCCCGATTTCGCGTCGGCAGGGCGTTTTTCCGCTTCCCTCACTCCAGATGCTTCGGTCACCGTGCCGCTGCCTCCGGCATTGTCTCGAACCTTCGTTTGACTTCGATCCATTCCGTCAATGAACCGATCCTCATAGCCTAAGTTGGATTGTCCTCATAGGAAACGAGTTTTCCATCCTGCAACGTCACGACCCGGTCGAGCCGACGCGCCAGCCCCACATTATGCGTGGCGATCAGGGCGCTCATGCCCCGTTCTCGCACCATGGATAACAACAGATCGAACACATGATCGGATGTCCCGGGATCCAGGTTTCCCGTCGGTTCGTCGGCCAAAAGGACCGCCGGTCCGTTCGCAAGCGCGCGCGCCACCGCAACGCGTTGCTGTTCCCCACCGGACAGTTTCGCCGGTCGATGCGTTGCGCGTGGCGTCAGCCCGACGCGTTCCAGCAGATCCCCTGCGCGCTTCGACGCTTCCTTTCGTGACAACCCGGCAATCATGCAGGGCAGCATCACGTTTTCCAGGGCCGAGAATTCCGGCAACAGGTGATGAAACTGATAGACGAAACCGATCCCATTGCGGCGGATGGCCGTGCGTTCCGCATCGCCCAATCGCCCACACGCCTTGCCGTCGACAAAGACGTCACCGGATTGCGGTCGTTCCAACAGTCCCGCAACATGCAGCAAGGTCGACTTCCCGGTCCCGCTGGGCGCGACCAGCCCGACCGCCTCCCCGCGTCCCAATTCGACGGATGCGCCGTCAAGGACTACCAACGGATCGGAGGCCGTTTCGTAAACCCGCCGAACGTCGCGCAGCGCGAGCATCGCCTCACTCATAGCGTAGCACCTCCACCGGATCGAGGCGCGCCGCGCGCCAGGCCGGATAGATCGACGCCAGCAGACTGATGGCCAGGGCAAACGCGATGGTCAGGCCGACTTCCATCGGGTCGATCTTCGCGGGAAGCTTTGACAGGAAGTAGATTTCCGCATCGAACAGGGTCAAACCCGACAAGGATTGAATCCATTGCCGTATGGTTTCGATATTCGTGGCGAAGGATATCCCCAGAGTCGCGCCCAGAACGGTCCCGATCACACCGACGGAACTGCCGGTCATGAAGAAGATTCTAAGGATCGCCCCGCGTCCCGCCCCCATGGTGCGCAGGATCGCAATGCCCCGCGCCTTGTCCTGCACCAGCATGATCTGGGACGAGATGACATTGAACGCCGCGACGACGACAATCAGCGACAGAATGAGCGCCATGACATTGCGTTCGACTTCCAACGCATTGAAGAAGCTGACATTTACCCGTTGCCAATCCGTCGCATGATAACCGGGCGGCAGCATCTTGTTCAGGTCGAAGGCAATGCGTCGCGCATGATCCGCATCGTCGGTCATGATTTCGATCGATCCGGCCGCGTCGCCCGTCTTGAAGAAAGTTTGTGCCTCCGGCAGCGGCATATAGATATAGGTATTATCGAATTCGTACATGCCGACTTCGAAAATGCCGTCGATCCTAAAGGCCTTCATCCGTGGCACGGTACCGAAGGCCGTCACCGTGCCGGTCGGTGAAATCAGGGTCAGATTGTCCCCGACGGACAGGCCGAAACGATTGGCCATGCGGACACCGATCAGAATACCCTCCCCGCCGCGAAATCGATCCAGGCCCCCGGCGATGATGGAATCCCGCAGGATCGGGCGCGCCTCGAAATCCGCCGCGCGCAGGCCGCGTACCAACGCGCCGCCCGCCGCGTTTTTCGCGCTGGCCATGACCTGACCTTCGATCAGCGGCGTGGCATAAACGACATGTTCCGATTTCATCAGTTGTGCGGCGAGGTTCTGATAGTCCTCAATCCGCCGTTCCACGCTGGTTACCGTCAGATGGCCGTTCAACCCGATGATTCGACCCAGCAATTCCGCGCGAAACCCGTTCATCACCGACATGACGATGATCAGCGTGGCGACACCCAGCATGATGCCCAGCAACGAGAACCACGCCACGACGGAAATGAACCCTTCCTGTCGCTTGGCCCGTAGGTAGCGGAAGGCGACCAGACGCTCGACGGCTGAAAACATCAGCCCGCCAACCGCGCAAGCGCCGCTTCGGGGGACAGTTCTTCCTTCACGCCGGTCTTCCGGGATTTCAGTTCCACCACGCCGGCGGCGACGCCTTTCGGTCCGACGACGATCTGCCAGGGCAGTCCGATCAGGTCCATATCGGCGAATTTCACCCCGGCGCGTTCGTCGCGGTCATCATACATGACATCGACACCCGCCGCCTGAAGCTTCGCGAACAAATCCTCGCAGGCCGCATCGCAGGCCGCGTCTCCGACGCGCAGGTTGATCAGTCCGACCTTGAACGGTGCAACCGCCTCCGGCCAAACGATGCCGTTATCGTCGTGGCAGGCCTCGATAATCGCGCCCGCCAGACGCGACACGCCGACACCGTACGACCCCATCTGCACCGGTACGGACTCACCGTCCTTGGTTTGCAGTTTCGCATTCATCGGCTCGCTGTATTTCGTGCCGAAGAAGAAGATATGTCCGACTTCGATTCCACGCGCCGACAGGCGTTTATCCTCAGGCACTTCCGCCTGATACTTCGCTTCGTCATGCTGTTCGTCGGTGGCCGCGTAGTAGCTCGTCACCTTGCCGATGACGTCGCTCATCTGGGCGGGGTCGCGATGGTCGATATCGGCATTGAGGAGGTCGAGTTCCAGCAGATCGGAATTGCACCAGACCTGGCTTTCCCCGGTTTCGGCCAAAATGATGAACTCATGGCTCATGTCGCCACCAATCGGACCGGTATCGGCGGCCATCGGAATCGCCTGAAGTCCCATCCGTGCGTAGAGCCGCAGATAGGCGACGAACTGCTTATTGTATGAAATCCGCCCGTCTTCCGGTGTCAGATCGAAAGAATAGGCATCCTTCATCAGGAATTCGCGACCGCGCATGACGCCGAAACGGGGGCGTACCTCATCGCGGAATTTCCACTGGATGTGATACAGCATCCGCGGCACGTCCTTATAGCTTTTGGCGTGTTCCGCGAAGATATCCGTGATCATTTCCTCGTTCGTCGGACCGAACAGCATGTCGCGGTCGTGCCGATCCGTGATGCGCAGCATTTCCTTACCGTAATCGTCGTAGCGCCCGGATTTACGCCACAGTTCCGCCGACTGAATGGTGGGCATCAGCACCTCGTGGCAGCCGATCCGGTCCATTTCGTCACGCACAACCTGTTCGATCTTGCGCAGTACCCGATAGCCCATAGGCAGCCAGGAATAGATCCCCGCCGATTCCTGACGGATCATCCCCGCCCGCAGCATCAGACGGTGGGACACGATTTCCGCCTCGCTGGGCGTTTCGCGCAGCGTGGGCATGAAATATTCGCTAAGGCGGACGGCAGGGGACAAACGCATGAAAGGCGCACCTTGGAAAAGTAGGGTTTCGAGTCGCGCGCAATCTAGGGGGAATAACGCATTCCGTAAAGGCGCGTCACAGGCCCAGCGACGACTTGCAAAGCGCGAGAACCTCGCTTTCCGTCGTGCCGTTCAGCCGCTTCCCGTCCAATGTCAGCGCACCGGAGGCCAGATCGAATTTTATCGTGCCGAAACTGGTGGAAGACTCCGAGAACACATCGGCCAGATCGCCGTTCCCGGCATAGGACAGAGGATTGAGCGACAGTTCGAAGGCGATTTCCTTCGGCAGGATATCCGCCGCGGTCAGGCTGCCCGACAGTTCGGCGCCGGTAACGGCGTTACCCCGCACGTCGACCCCCGCAACATAATCCGCCCCGGCAACGTCCGACCGTCGGATCAAGCGGCGGCAATCCGCCTTTGACATGTTCAGCAGAAAATCGGGTTTCGCGTCCGGCCTGGGCGCACCAGACGGCACGCCGGAACCGCCGGATGTCGGGGCCGTCTCGGTCGCCGGCGGCGGCGCGGCGGGCGTGACGGCGTTTCCGTCCCCACCGGCATTGGTGAAGGGATTGTCCGGTGTTTGTGCAACGCCGCTTCCCGACGCCGCAAGTGCCGCCGACATGACCAACAAAATGATAATTGCCCTGTTCATGCCCCATTCTAAGCAAAGTTCGGGCCGATCCGGAAGAAATGTTAAGGGGCAAGACCGGGTCGGTGCTTGCATCGTTCCGTATCCCGCTTAACTTCATATCCCGTACCGCATGCGGTAATGTTCTGGACGGAGGTGCCCCATGCAGGTGGCAAAGATCGCCGCGCTCGCGCTAACCGGATTGGTCGGATTGGCCGGACCGGTCGCGGCGCAGCAACAGGAACCGCAAGTCGCCGTGGAAATGCGGCGATGTATGTCGGGCGACCTACCCGGCCGAGACCGCCTCGCCGCCTGTGACGCGGTGCTGGAAAACGACGCCCTGAACCGCGAAGGAACGGCGTTGATGCTGGCCTATCGCGGGGCGGCGAAAACCGATCTGTTCGATTTTTCCGGCGGCGTCGACGATCTGACCCAAGCCCTGGCGTTGGAACCGAACAATACCGGCTATCTGCGTGGGCGGGCGCGCGCTTTCCGTCAGATGGAGAAGTATCAACGCGCCATCCAGGATCTGGATCTCGCGCTGGAAATTGCCCCAAAATTCTCTGATCTCTATGTCGACCGGGCCGGAAACCTTGCCGATCTGGGTGAATATGACGCGGCGTTCCGCGATTTGGATCATGCGGAACGCCTCGACCCCAGCAATCCCGAAGTCGATGTCATCCGCGCCGGGCTGTTGATCGATCGCGGACGGCCCGACGAGGCCGTGGAGGCATATCGAAAAGCCGCTGATTTGCGGCCGGACCTCCCCGAAATTGACGTCCGCCTGGGCTTCGCCACTTTTTTGAGCGGGGACGCGGACACGGCGATCGGTCTTTTGGACAAGGCCGTCGCGGAGGGATACGACGACCCGGACGCCTTCCTCTATCGCGGTCTCGCCAATCACGCCGCCGACCGGGATGTCGAGGCGGAAGCCGACTTTTCCAATGTCATCGAACGGGACCCGACGCTCGCACTTGCCTGGCACCGCCGGGGCGTCATCCGTATGGAGCGCAAGGACTTCGAGGACGCACGGGCCGATCTGGACGTTGCCGCGCAATTGTCGCCGTCATCCGATTATTTGAACACCCTCGCCTGGCTGCTCGTTGCCGCCGACGATCCGGCGGTCCGCGACCCGGAAGCCGCGCTGACCTATGTCGACCAGTCCATCGCGCTCGACGAAAACGCCGACAATACCGACACGGCGGGTGCGGCCTATGCGCTATTGGGCAATACCGAAGACGCGGCGCGCTATTATTTCCGGGCGATGGAACTCGGCGGGGTCGAACGGATTCGCCAGTATCAGCAGTATCTCAAGCAACGCGGCTATTTCGACGGCCGTGTCGACGGTGTGGATGGGCCGGAAACCCGATCGGCGATCCGGGCCTTCGCCAAGGACAAACGCGTGCTATTACTCGACTAGGGGCAACGCGCCCCCGCAATGATGCACAAAGGGGGCCGATCCATTGCTGACCTATCTGACACTGATCTTCGCATGCCAGCTTGCAGGTGAACTTATCGCCCATGCGCTGCATTTGCCTGTTCCCGGACCGGTTCTGGGCATGGTTCTGCTGTTCGCCTTTCTGCTGGTGCGTGGGAAAATTCCGAAAGACCTTGCCACCGTTACCGACGGACTCCTCAGTCATATGTCGCTGTTGTTCGTACCGGCGGGTGTCGGAGTCATGCTGCACTTCCGGCTATTCGGCGACGATTGGCTGCCCATCGCCGCGGCGTTGATCGTCAGCACGGCCCTGACCGTCGTCGTGACCGGCTTGATGATGGCGTGGCTGGGCAAGCGCGCCGCGACGGATATCGAAGGCTGACCGCCATGGAAGACCTTCGCGATATCTGGGTTTATCTCAGCGCCACCCCGCTTTTGCATCTGACCCTGACTCTCGCCGCGTTTCGCCTAGGGGCATGGATCTATACGCGCAGCGGGATGAATCCGGTCCTGAATCCGGTCATGATCGCAACGATCCTGATCGTGGCAATCCTGCTCGCGACCGACACGGATTATCAAAGCTATTTCGACGGGGCGCAGTTCGTGCATTTCCTGCTGGGGCCCGCGACAGTGGCGTTGGCGATCCCCCTATATCGGCAATTCGACAAGGTTCGGCGGTCCGCCCTGGCGATTTCCGTCAGCATCCTGACAGGCTCCCTGACCGCCAGCCTGTCCGCGGTTGCCATCGGATACTTCCTGGGCGCCTCCCATGACGCGACCGTGTCCTTGGCCCCGAAATCGGTAACCGCCGCCGTCGCGATGGGGATTTCCGAGAAACTGGGAGGCCTGCCCTCCTTCACGGCGGTCCTGGTCATCCTGACAGGGATAACCGGCGCCATGATGGGACCATTCCTGCTGACCCTGTTCCGCATCAAGTCATGGCCCGCGCGCGGCCTGGCCATGGGTACCGCGGCGCATGGGATCGGGACCGCCCGCGCCTTGCAGGTGAACGAGGTCGCGGGGGCGTTTTCCGGTCTCGCCATGGGGTTGAACGCCCTGGCCACGGCGATCCTGCTGCCGCTGATATGGACAGTTCTGTTCGCCGCATAAGGAAAGGGCGCTTCCGATTTCCCGGAAGCGCCCTGCCCGATTAATTGGCCGAAACGAAAATCAGCCCGGCACTTTGCCGTTCACGCCTTCCACATACCAGTTCATGCCCAGCAGATCGCCGTCAGACAGCGTGGCACCCTCTGCCACGACAACCTCGCCTGCCTGGTTTTTGATCGGGCCCATGAACGGATGGCTGGTTCCGGCGATGATCGCTTCTTCCATCGCCTTGGCTTCGGCGACGACGTTTTCCGGCAACGCCTTGTTGAAGGCCGACATGTTGACCATGCCCGTGCTCAGGCCGCCCCATGTGTCGGTCGATTCCCAGGTGCCGTCGAGCGCCGCCTGGACGCGGTTGATATAGTAGGGGTCCCAATGATCGACGATGGCGGTCATATGGGCTTCCGGGCCGAAGCGTTCCATGTCCGACGCCTGACCGACGGCCCAGATGCCGCGTTCCGCCGCCGTCTGCACCGGCGCCGGGGAATCCGTATGCTGCAGCAGGATATCCGCACCCTGGTCGATCAGGGCCTTGGCTGCATCGGCTTCCTTGCCCGGATTGTACCATTCGCCGATCCAGATCGGGGTAACCTCGATCGCCGGATTGATGCGCCGCGCCGCGACGGTGAAGGCGTTGATGCCGCGGAAAACCTCCGGAATCGGAACCGACGCGACGTAACCGACCTTGTTCGTCTTGGACATGTGCCCCGCAAGGACACCGACAACGGCACGGCCCTCATAGAAGCGCGCGGCATAGGTCGACATGTTCTTTTCACGCATGAAGCCGGTCGCATGTTCGAACATGACGTCCGGGAACATCTTCGCAACCTTCAGTGTCGGGTTCATATACCCGAAGGACGTCGTGAAAATCAGCTTGTGACCCGACCGCACCATCTGGGTAATGACGCGTTCGGCATCGGCCCCTTCCGGCACGCTTTCGACATAGCTGGTTTCGACCTTGTCCCCGAAGGCCTTTTCAACCGCCAGACGCCCCTGATCGTGCTGATAGGACCAGCCGTGATCGCCGATTGGGCCGACATAGATGAAACCGACTTTCAGCGGATCCGCAGCGCGGGCCGGCAGTGCCGCCGACGCCCCGAGCGCCAAGGTCATCGCTGAGAACGAACGACGCGTTAGCTTAGTCATGATTACACTCTCCCTCTCTTCTCCATATTGAAAACATGATCCGTCGGCCCCTAACCGTCCGGATGGAAAACCTTGCCGATGCTGGCCGGTGCGTTCAGGCGGATGCGCGCAGCGTCGCGCGAAATCACGACCAGAACGACGATCGTCGCCAGATAGGGCGTCATATTCAGGAACTGCGACGGGATATGGATGATCCCCATGCTTTGCAGATGCAATTGCGCCAGCGTCAATCCGCCGAACAGATAGGCGCCCAGCAGGACTTTGCCCGGCTGCCATGTCGCGAAGACGACAAGCGCAAGCGCAATCCAGCCGCGACCGGCCGTCATCGCCTCTGCCCACATCGGCGTGTAGGACAGGGACAGGAATGCCCCGCCCAAACCCGCCATGGCCCCGCCGAACAGGACCGCCAGCAGGCGGATGCGGATCACCGGGTAACCGATGGCATGGGCCGCCGACGGATTTTCGCCGACAGACCGCAGGATCAACCCGGCACGGCTGCGATACAGGAACCACGCGACCGCGCCCGACAGGACGATGGACAGATAGACGAGGCCGTCCTGCCCGAAAAAGATCGGCCCAAGGACGGGAATATCGGTCAGACCCGGAACATACAGCTTGGGCAGCGCCGGCAGCGGCGTCCCGACATAGCCGCGCCCCAGAAGGGCGCTGAGGCCGATCCCGAACAAGGTCAGGGCCAGTCCGGTCGCCACCTGATTGGCCAAAAGGCCCAACACCATGATCGCGAACAGAAAGGCAAGCGCCATCCCCATCGCGGCCCCGGCGGCGGCGGCCAGCATCCCGTTCCCCGTTTCCACACCGACGATAAAGGCGACAACCGCGCCGCCGAGCATCATGCCTTCGACACCCAGATTGAGGACGCCGGATTTCTCCACCACCAATTCCCCCATGGCGGCGAATAGAAGCGGTGTCGCGGCGGCGATGACCGACAGAACGATCGGTGCGAGACTTTCCATGCTCCCTACCCCTCTTCCGACCGACGGCTGCCGAAACGGATGCGATAATGCGCCAAAACGTCTGACGCGAGCAGGAAAAACAGCAACATGCCCTGAAACACCCCAGTCACGGCGAGCGGCAGGCGCATCACGATCTGCGCGGTCTCCCCGCCGATATAGCTGAGCGCCATCAGAAGCGCCGCCAGCAAGATGCCCACCGGATGCAGCCGCCCCAGGAAGGCGACGATAATCGCGGTGAAGCCGTAGCCGGGCGAAATCGACGGGGTCAATTGTCCGATGGGTCCCGAGACCTCAATCACCCCCGCCAGTCCGGCAAGCGCGCCGGTGGTCAGCAAGGTTACCCAAACGACCTTCGAACTGCTGAACCCGGCATAACCCGCGGCGGGAGGCGTCAGGCCGACGACCTTGATCTGGAAACCGATCAGGGTGCGGGAAACGACGAACCACGAAACAACAACGGCGAACAATGCGATCGGGAAGCCGATATGCATCCGGGAGTTTTCGAACAAGGTCGGCAACGTCGCGGAGTCGTGGAACAGCCGCGACTGAGGGAAGCCGAACCCCATCGGGTCCTTCCACGGCCCCGTCACCAGATAGACGAGCAACAGGCCCGCAACATAGGTCAGCATAAGACTGACCAGGATTTCATTAGCGTTGAACCGAACTTTCAGGAACGCCGGTATCGCGGCCCAGAATGCCCCTCCGACCATGCCGCCCAGCAGCATCAGCGGCAGCAGCCACGGCCCCTCCACCCCATAAAAGGCGAGCGCGACCCCGCCGCCGGTAATCGCGCCCAGGATCAACTGCCCTTCCGCGCCGATATTCCAGACATTCCCTCGGAAACCGAGCGCCAGCCCCACCGCGATCATGGCCAACGGCGTCGCCTTCACGGTCAGTTCGCTCAACCCATAGAGGTCGGAAATCGGCAGGATGAAATAGGCGTGCAATGCCTCCAACGGGTCGAAGCCGAGCGCCGCAAACATCACCGCACCGGACAAAATTGTCAGTCCTACCGCCAGGACCGGTGTGGCGTAGAGCCAGAAGCGGGACACTTCGAGACGGCGTTCCAAGGCAATCATGCGGGCGTCGCCTCCGTCGGCGTTTCGAACAACCCGCCCATCAGCAACCCGACATCCTCCGCGCTTGTGGCATGGGTCGGGCGGCTTTCCGACAAATGACCGTCGAAAATGACCGCGACGCGGTCCGAAATCGTGAACAATTCATCCAGATCCTGGCTAACGACAATCACGCCGGCGCCACTGCGCGCCAGATCGACAAGCGCGGTTTGAATTGCGGCGGCGGATCCCGCATCGACGCCCCAGGTCGGCTGCGCGGCGATCAACAGTTTCGGGTCCTGCATGATCTCGCGCCCGATGATGAATTTTTGCAGGTTCCCGCCGGATAGGCTGCGCGCCGCGGCACCGCTACCCGCGCTGACAACGCCGAAGGCGGAAATAACCTGTTCGGCCTTTTCCCGGGTCTTGGAGAAGGAAATCAAACCGCGCCGCACCAATTTCCAGCGACCCCAGCCGCTCAGCAGCGCATTCTCTTCCAATGCCAGATCCGGCACGGCACCATGTCCCAGCCGTTCTTCCGGGACGAAAACGATGCCCATGTCACGACGACCGCGCGCGCCGACCCGGCCGATGGACTTTCCTTCGAACCGAACCCAGTCATCGCGTTGCGCTATGCGTTCACCGCTTAGCGCCGCCAGAAGCGTATTCTGCCCGTTGCCGGCAACACCGGCGATACCCAGAACCTCACCCGGTCGAACAGACAGGCAGATATTCTTAAGGCTCGTACCGAAGGGGGACGCGGCTTCCATACTCAACCCCTCGACGGTCAACAGTGCATCGCCGTCTTCCGTGTGAACCGGCTTTCCGATTTTCGGACCGTCGAAAGATCGCCCGATCATCATCGCCGCCAGGGAATTCGGCGTTTCCTGCGACGGATCGCAGCTATCGACCACTTTCCCGCCGCGCAGGATCGTCGCACGGTCGCACAGGTCCCGAATTTCCTGAAGCTTGTGAGAAATATACAGAACCGTTCGCCCGTCCGCCTTCAACCGGCGCAGCACGTCGAACAGCTTGTCGACCTCCGCCGGGGTCAGGACGGATGTCGGTTCGTCCATGATGATCAGCTTCGGGTCCTGCATCAGACAGCGGACGATCTCGACGCGCTGACGTTCCCCCACCGACAATTCATAGACGATGCGATCGGGATCGAGCGCCAGACCGTATTCGTTGCTCAGCCGTTTGATTTCGGCGACCAGCGCCGGGTCGCGCCCTGTTCCGCGACTGAGCGCCAGGGCGACGTTGTCCGCGACGCTCAATGTCTCGAACAGGGAGAAATGCTGGAACACCATGCCGATGCCCAGAGTCCGGGCAGCGGCGGGATTGGCGATCTCGACTTCCTCGCCTTCCCATAAAATCCGGCCCGAATCGGCGTGTTGAACGCCATACAGGATTTTCACCAGGGTGGACTTCCCGGCCCCGTTTTCACCCAACAGCGCGTGTATCTCGCCGCGTTCCAAATCGAGGGAGACATGGTCGTTGGCAACACAGCCGGGGAACCGTTTTGTAACGTCGCGCACCGAAAGCCTCATCGGGATTTCGGCGGTTTTTCCTGCATTCACGGCTGTTTTGGAAACGCTCGTATCGACCTGCATGGAAAGTTTCTATATTGCGTTGCAATACTTTCCAAGGGACTACATGTCGATTTCATGAATTTTTGCCGTGACCAAATCAAATTAATTCCCTATGCTCACAACATATTCAAGCGACAGTGAGGACCGCCAAGGACCTCCGGCAAGTCGCCATGACCCAAGTTTAGGGAGGGTCGTTGCGGGTTTCTCGTAACATCGAGGCAACGCTTTAGTGCGGGACGTAGAAGTTGGGAATGGGATGACGGGATCGCCTCAAGCGGTCCCGTTTCCGTTTTTGGGGTATTCCCTTCTTGACGACGCCCTTATCCCTGCCCTAAGTTTCGATCAGCGCCGATTTGAAGCTCAGCTTGCGGGCGCTTTACAAATGCAGCTAAAGCGGGACGGCACAAACCGCCCGGCACATGCTGCGGCGGTTTTTCTTTTGGCTTCGGTATACTACCGGGCGTGGGAACGACCGACCGCCGGTTCTCCAAACACCGGCTTTGTAATTTCCCCGCAAGCCTCCCCCGACAATCGACGCATTCGATGGCGAACGGCTTTCATTCGGCCCGACGCGCATCCGCGGTGATTTGAGGATCAGCTTGCACCGCGTCATCAACTGCTAAAGCGACGCCAGGGTCGATGTCCTTCCATTCGGGACGAAGCCGACGGCGCGGATCCTCGTTGGAGAAATCCGGAGCCCCGGAACCGAGCGGTCTAAACAGGCACCGCATCCGGTTCCGGGCGCGCCGAAAACGAGAGGATGCAAGACAATGACGACGACCGTTCACACCCCGATTTCCGCAACCTTCGACGCCGTGGCCGAGCGTATCGCCCAGGACCCGTCCGCCGCGATCGCCCGGTTCGAAGTCCATTCGCGCCAAATCGCCGGTCTGCATAGCGAGGTCGAGGCAGGCGATTTCCTGCTGACCGTCGACGAGCCCACTGCCCATGGCGGTCAGGGGTTAGGCCCCAACCCGGTACAATTGATCCTGGCGGCCATCGCGTCCTGCCAGGAAATCACCTATCGCCTCTATGCCGACCGTCTGGGAATTCCATTGCGCAGCGTCGCCGTGTCGGTTACCGGCGATATCGACCTGCGCGGTCTGTTCGCGCTGGACGCCGGTACGCGGCCCGGTCTGCGCGGTCTGGATATCCGCGTCGACCTGGACAGCGACGCAGATCCGGAACGGCTGGACTATCTGAAACGCACCGTGGATGCGCACTGCCCGGTCCTGGACATCATCCGGAACGCGACGCCCGTCGCCGCCCGGCGTGTTTCCGAATCCGACATCGATCGTGCCGAAACGCCGTTCCTCGCCGGGCTTGCGGGCTAATGTCGCACAGGATTGCAGACCCGAGGACGCCCCGGTAGGCTGCCGCAGCTTTGCGAAAATGTTTGGGGAGTACACGACCATGGCCTATCCGGGGCGCTTTCCGACCGTGCGGATGCGGCGGAACAGAACCAACGCGTCCATTCGGGCCATGGTGGCGGAAAACCACCTGACCCCGGCTGATCTGATCTGGCCGATCTTCGTCATCGACGGGGACGACTGTCGGGAACCGGTTTCCGCCATGCCGGGCGTGAACCGGATCAGCGTCGATCTGGCCGTTAAGGCGGCGAAGGAAGCCGAAGCGCTCGGCATTCCGGCGATTGCCCTATTCCCCAATACCGATCCGGCCTTGCGCGACGAAAAAGGCAGTGAGGCTTACAATCCCGACAACCTCGTCTGCCGGGCGACCCGCGCGATTCGCGAGGCCTGTCCCGATATGGTGATCGTCTGCGATGTGGCGCTGGACCCCTATACCAGTCACGGTCATGACGGACTGATGTCGGGGAACGAGATCGTCAACGACGCGACCCTGGAAGCGCTGATCCGCCAATCGCTGGTACAGGTCGCGGCGGGCTGCGATACGCTCGCCCCGTCGGACATGATGGATGGGCGCATCGGCGCGATCCGCCAGGCCCTGGACGATGCCGGATATCAGAATACCCGCATCCTTTCCTATGCCGCCAAATACGCCTCCTGCTTCTACGGCCCGTTCCGGGAGGCCGTAGGCTCTTCCGGCGCGTTGAAGGGCGACAAGCGCACCTATCAGATGGACCCGGCCAATTCGGACGAGGCGCTGCGTGAGGTCGAGCTCGATCTGGCTGAAGGCGCCGACATGATCATGGTGAAGCCGGGCATGCCCTATCTGGATATTGTCCGGCGCGTGAAGGAGAGCTTCGCGGTACCGACCTTCGCCTATCAGGTATCGGGCGAATATTCGATGCTGGCCACCGCCTTCGAACTGGGCCGATTGGACCGCGACCGCGGCATTCTGGAATCGCTGATGTGCTTCAAGCGGGCGGGCGCCGACGGTGTTCTGAGCTATTTTGCGGTGGACGCGGCTAAGCTTTTAAACGAATAGGGATTCTGAACGATTAGGAATTCGGCGGCCGGTCCACGGCGGCGAGGTGATCCAGAACCGCCCGCATCGCGTTGGCCAATTCCGGGCGCGGCTTATCCTGTTCCAGCGCCGTACGAAGCTGCCCCACAGCCTCTTGCGCCAAAGTGATTTGCCGGTTGAACCAAGGCGTCGGTACGTCGTCCAGCGGTTTGCGGTCGCCGGGCGTCATGTTTTCGGGGGGGGCGGCCTCTCCTGGACGCAGGGATGTGATCGCGGGCGGCGCCACCTTTTCCCCGGCGCGTATCTCCGTTTCTGCCAGACGGAAACGGTTCAAGGCATCCGTCACTCCCTGCACCCCCGCCCAAATTTGCCGGTCCGTGGCACTGCCGTCGCGGGTGCGGATCAACAATTCCTGCGTCAGCGTGCGGACCGATTCCAATCCGCGGTCACGGTCATCGGCAAAAGCTTGCGCCAGATTCAGCAGCAAGACCGCCAATGCGACGGACAGGGCCAACAGAATCGAGGGCCGACGACAGAGCTTTCCCGCGAGAACGAACATTCAAACTCCTGACGCAGCCCATTTCACAACGGTTTCGATCTGGTCCGGTACCATCAGCGTCGGCGCATGGCCGCAGCCTGGAACCTCCACAAGATGGGCGCGCGGACCGCGTTCGGTCATCGCTGTCGCCGTATCCGAGGGCAATAAATCCGATTCCGCCCCGCGCAGCAGTAAAATTGGCACGGTCAGCATGTCCCATAGCGCCCACAGATCGACATCCGCGATATCGCCCTTAAAGGCATCCGCAATGCGACGGTCATAGGTATTGGTCCACGTCCCGTCCACGTCCTGACGCAAGGACAGGGCCGCCAGATACCGCCAATCCTCATCCCGTGTCAGACCGAAGGGTTCGTAAGCCAGACGAACATGGTTTACGGCATCGTCGAAGGAATCGAACCGCCAGTCCCGTCCGACATATTCGCCGATCCGTTCCAACGCGGCCTTTGGAATGAAGGGGCCGACATCGTTGATCATCATACGGCGGATCGGCTGCCCTTGAAGGCCCGCCAGCCCCATACCGATCAATCCGCCCATGGAGGTGCCGATCCAATCGACCTCCCGCAGATGTTCGGCGGCCAGCAAGGCGGCGATGTCGGAAATGTATTGCGGTGTTTCGTAGGTCGCATGCGGCCCCAGCGTCCCGGATCGACCGCGCCCGACGATATCCGGCGCGATAACCCGGAAGCCCTCTGCGCATAAAGCGGCCGCGACCCGGTCAAAATCACGCCCACTGCGGGTCAGGCCATGCACGCAAAGGATGGTGCGTCCCATCTGCTTCTTCGGAACCCAATCCGAATAGACCATGTCGTGAAACCCGCCCATATGAAGGCAGCACACCGACTTCTCCAAATACGGTTTCTCACCCAAGGCGGCATCCACAGCCAGCATGTCGCAATCCTTTCGCGTGCCCCAATTCGCGTTGTGATCGCGACCATGCCCAATGCCGGGGCTGCATTCAATCACCGCTTACGCTAGAAAGACCGAAGGGCGAAAATGAAGGGGATTGGAATGAAAAAACTTCTTGGAGTCGTATTCCTGACTCTCCTGCTCCTCATCGGCGGCATGGTCGGGTATCTGCGTCTCATCGGTGAACGTGGGCAATTGGTTCAATCTGGTACTGTCGCCCTGCCCGCCCTTTCCGCCCCGGTTTCCATATCCTTCAGTGCAGAAGGCATTCCGACGATCATGGCCGATACGATGGCCGACGCCTATCGCGCTTTGGGTTACCTCCACGCGGCCGAACGTCTGTGGCAGATGGAAATGACGCGGCGCATCGGCGCCGGGCGTATGTCGGAAATCCTGGGCAGTCCGATGGTGGACATCGACCGCCTGATGCGCGAATTGGGGATTTATCGGGATGCGCAAGCGCAGGTCGACCGCCTCCCGCCGGAAGAATTGGCAGCCTTCACGGCCTATGCCGATGGGGTGAACGCCTACTTGTCCGCGCCGGACACCGTATTGCCGGTCGAATTCGCGCTGCTGTTCCACACGCCGGAACCTTGGGAGCCCGCCGACAGCATGGTCTGGGCACGGTTGATGTCGCTGCAACTGTCCGGCGACGCGTTTGCCGAAGACCGACGCGCAGGGTTGATCGACTTGCTGGGTCCGGACCGGTTCGCGCAGCTATTCCCCGATCACAGCGAATCGCCCGCGACCATGAACAAGGATAACCGGGAAGCTTGGTTGGGGGGATACGATGCCTCCAACGCCTGGGCCATCGCGGGCGCATTGACGGAAAGCGGCAAGCCGATACTCGCCAACGATCCGCATCTGGGCATAAACCTTCCCGGCACATGGTATCTGGCCCGGATCGAAACGCCGGAAACGACCCTCGTCGGAGCGACCGCGCCCGGGGTCCCCTTTCACATCCTGGGGCATAACGGTCATATCGCCTGGGGCTTGACGACGACCCATGCGGATACGCAGGACATCGTGACCCCGACCGACAGCCAGCTTGCGCGCGCAACGCATCGGACGGAAGTTATCGACGTCCGCTTCGGCGACGCGCAGCAGGTCGACGTCACGGAAACGCCGGTCGGCCCGCTTCTGTCCCGCCTCGGTGGGGGACGGGCCCTGTCCTGGACCGGGCTGGGAGCGGAAATCCGCTCCGCCTCCGCCCTTTATAGACTGAACCGGGCCCGTAACTGGGTGGAGTTTTCGGAAGCGGCCGACCTGTTCGACGACCCAGTGCAAAACCTATTCTATGCCGATACGGACGGACATATCGGCATGCGGGTCGTCGGCAACCTGCCGCTGCGTTGGGCAGGCAGGGACGGCACTGTGCCGTCGGACAAACCGTGGCTGGGCACATTGCCGTCATCGCGTCTACCGGGTCTGGTCGATCCGGATAACGGCCTGATCCTGAACGCCAACAACCGGATCGTCAGCGCAGACTATCCCTATCGTGTTTCCGCCCGGTTCCAGCCGAGTTACCGGATCGACCGATTGATCGAATTGACCGCCATGCGCGACCGGAAGTTTAGCCTGACCGATAGCCAGGCGTTTCAGACCGATACGCTGTCCACAGCTGCGCGCCGGCTTGTCCCGCATTTCCTGTCCGCCGAACCGAATACCGGCCTTGCCCGCGACGCCCTTACGATCCTGGACGGATGGGATTTCCGGATGGACCGCAACGCCGCCGCCCCGGCGATCTATATGACGCTATTGAACGAATTCGTCCGCGTCGTGCTGGAAGACGAGGTGTCGGACGATCAACTGAAACAATTGTGGTCGGCCAACGCACCCTTCGCAGAAACCGTCCTGACTCAAGCACCGTCCTGGTGCGATGAAACCCGCACAGCGCCGGCCGAATCCTGCGTCTGGGCGCTGTCATCTGCCCTGGAACGGGCCGTGCTGGTTTTGAAAAAGGCACAGGGCAATACGGCGGAAAACTGGAGATGGGGCGAGGCGCACAAGGCACCGATGGCCAGCATGCTGTTCGACCGGATTCCCGGCCTGGGCTGGATCGGCAATCGACCGTTGGAAACGCCGGGCGGCGACCACACGTTGAACCGCGGGCAAAGCCATGGCGGGTCCGGACGGCATCCGTTCGATCACGTCCATGGGGCCGGGTTCCGCGCGATCTATGATCTCAACGACTTGGATAACAGCCGGTTCGCGCTGGCGGGCGGGCAGTCCGGGAATCCTTTCTCCTCCCATTATGCCGATCTGCTGGAACCCTGGCGCGACGGTCGCTATTTCAGAATTCCCGGGCGCACGGGCGATATACCGAAGGACGAAGACGCCGTATTGCTGCTGAAACCTTAATCAAATAGGCGGCAGCATGTTCCTCAGCGTATTCGACCTGTTCAAGATCGGTATCGGTCCGTCCAGTTCCCACACCGTTGGCCCCATGGTCGCGGCGGGACGGTTCATCGACATGCTGGATGCCAACGGACATTTCGACAATGTCGCATCGGTGACCTGCAGCCTGCATGGTTCCCTGGCTTGGACAGGCAAGGGGCATGCGAGTGACCGCGCGGTGTTGCTGGGTCTTGCCGGGAAACGGCCCGACGCGATCGACCCGGATGAGGCCTTCAACCTCGTCCACCAAATCGATGCGGAACTTCACGTGTCCCTGGGCGGGCGCAAAGCCATCCCGTTCAATCGCGAAGATCATCTGATCTTCGATTTCGGCCCGCCCTTGGCCGGGCATGCGAATGGCATGATCTTCAAGGCGATGGATGCGGCTGGCGCCGTTCTACAGGAACAAGTTTACTATTCTATTGGCGGCGGATTCGTGGCGACACCGGACGAATTGGCCGGTAAGGACGGGGCAGGGTCCCTGCCCGTTTCCGAAGTCCCCTTCCCGTTTAAAACCGCCCAGGAAATGCTGGAGATGGGCGCGAAATCCGGCCTGTCGATCGCGGAAATGAAGCTGGCGAACGAATGCGCCGTGCGCGATGCGAAGGAGGTTCTGGCCGGCCTGGACCGTCTTTGGTCCGTCATGCGGACCTGTATCGACCGGGGCCTGAAAAACGACGGATTGCTGCCGGGTGGATTGAACGTCAAACGCCGCGCGAAATCGATCCTGTCGGAGTTGGACCGCGAACGTCAGACGAACCGACGCTACGATCATACGATCATGGATTGGATCAGCCTGTTCGCCATCGCGGTGAACGAAGAAAACGCCGCGGGCGGCACGGTCGTGACGGCCCCGACGAACGGCGCGGCGGGGATCATTCCCGCGACCCTGCGCTATTACGAATCCTTTATTCCGGACGCGAACAAGGACGGCATCCATACATTCCTTCTGGCGGCCGCCGCGATCGGCGGGATCATCAAGCACAACGCCTCCATCTCCGGCGCGGAAGTCGGTTGTCAGGGTGAGGTCGGATCGGCATCCGCGATGGCGGCGGCGGGCCTTGCGGCGGCCCTGGGCGCGACCAACATGCAGGTGGAAAACGCCGCCGAAATCGCCCTGGAACATCATCTGGGCATGACCTGCGATCCGATCGGCGGGCTGGTCCAAATTCCCTGCATCGAACGAAACGCCATGGGGGCGGTGAAGGCAGTAAACGCCTGTTCCCTCGCCATGAAGGGCGACGGGACGCATTTCGTCCCGCTGGACGCGGCGGTCAAGACGATGAAGAAGACCGGCGACGATATGCGGTCGGAATACAAGGAAACCAGCCAGGGCGGTTTGGCGGTCAACGTCGTCGAATGCTGACGGCGGCGGATTGTTCCGCCACGGTTAGAGTTTGACGTATCCGCCGCCGTAATACATCAGCGGTTTCGCCGTCGGATCGGCGGACATGACGATACCGACCACCCGGCCTATCATGACCGTGTGGTCGCCGCCGGGGACTCGGCTTTCCGCTTCGCACAGAATGGCGCACAGACTGTCGCGGATCAGCGGCGCACGGGGTTCTTCCGCGACTAGATCCACATTTTCGAACCGGTCCTGATCCTTCACCGCCGCAAAGCGATTGGACAGCTCCTGTTGGTCTTCGCACAGGATATTGACCGCGAAATGCGACACGTCCTGAAACGGTGCGTGGCTGGTGGCGGCCTTGTCGATGGAAAACAGAACCAAGGGCGGATCCAGCGAGACCGATGAGAAGGAATTCACGGTCAGGCCCCATTTGCGCCCGTCGCGGTCTGTCGCCGTCGCGATGGCGACGCCCGTCGCAAACCGCCCGCAGGCCGCTCGGAACGCCGCCGGTGTCACTTCGTTCTTCGTCATACCCCGTCCCGTCCCCATTTTCATCGGCGCAACAATGTTACACCTTAAGGCCCTGGCGATTTTTCGTTCCGCCGGGCATACCATGGTTAATCCATTGAGGAAAAGCGGAGGAAGCGAAAACCGCCCTTTATATGGCCCAACCGCCCCATCGATCCAGTATGAGCGAACCAATGGACACCAATCGTTTTCTAAGAGGCCGCCGCCCAATCGCCGTTGCGATCCTGTCGCAGGGCGTCGCAACCGTCGGGACTTTGGGCGTGGTGCAGGCACACTACGCGGTCACGGCGACGGACCTGCCGCTTTGGGGGAAGTTGACGCTTGCCGGGATACTCGCCGGGGCAACGGCACTTTTGCTGCAAGCCCGCCTGACCTGGGCTGTGCTCCTGACCTTGCTGCCGACGGCGTTCGTCCTGGCCTTGCAATTGGACCTGCCCGCCTGGGTTCCCGCAGCAGCCTTGACTCTACTGGTTCTCGCCGCAGGAAACAGTCTGGGCGACCGCGTACCGCTCTATCTCAGCAATAGGGAAACACTGGACAAGTTGACCGCATTGGCGCCGTCCGGCGAACCGATCCGGGTGATCGATCTGGGATGCGGATTCGGGGCCGTTCCCCGCGCCTTCGCCAAGACTAATTCTCATCCGGAAAGCCGTTTCGAGGGTGTCGAGTCAGCCATTCTCCCTTTCATCGTCGCGCGTCTATTGGCCGTTCTACGTCGCGATTCCCGGATCGCGATCCGCTATGGCTCCCTCTGGCGCGCCGATTTATCCGTCTACGATCTTGTTTATTGTTTTTTGAGCCCGCACCCCATGGGATCACTGTTCGAGAAAGCCGTCGATGAAATGAAAAGCGGAGCCCTATTCGTTAGCAATTCCTTCGACGTTCCCGGCATATCGCCGACCCGCACGATCCCCATCGAGAGCGGTCGGTCGACCGGTCTTCTGATCTGGAGCATGCCGCCGGAGGACCGGGACGAATAAACCTGTAACCGTCAGACGATAGCGGTGATGGACAGAAGGCCCTGACTCCGACTAAAGTTCGCCGACTCCGGCTGGATGAGTACGGGGGAGTATGTAGCCGCGTCCATTTCGATCCCCGGGCGGCTGCATATGATGAAAGCGGCGGGAAATTTCGGACCGCCACAGACGGAAGGTCATTACGCTTCTATGTTCGTTATCATCGGAATTTTAGCGGTTATCGGCTGTGTTATCGGCTCCTATATGGCGATGGGCGGGAAGCTCGGCGTTCTCAACCAGCCCTTCGAATTTACCCTTATTTTCGGCGCGGGCGCGTCGGCCTTCATCATCGCCAACCCCATTCGTGTCGTGAAAGGCGGTCTGGGTCGGCTGGGCGGGATTTTCAAAGGCCCGAAATACAAGAAAGCCGACTATCTGGAACTGCTGACGATGCAGTATCAGGTCTTTAAGCTGATCAAGCAAAAAGGCGCACTGGCCGTCGAACAACACATCGAAAATCCGCATGATTCCAAACTGTTCGAGCCGTTTCCTAAGTTTCATCATGATCATCATGCCATCGAATTCTTTTGTGACTATCTACGCCTGATGACCTTGGGGACCGACAACCCGCATGAGGTCGAGGCCCTGATCGATTCCGACCTCGAAACGCATCACGTCCACGACCACCAGGTCGCCCATGCCCTGACCGGCATGGCCGAAAGCTTCCCGGCGCTGGGGATCGTCGCGGCGGTGTTGGGGGTTATTAAGACGATGGGCTCCATCAACGAACCGCCGGAAGTGTTGGGGAAACTGATCGGCGGGGCGCTGGTCGGGACCTTCCTGGGGATTCTGCTGTGTTATGGTTTCTTCGCCCCGTTCGCCAGCAATGCGAAGGCCATCATGGAAGAGGAAGCAACCTACTTTAACTGCATGAAGGCCGGGATCCTGGCGCATCTGGCGGGCTATGCCCCCGCCGTGTCGACGGAATTCGCGCGAAAATCGCTGGCACCGCATAACCGGCCGACTTTTGCGGAAGTCGAAACGGCGGTCGAATCGCTGCCCCCGGTCGCCGTCTAACATTGCGGCGGACGGGCCCGGCACGACCGCGCGGCCCGTCGCGTCTTGAAAGGGAGTAACCGACGGACATGGCGGATGGCGGTCTCCAAGGCGAAGCGGTAAAGCCGCTGATCCTCAAAAAGAAGATCAAGATCCCCGCGGGCGCCCATGGCGGCGCCTGGAAGGTTGCCTATGCCGACTTCGTGACCGCGATGATGGCCTTCTTCCTGCTGCTCTGGCTGCTGAACGCAACAACCGAGGAGCAGATGACCGGCTTGTCGAACTATTTTGCACCGCCGGCACCGTCTTCGTCGGAAGATCAAGGAATCGGCGAGGCCCTGTCCGGCATGGTCGCGACGATGGACGGTGCGATGCGTTCCGCCTCCTCCCCCCCGACCACCAGCATTGCGATCCCCAGCTACGGTTCCGAAGACCTGGGTCAGGAAACGGGGGAACAGCGCCAGTCGGAGGAAATGACCGAAATCAATCTGGGCGACGCCACCGCGGAACGCCAGGAACAGGAAATGCTCGACGACGCGATGGCGAAGTTGAAGCAATCCATCCAGGAAGACCCGTTGGTCCGTGACCTTCAGGACAGCATCATGTTCGATCTGACCGATGACGGGTTGATGATCCAGCTTCTGGACTATCAGAAGCGGGAAATGTTCGAACCGGGCACCGCGACCATGACGCGCCGCGCGGTCCGCCTTCTGGCGTTGATCAGCGGAATCTTGGTCGACCTGCCCAACGATATCGCCATTACCGGCCACACGAATGCCGGCGCCCAGCCCGGTGCGACGCCAACCTACGGCAATTGGGAATTGTCCAGCGACCGCGCCGCGACAAGCCGCGACTGGATGGCGTCCAACGGTTTTCCGCCGGGCCGCCTCGTTCGGGTCGAGGGTAAGGCCGACAGCGACCTCTTGGACAAGCGCAATCCGGAAGACGAACGCAATCGGCGCATCTCGCTATTGCTGTTGCGGGAACATAAACCCGCCCCGAAGAGACCTGCCGCCGACCCGACGCGCACGCCGTCACCGAACCAACCCGGCGGAACATCGGCGCCTTCCTCCGCCCCCGCCGCGGCACCGGCTCGTGATCCGGGTGGTTTGGCCCCGCCGCCCTTACCCCCCCTGCCGCCGAGTTAAGGGGCGACCATGGCCAAACTAGACCAGCAAGTCATCGTCAAGAAGGTGAAGGTAAACGAGGAAGGCGCCCATGGCGGCGCCTGGAAAGTCGCCTATGCCGATTTCGTGACGGCAATGATGGCCTTTTTCCTGTTGCTGTGGCTCCTGAACGCGTCGGAACAGGAAGTCCTGGACGGGTTGTCGAACTATTTCACACCGACCACACGGACCAGTTCGTCCCCATCGGGGTCAGGCAACGTTTTCGGCGGGGCGACACCCAACGATCCCGGCCCGACCCAGGACAAGCAAACCCAATCTCCCGACGCGACGGACGGCAGTTCGCAGGGCGACCTGAATTCCGAACAGGAAGAATCCGGGCCGAAGGACGAGGACAGCACCGGCAGTCCCGGTCAGGTCAATGCCGACGAGGAAGAAAAACGTTTCAATCAGGCGAAACAGTATCTTGAAACCCAGATTGAGGAATTGCCGCCGGAGCTGCAAACCTTGAAGGAAACGATCAAGCTGGACGTCACGGACGAAGGCCTGCGCATTCAGCTTGTCGACAGCCGCGACAAGGCCGGGTTCGAACCCGGCACCGCCACTCTGACGGATCACACGAAACTGGCGTTGCGGCTATTGGCGGATATCGCGGCGACCTTGCCCAACCCGATATCGATCACCGGTCATACGGGGATGGGCGAAGGCGACGACGGCGGCTGGCCCCTGTCGATCGCCCGTGCGAATTCCGTCCGTCGGGGTCTACAGTCAAACGGCGTTCAGGAAGGACGGTTCGACACAGTGATCGGCGTCGCCGATACGGACCCGCTAATCCCCGAAAACCCGTCTTCCCCGCAAAACCGACGTATGTCGATCGTGCTGCTGAGACAGGCCGCCCCACCGGGATAGGACCGGTTGGCATCCTTGCAAATCAGCATCTTCGTCCCGATATCGGGATCATGAGCATGAACGACACCGAGAAAGCCATGTCCAATCCGATCGAGATGCAGACTACCCGTGACGGCGACGACCGTTTCGCCGATCCCCGATTCTGGGAAGGGTGCCTTGGCAAACGCGTGACCGGATATCTGGTGGACCTCCTGGTTTTCGGGGCGATCTGGTTCGCCCTGGGCGTCGTCGCCGTCCTCTCTCTTGGTCTTCTCGCGCCGGTGACAGCCTTTCTCTGGGCTATCCTGCCGCTGGCCTATCACACGCTGATGGTATCGGGGCGGGGTGCGACCATCGGACAGCGCTTCGCCGGATTGCGCGTCGTCGACGCGTCCACCGGGGAAAACCCGTCCCTGATTCAGGCGTTTCTGCTCGCCTGCCTGTTCTATATCAGCCTGTCCTTCGCGATGCTGCCGCTGCTTTACGTGTTGTTCGATGCGAAGGATCGCTTCCTGCACGATCTGATCAGCAACACCCGGACGTTGCGGGCTGAAAACCTCTAGAAGCAGAATTGCTGTTGTAATCCCAGTGCAAGCCTCCATACTCGTCTTAATAAAAAGGTAAATGTTGCAAGCGCGGGTCGTTCAAGGAACGGGGTCGGAACGTCCACCCGTCGAAGGGAGACTATGAAACAGCAGCAGCATTCGGGTAGCGTCACGTCTGAGGGACCGGACATTCTTCCGGGGTATGACCCACAGGGTTTTTATTGCGAGATCACGAGCCTGGCCAAGGACGGGTCTGTCGCGGACACAGCGCTGCTCGAACGATTACGCACCTTGGACGGCGCCGAATTGTCCGCCCGCGCGGAAGACGCCTCCAGAGAACTTTATAACCTCGGCATCACTTTCACCGTTTATTCCAACAGCAGCATGATCGACCGGATTTTGCCGTTCGACGTTCTGCCGCGCGTGATCCACGCGAAAGAATGGGAACATGTCGAAGCAGGCGTCGAACAACGCGTCGAAACGCTGAACCAATTCATCCGCGATATCTATCACGACAAGAAATGCCTTAAGGACGGGATCATTCCCGCCGATCTGGTTCTCGGGAACAAGAATTTCCGGAAACAAATGGAAGGCATCGACGTTCCCGGCGGCGTCTATGTTCATGTCTGCGGCACAGATCTGGTGCGCGACGGTGAAGGCACCTTCCGCGTGCTGGAAGACAATGCCCGCACGCCGTCCGGCGTATCCTATGTCGTCGAAAACAGGCATATGATGCAGCGCGCCTTCCCCGATCTGGTGGACGATATCGGCATCCGATCCGTGGAGGATTACGGCCCGCGTCTACTCCAAGCCATGCTGGACGTGGCCCCGCCGGGCGTCATGGACCCGCAAGTCGCCCTGCTATCGCCTGGGACATATAATTCCGCCTATTTCGAGCATATCTTCCTTGCCCGCGAAATGGGCGTTCCTCTCGTCGAGGGTCGCGATTTGGTCGTGGACGACGACAAGGTCTACATGCGCACAACCGAAGGCCTGGAGCAGGTTCACAGCATCTATCGGCGCATCGACGACGACTTCCTGGACCCCAGGGCGTTCCGGGAAGACAGCCTGTTAGGCGTTCCCGGCATTTTCGAAGCCTATCGCAAAGGGAACATCACCCTGGCCAACGCGATCGGCACCGGCGTCGCGGACGACAAGGCGGTCTATGCCTATATGCCGCGCCTGATCGAATACTATTTGGGCGAGGAAGCCCTGCTTCCCAACGTGGAAACCCATATCTGTCGCGAACCGGACGGGTTGAAATACACACTCGACAATCTCGAAAACCTGGTCGTGAAACCGGTTGGCGAATCCGGCGGCTACGGGATTCTGATCGGTCCGCGCGCGACAAAGGAAGAGATTGAGGAAATCCGTGCGAAATTGATCGACGATCCGGCGAATTTCATCAGCCAGCCGATGATCGAACTATCGGTCTGTCCGACATTGATCG
This sequence comes from Pacificispira spongiicola, assembly GCF_012926505.1. Taxonomy (GTDB): domain Bacteria; phylum Pseudomonadota; class Alphaproteobacteria; order UBA8366; family Aestuariispiraceae; genus Pacificispira; species Pacificispira spongiicola. The sequence continues at coordinate 119,842 of NZ_JABBNT010000002.1, forward strand.
ACGGCATGGTCGAACCCCGGCATGTCGACCTGCGGCCCTTCTGCGTGACCGGGAAATCCAGTTGGGTCCTGCCCGGCGGGTTGACGCGCGTCGCATTGAAAAAGGGCTCTCTGGTTGTGAATTCCAGCCAGGGCGGCGGCTCCAAGGACACCTGGGTACTGACGGACTGACCATGACACAGCAAAGCCTCCTTGCCCGCTATGCCGAAGATATCTTCTGGATGGCGCGCTATATGGAACGCGCGGACAATCTGGCGCGTCTTTTGGAAGTGAACGAGGTCTTCGCCCGCGACCGACGCGGCGCCCATAATTGGGACGCCATCATCGATCTGAACGCGGACCGCGAAGCCTTCACCAAGCGATACGGCACCGCGAAACCGACCAGCACCGCCTATTTCTATATGTTGGATCGGGAAAACCCGTCCTCGATCATCAGCGCGGTCCGGGCCGCTCGGGAAAACGCTCGTGCACTGCGCCCCCTGATTTCGACGGAGATGTGGACGCATCTGAACATCTTCTACAACGAATTGCTGGAGATACCGGCGGATGCGACGCGCGTGCCCAACATGGCCCGGTTCTGCGAACGGATTCGCAATGCCTGCCATGCCCATAGCGGTATCACGGAGGGTACCTTCTATCGCGATCAAGGTTGGTACTTCTATCAATTGGGCATGATGATCGAGCGGGCGGACCAGACGACCCGGATCGTCGATGTGAAATATCACACGCTGCTGCCGAGCGCGGCGGAAGTCGGTTCCCTGCTCGACCTCAGTCAATGGAACGCGCTGCTGCGGTCCGCCGCCGGGTACCATGCCTATCGACGCGTCCATCCCAGCGGGATCGAGCCAAGCGCCGTCGCCGAATTCCTGATCCTGAACCGACGGTTCCCGCGATCTGTCCGCTTCTGTATCGGGGAAGTTTCGGCGATCCTGTCGCAATTGATCTTCAAATTCCAATTGTCGCGCGGCGGCAGCGTCGCGGCGGTCGTGGACCGGGTGCACCGTCGGATTGAGGAAACCGACATCGAAAAGATCATTTCCGACGGCATGCATGAATTCCTGGACACGGTCCAAATAGACCTGAGCGAAATCACCAGTGCGATGAACCTTGCCTATTTCGGGCATGACACGATAGACGAGGAAAGCGTCGCATGACCCTGCAACGGCCCCTCGCCCCGATTGTCTTCCATCGGTCGGGACCGATGTCCTGTCCCTATCTGGGCGGCCGGATCGAACAACAGCTGTTCATGGAACTGGGCGGGCCGACGGCGCAGGACACATTCGAACATCTAAGCCAGTACGGATTTCGGCGATCGCATCACATCGTCTACCGCCCGACCTGCCGAAACTGCAATTCCTGCATTCCGGTGCGCATTCCCGTAGCCGCGTTTGAAGAAAAACGACGGTTCCGGAAAATCCGCAACCGCAATGCTGATTTGATCCGGCGGGATGTCGGCCAGATCGCAACGCAGGAACAATATCGCCTGTTCCACCGCTATGTCCGGTCACGCCACGGCGACGGCGATATGGCCGGGATGACGATTCGCGACTATTCGAATCTGGTCGTCGCCAGTCCCGTCGATACCGTGCTGCTGGAATGGCGGCACACCGATTCGGATCAGTTGATGGCAACCTGCATCACCGATCGGCTGCGCGACGGCTATTCCGCGGTCTACAGCTTCTTCGATCCGGATGCGGAGCGTCGGAGCCTCGGTACCCATGTGATTTTGTCGTTGATCGACCTCGCCCGCGAACGCGGTTTGCCCTTCATCTATTTGGGCTTCTGGGTCCCCGGCAGTCCCAAGATGCACTACAAGGCGGCCTTTCAACCGCTCGAAGGCTTCCGCAATGGATGCTGGCAGCCCGTGGGCACGAACGCGTAAATCATCGCGCCTGTGAATTCGCCTTTCCGGCGGCCGCCAATTTGGCGATAACCTTGCCAGGACTTCTCCTTTGGCTGCCCCCGCATGGTCGATCTTCTCGTTTTCGCACCCGCCTGTTTCGCGCTCAATCTCGCCTTCGGTCCGAATAACCTGCTCGCCATGAATCATGGCGGACAGGGCGGCATCCGTTTCGCGACGGCGGCGTCGACCGCCCGCCTTCTGGTGTTCGCCCCGATGATCGCCGCAAGCGCGCTCGGCCTCGGCGTCTTGCTGGCGGCTTCCGCAACTGCCTTCAGCGTGATGAAACTGATCGGGGCCGCCTACCTGATTTGGATGGGCATTAAGCTGCTGCGGTCGCGACCGGATGCGGATGATATCGATTCGGTGCGAAAAGGTCCGACTTTGCGGATCGCCTTCCGGCGCGAGGGGTTGAGCGCGATCAGCAACCCGAAAGCAATTCTGATATTCGCGGCCTTCTTTCCGCAATTTGTAGACGTTCAGGCCTATTGGGAAAGTTACGCAATTCTGGGCACGGTGTTCCTGCTGCTCGAAATGCTGGCGATCCTGATTTACGCAACCGTTGGGCATTTCGCGGCGGCCTTTGCCGCAACACGGCTGCACTGGTTTCAACGGGCGTCCGGGATCGGAATGCTCGTTTTCGGTATCTTGCTGCTGTTAAGTCCCCAGCCCGTATCGGCGTCGCGGTAACCATAATCGATATAACATATTGAAATAAATACATTATACTCGCTCGGCAGCGGTCAGACCCGAAAACCTGAAAATAACAAACCGATCCCCAAACGATGAGCATCTGTGTCAAAATTTCACAGATTGGCCCTTTGGGCTGTTGCAGGCTTAGGATTTTGGGTTATAACTTTTCGTAATCAGCTTCACAGATGGGGCTGGATAATAAATCCAAATGGAGGATACGTCGAAAATAGACCCCCACCATTTGGGTTGAAACCTCGTTCATGCTTTTTTCGGCATACCGCCGGATTTGCGTGTTCGAAAGGGACGTCACGAAGAGGGAGAATCATGAAACGTCGCGACTTTCTTAAGGCCGGTACCGTAGCTGCCGGCGCAGCCGCCATCACCGCCGCTTCCAACCTTCCGAAGCCGGCCATCGCGCAAGACCGGATCGAGATGAACATCGTCTCCACCTGGCCGCGCGACTTCCCGGGCCTCGGCACCGGTGCGCAGCGTTTCGCGCAGCGCGTTCAGGACATTTCCGACGGCCGCATTCAGGTTCAGTATTTCGCCGCGGGCGAACGCGTCGGCGCCTTCGATGCCTTCGACGAAGTCGCGTCGGGTAATGCGCAGGCCTATCACGGCGCGGATTACTACTGGAAAGGCCGCCATCCCGGCTGGGCATATTACACGGCCGTTCCGTTCGGCCTGACCTATGTCGAAATGAACGCCTGGATCCGCTTCATGGGCGGTCAGGAACTCTGGGACGAACTCGGTGCCGAATTCGGAATCAAGGGCCTGCCGTGCGGCAGCACCGGGGTCCAGATGGGCGGCTGGTTCAACAAGGAAATCAACTCCGCCGACGACCTGAAGGGTCTGAAGATGCGCATGCCGGGCCTGGGCGGCGACGTCCTGGCGAAGCTGGGCGCGTCTCCGGTGTCCCTGCCGGGCGGCCAGATCTACGAAAACCTGGTTTCGGGCTCGATCGACGCAACCGAATGGGTTGGCCCGTGGAACGACTACGCCATGAAGCTCTATGAAGCGGCGAAGTACTACTATTATCCGGGTTACCATGAGCCGGGTTCGATGCTGGCCGTCGGCATGAACAAGTCCTGGTGGGAAGGCCTGTCGGCCAACGATCAGATGTTGATCGAATCCGCCGCGACAGTCGAAAACGATGTCATGATGTCGGAATTCAACGCCAACAACGGTGCCTATCTGCGCAAGCTGATCCAGGAACAGGGCGTTCAGGTCCGCAAGTTCAACGATGACGTCTATGACGCCTTCGGTGAAGCATCGGCGGAAGTCTTCGAAGAAGCCCGCGCGCACAGCGATCTCGCGAACCGCATCCACGAAAGCTTCCTGGCGGCGCGTGCCGACGTCGGTGGCTGGATGAATCTCGCGGATGCTGCCTACACGCAGCAGCGCAACCGCGTTCTGGGCGTCTGATCGGACGACCGTTACCTACAAAAGGACGGGACCTCCGGGTCCCGTCCGATTTGTGGTTTCTTCAATTCCTTTTGGCCTCACGTCGGCAGCCATCCCGTTTTGGATCGGCGGAACCGTATACAGCCTGTAGGACCAATCATTTAGCAAGTGTGGGGCGGGTATGAGCTCAGTTATCAACGACGCGGCCGTCAATCCGGAAAGAGTCGGTCCCATGGACACCAGCACCTGGAAGACGCGTGCATTCGGATGGTCTCTTGTCGCCTGCACATTTATCTATATTGCCAATAACATTCTGAATGTCGGCTTCGAATTCCCAGGCGCGACGCTCTTTTACGCGCTTATCGGGCTATCGGACGGCAACGCGCCCAAAGACAGTGGCGCGGGGGTTCTTTCCACCTTTCAGTTCTTCTCTTATCCGGCCGGCGTTTTAGCGGCCGTTTTGTTTTCGTTGAAGACGCCCGACCGCACGCTGCGCGGCGACGCGGCCAGCATGACCGGTATTACCAATTTCATCATCCGTGTCGCGTTCTGGTCGGTCGTGCTGATCGGTATTGCCGATGCGCTGATATCCTTCCTGCGCGTCGAGGGTTTTCTGGACGTCCTGGTCGGCGAGAACCTGACGACGGAATTGGGCCGGTCCCGCTTTCGGGCGCCCTATTTCCATTTCCCGCTCGTGATCCTGTCCATTCTGATCGCGACCCGTGTGAAAAGCCTCGGCTTCCACTGGCTCGGCCTTTTGATCGTCGTGTCCGAACTGCTGATCGTCATCACCCGCTTCGTCTTCTCTTACGAGCAAGCGTATCAGGGCGATTTGGTCCGCTTTTGGTACGGTGCCCTGTTCCTGTTTTCCAGTGCCTATACATTGCTGGAAGACGGCCATGTGCGGGTCGACGTGTTCTATACCGGCTTCTCCGATCGCATGAAGGGCCTCGTCAACGCCGTCGGCTCCATCATTCTGGGGACCACGCTTTGCTGGACGATCATGATCTTCGGCATGTGGGACAAGCTGAGCATCATCAATTCGCCGATTGCGAACCTGGAAGTCTCACAGTCGGGGTTCGGCATGTATGTGAAATTCTGGATGGCCGGTTTCCTCGCCATCTTCGCGGTGACGATGGCCGTGCAGTTCGCCAGCACCATGCTGGAGGGCGTGGCGGATTTCCGCGGCGATCCGGGTAAGCGGGAAATCGGCGGTAGCGCCGCCCATTGACGGTTATCAAAGACGCGCAACGGTGACTGACGACGAACGGCGGATACGCCCAAAGGAATTGAGTTAACCCATGGAACTGTTCTTTCTCCTTCTTCTGATCGTGCTCATGGCGGGGGCTCTCGCCTCCGGTTTCCCGGTCGCTTTCGCCCTGCCCGGCTCCGCCATCCTGACCATTTCGATCGCGGCTCTCTGCGGTTACGTCTTCGAAGGATCGCCGGACGTCTACTTCGCCCAAGGCGGCGCGACGAACTGGCTCAGCGCCGGGGTGACGAACTTCCGCGGCGTCTATTGGGAGGTTGAGCGGGATACACTGATCGCCATTCCGCTGTTCGTGTTCATGGGGATCATGCTGCAGCGCTCCAAGATCGCCGAAGATTTGCTGATTACCATGGCCCAACTGTTCGGTCCGGTGCGCGGCGGCTTGGGGATTTCCGTCGTCTTCGTCGGGGCGCTGTTGGCCGCGACGACCGGGATTGTCGGCGCGACCGTGGTGGCCATGGGGCTGATTTCCCTGCCCGCCATGATGCGGAACAAATACGCGAACTGGCTTTCCACCGGCACCATCGCGGCATCCGGCACCTTGGGTCAGATCATCCCGCCATCCATCGTGCTGATCATCCTCGCGGACCAGCTATCGAACGCCGTCGATCAGGCCGGTTCCTCACGGACCGCCATGTACAAGGCCGCGACCGGCGAGTTTTCCATGCCCAGCGATTTCGGCGTCGTTTCGACGAGCGCGGGCGACATGTTCATGGGCGCCATGGTGCCAGGTCTTGTGCTTGTCGCCGTGTACATGGTGTTCATCTTGGTGGTGGCCTTCCTGAAAAAGGACATTGCCCCGCCGGTACCCTTCGAAGGCAAATACGACCGTGCCTTCCTGGCAAAGATCCTGCTGGCCCTGGTGCCGCCGCTGACGCTGATCTTCGTCGTGCTCGGCTCAATCATCGCCGGGATCGCGACCGTGAACCAAGCAGGCGCAGTCGGCGCAGTCGGCGCGACCGTCATGGCGGGGTATCGCCTGTATGACGGGAAACCGCGTGCCTACTGGCCGGCCATTCTGGCGACGCTGTCCATCGCGGCAACCTTGGTGATCACCTCCACCTTCCATGTGAATGTGAAGGCGATCCATTCGACCAACGACGTCATCGGCGTCACCTTGGCCGTCATCACTTGCGCCCTGTTCCTGTTCGCCGTCGCATGGAGCGGCTGGCGTACACTGAAGATCGACCGCACCATGCAGGGCGTTCTGATCGAAACCGCGAAGACGACCTCTCTCGTCTTCATCATCCTGTTGGGCGCGGCCATGCTGACCGCCGCCTTCCGTGGGTTCGGCGGTGAAGAACTGGTGAAGCAATTCCTGGAAGGCCTGCCCGGCGGATTCTGGATGCAGTTCATCATCGTCATGGGTGTGATCTTCATCCTGGGGTTCTTCCTCGACTTCATCGAAATCGCGGTGGTCGTTGTACCGATCGTCGCCCCGATCCTGCTGGCCGACCCGTCCGCGAACGTCACCGCCGTGTGGCTGGGCGTGATGATCGGTCTGAACATCCAGACCAGCTTCCTCACACCGCCCTTCGGCTTCGCGCTGTTCTATCTGCGCGGCGTCGCCCCGCCGGTCGTCCGCACAATCCAGATGTATAAGGGCGTCATCCCCTTCATCTCGTTGCAATTGCTGGCTCTGCTGATCGTCGGCATGAACCCGCAACTGGTGAACTACCTGCCGACACGCATGTCCCTTCTGTCGGAAACGGCACCGCCGCCGGCGAATCCGCGTTTGCAGATTTGCATCGAAAACTATGTCGAAGAACAATTCGCGGCGAATGGCGACAGCCTGCGGGCCGCGATCGACGCGGCGCGGGGCTGGGATATGTCCGGCCTGCCGAAGCCGATGCAACGCGATATTTCGAAGGCCCTGGACCTCGCGTCGCAGTCGTTCGGCGCGCTTGCCGACGCCCGCGCGACGACGGCTGCAATCGATGAAGCGGCGGTCGACTATCGTCCGATTCTGACGGAAACGCGCCGGATCGAGGCCGATATCGCCCTGCACGACAAACATATCGAAGAGGCGCAGCAGGAGTTCGACCGCGCAAAACGCATGGAGGGCGACGAAGCCGCCGAGCGTGCGGCGAGATTGACCGAAACTCTCGCCCGCCTGAAGGCGGAACGTGAAGCCCTGCTGGCGGCTGCTCCCGAAAACTGGGAAGCCGCGCATAAGGAGTTCGCAAAGCTGCTGAGTGCGGAAAAGAAAGCCTATCTGGGCTATCGCCGCACTGTGGACAGCGCCTATGAGCCGATTGCGGTGGCGATTCGGACCTTGAAGGGCGGCGAGGAATTGCAGGCGCTGCAGGAAACGGTTGCCGGCCTAGCGGGCACCATCCGCGAGAAAACGCCGGAAGAAGTCGAAGACGCCTTCAAGGATGTGGAATCCATGGTCGGTGACGTGGAAGGCGCCGGCGATATCCGCACCGCCCTCTCCAAGGCGCGACGCGCCATGCGCGTGACGAGCAGCAACCCGGCCGACCCGGAAACTGCGCTGCAGGAACACGCCAACGCCATGGAGCTGCTGAAAGCCGATATCGAATGGCGGACCGAGGCAGCATCGAGCCTCCTTGCCCAAATGGAAGCGTATGAGGAAGCGATCCGCAGCACGATCGGATTGCGTCAGCAGCAGCGCTTGCCGCGCGAGGTCGCGTTGTATGTTGCGTCCTGCAACTCGGGCCATCGGGACATCTCATTGTACTTCTAATCGCAACCAGCGTTCGGTTAGGAAAGGCCGCGCCGGAAACGGGGCGGCCTTTTCCTTTGCACAATCGCCAAACCGCACTAAGCCTTATGGCATGCGGAATTTCCTGACAGAACTGGCCGATCGGATCGAGGCCGCCGTCGATTGCGCCGGGCGGGTGGCGCAATGGCTGGTACCGCTTTTCGTAATGCTTGCCTTTGCCGGAACCATTCTTCGCCACGCCTTCGGGTTGGGGTCGGTTTTCTTGCAGGAATCCGTATTGTATCTGCATGCCACGGCGTTCCTGATCGGCGCGGCGGTCGCCCTGTTGGCGGACCGGCATGTTCGGGTAGACATCTTCTACCGGGACGCATCCCCGCGCCGGAAAGCCATCGTCGACATGATCGGCGGCATTGCCGCCCTGCTGCCCTTCTGCGCCGTGGTCGCCTATACAGCCCTGCCCTATGCCGTGCGCAGCTGGGCGATCCTGGAACAGTCGCGGGAAACGACAGGCGTGCCGCTCGTCTTCCTGTTGAAAAGCCTGATCGTCGGCTACGCCGTCATTCTGTGGCTTCAGGGCCTTGCCTCGACGATCCGGAACGGACTGCGGTTGGCGGAGGGGCCATCGTGACCGATATCGCCCCGTTCCTGGACATCGCCCTGTTCATCACGACCTGCCTCGCCTTGATTTGCGGGTTTCCCGTCGCCTTCACCCTGGCGGGGACGAGCCTGATGTTCCTGGGCCTGCATCTGCTGCTGGGCGGCGATACGCTGATCGGCAACCTGCCCGCGCGGATATTCGGCAGCGCGATGATGAACGAGACGCTCCTCGCCATCCCGCTGTTTCTGTTCATGGGGGCCATGCTGGAAAAAAGCCGGATCGCGGAAGACCTGTTGACCGGACTGGCGCGCCTGTTCGGGGCACGGCCCGGCGGGTTGGGCTTGTCGGTCATTCTGGTCGGCGCGATGCTGGCGGCCTCCACCGGCATCGTCGGCGCGACCGTCGCGACCATGGGTATGATTTCCCTGCCCGCCATGCTGAAACGCGGCTACAGCCCCGCCCTTGCCAGCGGCACCATTTGCGCGGCGGGCACGCTGGGCCAGATCATTCCGCCGTCCATCGTGCTGGTCATCCTGGGAGACCAGATTTCCACCGCCTATCAGGAAGCGCAAAGCGCCCTGCAACAGCAGGCATGGGCAAACGGGAATACCGACTTCGTTCCAGGTGCCGTTTCGGTCGGGGACTTGTTCGCCGGGGCACTGATTCCCGGACTCATTCTCGTCGTCCTATACCTGATCTTCATCGGCGTGGCGGCGCATTTGAAACCGACCCTTGCCCCGCCCGCGACCGGCGGTTTGGACGATGCAGAAAGCGGCGCGGACCTCTTGAAGGCCCTGGCACCGCCCGCCTTGTTGATCGCCGCCGTGTTGGGCTCGATCCTGACAGGCCTCGCTCCACCGACCGAAGCCGCCGCCGTCGGCGCCGTCGGGGCGACCATGCTGGCCGCCTATCGAATGCCTGCCGATAATCACAGAGTGCCGGAAACGCCAATCGCCGGGCTGCTGGCGGCGCTGCTTGGCGGACTGACGCTCGGTGGGATCGGTGGGGCGTTCATTGGTGAAGGGTCATCCGCCTTCGGTCTTCACGTCGCCATCGGTGCCGGGATCGGGGCTGTCGTCACTCTGGCCGCCGTCCGTAGTGGCGGCCTGGCCAGTCTTTCGACCCGGCTGTCCCGGTTTGAAAGACCGGCAATTCTGGCCGGGATCGCAGCCTTTCCCGGCATGTTGCTGGTGCCGGTCCTGGCCCCCTATCTCGCGGTTCTTTTGGGGTTGGGCGTCCTGGCCGCGTTTTCCCGGTCCTGGCGCGCAGGATTGCTGCAACCGGTCAGCCGATCGGTCTTCGAAACGACGGCCATGATATTCTCAATTCTGATCGGCGCCGCCGTCTTCGGCCTCGTATTCCGGGATTTGGGCGGGGATGACAGTATTGCGAAAATCCTGAACGCCTTGCCGGGGGGGACCGTCGGCGCGATGGCCGCGGTCATGCTGACCGTTTTCGTTCTGGGCTTCTTTCTGGACTTCGTCGAAATCTGTTTCGTGGTCGTGCCGATCGTCGCCCCGATCCTGCTGTTGGACCCGACGGTCAATCCGGTCTGGCTGGGCGTCATGCTGGCCTTGAACCTGCAAACCAGCTTCCTGACGCCGCCTTTCGGATTCGCTCTGTTCTATCTGCGCGGGGTCGCCCCGGTCCAGGTGAAGACGAGCGACATCTATCGCGGCGCCCTGCCCTTCGTGCTGCTGCAATTGGCGGCACTTGCCATCCTGGCGACCTTCCCCGCCCTGTCCGAATGGTTGCCCGGCCTGATCTTCGGATAAAGAAAAAGCCCGGCCAAAAAAGGCCGGGCTTTCCGAAAATCAAACTGTCCTTGCGGATCAGCGCTTGGCGGCCAGTTTCCAGGCCGTCGGCAGAACTACGGCGGCAAGCGCGGTTTTCACCAGTCCGCCGACGATGAACGGCGCAACACCGGCGGCATAGGCGACCGGTAGCGCGTCGGACAGGGAGATGCCCTTCGATCCGGCGATCAGCGGCGTCAGCCACAGAAGGCCAAAACCGAAAATAGTGACCGTCCCCATGGCATTCGCGGCGAAGGTGCGGATCGGCCCGCGATCCCAACCCCGTTCCGCCAGGAACCCAACCAGAACGGCAGCGACAAAGAAGCCGACCAGATAGCCGCCCGTCGGCCCCATCATGTAAGCGACGCCGCCACCGCCCGCGAAGACCGGAAGACCGGCAGCGCCTTCGGCCAGATAGGCCAGAAGGGTCGCACCGGCGAGACGCCAGCCATAGGCCATGGCGATAACCAGAACCGCGAAGGTCTGCATGGTCATCGGCACCGGCACCATCGGCACGTTGATTTTCGCGGCAATCGCCATCAGGGCGCTACCGGCGACGACAAGGATCGCATTCCGGACCCAGCGGCTCTGCCCTTCGGCACGCCACAGCGTATTCGCCAAAGTGGGCATACGAGGGTTCGGCATGGTCGCCATCGAATTGGACATAGGTTTTAACTCCCTTCCCAAAGAAACTCGGTGTCCCCGTGCAAAGACGGGACAATCACAGGCTTATAGACCAGATTTCAGGCAACGTCATGCCTCTATGAATTGGTATTCTCAGCAGTGTTACCGGGCCATGCGGCGGTAATCCGTCACCATGGCGTAATTCTTCCGTGGCCCGGTTACACGCCAGCCCAGGAGGAATCGCATCGCATCCACGGGTTTCAGTCGCGCCCGGTACAGGTCTTCGCCACACAGATGCTCCCCTTTGCTCGGCATCAATGAAAGATCCAGACCGACCAATGGATATCCATCGGCATAATGAATATCGATCCGATCAGCAGAGACATCCCACAAGGTCATGCGCCGCGCCGTATTTCCGGCAAAAACCAAGTCTTCGCGGCATTGAAACCGGCCCGGCGCCCATTCCGCGAAATTGACCCAGCCTGTCCCGCGTTGCCATCTCGACAGGGTAAAATCCCAGACCAGACGGGTCAGGACCCAGGCCCCGTCCAGGTTCCCGCCCGCCGTAAATCCCGACACGGGATCAGGAGAACTTGTTGGACCGCGGGAACCCGGCGGGCGGCATGCGACCCGCGGCGGCGCGTTTACCGACCCATGGCGTCAGGTCCAATTCCGTGCGCATGCGGTCGCCGATCTGCCAAGTCAGGCCCTCCGCCTTCGCGAAGGTCTTGATATCGCTCATCCCGCCGTCCCGGTATTTCTGCAACATGACACCGCGCCCGCGCGCCATTTCCGGCAATTCATCCAAGCCGAAAACCAGCAGCTTACGGTTTCGACCGATCACCGCCACGCTGTCATGACCGGCGGCGACCGGCGCACAAACGGCGGCCTCTACCTTGCCCGACACGTTCAGAATCTGTTTGCCGTTGCGGGTCTGGGCGACGACATCGCTTTCGGGAATGACAAATCCGCGCCCGTCGCTGGAAGCGACCAGCAGCTTCCGATCCGCCTCATGCACCATAAGGGTGACGATTTCGGTATCGTTCGGCAGGTCGATCATCAAACGCAGTGGTTCGCCATTGCCGCGGCCGCCCGGCAGTTTGTCGATACCCAGCGTGTAGAACCGCCCGTTACTGGCGAAGACCAGCAGCTTATCCGTGGTTTGGGCTTGAATCTGAAAGCGCGGCCCATCGCCTTCCTTGAATTTCACATCCGCGTCACCGGCCAGGTGGCCCTTCATCGCCCGAATCCAGCCCTTGGCGGAACAGACGACGGTGACCGGTTCTTTTTCGATCATGGCTTCCAACGGCACGATCACGCCGGACGGCGCGCTGCCCATTTCCGTGCGGCGGCGGCCCAGCGGGGTTTCCGGGCCGTATTCCTTTTTCATATCCCGGATTTCTTCCGCGATGCGTTTCCATCGCAATTCATCGCTGCCCAGAAGTTCCAGCAAACCGTTAAGTTCCGTCGTTAACGATTCGTGTTCCTTACGGATTTCCATTTCCTCAAGCTTCCGCAAGCTGCGCAAGCGCATGTTCAGGATCGATTCTGCCTGAAGCTCCGTCAGGTTGAACGTTTCGATCAAGGACTGCTTCGGATGGTCCTCTTCCCGGATGATGCGGATCACCTCGTCCAGGTTCAGATAGCAGACGAGATAGCCTTCCAGGATTTCCAAACGACGTTGGATCTGATCGCGGCGATGTTCCGTGCGCCGGACCAGAACCTCATGTCGGTGATCGAGGAATTCCTGCAACGCCTCGCGCAGGTTCACGACCTTCGGCACCTTCCCGTTGCCGGTCAGAACATTCATGTTCAGGCCGAAGCGCGTTTCCAGTTCCGTCTGCCGATACAGGCTTTCCATCAGCATTTCAGGATCGACATTGCGCGATTTCGGTTCGATCACGATGCGCACGTCTTCCGCCGACTCGTCGCGGATATCACCCAGAATGGCGATCTTGCGTTCCTGGATCAGTTCGGCGATGCGTTCAATCAAACGGGATTTCTGAACCTGATAGGGAATTTCGGTGATGACGATCTGCCACAGACCGCCCTTCATATCCTCCTTTTCCCAACGGGCGCGAATACGGAAGGAACCGCGCCCGGTCGCATAGGCTTCGGCGATCGCTTCCGGGCTTTCCGCCAGGATACCGCCGGTCGGGAAATCCGGGCCCGGCACGAATTCCGTCAGCTTCTGGATCGATGCATTGGGATGTTTGATCAAATGCTGCAGCGCGTCGCAGAGTTCCGCCACGTTATGGGGCGGAATGTTGGTTGCCATGCCAACCGCGATCCCCGCCGCGCCGTTGGCCAGCAGGTTCGGGAAGGCGGCGGGCAGAACCACCGGCTCCGCGCCTTCCCCGTCATAGGTCGCGCGGAAATCGACGGCATTCTCGTCGATCCCGGCCAGCAACCGGTTCGCGGTCTGGGTCAGGCGCGCTTCCGTATAGCGCATGGCCGCCGCGTTATCACCGTCGACATTGCCGAAATTCCCCTGCCCGTCGACCAGCGGATAGCGCACCGCGAAATCCTGCGCCAGACGAACCATGGCGTCGTAAATCGCGCTGTCGCCATGGGGGTGATATTTACCCATGACGTCGCCGACGATACGCGCGCATTTCTTGAATCCGCTTTCGGGATTGAGCTTCAATTCCCGCATGGCGAAGAGCAGCCGCCGATGCACCGGTTTCAGACCGTCCCGCGCATCCGGCAGCGACCGCGAGGTGATCGTGGACATGGCATAGGCGAGATAACGCGTGCTCAACGCATCGGCGAGCGGCGTCGGACGCACCTCAAGGGCGGCGGTTTCTTCGGACATGGGCATTCTCCAGAGGCTTGCCGAGATATTGTATCCGGCAAGCCTGGGAACGCAAGATATCGCGTAAAATTATCGCTTATTCCGCCGGGATCGCGCGGCGTTTGATATGACCGTGCAGGAACATCACGCAGAGCGCGGCGACCGTCACCGGGCCCAGGATGGTCAGGGACACGACCTGCCAACCATAGGCCTGTTGGATCGCGCCGGACATCAGGCTGCCGAGCGCGACGGAGCCGAAGACCATGAAATCGTTCAGCCCCTGTGCCCGTGCCTTTTCCTCCGGCCGATAGGCATCGGTCAGCAGCGTCGTGCCGCCAACGAACATGAAGTTCCAGGCCACCCCGACCAAAACCAGGGCGGAGAAGAATTGGATCAGTTCGATCCCCGTCATGTTGATCGCAACGGAGGCCAGATAGAGCAACGCGCCCGTCAGGATGATACGGGTCGCGCCGAAGCGACGGATCAGGGACCCGGTGACGAAGCTGGGCGCGAACATGGCCAGCACATGGCCCTGGATCACGAAGGCGGCGTCTTCGAAGACATGGCCGCAGTCAATCATGGCCAGGGGCGTCGCCGTCATCATGAAGGACATGGTGGAATACCCCACCATCCCGGACAAAACGGCGATCATGAATTTCGGGTCCATCGCGATCTGCATCAGCGGACGGCCGCGGTCGTCCCCCGGCTTCGGGCGCGGCGGCGTCGGGATGCGGATGAACTGCAACACCGCGATCGTCAGGAACGACAGCGCGGCAATCGCAACATAGGCCCCGGCGAACAGAACGGGTTCCAGGATATCGCGGGTATGTTTGGCGATTTCAGGACCGAAAATCCCGGCCACGATCGGCCCGATCATGACATAGGAAATCGCCTTCGCCTTGAATTCCGGCGAGGCCGTATCCGCGACGGCGAAACGGTATTGCTGCCAGAAGGAATTGTGGACGCCCAGCAGGAAACCGCCGACGACGAACAACCAGAAGCTTTGCTGAAACAGCGCATAGGCGGAAACCGCCGCCGCCGCAATGCCCATCATCTGTCCGAAGGTGAAGCCGAGACGCCGCCCGATCCGCCCCATCAACAAAGCCGCCAGCGGGGCCGCCGCCATGGTCCCGACGAATTGCATCGACAGGGCCAGGGTGCTGAGCGCCTTTTCGTCGAATTCCCCCAAAAGCGGCAGCCAGTACGTCACGTCCGGCCGCGCCAGATAGGCCCCGGCCAGGGCGGTGACCGTCATGACGAGGCTAGCCCCGGTATTGCTGAGCGCGAGGGCGCCGCACAGCAACAGGGCATTCCGTTTCGTCGGGTCGTTTTGAACCGCAGCCGTCATCCGCTTTTCCACCTACATCGACACTTCGCACTCCTTCGATGGCCGAAGGACGGCAAACGGTCAAGATCACATTCAGGAAAAAGAATTTGGACGGAATGGAGTCCGCCCAAATTCCTTTCTAGATCGATTTCCCGGATCAGTATCCGAGCGCGCAGCCGTCCTTGCGCGGTTCGGAACCGCCGGTTAGGACGCCCTGTTCCCAGTCGATATAGATTGCCTGCGACCCGCCGATCGGCTTGCCCGGCTTTTCGAGCCGGTGCCCGCGGGCCGTCAATTCATCGCGTATCGCCTGGGGAACCGTATCTTCGATTTCGACCGTGCCGGAAAACGGATCGGGCATGAAGCGCGGCGCATCCATCGCTTCCTGAATATCCAGACCGTAATCGATATAGCGGGTCAGGAACTGCATATGACCGAAAGCCTGATACTCGCCGCCCATCACGCCGAAGGACAGGACCGTACGGCCGTCCTTCGTCGCCATGCCCGGAATGATCGTGTGCAGCGGGCGCTTGTTCGGCGCGATTTCGTTCGGATGACCTTCTTCCAGAGAGAAGCCCATGCCCCGGTTTTGCAGCAGAACCCCGGATTCCGGTGCCATCAACCCGGCACCGAACCCGTAGAAAACGGTGTTGATGAAGCTGCAGGCATTCCGATCCTTGTCGACAACGGTTATATAGACCGTGTCCTTATGCGGCGGCAGCGCCAGGTCCTGCGGCGGGTCGCCTGCCTTCTTCATGTCGATCGCGTCGCGGATCGTCGCGGCATATTCGTCGGACAGCAGTTCTTCGACCGGCACCCGACCGAATTGCGGATCGGACAGATACAGCGACCGCGCGCGATAGGCCTTCCGTCCCGCTTCGATTTCCTGGTGGATGCGGTCGGCGGTGATCGGCCCCGCCGACTTGTCGACGTCCATGCCCTGCATGACATTCAACAGCATAAGGGCAATCACGCCCTGCCCGTTCGGCGGGCATTCCCAGACGGTCAGGTCGCGGAACTTCGTCGAAATCGGCTCCACATAGTCGCCGGAGACATTGGCGAAGTCTTCCAGCGTGTGCAGCCCGCCCTTGGAACGCAAATAGTTGACCATGTCTTCGGCTACGGCACCCTTGTAGAAGGCATCGCGTCCGCCTTCCGCGATCTTTTGCAGCGTCGCGGCCAGCTTCGGCTGGCTGTGCCGCGTGCCGACGGCGGGAACCTCGCCATTCACCAGGAAGGTTTCGGCCAGGGTCGGTTCGGCGCGCAGGATTTCCTCTTCATCCTTGAAATCCTCATGCACCCGAGACGAAATCGGATAGCCGTCGCGGGCGTAGGCGATGGCCGGTGCCAGGATGTCGGCGAAGGGCAGCTTGCCGTGGTCGCGATGCAACTGGCACCACGCATCGACGGCCCCCGGCACGGTGACGGCATGGACGTCGCGGCCAATCGCTTTGTAGCCGCGTTCCCGATACCAGTCGCCGGTCGCGGCGGCGGGCGCCTTGCCGGACCCGTTGAAAGCCACAATCTTGTCGCCGCCTTTAGGCGAATAGAGACAGAAATTATCACCGCCGATGCCGGTCGATCCCGGTTCGACAACGCATTGCACGGCGCAGGCCGCAATCGCGGCATCCATGGCGTTGCCGCCGGCTTGCAGAATTTGAACGGCGGTTTGCGTGGCCAGTGCATGGGACGTCGCCGCCATGCCATTCGTCGCGTGAACCGGGGAACGACCCGGCAGTTCCAAATCCCGCATAATTTCTCTCCCTAAGCACACGGCGGACGCCGCGTTGAAACGATTTCTCGCCCGCGAATTTAGACGCTTCGGGCGATTTGGCCAGCCCTCAACGGGCACACCCTCCGCCTCATCGGAACAGCATCACCGGAACACGGCAGGACCGAAGCATTTCCGCCGTCGTGGAGCCGATGATCAGCGTCCGAATGCGGGAATGGCCATAGGCGCCCATGACCACCAGATCGATTTGGTCGCCTTCGACGGCGTCCCCAATCACCGTTTCCGGCAGGCCCGGCCGAACATCCGTCGTCACGGTGTAGCCCGCCGACGTCAACTTCCGTTCCGTTTCGGCCAGCCGGTTGCGCGCCTCCGCCGTATCCGGTCCGACCGTCAGAACCAGGCAATCCAACCCCTTGAACAACGTGCTTTGGCACAAGTGATCGACCGCCTTGTCGACGCTGCGGCCGCCATCGTCGGCGATCAGGAAGCGGCGCACGGGTTTGAAGGCGCGAGAGGCGACCAGGACCGGCTTTGACGTCGCGCGCACCACGCGTTCAAGGTTAGATCCCAGATGCCCTTTCGCAAAATCCGCCGCTTCGCCGCGCTTCCCGATCAGGACCAAATCCTGATCGCCTTCCAGGTCGGTGACGGTTTCCACCAGATCGCCGATACGCAATTTTGTCGAAACCTCGTCGACGCTGGCATCCTTCAGGTGCCGTTCGGCGTCTTCCAGGACCGCGCGGCCCTTCTGCTGTGCCAGTTTCGCACGCTGGGCATCCAGATCGGCCAGTTCCGCCAGCAGCGCGCTGCGCGCGCCCAGGCCGATGCTGCCGCTCAAATTCATGCTGTCGCCGCCGATACCGTCGCGGCGTCCCAGCACATGCAACAGCGTCACCCCGGCATTCGCCCCCTTCGCGACCCAGGCCGCGTGATCGCAAACGCTTTGCGCATATGTGGACGTATCCACAAGGGCGAGAATTTTCTTATCCATGGTCCCTCCCGAAAGGGTTCTTCGTTTTTAAAGCCCGGCTCAATGCCCCAGAAGACGGTCCATGGCACCCGGCTTATCGTGGATGCCCAATTTGTCGACGATGGTCTCGCTGGCTTCGTTCAGGCCGACGATTTCGACCTCCGCCCCTTCGCGGCGGAATTTCAGGACCGCCATGTCCAGGGCGGTTACGCTGGAAATATCCCAGATATGCGCCCGACTGACATCGATCCGAACTCGTTCCAGGGCTTCCTTGTAATCGAAACTTTGGCTGAAAGCCTCCACGGATGCAAAAAACACCTGGCCCTGAACCCGATAGGTCCGTTCTTTACCGTCCTCGGACAGGGTCGATGTGACCCGGAAAATCTGCGCGATCTTCCCGGCGAAGAATATGCCGGACAGCAGGACCCCGACCAGAACGCCGATGGCCAGATTGTGGGTGGTGACGACCGCCGCGACCGTCGCCAGCATGACGATGGACGAACTGCGCGGATGGAATTTCAGGTTTCGGATCGACGACCAGCTGAATGTCCCGATGGACACCATGATCATGATCGCAACCAGGGCCGGCATGGGGATACGGCTGACCAGATCGCCCAGGACCAGGATCATGAACAACAGCAGGATACCCGCCGCAAAGGTCGACAGACGCCCGCGCCCGCCGGATTTCACGTTGATCATGGACTGACCGATCATCGCGCAGCCCGCCATGCCGCCCATGAATCCGGTGACGAAATTCGCCAGACCTTGACCGACGCATTCGCGGTTCTTGTCGCTACGCGTATCCGTCAATTCATCGACAATGGACGCGGTCATCAGTGATTCCAGAAGACCGACCGCCGCGACCGCCGCCGAATAGGGCAGAATGATCTGCAATGTTTCGAAGGTCAGCGGAATATCGGGGAGCAGGAAAACCGGCAGGGTCGACGGCAATTCACCCATATCGCCCACGGTGCGCACGTCCATACCGAAACCGATGGAAATCGCGGTCAGGACGATGATGCAAATCAGCGGTGACGGCACGGCCTTGGTCAGGCGCGGGAACAGATAGATGATCGCAAGACCCGCCGCGACCATGACATAGGTTATCCAGGTGACGCCGATCAGTTCCGGCAGTTGCGCCATGAAGATCAGGATGGCGAGCGCATTGACGAACCCCGTCATCACCGATCGGGATACGAATTTCATCAGATTGCCCAGCTTCAGGAACCCGGCGACAACCTGCAACACCCCGGCCAGGACAGTGGCGGCCAACAGATATTGCAGACCATGGTCCCGGACCAGGGTCACCATCAGAACCGCCGTCGCGGCGGTCGCGGCGGAAATCATACCGGGACGGCCCCCCGCGATCGCCGTCACCACGGCGATGGAAAAAGACGCATAAAGCCCGATTTTCGGATCGACTCCGGCGATAATCGAAAAGGCAATGGCCTCCGGTATCAGGGCCAGGGCGACAACGAGACCGGCGAGAAGGTCGGCCCGGATATTTCCAAACCATTCCCTGTGCAATTTTCCTAAATCTATAGAAAACAATGACTTCTCCCGATACTCGAATGTCAGATCTTACGGAAAGGCGGTGACGCGCCCCAGGATTGTGCACCGCAGCATGGGGTTTAGCCGTCTTGCCCATGCATCGCAAGCAGGCTTGGCCGATTTCCGCGAAAATCGGCGTTATTTTCTCTGCTTGAACGCGTTCTGGATCAGCACGTCATGGACGACCCCAGGCCCCAGGGTTCGATTGGCGATGATGTGCAGGCGCCGTTTGATCGCCTTGACCAAAATGCGGTCTTCCACCGACACCGCCGCGAAATAGCCGTTAAGGTCGGTGATGAAGGCATTTCGAACACGGGGCAGCAGGCTGGTCGCGAATTCCTCGTTTTCGGGACCGATCGTCTCCAGTGTCACGTTCAGGACGACATAATTGACGACCGCACCGCCCCGAATGACCGGGATACGCAGAGGCTGCATCTCAACGAAGCGGAAATCCGGTTCCGGTGGCGGAGGCGGCGGTTCATTGGATGTGTCGGTGGCCAGGACGAAGAAATAGTAATACCCGCCGCCCCCGCCACCCAGCAGGAACATCAAAATCAGCAGGATCAGAATCTTCTTCACGGGTCCGAACGGCCTGTCAGGTCACTTGTTGCGGCGAACCATAGCATAGGGCCGTGATTCCTAACTATGCCGAAAGCCTGTCTGCAGGAAGGTCAGCGCTACGCCGTCCGAATCCCGAACCGTCACCCCCGATCCGGCAACAATCGACCCGATGAGAGTAACCGGTGTTCCGCTGCGCGCCGCCGCGTCCCGAATTGCCTGTTCCGGCCCGGTAATCAGCAATTCGTAGTCGTCCCCGCCGGTCAACATATCGGCGAACAGGTCGGGATTGTCGGCCACCTGTTCTCCCGCCTCATCCGACACGGGGATGGATGGCGCGGCGATATCCGCACCGACGCCGGACGCGGCACAAATATGGGCCATGTCGGCAATCAGTCCGTCGGAAACGTCCATCGCCGCATGGGCCGCGCCGACCAAGGCCCGACCAAGCGCGATACGCGGTTGCGGCAGCAGATAACGCTGGCGCAGGTTTTCCGCCTCCATGCTAGGCGGCAGACGTCCCTGTGCCGCCAGCAAGCCCAGAAACCCGTCCCCTATGGTACCGGATACAAATATCCCGTCGCCGACCTGCGCCCCGGACCGTTTCAAGGCTTTGCCGGTCTCCACACTGCCCATCGCGGTAATGGCGATGGAAATCGGTCCCGGCGTGGACGTGCTGTCCCCACCCATTAGCGTCAGATCGAATTCCGCTTGATCCGCCGCCAGCCCTTCGCAGAAACCGGCGATCCAGTCTTCGCCGATCCGCTTCGGAAGGCTGAGAGACAGGAAATAGCCCATCGGTTCCGCCCCCATCGCCGCCAGATCGGACAGGTTGGTCCTCAAGGCTTTCCGGGCAATGTCGGCCGGTGTTTCGTCACCGACGAAATGGACCGTTTCGACCAAGGTATCCGCGGTGACGACGAGATCCCTTCCCTGCGGCGAACGGATCAGCGCCGCGTCGTCCTTCAGGCCGAGCGCGCCGTCATTTCCCGACGCCAGCGGGGCGAAATAGGTGGCTATGCGATGAAATTCGCCGGTACCGGACTGCAATTCCTGATCGGGGCGGTCAGGCATGTTCCCCATCACGAAGAACCTTTGCCAGCCGGTCCAAAAGACCGTTCACATAGCCGGTTTCCGCCACATCGTAAAAGGCGGCGGTCACGGTCAGATATTCGCTGATCACCACCGGCGCGTCGATATCGTCGCGTCGGGCCAATTCATAAACACCGGCCCGCAGGATCGCGCGCAGCACGGATTCGAGCGACGTCACCTTGCGCCCGCCGTCCATTGCCTCGCCCAGCATGCGGTCGAAATCTTCCGTCGCGGCGGAAACGCCGCGCACCAGTTCGGCAAAGAACTCACCGTCAGCCTGGATCGTTTCCCCGTCCAGATCGGCGGTACCGCCGCGCAGCCGGAAGGTATCGATCGCTTCCAGCACGCCATGGCCGGAAATTTCCATTTCATACAATGCCTGCACGGCGGCAAGGCGCGCGGCACGACGTTTCGCGGCGCGGGACGGTTTTTTCGGTTTCGTGTTTTCGGTGCTCATCGAATTTCTCGTGCCTTCGCTTACTTGGACAGGCCGAAACGACGGCGTAAGGCTACCATACCCAAACAAGCCGCGGCGGCATCCTTGCCTTTGTTCTTTTTGGAAACGCTCGCACGGGCCCAGGCCTGATCCGCATTCTCGGCGGTGACGACGCCGTAGCCGATGGCCAGTTGTTCGCGCACGGCGAGATCCTGAAGGCCCCGGGCGCTTTCGTTGCAAACATAGTCGTAATGGGTCGTTTCGCCCCGGATCACGACACCCAGAGCAATATAGCCGTCATAGGGCTGCGCCCCGACATTCGCCCCGGCATTCGCCATGGAAATCGCTCCCGCCAGTTCGAAGACGCCGAAAACCTCCAGACGGTCATAGGTCGCGCCCTGCGCGTCCAATTCGGCGACGGCGCCACGCGCCAGTTCCGCCGACATATCCACGTAATACGGCGCTTCGACAATCAAAATATGGGGCGCCTTGTCGGCCATCTTTAAATCTTTCCAGAACTTTATGAGTTACTTTTCAAGCGCGCGACGGTCGACGATCTTCAAGCCGTAGCCTTCCAGCCCGATTACCGTTTTGTCGGAATTGGACAGCAAGACCATATCCGTGACGCCCAGATCGGTCAGAATTTGCGCGCCGACACCATAGTCGCGCAATTCCCCCGATCCCTCGGTGGATTTGTTTTCGCGCACCCGCACCCGGTCGGACAGCGATTTCGCATAGGGTTCGCGGATCACCACGACGACGCCCCGGCCTTCTTCGCCGATACGGTCCATCGCCTTTTGCAGATCGCCCGCCTTGCCGCTGGCCGTGTCCATCAGCACGTCGTCAAAGACGTTCAGGGCATGCATGCGCACCAGAACCGGACCGCCCGCCGTGATATCCCCCTTCACCAGGGCGACATGTTCCGCATAGGACAAGTTGTTCACGTAGACATGCATGTCGAAATCACCGCCATGGACGGAGGTGATTTTGGTGCTCTCGCTGCGTTCCACCAAATGATCGTAACGGCGGCGGTAAGCGATCAGGTCCGCAATCGCACCGATTTTCAGACCATGGTATTGCGCGAATTGAATCAGTTCCGGCAAGCGCGCCATTTCGCCGTCGTCATTCATAATCTCACAGATCACGCCCGACGGATTCAACCCGGCCAGCCGCGACAGATCGACCGCGGCTTCCGTATGGCCCGCACGGACGAGAACCCCGCCTTCCCGCGCCAAGAGCGGGAAAATATGGCCCGGCGTGGTGATATCGGACGGTGTGGCTTCCGGCGCGATGGCGGCGGCGATGGTGCGCGCGCGATCGGGCGCGGAAATCCCGGTCGTGACGCCTTCCCGCGCCTCGATCGACACGGTAAACGCCGTGCCGAACCGGCTGGCGTTTTTCTGCGGCATCAATTCGATACCCAGGCGATCGACCTGCGCGCCTTGTAGTGCCAGACAGATCAGGCCGCGACCGTATTTCGCCATGAAATTGATGGCTTCGGGCGTCGCCATTTGCGCCGGAATGACAAGGTCGCCTTCGTTTTCGCGATCTTCGTCGTCCACCAGCACGAACATACGCCCGTTCCGCGCTTCCTCGATGATTTCCTCGATCGGCGACAGAAAGGCGATATCGTCGGCGGCACGCGCGATATCCTGTTTCGAAACGGTGACGGGATCGTCCTTGCTCATCCGGCGATCATCCTTCTTTCCCGAGAAGCCGCGCAACATATCGGGCCAGGGCATCGACCTCAAGGTTTACGAAATCCCCCGACCCGGCCTCGCCGAAGCCGGTGACGGCTGCCGTATGGGGAATGATGTTCACGCCGAAAGACCCGTCCGGATTCACTTCGTTCACCGTCAGGGACACGCCGTCCAGCACGACCGACCCCTTGGGCGCGATATATCTGCGCAGCGGCTCCGGCGGCAGGAAGGTGAAGCGCAGGCTGTCGCCTTCCGGGTCGCGCGACATAATCTTCGCAATCCCGTCGACATGCCCCAGAACGAAATGACCGCCCAGCTCGTCACCCAGGCGCAGCGCGCGTTCCAGGTTGATGCGCGTGCCGACCGTCCAGCCGTCCAACGTGGTTTTGGAAAGGGTTTCGGTGGAGGCCTCGACCGCGAACCAGCCGGTTCCGGCATCGGTGCGCCCTGTCTCAACGACGGTCAGGCAGCAGCCCGAACAGGAAATCGACGCGCCGAGGTCGATTTCCTCCACCTTATAGGCGGTTTCGATGACAAGGCGCGTATCGCCGCCGTCTTCCCGAACGGCGATGCGACCGCGATCGGTAACAATCCCTGTGAACATGGGCGAGAGCGCTTTCCTAACTGTCCAACAACGGCATCGGTTCTATCCAGGCCGTTTCGTGCAGTGTATTTACGCTTCTCGCCCAAGAAGGCAAACCCGCGATTGCCGATCAGTCCCCAATCAATCCAGGAAGGTCAGGATTTCGTCCAGCATCTTCAGACGCTGCTTCTTCAGGTCTTCCAAGTGAAAATCGTCCATCGGCTCGACATCGGTCTCGCCACGGTGAATTTGGCGATTCAGCTCGTGATAGTCGTCCGACAGCTTCTTGAAATGCGCATTTTCCTGACGCAGGGCCGAAATCTTGTCGGCTTTGTTCGGGAATTCGGCGGCCAATTCGTGCGGCGTATGACTCATTGAGTATCTCTCCTCCTCGTTTGTCCAACGCACCCTAGCCGGATCAACCGATCGACGCGTTGCGTTGGATCAAACAGCCTTGGAAGCGGTTACGATTTCGCCAAGAACGCCCCGTCATAAACGGCAGCCGAATCCAGTTCTTCTTCGATACGAAGCAATTGATTGTACTTCGCCAAACGGTCGGACCGGCTGAGAGAGCCGGTTTTGATCTGGCCGCAATTCGTTGCGACCGCCAGATCCGCGATTGTCGCATCCTCGGTTTCGCCGGAGCGGTGGGACATGACAGCTGTGTAGCGCGCCTTATGCGCGGTTTCGACGGCTTCCAGCGTTTCGGTCAGGGTGCCGATCTGGTTCACCTTGATCAGGATCGAATTCGCCGTGCCCTTGGCGATTCCGTCGCGCAGGCGGGCCGGGTTGGTGACGAACAGGTCGTCGCCGACCAACTGGCACTTGCCGCCGATCGTATCGGTCAGCAGCTTCCATCCGTCCCAGTCGTCTTCCGCCATGCCGTCTTCGATGGACGCGATCGGATAGGCGTCGACCAGGGCTTTCAGGTAATCGACATGCTGGGCGGAGGTCAGCTTCTTGCCTTCCCCGGTCATGTCGTAGACGCCGTCCTTGAAGTATTCCGTCGACGCGCAATCGAGCGCTAGCACGACCTCGCTGCCGACCTTGTAGCCGGCGGCTTCGATGGCCTGCATGATGAAGTCGAGTGCTTCCGTCGCCGAAGACAGGTTCGGCGCGAAGCCGCCTTCATCCCCGACATTCGTGTTGTGACCGGCCTTCTTCAACTGACTTTTCAGGCTGTGGAAGACTTCCGCCCCGCAGCGCAGCGCGTCGGCGAAGGTTTCCTGACCGATCGGCATGACCATGAATTCCTGGATGTCGATCGGGTTGTCGGCATGGGCCCCGCCATTGACGATATTCATCATCGGCACCGGCAAGCGCGTTGCGAAGGCACCGCCGACATAGCGGTAGAGCGGCAGGCGCGCAGCGGCGGCGGCGGCTTTCGCCGTCGCCAGGGATGCCCCCAGGATCGCGTTCGCGCCGATGCGGCTTTTCGTGTCCGTGCCGTCCAGATCGCAGAGCGCGCGGTCGATGACGACCTGTTCTTCCGCTTCCGCCCCGACCAGCAGGTCGAAGATTTCTGTATTCACCGCATCGACGGCGCCCAGCACGCCCTTGCCGCCGTAGCGTTGACCGCCGTCGCGCAGTTCGTGGGCTTCGTATGCACCGGTGGAGGCTCCCGACGGCACCGCCGCGCGGCCGAAGGATCCGTCTTCGAGGGTGACTTCCACTTCGACGGTCGGATTGCCCCGGCTGTCGAGAATTTCACGGCCATGAACGTCGATGATCGCGGTCATAAGCGGTTTCCTCTCACTCTGCTTGTGTTACGCGCCCTTGGCGACGCGGTCGAATTGCTGAAGCCGGGACAGAAGCGCTTCCATCTGATCCAGCGGTACCATGTTGGGTCCGTCGGACGGCGCATTGTCCGGGTCTTGATGGGTTTCCATAAACAGGGCGGCCACGCCGACGGCAACCGCGGCGCGCGACAGGACCGGCACGAACTCGCGTTGCCCGCCCGTCGAACCGCCGCGACCACCCGGCTGCTGCACCGAATGCGTCGCGTCGAACACGACGGGCATGCCCGTATCTTCCGCCATGGTCGGAATTCCCCGGAAATCGGTCACCAGCGTATTATAGCCGAAACTCGCCCCGCGTTCCGTCACAAGGACGTTGGAATTGCCGCTGTCGACGATCTTGGCGACGACATTCTTCATGTCCCAAGGGGCCAGGAACTGCCCTTTCTTGACATTGACCACCCTGCCCGTCTTGGCCGCGGCGACCAAAAGGTCGGTCTGGCGGCACAGGAAGGCCGGAATTTGCAGGACGTCGACGACGCTCGCCACCTCGGCGCATTGGCCGGGTTCGTGCACATCCGTCACAACTGGCAAACCTGTGACTTTCTTGACGTCTTCGAAAACCGCCAGCGCCTTTTCCAACCCAACCCCACGCCCACCGGACAAGGATGTGCGGTTCGCCTTATCGAAACTGGTTTTGTAAATTAGATTGATGCCGAGCCGGTCGCAGATTTCCTTCAGCGCCCCGCTCATATCCAAGGCATGTTCCCGGCTTTCCATCGCACAAGGCCCGGCAAGCAGGGTGAAAGGCTGGTCATTGGCGATTTTGTAATTGCCGAGTTCGACCGTGTGCTGCGAAACGGACATGGGCATCCTTCCGAAATAGAATCAGGGACGGCCCGGTCATGCCACAGACATGACCGGGTGGCAAAGCCTGAATATGGATTCCGGATCAGACGAGGCGGCTGGTCTTGACCGCTGCCTCGATGAAGCCCTTGAACAACGGATGCGGCGCGAAGGGTTTGGATTTCAGTTCCGGATGGAACTGCACCCCGACGAACCACGGGTGATCGCGGCGTTCAACGATTTCCGGCAGCACGCCGTCCGGCGACATGCCGCTGAAAATCAGGCCCGCGGCTTCCAGCTTATCGCGATAGGCGACGTTCACTTCATAGCGATGCCGGTGCCGGTCGTAGATATGACGCTCGCCATAAATTTCCGCGACCCTGGAGCCCTCTTCCAGGATACAAGGATAGGCGCCGAGGCGCATCGTCCCGCCCAGATCGTCGCCTTCGCGGCGCGTTTCCACCTGGTTGCCGCGCTTCCATTCCGTCAAAAGACCGACGACCGGTTCCTTCGTCGGGCCGAATTCGGTCGACGAGGCATTCGGGATACCCGCCAAATTGCGCGCGGCCTCGATCACGGCCATCTGCATGCCGAAGCAAATGCCGAAATAGGGAATGTCGTGTTCCCGCGCGAATTTGCAGGCCGCGATCTTGCCTTCCGCCCCGCGTTCCCCGAAACCGCCCGGCACCAGAATGCCGTGGACGTTTTCCAGGTAGTTCAGCGGGTCGTCCTTTTCGAAGATTTCCGATTCGACCCAGTTCAGCTTCACCCGGACATTATTGGCGATCCCGCCATGCACCAAGGCTTCCGCCAGGGACTTATAGGCATCCAACAGAACCGTGTATTTGCCGACGACGGCGATCGTCACCTCGCCTTCCGGTGCGCGGATGGCGTGGGTAATGTCCTTCCACCGCGTCAGGTCGATTTCTTCGGCCTCGCCGTCCTTCATCATGCGGAAATAATCCAGGACTTCGACATCCAGGCCTTCCTGATGATAGGTCAGCGGCACGGCATAAATCGTGTCGACGTCGAGGGCGGAGATAACCCGGCTTTCCTTGACGTTGCAGAACAGCGCGATCTTACGCTTTTCGCCCTTCGGAATTTCCCGTTCGGCGCGGCACAGCAGGATGTCCGGCTGAATCCCGACCGACAGCAGTTCCTTCACCGAATGCTGTGTCGGTTTGGTCTTCAACTCACCCGCCGCGCCGATCCAAGGCAACAGCGTGCAATGGATATAGCAGGCGCGGTCGCGGCCCAGTTCGTTGCCCAGCTGACGAATGGCCTCCAGGAACGGCAGGCCTTCGATATCGCCGACCGTCCCGCCAATCTCGCACAGGACGAAGTCCTCATCCGTGATGTCGGACAGGACGAATTCGCGAATGGCATCGGTCACGTGGGGGATAACCTGAACCGTGCCGCCCAGGTAATCGCCGCGCCGTTCCTTCGCGATGACGTCGGAATAGATGCGGCCCGTGGTCACGTTGTCGGTCTGACGCGCCGGAACGCCGGTGAAGCGTTCGTAGTGGCCAAGATCGAGATCGGTTTCCGCGCCGTCGTCGGTCACATAGCATTCGCCATGCTGATACGGGCTCATCGTGCCCGGATCGACGTTCAGATAGGGGTCCAGCTTGCGCAGGCGGACCTTATAGCCGCGCGCCTGCAACAATGCGCCCAAAGCTGCCGAGGCCAGCCCCTTGCCGAGAGAGGAAACCACGCCGCCCGTGATGAAGATGTATCGTGCCGACATGGGAGGTCACTGTATCCTTTGCATAATCTCTGACAAGTCCAAACGCACCGGTTCGGACCCACTGTTCCAAAGAAGAAGGCGGCTTTGAGGCCGCCTTCGGTATTTTCGCGGGAATTCCGCTGGTTTGGGGTCGGATTACTCCGACGTCGGAACGACCGGCGCCGACGGATCGGCGGGCGCTTCGGTCTGGGATTGCGGCAGCGTGGCCCCCGGCGCCGGGGCGGAATCGAAAATCGATTCGCTGTCGCGTGCGCCGCCCGCCAGAATCGCCAGCGCCAAACTGGTCACCAGGAAGCAGGCGGCCAGAATAGCCGTCGTGCGGGTCAGCGCATTCGCCGCGCCGCGCGCAGAGAACATGCCCATACCGCCACCGCCGCCGGAGCCGCCGCCCATGCCGAGCGCGCCGCCTTCGGAGCGCTGCAGCAGCACCACGACGACAAGCGCCACGGCAATCAGCAGATGGATGATCAGCAATACCTGTTCCATGGTCGATCTCGATCCCGGTTCGGTGCGTCAAATTTCGGTTCGGCGGGTATGTAGACCTTCAAGCCCGAAAGTTAAAGTCCTAGTTTGCAGTTCGACAGACGCCGATTAGCCCTTCGACGCGGCGGCAATGGCCAGGAAATCGTCCGCCTTCAACGCGGCCCCGCCGATCAAACCGCCGTCGATATCCGACTGCGCCAGCAATTCCGCCGCATTTCCGGGTTTCATCGATCCGCCGTACAGAATGCGCATTCCCGATGCCGTATCCGCGCCCAGGCCGCCGGAAAGATGCGCGCGGATATGAACGTGAACCGCGTTCGCTTCTTCCGCCGTCGGCGTGCGTCCGGTGCCGATGGCCCAAACCGGTTCGTAGGCGATGACCGTATTTTCCGCCGTCGCACCCTTCGGAACGGACCCGTCGAGCTGCGCCGAAATGACCTTCATCGTGTCGCCCGCATCGCGTTCGGCTTCGGTTTCCCCGACGCAGATCACCGCGACCAGACCGGCGGCATAGGCGGCCAGTGCCTTTTCAGAGACCTGCGCGTCCGTTTCGCCGTGATCCTGACGGCGTTCGGAATGGCCCAGGATTACGTGGCTACATCTCAGATCCTTCAACATCGCCGCGGAAACGTCGCCGGTATGGGCGCCCTTCTCTGCCGCGTGGCAATCCTGCCCGCCCAGCTTGACGGTGCTGCCCTTCAAGGCCTGCGCGACCGCATGGATCAACGTCGCAGGCGGGCAGACAAGGATTTCACACCCCGACGCGTCGCCTTGCGCCACCGCTGTGGCCAGCGCCGTTCCGTCGGCCAGCAAACCGTTCATTTTCCAGTTACCGGCAATCAGCGGGGTGCGGCTCATCGGGTGTCTCCTTCCATCTTCTTTTTGCATATGGTGAATGGGCATTTACCACGCACATTCGGGAAGGCCAATGCATCGCGATGAACGGTGCGGGATTCCTTGGATTTCCGATTGCCCGCCCGGATGGCCGCTTCTATGATCCGCCCGCCGCCAGGGAGAGCGGCCCGGCCCGCAGATGCAGGCGCGGTCCCACGAATAACAGAGCGTCGATCCGATCATGTTGCAGCAGTTGCGTTCAACCACCGGCTCCTGGATCGCCAAGGGCATTCTCGGCCTTCTGGTCCTCAGTTTCCTCGGTTGGGGTATCGCCGACTATACCAATGTCAGCACCCGGTCGACGACGGCCGCTGAAGTCGGCGACATTGAAATCGGCTATACGGAATTCGCGAACACCTATCAGACATTCCTGCGCCGCCAGGGGTTGAGCGCCGTCGATGCCGATGTCGCGCGCCAACTGCGCCTTGCCGATTCCGTGTTGAAAAACATGACGACCCGCGCGCTGTACGAAGCGGAAGCGAAATCCCAGAACCTGACGGCCAGCGATGCCATGGTTCGGCAGGAAATCGAAACGCGACCGGAATTCCAGAACGCGACCGGTCAGTTCGACCGTCTGCGCTTCGAAAATGTCCTGATCCAAAGCGGCCTGTCCGAAGGCGCGATGGTCGAAATGCTGCGCCGCGATTCGGCGCGGGCCCAACTGATCGACGCCGTAACCGCCGGCAGCGCCGCCCCGTCCGCCATGGTCGACCTGTTGTTCCGGCATTTCGGCGAACGCCGTTCCGCCGCCTATGTCTCTTTTCCGCTGGACTCCGTTGACGTTCACGGCGAACCGGACGACGCGGCGCTTCAGGCCTTTTTCGACGAGCGTAAGGAAGATTTCCGCCGCCCCGAACTGCGCAGCCTGACCTATGTGCTGATCTCCCCGGAAGCACTGGCCGAGGAAATCGCGGTTGACGATGCCGATATCGCCGCCTCTTACGAAGCGCGCCACGATGAATTCGTGCAGCCGGAAACCCGCGATCTGGCGCAAATCCTGTTCCCGACCGAGGAAGCGGCCCGCGAGGCCGCCGAGACGCTGAAAGGCGTCGGCATGGACGAATTGCCGGGCAAGATCGAAGCCCTGGGTCTGAAACTGATCGACCTGGGCACTTTCGAACGCGACACGGTTCCGAACGAGGGCCTCGCCGACGCAAGTTTCGCGATCGACGCGCCCGGCGCGACCGACGCCTTCCAGGGGGCCTTCGGCTGGTCCGTTGCCGTGGTGAAGTCGATCACCCCCGGCAACGAACCGACCCTGGACGACGTGCGCGACACGATCCGCGACGATCTGGCCCTGGACCGAGCCTATGACGAGGTGTTCAAGCGGGGCAATCATCTGGAAGACGCCTTCGGTCAGGGCCAAACGCTGGAAGAAGCCGCCGCGACCGCCGATCTGCCGGTTGCCAAGGTGGATGCCGTCGATGCGCAAGGCCGCGGCCCCGATGGGTCGCCGGTTGACGACCTGCCCGCCGGCCTGACCTTCCTGCGCACGGCCTTCGACCTGAATGACGGGGAAGTCAGTTTCCTGGAAACCACGGAATCGAACGCGATGTTCATGGTCCGCGTCGATGCGATCACGCCCGCTGCCATTCCGGAACTGGCCGATGTCCGTCAATCCGTCGTCGATGCCTGGAAGGAAGACCGCCGCGAGGCTGCCGCCGAAAACAAGGCGAAAACCCTGGTCGGCCGCCTGGAAGCCGATGCCGATATCGAAACCCTGGCCGCCGCGTTGGGTCTCGACCATGGCACCGTCGACAGCTTCGCCCGCACGGGACAGAGCACGCAGGGCGCGGGGCTTCCCGAAACGCTGGCGCGCGAATTGTTCGGCAAGAAGGAAGGCGAAGCCGCCTATGCCCAGGATGGCGACCGTTTCTTCGTCGCCCGCGTGACCGGTATCAAACCGGCGGACGCCGCCGCCGAACCGGCCTTCCGCGACAATCTGGCGGATACCGTCGCCGTCGGCATGTCCCAGGACCTGAATGAGGAACTGGGCAAGGCGCTGGCCGGTAAATACCCGATCACGACCAATCCGGCCGTGTACGAACAGGTTTATCAGTAATCATGGACTGCCTGCCCGACTTCGACACTTTCAAGGAACGCTACGAGGCAGGCGAGGCACAGGTCGTCTACACCCGCCTCGTCGCGGATTTGGAAACCCCGGTTTCCGCCTTCATGAAACTGGCGGACAACCGGCCGGAAGCTTTCCTGCTGGAATCCGTCGAAGGCGGCGCGGTGCGGGGCCGGTATTCCTTCATCGGTCTGAAGCCGGACGTGATTTGGCGCTGCTTCGGCGACAAGGCGGAACTGAACCGCCGCGCCCTGATCGACCCGACGGCGTTCGAGGCCCATTCCCTGCCCGCGCTGGCCTCCCTGCGCGCGTTGGAGCAGGAAAGCCGGATCGACATGCCGGACGAATTGCCGCCGATGGCCGCCGGTTTGGTCGGTTATATGGGGTATGACTGCGTCCGGTTGGTCGAAAATATTCCAGACGGCAATACGGATGTGTTGGGTCTGCCGGACGGCATCTTCATGCGCCCGACCCTGATTGCCGCCTTCGACAATATCGAAGACGTGGTCACGATCGTAACGCCCGTCCGCCCGGATGGAGAGACCAGCGCCGTCGCCGCCTATGAAAAGGCCCTGGAACGCTTGGCCGATCTGCGGGACGGTCTGTCGCGCCCCCTTCCCTATACGATGGACCCGCGATCCAGCAACGCGCCGGATGCCGAACCCGTCTCCAACATGACGCAGGACGACTATTGCGGCATGGTGGAAAAGGCGAAGGAATACATTCTGGCGGGCGACATATTCCAGGTCGTGCTGTCGCAGCGGTTCGAACAGCCGTTCGACCTGCCGCCCTTTTCGCTGTACCGCGCCCTGCGCCGGACGAATCCGTCGCCCTTCCTGTTCTATATGGCGTTCCGACGCTTCTCCATCGTCGGGTCCAGCCCGGAAATTCTGGTGCGCCTGCGCGATGGCAAGGTCACGATCCGCCCCATCGCCGGGACCCGCCCGCGCGGCGAGGATCGCGACGAGGACCTGCGCCTGGAACAGGAATTGTTGGCCGATCCGAAGGAACGCGCGGAACATCTGATGCTGCTGGACCTGGGCCGGAACGATGTCGGGCGCGTGTCCAAGATCGGTACGGTGAAGGTCACGGAACAGTTCATCGTCGAACGCTACAGTCACGTGATGCACATCGTTTCCAACGTCGAAGGCGGTATCAAGGACGACGAAGACGCGCTGACGGCCCTGATGGCGGGATTCCCCGCCGGAACCGTGTCCGGCGCACCGAAGGTGCGCGCGATGGAAATCATCGAGGAATTGGAACCGGACCGTCGCGGCATCTATGCCGGCTGTATCGGGTATTTCGGTGCCGACGGATCGATGGATACCTGCATCGTGCTGCGGACCGGCATCGTGAAGGACGGCAAATTGCTGATCCAGGCCGGGGCCGGGATCGTGGCGGACAGCGATCCGGTATCGGAACACCGGGAATGCGTGAACAAGGCGAAGGCCCTGGTGCGCGCGGCACAGGAAGCGGTCCGCTTCGCATCAGGACGAAACTGACGAAAGGGAAAACGGTATGACCACCGTGACGACGATCGAGCAACTCGAAGAAATCTACGGTCCGGTCAATCCAAATTCCCTGACGAAGGAAATAGATTATATTTCCGACCACTACCGGGCCTTTATCGAGGCATCACCCTTCGTCGTCCTGTCGACGGTCGCCCCAGAAGGCCTGGACAGTTCCCCGCGCGGCGATCCTGCCGGTTTCGTCGAAGTCGAAAGCCGCAACACGGTTTTGATTCCAGATCGCAACGGCAACAACCGCATCGATTCCCTGCGGAACATTGTCCGGGACCCGCGCGTGTCGCTGCTGTTCCTGATCCCCGGCGTGGGGGAGACCCTGCGCATCAACGGGCACGCGGAAATTGACACCGATCCCGTCCTCCTCGCCCGGTTCGAAATGCAGGGCAAACTGCCACGCAGTGTCCTGCGGGTGACGGCGGAACGGGTCTATTTTCAATGCCAGAAGGCGCTGGCGCGGTCCAAACTGTGGGACCCGTCCATCCAGATCGACCGCAAGTCGCTGCCGACGGCGGGTCAGATCCTGAAGGCACTAAAACCGGATTTCGACGGCGACCGATATGACGCCGACTATCCGGAACGCATGAAGCGGACGATTTACTAAACGCCGCTAGCTGCGGGCGACGGGCATCATGTCGCGGACGATGGCGGATACGGGAACAAGCTGAAATCCCTTCGCTTCAATCGTCTTCAGCCAGGGGCCGACGACGGCCAGCGTTTCGTCATGCGGATGGCCGATGGCGATCGCATGACCGGTGCGCCGGGCGGTTTCCTCCACCCGTTGCAACTGCTTGCGTATTGACGCCGTGTCAATCACATGATCGAGGAAAACATCACGCACCGCATAGGGAACGCCGCTTTCCGCCGCAACCTTGTAGCCCTGCGAATCCGTCGTCGTGATCGAATCCACGAATAGGAGGCCCCGGCGTTTCAATTCCGCCATGACAAGGCGCATGCCGTCCCGGTCGGCGGTGAAACGACTGCCCATATGATTGTTGATCCCGACATAGCCGCCGATCTGATCCAGGTTCCAATCCAGCCGCCGGATAATTTCCGACGGTCCCAATTCCTTCTGCAGCGCGTTCGGTCCCGGATCGACAGACAGGTCCAACGGCGCCATCGGCATATGCACCAGGATTTCGTGACCGTTCCGACGCGCATCGGATACCAATTCCTTCAAGTGGTACCCATAGGGCAGGAAAGCCATGGTCAACGGCCCCGGCAGCGCCATGGCCTTGCGGCTGCGTGTCTGATCGATCCCCAGATCGTCGAAAACAATGGCGATCCGGGGGCGGCCGTCCGCCGGGGCCACGGCAACGGCATAGGTCTGCCAGGGTTCTTCCGCCACAGGCCGAAGCGGCGCGACTTGCGGAATATCAACCGACGACGCGGGTTGTTCCGGAATACGCTCCGATACGGGTGGCACGGGCAGCGGGCTGGCATAACTTGCCACCTGCGGCGCCGGCTCGCGGACCGAATCGGGGCCGGCGTTCGGATCCGGGCGCACCGGGTCGGGTTGCGCGGCAAGGCTTTCCTCATAAAGGCGCTTCGCCTGATCGGAGCCTTGGACGATCACGGGAAGCGGGCTTCCCTCCGGCAGGCCGATGTCTTCCAGGGGCGGCATCTGCAAGGCCGTGCTCGCCATCGGGCGCGGCCCGTCATCCGGTCCCAGCCATATGCCGAGACCGGTGCCGAGTCCGACACCGATCATCAAGATCGCGCCCATCACTGCGGCCTGCACGATGGGACGACGCCGATACCAGGGTTTGACCTGCACCCGATGGGCAATGCGGCGACCCGACGGATCTTTCGATCGGGTCGTTTTATGGGCCGGTTTATGTTTCGCGCGGCGCGGCGCCATTGTCCCATCCTGGATCAAAACGAAAGATCGAATTCGCGCTGCGAAGCCTACTGGATTCCCATCGCCGGTCCAATCCTGTCGCAGGCGGCCCCTTGCGGGGTTGCTTTCCCTGGGTGAAGCCGCTTGTTATAACCTCGGGCGGTCACAAGATCGCCCCACAGAACGCAACGCCGAACCATCGGATAACGGCCGGGTCAACGCCATGTACCTTCTGATCGATAACTACGACAGCTTCACCTACAATTTGGTCCATTTTTTGGGCGATTTGGGGGCGGAATGCGCGGTCTGGCGTAACGACAAGATCACGGTGGACGAGGTATTGGCGCAAAAGCCGCAGGGAATCGTCATTTCCCCCGGCCCCTGCGACCCGCCGAAGGCCGGTATCTGTGTCGACCTGATAAAGGCCGCGGCGGAAAACGCCGTCCCCCTGCTGGGCGTCTGCCTGGGGCATCAATCCATCGGCTATGCCTTCGGGGCAACGGTGGAACGCGGCCCGGTCCCGATGCATGGGAAGGTCTCCCCGATCCACCATCAGGGAATCGGCCTGTTCGAAGGGTTGAAGGACCCGCTCTCCGTGACGCGCTATCACAGCCTTGTCGTCGCTGAAAAGAACCTGCCCGACTGCTTCCGCATCACGGCGCAGACCGACGACGGCGTCATCATGGGCATGGAACACAAGACCGCGCCGCTGCACGGTGTTCAGTTCCACCCGGAAAGCATCGCGTCCGAAGAAGGGCACGCACTACTGAACAACTTCCTGAAACGGACGCGCAATGACGGTGCGTGAGAGATATCGGGGGCGAATGGCATGAGCGGCTTCATGCAGGATATGAAGGGCCTGATCGCGAAGGTCGTGTCCGGCGAAACCCTGACGGTGCCGGAGGCCGAACGCGCCTTCGACATCATCATGTCGGGCGACGCGACCCCGTCCCAGATGGGCGGTTTCCTGGCCGCGCTACGGTTGCGCGGGGAAACGGTGGAGGAAATCACGGGCGCAGCGAAGACGATGCGGGCCAAGGCCTCGCGGATCAGCGCGCCTGCCGGTGCCATGGATATCGTCGGTACGGGTGGCGACAAGCTGGGAACCTATAACGTTTCCACGGCTGCGGCGGTGGTCGTCGCGGGCTGCGGCGTCACGATCGCGAAACATGGCAACCGCGCGGCATCGTCGAAATCCGGCACGGCGGATGCGCTGGGTCAGCTGGGGGTCGATCTGGATTGCCCCTTCCCCAATATCGAACGCGCGATCCGTCAGGCCGGGATCGGCTTCATGATTGCCCCGCGCCACCACGGCGCGATGCGCAACGTCATGCCGACCCGCGTCGAACTGGGCGTCCCGACGATCTTCAACCTGTTGGGGCCGCTATCGAACCCGGCCATGGTGACGAAATACCTGATCGGCTGCTTCCTGCCGGAATTCATCGAAAAGATGGCCTGGACCCTGGCCGATCTGGGGGCGGAGCGCGCCTGGGTCGTGCATGGGCACAGCGGCATGGACGAAATCAGCACGACCGGCCCGACCCGCGTTGCCTCGCTTCAGGACGGCAAGGTCGAAAGTTTCGACATCGCCCCCTCTGATGCGGGCCTGAAGGAAGCGAACCTGAAAGACCTTCTGGGGGGCACGGCGGCGGAAAACGCCCAGGCGATCCGCGACCTTCTCGACGGTCGGGAAAGCGCCTATCGCGATATCGTGCTGTTCAATTCGGCGGCGGCGCTGCTGGTATCCGGCATGGCGGACGATTTGACCGCCGGTGTCGCCCAGGCCGCGGACAGCATCGACAGCGGCCGCGCGAAGCAGGTTCTGGCCGATCTGGTCCGGATCACCAACGATTACCCGAAGGAGGCGACGCCGGAATGAGTGACGTCCTCGCCAAGATTTGCGCCGATAAACGCGATCATATTGCCGCCCGCAAGGCGGAGGTGCCGGAAGCCGAGATCAAGGCACATGCGGCCTCCGCCCCCGTACCGCGCGGTTTCTCGGATGCCTTGGCACGCAAGGCCGATGCCGGCGACTATGCGCTGATCGCAGAAATCAAGAAGGCGTCCCCGTCCAAGGGCCTGATCCGCCCGGACTTCGCCCCCGTCGCTTTGGCTCGTGCCTATCGCAAGGGGGGCGCGGCCTGCCTGTCGGTGCTGACGGACGAACCCTATTTTCAGGGCCGCGACCAGTATCTGACGGCGGCGCGCACGGCGGTGGACCTGCCGGTCCTGCGCAAGGATTTCATGATCGATCCCTATCAGATCTACGAAGCCCGCGCCCTGGGGGCGGATTGCATTCTGCTGATCATGGCGGCCCTGGAAGACAGCCAGGCGGCGGAACTGGAAGCCTTGGCCATGGAATTGGGCATGGACGTTCTGATCGAAACGCACGATGCGGAAGAAATGGAACGCGCATTGCGTCTCAAGTCCTCATTGATTGGCGTAAATAATCGTAATCTCAAGACGTTGGAGGTTGATCTTAAGACAACGGAAGAGCTGTCGAAGATGATTCCGGACGGCCGTGTCCTGATCGCGGAAAGCGGTCTTTACGGACCGGACGACCTCGCCCGGATGGCCCGCGCCGGGGCGATGCGATTCCTGGTCGGGGAGTCGCTGATGCGGCAGGACGATGTCGAAACGGCCACCCGCACCCTGCTGGCCAAGCAAGAGGCGGCGTAAGATGGCGGCAAGCGGCCTGACCCATTTCGATTCCGACGGCAACGCCGTCATGGTCGATGTTTCGGCGAAAGAGCAGACGGCGCGCAGCGCGACCGCGCGCGGACTTGTCCGCGTGGCACCGGAAACCTTCGCCGCCATCCGCGACGGTCAGATC
The DNA here is from genome assembly GCF_012926505.1 of Pacificispira spongiicola. Lineage (GTDB taxonomy): Bacteria > Pseudomonadota > Alphaproteobacteria > UBA8366 > Aestuariispiraceae > Pacificispira > Pacificispira spongiicola. The sequence continues at coordinate 157,525 of NZ_JABBNT010000002.1, forward strand.
AAAAAGGGTGACCCGTTGAGCGTCGCGCAACTGGCCGGGATCATGGGGGCGAAACGCACGCCGGACCTGATCCCGCTGTGCCATCCGTTGTCCCTGTCCTCGGTAAAGGTCTTTCTGTCGCTGGACGAGGGCGAATGCGCGGTCGCGATCGAGGCAACGGTAAAGCTTACCGGCCAAACAGGTGTGGAGATGGAGGCACTGACAGCCGTTTCCGTCGCCGCGCTGACCGTCTATGACATGGTGAAGGCCATCGATAAGGGCATGCGCATCACCGATATCCATCTGGTCCACAAATCGGGCGGAAAATCCGGGGAATACCGGGCGGAGTCCGCCTCGTGATACCGGTTGAGGAGGCCCGCGCCCGTATCCTGGCGGCGCTATCCCCGGTCGGCGTTGAAACCGTCGCCCTGTCGGAATCGTTGGGCCGTGTCCTGGCGCAACCGGTGACCGCGCGACGGTTACAACCGCCGAAAGACCTGTCCGCGATGGATGGCTATGCCTTGCGTTTCGAGGATATCGGCACCCTGCCCGTCACCCTGTCCGTCATCGCGGAAGTGCCTGCGGGCGGGTCGTTCGAGGAAACGGTACCGGCAGGCGCCTGCGTGCGGATTTTTACCGGCGGTCCGCTGCCAGACGGAACGGACACCATCGTCATTCAGGAAAATACGGACGCCGACGAGGCCGCCGGAACCGTGACAATCCTGGAAGGGTCGCCGGAAGGCCGCCATGTGCGCCGGGCCGGTCTGGACTTCGCGCCCGGTGACATCCTGGTCGATACCGGAAAGCGCCTAGGCGCCCGCGACATCGGACTGGCAGCAGCCGGTAATGTGCCCTGGGTCACGGTATACCGGAAGCCGCGCGTTGCGATCCTGTCGACGGGCGACGAAATTGCCCTGCCCGGCGATCCGATTGGGCCAAACCAGATCGTCAGTTCCAACGGCCCTGCATTGGCGGCGGCCGTCACGGCGGCGGGCGGCGTACCGACCCTGATGCCCATCGCGCCGGACGATGCCGAAAGCCTGCAAGCCCTGGCCCGGAACGCGGCGGGGCACGATTTGTTGCTGACCACGGGGGGCGCATCGGTCGGCAAACACGACCTGGTCGGCAGCGCGCTTGCGGAAACCGGCCTGGAACTGGATTTCTGGAAAATCGCCATGCGCCCCGGCAAGCCCCTGATGTTCGGCAGCTTCGCCGGAATGCCGATGCTGGGCCTGCCCGGCAATCCGGTCTCCGCGCTTGTCTGCTTCCTGCTGTTCGGACGTCCCGCTTTGACGCGGTTGGCCGGGGCGTCAAATACCGGCGTGACCTTCACCCCGGCGCGGCTGGGATCGGCCTTGCCGGAAAATGACCGCCGCGAAGACTATCTGCGCGCCGACCTGCATCGTGATGAAAGCGGTCACCTGATCGCCACGCCGACGCAGCGGCAGGACAGTTCGATGATGAGCACCCTGTCCCAGGCGGGCGGGCTGGTTCGTCGGCTGCCGCACGCCCCCGCTGCCGAGGCGGGCGCCACCGTTGACGTCCTGGTCTTTCCGGACGGGTTCTGATCCCTTGCGGCGACCAACGAGAACATTTGTGTCCCGAATGTTCTGATTTATCTCTTGACACAAAGAGCGAACAAAATTAGTCCAAGAGCATCCAAAGAGCAGTGGGCTGGCGAAACCGGCCCGATAACGGGATAAGGAGCCAACGGCAATGCTGACCCGGAAACAATACGAACTTTTGATGTTCATCCACGACCGTCTACAGGATTCGGGTGTTTCCCCATCCTTCGAAGAAATGAAGGAAGCATTGGACCTGAAATCGAAATCCGGGATTCACCGCCTGATCACCGGGTTGGAAGAACGCGGTTTCCTCCGTCGCCTTCCGAACCGTGCCCGTGCACTGGAAGTCGTGCGCCTGCCGGAGAACTCCGCGCCCGAACAATTGCCGATCCGCAATCGTCGTGTCGACATGCTGCGCCAGAAAGAAGTCGGTAGCCGCAAATCGATGATGCGCGGCGGCGGCAACACGGTTCAACTGTCGCTGTATGGCCGCATCGCGGCGGGCACGCCGATCGAAGCCCTGCGCGACCATTCCATGCTGGTTGACGTTCCCGCCACGCTGCTGGGCCGGGGCGATCACTACGCCCTGGAAGTCGAAGGCGATTCCATGGTCGATGCGGGCATTCTGGACGGCGATACGGTGATTATCGAACGCACCGAACACGCCAGCACTGGCGACATCGTCGTCGCCCTGGTCGAAGGCCATGAAGTCACGTTGAAACGCCTGCGCCGCAAGGGCGACAGCGTCGCGCTGGAGCCGGCAAACCAGAATTACGAAACCCGCATCTACCGCCCTGATCAGGTCAGCGTTCAGGGACGTTTGGTAGGGCTTCTGCGGAAGTATTGATCTCGACCGCTTTTATATACCCGGTCCAGGGCCGTTGACCGCGATGGGCGGAGACACTGTCTAGGACCGGCCCCGCCCGTGTCAGAAAGATCGCCGTCACCCCGTCTCGGCGCAGGTCCGCCGGACCCAAGGCCGGGCGTTCCCGACACAGGCCGGGATGCGGCTGGACCGACAGCCGGGCGACATCGGCCATCAGGCAATCTTCGACCATGCCGCGCGGATCGGTCGACAGCGCGATCACGACCCGCCCGGACACGCCGTTCATGTCCTGTGTTGTAAAAACACAGCCGGCGGGATCGCAGCGGATCGGACTGTCGCGCAGGGACGCCAGATCCTGCCAATCGCCCAGGATCGGCAGGGCCGTCTTTTCCGACCAAACCGATTGAGCGAATTTATCGCGGTTTCGGCGTTCCACCCACAAGCCGCCGTCCCAGACAACGGCCGCCTGCCCCGCCTCGTCATGCAGGATCGCGATTGGAATAGGCGTGAAACCGCAAGACGCGATCCCGGCCAGGACCACGGGAATGCCGATATAGCGCCATCGCCGCTTCCACAGCGCGCACCATAACCCGCCCACACAAATCGCGGCCAACCCAGCCATCGGAAAGGGCGGCAGTTGATATCCCGCCCCCGGCAGCGCCGCCACGGTGTCCGCAATCCAAAGCACCGCGTCGATACCCCATCCGGCGGGGATCAGCGTCCAATGTTCCAGCCCTAACGGCATCGCTGCCAAGGACAACAGACCGAACGGCATGACGATGAAGGTGACGACGGGAATGGCCGCCAAATTCGCCAAAACCGAATACTGCGCCACCCGTCCGAAATGATGCACGGCGAAGGGAAAGGTCGCGGCCCCGGCAATGACGGTCGTCAGGCATACTGCCGCCAGATAAAAGCCGATCCGCCGCAACGTCGTCCGATCCCGACCGGGATCCAGCTTCACGGTTTCATAGACGGCGACAAGCGCAATCACGGCGGCAAAGGACAATTGGAAACTGGGGCCGATGAGGCTGTGGGGCGCCAAGACGATCACCGCCGTTGCCGCGACGGCAACCAACCGCATCGATATTGCCTGCCGGTCCGTCAAAACGGCCAGCAGGACAATGCCGGTCATCAGAAAGGCGCGCTGTGTCGGGACAGTCGCCCCCGACAGAACGAGATATCCCGCCGTCGCCAGGAGCGCGCCCAAGGCCGCCCATTTCTTGATCGGTCGGTCCCGCGCCCAGGCCTCCCGCAGGGCAAAGCCGATGCGCAGCGTTCCGAAGGCGATCATCGCCACCATACCGATATGCAGGCCCGATATGGCCAACAGATGCGCCAAACCCGACAGGCGCAGATTTTTCAGAACCGCCGCGTCCAGGCTGGACCGATCCCCCGCCAGCAAGGCCGCAGCAACGCCACCTCCCAGCCCCGGCAGCGCCAGACGCAACCGGTCGGACACATCGTTCCGAAACCGGGACACGGCCAATTTCACGCGATCATAGGCCGATGGGGCGCCTTGGCGCGGCACCTCTCGCCAAGAGGAAAGCGCGAAGCCCACGGCGCCCAATCGATCGAACCAGGCCGTGCGCGCAAAGTCGTAAGCGCCGGGATAGGACGGGCGCGGTGGCGGCGATAGGCGTGCCGACAGGCGTATCCGCGACCCGACGTCCGGCACCGCCCCCACCCGGAGCTTCACGCGCACCGCATAAGGCATGGCCTCCGTATTTCGGCGCCAATCGAGCCTTTCCAGCCGAACGCGGGCGCCGTCCGGGAAATTCTCCACCGCCACGACGCGGCCCGTTAGCCCCCGATAAAATCCCGCACGGTCGAGAACGGGCGCGGCGCTGCGGTGGGTCTCCCAAGACGCGATCACACTTCCCGTCGCGGTGATGGCGACCAGAATAGCGCCGGCAGCCGCCCCCGGTCCGACAAAATGCCAAAGCGCCATCCCGACTAGCGACGCAACGCCGACAATGCCAAGGGCGATGCGAATATCCGGCTCCATCGGCAACAGAAAGTAAACGACGACCCCCGCCCCTAGGAACACCGGCGCCCACAGCGCCCAGCGTTCCCGTTCCGCCGCAACCGTTCCCGACAAGGCCGCGACCGCCACGGCAACAACCCCGCGTCGTCGGATATCGGTCAGATGTACGGCGACAGGCCTTACCATGGAACCCCCTCCCGGAATGCGACCATAGAGAGTTGTGATGACACATACCAGTTCCGGACGGCGGGCTTTGCCGAAATCACTCCCGCATGGTAGAGAGCGGCCAGATTTAAGAATGCTGATTTACCGTATCAGGAGCCGCCATGACCGTCGTGACCCGCTTTGCCCCTTCCCCGACCGGATTTCTGCATATCGGCGGCGCGCGCACGGCCCTGTTCAACTATCTCTATGCCCGGCACCATGGCGGCACCTACAAGCTGCGCATCGAGGATACGGACCGCAAACGCTCTACCCAGGAGGCGATCGACGCGATCATGGACGGGTTGTCCTGGCTGGGCCTGAACGGCGACGGCGACATCCTGTTCCAATCCAGCCGCGCCGACCGCCACGCGGAGGTCGCAAAGGCCTTGCTGGACAGCGGCCACGCCTACCGCTGCTATTGCTCCCCCGAAGAGTTGGAAGCCATGCGGGGGACGATGAAGGAAGAAGGGCGCAAGACGCCGTATAACGGCTATTGGCGTGACCGCGACCCGTCGGAAGCCCCGGCCGGTGTCGACCCAGTCATCCGTATCAAGATGCCGCGCGACGGCGGCGCGACGACGATCAAGGACCTGGTGCAGGGCGACGTCACCATCGAAAATGACCAGTTGGACGATTTCATCCTGCTGCGGGCGGATGGAACACCGACCTATATGCTGTCCGTGGTGGTGGACGACCATGATATGGGCGTGACGCATGTCATTCGTGGCGACGATCATCTGGTGAACGCCTTCCGGCAGTTCCACCTGTTCAAGGCCGCCGGATGGGACGTTCCCGCTTTCGCGCATATCCCGCTGATCCACGGGCCGGATGGGGCGAAACTGTCGAAACGGCATGGGGCACTGGGCGTCGAGCAGTATCGCGAGATGGGATACCTGCCCGAAACGTTGAAAAACTACCTGTTGCGCCTCGGCTGGTCTCATGGGGATGAGGAGATTATCTCAGAAAACCAAGCCATCGAATGGTTCGATCTCGATGCGGTCGGTCGCTCGCCATCGCGTATGGACTTCCAAAGGTTGGAAAACCTGAACGGCCATTACTTGCGGGAGGCCGATCCCGGCCGTCTGGCAGATATGATCGCCCCGGCCCTGGGCGTTGACGGCGATGAAGGCCTGAAGGCGCGCCTTGCCGCGGGGATGCCCGGCCTGACGCAGCGGGCGAACACTATCCCGCAATTGGTCGACGCCGCGCGATTCTATGTCGAACGGCCCCGATTTCCTCTGGAAAATCCGAAAGCGGCGAAACTCGTCGCGGGCGAAGGCCCCGCCGTCGCCAAGGATTTCGCGGAAACCGTCCTTGCCGGTATCGAAAATTGGACCGAAGCTACTTTGCACGACGCGCTCAAAAACTATGTTGAGAGTAAGGGAATTGGCTTCGGGAAAATAGGGCAACCCGTTCGGGGTGCTTTAACGGGTACGAATGCGTCGCCCGACCTTGCGCAAGTCATGGCCGTTTTGGGCCGCGAAGAGACTTTGGCACGGATCGACGCACTGCCTCTGAACGCCTGATCCGCGTTATTGTGCACCGCGTCATTACCGGGTAATGTTCCGCGGCAATTTCGGGAATTGCTAGATTTCCGCGATTTTTGGGGAGGGTGTCCCTCATCTCGAATGCGGGATCAGCCCAATTAAAACGATAAGGAGGCTCCTCATGAGCGACACTTCCAACCATACAATGACCCTGACCGATAATGCGACGGGGCAGAGCTGGGAACTGCCGGTAATGGAGGGGTCCGTCGGACCGAAAGTTATCGATATTCGGAAGCTCTACGGTCAGAGCGGCTATTTCACCTACGACCCGGGCTTTACCTCGACCGCATCCTGCGACAGCGCCATCACGTATATCGACGGTGACAAGGGCGTTCTTTTGCACCGCGGTTATTCGATCGAAGATCTGGCGGAAAACTGCGATTTCCTGGAAGTTTGCCACCTGCTGCTACGCGGGGAACTGCCGAAGGCACAGGAACTCGAAGATTTCCGCAACACCATCACCTATCACACGATGGTGCATGAACAACTGATGAACTTCTTCCGCGGCTTCCGTCGCGACGCGCACCCGATGGCCGTCATGGTCGGTGTCGTCGGCGCGTTGAGCGCGTTCTATCACGACTCCACGGATATCAACGATCCGGAACAACGCATGATCGCGTCCCACCGGCTTGTGGCGAAGATGCCGACGATCGCGGCGATGGCCTATAAATATTCCATCGGTCAGCCGTTCATGTATCCGCGCAACGACCTGAGCTATGCGCATAACTTCCTGCGCATGACCTTCGGGGTTCCGGCGGAAGACTATGAAGTTGCCCCCGCCGTCGTCCGCGCCATGGACCGGATTTTCATCCTGCATGCCGACCACGAACAGAACGCCTCGACCTCCACGGTCCGTCTGGCGGGCTCTTCGGGCGCGAACCCGTTCGCCTGCATCTCCGCCGGTATCTCCTCGCTGTGGGGCCCGGCGCATGGCGGCGCGAACGAGGCCGTTCTGAACATGCTGACGGAAATCGGCGACAAGAAGAATATTCCGGAATTCCTGGCCCGTGCGAAGGATAAGGACGACCCGTTCCGCCTGATGGGCTTCGGCCACCGCGTCTACAAGAACTACGACCCGCGCGCCGGCGTTCTGAAGAAAAGCTGCGACGAGGTTCTGGATCAGCTCGGCGTGCAGGATCCGCTGCTCGAACTCGCCCGCGAACTGGAAAAGATCGCCCTGGAAGACGACTACTTCGTACAGCGCAAACTGTTCCCGAATGTCGACTTCTATTCCGGCATCATCCTGAAGGCGATCGGCTTCCCGACCAGCATGTTCACCGTGCTGTTCGCCCTGGCCCGCACGGTCGGCTGGGTCGCCCAGTGGAACGAAATGATCGCCGACCCGCATCAGAAGATCGGCCGTCCGCGGCAACTCTTCCTGGGTCACGATCAGCGCGAATTCGTCCCGGTCGACAAACGGTAATTTGGCGCTCGACCGCCTGCATAGCAAAACGGCCCCATCCTCGGGGCCGTTTTCATTTCAGGGCATCAAGTACCGCCCGCGCGGCCGCCTCGCTGGGGCTTCCCCCGTCCTCAGGCGATAACTGCGCCAGATAGGGGCGCAAAGCCGCTATCTGATCCTTCCCCACGGGACCGGTCATGTGGTTCAGAACCGGAGCCAGTTTTTCGACGGTGCAGTCGTTCTGAATGAATTCCGGCACTACGGCGCGATCCGCCAGAATATTTAGGATATGGGCAAACCGCGCTTTCACGATCCGGCTCAGTATTTGATAGCTGATCGGGCTGATGCGATAGGCGATGACGGTCGGCGTGCCGGTCAGGGCCAATTCCAGGGCGACAGTGCCCGACGCGGCCAAGGCAGCGTCCGATGCCGCCATCGCCTCGTACTTCTCGCCTTGATCCGCGATCGGCATCGCTGTTACCGGCCAAGCCGCCAATTCCGCCTCCACCGTCTCACGCAGATGCGGAACGGTCGGAACGACGCAAACGACCTTTCCGCCCGGCTGCGACGATATTCGTGCGATCGTGTCACGAAAGACCGGAAGCAGCCTTTCGATCTCTCCCCGACGCGATCCAGGCAAAACGCAGAATAGGCGTACTGTGTCGGCGATACCGTGGCGCGCCCGAAATCCATCTCCCGTGACCGTCGCGGCTGGGCTTTCCAACACCGAGTGGCCCACAAACGGCGCGGTCAACCCGACCTTCTCGAAATAGGGCGGTTCGAACGGCAGGAGGCACAGAAGGCGATCGAACAGATCCCGAAACGCAAAGACGCGTTTCGGGCGCCATGCCCAGACCGTCGGCGCCACATAGTGAACCTTTGCGAAAGGCGTGCTCCCGCAAGCTTTTGCCAAGCGTTTGTTGAAACCCGGCGCGTCAATGGTCACCATGACATCCGGTTCGAAACCGACGGCGGCCTGGGCGGCTTCTCTAATTCGTCGCTTCAGTTTCGGGATATGGGGAAGGACTTCGACAAGCCCCATGACGGCCAAATCAGAGATCGGAAACAAGCTCGTCAGGCCCTGCCGTTCCATTTCCGGTCCGCCGACCCCGCGAAACTCTATCGGACCGCCATGCAGGCGCTTAAGCGCCGCCATCAAGCGTCCCCCCAGAAGGTCCCCGGAACTTTCCCCCGCCGACAAGAAAATCCTCAACGGACGGGGCTGTCGGGACGTCATTCGCCCTCTCCCGGTACGGCGATCAGGAACAGGCCGGCCTCATCCGCCAAACGAATCGCTTCTTCCCGCTCCAACATGATGCTGCGGCCAGCCTCGATCGCGATACCGATGAACCCGTGCTGAATGGCATTGCGGACGGTTTCCGCGCCGACCGTCGGCAGGTCGGCCCTAGTGGTTTGGCCGGATTTGCTGAGCTTCACCAGCACCGGGCCTTCCCCGGCCCGTTTCAAATCGCCACAGCGCGCGATTAAGCCGTCTGTGCCTTCCACGGCTTCAATTCCCAAGACCAAGCCATCCTGAATTACCACGGCTTGCCCGACATCTTGCGCGGATAGGGCTTTCAGGACGTCCCGACCTTTTTCGATATCCGATGCGGCGCGGTCTGACGGCGAGACAGCGCCCAATACGCCTTTTTCCAACCGAACCTCATCCAAGATGACATCGGTCGGATGAACGGTTATATCGTATTCTTTCTTTAGAAAATCGATGACCCCCCGCAGCAACCCGTCGTCGCCACGACGCAACACGCCGTGCGCCAGAATCCGGGTCGTCAGCGAATCCGGCATCAGCTCCAACATCGATGGACGCCGCGTCGCACCGGCAAAAACCAGGTCCGAAATATCTTCCGCCTGCAATGTCCTTAGGACGGGGAGCGTCGCCCCCAAACGGAAGTCTTGAACCGGAAAACGTCCCGCGAACTGGGCGATATCCGCTTGCCCTCGGATCGCGAAGACATGAACGTAAATCCCGTTCGACGCCGCTTTCTCCGCGATGCGGAGCGGAAGTTCCCCCCTGCCGGCGATGATGCCGAGTTTCTTGAAAGGCGGTGTCATGCCGTGAAACCCCGCATGGACGATGAACCGGGTCAGTCGGCCCCACCCAGGGACCGTGGCTGCGTCAAACCGCGGCTGGACTGTTTCTTGACGAAATCGACGATCTGGCTGACCGCTTCTTCGTTGCCAAACATTTCCGCAACGTCGTCGACACGTTCCTGCAAGGTTCCTTCGTCCGCGAACAGCATACGATAGGCCGACCGCATGTGATGGATCGTATCCTTCGTGAAACCGCGCCGTTTCAGGCCGACGACGTTCAAACCGCACAGGCTCGCGCGCTCCCCCAGGACGGAGCCATAGGGGATAACGTCATGCTCAACGCCCGACATGCCGCCGATCATCGCATGCGGCCCGATACGCACAAATTGGTGTACGGCGGATAGGCCCCCGATAATCGCGAAATCGCCCAGGACAACATGCCCCGCCAAGGTAGCGTTGTTCGCCAGGATGACATGGTCGCCGACAAGGCAGTCATGGGCGACATGCGCGCCGACCATGAACAAGCCGCCGTCACCAACTTTTGTCAGCATACCGCCGCCGGCCGTGCCTGGATTCATCGTCACATATTCGCGGATTTTGTTGCGCGCACCGATTTCCAGTCGCGATTCCTCGCCACCGTATTTAAGATCCTGCGGCGCCAACCCTATACAGGCGAATGGAAAAATCTCGGTTTCCGCCCCGATCACTGTGCGCCCACCGATAACGACATGGGAATGCAGCACCACACCGTCGCAAAGCTCGACATCCGGCCCGACCGTGCAGAACGGGCCGATCTTGACCGAATCGGCTATACGCGCGGCCGGATCGATAACGGAACTCGGATGGATATCAGGCATTCTCATCCCGATCCCGGATCATCGCCGCAAAGACGGCTTCCGCAACCAACTTTCCGTCGACGAAGGCCTCGCCGCGAAATTTCCAAACCGCGCCGCGGTTTTGTTTCTTGGAAACATGCACTTCCAAACGATCTCCCGGGACGACGGGGCGGCGAAACTTCGCTTCCTCAATGGACATGAAGTAAACTAGTTTCCCTTCGGATTCCGGTCCCAAGCTCGTCACGACCATGACACCGGCGGTCTGCGCCATGCTTTCGATGATCAGCACCCCTGGCATAACCGGCTTGCCGGGAAAATGGCCTTGAAAATACGGCTCACCCATCGACACGCATTTAATCCCGATTGCTTTCTCGTAGGGGACAACTTCATCGACGCGGTCCACCAAAAGAAAAGGATAGCGGTGCGGAATCCGCTCCATAACCCGAAGAACATCAATGTCTTTCACGGCTTCCAATGTCGTATCGTTCATAGTCATAACTCGTATTTTTTAGGGTTCTTCAATTTTTTTCCGGCCTGCTCATGGCCTTTTTCAGGAATGCATGCTGCCGCAGCCACTGCCGAACCGGGACTGCGGGTAACCCCCCCATAATCGCCTTAGGTTCGACATTCTGAATTACACCACATCTCGCGGCAAGCTGCGCACCGGAACCGACGGTCAAATGACCGGCAACGCCGCTTTGCGCTCCGCACACAACAAAATCGCCCAAAATGGTACTTCCCGCGACTCCAGCCTGTCCGGCGATCACACACCCCTTCCCGAGAACGACGTTGTGCCCGATCTGAACCAAATTGTCGATCTTGCAGCCGTCCCCGATCACCGTATCCGGCCCCATACCGCGATCAACACAGCTATTGGCCCCGATTTCGACAAAATGTCCGATTTTGACGGCACCCAGCTGAGGGATATCGACATATCCGTCCCTGTCCATCGCGAAACCGAACCCGCGTGTGCCAATACGAACACCGGAATGAATACGGCAATGATCGCCGATATCCGCATACCCGACATAGGCAGCCGGTCCGATCCAGGTACCGGCGCCAACCGTCACCCCTGTATCGATCACGGCGTTCGCACCAATCCATGCGCCGTCGCTGATCACGGCACCTTCCGCAACCCGCGCCCCCGGATCTATCCGTACGTTTTCCCCGATCGTCGCGCTGTCATGAATACTTGCCGCGGGATGGATCAAGGGTTCCGGGGTCGGCTCCGGGTAAAACGCCTGCGAAATCAGTGCGAAGTCATAGTACGGCCTACGGGATACGACTCCGACGGTCCCCAGAGGCAACATGCCGACATACTTCTCTTCGAGTATGACCGCTGCGGCCGTAGTTTGCGCCAGTTTCTTGACGTATCGCCGATTAGCGAGGAACGAAACACTCGCTGCATCGGCCGATTCTATCGCCGCAGTGCCTTCAATCAGCCTGTCCGACGCATCCGGGTCGGAAAGCTGACATCCGACGTTACGCGCGAGTTCTCCAAGCGTGAATGGGCCATGTTTGGAAAAAAATCTTGGGTCCGGCACCCGATTATTCTCCGCTACTTTTCGACGATCGGCGTAAAATTAACCTTTTGCAGGCGCTCATCGAGCCGTTTGATAATATCTTTCGTAATATCAATGTCTGCCCTGGCGTAAACAATTGCGGATTTATTGCGAGCGCCATCGAGCACAAGGTTCAAATTCATTTCGTCAGCGATCTCGACGACGATTTCCTGCATTTGCTCGGAAATACGGCGCTGTGCTTCGTTCAAGGCGGATTCTAGAATTTGCTTACGCTGCCCCATCACTTGATTTTGCTTACGCAGCTTCGCTTCGAATTCATCCCGCTTCGCCGCAAAAGCTTCCGGTGCCAAAATCGACTGTTGTTCGGATAGGGCCCTACCTTCTTCTTCCAATTCACTCTGCGTCTTCCGCAATTCCTCGACCATGCGATCGTTTTCTGCCTTGAACTTGACGCGGAGATCCTTCCAAACAAGCGCTTCAGCCTGAATTCGCGTGGAATCGACGACCGCTGCATGCAGCGGCTCGACATCCTGCGCGAAGGATTGGGGCGCAGCAAAACAGACCGTCGACAATGCGAGTGCCGCCGCGGTCGCATTACGCATCGTAATGATCGACTGGCGCCATTTACCGGATTTAAGCCCGGAGGTCATATTAGAACCTCGTTCCGAAGTTGAACCGGAAGAATTCCGTCTTGTCGAAATTCTCCTTGGTGATCGCTTGCGAGAAATCCGCACGAATTGGTCCGAACGGCGACGACCACAGAATACCGAAGCCGACAGCGGAACGCATAGACGGTTCGTCCTGAATCGTGGAACCCGTATCGTCAACTTCCGTCAAATAACCGACGTCAGAGAACAGGGCACCGCTGACGCCGAATTCATCTGGCAGACCGATGGGAAACTGCAATTCGACGGTACCCGTGGCGATGCGTTCCCCGCCAAGCGCATCCTCGCTCGCGCTATCACGAGGACCGGCGCCAGCGAATTCGAAACCGCGTAGGTTATCGCCGCCGAGCAGGAACCGATCGTTAAGTCGAATATCGTCTCCGAGCCCCAACAAGCTACCAACTTCCGCCTTTGTCCCAAGACGTACGGAATCTGTAAACGGAATATACCAAGCGCCGCCAAGCTTCGTCCGAAGATACCGCACCGAACCACCAATCCCGGCCATGTCGGTAGCCAAGTATACTTGATAACCATCGGTCGGGTCGACACGGCTGTTACGGCGATCAAAGGTAAGCGTTTGGCCGACGGAGGAAATATATTCGTCCCCCTCTTCCGCACGGATGAACCGATTGGCGGAATCGCCGATATTTTCGATTGTTTCCAAGGCGAAGCGATAACGAACCTGCTGACGCCAATCTTCATTCAACTCATACCCGAAACGGACGCCTGCACCGGTTTCCTGGCTGTCGTAAGAAGCGACGTCCTGATTGTCCCGGATAACATGGAACAAATCGATCCCCGCCGACAGATTCCGGTCCAGGAAGTAAGGTTCCGTGAACGAAAAATCGACCATCTGGGTGCGCTGAGAAATTGTTGTCGAGAGGCTCAGGTCTTGACCTCGCCCCAACAGATTGCGTTCCCGCATCGAAATGGTACCCAACGCGCCATCGGTGCTTGAGAATCCGGCCCCCACCGACAGCTCGCCGGTCGACTTTTCCTTAACATCAACCTGCACAACGGTTGAATCAGGCTCCGTGCCCGGCACGTTGGTAACCTCGACATTATCGAAAAACCCGAGATCTTCTATTCGTTGCCGGGACCGACGCAATTTGGCCGAGTTGAAAGCATCCCCTTCGACCAGCAGGAATTCGCGGCGGATAACTTCATCCAAAGTCCGAACGTTTCCGCGGATATCCACCTTTTCGACGTAGACGCGCGGCGCTTCTTCGATCTGGAACGTGATGTTGATCTTGAGATTGTCTTTGTCTCGATCGACGATAGGAACAATATCGACGAAGGCGAAGCCCTTTTCGCCAAGCGCATTGGTCAGCGCGACGATCGTGTCGTCCACGGCATCCGCGTCATACCAATCGCCCGTTTCAAGATCGATTACGTCCTTCAACGGCTCCGGATCGATATCGTCGATCTTCGACACCAAGTCGAATTCGCCGAATTGATAACGCGGGCCCTCTTCCACCGTAAAGGTGATGAAAAACGCATCCTGCTCCTCGGTCAACTCGGCCACGGCGGACACGACGCGGAAATCCGCGAACCCGTTGGCTAGATAGAAGCGACGCAGTAATTCGCGGTCGAAGGTGAGCTTGTCCGGATCGTAGGTGTCGGAATTCGAAAGGAACCGGTACCAACGGCTTTCCTTCGTCACCAGTTCTTCGCGCAGGGCACTGTCGGAGAAATACTCGTTGCCGACAAAGCTTACCTTCTCGATACCGGTCAGCGACCCTTCCGAAATCTCGAAGACCAAATCCACACGGTTTTGCTCAAGCTGGATGACCTTCGGTTCGACTTTCGCGGAAAAACGGCCCCGACGGCGATACAATTCAAGAATACGCTGAACGTCGCTCTGCACACGGGTCCGAGTGTAGACGACGCGCGGACGCAGTTGCGTTTCCGCGGCAAGGACATCGTCGTCCAACCGGTCGTTTCCTTCGAAAGCGATACGGTTGATGATCGGGTTTTCAACCACGCGAATCTGCAATTCGCCGTTCGCCATCTCCATGGCGACATCCGCGAACAGGCCGGTCGCGAACAAGGTCTTCAACGCCTCGTTCACGCCGCGCGCGTCGATCGCGTCGCCCTCACGGACACCAATGTATGACAGCACCGTTTCACGTTCGATGCGTTGCGCGCCGGTAACGGTGATCGCGCGAATTGTCGGGGAGCCCGGCTGAACTTGCGGCGTTGACGGCACCGCCTGCGTCCCGCCTTGCGGCTGCGGCGCAACCAATGGAACCGTTTGCCCCATCGCCACATCGGACGCGAACACGGCCGCACAAACGGCGCCCGTCGCGGTCATCATTTTGATCCACCGACCGAAACCGGCTGCCATTCCCTCACCCACGCACATCGTCACCGATATGATTCCTCAGCACAGAAACAAACACCTCCACGACTCGACGGTGAGCCAAGAGGCTTGAATCATCATTCGAGCCGGTCCCCCGATAGTCGGAAAACCGGCTCATTGTTACCGTATCACGGAATGAGATTAAACCTGAAAATACTCCAAGAATCAAATTCCTAAGTTTCGGATTCGCCGAAGGGAATCAAATCACGCCGTGTTCTTTGAGCAATTGCACGATATCGTTTTGCATCACAATCACCATGACCAGGAGCAGAACGGCGAGACCACCGCGAAGCAGGTATTCCTGCGCCTTTTCACCAAGCGGCTTCCGGCGCACCGCCTCGATCGCATAGAACAGCAAATGCCCGCCGTCGAGCATCGGCACCGGCAGAAGATTAAGCAGCCCCAGATTGATCGACAGCACCGCAACGAATACGATGAGGTCGAGCGCGCCGCGTTGTGCCACCTGATTCGACATGTCGACGATTTTCACCGGACCGCCCATGTCGTCGAGGCTTCGGCTGCCGGTAAAAATCTCCCCGATCGAGGTCAATGTCAGAATGCTGTAGTCCCAAGTCCGTTCCGTCGCCATCACCAGCGAATCGATCGGGCCGAAGGTCACGACCTGGAAGGGACGGTGCACCCCGATTGCAAAGGCTTGTATCTCTTCATTGAAACGCGGGGTCAGGTATTTCGTCGCCGTCTGGCCGTCGCGCGAAATCTTGACGATCAATTCCCGACCGTCGCTCCCACGGATGCTTTCGACGAATCCATCCCAGTCACCGATCTCGCGACCGTCCACGGACAGGATTTTATCGCCTTCCTGCAAGCCCGCCTCATCGGCCGGACTGGATTCGACAATCGCGCCGATACCATAATCCGCGATATCTTGGGGTTCCCGTAGGCCGGCATTTCCGAACAACAGCGCCATCACGAAAATGGCGAAGATGAAGTTGGCCGCGGGACCGGCAAAGACGATCGCAGCCCGCTGAGCGAGGCTCTTGTGGTCGAAAGAAACCTTCTGCTCTTCTTCCGTCACCGCCCGACCGGTATCGCCCTGGACATCCTCCATGCTGTGTTCGCCGAACATCCGAACATAGCCGCCGAGCGGAACAATGCTGAATTTCCAACGGGTTCCATGACCGTCGGTCCAACCGAACAATTCCCGCCCGAACCCGATGGAAAAAACTTCGATCCGCACGCCGCAGAGCCGCGCGACAAGGTAATGCCCCATCTCATGCACATAGACGAGGATGCAGAACACCAGCACCGCGTTGAAATACCCGATACCGCCGACAATACCGTCCATAGTCCCTACCCGTCTTTACTCGGCCGCCAGAACGATACGCTCTCCGGCGCGCGCCCGTGCTTCCGCATCAATGTCGAAAACGTCGTCCAATGTTTCGATACGCCGCGGCGCGACGGCGGACAAAGTCTCTTCGACAAGTCCGGCAATCGCGCCGAAAGAAATCTTTCCGGCCAGGAACGCCGCCACGGCCACCTCATTCGCCGCGTTCAGTACAGGTGGCGCGTGCGGCCCGGCTTTCAAGGCGTCCCGCGCCAATGTAAGCGACGGAAAACGGTCCTCGTCGGGCGTCTCGAAATCAAGGCGCGACAAGGTCGAAAAGTCCAATCGCGCCGACGGGCTTTCCATCCGCCCCGGCCAAGCCAGCGTGTTCGCGATCGGCGTGCGCATATCCGGCGCGCCGAGCTGCGCCAGAACGGAGCCGTCCGCATATTCCACCATCGAATGGATAACCGATTGCGGATGCACGACAATTTCAATCATGTCTTCCGGCATATCGAACAGATACCGAGCCTCGATAAGCTCCAGCCCCTTGTTCATCATGCTGGCGGAATCGACCGATATCTTCGCCCCCATGCTCCAATTCGGATGTGCCACCGCCTGAGCCGGTGTCGCCGCCGTCATGGCCTCGCGCGTCCAGGTTCGGAAAGGCCCGCCCGATGCCGTCAGGATCAGGCGCGTTATCCGGTCGCGATTCCGGTCTTCGAAAACCTGAAAGATCGCATTGTGTTCGGAATCGACCGGCAAGAACCGCGCGCCGTGCCGGGCAATCTCCTCCACCATCAACTGACCGGCGGAGACGAGGCATTCCTTGTTGGCGAAAGCGACCATTGTCCCGGTTCGGATCGCCGCCAGCGTCGGGCGCAGTCCGACCGCGCCGACGATGGCCGCCATGACGTAATCCGACGGGCGTGCGGCGACTTCCTCCAACGCATCGGGCCCCGCCATCGCTTCACAATCGGTACCTGAGAGCGACGCCTTCAAGCTGTCGTAAAGCGCCGGATCGGCGATAGCGGCGGCCTTCGCACCGAATTCACGGGCGGCTCGCGCCAAGAGATCGACATTTCTATGCGCGGTAAGGCCGATTACGTCGAAATCGTCCCGGTTGCGGCGGATAAGATCGAGTGTGTTTTGGCCGACCGATCCCGTCGCGCCAAGAATCGTGACACGGCGCGTCATACGCCGAACTCCTGCAACAAAAGCCACGGACCCAGCCCCATCAGGGACGCCCCGAGAAACCCGTCGAACCGGTCGAGCAATCCGCCGTGCCCCGGTATTAGATGGCTGGAGTCTTTTTTTCCGGCCCGACGCTTCAGCCAGGATTCGACCAGATCGCCGATCTGGGCGCAAATCGACAGGCCCGCGAGGACCGGCAACAGCGGCAAGAGACCCGGCGCGTCGAGTTCGTTGCGCAACAGCCACGCCGTCAACGCGCCCAGGATAACGGCGCTGACGACACCGCCGATCGCGCCGGACCATGTCTTGTTCGGACTGATCCTGGGCGCGAGCTTCGGTCCACCGAGACGACGGCCCGTGAAATAGGCGCCGATATCCGTCCCGATGACTGCCGGCACCAGCAGGATCAACGGCGGCACGTGGTACAGATCCGACCGCAGTTCGGACAGCACGATGACAAGACACCCGCCACAAACAGACGCCGTTGCCACAATTCCCCAGGGAAAGGCCTTCTTCGCACTGGCCGCGCTCCACGCGATCAACAGGCAGGCGCCGATCAACAACAGGGACAGCCAAACCGGCCCCCCGCCTCCGACGCCGCCGAAATCCGGCAGCGCGGGCATGAGGATAAGAAGGGAAAGCACCGACGTCGCGATGGCGATGGCGCGCCGCCAGATACCGACGGCCTTCGTGAGGTTCAACGCCTCCCAAACCATCCCACCGGCCAGCAGTGCGACGAAGGCGGTAAAGAAGGAACCACCGATATACAGTTCCACCGCCGCGATCAGAATCATGACAGCGCCGGAAACGGCGCGAACCTTCAGGTCCGTCGGCAAGGTTTGCTGAGACGTTTTTGATGCGCCGCCGGTCACGCGTAGCTCACCGTCGCGCCGAAACGGCGGTCGCGGCGCTGATATTCAGCGACCGCGTCCAAAAACGCCTGTTCGTCGAAATCCGGCCACAGGACATCCGTGAAGACGAATTCAGTATACGCGCACTGCCATAGCAGGAAGTTGCTGATCCGTTTTTCCCCACTGGTGCGGATCAACAGGTCGGGGTCGGGCAAGCCTGCCGACCACAGGTTATTTTCAAATAGGCTTTCGTCGATATCCGCCGGGTTCACGTCGCCACGGCGCGCCTGTTCCGCCAAGCGGCGCGCGGCTTCGACAATTTCCGCCCGACCGCCATACGACAAGGCGAGTGTGAGTGCCAGGCCGTCATTCCCCGCCGTCAAACGTTCCGCATCCTCGACCAAACGCTGGATATCGTCTGCAAGACGGTCGCGTTCACCGATCACCCGGAACCGGACATTCTTGGAGTGCAGATCGGCGATCTCGGACTTCAGGTACCGGCGCAGCAACCCCATCAGGTCACTGACTTCCTCTTCCGGCCGCCGCCAGTTTTCGGACGAGAAACTGAACAGGGTCAGGTAGGACACGCCCAGCTTGCCGGCGGCCTCAATCGTGCGCCGCACGGCCTCCGCACCTTCGCGGTGGCCGGCAACGCGGCGTTTGCCGCGGTGTTCCGCCCAACGACCGTTTCCATCCATGATAATGGCGACATGGACCGGGGGCGTCGGCGCTATATCCAGATGTTCCGTCATCTTGCCCATTTCGGAGTGGCGGAGCCGGTGGCTCAGACCTGCATGATATCCTTTTCTTTGTCGGCAAGCGCCGCGTCGATCTTGGACACGAATTCGTCGGTCAGTTTCTGGATATCGTCCTGACCGCGATGCAGGTCGTCCTGATTGATCTCGCCATCCTTTTCCTGCTTTTTCAGGTGATCGATGCCGTCGCGCCGAATATTCCGCACGGCGATGCGCGCCTGTTCAGCGTATTTCCCAGCCACTTTCGACAGTTCGGCGCGGCGTTCCTCGTTCAATTCCGGCAGCGGAATGCGCAGCACCGTGCCTTCCGTCATGGGGTTGAGACCCAGATCGGATTCGCGAATCGCCTTCTCGACGGATTTGACCATCGAATTGTCCCAAACCGTGACGGACAGCATGCGCGGTTCCGGCACGGCGATGCTCGCAACCTGGTTCAGCGGCATGGACGCACCATAGGCGTCGACATGAATCGGGGTCAGCAAATCGGCGGAAGCGCGACCGGTGCGCAGCCCCTGAAATTCGGTAGCAAGCGCGTCGAGCGCGCCCTGCATGCGACGTTTGAGATCCTTGGTATTCGCAGACATCGTGGTTTTTTCCCAATTTTCTTATTTCGCGGGCCTTGTTGACCCGGATTTGATCCGGATGGAGTTGTATACGCTTTGCCCCGCCCGGTCCAATCGAACTCGCACCCGATCGTCAGTCTTCGACGATCGTAAACTTGCCGCGCCCCTGCACCACTTCCGCAAAAGCACCCGGATCGTAAAGCGAAAAGACCAGGATCGGAATGCCGCGGTCCCGGGACAGGGTGATCGCCGCCGCGTCCATGACCTGAAGGTTGTCCGTCAGGACCTGCTGATAGCTCAAACGGTCATAGCGTTTCGCATTCGGATCCTTCATCGGATCGGCGGTATAGACGCCGTCGACCTTCGTCGCCTTCAGCATCGCATCGCAATCCATTTCCGATGCGCGCAGCGCCGCCGCCGTATCCGTGGTGAAGAACGGGTTCCCCGTCCCCGCCGCGAAGATGACGATGCGGCCCTTCTCCATATGCCGCGTGGCGCGTCGGCGGATATAGGGTTCGCAGACCGTCGCCATCGGGATCGCCGATTGCACTCGGGTCGGGACGCCCTTCGCTTCCAGGGCCGACTGCATGGCAAGCGCGTTCATGATCGTGGCCAACATGCCCATATAGTCGGCAGTGGTCCGTTCCATCCCCTTCGCCGCGCCGGACACGCCACGGAAGATATTGCCGCCGCCGATGACGAGGCAGACCTCGCATCCCAGTTCCATCACCGACTTCACCTCGTCGGCGATGCGACCGACGACTTCCGGGTCCAGACCGAATTCCCGGTTACCCATCAGGGCCTCCCCGGAAATCTTCAACAGCACACGTTTGTACTTCAGTCCGGTTCCGTCGGCAGCCATCGTCATCTCCTTTTTTGGGGCGGCTGCATTGTGCCGCCAGTCTGCGCCCCACGCAAAACAGAAAGTTGCCCGAAATCGCATGGGGAAGGATTCCTCCGGGCAAAGAAAAAGGGCCGCTCCCGGTCGGGAACGGCCCTTTTCAAACCATCGGGTCTTAGCCCTTCATCGCCGCAGCGACTTCAGCGGCAAAGTCCTCTTCCTTCTTCTCGATGCCTTCACCGAGTTCGAAGCGGACGAAGCCGGTCAGGGAAACCGGGGCGCCGACATCGGCAGCCGCGTTTTCGACGACCTTCTTCACCTTGTTTTCGCCGTCAACGACGTAGACCTGCTCCAGCAGCACAACTTCTTCGTAGTACTTGCGGATGCGGCCTTCGACCATCTTTTCGATGATGTTGTCCGGCTTACCGGATTCACGGGCCTGTTCGATCAGAACGACGCGTTCGCGTTCCAGGTTGGAGGCATCGACGTCATCGACCGTCAGTGCTTCCGGACGGGCGGCGGCGACATGCATCGCAATCTGCTTGCCCAGGGCTTCCAGTTTCGCCTTGTCACCGGTCGATTCCAGCGCGACCAGCACACCGATCTTGCCCAGGCCCGGCGCCGTGGCGCTGTGGACATAGCCGGCGACCACACCGTCCGTGACGGACAGCGCGATGGAGCGGCGGAAGCTCATATTCTCGCCGATCGTCGCGATGTTGTGGGTCAGCTGTTCTTCGACCGTGCGGCCCGTTTCCGGATAGCCCGCGGCCAGCGTCTTGGCGGCGTCGCCGTCATTCGCCAGCGCGATTTTCGCCACTTCGCCGACGAAGCCCTGGAAGGTTTCGTTGCGCGCAACGAAGTCGGTTTCCGCATTGATTTCGACAACCGCGCCCTTCGTGCCCTCGGTCACGACCGCGACCAGACCGTCGGAAGCGACACGACCGGCCTTCTTGGCCGCAGCCGCGAGGCCCTTCGTGCGCAGCCAGTCAACCGCGGCTTCCATATCGCCGGCGGTTTCGGCCAGTGCCTTTTTGCAGTCCATCATGCCCGCGCCGGTTTGTTCGCGCAGATCCTTAACCATGCTCGCCGAAATCTGGCTCATGGAACGGCTCCTCTCGTCTATCTGTTATCGCAATGCCGCCCGTTGGCCCGCACCGCGAATGAAAATCGGTTCGAATTCAGAAACGCCGCGACCGTCCCCAACCATCTGGGTCCCGGTGCGCGGGAAATCGGGGGCGGGCTTAAGCTCGGTCGGGTATGTGCCACGAGTCCATGACAAATGGACGACAGTGGCGAACCGATGCGCCGCCCCCTTATTCCAATCAGGCGTTGGCCTGGGTTTCTTCGGCCGGAGCTTCCTCCGCCGGGGCTTCTTCAGAAGCGGCTTCCGCTGCCGGAGCAGCTTCTTCGGCCGGAGCCTCTTCCAGGGCCGGCTCCATGGCCGGTTCGGCGGATTCGCCGATATCGATGCCCGCACGGCCCATCGATTCCTGCAGGCCGCCCAGAACCGCACCGGAAACCAGGTCGCAATACAGGCTGATCGCGCGCATGGCGTCGTCGTTGCCCGGAATCGGGAAGGTCACGCCCGCCGGATCGGAGTTGGAATCGAGGATAGCGACAACCGGAATGTTCAGGTTGTTGGCTTCCTTGATCGCGTTCGCTTCCTTGTTGGTGTCGATAATGACGATCAGGTCCGGCAGGTTGGACATGTCCTTGATGCCGCCCAGGGCGCGGTCCAGCTTCTCGCGTTCGCGCTCCAGACCCAGGCGCTCGCGCTTGGTCAGGCCCTGCAGGTTGGCTTCGTCTTCGAACTGGGCTTCCAGCGTCTTCAGACGCTTGATCGAATTCGCGATGGTCTTCCAGTTGGTCAGCATGCCGCCGAGCCAGCGGTGGTTGACGTAGTACTGGCCGCATTTCAGCGCATATTCGGCGATGATCGACTGGGCCTGACGCTTCGTGCCGACGAACAGGATACGGCCGCCGGCGGCGCCGACGCGGGAAATTTCTTCCAGCGCGCGGGTCAGCATCGGAACGGTCTGTTCCAGGTCGATGATGTGAATGCCGTTGCGCTCGCCAAAGATGAACGGCTTCATCTTCGGGTTCCAGCGGCGGGTGGTGTGACCGAAATGAACGCCCGCTTCGAGCAGCTGACGCATGGTAAATGTCGGAACGGCCATAAAATGGCTCCTTTTCTTCTCCGGTTAATCCTCCACGAAGCCCTTGGTGAAGCCGGGTATCTCCCGGCACCGGACGGAACGTGCCATATGACGGCCGCATCCCGGAAAGCTCCGTGTGTGTCGTGGCGCGGCGTATATACCGCCAAACCGGGGATGGCAAGCCCTCGCTGCCGTTACACCGGCGGGTCGGTGTCGTCGCCCTGCTGCTGACGCCGCCACATTTCGAGATACAA
This sequence comes from Pacificispira spongiicola, assembly GCF_012926505.1. Classification (GTDB taxonomy): domain Bacteria; phylum Pseudomonadota; class Alphaproteobacteria; order UBA8366; family Aestuariispiraceae; genus Pacificispira; species Pacificispira spongiicola. Next base: position 180,369 of record NZ_JABBNT010000002.1, read on the forward strand.
TCCCTCTTCCGCCAGCAGCGATTTGTGCGTGCCGCGTTCGACGATGCTCCCGTCGCGCATGACGATAATCTCGTCGGCATCCACCACGGTGGAAAGGCGGTGAGCGATCACCAAGGTCGTGCGGCCCGTGCTGACCTCTTTCAGGGAGGCCTGAATTTCGCGTTCCGTCGCCGTGTCCAGCGCCGACGTCGCTTCGTCGAACAGCATGATCCGCGGGGCCTTCAAGATCGCGCGGGCAATGGCGACCCGTTGCTTTTCCCCGCCGGACAGTTTCAGTCCCCGTTCGCCGACGACGGTGTCGTATCCGTCCGGCAGGGCCGTGATGAAATCATGGATACGCGCCATTTCCGCCGCCCGCCGTATTTCTTCCGTCGATGCGTCCGGTCGGCCATAGGCGATGTTGTATTCGATCGTATCGTTGAACAGGACCGTATCCTGCGGCACGATCCCGATCGCCGCGCGCACGCTTTTCTGCGTCAGGTCGCGCAGGTCGTGCCCATCGATCCGCACCGCGCCGTCCTGCGGGTCATAGAATCGGAACAACAGGCGGCTGATTGTGGATTTTCCGGCCCCGGACGGCCCGACGATGGCCAGCATCCGCCCCGGTTCGACGGTAAAGGAGACGTCTTTCAGGATCGGCCTGCGCGTATCGTAGCCGAAGAAGACGTGATCGAAGGTCAGCCGCCCTTCCGGCGCTTCAAGACGCACCGCGCCGGGACGGTCGGTGATTTCCTGCGGGATGTTCAGGAGGGTGAACATATCCTCCATATCCGTCAGGGCTTGTCGAATCTGCCGATAGACGAAGCCCAGAAAGTTCAGCGGCATGTAGAGCTGGATCAGATAGGTATTCACCAGGACGAAATCGCCGATGGTCATCCGGCCCGCCTGGACCCCGTCCGCCGCCAGGACCATCAAGGCGACCAGCCCTGCCGCGATGATCCCGCCCTGACCGATATTCACCATGGACAGGCTGGTCACGGATTTTACGGACGCATCCTCATACCGGCGCAGCGCCCAGTCATAGCGCCGTTCCTCATGCCCCTCGTTGCCGAAATATTTGACGGTTTCGTAGTTGATAAGGCTGTCGATTGCCCTGGTATTCGCGCGGCTGTCGCTTTCGTTCATATTGCGCCGGAATTTCAGACGCCATTCCGTCGCCGTCAGGGTGAAGGCGATATAAGCGATGATCGTGGCCAGTGTCACCAACGCGAAAGTGTAATCGAACAGCCCCCACAGAATCCCGCAGACCATGACGATTTCGAACAGGGTCGGCAGGATATTGAAAAGTGTGAAGGACAGAAGAAAGTCGATCCCCTTCACGCCGCGTTCGATCAACCGGTTCAAGCCGCCGGTCTGCCGCTCTAGGTGATACCGCAGGCTCAAGGCATGCAGATGGCGGAAGGTCTGTAACGCGACCGTTCGGATCGCGTGCTGCGCGACGCGGGCGAAAAAGGCTTCCCGCATCTGCTGAAACACGACGGACAACAACCGGACCAAGCCGTATCCGACCAGCAGGGCGACCGGAATACCCGCGATTCCCATGGCGGTCGGCAGGAAACTGCCCTCGCTTGCCGCCTTCCCGCTGAGCGCGTCCACCGCGTCGCGATAGAATAAGGGAATCGAAACGGTGCTCAGTTTCGCCAAGACGATACAGACCAGCGCCCCGATCACCCGGGCGCGGATAATGGGCATTCCCTTCGGCCATAGATAGGGAAGCAATGTGCGCAGCGGCGCCCGTCTGGCGGACCGGAAATTGTCGTCCACCGACGGGTCCTCGGCGGGAACAGACGACATGGTTAAAACGCTCCGACAAGAAACCGGCCGCAGAGTGGCACGATCCCCCCGGAAAGCAATTGCGAAAAAGGCGCTATCGGCAAAACGGCGTTTAAAGCCGTCAACCTATTGTCGCCGTTCGACGATTGCATTGCCGTAGCCGGGGCGATAGCCTGCGCAAACCCGAAAAAGTCGACTGGATCGAGGATTACGCAATGGCGATAAGCACGCTTCTGGTGCATTTGGCTCCCGACCCCGATTGCGAAACCCGGCTGAAAGCCGCGGCGAAACTCGCACAGGAAATGGGGGCGCATCTGGTGGCCCTTTACGTTGCGACGCCGGTCCACCTGCCGCCGGGTGCGGAAGGACGCGGCGCGTCCGCCGTGTTCCTGCAACAGGCTCGCGAGAAAGCCCGCGAGAAGGCCACAGCAATCGAAAAGCTGGTCAAGGATATCTGCGCGGATGCCGGAATCACTTACGACTGGGCCTATGGGGAAGCGGATCACCTCGACCATCTGCTGGAAGAAGTTCACCACGTCGATCTGACGATCCTCAATCAGGTCAGCTTCGACAGTTTCGAAGACCGGTTGATGTATCAACTACCGGAAAAACTGGTCATGGGTGCCGGTGGACCGGTCCTGATCCTGCCCAAGGGCATGACGGAAATCGGGCTGAAGAAAATCGGGACGGTTCTGGTCGCCTGGACCTATTCCAAGGAAGCGATCCGCGCCATGCGCGACGCTCTGCCCTTCCTGCAGCAAGCCGACGCGGTGAAGCTATTCACCTGCGGCGCGCTGCCGAAATCCAAGAAGGACCGCGAAGCCGCGGCCGCCGCCGAACCGGTCGTCGAATATCTGAAGCGTCATGGCGTGAACGCGGACCACATCATCCATTCCATTTCCGGCCATGCCGGGGAGGAAATCCTGGATACCGCAGAAACGATCCATGCCGACCTGATCGTCATGGGGGCCTATGGCCACACATCCCTGTTGGACAAGCTGTTCGGGTCAGCCAGCCGCTACGTCATAGGACATACGTCGGTACCGGTACTAATGTCGCACTGACGCGCCGACGGGTAGCATCCTTACGGCGGTCTACACGAAGAACACCACCGTCACGATGGCGAAGAGCGGCAACAGGATTCCGCAAGACCAGACCATATAACCGAAGAAGCTGGGCATCGGGACGTTGTTTTCCTCGGCGATCGCGCGAACCATGAAGTTCGGCGCGTTCCCGATATAGGTATTCGCCCCCATGAAGACGGCCCCGGCGGATATCGCCAGCAGCGTCGTCGCCATCGGCCCCATCAGATGTTCCGCATCCCCGCCCGCAGTGTTGAAAAACACCAGATACGTCGGCGCATTGTCCAGGAAGCTGGAAAGCGCGCCCGTCGCCCAGAAATACATCGCGTGGACCGGTTCGCCATTGTGGCTGACGAGGGACACGATGGGTTCCAGCGCCCCGGATGTCCCGGCCTTCAGAATCGCGATTGCCGGAATGATGGTGACGAAAATCCCGGCGAACAGCTTACCGACTTCCACGATCGGGCCCCAGGTGAATCCGTTCGCCCGGCGGCTTTCCAACGGCGTCATCCGCCAGGAAATCACCGCGATCGCCAACAGAAGGACATCGCGCGTGACGTTCTGAATATCGACCGGCACATGGTAGACATCGACGGAAATGCCGGGCTTCCAGATACCGGACAACAGCACCGCGCCGACGACGCCGCCCAGCAATAGAATGTTGAAGCCGCCTTCGATCCCCAACGGCTTATAGGTTTCGCCTTCCGCGAGCGTCAGTTCCAGCCCTTCCTTACGTTCCCGCCCGTAAAGGACGGTATCGGTCAGGAAATAGCCGACCAGCAGGATGCCGGACACGAAGGCCATCGGCAGCAGCATTTCCGTCGTCGGCCAGAAGAAGGACACCCCCTTCAGGAAGCCCAGGAACAGCGGCGGATCGCCCAGCGGCGTCAGGGAGCCGCCGATATTCGCCACCAGAAAGATGAAGAATACGACCGTATGAGTCTTATGACGGCGCTGCTCGTTCGCGCGGATCAGCGGGCGGATCAACAGCATTGCCGCGCCGGTCGTCCCCATCCAGCTCGCCACGATGGTCCCGATCAATAGGATCGCCGTATTGACCGCGGGCGTCCCGGCCAGATAGCCGGTCACCCGAACCCCGCCCGCCACGGTGAACAGCGACAAAAGCAGGATGATGAAGGGCAGATATTCCAGGAACAGCACATGCAGCAGTTCATACAGTGCCAGTTCATGACCGTAGACGACGGTGAACGGCACCAGGAACAACAATGCCCAGACAGCGGAAACCTTGCCGAAATTGTAGTGCCAGAACTGCGGCGCAACCAGCGGCATGATCGCGATAGACAACAACATGCCGACGAAAGGAATCGCCCATAACAGACCCATCGACGCGCCGTTCAGATGCGGTACCCCCGCCCCACCGGCGGCCATGGCCGGTTGAACGACGCCCATGCAGAACAACAGGGAAGCGGTTGCGACGATGGCTGTTTTCAGTCTCTGCACTGGGTGGTCCTTCCGGGGTTATCGCGAAGTGTCACCATTGCTGTCTAATCGCGCATCGCGGCAAGATCAAGGAACGCGGGCCTCGGATTCCGGCTCCGCCGATTCCGCCGCATCGGCACGCGGGTCGATTTCGAATACGACAGGCGTGCTCTTCGGGACAGGCTGGAACCCTTCCGGCGTCGGCTCTGCCCTTTGCGGACGGGCGCGCATGCGCCACAGGATGAACAACCCGATGCCGCCATGCACCGCCGCCGTCCACCAAAACAGGGCCTGATGACCCAACAGGCTCATCATCGTCGATGCGGGCATGGCCCCGATCAAGGCGCCGATCCCATAGAGCAACAGCAATCCGCCGCTGATCGATACGAAATCTTCCGGCTGGGCCCGGTCGCCCGCATGCGCCACCAATATGGCGTAAATCGACTGCGCGAAGGCCCCATAAACGGCGGCCAACCCCAGAATAGTCCACACGCCAACGCTGAACGACAGCGCCACCCCGAGCACACTGGCCCCAAAGAAACACACAAGCACCGGAATACGACGGTCGACCCGGTCGGACAGCAATCCGACAGGCCATTGCAGAACGGCATTCCCCAAAATCACCGCGCTGATCAACATCCCGACGGTTTCGGTGGACAGCCCGATCCCTTGCGCGAATAGCGGCGACAGGCTCCAGAAGGCGCCATTCGCCAGTCCGACCCCCAGACAACCGATCGTGGCCACCGGGGATGTCGCATAAAGATTCCTTAAATCCAGCTTCGCGGTACGCAGGGGTGTCGGTGACGGCGATGTCGTGATCGCAATCGGCACCAGCGACAGGCAGACCGCCATGGCCGCCACTAGGAACAGTGTGATTTCCTTCGCCGGGATAACAAGGAAGACCTGCTGACTGGCCACCTGCGCGGCGATGTAGCACAGGGTATAGATCGCCAGGATCCGCCCACGCCCGCCCGCCCCAGCCCGCTCATTCAACCAGCCTTCGGCGACCATCAACATGCCGGCGCTCATCAACCCGTAGGAAAAACGCAAAACGACCCAGGCGACCGGGTCGAAGAACAGAATAAAGCCCAGCGTCACCGTCGTCGTAACCGCCGCCATGGCCCCGAAGGCACGGATATGTCCGACACGGCGAACCAGCCACGGGGTCGCCTGACAGCCCAGGATAAAGCCGATATAATAACCGGTCCCCATGGCCCCGACGAAAATCGCGTCGAATCCTTCCTGGCCCGCCCGAATGGGCAGCAAGGTGCTCATCAAGGTATTGCCGCCATACAGCAGCATGATGCTGGCTAACAGCGCCGCAATGGACCCAAACACACCGGTCATTGCCGGCTCCCCGTTCCTAACGTTTTTCTGTCTTGCCCGACCCTAGCGTGAAAAAGGGGCCGATTGCCAGATACTAGACGGCGGCCCCGGCCGTTTACCCGCGCCAGTTTACCCGCGACGGGCAACCGGCTTTGCCGTCGGCACCCATTTGCGCAGGATACGGCCGTCCTGGGTCTTCACCTGACTGTCGGCGGACGGCTTTTTGGTAAAGTGATCGACGATGGCGTTAAACGGGATAACGGTTCCGGGTTCCTTACGCCAGGCCCGGCGATAGACGTCGCTATGCGCCATCATGCGGTTCAGATATTCCGCCGAATGGTGCCCGTATTTCCGCCAGATTCGATGCAGGAAATTCTCTGCCTCCGGCACCATCTTGTTAATCGCGATGGGCGGGCGGCTGTCTTCGAATATGTGAAAGACGGTCGGTTCCGTGGGGCCGGTTTCTTCGGCGATAAAAACGGCGGGCATCAGCATCCGGCCATGGGTCTCGGCGGCATAAAGCGCTTGGGCGATCCACAGCAGGCGCTGAAGCTTCTGCGCCGGGACGTGCAAATCCTCCCGCCGTCCCTGATCGAAGAACCACAGGGCCACATCCAAGGTCGATTTTACCACCGGTACCGTCATATCCGAACTCTATCCCTTGATTTGCAATGCGCGCTATCCTTGGTATAGCAAAGCCAATGCCAAATTACAGGTTCGGGGACCGGTGTCCCCTTGCTTAACCAAACGCACACCAGACACGGGAGGCTTTCCATGGACATGCAGGGCGAATACCGGATTCCGGCGAAACGCGAAACGGTCTGGGAGGCGCTGAACGATCCCGAGGTCCTGAAAGCCTGCATTCCCGGCTGCCAGGAACTGACGCGGACGGAAGACGGCGGTTTCGAAGCCAGCGTGAAGGCGAAGGTCGGACCGGTCAGCGCGACGTTTAAAGGCGCGGTGCGGCTGGAAAACGTCAATCCGCCCGAAAGCTACACCATCGCCGGTGAAGGCAAAGGCGGCGCGGCGGGTTTCGCCAAGGGCGGCGCCGATGTGAAGCTGACCGAAGACGGCGATGAAACGATCCTGAATTATGAAGTGAAGGCCCAGGTCGGCGGCAAGCTGGCCCAGATCGGCGCGCGTCTGGTCGATTCCACGGCGAAGAAATACGCGACCGACTTCTTCGCGACCTTCGCGGAGATCGTGCAGTCCCGCGCGGGCGGTGCCCAGACGGAAGACCAGACGGAACAAGCAGCGCCAGAACCGTCAGCGGCAGCCCCTACCCCGGCGCCGGAAAGCGGAGTGGAACCGGCCCCGGTAGAAGCACCGGCGGCAAACGAAGACAAAATCCGCGAGGACGCCACCCGCGCGGCGACGGAGGCCGCCCGCAAAACCGGCGCGAAACGCAAAGGGTTTTCCCCGACCTACTGGATCATCATTCTGATCATCGCACTGCTGGGGCTGACCCTGATCTTCAACGGTTGACGGTCTGCACCGTCGGATTGAAGACGTTTCCGGCGGCGCTTTCATACAGCTTTAACGATATTCCCTCTCACCGCCCCTTGACCGCGATAGGCAGCGGTCGCAAACTCTCTGCCAAGCGCGTTCCATTGAGGATGCGGCGCGGCTCGATCCGGAGCCGGAACACATAGGGAGGAATACCGCATGCCAACCGTTTCCATGACGGTCAACGGCAAGCAGGTAAGCGGCGAAGTAGAAGCCCGCACCCTGCTGGCCCAATTTATCCGAGAAAATCTTGAACTGACCGGCACCCATATCGGCTGCGACACCAGCCAGTGCGGCGCCTGCGTCGTCCATGTGAATGGCAGTTCCGTGAAGTCCTGCACCATGCTGGCGGTGGAAGCCGACGGTGCCGACGTGACGACCATCGAAGGTCTGGCCATGGACGGCGATACCCTGCACCCGATGCAGGAAGCTTTCCGCGACAATCACGGTCTGCAATGCGGATTCTGTACCCCCGGCATGGTGATGAGCGCCATCGACCTTGTCGATCGGAACCCGAATCCGACGGACAGCGAAATCCGCGACTGGCTGGAAGGCAATATCTGTCGCTGCACCGGATACCATAACATCGTGAAGTCGATCGCTGCCGGCGCCGCCGCGATGCGGGGCCAGAAAGCGGCCGCGGAATAACCGCCCGATTTCACCGCCCAGCGTAACCGCTTGGACTTACCGTCGACAGTACGGCCATAGGGCCGCCCGCGCGGGACCGACATAAAAACAACGGCAGTGCGCGGTTCAGGGATTTCATCTGGGAGAAACGCCATGAGTGCCACCGGAATCGGCGCCTCAGTAAAACGGAAGGAAGATTTCCGCTTTCTGACTGGGCGCGGCAACTACACCGACGATATCAATCAACCGGGCCAGACCTACGCCTATATCCTGCGCAGCAGCCATGCGCATGCGAAGATCAAGAAGATCGACACCGCCGACGCGAAATCCGCGCCGGGCGTGCTGGCCATCTTCACCGGCGAGGATATGCAGGTCGGCTCCCTGCCCTGCGGCTGGGCCGTCAACAACAAGGACGGCAGCCCGATGAACGAACCGCCGCACCCGCCGCTGGCGCAAGGCAAGGTTCGCTATGTCGGCGATCAGATCGCCGTCGTCATCGCCGAAACCTATGCCCAGGCAAAAGATGCCGCCGAACGTATTGTCCTGGACCTGGAAGAACTGCCCGCCGTAACGACGGTCGATGCCGCCATCGCACCGGGCGCGCCGCTGGTTCACGACGACCTTGCGCCAGGCAATATGTGCTACGACTGGGAAATCGGTGACGAGGCGGAAACCGACGCGGCATTCAAGGGAGCCGCGCATGTCGTTTCCATCGACGTCACCAACAACCGCCTTGTCCCCAATGCGATGGAACCGCGTGCGGCCATCGGCGACTACAACAAGGGAACGGGCGAATATACGCTCTACACCACCAGCCAGAACCCGCATGTGATCCGGCTGCTGATGGGGGCCTTCGTCCTGCAACTGCCGGAACACAAGCTGCGCGTCGTCGCGCCGGATGTCGGCGGCGGTTTCGGCTCCAAGATTTATCACTATGCGGAAGAAGCCATCGTCACCTGGGCGTCGGAAAAGGTCCGCCGCCCGATCAAATGGACGGCGGAACGGTCCGAAAGCTTCGTTTCGGACGCGCATGGCCGCGACCATGTCACCCATGCCGATCTGGCGTTGGACGCGTCGGGTAAGTTCCTGGGACTGAAGGTCTATACCAAGGCCAATCTGGGCGCCTATCTGTCGACCTTCTCCACATGCGTGCCGACCTATCTCTACGCCACGCTGTTGGCCGGGGTCTACACGACGCCCAAGGTCTATGCGAATGTGAAGTCGATCTTCACCAACACGGTGCCGGTCGACGCCTATCGCGGCGCGGGCCGCCCGGAAGCCACCTATCTTCTGGAACGCCTCGTCTCCAAGGCGGCGCGCGAACTGGGCATGGATCAGGTGGAAATCCGCCGCAAGAACTTCATCCCGGCGGACGCCTTCCCCTACCAGACGCCGGTCGCCCTGCAATATGACAGCGGCGACTATGAAGCGACCTTGAAGAAAGCCATGGAACTGGCCGACTGGAACGGTTTCGCCGCTCGCAAGGCGGAAGCCGCCGGTCGCGGAAAACTTCGGGGCATCGGCATTTCGACCTATTTGGAAGCCTGCGGCATCGCGCCGTCGGCGGTGGTCGGGTCGCTGGGCGCCCGTGCGGGCCTGTTCGAATCCGCCAATGTCCGCGTGCATCCGACCGGATCGGTGTCGATCTATACCGGGTCGCACAGCCACGGTCAGGGGCACGAGACGACCTTCGCGCAATTGGTGTCCGAAACCTTGGGTATCCCGATCGAAAACGTGAATATCGATCACGGCGATACCAACCGCATCGCCTTCGGCATGGGGACCTACGGCTCGCGGTCGCTCGCGGTCGGCGGGGAAGCCATCATGAAGGCGCTGGGCAAGGTCGTGGACAAGGCCAGCAAGATCGCCGCCCATCTGATGGAAGCATCGGCGGAAGACGTGGAATTCAAGGACGGCAAGTTCACCGTTGCCGGGACCGACAAGGAAGTCGATTTCGGCACGGTCGCGCTGACGGCCTACGTTCCGCACAACTACCCGCACGAAACGCTGGAGCCGGGTCTGGAGGAAAACGCCTTCTACGATCCGATGAACTTCACCTATCCGGGCGGGTGTCATATCTGCGAGGTCGAAATCGATCCCGATACCGGCGTTACCAAGGTCGTCAATATGACGGCGGTGGACGATGTCGGACGGGTCATCAACCCGATGATTGTGGAAGGCCAGATTCACGGTGGTCTCGCCCAAGGCATCGGGCAAGCCCTGCTGGAAAACTGCGAATACGACGAAAACGGCCAGCTTCTGTCCGGCTCCTTCATGGATTACTGCATGCCCAGGGCCGATAACTTCCCGGGCTTCCAGGCGACGACGGAAAGCACGCTGTGCGCCCATAATTCGCTGGGGGTGAAAGGCTGCGGGGAAGTTGGGGCCATCGGCTCGCCGCCCGCCGTCATCAATGCCGTGCTGGACGCGTTGGCGGATAAGGGGGTGACCGACATCTCCATGCCCGCGACGTCGCATAAGGTCTGGCAAGCCATCCAGAACGCCCAGATGCCCGCGGCCGCCGAGTAACGGTACGCGAGAAAGAAAAGGAAGAAACAGATGTACGACTTTTCCTTCCAATCCCCGGCCAGCGCCGCCGACGCGGCAAGCGCCCTCGGCGCGGCGGAGGACGGCAAGATCCTGGCCGGAGGTCAGACCTTGCTGCCGACCATGAAGCAGCGTTTGGCGATGCCCAGCGACCTGATCTCCCTGAAGGGATGCCGGGATCTCGTCGGGATTTCATCCGACGGGTCGACGCTGACCATCGGGGCCATGACTACCCACGGCGCGGTCGCCGCCTCGACGGAGGTCGCGAAGGCGATCCCCGCCCTGTCGGCGCTTGCCGGTGGCATCGGCGATCCGCAGGTCCGCAATCGCGGCACGCTCGGTGGGTCCCTGGCCAATAACGACCCGGCGGCGGATTATCCGGCGGCAGTTCTGGGCTTGGGCGCGACCGTGGTCACGACCAAACGGGAAATCGCGGCGGACGACTATTTCCAAGGCATGTTCGAAACGGCCTTGGACGATGACGAGATCATCACCGCCGTTCGCTTCCCGATTCCGCAGGCCGCCGGTTATGCCAAATTCGACAACCCGGCCTCCCGTTATGCGCTTGTCGGCGTCTTCGTTGCCAAGACCGCCGCCGGACCGCGCGTCGCGGTGACCGGTGCGGGTCAGGGCGGCGTGTTCCGGGCATCCGATATCGAAGGCCAAATCGCATCCGGGCAGGAACCGAACAGCGCCTCCATCGATGAAGGCGAGTTGAACGGCGATATCCATGCCTCCCCGGCCTATCGGAAACACCTGATCGGCGTCATGGCCAAACGCGCCTTGGCGTCCGCCGGATAAATCCCGGCAACAGCCTCACTCCTTTAAGGGCCTCGCTTCCGAAACGGTGGCGGGGCCCCTTTCTTTTCGGCACACTGTCCTGAATGAAGACGGGAAATCGGCGGGGAAATCGGCGGGACGATGGGGCGGTCCAGAACAATTCGGACAATTCAGGCGGCTTTTTGCGCCGCCACAGCTCTGTCAGTACAAGGCAACGCCGTTGCCCAAACCGCCGATTTGGACACGTTGACGCTGACCTGCGCCGAACGGACGGCCACACCGGAAGATCGGATCGCCGCCTGCACCCGCCTGATTGACGAAGCCTTCCTGACGGAATTGTCGGACTATGCCACGGCCCACCTGAACCGTGCGGACGCTCTGGCCGCCCAAGGTCGCCCCACGGACGCCTTGGGCGATCTTGACACCGCATTGGACTACGATCCCTATTTCTATGCGGCCTATATCCTGCGGGGGGATACCTTATTGAAAATTGGGGAACGCTATCGCGCGATCTCGGACTTCACCGTCGCGGCGGGCCTGAACCCGCTCTCGTCGGAACCTTATGCGAAACGCGGGATCGCCCTTTACGCCCATAAGGAATACGTCCAGGCCATTGCCGATCTGGAAACCGCGCTGGGATACGATCCTGCGAATGAAGACGCCCGAACGACACTGGCCTGGATATTATCCACCGCCCCGGATCCCGCGTTGCGCGACGGCATGCGCGCCCTGGACCTTTTATCCGAACGGACCGCCATTTCCTCCGCCGACCAACTGATCCAGGCCGCCGCCCTGGCAGAGGCTGGACGGACCGAAGACGCCCTCGCCCTCTATCGGGATCTGGCAGGGCACAGCGACCGGATACCGGACTATCTGCGGGCACTGGGATATGACCCCGGCGACGATTTCGATGCGGCCCTGCGCGCCTGCCTGGATGCCGGTTGCCGGATCGGCGCACCGTCGGAATGACAATGTCCGACTTGAGCGCAAACACGCGACTGGTGGAGCCTGAACTGCCGCCACCGGATCGGTCCTACTTGTGGATCGGTGCGGTTCAACATGTCGCGGCCTTTCTGGCCGTCATGATCTTCCTGGCCGGTCTGGCATGGGCGACCCGCATCCCGTTGACGAATGCGCTTCTCCCCCCGATCGCGTCGACTCTGATCGACCAACCGGTGACCCTGACCGTTTCCAGTCTCAACGCCGACCGGATCGAAATTGCGGACCTGTCCGTGCAGAATGGCCCGGCGGCGGATCGCCTCATCCTGACGCGGCGGGACGACCGGCTTGATTCCGTAACCGTGGAAGGGTTGACGGCGCATGTCGTTGTCGCGCCGGACGGGACCGTTTCGCTTCCCGGCCTTGAAAATCTGCTCAATGGAAAGTCGGACGACACAGCACAAACTCTCGCCGTCCCGTTTTCCGCGCTGACATTGTCGGATATCGATATCCTGGCGGACACGCCCGTCGGTCGGGACCGTGTGACCGGCAATATCCGGGTGGCGTTCCAGGCTGCGCCGGACCTGTTTCCGTTGACCGCCGCCATCGGACTGGAAGCATCCGACAGCGACAGCGCGATCAGCTTCGATATCGGCCTGGCGGGCGATCGGCTTTCGGCCCAGGGCGCGGTTGATCTGTCCCTATCTCATTGGGGACGCTTCCTGCCCGGCGTCACGGCGATCGATGGACGCGCCACCGGCTCGGTAGATTTCGAAGGCCTGCTCCCGCAGGAAATCGCCACGCCGGACAGTCTGCTCGCCGCCTTGACCGGTCAGGCGGATGTCACCTGGACAGGCATAACCCTGTCCCTTCGCGACATGCCCGACATTGCGGTACAACCGGGGAGCGCCACGTTGTCCCTGGGCGGCGGGCAAGCGGTTGTCGACCGCCTGACCGGGATGGAGGCCCGCGCGGACGGTTTGCCCGCAAACATTCGAAATCTATTGCCCGACGCCTTCGCGGACTTCGCGGACAGTGCGGTGCAAGTCGCGTTTTCCGGGCACTCGGATATCCCCGTCGCCGTGTTCCGTCCCAATACGGCAGGCGGCTGGGGAATTGCCCTGAACGGCACCCTCGACGGAAGTGTCGGGCCGATCGCCGTGTCAGTCACACCCAGCCGCATCGACCTGGACAGGACCGGAAACGCGACCGCGCTATCGATCGACTCCGCCAGTCTGGATGCGATCCGGGGGCTGTCCCTGCCGCGCGACGTCGAACTGCATCTGACGCTCGGTTCCGGCGATATCGATCTGACGACGCAATCCGCCTTACCGGACCTGACATTCCCCTATCAATTGGAAGCGGTATTGCATGGTGACGTCATAAAGCCGATCTGGGTCCGCACGGCCGAGTTGGAGGCTGCCGGAACTCTGTCCCTGTCGGGGGAGCGGATCGATATCGCATTCGACCCCGGTACATCGGCCCGGATCGACGGTCTGACCGGAACAGGCGATATCCGCTTGTCGCCGCGTCTGCGGGTCGATATCGCAGGCCGCGACCCGGCGCGGCTGAGCTTTGCCACCGACGATCCCGTTGGAACGATGAGTCTGACCGCATCCGCCCGTTTGGGGGAAACCAGTGTCGCCCTGCCGAACGGCGGTCCGGCCCTGGCCATATCGCGTCATCCGGTATCCCTGAACTACAGCCCAGACGGCATCGTCCTGGCGGCGGGACCGGCGGATATCCGGGACCTGAAAACCGGCGTATCCCTGACCCGCGCTGCCATTCGGGTCGAGGAATCGCAAGGGATCGGCACCTTGTCCCTTTCCGGATCGGGTATCGCCGTTCAGGGCGATCCGGTATTGCCGGGCCGCGTGACCGCCCAATTCGCCTTCGACAGGGACGGATCGCTGTCCGGTCCCGCCACCTTGGCGGATGGCCGGGTGCATATCGCCGTCGACCGGCGGGACGGTGTCCTGGCGGTAGAAACCGATCCGATCGCCTTCGGCCCCGGCGGTTTGACCTATGCCGACATCCTGCCTCAGGCGATGCGCGACGATTTGGGCATCGCCCCGACGATTTCCGGCATTGTTACCGCCGCCTACCGGTCGGACGGCGACTTGCAACTGACCCTCAACGATTTGGGCATCGGCCTGCCCGAAGCAACCGTGTCGCGGTTGAACGGAACACTGGCCTTCCAGGCAGACAGTCTGCCCGCGACGCGCGGGTCGCAATCCCTAAAGGGGTCGCTGATCCTTCCGGGATTGGGCACCCTGCCCATGACCGGCCGTTTCAGCGTTGCACCGGACGGCACCGCGTCTATCGACACATTCACCCTGGCGCTTTTTTCCGGTGAATTGGCGCTGGTCGGCGGCCGGTTCGACCCGGCGGGCCCATCGCTGGACGGGACGGTGCGGGTTCGGCGCATGGACCTGTCCCAGTCCCTCGCCGCGCTATCGGTCCAGGGCGTGTCCGGGACCGGCATGGTTTCCGGCGCGATCCCGATCCATGTCAGCGCCAATGACGCGGTCATCAAAGCCGGTACGCTGGCCGCGGAAGGGGATGGCGCCCTTTCCATCGACAACGATACCGTCAATCAGGCCCTCGCCAGCGATCAGCAAGCGGTCCAATTGCTGGTCGATGTCCTGAAGGATTTCCAGTATGACGAATTGGGGGCGGAATTGGACCTGCCACCGAACGGCGACGGGCGGATCGGGCTAAGGTTGAGCGGTAGGAACCCCGCCGTTCTGGATGGACACCCATTCAAATTGAATGTGAATATTGAAAGCGATTTCCATAATTTATTCGATATACTTAAACAAATACTTTCGCTTTCCGGGAAACTGGCCCGCTCATTCGGGCAAAATTCCCCTTAAGTCGCCCTTTTCGCGCCACCATTTCCCCCCTAAACTGATCGCATCGAAACAAGAGGATAGACACGGTGCACAATCCGGCACGGAGTTTCCTGATATTGGCCTTCGCGGGCGGGTTGCTGGCAGCGTTGGGCGCCTGCACGCCGACCGTGAAGGTGGAAACCCCGCAGGAACCGATCACCATCAATCTGAACGTGAAGCTGGACGCCGATGTGCGCCTGCGGCTTATTGAAGAGGCCAAGGATGATGTCGAAGATAATCCGATTTTCTAACTCTGGCCGATTTTCCAGTCCGGGCCGATTTTCCCGCACCCGCCGCGCCTTTCTGGCCCTCGCCGCCCTGTTCACCGTGTCGGTGACGGGCCTTCCGGCCATGGCCGCGGATTCGCTGGACGGTCCGCGATCCGCGGGGATCGTCGGGGAACGCTTCGACGGGTATGCCGTTGTTCGGGACGGCGCCGACAGTTCCGTTCAATCCCTTGTCCAGACGATCAATGCCAAGCGACAGGCTTATTATCAGGCCAAGGCGGCGGAACAGAACGTCGATATCATGACCATTCAGGAAGTCTACGCGAAGGCGATCTTCGACAAGGCGCCGAAGGGCTGGTGGTTCCTGACCCCATCCGGCTGGACCCAGAAGTAAGCCCCGTCCCCACCTGTTTCTCCTGACCGATAGGCCGACAGGCGGGTTGAGGGCAGCCCGCCGACTGCTATATCGTCATGGGCGTATCGCCATAATCATAACAGGTTTCGGGGAGATTCCATGTCGTCCGCAAGCGTGCTGCCGCAATCCGTCGAAGATACCCTGACCCTGCTGTCGCAGGGACGCTACGTCGCCGACCGTTCTCTGGCGACGGCCCTGTTTCTGTCCTTGAAACTGCACCGACCGCTGTTCCTGGAAGGGGAAGCCGGTACCGGCAAGACGGAAATCGCGAAAGTCCTGTCCCAGACTCTGGGCCGACCGCTGATCCGTTTGCAATGTTATGAGGGCCTCGACATCGCCTCCGCGGTCTACGAATGGAATTATGCTCGGCAGATGATGGAAATCCGCCTGACGGAAGCGACCGGCGGCGCGGATCGCCTTGCCCTGGAAAGCGATTTGTTTTCCGAACGCTTCCTGATCAAGCGTCCGATCCTCCAAGCCCTGGAAACCTCGACGGCAGGCCGTGCGCCGGTGTTGCTGATCGACGAATTGGACCGAACCGACGAACCGTTCGAGGCCTTCCTGCTGGAAGTCCTATCCGATTTCCAAGTGACGGTCCCCGAATTCGGCACGGTAAAGGCGGAGGAACCGCCGCTGGTGGTGCTGACGTCGAACCGAACGCGCGAAATCCACGACGCGATCAAGCGGCGCTGCTTCTACTACTGGGTCGATTATCCTGACGCATCGCGCGAATTGGAGATCCTCAAGGTGAAGGCGCCCGAAGCGCCGGAGGCCCTGAGCCGCCAGATCGTCGCCTTTGTTCAGAAAATCCGCACGCTGGACCTGTTCAAACTGCCCGGCGTGGCGGAGACCATCGACTGGGCCCAGGCATTGACGCAGTTGGACCGGCTGGCCCTCGACCCCGATACGATCAACGACACGCTGGGCGCGTTGCTGAAATACCAGGACGATATCGCCAAGCTGCGCGGGTCGGAGGCCGCCCGCATCCTGGATGAAGTGAAGATAGAATTGGCGGAAGCAGGCGCACTATGACCGACAAAACGGCCACGCCCGCCCCTGACTTGGCCCCCAACCTCGTCCTTGGCGAGGTCGACGGCGGACGGCTGGCCGAAAACATCATGCATTTTGCGCGCGTGCTGCGTGCGGCGGGCCTGCCCGTCGGTCCCGGCAAGGTCCTGCAGGCGTTGGAGGCGGTCTCCGCCGTTGGCGTCGCCGACCGGCAGGATTTCTACTGGACCCTGCACGCCGTCTTCGTGAATCGGCGCGATCAGCGGGAATTGTTCGATCAGGCGTTTCATTTCTTCTGGCGCAATCCGAACCTCCTGGAAAAGGCCATGGCGATGATGCTGCCCGCCATGAAGGGGGAACAGCCGCCGGAACGCCCCGAGATGGCGACGCGCCTTCAGGAAGCCCTGGCCAAGGAACGCCCGCCGGAAGAAGCCGGGTCAGACGGCGAGGATGAAGAAGAAAGCTTCGACATCGACGCCAGCCTGACCTGGTCGAAAAGCGAGGTTTTGGCGGAAAAAGACTTCGAGAAAATGACGACGGCGGAGCTGGAAGAAGCACGCCGCGCCATTCGCCGCCTGCGCCTCGCCTTCCATCCGGTGCCGAGCCGCCGTTTCTATGCCGACCCGAAAGGCCACCGCACCGACTTGCGCGCAACCTTACGCCGCGCGGCGCGGTCGGGCGGCGATATCGCCAAACTGTCGATGCGCAAGCGCCGCCGTCGCGTGCCGCCACTGGTCGTGCTGTGCGATATTTCGGGATCGATGGATCGCTACGCCCGGATGATGCTGCATTTCATTCATGCGCTGACCAACGACCGGGACCGGGTACACAGTTTCCTGTTCGGGACGCGACTGACCAACGTGACCCGCACCATGCGGCGCAAGGACCCGGACGTTGCCGTCGATCAATGTGCCACCCTTGTCGCGGATTGGGCGGGCGGCACGCGGATCGGCCACACATTGGCGGAATTCAACCGCGACTGGTCCCGGCGTGTCTTGAGTCAGGGGCCTATCGTATTACTGATTTCCGATGGGCTGGACCGGGACGGTGCGGCGGGGTTGGAGGCGGAGATGGATCGCCTACATAAGTCCTGCCGGTCGCTGATCTGGCTGAACCCGTTACTGCGATGGGACGGCTACGAACCGAAGGCGAGCGGCGCGCGTGCGATGATCCGGCATGTCGACAGTTTCCGGCCGATCCACAATCTGGACAGCCTCACCAAGCTGGCGGACGCCCTGACCCACGGCGCGCAACGGCAAAATCTGCGGGAATGGAAGGAACTGGCGGCATGAGTGAGATAATCGATCCCCTGACCCAGGCGAAGGAATGGCAAGACCAGGGGAAGAAGGTCGCCCTGGCGACGGTCGTTGAGACCTGGGGCTCCTCCCCCCGCCCGCCGGGCAGCCAGCTTGTCGTCAATGAGGATGCGGGATTCGAAGGGTCCGTGTCCGGCGGCTGTATCGAAGGCGCGGTCGTGACCGAAGCCATGGATGTGATGGAAACCGGCGTGCCGAAGCTGATGGAATTCGGCGTGTCCGATGCCATGGCCTGGGAAGTCGGTCTGGCCTGCGGCGGGACCGTGAAGGTCTTCGTCGAAAAGCTGGAGGCCTGAGGCATGAAACGGGCCTTTCTGGAACGCCTGGAGGCCGCACGGCAGGCGAAGCAGCCGACCGTTGTGGCGACGCGCCTGTCCGACGGCGCGCAGGCGTTGATCGTCGATGGCGACGTGGTCGCAGGCGACCTGGCCGTTACCCCGGCGATTGCCGACGCCGCACAGACCGCCCTGCGGCGCGATAAATCGGGAACGGAGGATGGCGTCTTCCTGCAAATCTTCAATCCGCCGCTGCGTCTGATCATCGTCGGGGCGGTGCATATCGCCCAGGTCCTGGCGCCCATGGCGACCCTGTCCGGATACGGCGTCACCGTCATCGATCCGCGCGGAGCCTGGGCCAGCGCGGAACGATTCCCCGATATCGCCGTCATTCAGGACTGGCCGGAAGAAGCCATGCAATCCCTTGCCCCCGACCGGCGGACGGCGGTGGTGGCCCTGACCCACGATCCGAAATTGGACGATCCGGCATTGGCGGTCGCATTGGCGACCGACGCCTTCTATGTCGGGGCGCTGGGCAGCAAGAAAACCGCCGCTGCCCGTGCCGTCCGTCTGAAAGACTCCGGTGTGTCCGACGGTGCCATCGCCCGTATCGACGGCCCGATCGGCATGAATATCGGGGCAGTCTCCCCCGCCGAAATTGCCGTGGCGATCCTGGCCAAAATCACCCTGACCCTGCGGGGACCGAAAGGCGGCTGATGCGGTTCGGCGAAATCCCCAGCCGGGACGCGGAAGGGTCGATCCTGGCCCATTCCGTCACCCTGCCCGGCAAGACGCTGAAAAAGGGCCGCGTATTGGCTGCCGCTGACATTGCCGCGCTAACCGACGCCGGTGTCGATACGGTGATCGCCTGCACCCTGGGATCCGACGATGTGCATGAGGACAAGGCCGCGACCGATCTGGCGGCGGCAGCGACCGGAACCGGCCTGTCCAGAAGCGCGGCGTTTACCGGACGGGTCAATCTGATCGCGGATACCGACGGCATCCTGGTGTACGACCCGACGCAGTTGAACGCGCTGAACAGCGTGAATGAAGGTATCACGCTGGCCGCCCTGCCCCCCTATTCCCGCGTCGCGCCACGTCAGATGGCGGCAACGGCGAAGATCATTCCCTTCGGCGTCCCGGCGGAGGCCCTGGCATCTGCCTTGCCGACGGAACCGTTGTTCACGGTGCATCCGTTCCGGCCCGTCACTCTGGTCCTGATACAGACCGTATTGGACGGAACGAAATCGTCCGTTCTGGACAAGACCGACCGTGTCATGGAGCAGCGGGCGGCGGCCCTCGGGGCGACCCTGGCACCGCCTGACCGCTGCGCCCATTCCGAAGCGGCGCTGGCGGATGCCTTGTCCCGCGCCGCCGAGACCGCACCCGCCGCGATCACGGTCGTCGGCGCGTCCGCCATCGTGGACCGTCGCGACGTCATTCCGGCAGCCATCGAACGCTGCGGCGGCACGATCGACCATTTCGGCATGCCGGTCGATCCCGGCAACCTGCTGCTATTGGGCCGGATCGGGTCTATTCCGGTGATCGGCGCGCCGGGATGCGTCCGGTCCCCGAAACCGAACGGCTATGACTGGGTGATGGAGCGGCTCGTCGCGGGCCTGCCCGTGACGCCGCAATCGATTATGGCCATGGGCGTCGGCGGGTTCCTGAAGGAAATTCCGTCCCGGCCCCGGCCGCGCGCGCAAGAAGACGACGACGGCCAGCCCGAACGCCCCCGGATCGCGGGATTGTTATTGGCGGCGGGCCTATCCCGTCGCATGGCGCCGCGCAACAAGCTGTTGGAAGACCTGGGCGGTATCCCCGTCGTTCGGCGGTCCGCCGAAATCCTGCTGGCCTCCGATCTGGAAGGCGTCGTGGCCGTCACCGGCAATGCCGCCGACCGCGTGAAAGCCGCTCTGGACGGGCTGGATATCGATTGCATCGACAATCCGCTGTTCGATCAGGGCATGGCTGAATCGGTGAAGCGCGGCCTGACCCGCCTGCCCGGCTGGGCCACCGGGGCGCTGTTCGCCCTGGGCGATATGCCGACCCTGAAGGTCGATACCGTCAACCGTCTGATCGCTGGGTTCGATCCGACGGAAGGCCGGTCCATCTGCGTGCCGGTTTACAACGGGCAACGCGGCAATCCGGTCCTGTTCGCCCGACGCTATTTCGCGGAGATCATGGACCTTTCCGGGGATCGCGGCGCGAAATCCCTGATTGCCGCCTATCCCGACGAAGTCGCGGAAATTCAGGTCGACGATCCGGGCGTTCTGGTGGACCTCGACACGCCCGAAGCCCTGGCCGCCATACGCGACAAATTCGGGTCTTGAGCATTCGCACGGCGCGCCCGATAGTGCCGCTGGAATTGTTCATACAAATAACCGAACAGCACATCATCGAACGAATGGGGACGTTATGACGGAACAGTACGATGCCATCGTGATCGGCGCGGGCGTAATCGGCAGCGCGGTCGGACTGGAACTGGCGCGCAAGGGCTACAGAACGCTGAACATCGATAAGCTGCCGGCGGCGGGCTACGGCTCCACCTCCGGCTCCTGCGCGATCATCCGCACCTATTATTCCACCGTCGACGGCTCGGCCCTCGCCTATGAAGGCTATTTCTACTGGAAAAACTGGCAGGATTATCTGGGCCTGGACGACAGCGACGACATCGCCGTCTTCCACGAATGCGGCACCATGGTGATGAAGGTCGAAGCCAACGGCTATATGGCCCGCGCCAAGGACATTGCCGACGAAATCGGCGTCAGCTACGAAGAATGGACGAATAACGACATCCGTCAAAAGATGCCGCATTACGACCTGCGCTGCTACCATCCCGCCAAACGCCCGGAAGACGACGGGTTCGGCGAACCGACCGGCGGCGAAGTCGGCGGCGCGCTTTTCTTCCCACAAGGCGGCTATATCAACGACCCGGCCCTGTCCGCGCAGAACCTGCGCGCGGCGGCTGAGAATCTGGGGGGAAAGTTCAAGTTCAACGCGGAAATCGTTGAAATCAATAAAAATGCAGATGGCTCCGTTTCCGGCGTAACGCTGAAGGACGGCACCCGGATCGACGCGCCGATCGTCGTCAACGTCG
Organism: Pacificispira spongiicola; assembly: GCF_012926505.1. Taxonomy (GTDB): domain Bacteria; phylum Pseudomonadota; class Alphaproteobacteria; order UBA8366; family Aestuariispiraceae; genus Pacificispira; species Pacificispira spongiicola. The sequence goes on from NZ_JABBNT010000002.1 coordinate 201,624, forward strand.
CCGGACCGCATTCCGCCAAGGTCAATGCCATGGCGGGCGCTCTGGACGACATGAAGGTCGGCACCCGCCCTTATAAGCAGGAGGTTGTCCATGTCCCGATGCCGGTTGAGGGCTGGTACGAAAACGGCTGGGTCACGTCGGACAGCGATATCTGCTGCTATACAAGGCCGGAGAAAGGCAACTTCCTGCTGATCGGATCGGAAGATCCGCCCTGCGATCACCAGATCGAGGTCGACCCGGACGATTGGGACCGGAACTTCTCCGAACAGTGGCGGGTCCAGGCGCTGCGCATGGCGCAACGTATCCCGTCACTGGGCATCCCCAGCCAGATGAAGGGCGTGACGGAACTGTACGATGTCGCCGACGACTGGATTCCGATCTACGACAAATCCTGCGTACCGGGTTTTTACATGGCGATCGGCAGTTCCGGGAACCAGTACAAGAACGCCCCCGTCGCCGGTAAGATGATGGCGGAACTGATCGATGCAGAACGCAAGGGCCGCGACCATGACAAGGATCCGGTTCAGTTCCACATGGCCTATACCGGGCGGAACCTGAATATCGGCTTCTTCTCCCGTCTGCGGGAAATCAACAAGGACAGCACCTTCTCCGTCCTCGGCTAAAGGCCGTTCAGCAGATAGACGCCCAAACCGACCGCCCCGGCGGCGACGGCCCCTGCGATGAGCGCGAGGAGCCCGTCGTCGCTGGTCAGCGCGAGACCGAAAGCGGCAATGGCCAGCGCCGGGACCGTTGCCGCGAAGGGCACGAAAGCGAATGGGATCATCAACAACGACATCCCGACGGCCAACAGAATGCCGCCTAGCAGAAACGGCTGGTCCAACAGGAACGATAAGCGCGGTTTCAGCAACCGATCCACTGTCCGCGCCACCGGACGGGCCCAGCGCAGCGCGGCCTGCCCCTTCTCCGGGGTCAATTCGATCGCCGTCAGTCGCTTCGGCAGCCAGATCGCGCCGGGCGACAACAGCATCTGCCCCGCAACCACAAGGCAAAGAAGCGCGGTCGCCAGCGTCACGCCGGGAATGGCCCCGATCGGCCCGGCCGCCAGGAAACCCGTGAGGAACAGGACCGGCCCGTGGCTGCGCCGCCCAAAGGCGGTGAGTGCATCCCCGACGGTCGGCTTCTGGTCAGTCCCGGTTCCGGAGCTATCGGACTGAAGACAGTCCTCCACCCCATCCAAAAGATCGGACAGGTTCTTCGGCGTCTTGTTTGTCATCTTTTTTTCTGTCGGAAACGGCAATCGGCGCCCCGCATATCGCAGGGCGCCGACACCTAGGGTGGGAAGGGACGGGTTCGGTTACGAACTACCGTCCGTCATTTCCTTCCATTCCTGTTCGAAGTCCTGCCAATTTTCCTGGAACGCCTGCTTCGCGGCCTCCCAATTCTCGTCGGCGGCTTCGGTCATTTCGGTCCAACTTTCCTGAACCTCCGCCCAGGCGGCCTTGGCGTCGTCGCTCAGGTCGCCGTCGTTCATTTCGGCCTGTTTGGCCTCGATCATCTGGTGGACCTGCGACTCGTAGGCCTGACGGTCCGGGTTGGTTTCCCCGCTGGCAAAGGCCATCGGCGCGGCGGCCAGGCCAAGAGCAACGGTCGCTGCAGTCAGAAGCGGTTTCATTCCATCCTCCTCTTCCATGCCCGCCACAGATCGCCGTACGCGGCATCATTGCCGGTCGACTTGCGGCGTGGGTGACTAGATGGGAACGACCGTTCTCGGAACAACAAAAACCATTGATATTTCGGCCTTTTTCACAAAATCGCCAAATTTCACACTCTATGGAAACAGGGCGCTGTCCAGCGATTGGCAAGGGATAGCGTTCCCCCGCACGCCCATCCGTGCCAAGATGTCGCCACGTTTCGATTTAGGTCGCATTTGGGGGAATTTTTATGCTTGAAACGGCGTTGGTGGCCTTTGCGACCCTGTTCGCCACCGTCGGCCCTTTCGACGTGGCGATTATCTTCGCCTCCCTGACCGCGGATCAGACGCCGCGTCAGCGGATGCGGATGGCGGTCAAGGGAACCCTGGTCGCGACCGCGATCCTGATCCCCTTCGCCTTCGGCGGGGAATTGGTCCTGAATCTATTCGGCATCACCCTGCCCGCCTTCCGCATCGCGGGCGGTCTGCTGCTGTTCCTGATCGCCATCGACCTCGTCTTCGCGCGCCATTCCGGCGGCACATCCATCACGGACGAGGAAAACAAGGAAGCCACGGCCAGTCAGGATATTTCCGTTTTCCCGCTGGCGACGCCGCTGATCGCCGGACCGGGTGTCATGGGGGCCCTGGTCCTTGCCATGACCCACGCAGAAGGCCATCCGGTGGAACAGGCCCTCGTCATCCTAGCCCTTATCGGCGTGATGGCGGTTACGTTGATCTGCATGTTGTTGACGTCACAGCTCCAGAAATATCTGGGTCGCACCGGCGTCCATGTCATCTCCCGCGTCTTCGGTGTGATCCTGGCGGCGCTCGCCGTTCAGTTCGTGCTGGATGGGCTGGAAGGCAGCGGTCTCTTACCGACTTAGTCTTTTTCGAATACGGGTTTCTAACGCGACCGTCGGATCGGGACGCGATCCGGGGTCAATCCGGCATCTCCACAATCAGTTGCGGCACGCCACGAGAACACGGCTCGATACGCGCCTTTACACCATAGACGCGCCAAAGCGTGTCGGATGTGATCACCGAGGCAGTCGGACCGCAATCGACAAGCCGACCCGACTGCAAAAGCATGGCCTGGTCCGTGAAGCGGAGCGCATGTCCCAGGTCATGCAGCGCGACCAAGATCAGCATGCCGCGGTCGCGCGCAATGCGTTTCAATAAAGCGAGGAAGCCGATCTGACGATTGAGGTCGAGTGCCGCCGTCGGCTCGTCCAGCAGCAGGATTTCCGGTTGTTGGACAAGTGCCTGGGCAGCGCCGACCATCTGTCTTTGGCCGCCGCTGAGATTGCCCAATTCCCGTTTGGCGATTTCCGAAATACCGAGCTCCGCCAGAGTGGCGTCGACCCGGTCGAGATCTTCGTCGGAAACCTTCAGCCGCCGCCCCTGCATACGCGCAAGAAGGACGGACTCATACACCGTTAGGGCGGCATTCGCCCCAGTATCCTGTGGCATATAGACGATCGGGCGGCTGCTCTCGGCACCATCCACGCAGACCGCACCCCCGCCTTTCAGCAACCCGAAAATTCGACGGAACAAGGTCGATTTGCCGGCGGCGTTCGGCCCCAGCAACCCCACGACTTGCCCACCCGGAAATCTGGGCGTCGTCACCTCTCTAAGAATTTCTTCGGATCCATATCGCGCGGTCAACCGATCCAACTGCAAGCCTACCATGTCGAACTCTTCTTATTCAGGATCAGGTATAGAAAGAACGGAATGCCGACCAGCGAGGTGACGATGCCGATCGGGATGATCGTGCCCGGCAGGATCATTTTCGACAGGACGGAGCCGACAGACAGCAGAAGCGCACCGCACAGCGCCGCTCCCGGCAGGAAAAACCGCTGATCCTCGCCGACCAGAATCCGCGCGACATGCGGACCGACAAGACCTATGAAGCCGATCGTTCCCACGAAGCATACGGCGATCGCCGCCAGGACGGACACGAGCACCAGCACCTCCAACCGCAGGGCCTTCGGGTTCACCCCCATGCTTTCGGCTTTCGCATCGCCCAGCCGCATTGCCGTCAGGGCCCAGCCATGTCGGGCCAACAGAGGCAATACCAAGGCCAAGACACCGGTCGAAATCCAAAGCTTTGTCCATGTCGCCTTGGTCAAACTGCCCATGGTCCAAAACACGACGGCGGAAACAGCCTGCTGATCCGCGAAAAATTGGATCAACGCCATCAACGAATTGAATACGAAGACCATGGCAATCCCCAGCAGGACAATCGTCTCGATCGTCACACCGCGCCGCATGCTTAACGTATGGATCAGGAAAGAGGTCAGCATGGCCATGACGAAAGCATTGATCGGGATCACATAGTCGACGGCGGCGGGGACCAATACGACACCGAAAGCAAGCGCCAGCGCCGCGCCGAAACTGGCCCCGGCGGAAATGCCGAGCGTGAACGGGCTCGCCAAGGGATTGCTGAGGATTGTTTGCATTTGCGCACCCGCGACAGCGAGGCTTGCCCCCACGGTGAGCGCCATCAGCGCGACCGGCATCCGGATTTCCCACAAAATCACGCGCGCCTGAACATCGACGGCGTCCGGCGTAAACAAGGCGGCAAACACCTCTCCCAGACTGTATCGCGCCGGGCCGAGCGCCAAATCGGCACAGGTGCTTAAGAACAGCGCGGCAACAATGCCGACCAGGATGGCCTGGCGGCGAAAGACAAGGGCGCGGTAAAAACCGCGCCCCTCTGCCATATTGCCGGGCACCGACGACATCGGTTTACTCGTCATTCAATGAGATCCAATAGCCCGGCTCGTAGGCAACCGGCAGGAACCGGTCATGCAGTTCGATAAGCGTCGCCTCCGGATCAAGGTCGGCAAACAGCGCCGGATGCAGCCATTTCGCAATCCGTTGAACCGCAACGAAGTAGTAAGGGCTGTTGTAGAACTGATGCCATATCGCATGGAAATTCCGCGATTTCTGGGCGGCGATTCCGGTCATCGCCGTGCGGTGCGTCAAGGCTTCGAGCTTTGTCCGCGCAGCTTCCATATCCGACCCGGGCCCCATGCCGACCCAGCCGCCGCCGGGTACATAGGCGTCCCAATTACCGCCGGTGACGATGACGTGATCCGGGCTGGACGCGATAATCTGCTCCGGATTTAGCCGACCGAAGGTATTGGGGATAATGCCGTCGGCGATGTTGGTGCCGCCCGCAATCTCGACATAGTCACCGAAATTGCCCGGCCCGAAGCTCATGCAACAATCCTCGGAATAACCGCCTGCCCGGTCGATGAACACTTTCGGACGGTTCGGAGCCGCTTTCGCGATCACGTCCTCGACCTTCGCCATCTGCGCGTCGGAAAACGCGACGAAGGACTCGGCCTCGTCCTGCTTGCCGATCAACTGCCCCATCAAACGGACCGACGGGATCGTATGGGCAAGCGGATCTTCGCGAAAATCGATATAGACAATCGGGATGCCGAGGGCGGCCAGTTTATCGTCATAGCCGGAATCTTCGGTCGCGGTCTGCGCCTCGATATTCATCAACACGACATCCGGTTTCAACGCGGCCGCCTGCTCGACATCGAAAGTGCCGTCCTTGAACCCGCCGAAGGTCGGAATTTCTTTTAATTCAGGGAACTTCGCAGCGTAACGGGCATAGGAATCCGGATCCGCCTGAGAAAAATCCTCCCGCCAGCCAACGACACGCTTGAAAGGATCGTCCCGCTCCAGAACCGCCAACAAATAAATCTGTCGCCCTTCGCCCAGGATCATCCTCTCTACCGGCAGATCAACAGTGACTTTCCGGCCGACAATGTCGGTAATTTCCGTTTGTTCTGCATAGGTCGGGCCGAATGGCGCGAAGGCGGTCGCCGCGAGTACGGCCCCCGCAAAAAGCGAGATTTTGGTCTGATGCATGGATATCCCCTGATGTGCGCTCCGTCCTGACATTTTGAACGGGTCAGTATTGCGAATTACACGCAGTAGCACATTTATTGAAAGTGATTATCAATGTCAAATGGGGTGAGCCGAAACAACAAAAGAATCAGGAATAGGAATCAAGCCATTGATATATTGTTTATTTTCGATGCGCCTCGCCACGATATCTCCTTTTTCCCTTACGCCACTCCCCCATGGACCGGGTGTCAGGTTCTTGTGTCCCGTAGGGGTCGCGAAATCCGTCTTCAAACATTCAAGGCTTCGATAGACGAAATTTGGCTTGAGATTTATGTTTCTCCTAATATGTTATGATATAACATTTCTGATGACTATACGGAAGAGTAAGAAAATGTCCGCGCCCGACACCCGATTGCCCGTTACCGTTCTGTCCGGCTTCCTGGGCTCCGGTAAGACGACGCTCCTCAACCACGTTCTCAACAATCGCGACGGTCGGCGTGTCGCGGTCATCGTCAACGATATGAGCGAGGTCAACATCGACGCGGACCTGATCCGCGACGGTGGCGCCGACCTTTCCCGCACGGACGAGAAACTGGTGGAAATGACCAATGGCTGCATCTGTTGCACCCTGCGCGACGACCTGCTGGCGGAGGTTCGTCGGCTGGCGGATGAAGGCCGGTTCGACTATCTGCTGATCGAATCCACGGGCATATCCGAACCCCTGCCCGTCGCCGCGACATTCGAATTCGAAGATGAAGACGGAAACAGCCTGTCTCAGGTCTCGCGCCTGGACACGATGGTGACCGTCGTCGACACGGCAAACCTGCTGAACGACTATGCCAGTCACGACTTCCTATCGGACCGGGGCGAGAGTCTGGGCGAGGCGGACGACCGCACCCTCGTCGATCTGTTGGTCGACCAAATCGAATTTTCAGATGTCGTCGTCCTGAACAAGGTGTCGGACGCCGGCCCGGAAAAGCTGGATGCCGCCCGCAAGATCGTGACGGCCCTGAACCCCGATGCGCGGATCATCGAAACCGACTACAGCGCCGTGCCGGGGGACCAAATATTCGATACCGGCCTTTTCGATTTCGAAGAAGCGCACAAGCATCCGCTCTGGGCCAAGGAATTATACGGTTTCGCGGATCATACGCCGGAGACCGAGGAGTACGGCGTTTCCTCCTTCGTCTATCGGGCGCGCCGTCCCTTCCACCCGTTGAAGGTCGATAAAATCCTGAACGGCGACCTGCCCGGCGTCATTCGGGCAAAAGGGCATATGTGGATCGCCACACGCCCGGATTGGGTTGCGGAATACTCCCTTTCCGGCGCGATCAGCAGCATCAAGCCGTTGGGCAATTGGTGGGCGACCGTTCCGCACGCGCAACGTCCGGACAATCCCGACGCCGTGGCCTATCTGGCCCGGCATTGGCAGGACCCGTTCGGCGACCGGCGCCAGGAACTGGTTTTCATCGGGTCCGGTATGGACAAGACCGCCATCACCGCCGCTTTGGACGAGGCCCTTGTCGGCAGCGACACCGAATTCACACCGGAAGATTGGGCCTTTCTGGCCGACCCGTTCCCCGTCTGGAAACGTCAACCGGAGGCCGCATAGTGGCCGACGCAGCGTTACGCATCCCAAAGACGGAACCGGCTCAGGACTCTCCTGCGAATCTTGTGGCGGAAGCGACATCACCGGACATCCTAAACGATATTTGGTTGCCCGGTCGCGCCGTCACCATTTGGCGGCGGAAACCGCAGCCGACGTTTCAGGATTGGATTGACGCCGTCGCACCCGACCGCCTGCCGCAGGGACGCGTCACCCTGACGCCCGACCGCGCCGAAGACGCCGTTACCGTCCTGTGTGACCAGGTGGGACTGGCCCCGTCTCCCAACAGGTCGATGCTGACCGGGGATATCGCCGCCCTGGCCGCAATTTTCGCCCGTGTCCTGTCTGTCGATTTAGTTCGCCTGCGTCTGGATGTGGTACAGGACAATGCCTGCACCTTGTTCCATGCCGACACCGTTCCGGCGCGTCTGTTATGCACCTATCGCGGACGCGGCACCGAATACGGCGTGTCCGATGACGGCGACGCCCCGCGCACCGTAACGTCGCTGCCCACCGGCTCTGTCGGGCTGTTTCGCGGCCTGCTGTTCGCAAAGGACGAACAAACCGGAATTGTCCACCGGTCGCCGCCGATCGAAGGAGCCGGCGAAACCCGGTTGCTGTTGGTCATCGACGTCGTGTCGGAAAATCCCTAAAGGTCCTGCACGTCCACGATGCCGGGGATGGCCTTCACGGCTTGGCGGAAGGCGGCGGTGACTTGGTAGCCCTTGTCGAGGGCGAAATCGACGTCGCCCTGGTCGGTGTCCAGCGCGCGCAATTCGATGCGGCCCCGTCCCGGTTTGGCATGACCTTCGAAGATCGCGCGCAGTTTGGGGATGTCGCTGTCGCCGTTGACGATGATGCGCATGCCTTTCGCGGCCTGGGCGGCTTCCTCGTCCAAGGACTTTACCGAATTCGCGGTCAGGCGGAGTTCGGCGTCCGGCCCCTCGCCTTTCTTGTCGACGTTCACGACCATCAGAAGCGGCTGGCCGGAATCCAAGAGTTCCCGTGCCCCGGCGAGGACTTCGGAAAACAGCGTGACTTCGAAATTGCCGGTTGCGTCGGACATGGCGACAAAGGCCATTTTCGACCCACGCGAGGTGGTCATCAGCCGACGACCGCCAACGATCCCGGCCAGTTTCACGCCCTTGGACAGGGCGACACGGCCGGATTGGACGTCGCTCCACTTACTGACCCCCAGTTTGGCGCAGGACGCCTCATAGGCTTCCAACGGGTGAGCGGACATGTAGAAACCGATGGCGTCGAATTCGTTCGACAGCTTTTCCGTCGGTCCCCATTCCGGGACGTTCTGCAGCTTCGGGCGGTTCTGGGTCGACAGATCGCCGCCGAACAGGCCCGCCTGGGCGCTGGTCCGATCCGCCTGCGTCGCCGATCCATGGCCCAGGACGTTTTCCAGGCTTTCGAACAGGCGTCGGCGGTTCGGTTCCAGGGAATCGAAGGCCCCGGCCTTGGTCAGGTTTTCGACCAGCCGCTTGTTCAGCGCCTTGCTGTCCACCCGCTCCGCAAAGTCGAAGACATCCTTGAACGGGCCGCCCTCATTCCGCGCGGCAATGACACTTTCCATCGCGCCCGACCCGACATTCTTCAACGCCGCCAGGGCATAGCGAACGCAGCGGTCGCCGTTTTCATCCTTTTCCACCGAAAAGGCGACGTCCGATTTGTTCACATCCGGCGGCAGCAACCCGATCTTCAGCCGCGCGATTTCCTCACGGAAGACGTTCAGCTTGTCGGTATTGTGCATGTCGAGCGTCATGGACGCGGCCATGAATTCCACCGGGTAATTGGCCTTCAGCCACGCGGTCTGATACGCGACCAGCGCATAGGCGGCGGCGTGCGACTTGTTGAAGCCATAGCCTGCGAAGGCGTTGATCATATCGAAGATCTGGTTCGCCTGTTTCGCGTCGACGTCGGAATGTTCCTTGGCCCCGGCAACGAAAATGGCGCGCTGTTCGTCCATTTCCGCCTGGATCTTCTTCCCCATCGCGCGGCGCAACAGGTCCGCACCGCCCAGCGTATAGCCCGCCAGGACTTGGGCCATCTGCATGACCTGTTCCTGATAAATCGGGATGCCGAAGGTTTCCTTCAGAACCGGTTCCAGCTTCGGATGGGGATAGATCGGTTCCTCTTCCCCATGCTTGCGCTTGATATAGGTTGGGATGTTTTCCATCGGCCCCGGTCGATACAGGGCCACGACGGCGATCAAATCCTCCAGCCGGTCAGGCTTCAGATTCTTCAGCACGTCGCGCATGCCGGAACTTTCCAACTGGAACACGCCGGTCGAAATCCCGCGGCAGAGCATGTCGTAGCTTTTCGGATCGTCGAGCGGGATTTTGGCGATATCCAGCGGCGCGTCCCGGTCGTCGCGCAGGTCGATCAGACGGCGTGCCTTGTCGATCACGGTCAGCGTCTTGAGGCCCAGGAAGTCGAACTTCACCAGACCGGCCTGTTCCACGAATTTCATGTTGAACTGCGTCACCGGCATGTCGGAACGCGGATCGCGGTACAGCGCGACGAGCTGATCCAACGGTCGATCGCCGATCACGACCCCCGCCGCATGGGTGGAGGCATGGCGGTACAGCCCTTCCAGCGCCTTCGCCATGGTGACGAGGCGCGAAACGGCCTCGTCCTCGTAAATCTGCTGCTGGAGGAGCGGTTCGCCCTCGATCGCCTGCGCCAGCGTCACCGGGTTGGCCGGGTTGTTCGGCACAAGTTTGCAGATGCGGTCGACCTGGCCATAGGGCATTTGCAGCACACGTCCGACGTCGCGCAGCACGGCGCGGGCCTGCAACTTACCGAAGGTGATGATCTGCGCGACCTTGTCGAAGCCGTATTCCTTCTGGACATAGCGGATCACCTCGTCCCGGCGGTCCTGGCAGAAGTCGATATCGAAGTCGGGCATCGATACGCGTTCCGGGTTCAGGAAGCGTTCGAACAGCAGCGCATATTTCAGCGGGTCCAAGTCGGTGATCGTCAGCGCCCAGGCAACGACGGACCCCGCGCCGGACCCACGCCCCGGCCCCACCGGGATATCGTGGCCCTTCGTCCATTGAATGAAGTCCGCAACGATCAGGAAATAACCGGGAAAGCCCATCTGCCCGATGATACCCAGTTCATAAGCCAGACGGTCCCAGTAAGGCTTGGCGACTTCCTCCCGCGTCGCCGCGTCCATGTCGTCGGTATAGACCTCGTTCTCAAGACGCTCTCGCAGCCCGGCTTCGGCAAGGTCTTTAAGCGCCTCTTCCGACGTGCGGTCGCCGCGCTTGGTGTAATCCGGCAGCAGCGGTTTGATCTTTTCCGGCATATAGGCGCAGCGCTGCGCGATCACGACAGTGTTGTCCACCGCCTCCGGCAGGTCGGCGAAGAGTTCGCGCATCTCCCCCGCCGTCTTGAAGCGGTGATGCGGCGTCAGCTTCCGCCGGTTCGGATCGGTCAGCACCGTCCCCTGGGCGATGCAGAGCAGCGCGTCATGCGCCTCATACATCTTTTCTTCCGGGAAATAGCAGTCGTTGGTCGCCACCAGCGGAATATCGAGTTCATAGGCGAAGTCGATCAGGATGGGTTCGATCTTTTCCTCATCCACCAGAAAATGCCGCTGGATTTCGACATAAAGGCGATTGGAGAAGATGTCTTTCAGATGCTTCAGGCAAGCCTCCGCCGCCGCATTCTGACCGTCGACCAGCAAGCGCCCGACCGGCCCGTCGATCCCGCCGGTCAGCGCGATCAGACCGTCGTGGCATTCCGCAAGATCCGCCATGCCGATTTGCGGCGTTTCCCCGGCCTCCGTATTCAGGAAGGCGCGGCTGACGAGCTTCATCAGGTTCAGGTATCCGGCCTCGTTCTGGACCAGCAGGACCATCTTGTCCGGCGCGGGTTTCGGCCCATGCGCCTGCGGTCCGTCGCGTTCTTCCCGGCGCAGGCTGATCTGCACCCCGGTTACGGGCTGCACCCCGGCGCCGGAGGCCGATTGCGCGAATTCCAACGCGCCGAACAGGTTGTTCGTATCGGTGATCGCGCAGGCCGGCATATGCTGCCCGGCGCAGGTCTTCACCAGATCTTTGACGCGGATCGCCCCTTCCGCCAACGAATAGGCGGAATGGACACGAAGGTGAACGAAGGCGACTGTATCGGACATAACCCGGAGTCTATGCGAGTCCCGCCCCCTGTCACCGGGAACGGTCGCGAACATCTAAAATTCTTCGGGATAAGGCTGTGGATAGACCGCCGACATTGTAGTTCACGGCGGCAAACGACGATTGGACGGGCCCTTAGGGTGTCTATGCCGGTGCCGTGTCCCGGATTAAACACCCGGCGGCGGCGCGGTCATGGTTTCAACTCCCAGACCGGCTGTCCCTTAACCACGCAGGTAAGAAAATGCGTGACGTGATTGCCGTCCTTCGACAAGGGCAGATCCAGATAGCACAACTTTATATGCTCGCGGTTGTGCCAGTATTCCGGTCCGGTGCTGACACCGATAAGACGCTCGTCCACCAGGGCGCGAAAATACAGAAGGTCCGTCTTGTTTTCGATTTTGTAACTCATGTCGCGCAAGGTCGTCCCCGTCAGGTTGGCCCCGTAGGTTTCAGACGCTGCGGTTCCACATAACCTGAAATAAAGGTCGAACGGATCGTGCCGAACTTCAAACAGGACGAGATGGGCATGCCAACCGACGAAATCGCGCATTTCGAAATCGCGCCATGCCGGTAGTTTCTCGCCGTCTCTTTTGCTGTTCCAAATTGCGAGTAACGGATCAAAGACGGGAAAGGGTGTCCGCACGCTGTCTGTCGGAAATGCCAGATACTCCCACCCCGAACCGGTGGTCCACCTTCTTATTTGTTCCGTCATCGTCACCCTATTCGGGAACAGGGCCTAAACCGCGTTCCAACAAGCATCGCGCCCCGCCGATCAACATAGTGCGGAACTCTGATAACTAGAATTAATTTATCCCAACGCTCTTTCTCAAGCTCAGGATATATCCGGGCATTTCATGGGCTTGAACCTTCGCGGCCCGGATCAACCCATCAAAGTGATCGGACAGGGTGCGGATATGTTCGCGCGTGTTGAAGACGAAATACATCTGCCCCAGAAAGACGGCCGCGCGTTTCGGACCGAAAACCGTATACGGCACGGAAAACATGCGCCGCCCGTCGAACAAATAGAGCCGGACACGCGGATAAAGTTCACTGAGCAAGGCCGCCATGTAATCCAATTGATCCAAGCGTGCCTTGACCGGAAGTTCGCACCAGACGCCGTTTCCCTTGGCGAATGACTCCATCATTTGCCAGGAGCAACAAATTTCCATTTCCGCCTCCGGTACACGGGATTGGGCAAGGCGGTTCTCTATGCTGGTCTTTGCCTCTGCTTCCGACTTCGCCTCATAGGTCGCGTATTCATAGGCAAGCACGGCATCCGTCTTCACAAGATCCGGAATGGACGACGGAACGTAACGCACCTTGTACCCCACGGATTCGGCGTGCCAATGCTCAATCAGGCTGTCGTCGGTTTCCGCGGACCCGGTCATGGCGATTTCAACCGTTTCCCGCAAAATGGCGGCGCCTCGCCCCGGCTCCTCCGCCAGCCCCAACAGCCAGTCCGTGCTGACCTGTAGCGCCGTGGCCATGGATGCGACCGTATCCGCGCGGGGCAAACGATCGTTCGACCGCGACAGCAATTGCGACAGTGTGGACCGATCGATGCCGATGGCACGGGCCAGACCGGACTGGTTGATTCCGACACGGTCCATCGCGCTTTCCAAACGCGATCTGAACGCCGCAACGGTTTCCCGACGATCCGCACTACGCCCAATGGGCATTTCAGCTTTCTTGACCATCGTATCCATATCTAACGATTGATTACTTTTGTCAACATTTGCTTCGTTTTGTTTACAAGATCAACGTTTCCAAAACAAACCTGTCAGGAGTAGTCAGGAGGAACCGATACTTCTCAGAAAAGGCAGCGTTCCCATGGCGTCCCTAGCCGGTTTACCCCCCACTGAAATTCCGATCCCTTCCGCGCCACGAACACGCGCTGCCTTCGCAGAATGGCCGACATGGATGGTCTGGGCCGGTGTGCATGCCGGGTTTATCGGGGTGACGTGGTACTGGACGGCCTTACCTTTCTGGGTCGTACTACCGATCTTCGCCTATCTGCATTGCCTCGATTCCCATCTGATCCACGAAGTCCTGCACGGTCACCCGACCCGATCGGCCCGGATCAATCGCTGGCTGATGGCAATTAATTTGAACGGTTGGGTTCCCTACGAGATTTACCGTGACAGTCATATCGCGCATCACCGAACAGACCACCTGACACATCCGGAAAAAGATCCCGAAAGCTACTATGTGACGGACCGCGATTGGCGGACCTTACCTGCCCCCATTCGCTGGCTGCTGACGGCCAATAACAGCCTGATCGGTCGCATGATCTTCGGGCCGGTCATTGCCATCCCAAGATTTTTTCTAGCGGAACTGCGCCGCATCGCATCCGGGGATTTGCGCTATTTGCCTGCTTGGGGAATCCTGATCGTCAACGACATTGCGCTGGGTTACTGGACCTTCGGCGTCTGCGACATTCCCGTGTGGCAAGCCGCCTTGGCAATTTACGCCGGAATGGGGTTGGCGACGGTGCGATCCTATATCGAACACCGCCCGGCGGAGGACCAGGACGCCCGCACGGCCATCATCGAAGGTGGACCGTTGATGCAGTTGCTGTTCCTCAACAACTGTTTCCATCTAGTCCATCACGATCAACCCGACCTGCCCTGGTACGAAATTCCGTCGGCCTATCGTCGCAATCGGGATTCCTGGATTGCGCGAACGCGCGGCCATTGGTTTCCGGGCTATTGGACGGTTTTCAAGCGCTTTGCGATCCGTCCCAAGGATACCCCCGTCTTCCCAAGCGATATCTGATCGAGACTTCCGAATTCCAATCGCTATACTCCCGCCGGATAGCGACTAACGGAGACGGAAGTGACCCAGGATCGCAAGGTGGAAGTCGTCAAAAAGGAAACGCCGTTCCAGGGATATTTCCGGGTCGACCGATATCATCTGCGGCATTCCCAGTTTCAGGGCGGTATGGGGAATGTCGTTTCGCGCGAAATTTTTGAACGCGGTCACGCCGCAGGCATTATCCCCTATGACCCCGTTCGGGACGAAGTCGTGCTGATCGAACAGTTCCGGCCCGGTGCCTTTGCGGCCGGCGATCCCGATCCCTGGATGATCGAAGTCGTCGCCGGGATCGTCGACGAGGGGGAGACGCCCGAAGATGTCGCGCGGCGCGAAAGTGTCGAGGAAGCGGGCGTGATCCTTGACAATCTGCATCCTATCGGCCGGTTTTACATGACACCGGGCGGCAGTTCGGAATCGATCACCCTGTTCGTCGGTCAATGCGATGCAAGCAAGGCCGGCGGTATTCACGGTCTGGACGAAGAAGGCGAGGATATTCGGGTATTCACCGAACCTTTCGACACCGCCCACCGCATGGTTTTGAACAATCGCATCAACAACGCCATGACCGCTATGGCGGTGCTGCTGCTGGCTTCTTGCCGGGAAACCTTGCGGAAGGAATGGGCGTGACCTATTTAACGGTCAATGGCGGAGGAAACTCCTAATTCACACAGAAAGAATGCGCTTATGACCTTCCGATCCGATTTCACCGATGCCGTCGGCAACACCCCCTTGATCAAGCTGAAACGCGCGTCGGAGGAAACCGGCTGCACAATCCTGGGCAAGGCCGAATTCCTCAATCCCGGCGGGTCGGTGAAGGACCGCGCGGCGAAATACATCATCCTGGACGCGGAAGAACGCGGCGAACTGGAACCGGGCGGCCTGATCGTCGAAGGCACGGCGGGCAATACCGGGATCGGTCTTGCCAGCGTCGGCAATTCGCGCGGCTATCGCACCTTGATCGTCATCCCGGAAACGCAAAGCCAGGAAAAGAAGGACGCTCTGAAACTGCTGGGCGCGGAACTGGTCGAAAACGTCGCCGTTCCCTACAAGGACCCGCGCAACTACGTCCACACGGCGAAACGCATTGCCGAAGAACGCAAGGCGACGGAACAGCACGGCGTGCTTTACGCGGATCAGTGGGACAACCTGTCCAACCGCACCGCGCATATCCGATCGACCGGGCCGGAAATCTGGGACCAGTTGGACGGTAAGATCGACGGCTTTTCCTGCGCCATGGGAACGGGCGGCACTCTGGCGGGGATGAGCCTGTATCTGAAAGGCCAGAACAAGGACATCAAGATCGCCGCCGCCGACCCGATGGGTGCGGCCATGTATAACTGGATCAAGACCGGCGAATTGAAGGCGGAAAGCGAAGGGTCGATCGCCGAAGGCATCGGCCAGGGCCGGATCACCGGCAATATCGACGGCGCGGAATTCGACGACGCCTATAAAATTCCGGATGCGGAAGCCCTGCCCATCGTGCATCGCCTGCTGAAGGAAGAAGGCCTGTGCATGGGCCTGTCCACCGGCGTGAACATCGCGGGGGCCATCCGTCTCGCCAAGGATTTGGGGCCGGGCCATACCATCGTGACGGTGCTGTGCGATTGGGGCCACCGTTATATGGGCAAGGTCTGGAACCCGACCTTCCTGAAGGACAAGGGCCTGCCCGCGCCGGATTGGCTGTAAGCGCCTTCCTTTCGAATTGAGATGGCAAGCCCTCTCCCTCATCGGGAGAGGGTTTTTCATACCAGCCGTCTTTCCTTTTCGGCCTCCCTGACTAGGCTGTCGGAAACCGATTAAGGGAGAGCGCGATGACCGACCGTACCGAAGAACTGTTCCGACAGGATTCCTACCGAAAAAGCTGCGACGCGACGGTTGTGGAGGTCAATGATCGCGGCGGCATCGTCCTGGACAAGACGGTTTTCTATTATACCGGCGGCGGCCAACCGGGCGATTCCGGCACATTGCGTTTCGACGGCAGTGAGATCCGCATCGCCACCACCGTTCAGGCGGAGGGCGACATTATCCATGTCCCCGAGGAAGGACAGACGCTGCCGCCCGTGGGGACCGCCGTCACCGCCGAAATCGATTGGGACCGGCGCTATAAGCTGATGAAGATGCACACCGCCATGCATCTGCTCTGTTCCATTGTGCCCTGCGGCGTCACCGGCGGGCAGGTCGGGGAGGAGAAAAGCCGCCTGGACTTCGATGTCGGCGACCACACGCTGGACAAGGACGCGCTGACAAACGAATTGAACCGCCTTGTCGCGGAAGATCATGCGCTGGAGACATTCTGGATCACCGACGCGGAATTGGACGGCAATCCCGACCTTGTCCGCACCATGTCCGTCCAGCCGCCGCGCGGGTCCGGCAAGGTCCGTCTGGTAAAAATCGGTGATGCGGTCGACCTGCAACCCTGCGGCGGAACGCATCTGGCGCATACCGGAGAGATCGGACTTCTGCGCGTCGGCAAGATCGAAAACAAAGGCGCCCGCAACCGGCGCGTCAACATTCACCTGGAGGGATAATCCATGTCCCAATTCCCGCTCGTTTCCCCGCAATGGCTGAAAGGCCGGTTGGACGATCCCAAGACGGTCGTTTTGGACGCAACCTATCACCTGCCCAATGTGAACCGCGACGCGAAGGCCGAATTCCTGGCGGAACATATTCCCGGCGCACGGTTCTTCGACATCGATGGCGTGAAGGACAAGACGGATCCCCTGCCCCATATGGTTCCGTCGCCGGAAGACTTCGCAAAGGTCGCTGCCGGTTTGGGCATTTCGAATGACAGCCATGTCGTCTGCTATGACGCCTACGGTTTGTTTTCCGCGGCGCGTCCGTGGTGGATGTTCCGCCTGTTCGGCCATGACTCAGTATCGGTCCTCGACGGCGGTCTGCCTGCCTGGAAAGCAGCAGGGTTGCCGGTGGATAGCGGCGCCCCCGCCCCGGTTACGGCCGGCCGGTTCGAAGCCTCCTTCCGGCCGGAGCTGATCCGACGCCTCGCCGACGTCACCGCGAACTTGACGTCCAAGCAGGATACGATCCTGGACGCCCGATCTGCGGGCCGGTTCGACGGCACGGCGCCGGAACCGCGCCCGGAACTGCGCGGCGGGCATATTCCGGGGTCCCTGAACCTGCCCTTCAGCGATCTGGTCGACCCCGACACAAAACGGGTCAAGGACATCCACGCCCTGGAATCCTCCTTCCGAAAGGCGGGGATCAAACTGGGCCGTGACAAGGTCGTCGCATCTTGCGGTTCCGGGGTTACGGCCTGCGTCCTGGCGCTGGGCCTCAGCCTTCTTGGCGACGATACGGCAGCAGTCTATGACGGGTCCTGGTCGGAATGGGGCAGCCGTCCCGACACGCCCATCGACAATCCGAACGGAAAACAACATCCATGAACATTCGCGAATGCACGGATGCGGATATTCCGCATCTGGTAACGCTTTGGCAGGAATGCGGCCTGACACGGCCCTGGAACGATCCGGAAGCGGATATCGCATTGGCACGGCGCTATGCGGGATCGACCGTTCTGGTCGGGGAAGTCGACGGGGCCGTCATCGCCTCCGCCATGGCCGGATTCGACGGGCATCGGGGCTGGATCTACTACGTCGCCATTTCGCCCGATCATCAAGGCAAGGGCCTGTCCCGCCCCATCACGGCGGCGGCGGAAAACTGGCTGCGCGATCTCGGCTGCCCGAAGGTGGAACTGATCATCCGGGAAGGGAACGAGAAGGTCCTGGCCGTCTATGACGCCCTGGATTACCAGCGCGAGCCGCGCATGCTGATGGCGAAATGGCTGGTCGAACCGCCCGCCCCGTCGGCGGATATGGGCGACCGCCTGTTGGATGTAACCATCACCTATCTGGAAATGACAGCGCGCCCCGACCGACCGATGCCGCATCCGCCCGCAACCGAACAACCGCTCAGCCTCCAGCGTCTGCATGAACCGACGGTGTCCTATTATCGCTACCTGCAACACACGGTCGGCGATCCCTGGCTGTGGTGGGAACGGCGCCTAAAATCCGACGGAGAACTCGCGGCGATCATTCACGACGACGCGGTGGAGATTTACGTCCTCAGCCTGGGCGGGGTTCCGACGGGATTCGTGGAATTGGATTTCCGCGCCATGCCGACGGAGGCAGAAGTCGCCTATTTCGGCCTGCTGCCGGAATTTATCGGTCGTGGCTTCGGCCCCTATCTGCTGCAATGGGCGATCGATTGCGCCTGGAACCGCAGCCCGGCACCGGAAAAGCTGTCGGTGAATACCTGCACCCTGGATCACCCCAAGGCCCTGGCCGGGTATCAGAAGGCTGGGTTCGAGGTCGTCGGGCAGGAAACCAAACAAGTCCCCGACCCTGTGCGGGCCGGGCATATCCCGAAATCGGTAAAAATCCTGACGCCCGGATACTGACGACACCCGCGTGCGAAACGAAAAGGGCGGCCCGACCAGGCCGCCCTTTCCTATTTTGTACGAACCTATACGCGGGTTCTTACTGACCGCCGCCCAGCGAGTGGACATAGACCGTCAGCATCTTGATCGTGACCGGGTTCAGACGGCCAGCCCATGCCGGCATGACGCCGTGGCGGGGCTTGGAAATCTGATTGACGATCGCGTCGTAGTTATCGGCATAGAGCCAGACTTGATCGTTCAGGGCCGGTGCGCCGAGTTCCTTGTTCCCGACACCGCCTTCCATATGGCAGGCGACGCACTGTTCCTCGAAAACCGCGGCCCCTTCGGCAGCAGCGGAGGCATCGTGCTCATGGCCGGTCAGGCTCAACACATAATTGGCGACCTGCTCGATCTGATCCGTTTCCAGAATGCCGTCGCCGAAGGCGGGCATTTCCGAAAACCGCGTGTCGTCGTCCTTGTCCCAACGGATACCGTGCTGGATGGTTTGCTGGATCGTTGCCAATTCACCGCCCCACAGCCAGTCGTCGTCCTGGAGGCTGGGATAACCCGGACCGCCTGTCGCGCCCGACCCGTGACACGGCACGCAGTTTTCGGCGAAGGCCGCCCCACCGCCCGCGACGGAGAAGGCCAGCATATCGTCGTCGTGACGGATCTGTTCCAGGTCGGACGTCGCGATACGGTTCAGGATTTCGCCCTTCGCCGCGTCGGCCGCCGCCAATTCCTGTTCGACCTCGACACGGGCGGAATAACCTTCCGTACCCTCGAAATAGGTCGTCCCCAGGGGAACCGACGGGAACATCACGGCATAACCGATGGACCAAATGATACAGGCGTAGAAGACATAGAGCCACCAGCGCGGAAGCGGATTGTTCAGTTCCTGAATGCCGTCCCAGGTATGGCCGGTCGTCTCAACGCCGGTGACCGAGTCTTTTTCAATCTTCGTCGGCATGACATGCCTCCTCAAGTCCGGTGCCGGGTGGTGTGCCCGACATCGTTATCGTCGTTCTCGAATGGGATACGCGCCGCGTGATCCATCTCTTTCTGGCGCTTCTTGCTGGGCCAGAAGGCATAGGCGACGGCGATGACGAACATCGCCAGAAGCCACGCATTCCACCCGGCATTCGCCAGTTCAACGATAGAGTCCCACATGATGCGATCCTCCTATTGCCGTAGGGCGTCGGCGTCGTACTGGCTGAAATCGACCAGCGTGCCGAGCATCTGAAGGTAGGCAATCAGCGCATCCATTTCGGTCAACCGGGTCGGATCGCCATCAAAATCGCCGACCACGGCGCCCGGATAGCGTTCCTGCACGGCATCCCAATCCCCGTCCGGATCGGCCTGGGCGACCAGGTCGTCATGGGCGGCGGCGATCATCTCTTCCGAATAGGGCACACCGACATAGGTCAACGCCTTCAGGTGATCCGCGATATCGGCAACGTCGAGATCGCTTTCCGCCAGGAAGGGATAGCCGGGCATGATCGATTCCGGTACGACCGCGCGCGGATTCTTCAGGTGAAGATCGTGCCAGTCATTGGAATATTTACCGCCGACGCGGGCCAGATCGGGTCCGGTCCGCTTCGATCCCCACTGGAACGGATGGTCGTACATGCTTTCCGCAGCGATCGAATAGTGACCGTAGCGTTCGACCTCGTCCCGGAACGGGCGCACCATCTGCGAGTGGCAGTTGTAGCAGCCTTCGCGGATATAGATGTTACGCCCGGCCAGTTCCAGCGGCGAATAGGGCCGCACACCGCGAACCTTTTCGATCGTGCTTTCGATGGTGAACAGGGGCACCAATTCGACAATCCCGCCGATGGCGACCGTGACCAGAACCAAAACCGTCATCAGCGAGATGTTGGTTTCGACGAATTTATGTTTGATCAAAGACATCTTATCGCCTCCCCGATCATTCGGCAGCGGCCGGCGCGACGCCGAAGCGGGTGACCGCCCCTTCTTCACGCGTATGGCCCTGGATCGTGCGGATCAGGTTGTAGACCATGATCAGGCTGCCCAGCAGGAAGAAGACCCCGCCAA
Source organism: Pacificispira spongiicola (assembly GCF_012926505.1). Classification (GTDB taxonomy): domain Bacteria; phylum Pseudomonadota; class Alphaproteobacteria; order UBA8366; family Aestuariispiraceae; genus Pacificispira; species Pacificispira spongiicola. Next base: position 222,158 of record NZ_JABBNT010000002.1, read on the forward strand.
TCGCCCGGATCACATAGAAGGGATGCATGGCCGCCACGGTTTCCACGAAGCTGTACTGCAGGAAGCCGAGGTCGTCATAGGACCGCCACATCAGACCCTGGAGAATACCGGACACCCACATCGAGGTGATGTAGAGGATGATCCCGATGGTCGAAATCCAGTAGTGCCACGCGACCAGTTTGATGCTGTACAGGCGATCGCGGTTCCACAGGACCGGCACCAGATAATAGACCGCACCGAAGCTGATCAGCGCGACCCAGCCCAGCGCACCGGAATGCACGTGGCCGATGGTCCAGTCGGTATAGTGGCTGAGTGAGTTGACCGCGCGCACCGACATCAACGGCCCTTCGAAGGTCGACATGCCGTAGAAGGCCACGGCCGTCACCATGAAGCGCAACACCGGATCGGTCCGCAGTTTTTCCCACGCGCCGGACAGGGTCATGATCCCGTTGATCATACCGCCCCAGCTGGGCATCCACAGCATCACGGAAAACACCATGCCCAGCGTCTGCGCCCATTCCGGCAGCGCCGTATAGTGCAGATGGTGCGGGCCGGCCCAGATGTAGAGGAAGATCAGCGACCAGAAGTGGACGATCGACAGACGGTAGGAATAGACCGGACGTTGGGCCTGTTTCGGAATGATATAGTACATCATGCCCAAGAAACCCGCCGTCAGGAAGAACCCGACCGCGTTATGCCCGTACCACCACTGCGTCAGCGCGTCCTGAACCCCGGAGAACAGCGAGTAGCTTTTTGCCCCGAAGAACGACACCGGCATGGAGATGTTGTTCACGACATGCAGCATCGCGACGGTGACGATGAAGGCCAGATAGAACCAGTTCGCCACATAGATATGCGGTTCCTTTCGGCGCATGATCGTGCCCAGGAAAACGATCAGGTAGACGACCCAGACCAGCGTCAGCCAAAGATCGACATACCATTCCGGTTCCGCATATTCCTTGCCCTGCGTGATCCCGGTGACGTAACCGAGAGCCGCCATGACGATGAACAGCTGATACCCCCAGAACAGGAACATCGCTACTTCCGGCCCGCCATAGAGCGGCGTCCGACAGGTGCGCTGCACGACATGCAGCGACGTTGCCAGCAGCGCGTTCCCCCCGAACGCGAAAATCGCCGCAGAGGTATGCAGCGGCCGCAGGCGCCCGAAGGACAGGAATGAAACGTCGAAATTCAGAAGGGGGAAAGCCAACTGAAGCGCGATAAACACGCCGACCGTAAAGGCCGTAACCCCCCAAAACATCGTGGCGACGGTAAAACACCGCACGACGGTTTCGTTGTATTGCGGTGTCCCGACGGGTTCCCCCATCACCGCAGAGGCTTGCGAAGCACTCATCTCTCTTATCTCCAACCGCGTTCCGGGTTACACTTTAACCCGCTGGTAGTGATGCCGTTTATGATCCATTCGTGACTTTGTCACATTGATACAGGTCAAGGTACGGCATACTCGTCTGGGTTAAGTGTAACCGAAGATTTGCCGAATGTGTTAAAGGAGCGAAGAAATGGGCAATTGGGCGATGGGAATTTTCATGTCGATCATCGCGATCCTGGGGCTTTTCCTCTCCAGCGGGGCTGCGGATCACACGATGCAATGGGTCGGCTTGCTTCTGGCCGGTTTCGGTATCGCGTATAATTACAGCCTGATCATCCGCAATACCGGCCATTAGAGACCCGTATTCACCGAATCGGGCCCGCCAGCAATCGGCAACCCGGCAATCGTCAGCCCGGTAATCCGGACAGCAAGGCCGCGGCAGCGGCCTTCGCGTCTTTTGCCGGATCCTTTTCGTGTCCCAGATGGGCGGTAACGATCGCCCCTTCCTTCAGTAGCAGCAGCATCCGCGCCAAGGCCGCCGGGTCATCGGCCCCAGCCTGCGCCGTAATTTTTTCCACCTGACCGAACAACAGCCGCTTGTGTTCCGCCGCCTGCGCATGGATCGGATGGGCCGGATCGGGATATTCCGACGCGGCCTTAATAAACATACAGGATCTGAATTCAGGTTCCGCGAACCACTCCCCCAACGCGTCGAACAGAGCCAACAGCTGCCCTTTCGGAGTCTCCGCCTCCTCCATACGGGAAAATAACCAAGTCCGGAACTGTTCGTCCCGCAGCTTCAGGACCGCAAGAATCAGGTCTTCCTTGCTGCGGAAGTGTTTGAACATCGTCGTCTTCGAGATGCCTGTTTCCGCCGACAGCAGGTCCATACCCGCAGCGTGGAAGCCCTCACGGTAAAAGATCGTCAGGGCGTTTTGCACCAGTTCATCACGCTTGCTCGGACGCATAAAACCTCCCGCTTTCACCACTTCCCAGATATTCCACGGCGATTAACTTACAATTTAACCGATTGATTTATAAATATTTTATCGATCTCTCTGAATTCCCGAAACGCAATCTATCCAAAAATCGGACGAATGTCAGTTGACTTTATTTACCGATCGGTACATTTACGAAAAGCAAACTGTACTGATCTGTTCACATAAGGAGCATACCATGACCCGCCCGCCCGTTCCGCCATTCACCCAGGAAACGGCTATTCTGAAAGTGCGCGCCGCCGAAGACGGCTGGAACCGTCGCGACCCGGAGAAAGTCGCCGAGGCCTATACACTCGATTCCGATTGGCGAAACCGCAGTGAATTTCTCATCGGGCGCGATGCGGTTCGTGATTTCCTGACCCGAAAATGGGCCGAAGAACGGGAATATCGCCTGATCAAGGAATTATGGGCCTTCACCGACAATCGAATTGCCGTGCGCTATGCCTATGAAGCCATGCGTCCGGACGGCACGTGGTTTCGGGCCTATGGCAATGAGAACTGGGAATTCGCCCCGGACGGCTTGATGGCCGTGCGTCGCGCGTCGATCAACGACCTGCCGATTTCCGAATCGGACCGCCTGTTCCATTGGCCGCTGGGGCCGCGCCCCACCGACCATCCCGGCCTGTCCGAGCTGGGGCTTTAATGTCCCGAGTGCCCCAGTTTTTCGGATACATGCCGCGCAATCGCAAGGGACGCGGTCAAACCGGGGCTTTCGATCCCGTACAGGCAGACGAGACCGGGAACGCCATGCGCATCCGGTCCGTCTATCCTGAAATCGTCACCGACGGCCCCTGCCGGGTTCAGTTTCGGTCGAATGCCGGAATAGCCCGGCGACAATGCCGCCGGATCCATGTCGGGGTAATAGCGGCGGATCGCGTCCGCGAATCCGTCTCCCCGTCTCGGGTCGACCCGATAGACATCCGGGCTTTCCGGTCTATCGATCCATTCGGTATCCGGCCCGAACCGTGTGCGTCCCTGCATGTCGATGGTGACATGGACCCCAAGCCCCGCCTTCGCCGGAACGGGATAGATCAGGCGGCTGAACGGTGATTTTCCGGACAGCACGAAATAATTGCCCTTACAGAAATATTGATCGGGAATCGCGGTTGCGGGAAAGCCGTCCAGGGATCGGACGACGTCCTGACTGTACAATCCGGCGGCAATGATGACGGTTCGCGCCTTGACGGACAGGGCGGCCGCCCCGCCCGTGCGAATTTCGGTGCCGTCTTCATGGACCTTTCCGCCCGCGACCGGCGTGTCGAAAGCCAGCATCGCCCCATGCGCCTCGGCGTCGCCCTGATAGGCCAGCATCAGGGAATGACTGTCCACGATCCCGGTCGATGGGGATATCAGCGCCTTGGTGCAAGCCAGGGCCGGTTCCAACTCCATGGCTTCCGCCCCGGAAATCGGCTTCAGCGCATCCTCGCCCGTCACGCCGTTGCGTTCCGCTTTCGCCAAGATGCCGTCCAGAACCACGTCTTCCGCAGCTGTCGTCGCGACAATCAGTTTCCCGCATTGACGATGCGGTACCCCCCGGTCCCGGCAATAGTCGTAAAGCCTGCGCCGCCCCTCGACACAAAGACGCGCCTTCAGGCTGCCTTCGGGGTAATAGATACCGGCGTGAATGACCTCGCTATTGCGCGAACTCGTCCCCGTGCCGATCGCCGATTCCGACTCGACCACAATGACCTCGCGGCCTTGCTCCGCCATTTGCTTTGCACAGGCTAGGCCGACGACTCCGGCCCCGATAATCAGGCAGTCCACATGATCCATAATTCGACAACTCTTTCGGCTTAACGGGGGAATTGCATTTCCGCCGCCGTTACTTAGGCTGCATCTCCTCTGGTACTAAAAAATGGATTCGAGCATGAGCTCCAACAAAAGCACACGGGATGACACAATTGCGGTTCACGCGGGCCGTCGCCCCCTGGACAATTTCGGCGTCGTCAATCCGCCGGTCTTTCGCGCCTCGACGATCCTGCACCCCACACTGGATTCCTGGGAAAACCGCCACAAGGAAAACGTCCACAAATACGGCAAGCATTTTGTCCGCTATGGGCTGCACGGCACGCCAACGCAATTTTCCCTGCGCGATGCGTTAAGCGAAATCGAACAGGCGGAGGATACGGCCCTGGTGCCCAGCGGCATGGCCGCCTGCGCCATCCCCTTCCTGGCCTATGCATCACCGGGCGCGCATTTCCTGATCACCGACAATGTCTATGAACCCGTGCGCCGACTGGCCGAAGGCTACCTGAAGCAACTGGGCTGCGTAATCGAATATTTCGACCCGCGGATCGGTGGCGGCATCGCCAACCATATCCGCCCGGAAACGAAGATGATCTGGCTGGAAAGCCCGGGCTCGCTGACCATGGAACTGACGGACGTTCCCGCCGTTGTCGCCGCCGCGAAAAAGGCCGGAGTCGTGACCGGGATCGATAATACCTGGAGCGCCGGGTATTTCTTCAAGCCGTTGGCCATCGGCGTCGATATTTCGGTCCATGCCTTGACGAAGTATCAGGGCGGGCATTCCGACGTCATGCTGGGCAGCGTGTCCTGTGCTACCCCCGAAACCTTTGAAAAGGTGCAGATGGCGATTGCGGCGACCGGCATGGGCGCCAGCCCGGACGATACCTATTTCGTCCAACGCGGATTGCGCAGCATGCCGACGCGCCTGAAACACCATCACGAGGCGGGGCTGAAAGTCGCAAAATGGCTGGAACAGCGACCGGAAGTCCGGATGGTCATGCATCCGGGGCTGGAAAGCCATCCGGACCATGCCCTGTGGAAACGTGACTTCTCCGGGGCCTGCGGCCTGTTTTCCATCCTGATCGACCCGCCCAGCCGGGCCGCGTTGGAATCCATGATGGAAAACTACAATTATTTCGGCATCGGCGCGTCCTGGGGCGGATTCGAAAGCCTGATCGTCACCAGCTTCCCCGGTCGCCTGCGCACGGCCGTGCCTTGGACAGATTCCGGGACCGTCCTGCGCCTGCATATCGGCCTGGAAGATCCAGACGATCTGATCGCCGATCTGGAAGCCGGTTTCGACCGATTGGCCAAGGCCTGACCTTTTAGACACGGGGACCTCACGGTCCCCGTTTTCTCAGCTGGTCAGCAGAAATCGACGCGGGTCCAGGGCTTCCCGGCCTTTGCGAATTTGGAAATGCACTTGCGGGCTATCGACCGTGCCGGTCGAACCGACCTTTGCAATGGCCTGCCCCCGCGTGATGACCTGCCCGCGCGTCACCAGCAGTGTGTCGGCATGGGCATAGGCGGTGACATAACCGTCGGCATGTTTCACCAACACGATATTACCGAAACCTTGCAGCCCATCCCCGGCATAGGCGACGACCCCGTTTTCGGATGCTCGGATCGCGCTGCCGCGCGGCGCGGCGATATTGATGCCGTCATTGTGCAGCCCCTTCCCCTTCGGTCCGTAATTGGACACAACCTTGCCCCGGACGGGCCACAGGAACCCATCCCCGGTCAAGGCAGGCGGTTGCGGGATCGGCCCGACCAAACGCGGCGGCGGCGCGGGCTTCCCATACGGATGCGGCAAGCCCGCAGTATCGTAACTGGGCAGGTCCGGCACTTTGGCCGGGGGTTGCGTCACCGGTTCGGGCGCCGGCTGCGGCGCGGGCGTCGCGGGTGACGGAACCTGCGCCGCCATCCCTGGGCTGGACGGTTTAGCTTCCGGCCTTGGGGCACCGGTGGTCGCGGGCGGCGCGGATGGGCTGACCGACACGACGGTCCGTTGGGTCTGCGTCGATGCCGGGATCGCCAGTTTCTGACCGACCTTGATGGTGAAGGGCGATTGGATGCCGTTCACGCGCACCAATTCGTTCATGGCGACATTGTATTGGCGCGAAATGCCGTAAACCGTTTCCCCGGCACGAACGGTATGGACCCTCGCTTTCGGCAGGCGCAGCACCTGACCGACCTGAAGCTCATAGGGCGGGTCCAAACTGTTTTCCACGATCAGGGAACGCAGCGGCACACCATAACGCCGGGAAATCGAATACAGCGTTTCGCCCCGCTGCACCCGGTGCTGATCCCCGGAAATCACGGTATCGGAAAAGCCGCCCGTCGTACGCCCGCTGCCCTGCCCGCCGCTGGGGACCGACGACCCGTCGAAGATGCGAATCTGCGGTCCCGAACTTCCCCCGCATCCGACGAGAAGCAATAGCAAGGCGCCGCTGGCGATTCTGCGGATCACGATTCCGCCTCCACGCCCGGCAATAGCGGCACGAAGCGCACGCCGCCCAGTTCCACCCAGTCCATCCCGGCGTCGGTGCGCGTCCCGCGCAGCAACCTTTGCGGATGATGGGCATCCCCGACCGGCGCGACGATAATGCCGTCCGGTGCCAGTTGATCGATCAGGGCCTGTGGCACTTCCATCGCCGCCGCCGTGACGATGATGCGGTCGAAGGGCGCCTGTTCCGGCCAGCCCGCCATCCCGTCGCCGTACCGGGTGACGATATTGTGCAGGTCGAAATGCTTGAACAGGGATTCGGATTCGCGCAGCAGCGGCTTGTGGCGTTCGATCGTATAGACCCGCCGCGACAGACGGCTCAAAATCGCGGCCTGATACCCGGACCCCGTGCCGATCTCCAGCACCTTGCATCGTTTGTTGAGCGCCAGGGCCTCGGTCATCATCGCGACGACAAGGGGCTGCGATATCGTCTGCCCGCGACCGATCGGCAGCGCGGAATCGTCATAGGCATGGCGCAGGAAGGTATCCGGCACGAAATATTCGCGCGGGATCTGTTCCAGGGCGGTTAACACCGCCTGGTCGCTGATCCCGTTACGGCGCAGCGTCAGAATCAGCCGCGCCCGTTCGGACTGCAGATCCATCGCAATCACGGTCTCGTCCAGATATCATGGCCAGTGCTAGGTTTAGAGCGCTTCGGCAGCCTCGCGCAAGAGCGCGTGGTTGGTTCTGTCGCAGGTGATTGGGGTAATACCGATCCGCCCCGCGGCCACGGCGCCCAAATCCGTGCCGTCCAGACCGCCCGTCCCCTCGCCGCCATGATGCAGGCGATAGCGTCCGGGCACGCCTGCGACCTCGCTGTAATAGAACGTATCGCCGACATCGCTCTGACGACAGATCATCGGGTCTTCCGAGGTAGTGGAAATCGGGAAATTCACCCCGTAAATCGTCGCGGTCGGAAAGCCGAAGCTGCAAATACGCCGCACCACGCCCGGCAAAAGTCGCGCAACCTCTTCCCAGGTTTCTTCCGTCACCGCCTGTTTCGGCGGATGATCGGCGCTGAGCGCGATGGCCGGGATGCCGTTCACCGCCGCCGACAAGGCCGCCCCCACGGTCCCGGAATAGATCAGGTCGCTGCCGATATTGATGCCGTGATTGACCCCGGACAGGACGAGGTCCGGCGGGGTTTCAGTCATCAGCAGGCGCAGCGCCGCCTGGACGCTGTCTGCCGGGCGGCCTGTGACGGCAAAGCGGCGCTCGCCACGGTTCAGGATATCCACTTCCCGACGAAGGGAGACCATGGCGGAGGCCCCGCTGTGCCCTTCCGACGGGGCGCAAACCCACAATTCCCCGACATGCGGACGGATAGACTCCTCCAACACGCCAAGGCCATGGGCGTCGATCCCGTCATCGTTGACGATCAGAACCCGCGCCGTCGACAAATCTATCGGCGTCCGGACACTCATCAGCCCGCAGCCCCGATGACCTCGATCCCACCCATATAACCGCGCAGGGCTTCCGGAACCGTGATCGTCCCATCGGCATTCTGATAATTTTCCAAAACCGCGATCAGCGTGCGGCCGACGGCCAGTCCCGACCCGTTCAGGGTATGGACAAACCGCGTGCCCTTCTCGCCCGCGCTGCGGAAGCGCGCCTTCATGCGACGCGCCTGAAAATCCCCGCAATTGGAACAGCTTGAGATTTCGCGATAGCGATCCTGGCCGGGCAGCCAGACTTCGATATCGTAGGTCTTGCGCGCGCCGAAGCCCATATCGCCGGTGCACAGCACGACCGTGCGATACGGCAGGCCCAAGGCCTGCAAAATACCTTCGGCGCAGGCCGTCATCCGTTCGTGTTCTTCTTCCGACTTATCGGGATGCACGATGGACACCATTTCGACCTTGGAGAACTGGTGCTGGCGGATCATGCCGCGCGTGTCCTTGCCCGCCGCGCCCGCTTCCGACCGGAAGCACGGCGTCCATGCGGTGTAACGCATCGGCAAGTCGGTTTCGTCCCAGATCTTTTCCGCCGCCGTATTCGTCAGCGGTACTTCCGCCGTCGGGATCAGCCAGAATCCGTTATCCGTATGGAACAGGTCTTCCGAGAATTTCGGAAGCTGCCCCGTGCCGAACACGGCATTGTCGCGCACCAGGAAGGGCGGGATCGCCTCCGTATAGCCGTTCATGCCGGTATGGGTGTCCAGCATGAAATTGGCGAGCGCCCGTTCCAGACGCGCCAAGGCCCCTTTCAGGATGACGAAGCGGGCGCCGGACATGGTCGCCGCCGTTTCGAAATCCATGAGACCGAGCGCCTCGCCCAGTTCGAAATGTTCTTTCGCATCGAACGAGAACGGCTTCGGATTGCCGACTTTGCGGATTTCGACATTGTCGTCCTCATCCGCGCCAAAAGGCACATCCTCGAACGGCAGGTTCGGCAGGGAACACAAAAGCCCGTCCAGCTTTTCCGCATGCTCGCGCTCTTCCGTTTCCGCTTGGGCGAGACCGTCTTTCAGGGCCTGAACCTCGGCGATCAGGTCGTCGGCGTCTTCGCCCTTCGCCTTCCGCTGGCCCACTTCCTTGGACACCGTGTTGCGACGGCTCTGCATGTCCTGCATGCGGGTTTGGGCGGACCGGCGCGACTCGTCCAGCGACAGGATCACGGATGCCTGCGGTTCCAGGCCGCGCATCTTCATCGCGGCATCGAACGCGTCCGGGTTTTCGCGGATGAACTTAAGGTCGTGCATGTCACACCTCGTCTAAACTCTGAAATTTCAACGCAAAGGAAGTATTGGATTACGGGCCGTATTCAGACGTGTCGCCGTCGGACTTGGACTTCTTGGATGAGCCCTCTTCCTGCTTTTCGGCGGACTCTTCGTCCTCGTCGTCATCCTCTTCCTCGTCATCGTCCCCGATGCCGAGTTCCTTGTCCCGACGGCGCTTGCTCGCCTCGATCAGGGTCGCGCACCAGATGGAGATTTCGTAGAGCAGGATAATCGGCACCGCGAGCCCGATCTGGCTGAGCGGGTCCGGCGGCGTCAGGATTGCGGCGGCAACGAAGGCGATCAGGATCGCGTAGCGCCGCTTTTCCTTCAGGCTCTTCGAACTGGTGATGCCGACCTTGACCAACAGCGTCAGCAGAACCGGCAGTTCGAAACACAGGCCGAAGGCGAAAATCAGCGTCATGGCGAAAGACAGATATTCGCTGACCTTCGCTTCCATTTCGACGCGCACGCCGTCCATGGCCGACTGTTCGAAGCCCAGGAAGAAGTTCAGCGCCACCGGCATGACGAGGTAATAAACGAAAGCCGATCCCAGGATGAACAGGAACGGCGTAGCCAACAGGAACGGCAGGAAAGCCTGACGTTCATGGCGGTACAGGCCGGGGGCGATAAAGGCCCACATCTGGCTGGCGATCAGCGGGAAGGTGAAGCAGAAGGACGCGAAGAACGCGACCTTCATCTGCGTGAAGAACCATTCCTGCGGCGCCGTGAAGATCATGCGTCGGCCGGCTAGGTCCTCCCCCCACGCCTGGACCAGCGGCCCCGCCAGGAAGGTGTAAATCTGCTCCGCGAAAGCGAAGGCGATGAAGAAACCGATCACCAAGGCGCCGACGGAGATCAAGAGCCGCTTACGCAGTTCTTTCAGATGATCCATCAATGGGGCCTTCGAGGCCTCCATTTCATCATCGTCTAACGCGCTCATGCGTCATTGTCCTTGGGCTCTGATTTGATCTGGGGCGCCGGGGTCGTCGCGCTGGGCGACGGAGAGGGCTTTGCTTCAGCGGTTTTCACAGTAGCTTTTTTCACGGCGGCTTTTTTGGCGGCAGTTTTTTTGGCAGTGGCCTTCGTGGTCGCCGTTTTCTTGGCGGCAGTCTTCGTCGCTACTTTCTTAGCGGCCGCTTTCTTGGTGGCGGTCTTCGTCGCCGCTTTCTTAACCGCAGCCTTCGATACGGTTTTCTCGGCAGCCGCCTTTTCGGCTCCAGCCCCGCCGGTCGGCGCGGGCTTTTCGTCCGCCTTCGTGTCCGCAGGCTTCGCCGTGTCGGATTTCGCGGGATAGGACGCGGTCGGATTCATCGCCGACGGCGCGTTCGCGATCTTCCGCGCGGAATCGACCTCATCCTTCATTTCCTTGACGGATTTGTCGATTTCCCCGGTCGGATCGATATCCTTCACCCAATCGGAAGAACCGTTCTTGACCTTGTTGAATTCCTTTTTGACGTCCTCAAGGTCCGCCTCACGCGCCATTTCGTCCATGGCGCTGTGGAATTCGTTCGCCATCGATCGCGCCTTGCGCATCACCCCGGTAATCGTTCGGAACACACGCGGCAATTCCTTCGGACCGACGACAAGGACGGTCACGACGGCAATCACCATAAATTCCTGCCAACCGAAGTCGAGCATGGCTCACCGCAAGTCTGAAGTCATAAACACACCCGCCCCAACACACCCGCCCCGTCGCGCGGGTTACACCACGCGCCGGGAACGGGCCAGATCCGTCAGCTCTTGGCTGCCGTGTCCTTTTTGGAGTCGGCCTCGTCCGACGCGGAATCGTCGGCGATGCGCTTGGCATCGGCGTCCGCCGCCGGGGCGTCCGCCTCTTCCTTCATGTTCTTCTTGAAGGATTTCAGACCCTTGCCGAAGTCGCCCATGATGCTGGAAATCTTGCCCTTACCACCGAACAGCAGAACGACAATCACCAGCACAATCAACCAATGCCACCAAGAAAAGGCACCCATGAAACTATCCCCTGTAGCCTGCCGATTTGCGATGAGCGTTACCTTCCCACCCCATCCGGCCGTTTGTCTTCCCGGACCGCACACGCGGCCCGAAATATCCATGTTTCGCTATGTAGCCTCTCCGACCGGAAAAACAAAGACCTGACTGCGATCCAAATCCACGGAAAATACAGAACCGGCCTCCGGCAGGAACCGACCGGGAACGCGCGCGTGCAGATGCAGTTCTATTTCCGACCCGACGCAGGTGCATAAATGCAGCAGGCTGGTCCGCCCCAGCATACGCGAGGCCAGTACTTTCACCTGGGCCCTTCGTCCCTCGTCTACAGGCACAAGGGTCAGCGCTTCCGGGCGGATCACCAGTTCGACCATGCGTCCGTCGGCAAAACCCTGACACGCGAAGCGTCCGATCGGCGTTTCCGCCATACCGCCGGACACGGTCACGTCGATCCGGTTCACATCGCCGAAGAACGCGGCAACGAAGCCGCTGTTCGGATGTAGGTAGAGTTCGTCGGGCGGGCCTTCCTGCTGTACCTTCCCGGCGCGCATGACGACGATCCGGTCGGCCATATGCATCGCCTCTTCCGCATCATGCGTGACCATCAGCACCGCCGCGCCGGTCGATTTCAGGATATGCAGCGTTCGGTCCCGTACCGCCTCGCGCAAGCGTGCATCCAGGCCGGAAAAGGGTTCGTCCATCAATACCGCCTTCGGCCTCGGCGCCAGGGCGCGGGCCAGGGCGACGCGCTGCTGCTGCCCACCGGACAGTTCATGCGGATAGGCATCGGCATATTCGGTCAGGCCAACCTGTTCCAGGACTTCCGCGACCCGCGCCTTCGCCGTCGCGCGGTCATGCAGACCGAAGGCGATATTCGCGGCGATCGTCATATGCGGGAACAAGGCATAGTCTTGAAAAACCAGACCGATTTCCCGCTTTTCCGGCGGTACCGTCAAATTGGCTGTGGAAACGACCGTCCCATCCAGTTCAACCGAACCGGATTGCACGTCTTCCAGCCCCGCCGCGATCCGAAGCGCGGTCGTCTTGCCGCAACCGGACGGACCCAACAGGCACACCACCTCCCCCGGATAGACTTGCAGGTCCAAGCCACACACGGACGGACGGTCGCCGTAGAGGTGATGCACCGCCTTCAATTCGATTGTGGGAACCGTCATTGCGCCAAACTTATCCATAACCGCCAGATCGGCCCCAGCCTATTGAGACTGAAACGCAGGCTCAACACTTGCTTTCAGGAAGGATCACTCGTCCAGCACGATCTGCTCTTCGGTTTCGACGGCGTCGAACAGATCGTCGTTTTCCAAATAGGCTTCCCGTTCCGCCGCGTCGGCAAGGTCTTCCTCGTCTTCGCCGTCGGTATCGTCGGCCTGCATGGCGATGGCGCCCAGATTGGGACGGCTGTCCAGCAGACCCGCCGCCTTCAGTTCCTCGATCCCCGGCAAGTCGGTCAGGTCTTCCAATCCGAAATCCGCCAGGAACTGCTCCGTCGTGCCCCAGGTCACCGGTTTCCCCGGCGCGCGGCGGCGGCCGCGCGGACGAATCCATTCCGCTTCCAGCAGGGCGTCCATCGACCCTTTCGACAGGGCGACGCCGCGGATTTCCTCGATCTCCGCCCGCGTCACCGGCTGGTGATAGGCAATGATCGCCAGGGTTTCCGTGGCCGCACGCGACAGCTTTCGCGGCACCTCGCGTTCCAACACCATATAGCCGGACAGGTCTTCCGCCGTACGGAAGCACCAGCCCTTCCCCACCTTTACCAGCACCACGCCGCGCGCCGCATACATGCCCTGCAATTCCTCCAGCAGCGACGGCAGATCGACGCCTTCCGGCAGCCGTTCCAGCAGGACCGGGTCCGGGACCGGCTCTTTCGCGGCAAAGAGCATGGCTTCGAGAAGGCGTAATTGTTGGAATCGATCCATATTGTTTTTCAACTCGTTACGAGTCGTCCTTCATGTCGTCGAAGAGATCCAGATCGTCCGGATCCAGCGGGTCTTCATCGGCGGCCAGCGCATCCGAAGGCGGTTGCGACAGATCCGCCCCAGGCTTGGCCCGCATGTAGATCGTCCCGAAAATGCCGGTCTGGCGAATTTCCACCAGTCCTTCCTTGGACAGTTCCAGGCTTGCTGCGAAGGTCGATGCCATGGCGGACCGACGCAGCAACGGGTCCTCGCTTTCATAGGGAATGAAGCGTTCCAGCGTTTGCCAGTCGGGCATGTCTCCCAGAATGGCGCGCAACCGCCTTGCGGCCTGCTCCATCGACACAAGGCGCGTCGGCATGATGCGCAACTGGCCGCCGACATCCTGCTTGCGCCGGATATCGCCATAGACCCGCAGAAGGTCGAGGAGATTGGATTCGTAAACCGCCCGGTTGGACACGCGCAGCCGTTCCGGCATGCCGCGCGCAAAAAAATCCTGTCCGAGGCGCGGTCGATCGAAAAGCTGCTTCGTCGCGCCCTGCATCGCCTCCAGCCGTTGCAGCTGGAAAGCCAGCCGGGCAGCAAGTTCCGCCGGGTTTTCCTCATCGTCTTCGGAATGCGGCGGGGGCAGCAGTAGCTTGGATTTAAGATAGGCGAGCCAGGCCGCCATCACCAGATAGTCCGCCGCCAGCTCCAGGCGCAGTTCCCGTGCCCGGTTGACGAAGGCGAGATATTGTTCGGCAAGCGCCAGAATGGAAATCTTGTGCAGGTCGACCTTCTGGTCGCGGGCCAGGGTCAACAGAAGGTCGATCGGTCCCTCGAATCCGTCCAGGGCCAGGACGAGCGCATCCATGGAGACGGAAACCGCCGGTCCCGCATCTTCCTGAAATGCGCCGATTCGATCGGCATCGTTCTGCGTCGTATCCGTCCCCGACGACACCAAGCCTTCCCCCATTCGTACTGCCTTCCGGTTTGCCGGAAGAGTGTCAGCTTGCCAAGAGCGCGGTCAATTCGTCCAGCGCTTCCGTAGGATCGAAGCTGCCCGTACCGGTCCGCAGCGGTGCCGCGCGATCCCAACGCTGTACGGCAGCGGCGGAAAGAGGCCCCGTCCCGTCCATGACCGCCGTCATTTCGCCCATATCGCCGTTGCAATGCAGGACGAGGTCGCAGCCCGCCGCCAGACTTGTTCGCGCCCGGTCCGCAAAACTGCCGCCAAGCGCCCTCATCGATAGATCGTCGCTCATCAACAATCCGTCGAAGCCCAGCGTTTCGCGGATATACCCGATCACGGCCGTCGACTGCGTCGCGCAATTTTCCGCATCCAGCGCGTCGTAGACGATATGCGCCGTCATGCCCAACGGAATGCCGTTCAAAGCCTTGAAGGGCACGAAATCCGTGGCCTCCAGCACATCGAGCGGTTCCGTGACGCGCGGCAGGTCGTGATGGCTGTCTGCCGTCGACCGGCCATGACCGGGGATATGTTTCGAAATCGGCAACACGCCGCCGTCCAGCAATGCCTGCGCCGCCATGCGTCCGCACGCGATGACGGTATCCGCATCGTCGCCATAGGCCCGATCGCCGATCACGTCATGCGCGCCCGGCACGGGGATGTCCAGGCACGGCACGCAATCGACATCGATCCCCAGATCGGTCAATTCCCGCGCGATGAGACGATAGTTGAGCCAGATCGCCCGCAACCCCTTATCGGCATCCCGGCGATACAGGTCCCCCAGAACTCGGCCCGTCGGGGCCTGTCGCCAATGCGGCGGACGCAGGCGTTGCACACGCCCGCCTTCCTGATCGATCAGGATCGGCGCGTCGGCCCGCCCGACGGAGGACCGCAAATCCGCGGTCAACGCACGGATTTGATCGGGGGTATCCACGTTTCGGGCGAACAGGATGAAGCCCAGCGGATTGGCATCGGCGAAAAAGCGTCTTTCAGCATCGCTCAAACGAAGCCCTTCGCACCCGAAGAGAACGGCGGAAACAGGTGATGTCATGTTATTTTCCGGGGGCGACGGGGATACAGGCGACGCTTTTCGCCTTCAATTGCGCGCAAAGAGCTTTCGCGGCATCGGCACTGGCCAAGGGGCCGCCGCGCACGCGGAAATACTGAACGCCGTTCACGGTTGCCTGCTGTATTTCCAGCGCCAAGGGCCCAAGGAGGTCCGGGACAGCTTTCTGACGCTTCGCCCATTCGGCCTTCGCATCGGCATCGCTTTTCAGCGCGGCGATCTGAATGCGCCATCCGTCGCCCGCATTCGTCGCCGGGGCCGAGGCGGTTTGCGTCGGCGGAGCTGTGACGGTCGGTTGCGGAGCCGTTTCCGAGGGGGCCTCCGCCGTCGCGGCAACCTCTGCGGTTTCACTGCCGGCCACGGGTGGTGCCTCCAATGGCGCAGCCAAGGCCGGTTCCGACGGCGGCGGCGGTTCGACGGGCTGTGCCGGGGCTTGCGTCTGCGCGGGGGCCTGAGTGGCTGTGCCGGGCGCTGGAACGGGCTCGCGCGTCGCGTTTTGCGCGGACGGCATGGGCGGCGTCCCGGACGGCAAGGTTTCGGCGATCATCGCAGACTCATTCTGCGTCGGTTGCGCCGGCGGCAATTTCGGTTCTTCCGGCGGCGGCAGGATGCGTTCCACAGATGTAGAATCGGCACCTTCCACGCCGGCAACGCGGTCATAGACGCTTAATTCGGTACCGGCGATTTCCCGACCGCCGCGATCGGTCGGCGCGACCTTGGTCTGCCCTTCCGGACGCAACAGCGGGGCAGCGGTCTCGCTCCCTTCCCGAACGCCGGAGGTATACGCGTACCAGACGATCCCGGCCAGCGCGAGAACCGACACGACGCCAACGGCTATCGGCAGGATGCGAAGCCCCTTGCTCGCACGCGGCGCGCCCCGGCCATCGGCCAGTTCGCCAAGCTCGCGGTCCAATTCGTCATATTCCGAGGCGATCATGCGCTGTTCACTCCAGGCAATAGCATGCCCCCATTCGCCCCAACATGTCAGGATGTGGGGAGCGGACCCGCCGGGATCAACCTTCCGAAACGACTTCGGTCAGTTCAATTCCTCGACCGGCTCCACACCGAATACGGACAGCCCCGATGCGATCACGATTCGGACGGCCATGACCAGCGCCAATCGCGCCTTCGTCACGTCCGCATCGTCAGCTTGGATGAAGCGGAGCGCCGTGTCTTCCTTGCCCTTCGTCCACCAGCCGTGGAAGGCGGAGGCAAGGTCATAGAGGTAATAGGCGATACGGTGGGGTTCTTCGGCCTCCGCCGCGGCCTCAACCTGACGCGGCCATTCGGCCAGCAGTTTGACGACCGCCTTTTCCGACTCCTCCGTAAGGCGCGACAGATCGGCGCCTTTCAGGGCGTCGGCGGATATATCGAGGCCCGGCATCTGATCCGCCGCCATGCGAAAGACGGAATGGCCGCGCGCATGGGCATACTGGACATAGAAGACCATATTGTCACGGGACTGTTCCTTCACCGCGCTGAGGTCGAAGTCCAGCGGCGCATCGGATTTGCGGGTCAGCAGATAGAAGCGCACGACATCCTTGCCGACCGCGTCGACCAATTCGCGCAGGGTCACGAAGTTCCCCGCCCGCTTGGACATCTTCACCGGTTCGCCCTTGTCCATCAGGCGCACCATCTGGCACAGCTTGACCGTCAGCGAGGCTTCGCCGTTCGATACGGCCTTCACCGCTGCCTGCATCCGCTTGACATAGCCGCCGTGATCCGCGCCCCAGATGTTGATCTGGTGGTTGAACCCGCGCTGATACTTGTAGCGGTGATAGGCGATGTCGGACGCGAAGTAGGTCCAGCTACCGTCTGATTTCTGCAACGGCCGGTCGACATCGTCGCCGAATTGCGTCGCGCGGAACAGCGTTTGTTCGCGCGGCTCCCAATCTTCCGGTTTCTGCCCCTTCGGCGGTTCCAGGATGCCGCGATAAATCAGGTCCTGTTCGGTCAGCCAGTTCAGGACATCGCTAACCTTGCCGCTTTCGATCACGTCGCGTTCGGAAACGAATTCCTCCTGCGTAACGCCCAGTTCGGCGAGGTCTTCCTTGATGCGTTCCAGCATATGCGCGACGGCGAAAAGCCGGATTTTCGGCATCCATTCGTCGACCGGACGGCCTTTCCAGGGACCGTTCCCCTCCTGCAGGGCAAGGCTGCCGCCATATTCCCGGTGCAGGCCTTCGGCGACGGGGATCAGATAATCGCCTCGATATTCCAGATCCTTGTCCGGAACGCCCATGGAGTCCATGAAGCCCTTGATCGCCTGTTCATCGGTGATGTCGTAGACTTCCGGCTCCAGGATTTCCAGATAACGCCAATAGACGGCCCAGCCCATGGAATCGATCTGGGCGCCCGCATCGTTGACCCAATATTCCTTGCAGACGTCGAACCCGGCCTTGGCCAGCAGCCCCGCCAGCGCATCGCCGACGACCGCGCCGCGCGCATGACCGATATGCATCGGGCCGGTCGGGTTGGCGGATACGTATTCGACATTCACCTTACGCCCGCCGCCCAGATCGCTGTCGCCATAGGACGTGCCCAGGCGCAGGATTTCGCTGACAACCGATCGCCACGCGCCGTCGGCAAGACGCACGTTGATGAAACCGGGACCCGCGACATCCGCCGACGCCACTTTGTCGCCCGCCGTCAGCAGCGCCGCGAACCGGTCGGCCAGATCGCGGGGCTTCAGGCTTGCGGGTTTCGCCAGAACCATCGCGGCGTTGGTCGCCATATCGCCATGGCTGGGGTCGCGCGGCGGTTCGACCGTGACGCGGCTCAAATCCGTCTCACGGGGCAGAACGCCCTCTTCGATCAGGGTTTCGGCGGCGCGAACGAGGTCGGCCTTGATGTCGCTAAACAGGTTCATGCGAAAACTCGTCCCGGATTAATCGGTCTGCGGTGGTCAATCCTCACCGCGGAAGATGCGCTTGTGCAGCCGCTTTGCGAAACGGTCCGTCATACCGGCGATATAGTCGGCGACGATCCGTTCCCACGGTTCGTTGACCGCGCGGGGATACGCTTTCAGCCAGTTCATGTCCAGCGCGTCGCGCACTTCCGTGAAATAGGTAAACAGGTCCTTGATGATCCGCGCGCCTTCCTGACGCTCCCGCGTGACGGAGGGGGCACGGTACATGACGTCATATAGGAACGCCTTAATCTGGCGCTCGTTTTCCTTCATCGCGTCGGTGAACCGGACCATCGGCACCCCGGCGTTGCGCACGTCTTCCGCGCTGATCGGCTTGTGCTTTTCCAGGTTTCGGCGCGTGCAGGTCAGAACATCCCCGACCATGTCGCCGATCAGACGACGCACAGCCTCGGACACTTGGACGGGCTCAGGCGCGTCCGGTTCTTCCTTCCGGACCTCCGCGAAGGCCTTCCCGACATGCGGGACCGTGTCGCAAATCTGGTCGACCGTGAACATTCCGGCCCGGAAGCCGTCATCCATGTCGTGATGGTTATAGGCAATATCGTCCGAGATCGCCGCAATCTGCGCCTCGATCCCCGCATGGGTGTGGATTTCCAGATCGAAGCGCGGGTTCAACCAGTTCAACGTGACGTTCAAACGGTCGTCGGGAATCGGGCCGTTGTGTTTCACAACGCCTTCCAACGTCTCCCAAGTCAGGTTCAACCCGTCGAAATGCGGATAACGCTGTTCCAGCAGGACCAACACGCGCAACGCCTGATCATTGTGGTCGAAGCCGCCAAAATGCGTCATGGCAAGATCCAGGGCATCCTCGCCCGCATGACCGAATGGCGTGTGTCCCAGATCATGGGCCAGCGCGATGGCCTCGGTCAGGTCCTCGTCCGCGCGCAGAACCCGCGCGATCGACCGGGCGATCTGGGAAACTTCCAAGGAATGGGTCAGTCGGGTGCGCAGATGGTCGCCTTCCGGCGAGATGAAGACCTGCGTCTTATGCTGAAGACGTCGGAACGCCGTGCAATGGATGATCCGGTCACGATCGCGCTGAAACGGCGTGCGCGTGCGCGACGCATCCTCTGGAACCATACGCCCCCGCGACTGTTCCCAGTCCGTCGCATAAGGAGCCCTGAATACCGACATTTCCGCCCTGCCCTTCCAATCCCGCAACGCAAACCGATACACCGCCTTGCCCCCGGCGCACCGATTGACTTTCTTATCGGAACACATAGGTATAAGACCAGCCTAGCAATGTGCTAGTGTAGGCAAAATGGCAACCAGTTTGGAACCTTTCGATGTCTGATCCGTTCGCGCTCGACACCTTGGATGCACCCCGCGAAATGACGCTGTCCGACGCGGCGGTCAAACGCCTGTCCAAGCTGATCGAAGCGGAAAAGAATCCGGGCCTGATGCTGCGCGTCACCGTTTCCGGCGGCGGTTGTTCCGGTTTCCAATACGGCTTCGACTTCGTCACACGCGCCGGCGAGGATGACCTGATCTTTGAAAAAGACGGCGTGAAAGTCGTGACCGATACCGTTTCCATGGACCTGCTGGCCGGGTCGGAACTGGATTTCGTCGACGATCTGGTCGGGGCCTATTTCAAGGTCAACAATCCGAATGCGACGTCGTCCTGCGGCTGCGGCACCAGCTTTTCGGTTTAAGCCGACAGTCGCTTTCCGCGCAGTTTCAACCCATCGCGTAGATTCAGCGTCAGCAGCGTGATGTTGCAGGCGCCCGCCGCCAATTCCAGATACTGGACGGGATAGGGTATCCCCTGCCCCTGTAACGCGCGCCATCCCAGATACACCGCGCAGGGTACAAGAATACCCAGCCCTATCACTGCGACGACTTTCATGCGTAGGTACTTTGTGGCCGTCATCGTATCCCGGCGTTTTTTCGCCAGAGAAGCCCCCGCCGCGCCGGTTGCCGCCAAACACGGCACCAGTCCCAACAGCCCCCATAGGATCGCCAGTTTTACGTCGTGTTGAAATCCGGCATCGCCGGACACCAGCGCCGCGGTTGACGATACGAAGAATGTCGACACGACGGCCAGGGCCAGCACCCCAGTTACTGCGTGGGCGGGAACCGCAATCGATTTACCGGACATGATGGATCTCCTTGACGGGAAGCGACAAGCGCTTATTAATAGCATACTATCATTTTTATATAGCTTGCTATCTAATGGAGATCAAGATGGATTTCGATCGCCACCAATCCGCAGGTTACATGACCAATTGGGCCGCCCGGCTTTTTGCGAAATCGATCGATAAGCGCTTATCGTCCCTGGACGTCGCCTCCGGGCAATTGCCGATTTTCTTCGCCCTGGCGGGCGGACGTCAGGCGACACAGGCGGAATTGACGAAGATCGCCGCCATTGAACAACCGACCATGGCGGCGACCCTGAACAGGATGGAAAAGGCGGGACTGATCGCGCGCCGACCCGACGATACCGACAGGCGGCGGACGATCGTTCAACTAACCCGGAAAGCGGAGGAAAAAGCGCAAGCCATCCGTCAAGCCGTGGAAACGGTCAACGGATTGGCCTTGGCATCCCTGTCCGACGCCGAACGCATCGCCTTTCTGGACATGCTGGGGCGGATTTGCGTGTCCCTGGCCGACGATGTCACGTCCGGTTGACGGTCGCGTCCTCCGCCATCCGATAGGTGCCTTTACCGGACCGCTTCGCCGCATACATGGCGCGATCCGCGGCGGTGAGCACGGCCGCGGACGACTTTGCGATCCCAGACGGCCCGAACCGCGCGATGCCGATGGAAAGCCCGACCAGCGCGTCCCCGCCCTTCAGCTCGAACGGCCGGGAAATCGCCTTCAGCATTTCGCGCGCGACCGTTTCCGGCAATTCATTCGACGCAAAGGGACCGGGAAGCAGAGCCGAGAACTCGTCTCCGCCCAATCGGGCAAGGATACCGCGATCCGCGATTACCGTTTCCAGCCGCTGGGCAACATGCAGCAGCAATTCGTCCCCCGCATCGTGGCCCAATTGGTCGTTCACGGCCTTGAACCCGTCCAGATCGAAATAGAAGACCGCGCCGTCGGCATTTTCATTCGCGGCCTTGCTGAGCGTCTGGTCCAGCAATTCCACGAAATGGCGGCGATTGGACAGGCCGGTCAACGGGTCCGTGTAAGCCTGTCGTTCCAATTCCTCCAGCGCCATTTTACGGCGCTCGGTTTCGCGGTTAAAGCGTTCCCGGACCGCATTATAGAAGGTCGCGATTTCAGACGCCTCGGAATGTTCTTCAACCTGCACCGCCATGCCGAAATTGCCGGTACGCGCCTGCTGGTTCAATTGCCCGACCAGATCCAGCAATGCCGATGTCGCACCGTGTTCGGAAATGTTCAGTCCCTTGCGTTCCTCGTCCGCCGTCACACGCAGCGGGATCACCATATTGATCAAGCGGAACGCCACATAGGAAAAGATGAAAATGCTGGCCCCGACTGAGACGACGCCCACGGACTGGATGCCGAACTGCACCAACCGCGACCCTCCCGTCAGGACATCCGCCGGGGGAAAGATTCCGACAGCCAGCGTGCCCCAAATCCCGGCCACCAGATGCGACGGCACCGCGCCGATCGCATCATCGATTTCCAGCATTTCTAGCAGCAGCAGCGACAGGACGGTCAAAACACCTGCGACACATCCGATTATCGCGGAATCGATCACGGTGACGAGATCGACCGACGCACAGATTGCAACCATCCCCGCTATAACGCCGCTGATGATCCGATCGACCTCCGGAAAGCCGGTCAGCTTCCAGCTCATCGCCATGGCGCCGATCCCACCCATGGCCCCGGCGATGGAGGTATTCACGACGATATGCGGGACACGACTGTCCAGCACCAGCGTACTGCCGCCGTTGAACCCGAAGAAACCGAACCACAGCAGGAACACGCCCAAAACGGCGATAGGCAGATTGTGTCCCTCGATCTGCCGTCCGCCCGGTCCGAACCGACCGATACGCGGACCGATCACGATGATGGCGGCCAGTGCAATCCATCCGCCGACACTGTGTACAACAGTCGACCCGGCGAAATCGAGGAATCCCATTTCACCCAGCCATCCCGTCGCCTGCCCCACATCCAGGCCGTTCCAGATCCAATGTCCGACCACCGGATAAATCAACCCAGCCGCCAACAGGGTCACGACAATATAGCCGGAAAACCGCATCCTTTCGGAAACGGCGCCGGAAATGATTGTCGCGGCGGTCCCGCAGAACATCAGTTCGAAAATGAAGAAAGTCGTGGTTTCCGGATCGGCCTGATCCAGATCGGCGATCGCGAACGGACCGATCCATCCATTCGTGCTGTCCCCGAACATGATCGAGTAGCCGATCAAGGTGAACAATGCGCTGCTAAGGCAAAAGTCGATCAGATTCTTGATCGCGACGTTGATCGAATTTTTCAACCGAACCATGCCGGCTTCGACACAGGTGAACCCCGCCTGCATCAAGGCGACAAGGAAACTTGCCAACAACACCCAGGTAACGTCTTGCGTTAAAGTCGTCATCCATCTGCCCCTCAACAGATCCGGTTCACGCCGTCCCCATAAAACAGCGCAAAGCCGATATTCCCATCGAAGCGACCACCCGAATTGGTTGCCGCCGACCTCCCCTGGATGTTCTTTTATTATTCACTATTAATATAAATTCGTTACTCATTCCTTTATTTTTGTTCCAAATCGTCAGCATAAAATTTTTCGAACCCCATGCACCCCGAGATTGCGCGAGGTATCGGAGTCTGCCTAACTACCGCCATGCAAATCGCGACCTTCAATGTGAATTCGGTAAAGGCCCGTCTGCCCCGTGTCCTGGAATGGCTGGAGGCGGCGCAGCCGGATGTGGGCTTGCTTCAGGAACTGAAATGCGTGGATGAGGAATTCCCCCGGCTGGAGATCGAGGCCTTGGGCTACCACATCGAAACGCATGGTCAGAAGACCTATAACGGCGTGGCGATCCTTTCCAAATCGCAGATCGAGAACGTCCGGCGCGGTCTTCCCGGCAGCGACGGCGACGAACAGGCACGCTATATCGAGGGAACGGTGGAGGGCGTCCGCGTCGCGTCCATTTATCTGCCGAACGGGAATCCGGTCGACAGCGAAAAATTTCCGTACAAGCTGTCCTGGATGGACCGGCTGGCCGATCACGTTCGCGATACGCTGATCCCGTCCGAACAGCCTTTCGTTCTGGGCGGCGACTACAATGTCTGCCCGACCGATGACGATATCTATGACCCGGTCGGCTGGGCCGACGACGCCCTGTGCCGTCCGGAAAGTCGCAACCGGTTTCGTCGGCTACTCAATCTCGGACTGACGGAGGCCTATCGTGCTCTGCATCCGAACGAGGCCCATCGCTATTCCTATTGGGACTACGTCAAAGGTCGCTGGCAGAAGGACGAAGGACTGCGGATCGATCACCTGCTGCTGTCGCCGCGTGCCGCGGACCGCTTGCAGGAATGCGATATCGACAAAACGCCGCGCGCGAAAGAAAAGCCATCGGACCACACGCCGGTTTGGTGCAAACTGGCCGCCTGATCAACATACGGGAGGCGAGCCATGTCCACTGAAATCATACCCCCGGAAAAGCGGACCGGCGGTTGCTTGTGCGGCGCGATCCGCTATGAAATTCCATACGACCTTGTCGGCTATGCCGATCACTGCCATTGCAGTATGTGCAGGAAACAAGCCGCAGCGGTGGCCGTGACCTGGACGGCGACCAAGCGCGAGGATTTCAAACTGACGCGCGGGGCACTGACTTTTTATCATTCCTCCCCCGGCTGCCGACGCGGCTTCTGCAACACATGCGGCACGCCCATCGCGTTCTATGCGGACGCAACGCCGGAAGAGGTCGGCCTGACCATGTGCAGCCTGGACGACGAGTTCATCGAACCGGCGGTCATCCATTCGGAATTCGGGTCGGGATTACGGCAGTTCGTTCTCGACCCGCATCTGCCGACGCAGGAAACACCACCGGACTAGTTCGATGCCCCCCGACGCTTCAATGCTCTCCCAATTCCTGGAAACGGGGTGGGTGCGCTTTCCCTTCGACCCCGCCTTGCGCGACTGGCTGACGCGCAGCGGCCCGGCGATTCAGGCGACGTTGACCGACCCGGACAATGCGGAATGGTGGCGCTATGGCGATACGTGGTTCGCGGGCGTCAACGTCCTGCCGAACGATGCGCGCGGCGCCGTTCCGGGCGGCCTTTCCCTTTCGGGGCTCGCCGTCGATTTTGTCCGGGACGGGTTAGGCTTCTCCGGCGATTGGGAACCGGGACAGGTTTCCGTGTGCCGCTCCGGATATCCGCGACCGGCGCCGGATGAAAGCGCCGCCGTTTACGCTTTCCGGCGCGACCGGGACGCCGCCCATATCGACGGGCTGTTGCGCGAGGGACCGGACCGGCGTCGGTTCTTGCGCGAATACCATGCTTTCGTCCTGGGCATCCCGGCGACGGATCACCCGGCGGAGGCCGCGCCCTTCACCGTCTGGGAAGGGTCGCATTGCCTCATCGGCGATTGGTTGCGTCAAACCTTCACTGGAATTCCGCCGGGCGATTGGGACGCAATCGACCTGACCGACGGCTATCACGCGACCCGCAAACAGATATTCGATACGTGCAAGCGGGTAACGGTCGCCGCCAAACCCGGCGAGGCCTATCTCGTGCACCGCCATGCGCTGCATGGCATGGCGCCCTGGCCGCAAGATTTGGGCAGCCGGGGTATCGGTGATCGCACCATCGTCTATTTCCGACCGGAGCCGGCGGACCGGTTATCCTGGCTTAGCGACGATAATATCCGGCCCTGACGGCCGCCCCGATGAAATTGCAGATCAGCCGTTCCGCATGCACCATCGTGATGCCGCCGACATCGCGGGACGGGGCGATTTCAACAAGGTCCATGCCCAGGACACGGCCCTTCCCCACCAGCCCGTGGATCAGTTGGCGCATCTGCAACCAGGTCAGACCGCCCGGCGTCTGCGCCATCACGGCAGGCATAATCGTCGGATCGACTCCATCCGCATCGATGGTCAGGTAATAAGGACCGCCGTCCGGAATGCGATCCAGTACCGCCGCCATGCCGATTTCGTGCAATTCATAGGCGGTGACGATATCCGCGCCGTAGGTGCGCGCATCCTCGACCTCGCCCGTTCGCGCACTGCCGATCCCGCGAATGCCGATCTGGACGATCTTGTCGAACCAGGGCATTTCCGACGCGCGGCGAATGGGACTGGAATAGCCGTTCTTCTCGCCGTTCACCTCGTCCCGCCAATCCAGATGGGCGTCGACATGCACCAGCGTGATGCCGGTTTCCCCCGTCGCTTCCAGGGCCCGCATGACGGGGATCGGAATCCCGTGATCGCCGCCCAGAACGATGGGGGTCGCCCCGGCGGTCAGTATCTTCCGAACGACCGCTTCCGCCCGACGGTAATGTTCCGCGTGATCCGACATATCCGCTGTGACATTGCCGCAATCGACGACCCGGATATCCTGCCCGTCCAACAACGGGCCACCCAAGTCCCAATCAAAATGCGTTTTCGTATAGACCGTATCGATCAGGGCCTGCCGCAGCGCATCCGGCGCCCGGCTTTGATCGTTCGCCATCGCGTCGGGGCTGTAGGGCATGCCAAAGGGAATGCCCAGGATCGCAATATCCGCCTGTAATGCGTCGAGGTCGCCCGCGAAGGGGAAATCCAAGAAAGTGCGCAGCCCCCCGGTCGGCGGTGCGGTTAAACGCGTTTCCGTCATACTGGTGGGTCCTTGCTATATATCGGCGTAGCAGTGCGTTTCCGCCTTGCCGCCCGGATGAGTCACGGCCCCTTTCACCGCCGGGCCGACGGTCTGGGCGTACCGCCACAGCGCGCCGGATTGGAAATTGGTTTCCCGTGGGGTCCAATCCTTGCGCCGTTCCGACAAGTCGTCTTCGGACAAATCGACCTCAATCGTCCCGGCGACGGCGTCCAGCGTGATCATATCCCCGTCCTTCAACAGCCCAATCGGGCCGCCGACCGCCGCTTCGGGCCCGACATGACCGACGCAGAATCCTCGGGTCGCGCCGGAAAACCGGCCATCGGTAATCAGGGCGACCTTGTCGCCCATCCCTTGGCCGTAAATCGCCGCCGTGGTCGCCAGCATTTCGCGCATGCCGGGACCGCCCTTCGGCCCTTCGTAACGGATCACCAGCACCTCGCCTTCCTTATAGGCGCGGGCTTCCACGGCCTTATAGGCGTCTTCCTCACAATCGAAGACCCGAGCCGGGCCGGTGAATTTCTGGTTCTGCATCCCGGCGACCTTCACGATCGCCCCTTCCGGCGCCAGATTGCCGCGCAGACCGACGACACCGCCCGTCGGCGTGATCGGGTTCGATGTCGGGCGCACGATGTCCTGGTCCAACGGGAAATGCACATCGGCCAGGTTTTCCGCGATGGTCTTACCGGTCACGGTCAGGCAGTCCCCGTGCAGATACCCGCCGTCCAACAAAGCCTTCATGACGATTTCCACGCCGCCGATTTCGTATAGGTCTTTCGCGACATACCGCCCGCCCGGCTTCAAATCCGCGATATAGGGCGTGGATCGGAAGATTTCGGTAACATCGTTCAAATCGAAATCGATCCCGCATTCATGGGCGATTGCCGGAAGATGCAGCCCGCCATTGGTCGATCCGCCGGTCGCGGCCACGACGCGCGCGGCGTTTTCCAATGATTTCCGGGTGACGATATCGCGCGGTCGGATGCGCTTTTCCAAAAGGGTCATCACCGCGCGGCCCGACGCTTCGCAGAACGCATCGCGGCTTTCATAGGGTGCAGGCGCCCCGGCCGATCCCGGTAGGGCAAGGCCGATCGCTTCCGACACGCAGGCCATGGTATTCGCGGTAAACTGGCCCCCGCAGGACCCGGCGGACGGACAGGCGGCGCATTCGATGCCGTGCAGTTCTTCCGCGTCGATCTGACCGCTGGAAAATTTACCAACGGCCTCGAACACGTCTTGCACGGTCAGGTCCCGGCCCTTGAACCGGCCCGGCAGGATCGATCCGCCATAGATAAAGACCGACGGCACATTCAACCGCACCATGGACATCATCATCCCCGGCAGCGACTTGTCGCACCCGGCCAGCCCGACCAAGGCGTCGTAACAATGCCCGCGCATGGTCAATTCCACGGAATCGGCAATCAGGTCGCGACTGGGCAGAGAGGAATACATCCCCGCATGCCCCATGGCGATACCATCCGTCACGGTGATCGTGGCGAATTCGCGCGGCGTGCCCGCTGCGGCCTTAACGCCCTTCTTCACCGCCTGCGCCTGACGCATCAGGGCGATGTTACACGGCGCAGCCTCGTTCCAACAGGTCGCGACGCCGACGAAAGGCTGCGCGATTTCATCTTCCGTCATGCCCATCGCATAATAGTATGACCGGTGCGGTGCACTGGACGGTCCTACGGATACATGGCGGCTGGGCAGTTTCGTTTTATCGCAGGACATGGCGCTCCCCCAAGGATGGATTCGTTAGCGTAGGATTATCGTTATTTGGTCGACGAAACCGTAGAGCGCCCGTTCGCGAAAGGGAAGCGCGGACAAGCATGTTGCTCCATCATCAGTATGTGATGCCTATTTTTTCATCAATTGGTCAAAATTCATACAGTCACATTCCCGCAACACAACCCGTCCGCAAAGCAATTAAACGATTGAAAATAATTGGGAATACTGTTCCAGTCCGAAGTGGCACGGGACATGCTGTTAAATCACCTAAACAGTGGTGGATTGGCCCGTCTTTACGGGGGCCAAATATGTGTCGTCATCGCGCCGCCATGAGGCGCACTAGCGAGGTTTAAGGAAAGCCGATGAAAAAGATCGAGGCGGTTATCAAACCGTTCAAGCTGGACGAAGTTAAGGAAGCGCTTCACGACGTCGGCATTCAGGGGATCACCGTTACCGAGGCGAAAGGCTTCGGGCGGCAAAAGGGGCACACGGAGCTGTATCGCGGCGCGGAATATGTCGTTGATTTCCTGCCCAAGGTGAAATTGGAAATCGTCGTTGACGACGCGCTGTGTGAACGCGCCGTCGAGGCGATCCAGAACGCGGCCAAGACCGGCCGGATTGGCGACGGGAAAATCTTCGTCTCCAGCATCGAACAGGTCATCCGCATCCGCACCGGCGAGACCGGCAGCGACGCGGTTTAAGTCCACCGGCGCCCCTCCCGGGGGGCCGCCTCACGCCCTGACTATCGATTTAAAAGGAAATCACCATGTCGGACGCAATCAAAAAAGTAATGGAAATGATTAAGGAAAACGACGTTCAGTATGTCGATTTCCGCTTCACCGACCCGCGCGGCAAATGGCAGCACACGGCGCAGCATGTCTGCACGATCGACGAAGACGTCTTCAAGGACGGTATCATGTTCGACGGTTCGTCCATCGCCGGTTGGAAGGCGATCAACGAATCCGACATGATCCTGATGCCGGACGCCGAAAGCGCCTGCATGGACCCCTTCACGGTTCAGCCGCAGATGATTGTCTTCTGCGACATTCTGGAACCGTCGACCGGTCAGCCGTATGATCGCGACCCGCGCTCGACCGCCAAAAAAGGCTTGGCCTACATGGAAAGCCTGGGCATCGGCGACACGGCCTATTTCGGCCCGGAAGCCGAATTCTTCGTCTTTGACGACGTTCGCTATTCCACCGAAATGAACAACATGTCGTACAAGCTGGACTCCACGGAAGGCCCGTACAACAACTACTCCGACTTCGAAGGCGGCAACCCGGGCCACCGTCCGGGCGTCAAGGGCGGCTACTTCCCGGTTCCGCCGGTCGATAGCGAAACCGACCTGCGTGCCGAAATGGTCACGACCATGATCGGCATGGGCCTGCAGATGGAAAAGCATCACCACGAAGTGGCGCCGTCCCAGCACGAACTGGGCATGCGTTTCAACACGCTGGTGAAAACCGCCGACAGCATGCAGATTTACAAATACGTCGTGCACATGGTCGCCCATCAGTATGGCAAGACCGCGACCTTCATGCCGAAGCCGATCGTCGGCGACAACGGTTCGGGCATGCACACGCACCAGTCGATCTGGAAAGACGGCAAGAACATGTTCGCCGGCACGGGTTATGCGGATCTGTCCGAATCCTGCCTGTACTATATCGGCGGCATCATTAAACACGCGAAGGCCCTGAACGCCTTCACGAACCCGTCGACCAACAGCTACAAGCGTCTGATCCCGGGCTTTGAAGCGCCGGTGCTGCTGGCCTACTCCGCCCGCAACCGGTCGGCCTCGATCCGTATTCCGTACGACTCGAACCCGAAAGGTAAGCGTCTGGAAGCCCGCTTCCCGGATGCCATGGCGAACCCGTACCTGGCCTACACCGCCATGCTGATGGCCGGCCTGGACGGTATCCAGAACAAGATCCACCCGGGCGACCCGATGGACAAGGATCTGTACGACCTGCCGCCGGAAGAGCTGGAAGGCATCCCGACGGTTTGCGGTTCGCTGCGTGAAGCGCTGGAAAGCCTGGACGCCGATCGCGCCTTCCTGAAGAAGGGCGACGTCTTCACCGACGATCAGATCGACGCCTATCTCGAACTGAAGTGGGAAGAGGTCTACCGCCTCGAGCACACGACCCACCCGGTCGAGTTCGACATGTACTACTCCTCGTAATCCACGATTACGCGGACGTCATGATGCGGCCCCGTCTCGAAAGAGGCGGGGCCGTTTCTTTTTTGTCGGTCGGTGAGAGGACTAGGTCCAGCGGGCAAGCAGCGTTTTGCGCGCGATGGACAGGATTTCGGCGATGTATCGCTTTTGCGGCCAGCCGCAGTCAATGCGCAGATGTTCCCAGGTCCGAACGGACAGCAAGGTCCACAGCATATCGACCGCTTCCTTTTCCGTCAGGCTCGGCGTCAGGGTTCCGTCGCGTTTCAAGTCGCGGATCGCGGACTCACAGCCTTCCCGCAAGGCACGCATCCGGTCCGCCCAGGCTGTTGCAGCCTCCGGGTCGGTATCCTTCATGGCCAGGATGGCCTGAACGACACCATAGATTTCCGGGATGTAATTCCCCCACGCCTCGACAAAGGCGTTGATCCGTTCGCGTCCGTTCCGTGCCGTGCGGCTGGGCAACAAGCGTGCCTCAATATTCTTTGTCCGGTCGATGTGCCGGGTCGTTTCGGTCAGCAGTTCAGCGCGGCTGGGAAAATGTAGATAGACCGCCTGGCGGCTGATCCCGGCGGCCTTCGCAATGTCGCTCATCCGGACACCGTTACCTTTTCCTTCCTCCAGGAGCTTCCAGGCGGCGTCGAGAATCTTGCTGCGCGTATCGATTCCATCACTTGACATGGCGTCAATATACAGTTAGTTGACGTCATGTCAATTTACACCGTGTCAAGCAAAGGAAACGACGATGAGCCGGAAGATATTCATTTGGGTAGCCCATCCCGCCGCCCAATCGCTTTGCGGCGCCTTGGCCGATTCCTATCAATCGGCCGCACACGCGGCAGGTGCGGATATCCGGCGGCAAGACCTGTCCGACATGGTATTCGACGCCCGATTCGAAGGTTATGGCCGCGACACGCCTGCCCTGGAACCCGACCTGAAAACGTGGCGGGAAAACATCGGTTGGGCCGATCACATCCTGATCGTTCACCCTTACTGGTGGGGCGCCATGCCTGCGATGGCAAAGGCCGTGTTGGACCGCGCGCTGACACCCGGCTTCGGCTTCCGATATCCGAACGACACATTGAAATGGACGAAACTGCTGACCGGGCGGACCGCCGACGTGATTATCACCTCCGACACGCCACCGCTTTGGGACACGCTGATTTACGGCCGTCCCGGCCGGCGCGTCATCAAGAACCAAGTGCTGGACTTCTGCGGGATCAAGGCCCGTTCCGTCGTCCAGTTCGGCTCCGTCAAAATGGCCGGTTCCGCGAAGATTTCACGCTGGATCGAAAAGGCCGGCCGCCTCGGCGCCCGCGCCGCCGCCTAACCTCTATCTCGGAAGGAACTCACTCATGTCGATCGATTGGACGGTCTATGCCCTTCTCGCCGCTGGTCTGGCCTCTGCGCTGGTCGCCGGTGTCTTTCAGTCTTTCTCCGACTTCATCATGCGCTCCCTTTCGGCGGCCCGCCCAATCAGCGGGATCGACGCGATGCAAATGATCAATCGGAAAGTCTATCGCTCCCTCTTTCTGGTCCTGCTGTTGGGATTGGTCCCCGCACTACCCGTATTGGCCTGGGCCATAAGCGCGGACCTGTCCACAGCCGCCATGACATGGACGATCGCGGGAAGCACGGTCTATGGGGTCTTCGTCTTCCTGATCACGCTTGCCGGAAACGTCCCGATGAACAAACGCCTGGACCGGCTGCCGACGGACAGCGCGGAGGCCGCCGCTTATTGGACCGTCTATCGGCGTGTCTGGACACGGTGGAACCATGTCCGAACCGTCGGGTCGGCGATCACCGCAGTCTGCCTTACCGTCGCCGCGACGATACAGGCCGCAGCCTAACCGGTCAGCATTTGGTCGAACCGACCCGCGCGGAGAGGGCGGCGAAATCAGTGCCCAAGGCATCTTCTTCCGCCGTGCGCGGCACTGCAATTCCTCGGATACCAGACAGCAACCAATCCAAATCGCCCGAGGCGTTCCGCTGAGACGCGACCCGGATCGGCGGCGCGGTTTCCACCAAGCCGCCATCGACATGGCGCGCCACATCGAAGCGGAAAACATAATTCGGCGTCAGCCCCATGCGTAAATCGGCAATGGCAACGTCGCCGTTTTCAATTTCCTCGATACGGTAGAAGCCTTTCGCGAAGTCGGCGAGCCGTCGAAAATCCGGAATCGCATCCAGGCATGCGCCTTCCGCCGGTGTCCGCGCATGGACATAGACACGCGTTGCATCCTGCCCGGCAAAGAGCGGCACATAGATATTCGCGTACCGGTCATCCGCCAGCACGATCACCTTCCAGAATAAGGTGTTGAACGGCGTCGGAATGCTCAACGCCTCTCCCGCACCCAAGGTCCTGCCCAGCGCGGTTTCCGCCTTGGCCAGCGCCCATTGCTGGGCTCCGAGGGTCCAGGCCAGATAGCCGCTGGACAGGACCAATCCGACGGACAGTGCCTTGCGGATCCCCCCGTTCCATTGCCGCAGGCACAGAGCCCAGATCGTCGCGACCAAAAGCGGCAGGGTGTAGAGCGGATCGATGATGAAGACAGACCCGATGCCGACCGGATAATCCGTTATCGGCCAAAAAAGCTGCGTGCCGTAGATGGTGAAGGCGTCCAGCAGGGCATGGGTCGTAAAACACAAAAAAGCCGCCGCATAGACCGGCACACGGTTTTCGGAAGCATTGTCCCGAAAATACTTGAAGAGACGCAGGATTGCCTCCCCGAAGATCGGGGTCGCCAGGGCATGCATGACCAGGGAATGCGTCGCGCTGCGATGCAGAACGAAACTGTCGACCGGGTCGTCGAAGGGATAGAACACGTCCATATCGGGCATGGAGCCCAGAACACCGCCCAGAACCGCCGCCTTGCGCGGCCCCAAACACCGCCCCAGAACCGACGTGCCGACGCAGGCACCCAATACGAACTGTGTCGCGGAATCCATGGTACTTCTGACTCCGGCAAATTACTTGTGGCAATGTGGAAATACGACGTCAGAGATTGCCACCGATTACCGTATCATCAACCCTATAAAAGAATCACTCTCTTAAAAGCGATCAATTGTGTGGAATCTTCGATCGCTGAGAATATATTATTCCTGGACGGCAGTTAAATATCCGATACTGAAAACGTACAACTATTTCCAGTCAATGAAAATAATGTGAATCTTTTTTCTTTATAAAAGAACGAAAATCCAACACTATGACGAGTCGAATAAGACGTTAAATTATCCCCTGTAAAGTAATCCACTGCATCAAAATAACAATATCCAGAGTAAAAGCTTATATCTGTTACGCTAATCTGAACAATATTATCACCAATATCGAAATAGGCAATTTTCTGATTAGGTATTACTATTTTTGTATACCCAACAATTTCAAAGGCTCCTAGTTGTTCGGAGATTCTTTCAATTTTATCGGAATCCGAACCTTTTCTGAAAACATTTTCTTTTAGATAATTATTTTCCGACTCAACTTCCAAGACCTGTTTTTGAGCTGCCTCTAACTCTTCTCTCATTACAATAACTTTGTTCTCTAAATTTGATATCACTCCATCCTTTTCACGTATTTTGAGCTGCAGCGCCTCTACCTCTCCTCGCGAAGCTTTGCTTTGGAGCAATGCCGCGTTCAGTTCATGCTGAAGTTCCTTCAACTCATCATTTGAATGCGTACTGTTTCTTAGTTCGTTAACTTCGGCAGCGTGTTTCGCGACCAGGGCATCGTAAGCCTGTTTCTTTTCGTTTAAGGAAGCTTCGGCTTGGCTTAGTCGCACTGCCGCTTCTTCGAGCCTATTTTTATTGAGCTGAAGTTCTGAGACCAGTAGCTCGTTCCGATCCGAAAACTCGTCAACCTCGAACCGAAGCGATT
The DNA here is from genome assembly GCF_012926505.1 of Pacificispira spongiicola. Taxonomy (GTDB): domain Bacteria; phylum Pseudomonadota; class Alphaproteobacteria; order UBA8366; family Aestuariispiraceae; genus Pacificispira; species Pacificispira spongiicola. Next base: position 255,818 of record NZ_JABBNT010000002.1, read on the forward strand.
CAATTTTCTGATTTAAATCGGCCGTTAGCGCATCAAATTGCAGCGCGCGCTCAACCCGTAGATCAAGCGATATTGGGCTGATAATCCAAGGGAAAATACGATCATGCGGCATTACGACGGTCAGCATAAAGCCTCCGAGCACCGTCATGCCCGTCAAAAAAGCACCAAAAACCCTAACTGCAATCCAGAAATCTGAGCTCCTACGCCTTTCCACATCACCCTCTCGGCCAAGGATATAGGATACGCCGGGCCGTGCCCCCATTCGTTTTAGTTGAATTTATTTGGAGTTATCAACAATTTCCTGGGTGAGCCCTGATTATTTTACGTCGTATTCGCCGGTTTCTTCCGATGCAATAAAGGTCGACGGATCGGCGTTTCCGCCGCACAGCAATACGCCGACCTTTTCGCCCGGTTCCGGCACGTAGGCACCACTGATCAGGGCCGCCATCGCCGTGGCGCCGCCCGGTTCCAATATTTGTCGCAATTCTTTCCAGGCAAGCCGCTGCGTTTCCAAAATCGCCTCGTCGCCGACCAGGATCGACCGATCCACATAGGCCCGCGCGGCGGCGAACCCGCGATCCCCGATTCGACGGGCCCCCAGGGAATCCGCGGTTCGGCCTGAGATAGCGACATCGACCGGCTGGCCAGCCGCCAGGGCGCGGTTCAAGGACGGCGTCCCCTCACCTTCCACCGCGACGATCCGGGTACGCCCGCGATACCAGGACGAGATCCCACCGATCAGACCGCCGCCGCCCACCGCAACCAGAATAGTGTCCAAGTCCGGGGCCTGATCGTCCCATTCCAGGCCGACCGTCCCTTGCCCGGCCAGAACGACGTCCTGGTCGTAGGCATGGATCATCAGTGCGCCGGTTTCCGCCTGACGCGCCTGACATGCGGCCAGCGCTTCGGCGAATTCGCGTCCGACGACCTGAACGTCCGTGCCGTAGTCTCGAAGGCGGGCCAGCTTTGCCGGGGAGACGATTTCCGGCACGAAGATTTCCGCGCGATGGCCCAACGCCCGTGCCGCATAGGCGACCGCCGCGCCATGGTTGCCGCCGGACGCCGCGATGACGCCGCTGTCCGACAGGCCCTGAGACAGCATCGCGTTGAACGCCCCGCGCGCCTTGAAGGAGGCGGAGTGCTGAAGATGCTCCAGCTTCAGGCACAGCGTCCCCGGAACCCCGAATTCGCCTTCATTGAGCCACAGTATCGGCGTTCGCCGGATGTAGGAACCAATCCTGGCGGCAGCCTGCCGGATATCGTTCGCATCAGGAATCATGGGGACCTCGCCGATAGGGGAAACGTCGGTCGAAGCGGCATGGCCCGACCCGGAGAAAGTTGAATCCGTTCACCGATTGTTAATGTTGAATACCTTAAAGGATGGGTCAAATGACAAACGCTTCCAGTCTTTCGACCTACAAGGTCGACCCACTTTTGAAACGACTCGATGCCCCTGAACATATTCAGGCCAAGGCACTCTATGACTATTGGTGCAGCAAATCCCAGGACGGCAAACCGCCGAAGCGCACGGATATCCATCTGGACGAATTGGCCGCACTGCGATGCGCGGACCGCTGCTTCATCATCGAACCGTCCGGCGACGGCGATTGGCAGTATCGACTTCTCGGCACCACGATCGCGCGGTACTACGACCGCGACGTCACGGGCATTCCCTTCAGCCAGCATATGCCGGAACATCTGGCGGCATCCGCCAACCGCTTTTCCAACGAGGTCGCGGAAACGTTGAAGCCCCTGTTTCTGTTGATCGACTACAAACGGCACGACTATTCCGGCATTATCGAAACCATGTCCCTGCCCATCATGGCGCGGGACGGAAAAACGGTCTGGCTGTTCGGCGGCTCCTTCTTCAAATCCGCCTGATTCTAATCGGTGACGTCCGCAATGAAGGCCGCCACATCGTCCAGGAAACCGAATTCATAAAGGTCCGTATGACCGCCGCCGGGTTTGAAGGCGAACGTCTTCGGCTCGTTCGCCGCGTCAAACAACGCACGGCCGTGCCGGATATCGATCACCCGATCCGCGTCACCGTGACCGATCAAGATCGGTATATCCACGGATTTGATACGGGCCGCGGAATCGAATCGGTCATGTAGCAATCGGTCGACCGGGACATACCAATAAACCCGCCGCGCGACGGCAACGACGCTGTCATACGGCGCATCCAACACGATTCCCGCCGCGATCCGACGTCCTTCCAAAGACGCCTCCGATACGAGGGCAACGGCAATCCCGGTGCCCAAAGACTCGCCGTAGAGGATCGTTCGTTCCGGTCCGATCCCTTGCGCGCGAAGCCACGCCAGCACCGCCCGACCATCGGCGATCAATGCCTCTTCGCTGGCAATTCCGCCGCTGCCGGCATTGTATCGATAGGTTGGCAGCAGTGCCCCCCAGCCACGCCCCCGATACAATCCCATGCGGACCTCCCGGTCGGTCTGATTTCCCGCATTACCGTGAAAATAAACGATAACCGGGCTTTCCGGCGTCGCCGGGGGAAGCCACCAGCTGTAGAGATCAAGCCCGTCATGGGCCGGGATCGACAGAATCTCCACGGCATGGGCCAGAACGCCTTCCGGGTGCGGCCTCTCGTCGGTTGGGTGGTAGAGCAAATGACGCTGCGCGACATACAAGACCCCCACAAGCGCCAAATAAGCCAGCGCCGCGCCGCCCAAGACAATTCCCGATACCCAATAGACAAATGACACGTCGAACTCCATATGCCTGTAACGGTCCACCGCCCGAAGTACGGAATGGGGTCCGTACCGGCTTGGCGATAGGGTGAGTAATAGAGTATGCGGGCCAACGAAAGCTAGATGTAGACGAAACGCAAAGAATCGTTGAATATTCAAATGACTTTGCGAGTCTGTTAGCGTTAGGAATGGGGTGGTGTTTTTGGCTCATGGCCAGTATATCCACCGGGGTGCAGGACAAGGGATATACTAAATGACGGATTTGTCCCGAGAGGAACTTCGGGCACACCTTTCGGCGGTGGAAGCGCAGGTGCGGGCTGCGCTGCGTATTGTCGCGGCCGAATCGAAATCCGTTCAGCAGGCCCATAGCGCCCTTCGCGCCGACCTGTCCGCCGCCCTTATCCGTCTGCAATCGGAAATGAACGACGGCACGAAACGGGTCGACGGAAAGCTGGACAAGGCCATTTCCGAAATCAACGGTCTGTCCCGGCAGCGCCGGATGACAGCCGCCATCCTGACGACCATGGTTTTGCTGTTCGGCATCACCTTGGGCCTATTCGCCGGCGGCGGCTGGTATATCCTGTCCCAGGACGGCCGCCCCGCCTTTGAAATGCCCAATATGTCGAGCCAGTCATCCGGTCAGCGTCAATCGTCCGGTGTCGCCGCGCCGACGGGCAGTACCTCTATCACGCTGCCGTCCTCGTCTTCTACGGCAACATCAGGGCAGCAATCCTCCGATCCGGCTCCGGCAGAGTCGGAAGACCAGCCGCGCCGTGTTTTTTCCGCCCAATAATGCCGCTGTATTTCCATTCCCTGGCGGAGCGGAAATCACATCCTATCGCCGCCGTCCCGGCCCCCTAGAAGAATACAGCGCGCCGTGCCCAGTAAATCCGAAGACCCGGTCGTAGAGCGACTGACCGAACCGCAGCATCCCGACGCGACGGAACTCTTCGCCCTTTGGCGCAGTAAATGCGGCGACAACGGACAGTTGCCGTCCCGTGAGGATCTGACCCTTAAGGAATTGTGGGCCCTGCGCTGTGCCGATCGCAGCTTTATTCTGGAACCCCTGCCCGATGGCGACTGGCAATATCGGTTGTTGGGCAGCCGGATCACGCAATTCTATGGCCGCGACGTATCCAACATCCCCTTCCGGCAGCATATGTCCCCGGATGAGGCCGAGGCGTCGATCGCTCTGTCGAATGAAGCAGCACGCGATCGTAAGCCGGTCTTCCTGCGCATGCGGTATGTCGGCAAGACCTATTCCGGCATCATCGAGACCATGTCCCTACCGATCCTGGCGCGTGACGGGAAGACGGTCTGGCTGTTCGGCGCGTCTTTTTTCACGAACGAATAGAGAGCCGGTCCCAAAATGAAAAGGCCGCGCCCTTTGGGGGAGCGCGGCCTTGATCCAGTTTGCAGCGACGATCAGTCCAGCGCGTCGAGATCCGCCGGCAGATCCAACGCGATGTGAACATCCTGAAGCTGGCGTTCGGACACGGGCGCGGGCGCGCCCATCATCAAATCCTGCGCCATCTGGTTCATCGGGAAGGCGATGACCTCGCGGATGTTTGTCGTCCCTGCCAGCAGCATGACAATCCGGTCGATCCCCGGCGCGGAACCGCCGTGAGGCGGCGCGCCCAGTTTCAGCGCGTTGATCATGCCGCCGAAACGGGTATCGACCACTTCCGGGCCATACCCGGCAATGTCGAAGGCCTTGTACATGACTTCCGGCAGATGGTTCCGAATCGCGCCGGAGCTCAATTCGATCCCGTTGCAGACGATGTCGTACTGATAGGCCAGGATCGACAGCGGATCCTGCGTTTCCAGCGCTTCCATCCCGCCCTGCGGCATGGAGAACGGGTTATGCGAGAAGTCGACCTTCTTCAGGTCTTCGTTGTATTCGAACATCGGGAAATCGACGATCCAGCAGAATTCGAACCGGTTTTCGTCAATCAGGCCCAGGTCTTCGCCGATCTTCGTCCGCGCCGTACCCGCGAATTTTGCGGCGTCATCTGCCTTACCGGCGGCAAAGAAGATCGCGTCGCCCGTCCCGATCCCGGCGATATCCGCCAGTTGCGCGATACGGGCCTCGTCCAGGTTTTTTGCGATCGGACCGGCCGCGCCATCTTCGCGCCAGACGATATAGCCGAGCCCCGGCTGCCCCTGGCTTTGCGCCCAGGAATTCATTTTGTCGAAGAAGCTGCGCGGCTGGGCGGCGGCGCCCTTGACCGGAATACCGCGCACGACCGCGCCGCCGTCGACCAGTTTCGCGAAAATCTTGAAATCCGATCCGCGGAAGGCTTCGGACACGTCGACGATTTCAATCGGGTTGCGCAGGTCCGGCTTGTCGGACCCGTATTTCAGCATGGCTTCCGCATAGGGAATTTGCGGGAACGGCATCGCGGAAACCTCGCGACCGTTCGCGAATTCCTCGAACACGCCGTGCAGGACCGGTTCGATCGCCTGGAACACGTCTTCCTGGGTGACGAAGGACATTTCGAAATCGAGCTGATAGAACTCACCCGGGCTGCGGTCGGCGCGGGCGTCTTCATCGCGGAAACACGGGGCGATCTGGAAATACCGGTCGAAGCCGGAGATCATCAGCAACTGTTTGAACTGCTGTGGCGCCTGCGGCAGGGCATAGAACTGACCCGGATGCAGACGCGACGGCACCAGGAAGTCGCGCGCGCCTTCCGGCGAACTGGCCGTCAGGATCGGCGTCTGGAATTCGGAAAAGCCTTGCGCGACCATTCGACGGCGAACTGACTGGATCACCGCATTGCGCAGCAGGATGTTGCGATGCATTTCCTCGCGCCGCAGATCCAGGAAGCGGTTCTTCAGGCGAATTTCCTCGGGATACCCCGCATCCTGGTTCACCGGCATCGGCAACGGCTCGGCGCGCGACTGGACGTGGCATTCGCTGATATAGACCTCGACCTCACCCGTCGGCAGGTTCGGGTTGATGGTTTCCGCGGACCGCTTCACCACCTTGCCGGTCACCGTGATGACCGATTCAAGGCTCAGGCCCTCAATCAAGCCCAACAGATCGGAACTGACGTCGATCACGCATTGGGTCAGGCCGTAATTGTCGCGCAGATCGACAAAGAGCAGGTTTCCGTGATCGCGCTTGCGATGGACCCAACCCGACAGCCGAACTTCCTGACCGGCAGTGTCCGCCCGAAGTTCGCCGCATGTATGCGTGCGATATGCGTGCATGATAACGCTCCAATTTCCGATGACCTGACGAGTCTCGAGACCCGCGAATATCGGGCGGGAAAGGGCCTGTTTCCGTCGGGAATGTCAACCGTGTTGTTCGGATGGCGATGCCCGGTAAACCCGTTGGCGACATGCTTGTCTCTCGCCAAGGGCAGACGACTCCGCTTACCGTCGCGGTATGCGACGACTGCGGCACAGTTTATTCCGGATCATCGGCGGTTGGGGCGCCCCCGGCCCCGGCGCCCGCATCTTCGACGGTCTGCTGGTCGCGATCATCGTCGTCAATCTGGTCGCGGTGACGCTGGAGACCGTCCAACCCGTGGCGCAACGCTTCCCCGTCCTGTTCGATGTGATCGAATATGTCTCCATCGTCATTTTCACGTTGGAATATCTTGCCCGGTTATGGGTTTGCGTCGAAGACGGCCGTTATCACGACCTCCCGCCGTGGAAGGCGCGCATCGGATTCGCCCTGTCGCCGATGGGGCTGATCGATCTGGCGGCGGTGTTGCCGTCGCTGCTGATCCTTGCCGGGGTACCGTTGGGGCTGGACCTTCGGGTTTTGCGGACGTTGCGGATGGTGCGGGTGCTGAAACTGACGCGCTATTCGCGGGCCATGCAATCGATCGTCGCCGCCCTACAGCGGGAAAAGCGCACCATGGTCGCGGCCCTGCTGATCGTGGTCATCGCCCTGCATTTCGCGGCGACGGCGGTTTTCCTGGCGGAACACAAGGCGCAGCCGGATGTTTTCGGCTCCATCCCCGATGCCATGTGGTGGTCCCTGGCGACGCTGACGACCGTCGGCTACGGCGACATGGTCCCGCATACGATCCTGGGGAAGCTGATCGGCGGGGTCGTCATGCTGTCCGGGATCGGGTTGTTCGCCCTGTGGACCGGTCTGTTCGCGTCCAGTTTCGTAGACGAACTGCGCCGCCGCGATTTCAAGGTCAGTTGGGAAATGGTGGCGCAGGTCCCTGCTTTCTCCCGTCTGGAGGCCACCCAGATCGGGGAAATCGCGACCCTCCTCCAGCCGTTGATCGTGCCGCCGCGCCATCTGATCGTGCGAAAGGGCGAACATGCCGACCGTATGTATTTCATCGCGTCGGGCGAGGTGGAGGCGGAATTCTTTCCCGAGCCGATGCGCCTGGGACCGGGCGAGTTTTTTGGGGAAGTCGGGCTGTTGCATGGTAACATCCGCGACACGACCGTCGTTTCCTTGTCGGAAACGCAATTAATGGTTCTCGACGCGGATCAGTTCTTCGAATTGATGAAACGTCACCCGGAGGTCAATCGGATGATCACCGAAACCGCCGCGCATAGACGGTATGATCCGCAAAAAGCGCCGGAAACGGACGATCAACCTGTTGAAAATTCCTAACAACCCCCCATTTCGGGGCGATATGCCAATGGTCTGTCAATAATAGTGGGGGATAGAGAGTCGATGCCGGTTAAGGCTGTTTACAATACCGTTGTTCGCGCGTTGGGTCATGAAACAGCGCCGGGCCTCGTCCTGATCGCGGCGGCAGTGGCCGCCCTTTTGGTGATGAACTCCTCGCTCGCGCCCCATTATACGGCCGCGCTCGATACGCATTTTACGATTTCTTACGGCGATTTCGGCCTGTCCAAGCCATTGCTGCTATGGATCAACGATTTCCTGATGGCGATCTTCTTCTTGTTGGTCGGCCTTGAAATCAAACGAGAAATTCTGGTCGGGAATCTGGCCGACCGGCGCACGGCCACCCTGCCCGCGCTTGCCGCGCTGGGGGGAATGATCGTACCGGCGCTGATTTACGCGGCCTTCAACTACGACAATCCCGGCGCCCTGGACGGCTGGGCCATCCCGGCGGCGACCGACATTGCCTTCGCATTGGGGGTTCTGGCCCTTTTGGGAAGGCGCGTTCCGACGTCGCTGAAGGTCTTCCTGCTGGCCATCGCCATTATCGACGATTTGGGCGCGATCGTGATCATCGCGCTGTTCTATACCGCCAACCTGTCCGGCATCGCCCTGATCGTCGCGGGGCTGGTCCTGGCGGCGATGATCATCCTGAACCGGATGCGCGTCCTGTCGATCACCGCCTATCTACTGCTGGGCGCGGTGCTGTGGGTCGCGGTGCTGAAATCTGGCGTGCACGCTACCCTGGCCGGGGTCGCCGTCGCCTTCTGCCTACCCATGAAGGGCGCGACGGAAGACGAAGAAGGACCGCTCTACGTCGTCGAACATTCCCTGGTGAATTGGGTGTCTTTCGGAATCATGCCGATTTTCGCCTTCGCGAATGCCGGTGTCTCCCTGGCCGGCTTTACCCTCGCATCGGTGCTGGAACCGGTGTCCGCCGGGATCGCGGCGGGCCTCTTCTTCGGCAAGCAGATCGGCGTTTTGGGCGCCTGCGCCCTGGCCTGCGCACTGGGCGTCTCCCGTCTGCCCGCCGGCACGAACTGGCGTCAGATCTGGGGCGTTGCCCTGCTGGCCGGTATCGGCTTCACGATGAGCCTGTTCATCGGCAATCTGGCCTTCGATACGGCGGAACAGGCCAAGGCGGTTCGCGTCGGCGTTCTGTCCGGGTCGATCATTTCCGCGGTCTTGGGCTATGTCGTCCTGCGCTGGTCGCATCGGGCAGCGGAAAAGCGGGTTGCCGATCCGCATTATTGATCAGGACTATCGACGCAGGCGTTCCAACGCTGCGTCGATGGTGTCGGCGAATTCGGTATCCGGTTCGGCCACACCATGCGCTTCCAGCATGGACCGAACCGGTGCCGACGCGCCGGTGATGAAGAAACGTACCCCGACACGTTTTGCCTTCCGTGCCGTTCCTTCCAGGACATTCGCCGCCGTCGAATCCAGGAACGGCACCTGACTGCAATCGATCACGACATGTTTGCGATGTTCGGATATCCGGTCCAGAACCCGTCCGACCGTCGACGCCGATCCGAAAAAGAACGCGCCGGAAATACGGTGTACCTCGACATTCGACGGCACACGCCCGCCATCGGAAAAGGTGCCGCCCGTCGCCACCGTATCGGCCTGATCCTCCAGCATCAGCGGTGCCTTCGTTTCCACCGCCAGGGCCTTGCCCATCCGATCGATGAACAGGATCGCCCCCAGGGCGAAGCCGACGACAATGCCTTCGGTCAAATCGCGCAACACGACCAGCAGGAATGTTACCGCCAGCACGATGGTATCGCCACGCGACGCGCGCAAAATGGCGACCAGTGCGTGCTTCTCGATCATGTTGTAGGCGACGACGACCAGAACGCCGGCAAGGCTGGCGAGCGGGATATAGGCGGCCAGCGGTGCGGCGATCAGCATGAAGCCCAACAGTATCGCGGAATGCAGCATCCCCGACACCGGGCCGATCGCGCCGGACCGCACATTGGTGGCGGTGCGGGCGATGGTTCCGGTCACGCAGAAGCCGCCGAAGAGAGACGCACCGATATTCGCCACGCCCTGAGCGACGAGTTCGCAATTCGACCGATGCCGACGCCCCGTCATGCCGTCGGCGACAATCGCTGATAAAAGCGATTCAATCGCCCCCAGCAGCGCGAAGGCTACGGCATCCGGCAAAAGTAAGAGGACCCGGTCCGGACTGAAATCCGGCAGGGCCGGCATCGGCAGCGTCGAGGGAATCCCGCCGAATTTCGTGCCGATGGTTTCCACCGGCAATCCGAACAGCGCGGTGGCCAGGGAGGTTACGACGACCGCGATCAGCAATCCCGGCCAGGACGGCGCAAACCGGCGCTGCAACAGGATGATCGCGACGGTTCCGATGGCCAGCCCGGTGGCGGCGATGCTGACGGTCGGTGCGGCGGCGGCCAAGGCCGCCAACTTTTCCAGAAATTCCGCCGGAACCTCCCCGGTCGGCATCAGGCCGAAAAAGTCACGCAATTGGCTGGTCAGGATGATAATGCCGATCCCCGCCGTGAACCCGATCGTCACCGGATAGGGGATTAGTTTCACGAAAGTGCCCAACCGTGCATAGCCGATGAGTATCAGAATGATCCCGGCCATAAAGGTCGCCAGTACCAACCCGTCGACACCGTGTCGGGCGACCGTGGCGGCCACCAGGACGATGAAGGCCCCTGCCGGACCGCCGATCTGAAATCGGCTGCCGCCTAAAAGAGAGACGAGGAAGCCGCCGACGATCGCGGTGATCAGCCCCCGTTCCGGCCCGACGCCGGAGGCAATGGCGATGGCCATCGACAACGGGAGGGCGACAATCGCGACGGTCAGGCCGGAAATGCCGTCCTGGCGTAGTTTCGACCAGCCATATCCTTCCTTCAGAACGGTGATGAGCTTGGGCGTAAAGAGTTCACGGAAGGTCGGCCGTGACTCCTGGTCAGCGGTAAAATCGGGCATGACGGTCCAGATGGGCAGCGACGGGAAGGTTCTGAGCGAAGACTATTCCTGCGGCCCGTTAAACGGAAGAGCGAATTTCCGCGCTTCGGCCTTCCCCTGCCCGCACGACTCGTCTATACGCGGTCGTTATGTCCAAGGCCCTGATTTCCACGACGGATGCTTTATCCGAATATTGCCGTTCCATCGCCGATGCCCCCTGGGTGACGGTCGACACCGAATTCATGCGCGACAAGACCTACTGGCCGAAGCTTTGCCTTCTGCAGATCGCCGCGCCGGGCGACGATACCGAACGGGCCATCGACCCGCTGGCGGAGGGTATCGACCTCGCCCCGGTCTTTGAAATCATGCGGAATCCCAAGCAGATCAAGATATTCCATGCCGCGCGGCAGGATTTGGAAATCTTCTATAATCTGATGGGGGAGGTTCCGGCCCCGATTTTCGACAGTCAGGTCGCCGCGATGGTCTGCGGCTTCGGCGATCAGGTCGGATACGAAGCCCTGGTGAAAAAAATCTGCCGGGCCGAACTGGACAAGTCCTCCCGCTTTACCGATTGGGCACATCGTCCATTGACCGATCGGCAGATCACCTATGCCCTGTCGGACGTGACGCATCTGCGCGACATCTACCTGTTTCTGTCGCAAAGGCTGGCGGAAACCGACCGGTCGCATTGGCTTGAGGAAGAAATGTCGATCCTGTCCAGCGCCGATACCTATCGCAACGAGCCGGAAGACGCTTGGCGTCGGGTGAAGGTTCGGGGCGGCAAGCCGCGGTTTCTTCAGGTCGTGCGCGAAGTTGCGGCCTGGCGCGAACGCGAGGCGCAGGCCCGCGACATCCCGCGCAACAGGATCATTAAGGACGACTCTCTGCTCGACATCGCTGGCAGCGCGCCGAAATCCCTGGAGGATCTGGCCCGCATCCGCGGTCTTGGCCGGGGGTTTGCGGAAGGCAAGCTGGGGCAAGGCGTTCTGGATGCCGTCGAACGCGCCATGGCGGTCCCGAAAGACGACCTGCCCCACCCACCGAAGCAGGAAGCCTTGCCGCCCGGCCTGGGCCCGATGACCGACTTGTTGAAGGTTTTGTTGAAAAGGAACAGCGAATCCGCCGGAGTAGCATCGCGCCTTATCGCCAATGCCGACGATCTGGAGCGGATTGCCGCGGATGATTCCGCAGCCGTGCCAGCCCTATCCGGTTGGCGTCGGGAATTGTTCGGGGAGGATGCCTTGTCCCTAAAGCATGGAAAAATTGCCCTGACCGGTGGGGATGGCGGCATTGATGTGATCCGGAAGGAGGGATGACAATGAGGCGGATAATCGTAGGGCTTGTCGTCCTTGTCGCCCTGATCGGCGTAGGGGTCGCCGGTCTCCAGCTCCTCGGCCGGATGCAAAGTGACCAAGACGGCAGGGTCGCGCAAACGACGATTTCGTCCGATACCGACAACCAGAACGATTCCGACGGTGACGGCGACAGTGAACGCGCGCCGATCGGCCTGGAACCGGCCGAAGGCACCATCGCCCCGATTGGGGAAGCCATCGGCGACGCGGTCAAAGACGGTGCGGCGGAAGTCACCGACGCCGCGAAGGATATCGCCCCGATGCCCGCCGTGGAAACCGGGCCGTTTCGTCTGTCCCTGCCCATCGACTGCGACCTGGGCAATGATTGTTACATCCTGAATTACGTGAATGCCGGATCGGAAGCGGACCCCCGCGACTATACCTGTGGGTCTCTGACCTATGACGAACATCGGGGTACGGATTTCCGGCTGATCGACTATAAGCAGATGGAAGACGGCGTGAACGTCGTCGCCGCCGCGCCGGGCACTGTCACCGTGGTCCGCGACGGCATGCCGGATGCGAATTTCAAGCTTTTCGGACGCAGCGCCGTTACCGACCGCGGTCGCGGCAACGTCGTCGGCGTCGATCACGGCAACGGAATCATTACCGGCTACAGCCACCTGAAGCGCGGCTCCATCACCGTCAAACCGGGCGATGTGGTCCAACGCGGCCAGACCCTGGGTCAGGTCGGCCTGTCCGGTCTGACCGAATTCCCGCATGTCCATTTCGAAGTCATGCAGAACGGAACCTTCCTGGACCCGTTCACCGGTGCGGCGCGGCATGAAGGCTGTGGTTTGTCGGGCGAAAGCATGTGGCGGGACGACCTGATGGACGGGTTGCGCTATCCGCGGACCCTGATCATGCGGACCGGCTTCGCCGACGAGCCGTTGAACCGCGCCGCCGTTGAATACGAGCTGTTCAACCGACCGATTAATGCCGACTCCACCGGCTTGGTCTATCATATCTATCTGGCGGGCATTCATCCGGGGGATGGCTTCGTCGCGGAAATCACCGACCCGCAGGGACAGCGGTTCGTGAAATCGGGGCGCCGGTTCGACACTTATAGCCAAAGCCGCCTTCTCGCCGTCGGTCGACAGGGCCTGAACGCGCCGCTCATCCCCGGCACCTACACCGCCCATTTTCAGTATTATCAAAAGAACGACGACGGCACGGATACGGTAACCCTGGACTTCACCGATACCGTGGATGTTCAGTAAGGGCGCGCCCTAGGCGTCCTCACCCATTCCGCCGTCGCCGGTTTTGTCGTCTGCTACACGCCGAAAGCCGATCGCGACGACATACATTTCCGGGGATTCCTTGCGACTGGATTTCGGCTTCATGTGATAGACACGTTCGAAATCCTGTTTCAGCGTCTTCAAAAGGCCGCTTTCCGTACCACCCGCAAAAACCTTGGCTACAAAAGCTCCGCCGGGCGCAAGGACTTCCTGGGCGAAATCATAGGCCAGTTCCACCAAGGCAACGATCCGCAGGTGATCCGTCGGCGGGTGGCCCGTCGTATTCGCGGCCATGTCGGACAGGACGACATCCGCCTTGCCCCCCATCACGGCTTTCAACCGATCCGGCGCGTCGTCATCCATGAAATCGCCGACCAGCAGCGTCGCGCCCGGAATCGGTTCGCATTCCAGAAGGTCGATACCGACGACCTGTGCATCCGCGCCGCAACGGTTCAGTGCGATCTGGGTCCAGCCGCCGGGGGCGCATCCCAGATCGACGATCCGGGCGCCGGGATGGAGGATATTGTATTTGTCGTCGATCTCCGCGATCTTGAAGGCTGCACGCCCACGATAGCCCAGCCGTTTCGCTTCCTGCACATAGGGATCGTTGAGCTGCCGATCGAGCCACAATGTCGATGACAGTTTGCGACCCCGCGCCGTCTTCACCCGAACGCGCGCACTGCGAATATCGGACGCCTGACGATGGGGCGACGAAGATTTTCCGCCCCCCTTACCCGTTTTCTTCGCCATCGGTCCCGAACCTTTCGCCAAAACGTCACATTGCTCCAGTAACTACGAGACCGAGACCCCAAAGGGCAAGGGTTTCCGAGATATCCGAAGCACCGCGAGTCCAATGAGGCTGGATCATTGAACGAAATATCAGATATCATTAAAATGCTAACTTTATTGTACGACAATGATCTGCTGGAGATATGTCAGCCCGCACCTCGATCCGTGCGGCCAATATCTGAACACATCCAAGGGCTAGATAAATGAATCCATTATACAGCCCGACGCGACGGATACTAAGGGGCGTCCCGCCGATCATCGGCCTCTTATTCTTCTTCGGAACCGCCATTCTGATTTGGATGGGTATTTCCGCACAGATTCAGTCCGACCTTTTATCGTTGCAAAACCGTATCCTGGAACGAGGGAAACGGGTCGCTCTGCACCTGGATCGAACGTTTTTCGAGCTCAGCGTTTTGGACAATCCGGGATGCAATCCCCTCTTCCTTCAGGGAATGCGTCGGTTGCTCTATGTCTACGATCAGATTGGCGACATTGAATACGTCCCCGATCCGTCGACGGACCGGACCGTAGCCACCTGTTCCGCCGTCGCGGGCGTCTTCGAAACACCGCATGTCTATCCCGAGCCGCTGGAAGCCAATACCAAGCGCAGCCGCATGATGTGGCGGGACGTGAAACTGCCATTCGAACGCTACCTGAACGGCTTCGCCATCCGCGAGGGACAATTCATCATCCTGATTAACGAAGCCGGCATGCTGCACGGTTTCGAACAGGAAGTTTATGAAATCTACGCGCCACAGGAGGACGGCAGCGGCTTTTCCGGGCATCTGGCGGGCATTATCGGCCTCTATCGGGACGTCGTGGTGAATAAAAGCAATCCCCTGATAGCCAATCTATATGCCAATGCCTGCTTGCCGTCCGGTTTGGGGTTCTTCTGCATCGCCACCAAGGAATCCTGGAGAACCCTGCATAGGAAATACGGCTTCCTGCTGACCCTGGGCATCATGTCGTCGCTTTTGATCGGCACCTTGGCATTTGCTCTTTCCCATCGAAACCTGAAGGAACGACTAAGTCAGACCGGCCGAATTCGAAATGCCGTGCGCAAAGGGGGCGATCCATATTACTGCGTCTATCAGCCGATCGTCCGGCTGAGTGACGGCCGCATCGTCGGTTGCGAGGTTTTGGCAAGATACGAAGACGAATTCGAAAAGATTTACCCAGATACTTTCATCCCCATCATCGAACGCCAAAACCTGACATGGGAATTTACCACCATCATCATGCGTCAGGCATTCGACGCCCTGAAGCCGGCGATCGAGGCCGACCCGAATTTCAAGATTTCGATCAACTTCTATCCGCGCGACCTAGAAAAACGTTTTTTGCAGCGCCTATCGGACAGCGAACAACTGCGCTATGCCGCCGCGAATGTCTATACGCTGAACTGCGAGGTGCTGGAAACCGGGATCGGCGATATCGATAGCATCGAAGACGCCATCAACTACCTGCACGGACAGGGGTTTCAAGTTTCCATCGACGATTTCGGGACAGGCTATTCCAATCTATCGCAACTACGTGAAATCAACGCGGAATTCCTGAAAATCGATAAATCCTTCATACAAGGCCTGGATCAACACGAAGCCTCCATTCGATCCAGCCTCGTCCCGCATATCGTCGAAATCGCCGGGATTATCGGTGTCGGCGTCATTGCGGAAGGTATTGAAACCCCGGAACAGGTGGCGATTTTGCAGAAGATCGGCGTGGAATACGGACAGGGATACTTTTTCTCCCATCCGATCGAGCGGGACGCCTTCCTGCAGAAGCTGTTCGCCCAGCCGCATTATATCGCGGCCGCCTAGGGCGGGTATCACGAATGAGAGCGCCGCATGTCCCTGAATATCACGATCCGACCGGAGACCGACGACGACACGGCGGCCATTCACGACATCACAGTCGCCGCCTTCGCCGACCTCGAAATCAGCAACCATACGGAACAATTCATTGTCGAGGCCCTGCGCCTCGCGCACGCATTGACCGTCTCGCTGGTTGCGGAAGTCGACGGACGGCTTGTCGGCCATATCGCATTCTCTCCCATAACCCTATCGGACGGCACGAAGGGGTGGTATGGGCTTGGTCCCGTATCCGTCGCGCCCGATTGTCAGCGACAGGGCATCGGCACGGCCTTGATTGAGGAAGGATTATCGCGCCTTAAAAAATTGGGCGCTCACGGATGCTGTCTTGTCGGTCACCCAGAATACTATCCAAGATTCGGGTTCCGGAACCGTCCAGAACTGACATTGGACGGCGTTCCGCCCTATGCGTTCTTCGCATTGTCATACGACAGCACCTATCCAACGGCCACCGTAACGTTCCATGAAGCCTTCGCGGCGGATATCAGCCCCAAATAGATAAAGCCGACCCATGGAAGAACCATGGATCGGCTTTTTGGCTGGGGAACCTGGATTCGAACCAGGACTAACGGAGTCAGAGTCCGTGGGTCTACCGTTAACCTATTCCCCATCAGAGTGCCCGCGCCGCGACGCGACGTGGACGGGCGCGGTAATAGCGACTTCGAAGCCGGAGGTCAACGCCCTCTCTTCGATTTCCGGGAATGCCGCTTCCACCGAAAAGGGTTCCGTCAACACCCTCCGCTCTTCCGCACCGACAGTCATCGGTCACCGTGGCGTTAATTCCAGCTTCCCCAAAGCGGGGTGGATGGTTATATTGGAACGATCATTCCATTATAACCATCCAAAGCGAGAACGTCATGGACCTACACCTCTACGAACTTTGCGGTCGAGACCCGGACTTGCGTTTCAGCCCCTGGGTTTGGCGCACCCGCATAGCCTTGGCGCATAAGGGCCTACCCTACACCCCCGTTCCATGGCGCTTCACCGACAAGGAGGCCATCGCCGCGACCGGTCAGGGAAAGGTTCCCGTCCTGAAACACGGTGACAAATGGATCTTCGATTCCTGGGATATTGCTCTGTACCTGGAGAACACCTTCCCCGACCGCCCCAGCCTGTTCGGCGGCCCGGTGGGGTTTGCCGCCGCCCAATTGATCCGTGGATGGGCCGATCGGCTGGTGCCGACAATCGCCCCCCTCGCCGTCTTGCCCGTTTGGACGCTTCTGAACGACAAGGACCAAGCCTATTTCCGCGAAACCCGGGAAGCACGGTTCGGAAAGCCGCTGGAGGATGTATGCGGCGACACTCAGGTCCGCATTGATGCTGTAACGGCGGCACTTGCCCCGATGCGCGACATGCTTGCGCATCAATCGTTCATTGGCGGAGACACGCCCCTTTATACCGATCATATGGTCTTCGGCGGCTTGCAATGGCTGCATAGCGTTTCGCGGGTCACCCTCTTCCAGGACGGCGACCCGACGGCCGATTGGTTTGAACGAATGCTGGATGCCTATGACGGGGCCGCGAGAAAGGCCAAAACTTGCGCCGATGCCGCCTAACGCCTGACCTGCGGAAAGCGTGCCCTGTGGTCGATGTCACCCGGGCGGAGTTACGGTGCAAAGCGTCGCTTCCACGCGGAATTTGATCCGCTAGAACCTCAATCGCCGGGACCTAGTCGCAAAAACGACGGTTCCGGCATTTTTTTGTTCTAAACGCGCCCATTTCTGGCTGGCGTGAGGCATTCACTTTTTGCATTACCCTCCTCTGCTTTCTGCAATTGTTCCGCGGACTGAAAAGCCTCATTTCACCGATGTGCCGCGGGGAATTCCGCGCCGCACAACAGACAAACCGCCGCTATAGGAGATTATGAAATGGCTGTTACCCTGACGAACCGCACCGACGCTTCCGTTTCCCTGAAAGATATGGTCGCACGCGCCGCTTACGATGTCGTTGCCGCTTTCGAAGTCGCCGCCAACGCGACCGTCGAATTCTACCACCGTCGTAAGACCGCCGCTCAACTGAACGCGCTGTCCGACGAAATGCTCGCCGATATCGGTCTGAACCGTGGCGACATTGAAGAGATCGTAGCCCGCCGCTGACCCGACCGCTTCAGCCGGTCTCTCGCAAGTTTGCGGGTAGATCAGGCAGAGTAAAGCGGCGGTAATTCTCAGAAAACCCCATCCGAGGCGACTCGGGTGGGGTTTTCCTATTTGCGGAACAAATGCAACCAATATCGTTTAACCCGTAGACGCCGGAACGGATATGCCGTAAGACTCTTGGGTCAAAGGGGTGGCATTCGAGGAGGAACGCCTTCCCAAAGGTGGAGGCCGGCGCGGGGTAGACAAGAATAATTTCCAGTTTTGCCGGCCGGGGAGTTGCGAAGGAGCGCCAGTTTCACATGAATCGCCGTTTACCGCCCGCCGTTGTGCAAGAGCGGGTGACTGTAAAAGTCAAATGGTTCAATCCGACCAAGGGCTTTGGGTTCGTAGTACCGGATGATGAGGACGGGTCGGACGCCTTCCTGCATGCCTCGGTATTGCCGATTGAGGATGCCCATTCCATGGCCGAAGGGGCAACATTGGTTTGCGATCTGGCTCAGGGTCAGAAGGGACTGATGGTTGCAACCGTCTATTCCGTCGATATGTCGACAGCCGTCCCCGGTGGTGGTGGCGGTGGTGGCGACCGCGGACCGCGACCCGGCGGGTTCGGGGGCGGCCCCGGCGGATTCGGTGGTCCGGATCGCGGCCCACGCCGCGCACCGGCAGGCCCGCCAGGAGACCCGGGCGAAGGCACCGTCAAATTCTTCAACGATGCCAAAGGATTCGGCTTTGTGACGCCGGATGATGGGACACAGGACGTTTTCGTTTCCGCCCGCATCTTGGGACGTGCCGGCATTCAATCGTTGGAAACCGCGCAGCGTGTCCGTTATGTCGCCCGACAGGGGGACAAGGGGCCGATGGCGGAACGGATCGAACTGCTGTAGCCGAACGGTCTGTGGCAGTACTGGAATTCGGTAAAACGCACCTGCTTGCGGCGGGTGCGTTTTCGCTTTTATTGTCTTCGACACCGCCGATTTACCCTGGCCGCAAGGCCCGAAAGTGAGACTAAGCGATGTCGTCCGACAGGAATTCCGATCCGCCCACTCATATGCGTATCCGAGATCACTGGACCGACAAGGCCGAGGCATGGCATGCCCAAGCCGATGCGATGGCCCCGCTTGCCGACCGCTTCAACCGACCGCTGATGGAAGCGATCGGCCTGGAAGCGGGGCATTCACTCCTCGACTTGGCGAGCGGTGCCGGCGAACCCGCCTTCACGGCGGAGAAGATCGTCGGCGAAACCGGTATGGTCGTCGCGACGGACTTGGTCCCCGCTATGCTGACCGGGCTGCGCCGCAGGGATCGCGAAAAACGCCTGCGCTTCGTGGCCGCCGATATGCAAAAACTACCCTTTGCCGACGGTGCGTTCGACCGCGTCACCTGTCGTTTCGGCATCATGTTTCCGCCCGATGTCGATACCGCGCTTTCGGAAACGCGCCGCGTCCTGAAACCCGGCGGACGAGTCGGGTTTATGGTCTGGCCGCCGGAACCGCTTCAAACGCTGTTTCATGTCCTCGCGGAAGCCGTCGACTTTTGTCTGGGGGAAGCCCGCGACGACCATTTCCACCGCATGTTCCGGTTCTCGGAACCGGGATCGCTGACCACAGCCATGGCCGTGGCGGGATATGGGGATATGACGGAACGGGACCTGTCTTTCACGCCGCGCGCGCCCGCCGACCGCCCATTCTGGCGGCCCCAGCTGCACATGACCTTCGGCGATCGCGTTCACGGCGTGGACGAGGCCGTCCTCGACCGGCTGGACAAGGAAATCAAAGAACGGTTGGAACCCCTGCGCGACGGCGGCAGCTATCAGTTGCACACCACTATTCGGATCGTCACCGGAACGCGCTAAACGTCCGGCAGGTCGTAATAGTCGCCCTTATCTTCGACGAAGATGTTTCGCACGGTCTTCAGCCCCGTCTTTCCGTCCATCGTCCCGGCAGTAATCGCGTAACTGTCATGCCCGAGGCGATGATAGAACAGGTTCCCGCCGCATCGATTGCAAAAGCCGCGCTCCGCGAAGTCCGATGACGGGAACCATGTCAGGGTCTCATCCGACAAAAACGTTAGACGGTCTTTCGGAATAGACGTCATGGCCACGTAATGGCCCGACGTCTTGCGGCACTGATTGCAGTGGCAGGTGGTAACGTCCGGCAACGGACCGTCCAACCGGTAGCGCACCCCACCGCACAAGCAACCGCCTTCCCGGACGTCCAGCTCTTGATTGTCACTCATTCAACACCTCCCCCGTTGACGCTTTCCGCGTGTTTCCGCGCCAGACCGACATAATGGGTATGCGTCCACCGCATCATGTCCAGATCCTTGTCCGTCAGGTTCCGGACGCATTTCGCCGGGGCGCCGGTCCAAAGTTCCCTCGTGCGGACCCGCTTGCCCGGCGTAACCAGTGCGCCGGCGGCGACCATCGCCCCGGATTCCACCACCGCGCCGTCCATCACCACCGCCTTCATGCCGACAAAGGCCTCGTCTTCCAAGGTACAGGCGTGGATCAGCGCCATATGGCCGATGGAGACGCGATCGCCGATATAGGTCCCCTGTCCATGTGTCGCGACATGGATGATCGTTCCGTCCTGAATGTTCACATCGCGGCCGATCCGGATTTCGTTGACGTCCCCCCGGATGACGCAACCGTACCAGACCCCCGTACCCGCGCCGATCTTCACGTCGCCGATGACCTTCGCCCCCGGGGCGACGAAAACACCGTCTTCCAATTCCGGGACGATACCGTCGAAAGGTAGAACGTCTCTTGCATCATGCGTCATGGCTGGTCTCCTCCCCTTCAGTCGTCTCGTCGGCTTTCGGCGGCACAACGGGGACCGGCTCCGGCTTCGGTTCCGCCCAACCGCTCAAATGGCGGAAGTCCAAATCCGCCCCGAAGAAACGGGACGACACCTCGCGCACTTTCTGCGGGTCGCCGCTGGTCAGGAATTCTACCGTGCTATGCTCGGTCCCGGTATCCCGGAATTCCGGATGCCGTCCCAAATACTGAACCAGCGCCTTCGCGACGATATCCGGTTGCGACATCAACCGCGTGTCCGGCGGCAAGGCTGCCCGGAAATGCGCCTCCAGAATGGGATAATGGGTGCATCCAAGAACCACGATATCGATCTTGGCGCTACCCGCCTTGGCCAATAGCTGATCGCAATAGCGCGCGACCGCCCGACGCATGAGATCGTCGTCGAGGCCTTCTTCCACCGCCTCCGCCAAGCGGGGGCAGGATTGCTGAATGACCTTTAAATGCCGCGCGCGCAACTTCACTTCCGCCGGGAAAGCGCCGCTTTCAACCGTCCGGCGCGTCGCAAAGACAGCGATCGTCTGCGGCGGCCGCTTCGGGGAGTAGGCGGAGACACCCTGAACGTGCCATTCCTGCCCCGTCAGGGCCTCGATCATCGGGACGAAGACACCCAGAACCCGGCAATCCGGCGCATGTTTCGGCAACCATTCCTGCTGCAATCGACGCAGGGCGACCGCGCAAGCCGTATTACAGGCGATGATGACCAGTCGGCAGCCGCGCGAAATCAATTCCCCCACCCGCCGGCGGGTCAGTTGATAGATTTCCTCGTTCGAGCGCATGCCATAGGGCGCGAAGCCATGATCGCCCAAATAAAGAAAACGCTGCTGCGGCAAGGCGTCTACCAATGCCCTCAGGACGGTCAATCCGCCATGCCCTGAATCGAAGACGCCGATCATCGCCCGGCGATCCCTTGCGTCAGGCGGCGGAGGAACGATCGATGCTGGCCGGGCGGTCCAGCCCCTGCCCTTCCGGCAGTCCCAGCATGATATTCAGGTTCTGAACCGCCTGCCCCGATGCCCCCTTGCCCAGATTGTCCAACTGACCGATCACCACGGCCTGTTGCGTTTCAGCATTGCCGAAGACATGCAGGCGCAGTTCGTTGGTGTCGTTCAGGCCTTCCGGCTCCAGCTTACCCATGGCCGCTGTTTCCGACAAAGGCGCGACGCTGACATAGGACTGTCCGTCATAATGCTTGGTCAGCGCAGCATGGATATCGTCCACCGACGGCTTGCCCGGCAAGGCCCAAAGTTGCAGCGGGATTTGCACCAGCATGCCCTGCGCGAAGCGGCCGACACTGGGCACGAAAAGCGGCGCATGGGACAGGCCGCCCCAGGCGCGGATTTCCGGGATATGCTTATGCGCCAACCCCAACCCGTAGACGCGGAATGCCTCATCCGTGTGGTCGGGAGAGGACGGATCCTCGAAAGCCGCGATCAATTGCTTGCCGCCGCCGCTATAGCCCGACACGGCGTTGATCGTGACGGGCCACTCCACCGGTACCAGTCCGGCGGAGACCAGCGGATGCAGGATCGACACCGACGTGATCGCGTAACAGCCGGGATTGGTCACGAACCGTGCCTGCGCAATCTCCGCGCGGCTATCCGCCTCGTATTCCGGGAAGCCATAGGCCCAGCCCGGCGCTGTCCGATGAGCGGAGGAGGCGTCGATCACGCGCACGGATTCGTTCTCGATCAACGATACCGCTTCCTTCGCCGCCGCATCGGGCAGGCACAGGATCACGACATCCGCGGCATTCAGCGCTTCACGGCGGGCTTCCGGATCCTTACGGCGGGCGTCGTCCAGACGGATGAAGTCGAACTCCTCCCGTCCGTCGAGCCGGCTTTTGATCTGAAGGCCGGTGGTCCCGGCTTCCCCGTCGATGAAAATGCGCGCCGCCATGTTCCTGTCCGTTCGGCTGATGATTGATCCGGCGACATGCATACACGCTTTGCCGCCTATCGCAAACAGGCCACGGCTACAAAGACCTTATTCCCCACCGGAAACCGTCTCCAACCGATCGCGCAGACCGGGATGGGTCGACAGGATGCTGGTCTCTTCACAGCTTTCGCCGCAATCCTTGTAGACACGACGCAACAAGGCGATCATCGCATTTGGATCGCGTCCCAATTTGCGCATGATTTGTGCCGAGGCCAAATCGGCCTCCGTCTCGAATTCCCGATTGTATGAAAATTGGACGATCCCCGCGCCCATCGCCGCAATTTCCTCGGCAAAGGACGATCCGTCACCCAAAATCAAGAGCGCCAGGACCGAAATCCCCGCGGCCCGCACGACTTGTCGCATTGAATGCCGTTCCCGGATATGGGCCACTTCATGCGCCAAAACACCCGCGATTTCATCATCGGATTCCGCGAGAGCGACCAAGTCGTCCAACATCACCACGGTGCCGTCGGGTAAGGCAAAGGCATTCGCCCCGAAATAGTCCGATTTTCGAAAAACCAGACGCGCCCGCCCCGGCGCCAAATCCGACGCGCGCAATATTTCGGTGAAAATCGCCCGCATTTTAGCTTTTCTCGCGGACGGCAATTCCGATTTGTCGAACACGGCACCGTCCAATTCCCGGAAGGTGGATTGTCCGATGGACCGGTCCAAAGACACCGGCACGGCGCGGGCCACATTGTCGGCCGCGATCGGATAGCCGAACCACAACACGAAGGGTAAGGCCAAGGACGCCAAAATCAGCGCCGTCCAGCGCATCGGCGTTAATCCATGGAAACGCTTTACGCGGCCCGCCTCCCTTCCGAAGAGCATGTCGAACCCTGTCGGACCGTTGCTTTCGAAGGCCTGGCCGTTCGGAAACCGGACGCGCCACGGCATGCCACGAACCGGCGGATCGATCTGCACAGAGCCAAGCGGCGCGGAAACCGTCTGATTGCCGTCCGCGTCGAAGGCCAGCACGCGATCCCCCAGGCACCGGATCGTCCCCGGTTGGAACCGACTACTGCCGGAATCGAACAGCCGTCCGGCAATTTCTTTCTTCGGATCAGAAGGTTCCACCGAGCAATCCGTCCGTTATACCTTCAAGACTCCCAAGTTCCGTGGCCGCCGCATTTCCACCGTCCTCGCCATGCGATTTGAACTCATCCAAAGACCCCGCAGCGACCATCACCAAATAATTTGTCTGTAGTCGTTTCGACCATATGGTCGCCCACGGAATCAATAAGCCGATGGAGATCGACGCAAGGAACCAAATGCCACACAGGGTAAAGCCGTACCGGATTATCGGGATCGTGCTGGAAAAGCGATGCCCGCCAGCCAACGTCACGCCATTCAGCACAGCGTTCCTGAAGGCCGCCTTATATACCGTAAAACAAACGGCGATCAGAAAAATGACGACGACGGTACAGATAATCGAGCCGACCGGTATTACCATTGGCTGCGCGTCGGATATCAGCACTTGAAGTGGCGCGGTGACCGTCCAAGCCTCCGAGAAGGAGCCATTCATCAGAACGCCGATGACAATGGCGGCGATACCACAGGCAATTGCCGAAAAGAAAACCAAGTAAACCTTCCACAGACGCATATCCAAGGAAAAGGCCCGATCGCCAAATCGCATATTGTCCGCGATGAAGCGTGCCCCGACGCGCTGAACCCAGGGCCACGCCAGGCACAAAGAAAGCGGAATCAGGATCGGCGCGAGAATGAAGGCCTTAAACGCTCTCGAATAGTCCTCAACAAAGTCGAACCGAACATTCCGGTAACTGGTATTGCGCAGTTGAAAACGCAGTGCGCGGATCACAAGCCAGGGCATACCGAAAATAAACGCCATGGATAAAAATCCGGACATGAAGCCGGGTTGAAAATAGGCCATAACGTTGTAGCCGACGATCGCGGCAACCGCGATCAATCGACCGATCAGGATCGTGATGGGCCGGGCGTGGTAATCGAATCCATGCCCATCCAGCTTTGTATGGCCGAGAAGATAGCGCCGTCGTTCCACCGTGCCCCAGGCGTCGTAAATCCCCAATGTCACGACCGCCAGCAGGAAGGTCCGTAAACAAATCAGGAAGTAGTCCTTGGACTGGCCCGTGAATACGAATTTCAACCGACGCTCGGATGGCGTGGTCGTCTGGATACTCCCGTCCATATGCCGCTCTCCCCCGAAACCTTAAAAGGCGCCGCCGACAATGCCTTCCATCACGCCGGTTTCCGCGCCGACGGCATCACCCGCATCACGTTCCCGCCCCTTGAAATCATCCAGATCCCCCTGTGCAATCATGACCGTATGGTCCATCTGATAGCGACGGATACGCACAACCGCCCAGGGAACGGCAAATCCGAGAGAAAGTACCGCAACGATCCAGCTGCCAAGCACAAACAATCCGTATCGCCAGGGCCGTAGGGTCCCTTCAAACTTGTGACGTCCGTCCAGCACGGCCCCGCAGAGCACGGCATTGCGGAGGGCCGCTCGGTAGCTCATCGCTGCCAGAACAAAAGCAGGAAGCATCAGCAGATATACGACCATGATCAAACCGCCGAACAATTCTCCCAGGGCTTCCGGCCGATCCGTCAAAGCAGCGATTTCCGATCCGTAGAGCGCCCCTAAAACCCCGCCGATCACGGCGCCAATGAGGACGAGGAGAGGAATGGCGACCAACAAAACGCGGTACATCCCGCCAACCGTCATTTCCAGGGAGAAAGGCGCATCGCCGTATTTCATATGACGCGCGACATATTGCGCCTGCGCCCGCGTGACCAATGGACTTGCAAGACCAAGCGCAAATACGGCCAGGAACGGCAACAGCACAAAGTACCAGAGCGCCTGAAAATAGTTACCCTTGAAGTCGAACCGCAGGTTCCGATAGCTCATGTTTCTAAGCGTGAAGCGCCACGCGCTGTTAATGAGCCACGGCAACAGAACGAACATGCCCAACGCAGCCCCCAGGGCGACTTCCTTCGGCCAAATCCGGGCGAAAATATTGATATCGATAATCGCGGCGACGACGATCAGTCTGGCAAGAAGAATCACCCACGGCTTGGCATGATAGTCAAAACCGTGCCCATCCAGTTGGGTGTGCCCCAAAAGGTAGCGGCGGCGTTCCACCGTCCCCCATGCATCGTAAATCCCCAGCGTCACCATCGCCAGCAGGAACGTCCGCAGGCAAATGCCGAAATAGTCCTTGCCCGTCCCCGAAAACGAAAAAGGCAGGCGACGTTCTTCCTGCGCCGCCGATTGCATACTGCCGTCCATTATCCCCTCACAAATCCCCACCGATACCATCGTGCTTCAAGATTAACCGGCAGGGTATGAGAGGCAAATGTAAAAGCTATCTTTGATTGAATAAATCGGGTCGCGGCCAAATTCGCTCTTGCGAGTTCCAGTTCGGCTGTCCAGTTTCTTGCCGACCGTAACCGTTCCCGCGGAGAAGGATCCGGAATGCCGACCCTATCGATTGGCGCAGTGTTGTCGCAAAGCGTGACCGTCCTGAAGGCCAACTTCCTCGCCTTCTTCCTGATCGGCGCCCTGATGAGCGCCCTGTCCGACGTCACATTGATGATGCTGGGTATGGGCGCATTGGTGGACGGCAAAGCGACGCCCCAGCAAGTCATCACCAATGCCGGCGGCGCCTTACCCGTATTGGGCGCGATCCTGGTTTCCACATTGCCGTTCTATGCCTTCGGTCTGGGCACGATCAGTTATGGTGCCGTCCGTTACATGCACGGTAATCCCGCAACCGTCGGCGAATGCCTGATGCGTGGAGCGCGGTCCCTGCCCTCCTTGTTGCTCGTCGCCCTTCTCTCCTGGATCGGGGTCACCATCGGCATGGCATTTTTTGTCATTCCCGGCGCCATATTGCTGACACTCTGGTATCTTGCCATACAGGTGGTCATGGTCGAAGGTCTCGGCATCTTCTCCTCCCTCAACCGCAGCGCGGCCCTGACAAAGGGGCAACGCTTCACCCTGTTCGGCTTGCTGGTGATCCTGCTGGGGATTAGCCTGCTGATAGGACTGATTGTCAGCGTCGCAATCTTTCCGCTCTCCCTCATCGGCCTAGACATGGTCGCCAATATGGTGATCAGCGGCATTTTGATGGCGTTCACCGCCGTCGTGGCCGCCGTGGTCTACACGATCCTGCGGGAAGAAAAGGATGGCTTGCGACGCGGCGACCTCGCCAACGTCTAACGGCGGGTCAGCCTTTCGCGACCGCCGTGCCGTCCTGCGCGCCCAACTTCCGGTTTCGGTTTGCCCAAATTTTTTCGTGGACCGTATAGGCGACCGTCTGGATCGCCGGTTCGATGACGCCGATCCCCAGCGCGATCCGCCAATCACCCGACAGCGCATAGGCAACCGCGACGGCGACGGTCAGGTGCATCGCCCCGTAGCTGGCAGTTTTTGCGATCTGTCTGGCCATAACGGCATCCTCCGTTAAAAAGGGTGATGCATTATTTATAATGTTTCTAATAATCGTTCGCAATTCATATTTCTGCTGCCGACGAAAATACTCCCGCGCCCAATCAAACCGGGGGTGAGACCGGGCGACGCAGCAACGAAACGGCCTTCTTCCCGCCTTCGGTATCCTGTTCGCCGACGGTGACGAAACCCAACGCCGCATGGAACCGCAGAGACCCACCGTTGAACGGTTTCAAATTCACTTCGCAGGTGACCGCGCGCGTGCCGGGCCGCGCCGCAGCCAGGGCAAATACATCTTCATACAGTGCTTGTCCGACGCCCCTGCCCCGCGCCGCGTCGGAAACCATAATGCGATCCAGATACAGAAAATCGTCCATGCGACTGTCGAACCACAGATAGTTCATGCTGTCATGGTCGATACCGGGGGCCAGCGTCATGGCGACACCGACCGGTGCGCCGTCGATTTCAGCCACGCGGGTGGACGCGGTCTTTTCCACCAGGGCCCACAGACGGTCGGGGGAAAGATCATTCACGGCGGGCAGACAGGCGACATTCAACGCATGCAGCCAGTCCGCCTCTTCAGGTAGGATATCGCGTATTTTCATGGACGGGGATTTAGAGCCATTTGTACTTTTTGAACAGCCCCCAAACGCCCCCGGCAACGGCGAGGATCAGAATGCAGACGATCCAAAAGGCATAAGGGCTTTCCATCCCCGGCATGCCGCCGACATTGATACCCAACAAGCCGGTCAGAAACCCCAGCGGCAGGAATATCCCCGTTACAATGGACAAGGTATACATCGCCCGGTTCATCCGCGTATTCCGCGCGTCCGCGATTTCTTCCCGGATGAACTGCGTCTGGTCGCGCAACACGTCCAGATCTTCCAGCACCCGGGCCGTGCGTTCCCGAATTTCCGTGAACTGCGCCTGGGCGCGTTTGTCGATGACCGTGTCGAAGCCGCTCGCCGCGCGGGCCAGCGCTTCTCGTTGCGGCATCATATACCGGCGCAATTCCAGAACGCGGCGGCGCAGATTCGCCAACTCTCCCTCATCGGGCGATGGAGAATCTTCCAGAATATCCACCTGATCGTCCAACTGCATGACCAAATCGCCGATCCGATAGGTCAGTCGGTCCGCCACGGCCGTCAAGACGGCAACGGCATTCTTCGCCCCCCGTCCGTTTTCAAGCGCCGTCCGGATATCGTCCACCGCCCGCAACCTGGGCAGGCGCGCCGTGACCAGCCGTCGCCCATCGGAAAATCCGCGAATCGAAACCATGTCTTCGGGCATTGCGCCTTCGTTCAAATTGACGCCGCGCAGGTTGATCTGGATGCCGCCCGGCACCTCGTCGAACCGCGGACGGGTTTCGGGTGCCAGCATCGCCTCCGCCACCAGCGGGTCCAACCCCGCCCCGCTACGGATCCAGGTCGCGGATTCCTCCATCGACCGATTCAAATGAATCCATAGGTTTGCATCGCCTGCGGCCCAGGCCGCGCGTGCGTCTTCGGCGCTTAACTGAGTCGCGCCGCCATTACCGTCCAGCCGATAGCAGCAGATGAATGCGGGTTCTTCCATGAAAGTACCGAAACCGGATTCGAAGAACACGTCGAGAGTATCTTGCCAATCGCCGCGCATCGCCTATAGTCGCCGCCGATGACGCAGCAACCGGATCATGCCTTCCCTCACCGCCATCTTCTTGGCATCGAAGGCCTTTCTCCCCTCGATATCAGTCTTATCCTCGACCTCGCCGATTCCTATGTGGATCAATCTCGCCGGATCGATAAGAAATCGGAACTGATGAAGGGGCTGACGGTCATCAACCTCTTCTTTGAGAATTCGACCCGCACACGCACCTCCTTCGAGGCGGCGGCGAAGCGTCTGGACGCGGATGTGATCAACATGAGCGTATCGTCCAGCTCGATCAAAAAGGGCGAAACCCTGATCGACACGGCGATGACCCTGAACGCCATGCACCCGGATGTCCTGGTCGTGCGGCATGCCAATTCCGGCGCCGTGCAGCTTTTGTCGGAAAAGGTCGACGGCGCGGTGATCAATGCCGGGGACGGCCGCCACGAACATCCGACACAGGCCTTGCTGGACGCGCTGACCATTCGGCGGCGGCGCGGTACGATCGGCGGCCTGACCGTCGCGATCTGCGGGGATATCGCGCACAGTCGCGTCGCACGATCCAATATTCAACTCTTGCAAATCATGGGTGCGCGCGTCCGCCTGATCGCCCCGCCGACCCTGTTGCCGTCCAAGCCGGAACGCTTCGGGGTGGAGGTCTTCACCGACATGCGCGAGGGCCTGCAGGACGTCGACATCGTCATGATGCTGCGCCTGCAACTGGAACGCATGCAGGGCGCCTTCGTCCCGTCGGTGCGGGAATATTTCCACTTCTTCGGATTGGACCGGCAGAAACTGTCCTATGCGAAGCCGGACGCGCTGGTCATGCATCCGGGCCCGATGAACCGGGGCGTGGAAATCGACTCCGAACTGGCCGACGATATCGACCGGTCGCTGATCCGCCAGCAGGTGGAAATGGGCGTCGCCGTCCGGATGGCCTGTCTGGACGTCCTGACCAGACCCTTGCGGGAAGGAGCGGCCCAATGACCGGCGCCCCGGGACGCATCGCCTATCTGAACGCCCGTCTGCTGGATCCGGAAACCGGGCTGGACACGATCGGCGCCCTGCTGGTCGAAGACGGGCGCATCGCCGATTTCGGGTCGCACCTGTTCAAGACTGGCG
This sequence comes from Pacificispira spongiicola, assembly GCF_012926505.1. GTDB lineage: Bacteria > Pseudomonadota > Alphaproteobacteria > UBA8366 > Aestuariispiraceae > Pacificispira > Pacificispira spongiicola. The sequence continues at coordinate 285,336 of NZ_JABBNT010000002.1, forward strand.
CGCCGTCGGTGAATGAGGTCGTCGATTGCCGCGGCCATTGCCTGGCGCCCGGCCTGATCGACATTCGCGTGCAACTGCGCGAGCCGGGGGAAGAGCACAAGGAAACCATTGCCAGCGCCAGTCTCGCCGCCTCGCATGGCGGGATCACGACACTGGTGCAATTGCCGAATACCCAGCCGGTCATCGACGACGTCTCCGTCTTGGAATTCGTCGCCCGCCGGTCACGGGAATTGAAGGGTACGAAGGTTTTCAGTTACGGCGCCCTGACCAAGGGGCTGCAGGGTGAGGAAATCAGCGAGATCGGGTTGCTGACCGAGGCCGGCGCCGTCGCCTTCACCGACGGGGAACGGGCGCTGACCGATGCCAAGGTCATGCGGCGGGCCATGAGCTATGCCCGGACCTTCGATGCCATGATCGTCCAACATCCGGAAGAGCCCAGCCTGGCAAAGAACGGCGTGATGAACAGCGGCGAGTTGGCGGCGAAGTTGGGCCTGTCCGGCATTCCGTCGGTCGCGGAGGTCATCATGATCGAACGCGACCTGCGCTTGCTCGAAACCGTCGGCGGACGGTTCCATTTCGCCCATGTCACGACGGCGGCGGGGATTGAGGCGATCCGCAAGGCGAAAGCGGCCGGAATGGACGTTTCCTGCGACACGGCACCTCATTACTTCGCCTTGAACGAGCTCGCCATCGGGGATTACAGAAGTTTTGCAAAAGTCTCCCCGCCCCTACGTTCCGAAGAGGACCGTCAGGCCGTGGTCGCCGGACTGGCGGACGGCACCATCGATATCGTCGCGTCCGACCACGCGCCGCACGATCAGGATTCCAAACGACTGCCCTTCGACGAAGCCGCTTTTGGCGTCGCCGGGCTGGAAACCCTTCTGCCGCTGGTATTGAGCCTGTATCACAACGGGCATATGTCGCTGATCGACGCATTGTCGCTGGTCACGATCCATCCGGCGAAGCGGTTTCGACTGACCGGCGGGCGACTGAAGCGCGGCGCGCCCGCCGATCTGGTCCTGTTCGACCCGGACCTCGCCTGGCGCGTCGATGAGGACGCCTTGCACAGCAAATCCAAGAACTCCGCCTTCGGGGGACGTCCTGTCCAGGGCAAGGTGTTGCGAACCATGGTGGACGGTCGTCCGCTCTTCGTCGCGGAAAAGTCGAAATGATGATCTTGCCCACCGATTGGATCGCCTTGTTGGGCGGATATCTTCTGGGCAGCGTTCCCTTCGGTCTGGTGCTCGCGCGGCTTGCCGGTTACGGCGACATCCGCAAGATCGGGTCCGGGAATATCGGAGCGACCAACGTATTGCGTACCGGAAACAAGCCGCTGGCGCTTGCCGTACTGCTGTTGGATAGCGGCAAGGGCGCGATCGCGGTCCTGTTGGCCCGATACGCACTGCCGGATATCATGACGCCGTCGGTTCTCGCTCCTGCGCTGGCCGGGGTCGCCGCCGTGCTGGGCCATAATTTTCCGGTCTGGTTGGGCTTCAAGGGCGGTAAGGGCGTCGCGACGACATTGGGTACGCTGATCGCCCTGTCCTGGCCGGTCGGACTATCCGCCTGCGCCACATGGTTGGTCGTGGCAATGCTGTTCCGGTATTCGTCGCTGGCCGGGATACTGTCCCTCGCCGCCGCGCCGATTTTCGCCCAATTCGTTTTCGGCCCCGCGCCGATCCTGACCCTTGCCGCGCTGTTCCTGGCTATTCTGGGCTGGATTCGTCATCACACGAATATCCGTCGCCTTCTGAAAGGCGAAGAGCCGAAAATCCGGCAGAAAAAAACCGCGGGCTGACAGGCGATTGCCTGACGGGCGATTATCTGACGGGCGATTATCTGGCGGGCGTATGATCGAGGCGACACGCCTCAATTCTCGAATTTCAGCCCCCAGGCCTTGCCGATATCGCGCAGCAACATGTTTTCGTGTTTGTGGAGTTGGCGGTCGGCAATCGCGACCCGCATCAGCATGACATAAACTTCCTGACGCAGGTCCAAGTCGTCGATCTGGTGCAGCACCACGTCCAGTAAGGACGCACCGCCGATTTTTTCCATTTCGCTATAATAATTGTTGAGGGCCGCCATCAGCGCTTCCGGCTGACGGCCCGGATCGTCCTTCAGGCTCGGCCCCAACTCGTTCAGGCAATCCTGAATTTCCGAAAATTCGACATCCTTGCGCTTGCCGTCCGCATCCAGCGTCAGCATCAGCAGCCAGAGGCATGCAGCCGTCGAATTCTTTTCCGGAATGGCCATGGCCCCCTCCTCTACGTCCCGTCCGGTCGGACTATCGGGTCGGGACCCTATCCCCGTCAACCCCGCCGAAAACCCTGATTCCGAGAGAGCCCTCAGAAAACCCCTATTAGATAGAAATTGCCGTTGCCGATCCGACATCACTGTCGCACGATGCGGCCACCATGACGATACATACAGTTATAGACGACAAGGAACGCGTGAACCGACTGCGGCTGATCCGATCGGAAAATGTCGGTCCGGTTACCTATCGTCAGTTGATGCGGCGTTTCGGTTCCGCCGGTGCCGCCCTGGATGCGCTACCGACCCTGGCGTCTCGGGGCGGGCGCAAGTCGCGGCGGCTGGTGATCTGTCCGCCGGGTGACGCGGAACGGGAGATCGAGGCCCTGCACGCCATCGGCGGGCGGTTCCTTTATATCGGACAGGCAGACTATCCCGCTACCCTGGCAGCGGTGGAAGACGCCCCGCCCGTCCTGGCCCTGCTGGGGCGGTCGGAATTGCTGACGCAAACCATTGTTGCCATCGTCGGGTCGCGAAACGCCTCAACCAACGGCAAGCGGTTGGCGGGGCAATTCGCCAAAGCCATCGGCAATGCGGGTATCACGGTTACATCCGGTCTGGCCATGGGGATAGACACGGCGGCCCATGCGGCCAGCCTGGATACCGGCACCGTTGCCGTCGTTGCGGGCGGCATCGATGTGATCTATCCACGTGAAAACACCGGCCTGTATCACGAAATCGCGCAACGCGGCGCCATCGTCGCGGAACAACCCTTCGGCATGGTCGGGCAGGCTCGCCATTTCCCGCGCCGAAATCGGATCATTTCCGGGCTTTCGGCCGGCACCCTGGTGGTGGAAGCGACGCAGCGGTCCGGCTCTCTCATCACGGCGCGGCTGGCCGGGGAACAGGGGCGAGACGTATTTGCCCTGCCCGGCTCCCCGCTCGACCCCAGGGCGCGCGGCACCAACGATCTTATCCGCAACGGCGCCGCGCTGGTCGAGACACCGGAGGAAGTCATCTCCGCCTTGAGGCAGTCCAGCCTGTCGATGTTGAGCATGACGGACGATGCGGCCTTCTTACCGCCGCCGGACACGGACCACGCCGCGGATGTGGATGACATCCGCCGGAGGCTCCTTGGCGTGTTGGGGCCCGTCCCCGTCAATGTGGACGATCTGGTCGCGGATTTGCACCTGCCCCCCGGGCCGATCGCCACGGCTCTGTTGGAATTGGAACTGGCGGGGCGTGTCGAACGCCTTGCCGGTGGTCGGGTGTCGCTTCTGGCCGACATCGACGCGCCTGCGCCGAACGCCGCCTTTTCCAGCGAAAAGCAGACCACCCTGTTCTAAGGTCCCCTCAGGGCGGGACGAATATCTCAAATTCTAGGTAATTTGAGATCAAATAATCGGCGAGAGTTATTCCTATTTTTATTGAATTCCCGCGCGATAGTTCTTTGCGCTGCGGTGATTTTGCCCATAATTCCCTCATCCGCGATAGAGCCGCAGAAAGTGGCTCTCAGGAGATCGTGCCCCAGCAGGAACGCTATTCATTAGCTTGGGAGGGGCAGGAAGAAGACCGAACGATGACCGACCGCGCTACATCATTTGAACATCTTCTACGTCTCGCGCATCAGCGCGCCCTCGACGGCAAGGGAGGCCTCGCAGCGTCCGTCGCGAAACTCTGCCTCGACTCCCGCGCGGATTTGAGCGCCCGCGAACTCGCGCTGACCTATGAAATCCTGCGCATGCTGATCGACAAGGTCGAAATGGAAGTGCGCCGGAACATCTCCGACTATTTGTGCACCCGAACGGACGTGCCGCGCGACCTCATCGCCTTCCTCGCCAATGACAAGGTTCATGTCGCCTATCCGATCCTGCGTCATTCGTCGCTGCTGAATGACGAGGACCTGATCAAACTGGTACGCGATCACGGTCACGGTCACGCCATGGCCGTCGCGACGCGCCCGGAACTCTCTGAAAAGGTCAGCCACTTCCTCGTGTCGCTTAAGGACGACACTGTCGACACCTCGTTGGCGAAAAATTTCGCGGCGCGCATCGCGCAGCCCGACATGGCCATCCTGGTCGACCGGTCCATTGATCAGCCCGCGTTGCACGCGCCGCTGTCGCAACGGTCGGATCTGGGCGCGGAACTGGCGCGCAAGCTGTTCACCATCGTCGGGGACACCCTGCGCCGCCATATTGTTGAAAACTACGATATCGACAACCTGGCCGTCGCCGATGCGGTGGACGCCGCCATCCTAAACGCGCTGGACGATCCCGATCCCCTGGGCAAGGTGCTGGACGGTAGCCGCAGCAAGCCCACGCCGTCCGGCGGCTGGGCGGAACAGGCCAAGCGCGGCGCGGACAAGCCCCCGGTCGTCGTCATGGCCCGATTGGTGTCCAGCGGTCGCGAAAGCGCCGCCGTCGCCTATGCGGAGGCGACCCACCTGCCGCTGCCGACCGCGCGTTGGATCTTCACCCGCGCCGACACCCAGACATTGGCGATCGCGCTGAAGGCGATCGGCACCGATTCTTCCAGCTATATTACCGCCGCCATGAAGCTGGGCCTGTTCAAGGACGAGGCCGAAGTCGATCGCGCCACGTCCTATTTCGACCGGATCGACGCGAAGACGGCGGCCATGGTGGTCAACCATTGGAAGACCCGTCCGCCGATCGACGAGCAGGCGTAAGCACTTAAACGGCCCAGATTCCTCCTTTATCGTCAGAGGCTTGGAAACGAGCGGTTGACGCCTGCCCATCCCGGTGCCAATTGTGTCCGGGTATGAAAAACGCGATTCTTAGAGGCCTTCTCCACCTATGACCGGCCAAAATGTCGTCGTCGTCGAAAGCCCGGCGAAGGCCAAAACGATCAATAAATATCTCGGCTCGGACTATACGGTCCTGGCGTCTTACGGGCATGTCCGCGACCTGCCGCCCAAGGACGGGTCGGTCGACCCCGACCGCGATTTCGCAATGGAGTGGGAAGTCGACGGTCGCGCCAAGAAGCGGATCGACGATATCGCCAAAGCCTGCAAGGGCGCGTCCACACTGATCCTGGCGACTGACCCCGACCGCGAGGGAGAGGCGATTTCCTGGCATATCCAGGAGGAACTGACCCGCCGCAAGGCGATCGGCGCGATGCCGGTCCAGCGCGTCGTCTTCAACGAAATCACCAAGAACGCCGTGACCACGGCGATGGCCCATCCGCGCGAATTGAACCAAGAGTTGATCGAGGCCTATCTGGCCCGCCGCGCGCTGGACTATCTGGTCGGCTTCACCCTGTCGCCGGTTTTGTGGCGCAAACTGCCGGGCGCGAAATCCGCGGGTCGCGTGCAGTCCGTCGCCCTGCGCCTGATCTGCGAACGGGAAGCGGAGATCGAGGCCTTCAAGGCCCGCGAATATTGGAGCATCGAGGCACAGATGGCGGCGCCGGACGGGACGCCCTTTAAGGCGCGACTGACCCATCTGAACGGCAAGAAGCTGGACAAATTCGATCTGGGCAACGACGCCGCCGCGCAGGCTGCGCTCGCCGCCGTTAAGACCGGGGACCATGCCGTCGCCGCCGTCGAGCGAAAGCAGGTCAAACGCCATCCCTCCCCCCCCTTCACGACCTCCACGCTGCAGCAGGAAGCCAGCCGGAAGCTCTATTTCGGGGCGACCAAGACGATGACGCTGGCCCAGAAGCTGTACGAAGGCATCACCCTGGGCGGCGAGACGGTCGGTCTGATCACCTATATGCGGACGGACAGCACGGTCATGTCGGGGGAGGCCATCGGCGCCGCTCGCGACATGATCCACGACGTCTATGGCAAGGACTACGTGCCGTCGGGCCCGCGTCAGTACCGCACCAAGGCGAAGAACGCCCAGGAAGCCCACGAATGTATCCGGCCGACGGATATGCGCCGCCGACCGGAACAGGTCGCGCGCTATCTGGAACCGGATCAGTTGAGACTCTATGACCTGATCTGGAAACGCGCCGTCGCTTGTCAGATGGAAAGCGCCCTGCTGGATCAGGTCGCGGTAGACATCGCCTGCCCGAAGGCGGTGCTGCGCGCCAATGGTTCCGTCGTTCGCTTCGACGGCTTCCTGACACTCTACAGCGAAAGCGTGGACGATAAGGAAGACGACGGCGAAGAAGGCGGTCGTCTGCCGAATATGAACGAAGGCGACGCGACCAAGCTTCTGAATGCGGAGGCCAGTCAGCATTTCACCCAGCCGCCGCCCCGCTTCACCGAGGCCAGCCTCGTCAAGCGGATGGAGGAATTGGGGATCGGGCGTCCGTCCACCTATGCTTCCATCCTGAAGGTGCTTCAGGACCGCGAATATGTCCGCCTGGACAAACGCCGATTCATACCGGAGGACCGGGGGCGCTTGGTCACCGTGTTCCTGTCGTCCTTCTATGACCAGTATTTCGATTACGGTTACACCGCCGATCTGGAAGAAAAGCTGGACGATGTTTCCGGCGGGCGGATCGACTGGAAAACCGTGCTGCGGGATTTCTGGAAGGCGTTCAGCGGCATCACCGAAAAGGCGCTGGAACTGACCGGCCAGGAAGTGCGCGACAAGATCGACGAAGTCCTGGGCCCGCACTTCTTCGCCGCCGACGAAAACGGCAGCACGGAAGCGGCGCGCAAATGCCCGTCCTGCGGCAACGGCCGACTGGCCCTGAACTTTGGGCGGTATGGTGCGTTCATCACGTGCTCCAACTACCCGGACTGCCGCTTCACCCGCAATTTGGACGAAGCCGGATCCCTGAACGGTGCGGAACTGGACGCGACGGAATATCCAAAGCTTCTGGGAACCGATCCGGAAACCGGACAGGACGTGTCCGTGCGTCAGGGACCCTATGGCTATTATGTCCAGTTGGGCGAGGCGGAAAAGGATGCGAAGGGCAAGGCGAAGTCCAAGCCCAAGCGCGCGTCGCTGCTGAAAAGCATGGAACCGGCCAGCATAGACCTGGAGACCGCGCTGCGGCTGTTGAGCCTGCCGCGTCTGCTGGGAGACCACCCGGAAAGCAAACTGCCCGTCGCTGCCGGGATCGGCCGGTATGGCCCCTATCTGAAGCATGGCGAGACTTTCCTGTCCCTGCCCGCCGACGATGATGTGCTGACCATCGGCCTGAACCGCGCCATTGTGGTCCTGGCCGAAGCCGGACCTAAGGGCAAGGGCCGCGCCTCCGTCGCCAAGGAACTGGGCAACCATCCGTCGGATGGAAAGCCGATCACCATCGGGACCGGACGTTTCGGCCCCTATGTGAAGCACGGCAAGATTTATGCCTCCATCCCCCGCGCGCAGGACCCGAACGACGTGACCCTGGAACAGGCCGTCGAACTGATCGCCGCCAAGGCCGCGAAGAAGGCGGCAGCCAAATCCGGCGAGGCGAAGGCCCCTGTCGCGAAAAAGGCAAAGTCGAAGAAGGCCGTGTCCAAAAAGGCAAAGTCCAAAAAAGCGGCTTCCAAAAAAGCGGCTTCCAAAAAAGCGGCTTCCAAAAAGGCGGCTTCCAAAAAGGCTGGCGCCAAGAAAAGCGCGGCGAAAAAACCCGCCGCAGCCGATTAGAGCGGGATCGGACGACTTGGACGAGCCCGACGACATCGCCGAAAGCATTAAGGGCAGCCTGCCCGACAAAGCGCAAATCCGGGAGATGATCGAGAAGAGCGAACGCCCTCTCGACAAACGCGATATTGCCCGCGCTTTCGGCCTGAAAGGCGCACAACGCGCTGCCCTGCGCGACCTTTTGAAAGAAATGGCCAATGAGGGCCTGATCGATACCGGCCCGAAGAAAACCATTGCCGCCCGCGGTGCCCTGCCGGAGGTCATGGTCCTGACCATCGATCGCCTGGACGCCGATGGAGAGCCCTGGGCCCGCCCCGCCGCCTGGAACGACGAAGAGGACGGCCCCGCCCCCGATATCCTGGTGCTGGGGGCCACGCGCGGCCCCGATCCGAAGCTGAACGACCGAATCCTGGCGCGCCTGCGCCGACGGGGCGACAAGCATTACGAAGCCTCCGTCATCCGTGTCCTTCAACCCGGCCCGAACAAACTGCTGGGCTTGCTGGAACAGGCGAAGGGCGGCGCGATCCTGATCCCGACGGACAAGAAGCTGGACAAAACCTGGTTCATCGAGCGCCATTCGCTGAACGGCGCACAGCCGGGCGATCTGGTTTTGGCGGAACCGATGCGCGGCGGCCATCGCGGCCAACACCACGAAGCCCGCGTCAGCGAGGTGATCGGCCGCATCGACGAACCGAAGGCGTTCAGCCTGATCGCCATCCATGCCCAGGGTATCCCGGTCGACTTCCCAGAGGCCGCGCTGGAAGAAGCCGAAGCCGCGCAACCGGTCGAACTGGGCCGCCGGACGGATCTGCGCAATATTCCGCTCGTCACCATCGATGGAGAGGATGCGCGCGATTTCGACGACGCGGTCTGGGCCGAGCCGGATACGGACCCGGCCAATCCCGGCGGCCATGTCCTGCTGGTCGCAATTGCCGATGTCGCGCATTACGTGAAGGCGGAAGGCGCCCTGGATCGCTGCGCCCGGGAACGCGGGAATAGCGTCTATTTCCCGGACCGTGTCGTCCCGATGCTGCCGGAGCGTCTGTCGAACGACCTGTGTTCCCTGCGTCCCGACGGCGACCGTGCCTGCATGGCGATCCGCATGCATATCACCGCCGACGGTAAGCTGATCAAGCGCAGCGTCATGCGCGGATTGATGCGGTCGGCGGCGCGCCTGACCTATACCCGCGTTCAGGATGCGTTCGAAGGGCGGCCGGACGACGAAATCGGCCCATTGATGGACCCGGTCATCCGCCCGCTTTACGCCGCCTATGACTGCCTTCTGAAGGGGCGAGCGGCACGCGGTACCCTGGAGTTGGACTTGCCGGAACTGCAAGTCGTCCTCGCGGAAGACGGCACGGTGTCCCATATCGCGCCACGCCGCCGGTTCGACAGTCACAAGCTGATCGAAGAATTCATGATCTGCGCCAACGTCGCGGCGGCGGAACTGCTGGAGGCGAAAAACGCCCGCGCGATCATGTATCGCGTGCACGAACCGCCCTCTCTGGACAAACTGGAAGCGTTGAAAGAATCCCTTCAGGCGCTGGATATCAAGCTATCGGCGGACGGCGTCCTGCGCCCGCATCACTTCACCCGTATCCTGTCGCGGGCGGCAGGCACGGACCGGGCGCAACTGATTTCCGACATGGTCCTGCGCACGCAAAGTCAGGCCGTCTATGCCCCGGACAATCTGGGGCATTTCGGATTGGCGCTTCAGCGTTATTGCCATTTTACATCGCCGATCCGCCGCTATGCGGACCTTCTGGTTCACCGCGCCCTGATTTCCGCCTATTCGCTAGGCGACGGCGGGTTGCCGGACGAACAGGCGCACAATTTCGAAAAATACGGGGAACTGATCTCCAATACCGAACGCCGCGCCATTCAGGCCGAACGCGATGCGACCAACCGCTATCTGACGGCCTTCATGTCCGACCGGATCGGCGCGCAATTCGCGGGGCGTGTCACGGGGGTGAAGCGTTTCGGTCTGTTTATCCGCCTGGACGAAACGGGCGCGGATGGGCTCGTCCCGGTCTCCTCCCTGCCCTGGGATCGCTACTGGCACGACGAAGTCCACCAGCGTCTGATCGGGGAGCAATCGGGCCTCGCCTTCCAACTGGCGGAGACCGTGACGGCGCGTCTGGTGGAGGCGAACACTGTCACCGGCGGTCTGATCTTCGAAATCGCCGAAGGCGGCCATGTGATCAAGGATCGAAAAGCCCGTCGTCCGACTGGCGTCCACAAGAAGGGGCATCGCGGCGGCCCACCCAAGGGCGCGCGCCGAAAAGGCCCGCCTCGGAAGCGGCGTTAGGTAACGCCGGTCTCCATACCGCCCGGCCCGGCCTTGCCCAGCTCGGCCCAGTCCCGCCGTGTCATCTGGAACCCCGGGCAATCCTCCCCATAGGCACGCCGCATCCCGGTCTCGACCATGCCGCATTTGCGCAGGACGTGTTGCGACGCCGTATTCGCCGGGGCGGTGATCGCGACAATCTCCTCCAGCGGCGTTTCATCGAAGGCGAAACGCAACACCCGACGGCAGGCTTCCGTCGCGTATCCCCGGCCCCAGGCAGACCGCTTCAGCAAGTAACCGACCTCGACATCATCATCGGGATATCGGTCAGCCACGACCTGATACCAAGGAGTGTCCGGTTCTTCGACCGGCAGCGGCAACAAAAAGACGGTCCCCAGCTTTTCCTCGGTAGCCTTGTCAATAATCGTCCAGACGCCGATCCGCCCACCGGCCCCGCGCCGTTCCGCTAGAACCGCTTCCTTCCGCGCGTCGGCATCGGACATGACCGGCCCGAAATGCCGCATCACCTCGGCATCCGTGAAAATATCCACGGCCAAATCAGCGTCTTCCGCCCCTGTCGGACGAAGGTTTAAGCGTTCCGTCGTCAGGAACAGGTCTTTTGGAGTCAGTGTCTTCACAAGGGCCCTCCCCTGCCCGTTCAAACGTCACGCAGGGTATCGACCTGTCCGATGAAAGCCAACTGCAACAAATCAGCGATAGCATCCCCGGAGACTCCCCGTTATCCTTCGGAAACCATGCTGTTTCCGGCTATCGCTCCACACCCGTTCCGATCCGTGACCGCTATCTTCTGCGGCACCGTTTTGCTGTCCGCCTGCGCCAGCGGCCCCGACAGCGATCCGATTCTGAACGCCCGCATGAAAACCATGTTTGAGGCGATATATACCGAAACAGCCAACGTCCATATCGACCCCGTGGACTTGCCGCGCTTCACGCGGACGGGGCTATCCGCCTTCAAGGCCATAGACACGGCACTGGAACCGGAAATCGACGAACGGGCGTTCGTCTTCAAATACGACGACGAACCGATCTTCACCCAATATCTGACCGTGGCAGCCAACGAACCGACCTATTGGGCGGATATGGTGACGCAGGCAGTACGGCAATCCCGGATCGCCAGCGAGTCTTTCGCCGACCTGCCGGAAGAAGACTATTACGAAACCTTTGCCGATGCGGCCTTGGCGGGTCTGGACCGGTTTTCACGCTATGCCAATCCCCGGGATGCGGCGGCGTTGAAGGCGGAACGGGTCGGTTTCGGGGGAATCGGCATCGAAATCGAAAGCCATCCGGACGGCGCACGGATCGAGCAAGTCGAACCCGGGAAACCGGCAGCGGCGGCGGGATTGGTGGTCGGCGACAGGATTGCCGCCATCGACGGCAGCAGCATCCGCAACCTGCCCCTGCGCACGATCACGGAAAAACTGCGCGGCCCGGTCGATACCGCCGTGTCCCTGACCATCCGCCGTGACGGTCTGCCGAACCCGTTATCCGTAGAGGTCGGACGCACACAGATCGTTCCGAATACCGTGTTTCTGAGCCGTATCAACGATCATGCGGTAATCCGGATTTCCAGTTTCAACGAACGTACCTCCAAACGCCTTGCGGAGGCCGTCAGTCAGGCCCGCAGTGAAACGGGCACGGCACTGACCGGCCTGATCCTGGACCTGCGCGGCAATTTGGGCGGGTTGTTGGACCAAGCGGTCGATTCCGCGGACCTGTTTCTCGATGCCGGACTGATATCCCGCGCCGATGGGCGTCACCCGCGCAGCCACCAGCGGTTTGAAGCCGAACCCGGTGACGTTGCGGAAGGCTTGCCGGTCGTCGTGCTGATCAACGGCGCATCGGCCAGCGCCGCCGAAATCCTGGCGGCCGCGCTGCAGGATCACGGTCGCGCGGTGCTGGTTGGTATGAACAGTTTCGGAAAAGGATCGATCCAGACCGTCATCGACATGCCGAACGGTGGGGAACTGTATATCACCTGGGCGCGGTTCATGGCGCCCAGCGGCTATGCCCTGGATCGTCTGGGCATCATGCCCACAGTGTGCACCAGCGGGGCCACGGACGCCGTCACGACGCTGAATACAGCCTTGTCCGGCGGACCGGACGGGGCACGGACGATGCTCGACCGCCGCCGCCGGGCGAATGCGGCTGACGAGAAAACCGCGAAGGCGATCCTGTCGCTGTGTCCCTGGCGGCCACATGCATCGGGTGATATCGACATCGGCATCGCCGAACTTCTGTTGGATTCCCCGGCCCTGATGCGCCGCGCCCTTGATATAGGACGTTTCGCCGATGCCAGTTGACGCCACCCCCGACAAAATGACGGTGATCCCGCGCGATTCGGCCAGTTTGGTTATCCTGAGAGGGACCGTGGATACGCCGCAGGTGCTTTTGGGCAAACGGCGCGACGATGCGCGTTTCATGCCGGGCAGTTACGTCTTTCCCGGCGGCGCGGTCGACCCCGGCGACCTGATCCTCGGTGACGACCCGACATGGCCCGGTACGCGGTTCCACGCCGCCGCCTTGCGCGAATCCTGGGAGGAAATCGGCGCGACTATCGCAAAGTCGGGGTCCCGCGCAGCCCCGTCCGACGCCGAAGACCCGTTTCTGCGCGCCTTGACCGATGCGGGCATGATTCCCGCGCCGGAAGACCTGCATTATATCGCACGCGCGATTACGCCACCGCCGTCCCGCATACGATTCGACACACGGTTCTTCATGGCCTTCGACGACAGTCTGTTCGGCACGCCGCGCGCCATGGGCGAATTACCGGATGTCCTATGGGTCGACGCCGTCGACGCCTTGACCAGCGAAAAGGTCCGATCGGTCACGAAATTCGTGCTGGAAGAGGCCTTGGGCCTGTGGCGGCACGGCGAGAGTTTGACGGATGGCGACCGCCCGATCCGGATATTCAGCGCCCGCATCATGGGACAGGAGCCGCAATCGGCAGGGCTGATGTAATGCGTCCGTGTTCTCCCCTTGACAGAACCGCGGATACCGCTATTTTCCGCCCCGGTTTTCAACGCGGCGCCCCCCGGAAAGCCTTACCCAGGAACGGGCGGCGACGCGCTAGATAAAGAAGGATCAAGGCGATGGCGAAGCCCGCGACCGTACAAATCAAGCTGGTGAGCTCCGCCGGCACCGGCCACTTCTATGTGACCAAAAAGAACCCGCGCACCCAGACCGAAAAGCTGGAATTCCAGAAATACGATCCGGTCGTGCGCAAGCACGTCGCCTACAAGGAAGCCAAGATCAAGTAATCCGGCTGCCTGAAGGCACATGCGATAGGCCGCCCTTGGGCGGCCTTTTTGCATTTCGATAGACCTTGTAGGATTAGAGTGTTTCGACCTTGCAGTAGAGGCCGCGTGCCTTAAGCGTCCGGCACATTGCATCCGCCTGTGCCTTGCTGGCAATCGGGCCCGCGTGCAGGCGGTAGAATATCCCCTTCCCCGGAATATCCACTTTTCGAACGATCGGCCGCAGCCCGTCCAATTGATCGCGATTTCCGGCCAGCAACTGCTTCCAGCCGACCTCCGCATTGTTCGGGTCCTTGTAGGACGCCAGATGCATGGCGACGCTGCCCGACGTTGCGTCGGGCACGGCAGCAGACGCCGTTGCGGACATGTCCCTTGCCGGTTCTGTCTGCGGCGTGGTCACGGCAGACGTGCCAGGGGCTCCAGTTGATGTCGGGGACGTTGCCGCAGCCGCCCCCTCCGGCGCGAGCGGATCTTCCCCCATCGGTAGATTGTCCACGGGCGGCTCGGCCAACATCCCCAGCGCCGTCGGACCGGATTTCGTTTCCGACGGCATGGCTGCATTACCGTTAATCGGCATCGTGGGCTGACTATCGCCGCCGGTTGCCATGGGCGTTTCCGCCATGGTCGCCAGCCCCGATTGCGGCGCTTCCGACACCTGTTGCAGATTGTCCATCCCTGCCCCCTTATGCAGGGCCGTCAGCCGCCGTTCGATCGTCTTTCCCGCAGGATCCGTCACGGTAAGTCGGACGTAGTTCCCAACCTGCGGCGCGTATTGAAAGACCATCTCTTCCGGGTCCTGACGCCCGCAAGCGACGCGATAGGCCGGAAAGCTGCCAGCCGGAACGGTCTGAAGGGACAATGCGCCAATACTGCATTGCCAATCAAATTCCCAGGCATAGGGCGGCTGATCGGTATCGACGGTCGATCGGAATTGGATTTCCTTTCCCGGTTTCATCGGGAACATGGATGCGCTCATACCACTGATCAGTCTTGTACCGTTCCCCCGCGTCGGACTGTGCCATTCCAGGGCGGGCAGCAGCGGGTTTGCATCGGTGATCTGCGTTTCCCCGGTATCGGAACGCCATGCGATACGACCGTCCGTGTCGACCGAAACGACCTCCCAGACAACATCCGGATTATCAAAGGCGAAGCGATCGCCCGGCCCCAGTGCGGGTGGGTTTGCCGCCGCTATTTGGACGGCATCGGCGGTCTTGCCGGATATCCCTGCGGCCTGATCCGACCCCATGCCGCCGAATCCGCCGCAGCCGGACAATAGTAAGGAACCCGACACAATAACGGCGCCGACTTGTGGGGGGCGGAAATGCGCGCGATGCGGTCTATTTTTCGCCATTTGCATTCGTCCCGAAAACTGGCGGCATTCACGACCGCAGAAACAGGCTCGCCGGGGACTCGTATGGGGATTTGCCCTTACTGAGACCCGGCCCCGAAAAGCATCGAGCCCGGCACCGTAAAGCCATCATCCGTCTCCCCGCCTGGGGCAGAGACGACCAACGCACCAGGCGATTCAGCAGGAGGAGCATCCAAGACCTCGGTGGAAGAAAGAACTTCCGCTTCCTGCACGGCGACCGACGTCATTTCCGCCGGTTGCGGGAGCACGGCCAGTTCTTCGATCTGGCGCAATGCGGGCAGCGCCGCGGAATCCTGCGTCACGGGTGAGGCATCGTCCTTCGGCGCCTCACTGGAGGACGGCGGCGGTTCGATCACGCCCGGCGCGGTTTCAACCGGCGTGTTTTCCTGTGGGATGGGTGTCGGGGCCGGCCCTTGATCTTCATACGGCCCGATGCCCGCGGCCTTGCGGATCGCGTCAATCTGGTCGCGCCGGTCTTCTACCGTCGGGTCCGGCGCCAATTCGTCGACATCGCCGCCGCCGGTTTTGTAATCGCCGAAATTTTCGATGACTTGAACGTCGACGCCCAGAACCGCCGGGGACATGATCCCCATTGCCGTCGCCAACTCATACACGGCGGCCCGCGCGTCGTAGTCGGCGCGGATCAGATTCTGCTCCGCCTGAAAAACCTCGTTTTCGGAGTCCAGCACATTGATCGCCGTATCCTTGCCGGCATCGCGCAGCTTTTGGCGCGCGGTAAACACTTCCTGGGCGATGGAAACGGCGTTCAGCAGCAATTCCTTACGGATGCGTGTGTTTTCCAGCTTCGTCCAGGATTGGCGTACCTGCCGCTCCGTCTCCCGCAACGTCCGATCGGCGATCGACAGGTTTTCCAGCAAGCTTTGCTGCGCGGATGCAACCGCCGCATCCGTCGCGAAGCCGGAGAAGATATCCCAGGACATTTCGATCAGAACGGCCGCCGTCTTCACATAACCGCGCGTGTGCGAAACGTCCTTTTCATGGTCCCAACGCCCCACGAAATCCACGGTCGGAAAATAACCGGATTTCTGGACATCGATGGAAAACCTGGCGCTGCGCGCCAAAAAGGCCCGCGCGGCCACCAACGGATTTTCTTGCCGGGCGATAAACAATGCCTCGTCCAGACTGGCGGGCAGAAGCTGCGGCGGCAAGGGTTCGACCCGCATCCGGGTGATATCCGGGTCGCGCTGGAAGGACTGGATATAGGCAGCAATCGCCTGACGCAGTTGGCCTTCCAAATCGACACGCTGTTCGATGGCAAGCTGCAACCGCGATTTTGCCTGCAAGACGTCGACCGCGATACCGGCTCCGCGGTCCACACGCTCCGTTTCCAGGTTCAATTGTTCACGGATGGTACGTTCGCGCGCCTTGGATACCCGAATCAGCTCGTTCAGCTTCAGCACGTTCAGATAGGCGGTGATCCCCTGCAGCATCACCTGTTGAACCGTGCCTTCCAAGGCGAAGGCGACGCTGTCCCGGGCCATCAATGCGGCACCGACGGCACTGTTTGTCGCATCCGCGTCGAACAGGTTCTGACGAACCTCGATCCCCAAGGCGTTGAAGCGCAGTCGATCGTCGTTATCCCCAGCCGTCCGGGTTGTCGAATCCGATTTTCGCTCAATACCGGCGCTGCCGGTCGACGACACGCTGGGCAAGTAGCCGGACCGCGAACTACGCACCGATTCCTGCGCCCGGCGCAGGATTGCGCGTTGTTCTTCGATACGCGGATGGGTTTGGATCAGAAGCTCGAGTTCAGTATTCAGCGATTGCGCGCCTGCCGATGTCGAGCCGACAGCAAATCCCGCCGCGCACGCCATTACCGCCACAACGACGACACGTTTCGCTGCTGCAAAGATCGGCACGGACCTCGAACGATAGTTCACCGGCGCTCCTCGACTTCCCCCGACAATCACCGCCCGGCTGTCTCCCCCGGCATGTGACTATCCATATCACAACAAAAACTAGCTAACACAACCGACCGGGGACTGCCAGCGCCAGACAAAACAGCCCCTGCGGTTTACCGCTCCCGAAACGCCTCATGTTGCAATTTCAACACGGGCTTCACGAGGTATTCGAGAACCGTGCGCGACCCGGTATGAATATCCACCGTTGTCTGCATTCCAGGCGTAATCGGAAAATCCCCTACTCGTTCGCCAAGATAAGTTTTGTCCGTACGAACGACAACTTCATAATAAGTCTCGCCACGCGATCCGACGCTGGTCGAGGCTCCGACGCGCTCTACGACGCCTTCAAGGCCACCATAACGCGCATAATCGTAAGTCGTTACCTTCACCAGCGCCTTCTGGCCCTTTTCAACAAAACCGCGATCCTTCGGGTCGAGTTTTGCCAAAATCTCCAGCTCGTCCGAAATCGGAACGATTTCGGCAATGCCTTCCCCCGGTCGGATAACGCCGCCGACCGTATTGGTAATAAGGTTTTTAACGATTCCGTCGATAGGGCTACGAATTTCTGTTCTCAAGGCCTGATCCGTCGCCGTTTCCAGAGTTCCGCTCAATTCCGCGATTCGCGTTTCGACCGGAACCAGTTCCTCCAGGGCACGCCGACTGAACGCATCCAACTCGCGAACCCGCTCGGCCTCCGTTTCCTGCAAGGCCGCTTTCGCGCGGGGCACGGATTGCTCCAGTACGGAAACCTCCCCTTGAAGCTTTTCAACCTCCGATTCGACCTCGACATGCTCCATGCGCGGCGTCAGACCTTCCTTGAGGAGGTCGGCGGACATGGCGAGACGCTGCCGAGCCAGCGCCAAGTCCCGCCGCACGGCGGTCAGGTGCGCGTCCAATTCCGCGACTTCCAAGTTTCGCTGCCGTTTGCGTTCGTCCAGGATCGACAGGGTCGATTCCAAATCTCGACGACGACCGAGGTAGTTTCGCCGCTCCGCCGCGGCCAGTTCCGGGCGCTCCTGTTCCAGTTCCTCGGGAAAATTCAAAGGCGCATCAATGCCCTCGGCCTCCGCTTCCAGGCGCGCCTTGGTCAGTTTCAAGCCATCCAAGCGCACCGACAATTCGTCCCGATTGAGACTCGCCCCGCCGAGGTTCAATTGCATCAGCACTTGACCGCGGGCGACAATATCGCCTTCCGCGATCTGGATCGATTCAATGACCCCGCCTTCCAGGTGCTGGACGATCTGAACTTGTTGTTGCGGGATGACTTCGCCCATCGCCACCGCGACCTCGTCCAACTCCGCCCAGGCGCTCCAGATCAGGAACAGCAACACCAACACGCCCGGGCCCCAGACACACATTCGAGTGGCCGTATTCCCGATGCGACCGCGCAGTTCTTCCAGAGGAGACGGGTTGTTTTCAATCGTCGTCATGCCCGTCACTCCGCCGCTTTGGGCGTTGGGCGCGGTGCCGTCGGGCCGGAATCGCCCTGCCCCAAGCGACCAAGAACCTCGCGCGCGCCGCCCGCCATGGCGACCCTGCCGCGGTCGAGAACAAGGATCGTATCCGCGACCGACAACAAGGCCGGCGAATGTGTCGTCACCAGGATCGTGTGATCCTTGGCAAGGCTGCGCAACGCCTGCGCCAGGACCTTTTCCGCTTCGCCGTCAAGATCGCCCGACGGCTCGTCCAGCAACAGGACAGGCGGGTCGCCGATCAATGCCCGCGCCGCCGCCAGGCGCCGCCGCTGACCGCCGGACAGGCGGTGACCGGCTTCCCCCACATCGGTTTCATATCCCATCGGCATCTGCGCGATCAATTCATGCACACCGGCCAGCTTTGCGGCGCCGATCAGGTCCTCATCCGTCGCCGTATCCGATCCCATCAGGATGTTTTCGCGGATCGTGCCGGAAAACAGAACGACTTCTTGCGGCATATAGCCGATCCATCGGGTCAACTGCCGCCGGGGGAATTGTGAAATATCGGCACCGTCCAACAGCACCCGCCCGGCATCCGGGCGGTACAGCCCCGCCAGCAATTTGAAAAACGTCGACTTCCCGCTGCCGTTGCGGCCGATGATGCAGTGAAGTCCATTGGGACCGATCACGCCGTCCAGTTTATCGACGGCCGGGTCCAGGTCCTTCCCATATCGGAAGGTTATTTCTTCCAGTTGCAATTTCCCGAGCGGTCGATCGAAGGGCAGTTCTACGGCGTCGCGCTCCCCCTCCATCTCAAGCACCGCATTCAGGCGCTGCGCGGCCTCGCGGGCTGCCTGAAAGCTCTTCCACTGCCCGACAAGGCTCGCAATCGGGGCGACCAACCGAGACGCCAGCATATTCGACGCAATCAACGCACCGATGGTTAGGGACTGCTCCAGAATCAATAGCGCGCCGACACAGGTAATCGCCACGGTCGTGCCGATGCTCAACATTTGGCCGACAGTGACATGGGAATCGGACGACCGGCCGCGGTCCATCGACGTCAGGATCGTGTTCCGGTGCCGCATTTCCCATTCGGGGCGCAGTTTCTCCCCCAGCCCCAATGCCTTTACGGTCGCCCGTCCGGCGATGATTTCGCCGATCAACGCCTCGCGCTTGGCGTTCTCGGCGCGCTCCGCCTCCGACAGGGTCGACACACTCGCGCCCGATCGCCACGCCAGCAACACGAAGACCGGCAGAACAACCGCGATCACACCGGCCAAAGGCGGGGCCAACCACAGAATCGCCAGGAAGAACAGGATGGCAAAAGGCAGGTCCAGAACCAGCGCCGTCGTCGGCCCGGCCAGGGCACCCCGAACCGCGTCGACGTCCCGGAACAGGATTTGCCAGGACGAGGCCGGCTTCCCCTCCAGGACCCGCAAGGGGAGCTTCATGATCTTGTCGTAGAGAGCCCGGCCGACATCGATATCGATATTCAGACCGATCTTTTGAAACAGGCGCGCCCGCCCCAGACGCAGCACGCCGTCGAACACGATCACGCATACCATGCCGACGACAAGCCCTTGCAGCGTCGTCAATCCATGATGAAAGACAACCCGATCGTAAATCTGGAGCATGAAAACGGGAACAGCCAGCGCCAGAAAATTAATGAACAGGGATGCGAACAATGCCTCGAAATAACGCGCCTTGTTGTGGCGGATCGCGTTCCCGATCAGTTGCCCGACCAACCCCCTGTTCATAAAACCATCCCCGACGGTATTCGTTCGCTACACCCGCCACGCGGGACCGCGATACTATCCGCTCTACGCGAACAGGTCACGCGGCAAGCATATCCCGGCAGGAGCCTCGCCGGAACACCCCATTCAACCGCGAAAAGATTTTTCAAATGCCCTGCCGAAAACTGCGACGGACATCTTTCCTAAAAGTTAATAAAATGCTAATTAACACGTGAGGGGCGCTTAAGAGTGGGATTTCCGTTTTACGCGAGTAGTCGAAACGTTTGCTGCGTTTTGAACCGGCGGAAAAAGCGCGGGTCTCCGGGGAACATTTATGGCCAGGTTGGATCAGCCGCACGGATCGGGCGGCACCGGCGAAACGACTGCACAAAACTCGCTCCTCTCTCCTGAGTCTGGAAATTCTAGCGATTCCAACGGGTTTTCTCCCGAAACCGCCGCTTCTTCCAACCTGGATACAGCGCTGACCGGCAACAACAGCCCGTCCGACGGGGCAATCCCCGAATTCGACCTCATCGGCGGCGATGCCGGTGCCAACCGTCCCGCCGTCATCGACAACCCGCTGGATTCCGGCGAACCGCTGGACGTCGTCATTGCCCTCGATGCCCGGAGCGGCGATTCGCTGCCGCTCTCCGATGCCTCCTTCATCTATGATGCGGATTACGTTCGCCAGGGGCCGGACCTGTTGCTGATCAAACCGGACGGTACGGCGGTTCTGGTCGAAAACTATTTCGCCGTTCCCTCCCCGCCCGACCTGACGGCGGAAGGCGGGCGCGTCCTGTCGCCGCAGCTTGTTCAATCCTTTCTGCATCCCATTGCGCCGGGGCAGACGGCCGCCTTGGGCGATGCGCAGGTTGCGCAGGTTCTGGGCGAATCGATCGGCACCGTCGACAACCTGACGGGCAATGTCTATGCGGTGCGCCCGGATGGAACCCGCGTCCTGCTGCAGGCGGGCGACCCGGTCTATCAGGGCGACCAGATCGAAACCAGCGACGGCGCTTCCATCAAGATGACCTTCGTCGACGGGACGCTGTTCACGCTGGGCGCCAGCGCGCGTCTGGCGCTGGACGAGATGGTTTTCGACCCGACGACTCAGACCGGCCAATCCGCCTTTTCTATCTTGGAAGGCGGCTTCCTGTTCGTGTCGGGCCAGATCGCCGCGACCAATCCGAACGATATGACGGTAACGACGCCGGTCGCGACGATCGGTATTCGCGGCACCGTCGTGACCGGCACTGTGTCCGGGCTGCGCAGTGCGAATGGAGAGGCGTTTACCTTCACCGTCGTCGATGGCGAAATCGCCGTCACCGCAGGCAATCAGACGATCGTTCTGTCCGAAAACTTCGCCTCCGCGACCGGGCAATCCGACAATGCCGGTCAGATTCGCGTGTTCGAATTCACGGATACGGCACAAAACGTCATTGCCCGGAACGCCGCGCAGTTCAAGGCGCTCAGCACCGCCGACCTGCAAAGCATTGAACGCGCCATCGTCAACACGATCCAGCAGAAAACCGGCGAAACCGTGGATATCGACCTGCGCGGCCTTGTCGATTCCGTCGATGACGGACCGCAACAGAATCAGGACGGCGAGGAAGACGGCGGCGAGGACGGCGGGCAGACCGAAGAATCCGGCGACGGCGGCGGCGATGGTGCCGGAGACGCGACCGAAGAAGGCGACCAGGAAGCCGATGCCGGGTCCGAGGAACAACTGACCGAGGATGACATTCCCGTCGAGGGAGAAGGCGACGGCGAAGAGGAGCTTGCCGACGAGTCAACCGAGGAAGAGCAACTTGCCGAGGGTGAAGGCGATGGTACCGGCGACGGTGACAACACCGTCGAAAACGATACCGACGACACCGCGGGAGACGAGGGCGACAAGACGGAGGATGTCATCAAAGTCGTCGGGGATGTCGGAAACGGCAACGATTCCGGATCGGGTAACGGGGACGATTCCGGTAGCGGTACGATCGTTATCGGCGATGCGACAGCCGGCACCAATCAGAACACCAATGAAACCAATCAAGAAACCGTAACTGTTGTTCAACCGACGGAAACGGTTACGACGGTGGAACCGACAGAAATCACCATTACGTCGAGTAACCTTCCAGGGGCATCGCCAGCCGCGGCGTCGGAGGGATACACTTACGAAGTCAATCAAAGCACCTCTACGAAAACGGTTAACGTTTCTGCGGAAACCGCGACCGCGCCGATCAAGGTAACGACCGGGACCGGATCCGATACCGTTAAAACCGGAAGCGGCGCCGACAATGTCAGCACCGGTGCGGGGAACGACGCGATTACCACCGGTGCCGGGAATGACACGGTCAATGCCGGATCCGGCAACGACGCAATTACCGCCGGGTCCGGCGAAGGCGACGATTATTATGACGGCGGCGATGACTACGACACGGTGAAATATCCGTCCGTATCCGGGAACAACATCGCCAACCTGACAATGTCCCTGAACGACAGTTCGAAGCTAAGTTATGTCAATGACGGCTCTGTCGGTGTTATTGACAACGACACGCTGACCAATGTCGAAAAGATCGAATCCGGTGAAGGCGACGACCTCGTCTATTATTACAGCACCGACATGTCGATCGATGTCGACGGCAAAGGCGGCAGCGACAGTTTCACACTGTCCACCAGTCAGGATGCCCGCTACGACTTCAGCTCGGGCCTGCTGACGACCAGCGGCGGCACGGCGACAATCACCAATTTCGAATACGTCAGCACCGGCAGCGGCAACGACACGGTGGTCCTGACCGATCACACGACACAATACTCCGATGGCGGTTACGGCACCGACACGCTGGACTATTCGAAGGCAAGCCAAGCACTTTATATTGCCACGTCGAGCGGCCAGCTTGGCGATTCCCTGTCGGTCGGGTTCGATACCCAGACACGGCAGTCACGCGACTTCTCGAATTTCGAGTCCGTGGTCGGGTCCAATTTCGGCGATACGTTCAGCATCGCCACCGATGGTATCACGATAGACGGCGGCGCGGGCAACGACACCGCGCGCATTCAGGACGGTGCAGGCACCCTCACCGTGGGCAGTTCCGGCAACCTGAAAAACGTCGAAACCATCGACCTTAGCAACGTGTCGAGCACGCAATCGCCGGTTAATCTGTCTTTCACCGCGAGCGACGTTCTGTCCAGTACGACTGGTGGAACGCTAACGATCCTGGGCGCGGCCGGCGGCGCGGTCCTTTACAATACGGATTTCGCGGACTGGACCGAAACCACATCGGGCAGCGGCACCTTTACACATTCTAACGGCGCAACCCTGATTCTGGACGCGAATGCGGTCAGTGGGCTGTCCGTCCTGTCCGTCGGCCTGGACGATTTTGACGTAGCAGGCGGCCAACAAGCCTACGATCTGTCCTATACGAATACCATTTCAACGCAGGACATCGTCGTAAATGCGGGCGACACCACGCTCGACCTGCATGTTCAGACGTGGTCTGGAAACGACACCGTTACGACTGGCGACGGCAACGACATTATCGCCACCGCCGAAGGCGATGACGTGATCTATGCCGGGGCTGGGAACGACTATGTCACCGCCAGTTTTGGGAACGATACGATCGTCGCGACGGCCGGCGGCGACGGGAATGACGATTACAACGGCGGCATCGGCACCGATACGGTCACCTATGCGTCCGTTACCGGGAATGATATTGCCGACCTGACACTATCGATCAACGACGTTTCGGCCGATAGTTTCGTTAACGACGGAACCGCCAACGTCACGGGCTTCGATACTCTGACGAATGTCGAAAAGATCATTTCCGGCGACGGCGACGATGTCGTTTCCTATTTCGGGACGAGCCTGTCCATCGATGTCGACGCGGCAGGCGGTAGCGACACCTTGTCGGTGAATGCCGGGACCAGTTCGGTAACCTACAGTTTCGCAACCGGTGCGCTGTCCGCCGACGGCAACACCGCCTCCGCGACGAATTTCGAAACGATCTCCTTAAGCGGCAGCGGCAACGACACGGTCGTGATTTCCGATCACACGACCCAAACCGCCCATGGCGGCGACGGCACGGATACGCTGAATTACGCGGCGGCCTCCCAGGCGATCTCCGTTTCCGTCGGCAGCTACATCAACATCGCCTATGCCTCGGACAGCCAGCAATCCACGACCTATCAGAGCTTCGAAAACCTCGTGGGTTCGGATTTCGACGATACGTTCCGGCTGAGTTCCGGCACGGTCACGGTAGACGGCGGCGGCGGAACGGACACGCTCGTCCTGGAGGACGGCGCCGGGACGCTGACCTTCGGCGCATCCGGCGACATCAAGAATATCGAAGTCCTGGACCTCGCCTATGTCGAGGACGAACAAAGCCCGGTTCACTTCAATTTCGACGCCGACGACATTCTTGCCGCCACGGAGTCCGGTACGCTGACGATCCTGGGCGCGGAAATCCCGGATGCCATCGTCATGCGGACGCGTTCCCGGTGGATCGAGATCGGCGAAACCGGCACCTATACCAATACGAACGGTGCGGTGCTGGTCCTCGACGGTGCGGAAAGCAGCATGAAGGGCGTGAATATCTTCACCGGGGCCGTGAACTCTAGTTGGAACAACAGTGCCAACTGGGTCACCGATTTTACCAGTAGCGGAACCCCGCCGGCCAATGGCGACGATGTTGAGCTGGCACTCAATTCCACCGATACAGCCATGGTTTCCGAAATCGGCAGTCTGTCGCTGAACAGCCTTACCGGCAGCGGTAACCTTAGCATGTACGGTCAGGCGACCCTATCCGTATCGACACTGGCGCTGACCGACACCGTGATGTTCGGTGGCGGAACCTTGATCGCGGAAACCGGCGGCAGCGTTGGAGGGCTGGATATAAGTTCCGGCAATCTTGTCGTTTCCGCTGGAACATTAAGTTTCGACGACCTCTACGTTGCCGGCGCCTTTGCTACGATTTCAGGTTCCGGGACGGTCGAATTCACCGGCGCCGGTGAGGCGAGTATCGGCGCGTTGGCCCTGAACACGACATTTCGCGTCGCGGAAGATGCCGATCTTGATCTGAATTACGGGGCCCGCATCACCGGCGACGGCAAAATCGACAATTTCGGGAATATCTTCTTTGAAGGCGGCAAGACGACGCTGTCCGTCGATATCGACAATCACGGCGACATTGACTTGAACGGTCTGAACGGGACGACCTTGAGCCTGATCGACACGCTGACCAACCGCGGGACGATCGATTTCGGTACCGACAGCTCAGATTCCGTGAAGATCAACGGTGGCGGCGACTTTATCGACAATGGCGGCACATTCGGGGATGCCAACGGCGCGACGATCGTCTTCGTAGACAGCACCGACTTCGTCCTTGGTTCCGCGAACGGGTTCACCCTGTCCCAGACCGGCCCTACCCTGGCGTTCAACGCCAACACGGGCATTCATACCGGCCTAGCAACCGCCGAATTCCTGAACGAAGGGGTTCTGGATTTCGATTCCGGCACCATCGGTACCGGGGTCGTCCTCGACAATAACGGTCGGGTCATTGTCGACGGTCTGCAAGTCGAAGGAACGCTGGACACCCGGGACGGTACCATCGCCGCCGCCCATGGGGAGGCCGGTTTCGCGATCAATGACGGCGGTCGGCTTATCGTCGGGGAAGATAGTCGGTTTGAAAATTCAAGTGGGACGATCGGTCAGGGCGTTCCATTTATTAGCGCCCAGGATGGCGCGATCGTGGAAATCGCCGAATCCGAAACCGTCGATCTGGACGCATTGGGCAGTTTCGACTTCAGTGACGGCGGTACGCTCGATGTCGGCGGCGTCTGGCAGGTCAACGGCACCAGTACAATTTCTGACAACGCTAGCCTGACCTTCACCGGCGACGGATCGATCGTAAATGCCGGATATCTATTCCTGAACAACGACACGGTCGACGTTGATATCGTCAACTATGACGACAGCCAGGAGGCCATCGGCACTGTCGATTTCGATGCTTCCACAGTGTTGAATTCGGAAATAGACGGGGGAACCGTTATCGTTTCCGGCGGCACCTTAAGTGGCATGGGCACACTTACGAACCAGGATGCACTCGAACTCAGTGCCTCCGCCGTGTTGGCAGTCAACGCCGATCTCGGCGCCGGCACGCTTTTCTATGGCGACGGCGCGACGATTACCTCCGCATTGGATTTGACGAGCGGCACGTTAAGAGGTGCCTTCGTGATCGAAGCGGCGGCCGAATTAGAGGTTTCCGGCACCAATGCCATAATGTCGATATCCGACGACACTCTTTTGGAGTCCGGTTACGTATCCCTATTAGCAGGCGCCACGCTTAAGGTAGCGGCCGGATCCGATCTGGACCTCGCATCCGACGGATATCAGGATTTCTACTTCCAGGACGGCGGCACGATGTCGACCTTGTCCCTGGAGGGTGACGTACGGTTTACGGATACTAGTTACCTCCTCGATAATTCGGGTTCGGTTGAGGTTTCCGGCCCGGGAACGCTGACCGTTACACAAGACGGCGACCTTAATATTTCGAACGATACCCTGGCAGTGGCGGTTCAGAACGCGGGAACGATTTCCTTCCAATCCACCGCGAACGAAATTGAAGGAACGGTAACCAATACCGGAACGATCGCGTTCCAATCGAATGCTGAAACGGACCTGGTCGGCCGGATCGACAATACCGGCACCATCGTCATGGGCGACAGCGCCATCCTGCGCGGCGACGGCACGGGCGTCATCGATCAAGACGGACATCTGACCATTACCAACGGCGCGACGGCCCAAATCCGGGACATCGACCTGGATATGTCGCACGGTACCCTTACGGCGACGGACGGCGCGCTGTTGCGGATCGACGACGGGGCGATCACCGTCGGCACCAATATGGTGTTCAATCATCACGGGACCGGGTCCGACGGGACCTTGCTGATCGGCAGCGGCGGGACCCTGAACATCCTGGCCGGTGAAACAATCACGACGACCGACGAGGAACTGAACGTCAAAAGCGGCACGATCGCCGGAACCGGTCTGTTACGGAACCATGGGACGCTGGACCTGACAGACGCCGTTATCGCGGAGGGTGCGCAAGTATCGAGCACCGGGTCGATCGATATCTCGACGGAATGGAACGGCGGGACCGGCCTGATCCTGCACGGAACATTGACGAACCAGAACACGTTGGATGTCGGCGCCGCCAATCTTTCCATCGGCACGACGGGTACCTTGATCAATAACTACGCCATGGATTTCAGCGGTTCCGCGCTGACCGTCGATGGGGTGCTGAACAACCAGGACGAAGACGGCCCCGGCGGAGAAATACCCGCGCCGACCTTTACCCTGGCGAACAATTCGACCCTGACCGGCAGCGGTACTCTGGCGAACGACGGTCATATGGTTTTTGGCGGTTCGTCGAAACTGTTCGTCGATCATTTCGAAAACGCCGGGACGGCCGTCTTCGGCTACGGGGCCACGATCAACGTCGGGGATTTCGATCTATCCGGCGGCACGCTCGATTATTCTTCCGGCAGTGTCGTCGTTACGGGCGGCACCATCGATGCTACGAATGGCGCCCTCGTCGCCGACAGCATCCAGGACAACCTTATTTTCAGTGGCGGAAAACTGATCGTCGGCAGCGGCACGACGCTCAGCCAATACGGCGACCCCTTGATTACCGCCTATGCGACGCTCTCCATCGCTGACGGCAGCAGCTTCAACGTTCATGACTTCTCACTGGTCGGCGGCACCGTTGACGGCTCGGGAACCCTGACAAATGCGAGCAGTTGGACCCTCAGTAATATAGCCCTTGGTGACGACCTTCATTTCGTCAACAACGGCACGATTTCCGAGATGAACGGAACGCTGCATTTCGGACGCGACATCGACAATACGAATGGTGAATTGCGGCTTACTAACAGCAGCAACGGATCCACGATCACATTGGACAGCGGCGGCACCTTCACCCTGGAAGGCCTGACCCGGATGCAGGGCGGCGGCGTGATCCAGGGTGGTTCCGCATCGGAAAGCCTGATGCTGACCGGGACGTTGATGTCGAATAACGCAGCCAAAGCCGACACAATCAGCGTCGACATGACCGTCGATGAAACCGGCAGCCTGATCGTCGGCGGCGATATCGCGGCCGGGACTGACGGCACGTTGGCGATCACCGGCGCCTTCCGGAACGACGGTTTTGTTCAGGTTGATCCCGCCCTGGCCGCCCATGGCGTCTTGAAAATCACTGAAGATTTTACGAATACCGGCACCCTTCAGGTCGACAATGGGGCCAGCCTGTCCGTCGGCGCCGGGTCGGGAACGATCCTCAATACCGGATTGATGCGCGGCTACACCGCATCCGAATCCGATTCCGAAACGGGGACGCTGACGCTCGGCAAAATCGACAATACCGGCACGATCGCCCTGGCGGAAACCGGCCAAATCGCCATGAAATGGACCATCGACGGCGGCTGGGTCGATACGACGAACGGCACATTGCATATCGCGGACGGCAACGTTCTGACCTTCGACGCCGGGACCCTGTCCGTCGGCACGAACAGCGTTCTTTTGGGAACCGGCGGCACGATAGAGTTCCAATCGGCGAGCATGTTGGACATCGGCGCGGGCGCGACGATATCGACAGAAAATTACGGTTTCGATTTTGACGATTCCACGATTTCCGGCATGGGTACGCTGGAAATCGCCGATGACGGCGGAAGCGCCGCTTTCGGCAACACGACGATTTCCGCGACGGTCGTCAACGAAGGGACTCTCGCTTCCGTTGCCTACGGCAAAACGGCGTTTATCGACGGAACGTTCGCCAACAAATCCACCGCAAACCTGATTGCCTCTGGGAATATCTCCATCACCGCCAACGGCGACCTTCAAAATGCCGGCACGATCACGACCTTCAGCGGTTGGGTGGATGTGGCGGAAGGCGGGAGTTTCACAAATAGCGGTACCCTTAATTTCGCGGGTTTGGCGAGCGGCGGGTCGTTGTCCCTGGACGGCACGATGGCGAATTCCGGCGTTCTCGAATTCTCTGGAAACGGACAATCGGATTTCCAGATCGTTTCCGGCACGATCGGTCTGTTGGACAATAGCGGCACGTTGTTGCTGACCGATTCAGGAGAGCAGTCCTCCACCACGTTGATGGTGGAATCCGACATCACCAATACCGGCACGATCGAGCTGGACGCCTTTCTTCGCTATGGATACGGGGAAGGTGCGGCGGGCTACAATCTCGATACCCGCGACGGCGCGATCATCGTCAATTCGGACGGTGAGCTGAATATCCGCGAAACGATCACCGTCGGCGCCGACACCGACCTTTCCGGCGGTGGCGAATTGAACGTCACCCACGGCGGCACCATGGTGGTCGCGACGGGCGAGACATTCACCTATAGCGACGACGAAGAACTGGTCGGCCTTTTGGACGGCACGATCACCGGTTCAGGCGAATATATCAACGAAAGCGGAACCTTGTACGTCGCGGGTGGGAAGATTTCCGTCGTCAGTTTCACCAACGCGGACCTGTTGCTTCTCGATTCCGGAACGCTGACGATCGATACCGCCAACTTCACGAACCGAGCGGCAAACGGCACGATTTCGGCCGGCACTATCGAGCTTACGGCCAGCACAGCCCAGGCGGCCGTTCTAAAGCTCGCCAACGACCTGACCAACGACGGCGTGATTCGCATGACCGGTTCTTTGGCCGCGGATAATGCCATTCTGACACATACCGCCAGCGAAACCCTCACCAACAGCTTGAACGGTACGATCGAGGTCACAACCGGCTCTGAACCCGGCGACCGCATTCTGGACCTGAACATCGTAAACCAAGGCTTGCTGAAACTGAACAATGCGGACGGCACGCTGACGGCCGGTCATCTGTTGGACACAACCGCGGGCCAGATCGATATCGGTACTTCCGACACACTCGTCGTCAAAGGGGAGTTACAGCTAGGCTCCGTCACCAACCTGACCGGTGCAGGTCCGGTCGACGTGCAGGGCCTGCTTTCGGTTGCTGCAGGTCAGAACTACACGCATTTCGACAGTGCATCGCGGTTTGACTTCTCGACGCAAGGTAAGCTCGGCGGTGACGGGACCTTCACCAATCTCAGCGCGCTCGACATCACCAATGCGACCCTGTCCATTGCCGGTTTCCAAAACTCCGGCACCGTCAGTGTGGCAACGGGCGATGCGACCATAACCACGGCGGGTTTCAACAATACCGGCGGCCACCTTAACGTCACCGGTCTCGGCGTCGACTCGATGCTGTATTTCGACGCCAGCATGACCAGCGCTGGCAGCATCACCGTGAACGCGTCCGACGCGGCGGCGGGGTTGGTTTCGACGAGCCAACACGCATTCACGCTGACCAACGCCGGATATATGGAGTTCACCGGCGGCGGCGCCGGGAACGCTGCCTATAACATCCTGGCCGTCGATGTCGTGAATACCGGCACGATCTCTGTGGACGGTTATGCGGAAATCCGGAATCTCGCGTCGCTGGATACGTCCAACGGCAAGCTGGAAATTGCCCCCAGCGGGGCCCAGGGCTTGTTGGAACGCCTGGACCTGGATACCGGCGCGACGCTGGTGGTCGGCACCGACACGCAATTGGCCGGAAACGGGACGATCCTTTTCGGGGATAACAGCACTCTGTCTATCGGCGCGAACGAGAATTTCACTTATAGCGGCACCGGCGCGGTGCTGGACCTGAATCAGTGGGATTCCATTGCCGTCACCGGCGCGGGCACGTTCACCAACACGACCGATCTTTCCCTGGGCGGAGCCACCTTGTCCGTTGGGACGTTGGTAAACCAGGGCAGCATCACCAGCACGACCGGGACCTTGCATTTTGACGGGTCGACGCTGACCAACAGCAACAATAACGGGTTGTCATCCTTGACGCTGACCGGTTCCGGAAAGCTGATCAACACGTTCGGCACGACGCTGAGCATGGACGACATGGAATTCGCCAATGGCATGACGGCGATCAACAACGGTGTCATGACACTCGACACCGACGAAACGATGTCCGTCCTCGGCACGACATCCGGTATGACGATTTCTTCGACCGGCGTGTTTCAGCATATCGGCGATACGTACAGTTATATTCGGTTGAACGACGGCGGCCGGATGGTCAATCAGGGCATGATCGGCATCGGTGGCACGGAAGGCGTTGTATCGTTGTTCAACAACAGCGGCGCCGATGGGACGTTCTCAAATGTCGGCACGATCAGTTTCTCCAACACGTCCAATAGGTTGAGTGTCGGATCGAATACAACACTGACTTTTCAATCCGGCACTGCCTTTGCCGGAGCCGCGGGTATCATCTCGGTTTCCAACGGGGCGGCACTTGCCTTCGACACCAATTTCGATATGGACGGTTCGGTTGAGTTCACAGCCCTTGTCGAAGGTCCCCCTGTCACCATGTCGGGCACAGGAACGGTCACCAACAGCGGCGGGTTGGACAACCTTTATGGCTTCGATCTGGCGATGGCGAAGTTCATCAACGCGTCGAATCTAAACCTCAGCGGCGGTGCCATCAGCACGGATTTCCTGAACAGCGCGGCAACCGGTCAGATGACCCTGACGAATGGGGGGACGCTGACCCTGGACAGCACCCTAACCAATGCGGGTCAACTGGACCTCGGCAATGCGGAAATCGCAGGAACCGGTACGTTGATCAATACCGGCACCATCGGAATGACGGCGACGTCGCAATCCCTGACCGCGGATGTCAGCGACATCGACTTCCATAACCAAGGAACGATCACCTTGGTCGGGGAACAATTCGGTCAAACAACCGCCTCCCCCACTTTGTCGGTCGCGCACCTCACCGTGAACGACGGCGTCATTGAGTTCGAACCGGGCAGGATATCCGAACCGGTCCTGCGGGTCGGTGACGCGGCGGGAACGCTTATCAACAACGGCGAATTGAATTTCAACACCGGCAGCGGGACCATAAGCGGGAAGTCCAGGATCGACGGAAGCGTCGAATTCGGCGCCGATGACGGCACCATGTTCGTTAACAGTTTCCAGGCTCAGGCGCACAGCACCGCGAACAAGGTGCAAATCACGGGCGATCTGACCATGAACGAAAACTCGAAACTGGTCATGGATTTGGGATCCGGTACGAACGCGGCGGACCACACCGCCTATTTGGATGTCGGCGGCACAACGACTTGGGGCGGCACATTCGAAGTTCGGGTCAACTCTGACTATTCCAATACATCGACCGACGCGATTACCAGCATGTATGAGGCCGGTAACTTCATGCGCGTGCGGATCGTCGATGCGGATACCGGCGCGAGCATCGGTAAGAACGACTCCGGTGATATCCTGTTGCCGTCCTTTGTCGGTACCGGTTTCAAACTGTCGACGGGCGGCTTGACCGGCGATTTGGAAACGATCGAGGATCAGGACGCCATCCAAGGCAGTGTGGGCGACAGCGGCGACAACAGCTTCACCCTGAACACGGTCGGCGACCGGGAAGTCTGGTACGGGCTGGACGGCAACGACAGTTTCACGCTGTCGAACGGCGGTACCCTGGCTTTCCTGGATGGCGGGATCGGCGATGTCGATATTCTGCATGTCCAATCCGACTTCTATGGTTTGGCGAACAATTCGACGAACGAATGGCGCCTGAACAACCTGGAAGCCCTGGACTATACGGGCGGAGCGGATGGAACGATTTCGATGACCCAGGATTTTGCCTTCGCCTTGTCGGAGGACGTGAACTCTCTCGTCAACGGATTGTCCATCGACGCCTCGCTGAAGGACGACGCCCTGATCATCGCGGGCGGTACCGGCCAGACGCTGTCCTTCACCGACGCCATCAATTGGACGGCGACGGGAACGACCGTTTCGCTGGACCACGACAATCAAAACGGCAGCGACAGTTACGCGATCTATACGGCCAGCAATGGCGCGCATGTCTATGTCGATACCGATATGTCGGTTAACATGCAGTCGACGCCGGTATAAGGGCGCGCCAAACAGGCACAGTAGCGGGGGTTTGATGTCCGATACGGGGGATGCCGGCAAGCAAGGCCGGATTACAGGTTTTCTTAAGTCCATGTTCGGCGGAAAGAAGAAGCGCCGCGGCCCCTGGTGGAAACCCGGTCTGCCGACGATTATCGCCTTTGCGGTGCTGGTCAGCGGCATCGCCGTTCGCATCGTGGACCCGGCCCCGGTCGAAATGCTGCGCCTGCGCACCTTCGATTATTACAACGTTCTCGCCCCCCGCGTCCCGCCGCCCCAATCGCAAGTCGTCATTGTCGACATCGATGAAAAAACCCTCGCGGAACTCGGCCAATGGCCGTGGCCGCGCACCATTGTCGCCGAGTTGCTGGACGCCCTGCGCGACTATGGTGTTGCCGTGGTCGGATTCGACGTTGTCTTCGCCGAACCGGACAAGACCTCCCCGGGCCGTATGGCGATGACGCGAAAGGACCTCCCGCCGGAACTCCGCTCCGCTCTGGAAGGCATTTCCAGCAACGAGGAAATCATGGCCGCGTCGATGCGGACCGTCCGGACGGTGTTGGGGCAGGCCGGAACGAAGACTCAATCGGTTCTCGCCGACAGCGAAATTGCGAAGTTTACCGCCTTTAAAGGCGCTTTGGGCCTGTTGGGAGTCCAGGACCCCAATAAGGCGGTCGACGAACGCATCTATAAAATGCCGTCGCTTATTTACAACTTACCGGAAATCGAATCCTCCGCCTCCGGCCTCGCCTCCATTTCCGTTGAAGAAGAAGTCGATGGCGTTGTGCGGCGCGTTCCCATGATCATGGAAATCGGCGGCGTCATCAAACCGACTCTGTCGATCGAAATGCTGCGGGTCGGACTGCAGGGAAACAGTATCTTCGCAGCCGTCGATCCGGGGGGAATCCACGAAATCCGCTTGCAGACACCCCGCGGCAATTTTCCGATCCCCACCGATGCGAACGGCCGTATCTGGGTCTATTACGCGAAACCCGACATATTCAACAGCCCGACGAACGAAGGGCGCATGTATATTTCGGCGTCGGACATCATTGCCAAACGTGTCCCGCCGGAACGCCTAAAAGGGCGATTGGCCGTTGTCGGTACCTCCTCCGTCGGCCTGGTCGATATTCGAGCGACGCCGATCGAACCCCGCCTGCCGGGGGTCGAAGTGCACGCGAATGTCATCGAAAACATTCTCAGTCAGCAATTCATCCGCTATCCGGACACGATGCGGTTGACGGAATTGATCGCCATGGCCGTGGTCGGTCTGTTGCTGATCTTCTTCATTCCGCGCGTCGGGCCGGTCGTCACCCTGGTCGGGTTGGTCGTCGGCGGCGGCGGTTTCGCGGCGGCAAGCTGGTATCTGTTCTCAACAGAACGCATCCTGTTGGATACGACCTATCCCGGCGGATTGCTATTCTCGCTTTATGCCGTTTTGGCGTTTGCCAACTACGCCCGCGACGCGGCGGAAAAACGGCAGGTGCGCGGGGCGTTCAGCCAATATCTGTCCCCCGATCTGGTCGAACAATTAGCGGAAGACCCGGACAAGCTACAGCTCGGCGGCGAAACGAAGAAGATGACGCTGTTGTTCTGCGACGTGCGCGGCTTCACGACAATTTCGGAAAGCTTCAAATCCGACCCGCAGGGCCTGACCGTCCTTATCAACCGCCTGCTGACCCCGCTGACCGGAGAAATCCTGAAACGGCGCGGCACGATCGACAAATATATGGGCGATTGCATCATGGCCTTCTGGAACGCGCCCCTGGACGTGCCGGAACAGGAAGCCAAGGCCTGCGAATCCGCCCTGGCCATGTTCGAATCCCTGGAAGCCCTGAACGAAGACCGCAAGCGGGAAGCGCTGGAAGAAGGCAAGCCGTTCCTGCCACTCAACATCGGGATCGGTCTGAATACCGGCGATTGCGTCGTCGGCAACATGGGGTCGGAGCAGCGTTTCGACTATTCGGTGCTGGGCGATGCGGTGAACCTCGCGTCCCGTCTGGAAGGGCAGTCCAAAAGCTATGGCGTCGGCATCGTCATCGGTGAGGAAACCGCACGGGCCGTCACCGGGCGGTTCCCGCTGGCGGAATTGGACCTGATCGCGGTGAAGGGCAAAAGCGAGGCCGTGCGCATCTTCACCATCATGGGCAAGCCGGACATGCTGCAGGATCCGGATTATGACAATTTCGAACGGCAGCATGCCTCCATGTTGGAGGCCTATCGGGCGCAGAATTGGGAAGAAGCGGAACGCCTGATGGCGACGCTGAAGGGCCGCCTGAACGGTGTCCTGGATGGGTTCTACGACATCTACGGCGCACGCGTTGCCGAATATCGCGAGAACCCGCCCCCGGCGGAATGGGACGGCGTCTACGTCGCCACGTCCAAATAAATCGCGCCGGACAGTCCGGCGGTCAGGATTTCTTTTTGGATTTGGCTTTTTTCGCCGGGGCGGGCGGCGGTTCCACGAGGTCGGAAGCGGTCGCGCGGCGTTGGTCAACGACTCCCGCCAGCCCTTCCCGCACCCGGTCCAGAACCATGCCCCAATCGCCCAGCACGCGCTGGCGCACCAGTTTCATGGTCGGATACCAAGGCGTGTCTTCGCGTCCACGCAGCCAACGCCATTCCCCGCCATATGGAATAAGCGTCCAGACGTTCTTGCCCATCGCCCCCGCCAAGTGGCACACGGCCGTATCCACCGTCACGACAAGGTCCAGTTCAGCAATGATCGCGGCGGTGTCGGAGAAGTCTTTTAAATCCTGCGCATAAGAAAACACGTTCGGGCGTGCCGTCGCGGCCTGGATCTCATCGGCGCCGGCGCCGACTTGCAGGGAATGGAAATCGACGCCGTCGACGTCAAACAGCGTCGCCAGTTCCTTGAACGGAATGGATCGGTACAAGTTGTCCGCATGGGTCGGCCGTCCCGTCCAGACGATCCCAACCTTCAAAACGCTACCGTCGGACGACGGCAGCGGTTTTTTACGCTGCGCATCCTTGGGCACGGAAAGATAGGGAATGTCGGCGGGAATGGTCTGAACGCTGGTTCCGAAGCGATGGGGCAGCGACAACAGGGGAATTTGAACGTCGTATACGATCTTCAGGTCCGTTTCCCGGACGTGATGCAACTCATCCACCCCGTCCAGCGTCGTCATTACACGATACAGTTCCTGTTCGCATAGAAACTGGATCGTCCCCCCCGTCCCCAGCTTTTCGCGAAGCTTTGGCACATATCGGCAGAATTGCAGCGTATCGCCGAAGCCCTGTTCGACATGGACAAGAAGACGGCGGCCGTCCAACGGCGACCCGTCCCACAGCCGTTCGCGAATATTCGGCACATTCGGCTTGAATGCAGACATCGCATACCGGGACTCATAGGCCGCGAAACCTTTTTCATACTGCCCATCCATCAATAGCACCGCCGCCGGGGCGAAGGTCCCGCGCGCCTGATTGGGCTGCAATTCCCGAACCCTCAAATACAGGTCCATTGCGGGCTGAAGCTGTTCCATACGCAAAAGGCAATTGGCGTAGGAATACAGCGTGTCCGGGTCGGCGGGCGCCAGCGCGCGGGCCCGTTCCAGCACGTGTTTCGCCTCTACCGCGTTACCCAGCTTCAGCGTGACATGCCCCAGGCCCTTCAACGCGGCCAAATCGTCCGGCGCGACGGCGACCGCCTGTCGCATATGGGACGCCGCGGCAGATAATTTGCCCAACCGTTCCAGAACGCCGGCAATCGCGGTAAGACACCGCAGGTGATTGGGGTCTATCCGAAGCGCCTTCCGGAAGGCGGCTTCCGCCTCGACCAATTTGTTTTCCGTCTGTCGGCAGTTACCAAGTTTGACCCAAAGTTCGACGAAGCCCGGTGCGTATTCCAGCGCCTTTTCATAGCTTTCCGCCGCATCGGCAAAATGGTCCTTGCCCTTGGAGAACAAGGCATCGCCCCGGTTAGACCAGGCCTCCGCATAATTCGGCCGGGTCGCAATCGCCGCATCATATTGCGCAACCGCCATATCGAAATTGCGCATGCGGGCATAAGCGTTGCCCAGATTGTTCAGAATTTCCGGGATCGGTTCCCGGTCTTTCAACGCCTGCTCATAGGCACTCCGCGCCTCATCCAGCCGCCCCAGATCGGCATAGGCGATGCCTAGATTGTTGTAGGCTTCCGAATAGGTCGGATCGACGTCGATCGCCTTCTTCAATTCCTCTATCGCCGCATCCGGCTGTTTCGCGACCCGCAACAGAAATCCCAAAGTGTTGCGGAAAGATGCCGTTTCAGGCTGCAAGGCAATCGCCTTCCGAACCAGGTCGATCCCGATATCCGTCCGCTTCGCCTGATGTGCAATCACCCCCAGCAGATGGATGGACAGGGCGTCTTCCGGAGTATCGGCCAGGATTGCCCGGACCTTCGTTTCCGCATCCTGCAACTTCCCGGCCTTCAACGCCTCGACGGCTTCGCGGAACCGCGTATCAGCATGTACCGACTGTGTCGCATCGCCGATCGCGTGCTGCGCCGACTCGTCTGCCATTTCCGGCGTGTCGTTTACCGTGTCGTTCATGCATTCCCCCTGGATACCGCAGGAACTTACCACTTCCCTGTACCGGCAGGAAAGCACCGGACTGTTTTCTATACGGGTCGTGCCCTATATTCTGCGCCGACCCGTGGTCGGCGGTGTCAAAAATGCCGTAATCCCTCCCCCGCGCCGCCCCTGTTTGGACATGCCGCCGGGGCAGATTTTCCGGCGATGGTATTTGACGACGAAAAGGTTACGCCCATGCGGATTGGCGCCGCCCCGATAGCCCTGATCCTGTTCACCGCCGCATTGGGTGCTTTATCGCCGCGCGGCCCGATCGCGACTGTGTTCGTGTCGAGCGCTTGGGCACAAGCGGCACAGGAAGCCCCATTCCTGGTCTTGCGCATCCAATCCGAAATGGGATTCCGCCTACAGGACCGGAAGGCGGGCTTGGGAGGAGCAGTCTATGTCCTGAACCGCGCTCAACCGCGCGCCGATACCCGCACGCAATCCGTCCAGGTCGCCTATGACGCCCGAAACCGACCGACGCTGTTGCGCCTGACGCAGCGTATCGACAGCAATACCGCCGGTCAGGCCTTTATCGATGCCGCCCGTCAATCCATTGCCCGGGTCCAGCCGAAAGGGATCGACGCGCCGGTCGATCTGATCAAGCAAGCCCTGGCCGAAAAGCCGTCGCAACCGATCGCCCTGCCCTTGTCCGGCGGTCGGTCGGGATCGGTTTCCTATCTCGCTGACAGAAATATCGCCGTGCTCGATATCCCAATCGCTGTTGCGGATGCCCGGGCACTGGATGAACAAGACCTGCGCGACCGCCTTTCCGACGCGACCCTCACATTTGAAGAAACGGAAGCCGGCGATGGCGCAACCGTCGGCGAGCACCGCCGGTATCACGGGCCCGACGGTCGGTTCGGCGGCGGCGCGGTAAAGGGGGTTACGATTGAATCGGGCAGTTGGTCCCTCGATCCCAACGGCCTTTACTGCATCGACTCGGCGCCGACCGGGGACACCTCTTGCGGGGCACTCTACGAAATCGACGGGGACGGATTGTATCTCGCGATTCGGGACGGCGAGACGACGACGGTCAACCGCGTGTCGGTTCAGCACGGCAATCCGGGCGATTTCGCGACACCGCGTCGGGCGGATGCCGTGCCCCAGGCTGTCGCGGAAATGATCGTCCGCGGACAGACGGAAGATCGTCGCTACCCCAATGGAGGTCGCGCCAGCCTGTATATGATGCGGGACGGAACCTTCCGGGGCATCCGCGACGGAGAACCCTCCGACGGCACCTGGACGATCCTGAAAGACGGTCGACGATGCCTGACGGAAACGGAAACCGGTGAATCGGAATGCCTCTTCCTCAGCGAAACCGACGGCGGGACCTTCCGCTTGTTTGATCTGGACCGCAGTTTGCGGGGGGAAGCCGTCTATCGCGACGGCAATCCCGAAGGGTATTAAACCGAAACGACGAAGTGATTCTGGGCGCCCAAACCGTCGACGCCGCTTTCCAGGCGATTTCCGGCGCGCAAATATTCCGACGGTTCCATCCCGTGCCCAACGCCGGGCGGCGTGCCGGTCGCGATCACG
Organism: Pacificispira spongiicola; assembly: GCF_012926505.1. GTDB lineage: Bacteria > Pseudomonadota > Alphaproteobacteria > UBA8366 > Aestuariispiraceae > Pacificispira > Pacificispira spongiicola. The sequence continues at coordinate 324,237 of NZ_JABBNT010000002.1, forward strand.
TCGCCGGGGGCCAGCGTCATGAACTGGCTTAGATAGCTGACGATCTGGGCCACGCCGAAAATCATCAATTCCGTATTGCCGAACTGCTTGCGGCGACCGTCAACTTCCAGCCATAGGCTCAACCGTTGGGGGTCCAGGATTTCGTCCCGCGTCACCAACCAGGGTCCCAAGGGACCGAACGTGTCGCAGCTTTTCCCCTTGGTCCATTGACCGCCGCGTTTGTTCTGATACTCGCGTTCCGAGAGGTCGATAAACCCGGCATAGCCCGCGACATGATCCATGGCGTCGTCTTCCGACACATATTGCGCGGTCTTGCCGATCACGACGGCAAGTTCGACTTCCCAATCCGTATGTTTCGATCCGCGCGGCAGCTTGATGTCGTCGAACGGCCCCGTCAGCGCGGTCGTCGCCTTCATGAAGATGATCGGTTCGGACGGGATTTCCGCGCCGACTTCCTTCGCATGATCGCGGTAGTTCAAACCGATGCAGACAATCTTGCCGATGCCGTCCAGCGGCACGCCCAGACGCGGCTTGCCCGTCACTTCCGGAAGTTCGGTCTTATCCAGGGCCTGCAGCGCGGCCAGACGGTCGCTGCCCAGGCAGTCCGGCGTGATATCGTTCAGTTCATGCGACAGATCCCGGAGCACGCCATCCGCGTCAATAACTCCCGGTTTTTCGGCGCCTTTTTGTCCGTATCGAACCAGTTTCATCGTCTGCCCCGCTGTCTTTTATCGTTTCATGAAATGGTGCACAGCACCGCCCTGAAAAGCAACGAAACTTGTGAAGTATTTTATCGATCACGACACAACTGTTTGGCCACGCCGGAGAAATGGCGTTTGACTCCTTTTGAAACGCATGATGTTCTGGGCGTTCAGCACGCGCGGAATACGGGGTCCTTCCGCGACCCGGGACGCCACATGGTCCCAGCGGTTCCGCGTAGCCATTCTATAGATGAAAGCGTGGTGGAACTGTGGGGCCCCCGCTTTTCAGGGAGACTTCAAAAGTGAAAAAAGCACTTCTGGCGGCCGTCACCGGCCTTACCTTGGCTATGGGGGCACAGGCTGCTCAGGCCAAGACCCTGGTTTTTTGCTCGGAAGGCAGTCCCGAAGGATTCAACCCGGCGTTTTACACCGCCGGTACGACCTTCGACGCGACCTCTCGTCAAATCTTCAACAAGCTCGTCGAATTCGAACGCGGCTCCACGAAGATCGTCCCGGGTCTCGCCGAAAGCTGGGAAGTCAGCAACGACGGGTTGGAATACACCTTCAACCTGCGTAAGGGCGTCAAGTTCCACACGACGGACGGCTTCACGCCGACGCGTAACTTCAACGCTGCGGACGTGGTCTTCTCGTTCAAGCGTCAGTGGGATCCGAACCACCCGTATCATGCTGTTTCCGGCGGCTCCTACGAATACTTCAACGGCATGTCCATGCCGGACCTGATCAAGGACATCGTCGCGGTCGACGACTACACGGTGAAGTTCGTTCTGAACCGTCCGGAAGCCCCGATGATCGCGAACCTGGCGATGGATTTCGCCTCCGTCACCTCTGCAGAATACGCGGATAAGATGATGGAAGCCGGCACGCCGGAGAAAGTCGACCTTGAGCCGGTCGGCACGGGTCCGTTCCAACTGGTCGATTACCAGAAAGACGCCGTCATCCGTTACAAGGCCAACCCGGACTATTGGGCCGGTGCGGCGCCGATCGACAACCTGATCTTCGCCATCACGCCGGACGCGTCCGTGCGCTATGAGAAGCTGAAGGCCGGTGAATGCCATGTCATGCCGTATCCGAATCCGGCCGACCTGGAAGACATGAAGGCCAATGGCGACATCAACCTGATGGAACAGGAAGGCCTGAACGTCGGCTATCTGGCCTATAACACGCAGGTGGCGCCGTTCGACAATCCGAAGGTCCGCAAGGCCCTGAACATGGCGATCAACAAGGAAGCCATCATCGAGGGCGTGTTCCAGGGGGCCGGTAAGGTCGCCAAGAACCCGATCCCGCCGACGATCTGGTCCTACAACGAAGCGACCGTCGACGATCCGTACGATCCGGATGCGGCGAAAGCCATGCTGGAAGCCGAAGGTGTCAAGGACCTGTCGATGAAGATCTGGGCCATGCCGGTCCAGCGTCCGTACAACCCCAACGCCTCGCGTATGGCCGAACTGATTCAGGCGGACTTCGCGAAAGTCGGCGTGACGGCGGAAATCGTCTCCTACGAATGGGGCGAATACCTGAAGCGTTCCAAGGAACTGGACCGCGACGGCGCGGTTCTGCTGGGTTGGACCGGTGACAACGGCGACCCCGACAACTTCCTGGCCGTTCTGCTCGGCTGCGACGCTGTCGGCGGCTCAAACCGTGCCCAGTGGTGCTATCAGCCGTTCGAAGACCTGATCCAGAAGGCGAAAGTCGTTTCCGACAACGCCGAACGTACCAAGCTGTATGAAGAAGCGCAGGTCGTCTTCAAGGAACAGGCCCCGTGGGCGACGATCGCACACTCCGTCGTCTTCAAGCCGGTTCGCAAGGAAGTCAAAGACTTCCGCATCGATCCGTTCGGCGGCCACGTCTTCTACGGCGTCGATATCGAAGAGTAAGGCTCTTCATCGGGATAGGGTGGGACCGGCGTGAGTTTGTTCGCGCCGGTCCTTTCCGTTTTAACATCCCGTTGACGGCCGTAAGGGACCGGCATTCATGTTCAGATACACACTTAACAAAGTCGCATTGACGATCCCGACACTGATCGGCGTCACGATCGTCGCATTCGCCTTTATTCGCCTTTTGCCCGGCGATCCGATTCTTCTCTTGGCGGGCGAACGCGGCGTTACCGAGGAACGCTATACCCAATTGGCTGCGCAATTCGGGTTCGACCAGCCTCTTTGGCAGCAATACCTGATATTCATGGGGAACTTGCTCCAGGGCGATCTCGGCAATTCCTTCGTCACGAAGCAACCGGTGTTGACGGAGTTTCTGGCACGGTTCCCCGCGACCCTGGAACTGTCGATCTTCGCCATGCTCCTGGCACTGATCGTCGGCCTGCCCGCGGGCGTCATCGCCGCCGTTCGGCGTGGCACCTTCTTCGACCACACGCTCATGACGGTGTCTCTGACCGGCTATTCCATGCCGATCTTCTGGTGGGGCCTTCTGCTTATCATCCTATTTTCCAGCATCCTGGGTTGGACTCCCGTGTCGGGCCGCATTTCGGTCATGTATTTTTTCGACATGCCGACCGGCTTGATGACCATCGACGCCCTTTTTTCCGGGGATAAAGGCGCCTTCCGCTCCGCGCTCAGCCATCTGATTCTACCGTCGATCGCGCTCGGTACGATTCCCATGGCCGTGATCGCGCGGCAGACCCGATCGGCGATCCTGGAGGTTCTGGGCGAAGACTATATCCGTACCGCCCGGGCAAAAGGGATTTCGGCCTGGCGCATCGTCGGTCTGCATGCGCTGCGCAACGCCTTGATCACGGTCGTCACCGTCATTGGGCTTCAGGTCGGCGTGCTGTTCGCGGGCGCCATTCTGACGGAAACGATTTTCGCCTGGCCCGGTATCGGTAAGTGGATGATCGATTCCATCTACCGTCGCGACTATCAGGTGGTCCAGGGCGGCCTGATCCTAATCGCCGGTATCGTGATGATCGTGAACCTGATCGTCGACTTCTTGTACGGATTGATCAATCCGCGCATCCGCCATACGAGGGGCTGACAATGAGCACCGCTACCACTACGTCCGACATCGGCGGTTCGCCGCGCACTCGCGCAATCGCCGAATTCTGGCACTATTTCAGCGAAAACAAGGGTGCCGTCGTCGGCCTCTGTTTCGTCGGCATTGTTATCTGTTGCGCGATTTTCGCACCGCTGATCGCCCCTTATTCGCCGGAAGAGCAATTCCGCGACTACTTCCTGGTTCCGCCGGTTTGGGAAGACGGCGGCAGCTCAATGTTCCTGCTTGGTACCGATGCGGTCGGGCGGGATATCCTGTCACGGCTCATCTATGGCGCGCGTTATTCCTTGGCGGCGGGTTGCGTTATTATCGCCCTCACGCTGACATCGGGAATCGGACTCGGCCTCACCGCCGGTTATGTCCGCGGCTGGTTCGAAGTCCTGGTGATGCGATTAATGGATATCATCCTATCCGTCCCGTCCCTGCTTCTGGCCTTGGTATTGGTAACCGTGCTGGGTCCCGGACTGTTCAGCGCGATTGTCGCGATTGCCGTGACCTATGTCCCTCACTTCGTCCGACTGACCAGGGCGCAGGTGATCTCCGAGGCCCAGCGTGACTATGTGACCGCCAGCCGTGTCGCCGGTGCGGGCACCCTGCGCCTGATGGTTATCGCAATCCTGCCGAACTGCATGGCCCCCCTGATCGTCCAGGCCACCATGTCCTTTTCCACGTCGATCCTGGATGTGGCGGCGCTCGGCTTCTTGGGGGTCGGGGCGCAGCCGCCGACACCGGAATGGGGCCGCATGCTGGCCGAAGCACGGGAATTCATCACCCGCGCCTGGTGGGTCGTGACCTTCCCCGGTCTGGCGATCCTTTTGACCGTATTGGCGATCAACCTGATGGGCGATGGATTGCGCGACGCGCTCGACCCGAAAATGAAGAGGTCCTGATCGATGCCGCTTCTAGAGATACAGAACCTATCCGTCGATTTCGCCACGGCGCATGGCAAATTCCGGGCGGTCGACGGCGTCAACCTGACCGTCGATCCGGGCGAAACCGTCGCCATCGTCGGTGAATCCGGTTCCGGGAAATCCGTGTCCATGTTGGCCCTGATGGGCTTGCTGCCCTGGACCGCGACAATCACCGCGGACCGCATGGCGCTGGACGGGCGCGATCTTCTGACCATGAGCAAGCGGCAGCGCCGTAGCCTTGCGGGCAAGGATATCGCGATGATCTTCCAGGAGCCGATGACGAGCCTGAATCCGTGTTTCACGGTCGGGTTCCAAATCGACGAGATCCTGAAGACCCATATGTCGCTGACCCGTAAGGAACGCGACCGTCGCGCGATCGAACTTATGTCCCTGGTCGGCATCCCGTCGCCGGAATCCCGATTATCGGCCTTCCCGCACCAGCTTTCGGGCGGGATGAGCCAGCGCGTGATGATCGCCATGATGATCGCCTGCAATCCGCGTCTGTTGATCGCGGACGAACCGACCACGGCCCTGGATGTGACCATTCAGGCACAGATCCTGGAACTGTTGCTGACCCTGCAACAGGAAACGGGCATGGCCCTGGTGCTGATCACGCACGATATGGGCGTGGTGGCGGAAACCGCGCAGCGCGTCGTCGTGCAGTATGCGGGGCAGCAGGTGGAAGCACGGCCCGTGCTGGACCTGTTCGACATGCCGCGTCATCCCTATACCCAGGCGCTTCTGGCGGCCCTGCCGGAACGCGCGACCAGTCAGCACCTGCCGTCCATTCCAGGTGTCGTGCCGGGTCAATTCGACCGGCCCGCAGGGTGTTTGTTCAATCCGCGCTGCGAATACGCGACCGACCTGTGCCGGTCCACCCCGCCGGTGGTCCGCGACGGCGCGCTGTGCCACATGCCGCTGGACGATGCCGGTAACCCGACCCAACCCAAAATTCTTGCGGAGGCCGCGTCGTGAGCAATCAAGCAGTTCTATCCGCGCGGGACCTGAAGCGCGATTATGAGGTCGGCGGCAGCGCCTTTTCCAAACCGAAACTGCTGCGCGCTTTGGCCGGGGCCAGTTTCGACCTGTTCCCCGGCAAAACCCTGGCCGTTGTGGGGGAATCCGGTTGCGGCAAGTCCACTCTCGGCCGTCTGGTCACGATGATTGAAAAACCGACCAGCGGCACCCTGACCCTGGACGGAAAGGATGTCGTCGCCGGGCTGTCCAACAAGGCGGAAGCCAAGCAATTGCGCCAGGACGTCCAGATCGTCTTCCAGGATCCCTACGGCTCGCTCAACCCCCGGCATAAGATCGGGTCGATGCTGGAAGAGCCGCTGAAGATCAACCGGCCCGACCTGTCCGCGAAGGATCGGGAGGAACTGGGCCGTCAGATGATGGCGAAGGTCGGTCTGCGGCCTGAACATTACTCCCGCTATCCGCATATGTTTTCCGGCGGCCAGCGTCAGCGCATCGCCATTGCCCGCGCCCTGATGTTGCAGCCGAAGGTGATCGTGCTGGACGAACCGGTGTCCGCCCTGGACGTCTCCATTCAGGCACAGGTTCTGAACCTGCTGAACGACGTGCAGGAGGAATTCAAACTCGCCTATCTCTTCATCTCGCACGATCTGTCTGTGGTGAAGCATGTCGCGGACGAGGTCATGGTGATGTATCTGGGCCGTCCGGTGGAAAAGGGGTCCTGCGAGGAAATTTTCGCCAATCCGCAGCATCCGTATACCCGCGCTCTGCTGTCCGCCACGCCGGTGGCCGATCCGCGCCACAAGCGCGACCGTATCCGGCTGACGGGCGAAATCCCCTCCCCCATCGCGCCGCCGCCGGGCTGCACCTTCCATCCGCGTTGTCCGCTCGCCAATGAGCGCTGCCGCGCGGAAATCCCGGAACTCCTGGACCGAGGGGGCACCCTGATCGCCTGTCACGCCGTGGAAGAAGGCCGCAACCAGGAAGCCGCACCCGCCGCGTAAGACCTACCTTTTCGGCCGGTCCGTCAATGCCTGGCGGATCAGGCCGAAAAAGGCACTGTCCGCATTGGTGTAAACCCAGCCGATATGTTCCGCGCAGCCGCGGCACAGCGCGTATTGCCACGCGAAACCGGGAAACCATGAGAATTCCGTCGTCGCGTCGCCCCAGGCCGCAGCCCCCGTCGCCCGCGAAAAGCAGCGGATGACGAACAGCCGACCCATCGGATTGAACACGGTGTGCTCGTGCGTACCGCGCCTTGCGACCGCATGGGCCGACCGCGTGATCGGATGGCCGCAGGCAGCACAGAAAAGCCGGTCGTCGTCGGATAAAGACTCATTCACGTCGGAAGACGGCTTGCCTTGAATATCGGACTCCAGCACCGTCGTTTCTCCTTTGGGTCCCATGGCATTGGCGGAGATTAGCGATGCACGACTTTACCGGCAAACGGGCAATCGTAACGGCGGGCGGTTCAGGCATCGCCCGGCGCATCGCGGAACGGCTTCACGAAGCCGGGGCCAGTGTGTTCGCGGGCGATGTCGATCAGGCGGCGCTGGGCACCCTGCCCGACGGTATCGGTTACGCCTTCTGCAATGTTGCGGATCAAGCCTCCACCGACGCCTTCTTCGATCAAGCCCTGACCGCGCTAAACGGTGTCGATATCCTGATCAACGCGGCGGGTATCAAAGGGCCGACAGGCGCGATCGAGGATGTGGACCCCGCCGAATGGCGCGCCTGTGTGGATGTGAACCTGACCGGGGCTTTCCACTGCATGCGCCGTGTTCTGGGTCCGATGAAGGAACAGGGGTCGGGCAGCGTGATCAATTTCTCCTCCACCGCCGGACTGTTCGGCTATCCCAACCGATCGCCCTATTGCGCGGCGAAATGGGCGATTATCGGCATGACCAAGGGCGCGGCGGCCGAGGCCGGGCCCTTCAACGTTCGGGTCAACGCGCTGTGTCCCGGCGCCGTCGAGGGGGAGCGCATGGACCGGGTCATCCGGGACGAGGCCGCCACGACCGGCAAGACCGAGGAACAGGTCCGCGCGGACTATGTGAAGGATACCAGCATGCGCTGCTTCGTGACGGCGGACGACATGGCGGAAACCGTCATGTTCCTGTGTTCCGACGCGGGCGCGCGGATATCCGGACAGGCCATTCCCGTCGACGGCCACACATCGATGCTGTAACCCTTACTCAAAATCTCTTATACTGCCTATTTTGTATCTCACGTACTGATTGCGCCGATCAGCATTTCGACTTTGCCCTAAAGCATCTTCGACATACTTCTTACCACCATCAGAAACAGAATTATTATACTTTATCTTCAAATAATCCCTCTCTCTTTCCAAAGAAACAATTTTATCTTTCAATTTAATTATATATTCTTTTTTATTATTTTCAGTATCTAGCATCTTTTTCTTTATTGTGTCTATATCCACAATATTACGACTAATTTCTTTATTTTTTTCGTTTATTTCATAATTTAATTTCTTTGTAAATTCCGACATTTCTACATATTTTTTTTGTATTTCTTCGTAATTTCCAATCACCTTATTTAGCTCTATGTTTTTATTATACAAATCATTATTTTTTTGCCCTATTTCTTTATCTTTTTCAGAAATGATAATTTTATAAGATTTTTCAATTTGCTCGACATGCAATTTAGAGTTCAATAATTGGGTTTGTTTTTCTTTTTCCAACCTAGAAATATATGTCTCTGTATTTGCCAACTGAACCTCAATATCCTTAACCTTCTTCAAAGCCTCCTCTTCGCGTCGGCGAATTTCAAGAGCCTCCTCTCTAGACATAAAAATATCTTTATCGATGCTCCTAATATACTCCTCTTGTTTTTTTAACTGCCAGTGCCAGTACCCAGCAACTATTCGAGAAGGGAAAGGGTAAATCAAAAGAAACGCCGCTGTTGTTAACACAGGTAAAATTAGGAAAAATATTAGCAAATCTAGCCATCCACCATACAATACACTTTCTATTATTTCTATCTTAACAACAACGTCTTTAGATGAAAATACAACCAAGAACAATTTATAGTTCCAGGTCAAAAAGGAAATAAATAGAGAGCCTCCTAATGGGCCAACAAATCTCGCTCTTACCCCGGACATTACCGTCTCTTTTAGATTATTAATCAAAGCATACCTCCGGGAAATCTACGACATCAACAGCACCAGCACGTGCTACACTCACGCATAGCAACAAAGTTTAAAGATATTAAACTTTAAGGTGTTCAGATGTCTCGTCATTTCAATACACAGACACTTACAAAACCACCTCGAAGCCAATTGTCGTCTATAGGAACGGCGCTTTCGTTACCGGCTGACGGGCGACGGCGATCGCGTCTTCCAGGCTGATCCGGTTGTTGAATAGCGCTCGACCAACAATGGCCCCGGCGATCCCCGGCAGCTGTTTCAGTACGGCGATATCATCCAACCCCCGCACCGTGCCTGAGGACAGGATGTCGATATCCAATTCCTTTGCCAGCTGGATCGTCGCGGCAAATCCGGCTTCCGGCTGTTCGGTATCCATGTCGATATCGGTGTAGATCAGGGCCGCGGCGCCCATTTCCTGGAACGCCTTGCCCAGTTCCAGCGGGCTGTACATCGTCTTTTCCCGCCAGCCTTCGATCACGACCTTGCCGTCGCGGGCGTCCAGGCTGATCGCGACCTTGCCCGGCCACCGGGCGCAGGCTTCATGCACGAAGGTTCTGTCCTTCACCGCCGCCGTGCCCAGAACGATGCGGCTGGCCCCCGCCGCGAACCACCATTCGGCGGCGCTCATCGTCCGAATACCGCCGCCTACCTGACACGGTATGCCGGACGACTGCATGATATGCTTCAGAACATCGCCGTTATGCTGGCCACCCTGCAGAATCCCGTCGATATCGACGAGGTGCAGCCATTCCGCCCCCTTCGCGACAAGGCCGGAGGCGGCCTCGGACGGCGATACCGAATAGGTTTCGACATCGTCGATATCACCGCGTCTCAGATTGACGCATTGACCGGCTTTTACCTGGATCGTCGGATAGATGATCATAGCGCTTCCCCTTTCTTCCGGCCTCGTGTCCGGCCGGTTCGTTCGGGAAGCGTATCACGAAATGCGGATCGGCCCTACTTGCCCTTCCAGACCGGTTTCCGCTTTTCGGCGAAGGCACGCGCGCCTTCCTTCTGATCCTCGGAATTGTACAGCGTTTTGACGGTCTGAAGTTCCTGACGGTTCATCATATTCAGAACGTCCTGGAACTTCTTGTCTTCGGCCTCCCGCAGGACTTCCTTGATCGACGCGAAGACCAGCGGCGGCCCGTCGGCCAACAAGGCCGCCTTTTCCCGCGCGCGGTCCATCAGCTTGTCCGCCGGAACGACCTCGTTCACGAAGCCCCAGCGCGCGGCTTCTTCCGCGTCCAGGACCCGGCCCGTAAACAGCATGTCCATCGCGATGTGATACGGAATACGCTTCGGCAATTTGATCGTCGCCGCGTCGGCGATGACGCCGGAATTGATTTCCGGCAGGGCGAAGGTCGCATGTTCCGCCGCGATGATGATGTCGCAGGACATCATGATTTCGAACCCACCGCCGAAAGCGATGCCGTTCACCGCCGCGATGACCGGCTTGTTCATATTCGGCAGTTCCTGCAACCCGCCGAAGCCGCCGACGCCATAGTCGGATACCGGCCCCTCGCCGTCCGCCGCCGCCTTCAAGTCCCAGCCGGGGCAGAAGAACTTCTCGCCCGCGCCGGTCAGGATGGCGCAGCGCAATTCCGGGTCGTCGCGATAGGCGGCGAAGATATCGCCCATGATCCGGCTGGTCGGCGCGTCGATGGCATTCGCCTTCGGCCGGTCCATGGTGACTTCCAATACGCGGCCGTCCCGCCGTGTCTTGATCGGTTCCGACATATCTTTCTCTCCCTATTCCCAATTCCCGGTCCAACGGACCCTATTACTCGGTCCAACGCACCAGGGCATCCGCTGCAACCGCACCGTCTCCAGTCACGATCAGCGGGTTGACGTCCAGTTCTTCCAAACGGTCAATATGCGCTTCCGTAAAGGCGGCGACGGCCATGACGGCGTCAATCACCGCCTCGCGATCCGCCTTCTTCCCCCGGAACCCGCGCAGCAGCTTTCCGACGGCCAGACAATCCAGCGCCCGATCCACGTCCGCGCGGGACGCGGGCAGCAACAGAACCGCGGAATCCTTCATCAGTTCCGCAAGAATACCGCCCGCCCCGACCATCAACAACGGGCCGACCTGCGGATCGCGAGTGACACCGACGATCAGTTCACAGACGGCACCGCCCGCCATTTTCTCGACGATGAAGCGGTCCGACAGGCCGGACATACGGTCCACAGACGATGCGACCTGATCCGCGTCGACAAGGTTCAGGGCGACGCCACCGGCCTCCGTCTTGTGAGACAGGGTATCCGAGCAGGCTTTCACGACCACGGGGAAACCCAGAGCTTCCGCCGCCGCGACGGCTTCCGTGCCGGAGGACACCAGCGACCCGTCCGGCACGCCCAGACCGAATGTCGCCAGAAGCTTTTTCGACCGCCATTCGTCCAAAACGCGGCTATCGCCCACCGGCAGCGATCCTGCGCCCAGCGGCACCGGATTTTCCGGCACCGTCTTGCGAGCCTTCGCATACCATGCCGCCGCCTTGATCGCCTTCAACGCATCGTCGAAACCCTGCATCGGCGCGATACCGGCCTCCAGGCACTTTGCCTGAACCTTCGCGGGCATGGTTTCCTGCATACTCGACGCGATTATCGTCGTCCGACCCGTCGCCTTCACCGCGTTGACGATGCCTTGCGCGGCTTCCGGCCAACCGAACAGCGTCATCCCCTCCCGATCCGGCGTATCGAGCACCAGCACGGCGACGTCGATATCGTGCCGCAATACCTCCGAGAAGCAGGCGGTCAACGCATCGACATTGCCCCAGATATACGTGTGATAATCCAGCGGATTATCGATCGCGACCTTATCGCCCAACACGTCGAACAAGGCCTTTTCCCGTTCGGCGCTGAAGGGCGGCATGGGGATGCCGAGATCGTGAGCCATATCGGCGATCAGCCCGGCCTCGCCGCCCGAACAGCTCATAGAGGCGATGCGGTCGCCCGGCAGGCCCGGATTGACGTGCAGGAATTTCAGGAATTCCAGGAACTGCGGCAGGGTTTCCGCCTGAATCACCGCCAGCTTCCGGCACAAGGCGTCAAACGCCGCCGACGACCCCGTCATGGAGCTGGTATGCGACAGGGCGACGCGCGCCGCCGCTTCCGACCGTCCGTTTTTCAGGACGACGACGGGCACGCCTTTTTTCGCCGCCGCCGCCGCCGCCTCGCAGAAACCCGGAATGTCGCCGACCGTTTCGATGAACAGGCCGATGGCCGTGATACGGTCGTCGCGCAGCAGCGAATGCATGACTTCCGGCACGCCGTCTTTCGCCTGATTGCCCAGCGCCGCTAATTGCGCCAGCGGCAGGCCGCGTGTCTGCATGGAAAGATTGAAGGCGACATTGCCGCTTTGGCTGACGATGGCGACGCCGCGATCCACGCGATGGCCGCCATGGTCGTCCGGCCACAGCGCCACCCCGTCCAGATAATTGACAATGCCGTAGCAGTTGGGTCCCAGCACCCCCATATCGCCCGCCGCCTTCAGCAGGCGTTCCTGTCGTTCCGCGCCGTCCGGTCCGGTTTCCGCGAAGCCGCTGGCATAGATGACCGCGCCGCCCGCGCCCATGTCGGACAGACGTTGCACGGCATCGATCGCCGCCTCGTTCGGGATGGCAATGAAGACCGCGTCCGGTGCTTCCGGCAGGTCCGCAACATCTTTCAGGCAGGGAACCCCGGCCATTTGATCGCGCGATTTGCTGATCGGATAGATATTACCGGCGAAGCCGACCTGTTTGCATTCGACGACGCATTTTTCCGCCTCGCGCCCGCCGATGACGGCGATGCTGCGCGGCCGGAGAAGACGATCCAAGCCTTCCCCGGCAATGTTCCCACCCGCCATGATCCGTTACGCCCCCAGCGGACGCAGCAGCGCACGGGAAATGATGTGACGCTGAATTTCGCTGGTCCCTTCCCAGATCCGTTCGATCCGGGCATCGCGCCAGATGCGTTCCAGCGGCAGTTCGGACATCACACCCATGCCACCGTGAATCTGGATCGCCTCATCCGCGATGAAGGCCAGCGCTTCCGTGGCATTCAGTTTCGCGATCGCCGCGTCCATATCTTCCATGCAGTTATTGTCGTATTTCCACGCGGCCTCATAGGTCAGAAGCTCCGCTGCCTTCAGGCGCATTTTCATATCGGCAAGCTTGAAGGATACGCCTTGGAATTTCGCGATTTTCTGGCCGAACTGTTCGCGGTTCGCGGCCCAATCCAGCGAATGTTCCAGCGCCCTGTCGCAGCGGCCCAGGCACAGCGACGCGACTTGAAGACGCGTTGCCCCCAGCCAGTCGTTGGCGACGTCGAATCCCTTATCGACCTCTCCCAGGACCTGGCTTTCCGGGATTCGGCAATCCTCGAAATCCAGGATGAAGTTGTGATAGCCGCGATGGGAAACGTTCTTGTAACCCGGACGCAGGGTGAAGCCCGGCGTGCCCTTGTCGACCAGGAAAGTCGTGATCTTCTTCCGCTTGCCGCGGGCGGAATCTTCCTCCCCCGTCGCCGCCATCAGGATAACGAAATCCGCCCAATCGGCGTGGCTGATGAAGTGCTTCGTACCGTTGATGATGAAGTCGGACCCGTCGCGCTTCGCGAAGGTTTTCATACCGCGCACATCCGATCCGGCGCCCGGTTCGGTCATGGCGAAACAGTCGACTTTTTCCCCCCGGCAAGCGGGCAGCAGATATTTTTCACGCTGTTCGCCGACACAGGCCTGCAAGACGTTCGACGGACGATAGACGGTGTAGTTCAGCGCCATATTCGCGCGGCCCAACGCACGGTCCAACATGCACATGGTCAGCGTATCCAAACCGCCGCCGCCGCAGTCTTCCGGCATGCCCGCCGCGTAGAGCCCCAGTTCGATGGACTTCTGCTTGATCTGTTCGACCAATTCGGGCGTGATCGCGTCGGTACGCTCAACTTCTTCCTCATAGGGGTAAAGTTCTTCCTCGACGAAGCGAAGCGCGGTTTCGATGATGAGTTTCTGTTCTTCGGTGACGCTGAAATCCATGGTGACTTTCCTGCAAAACTGGCCCTGTAATCGGGGTGCTTTCGTGTATGCGAGAGCGTAAGAAAATAAACTTCCCACGCTTTGCAAATTCCGACTTGAGGATGACCAAAACCGTCTTTATTTCTACCCCCCATGTTCGATAAATCACCCAGTGAAGAGACTCAGCGGATCGGATTTCTGCTGTTGCCGAATTTCTCGATGCTCGCCTTTTCGGCGCTGCTCGACCCCTTGCGCATGGCCAATTGGCTGAGCGGCAAACCACTGTATGAATGGGTTCTGCTATCGCGGGACGGAAATCCGGTGACCGCCGCCAACGGTGTGACGGTTTCCGTCGATCATTCGTTGGGGTCCGCGCAACGCCTGCCGACCTTGATCGTCGCCGCCAGCTACAATCACGAAAAGCTGGCGACGCCGGACATCATGGCGGTGCTGCGCCGGTGGTCCAGTTTCGGCACATCCTTGGGCGCGCTGGACAACGGAACCTTCGTCCTCGCCTCCGCCGGGCTTCTCGACGGCTATCGTGCAACCGCCCATTGGGAAGTCCTGGACAGCTATATCGAAGCTTTCCCGCGCGTCACCTTCACCCAGGACTTGTTCGTCGTGGACCGGGACCGCTTCACCGCGGCGGGCGGCACATCCGCGCTGGATATGATGTTGAGCCTACTTCGGCTGCGGCACGGCAACGAATTGGCGGCAAAGGCGGCGGATGAGTTCATCTATACCCGCATCCGCGAACCGAACGATTCGCAGCGCGCGGTCCTGAAGGATCGATTGAGCGGCGTTCATCCGCGCTTGATCCGCGCGGTCGAATTGATGGAACAATCGCTGGAAGATACACAGCCGATGGCAGCCTTCGCCGACGCGGCGGGCGTTTCGCCCAGGGAATTGGAGCGGCAGTTCCGAAAATGGCTTAAATCGACGCCGGGGGCGTATTATCGTGGGCTGCGGCTGGACCGTGCCCGGCATTTACTGCGCAATACGGACCTGCCGGTGATTGAGGTCGCATTCCGGTCCGGCTTCGGATCGCCCGCGCATTTCACCCGAAGCTATTCCAAACGCTTCGGCCATCCGCCCAGCGCGGAACGCCGCCCGGCACCGTAACAGCGGAAAAGAGAGCAGGAAACGCCCGTGACCGACACGACCTTCATTCCCGTCATCCTTTCCGGTGGGTCCGGCACGCGATTGTGGCCGCTGTCGCGAAAGGCCTATCCGAAGCAGCTTTTGCCGCTGATCGGGCCGGAATCGCTGTTACAGGCAACGGCAAGGCGTCTGGCGGGATTCGGCGGCGCGGCGGCCCCGATTGTCATCGCCAACGACGATCACCGGTTCCTCGTGCGCGAACAATTCGAACAGATCGGTATGGATGCTGCCCAGATCGTTCTGGAGCCAATGGGGCGAAACACGGCCCCGGCGGTCGCCGTCGCCTGCCTGATCGCCCTATCGCGCACACCCGATCCGGTTCTGGGAATTTTCGCATCCGACCATAAGATCGATGATCAGGCGGGTTTCCTGACCTGTCTGGCGAAGGCTGTGGACGGCGCGAAAGCCGGTCATATCGTGACATTCTCCATTCGACCCACCCGCCCGGATACGGGGTACGGCTATATCCGCCATGGCGATCCGATTCCCGGCACTGGTGGATTGGACAAGGTCGATGCCTTTGTCGAAAAGCCGGACGCTGCAACGGCCAGCAATTACATCCTGTCCGGCGATTATGGCTGGAACAGCGGCATGTTCGTATTCCGCGCATCGGTCATGCTGGGCGAACTGGAGAGATTCTGCCCTGAGGCCGTCACCACCGCCCGTGCCGCGCTGGACAAGGCGGAGGAAGACCTGGGCTTCACAAGGCTTGCCGCCGATGCCTTCGGGACCGCCCCCAATATCGCTATCGATGTCGCCGTCATGGAACGTACCGACAAGGCGGCGACCTTACTGACCGATTTCGGGTGGAGCGATCTGGGCGCCTGGGGTGCGATCCACGAAGCGACCGAAACGAACGGCGACGGCAACGGCATGGTCGGTCCCGTGGTTCAACGCGGCACGACGAACAGCTACCTGCATGCGGAAGACGGGCGTCTGCTCGCCGTGATCGGGCTAGACAACATGGTCGTGGTTTCCACGGCCGACGCCGTCCTCGTCGCCCCTATGGATCGGGCTGGCGATGTGAAGGACCTTGTCGCTGACCTGTCGAAAAGTGGCCGGTCGGAGGCCGACACCCATCGTCGTGTTGCCCGTCCCTGGGGAACCTATGAAGATATCGACCGGGAAGACGGCTTTCGGGTGAAACGCATCGTCGTCAAACCGGGCGGGCGACTGTCGATGCAGCGTCACCGGCAGCGGTCGGAACATTGGGTCGTCGTGCGGGGCGAGGCACATATCACCATCGACGACTCGCTGCAGGTCCTGACCCGTAACCAGAGCACCTATGTCCCGATCGGGTCGACGCACCGGCTGGAAAACCGGGGCGACGAGCCGCTGCACCTGATTGAGGTACAGGTCGGCGACTATGTCGAAGAGGACGATATCGAACGGCTGGACGACGTCTACGGGCGGAACTGATCAGCCCCAATGGGTCGTGCCGTTGCAGACGCTGACGCTCTGCGCGGTGATATGCCGCCCCCGGTCGGATGACAGGAACACCACCATATCCGCCACAGCTTCCGGCGGCAGGATTTCGCCCAGCATCGACCCCGCCCGCATCTGATCGGTCGCGATATCCGCATCGACCTGCGTTTCCGCCGCATATTGCGTCCGCCAGCGATCCGCCATCGGGGTATCGACCCATCCCGGCGCGACACAGTTCACGCGGATGCCCAGCGGCGCCAATTCGACGGCAAGACAGCGCGCCAATCCTCTCACGGCATGTTTCGAGGCATTATAGGCGGTGTGATCGGCGGCGGCGTCCTTATCGCTGGTGGAACTGATAAACAGGACGGATCGCTCGCGGCTTCCCTCCCCCTCCATCATGGGCAGGCAGGCTTGCGTCAGCAGGAAGGGGGCTTTCGTATTCACCGCGAAGGTGCGGTCCCAATCCGCCTCCGTAACCTTACCGATGGGCGCGGTTTCATAGATACCGGCATTGTTGATCAGAATATCGAGACCGCCCAGCCGCGCCTTCGTCATTTCCGCGATCCGTGTCGCCGATTCCGCCTGCCCCAGATCTCCGAAGACCGGAACGCAGCCGGCGCCCATCGCTTCCGCGACGGCAACGGACTTTTCTTCCGTTCGGGCGTGGACCGCGACACTCGCCCCTTCGGCCAGGAATGCCGCCGTTATCGCCCTGCCGATTCCACCCGACGCACCGGTCACCAGCACGCGCCGTCCATTCAAACCCGTATCCATAGAATTCGTTACCTTCCCACTCGCAGGACCTGAAAATGCACGCATTTCGCGTTACTTACCGCGATTATCCTAGTCAGTCCTCACGCCGTGACATTATCGTTTTCGGACAAAATGATTAAGGATGGGGACAACGTGACTGACAATGGCTTGCGGCCGTCCCGTCGCGGCGCTCTCGGCATTTGGGTTGCCGCCATGGCATTGCCGCTAACCGGAGCCTACGCCGCCGACACCAAACCACGATCCGGCGGCCATTTCACGGTCGCAACCGGCCACGGCAGCACAGCGGACAGCCTGGATCCTGCCCATTGGGACAATCAATTCACCAATCTTTTGGGGCACGCCTTGCATGGCCGCCTGACCGAGATTCTGCCAGACGGCGGCGTGCGCGGCGAAATCGCCGAAGAATGGGACGCTTCCGCCGACGGCAAGACATGGCGATTCAAACTGCGCCCCGGTATTCGTTTCCATGACGGGCGTCCTGTGACCGGCGACGACCTCTACGCCTCCATCGCCTATCATGGTCTGCAGGAAACATCGTCCGCCGTGCAGCCGATCGCCGACCAAATCGCGTCCATGACGGCCCATGCGGATGGATTGACCCTTGTCCTGAAACAGGCGAACCGCGACCTGCCGTATCTTCTGGCCGACGGTCATTTCGTCATCCTGCCGTCGACGGACGGAAAGCCTGAAACGCTATCGGGGATCGGTTGCGGTCCCTATCGGCTGTCCGGGTTCGAGCCGGGTGTCCGGGCGGACCTGACCCGTCATGATGATTTCTGGGCGACGGACCGCGCTTTTTTCGACGGCGCGACCATTCTGGCCGTTCACGACGTTACCGCAAGGCAGGCTTCGTTGTTGAGCGGCGAAGTGGACGCCATCGACCGGGTCGGCCTGGATACCGTCCATTTGCTGAACCAACGCGACGACATCGCGGTGATGGAGGTCACGGGGACACAGCACTACACCTTCCCCATGCGTTGCGACGCGCCGCCTTTCGACAATAACGACGTGCGCCTGGCCCTGAAGCTGTCTCTCGACCGCGCCGCGTTGCTGGACGTCGTATTGAACGGATGCGGCGGCATAGCGAACGACAGCCCGATCACACCTGCGAACCGGTATTTCAATTCGACCATGCCGCGGAATTCCTACGACCCGGACAAGGCGCGTTTTCATTTGAAGAAGGCCGGTCTGTCTGACCTTAAAGTATCGCTACATGCCGCCGACGCGGCCTTTCCCGGTGCGATCGGCGCGGCGCAATTGTATCGCGAACATGCGAAAGCGTCCGGCATCGACATCACGGTCGTGCGCGAACCCGATGACGGATACTGGACATCCGTCTGGACGAAGAAACCCTGGACCGCCTGTTATTGGAGCGGCAGGCCGACCGAAGACGCGATGCTGTCCGCCGTCTATGCCGGTGACGCGCCCTGGAACGATACGGCTTGGACGAACCCGGAATTCGACCGGATACTGATGGCCGCGCGTGCCGAAGCGGATGAAGGCACGCGGGCGGATATGTACGGCACGCTGCAGGACATGCTCCGGCGGGAGGGCGGTACGGTCATCCCGCTCTACGCCAATTATGTAGATGCGCGGCGCGGCACGATCGGCGTTCCCGAGAAACTCGCCGCCAACTGGTCGCTGGACGGCAGCCGCTGCATCGAACGTTGGTGGCGTGTCTGATCAGTCCGGTAGGGCGACCGGCCCCCATTCCGGATAAGCGTCGCCCGGTCCGGGGTTGTCGGCATGACTGCGCCCACCCAGATGGGTCATGACGCCCCAGACGGCGTTCAATGCCGTCTGCACCGCGCCTTCGGCCCAGGCCGGGGTCCAACTGATATCGTCACCCGCCAGGAAGATGCCCCGTTCGGACGGCGGCAGATTTTCCTGCATGAAATGGCCGTACATTCGGTGGTTATAGCGATAGTGGCCGGGCAAGGCGCCCTTGAACGCACCCAGGAAATTTGGGTCGTCCTCCCAACTGACGGTAATCGGATCGCCCAATACATGCCCCGCAATATCCAGGCCCGGATAAATCTTTTCCAAGGCCGACAGCGCCAGTTCCACGCGCCGTTCGACCGGCAGAGGCAGCATCTTCAACGCATCCGACATCCAGGAATAGGTCAGGCAGATCACGCCGGGCCTGTCCGGTCCGTTGTCGAACAGATAGGTCCCGCGCGTCAGCCGGTCCGTCAGCGTCATCGACATGGCATCGCGGCCCGTTCGAGGGTCCACATCCTTCCAGAACGGCCGGTCGACCATGACGAAGGTTTTCGAGGACTGCATGTAGCGGGTGCGGTCCAGCGCCATCCAGAGCTTCTGACTGAACAGACTTTCCTCGGTATCGATCGCGGTGGTCAGAAGCCAGCTTTGGCAGGTGGCGATAACCGCGTCGAAAACATCCTCCCGCCCCCATCGGTCGCGGACGGCAACCTTTCCGTCAGGCAGTCGCCGGATGGCCGATGCCCCGGGGCGTAGCGCACCGCCGTTCAGGCTTTGCAGGCTGGTCCCTTTCGGCCAATGCACCATCCGATCCGGCGCGCGTCGCCACAGCCCTTGCGGCAGCCGTTCCACGCCGCCGACGAAAAAACGCTGACGGTCGTCGCATTCGGTGACGTTGACGCGCAAGATTTCCAACATGGAATTCGGGAAATCGGAATCCCATCCGCCGGTACCGAATCCGACCTGCCCAAAGACTTCCCGGTGTCGGAAGCTCAAGCGTTGAAACGCGGGGGACGAGGTGACGAAATCGTAGAATGTCCGTTCATCCCAGGCCTGCACGATGGGGTTCCAGATTTCCTTGATCCGCGCCTTGTCGCGGGTGCGGATCGCCTGCTTCAAGGCGGAATAGTTCGCCCCGCTTTCCAAGGCCTCGTCATAGGCTTTGGCAACTTCCTGAAACACGGATGGCAGGTCGCCCAACGACTTGGCGTAAAAGGTCTCGCCTTCCAGGTCGATCACGGTGGATCCCGCAGCTTCCGTCAGCGGATTCGGGAAAGGCTTCGTTTCCAGCCCCAGCAAATCCGCATAATGATAGAAGCCGGTCCCGGAGACCGGAAAGCGCATACCACCCAATTCCGCGACGACATCGTCCGCGCCTTCGAAAGGTTGAGACCGCAACCGTCCGCCCAATTGGCCGCTTTCGAACAGGATCGGACGCAGGCCCAGCTTCATCAGCTCGTAAGCGGCAACGAGACCCGAGAGCCCCGCCCCGATCACCGCGACGGACGCGCCGTGGCTGTCCGTCGGGATCGCGCCCAATCCGGACGGATGGCGTATCCAATCGTCATGCGCGAAGGGGAAATCCGGCCCGAATTGGGTAACGGGACGTTCGGTCATGTCTGGAACCCGATCAGTAAAGGTCTGTCCGTCGATCGGGGAGATGGGTCAGTACCCGCCGCGTCTCGACGATCGCATCGTGCGAAATCTCGCCGATCAGCAGACATTCTTCAAGCGCCGCCCGCGCGACATCTTCGCCGTTCGGTCCGGACAGGCAGGACAGGCCGCAATAGACGAATTGCGCCTCCGGCCCGATATAATTGGCATAGGCGACATAGACCGCGTTCTCCTCCGCCCGTGCCGGGACGAGGCGCATCGGGACGGATCGAAAGGGTTCCATATTCGCAGTCGGCACCAGGATCGCCTCCGCCCCCTTCTCCGCCGCATCGCGGGCGAATTCCGGAAATTCGATGTCATAGCAGATGCCCAGCGACAGCAGGAACCCACCAAGTTCAACCACGTCGGAGAGGGCCGGCCCGGCACTGAACTGCGACCGGTCGACATCGCCGAACAGATGCGTTTTGCGATAGCGCAACCTGATTTCACCTTCCGCGTCGATCAGCCAGGCGGCGTTGTAGATATGCTCGCCATCGCGTTCCGGCAGACCGACGACCAGCGCGAGACCATGCTTCCGGGCTATTTCCGTCAGGGCCGTCGGGTGGATCGCCGCCGCCGCCTCGCGCACGGCCGCCGCCCCGATCGCATATCCGGACATGAACATTTCCGGCGTGATCAGGATATCCGCATCCTGTGCCTTGGCCTCTGCCGCCCAATGGTCCAAGGCCGCAAACCCCTGATCCACGCCCGTCACCGGATATGTTTGAAGAAGCGCCAGTCGCATTGCCTATCTACTCCACCGTCAATTTGTACCGCGCCATATGATCGTAGGCCGGACGGCACGCCGCCGCCACCGCCGCCAGATCGGGCGCCAGATCGATTTCCTTGGGGGTATAGGGTTGGAATCCCGTCGATGCCTCCACGGCGTGATACCAGACCGCCGCCCAGATGCCGTCACTGTCGCGCCGCCCCGTCGGCCAGGACAGCATCGCCGTATCGAACGAAATGCCAATCGCCGCGCAGAGGGCTGACAACACGCCGCGCGGATCGCGCAGCACATCCGCCGCGTCGATCACCGGCGGTACACGGCCCGTCCGGTCGCGAATGCGTTCGAACAGTTCAACCTGACGGTCGAAGCCGAAATCCGACGCGACGGGCCGGGCGCGCTTCTTCGCGTAGGACGCGACCATTTCTTCCGGCTTTCGGATCAGGAAACAATTCACCATTCCGTCCGTCCAATCCAACAGATCGTCGGGCAACATATGGTGGCTCATGTGCTTTTGATACCAGACCGGCGCGCCACCCGGCACGGGACCGTTCAGCGCCTGCGCGACGGAGGCAAAATCGCTGTCCATATCGGCAATGATTTCCGCCGCCATCGGATGATCGATGCCGGTCCGCTTCAAATAACAGCCGTAGAACGGTTCGTCGCTGACGGTACAGTCCGGACGGTTTTCGAAACTGCGCATCATGGCGGTCGAGATATTGCGCGGTCCCGACCACATTGCGATCCGGGTTGCCCGTGTCATACGGCGATTTCCGACGGCGGACATTCCCGCGCGATCAGGTCATAGTATCCTTGGCGCAATTTCTTGGTGATCGGCCCCAGACCGCCAATGCCGATGGTCCTGCCGTCCACGTCCCGGACCGGGATCAGACCGGCGAATGTACCGGTTACGAAGGCTTCGTCCGCCGAATAGACCTTGGTCAGCGGAAATGTCGTTTCCCGCGCCGGGATGCCCATTTCGGCGGCGACCCGCAAGACATTGCCGCGCGTAATGCCCGCCAGACAATAGAGACCGGAGGATGTCAGCACCTCGCCCTTCCTGACGATAAAGAAATGCGTGGAGTTGCAGGTTGCGACAAAGCCCTGCGGGTCCAGCATCAAGGCCTCGTCCGCCCCCGCCTTTTCCGCCTGGATACAGGCCGAAATGCAGTTCAGCTTGCTAAGAGAGTTCCACCCCGGATCCTGCACATCCGGCGCGCCGCGATGCACATGCACCGTATGCAGCCGCAACCCGGTGTCCAGCACCGCCGTATTCGGTTGCTTCCATTCCGGGATGATGACGACCGTCGCCTTGCCGATATTGGCGCGCGGGCTCTGATACGGGGTCGTCTTCAGGCCGCGCGTAACCACCAGCCGGATATGCACGCCGCTGTCCATATCGTTGGCACGGCAGGTCTGCAGGATCGTTTCGTGCAATTCGTCCGGCGTCATGCCCACGTCCAGGTCGATCGCCTTCGCGCCTTCATACAGGCGTTCCAGATGCCGGTCGATGAAGGCCAGCTTGCCGTTGTGAAGGCGTATCCCTTCCCAGACGCCGTCACCCAGCAGAAAGCCGGAATCGAACACGGAAACGACCGCTTCGGGCCGCGGCAGGATGCGTCCGTTCACATAAATTTTGACCGTCGCATTCTTCGGATTCTCACCGTGTGCGTGACTGCCTGTGTCCATTACTTCCACCTTGTGCCGCGGACTTTCTCTGCTACCGTCCCGACCTTACACGAGCGAACCCGGACGGCAATATGACTGAAGGACGTGATCTCCAAACCTCTCGGCATGTGCTTGTCCTGGGCGCAGGCGTTGTCGGCTGTGCAACCGCCCTAACGCTGGCGCGACGCGGCTATCGCGTCACCCTGTTGGATCGGGACGGCCCCGGATCGGGGGCAAGCCACGGCAATGCCGGGGCAATCGCGCCCCTCGCAGGACCGCAGGCCACGCCGGGATTGCCATTGAAGGTTCCGGGCATGCTGTTGAACCCGACGGGGCCGCTGACCATCCGCCCGACGCAATTCGTGAAGGCCCTGCCCTGGTTCCTGCGCTTCATCCTGGAGAGCATGCCCAGCCGCGCGGAGGCGAACTCCATCGCGCTCTATGCCCTGACCGGACGCGCGGCCCCGGCCTGGAAGGAATTGGCGCGCGGGACGCCGGGCGAATCGCTGCTGCGCGATGTCGGCTGGTTGAAGGTCTTCAGCAGCGATGCCGGATTCCAAGGGTTTGCGAAGGAAATCGCCTTCATGGCACGGCGCGGGGCTCCGCACGACATTCTGACGGAAGACGATATCCGGCAGATGGAGCCCAACCTGGCCCCCATCTTCAAACACGGTGTGTTCCAGCCGGACGGGTTATGCGTGCGTAATCCCAGACGCCTTGTCGAGGGGTTGGCTGAGGCCGCCCGAGATCTGGGTGCCGAATTCCTCCGGGAAGACGCCAAGACCCTGACCCTCGATCCGGACGGCATGCCGGTCCTGACGACCGACAAGGGCGAACACCGACCGGACCAAATCGTGTTGAGTGCCGGTGCTTTCTCCAAAAAATTTGCAAGGACACTGGGCGCCAATCCTCTGCTAGAGGCGGAACGCGGCTACCACGCCATGTTCGAAACGCCGGAAAAGTCGTTGAACCGGTCGGTCTATTGGGTCGAAAACAGCCTTGTCGTTTCCCCCATGGAAACCGGTATTCGCATGACGACCCAGGCGGAGTTCGGTGGATTGGACGGGCCGCCGTCCTTCGCGCGGCTGGAACGGATGATCCCGAATGCGAAAGTACTTCTGCCCAGCCTGGACATCACGGTGCGGGAAACCTGGATGGGACGACGCCCCTCGACGCCGGATTCCGTGCCGTATCTGTGCCGGTCTCCCGATTCCGACCGGGTGTTCTTCAATTTCGGCCATCAGCATCTGGGCCTGACCATGGCGGCCATTTCCGCGCGGGTTCTCGCAGACATGATGGACGGTCGCCCGACGGAGGTCGACGAGACGCTACAGGCCTACCGCGCCCTGAGATAATCCCTGCCCGTCATAGATTTTAAACGAAACCTCGCTATCGTCGGCGCACTTCAGCGACAATTTGCGATCGGGTTTCTGAATGCTTTTGGGGTTATCCGCCGTCTCCGGGTCCGTGCTAACGGACGCCGAACAACATCTGTTAGACGCCATAACGGCATCCGCCAGCTATGCTTTTCAGCCGGTGGTCAACATCCATACGGGCCGCGCCGTCGGGTTCGAAGCCTTCCTGACGAATGTGGAAGCGATCGGTTTCGACAGTGTCGACGCCTTGTGCGACCATGCCTGGAATGCGGGTTTCCTGCACCGCCTGGACTTGAGCTTGCGCGATCGAGCGATCGCCCAATTCGTGAACGCGCCAGCCTGCGCCAATACGAAGATCTTCTTCAACATCGATCGCCGCCTGTTGGACAGCAGCGACCATGACGCGGAACAAGCGATACGTGTTCTGGACCGGCACGGCCTGGGCGCGGAACGCGTCGTCTTTGAATTTTCACAAAAGCGCGAGGGCACGTCGTCGCGCCATCTGGTCGCCGCGCTGGATGCCTGTCGCGACAACAACCATTGCCTTGCAATCGACAGTTTCGGTCGTGGCGATTCCGAATTGCGCACGCTGTACGATCATGCGCCGGACTTCATCAAGATCGACCCGTTCTTCGTGTCCGGCCTGGCCGACGATTCGAAGAAACGGCAGTTCATGTCCGCCATCGTCGATCTGGCCCATGTCCTGGGCACGGTCGTCGTCGCGAAGGGGGTTGAGCGCGAACGCGACTTCCTGGCCTGCCGCGATATCGGTTGCGACCTGCTGCAAGGCTATTTCGTCGCCCATCCGACCGCAGACCCGGGGGAACTACGCGAGGTCTATGACGCCATTCCCAATGCGCTGGCGCGAGAACGCCGCAAGAATGAAACCGACGAACCGCTGATCAGCGAGCATATCGAAGCACTGCGCACCATGCCGATCGGGGCCGACCTGACCACGGTGTTCGAAACGTTCCGCGCAAACAAATCCCAACATCTATTCCCCATCCTGCATGAAGACGGGTCGCCGGCGGGGCTGCTGCGCGAATTGGACATGAAGGAATTCATCTATCTGCAATACGGCCGCGACCTGTTGCAGAACAAGGCTTATGGCCGATCCCTGAAGGACTTCGTCATCCGCTGCCCCATCGCCGACATCAATACGGAAATCGAACGGGTGTTGGAGATGTATTCCGTATCCGAACGCGGCGACGGCATCCTGATCACCAAGGATTCCCGCTATGTCGGTTTCCTGACGGCCGAAGCCCTGCTGCGTATCATCAACGACAAGAATCTGCGTGTCGCCAAGGATCAGAACCCGTTGAGCAATTTGCCGGGCAACAATTCCATTTCGGACTATGTCGCGCACAGTCTGGCGGATATCGCCAACGGCTACGACTTCGTCTATTTCGATTTCAACGATTTCAAACCGTTCAACGACGTCTACGGGTTTCGTCAGGGGGACCGGGCGATCACCCTGTTTGCCGATGTCATGAAACGTCGTAGCTTCGGCCTGCCCGCCTTTCTGGGCCATGTCGGCGGTGACGACTTCTTCGTCGGCTTCCGCGGCATCCCGCGCGATCTAGTCGAAGAGACCGTCCGCAGCATGTTGGACGAGTTCGAACGCGACGCCAGCCTACTTTATTCCCCGGAAGACCGCGCGGCAGGCGGCATCGAAACCCGCGACCGCCACGGTCAGGTACGGAAATTCCCGCTGCTGTCCTGCTGCGCCGGACAAATCGCCATTTCGCCCGGCGAAAACCGGCCGGATGCGGATACATTGATGGGGCTGTTCGCAAAGGCGAAATCCGCCGCGAAGAAATCCGAAACGCGGCTCTATACGCTGAACGCCGCCGGAAAGCCTGTCTAACCCCAAATTCAGACGTCGGATGTCGGTGGAAGCGGGGGTTTGGGCGCCGCGCGCTGGCTGACCAAAATCAGGGCGATCAAAACGCAAACACCGCCCGCATACTGGCCCATGGTCAGGATTTCCCCCAACAAAGCCGCCGACACGACCAAGACCGACAAGGGTTCGAAATTGAACAGCATGGCGGATGTCTCGGAACCGCATTTCGCGATACCGTAAAAGGCGCAGGTCATGCCGACCGCATAAAATGTGCCCGCCGTGATGAAGAAGGCCATCCCCTCCCCGGTTTGCGGCAAGTTGAACCCGTTGGCGGGCAGCGCGGGAATGAATAACAGCGCCACCCCGACATTCGTCCAGGCCATGAGCGTCAATCCGGGCATGTAGCGGCTGGCCGCCGGGACACACAGGAAATAGACGGTCGCACAGACCGCCGCGAATATGCACAGGCCGACGCCCAGCGGATCGATCCCACCGAAATTCGGGCCGAACACCGCCGCCAGCCCGACAAAAGCCAGAATAAACGCCACGATCCGTTTCGGCCCCGGGATGGCGCGCGCCTGCACAGCCCCGACGATGAGCACCAACAGCGGATACGTGTAGAAGATCAGGGCGGCGAGACTTGCCGGAATGCGTTCGACGCCCCCCAGATACCCGAAGCCCAACCCGGCCGTGCCCAACGCGATGCCGAGCAGCCCCCAGCGCGCCGGTTTGGCGATCCCCAGGGGATAGCGCTGCATCGCCGCCAGTCCGAAGCAGACCGGAACCGCCATGACGGACCGGAACAAGGAAAAGGAGATTGTATCGGAACCGGCCTCGAAGGCCAGTTTGGCCAGCGGCATTTGAATGCCCAGCAGCGCGGCGGCCACCAGGCACAACACTATCCCCCCCATCGCCGTCTTCCTCTTGTTGCGGCTTTATTTACCCCTCGCGGCGCAGGATCGCTGCTTTCCGACGATCCCAATCACGCTGCTTGATATCCTGGCGTTTGTCGAAGGTCTTTTTCCCGCGACCCAGACCGATGATCAGTTTCGCGATTCCCCGGTCGTTAAAGAACAGACGCATCGGCACCAGCGTCAACCCGTCCTTCTGCACTGCGCCGAGAAGCCGGTCGACCTCCCGCTTATGCAGGAGCAGGGTCCTGATCCGTTTCGGTTCGTGCTGGAACTTGCCCGGCGCGTTCGGATATTCGCCGATATACAGATTGTGCAGGAAGACGGAATTGCCCTTCGGCGCGGCATAGGCGTCGGACAGGTTGACCGTTCCCAGGCGCAGCGACTTGACTTCCGTCCCGGTCAGGACGATCCCGGCTTCGAACTCTTCCTCGATAGCATAGTCATGGCGCGCGCGGCGGTTCACGGCGACGGTGCCCGTGCTCAGCAGCGGCTTCTTTTTCTTATCCTTTGCCATGACCTTTTCACCGTTCGCGCCTTATCGTCGGATCAGACGAGACCGGCGCTTTCCATTGCCGCGCGGACCTGAGCCTTGGTTTCAGCCGTAGCAGAGACCAGGGGCAGGCGCACGGTTTCCGACGACAGGCCCAGCAGACTCGCGCCGTATTTCGCGGGCGCCGGGCTGGACTGGCAGAACATCGCGTCATGGACCGGCATCAGACGGTCGCGGACTTCCTCGAACGTCGCCCAATCCTTCTGCTGCCAGCTATCGTGCAACCGTGCACACAGGCCCGGCGCGACGTTCGACGACACGGAAATGCAGCCATGGCCGCCCTGGGCCAGGAAGGCCGCCACAGTGGCGTCCTCACCGGACAGCTGGCTGAAATCCTCACCGATCGCAACACGGGTCTTCAACGGACGGCTGAGGTCCGCCGTCGCATCCTTCACGCCGACGATATTGTCGAAATCCTTCGCCAAGCGCGCCATGGTCGCGACCGACATGTCGATGATGCTGCGCCCCGGAATGTTGTAAATCACAATCGGGATATCAACCGCCTTCGCGATAGCCGCGAAATGCGCGTAAAGACCGTCCTGAGTCGGCTTGTTGTAATAGGGCGTCACGACCAACGCGGCATCCGCGCCCGCATCCTTCGCATGACGGGTCAGGCTGATCGCCTCCGCCGTGTTGTTCGAACCGGTCCCCGCGATCACCGGCACCTTGCCCTTGGCGACCTCGATGCACAGGTCCACGACGCGCTCATGCTCCGCATGGGACACGGTCGGGGACTCGCCCGTCGTGCCCATCGGGATGACCCCGTCGGTCCCCTCGTCGATCTGCCACTGCACGAATTTCTGGAAACCGGCTTCGTCCACAGAACCGTCTTCGTGCATCGGCGTGATCAGCGCCGTCATCGATCCGCGAAACATCGCTGGCATTTCCAGATACTCCACATCCGTCTTCGGTTTTCTGCTGCGCGGGCGAACCCCTGTCCGACCGCTTTCGGCAAGGGGGCGGTGTTAGCATAAGCGCGCCCCTTGCAACAAGACTGTCGCGACGTCAGAGAGACAGAGTGTCTCGCCCCTGTTGCGCGAATGCGCGAAGCGGACGATACTCTGGTCCGAAAGGGAATAATGCCGTCGGTTGGAACGGCATTTGCGGACTGGCCCGCACCCTGTTTAGAACTGATATGCGTGGACGGAGCTTTAGCTGCCATGCCGTGGCTGCGCAAATGTGGATTCGTTCCCCCAATGCCGACAGCGGCCTCTCTTCTGGCCGTCGGCTTCCTGGTAACCGTGGCCCCGGTTTTGCCGTCATCGCTCTCGCCGATCCCGTCAGCTTGGGCGGAAACGCAGGTGGCAAGCACCCGCGCGTCCAGCACGCTTTCCGCCAATGACCTGAAGACCTATCAGACTGCTTTCAGATCCCTGGACGCGGGCCGTTGGCAGCAGGCCTTGAGCCGCGCCGCGACCGCCACGGAAAAGCTGCCCGCTAAGGCGATTCAGTGGCTCCATCTCCAGTCCAGCGATTCAAACGCCGGGTTTGAGGAAATCGTCCGCTTCATCCGGGACAATCCGTCCTGGCCGCGGCTCGACCGTTTGAAGCTGCGCGCCGAACAGCAGATGAGCGACGCCCTGCCGGATGAAACGATCCTGATCTGGTTCCGAAGCAACCCGCCGCAGACGGGCGCCGGTTTCCTGCTCTATGCCCGGGCCTTGGAACGCGCAGGCATGTCGGACGCGCTGCAACGTCAGGCCGTTCACGCCTGGCGAGAAACCGACATGACCAGTGGGGAAGAATACGAATTCCGCCGTAAATACCGGACGCTCGTCCCGATGTCCGATGAGGTCTACCGACTGGATCGGCTGATCTGGGAAGGAAAATATACCGCCGCCGACCGTCAGGCCCGGCGCGTGCCCGACGCATATCGCCGTCTGGGGGAGGCCCGCATCCGGTTGGCGCGTCAATCCGGCGGCGTGGATGCGGCCATCGCCGCCGTCCCGCCCGATCTGGAAAACGACCCCGGCCTCGTCTTCGAACGCATGCGCTGGCGACGCCGTAAAGGCTTTGACGACGGCGCGATCGAACTTCTCGCCTGGCCGGAGATGCAGATTTCCCACCCCGACAAATGGTGGGACGAACGGTCCATCCTTGCTCGCAACCTTCTGCAATCCGGGGATGCGAAGCGCGCCTATGCCATCGCCGCCGACCACCGCGTCCCGGATGGCGCTGGCTTCGCGGAGGCCGAATGGTTCGCCGGTTGGGTCGCCCTGCGCTTCCTGAAGGACCCGGAAAAGGCCTTCCCGCATTTCCGCGATATGTATAACGGCGTCGGTTATCCGGTCAGCCGGTCTCGCGCCGCGTATTGGGCGGGCCGCGCGGCGGAAGCCGCCGGACAGCAGCAGATCGCGCTGCAATGGTATACGGTCGCCGCGCGCCATAACACGAGCTTCTATGGCCAGGTTGCCGCGATGAAGCTGCCGAATGCGTCGCTGCTGCCGCCGATTCAAGACCCACAGATCACGCTTGCCGAACGGCAGGCCTTCGACCGGTCCGAAATGACGATGCTGATCCGAATGCTGGCCGAAATCGGTGCGGAAGATACGGTCCGAACCTTCGTCCGGCATCTTGCGGATACCTATACCTCTCCGGCGCATCTGGCACTGACGGCGGAACTGGCGTCGGCGATCGGACGGCTGGACCTCGCGGTTCATACGTCGCGTCAGGCGATCAAGACCGACGTCGTAACACTGGCCGGATACCCGGTCCTGCCTTTCCGGGACAGCAAGTTGGGCGATTTGAGCATCGTTCATGGCCTGATCCGCCAGGAAAGCGGCTTCGATATCGGCGCGGTCAGCCATGCCGGAGCGCGTGGCCTGATGCAATTGATGCCGGCCACGGCCCGCACCGTTTCGGGCTGGGAGAAGATCCACTACCGCAAGAACGATCTGACGGCGAATATGGATTACAATGTCCGTCTCGGCTCCGCCTATTTGAAAGACCTGCTTGTGAAGTTCGACGGCATGCTGCCGATGGCCTTTGCCGGATACAATGCGGGACCGAACCGCGTCACCCAATGGGTGCAGCGTTTCGGCGATCCCCGGAAAATGGACTTCGAGGGCGTGATCGACTGGATGGAACAGATCCCGTTCAGCGAAACCCGCAACTATGTGCAGCGTGTTCTCGAAAACGTGACCGTCTATCGCCAGCGCGAATTGCAGAAACCGGTGCCGGTGACCTTGACCGCGGAAGCGGGTTGACGTCGAATACCACTTCCAAAATGCAAGTGAAGTGAGGAAACGACATGACCGGATTGACCGGCGTCCGTGCCTGCGTCTTTGACGCGTATGGGACCCTGTTCGACGTCCATTCCGCCGCCAACGCACTGAAAGCCGATATCGGACCGGAGGCCGACCGCCTATCCATGCTGTGGCGGGACAAGCAGGTGGGCTATTCCTGGCTGCTGAGCCTTATGGGCGATGCCTATAAGCCGTTCTGGGAGGTAACCCAGGACGCGCTGGATTATGCGATGGAAGCGACCGGATTGGCGGATCGCAAGGACCTACGCCAGCGCCTTCTGGACCTGTATTTCACCCTCGCCGCCTATCCGGAGGTCCCTGGCATGCTGGCCGGTTTGAAGGCAAAGGGATTGTCGACCGCGATCCTGTCCAACGGATCGCCGGATATGCTGAACGGTGCGGTCTCCTCCGCCAATGTCGGCGGGGTATTGGACGCCGTCCTTTCCGTAGAAGATGTCGGCATTTTCAAACCCGCCCCATCCGTCTACCAATTGGTGATGGATCGGTTCGGCCTGACGAAGCGCGACGAGGTGCTGTTCATGTCCTCCAACGGCTGGGACGCCGCCGCCGCGTCGCATTTCGGTTTCCGTGTCGTCTGGATCAACCGGTCCGGCCTGCCGCTGGAACGCCTGCCCGGCACGCCGGTTGCGATCAAAAACGATCTCACGGGCCTTGCGGATATGATCGACGTATGACGATTACGGAAAAACGGGTCACGGCGCGCGACGGGATCAGTCTGTTCCTGCGCGATTACGCCCCGACGGCTAACGGAGCGATGCTGCCGGTCCTGTGTCTGTCCGGCGTAACCCGAACGTCGCGGGATTTCGATCGGCTGGCCCGGCATCTGACCGCGAATGGCCGTCGGGTGCTGGCCCTGGACTATCGGGGGCGTGGCGGGTCGGACCGGGCCAAAGACCCGATGACCTATACGCCGCAAACCTATCTTGACGATATACGAGCCTGCCTGACGGCCCTCAACCTGCACCGGGTACATCTCATCGGCACGTCGCTGGGCGGGTTCCTGGCGATGGCCGTCGCGATCGCCATGCCGACCGCCGTGGCCGGCGCGATCCTGAACGACAGCGGCCCCGACCTGCCGGCGCACGGGCTGGGCCGGATCGTCGATCATATCGCCGACCGCACCGTCCATGCGGATTGGGACAGCGCTATCGCCGCGACGAAAGCCGCCCTGCCCGACTTGAACTTGACGGAAGACGACTGGCGGCGGGCGGCGGAAGGCAATTATCGCGCAGCGCCGGACGGCCGGATTCATCCCGATTGGGACCCCGCCATCGCAATCCCGTTGCGGAAAGCCGGGGGACTCGACCTCTGGGGGCTGTTCGGCGCCTTGCGGGATCGTCCCGTGCTTGCCTTACGCGGCGAATTGTCGAAGCTTCTATCCGACGCCTGTTTTGCAAGGATGGCGGAACGTCATCCCGGCCTTCGGCGTGCCACCATCCCGAACCGGGGTCATGCCCCGACGCTCGACGAACCAGAAAGCCGGACAGCCATCGATGCCTTTCTCGCCGCTCTCCCCTGACGACGCCCCTGTCTTCGACGATATCCTTGCCGCGCAACAGCGCCTGCACGGCATCACGATCCGCACGCCGCTGCTGGAATCGCCCCTGCTGAACGACCGGATCGGACGGCGCATCCTGATCAAACCGGAATGCCTGCAAACCACCGGGTCCTTCAAGTTCCGGGGGGCGAGCAACCGGATCCGCGCCCTGAAAGACGATGAACTGGCGGGCGGTGTCGTCGCCTTTTCCAGCGGCAATCACGCGCAGGGCGTGGCGGCGGCGGCGCGTCAGCGCGGGATCGACGCGACGATCATCATGCCGTCCGACGCGCCCGCGATCAAAAAGGCGAATACGGAAGCCTGGGGGGCGACGGTCGTCACCTATGACCGCTTCACCGAAAACCGAGAAGAAATTGGCACCCGCATCGCCGAAGACCGGGGTGCGACGCTGATCCGTCCCTATGACGATCCCTTCGTCATTGCCGGTCAAGGCACTATCGGTTTGGAAATCGCCGCGCAGTTGGACGAAATCGGTGCGGCGGCGGATATCGTCATCACGCCCTGCGGCGGCGGCGGCCTGATTTCCGGGACGGCGCTTGCCCTGTCCGGTACCAAGCCGGAAATCGCGGTCTTCGGCGCGGAACCCGAGGATTTCGACGACACCCGCCGGTCCCTGGAGTCCGGCAACCGTGAAACCGTCAATCCATCGGCGCGGTCGATCTGCGATTCCATCCTGACACCGCAGCCGGGCGTCCTGACCTGGGCGATCAACAGCAGGCTTCTGAAAGGCATCGTGCCGGTCAGCGACGAACAGGCACTTGCCGCCATGAAGACGGCCTTCCTGGATTTGAAGCTGGTGGCCGAACCCGGTGGGGCGACGTCCCTGGCGGCGGCCCTGTCAGGGGACTTGCCGCCCGGCGACGGCGCCATCGTCGCGGTGATTTCCGGCGGCAATGTCGACCCCGAAACCTTCAGGCGGGCGTTGGCCTGAGACGCCGCGCATCCATTGCGCCTTGCAGGATGAAGGCGGCGG
Organism: Pacificispira spongiicola; assembly: GCF_012926505.1. Classification (GTDB taxonomy): domain Bacteria; phylum Pseudomonadota; class Alphaproteobacteria; order UBA8366; family Aestuariispiraceae; genus Pacificispira; species Pacificispira spongiicola. The sequence goes on from NZ_JABBNT010000002.1 coordinate 357,623, forward strand.
CCATCTTGTCCACGACATCGCCGCGCCGCGCCCGCGTCATATCCGCCTGATCGATCAACACCCGTTCCACCGCCGTGGTCGACAGGCGTTCGTCCCAAAAGGCGATAGGAAGCGTCCAGTTCCGCAGGGAAATCAGATTGCGCGCAAATTGGCGCGTCGATTGACAACGCGGTCCCTCGCTACCGTCCATATTGACCGGCAAGCCCAGAACGATGCCGCCGATCCGGCGTTCCGCGATCAAGGCTTCCAGCCGTTCCGCGTCCTTGGTAAATTTGGCGCGCTTCACGGTTTCCAGGGGCGACGCGATCTGCCCGCCGGGATCGCCGACGGCGACACCGATTGTCTTTTCGCCAAGATCGAGCCCCAACAGGGCCACGCCGGTCGGCAGGTCGAACACGCTTTCCAAGATCATGCTCCCTGAATAGGCATGAAACCGGCGTCCCGCAAGCATGGTTGCCGTAAAGCCTGCCCTTGAAGCCCCGCCTGCCGGGTGGTAGCTTCCGCGCCGATTTCCAAGAAATCCGTCACCGCATTCGCCAGGGGAGCCGCCCGCGCATGACCATCGACCGCCAGACCGTCGCAAAGGTCGCCCATCTCGCCCGTATCAAGGTCGCCGAGGATCGTCTCGACAGCCTTGCCATGGAATTGGACGAAATCGTCGCTTGGGTCGAACAACTGGGCGAAGTCGACACGGACGGGGTGCGTCCCATGGCGTCGGCCACCGACATGGTCGCCGCATGGCGCGACGATGTCATTACCGACGGCGGCTATGCCGACCGCGTGGTCGCGAATGCGCCGGACCCGCAGGGCGATTTCTACACCGTTCCCAAAGTCGTCGAATAATCGGCGCCGCTGATTTCCAATGTTGCTGATCTCTAATACAGGCTTCATCCGATGACCGATCTGATCGACCTTTCCCTGAGCGAGGCCCGTGACGGGCTACGTTCCAAGGATTTCACCGCCGTCGAACTGACCCGCGCCTATCTGGGCGCGATGGAGCGCAGCCGGGAACTCAACGCCTATATCACCGAAACGCCGGACAAGGCGCTGACCATGGCGGAAGCCAGCGACAAACGCCTCGCCGCCGGTGATGCCGGGACTCTGGAAGGCCTGCCCATTGCGGTGAAGGATCTGTATTGCACGGAAGGCGTCCTGACGACCGCCGCCTCGCATATTCTGGACGGATTCAAGCCGCCCTACGAATCCACCGTCACGTCCAATCTGTGGCGGGAAGGCGCGGTTCTGCTGGGCAAGACCAACCTGGACGAATTCGCCATGGGATCGTCCAACACGACCAGCTATTACGGTCCGGTCCGCAACCCGTGGCAGGACAAGACAGCCCCGTCGCGTCATCTGGTGCCCGGCGGATCGTCCGGCGGGTCGGCGGCGGCGGTGGCCGCGCGGTCCGCATTGGCCGCGCTGGGCACCGATACCGGCGGATCGATCCGTCAGCCTGCCGCCCTGACCGCCACGGTCGGATTCAAGCCGACCTATGGCCGGTGCAGCCGATGGGGCATCGTCGCCTTCGCCAGTTCCCTGGATCAGGCCGGGCCCTTCACCCGCACCGTGCGCGATGCGGCAATCATGCTGCGGGCCATGGCCGGGCATGACCCGAAGGATTCGACCAGCGCCAAGATCGAGGTCCCGAATTTCGAGGCGTCCCTGACCGGCGACATCAAGGGCCTGCGCATCGGCATTCCGAAGGAATATCGTCTGGAAGGTCTGTCGCCGGAAATCGACGCCCTGTGGCAACAGGGGATCACCTGGCTGAAGGATGCCGGGGCGGAAATCGTCGATGTCAGCTTACCGCATGCGAAATACGCCCTGCCCGCCTATTACATCGTCGCCCCGGCGGAAGCCTCGTCGAACCTCGCGCGGTATGACGGCGTACGTTATGGCCTGCGCGTGCCGGGCAAGACCCTGGACGAGATGTATGCGAACACCCGTGGCGAAGGCTTCGGGGACGAGGTACAGCGCCGCGTCCTGATCGGCACCTATGTCCTGTCCGCCGGATATTACGATGCCTATTACCTGAAGGCGCAGAAGGTTCGCGCACGGATTGCCGAGGACTTCCGATCCGCCTGGAACAGCTGCGACCTGCTGCTGACCCCCGCGACGCCGACGGCGGCGTTCGGCGTTGACGAGAAGCAGGACGATCCGCTCCAGATGTATCTGAACGACGTCTTCACGGTCACGGCCAACCTTGCCGGACTGCCGGGGATCAGCGTCCCCGCCGGTCTGGATTCCAAGGGCCTGCCGCTGGGGCTGCAGCTTCTGGGCCGTCCGTTCGACGAAGGCACCCTGTTCCGTGCCGGGGGCGTGCTGGAAGAAGCCGCCGCCTTCACCGCGCAGCCGGGATTGCGCGCCTAATCGTATTGCCGACTCACCAGATCAAAATTCCTTTTGATCGACGTCGTCCGCCGACGCCGGAACCAGCAGTTCCGGCGAATAGGCCGCCTGTCCGGCCAACGGTTCGTAAGCTTCCTGGTCGTCCTGCACCACGGCCTCCCGCCGCGTCATGCGATACAGCACGAACAGGCCGTAGATCACCGCGATGACCAGCGCCACATACATATAGGCCGTCACGCCGATGACCTGTGTCAGGGCCGATGCGATCCCCGGCATGACCACGGCGGAAACGGACCAGGCGAACAGCATCGTCATCGACAGGGATACGTAATATTGCGGATCCGCCCGGTCGTTCGCGTGGGCATTCGACACGGCATAAACCGTTTCCCCCGCCCCGGCCCACAGACCGAACAAGACAATGAGCGGCCACAAGCCGATGCCGCTGCTCTGCGTCGCGATCGCAGCAAAAATGGCGACCAGCGCGCTGGTCAATACAAGGACAATACGGCGGTCGATTCGGTCCGACAGGGCGCCGAGCGGCATTTGTACGAAAATCATGCCGAACTGCATCAGGAACAGCAGCAAGCCGATCTCACTTTGCGTATAGCCTTCCGATTTGGCGTATAGCGGGGCGAAGCCTTGTACCATCATGGTCAGGCCACCGGCGGCCAGCAGCCCCGTCAGGCCGACGGGCGAAATCTTCCAGACGGCGCGAAACGCGACCGACACGGATTCCGGCGGCAGCGGCGCACGCAAATTCGTCATGCCGATTGGCAGGATCGCGAGGGTCGCAAAGGCAATCGCCACGATCGGCGCTTCCGAACCGGTCAGGTCGATCTGACCGACCAGGAAACCGCCGACCCCGATACACAGGATATAGGACATGTAGAAGGCGGCCATGACCCGGCCGCGCCAATTGTTCGGACAGGCGTCGTTCAGCCAGCTCTGCGCGATGATGAAGACACCCGCAATCGACAACCCGTATCCCATGCGGGCAACCAGCCATACCCACACGGCCTCCGTCGCCGCGATGGCCAAGTGGGACAGAACCATTAACGCCACAAGGGACATAAACGCCCGCGCATGACCGACACGTCGGACAATATGGCCCGTCCCAATACAGGCGAAAAAGCCGCCGACGGATGTCGCGGTCAAAATCCAGCCGGGCACCGACGGGTCGAAGCCGCGGTCCACGAGCCTGATCGGGATATAGGCCACCATCAACCCCGCGCCGACCGCGATCAAGGACATGGATAGAATAATGCTGGCAACCGCCAATGGCGGCTTTGTCAGCGGTATATCGCTGCTATAGGTCGGTACACTATCCTGCGACATGAGGCCCCCAAGGAATGATGATCCTCGTTAGGCCCTCGACGCAGGGTTCGTCAATGCCGGTCTAGGGCGTTCCTATCCGCGCGGTAGCGGCGGCATACCCGGAGGGGGTGGCATTCCGGGGCGCCCGCCGCCCATAGGACCATTTGGCGGACCGTTTGGCGGGCCGCCCGGCATTCCTCCTGGCATACCGCCGCCCATTCCTCCGCCGGGCGGGCCATGTCGGAAGGTATCGTCCGGCCGTCCCGCGAAATATCGGGGAATGAAGGGATAGCTGTCCGTCAGGAAATAGGCATAGATGCCGTTCGGAAATTCGGGCGTTTGCGTTTCCCGACCATTCGCGGCGTCCAGATCGCCCGCGCCGTCGACGAATTCGAAATCTTCGACAAAGGTTCCGTCATAAGATCCGCCCGGCCCGCCGGATGGACGGCTGCCCTGCTTCAGTCGCCAGCCGCTGCGCATCGGACGTATTTCGTCTCCAACGCGCCCGCCCGAAAATCCATACAGCGCATAGATCGGAAATCCGTCTGCGGCATAACCGATCAACCCAGAATGATGATCCGTCGACCAACGCTTCACAAGATCCACGGGCAGACCGTGATAGTGATAGGCGCCATTCGGCTGTACATGCGCGTTGTTACTGTCGAGCCCCAGATCGACCTTCCCTGTCATGGCCTCGTACCGCCAGCCGGACTGCCGGTTGCGTCGCCAAAACTCCGCCGTGAAGGGATCGAACGGGATACCGTTCATCGCAACGCCGAAATTGCCGTGTTCCAGCGGCGTGAAGCGTCCCGTCTTTCGGGGATGTGCATCAATGCGGAAAGTATAGTTCTGTGCCGCTATCCGGTTCGGATTGTGCCGGTTCGGGAACTGACCGGTCGCATGATCCGGAATGCCGTTGGACCGGATCACGCGCATACCGCCTTCTTCGGAAATCGTCACCGCGTTTTCGACCGCCCAAGCGCTGCCGGCGGCGAAGGCGGCAGGTACCAGTCCCAACGTCGCCAGAACGGTCCGACGCGACGGATGATAGTGATGGCTGGGTTCGTGGTTCTCGCTCATTGCCTTATCCCCCGGACACCAGTTCCAGCGAACCGGCTTCTTGATCGCGGCGGTGAAGCCGCATAGCTTCCTTGCAGGGTACCTTAAACTTCGATCGGGACACAATTATGCGCTTTACCGGAACCTCCAGCTATGTCGCTTCCGACGACCTTGCGGTCGCCGTCAACGCCGCCGTCGCGCTGGAGCGCCCGTTGCTGGTGAAGGGGGAACCGGGCACCGGTAAGACCCAACTGGCCCGCGAAGTCGCGGAAGCCCTGGGCCGTCCTTTCATCGAATGGCACATCAAATCCACGACAAAGGCGCAGCAGGGCCTGTACGAATACGATGCGGTCAGCCGCCTGCGGGACAGTCAGCTGGGCGACGAGCGTGTCCACGACATCAAGAACTACATCGTCAAAGGCAAACTGTGGGAGGCCTTCACGACCGATCCCGCACCGGTGCTGCTGATCGACGAGATCGACAAGGCCGATATCGAATTTCCGAACGACCTGCTGCTTGAACTCGACCGGATGGAATTCCACGTTTACGAGACGAAGGAAGTCATCAAGGCGGCACAGCGCCCGATCGTCATCATCACGTCGAATAATGAAAAGGAATTGCCGGACGCCTTTCTGCGCCGTTGCTTCTTCCACTTCATCCGCTTCCCCGATCCGGACACGATGGAGAAAATCGTTCAGGTCCACTTCCCGGACATCAAGAAGCGTCTGTTGAGCGAGGCGCTGACGCTGTTCTTCCAATTGCGCGAGGTTCAGGGCCTGAAAAAGCGGCCGTCGACATCCGAACTGCTGGATTGGATCAAGTTGTTGATGGTCGAGGATATCGCCGCCGAGACCCTACGCGAAACCGACCCGAAAAAGGCGATCCCACCCCTGCACGGCGCCTTGCTGAAAAACGAACAGGACGTCCACCTGTTCGAACGCCTCGCCTTCCTGGCACGGCGCGAAGCGGCCGGACGCTGACTCTTTCTTAAAATTCGGCCCAAACGACGAAGGGGAGCAGACCCGCTGCTCCCCTTTTTAATTCCGTTGCAATGATCCGGGTTAGCGGACCGGGCCGTAGCCGTAGCTGTGCAGCAGGAAGCGTTCGATCCGGTTCAGAACCGTCGCGGTAAATTGCAACTGTTCTGCATTGATCCCGGATTCGCCCAGCTTCGCCTGTTGTTCGTCGATAACGTCGCCGACCTTGTTCCGCACATCCATGCCCTTTTCGGACAGACGCACACGGATGGACCGACGGTCATGGGTCGACCGCTCCTGGATAAGGTAGCCGTTCTCCACCATTTTCCGAACGTTATACGAGACGTTGGAGCCGAGATAATAGCCGCGGTGAGTTAACTCCCCGACCGTCAACTCATCCTCTCCGATATTGTAAAGAATCAGAGCCTGGATGTTGTTGATGTCTCTAATGCCAAGCCGATCGATCTCCCCTTTGACAACTTCAAGGAATTGTCGATGAAGTCGCTCGATCAATCGGATGACGCTGAGATATTCCTCCTTCACCGGCACATCTCTCTCTGTTCGACCTGACGCATACAGCGAATAAGCGGTAAAAACCGCCCTCTTTTTATTGGTGTTACACCGATTTGCACGGAACGACTAGACCGAAACTGTCGTTTCTCGATAAACCGCCGCAGCTACAGGATTATTTCGCCCCACCCCCTCGGATGTAACGAATAATTCCGGAAAAATCCACCCCGGCGTTACCCGAATCGGTAAATCGGCGGTAGATATCCAGGGCAAGGGCCCCGATTTCGGTCTGGGCCTCCGCGGATTTCGCCGCGTCCTGGCTCAATCCCAGGTCCTTCGTCATCATCGCGGCAGCAAATCCTGGCAGATAATCCCGGTTCGCGGGCGATGTCGGGACCGGTCCCGGCACCGGGCAATAAGTCGTCAGCGACCAGCACTGACCGGAGGATTTGGAGGACACGTCATAGAGTTTCTGATGATCGAGCCCCAGTTTTTCCGCCAGGACGAAGGCTTCGGCGACGGAAATCATCTGAATGCCCAGCATCATGTTATTGCAGATTTTCGCCGCCTGACCGTTCCCCGGCCCGCCGCAATGCACGATGGTCTTGCCCATCTTGTCCAGCAACGGCTTAGCCCGGTCGAAAGCGGCCTGGGGACCGCCGACCATGAAGGTCAGAGTCCCGGCTTCCGCCCCGCCGACACCGCCCGACACCGGCGCATCGATCATATCGAACCCCTTATCCGCCGCCTGCCCGGCCACATCGCGCGCCGTATCGACGTCGATCGTCGAACAATCGATAAACAGCGTACCGGGCTTCGCCGTCGGCAGGATCGCTTCCTCATAGACCTTCCGCACATGCGCGCCCGCGGGCAGCATGGTCACGACGGCTTCCGCGCCCGACACCGCCCCTGCGGCGGAAGCGGCTGCCGTCGCCCCTGCCTTTTCCAGGGCCTTCACCGATTCTTCGGCCAAATCGAACACCGTCAGATCGTGACCCGCGGCAATCAGGTTACGGGCCATCGGCCCGCCCATGTTACCGACACCGATGAAACCGATTTTCATGACGCTTCCCCTCTATGAGCCCGGTACGGGCTGTCTTGGTTTTGTTTTTTGAATTTTAACGGAAGGATCGCCGGTTCGAAAACGTTAAAGAACGAGATCGCCGCCATCCTGCGGCGCGAAATATTCCGCCACCAAGGATTCGGAGACATCGCTTACGGTTGCCGGGGACCATTTCGGTGACTTGTCCTTGTCGATCAGCAGCGCGCGGACCCCTTCATGGAAATCCGCGCCGGGCTTCAAGGCGCGACGTGCCATCCGGTATTCCATGACCATATTCGCATCGAACTCCTGCGCGCCGCCTCGACGCAGTTGTTCCAGCGTCACCTTCAACAGGGTCGGCGATTTGCCGGTCAGGAATTTCAGGGACTCGGCGGCGAAAGCCCCGTCGTCCGCCTTCAGGCTATCCAGGATCGCTTCCACGCTGTCTTTGGCGAAATGGCGCTCAATATCGGCGCGGATCGCATCCAGGGGCGCGGGTCCGGCATCCCCGGCGAATTTCGCACAGACATCGGCAACGACGGCATGGGCATCGCCGCCCCAATTCGCCGCTTCCAGGGCCGTCATGAAATGGTCCCGGCTGGCCGCCGGAATGAAGACATCCGCCAATCCGATGGATAGAAGGTCCGCTGCCTTCAACCGCGATCCGGTCAGGCCCAGATAGAGACCGACCGCGCCCGGACAACGGGGCAGAAAGTGACTGCCGCCGACATCGGGGAACATGCCGATGCCCGTTTCCGGCATGGCGAACAGCGTGTTTTCGGTAACGATGCGGTGGTTGCCGTGCACCGACAAGCCGACCCCGCCGCCCATGGTGATCCCGTCCAGGAATGCGATATAGGGCTTTTCGAAAAGATGGATCGCCCGGTTCAGCCTGTATTCCGCCTGAAAGAATTCGTGCGACAGCGGTTCCTGCTTCTGGCCGGCCAAACTGACGGCGACAACATCACCCCCGGCGCAGAAGGCGCGGTCCCCCGCCCCTTCAATCACCACGGCGCGGATTTCCGAATCGAAGGCCCAATCCGCCAGCGCGGCGGCCACGGTCGACACCATCCCCATATTGATTGCGTTCAGAACCTTCGGCCGGTTCAACAGGATATGTCCGATGCCTCCCCGCCGGGAGAGCACGACTTCTTCGGCGGTTTCCATGTGTCGTTTCCTCTATTTTCGGATGCCGGGACAATCGTGGAAGACAGCCATATTTGTCAACGTCGTGACGGAAACTCAATCAGCAACACAAACTCTCGGTCGCCTTTTCCGGCGCGCTCCGCTAAACCCGAAAGACAAAATAAATACGGGGCGGGATATGAAGCTTACCCTTTTCTACGGTACCGATCTGGCGTCCTTCGCGCCGCATATCTGCCTGCGCAAGGCTGAGGCGGTCTTCGACGCGGTTAAACTGGACAAGCATAGCGGCGTTCTGTCCGAAAGCTGGTATCTGAAGCTGAATCCGAATGCCCGCATTCCGACTTTGGTGGTCGGCGACCCGGAAGACGGCAACTCAGGCGGTGGCAACTCAGGAGACGGCGGTTTCATCGTGCGCGAGTCGGCGGCGATCTGCCTGTTCGTTGCGGAACATTTCCCCGATGCAGGCCTGCTTCCCGCTGCCGGAACGGCGGACCGTGCCCGTGCGATGGACAGCCTGATCTATCTGACCAACACGGTGCAGGCGGATTTGATGGTCTGGTTCTATGGCCACCGTTATTGTGACGACGACGCGCAACTGGACGTCATCAAGGGCCACGCCGCGCGCCGTCTCGGCGGCATGTTCGCCACATTGGACGAACAACTGGCGGCGCAGGGCCCATGGCTGGGTGGCGCGGCGCCCGGATGCGCGGATTACTTCCTCTACATGGTCGCAGGATGGGCGATGCAGGCGGGAATCCCGGAACCGCCGTCCAGCCGCAAGCACGTGCTGGATCACGCGCGGCGTTGCGAGGCCCTGCCGGAAGTCCGCGACACCATGGCGGCCGAAGGCTTCACCTCGCATTTCGGATAGGGTTATGAAACCGCAGACCAGCGCCAGTTCCGGCACGGTGGGCATCATGTGCGTCACCGCCGCCGCAGCGACCTTCACCACCGCCGATATGGTGATGAAGTCGTTGAGCGGCCAGTACGCGCTGCATGAGGTCGTTCTGTTCCGGTCCCTTATCGCGATCACCATTGTTCTGGCGGTATTCGTGCCGCTGGGCGGCGGTTACCGTGCCCTGAACAGCAAGCGGATGCCGCTGCATTTTCTGCGCGGCTTCTGCGTCGTTTTCGCCAATATGTCCTATTTTTTCGGTCTCGCGTCCCTGGCCTTGGCGGACGCGACGGCGATCTTCTTCGTCGCGCCGCTGTTCATCACCGCCTTGTCCGTGCCGATCCTGGGGGAAAAAGTCGGGGCCCGCCGTTGGGTCGCGGTATCGGTGGGCCTGATCGGCGTCGTGATCATGGTGCGACCGGGGTCTGACTCGATCAAGCTTGCAGCCTTTGCGCCGATTCTGGCGGCTTTCGCCTATGCGTCCATGCAGATTCTGTCGCGCAAATTGGGGGTGACGGAAAGCGCCTCCACCCTCGCCTTCTATATCCAGCTGACTTTCATCATCGTCAGCGGCGCCGTCGGTCTCGTCGCCGGACACGGGCGGTTTGCCGAAGGCATAGACGACCCCAGCATGCAGTTCCTGCTGCGTGCCTGGATCTGGCCCGCCCCGTCGGATTTCATCATCATTCTGACCGCCGGGTTCCTGAGCGCCGTCGGTGGATTCCTGATGTCGCAAGGATATCGGCTGGCGGAAGCGGCGACTGCCGCCCCGTTCGAATATGTCGCGATGCCGATCGCGGTGCTACTGGGCTATTTCGTCTGGGGTGAATTGCCGGACCTGACCGCCTGGATCGGGATCCTGCTGATCGTCGGCAGCGGCCTTTACGCTTTCTGGCGTGAAAATGTGCGCGGCCAGCCCGTCGTGTCGAAGCAGCCGATCCAGAAAGGCCGTTAGAGCCGTTTACGCATACCGAAATGCGTATGCGCGAAGCCGTGGCTTTCATAGAAGCGCTTGGCGCGTCCATCCCGGATTCTGTCGGAGGTCAGGACGATCAACCGGCATTCGTTCGTCGCTGCCCAATCTTCCGTCCAGCGCAGAATTTCCGCGCCGATACCCGCACCGCGAAAGTCCTTATGGACAAATACGGCCTCCAACAGCAGACGTTTGGCCGCCTTGGGGCCGAAGCTGGGAATGATTGTCGGGTGAAAGGTCGCGACGATCGCGCCGTCCCGCTCCACCACGATCAACCGATCGGACGGCGAGGCGTCGATTTCCTCAAGCGCCGCGCGATGGCACGGGTCGTTCGCATCGAATGGAACAGGTTCCGGCGACTTGCCGTCGTCGGCCATTATATCGAGAAGCGCGGCCAGATCTTCTGGCCGCGCATCCCGAAAAATCAGACTATCCGGTGTCGCCACCGTCGGCCTCTCACCACTTGTCCATGGCGTTTTTCAGGTTCTCGTCGATCTTGTCGAGGAACTGGGTCGTGGTCAGCCATTTCTGGCTTTCCCCGATCAGCAGCGCCAGATCCTTGGTCATGAAGCCGCTTTCGACGGTTTCCACGCAGACCTTTTCAAGCGTATCGGCAAATTTCACCACATCCGGCGTCTCGTCGAACTCACCGCGGTATTTCAGGCCACGGGTCCAGGCGAAGATCGACGCGATCGGGTTCGTGGAGGTTTCCTTGCCCTGCTGGTGCTGACGGAAGTGACGGGTCACCGTGCCGTGCGCGGCTTCGGCTTCCACCGTCTGCCCGTCCGGCGTCATCAGGACGGAGGTCATCAGACCCAGCGACCCGAAGCCCTGGGCGACGGAGTCGGACTGAACGTCGCCGTCGTAGTTCTTGGCGGCCCAGACGAATTCGCCGGCGGCCTTCATCGCGAAGGCGACCATGTCGTCGATCAGGCGGTGTTCGTACCAGATGCCGGCTTCTTCGAAGGTCGCCTTGAACTCTTCCTCATAGACTTCCTGGAAGAGATCCTTGAAACGGCCGTCATAGGCTTTCAGGATCGTATTCTTGGTCGACAGGTAGACCGGCTGTTTGCGCATCAGGCCATAGTTCATGCAGGCCCGGGCGAAGCCGCGGATCGATTCGTCCAGGTTATACATGGCCATCGCGACGCCGGAGCCGTCGAACTTGAACACCTGGTGGCGGATCGTTTCGCCATCCGGATCTTCCGGCGTGAAGGTGATGGACAACAGACCCGGCCCCGGGACCAGGAAATCGGTGGCGCGGTATTGGTCGCCGAAGGCATGACGGGCGACGACGATCGGCTTGGACCAGCTGGTGACCAGACGCGGCACGTTCTGGCAGACGATCGGCTCACGGAAAACCGTACCGTCCAGAATGTTGCGGATCGTACCGTTCGGGGAGCGCCACATGCTCTTCAGGCCGAATTCCTCGACCCGCGCTTCGTCCGGAGTGATGGTCGCGCATTTCACGCCGACACGGTATTTCTTGATGGCGTTGGCGGCGTCGACGGTGATCTGGTCGTCGGTCTCGTCGCGCTTTTCGATGCCGAGATCATAGTATTTCAGGTCGATATCGAGATAGGGCAGGATCAATTTGGTCTTAATGAAGTCCCAGATGATCCGGGTCATTTCGTCGCCGTCGAGTTCGACGACAGGGTTGGCGACCTTAATCTTCGACATGGGTGTGAGGCTCCCGTGACTAGAGGGTGCGGGCGTTGGACACGCGAAACGGCGACGCGTCCCATCGGCCCGTCGGCTGAACTGGCGCGGACCATACAGTAGGCGTCGCAAAGCCGCAATCGCTTGGACACGGCGGATGCCCTAGGATTAATCGGACAAAGTGCGGGTTAATCGAACAAACTGTCGATTTCCGATTGGTCCATAACGGTCGTACCGTGTTCGGCAGGCGCGGCAGCGTCCAGGCTGGCCTTATACTGTTCCTCATTCATGGCGCCGTTGATCAGGGCGCTCATCATATCGATACGCCCGCGCAGCGACATGGAGAGATTCCGCGCTTCAACCGACAGCACGTGAGTGTCGCCCGCATCGGCCAGCGCCCTCAGGCGCGGCAGGCCTTCGGCGATTTCGGCGTCCATGCGGTCCACGCAGTCGTCGAGCGGCACGCGGTATTCATCCGGCGCGCTTTCATAGGCGAAACAGGCCAGATCCTTGTGTTGGAACGAACTGTTCTGGAAATGCTCGTGATAGGTTAGCGGCGTCCAGGCCTCCGCTTCCTCCAGCATATCCGGCATATCGGCGACCATTTCGAGCATCATGACAAGCTCGTTGAAGTGGTTCAGATAGTCGGTGGAAAGCAGAGTGATATTGTTGATCGTCGTATCTTTGACGAGCTTCCGATATGTCTCCGTTAACTTCACGCGACCGAACCTTCTAGCAATACGCCCCCCTCCGAGCGGACCATAACACGATTTGCCGGAAGCGAACCTGTTTGTCGCAGGATAATGGAAAAGGCAGCCGTTAGACGCCGATCATGTCCGGTCCAGGCGGTGCCGGTCGATGTCAGACTTAGCGGCACCCTCCAAAAGGGTAGGAATGACCTCTTCCACATTATCCACGACGCGGAAGAATTTCAGGTACCGTTCCTGCACGAACCCCTCGCGCACCTGATGTTCGACAAGGTGAACGAAATGATCCCAATATCCTTCGATATTGAGGAGCACGATCGGCTTGTCGTGAAGCTGCAACTGCTTCCAGGTCAGGATTTCGAATGTTTCGTCCAGCGTCCCCAACCCGCCCGGCAGAACGACGAATCCATCGGACAGTTCCGCCATTCGGGCCTTTCGATCGTGCATGTTGTCGGTGCGGATCAGCTCCGTCAGGTTCGCTTTCCCGACTTCGGCCTGATCCAGGAAATGCGGGATGATGCCGGTGACCCGGCCGCCCTTGTCCAGGACCGCCTGAGCGACCTCTCCCATCAGGCCGACCGCACCGCCACCGTACACCAGTCTGATCTCCGCTTCCGCCAGCATATTGCCCAATCGCCGGGCGGCTGTTGTAAAGGCGGGCCGTGCACCATGCCGCGAGCCGCAATAAACACATACTGAACCGACACGCGCGTGCACTTCTGGTACCTCCTGTAACGACAAACACTGTTCCAACAGTATCGTCCTGAAGAACCGGATTAAAAGCCGAAAGTCGACCGTCGCGACGTTACCGTTATCCACCCTTCTCTCTTCGCCTATTGAGTGAGGTCGCCGTGACAAGTAAAGTCGCTGGAAATACGAATGGATCGTATGGTTCGTCCGACCTATTTGGGAACTGGGTCGATTGAGGCGGCGGAACGGGGGACAGGTTGAATCGAACGGTTTTGATCGGCGTTATCGGCGGCATTCTGCTGCTCCTGGCGCTGCTGCTGAATTGGTGGAGCATGCCGTCCACCGATCCGGTGAGCGACGGCGCGCCCGCAACTGCGGAAACGACCGATTCCGGCAATGCCGACACCGCCGGGACGTCCACGACGCCGGCGCCGGAAATCGTCACGACCGATCCCAGTGTCGGACAAACCGAGGACCAGGATCCGCTTGCCGACCCCATCAAACCGACCTTCGACGTGGTTCGCGTCGATCCGAACGGCGATACGGTCATCGCCGGGCGCGCCCACCCGCTGGCTACGGTCACCGTTCGAGACAATGATACCGATCTGGGCCAGTCCACCGCCGACGACCGTGGGGAATGGGTCTATCTGCCCACCAGTCCGCTGGAACCCGGGCCCCATGAATTGAAGCTGTCTTCCGTTCTGCCGGACGACCGCACCGTGGAAGGCGACGGTACCGTCGTTCTGGTCGTGCCGAAACCCGGCCACGACGTCAGCGGACAACCGCTCGAAGAAGGAACGCAACAGCAGCCCTTGGTCGTCCTGATCCCGGAAAAGGGCAAGCCGGGGGCGGAACTGATTCAGAAACCAGGCGGTGCGTCCGGCATGACCGGCACGGCGGAACCGGGTGGCGTCAGCACCGAAGATGGCAGCCTGACCGTTGAAACCATCGACTATGATCAGGACGGCAATATCTCCATTTCCGGTCGCGGCCCCGAGGGCAGCACCATCATCGCCTATCTGAACAACGCCCCTATCGGGGACGGTTCCGTTGGCGAGGACGGTTATTGGCGCGTCGATCCGGAGCAGGAAGTTTCACCGGGCGTCTATCGCCTGCGGTTCGACGCCGTGCGGGACGCGTCGGTCATTGCGCGCCTGGAAATACCGTTCAGCCGCGCCGCGCCCCTTGCGGATCTGGACCCGGATTCCTTTATTGTCGTGCAGCCCGGCAACAGCCTGTGGCGTATTGCCCGGCGGACATTGGGTACCGGCTTCAGCTATACTGAGATTTACGAGGCGAATAGCGACCAAATCCGCGATCCGGATCTGATTTATCCCGGTCAGGTCTTCGAGATACCGAAATAGGCCGCAATGAACCGCCGCAGCGCCGAAGACCGGCGTCCCGGACCAAGCGCATGACTTGCGCCACCGGGAACGGGATCGTTAAACCGAGAGGAATTTACGGATGAAAAGCGCCCTGGATACGGTCATCGTTCCGATACACCGGGAAGGCTATCCCTTTATCGTTTTGTTTGCCGTTTGCGGATTCGGCATCGGCTTCCTGTGGGAGCCGCTGTGGGTGCTGGGTCTGATCCTGACCGCGTGGTGCGTCTATTTCTTCCGCGATCCGGATCGCGTCACCCCGACCCGACAGGGGTTGGTCATCAGTCCTGCCGACGGCGTCGTGCAAAGCGTCGGCAAGGCGGAACCGCCGCCAGAACTGGAAATGCCGGCGAAGCCCGTTTGGCGCATCTGCGTCTTCATGAACGTCTTCAACGTCCATGTGAACCGCGCACCGGTCGACGGCACGATCACAAAAATGGAATACCGCCCGGGCAAATTCCTCAACGCCTCCCTGGACAAGGCCAGCACGGATAACGAGCGCCAGTGCTTCCGCATCGAAACACCGACGGGCAAGGAATTCGCGGTGGTGCAGATTGCAGGACTGGTTGCCCGACGCATCCTGGCTGATGTAGAACCCGGCGACGAGGTCCAGGCTGGACAGCGGATCGGCATGATCCGGTTCGGCAGCCGCGTCGATGTATATCTGCCACCGAATGTCGTTCCCATGGTCTGCGAAGGGCAATTGGCGATTGCCGGTGAAACCGTCCTCGCCGATATGGGCGGGGTTAAGGGTAAGGAAGGCGTCCGCGAAGGCGCAACACGCTGAAAGCAGGCGAAATTACATGCTGAAACCGACTGCCAGAAAACGGCGCGCGCCGCGACTGAAAGGGATGACCGTCGCCCGGTTGATCCCGAACATGATCACCGTGGCGGCGACTTGCGCGGGATTGAGTGGTATTCGCTTCGCTCTCGATGGCCGTTGGGAAGTCGCGCTGGGCGCCATTCTGGTCGCCGCCGTTTTGGACGCCTTGGACGGCCGCATGGCGCGCCTGCTGCACGCGACCAGCGACTTCGGTGCGCAATTGGATTCGCTCAGCGATTTCGTCGCCTTCGGTGTTTCCCCCGCCCTGATCATGTGGCTTTGGGGGTTGGGCGACCTTGGCGGTCCGGGCTGGGGCATCGCCCTGTTCTTCGCTATGTGCTGCGGTTTGCGGCTGGCGCGGTTCAACAGCCGCCTGGATAAGCTGCCGCCCTATGCCTACAACTATTTTCAGGGCATTCCCGCCCCGGCGGGGGCCGCCGTGGCCATGATGCCCATGGCGCTCGGCTTCGTTCTGGGCGACACGGTCAGCATTCCGCCGCTCGCCTCCGGGATTTGGGTGGTGGCGATCGCGCTTCTGATGGTCAGCGAATTGCCGACCTATTCATTCAAGAAGTTCAAGCTGGCGCCGCGATGGGTCCTTCCCTTCATGGTGACGGTCGGATTGGCCTTGGCCGGTTTGTTCAGCGCACCCTGGGAAACGCTCAGTCTCGTCGGCGTCGTCTACCTGACCACACTGCCGATGTCGGTGCGTTCATTTTCGCGGTTGAAAGCGGAAGCAGAACGGCTGCAAACGGACGAACCGTCTGTTGATGAGATGTCCGCGGATGAGGCGAAATCAGATGGCGGCACCGGCAAGGATGGCGATGCGGATAATACGTCCGCGTCGATCCATCCGCTCCGCAATTCCTGACATCGGAACTCGCGCGATTAACCCGGATTCGCGGTTTACCGTGGCAAACACTGGTAAGTGACACGGTTCTTTTTGCTAATCGGGCAATTGTTGAACAGTGTGTCGTCATCCAAAACGGACACCCGCCGCGTTTCTTCCGGACACGCTTCCATCGCCATGGATGCCAGTTCTTCGCGGGTTGTCGTTTTCGACGAATAGCAGAAGGCAACAACCTCATAATCCGACGTTGCGGGCATGTCGCTGTCGGTTAGCGACGGCTTTTCCGCACAGGCCGCGAGTAGGCCAGCAACGGCGAGCGCCAAAATAGAGCGTGTCTTCATCATGCGGCGTTTATTACATGCTTCATGAGTACTGACCAGCGGCCAAATATCCTGATTTCCATCACGCCAAGGCCCGCATTGCATCATCCAACCCCTGCACCGTCATCGGGAACATGCGGTCTTCCAACTGATCCCGGACGAGCTTGATCGACTGATAATAGCCCCAGCGTTCTTGCGGTTGCGGATTCAGCCAGATGACATTGTCGAAATGGTCCAGAATCCGCTGCATCCAGACCTGCCCGGATTCGTCGTTCCAGTGTTCCACACTGCCGCCGGGATAGACGATTTCATAGGGCGACATGGTCGCGTCGCCAACGAAAACGACCTTGTAGTCTTTCGAATAGGTACGCAGAAAATCCCAAGTCGAAACCCGGCTTTGGTACCGGTTGCGCATATCCGAAAACAGGTTTTCGTAAAGGTAGTTGTGGAAGTAGAGCGAGACGAGATGCTTGAATTCCGTCTCCATCGCGTCGAACAGTTTCTTACTGTCCAGGATGTGATCGTCCATGCTGCCGCCGACATCGTATAGCGCGATGATCTTAACCGCGTTATGCTTTTCCCGCTGCCATTGAATATCGACATAGCCGCCGTTATCCGCCGTCTTGCGGATCGTATTGCCGAGGTCGAGTTCAAAACGGGACCCGGTTCGCGCAAAGCGCCGCAACCGTCGCAGGGCGACCTTCATATTCCGGTTCGATAGCGGTTCGTCGGTATCGAGATTCTTGAATTCGCGTTTGTCCCAAACCTTCACGGCCCGGCGGTGGCGGCTTTCTTCCTGACCAATCCGCACCCCTTCCGGGTTATAGCCGTAAGCGCCGAACGGACTGGTACCCGCCGTCCCGATCCATTTGCTGCCGCCTTGATGTCGCTTTTCCTGTTCGGCAAGCCGTTGCTTCAAGGTTTCCATCAACTTCTCGAAGCCGCCCAAGGCCTCGACCATTGCCTTTTCTTCGTCCGACAGATGCTTTTCCGCCAATTTCATCAGCCATTCTGTCGGAAGATCGACGGCGGCGACGCCCGCTTCCCCCAATACACCTTTAAATACTTCGGAAAAGACGCGGTCGAACCGGTCCAGGTACCGTTCATCCTTCACGAGAGCCGTCCGAGCGAAGTAATAAAACTGTTCCGTATCCCGGCCGCAAACGTCCTTCGAAAGGCCTTCAACGACGCTTAGATATTCGCGAAGGGATACCGGAACACCCGCCGCCTTCAATTTGAAGAATAAGGTCGGAAACATGCTGCACTCCATCTACCGAGGTCATTTTATCTCCACGGGACCGGAATACTCAAAAATATTCGTGGGTTATTCCGAAATATTCCGCATTTGGCATTCTTGTTAGGGGAATCGCAGTATCGTATATTGTTTGGGAATGCTTGTTCCCGGCAGGGTGGAAGAAATCCGAATGCCGGGTGAAGCGGGAGGGGCTGACGCAGCGGAACCGGGCCGAGCGCACGGGCCGTCGCCCATATATAGGAATGCGGGATGCGTAACATTCCGATGGATCAACTGGTCGACGTCGCGCGCAGTACGCGGCGTGAGGATCGTTCCGCCCTGGCGGAGGCGATTGGCGATCTGTGCCTCAAAATGGGGCGAACCCTCTCCAAGTCCGAAAAATCGCTGGCTTATGACATCATCACCGCACTGATCCGCGATGTCGAAGCGCAGGTTCGCGCGGCCCTGTCCGAACAATTGGCGGAACAGAGCGACGCGCCGAAGGATTTGATCCTGAAAATGGCGAATGACGTGATCGAGGTCGCCCGCCCCGTCCTTGTCCGCAGCGTCGTCTTGCAGGACAGCGATCTGGTGAACCTGATCCTGTCGAAAGCGGAATCACATCAGATGGCGATCGCGCAGCGCGAGGAACTGTCGGCGCAGGTTACGGACAAGCTTGTCGCGACGGAAAACTCCTCCGTCATTCAGGCGGCCCTGCTGAACGACGGCGCCAAATTTTCCGAACGGACGATGGAGCATTTGGTGAATCTGTCCCGCGAGGACCAGACGATCCAGGAACCGCTGGTTAAACGCGACGAACTGACGGTCGATCAGGCGCGGCGCATGTACGAATTCGTCGGCTTTTCCATGCGCAAGGCACTGTCCGAACGTGTGGAAAAAAATGGCGAGTCGATCAAAATCGACATGGACAAGGTCGTCGACCAAGCCGTCGCGGACGCACTGGGTCAGAACGACTTCCTGTCGCCGCTCGATCAACCGGACGCCTATTCCGGGTTGGGCGGGTTCGGTTTCAAGCCCCATCCGCGCCTTTTGGTCGGCGCCTTGGAACAGAACGATCTGTTCAAATTCGAGGAACTGTTCCAGGAACTGACGGACCTGACCGAACAGGGCGCCACCCGCGTCCTTTACGATTCCGGACCGGAAGCCATCGCCATCGCCTGTAAGGCAACCGGGTTCGACCGCAAGAATTTCGCGGACCTTCTGGCCTATCTACAGGGTGGTGGTGAGCCGGAGAAGTACCGCCAAACCTCCGCCTATCTGAAGATCGTGGATTATTTCGAACGGATCGACCGGGCCGGGGCGGAACGTGTTCTGGCGGCGTGGCGCCGGGCGCCGGACGATAGCTGGAACCGCTGATCCGGGGGGAACCGGCCGGACTTACATCCGCCTATTCCGAATCGCCGCTGCGCTTACACAGTCCCTGAAGGAATGCCCCGGCGTCGATAGACAGCGACTTGTGATAGATATCGCCCATCACCCGCGCGCTGGCCGCCAGGTAAACCGACTCACCATGAATTTCGCCGTTCACGGTTCCGGCGACACGGATAATGTCTCCTGAAATCGTACCGTTAACCGTGGCGGACGGCCCGATCGTCACGCTGCGGGTGCGCAGATCGCCGTCGACGACGCCATCCACTTGCGCGTCCCCCTGGGTTTCCAGATCACCCTGAATATGCATATCGGCGGCAATGATCGACGGTGGCGTGGGTTTCTGTGCCGCCGTCGCGCGCGCCGTCGGCGCCTTAGATTTTGTGAACATGGCGTCCCGCTTCGATAAAGGCTTCAGGATCCTTGTGGGCTCCGCCGATCTTGATTTCGTAATGGACATGCGGACCGGTACTGCGGCCCGTGCTGCCGAGGGTACCCACCACCGCGCGATGCTCAACCGTATCACCGACCTTCACCTTGATGCGCTTCAGATGCGCATAGACTGTACGGATGCCGCAGCCGTGATCGATTTCCACCATGAACCCATATCCCGCATTGCGTCCGGCAAAAGTCACCTTGCCGGGCGCTGTTGCGTGCACACGGATACCGGCCCAACCGCCGATATCGATCCCGCTATGCATCGCCAGCTGTCCGGTGATCGGGTCCTTGCGCTGCCCGAAGGGCGAGGTCAGTTGGTAATTATCCACCGGGGAAATCAGCGGTACGCAGCGCATAACCTCATTCAGCGCCGACATGCGCATCAGACGGCTTTGCAGGATCGCGATACTGTCCGCCAATTCGCTGGCGTCCTGAGACACAGACAACCCGCCGACATCCGTATCCAGCGACGCGACCTCTATGCCTTTAGGAGATCCGGCGGCCGGCGCGATATCGCCCAAAGACGCCTCGTCGACGACTTCCAGCGGGCCGCCCATGCCGACCTCGAAGCCGGATTCGCTCAATAGCTGATCCACATCGACGCCCGCCATCCGCAGCAACGCTTCGTTCCGCGAAATACCCAGATCCGCCTGTTCGGTCAGGCGTTCGATCAAAACATGCTGGTCTTCCTGAATCCCCGCCACCGTTTCCAGCAACTCGCGGGTCAGGTTTACCTTTTCTTCCGGGTCCGCAACCTTGTCCAGGCGCGTCGGGGAATCGCCCGCGACCTGCGCCAGACCGACGACGACCTCGCCAATCGCGGTTTCCATATCGGCGGCGTTGTTGCGGGCGGACCGCAGTTCCCCAGCCAGTTCGCCGATCTGCGTTTCCAGCGCCTGCAGGGCCCCGGCATCGTCGTCGGTACCGATATTGGCGTCGTCCGTCAGTTCCGCCAACTGCGATACGACACCGGCCAACCGTTCGCGGGTCTTATCCGTCGCCGCCTGATGCAGGGACAGTTCCGCCTCCACCGTTTGCAGGTCGGAGGTCAGGGCCTCGCGCTCCCCCGCCATGGCGACACGTTCGGATTCCAGCGATTGCAGGCTTTCCGTCAACTGCGCGACGTTTTCCGCCAAACGCTCGCTGCGCGTTTCCGCTTGGTTGAGGCCGAATTCCAACGTTGCGACCTGATGCGACAGGCGATCGCGCGTATCGTCCAAATCGGAGACCCGAGAGCGTTCCTCGGAAAGAGCGGCGACCGTGAATTCCAATTCCGATTCCAGGGAATCGATTTTCTGGGTCGCGCTGGACAATTCATCTTCGAAAGTGTTCGCCTTGCCGCTCCAGTGGTCGCGCTCCGCGGTCAGGGAGGAAACAAGCCGCTCCTGACGGTCCAGCAGGGCATCGCGCTTGCCGACATCGGCGCTCAACGACGCGACCTGGGCATAGGCCGCTTTCAGATCGGTTTCCAGGGCGGCGATTTTTTCGTGCAGGGCATCGCGGCTTTGAATGATGCGGCGGCGGTCGGCTTCGGTGACATCCAGGTCGCGGCTGATCCGGTCGAACGCGCCCTCGATCCCCTTGGTGATGCTTTCAAGCTCGGCGGCTTCCAGACCGGGCGCGATTGCCGGATTGCCCTCGCCAGAAGCGACGAGTTGACGCGCCAGATCGCCCAATTTCTGTTGATAGCCGGAAAACTCGGTACGCAACCGCTCATAGGCGATGCGGGCTTCCACGATTTCGGCTTGCTTACCTTCCAGGCGGGTTTCCTGCCAATAGGCGAATCCGTTCGCCCCGGCCAGCCACAGCGTAACGGCGGCAATGGCACCGGCCATAACCATTTGCGGCATCGGGCGAAGCTTCAGATAGCGTATCGCACCTTCGGACCGCAGGATGATTTCCCGCTCCCGGAAGGCGTGTTTGAATTTCGCTTTAAACCCGCTGCGCGCCCGCGACTCAGTGCCGAACCCCGTCATCCCTACCTTGTGCTTCCCTGCCCGAAACCTCTCTTTAAGTCGGCAGCCGTTCTTGGCCAGCCAACTCGCCCCCGTTCAGATTTTTAGATCGAACTCTCTCCGGCCCCTTCTGGGTCCATCCTTAATACCGGATCGGCACGCGTCATGCGAGTCTGGAATCGCAATGGTCGCGGCATGGCAGGAGGACACGCGACGATTCAACCCTCAGTCGAAATTTTTGCCCGGCGGCATATCCTTCAACGTGTCCAGAAGCCAGGTGCGGAATTTCACGATTCTCGGCTCGTTCCGCCGCTCGCGCGGACAGACGAAATACCATGGCGCCCGGTTCGGCACCTTCACGTCGAAGGGCGCGATCAGTCGTCCCTTTTCCATATCATCCGCCACCAGCACCTGGGTGGCCAGGGAAACACCGCCGCCGGACGCCGCCTCCTCCAAAGCCAGAAGATAACTGTCGAACCGCGCACCGCTGGACGAATCGGGCGACAGGTCGGTGACCCCCGCCGCCGCCAGCCAATCCGGCCAATCATGCTTCGCCGGATAAACATGCAATAGACGATGATGGTGCAGGTCTTCCGGCTTTTTCAACGCGGGGCCGGATTCCAACAATTTCGGTGCGCAGACAGGGAACAGATGAGCCTTACCCAGCGGCGTATAGTCCAGATCGGTGGTTTTGTGTTCGACCAACAAGATCGCCGCGTCTACCTCCCCCCGTACGAAATCCCAATCGGTGTAGGAGGTCGCCAGCGCGATCTGAACTTCCGGATAGGCGGCGGAAAATTCGTGCAGGCGCGGCAACAGCCATTTCACGGCGAGCGTCACATAAATCTGGATCGTCAAAGGCCCGGCATTCTGGCGGCGGCGCAGCATATCCGTTCCGGCGACGATGCCGTCGAAGGCCTCCCGCAGGATCGGGAACAGGATACGGCCTTCCTCCGTCAGACGCACGGCGCGGCTACCGCGCGAAAAAAGCGGCACGCCCAGATGCTCTTCCAGCGCTTTTACCTGATGGCTGATGGCGGAATGGGTTACATTCAATTCGTCCGCCGCCGCGCGAAAGCTGCCATAGCGAGCCGCCGCCTCGAAGGCACGCAGCGCGCTCAATGACGGCAGGCGCCTGCGCCGTGCGATGCTTTCATTAGTTTCACTCACCATTGCCCTAATATTCCCTATATTTTTCGCGGTGCAGCATTATTTAACATGAATTAATCTGACCGTTATTTGAAATAATCGCGTTTGTCGAGACAGCCGTTTACGCGCAAGACTTCCCAAAACTATTCGACCGCACCGGACCGGTAGTGGCCATGGGAGAAGGAATGCCGCATGACGCTGATTACCCCGGATGAAATTCAAGGCGCCGCGCCCTCTTCCGCATCGCCTACACCGGCCTTGGCCGATACCGGCGGTAGTCGTCGTCGCGGCGGTCGTCTCGCCCGCCAGGCCTTGCGCGCGGCACCGTTGACAGACGACATCCGCCCGGTACGGCCCGGCATGGAAGGCGGGCACTATCAGGTTCTCAACGAGACCGACATTCTGCGCATTCACACTGCCGCCCTGGAAATCCTGGAAACCGTCGGTCTGGCGGATGCGATCCCGACCTGTATCGAGGCCGTGACGGCCCGCGGCGGGTTCCTGAACGAATATGGGCGTCTGTGCATCCCGCGCGCGCTGGTCGAGGACACCCTGGCCATCGCGGCGCGGAAATTCGTGCTGCATGGGCAGGACCCGCGCCACGACATGGAACCCTGGGGCAAGAAGGTTTATTTCGGCACCGCGGGCGCGGCCGTTCATATTGTCGATCCCGTCACCAGGAAATACCGCGAATCCACGACGCGCGACCTCTACGACATCGCACGATTGGTCGACGCGATGGATCATATCCATTTTTTCCAGCGGTCCGTCGTGTGCCGGGATCTGCCGGACCCGTTCGAAATGGATTTCAACACATGCTACGCCTCCGTCCGGGGCACATCGAAACATGTCGGCAGCAGTTGGGTCCATCCGGACCATTTCGACGCGTCGCTGGAAATGCTGCACATGATTGCGGGCGGCGAGGATAAATGGCGCGCGCGTCCCTTCGTCAGCATGTCCAACTGCTTCGTCGTCCCGCCGATGAAATTCGCGGAAGATGCCTGCCGCTGCCTGGAATCGGCGGTCAAGGGCGGCATGCCGATCCTGTTGCTGGCCGCCGGACAGGCCGGGGCGACCAGTCCCGCCTCCTTGGCCGGCGCCGTTGTCCAGGAAGTGGCGGAAGTTCTCGCCGGTCTGGTTTATGTCAATGCGTTGAAACCGGGCCATCCCTGCATCTTCGGGACATGGCCTTTCGTATCGGACCTGCGAACGGGGGCGATGTCGGGCGGCAGCGGCGAACAGGCCTTGCTGATGGCGGCCTGCGCGCAAATGGCCAATTTCTACGACCTGACGGGCGGTGTCTGCGCGGGAATGGCGGATTCGAAAATCCCAGACGCCCAGGCCGGATACGAAAAGGGCTACAACTATGCGCTCGTCGGCAATTCGGGGGCCAATCTGGTGTACGAATCCGCCGGTATGCATGCCAGCCTGCTGGGATTCTGCCTGGAAAGCGTCCTGATGGACAATGACGCGATCGGGGCCAGTCTGCGCACAGTACGCGGGATCGAAACCGACGACGATTCCCTGTCCGTCGAAACCATCCGGCAGGTCTGCATCGAGGGGCCGGGGCATTATCTTGGGCACAGCCAGACCATTGGGCGGATGCAGAAGGATTACGTCTATCCGCTGGTCGGTGACCGGACGAGCCCCAAGGAATGGGTGGAAGGCGGATCGACGACCATCATCGACCGCGCCGTCAAGAAAACCGCGGAACTGCTGCGCACTCACCATCCGTCCCACATTTCCGACGCCGTCGATGCGGAAATCCGGGCGAAATTCCCGGTTGGCCTGAATTTGCAGTGAAATGTTGCGCCGACACCGGCGAGACGATATGACCACCCCCGTCACTTGGGGAGTAGCCGACCGTTCCCATCCCAGTGCGGATCATGGAACGGGCCTTCGCGTCAACATACTCGGTCCTCAGACCGTGGTGCGAAGGGAGCGATCGGACAGATCGTTCGGGCGAGACCGATGACATCGGCTTTCCGCACCGGCTGGGCGGGGGAGACGATGTCGTTGGATCGTTCGAAACACGATCGTTCAACGCCCGGCCCTGGAGTTTCGGTCTCATGGAAGCGTTTCTGACCTCAACCGCCGCCGTCGCCCTGGCGGAAATCGGCGATAAGACCCAATTGCTCGCCATCGTCCTTGCCGCGCGGTTCTGTAGGCCCTGGCCTATCGTCGCGGGCATTCTGGCCGCCACCCTCGCCAACCATTTCCTTGCCGCCCTGCTCGGCAGCCAAGTCGCCGATTTCCTGGATGGTTACTGGTTCCGGTTGGCGGTCGCCGCCTCCTTCCTGGCCATGGCCGCCTGGACCCTGATCCCGGACAAGGACGACGGCCTGAACGAAAACTACAGCCGGTTCGGCGCCTTCATGACGACGCTGGTCGCCTTCTTCCTGGTGGAGATGGGGGACAAGACCCAAATCGCCACCATCGCCCTGGGCGCTCGGTTCCAGGACACGATCTTCGTCACCCTGGGCACGACCCTGGGCATGATGATCGCAAATGTCCCGGCGGTCTTCCTGGGTAAGGAACTTGTCCGCCGTATCCCAATGACGGCCATGCGCCTGATAGCGGCCTGTGTCTTCGCCGCGCTCGGTATCTGGCTTCTGTTGGAGACGCTGTAGTCCGACGCCTTAACGGCACACCTGAAAATCGACCAGTCCGTCGCCGGCCCCGAAACGCTGCATCGTGTATTTCTCGATGTCGATCAGGTAGCCGTCGCCGCCGAGATTGGCCGTACAACAGCCGTCGCAATCGGCGTCCGAACACGCATCAAGGACACGGACATCAATCGTCCGTGCTCCTTGGCGCAGGCGCAGAACTTTCATGCCAAGCAACGGCCAGTCCTTCATGTGAACCGCAACGATATTGTGCCAGGCGACCCAGCTTTCGGATCGTTTTCCTTCCAGACCATAAAACTGACCTGCCCAAGCGCAGCCGTTATAATCGACGCATTCCGCGCTGCCGGGCACCGGATAGGATTCGTAATGGGTCAGCCGCGCGGTATGCCATTGCGGGTCGCACTGTCGTTCTCCGGCCTGCGCCGTCCCGGAAACCGTCCAGCAGAAGACCATCACGATCACCGGAAGCAGGCAGCGAAACGTCCAGAAACTTCCCCCTGCGTTCAACGGCACATCCCCCTGGATCGAGATCAAGCAAGCGTTATCCACTGCGGTAGGGAAGAGCGTACAATTAATTGAATTATTTAAAAAACATGAAATTTTCCGAGTTTACCCACGGCGCAATTGACAGACCTGTCCTGACCGTGCCGTGCTAATCGCAAACACGCCATCGGGGATGTCATCGGGGGACGCCATGACAATGCATCGCTATGCGATTTACTTCGGTCCACGACAGGGGGAACCGCTGCACGATTTCGGGAAGTCCTGGTTGGGGATCGACCCGGAAAGCGGCGCGGCGCATGCCGCGGATCCCCTGCCCGGTTACGACGCGGAGGCTCATGCCGCGATGGTCGCCGATCCGCGCCGCTATGCCCTGCACGGGACGTTGAAACCGCCCTTCGTTCTGGCGGAAGGCACGGATGCCGATAGCCTGCGCGCCGCACTGTCCGGCCTTGCCCGACGTCTGTCGCCGGTCACCCTGTCGCCAATGCGGTTGAAGCGGTTGAGCGGTTTTCTGGCGCTCTGCCCCGAAACGCCGCCGGACGCGTTGGGCGACCTCGCCGCGACCTGTGTGCGGGTGTTGGACAGTTTTCGCGCCCCCGCCAGCGATGCGGAATTGGCCCGCCGTCGCAAGGCCGGTCTGACCGCTCGTCAGGAAGCCTATCTACAGGATTGGGGATACCCCTATGTGATGGAGGAATTCCGGTTCCACGTCACCCTGACGAGCCGCCTGGACGAAGACCTCGGCAATCGTGTGATAAACGGGCTGGCCCCGCGCCTGGAACCGGTTATCGGACCGAACGCGCGGCCCATCGTGTTGCGCGACCTATGCCTTTACGCCGAAGCGGGCGACGGAACGCCCTTCCGGGTGGTGGAGCGGTTTCCGCTGGACACCTAACCGTCACCCTGGCGCAGGCCAGGGTCCAGAGCGACAGGTTGCGACGGCGCAATCCGCCCTGGATCCTGGCCTGCGCGAGGATGACTTTTTTGGTTATCCGTGAAGGGCGGCGATAAACGCTCGCTCGGCCTCCGCCAGAGGGCCTTCGTTCCTGACGGTCACGACATCAGGCCCTTCCGGAAATTCCGTTGGGGCACGGGACAGCCGCGCCTCGATTTCCGCCGCGCTTTCCCGACCTCGCGCGGCCAGACGTCCTGCCAGAACGGCGGGCGATGCCGTCACGACCAGAATCCGGCGCTCCGGAAATTCCTGCCGCATTTGCGAAATGGCGGCTCTGGACAGGTTTGCCAAAACGCTGCGCCCCACCGCAAGACTGTCGCGGATATCCGCCGGAATGCCATAGGACAGGCCATGCGCTTCCCAATGCAGGGCGAAACCGCCGGACGCGGCACGAGCG
Organism: Pacificispira spongiicola; assembly: GCF_012926505.1. Taxonomy (GTDB): domain Bacteria; phylum Pseudomonadota; class Alphaproteobacteria; order UBA8366; family Aestuariispiraceae; genus Pacificispira; species Pacificispira spongiicola. Next base: position 384,967 of record NZ_JABBNT010000002.1, read on the forward strand.
GCGAATTCTTCCGCTGTCAGGGCCTCATGCGCCTCCCCCCCTGCATCGGCGGGCCGCGTGATCGCGCGTTGAACGAAACGGATCGGCCCGTCTTCCCCGAAATGACGGCGCGCCGCGTCGATCAGGCTGTCCTTGCCCGCACCGCTGGGGCCGACAACGGCGATGAAGCGCGCGGTCATCCGATCAGGATACCCGATGTCCGTCGCGCCAGACGCCGCGCAGCAACGGATGGTGGCGGGCGTCGTGGACGCGCAGCAGGTCGCCCTTCATCCCGACCGCGATTTCGCCCCGGTCGGTCAAGCCCACGGCCTTCGCCGGGTTGCGGGTCACCGTGGCGACGGCGGCGGGTAGGTCCATAGACTCCGCCTGTTCCGCCAGCAGGAAGGCGGAATGGATCATGGCCGCCGGGAAATAGTCGCTGGACACGATATCCAGAAGCCCCAACCGCGCCAGTTCAATCGCTGCGACATTGCCGGAATGGGATCCACCGCGCACGAGGTTCGGCGCCCCCATCAGAACCGCCAAACCTTTTTCATGCGAGGCGCGGGCCGCGTCCACGGTGGTCGGGAACTCCGCAATGGTCATGCGGTCCCGCACGGCCTCGTCCACATGGGCCTCCGTCGCGTCGTCATGGCTGGCCAGCGCGTGGCCGTATTGATGTGCCAGATCGACGACGAAGGCCCGGTTCCGCGCGCTGTTGCGGATCTGATCCTTCTTGCGTTCGACGATATAGGCCTCCATTTCCGCATCGGTGAAGCCGTGCTTGCCTTGGTAGTAGAGGCGGTATTTGCTTTCGTCGACAAATTGGCGCTGACCGGGCGTATGATCCATGACGGACAACAGCCCGACCAGATCGCCCGCCACCAGCGGCGGCAGCAGGTTCTCAATCCCGGCGAAGGCGATTTCGCAGCGCAGGTGGATTTTATGATCCGCCTTGAACAGATTGTTCTGCGCGCCCTCCACGACTGCATCGCAGATCGCCTGCAGCGTTTTCAACCGCATGTCGCCTTCATCGAAGGCACCGACGGCGACGCTGTCATAGACCGTGGTGATTCCGGCGGCGATGATCTGCATATCATGCGCGATGGCGGCGGCCAGCGGCGGCCAGGCCGTGCCGGGACGCGGCATCAGGTGCTTTTCGGCGTTGTCGGTATGCAGTTCGATCATGCCCGGCATCAGATAGTCGCCGGCGCAGTCGATCACCGTCGCGCCCGGCGCGGTCGGCACGGCATCGCCTTCCGCGATTTCCGTAATCAGGCCACGCTCAACGGTCACCCGCCCGCGTTCGACCCGGTTGGGCAGGATCAGATAGGCATTGGCGAAAATTACCGTATCCGATTCGTCATCGCCTTCGAACGGCATCGTGTTCAGTTGCGAAATCTCGTTCATTTTCCCATCCATTCAGATTCTTACGCCGCCTTCTTGAAGTCCGACATCAGGAATTCGCGGGTACAAACCGCTTCCCGCGTTTCCGCGTCATGGAAGATACCGACCACGGCCACCCCGTCGGACTTCGCTTCTTCGATCAGGGTCAAAACCGCCTCGCGGTTCGCCTTGTCCAACGACGCCGTCGGTTCGTCCAACAGCATGACGGGGTAGCGCGCCACGAAGCCGCGCGCAATATTCACGCGCTGCTGTTCGCCGCCGGAAAACGTCGCCGGGGCCAGATGCCAAAGCGATTCCGGCAGGTTCAGTCGGCCCAGCATGACTGCCGCATGCTCCCGCGCCTCATCCGGCTTCATCCCCCGTCCGACCAGCGGTTCCGCGACGACGTCCAGCGCGGAGACGCGCGGCACGACGCGCAGGAACTGGCTGATATAGCCCAGGGTCCAGCGACGGATATCCAACACGACGCGCGGATCGGCGCTGGCGATATCGACCCAGGTATCGCGATGGCGGATGTCGATCGCCCCCGCCGGGCATAGATAGTTGCCGTAGATCATGCGCATCAGGGTCGATTTCCCCATGCCGGACGGCCCGGCCAGGGCGACACACTCGCCTTTCTCCACCGACAGGGAAAGCCCTTCAAAAACAGGAATTTGAATCCCGCTTTGATTATACAGCGTGAAGCTTTTGGCGACGTTGTTCAGTTTCAACATGTCTTGCATCGCGCGCATTCCTTACGGCTGAAGGACGGAGGAGACGAGAAGCTGCGTATAGTCGTGTTGCGGGTCGTCCAGAACCTGATCGGTCAGACCGCGCTCCACGACCTTGCCCCGCCGCATGACCATCAGCCGGTGCGACAGCAGGCGCGCCACGGCCAAATCGTGGGTGACGATGATGGCGCTCAACCCCATTTCCGCGACAAGCCCACGCAGCAGGTCGAGCAGACGCGCCTGAACCGACACGTCCAGGCCGCCAGTCGGTTCGTCCATGAAGACCAGACGCGGGCCGGTAACGAGGTTCCGGGCGATTTGCAGGCGCTGCTGCATGCCGCCGGAGAAGGTGCTCGGCCGGTCGTCGATACGGGTCAGGTCGATTTCCGTCTTTTCCATCCAGTCCAGCGCGGCGGATCGGATTTTACCGTAATGACGCGCCCCCGCGGCCATCAGGCGTTCGCCGACATTCCCCCCGGCGCTGACGCCCATGCGCAGCCCGTCACGCGGGTTCTGGTGCACAAAGGCCCAATCGGTGCGCATCAGCATGCGGCGGCGCGGTTCGGACACGGCATGAACGTCCACCTCCTCGCCCGTGCGGTCGGTATAGACGACGCTGCCTTCTTCCGGCGACAGACGACCGGCGAGGCAGTTCAGCAGGGTCGTCTTGCCGGACCCGCTTTCGCCGACGATTCCCATCACCTCCCCCGGATAGAGGTCGAAACTGACATCGGCGCAGCCAAGCTGATTGCCGTATAGCTTCGTCAGGCGATCCACGGTCAGGAGCGGCGTATCAGTCGATACATCGTTCCGGGCAGGTTGTTGCATCGTTTGGGCGCTCATTCCGCAGCCTCCCCGACAGCCTGCGCATCCGGGCCGACATGCCCTGCCTCTCGCCGCGTCGTGCAATAGTCGGTGTCGGAGCATACGAACATCCGCGTGCCCTTATCGTCCATAATGACCTCGTCCAGGTAGCTGTCCGTCGCACCGCACAGGGCGCAAGGCTCGTCCCAGGTCTGGGTTTCGAAGGGATGATCCTCGAAATCCAGGCTCTTCACCGGGGTATAGGGCGGCAGCGCGTAAATCCGCTTTTCGCGACCCGCGCCGAACAATTGCAACGCCGGGGAGTTGTCGAGCTTCGGATTGTCGAATTTCGGGATCGGCGACGGGTCCATGATGTACCGGTCCGCGACCTTCACCGGATAGGCATAGGTCGTCGCGATATGGCCGTGGCGCGCGATATCCTCATACAGCTTCACATGCATCAGCCCATATTCCTCCAGGGCGTGCATCTTGCGCGTTTCCGTTTCGCGCGGCTCCAGGAAGCGCAGCGGTTCCGGGATCGGCACCTGATAGACCATGATCTGGCCTTCCTCCAGATCGCGTTCCGGGATGCGGTGACGCGTCTGGATGATGGAGGCCTCTTCCGTCTTTTCCGTCGTTTCCACGCCCGCGACTTTTTGGAAGAACTTACGGATGGACACCGCGTTGGTCGTGTCGTCCGCGCCTTGGTCGATGACCTTCAGCGTGTCTTCCGGTTCCAAAATCGCCGCCGTCACCTGAATGCCGCCGGTGCCCCAGCCATAGGGCATGGGCATTTCCCGGCCCGCGAAAGGCACCTGATAACCGGGCACCGCAAGCGCCTTCAGCAGCGCCCGCCGGATCATGCGTTTCGTCTGTTCGTCCAGATAGGCGAAATTGTAGTTCTGCTCTTCCTGCATCGTCCCTACTCCGCCGCTTCCGCGAGATTGCTTTCCACTTCCTGACGCATGCGCCGGACAAGGCCCAATTCGGATTGGAAATCGACATAATGCGGCAATTTCAAATGTTCGACGAAGCCCGTCGCCTGCACGTTGTCGCAGTGTTCCAGAACGAATTCCTGATCCTGAGCCGGGGCTTTCACCTCCTCGCCCAGTTCCACGGCGCGCAAGGACCGGTCGACCAGCGACATGGCCATCGCCTTGCGTTCGCCATGTCCCATCGCAACGCCGTAGCCGCGCGTGAATTGCGGCGCGACTTTCTTGGAGCCCGCGAACTGGTTGATCATGTTGCATTCGGTCAGTTCGATTTCGCCGATTTCGACCGGGAAGCCCAGTTCCTCCGGCACGTATTCCACCGACACGCGTCCCAACCGGATTTCGCCCGCGAAAGGGTGCGATTTCGCATAGCCGCGCTGCGTCGAGTATCCCAGCGCCAGAAGGTAGCTTTCGTCGCCGCGTGCAAGGCTTTGCAGCCGGGTCGCCCGATCCATCGGAAATTCCGACGGATGGCGTGTGATGTCGCCCGGCACCGCCTCATCATCGCGTTCCGGCCGCTCGACCAAGCCTTCCTCGGCCAGCAGGTCCAAAACATGCGGCGCGGCCAGCGTCTCCTCGCTGAAATCCTCGCGGGCTTCCGCCCGCGGCGGTTCCCCTTCGGCGGCCAACGCAAAATCGATCAACCGATGGGTATAGTCGAAGGTCGGGCCCAGAACCTGACCGCCCGGCACATCCTTGAAGGTCGCGGAAATCCGACGTTCCAACCGCATTTTGCCGGTTTCGACGGGTTTGCTGGTACCGAAGCGCGGCAAGGTCGTGCGATAGGCACGGACCAGGAAGATCGCCTCGATCAGGTCACCGCGCGCCTGCTTGATCGCCAGCGCCGCCAGTTCGGGGTCATAGACCGATCCTTCGGTCATCACGCGGTCCACCGCCAGCTTCAACTGTTCGCGGATCTGATCCACCGAAAGCTCCGCCACGCCGGTATCGCCGCGCCGGGTTTCGGCCAACAGACGATGCGCATTGTCGATCGCCTTTTCGCCGCCTTTTACTGCCACATACATGGGTCTGTCTCCTTCACGCGGCGTTGGGGGAAATGCGCGTGCTGCGCGGCAACGCGGCGACGGAGGACGGCCCGGCGAAGAACGTATCGACGCCCAGTGGGAACAGTCCCGCATTCATCGCCAAAACGTCCCAGCCCGCCGCATTCAGTCCGATCGGCGCCATTTCCGTATTTCCGTCGATCCCGGGACCGGACAGCCGCCGCTCCTCCGCGCCGCCGAAACCGTCGACAAGGGCGATCAACGTCGCGGCCCGGTCCGGATATTCCGGCGTCCCGATGGATAGCTGCGGCAGCAACTCCGGCAATTCCGCGATCGGCGCGAAAACGAAAGCGGCGTCCCCCACCGTCGCCACCGGCTTCGCCCCGGTATGGAAGGCGATGTGGGCCGTCACCACCGGACTGGCCAACGAATCCGCTACCCAAACCGTCGTATCCGCATCGAGCAGGCTGAGTGCGATCACGGTCGCCCCGGCATTGAAGGGCGCCGGGCAGTCCGGCTGCACCGGCAAGGCGCGGACCAGCCCCGGCCGGGACATGGCATTCAGCAAGCATCGGAAGCTAACCGCCGCATCGCGGACGGGGTCGCTGAAACCGGGCGTGAGTTCCTGTACGGTCATGATCTCGATCCCCTTTAGTCTTCGCCGCGAACCATGGTGAAGAAATCGACCTTGGTCGCCGCCGCCTTGGCGGCGCGGGCGGCATCCTTTCGGGCGCGCTCGGCGCGCAGCGGCTGAAAGACGGTGCGATCCAGGTCCACACGACGCGCCGGGTCCTGCATCATCGCATCCAGTGTCGCGGAGATTTCCGCCTTCGCCTTGTCGCGCCCGGCCTGATAGGCGTGTCCGACGGTCCCGTTATCGAGAATCACGCTGCACCGCGTCACCGTGATTTCACCCAGATTGAACGGGCTGCCGGTGCCGCCGATGCGGCCTTGCGTCATCACCAGACCGCATTCGGGCGCCCGCAGGAACCGGGCACCCGGCTTATCCGGCACCCCATCCCAAAGCGTGGAGAGCCGCGCCGTCGTGGCCCAGCTCAACAACGCCATCCATTCCTGACGGGCCGCCGTTTCTTCGGGTGCTTGCGCGTCGCGCAGCGCCGTCGCCGCCCCTGTGTCGCCGTTCATTGCATACCTGCCTTGCCATACTTGACGTGATCGACAATTCGCAAATTGGTCTAGACACCCCGCGTTAATTCGTATAGACGTCTAGATGAATTTAGAATGAAGTATCCAGGGCGGATATGCAATAGGCAGTCTGCCCCGGTCCCGTGAAATTCTTATGACGCGGCAACAGACCTGTAAGATAATTTGCGGAGAGTTCGAGCATGTACCAAACCGAAGGCGAACCGATTTGGCGTCAGATTGCCGGGTCCTTGGAAGTGGAAATCGACCAGGGCACCTATCAGCCCGGCGACCGCCTGCCGACGGAAGGCGACCTGTCCCGTCGTTTCGCCGTAAACCGGCACACGGTCCGGCGCGCCATGTCTTTCCTTCAGGAAATGGGCAAGGTCCGGATCGAACAAGGCCGGGGCACGTTCGTGCAGAACGACCTTGTCGAATATCCGATTGGGGAGCGCACGCGTTTCACGCAGAACCTGCACAGCGCCAACCGCCTGCCCAGCAAGGTCCTGCTGCGGGCCGAACAGGTTCGTGCCGACGCATCGGTCGCGCGGAACCTTGGCGTGCGGAAGGGCGCGCCCGTCTATCTGCTAGAAACGATCAGCGAGGCCGACGGGCGGCCGATCAGTGTCGCCACCCATTATTTCCCGGCCAAACGCTTCGGCGGCATTATCGAGGCCTTCCGCACCTCGCAGTCGATTACGGAATCCCTGCGCGCCTGCGGCGTGTCGGACTACAAGCGGTTTTCCACGCGGATCACCGCCACGATGCCGACACGCCAATTGGCGACCCATCTACAACAGCCTCAGACGCGCCCCGTCCTGCAGACGGAAAGCATCAATGTCGATATGGACGGGCGGACGATCGAATATGGCCTCTCCTACTTCGCCAGCGACCGCACCCAATTCATCGTGGAAAGCGAACCGCTGGACCGGCATGCCGTCCTGAAGCGGCCGAAGGATGAAGACGACTAAGCCGCCTTCTTTTCCTTTCGCATCCCCGCGACCGCCAGCCCATAGATACACAGAACGACGATCACGAAGGCTCCGATCTGATAGGCGGCAACCGCCTCTCCCAAGAACAGGGCGGCCAGCACCATCGTCACGGCCGGCCACGGCGTCGTAATGGAACTGGCCAACGAAACATCGATGAAGCGGACCGCGTGGAACCAGACGAACAGTTCCAGGTAATAGACCAGCCCCATCACCAGCGCGACCCTCTGAAAATCCAGGCGCAGGATGTTGTCCACGAACCCTTCCGGCGCGACGACGGCGACGACACCCGCCAAGAAGACGGTCGATATCGATACCCGGAAGAAGGTCACCTGCGACGGCGTGATCGGCGTGCGGCCCAGTTCCTCCTTGATGATGACATGGGCGATGCTCCACAGGAACGGCACGCCCAGAACCACCAGGATCCAGGGCGAGAAACCGTCGATCCGCCCCGTCCCGCCGGTCCCCAGATAATACAGCGCCCCCACCAGCAATCCGGTCAGCGCCAGTTCCAAGGCAGTCTTGCGGCGTTTGAGGAGGATCGCCTCCCACAGAATGGCAAAGAGCGGATAGGCCTGAATCGCGATCGCGGCGCTTACCGCCCCCGCCTTTTCGACGCCGTAGACGTATAGATAGGTCGACAGCCCGAACAGCGCGCCGGTGAACAAAGTCGCGCGGATCACGCGCCGCCTTTCCGACGGTGAGAAGCCCGCCGCGAAAACCCCCTTATTCGGTCCCCGAAGTTCTCGGACAAAGAGCGGCGTCGCGAACACGACCTGCCATACGGACAGGAAGAAAGCGAACTCCAACGCGCCGAAACCTGCCGGGCGGCTGTTCGAGATAACGGGCATGACCCCAAGGATGCACAGGCAGACGAGCGCGAGGCCCGTTCCGGTGAGCGTGCGGCTGGCTTTCATGACATTGACCTTTCGCTGGATGAATGATCTTATTGCTATCGAAATTGCATCCTTTATTTCCAGAAACAACGGATACATTGCACCAATGGCAATTTGGCTTCCCGACCTGTCCAATCGGCGTGGACCGAAGTACCGGCAAATTGTGGAGGCGCTGTCGGACGCCATCGCCGATGGGCGCCTGGAACCGGGAACACAACTGCCGCCGCATCGGGAAATGGCCTATCAACTGGGCCTGTCCCCCAACACGACCAGCCGCGCCTATGCGGAGGGGGTGAACCGCGCCCTTCTGCGTGGAGAGGTCGGACGCGGCACTTTCGTTCGGGAGCCGGGAAGCGATCTCACTGGCGGATCGGTCGGGGACCTGCGGCGCGCGGACACCGGCCCCATAGACCTGTCCAAAAACCTACCGGCCCCAGGGTTGGCGGCGGCGCCCGTGGCGCGCGTCCTGCACGACTTGGGATTGTCCGATATGATCCAGGCGTCGCTGGACTATCAAACCGATGCCGATCCGGCGCTCGCCCTAAAAGCCGCGCAAACATGGCTTTCGCCATCCGGCCTGACCGCCGACGAAGACACACTGGTCATCACCAACGGTGCGCAGCATGGCATCTTTTGCTGCCTGATGGCGCTGCTGCGCCCCGGCGACCTGCTATTGACCGAAACTCTGACCTACACGCCCGTGCGCGCCATGGCGGACCGGCTGGGCCTGAAACTGGGAGGCGTCGCGATGGACGCCGTCGGCATCCGTCCCGACGCGTTCGAAGCCGCCTGCAAATCCGGTGCGCCGCGAGCCCTCTATCTCACGCCGACCCTGCAGTCGCCGACGACCCTGACCCTGCCGGAAGACAGACGGCGGGCCATCGCGGCCATTGCCGTGAAATATGACGTTAAGCTGATCGAAGACGATGTCTTTGGGCGATTGAAGGCCGATGCGCCGCCGCCCCTCGCCCTGCATGCCCCGAAAAACACGGTGTTTCTAAGCAGCCTTTCGAAATGCGTCGCGCCTGGATTGCGCGTCGGGTTCGTCCGCGCGCCCGACCGTTTCGTCCCGGCCTTGCGGCAGGCAGTCCATTTGAGCTGCTGGATGACGCCGCCCCTGATGGCGGACATCGGGGCGCGCTTGATCCTGGACGGGGCCGCCGACAGGTTGACGAAGCGGCAACGCCGCATTGCCCGCCATCGTCAGGAATTGGCGCAAACCGCCCTTCCCGACCTCGCCATTCAGGCCGACCCGGATGGTTTGCACCTTTGGCTGCCCCTGCCCGATGGCTGGCGAGCCGACGCTTTTCGGGCGGAAGCCGCCCGGCAAGGCGTGCTTGTCACGGAAGCCGCCGCCTTCGCGGAACGTCCGTCCGACGCCCCGAATGCCATCCGCCTGTGCCTGAGCCACGAAGCATCCGAAAGCCGCCTGAAACAGGGGCTTTCGGTGATCGGCACTCTGCTGAACAGCCCTCCGGTCCGGGGGGGCATGTTCCTTTAAACCCCTACCGATATTTTATTTAAGCAATCACTTAAAAAAATTCAGTTGCGGAGTCCCCTCAGTCTCGGTCAGAGTTTCCCGGAAACATCCATTTGGGGAACGGATATGAGCGCGGTACGGCCTGGAACGGGTAAAGCGTCGGGCAAGACGCTGACCGGCGATGAAGATTTTGACGGGCTGGACCGTGTCGAACCCACCCTGCCCGGCAGTACCTATTACGATCCCGCCTGGTATGAGCATGAGTTGGACCGCATCTTCTATCGGGAATGGCTCTACCTCTGTCACGGCAGCACGATGGCGAAACCGCGGTCCTTTCGCACCTTCAAGATCGGCAGTCAGCGCATCCTACTGGTACGCGGCGAAGACGGCCAATTGCGCGGCTTTCACAATACCTGCCGCCATCGCGGGTCCATCCTGTGCAAGGAAGCGCAAGGCCGCCTGACCGGGAAGGCGATCCGCTGTCCCTATCACCAATGGGCCTATTCGATGGAGGGCGACTTGCTCGCCACCTCCTCCCTGGCCGAAGCGGCGGATTTCGACAAGGCCGATTTCCCGCTCTATCCCGTACATGTTCAGGAATGGCGCGGCCTCGTCTTCGTCTGTCTGGGCGACGACGCCCCGGATCTGCGCGACAGTTTCGAACGCGGCAGCGACCGCATCGAACATTGGCCGGTCGAGGACCTTGTCGTCGGGTACACCTGGCGCAAGGTGATGAAATGCAACTGGAAGACATTCTGGGACAATTTCAACGAATGCCTTCATTGCCCGAATATCCATCCGGAACTTTGCGATCTGGTGCCGATCTACGGCCGCCGCATTTCCGGCCAGCGCGACGACCCGCATTGGCAAGACACGGCGGAAAGCGGCGACCCGCGTTTCGTCGGTGGCTTGAAGGAAGGCGCGCAAAGCTGGACCAGCGACGGCGTGGCCCTACGGGAACCTTTCCCCAATCTGACGCCGGAAGAAATCGCGCGCGGCCAGTCCTATTTCATCAGCGCCCCGTCGGTCTTCATCGCCTGCCATGTCGACTACATGCGGTCGGTCCGTCTGCTGCCCCTGGGGCCGGAGGAAACGGAGATCGAGGTCGAATGGCTATTCCTGCCGGAGACCATGGAACGCCCCGATTTCGACCTGAGCAAGGTGACGGATTTCGCCATCCTGGTGATGCAGCAGGATGCGGAAGCCTCCGAATTGAATCAGGAAGGCATGCGATCCCGCCGCTTCACGGAGGGCGTCCTGATGCCGGAAGAACACTGGCTGAAGCGCTTTCAGGATTGGGTGCGCGAACGGACGGACCAATAGCCCGTCCGTTCGGCTTTAACTGCTATTGCCGGGTTGCGAGCAGTGCAACCTGAGACTCAAGCGCTGTTTTTGTCCGCTCCCAAAGACCGCCTTGGCTCAAGCAATCGGAGTTCGAAGGCAAACGGGCCTTCAAGACGTCCAATTGCTTCTTCTCGATCTTCACGATCCGGAATTCCGCGACCTTAGGCAGCCTACCGTCACCGGTGTGAGAACCATATTTCAGGAAAACAGCACTAATGCGGTTATTGTCCGGGATATCGTCGCCGAAATATTCAAGCAACCCCATCAAGTCGTATCCGGGTAAGTCGAATTGTGAAAACGCGATCGGTATCCGATCTTCCTCGCTCTCATTGTTGGCGATGTTCAGGTAGCAGCCAAATTGCGCCCAGACCGTCTTGGTCAATGCGATGAAATCGGTTCGACTGATGTTCACCCCCTGCCCTAAACTGCTCTCATCGTATTCGTCATTGGCGATAATTTTGGCCAGTGGGGATCGGACTCTCAAAAATACACCGTCTTCCATCCATGCGCTGAAATCCGCATCGACTCGGTTCCGGCCCTCAACACGGTAAAATGCATTGTGGACTCGGTTTCGTATCGTTTCCGAGACGCGTTCGGGCGGCAGAATATTGAAGGCGGCATTCTCAAAGCCCTCAATTCTCTTGCGAACTGTCTCCAGTCGCATGGTCGCCTGCTCGTTAAGGCGTCCGACCCTGGATCCGATCTTCGCCATGAGAGCGGTCCGCCCCTGCAGGCAACTGTTTTGGAAGGCGGCGAGATACTGCTCCAACGACTGTTCCACGGCACGCAGTTTTACCAAACCCGCATCGCGTTCACGCAATTGTTCGCTTTCCGATTCATCGTAGGTGAAGATCGGGATGGGCGGCAGACCGACGATGCTCGGTACCTTAGTCGAGCTTGAAAAGACATTCGGCATCGCCCTTTCGGCAAACAGGGAAAGCACCGCCGCCCGATCAATCTCGGCCAGTTTGAAATATGTCTTGAGCTGACCGTCGAGCGTTTGGCATCGAAAATTGAAGTCCCCCGAACTTATCGGCATTTCGCTGGCAGATGGGAGGCTTTGGTTCAGCAAGGCGTTCAGATTGATTTGCGTGCCTAGCATGTCGACGGACGACGCTGGCAAATTGGCGACCGTGTAGCCCGCGAAATCAGGGTACCCTTCCTTCAATTCCCCGGTTATCAAGACCGACGGTCTCGCTTCAAAGAGAACCTCCACAAAACCGATCGTTCGTTTTGGTATCGTCGGCGTTTCTGACGAGGTGTCCTTGACGAAATAGCTGACCTCAACATACCGGCGGGTCTTTTGGTCCCAGGCGCTTTGCCCGATCAAAAAGGTTTGGGGTTTAATCAAAACCGATTTCTCGCTCAACCCCGCGTTCAGCAGATCGCCGATGCGTGTCCCCGCGGATTCCGCCTCCGTCAACTCGCTCAGCTTAAAGACAACCCCCGTCGGATCGGCGAATTTGAACACGCCGGTAAGCGTATCCACCACGTCCTCAACCTTCGTGTCGATCTTCAATGAATTGATCATCACAAAATTCACTTTGACGGGGTCATACGTATTCCACCGCCGGGTCGACAGAACCGTATATTCCTGTTCGTCGATATGGCACTTGATCTCATCTTTGCCGTGGATCGGATCCAACATAACGAAATAATGCCCGGGATTGATCTGATCTCGGACATTGCCCAGGTCCTCAAATTTAATCGGATCGCCGGTATAGATTCCCATCAGCCCGGTAATTTTATCCTGTTTGAGGTCCTCCACCTGGGACGCACATACATCCCGTATCGAAATCGGATGACGCGCCTTTTGTTTCACGAAACCCGGAAGCTCCGAGTGCTCTACATCAAGAAAACGTGCACTAATGCGATAGTATCCTTCATTGGACTTCGCATTCTTCATAAATTCCGAATAATGCACTGCTTCCTGACGCGCACCATACTTAATATTATCTTGTATTACTGTGTCATCGTACTCAACGACGACAGTCTTACACGCAGCGACAGATACAAAAACAGACGATAGCGCTAATAATTTCCAACCCATGTTCCTGCCCCCTTAAGCTGGCCCCCTGAACGTGGATGTCGCAAATTACCATAACACCGCGCTAAATATATCTTACGATGGTTTTTATTTCTATTTTTAAATCCCAACGATTGTTTTACGATGCATTTCCTATAGAAAATCAACAGTTTTCACGTATTCCGGGATACGTGACTATCGGCAATATCGTTCAAATTTCGAAGGGATACCTATCGGTGTGGAGGGCGTCGCGCTTGATACACTCTACCCCGCCCGAAGACCTTTCACGAATTCGCCCAGACCGACCTGACGTTTGCGTTTCAGGCGTTCGGAACGCAGAATGGCGCGAACATCGCTGATGCTTTGATCCAGGTCCGTGTTCACGATGACCCAATCGTATTCGGGATAGTGGCTCATCTCATCCGCGGCCTTCGCCATGCGGCCCGCGATGACGTCCTGGCTGTCCTGGGCGCGCGTGTTCAGGCGTCGCTCCAATTCGTGGGAGGACGGCGGCAGGATGAAGACGCGGACCAGATCGTCCAACGCGCTTTCCGCCAATTGCTGCGTGCCCTGCCAGTCGATATCGAAGAGAACGTCCTTACCCTGGACCAGCGCGTCCATCACGGCGGCACGCGGCGTGCCGTAATAATTGTCGAACACTTTCGCATGTTCCAAAAGCTGCCCGCGATTCACCATCAGATCGAATTCGGTCTTGTCGATGAAATGATAATGAACGCCGTCGACCTCCCCCGGCCGTTTGGGGCGGGTCGTGACCGATACGGACATGGAGATATTGTCGTCGTCTTCCAGGATCGCGCGGGAAATGGTCGACTTCCCCGCCCCGGACGGGGAGGACAGGACCAACATCAGGCCGCGTCGGCGGATGGGGTTGAGATCATAGTCGCTCGCGGGCATGTACCGGTTCCTGGCTGAGAACTATTCGAGGTTCTGCACCTGCTCGCGCAGGCGGTCGATGACGGCTTTGAGGTCTAGGCCGATTCGCGTCAGTTCGATGGCGGAGGATTTGGAGGCCAGGGTATTGGCCTCCCGATTGAATTCCTGACACAGGAAATCGAAACGGCGGCCGACGCCCGCCCCTTCCGCCAACAGATCCCGTGCGGCGGCGATATGGGCCCGCAGACGGTCCAATTCCTCGCGGACATCGGCCTTCACCGCCAGAACGGCGGCTTCCTGTGCCAACCGCTCGGACGGCAAGGCCCCATCCTTCGGCAACAGGTCTTCCAACTGTGCCGCCAGCCGGGCGCGGATCGCATCCGGCGCCGCATCGGCGGAGGTGGAAGCCGCCGTGACCAGCCCTTCGATTTCGGTCAGGTGATCGATCAGAACCGCGCCGATCCGGGCCCCTTCTTCCTTTCGGGCGGCGACCAGGGCGTCCAGCGTTTCCCCCAGCGTCGCCTCCACGGCGAACAGGCGCGACTCGTCGTTGAGTGGGTTTTCGTCGCTATCGGCGGTATCCACAACCCCGCGCACGGTGAGCAACTGGTCCAAGCGGGGCGTTTCGCCGAAGGCACGGCACCGGTCGATCAGCGCTTCCAGCAGTTCTTCGTTGATGCGGACGGCACTGCGGCCCGCGACGGGGCGGACATCCAGATTGACCGACAAGTTCCCGCGCTTGAAGCGCGCCTGGACGGCCTTGCGGACGATCGGGTCGAACCGTTCCCAACCCGACGGCAGGCGCAGGCGCATGTCCAACGCCTTGCCGTTGACGCTGCGCGCCTCCCAAGACCACAGCAATGCCGCGTCCCCGCCTTCGGAACGCGCAAAGCCCGTCATGCTGGCGACCGTCATGTTCAAATCCCCCTGCTTCGGTTCGGCGCTTTCTTTCGCATGTGCGGCCCGGAAAGGGAAGACTTGCCGCCTTTCGGGGAAATCCCCATTCTGCGGCCATGACAACGATCCTGATCACCGGCGCCTCCAGCGGCATTGGGGAGGCCCTGGCGAAAGCCTATGCCGAGCCGGGAAACCGCCTGTGTCTATCGGGCCGGGATGAAACCCGCTTAAACGCCGTCGCGACGCAATGCCGGGATGCCGGAGCTTCGGTCGACACCGCCCAATTGGACGTTACGGACCGGGACAGCATGCGGACCTGGATCGAAGCCTGCGACGATGCCGCACCGTTGGATATTGTTGTCGCCAATGCCGGTATCGCGGGGGAAGCCGATGAAGACGCCGTGCGCCGTATCTTCGACGTCAACCTGACGGGCGTCTTGAACACCGTTCATCCGGCGCTGGATAGAATGCTGGCGCGGAAATCCGGAACCATAGCCCTGGTCAGTTCCATTGCCGGAAACCGGGGCTTTCCCAGCGCCCCCGCCTATTCCGCCGCAAAAGCCGCCGTCCTGGCCTATGCCGAAGGGTTGCGCGGCAAGCATGGGCGCGACGGGGTTACCGTCTGCGCCGTCTGTCCCGGTTTCGTGCGCAGCCGGATCACCGATGCGAACGACTTTCCCATGCCCTTCTTTATGGAGGCGGACCGCGCTGCCGCCACCGTTCGCAAGGGATTGGCACGCGGAACGGCGAAGATATCCTTCCCCTGGCAAATGCGCCTGTCCGGCTGGCTGATGCGGGCGCTGCCCAGTGGCCTGGGAACGACACTGACAGCGCGCCTGCCGGAAAAAGGCAGCTAAAGCGTCGTCATCGCGATGCCGGTGACGCTGCCCAGGATGACCAGCCCCAATACGACCCGGCGAAAAGCCCGTTCGGAAATCACGCCGAACAGCCGCCGCCCGATCACCACCCCACCCAGATAGATCGGCAGCAGGGAAAGGCCGAAGATCAACGTATCCCAGGTGAAGACGCCGGAGATCGTCAGCATGACCACGGCGATGGCATCGATCAGCGCGAAATAGGCGATGATATTGGCGCGTAGCGTCGGCCCCGGCACCTGCGCCGCCACCCATCCCAGAATGACCGCCGGTCCCGGTAGCGCCGCCGCGCCCTGCATCAGGCCGGACAAGGCACCGGTCACGATGGTGCGCAAACGCGATGCCTCGCCGCTGATTTTCAACCCCGCCAGCAATGCCAAGGCGGTGGCCAAAACCATGACGTTGACCGCGACGGCCAATGTTTCGGCCTCCACGAGTTTCAACAGCGCGATCCCGACGGGCATGGCGATAAGGGCCGCGCCTGCCAGCCAGGCAAGCGCGCGTCTATCGACCTGTTTCCATGCCTCCCGCACCAGCACCAGGGAGGCCGGGCAATCCAGCACCGACAGGACCGGCACCATGAAGGCAGGCGTCAGCAGCGATGCGCCGATCGGCATCATGATCAGCCCGATACCGAACCCCGAAAGCCCACGCGCAACGCCCGCCGCCGCCGCGAGTCCCGCGACGACACCCCATTCCAGGGTAAATAAATTGTCCACCCGACCTCCTAGCCGCGCTTACGCTCGGCAACCTTCTCCGCCATCAGGCACAGAATTTCCCACATGATCGTCACCCCGGCCAAGGCCGTCGCACCGCTGGCATCGAACGGCGGCGATACTTCCACGACATCGGCACCGACCAGATCGAGACCGCGCAGACCACGGATCATCCTCTGCGCCTCATGGGTCGAATAGCCGCCGATTTCCGGCGTCCCCGTCCCCGGCGCATAAACCGGATCCATGCCGTCCACATCGAAGGAGATATAAGTCGGACCGCCGCCGACAACCTCTCGCGCCAAGGCCGCCACCTTATCGGGTCCTAGGTCGAAATATTCCTCGATCTCAACCACGCGGATTCCCTGGGCCAGCCCCCATTCCTTGTCGTCGGCCGTATACAGACCGCCACGAATGCCGATCTGGATCACGCGCTTCGGATCCAGGATGCCCTCCTCGATCGCGCGGCGGAACGGGGTGCCGTGGGTATATTTGGATTCCCCGAAATACCGGTCCCAGGTATCGGTATGGGCGTCGAAATGCACCATCCCGAGGGGCCGCGCCTTGTCCGCGATGGCCCGCATGATCGGCAGTGTGATCAGATGATCCCCGCCCGCCGTCAGCGGCAGAATGCCCTTTTCGTGGATCGTCCGGAAATGGGTTTCGACGCGGTCCAGCGTGTCTTCGATCTGGATCGGGTTGACCGGACTGTCGCCCAGATCCGCACAGTTCGCCAGTTCATAGGGCGAAATGCCGGAAACATGGTGATAATTCCGCGTCAGGGTCGACATGTCGCGCATCTGGCGCGGGCCATGCCGGGCGCCGGCCCGGTTCGTCGTGCCGCCGTCCCACGGAACGCCGGTGATCCCGATATCGACCCCATCGGCGTCGTCGGGCGCCAGATGGGGCAGCCGCATGAAGGTCGCGATCCCCGCATAGCGCGGCAGAACCGCGCCGGAGACGGGTTTGAAGTTAGTTTTCTTGTCGGACATGCGGAACTCCCCCTTTTCCAATGCGGCACGCCGTCAGGACGGTACGGCCATCCCCTTCTTCACCGCCTCGCGCTCGCCCAGTTCCGTGAACCAACGCCAGACATTGGGAAGCCTCTTCAGGTCGATCTGATGCCATTCCCAGCGCGCGACCCAGGGATAGGTGGCGATATCCGCGACGGTGTAATCCCTACCGGCCAGATACGGCGCGTCCCCCAAACGCTTATCCATCACGCCGTAAAGGCGGTGCGCTTCCGTGCGATAGCGTTCTTCGGCATATTCCGATTTGCCCGGATTGAAATGCAGGAAATGGTTTGCCTGCCCGAACATCGGTCCGACGCCGCCCATCTGGAACATCAGCCATTGATGGGTGATGGCCCGCGCGCGCGGATCGGACGGCCACAGCGGACTGCCGCATTTTTCCGCCAGATAGACCAGGATCGCACCGGTTTCGAACAGCGCCAGCGGTTCCCCGCCCGGCCCGTCCGGGTCGACAATGGCGGGAATCTTGTTGTTCGGGCTGATCTTCAGGAAATCCGGCGCGAATTGCTCGTCCTTGCCGATATTCACCGGGATCACCCGATAGGACAGCCCCATTTCCTCCAGCCCGATGGATACTTTCCGGCCGTTCGGCGTCCCCCAAGTGTATAGGTCGATGGTCATTTTAGTGATCCGATTCTTCCATGAAGTTCTTGCCCAGGCCGGTATCGTATTCCAGCCCCGCCTTGGTCAGCGTCACCGCGCCTGTTTCCGGCCCATGCGCCAGGCCCTTTCGGGCCAGGGCAACCCAGACCGCCGGATTCGAAAAGCCGCTGGCATCGCGGGCATGCACGACATAGGGACCGACATGGACGTGATCGCCATGGGCATGCGGTACCTGGATCAGGGTCGCGTCGCCGGATTCCGGGTTGACCACGGCCCCGCCGGGGTGCCGGGCGACGACCTGGGCCAGGACCAGGGTCCGGGCCTGTAGCTTGTTCAGTTTCAACGGGTTCGGGCGCTGCGCCATTCTGGTCCCTTTCGATGGTCTGGCCGGGGATGCGACCGTGGGATGCCCCACGTTGTGTCCGCGCTTTGTCGTCAGGACAACCCTCCCGCCGACCTTTGGTCAACCCTTTCATCATTCTGACACATAACCTGCACGCGGTTGAAACGCTACGCGCGTAGATCAAGACTCGAAAACCGGGGGAAACGTCCCGGAAGCGAACGGTGCCGCCGATAAGAGGGCGGATGCCGATTCGTGATGTGTCGTTAGTCGATTAGGGACTGTCATCGGGCGCCCCCTCCTGCCGAGGGATCCTCCGCCCAAGGGGATCGAATGCTAGAAATCCGCACGCTGACCAAAAAGTTCGCCGATATGACGGCGGTCGATTCCGTCAGCCTAACCATTCCCGAAGGAAGCATGGTCGGAATCATCGGCCGGTCCGGTGCGGGAAAGTCGACCCTGCTGCGCATGGTCAACCGACTCGCCGAACCGACCAAGGGGACGATCCGGTTCCACGGGCAGGAGGTTTCCAGCCTGAAAGGCGCGGGCCTACGCCAATGGCAGGCCAGTTGCGCCATGATCTTTCAACAATTCAACCTGGTCCCCCGTCTGGACGTGCTGACCAACGTGATGCTGGGACGGTTGAACCACATCGGCACGGTGCGCAGCGTCTTCAAACTGTTTTCCGACAAGGACCGGATGGACGGTTTGCTGGCGTTGGAGCGGCTGGGCATCGAACAGACCGCGTTGCAGCCTGCGGGCACCCTGTCCGGTGGCCAACAGCAGCGCGTGGCCATCGCCCGCGCCCTGGTCCAGAAGCCGAAGCTGATCCTGGCGGACGAACCGATCGCCTCCCTCGACCCGTTAAACGCGAAGCTGGTGATGGACGCGTTGAAACGGATCAATGAAGAAGACGGCATCACCGTCGTCTGCAACCTGCACACGCTCGACACCGCCCGCAGCTATTGCGAACGCATCGTGGGGATGAGCAAGGGCAAGGTCATCTTCGACGGCGGGCCAAACGACCTAACCACGGACGAAGCCCGCGAAATCTATGGCGCCGGGGACGATTTCAACGAGGCCGCAACCTCGACGTCCATTTCCGCCGCCGCCTCCGAAAAGACACCCGAAGCCGACATCGACGAGCCGGCGGCCTCGGGCAAAGTCGTCAACCTCTGACGGCGGGCTCGTGCTCGACGGGCGGCGGGGGGTCCTTCGCCCGGAATGCAGATCACATGGAACACGAAAAGGGTAGACCATGAAAATGAAGCTATTTGCGGCTGCTGCGGCGACCGCTGCCATCATGTCCGCTGTCGGGGTTGCCCAGGCGGAAGACCTTACCGAAATCCGCATCGGCATCCTGGGCGGCGAAAACGCCAGCGACCGGTTGAAGGCCTATACCTGCCTGGAAGAAAAAGTCGAAGCGCTGATGGGCGTCGAAGCCTCCGTCTTCGCGCCGGCCGACTATTCCGGCGTCATCGAAGGCCTGCTGGGCGGCAACCTCGACCTCGCCTGGCTGGGCGCGTCGGGCTACGCGGCGGTCTACATCGCCGACCCGGAAGCGGTTGAACCGGTCCTGGTCAAGGTGAATACCGACGGCTCCTATGGCTACTACTCGATCGGATTCGCCCGTGTCGACAGCGGCATCACCAGCCTGGACGACATGAAGGAAAAGGTCTTCGCCTTCGGCGATCCGAACTCCACCTCCGGCTACCTGATCCCGTCCATCGAAATCCCGCAGAAGGGCTATTCGATGAAGCCGGGCGAATACTTCAAGGACATTAAATTCTCCGGCGGTCACGAACAGACCATCGTCGGCGTGTTCAACGGCGACTATGACGGCGGCGTCACCTGGGCCGACGGTCTGGGTACCTGGGAAGAAGGCTTCAATTCCGGCGCGCTGCGCAAGGCGACCGACGCCGGTCTGGTCGACATGACGGAAATCCGTGAAATTTGGCGCTCGGACGTCATTCCGGAAGGCCCGTTCGTCGTCCGCAAATCCCTGCCGGAAGACGCGAAGGTCAAACTGACCGGTCTGCTGGCCAGCCTGCCGTCGATGGACCCGGATTGCGCCTATGGCGTCCTGGCCGGTGACGCGAAGGGCCTGGCCCCGATCACCCACAAGGCCTATGTCAGCGTGATCGAAGCCCGTAAGGCGAAGATCAAAAACTAAGTTTCGTTGCGGATCGGCGGCGTCGGGAACACTCCCGGCGCCGCTGTTCTTTTCCCTTCTCTTACGGTACCGGCGCGACATATGACCGACAGTACGCTCAGCATCGGACAGCTGCATTCCCATTTCAGCGAGATGGAGAAACGGCGGCGACTCTACACCGTCCTGTTCATCGCCGGTTCCCTGATCATCTTCTTCGGCGGCTTCAGCATCGCCGAAAACCTGAATTCCGGCGGGTTCTGGCAGGGCCTGTCGAAATTCATGGATTATCCGGCGGCGATCGTTTCGGACACGCTGAACGCCGACGACTGGCTGGTGACGATCGTGGGACACGTCCCGGCATTGATCGAAACCATCAACATGGCGGCGGTTTCGACCCTCTTCGGAACACTGTTCGCCATGATCCTCGCCTTCTGCTCCTCCCGGAATCTCGGCATCTTCGCCTGGATCGTGCCGATCGCGCGGCGGCTGATGGATATCACCCGCGCCTTTCCGGAACTGATCATCGCGCTGTTCCTGATTTATCTCCTGGGCGCGACGCCGATCCCGGCGATCATCGCGGTCGCGTTCCACACGGCCGGCGCGCTGGGCAAGCTGTTTTCGGAAGTGAACGAGAATATCGACAAGAAACCTTTGGAAGGATTGCAGGCGACCGGCGCGACCTGGCTTCAACGCATGCGCTTCGGCGTCCTGCCGCAAGTTCTCCCGAACTATTGCAGCTATGCCCTGCTGCGGTTCGAAATCAACATCCGGGCTTCCGCCATTCTGGGCTTCGTCGGCGCCGGCGGGATCGGTCAGGAATTCCGCACCGCGATCAGCTGGGGCGCGGGCGATCAGATTTCCGCCCTGTTCCTGCTGCTGTTCCTCACCATCGTCGCCATCGACCAGATTTCCAGCCGCATCCGCCGCAGTCTCGTCGGCGGCGCGTTCCAGATGGCCTGACGGGAAGGACCGCGCCATGAGCACCATCGCCCATTCCACCGACATGTCGATCAGCCGCGCGGAGGTTCTGAAAACCTCCCGTCGCGCGACGATCTGGCCGATTGCCGGACTCATCCTCGCGTTCGTCTATCTGGCCTATGCCTGGTTCGCCTTCGATGTCGGCGGCGTGCTGGCCAAGGCCGATTGGGAACGCGGCGCGCTGATGTCGCGCGACAGTTTCCATTACAAATATCAGGTCGAGTTGGCCCGCCGGAACGACGAATTGTCCGTCACGGTCGAGGGCGGTCGCGGAACGGAACAGGATCCCCTGCCCGCCTGGATCACCACGGATGGGAAGCAGACCCGCGTTGATCTTGGCGACGGCTATCGCGCCGTGATGAACGCGAACGCATTGACCTATACCGAACCGGACGGTCGCCAATTCGTCGCCGAGATCAAAGGGAAGGAAGTCGTCGTCAACGGCTATCGCGCCTTCTTGGACGAAACGGAAAGCCGGTATCGCTATTTCCCGGAAACGGCGCCGGAGCGGACGAATGTGGTCGACTATGCGGACCTCGTCGCCCTGGGCGTCCTGCCCGACGGATCGTCTTTCGCCCCGTCGAAGTTCGAATTCCACCCGGACTATTACAAGGATGTGCGCATCACCCGTGCGCAAATCCGGGTACAACGATATTTCTTCGGCTGGGAATATTTCTGGTTCGGTCCGCAATCGCCGCTGGTCGACAAAAGCGCCGCCGAAGTCTGGGGTATCGTTTGGTCCGGCGATCGGATTGACCCGGCGCTGTCCAACGCCGAATTCGTCTTCCTGCAATTCTGGCGGAACCCGGACTGGCAGCATAACGAGATGTTCACCGCGTTGCTGGAAACCCTGTTGATGGCGTTGCTGGGAACTTTTGTCGCCGCCGGTGTCGGTCTGCCGCTCGGCTTCCTGGCCGCCGCGAATTTCAACCCGATGTTCGCAAGCCGGATGGTGCTGCGCCGCCTGTTCGACTTCCTGCGCGGCATCGATCAGATCATCTGGTCGCTGATCTTCATCCGCGCCTTCGGTTTGGGGCCGCTGACCGGGTCGCTGGCCATCGCCTTCACCGATACCGGCACCCTGGGCAAGCTGTTTTCCGAAGCGATCGAAAACATCGACAACAAGCAGGTGGAGGGCGTGCGCTCCACCGGCGCGGCGGCGGTCCAACGCTATCGCTTCGGCGTGATCCCGCAAATCCTGCCGGTCTTCGTCTCTCAGACACTCTATTACCTGGAATCCAATATCCGGTCGGCGACGGTCATCGGCGCCCTGGGCGCCGGGGGAATCGGCCTGAAGCTGGTCCAGGCGTTGCAAACCCACAAGGATTGGGAAAACGTCATGTATCTGATCTTCCTGACGCTGATCGTCGTTGTCGCGATGGATATCGGGTCGGGGTGGCTGCGGCGTAAACTGATCGGCGAAAGCACCCATTGATCGGTCCGGAACCTTTTTCTCCATGTGCGAAAAGCAGGCTTTCCTCGATACCGCCGTCGAACTGGCCGAAATCGCCGGGCCCATCGCGCGGGCCGCGTGGTTCGGGCAAACCGATGTCGGCTATAAATCCGACGGGACGGCCCTGACCCAGACAGACCTGGACATCGAATCCGCGTGGCGGGATTTGTTGTCCCGCCGGTTCCCGGATCATGGAATCCTGGGCGAGGAATACGGCGAAGACAGGACCGGAAGCACCTATACCTGGGTTCTCGATCCGATCGACGGAACACGGCAATTCGGCACCGCCCTGCTGAACTTCGCGTCACTGATCAGCCTGTGTCGCGATGGAAACCCGATATTGGGCATCATCGACCTACCGCTTCTAAGCGCGCGCTATACCGGCCTCGAAGGACATGGGGCACGGCTCAACGATACCGACATCAAGGTCAGCGGTATTAGCGACATGGCTCGGGCGAAGCTCAGCCTCGCCAATCCGGAAAGCTTTGTGGGACCGGAAGTGCCGCGCTTCGAACGCTTGCAATCGCGCACGGCCTTGAAGGTATTCGACGGCGGCGCGCCCGCTTACGGTGCGCTGGCCCGCGGTAGAATCGATATCTGCCTGAACGGCAATGACCTCGACCCCTATGACATCTGCGCCCTGTGCCCCGTCGTGATTGAGGCCGGGGGATCGATTACGGGCTGGTCCGGCGAGGCTCTAGGATTGCATTCCCATGGCGGTATCGTGGCCAGCGGTTCCGACGCGTTGCACGAAACCGTCTTGGACGTGTTGCGGTAAGGAAAGCGGGAAGACGCTTGGCGATTATTCCGCCGCGTCCTGTCCCGGGTCGGAGACCGGCGATCCGCCGATCTGTTCGAACTTCTCATTTTCGATATAACCGGCGCTGCAATTCCGCCCGTGGTGTTTCGCGAAGTACAAAGCCTGATCCGCCTTGTGCAGCACGCTTTCCACGCTATCGATATCGAAATCGAACATCGCAACACCGATGGAAATCGACACATTGAGGCCTTTTTCCGGCCCGCCGCGCACCGCCATCGGCACCGACACGATACTTTTGCGCAGGCGTTCGGCCACGACACCGGCGACGGCATAATCGGCGTCGGGCATCAGCACCACGAACTCCTCCCCGCCATGGCGGGCGATCGTGTCGATGGAGCGCACGTTCTGGCCGATCCGGCGACTGAGCTCCACCAGAACCTCATCCCCCGCCGCATGACCGTAGGTATCATTGATTTTCTTGAAGAAATCGATGTCGAACATCATCACGGCCAGCGGCTTGCCGCCGGCCCGGACACGATCGACCAACCCGGCAAGGTGGGCGTTCAGATAGCGCCGGTTGTACAGGCCGGTCAGACTGTCCGTCAGTGCCATGGCCAGACTGCGTTCGTAATTCTCGCGCAGTTTTTCCTGATACCGCTGGCGACGGATCTGTGTGCGCACACGGGCCAGCAGTTCCTGCTTGTCGATCGGCTTTATCAGATAGTCGTTGATGCCGATATCCAGGGCCTTGGTCAGGCGGTTGGTGTCGTCTTCCTCCACCGTCAGCAGCAGCGGCGTGTGCCGGGTCGATTCCGCCGCGCGGATATGACTGCACAGGCGCAGCGCATCCCCGGCGGCGAGCCGAAGATTGATGATCACCAATTCGTATTGGGTGAAGGCCAGACGCTCATGCGCCTCGTCAACGCTGGTCGCGATATCGGCCGTATCGGCGTCGCGGTCCAGGGAATCGACGATCTTCTGCGCATCGACGGGGCTATCCTCCACGACCAGTGCATGGGCATGGGTCGCGTCGACATTCAGAATCGACCGGTTTTCCCGCATAACCCCCAACTGGCCGGAGGTCTGTTCGCGCATCCGCCATTCGTCCATCAGCATCTTCAAACGCACGAGCGACCGGACGCGGGCGAACAGCGCCGCATCGTTTACAGGCTTGGTCAGGAAATCGTCGGCCCCGGCCTCCAACCCACGCACGCGGTCGCTGGAATCGGACAGGGCCGTCACCATGATGACCGGGATATGCATCGTGTCGGGATCGCGCTTCAGGCGTTCACAGACCTCAAACCCGTCCATGCCGGGCATCATGACGTCCAGCAGGATGATATCCGGCTGGTCGTGCTTCGCCATTTCAAGGCCGGTCATGCCGTCGCGCGCCGTAATCACCTCGAAATACTCACTGGTGAGTTTGGCCTCCAACAGCTTGACGTTGGGAAGCAAGTCATCGACCACGAGTACGCGAGCGGTCATGCGCTATCGGTCCTCACTGGTAGCGGTCCCGGCGACGGCGTAAACGCGTCAGGACAGAAACTTTTCAACAGTGGACAGGAAATTGGCGACGGAAATCGGCTTCGCGATATATGCCTCACAGCCACCTTCCAAAATCTTTTCCTCATCCCCCTTCATCGCAAAGGCCGTCACGGCGATCACCGGAATATGACGCAGATCGTCATCTTCCTTGATCCATTTCGTGACTTCCAGCCCCGACACTTCCGGCAATTGGATATCCATCAGGATCAGATCCGGTTTATCGCTACGGGCGATCTTCAGCGCCTCCATACCGTCCTTGGTCTGAAGGATATTATACCCTTTGGAATCCAACAGATCGTGGAACAGCTTCATATTCAATTCGTTGTCCTCAACGATCAATACCGTCTTCGCCATTTGGACCCCTTTTCCATACACCCGACACATAGTATGCGCCGCGGCGACGAGACCTCGCAACCGGGACGATACAAATTCAACCCCCAAAACGTCCCAGAATAATTTTCTTGGGGCACAGCATGACCGACCCCACCGGGACTTGTCAAAACACGGGACTGAAAATTCTTTCTAAACCATAATGCTGGGCGTTGCGACGGATTTCGAGACAAAGATGACAAAGAACGGCCTGCATATCGGCATAGACTTGGGTGGCACAAAGACATCGGGGGTCCTTATGGAAGAATCCGGTGCCGTGCGACGTCATATTCGTATCGCCAGCCCACGCGGAAACTACGACGATACCGTGCAGGCGATTCGTACCCTGGTCGACGACCTGACCGATTCGACGGCCCCGAACTGCCCAGTCGGTGTCGGCATACCCGGCGCGATCTCGCCGGCGACAGGCCTTGTAAAGAACGCGAATTCGACATGGTTGATCGGGCGCCCCATCGATCGCGACCTGACCGCCGCTCTGGCGCGCCCGGTGCGCGTCGCGAACGACGCGGACTGTTTCGCCCTGTCCGAAGCGCTGGACGGCGCGGGTGCCGGATATAGATCCGTATTCGGCGTGATTCTCGGGACGGGGGTCGGCGGCGGCTTGGTCTTCGACAGGCGCCTGCATGAGGGACCGAACGCTATCGCCGGGGAATGGAGCCACAATCCCCTGCCCCGCCCCGATCCCGAAACGGACCCGTTACGCGATTGTTATTGCGGGCGGACCGGCTGTATCGAAACCTTCCTCAGCGGTCCCGGCTTGGCCGAAGATCACTTGATGCGAACCGGGGAAGCGGCAACACCGGAAGAAATCATGGCGGCGGAAACACCGGATCGGGAAAACAGCCTGACGCTTTATGCCGACCGCATGGCGCGCGCCTTGGCGACCGTGATCAACATTGTCGACCCGGAGGTCATCGTCCTGGGGGGCGGTCTTTCCGGTGTGACGGCGCTTTACGACCTTGTGCCCGACCGCCTGACCCGTCACGTCTTTTCGGATACGGTCCGCACACGGCTGCTGCCCAACCGTCACGGCGACGATAGCGGCGTTCTGGGGGCCGCACGGCTCTGGCTCTCGACGTCGGCCGTATCATGACCGACACCGTCCAATTGTGCCGCGACTGCCTGCATATCGAACGGATGGATGCGAATGCGCTCGGCCCGCGACGATGCCCATCCTGTCACGGGTCGCGTCTGATCCGTCATCCGGAACTAATGGACCTGTCCATCGCGCATATCGATTGCGACGCCTTCTATGCTTCCGTCGAAAAGCGGGACGATCCCAGTCTGGCGGACAAGCCGGTCATCGTCGGCGGCGGCCAGCGCGGTGTCGTGTCCGCCGCCTGCTATGTCGCGCGCATTTATGGCGTCCGATCCGCCATGCCGATGTTCAAGGCGCTAAAGGCCTGCCCCGACGCCGTCGTCATCCGCCCGAATATGGAAAAATACAGCGCCGTGGGCCGACAGATCCGCGCGCTGATGCTGGATGCGACGCCGCTCGTCGAACCCTTGTCGATCGACGAGGCCTTTTTGGACCTGTCCGGGACGACACGCCTGCATGGACGCCCGCCCGCCGCAACGCTGGCGCATTTGGTAAAGCGGATCGAAACGGAAATCGGGGTCAGTGCCTCCATTGGCCTCAGCTACAACAAGTCGCTAGCGAAAATCGCCTCCGACCTCGACAAACCACGCGGCTTCGCCGTGTTGGGACGCGCGGATGCGCTATCGTTCCTGGAGGAACAGCCTGTCGGCATCATCTGGGGCGTCGGCAAATCGCTGCGGGCCAAGCTGGAACAGGACGGGCTGCGCACGATCCGCGACTTGAAGAAGATCGACAAATTCGACCTGATCGCCCGATACGGCGCGATGGGAAAGCGCCTATATCACTTCGCACGCGGCGAGGACGATCGCGGCGTCCAACCGGACGGCGAAACGAAAAGCATTTCCGCCGAAACCACCTTCAACGCCGACCTGTCGGATATCCAAAGCCTGAAGGAGGAACTGTGGCCGCTGTGCGAGAAAGTGGCCCGGCGCATGAAGCGTCAGGGCTTCGCCGGGCGCAGCGTGCATCTGAAACTAAAGACCGCCGACTTCAAGACCGTGACCCGATCCCGTACCCTGCCGGACCCGACCCAATTTGCGGAGGTCCTGTACCGCACCGCCGCGCCGATCCTGGAAAAGACGGTCGAAGGAAGAGCCTTCCGCCTGATCGGGGTCGGCGTCGCAGACCTGACCGATCCGGTTCTGGCGGACCCGATCGATCTCGCCGATCCCGACTCCGGAAAGCGTGCCAAGGTCGAACGCGCCATCGATGCGGTCCGCGCGAAGCTGGGCGACGGCGCGCTAAAGAAAGGGCGCGGCTGGCATTAATGTCGATGCATAGCCCAGCGCGGCGGACACCAACAACACGCCGATCACCCCCAGCTTCCGGGAAAACAGTAGGGCTGCTGCAATCACGGTAATGGCCAGGGCATACAGGTCGATCCCACCGCCTTCCACCGTCAGGACCTGAATCCCGAACCAGATCGCCAGATTGGCGATAACGCCGACGACGGCGGCCAGGATCGCCGCCAGCGCCGCCGTCAGGCGCGGCCGGTCCTGCAATTTTTCGATTACTGGCGCCCCCAGAAAGACCATGGCGAAACAGGGCGCGAAGGTGACCCACAGCGTCAGTACCGCCATTGCCGCGGCTCGCCAAAGGCTGCCGTCCGGCCCATATCCGGCCAGAAAGCCGACAAATTGCAACACCAGGATCAGCGGCCCCGGCGTCGTTTCCGCAAGACCTAGACCGGCAACCATCTGATCCGCCGTCAACCAGCCATGGTTCTGCACCGCTTCCTGCGCGACATAGGTCAGAACGGCATAGGCCCCGCCGAAAGTGACCAGCGCCATCTTGGAAAAGAATGCCGCCACATCCGCCGCAACGCCGCCCAGGACCAAGGCACCACCCAGGACGATGCCCCATAGAGCGAGCGCCAGAATGCCGGACCGCCGCGCACTTGCCGCTCGTGCTGAGGCGATGGCCGGGTCTCGCCGCATGGCCTGATCCAGCAAACCTTCGGGCAGGTCCGTACCGCCGCTTTTTCCCCTGCCGTCGAACCGTCTTGGCACAGCGAATCCGACCAGTGCCGCACCGCCGACGACCAGCGGAAACGGCACGGCGAAGACGAACAGTGCGACGAAAGCCGCCGCCGCCAGCGCCCAGGACAGATATCCGTGCAAGGCCCGGCGCGCGACTTTCAGCAGCGCTTCCGACACGATCGCCAGTACCGCACAGGTCAGACCGAAGAAAAAGGCCGCAATCGCCGGGACACTGCCCGCCGTGACGTAGAGAACGGCCAGCCCCGCCATAACGACGGCGCCGGGCAAGATGAAAAACAAACCGGCGATCCAGCCCCCCACGGCCCCATGCATCAGCCAGCCCAGATAGGTCGCCAATTGCTGTGCTTCCGGTCCCGGCAGCAATGAACAGAAATTCAGCGCTGTCAGGAACTTGCGTTCGCCTAGCCAGTTGCGCTCTTCCACCACCTCGCGGTGCATCAGCGCGATCTGCCCCGCCGGGCCGCCAAAGGATAGGCACCCGATCCGAAACCAGATGCGCGCCGCCGCCGACACTGTCGGCAGACAGTCCACCGTCCCTTTCGAAATATCTTCCTGACTCACTTGCTCTTCCCCCCTGCAGGCGGCCAGTCGTGGCCTTCTTGGGCCGCATCACGGCACCAGCGATAGAACGCATCATAGAGAGCCATGGACGCATCCAATTGCTCCAAATCGTCCCGATAGGTCCGCGACAACCCCAGCGACACCGCCAGCAACCCCGCCGATTCTGGTGCCAGATCATGGCGATCCGTATCGGCCCCACGGACAATGGTCGCAAGGTGCGACAACGGATCCGTCGCGATGCCGAATTCTTCCAGCATCGTATCGAAGCTGCATCGCTCACCACGATGGCTCCAAAAAATATCTTCCATATCGAAAGGGATCGCGTTGAACCGGTCCGCAACCTCCATAACTTCCGATGCCGATACGAACAGAAATTCCGCATTCGGATCGACAAACCGCCGGATTAGCCAGGGGCAAGCGATGCGGTCGATCTTCGGTCTCGCGCGGGTAACCCAGCGGGTCGTTCGTCCGGCCGCCAACGTCGGCAACGCATCCGTTCGGACCAGCGGCAGACCGGCATCGCGCCACGCATTGAAACCACCTTCCAGCGTTTCGGCAGGCACGCCACGTCCGCGCAGGATTGCTGCGCCCCCCTGGCTGAGCTTCAGCCCTTTCTGGCACACGACAACGGCCTTTCGGATGTCGCCGGAAAAGCGGCCTTCGGATATCTCTCGATGGGAAACACGCGTCGACGCCGGAATAAGCCGCGCGTCCTCGGCAAAATCCTCGTCGATACGCACATCGAGAACCTGCGGACATTCCGGCGTGCCGATCAAGCGGGATAGTTGGGATAAGGATATTTCAGTCGGAGAAGTCATCTCACGCCCTCGCGTCGATTAGTATGTCGATGGGACGCGAAACTTCGGCTGACGCCTCACGGGGTGATCGCTTACCCCATATGGAAAAGATACTGTTCTCCCGATGGCCGAGTCAATTTATCAAAATGTTTGGTAGTGTCTCAGTTTGAAAATTGATCCTCGTTGACAGGGTATCGCATCCTGTCCAGGCTTCCTATATGCTTAGCGGAAAGCATTGGAGGATAAATGGCCGATTGCATGACCATCACAGGCCTGATCTTGAACCTAGCCGGCGTTCTGCTTCTTTTCCGCTATGGAATGCCATTCCGCGTCTCATCAGATGACGGCGAACGCGTGGTGGTTCCAGCCGGACCTGAAACCAAAAAACTCGACAAACGGTATGAAGTGATCGGTTACATCGGGCTCGCGGCCATCGTCATTGGTACGCTCCTGCAAATTTTCGCCGTATTAGGAGTAAAGTGATGCCTAAAGGACCGCGAGGACAGAAGCGACCCGCCGACGTGATCGGTAATGCTGTGCTCATTGCGCAGATCGCCACGGGCGAGGTTGAGGACGAAATCGAGGACGACGGGAAAGACCCCGCCGCGAAAGCTCTTGGTCGAAAGGGCGGCGCAGCGCGTGCCGCAAAGCTGACGCCGGAGCAACGCCGTGAGATTGCCAAAAAGGCCGCTCAAAAGCGGTGGGGAAAGAAAGGCAGTCCTACCGCTTCCGGTCAAAAATAGATACGACGTTACCGTGTTGATTCTCTAATTCAGATTTTAGGGTCGGTTCGGCTCTTTTTTGAGTCGGAGCTCCTAGCGTACCGGGCTCTAGATCAGCCAGTTCTTCTAAGTCCTCTAGAGGGAATGGTAGCGCACTACGGATATCAGAGACTGTTTGCACCTCTTTTTCCAGCAGCAATTCAAAACTCCGCCTTATAAGGTGCGGAGATTCTTTTTCCATCTTCCCATCAAAAGGTTCACCTTTGCGCCACCCTCGGCGCGTATAGTTCATCCACATGCGCTTCGCAGAAATATCATCTAACAAATCTAGAGATTTGCAGCGCATTATCATGGCGCCGACCGAAACCCCCCACCGCTCCTTCATACTCAAGAATCCATCCAAAGTCGGTGCGTACAGTTCATCCAAAAAATCCGGTTCTGGAAGCAGCATGAAGCTTGCAAACGTATCAGCCTGCTTTTCCAGAAGTTTGTATGTCGAACGATCGCTTAGATGTTTGAAGGTCACATGACGATGGAAAAGAATGTGGGCTAGTTCATGCAATGCATCAAAGCGTTGTCTCGCTGCACTTGCCTTGTCGCGAGACAACATCATGAACGGGATACCAAAGCGATCCGACCACTGCGAAAAGGCATCGACCTTCTCGGCACGAACATGGATGCGTGAAACCAAAATCCCGCTTTCCTCAACCTTCTCCAACACATCGGGTAGCGGACCACCGCGTACGCCCCATGCCGCTCTGACGCGAAACGCGGCATCTTCAAGGAAATCGGTGCTGATACGAGTTGGATCCCTGGGGGTATCAAAGTCGAGGATAGATAGCGCGGGAAAGTCAAAGAACTCACCCAGGTAGTCGACCGTTTCTTTTAACCATTCCAAGCGTACGGCGGCACGATCAAGGTCTGTGGTGAGCGCTGTAAGCTTTGATCGCCAAAACACCGGTCTCTGGTCGAGAGATGGTTGCGGACGGAAAAAATATTGGCGTGGAAACCCCAAGGCTGTGGCCAATCGGTCAACAGTGTCATGCCTTGGAGTCTGATGCCCATTCTCGTACTTGCTAAGCGACTGTACGCTAACCTCGACAATACTCGCCAAGTCAGCGGCCGTAACACCTCGCGCCCGCCTAGCTTCTGTTAGGCGGTATCCTGTAAATCCAACTGCCGTGCTCATTTTTCTACCGTTTTGCGTTCGGTGCCAGCCTTCCATGCCGGTTCTCGAGTAGGCTTCGCAACCTTTTTCTCTTCTGGATAAAGCGCGAGCAGTTCCGGCACACTTATCGAAACCGACCATGCGCGCATATCGTGGCTCGGGACGCAAAACATGAGCGATCCGAGCTTCTGTTCCTCTTGTCGGAATTTTCGACCAACAGGATTGTGCGCCAAAAGCGCATAGAATTTTTTCAGATCGTAGATTTCAGCGTCATCGTCGATTGGCAGCCGAGGACAACGGGCGGAAGCGGCCAGCGCTTCTCTAAATCGTGCGGGATGGGGCAGATCGCCTATTCGCTGAACATATGATTGGGTCATCCCAAACGCCCCAGATGTCACATAGGCGTGGTGCCATTTGTTTAGTGGCAACGATTTTGCTGTGGCCGCCAACCCATGCGCGGTTGCAGCCTGAACAAAATCCCAATCGACCCTGAAACAGCGGTTCTGGGTCAGTTTAAATATACGCTGTTCTTCCAGCGTCGTTTTGCTGTGTTGAACCTCGGAGTATTCTTCATCATACGCCCTTCTGATGCGCTCCATGGCTTCGTTGAGAAACCCGCGAGGGACATGAGCGATGGTCTGTTCAATGATGTGCTCTTGTAGCCGCTGTTCGTCGGTGGCCATACGTGAAGCCCTTCAGCAAGTTGCCTTAAACGTCGAAAACAGTGTATGGCTTAAAGTCTTATGTGTCAATATCGACTGGCGATTAAACAATGCTTGACGGTAAGCATAAAAGTTCATATATTAGGGACATGAACAAATTGCCCCTGCATAAGCGCGTGATGATCCTGAACCTTCTTGTGGAGGGTTCGTCCATGCGGTCGATCAGCCGGACGGTCGGAGTGTCGATCAACACCGTGACCAAGCTGCTGGTCGAGGCTGGGGAAGCCTGCGCTGCCTATCACGATGAAGCGGTGCGCAACGTGAAAGCCGCGCGCGTTCAGTGCGACGAAATCTGGTCATTCTGCTATGCTAAGGAAAAGAACGTCGCGACCGCGAAGGCTGCGCCGGATGGTGCGGGAGACGTGTGGACGTGGACAGCGATAGACAGCGATAGCAAGATGATCCTGGCCTATGAGGTCGGTGATCGTTCTGCGGCTACCGCTATCGAGTTCATGGACGACCTGCGGGCTCGTCTGGCAAACCGGGTGCAGCTTACGACGGACGGCCACAAGGCGTATCTGGAAGCCGTGGAAGGCGCGTTCGGTGGCGACGTGGATTTCGCCCAGCTTGTGAAGCTGTACGGCGAAAGCACCGACGGAAAGCGCCACGAGAAGAAATACAGCCCAGCCGAATGCACAGGCACTAAGAAGCGCGTTGTGGAAGGTAAGCCGGACATGAAGGCGGTCAGCACGTCTTACGTGGAGCGGCAGAACCTAACGATGCGTATGGGGATGCGCCGGTTCACTCGCCTGACCAACGGGTTCAGCAAGAAGCTGGAAAACCACCTGCACATGCTCAGCCTGTACTTCGTCCACTACAACTTTGTGCGCATCCACAAGAGCCTAAAAGTCACCCCGGCGATGGCGGCGGGTGTTGCGGATACGCTTCATGATATGGAGTGGATCGTTTCGCTAATTGATGCCCGCGCGCCGAAACCAGGGCCGCGTGGACCGTACAAGAAAAACTTATCCGAGCCCGAGTAAAAGGCTCAACTGGAACGCCGCATCGTCCGTGTGTATTTGAGCGAGAACCTCGATTGAGTTCGGGTCGGATGCCTTGGTTCTATATAAAAAATATCCGCCGACGCCATCATACTCAGGTCCCGCCAACAGAGCTTGATCTGAGGATAGAGGCGATATTCTTAGACTCGTATCATTATCTACAGTTGCGCTATAGTACTGCATCGCTTTCTCAGAGGTTCGTATGGAAAAGAAAACGCATCGTGAGGCCCCCTCGCCAGAAATTCCTCTCCAATATCTGGCCGACTACATGGGGGCATCCAATCAAGCCCGCCGGAGCATCGTCCAGAAATGCAAGTACAAGGCACTTGCACGCACCTTTCAGCACCAGATTGCTAGGAAAACAATAACAGATCACTTACTTGACGGGAATCCCCTCCCTGGCGATTTAGCGGATAAGGCCGAAGAAATACGAAATCGGATAGCAGATACTCCGTTTGACGCCACACTGCACGGCTACAACGCCGACTTTGTAGACGCATTTGCCGCCGTCTCAAGCACAATAGATTTTTCATCGTTTGAACTGGTTGCGCCGCCGGAAATCGAGAATCCGATGTACAACGGAACCATCGTTCGTTTTACTCCCAGCCTGTTGAGCTATCGCACGACGAAAGCGAACACGCAAAAAATCGGCGGGATAATGTTTAGATACTCCAAAGGGACGCCGCTAAACGAAGATGTTGGTGGGTTCCAGGCTGCGTTTATGTATGGCTTTTTTACCGATTCCCCGTTTATCGAAGAAGCCAAGCCAGAGCGCGGTCTTTGCCGGGTGATTTGCGCCCTATCGGGAAAAGTTCATACGGCGCCAGTCAAACCGATTTATAAGTTCAATGAGATGAAGGCGGTTTGTTACGACATTGCTGAGAAGTGGGAAAATATCGCTCCCCCTTCCGGCGCGATTCTCTAGGTGCCCCTATTTTCAAACTGAGACACCACCAAATGTTTCTCTAACTTCGACGTATGACGTTAAGGAATTGAATCATGCCCACGCTGCCCCGCGTTCTTGCCACCCGCCTCATGCCGGATGCCGTCGAAACACGGTTCCGGGCCGAATTCGATGCCGTTGGCAATGATGCCGACGACGCGCTGGATGCGGCGGCTTTGGCAGACCGTGCGCGGGGATGCCAGGGCGTGATCTGCACCCCCACCGAAAAGATGGATGCCGCCGCCATTGCCGCGCTGCCCGACAGTGTGGAAATCCTGGCCACCTTTTCCGTCGGCTGCGACCATATCGATCTGGATGCCGCGAAGGCGCGCGGCTTGATCGTGACCAACACGCCGGACGTCCTGACGGCGGCAACGGCGGATATCACCATTCTGTGCCTGCTGGGCGCCGCCCGGCTGGGACAGGCATCCGAAGCGACGCTGCGCGAAGGCCGTTGGGGGCGCTGGTCGCCGACCTTCCAACTCGGCGTCGACCTCAGCGGTAAGCGGCTGGGCATCCTGGGCATGGGCCGCATCGGTCAGGCCGTGGCCAAGCGCGCCGCCGGGTTCGATATGACGGTCTTTTATCACAATCGCCGGAAGCTCGATTCCAGCGATGAACATGGGGCGACATTCTGCGCGGATGCGGCGGACATGCTGCGGCAGAGCGATTTTCTGGCCATTACCTGCCCGTTGACCGACGAAACGCGGCATTGGTTGAACGCGGAACGGATCGCCCTGCTGCCCGACGGCGCGGTGGTTGCGAATACGGCGCGCGGCCCCGTCGTCGTGGATGACGACCTGATCGCCGCGCTGGACAGCGGTAAGGTCTTTGCCGTCGGCCTGGATGTCTTCGACGGCGAACCGAAATTCGATCCGCGCTATCTGGACCGGCCGAACGCCTTCCTGCTGCCACATATCGGATCGGCGACCGTCGAAACCCGCAATGCCATGGGCTTCCGTTGCCTGGACAATCTGGCCGCCCATTTCGCCGGACACCCCTTGCCCAGTCGCGTTGTGTAAGATGTCCGCCCCGCTAACCCTTTTCGGCTACCGGTACAGTTCCTATACACGGATCGTCCGGATCGTGCTGCGGGAATTGAGGATTTCTTACGCGTATCACGAGGCCGATCCGTTCAGCGAGAACCCGCCGAAAGACCTGCTGGACATTCATCCTTTCGGCCATGTCCCCGCCCTGCGGCACGGCACTTTCGCCCTGTACGAAACCGCCGTGATAACACGCTACCTATGCGAAACCTTCCGTGGTGAGGACGGCAAATCGCCCCTGTTGCCGGACGACACGCGCAAGGCCGCCCGCATGGCGCAGGTCATTGCGATTATCGACGGCCACGGCTATCGGCCGATGGTGCGTCAGGTCTTCGCCCAGCGCGTTTTCGGCCCGGCGGAAGGGCGAACACCGGACGAAACGGAAATTGCGGCTGGAATGAAGGCGTCCGCAAAGGTCCTATCCGTCCTGGACGGGATCGCGGCGGAAGGACTGTGCCTGGACGGACGAACCGCCACCCTTGCGGATTGTCATTTAGCCCCGACGATCGATTATTTCATAAAGGCGCCGGAAGGGGCGGCACTGTTCGACACCTATCCCGCGCTAGCGCATTGGTGGCGAAGTTTGCCCGTGCGCGCGGCGCTAGACGCGACAGACCCTGGATTACCAAACGACGGAACCTGACTCGTGGCCGAGCCCCCCCATAAAGAAACCGCGCTGATCGTCGGCGCGGGGCCGGTCTGCGGCCCTGGGTCGAACGGTTCTGAGCGCGCCGTGTCACCGCAATTCTCGCGTTTTGGCGTTGTACTTCCGCTTCTTTGACTGGTTGCCGCATCGCGACATACTGCACCATCGACGTTTTCCGGGGCGAGACCGATCGACGAATAGAACGGAACAATCGTCCGACGCGCAGCGTTTCATTTTTTCCAGTTCCGGTCCCGCCAACAAGTCGACGGCATCCCGGGCTATTTCCCCCAGCGCGGCTTCCAACGTAGTTCCCTGGTTCGATGTTAGGGTCCGGCCATCCTTTGCCAATTGCGGCGGCGAAGCCTGAATAGCCGCGTATCGGTTCACCACGTCGATATCCTCCGCCGCCGGAACACGGCCCGCAAAAACGGTGTCCGCCACGCGGCACAATGCGTTCCGAAGCCCCAGAACCACCGATAAATCATGTGCCGACAGCGGTTCCGGGATCGGGTAGCGCGCCACGGTTCGGAACCACGCCGTCGCTGCCGCCGTGTCAGGCAATCTCTCCAAACCGTCGCCGCCCCGGTCGCCGAGCGTGGCGATCAAGTCCAGGGAGGGACGCCCTGTTTCAGTATGAAAATCCATGTCCGACATCCCTGCCTCCTTCACAAAAAATTGGCACTAGTATAATCGGTGCCAATTGGTTAGTCTATGGCACCTATTTAACTGGTGCCAAACGAGGAAACATCAAATGCCCCATGCTACGCCCTGGATCGAATTCACGCGCACGACTGTCGAAACGGAACATGGACCGCTTTATGTCCGGCGTGCGGGGTCCGGACAACCGCTACTGTTGCTGCATGGTTTTCCGCAGACCGGACACACATTTCGGATGATTGCACCGGCCCTGTCTGCGCATTTCGACGTTTTCGTTCCCGACCTGCCTGGTTACGGCAAAAGTCCGGGACCGGAATCGAACGAGGATGGGACGCCCTATGACAAACGGTCTGTCGCTCGCACCATGGCCGCAATGATGACGGAATTCGGGGCGGACCGCTTTCTGCTTGTCGGTCACGACCGGGGCGCGCGGGTCGCATACCGCATCGCCCTCGACATGCCGGAAAAGGTTGCGGCCCTTGTCAGCCTCGACACGGTTCCCACAATCGCCGTTTGGGACGGCATGACCTATGAGAAAGCAATCTCCGCGTTTCACTGGCCGTTCCTCGCCCGAGAGAAATCATTAACCGAACCGGTATTGGCCCGTGCATCGGACATCTTGATTGGGAGTTTCTTGGATGCTTGGGCCCATATTCCGCTGGCCGACGATGCGCGCGAACGCTACCTGTCCGCCTATCGTAACCCGGCGGTTCAGGTCGGCGCTTGCGCGGATTATAGAGCCGGTGCCGGACCGGACATCGCGGCGGACCGGGACGACGTTGCCGCGGGCCGCATGATCCAATGCCCTGTGCTTGTTCCCTATGGACGGTACTACACCCAAACCGACCCCGCACCGGCTTGGGCTTCGTTCGCGCAAGACGTTCGATCGATTGCCATCGATTGCGGCCATTTCCTATCCGAAGAAGCCCCCGAGGCACTGTTGCCCTTGCTTATGCGGTTTCTGCAAGATCCACGATAACCCTCTGACCCGGAATCGGATTCCGGGTAACTGGGCAGGAATCGCCAGCCCTGAATCGCATCCCGTGTACTAACGCATTGAATCTTGGACTTATTCGGACTGGCACGCAGCTTGCGCTTACTCCCCCATCGATCCGTTGAGGGAGAGTGAGAGATGAGTGAAGCGATCCTGGCGCATCTGTTGGATACGACGGTCCATCCCGATGATCCAGTTGCGGAGCTGACAAGCAAGCTGATGGAGGACGTGTCCATGGAGAATGCTGGTGCGCGCGGGTTCAAGCGGCTGCTGGAAGAAGCCCTGTCCGCCGCGTTCGAGGCACGACGCGCCCTGCATGCCGCGGAAAAGAAAATCGCGCTGCTGGAACATCAGGCCCTGACCGACCCGGTCACCGGCCTGCTGAACCGACGCGGCTTTGAACAAGCGCTTCAGACCGCGATGGCACGAATGCAGCGCTTCGATGAAAAGGGCGTGTTGGTCGTGGTCGATCTCGACAAATTCAAGACGATCAACGACACGATGGGCCATCAGGCGGGCGACCGTGTGCTGGAAACGGTCGGCGCCATCCTGACCCGTCACACCCGTGACACGGATATCGTCGCCCGGATCGGCGGTGATGAATTCGCCCTGATCCTGCCGGAAGCCGATGCCGTCGGTGCGAAACGGCGGGTCAAAATCCTGGACCGCATGATGAACCTGACGACGGTTCCCTGGCGCGGCACGGAAATCCCGCTGCGGGCCAGTTTCGGCACTGTCCCCTACGGCAACGGCGAAACCCCGACGGAACTGTTCTCACGGGCCGACCGGGCGATGTACGACAACAAAAAATCGCGGGGCGAGTCCCTGCCCGCGCTGTCCTGCGTCAGATAGCGTCGCTTTCCGAGCACTCGCCCTTTCAAAACCGGCGAATTCTTTCCGAAGCCAATCCAGGCTTTGGGGAGAGAGACATGGGGTTGAATTCGATTGCGACGGTCGGACGTGCCCGGCAGGCCCGGCAACACGGCGCCATGGAATATTCCGACGCGCCGGTCGATCTGGACATATTGCGC
Source organism: Pacificispira spongiicola (assembly GCF_012926505.1). Classification (GTDB taxonomy): domain Bacteria; phylum Pseudomonadota; class Alphaproteobacteria; order UBA8366; family Aestuariispiraceae; genus Pacificispira; species Pacificispira spongiicola. Next base: position 423,759 of record NZ_JABBNT010000002.1, read on the forward strand.
GGCTATCGCCTGAACCGGCTGCGCGACGCCCTGAAAGCCGGGGATTATGCAGGCGGTCTTTTCTTCAACCAGCTCAATACCCGTTACGCGACCGACGCGACGAATATGCAGGTCTGGTGCGCCCATTACGAGGCCCGCTGCGTCTTCGTTTCCACCGAAGGACCGGTCGTCCTGTTCGACTACTCGAACCACCCGCATCTGGCGGAAGACCTGCCCGGTGTCGACGAATATCGGGTTATCCCCGCCTTCTATTTCTTCACCGCGGGAACGCGCGGGGAAGAACGCGTCCAACTCTTCGCCGATCAGATCGCCGACCTTGTGGCGAAACACGGCGGCGGCAACCGTCGGATCGCGGTCGACCACCTGTCGCTCATGGGCGCGGAAGCCCTGCGCGACCGGCAGGTCAGCCTGCATGACGGCGAAGGTCTGGCAGAAGTCGCGCGATCGATCAAATCACCGGAAGAACTGGTCCTGATGAAAGCGTCCATGGATGTCTGCGAACAGGGTATCCGCGAAATGCGGGAGATTCTGGAACCCGGCATCACGGAAAACGCCCTTTGGGCGAAACTGCATGAAGTGAATATCCGCCTGGGCGGGGAATGGATCGAAACGCGGCTACTGTCGTCCGGCCCGCGCACCAATCCCTGGTTTCGCGAATGTTCCATGCGACCGATCGAACGCGGCGACATGGTGAGTTTCGACACCGACCTGATCGGACCATACGGCTATTGTTCGGATATCTCCCGCGCCTGGATTTGCGGCGACAAACCCAATGACGAACAACGCCGCCTTTATTCGAAAGCCTATGAGCAGATCGAACACAATATCGCACTGTTGGGGCCGGGTCGGTCTTTCCGAGACGTGACACACGAGGCATGGGCGATCCCGGAAGAATTCCTGTCCAACCGCTACAGCAGTTGCATGCACGGTGTCGGGCTGGCCGACGAGTATCCGTCGATCAAGCATGCCGCCGATTTCGACCTGAAGGGCTACGACGGCGTTTTCGAACCGGGCATGGTCGTCTGCGTCGAAAGCTTCATCGGTACCGCAGGCGGTCGGGAAGGCGTTAAGCTGGAAGAACAGGTCGTCATCACCGAAACCGGCATCGAACGGCAATCGACCTATCCGTTCGAAATGGATTGGCTTTAAGCAATCAGGCACGCCTTCCTATCAGCGTAGGGACAGATCCTTCGCCATCCAATCGAGATAGCCCCGGATCGCAGCGTCGTCCCGTTTGCAGTAGGACCATTTCAGGTGTTTTCGGACCGTGATGAAGCCTGCCTGCCGCAGAATGTCCAGGTGTCGGCTGACCGTCGGCTGTGAAATGGACAAGGCCTCCGCAATCATTGTCATGCAGACGCCGAATTCCACGGGGTCGGCGGACCATTGATGACCGAAATGCCGTCCCGGATCCGACAGGAGACGCAATACCTCCAACCGGGTGTCGCTGGCCATGGCTTTTATTTGCATTGATCGATCCATACTCCCATCATATCGTTAATTAGCTAATTGACAATATGGATAGATCGCAATGCTTGAGCTTCCGAACACGTCGATCATCGAGGGCAATGCCGTTCGCTGGGGCAAAATCGGCAACGGCCCGCCGCTTGTCGCCATTCACGGAACACCGTTTTCCGCGCAGGTCTGGCGGCGGATCGTGCCGCATCTGACCGACCGAAGGACCGTCTACTTCTTCGACCTTGTCGGATACGGACAGTCGGAAATGCGATCGAAACAGGACGTATCCCTGGCCGTCCAGAACCGGGTGCTGGCCGCCTTGTTCAAAGAATGGGGCCTCTCACGCCCCGACATTCTGGCGCATGACTTCGGCGGCGCAACGGCCCTGCGGGCCTATTATCTGAATGGATTACGGTATGCCTCGCTGACGATTTTCGATGCCGTCGCTCTTGCGCCCTGGGGATCGCCCCTGGTCCAGCATGTGCGGCAGCATGACGCCGCGTTTTCCGGCATGCCGGATTACATGCATCGCGCATTGCTGCGGGCCTATCTGCAGACGGCGGCACATATGCCCCTGTCGGAAGAAGCATTGGATATTTATAGCGCACCGTGGCTCGGCCCCGTCGGACAACCGGCTTTCTATCGTCAAATTGCGCAGATGGACCAGAAATTCACCGATGAGATCGAGGGCCTGTACAACCGTTTGGACTGCCCCGTTCGCGTTCTTTGGGGCGTGGAGGACGACTGGATTCCCTATGCCAAGGGGGAAACGCTGGCGGCAGCGATTTCCGACCTGCCTTGCACGCCAATTCCCGGCGCGGGGCACCTCGTCCAAGAGGACCGGCCGGAAGCAATTGTCGCCGCGGTGCTGAAGGCAATCGCCGCCGGATAACGGCAACGGGGCTGTATTATTCTATTCCGCTAGTCCTGGATCGGGATACATATAGGCGCGCGTCAACGGCACCCGTTCGACATGCTTCGCCATCTGGATTTGGAACACCATCAGACCGTCGTGCCGGAATGCCATTTCCGACCCGGCCAGATAGAATTCCCACATACGGCAGAACCGTTCGTCATAGATCGCCTTCGCCTTGTCCCAGTTATCCAGGAACCGCATGCGCCAATGCCGCACCGTTTCGGCGTAATGGATGCGCAGGATTTCGATATCCGTCGTCCATAGGCCCGATTTTTCCACCCGATTCAAAACCTCCGATACCGCCGGGATATACCCGCCGGGGAAGATATATTTGCGGATGAAGGGGCTGGTGATTCCCGGCGGTTCGTTGCGTCCGATGGAATGCAGGACCGCGACCCCGTCGGGCGACAGCAGCGCATTCACCTTGTCGAAGAAGGTTTGATATTGCGGCACGCCGACATGTTCGAACATGCCGACCGACACGATGCGGTCGAACTGTCCTTCGACCTTGCGGTAATCGATCAGCTCGAACTTCACGCGGTCGGCCAGTCCGGCTTCCTCCGCCCGGCGGCGGGCGACGCCCAACTGTTCCGTCGACAGCGTGACCCCCAGAACCTGTACGTCCGGCGCCGTCCTCGCCAGGGTCAAGGCCATGCCGCCCCAGCCGCAACCGATATCGAGAACCCGGTTTCCAGGCTCCAGCATCAGTTTACGCGCAATATGAGCCTTTTTCCGTTCCTGAGCCTCGTCCAGGGTCAGGTTGCCCGTATCGAAATAGGCGCAGGAATATTGCCGGTCCTTGTCCAGAAACAGATCGTACAATTCCCCGGAAAGGTCGTAGTGATGGGCAACGTTTTTCCGCGCCCGGTGAGCTGGATTGATCTGATGCGCCTTGCGCAGCAGATGGCCGAACGTGCGGCTGATACCACCCGGCGTGTTGCGACCATTGTCGATATTGCGCCCAATCAATTCCAGCAAATCGTATATCCGGCCATTCCGGATTTCGATCTTGCCTTCCATATAGGCCTCACCCAGGCCGGGGTCCGGGTCCAGCGCGATGCGGTTACCGACGGACGGTTCTTTCAGGACAAGAACCAAGTCCCGCGCATCATCCCCCCCGGTTTCGCCATAGGCACGACGGCGTCCCTTCGCGTCTTCGATGATCAACCGGCCACGTTTGATCAGCCGCCGCAAGATTCGATCCAACAGCACGACACCTACTCCCACTCAATGCGGAATCCCCACCGCATGTAGTTTAGAGTAATCCAAAAATAATTTTGAAAACAAGAGATGGTGGTAGAATTTTACATCAATTGCCGGACGACTTCGCCTTGCGCCATGCCGCAACGTTCCGGTTGTGCTGTTTCAGGGTTTCGGCGAAGGCATGCCCGCCAGTCCCATCGGCCACGAAATACAGGTCTTTCGTCGGCATCGGGTTCATCGCCGCCGCAATCGCATCCCGGCCGGGATTGGCGATCGGTCCCGGCGGCAGACCGGTGTTCTGATAGGTGTTGTAGGGATTGTCGACCTTCCAATCCTGACGCGTCAATTCCCGCCCCAACGGCCCCTGCCCACTGGTCAAGGCATAGACCACCGTGGGATCGGATTGCAGGCGCATACCCTTGTTCAGACGATTGACGAAAACGCCCGCGATATGCGGCCGTTCCAACGCGACGCCCGTTTCCTTTTCGACGATACTGGCAAGGACCAGGGCTTCTTCCGGGGTGGCGTATGGCAGGCCCGCCGACCGGTTCTCCCATAAGTCCGCAACCACCGCCTGCAGGGCAATCTGCATGCGCCGGACGATATCGGCGCGGCTTTCGCCCCGATTGAAATGATAGGTTTCCGGCAGCAGGGTTCCCTCCACCACGCCGTCCGGCAATTCGCCGGTCAGGTCCGTATTCTGACGCAAGAGATCAAAGATTTCATAGACCGTCAGGCCCTCGGGGATCGTCACCGCATGGGACAGAACGTCATTGTCCACCAGCTTGCGTGTCACCGCTTCCGGTGAAACCGCCGGATCGAACGCATATTCACCCGCCTTCAAATCCCGGTATTCACCGGTATAGCGCAACATGGCAATGAAAACTTCGGGCCGGTCGAGGATACCGGCTTCCGACAATTGGCGGGCGATCCGTTGCAGGCCGGATCCGGGTTCGATGACGACAACGGTTCGCTCTGCCAGGGGACCCGGTGCGCGGTATTCCTTCTGCGCCCACTGAAACAGGGCGAAGACTCCCCCGCCGGTCAGCATGACGACGATACAGAAAAGGATCAGTAAACGCCGGACGACCCGGCCAGCCCGCCGGGCGCCCTGATCGGGCGCGTCTTCCGGCGGCGGCGGGTCGGTTTCCGGATCGCTCACGAACGATAGATCCCGGCTGCTGTTTTACGGGGTCGGCCCGAAGATGACGCTCGCATTCGTGCCGCCGAAACCGAAGCTGTTCGACAGCGCGTAGTCGACCTTCCGCTGCTGGGCTTCATGCGCGACGAGGTTGATGTCGCAGCCTTCCGACGGATTGTCGAGGTTGAGCGTCGGCGGCAGGTCGCCCGTCTGAATTGCCTTGACCGTGAAGATCGCCTCCACCGCGCCGGCCGCCCCCAACAGGTGCCCGATCGCCGATTTCGTCGACGACATGGCCAGCTTATAGGCGTGATCGCCGAACAGACGCTTCACCGCGCCGAGTTCGATCTCGTCGCCCAACGGCGTCGAGGTGCCGTGCGCATTGACGTAATCGATCTTTTCCTTGGCGATTCCGGCATTGCGGAAAGCGTTTTCCATGGCGCGGAACCCGCCCGATCCGTCTTCGGACGGCGCCGTCATATGATAGGCATCGCCCGACAGGCCGTAGCCCAGCACCTCGGCATAAATCTTCGCGCCGCGCGCCTTGGCATGTTCCAGTTCTTCCAGGACGACGATCCCGGCGCCTTCACCCATGACGAAGCCGTCGCGGTCCTTGTCCCAGGGGCGCGAGGCTTTTTCCGGCGTCTCGTTAAAGTTGGTGGACAGCGCGCGCGCCGCCGCGAACCCGGCAAGACCAATGCGACAGACCGCCGATTCCGTGCCGCCCGCGACCATGACATCGGCATCGCCGAACATGATCAGGCGCGCGGCGTCGCCGATCGCATGCGTTCCGGTCGCGCAGGCCGTGACCACCGCGTGGTTCGGGCCGCGGAAACCGTATTGGATGGACACGAAGCCGCTGGCCAGATTGATCAGGTTGGCCGGAATGAAAAACGGGCTCAACCGGCGCGGTCCCCGTTCCGCCAACAGTTTGGACCCTTCGGAAATTCCGCCAAGGCCACCGATACCGGACCCAATCATCACACCGGTGCGGTCACGCTCGTCCTGATCCTCGGGCTGCCAGCCGGCATCCTCGACCGCCTGCTTCGCCGCCGCCATGGCATAGGCGATGAAGACGTCCATCTTCTTCAGGTCTTTTTTATCGACCCATTCTTCCGGATCGTATCCGCCGTCGGCATAGGTGCCCGCCGGAACCAGCCCGGCAATCTTGGCCGGAAGGTCCGATACGTCGAAACTATCGATCAGTTTAATACCGGAAGCCCCGTCCAGCAGACGGTTCCACACGTGATCCACGCCGACCCCCAACGGAGTAACGGCACCCAATCCAGTGACGACGACACGTCTCATTCTGGCCCATCCTTACTTGATATCTCACACACTACCCGGAAACCGGTCCCGAAAACAGGACGAGTAAAAGGAAGCGGATTCCCAGGATATCGCAACAACGCCGGGCGGAGAACCCGCCCGGCGCCATTACAATTCAGTTCGGTGTCGGCATGGTCGACTTGGAAACCCGACGAAGCGGACCTCGTCCCTACGCCGTTATACCGCTTACTGATTCGCTTCGATGAAATCGATCGCGTCTTTCACGGTCGCGATTTTTTCCGCCGCATCGTCCGGAATTTCGCAGCCGAATTCTTCTTCAAAGGCCATGACCAGTTCGACCGTATCGAGACTGTCGGCGCCCAGATCGTCGATGAAGCTGGCATTGTCCGTGACCTTATCGGCGTCAACACCCAGGTGTTCGACCACGATGCTTTTCACGCGTTCCGCAACGTCGCTCATTTCTATCTTTCCCTTGCTTGTCGCGGCCAGGGAGACCGGCCGTCCACTGTTTAAACCCTAGTTTTGCGCCTTTCTCCAGCGCGACGGCGCCTGCCTATCACACTTCATCTGGCGAGACCAGCCTTTAGCTTTCACCAAAGGGAGACACGTCCAAATGCCCGGAGTCGGTCCGACATCCAAGAGAAATCCGGCGCAACGGCGCTCAGATCATGGCCATTCCGCCATTCACATGCAACGTCTGCCCCGTAACATAGGCCGCTTCGTCGGATGCCAGATACAGCGCCGCGGCGGCGATTTCTTCCGGCTTGCCCATACGTCCCGCCGGAATAGCCGGCATCAATTTCGCCTTCTGATCGTCCGTCAACGCGTCGGTCATCGCGGTTTCGATGAAACCCGGCGCCACGCAATTCACGGTAATGCCCCGGCTCGCCACTTCCTGAGCCAGAGATTTGGACATGCCGATCATGCCGGCCTTGGACGCGGCATAGTTCGCCTGACCGGGATTTCCCGTGACACCGACGATGGAGGTGACGCCGATGATCCGTCCGAAACGGCGTTTCATCATGCCGCGCAGACAGGCCCGCGACAGACGGAACGCGGCGGTCAGGTTGACCGCGATCACCTGATCCCATTCCTCATCCTTCATGCGCATGGCAAGGTTATCGCGGGTCAGTCCGGCATTGTTGACCAGAATATCGACCGCGCCCATCGCCTCTTCGGCGGCCTTCGCAAGCCCATCGGGACCGTCCGCATCGCCCAGATTGGCCGGCAGGACATGGACTCGCTCACCGCCCAGTTCCGCGGCCAACTCCTCCAGGACACCCGCGCGGGTACCGCTGAGGCCGACCGTCGCCCCCGCCGCATGCAGCGCCTTGGCGATCTCGCCGCCGATACCACCCGTGGCGCCGGTTACCAGCGCCGCCTTGCCCGTCAGATCGAACATAATGTTTCCTTTCCCTACTATTCGGTATGTCGGGGATTAAAGCGTATTCAGGAACGCTTCGACATCGGCCGGTCCATTGACCGCAACGCCGGACATTTCCTTGTCGATTCGCTTCGCCAACCCGGACAAAACCTTCCCGGCGCCCAATTCGACCAGCGTATCGATCCCCAGATCCTTCATCGTCAGCACGCTTTCGCGCCAGCGCACCCGGCCGCAAACCTGTTCCACCAATTGGCGACGAATGGTTTCCGGATCAACGGTGCGCGCCGCCGTGATATTGGCAATCAACGGCACGGCGGGCGGCTGGATGACCGTTTCCGCCAATGCCCGCCCCATCGCATCCGCCGCCGGGGCCATCAATTCACAATGGAACGGCGCGGATACGGGCAGCAGCACGGCGCGCTTCGCGCCTTTTTCCTTGGCAATTTCCAACGCCCGTTCGACGGCGGCCTTGCTGCCGGAAATCACAACCTGACCGGGCGCATTGTCATTCGCCGCCGCACAGACGTCACCTTGGGCCGCTTCGGCGGCAACGGCTTCCGCCGCTTCCAAATCCAGCCCCAGCAGGGCGGCCATCGCACCCTCCCCAACCGGCACCGCCGCCTGCATCGCCTTGCCACGCAGCTTCAGCAACCGCGCCGTATCGGCGAGTTCGATGCCGCGCGCCGCTGCCAGCGCCGAATATTCTCCCAGGCTGTGCCCGGCGACGCAGTCCACCAAGTCGGCAATCGTCTTACCGGACTCCGCCTCGATCACCCGCATTGCCGCGATGCTGACCGCCATCAGGGCCGGTTGCGCATTTTCGGTAAGGGTCAGGTCGCCTTCCGGCCCGTCCTGCATCAGACGGAACAGGCTTTGTCCCAATGCGTCATCGACTTCTTCGAAGACTTCGCGGGCGACCGGAAAGGCCTCCGCCAGATCACCGCCCATTCCGATCGCCTGACTTCCCTGACCGGGAAACACGAACGCGCGTGCCATGACTTCAACTCCCCCTCGTAAACGGCCCCGTTTGCGGGCTTTCGATATCGATCGCAGTCATAGCCCCATCGAGACCGGAGTCAAGTTTCGGCGCTGAATGCAGACAGCGCCGCGGCACAAACGAAAACGCCCCGGCGCATATCGGCCGGGGCGTTCACCTGCCAGGGTGAAAACTCAATGCAACACCGGTTATTCGGCGGCCGCGGCGAAAGACGGGGGAATCGATCCGTCGTCGTTGGCGCCGCCCTTCAGCAGCGCGGAATGGACCCATTTATCTTCGGCGACATATTGCGGGAATTCGTCCCAGAACCCTTCGAAATCACCGACTTGGCCATGGACGAAACGACCGTTGCGAATCTGAATCAGGATTTTCTTGGCCGAAAACGCATCGCCGTTTCGGGAGCAGAGGTACCAGAGACCCACCCCTTCGAAATCGAAATCCATATCGAGTTCGACCATCCCGACGTCGGCCCGGTCGATCAACTGGTAGTCGATCGGGTTTTCCGGTTCCGCCGGATCATAGAGCGTGAAAACGACCAAATCGGCTTCTTCCGCAAGACGCCGCACCTCTTGGGCGATCATCTGCGTCATCATCTCTTTCATCCGCTGCGGGTCGGTCATCTCGTCTCTCCTTGTTGATAGAGAGAATCGGGCGATTCGCAGCGTCATTCAAATAAAAATTCACTGGTTATTTATTTTCTAAATATTTTTTATGTTTCCTTTTCCTCTTTTACCTTATTTTTCTGTATTAACTTTCCGCCGAGAATCGAAAAAGGCATTATTCCAACCAGCTCCGACTCATGATTCGGAACATCGTAAGCAGGTTCAGGAACTGCATAAGGATTTCCCTTATCATCGACGCCCCACTATAGTAGCGCCATAACATATCTAGGTTATTTCAACTCGGAGCGGTGGCCCGTGTCCAAAGCTTCCTCGAACGATCCCGTGAACTGGAGTGCTTTTTCCAAAGACGAACGCGCGCTATTGGATCGTACCTTCAATTTCGTGGCGCGGGACAGCTGGCGTATCCCGGAAGCACAGTTTTACGCGGCGGTGGTTCGCTTCATTTCCGAAACGCTGGATGTCGCGCATGTCCTATGCGACGAGATCGCCTCGGTGGAACCGCTGGTGTTCCGGACGGTGGCCGCGATTGTCGACCGCGAATTCGTGCCGAACTTCTCTTATGAAGGCGCCCCGTCGCCCTGCCGAAACGTCGTGCATGGCAAACCTTATATCGTGCCGAGCGGCCTGCAGCCGCTGTACCCGGACTACGAAATACTCGCAGAGGTCGGCGCACAGAGTTACATCGGCGTCCCCCTGACGACCGAAACCGACGAACCGGAAGGACTGGTCTGCATTCTGGATCGCAAACCTATCGAAAATCCGGAACTCTATAAGGCGGTTCTGGAGCTGATCGGTACGCGCGTTGCCTCCGAAATGAAGCGCCAGGAAGTTCTCGCCACATTGCGCAGCAGCGAACGGCGCTTCCGCGATTTCGTCGATATCAGTTCCGATTGGTATTGGGAAAAGGACGCGGAACTGCGCTATTCCTATTTTTCGGAAAAGTTCGATCATGTCACCGGCATATCCTCGGCAAGCATGCTGGGGAAGAAGCGCAACGAATTGGGGGTGGCCCATGCCGACATGAAGGCGCTGACGTCTTTGGATGAAGACATGGAAATGCGCCGACCGTTCCGGGATTTCATTTATGCACGGCAGAAACCCGACGGATCCAGCGCGTATCTTTCGATCAGCGGCAAACCGGCCTATGGCGACAACGGAGAATTTCTAGGCTACCGCGGGATCGGCCGGGATATAACCCGACAAAAATTGGGCGAACTGGCCCTCGCGCAAAGCCGCGACGAGGCCAATCGTGCGAACCGTGCGAAATCCGACTTCCTGGCGTCCATGAGCCATGAATTGCGCACGCCGCTGAACGCGATTCAAGGGATGAGCGAAGCCCTGATGTATATCGAGGCGTTTCGAAACGATCCGAACCGGCTGACCGATTATCTGAAAAGCATTCACGAAAGCTGCACGCATCTGGTGTCGCTGATCGACGAAATTCTGGACATCGCGAAGATCGAGCAAGGCGCCTACGGCATGCATGCGGAGTATCTTGAGCCGAAAGAGCTGATCGAAGCGGTCCGGCGCCTGATGAAGGACAGCGCCGCGAAGAACGAATCCAAAATAGAAATCGACGCGCCGTCGGACCTTCCGCGTATTTTTGCGGACCGCCGCGCCTTTCATCAGGTCCTGCTGAACCTCATCGCCAATTCGGTGAAACATAGCGGCAAGGGAACGACGGTTTGGATCAAGGCACGGGCCGAAGGGTCCAATACCGACCTGATCGTCGAGGTGTCCGACAATGGGTGCGGCTTCGACCCGGAAACCCTGGATATGGTCGGCCAACCCTTCATCCATGCGCATACCCCGCATGTACGGCGGGAAGCGGCGGGTACCGGCCTGGGCCTGTCCATCGTCGTGCGCCTTGTCCAGGCATGCGGCGGTCGGGTCGAATTCGAGAGTGAACCGGGGCGCGGCGCGGTCATCAAAACCTATTGGCCGACGGCCCCGGCCAGCCGCCCCGCGTAACATCGGCTCCCGCGCGGATCGCCCGATCTGTGGAAATTCCGGTCTTTCGCAGGGAAACACTTGCATTTCGAATACCCCTCCCCTATAAGCCGCCGGTCCTGGATCGGCTGTGCCGGTTCGGGCGTTAACTCCTTGCCGGTTTCTACGCGGGTTTTGACCCGATGAGAAAGCGGCTAGGGCCGGGCGGCAGAGTCGGCGGCGGGGCGTGAATGCCCTGTCCGATCGACCACTGCGCCGGACCGTGAAACAGCCAGAGGGAGTGACATCTATGGCTTTCTATGAAACCGTGCTCATCGCACGGCAAGACGTTTCGTCCGCCCAGGTGGATGGCATCGTCGACATGGCCCAGGAAATCCTGGCCGAAGACGGCGGCAAGATCTCGCGCCGCGAATATTGGGGCCTGCGCAGCCTCGCCTTCCGGATCAAAAAGAACCGCAAGGGCCACTACGTCCTGTTGAACTTCGACGCGAAGGCCGAGGCCGTTGCCGAAATGGAACGCCGTTTCCGCCTGCACGACGACGTCCTGCGTTACATGACCGTCCGCACCGAAACCCTGCCGGAAGAACCGTCCGTGGTTCTGGCCCGTCGCGACGAACGCGATCGGGGAGACCGTGGCGACCGGGGTGGCCGTGGCGAACGCGGTGATCGTGGTGACCGCGGTGACCGGGGCGGCGATCGCGGTCCGCGTCGTGACCGTGGCGACCGCCGCGACCATAACGAAGAATCGGAGGACTAATCATGGCTATGCGTCCTGCTCGTCGGCCCTTTTTCCGCCGCAAGAAAACCTGCCCGTTCTCTGGCCCGAATGCGCCTGAGATCGACTACAAGGACATCAAGACCCTGCAGCGCTTCATTTCCGAGCGCGGCAAGATCGTGCCGTCCCGCATCACCGCGGTGAGCGCGAAGAAACAGCGTGCCCTGGCCCAGGCCATCAAACGCGCCCGTTTCCTCGGCCTCATCCCCTACGTCATTCGCTAAGGGGGAAACGTCATGCAGATCATTCTTCTCGAACGCGTCGAAAAGCTCGGCCAGATGGGCGACGAAGTCGTCGTGAAGCCGGGTTTCGCGCGTAATTTCCTGCTGCCGAAAGGCAAGGCCGTCCGTGCGACCGACGCGAACCGCAAACGCTTCGAAGCACAACGCGCCGAACTGGAAGCCCGTAACCTCGAGCGCAAATCAGAAGCCGAACGCGTCGCCCAGGATCTGGAAGGCCTTCAGGTCGCCCTGATCCGTGCCGCGTCCGACACCGGACAGCTCTACGGGTCGGTCAATGCCCGCGACATCGCCGACGCGATCGCCGAAAAAGGCATCACGATCGGCCGCAACCAGGTGGTCATGGACCGCCCGGTGAAGACCGTCGGCATTTCCACCTTCCGCGTTCAGCTTCACCCGGAAGTTTTCGTGGCGGTGGAAATCAACGTCGCGCAGTCCCTGGAAGAAGCGGAGGCACAGGCCGAACGTCACGCCCGCGGCGAAGATGCCGTTGTGACCGAAGCCGAACGCGCCGCCCGCGACATGGCCGAAGAAGCCGAACGTCAGGCCGCCGAAGTGGCTGCCGCGGCGGCTGAACTGGCCGAGGAATCGGAAGGTTCGGACGACGACGCGTAAGACGCTTCGCCAACCGGAACGGTTTGGAAGGGCGCGGAACCGCACGGTTCCGCGCCCTTTTCTCATGTGAATTCGCGTGGGACGAACACCACAAGGATTGCATCGCGCCGCAACCACTGATCTAGTAGCTGAATCCGCCGTCAACCGAAGCGCCGCGGCAAGCCATCGTAACGCTTCAGTCCTCCATCTTTCGGGGCGGCGGGTCAGGAAGCGACAATGAATGATCCACCCCCCCCCTCTGTTCCGTCCAAGCTTCATGTCCTTATCGTGGACGATGTCGGCATCAACCGACTTGTCTCCAAGGAACTGCTGGTCGGCTTCGGCTGCCGCGTTTCCGAAGCCGCCGATGGGAAGGATGCGGTCGATGCCGTGGTCCGAGAGGGCTTCGACGTGATCCTGATGGATGTGCAAATGCCGCGCATGGACGGCGCGGAAGCCACGCGTATCATCCGCAGCAAGGGCGTCGAAATCCCAATCATCGGGATCACCGCTTATGTTTCCCCCGAACAGCGCGAAGTTTATCTCGCCAGCGGGATGAACGCCGTCGTCACAAAGCCGGTGAATTGGAATAAGCTGGAAACGCTTCTTAAGGACATTGCCGGGAAAAAGGTGGATGGGCTGTCCGACCCCGAGGAACCGCCCCCCGATGTTTTACAGCGTCTCGACATCGGCATGCTGGATGGGCTTTCGCAGGCAATGCCGGCGGATCGGCTTCAAGCCCTCGTAAAGCGTGCCCTGGACGAGGTCCGTGACGCGCTGCCGAAGTTGAAGAATGCGGAAACCGACGCCGCACGCGCCAAAGAGGCCCACTATCTGGTCGGCATGTGCGCCAATGTCGGACTAATCGCCCTGCGCCAATTCACCAAGGAGGCGGAACTGGCGAAATCCGATGCGGATTTCGCCGAAGCCGTAGACCACATCACGCGCGAACTGCCCGCCAGTTACGACGCGTTATCGCTTTATCTGAAGAGCAAGGCACAATAGCCGCTGTTACAGCAGACCGCGTTTCTTTGCCACGCGCCGAAAGCGCAGATAGTCGAGGTCAAGCGCCCGGGCTGCCTGGGCTTGGTTTCCGTCCGCCGCCGCCAGCGCATCCCGGATCAGGCTTTCCTCCAGTGCCGCGACACGGTCGTCGAAACCGCCCGATGCGTCATCCCCGTCCGCTTCCACCGGCGGAACAACCGTCTGGCCGGGAAAGACATCGAAAACAATCCTGTCGACCGCGGTTTCCGCATCGGCGTGCCGAAACACCGACCGTTCGACGACGTTGCGTAATTCCCGAACATTGCCCGGCCATCGATATTCCTCCAATTCCCGTTCGGCCGACCGGCTGAACCCCGGAAAATGCGGCCAGCCGAGTTCCCGCACCATGCCTCGCGCGAAATATTCCGCCAGCACCGGAATATCCAGCGGCCGATCCCGCAATGGCGGCACGGCGACGACGTCGAACGTCAATCGGTCGAGCAAATCCGCGCGAAACCGTCCTTCGTCCACGGCCTTGCGCAGGTCCTCATTCGTTGCCGCGATCAGCCGGACATCCGCCGACAGGGACTGATTGCCGCCAAGCCGGGAAAACTCACCGTATTCCACGGCACGCAGCAGCTTTTCCTGCACCGTGGCTCCGGCGAGGCCAACCTCGTCGAGCATCAGACTGCCGCCGTCGGCGCGTTCGAACAGCCCCTTGCGCAGGCGCTGCGCCCCGGTGAAGGCCCCGGCCTCGTGCCCGAACAATTCACTGTCCAACAGGCTCTCGGAAAAGGCGGCGCAGTTCACCGGGACATAGGGGCGGTCCCAGCGCGCCGACAGATAATGCAGTCGGGCCGATACCATTTCCTTGCCCGACCCACGCTCCCCCAATACCAGGACGGGACGGTTCAACTTCGCCAGTTCCGATACGTGATCAAGAATGGCGACGAAGGCCGGATCGGATCCGATAATGCTGTCTTTTCTATCCATAATCGATATATATCATATCGTTTTCAATATATCACTATCGATATATCTGAATACCAGAAACTTCTAAGTTATTGATTTTAAACAAAACATAAATTGGCACGCCCCTTGCCAATATGGGATCGGAACGGGGCCATGGCGGTCTCTGTCATTGACGACATAACAGGTAGGAGTGGTCTCTTATGGGTATCTTTTCCCGCATGACCGATATTTTGAATGCCAATGTCAACGCACTGCTGGACCGTGCGGAAGACCCTGAAAAGATGGCGCGTTTGATGATCCAGGAAATGGAAGACACCCTGGTGGAAGTCCGGTCCGCCGCGGTGCGGTTGATCGCCGACAAGAAGACGATTTCCCGCCGTCTGGACGAGGCCGAGGCCGACCGCAAGGAATGGGGCAAGAAGGCCGAATTCGCGCTCAGCCGTGAACGGGAAGACTTGGCAAAAGCCGCCCTGCTGGCGAAGAAGCGGTTGGGGGAGCATATCGACACGCTGACCCGCGAAATGGCGGCGATCGAAGAAAGCCTGGCGAAATACGACGACGATCTCGCCCGCCTGCAAAGCAAGCTGGACGAAGCAAAGGCCCGTCGCAAAGCCATCGAAATCCGCACCACCTCCGCCCAAAATCGGGTTCAGATGCGGCGCACGCTCTATGACGGGCGGGTCGATGACGCGCTTTCCCGCTACGAAAGTTTGGAACGTCGCATCGATGACCTGGAATCAGAGGCCGAGGGTTACGATCTAGGGAAGAAGGAAGACCTCGCCACGGCCTTCGCCGATCTGGAAGCCGAAGAGGAAATCGCCGACGAACTGGCCTCCCTGAAGGCCAAAATGAAAAAGTAACCTTGCCCTGACACCCTAAGGATCGGGCATAGTATTCAACGAACGGGGCCGCCTTCCCAAAAGGCGGCCCGAACGGAAACGACATTAGAGAGCGGTGGCAGGCAGCATGGACCTCTGGATCGTCTTCTTCGTACCCACGGTCATTTTGGTGGGTCTCGTGCTGCCGCTATGGCTGCTCTTCCACTACGTCACAAAATGGCGTGAACAAAAACGACAGGCCCAGGCGTCCCGCGAGGACATGGAAGCGCTGTGGCGCATCGCGGACAAATTGGAACGCCGCCTGAATTCGCTGGAAGCGGTCATCGACGACACGCCGTCCCAGCGCTCGCAACGGCTCTAAAAGGACTGCCCCCATGACGTGCAAGTATCGAAAGTCCCATGGCTCCCACCCCTTTAACACCGGCGACGGCAAGCCGCATGCCTTTGGCGAAAAGCTGCATCGCTTCTTCAAACGCCTGCACCGCAATCCGGATCGTGGAAAGATCGCCGGTGTTTGCGCCGGGATCGCGGAAACGGCGGGGATGCGGCCCTGGGCCGTGCGCGCCGCGCTGATCATCCTTCTGATCATGAACGCGCCGGTTGCCATCCTCCTCTATATTCTGGGCATCGTCCTGCTGGAACGCCGCACGGATTTCATGGCTGAAGGACCTGCGGCCGCCGGCCCGACCGAGACCGCCACGGCGCAAGCCCCCACCCCCGACGGTCCGCCGTCGCCGGGCGGCCCCGACGGTGCGGTGGATGCCGGTTTGCCGCAGAACCTGCGCTTCGAATCCCTGCGCCGGAAGTTCAAGGATCTGGAAGAACGCGCCGCCGATATGGAAGCGCATGTGACCTCCGGCGATTACACGTTGAACAAACGGCTCAAGGAAATCTGATCGCCCGTCTCCCATACCTCCCTGATCCGCCTCGCCCTCTCCCGAATGGGAGAGGGCTTTTTGTTTTCACCCCCGATATCCCCATGACTCACAGCCCGCGTTCACAACTGATCTACATGCTTTCCAATTCGACTCGGTCTATGCTCCGACGATGATGAACGATACAGCCGACGGTGCCGGCGCGAGCAATATTCGCCCCCTGCACACAGACAAGCAAAACGGTCAGGACGGAACGGCGAAACCCTTTCGCCAGCCACCGCATAACGCCGAAGTGGAACAGGCGCTGATCGGCGCCATTCTGCGCAACAACCGCGCGATCGAGGCGGCGGCGGACCTGTTGGCCCCGTCGCATTTCTATGTGCCGGAACACCAGCGGCTCTACGGCCATATCAAGACGCTGATCGACAAGGGGCAAGTCGCCAGCCCGGCGACGCTGAGCCATATCGCGGAAAGCGATGAGTTGCTGCGCGAAGCGGGCGGCACGGCCTATCTGTACGAACTCGCGACCAACGTCGTCACCGTTCTGAACAGCGGCGAATATGCCAAGACCATCCACGACCTGTATCTGAAGCGGGAACTGATCGGCCTGGGCGAGGAAGTCGTCACGGACGCCTATGACAGCCACGACCTGGACTTCACCGCCGACAAGCAGATCGAAAAGGCCGAACAGCGGCTCTACAATCTGGCCTCGACCGGCAATCTGGACCAGATGGTCAAAAGCATCGACACGGCGGCCAAGCAGGCGCTGTTGATGGCGGAACAGGCGTTCAAGCGCGATAGCCATGTCGTCGGGATCACCACCGGGTTCCGGGATGTCGACGAGCGTTTGGGCGGTTTGCACGGGTCGGATTTGCTGATCCTCGCCGGACGCCCGGCGATGGGGAAGACGGCACTGGCAACCAACATCGCCTACAACGCCGCCTCCGCCTACAAGAAGATCGTCACCGAAGACGGCAAGGAAATTGAAGAAGGCGGCGTCGTCCTGTTCTTCAGCCTGGAAATGAGCGCGGAACAGTTGGCGGGCCGTTTGATCTCCACCTGCTCCGGCGTCGCTTCCGACCGCATCCGGCGCGGCGATATCCAGACGGAAGAATTCGAACGCATCGTCGTCGCCAGCCAGGAATTGAGCCGCATCCCGCTTTATATCGACGACACCCCGGCCCTGACGATCACCGGCCTGCGTCAGCGGGCGCGCCGGGTGCAGCGTCAGCACGGCCTGCATCTGATCATTGTCGATTACCTGCAGCTCCTCCAGGGACCGCCGGATAAGCGCATCGACAACCGCGTGCAGGAAGTGTCCGAAATCACCCGAGGCCTCAAGACATTGGCCAAGGAATTGAACGTCCCGGTGCTGGCCCTGTCGCAGTTGTCGCGACAGGTCGAAAACCGCGAAGACAAGCGCCCGCAGCTTTCCGACTTGCGTGAATCCGGCTCCATCGAACAGGACGCGGACGTCGTGTCCTTCGTCTATCGTCCCGAATACTATCTGGAAAAGGAATTCCCGGAACAGCGCCCCAATGAATCCCCGGAGAAATTCGAGGAGCGCCGCCTGCGCCACGAACAGGCGCTTGTCGAAAAGCGCAACGTCGCGGAATTGGTCATCGCCAAACAGCGACACGGGCCGGTCGGCATCGTGGAACTATTCTTCAACGGTGAACTAACCCTGTTTGACGACTTGGACCGCCAACACGGTGGGGAAGGATTCCAATAACGTCTCGCCTAACGGGGCGTCAGCGCATCACCACCGCGCCGCCGCGGATTTCGCGCAGCAGCTTGCGCTTCATCGCGCGCTGGAAATCGTCGTAATCGTCCGCCACCTCGACGAAGGCGCCGGGGCCGTTGACCAGCTTTTCGCGGTAATAGGGTTCCGGGTCCGGTTCCGATCCCTTGATGACCAGCCCGTTCACCGTGATGTCCGAATAGTCGAAGGCTCGGTAGGCGATGACGGGCGAAAAGCCTTCATTGTTAACGCCGTCGCCGGAAATATCGACGACACGCCGCAGGCAGGTTTGCGGCAATTGCTGGAAATGAATGGCCGCGAAGCCCAGCGCATAGCCGATAGCGGTCGGGAATTCGATATATTGCCGGACGGAATTGCGCAGCCGGGTCGCGGCGGTGCGGATCGCTTCCTCGCTGTTGAGCCATGTCCAATCCAATTGCAGCACATGCTGCGTTCGGCCGCTCCATTCGAACGCGGTCAGGTAGATCCCGCCACTCCCCAGGATCGTCGCAATCACGTCCGGATCGACCAATGCCGCCGCCAACCCGTCCGTCTGTTTCCGATATTCCTTCGAATCGACGCTGGACGACGTATCGAGTCCAAGAGACAGCGCCAAAGAGCAGGCCCGTGCCTTCATCGGCATCGCAAGACCACCGAACAAGCCGGTCAACAGGCAAGCCAGAACGGGCAGGATCGCGCGGGTCGTCTTTCGGTCGCTCATTACTTTTCCCCTTGGACGTCTTCGCCGTTGCAATGCAGCATGCGCCGCGAAACTATAGGCGAGTATAGGCCGTCACCGCGCTCGCGGGTACCCTATCCCTTTCGGGACACTTGCTCTTTCGGGAACGCGTGGCCAGAAAGGTTTCCGTTCAGTCCCGTTGCAGAAGAGTGTTTTCATGTCCCAAGCCGGTTTTCCGCACAGTCCGACAACGCTGACCATCGATCTGGACGCGATCGTACAAAACTGGCAATTCCTGTGTAGCCGCACCGGCCATGGACGGTCCGCCGCCGTGGTGAAGGCGAACGGATACGGTCTTGGTCTCTCCCCCGTGGCGCGCAGTTTGGCGGCGGGGGGCTGCAAGACCTTCTATGTCGCGCATCTGGATGAAGGGATCGCCCTGCGGCAGGTCCTGGACAAATCCGATATTCGCATCGGTGTGTTGAACGGGCTGCTGCCGGGTCAGGAAGAAGTATTCCTGGAGCACCGCCTGTGGCCATCCCTCTGCGATCCGGGGCAGATCGACCGCTGGGCCGCCTTCTGTCGCGCCAACAGCATCCCCCTGCCCGCCTTGCTGCATATCGACACGGGCATGAGCCGTACCGGATTGGACCGGACCGAAACCGCCGATCTGATCGACAATCCGGATCGGTTGCAGGGAATCGATTTGCGTTTCGTGATGTCGCATATGGCCTGCGCCGACGATCCGGCCCATCCGATGAACCGCGAACAGCAACAACGCTTCGCCGATGCCGTCAACCGCCTGCCCAAGGCGACGGAAGGCGCGATGCTGGCGGCATCCAGCGCGATATTCCTGGGGTCCGACTGGCATTTCGACTGGGTCCGGCCCGGGGTCTGTCTTTACGGCGTTCGCCCGAACACGACCGCCCCGAACCCGATGAAACCGGTCGTCACCTTACAGTCTCGCATCCTGCAGGTTCGTCAGATTGACGCCCCAGAGAGCGTCGGATACGGTGCCAGCCATCGGGCCGAGGGGCCGACGCGGATTGCAACGATCGCGGTTGGATACGCGGATGGATTCCTCCGGTCTCTCAGCAATTCTGCAAGTGCCTGGTTGGGGGATATCGAAGTGCCGTTGGTCGGTCGCGTCTCCATGGATCTCGTGACGCTGGACGTCACCGCCGTCCCGACGGCGCAGGCTGGCGATACCGTCACGCTGATCGGTCCGAACCAGGATGTCGATGCCGTCGCCGACAAGGCGGGCACCATCGGGTACGAAATTCTCACCTCCTTGGGCGCACGCTATGCCCGCAGCTATGTCGGGGGCGTCGCGTGAACCCGCTACGCGCACTCGGCGCGGCCAGCCTCGGTTTTCTGGCGGCAACCGGGCGTCTGACGACCTTCGCACTCGTCGGGATACAGCACTGTGTGCGGCCGCCGATCTATCCCCGTCTGATCGGACGGCAGATGATCGATATCGGCTATTACTCGCTGCCCGTGGTCGCGATGACGACGCTGTTCGCGGGTATGGTTCTGGCCTTGCAGTCCTATACCGGCTTTTCCCGGTTCGCCGCCGAAGGCGCGATCCCGTCCGTCGTCGTCCTATCGATCACGCGGGAATTGTCGCCGGTTCTGGCCGGTCTCATGATCGCGGGCCGCATCGGCGCGGCCATGGCGGCGGAATTGGGCACAATGCGGGTGACGGAACAGATCGACGCGTTGGAAACCCTGTCCACCAATCCGATGAAATACCTGATCGCCCCGCGCCTGATCGCCGGGGTGACGATGCTGCCGCTGCTGGTCCTGATCGGCGACATCCTGGGGGTATTCGGTGGCTATCTGGTCAGTGTCTACAAGCTGGGCTTCAACGAGCAGGTCTATCTGATCAATTCCTGGAATTTCGTTGAGGCACAGGACATCGTATCCGGCCTCGTCAAGGCGGCGGTCTTCGGGTTCCTGGTTGCGCTGATGGGCTGCTATCATGGTTTCCACAGCCGGGGCGGCGCGCAGGGTGTCGGCGCGGCGACAACCAATGCCGTGGTCAGCGCCTCCATCCTGATCCTGATCGCCAACTATCTGATCACCGAACTGTTCTTCGCCACATGACCGACAGCAAGACCCCGAAAATCCGTCTGAAAGACGTTCACAAAAGTTTCGGGCCGAAGCAGATTTTGCGCGGCTTCTCCCTCGACGTCATGCCGCAAGAATCGGTCGTCATCATCGGCGGATCCGGGACCGGCAAATCGGTGATGCTGAAATGCATTCTGGGGCTGCTGTCCCCGGAACAAGGTGAAATCGAAATCGACGGGCAGCCGACGGTCCATCTGTCCAACGCGGACCGGGAAGAGGTGAATGCCAAGATCGGCATGCTGTTCCAGAACGCGGCCCTGTTCGACAGCCTGCCGGTTTGGGAAAACGTCGCCTTCGGTCTGATCCAGGGCAAACGCATGAAGCGCAAACTGGCCCACGACATCGCGATCGAAAAACTGGCACAGGTCGGGCTGGGCGCGGATGTCGGCAAGATGTCACCGGCGGATCTGTCAGGCGGCATGCGCAAACGCGTCGGACTGGCCCGTGCCATTGCGGGTGACCCGGATATCATCTTCTTTGACGAACCGACGACGGGCTTGGATCCGATCATGGGCCATGTCATCGACAATCTGATCGTCAAATGCGTGAAGGAAGTCGGCGCGACCGCGATTTCCATCACCCATGACATGCCCAGCGCCCGGCGCATCGCCGACCGCATGGCCATGCTGTATCAAGGCAAGGTCATCTGGCACGGCCCGGTCGGCCAGATAGACAATTCCGGCAACGACTATGTCGATCAATTCATCCATGGATCCGCCGACGGCCCGATCCAGATGGAACTGCTGAAGCTCTAGTCCGCGCCGGTTGGACCGCCGCCCTTATTCCCGTAAGGGGCAGGCGCAGAGGCCATTGCCGTATCAGGTCACGAACGGCACGAAGGGCACGCGCTCGCGCGCGGCCACTCTGGGAAGCAGCTCTTCAATGGCGCTCTTGAAATGAGACGAATTGTTATGGGCGTCCCAACCGGCCTCATCGATATAGAGTTCGTAGATGAAAAATGCGTTCGGATCGGACGGCGAGCGGTAGGGCATAAAGAACTTCACGCCCTCCTCCGCCATTGTCGGCTCGATCAAGTTTTCCAGTATTTCCGCAACCGCCTCCGCCTCGCCGTCTTTCGCGACGATATTGATCGCGACCACGAATCCGTTGTTGAGATTTGCCGCTGTTGGATCTGCATATGCTGGCATGGGTCAGTTCCTGCTCAACAGCAGACGTAAGCCGGCAAACGCAAAGAATGTCCCCAGGACTCCTTGGATCAGCCGTCGTGCGTTACTGTAATGGCGCATCATGAACGGGGTCGAGAAGGCAACCGCGTAGATCAGATGGATACTTATCGATAGCGCAAACGTTCCCAGAACGATGCTTGCCGCGACCCAGTATGGCGCCCCCGCTTTCAAACCAAGCGAGATGATCGCGATCCATGCCAACGCGGCCTTTGGATTGGTCATCTGAATCAAGTAGCCTCGTTTAAAATAGCCTAACGCTGTCCGGCGACCGCCCGCGAGTTCCTTGGCCTCGATATCGTGCCTGGATGAGGCGGATTTAAACGCTTTATAGGCCAGCCAAAGAAGGTAGAGGCCGCCGAATATCTTGATCGCAAACAGTGCCGAGGCATAGGCGGCCAAGATGGCGGACAGTCCGAAGACCGTGAGCAACGCCCAGGTAAACGAACCGGTGGCGACGCCTGCCGCCAGAGCCATGCCGGACTCGCGGCTGACGCCCATGGAAGTCCCGATAACGGCAAGAATGTTCGGACCCGGGCTCGCGACCGCTACAAGGAATGCCGAATAAGCCAGCAGAATTCCGGGAAGGTGGGTTGAGATTTCCTGCACCGCACTCGCCTCCTCTTCTATTCATGTTCACTTTATAATCTGAAATTGTTTTTAATATGTTCCAATATTCTTAGTCATGCAAGCAGGATTGTCATGCCGAAGCGGCCGTCACCGCGATTGACAGTCGCCCCACCCGCGCGCTATCAGCGCCGTCGGGTGAAGGTCCCTGCCGTCCGCGGGCGTGAATGCCTTTGGTGAATCCTTCCTGAGAAATATCGACATCCTCCCCCTGCTATCAGGCATGCGGAGAATGGCAATGCGGGCCCCATTCGAAAGACGCATGACGACATGCAAGGAGGACGAGGCATGACCTCACCATCCCCATTACCGTCGCTTGATGCCTTGAAGGCGCAGGCGAAACGCCTCCGCACCGAATTGGAGGCATCCGGCAATCCCGTGTCGCACGGGCAAGCCCTGGAATTGATCGCCCGCCAATACGGCTTTCGCGATTGGAATACCCTGCACGCACGGACCGGCAACGCCCCGCCACCGCCGCCCTTCACCGTCGGGCAGATCGTGGAAGGCACCTATCTGGGCCAGCCGTTTATCGGGGAAGTCATCGGCCTGCAAAGTCAGGCCGGCGGGAGCCTCTACCGGCTTACCCTCGATTTCGAGGAACCGATCGACGTGGTCACCTTCGACAGTTTCTCAAATTTCCGCAAACGGGTCAGCTGCACCGTGGACCGAAACGGCAGAAGCCCGGAAAAGACGTCGAACGGTCGGCCGCAGGTCGCCTTGTCGCTTTAGGATGTCTTGATGTCGATCCGGGACAGGAAATTGCCCATGTCGGCGTCGAAATGCTCTTTGCCCAACCGGATGATCGAAACACTGTCCGGCAGCGACTTCAGCGCTGTGTGATCGAGTTTGAAGCTGGTCAGGACCGCCGCCGGAATGCTTTCGGTGGCGGTCATGGCGCCCAGCGCACGGGCCAGATCCGCACCGCTGAGTTCATCCAGTGTTTGGGAAAAGATCACGGCGTTCGGCTTCGAGCGGTACGTTACCGTAAAGCAATCCAGCAGCCGCGTGGCTTGCACAACGCGAAATCCGCAGTTCTGCAGAATGTCACGGACAATCTTGGCCGTCACGGTCGATGGCACGCCCAACAAAACCTCGACATCGACGACATTCACGCTGATATCGGGTGGCGGGCGGCGCGACGGAAGGGCCCGCAGCAGCTTGGTCGCCTCTTCACCGCTCGGCTCTTTGCCATGGCGGGCGATTTCGCGAATTCTGTCCAGAAACACGCCGATTTCGTGCGAGACTTCGGCGGACAGTTCTTTTTCATCCGCGAGGAAGTCTTCCAGGCGATGAGAGATCGAGCTGATCATCGGGTAACCATACGACCCGCCCGTGCCTTTAAGGGAGTGCGCTTCGCGTCGAATGGCTTTTAAAGCGCTCTTTTTGTCTTCTAGGCCGCGCAGTGCCTTGTCGATAACATCTTCAATTTGGCTCGAACTGTCTTCGATGGAATCCAAGAACTCCGTCTGGAGCTGTTGATAGAAGGAGTCTTCTGACATGATTGGTTCCTAGAAGGTTCGAAAATAACCGCAATCACGTGCACAGAGAAAAGTTAACAAATAGATAAATAACCACCATTTCAGTGATTTCGGTTCCGTCACCGGACGAATCGCGGTTGGTGTGTGGTACGCTCGGATTCCGCGCGGCACCACAGTATGGAAGTGTTATGGCCAAGTCCTCCAAACGCTATGTCTGCCAATCCTGCGGCGCTGTATTTCCGCGCTGGGCGGGGAAGTGCGAGGCCTGCGAGGAATGGAATTCGATCACCGAGGAAGTCGTGGAATCGACCCCGATCGGCGGCGGCAAGCGATCCGGCGGCGGGGCGTCCGGTAAGGCGTTGGACTTCGTTTCCCTTAAAGGCGAAAGCGAGGCCCGGCCGCGTCTGACATCCGGGATCGGCGAGTTGGACCGGGTGCTCGGCGGCGGTTTGGTTGACGGCTCCGCGACGCTGATCGGCGGCGATCCCGGCATCGGGAAATCCACCCTCCTCCTCCAGGCCGCCGCGGCGTTGAGCCGTCAGGCACCGGTCGCCTATATCTCCGGCGAGGAAGCAATCGACCAGATCCGCATGCGCGCCACCCGTCTGGGCGTGACGGAAGCGCAGGTCGCCCTCGCCTCCGCCACCTCGGTACGTGATATTCTCGCCTCCCTGGACAGGCCGGACGGACCGAAAGTCGCGGTGATCGACTCCATCCAGACCATGTATGTCGACCTGCTGGATTCCGCACCGGGCACGGTGGGACAAGTTCGGGCATCCGCTCAGGAACTGATCCGTGTCGCCAAGCGCCGGGGCATCGCCGTCCTGTTGGTCGGTCATGTCACGAAAGAAGGCGCGATCGCCGGACCGCGCGTCCTGGAACACATGGTCGATACGGTCCTGTATTTCGAAGGGGAACGCGGTCATCCCTTCCGCATCCTGCGCGGGGTGAAGAACCGATTCGGCCCGACCGACGAAATCGGCGTTTTCGATATGACAGAACGCGGGTTGGAACAGGTTTTGAACCCGTCCGCCCTGTTCCTGGCCGATCGTCAGGACGGCGTCGCGGGGGCCGCCGTCTTCGCGGGCATCGAAGGATCCCGCCCGATGCTGGTCGAAATCCAGGCCTTGGTCGCGCCGTCCGCCTACGGGACGCCGCGCAGAGCGGTCGTGGGCTGGGACGGAAACCGCCTTGCCATGTTGCTGGCGGTGCTGGAGGCGCGCGGTGGGCTGGATTTATCCGGCCGGGACGTATATCTCAACGTCGCAGGCGGTCTTCGCATTGCGGAACCCGCTGCGGATCTTGCCGTGGCGGCGGCCATCGTGTCGTCGCTGACCGGCGTGCCGGTCCCGCGCGGAACCGTCGTCTTCGGCGAGGTCGGCCTGTCCGGCGAAATCCGCGCCGTCGGACGGCCGGACGCCCGATTGAAGGAAGCCGGGAAACTGGGCTTCGACCGCGCGCTGGCGCCGAAACCGCGCAGCGCCAAGGAAGGCAAGGCCCAGGGCGACGTCACGGTCACTGCCGTGGGCGATGTAGGTGCCCTGATCCGGCACCTAGAAGCAGAGGCCGAAGGGCCGATCCGAATACTCGACGCAGATGCGCGCCGTTAACCCGATAGCCGCAGACAGGCGATAGAGGGACTGATGGAGAATTTGCCTTTCACAACCACCGACATCGTGGTTCTGGCCGGTATCGGCCTGTTCGGAATTTTAGGGGCCTTCTGGGGTTTCGTCGGCCTTGTGACCGGCATCGGCGCCTGGATCGGGGCCATGGTCGTCACTGTCCTGGGCTATCCCCATGCGCAGGCCTTTGCCCGCCAACATATCCAGCAGGAACTCTTCGCCGATATCGCGGCGGGGGCCGGGGTTTTTGCCGGAACCCTGGTGCTTCTGATGATCCTCAGTTCCGTTCTGTCGCACGTTACAAAAGAAAGTCCGCTGGGATCGATCAACCGGGCGTTGGGCTTTGTCGCCGGCGTCGGAACGGGCTATTTGCTGTGCTGCGGCATTCTGCTTGCCTCCGTCCTGATTTTCGAGGAAAAGGCATTGCCGGACACCGTCCGGACGAGTCGCTCTTACGAGTTGGTTCGCGTCGGCGGCGTCACGATCCTGGAAACGCTGCCGCCGGATATCGGCGGCTACGTCCTGGATAAGCTCGAAAGGGGCCGGCAGACCGTCAACACGGTGGAAGAGGTCCAAAAACTGATGCAACCGCCCGTCACGCCGTCCGGCAATTCCGGTGCCGAAAACGGCAATAGCGACGGATCGAGCGGAACAGGCTACAGTCCATCGGCCAATGACAGTCTGCAGCACGTAATCGACAGTTCGAACAATCAGTAGGATTCCGAATGATGACTGTATCCAGCGGCGACACTCCGGTCAGCGATATCGATTTCGGAACGGATCCGTTCGACGATGACAA
Organism: Pacificispira spongiicola; assembly: GCF_012926505.1. Classification (GTDB taxonomy): domain Bacteria; phylum Pseudomonadota; class Alphaproteobacteria; order UBA8366; family Aestuariispiraceae; genus Pacificispira; species Pacificispira spongiicola. The sequence continues at coordinate 450,256 of NZ_JABBNT010000002.1, forward strand.
GCTGCACGAGGAATGCGCCGTCTTCGGTATTCTGGGTACCGATGACGCGGCGAAACACACCGCGCTGGGCCTTCACGCGCTACAGCATCGCGGTCAGGAAGCAACTGGGATCGTCTGTTACGACGGCACGGATTTCCACGCCCATCGCGAACTTGGCCATGTCGGCGACGTCTTCGACAAGGATCGCGGCATTGTCGAGAAACTGGTCGGTCACGCCGCCATCGGCCACAACCGCTATTCCACGACCGGCGCGCCGATGGTGCGTAATATCCAGCCGCTGTTCGCCGATTTCGAATTCGGCGGTCTGGCCGTCGCCCATAACGGCAACCTGACCAATGCGCTCCATCTGCGCAAGGAACTGGTCAAACACGGGTCGATCTTCCAATCGACGACGGATACGGAAACCCTGATCCATTTGATGGCGCATGCGAAAGGCAGTCTGACCGATCGTCTGATCGCCGCCCTACGCCGTGTCGAAGGCGCGTATTCCCTGGTCTGTTTGAGCCGTAAGAAGCTGATCGGCGTGCGCGATCCGCGCGGCGTCCGGCCGCTGGTCCTGGGGAAACTGGCAGACCCGGCCAAAGGAACCTCCGCCTATATCCTGTCGTCGGAAACCTGCGGTCTGGACATTATCGGCGCGGAGAAAATCCGCGACGTGAAGCCGGGCGAAATGATCGTCATCGACGATACCGGTCTGCACAGCGAATTTCCCTTCGAAAAGCAGGAAGAACGTTTCTGCATCTTCGAATATATCTACTTCTCCCGCCCGGACAGCATCGTCGAGGGCCATTCCGTCTATGACGCACGCAAGGCGATCGGGCGCGAATTGGCGCGGGAAAATCCCGTCCCCGCCGACGTCGTCGTGCCGATCCCGGATTCCGGCGTCCCCAGCGCCATCGGCTATGCCGAGGAAAGCGGTATCCCCTTCCAATACGGCATCATCCGCAACCACTATGTCGGGCGGACCTTCATCGAACCGACGGACGAAATCCGTCACCTGGGCGTGAAGCTGAAGCACAACGCCAATCGCGCGGTGATCGAGGGCAAACGGGTCGTCCTGGTGGACGATTCCATCGTGCGCGGCACCACGTCCCGCAAGATCGTGGAAATGATCCGCGCCGCCGGTGCGACGGAGGTGCATATGTGCATTTCCAGCCCGCCGACGACGCATAGCTGTTTCTACGGGGTCGATACGCCGGAACGCAGCCAGTTGATGGCGGCCCGCATGAGCCTGGAGGAGATGCGCGCGGCGATCGGCTGCGACACGCTGACCTTCATTTCCATGGACGGCCTGTACCGGGCCATGGGGCTACCGGGCCGCGACTCCGCGAAGCCTGCTTATTGCGATGCCTGTTTCTCCGGCGATTACCCGATCACACTCACCGATGTGGCGGAAAGCGACGGCAATGGCGCCGCCAAGCTGTCGCTGCTGCGCGAACAAAAGGTCGGGTGAGGACTTATCCCATGAGCAAACGATTGGAAGGCCGTCTGGCCCTGGTGACCGGGGCTAGCCGCGGTTTGGGCGCGGCGGTGGCGAAACGGTTCGCCGCGGAAGGCGCGCATGTGATCCTGACCGCGCGCACCGTCGGCGGGTTGGAAGAAGTCGACGACGCCATCAAATCGGCGGGCGGCACGGCGACCCTCGCCCCCCTCGACCTGTTCGAGGCGGAAAAGATCGACATGATGGCGGCATCCATCCATCAACGTTTCGGCAGGCTGGACGTTCTGGTATCGGCTGCCGCGCAGTTGGGCGTTTTGTCCCCGGTTCATCACCTGGATCAGAAGACCTGGGACCGGACGATGTTCCTGAACCTGACCGCCAACCAGCGCCTCATCCGGGCCTATGACCCGCTGCTGCGCCTGTCCCCGGCGGGTCGGGCGATTTTCACGACCTGCGCGGCGGGATCGATGCCGAAGGCTTTCTGGGGCGTCTATGCCGCCAGCAAGGCGGGGCTGGAAAGCCTCGTGCGGTGCTATGCCCTGGAACTGCAGAAATCGACGGTCGACGTACATCTGATCGATCCGGGCCCCATGGCGACCAAACTGCGGGAAGCGGCCTATCCGGGCGAGGAAGCCACCACCAACCCCGACCCGGAAGATCCGTCCATCACCGATCGCTTCGTGGATGCCGCCGCAGTCGCGCTGCACTGACGCGGTTTAGGCGTTCAAACGGCGCTCATAGTCGGATTTCAGGGACAACCAGCGATCCCAGAAAGATTCCGGTTTACGGCCGTTCGCCCGCGCGACCAACACATCCAAATGGGCATGCCATCCGGCACTGACATTCAGCAGAATGGCGCGGTCCGTGACGCGGCTGTGAATGACCGTGAACAAGACATCATCGCCTCGCTCTTCCAACTGGAACATCACTTCCGCCTTTTCACCCCACGTAAAGACGAGCTTCCGGGGTGCATCGACCTCGACAATCCGGCAAGTCATCCGGTGTTCTTCCGGAAACCCTTCCGGGCGTGTCCCGGGCGGATCGGACAATTCTTCATTCCGCCAGACCAGTTCGAACGAGGCCCCTTCCTCCAGCGTCATCTCGCCCGACGCCAGCCACTGCCGACGCAGATCGCTGACCGTAAGGTAGCGCCAGGCCCGATCTAACGGACCCGGCAAAAGACGTTCGATTCTCAACGTCGTCGGATCGTCCATTACGCAAGGGGAACCGGCTTCTGTAACATCCGTCATCGATCATCTCCTTTGTCGGTTTTTTTCGCTTCTTCGCCATCTTCGGCCCGCAACAAGGCCTCCAGACCATCAAGACGCTCCGTCCAGTATTTCCGGTAGAACGCCAGCCACTCATGCGCCGAGGCGAGCGGCGACGCGGCAAGACGGCACATATGGGTGCGCCCCCTCACCTCGCGACGGATCAGTCCCGCGTTCTCCAAGGTCTTGATATGCTTGGACGCCGCGGCAAGAGACATTGCGAACGGTTCGGCGAGTTGACTGACGGTTCTTTCTCCGGCGGAGAGGTCACGAAGCATCCTGCGCCGTGTCGCATCCCCTAGGGCGTGGAAGACCGTATCCAATTGATGAGCGTTATATTCAACCATGTTGTTGAATATAACAGCATCAAAATTTTATTCAACCAATTTGTTGAATAACATCTAAAAACACATAGGCAATTGAATGTAAATGGAAACCGGGCGTCAGCGCGCTTTCTTAAGTTCCCAATCCCCTGTGCAGAAACCATTGTTCCACGTACCGGAGGCCGTGGATTCACCGAATTGGCCTTCCAGTGCGACATCCGTGCCGTCGTAGGAATTGTTCACCTTCACCAGTTGGACGACTCCCTTGTCATCCAACACGCCGGAAATATCGCCCTCGCCCTCCTGAAAGCGCACGACGCCGTTCAAACGCCCGCCAACAATACGAAGGCGCACGCCGCCTCGAGAAACATAACATTTGTCCGTCTTCAATCCGACGGTCAGCTGACCGACCCATACACCGTCATAGGCCGTCGATTTCGGGGTGAACATGCTGACCCCGGCCACGGAATCACACGCGGCAAGGCCTAAGGCCAATAACAGGATGGAAACGGCAGTGCGGAACGACATCGGGCTTTCCTGACCTTGCGGCTGGATTAACGCTTCGGCTGGTACGGATTTTTACCTTGGCGAACATGCAGGCGCAACGGCACGCCTTCCAGTCCGAAATCTTCCCGCAGGCCATTGACCAGATATCGGATATAGGATTCCGGTAGGCTTTCCGCCTGAGACGCGAACAACGCAAAAGTCGGCGGGCGCGTCTTCGCCTGGGTCACGTAGCGCAGTTTGATCCGGCGTCCCTTGGACAGCGGCGGGGCATGCGCGGCGACCATGCCCTGAAGCCAGCCGTTCAGCTTCGCCGTCGAAATGCGCTTGTTCCAAAGTTTGTGGATGCGGAAAGCCTCCGACAGCAACTTGTCCAGGTTTCTCCCTTCCTTCGCCGACAGGGTCACGACCGGGACACCTTTCAGCTGGGTCAGCGAAATCTGCAACCGTTCACGCAGTTTCGTCAGGGTTTCCTGTTTGTCTTCGACCGCATCCCATTTGTTGGCGGCGATGATCAGCGCGCGGCCTTCATCGATCACCTGGCGCGCAATGGTCAGGTCCTGCTTTTCCAGCAATTCCTGCGCGTCGAGCAACAGCACGACCACTTCCGCGAAATCCACGGCGCGGCGTGTATCGGCGGCAGACAGTTTCTCCACCTTTTCCGACACGCGGGCACGTTTGCGCAGACCCGCCGTATCGATCAGCCGAACCCTCTTGCCTTTCCATTCCCAATCGACGGCGATGGAATCGCGCGTGATGCCTGCCTCCGGCCCGGTCAACAACCGGTCTTCGCCCAGATAGCGGTTGATCAGCGTGGACTTGCCGACATTCGGACGACCGACGATGGCAAGCTGCAACGGGCGCTCCGGGGTCCCGGCCTCCGGCGCCTCGACTTCCGCATCTTCGTCGGTCAGGTCGATATCGATTTCCGGCAGGATCGCTTCCGCCGAGCCGATCTCTTTCGGATCGTCGGGAATAAACGGCTCCAGCGCGTCGTAAAGCTCCGACAGGCCTTCCCCGTGCTCCGCGGAAAACGGAATGGGATCGCCGTAGCCGAGGGAATAGGCTTCCAACAGGCCGGGCTGGCCCGCCTTGCCTTCGCATTTATTCGCCAGCAGCAGGACCGGCGTATTGCCCTTACGCAGCAAGGCCGCGAATTTCTCGTCCAGCGGCGTTACCCCGGCACGCGCGTCGATCAGCAGCAGCGCGACATCCGCTTCCTGAATGGCACGTTCGGTCTGACGGCGCATGCGGGCTTCAAGACTGTCGTCATAGGCGTCTTCGAACCCCGCCGTATCCAGGACGCGGAACTTCATATCCGCAATCCGCCCTTCGCCCTCGCGCCGGTCACGGGTGACGCCCGGCGTGTCGTCGACGATTGCCAGGCGTTTCCCAACCAAACGATTGAAAAGGGTGGACTTGCCGACATTCGGACGTCCGACGATGGCAACGATGGCCATTTGGCGTGAACCTTTCAAATTCCGTCCCGGCGCAATCGCCGGAAAGCGCGGCGTGTAGCACGCGGGGCACGGAACCTCAATGCAGGGCGAACAGCGTCCCGGCCTCGGTCTGGACGTAAACATAGCCGTCAGCGACGATCGGCGGGATACGAATGGGGTCGCCCAGATCGATCCGCCCGATGGGTTTCCCGTCATAAGGCGACACGGACCACAGTTCCCCAAGCGTATTACCGATCAAAAGCCGATCCGAAACCAGGATCGGCCCAGCCCAGCTGATCGGATCTTCCAGATCTTCGACATCTTCGAAATTCGGCAACGGCGTTGCCCAGCGCACACGACCGCCGCGACGGGTCAGGCACAGGATCGTCTGATCCAAGGTGACGACATAGATGAAGTCGCCCGCGACCCAGGGCGTCTGAATGCCGCCGATGCGACGGTCCCAAACACGCGCGCCGGAGGCTTCGTCAAAGGCGACCATCCGGCCCCCGTGGCTGAGCGCGTAAACGACGCCGCGATCGATCACCGGACGCGCCCGGATATCGGCCAAGGATGCCAAAGCATCGACCCGTCGCACGGATACCAGGCTATCGGACCAGTTCACGCGACCCGTCGACAGACGCAGTGAAAACAGTTCCCCCGACGAATAAGGAACAACGGCAGTGCGGTCCGTGATCGCCGCGCTCGCGCCGCCAAGGAGCCCTGCCGTCTCCGCGAATCCGGCGTGGAACCACAGCAGTTCCCCCGTCACTTCGTCATAGGCGGAGACCCGGTTGTCGATGGAAATCGCCAGAACCTTGCCCTCGCCGATAGCCGGTGCCGCGCGGATCGGACCCGCCGCCGGCTTTTCCCAAAGCAACTTGCCGTTTTCCGCGCTGATCGCCAGAACGCGGGCATAGCCGGTCGTCATGAAGATCATCCGGTCGGCATAGGCGATCCCGCCGCCAAAGGCTTCATCGTCCTCGTCCGGCACCTCCGCTTCGAAGGTCCAAATCAGCTTTCCCGTCTTCTCATCGAAGGCGCGAACCTCGAAATCGGTATCCATGGTGAAGACCTTGCCTTCCGCCACGACCGGGCCGGATAGGAGACGTCGATCTTCCCCTCCGCCACTGCCGATATTCGCGCGCCACGCAACCTTCAACACATCGCCGTTCCCAGCGGAAAGGTGATGCATCGCGTGGTCTGGGTATCCACCGGCCTGCGGCCAGGACTCGTTCACATAGGGCGCGGGCAATTTCACGCGCAGGTCGGACAGGCGCGGATCAGGGGTCGCATCGGTTTCCGTGACCATGACGGCGACGCGCGTTCCCGGCAGCGGCTTCTTCTCCTCTTTGAAGAGGTCGCATCCGACGACCAAGATCGCCGCCACGGCCAACAGCCCGATCTGTCCGACCCGATTGCGTATCGTCATTACCACCCTCCGGCCGCCCGTTGACGGGCGTGCGCGTGTTCCGTTAACCGCCAAACCGTTCCGGCTGCCTCACCGGGTTATTCGCCCAGGGCCTGAAGCATTTCCGCAGCCTGCCCACGGGCGCTGGTCGGCGCGTCGGCATCGTCGGCAACGGCCTTCAGGTAATCCGCCGCAGCGTCCATATCCCCGGCCCCAACAGCAAGCGAGGCCGCGATCATACGCGCAGTGAAGCGCCAGGCCGCCTCTTCTTCCGTTTGCGGGGCCAGCCGGTCGAGCAGCACCTTCGGATCCTCCCCGGCCAGGGATGCCTGCAGCACCGCCATGACGGATGCGAGATTGCGATAGATGTTTTCCAGGTCGCTATCGGCCGCCAGTGCCTCATAGGCTGCAGCGGCGCCAGCGTGATCCCCCTGTTCGCCCAACAGACCCGCTGCCCGGAACGCGGCGACCATGGCAATCCCGTTGCCATGCGCATCCTCGGCCAGCGAATTGAGGGCGGCGATCGCCTGCGCGTCGTTGCCGGCGGCGATCTCCGTCTGGGCCTGACCGTAGCGGTCCGCCAGATCGCGCAATTCCGCCGTGCGGCTTTCCTGATACCAAGTGTACCCGGCCGTCCCGGCGATCACGATCGCGCAGGCCGCAATGACGAACTTACCGTACTGCTTCCACCAGGCCTGGGCTTTGTCCCGGCGCAGTTCTTCATCGATTTCGTTGAAAATATCGGCCACGGCTTCCCACTCTGATTTTTTGACCCGAACGCTTGTCACCGGTTCGTAACGATCCAGCCAACCGCCCCTATTTAGGGGAGACGACCGGCGAAATCCATGTCATTCGCACAATCCACCCCATGGATAGAGATAGAATCGGCAAATTCACGGCACCGGACCGACTTTCTAGGCCAGTGCCGCCGCCCCTGCAATGCCGTCATCGGCGGCTTCCATTTGGCCCGGTAATTGCTTGTCGCTCAAAGCAGACTTCGCGGTTGTTTAGGAGGAACCATGCGTCGCCCCATGGAAAGATACAGGAACGTCGTTCTGACGAAGGCACGCCTTGTGTCGATCGTCGCTGGAATCGCGCTTCTGACCGGGTGTTCCAGCGACCTTGTGACCCCGGCGACCGTTCTGATGGCGAGCGCCGCCGTCGTGATCAACGAAGACAAAACCCCCGGCGATATCCTGGCCAGCGCCGTAACGGGACAGGATTGCGACACAATCCGCAAAAGCCGTGACAAGGGCCCGCTGTGCCGTCCGCCGCAGGAAGAAGTTATCGAGGCCCCGGTCTATTGTTACCGGACCCTCGGCAAAATCGACTGTTTCCGGTCCCCCGATCCCTATGGTTACGACCAGCCTGAAGTAAACTGAGCGCTGAGCCGGAACTTCTCGTTCGGTATAGGGCAATTTGACACTTCCGTGGCGCAGCGCATCGGGGTAGGCTTCAAACAACGAAACCTGCTCAGACGCGCTTGCCATTGCTTATGCAGGCGCGCCCAAGCCGGACATACTGGATCGGAAAGGGGCCAATGACGCAACTGATCGATTTGTCGGAATACCGCCGCAAAGGCGCCGGCAAAAAGCGGACCTATTTCGATCAGGCGGAGTTGCGCCGACTTCTAGACATCTATTCGCGACACGTCGCTACCGGGGAATGGCGGGATTACGCCATCGACTTCAACGGTCCCGTCGCGATCTTCTCAATTTTCCGACACACGCATGAATCGCCTGTCTTCGCGGTCATGAAGCGACGCAACGGCAAGCACAACGAATTCATCGTACGGTCGCGCGGTCAGGAACTGAAACGCTGCCGCGACCTCGGCGACGCGCTCAAGGTCTTCGAAAAGAAGTTGAGCTTGATCGATTCCTGATTTCACCGCCCTCATTCTCCCGTCTGGGCGGTCAAAATCCAAAAAATTTAGATAAACTGCGCACACAAGATGTTGTGGGCCGCTGCCTTGCCGATTCGCCCGGATTCACGGCGGATTCCTCTGCCTGATACCGCCCCCGCGATTCCCGGACGGCGACTCGGAATGAGAATCGGCGCTTGACCGCCCCCCGGAATCGCAGATTTTCACAGCCAATTCGCGGCGAATCGAGATTTGGGCTTGAGACTCGATTTTACCGCGTATATTGTGCCTTCGAGAGCTTCGGCCACAAGATGTATTGATTTTCAGCTGGGGGTCCCTCTTCCGGCAACAGGGGAACTGCATCCAAACCGAAGTGCGGGACGAGACCAACCCCCGACTCTGCCGGACCGAACCGGCTGCGGGGAAAGAGCAGGAAGAGGTCGGCAATGGACTGGACGGATGAGCGGGTCGCCCTACTCAAGGGAATGTGGACCAACGGATACACGGCTCGGCAGATTGCCGAGAAACTCGGCGGGGTCACCCGCAACGCCGTCATCGGCAAGGCCCATCGTCTCGGCCTGTCGTCCCGGCCGACGCAGGTGAAGCGCCACACGCCGCTGCCGATCCCCCATGTGGTCGAACGGCATTGCCAATGGCCGATCGGTCATCCCGGCACGGACGAGTTCCACTTCTGCGGCAAGAATGCGGTGCCGGGTAAGCCCTACTGCGAATCCCACTGCAACGTCGCCTATCGTCGGAAAGACGATAACGCCGCCTAAGCCGAACCATTCGGTTCGACACCGACGGCGCGCCGACGCGGTTGATGGAGGAAACGCCCCATGTCCGATACGAATGGTGCAGGGTCTTCCGACACGCGCGGCGCCGCCGCCCGGCGGAGTGGCAACCTTAGGGTCGTCACCGTCTTCGCCGGTTTCGCGCTGACCGCTCTATTCATCTATCTGATGGTAATCGCGGAAGCGATCCTTCTGCCCTTCGCCATCGCTGTCTTCTTCGTCATCCTGCTGGATTCGTTGAGCGAGAGAATCTGCCGCATCAAGATCGGCGGACATTCGCTTCCCGGATGGGTCGGCATGACGATCGCGGTTCTTATCCTGATCCTAGCCTTTGTCGCGCTTGCCAACCTGATCCGCAGCAATATCGCCGCGGTCAGCGCCGCTCTGCCCGGCTATGAAGAAAATTTCAAAGGCTATCTGGACCGCATCCTGGCCCTGGTCGGCGCGCAGGAATTGCCCAGCATTCGCGACCTCGCCAACCAGATCGACATGCGCAACACGCTGGGCAGCATGGTATCCGCCTTGGCGTCGGTAACCGGCAATACGATGACGGTGATCTTCTATATCGTCTTCATCCTGCTGGAACAGGTGACCTTCGGCCGCAAGGTCGATGCCTTGTTCAAAAACTCGGAAGACAGCCGCCGCGCAAAGGAGATGATCGCGCGGATTTCGAACGACATTCAGAAATATATCGGCCTGAAGACCTTCGTCAGCGCGATCACCGGGACCCTGTCCTATATCGTCATGTCGCTGGTCGGTGTCGACTTCGCCGCGTTCTGGGCTGTGCTGATTTTCATACTGAATTTCATTCCCTATATCGGCTCCCTCGTCGGGGTCGCCTTTCCGGCCGTTCTGACCCTGGTTCAGTTCGGTACGCCGATTCCCTTCATCATCACGACGGTCGTTCTGGCCAGCGTCCAACTGGCCGTCGGCAATGTGATCGAACCGCGCCTGATGGGCCGGTCCTTGAACCTCAGCCCCCTGGTTATCCTACTGTCTCTGGCTGTTTTCGGACAGATATGGGGCGTGGCCGGCATGGTCCTGTCCATGCCCTTCATGGTGATCGCGATGATCGTCTGTGCCGGGTTCGAGGCAACCCGTCCGATTGCCGTACTGCTGTCCGCGACAGGCAATATCGACGGATCGGAAGAGACATCGGACAAGCAATAGGCCGTGACGCCGAGGCCCCCTGCGGCCCCTAGCGAAGTCAAGTAAAAACAGGCCGATTCGTCTTCCCCAAAGCCATTTTTTACTTTTGACAGCGACTCCAGCTTCGCTATATCTTGTGCTTCGCAGCGATGGTGATCGATATCTAGTGGGTGTACATGAAAATGTACCGTGAACATTCGATCCCCAGCCTGTGGATAACGGGGATACAGACATTCGCATGCGGATGCTGACAGCGGGACACGGGACTTCCCCCGGCATGGCGCCAAACGGGCGCCGGGCGGTTTGGAAATCCCAGATGTGGATAACCCCGGGACAACCCCGAAACTGGGGCGAAATTCGAGGGGCGTGACGAAGAGACGATCGCCGGGTCGATATGCCATGACGAGATCGCGAACGATCCGAAGGCATACAGGCGACGCTGAGACATGGGGGTAAGTAGACAGTGCCGGACGGAACCATGAACACAGCGCAAGAAGACAATCTGCGCCAAAAGGAAATTGCCCGCGAAGCCGCCGCCAAATGGCTGGACGACGCCAAGGTCAATCGCGCCGCGACGGCTGAGGACGCCGTTGCCGAAGAGGCGGAGATGGACGCGGAGCTACGCGACCTCAAACAGAACGACCATGGCATCCGCGTCCATGTCGACCGAAGCCGCGACGCGCTGTTGACGGAATTCGGCAAGGCGACGCTGACCGACCGTTATCTGATGCCGGGCGAAAGCTACCAGGACATGTTTGCGCGCGTGGCAATGCATTACGCCGACGACTCCGCCCATGCCCAGCGCCTCTATGACTATATCTCCAAGCTTTGGTTCATGCCCGCGACGCCGGTTCTGTCCAATGGCGGGACGAAGCGCGGTCTGCCGATCAGCTGCTTCCTGAACGAAAGCAACGACAGCCTGGAAGGCATTGTCGGTCTGTGGAACGAGAATGTCTGGCTGGCGGCGCGTGGCGGCGGGATCGGCAGCTATTGGGGCAACCTGCGTTCCATCGGCGAAACGGTCGGCGGGAACGGCAAGACATCCGGCGTCGTGCCCTTCATTCGCGTCATGGATTCGCTCACCCTGGCGATCAGCCAGGGGTCCCTGCGGCGTGGCTCGGCGGCGGTCTATCTGCCGATCTGGCACCCGGAAGTCGAGGAGTTCATCGAAATCCGCCGACCGACCGGCGGTGATCCGAACCGCAAGGCGTTGAACCTGCACCACGGGATCGTCATCACCGACGATTTCATGCGCGCGGTGGAAAACGACGAAGAATGGAAACTGGTTTCGCCGAAAGACCGGGCGACGATCCGCAAGGTCCGCGCCCGCGACCTGTGGATCCGCATCCTGACGGCGCGTATCGAAACCGGCGAACCCTACATCCTCTACGGCGATCATGTGAACCGGAACCTCCCGGAACATCAGAAGCTCGCCGGTCTGACGGTAAAGACGTCCAACCTGTGCTCCGAAATCACGCTGCCGACCGGCATCGACCATCACGGAGAGCAGCGTACGGCGGTCTGCTGCCTGTCCTCCCTCAATCTGGAAAAATATCTGGAATGGGAAAAGAACGAAGGCTTCGTGCCCGACGTCATGCGTTTCCTGGACAATGTACTGCAGGACTTCATCGACAACGCGCCGGACGATTTCGCCCGCGCGCGATATTCGGCCATGCGCGAACGCTCCGTCGGCCTCGGTACGATGGGTTTCCATTCCTTCCTGCAAGCCATGATGATTCCGATGGAAGGGGTCATGGCGAAGGTATGGAACACGCGCATGTTCAAGCACATCCGTGCCCAGGCCGATAAGGCCTCCCGCGATTTGGCGGAAGAGCGCGGCGCCTGCCCGGACGCCGCCGAATTCGGCATCATGGAACGCTTTTCCAACAAGATGGCGATTGCGCCGACGGCATCCATTTCCATCATCTGCGGCGGTACGTCGCCCGGAATCGAACCGATCGCGGCCAACAGCTTCACCCATAAGACGTTGAGCGGTTCGTTCACCGTCCGGAACCGGCACCTGAAGGCGTTGCTGGCGGAAAAAGGCCAGGATAACGACGACACGTGGTCCTCGATCTCCGTCAACGAGGGATCGGTTCAACATCTAGACTTCCTCTCCCAGGAAGAAAAAGATGTCTTCAAGACGGCGTTCGAAATCGACCAGCGCTGGCTGATCGACCATGCCGGCGACCGCACCCCCTTCATCTGCCAGGCGCAGTCGCTGAACGTCTTCCTGCCGGCCGATATCCACAAGCGTGACCTGCACCAGTTGCACTTCCGCGCCTGGAAACAGGGCGTGAAGAGCCTGTATTACTGCAGGTCCAAGTCGATCCAACGCGCGGAAGCGGACAGCACCGTTCGGATTTCCGCCTCCGGTTCCGTCACGGTCCCCTTTGCCGGGCGCGTCAATTCCGGCGACCTGCCGAAGGCGGTTCAGCCTGACTATGAGGAATGCCTGAGCTGCCAGTAACGCTCAGGCCTACCAATCCAAACAGAAACCCCGCGCCAGCCGCGGGGTTTTCTTTTTCTACTTGGCGACAGGATTCGCGGCGATACATTCAGCGTTTCGGAAAGGCGGCCTTCACCGTTGTTCCCTCACCGACTTGGCTGTTGATGGAAATAGTACCGCCGTGCAACTCGATCAGGCGCTTGGAAATGCTGAGCCCCAGACCGTTGCCCCGTTCACCGCCATCCGGCACCTGCTTTCCGGATACAAAGGGATCGAACACCGTCGCCATACGGTCGCTGGAAATCCCCGCGCCGGTATCGATCACTTTGAAACCGACGGTGCCGTCACCCAATTCCCCAAGAATAACCCGGACTTTCCCGCCATTCGGTGTGAACCGCAGGGCGTTCGCGATCAAATTGATCATGATCTGTTTCAGCTTGGTCTCGTCGCCTAGAATCCAAGCGCCGGCCCCAAGCGTTTCAATGCGCAGATCGATCTCCTTCTCAACAGCCAGCCCACCAAGGATATCGATACAACTGTCGGCGACCGCGCGCAGGTCTACCCGCCGACTGTCCATCCGCTCAAATCCCGCATCGCTGCGGCTGATATCCAGAATACTGCCGGCCAGTTCATTCAGGTACCGGGCGCTGCGCGAGATCGTCGCCGCATAGTCCTTGTAGCGCGGGTCCCCAAGCGGGCCCCAGATTTCAGCCTCGATCGACTCCGAAAAGCCGGTGATCGCATTCAGTGGAGCGCGCAGGTCGTGTCCCAGCATCGCAAAGCTGTCGGATTTCAGCTTTTCGGCCAGCAGCGCGTCATTCCTGGCCTGTTCCAGACGTTCCGCCAGGGCCTGCTTTTCATAGCCCAACCGTGTTTCCGCCAATCGGGACTTCGCCGTAACATGCCCCCATGCCCAAACGACGATAAAATACACGCAGCCCATGCCCGCGACGGCCCAATATTCCGGCGGGTCGTAAAGAAGGAACCCCGAAATCGCGCCGATCCCGACCGGAATCGAATAAAGCCGAAAGGCGACGATATCGCTGGTAAGCGTAAACACTGCCCCCGCGAGCATGCCGCACGTCGCGAGACCGATGACCATCAACTGATCCTGCGGAACCAGCCCGGATACCGTCGACAACCCAAGACTGCACCACAGGATACCGCTGAACAGGACACTGCCCCGAAGCAGAATGTCACACAGCCTGTTGTCGCCAGGCTCCTCCGGGGCAATAAAATATCGGGCTGCGAGGCGCCTGACGATCGTCGCCCCCCCCATTGCCGCCAACCATGCCAGGATAACCGGCGCGGGAAAGACGCCCCAAACCGATATCGCCACGAATCCGGCCACCGCGACATTCGCCACTGCCGGAAGCGACGACCCATGCAACGATTGTCTCAGTTTGTATTGTACCCTCACTTCAAGATTTTCCTGATCCAGGTTCCGAATGGAACCCGGTCCAAAATCTGTCGTGTCTTGGGGGTCAGTCGTCATTAACCACGTGCTTCCGGCGGGCTGTCCCAGATAGATACGAAACCTAGCGTAGCAGTCCAATGTCCGGGAACGGAGTCTATTTTCTAAAAAACGTACATTTGAACCATCTGAAATAATAATCGCAAAACGAGTATTTCATAGTGCAAGGACACCGCCGAGGCGATAAGCAGCAGATTGTTATGTTAAGGGGACGGCACCAAACCCAGATCGATTTCCAACGCCCCGCACAGCATTTGCCCGATCAGGATGTGCATCTCCTGAATTCGGGCCGTGGTTTCGGAAGGAACGACGATCATAGGATTCGCAAGCCCTTTAAGATCGCCGCCGTCCCGACCGGTCAACGCCGCCGCGACAAGGCCGTTATTCCGAGCCGTTTCAAGCGCACGGGTCACATTTGGGCTTTTCCCTGAGGTCGTAATACCGAAGGCAATATCGCCTTCCCGACCAAGCGCTTCAATCTGACGGGAAAAAAGATGTTCAAAACCGAGATCGTTGCCCGCGGCGGTCAGGGTTGATGTATCCGTCGTCAGGGCGATCGCCGCAATGGGCTTGCGGCTGCGGCAATAGCGAACGGTCAGTTCCGTCGCCAGGTGTTGCGCGTCGCCGGCGCTGCCGCCGTTCCCAAAGAAAAGGATCTTACCACCGCGCCGAATGCAGTCGGCCCAAGCGCGGCGCATTTTTTCAATATCGTCACGACATGCGGTACGGGTCCTTTCGAGGACCGCAGCATGTTCGGAAAATTCATCGTCGAAATAAGTAACCGGAAGCGTCATGGCGCGCAGACTACGCCGACGCCACAAGCCGTACAAGCGCCTAATGGATAGACACAATCTGGCCCATATACGGACGTGCGATCGACCGAAATCCGGTGCGTTCCGAGCAAACCATACACCCCGAAACGGCGGTTAGCGCACCAGGACCTGTTCTATCCGTTCCAGCGCCCAATCGACCTGATCGCGGGTGATGATCAACGGCGGCGCGAAGCGAATCGTATGCTCATGCGTTTCCTTGGCCAGCAGGCCCTTTTCCTTCAGGCTCTGGCAATATTGGCGTGCCCCGCCCGCTTCCGGGTGGAACTCCACCGCGAGCATCAGGCCGCGCCCGCGGACCTCCTTGATCGCGTTGTTCCGGATCGATTCCAGGCCCTGCTTGAAATACGCGCCCTGGTCGGCGGAATTTTCGATCATGCCTTCCTCAACCAGAACCTTCATCGCTTCCCGCGCAATCGCGCAGGCCAGCGGGTTGCCACCGAATGTGCTGCCATGCTGCCCCGGTTGCAGAACGCCCAGAACCTCCGAATTCGAGAGCACAGCCGAAATCGGATAGAACCCGCCGGAAAGCGCCTTCCCGACCAGGGTCAAGTCGGCCTCAATGCCCTCGTGTTCTTCAGCCAAAAGTTTCCCGGTCCGCCCCAGGCCGGTTTGAATTTCATCCAGGATCAGAACGACGTTGTTGCGCGTGCAGATGTCCCGCGCGGCGCGCAGATAGCCTTCCGGCGGGATCACGACACCGGCCTCCCCCTGGATCGGTTCGACCAGGAAGCCGACCGTATTCGGGGTAATCGCGTCTTCCAGCGCTTGCGCATCGCCGAAGGGCACGACCTTGAAGCCCGGTGCGAAGGGGCCGAAATTCCGGCGTGCCTCCGGGTCCGTGGAGAAACCGACGATGGTCAGCGTGCGGCCATGGAAATTGTCGGAACAGACGATGATTTCCGCCTTGTCCGCCGGGACGCCCTTCACCTCGTAGCCCCATTTGCGCACGCATTTGATCGCGCTTTCCACGGCCTCCGCGCCGCTGTTCATCGGCAGCACCTTGTGGGAATTCGTCAGTGCGCAGATTTCTTCGTAAAACGGCGCCAGTTGATCGTTGCGGAAGGCCCGCGACGTCAGCGGCAGGCGCGACGCCTGTTCCACCATCGCCTTCAGGATGCGCGGATGGCAATGCCCCTGATTGACGGCCGAATAGGCGGACAGGCAATCCAGATATTTGTTCCCGTCGACATCCCAGACGTGAACGCCTTCCCCTTTCGACAGGACGACGTCCAGCGGCTTGTAGTTATGCGCGCCGAGTTCGTGTTCGACGGAGATGAAGTCGGTGGGGATCGCGTTCATGAGGGTCACTTTCTGTCAAAGCGCCGCGTCGTGGCGGCTGAGAATCTGTTGGCCAAACAGGCTTTCGACCAAATCGACGGTCAGGTCGGCCGTCGCGTTGCGAATGTCGTAGGCCGGGTTCAATTCCATCAGGTCGAGAGACCGCATCAACCCGCTGTCATGGATCATTTCCATACAGAGCTGCGCCTCCCGGTATGTCGGGCCGCCGGGAACCGTCGTCCCCACGCCGGGCGCGATGGACGGGTCCAGGAAATCCACGTCGAAGCTGACATGAACGTGCCCGCCCAGACCTTTCAGCAGATACAGCGCCTCTTCCATCGTATGGCGCATGCCGTTTTCGTCGATGCGGCGCATGTCGTGCACTTCCATGCCGGAGGACACGACCAAGCGCTTTTCGACCGCATCGACGGAGCGAATACCGATCTGAACCACGCGTTCCGGGTCCAAAAAGGGCGTGGCAGGCCCCAGATCGACCAGACCTTTCGGGCCGTGTCCCGTCGCGACCGCCAACGGCATGCCGTGGATATTGCCGGACGGCGAGACCTCTGCCGTGTTGTAATCCGCATGCGCGTCCAGCCAGAGGACGGAATAGGCCTCTCCCCGCGCCGCACAATATTGCGCCAGACCGGCCAGCGATCCGATGGCGAGGCAGTGATCGCCGCCCAACAGAATCGGGAACTTGTCGTCCTCCAGGATGCCCCGCACCCCGTCCCGGACGGAAGTACACCATTCGACGACCTCAGGCAGGTGACGGTAACCGTCGACCGGCGGCTGGTCCGGATTGACCGGTCCGTTCAGATTGCCGCGATCCTCGACCGAGTAGCCCAGGCGTTCCAACGCCTGCTTCAATCCGGCGACACGCAGCGCCTCCGGCCCCATGGACCCGCCGCGATGACCCGCCCCGATATCCGTCGGCGCCCCGATCAGCGCCAGACTGGGTTTCCTGACGACAGATTCTTTTGCCAGATTATCCATGCTTCTTTAATCTTCCTTCCCGGATTTCCGAGAATATGCCAGAGAACGCCCGAAATTTCCCATTTTTCTAGGGGCTTTCTTCAGCAGATTCTGCTGCACACAAAAGGTACCCAAACCATGAGCCTAGACCGGACCGATCTAAAGATCGTCACCGCCGTGCACCGTGATGGGCGGATCACCAATCAGGCCCTTTCGGATACGGTCGGGCTGTCCCCCAGCCCCTGCCTGCAACGGTTTCGTCGGCTGGAACGGGAGGGCCTAATCGGTCCGTTCCGCGCCGATGTCGATCTCGACCGCCTGTGCCCCAATGTCATGGTGCTGACGACGGTCAGCCTGGACGCGGCGGATCATGCGGACTATCGCGCCTTCGAAGCGCAAGTCGACGCGATCCCCGAAATCGTCCAATGCTTCAAGGTCAGCGGCGATTTCGACTATATGCTCTGGTTCGTCTGCCGCAGCGTCGCAGATTACCACGAAATCAGCGAAAAGCAGATCGAGGATGGGGTGGTAAAGGTCCGTATCTCCAGCCATGTCGTGCTGGACAGAACGAAAGATTTCGACGGCTTCCCGCTGGAGAAACTGCTTTAAACCGCCGCCAAAGCCCGATCCAGATCCTGGATCAGGTCGTCCACCGCCTCGATACCGACGGAAATCCGGATCAAATTGTCCGGCGTTTCCGTGACGATGTCGCCTTCCGATGTCTTGCGATGTTCGATCAGGCTTTCCACGCCGCCCAGCGAGGTGGCGGGTTTCAGCACGCGGCAGGCCAGGACCAGACGGATCGCGCTGTCCCGGTCACCCGCCGGTTGAAAGGACAACATGCCGCCGAAGCCGCCCAGCATCTGTTTCGACGCGACCGCATGGCCCGGATCGCCCGGCAGCCCGGGATAGCGGACGCGATCGACCTTGGGGTGTCCGGCCAGGAACTCCGCGACCTTCATCGCGGATTGGCATTGCCGTTCGACGCGCACGAACAAGGTGCGCATACCGCGGGTCAGCAGGAATGCCTCCATCGCGCCCAGAACCGGCCCGGCGAAGGTCCGATGTTCCCGAATGCGCCGCCACAATGGTGTGTCTTCCCGTGCGGCGACCATACCGGCCAGAACGTCGGAATGCCCGCCCAGATATTTGGTCGCCGCATGAACGACGAGATCGGCCCCCAGCGTCAGCGGCTTGGTCAGGACCGGCGTCGCGCAGGTCGAATCGACAGCCAGTTGCGCCCCGGCGGCATGGGCGATTTCCGCCGCCGCCGCGATATCCGTCACGGTCCATAGCGGATTCGCGGGGGTTTCAATCCAGACAAGCTTGGTCTTGCCGGGCTGCATCGCGGATTTCAGCGCCGTCAGATCGTCATTCGGCACAAAGGTAAAGGTCAAACCGCGTGCGGGACCGAAGCGTTCCAGCCAGGCCTTCACGCCATGATAAACGGTCTTGCCGCAAACGACGTGATCACCGCTTTCCAGCGCATGGAACGCCGCCGTGCAGGCCGCCATGCCGGACCCGAAGCTCATCGCGCCGACGGCGTCTTCCAGGGTGGCGAGCACGTCTTCGGCATGTTCGGCATTCGGCGAATCCGGACGGATATAAACGTGATCGCGCGGTCCGTAATCGTCGCGCCGGGTGAAGGTCGTGGAAAAGTGGATCGGCGGAACGACGGCACCTGTCGATTCGTCCTCGCGCCCCAATGCCTGGGCCGCCAGGGTCCGGGGATCCAGCTTTTCCCCTTCCGAATTCGAGCGTCGAGAGCCGGTCATGGGCATCCCCTCCTTCAATAACCTTGTTCTGGCAATCCTGGGAGGAGAAACTGATCCCGGCAATAAGGAATGACAAGTGAAAGGACAGAGGAATGCCCGCCTATATCGTCGGCAACATCACGGTAACCGACCCCGAAGCCTACAAGGAATACGCCGCCAAGGCGCCTGAAACCATCTATGGCCATGGCGGCAAGTATCTGGTGCGCGGCGGGGCATTTGAGGTCCTTGAAGGCGACTGGCAGCCGGACCGTCTGGTGGTGCTGGAGTTTCCCGACGCGGAAACCTTGAAGACATGGTATTATTCGGACGCGTATCAGGCGATTCTGCCGATCCGGCAGAAGAATTCCAAAGGGTCCATCGTCTTCGTCGACGGCTTCAACCCGCCGCAAAAACTGGAATAGGCAACCGGGCCCGAATAGAAGGATCAGGAGGATTTCATGGGATACTATGCTTTCGCCAACCTTCCGGACACGGACCTGTCCGCCATCAAGGAATTGGAAACGCGGATCGGCAAGCCCTTGGTGGCCTTGAAGCCGGTCGAACTTGAAGCCGCACCGGTGGACGACGGGACCTTGAGCGCCATTCGCGACCTGGAATCGAAATTGGGGGTCGCGCTGGTCGCCGTCGCCTCCTGATCGGGTCCGTTTCTGGCCCCTTGCCCCGGCCTGAGTCTCCGTTATTCTGAATCCCGTTCCGTTTTTGGGGGAGGATAACCTATATGTTCCTGAACGAGCTTACCGATCCGCAGAAGAAGATGTTCATGGCGCTGGCGAAGCGCATGGTCTTGGCCGATTGGCAGTTGGAGGAACATGAGAAGACCGCCATAGCGCGGGTCGAAGCGGAACTGGGGCAGTCCCTCGACGTCGATCCCCAAGATTTGATGAGCAACGACAATCTGACCGTTCTGGATACCGACCGGGCGCGGCGGATCGTCTATTACGAATTGCTTGTCCTTGCCCATGCCGATCTGAAAATCGACGCGTCCGAACGTCACGTCTTCGACGACCTCGCCGTCGAACTCAAGATCAGCCAGCAGATCATGAACCAGTTGGAAACACTGTCCGCCGACGGCTATTCGCTGATGCTGGTCAACGGACGGGACGACGATCACCGCGCGGCGGTCGACGCCGTTCTGGGCTAAGCGACCGACGCGTCCGCGTTATTATTCCACTGGGTCCGGGTCGACATGCGTGCGGGTTTCCGCGACGCGGAAGCGACCTGCGACGAAGGCCGTGTCGACCAGGGACGCATTCGCCGCCGGGTTGGCGCCGCTGGCGTGATAGTCGCTGAACGCCGCCGTCTGGTTGACGAAGGTCCCGCCCGTCAGATTCAGGCTCATCAACACGCCCAAATTCTCGCCCATTTCAATCGCTCGGGCCTGAACGTCCGGATTGTCGGAATACAGCGCCGCGGTGATCGCACCCTTTTCCGTCACCGTTGAACGCCATGCTTCCAGCGCCCCGTCGATCCCGTCGCAGGCGACGATGAAGGTAATCGGGCCGAACAGTTCGCTTTCGTATTTCTGCCGTTCGGAAGAATCGATTTTCAGGATCAGCGGCGTATGTACACGCGCATTCGGGAAATCGGGGTGATCCAGTTTCTGGCTGTCCAGCAGGATGTCGCCCAGCTTACGGGAATCCGCGATGCGGGCCTCCGTTACCTCCGCCTGGATCGCGCCCAGGACGTGCACGGCCTTTGCCGGATCCGAATTGAATTTCCCAACCGCGCCCGCGATCGCGGCGGCGGCGTCATCGAAGCTCATATGCGTGTCGCCGCACTTTATCCCATCGCGCGGGATGAAAATGTTCTGCGGCGTCGTGCACATCTGCCCCGAGTAGAGCGACAGCGTGAAGGCTAGGTTCCGGCACAGGCCTTTGAAATTCGCAAAGTCGTCCACAACGACCGCGTTAACCCCGGCCTTTTCCGTATAAACCACCGCCTGACGGCAATTGTTTTCCAGCCATTCGCCGAAGGCATTGCCGCCGGTGAAGTCGATGACCTTCACTTCTGGCCGTGTGCACAGGTCCATGCCGACGGCCGCCGCCCGTGTATCCGTCTGCAACAGGACGAGGTTCGGATCGAACCCGGCATCGGACAGCACGTCGCGCATGATGCGCACAGAAATGGCCAGCGGCAGCACCGCCGTTGGATGCGGCTTCACGATGACCGGGTTGCCGGTCGACAGGGACGCCATGATCCCCGGATAGCCGTTCCAGGTCGGGAAGGTCGATACGCCGATGGTGACAGCAACGCCCTTCGGCATGATCTTGAAACTCTTATCCAGGATCAGCGGCGGGTTCTTGCCCTGCGGTTTCGTCCAGCGCACGGCGCCCGGTATGGCGGATTGCAGAGAATAGGCCTGGGCAACGGCTTCCAAGCCACGGTCCTGGGCATGCGGCCCGCCCGCCTGGAAGGCCATCATGAATGCCTGCCCGGTCGTGTGCTGAACCGCATGGGCCATTTCGAAACTGCGTTTATTGATCCGGTCCAGTATTTCCAGGCACACCCCCGCGCGGACATCCGGTCCGGCGTCGCGCCATGCCGTCATCGCCGCCGTCGCCGCCGCGATCGCACCGTCTACCGACAGTTTCGGATAGGACAGGTTCAGGTCGATGCCATAGGGCGATACTTCGTCGGAAGACACGATGCCTTCACCCGGATGCCCCGGCAGATCGAAGGTCTTGCCCAAATAGGACTTGAACGCAGCCTCCCCATCGGCGGCGGCGGTTTCACCATAGACGGACGCACTGGCGCGTTCCGAATAGGGGGTCCAATAATCACGGGCTTTCAGGGCGGAAAGCGCGGCGTCGAGCGTTTCCCGGTGGGTATTGATGTAGGCGGTCGCCATGGCTTGTTCCTCCCGATACACTATGCGCCGTGGCGCGAAGTGATACCTAAATTCTTGCAGCCTGTCTAATCTTGTATCATTTTCGCCGACAACAACCGTGCCGCCGGATGAAAATCGCGGCCGCATCATCGATGGGAGGAACACATAATGTCCGAAGCCGGGTCCTACGAAACCATTCTGTTCGACGTCGCGGACGGGATCGCCACGTTGACCCTGAACCGTCCGGACAAGTTGAATTCCTTCAACACCCATATGCACAGTGAAATCGCCGACGCGCTGATCAAGGTGGAACACGACGACGATATCCGCTGCCTGATCATCACTGGTGCCGGGCGCGGTTTCTGCGCGGGACAGGACCTGTCGGACCGCCGCATGGATCCAAGCGACCCGAACGCGACCCCGCCGGATTTAGGGGAGACAATCGAACATCTCTACAATCCGCTGGTCCGCGCGCTAACGGGTATGCCGAAACCGGTGATCTGCGCCGTGAACGGTGTCGCGGCCGGGGCCGGGGCGAATGTGGCGCTGGCCTGCGATATCGTTCTGGCCGCGAAATCGGCGAGTTTCATTCAGGCCTTCTGCCGGTTAGGCCTCGTCCCCGATGCCGGCGGCACCTGGACCCTGACGCACCGGATCGGCGTGGCGCGGGCGAAGGGTCTGGCGCTGCTGGGCGACAAGCTACCCGCGCAAACGGCGGAAGACTGGGGCCTGATCTGGAAGGCGGTCGACGACGACAGCCTGATGGACGAGGCGAAATCCATTGCCGAAACCTTCGCCAAGGGGCCGACGCTGGGCTACGGCACGATCAAGCAGATCATTCAGTCGGCGGCGTCGAATAGCTTTTCCGCACAACTGGACCTGGAACGGGACAGCCAGCGCAAGCTGGGTCATTCCCACGACTACCGGGAAGGGGTTTTGGCCTTCCTGGAAAAGCGGCCGCCCGCTTTCAAGGGAAAGTGATCCACCGTGACCGACACCCCCTCCCCCCAGGAAATCGCGGAACGGTCGGCGTCGGCGATGTTCGATGCCGACGGCGCGTCACAGGGCCTCGGCATGACGGTCGATGCGGTCGGGCCGGGCTATGCGAAGCTGTCTATGACGGTGCGCGAAGACATGCTGAACGGTCACAAGACATGTCACGGCGGCTTCCTGTTCGCGCTGGGCGACAGCGCCTTCGCCTTCGCCTGCAATGCTTATAACAAGGTGACGGTGGCCCAGGGCTGCGAAATTACCTATATCAAGCCGGGTCGCCTCGGCGATACGTTGACGGCGGAATGCCGGGAGCAGGCTTTGGAAGGCCGCAGCGGCGTTTACGACGTTCGAATAACCAATCAGGAAGGCACGACGGTCGCCCTGTTCCGCGGCAAATCCCGCCGCATCAAGGGCGACATCGTGCCGGGTCTCACGCCCCCGGATTCTATCGATTAGGAGAGTTAGTTAATGACCGACGCTTTCATCTGCGACGCCGTGCGCAGTCCCATCGGCCGTTTCGGCGGTACGCTGTCGTCCATTCGCGCCGACGATCTGGCCGCCCATCCGCTGAAGGCATTGATGGCGCGCAACCCGAATGTGGACTGGTCCAAGGTTGATGACGTCATCTTCGGCTGCGCCAACCAGGCGGGGGAAGACAATCGCAACGTCGCGCGCATGGCCGCGCTGCTGTCGGGCCTGCCGGACAATGTGCCGGGGTCGACCGTCAACCGCCTGTGCGGGTCGGGCATGGACGCCCTGGGCACCGCCGCGCGCGCCATCAAGGCGGGCGAGGCCGAATTCATGATCGCCGGCGGCGTTGAAAGCATGACCCGTGCGCCCTTCGTCATGCCGAAGGCCGAAAGCGCCTTTTCCCGCAGCAATGAAGTATACGACACGACGATCGGCTGGCGCTTCGTCAACAAGCTGATGAAGGCGCAGTACGGTGTCGATTCCATGCCGGAAACCGGCGAAAACGTCGCCGCCGACTTCAATATCAGCCGCGAAGACCAAGACGCCTTTGCCCTGCGCTCTCAGCAGAAGGCGGCAGCGGCGCAGGAAAACGGCCGTCTGGCCGCGGAAATCGCACCGATCGAAATCCCGCGCCGCAAGCAGGACCCGCTGATCTTCGACCGAGACGAACATCCGCGGCCCGACACGACGATGGAAGCCTTGGCCAAACTGGGTACGCCGTTCCGTGACGGTGGGTCCGTCACCGCCGGTAACGCATCCGGCGTCAACGACGGTGCGGCGGCGCTGATCGTCGCGTCGGAAAAGGCCGCTCTGGCGCAAGGGCTGACCCCGCGCGCCCGCGTTCTGGGCATGGCGACGGCGGGTGTGCCGCCGCGCATTATGGGGATCGGTCCTGCCCCGGCATCGGAAAAGCTGCTGGACCGCCTGGGCTTGACCATCGGCGATATCGACGTGGTCGAGTTGAACGAGGCCTTTGCCTCCCAAGGGCTCGCCGTGATGCGCCGTCTGGGTCTGCCGGACGATGCGGACCATGTGAATCCGAACGGCGGCGCGATCGCCCTGGGCCATCCGTTGGGAATGTCCGGCGCGCGTCTTGTCCTGACGGCGGTCGAGGAATTGCATCGTCGGGGGGCGCGTTATGCGCTGTGCACCATGTGCATCGGGGTCGGCCAAGGCATCGCCACGGTGATCGAACGGGTTTGATTGACGTAGATCGGCGGACCTTCGGGTCCGCCGATTTCGTTACGCGCGCTGAAAACAAAAGAAAAAGCGAAAGACAATATAATGTTACGAGGAAACGGGGATGAATACGCACCATACGGGCCTGCACCCGATCGAGACGGCAAGCATTGACGAGATTCGCGCCACGCAATTGGCGCGGATGAAGCAGACCCTGCTTCACGCCTATACGCGCATTCCGCATTACAAGCAGCGCTTCGACGCGGCGGGCGTCCATCCGGACGATCTGAAAGACCTCGCCGACTTGGCGAAGTTTCCCTTCCTTGTGAAGGACGACCTGCGCCAGAATTATCCGTTCGGCATGTTCGCCTATCCGACGGAACAGCTCGCACGCATCCATGCGTCTTCCGGCACGACCGGCAAACCGACCGTCGTCGGCTATACCAAGAACGATATCGAAATGTGGTCGGACGTGATGGCGCGGTCGATCTATGCCTCCGGCGCGCGGCCCGGCATGAAGGTGCATATCGCCTATGGCTACGGCCTGTTCACCGGCGGTTTGGGCGCGCATTTCGGTGTGGAGCGGCTGGGATGCATGGCGATCCCGATGTCGGGCGGCCAGACGGAAAAGCAGGTCCAACTGATCCAGGATTTCCAACCCGACGTCATCATGGTGACGCCGTCCTATATGCTGGCACTGGCCGACGAAATGGATCGTGTCGGTCTGTCCGCCGAAGACTGTTCCATCAAATACGGCATCTTCGGCGCGGAACCCTGGACCAACGAGATGCGCACCTCCATCGAGCGGCGCACCGGTCTGTCGGCGGTCGATATCTATGGCCTATCGGAAGTTATCGGCCCCGGTGTCGCCAATGAATGCGTCGAGACCAAGGACGGGCTGCATATCTGGGAAGATCACTTCTATCCCGAAATTGTCGATCCTGAGACCGGCGCGGTCCTGCCGGACGGGGAGTTCGGGGAATTGGTCTTCACCAGCCTGACCAAGGAAGCCCTGCCGATCATCCGCTACCGGACGCGCGACCTGACGCGCCTGCTGCCCGGCACGGCGCGCAGTATGCGCCGCATGGAAAAGGTCACGGGCCGGTCCGACGATATGTTGATCATCCGGGGCGTGAATCTGTTCCCGACGCAGATCGAGGAACTGATCCTGAAGGATCCCCGTCTGGCACCGCATTATCAGTTGGAACTGGGTCGCAAGGGACCGCTGGATACGCTGACCGTCCGCGTGGAAGGCACACCCGGCGCGGATGCCGATACGCGGACCGCCGCCGCCGCCGACCTGACCCATCACATCAAAAGCTTCATCGGCATCAGCGCCAAGGTGGATGTGGTGGCGGAAGGCGCGGTCGAACGGTCCGTCGGCAAGGCGAAACGGGTCGTTGACCGGCGAAACGAATGAAGGGTATGAACGCCGGGTGACACTTTCGGACCCTCACGATACCGCTGCGCCGGATTGCGGCAGCCGTTCCGCGGAAATCGACCGACCCCGGGCGAAATCGCTGATCGTTACCGTCTACGGCGATGCGATCCTTCCCCATGGCGGATCGTGCTGGTTGGGGGAGTTGATTGAGCTGGTCCGCCCTCTAGGGCTGAATGAGCGGGTCACGCGCACCGCCGTTTTCCGTCTGGTGCAGGACGGTATCCTGGAAAGCGAACGACACGGTCGCCGCAGCCGCTATACCCTGACTCGTGTCGGACGGCGGCAATTCGATTCCGCCCAGGCGAAAATCTATGCCTCCGAAGCGCCCTTCCGCGACGGTCGCTGGACCTTGATCCTGCTGCCGGACGGGGTGTCGGCGTCGGAACGCGACGCCCTGGCCCGCGATCTGGGCTGGGAAGGCTATGCCCGGTTGGGGCCGAACCTTCTGGGCGCGGCGCGCGGCGACGCCATCGCCCCGGCCAAGGCGGTGTTGAGCGAACACGACCTCGCCGATGCCTGCACGATCTTTTCCGCCAGCACGGAAACGGATTCGGCCCTGGGCGGCCTTGCCGCGCTGGCCTGGCCGCTGGACGAGATCGCGGCGGACTACAACCTGTTCCTGGACCGGTTCGAAGATCGCGGCCCCCCGCCCCGAACCGACGAAGACGCCTTCGTCCGTCGGGTGCTGCTGATTCACGGATACCGCCGCGCCCTGTTGCGCGACCCGGCCCTACCGGACGCATTGCTGCCGCCGGATTGGCCCGGCTATCGCGCGCGGAACCTTGCGCGCACCCTTTATCGTGCACTTTTATCGGCCTCCGAACGGCACCTGACGCAAGTGTTGGGGGCTGAATCCAAACCAGGCGATCTTGCTGCCCGTTTTCCGGAGACGACATGAACGACCTCGACAAGTCCTATACCGACCGGCGTCTCGCGTCGGTGTACGATTCCTTGAACCCATGGGCTGCGGACAGCGACTTTTATTTCGACCTCGCCGGCAGTGAACCGAAACGTATCCTGGATGTCGGCTGCGGCACCGGCCTGTTGACCGTCGCGCTGGCTGAACATGGGCATACGGTAACCGGTGCAGACCCGTCGGACGGCATGCTGCGGATTGCCCGCAATCGGCCGGGCGGCGACAAGGTCACATGGGTGCAATGCCGAGCCGACGAACTCGACCTGACCGACAGGTTCGACCTTATCATTATGACGGGTCATGCATTTCAAGTTTTCCTAGACGATTCTGCGGTTCAGGCGGCCTTGGCGGCTTTCCACGAACATCTGGTGCCTGGCGGCATCGCTGCTTTCGAAACCCGCAATCCGGCACTCGAAAGCTGGCGGCATTGGAGTCCCGAGGAATCGGAGAAAACCGTCGATGTTCCGGGAATCGGTCCAGTGCGCGTATACACTTCGCTGGTCGATGGCAGCCGGAACAAGGTAACCTATCGTACCCATTTCCACTTCCCGGACGGGACCGACCATATCGGCGAAGGAACGCTGAGGCTGCTGGAAGTCGACGAACTGAAAGAACACGTTACAAAGGCCGGATTTTCGATCGCCGCCCTCTATGGGGACTGGGACAAGCGCCCCATCGGCGAAGCCGAGAAAGAGATCATTGCCCTGGTTGTTCGCGACTAAGGCATGCGGTAGTCTGAAACCTGATTGTCATTCAGCGGGTTATAGAAAAAAGCATGGCGGAAAATTCGGTTCTGGTCCTGAACGGGCCAAATCTCAATATGCTGGGAAAGCGCGAGCCGTCGATCTATGGCGCGACGACGCTGGCCGATGTGGAAGCCATGTGCCGCGATGTCGGACGCGATTTGAACCTGGATGTGGACTGCCGACAGTCGAACCATGAAGGCTATCTGATCGACTGGTGCCATGAGGCGCGGGAGGCGTTCGACGGCATCGTCATCAATGCGGGCGGGTTCACGCATACCTCCGTCGCATTGCGCGATGCGTTGAGCGCGTCGGAAGTCCCGATTATCGAAGTGCATATCTCCAACATCCATGCGCGTGAGGCCTTCCGGCATACCAGCATGATCGCGCCCGTCGCCGTCGGCATGATCTGCGGCCTGGGGCCCATCGGCTATCGGTTGGCGTTGGAAGCGATGGCGGAGATTTTGGAAGGCTGACCCCAATCCGGGGGGTAGAGGCTTTCCTGACAGGGTAAACACGGTTAGAAGAGCACCAATTCCAGTCAATCCTTGCAACAAGGGCAAAGGTTCCATGGCGAAAAATTCCGTCGATATCGAGCTGATCGAGAAACTGGCCGACCTCATGGAGGAAAAAGGCCTGACCGAACTGATCGTTGAAGAAGACGACAGCAAGCTGCGCCTGTCGCGCGGCGCGGTCGTTGCGGCGGCGCCTGTTGCCGCGGCACCCGCCCCGGCGGCCCCCGCTGCCGTTGGGGCCGCCCCTGCCGCTGCGCCCGCGGATGCCGCGAAGCATCCGGGTGCGGTCACCTCCCCCATGGTCGGGACCGCCTATCTGGCCCCGCAGCCGGGTGCGGCGAACTTCATTTCCGTCGGCGCGAAGGTTGCCGCCGGAGATACGCTGCTGATCATCGAGGCGATGAAGGTCATGAACCAGATTCCGGCGACGAAGGCCGGTACAGTGACCGAAATCCTCGTCGCCGACGGCGCGCCCGTCGAATTCGGCGAAGCCCTCGTCATTATCGAATAACTCTGGCCAGGCGGTATACGACGCGATGTTCGAAAAAGTCCTGATCGCCAACCGTGGTGAAATCGCGCTGCGCATTCACCGGGCCTGCAAGGAAATGGGCATTCAGACCGTGGCGGTTCATTCCACGGCCGACGCCGATGCCATGCATGTCCGCCTTGCCGACGAAGCGATCTGCATCGGCCCGCCCGCGCCGAAAGATTCCTATCTGAACATTCCGGCAATCCTGACCGCCGCGACGTTGACGCGCGCGGATGCGATCCATCCGGGTGTCGGTTTTCTGTCGGAAAACGCACGTTTCGCACAGATGGTGGAAGATCACGGCATCGCCTTCATTGGCCCGACGCCGCATCATATCCGCGTCATGGGCGACAAGGTCGCCGCGAAAGACGAGGCCAAGCGTCTGGGTATCCCCGTTGTTCCAGGGTCGGACGGCGCGGTCGAGACCGAGGAAGAAGCCCTGAAACTCGCCAAGGAAATCGGCTTCCCGCTGATCATCAAGGCGGCGGCGGGCGGCGGTGGACGCGGCATGAAGGTCGCGTCGAAAATGGAAGAAGTGGCGCAGGCTTGGGCCATCTGCCGGACGGAAGCAAAAGCTGCCTTCGGCGACGACACCGTCTATATGGAACGGTATCTGAGCCGTCCGCGTCACATCGAAGTCCAGGTCCTGGGCGACGGTAAGGGCAGTTGCATCAACCTCGGCGAACGCGACTGCTCCATTCAGCGCCGCCACCAAAAGGTAATCGAAGAAGCCCCCTCGCCCGCCCTGAATGCGACTCAACGGGCGCAAATCGGCGAAACGGTGAACAAGGCGATCTCTGAGATGGGCTATCGCGGGGCCGGGACGATCGAATTCCTGTATGAAGACGGCGAGTTCTTCTTCATCGAAATGAACACCCGCCTGCAGGTCGAACACCCGATTTCGGAAATGGTCTGCGGCATCGATCTGGTGCGTGAACAGATCAAGGTCGCGGCGGGTATACCGCTCGCCTTCTCGCAGGAAGACATCACCTTCAACGGTCATTCGATCGAATGCCGCGTGACCGCCGAACACCCGGAAACCTTCATGCCGACGCCGGGAAAGATCACCGACTATCACGCGCCGGGCGGCTTGGGTGTGCGCGTCGACAGCCAGCTTTACTCCGGCTATTCGGTGCCGCCCTATTACGACAGTCTGGTGTCCAAACTGGTCGTGCACGGCGCCAATCGCAACGAATGCTTGATGCGGCTCAAACGCGCCCTGGACGAATATGTGATCGGCGGAATCCAGACGACGATCCCGCTGCATCAGAAAATCATTGCGCAGAAGCCGTTTATCGACGGAGACTACGATATCCACTGGCTCGAAAAGTGGATGGGGCTGAAATAGGGCGGCGATCCGCGACGCTCACGGTCTTGTCCAGAATCGGGTCGGCGGAACGGGGACCTGTTTCGGTGCATCATGGAACCGCTTGATCTAACGCCGGACATGCTGCTTCGGGCCTATGCCATCGGGGTCTTTCCGATGGCGGAGGATCGGGACGATCCCGACCTTTTCTGGATCGATCCGCGCATGCGCGGCGTGATTCCGCTGGACGGGTTTCACATCCCCAAACGCCTGCGCAAGACGCTTCGATCCAATCGCTACCGCGTCACCTTCGACCGTGATTTCGAAGGTGTCATGGACGGCTGCGCGGAAGCGACCGATCGACGGCCGCGTACCTGGATCAACGACAAGATCCTGACCCTCTATACCGCCTTGTTCCGCATGAACCATGCCCATTCGGTGGAGGTCTGGGACAACGGGCGCCTGATCGGCGGCCTGTACGGCGTCACCCTGGGCGGCGCGTATTTCGGGGAAAGTATGTTTTCGCGCGAACGGGATGCCAGCAAGATCGCCCTGTGCCATCTGGTCGCCCGGCTGACCTTCGCCGGGTACCGTCTGCTGGACACCCAGTTCGTAACCAAGCATTTGCAAAATTTCGGCGCGCAGGAAGTCCCGCGTAGCGACTATCGCGCCAGATTGTCGGAGGCCCTGAACCACGACGTCGATTTCTTCACGTCTTATTCGGACGGCGAGATGCTGCGTTATCTGGACAGCATGGACTAAGGCGTCGCGGGCCTACCGGCGCTAGACCCAGCCGACCCCGATGTACCGTGCGACGGCGTCCATGCCGGTGACGACATGGGTTGCACCCGCATCTTGTAGACCGTCCGCCCCTTCCCCATCGCGGGCATAGCCGATGACCCGCATCCCCGCTGCGCGCGCCGCCTTCACGCCGGTGGACGAGTCTTCCACCACAATCACGGCTTCCGGCTGCCACCCCATCGTTTCCGCCGCATGCAGGAACAGGTCCGGGAAGGGTTTCGGCTTTGGCACCATATCGGCGGAAAAGATACGCCCGTCGAAACGATGCCATAGATCGGCAACGCCCAATGTCACACGCATCTTCGCAACCGACGCCTGACTGGCGACGCAGAAGCCGATACCGGCCCCCTCCAGACCGTCCAGCACCCGGTTGATATCGGGGATGGGTTGGGTTTCCCTTTCCAAGGCCGCGAATTGGCGCTCGAAAAAGCGGTCCAGCCAATCATCCGCGAGGTTCAGACCATGTTCCTCGCTCAAGGCCGGAACGATCGTCTTGAAACGACCGCCTTTGAATCGATCATGGGCCTGTTGCGGCGTGATCGGATAGCCGGACTCGGTCAGCATTTCCGCGAAAACGCGATTCGAAATCGTTTCCGTATCGACCAGAACCCCGTCGCAATCGAAAATGATCATAAAATCTTCCTGAAGGAATTTGTGATCGGGTAACGCCGTTCCCGACCGAAGGCGCGGGCGGTGATCTTCACGCCCGGCGGGGCCTGTCGACGTTTGTATTCCGCCGTGTCCAGCATGCGCCAAACGCGCTGGATCAGTTCCGGCGCATGACCGTGCGCGACGATCTGATCGACCGACATTTCCTTTTCGATCAGGCAATGCAGGATATCGTCCAGAACCTCATAGGGCGGCAGCGTGTCCTGATCCTTCTGATCCGGCTTCAATTCCGCAGAGGGCGGTTTGGTGATGATCCGTTCCGGCATGACCGCGCCGACAGGCCCCTTCAACAAGGGATCGCCCGTTCCCGGCAAGCCGCCGTTCCGCCAACGGCACAGCGCGAAGACATCGAGCTTGTAGATATCCTTCAACACCGAAAAGCCGCCGCACATATCGCCGTATAGCGTGGCGTAGCCGACCGACATTTCCGATTTGTTGCCCGTCGTCAGGACCATGTAGCCCTTCTTGTTGGAAATCGCCATCAGCGTCACCCCGCGGGCGCGCGCCTGGATATTTTCCTCCGTCACGCCGGGCGGACTGTCCCCGAAGATCGGGGACAACATCTCGCCGAAGGCCGCCATCGCAGGACCGATATTCACCGCATCCAGATGCACGCCCAACAACCGGCAAGCCTCTGCCGCGTCGTCCAGGCTGTCCTGGCTGGTATAAGGCGACGGCATCATCACACAATGCACGGCATCCGGACCCAGCGCGTCCGTCGCCACGGCGGCGGACAAGGCGCTGTCGATCCCGCCGGACATGCCGATGACCACACCGGGGAACCCGTTCTTATGCACATAGTCGCGCAGCCCCAGCACCATGGCGCGATAGATGGATTCCATCCGATCCGGCGGTTCGACCATTTCACCGGGCAAACAGACCCAGCCGTTGTCGTGACGTTCGAAGGTCACGACCTGGAAGTCGTCTTCGAAGGACCGCATCTGGACCGCCAGGCTGCGGTTCGGGTTCAAGACGAAGGAACAGCCGTCATAGACCAATTCGTCCTGACCGCCGACCTGATTGAGATAGGCCAAAGGCAAACCGCTTTCGACCACCCGGGCCAGCGCGATTTGCAAGCGTTCGTCGTCCTTGCCGTCCTCATAGGGACTGCCGTTCGGGACCAGGAACAGTTCCGCCCCTGCCTCCTGCAGACATTCCACGACATCCGGGGTCCAGATATCCTCGCAGATCGGAACGCCGACACGCACGCCGTTGATATTGATGGGACCCGGCATCGGCCCCGGCTCAAAGACACGCTTTTCGTCGAACACGCCGTAGTTGGGCAGGTCGAATTTCGCGCGCACGGTTTCGATCGCGCCGTTGCGCAGAAACAGGACACTGTTGCGCGGCCGGGCAGATCCCTCCGGCCCGCGCCAGGGCGTGGGCAGCAATATCGCCGGGCCACCGGCCTCCGTTTCCGCCGCCAGGGTCTGCGCCGCTTCCTCCAGCTTATCCAGGAAGAAGGGTTTCAGGACCAAATCTTCCGGCTGATAGCCGGACAGGAACAATTCCGGCAACAACAGGACATCCGCCCCCGCCTCCCGCGTGCGGCGCAAGGCATCGCGGGCAAGGTCGACATTTCCCCGAATATCGCCGACGGTCGGATTCAATTGGGCCAGGGCGACGGTCAGGCGATCGGTCATGGAAAGGGTCCTTACGCTGTCGGGGCGGCTTATTTCGCCGTTGGAAGGGACTATCTTGTCGGCGCGGCTTGAAATCAAGCCCGCACAACCGATACCTTTGAAGTCACGCGTCGAAGGCAACCGCTGGCAGGGTGCCGATATTGCAATGGTAAAGGATACGGGGATGACACAGGACAAAACGAATTCGGAGGAAGGGCCCGCGCGACTGCACGGCTTCGTCCATGATGTCCTGACCCTGTTCGTCGCGCGAATCAACGACCACGCCGCCAAGGGTGCGGGAAAGCTGGGGCCGCGCGATCTGACCGCGCTCGCACAGAGCTTCACGCCGGAAACCGACCACGACCTGCACGACCTGTGCACATCCAGTTGGGCATCCTTCCAACATGCGTTTGAGGAAGCGTTCTACTCCCAGATGCGGAAATTTCCGCTGGAACGGCTGATGGTCGCCAAATTCGTGCATCTGCTGCCCGAACGCGGCGAAGACCCGGTACCGAACCGGACCCTGTCCCGGCGCATCATCCCGGCCTTCATCCAGGCGCTGCAACAGATGGTCGGGCCGGAACTGTTCGAGGAATACGAAAACCGCGCCCGCAACTTCATCGACTCCGTCCGGGCGAAGCAGGGTGCGGCCATGGATTGGGAACAGCTGCCGAGTCACCCGGTCGCGGAAATCCTAGTGAACGATATTCTGATTTATATCAGCCGCTATTTCATCGACGCCCAAAAGCGCCGACACTGGATGACCAGCTTTTTCGAACGCACCATGCCCGCCGCGAAGACGGATGCCGAACGTGCGTGGCAATTCGGCGATCTGGAATTCCACAAGCTGATGTCGTCGCTGTACAAGACCCTAGCGGAAACCCTGTTCGACGAGGACGGTCGCCGCCATCTGGAACAGCGGTATGACGCCGCCAGCCTGTCGCAGTTGGAACAGATGCTGGCGGGTCTTGCGCAGGATCAGCGGCGGGTTCTCGCGGAATTGAATTCCTGATCCGATTTCGCGCTAGTCGCCAACGAAGGCGCGGAACATCTTTTCGACCGGTTCCTTGTTCAGGTCGCGGGCGATGATGACGACGCGACTGGACGGGACTTCCCCTTCCGGCCAGCGATCGAGCGCGGCGGGCGGGTGAAAGACATGCTGCACCCCGTGGACCGCGACCGGGCCGTCCACCTGCTGCACCCACAAAATACCCTTCATGCGCAACAGGCTGGCACCGTGCGTGGCGATCAGCGCCTCTATCCAATCGACGAATTTGTCCCAATCGATCCGACATTCGGCCCGCAGGACGAAGGCGCGAATGCGGTCGTCATGCCGGTTGGCATCGTGATGGTGATGCCCGTGATCATGATGCCCTTGATCATGATGGTCGTGGTCGTGTGCCTGTTCGTAGGCTTCTTCCGCCAACCATGCGGCGACATCGGGATGTTTTGAACTCGGATCGTACAACCCGGCCCCGAACAGCGCATCCGGATCGACGGCCCCCTGCACCACCGGCAGGATTGGCGCCGCGGGATTGATCGTGCGGAGCCGGTCCGTCAGCCCCGCGACATCCGGCGCGATATCGGTCTTCGTTAGGAGAATACGGTCGGCGACCGCCGCCTGTTTGACGGATTCCGGTTGGGTATCCAGCGTCGCATCGCCGGTCGCGGCATCGACCGTCGTCACCACGCTGTCCAGGCGGTAGCGCGCGGAAATCACTGGGTCGGTCATCAATGTGTGCAGGATCGGCGCGGGATCGGCCAGCCCTGTCGTTTCGATCACCAACCGCTCAAAGGCCGGAATTTCGTCGCGCCAACGGCGGCGGATCAGATTGCGCAGGGTTTCGATCAGGTCGCCGCGAATGGTGCAGCACAGGCAACCTGAATCCATGACGACCATGTCTTCCGTCGCCGTTTCGACCAACAGATTGTCGATCCCGACTTCTCCGAATTCATTGATGACGACCGCCGTGTGTCCCATCGCCGGATGCTTCAGCAAGGCGTTCAGCACCGTGGTCTTGCCGGAACCGAGGAACCCCGTCAGGACAGTCACCGGGATACGGCCCCGTTCCGGGTCCAGCCCTGCCTGCGCCGCATCGCCCGCCGCCGTATCATCCGTCATGACGTTTCCCTCTGGATTGGTGTCATGCCCACCGTGTAGGGTCTCCCGGCCACCAATTCAACACCGCTTGGAAAACAGTGAGAGACCGGCATGAACGAGTTGATTCGCCTGACCGCCTGCGACGCCGTCGATCTTTTGAAAGCGGGGGACGTTACCCCGACCGAAATGATCGCTGCCGCCTTCGACCGAATCGCGGAAACGGACCCCAAGGTCAACGCCATGCCGATCCTGTGCCGGGAACGGGCGGAATCCGCCGCCGGGTCGGTGTCGCGGACATCGATGCTGGCCGGTTTGCCCATCGGGGTGAAGGATTTGAACGAATTGGCCGGGGTCCGTTGCACCTACGGATCGCCGATTTATGAGGATTTCGTGCCGGATTACAGCGATATATCCGTTGCCAATCTGGAAATGCAGGGCGGACTTGCGATCGGCAAGACGAACACGCCGGAATTCGGCGCGGGCGCGAATACGTTCAACGCCGTCTTCGGCATAACGCGCAATCCCTGGGACATCTCGAAAAGCTGTGCCGGGTCGTCGGGCGGGTCCGCCGTGGCGCTGGCGACCGGTCAGTGCTGGCTGGCCACCGGCAGCGACCTGGGCGGCAGTCTGCGCACCCCCGCCAGTTTCTGCGGCGTGGTCGGTTTGCGTCCCAGCCCGGGCCGCGTACCGCGCCTTGCGGGAAATCCGTTCGAGACGATGAGCGTCGAAGGACCGATGGGCCGCTGCGTCGAGGATGTGGCCCTGATGCTGGATGCCATGGCGGGCCGCGACCCCCGCGATCCGATCAGCCAGCCGCTGGAACCGGTATCCTTCCGCCAAACCTGCCGCGACCATCGCGCGCCCCGACGTATCGCCTTTAGCCTGGACCTGGGCCGGATCATTCCCGTCGACCCGGCCGTCGCCGCCGTCTTCGAGGCCACCTTGAAGCGGCTGGAAGACATGGGCGTGGAATTGATCGAGGCCTGCCCCGACTTCTCCCATGCGATCGAGGCCTTTAAGGTCATACGCGGTCTGGGATTCCTGACCGGGCATTGGGATCACTACCTGAACCACAAGGACAAGCTGAAGCCGGACGTCATCTGGAATATCGAATTCGGCAAGAGCCTGACCGCCGACGATATCGCCCTTGCGACCCGTCACCGTGGGACCATCCGGGAGAGCACCATGGCCTTGTTCCGGGATCGCGAAATCGACGCCTTCCTGTGCCCGACCGCCATCGTGCCGCCCTACCCCGCCGACCAATTGTGGGTGGAGGAAGTGAACGGCGTGCGCTTTGACAATTATATCCATTGGCTCGCCATGGTATCCGCCATCACCCTGACCGGCCTGCCGTCGGTGTCGGTGCCCGCCGGTATGACGGAAGACGCCCTGCCGGTCGGCGTTCAATTCGTCGGTCGTCCGATGGGGGAAGGCCCCCTATTGGGCATCGCCCGCCATTTTGAAGAAGCGACGGGGCTTTCGACCCGCGTTCCCCTGGACCCTATCGACAAGTCCGCCTAACAACGCAGCCCCATAGCCCTTGCCGCGCTGCACTGCGGCATATACCGTTCACCGACCTTGCGCAGGACGGATAAGGAGTACCGAGGCATGGACAGTCCCCTGGTTCACACGGACCTGAATGGGTTCTTTCTGGAAGATTTGTCGGTCGGCATGTCCGGCGTCTTCGCAAAGACCATCACGGAAGCCGATATCGTGCTGTTTTCCGGCGTGACCGGCGATATGAACCCGGTTCATGTGAACCAGGAATATGCGCAGGACACCATGTTCAAGGGCCGCATAGCCCACGGCATGCTGACCGCGAGCCTGATTTCCACCGTTCTGGGCATGAAGATGCCGGGTCCCGGCGTCATCTATTTGGGGCAGGATCTGAAGTTCCTGGCTCCCGTCCGGGCGGGAGACACGGTGACGGCACGGGCCGTCATCACCGACATCATTCCCGAAAAGAAACGCATCATCTGTAAAACCACGGCATCCGTCGGCGACAAGGTGGTCTGCGACGGAACCGCGAAAATGATGGTCCGCAGCCGCGCGGAACTGGACGAAAAATCCTCATAGGCGCGCGTTGATGCAGATTTTCAGGGAGGTTTCAGAATTTCCGGGCCATTGCCGTGGGGCCGTGATCGCCTTGGGCAATTTCGACGGCGTGCATCGCGGCCACCAATCGGTGATCGGTCAGGCAGGCGAAATCGCCGAAGAAAAGGGCGTGCCCCTGGGCATTCTGACCTTCGAACCGCATCCGCGCGTTTTCTTCCGCCCCGACGATCCGCCGTTCCGCCTAACGCCGATGCAGAACAAGGCGCATCACCTGCAGGCGCTGGGCGTCGATTTCATGGTCTGTCTGAACTTTGACGCACCCCTGGCCGGGTTGGACGCCCAGGCTTTCATCGACCGCATCCTCGTGGATTCCCTGGGGGTCGGCACGCTGGTCGTCGGTTACGACTTCAAGTTCGGCAAGGGCCGCGGTGGCGACACGGAAATGCTGATCGCCGATCCACGTTTCGAAACCAAGGTGATTTCCCCGGCGACCTCCGCCAATGGAGAGGTCTATTCATCGACGAAAATCCGCGACTACCTGGCGGAAGGCGATCCGGGCCGGGCCGCCGCCCTATTGGGCCGCCCGTTCGAAATCGAAGGCGAGGTTTTGAAGGGTGCGCAATTGGGCCGAACCATCGGGTTCCCGACCGCCAATCTGGAGCTTGGCGATTATGTTCGTCCGGCCTACGGCGTCTATGCCGTGCGCGCCGGGGCGGAAACCGGTCGGGTCGGCGAAACAATTTGGTGTGACGGCGTCGCCAATCTGGGCAAGCGCCCGACCGTCGATGGGCTGGCGGAGAAGTTCGAAGTCCATATCTTCGACTTCAACCGCGATCTTTACGGCACGCATCTGCGCGTCGCCCTGATCGAGTTCATTCGGCCGGAGCGAAAGTTCGACGGATTGGATGCGTTGAAGGCGCAGATCGCGAAGGATACACACACCGCGAAGGTTATCCTGGATACCCGTGCCGCCGGTGCGTAACGAAATCCCTTATTCGGCGGGTTGCGCGACCATCCGGGCTTCGTTCCCCGGTTTCACGCGATGCGCGACCATCCGATCGTAAAGCCGCGTCACCATCTTGCTGCCCGTCCGTTCGAAGGCGAAAGGCAGGATCGCGTGGACCAAACAGCACAGGCCCGCCACCAGCAACGGCCCGGCAAAGCTGAGCGCCGTGCCGAAGTGTTCGCCGTAGCTTTCGCCAACGGAAGCCGGATGCCGGGTGAAGAGGTTGGAAGCCATGGACCTGTCCTTCGCAATCGTGATCTGATACGCATCATAATGCCGGTATATCCGGCGAAATGGGTTTCGTTATTCCACTAAAATTGCCTCTTGAACCGCATTCTATTTTAAGAAACCATCAAAATACCAAAAATTATTCCAAAGACAGATCATGGATTCGATCGACCGAAAGATCCTCGCCGCCCTGCAAGCCGACGCGTCTCTCTCAAGTGCGGAACTGGCCGACAAGGTGGGACTGTCCCCGACGCCGTGCTGGCGGCGGGTGCAGAAGCTGGAAGCGGCCGGGCTGATCCGGAAACGGGTTGCCTTGCTGGACCGGGATAAGCTGCGTGTCGGCACTACAGTCTTCGTGTCGATCCGCACCCGCACCCATTCCGGCGATTGGCTGGGACGTTTCGCCGCGGTTGTGCAGGATATGCCGGAAGTCGTGGAGTTTTATCGGATGAGCGGTGATGTCGATTACGTCATGAAAGTCGTCGTTCCGGACATCCCGGCCTATGATGCTTTCTATAAGCGATTGATATCAAAGATTGATCTGTCGGATGTCTCGTCCAGCTTCGCGATGGAGGAAATCAAGGCGACGACGGCGCTGCCGCTGGATTATCTGTAACCGCCGCCTATGTTACTATTGTCCAAAATGGAGGGAGGATTGACCCATGGGTAGCATGATCGAATTCAAACGCCCCGACGGCCAGACGAGCCCCGGTTATCTGGCGGAAGCCGCAAACGCGAAGGGCAATATCGTCGTCCTCCAGGAATGGTGGGGGCTGAACGACCAGATCAAAAAAACCGCCGATCGTTTCGCCCAGGCTGGCTTCAACGCGCTGGTACCGGATCTGTATCGGGGGCGCCTCGCCTCCGACCAGGACGAGGCCAGCCATATGATGAACGGCCTGGACTTCATGGATGCCGCCCTTCAGGACGTGCGCGGTGCGGTTTTGTACCTGAAGCAAGGCGGCGGCAAAACGGCGGTCGGCGGGTTTTGCATGGGCGGCGCGCTGACGATCATCGCCGGGGTGAAGGTCCCCGAATGCGATGCGGCCGTTTGCTACTATGGTATCCCGCCGAAGGAAGCCGCCGATCCGGCGCAGATGAAAGTCCCCTTTCTGGCCCATTTCGCGACCCAGGACGACTGGTGCACGCCGGAAGCAGTTGCCCAATTGCGCAAGGACATGCAGGGTCTGTCCGTCCCCGTAGATATCCACGAATACGAAGGCCACCATGCTTTCTTCAACGAAGCTCGGCCGGAGGTGTTTAACCGCAACGCGGCGGAACTGAGCTGGGATCGCACGATTTCCTTCCTGGAACGCACACTTTAGCACCCAACGAATGCCATTTGCGGTCCGAGGGCGCGGCATTGACCGCGCCTCGCTGCGCCCGGTCGCATGCCGGACGACGGAATATCAGTACTTTTTGGTTGTTGCCGGTGCGTCCCCAATGGGAATCAAATGCAATCGCCCATGTTTTACGCCTGTCTGGGACGTGATGTGATCGGCCATGTTTTGAACGTCCCGCACAGTACCGTTCAACACAGTGGCTTCCACGCAGTTATCGGCATCCACATGCAGGTGGAGCGTTGCCGCTGAAATATCGTGATGATGATGTTGCGTTTCGACCAGTCGCGACGACAACGCTCTTTCATTGTGATTGTACATATAGACGACGCAGCCAACGCATTTCGCATCCTCATCGGTTTCGATCGTCTGGTCGGTGAGCATCTGTCGGACCGCATCCCGAATACCTTCGGACCGGTTCGTATAGCCTTTCCGATCGATCAATTCGTCGAACTTTTTTAGCAGTTCACTATCGATAGTAACGGTGACGCGTTCCATGCGGGTTCATCCAATATTGCGTTGGCGGGGCAGTATGATAATATTTTAATTCGTCATACTATCATAACATGCCCATCCTACAGGGGATTCAGAAATGCAACGACCCTTCTTTCTCGCCAGCATTCTGGCAATGATCGCCTCCCCCGCATTCGCACATACCGGCGTTGGAACGGTTTCCGGCTTCTCCGCGGGCTTCGGCCATCCTATCGGTGGCCTTGACCATGTCTTGGCCATGGTTGCCGTCGGCATCTTGGCGGCACAGCAGGGCGGGAAGTCCTTGTGGACCGTTCCCGCCGCATTTGTCGGCATGATGCTGATCGGCGGGATGGTCGGTATTGCCGGTATCTCAATGCCTTTCGTCGAAATCGGTATCGTTGGCTCGATCGTCGTGCTCGGCGGCGTCATTGCGTTCGGTCGGCAACTGCCGATGGGGGTTGCAATGGCCCTGGTGGGTGTTCTGGCGATTTTCCATGGTCACGCGCATGGCACGGAAATGCCAGCCGACACCAGTGGTGTCCAATACGCAATTGGGTTCATCCTGGCCACCGCATTGCTGCATGCGGCCGGTATCGGTCTAGGGGTCGGTGCCCAGAAGGTCGCGGAAAAAATCGCCCCGATGCTCGTTCGGGTCAGTGGCGGCGCGATCGCGGCGGGCGGTGCGCTTCTGTTCATCGCATAGCCCGAAATTTGGAAGGCGGCCTTTGCCGCCTTCCGATTTCCCCACTGTACGTTTGAATTCGATTCCCGTTCCGCTTCTTCCGGCTTGCGCGTTGGGGGCGATCGGATAGTCTCTCGCGCATGTCGGAAATCTACACGTTACATCGTGGCCACGCGCCGCTGTTGGTCAGCGTTCCCCATGCGGGAACCGCCGTCCCGGACGATATCGCTTGTCGCCTGTCGGAAGAAGCCAAACCGCTTGCCGACACCGATTGGCACGTTCACACGCTCTACGATTTCGCAGCCTCGCTGGGCGCGTCTGTCCTCGTCGCGCATTATTCGCGCTACGTCGTCGATCTGAACCGTCCGCCCGACAATGAAAGCCTGTATCCGGGGCAAACGACCACGGGTCTTATCCCGATCGACACATTCGACGGCAATCCCGTCTACCAAAACGACGTGGACCCGGACCTATCCGAAGTCGTGGGCCGGGTCGACGGATTCTGGCGCCCCTATCACAGCGCCCTGCAGACGGAACTGGACCGGATCAAGGCGGAACACGGCCATGCCGTCCTGTGGGACGCGCATTCCATCGCATCGAAAGTCCCGCGCCTATTCGACGGGCACCTACCGGATTTCAATCTGGGGACCAATGGCGGGAAAAGCTGCGCCGAGGATTTGGCCGATGCGGTCTACGCCAAGGCGCAGTCGGCGGAAGGCTACACATCCGTCCTGAACGGACGTTTCAAGGGCGGATACATCACCCGCCATTACGGCAAGCCGCAAGACGGCATCCATGCGCTGCAACTGGAACTCAGTCAGGCGACCTATATGCAGGAATCAGCGCCCTGGCCCTTCCGGATCGATCTGGCGAACAAGGTCCGCCCGCATCTTCGCGAGATGCTGGAAACCTGTTTGGCTTGGAAAGCCGGCGCATAACGGGATTCAGTCGTCCAGATTCTTACCGACCGAATCCAGGCCGAGAAGGCGCAGGACGCGGTGGTGGTCGCCACCGCCTTCGATCAATTCGACCAGCAATTCGCCGAAGCCCATATTCCCCCAGGCGACCGCGCGTTTGATCAGATAGGGAACCGGACTGTGCGGTTCGGTGCGGATCAGATAATCCGCGACCTCGCTCAACCGTTTATACGCTTCGGCGCGGCTGCGGATTGGCCCGGATGCGACCGCGGGCTGGTTCGGTGCCGCCGCGGCGGTATCCGCTGAAGTGTCGTCGCTGACCGTTGCCATGGTATCGGTCTCCTCTTCCCCGGAAAGGTCGGCGGCGCCGTCCTCTTCGGTTTCCTCCTCGCCCGGCAGGACCCCGCCCTTCTGTTCCAGCCAGGCGCGCAAACGTCCGTCTATATCCGTCAACGCCGCACGGATACGGGACATGGACGGGGCTTCCTTGGGGCATTGTTCTTCCAGAAACAGGTCCAGGCGTTCCAATTCGCCCAGGCATGCCTCCGCCACGGGGATCAAATCCGCGATCCGGTCAACCGGCGTCAGGTCGACGGATGCCTCGAATGCCTGACGCGTCGGATAGCGCCGCTGCTCCCGCTCCGCTTCTTCCGCATCGCGCTGGCGCAGATTGTCGATGCGCAAGACATCCTGCCAATCCTTCAGGCGCATCGGTTCCGCATCGCCGTTCGGCGCCGTGATCGGGACGAGGCGCAGCATGTTCGGGAATTGCTCCGCCGCCCAGCGCAACGGCCCCAGGCGATAATCCAGATCGCCGTCCTCGTCGATGCGCGGGAACATATCCCGCCAGTATTCCTCGCTGAAGGACGATATCAGGTCCAGCCCGCGCCGGAATCCGTGCAACCCTTCCAGATGCGTCCAGGCTTCCGCCAGCCAGACCGCCAGATGCAGGTCCTTGCTGCGCTTCGACAAAGCCTCCGTCGTCAGCTTCTCCACCGCCCGCCAATCGGCACGCTTTACGTCCTTTTCCCAGACGCCCTGCGGCAGGGTGGGGTCTTCCGCACGACGGGCCTCGCGAATTCGGTCGAAAGTCCCTTCATAGCGTAGCGGCTCGCCGCAACGATCCTCACCGTCCAGCGGCGCCAGCAACGCTTCCGGCACCATATCCGTGTCCATGATTTCCGCGTCGGCGGCTTTGCTCATTCTCTGCGCTCCGTCACGGCGACAACCTTGGCGCCTCATAGGGGAACGGCGTCATGATGAGCGGAACCGGCTGACCGTTCAACTGCCCCGCCAATTCGACGCGCAGGTAAAGCCTTGCCGTATCCAGCGTACCGCCGCCTTCCGGACGGGTGCTCAAGTCGATGCGCAGCGTATGCGGGCGCGGATCGACGAATTCGGCGAAATCCTCAGACCCCGACCGGTGCCGCCGGATCAAATCCATCAGCGACCAGACATTGTCATAGGCAATGGTAACCTTGCGTCCATCGACGCGGACATTCGGCCTGTCGGCATTCGCTGCCGGGACGACCGTGGAGTTTTCCGCCCAACGCAGACCGATTTCCACCGGGTCGCCCAGCCCCCAGCGCAAATTTCGTTCCGTATCGCGCAAGGCCACCGTTTCCCCGCCAGACGAGAACTGCCAATCAATCACCTGATCGCCGCCCAATTCGCGGTCCCGGTTCACCCGGAAACTGACGGTCAGGTCGAAGGAAGGCGCGTCTTCGCCCGAGTTCTGAAGCCAGGGATCGAAAAGCTGACGCACCCCGTCCATCCGGGCGATAAATTCCAGCGCCCGGTCACGCTCGAAGCCCAAGTCGTCCGCTTGTTCGAGCGCCCGGCGTGCGCCTTCCGCTTCCCGGTCATACCTTCCAAAGAAGGCACGCAGGTCGCGCGGCGCGATTTCCCGCATATCGGTTTCATAGGGCGTGAGGGTGAACGGATACCGCCCGGCCAGATTGTCGTCGAAACTGTCGGCGATGGCGTTATAGGCCGCTTGTGCCTCCACCCCGGCGAGGTTCAAGCATCGCGCCCGAATACCGCGCGACAGTCTGGAAATCCGATCCAGGAAATAGTCGCTGCTGCGCCGTTCCAGAGCGGCCTCGTCCAGTATCTCCGCACAGGTGGCGAAGGTGACGTCCATCATCGGGCCGGTGATGAAGCGTTCCAATTCGGCGACCGTGTTGTCCGCCTGCTGCAATTCGTATTTTGTCAATTCATCGACAATCCGACGCCATTTATTCAGCAAGACCGCTTCCCCGTCGGACAGACGCATATCGGAACTGCCTAGGAAATCGACGATGGGTTTCGCATATCCCTTGGCAATGATGCTGATACGCCCGCGTTGCTGTGCCAGGACGTCGCGTAATTCGAAAACGTCGCGTGCCCGGAATGCCTCGAGCGAGAGGCCTGAACCGCCGTCCCACCACGTGAAGTCGCCACCACGCGGGGTATAGAGAGACCCGGCGCTGAACAAATTGTCCGCTTCCTGCAACAGCGAGAAAGCGGAGGTAATGCCGATATCCGTCAGATCGAGAAAACTGTCTTCCAGCCCCAATTCGTCATAGGCATTCAGAATCTGCGACAGGATCGGCCCCGCCTCCGAAAAGGCGGCGACGGCGCGGCGCAGGCCTTCTTCCGTTTGCAGGGCATTCGACGACCGGCTGCGGGAGGATAGCAGCGATGCCGCTACCCGGTCGTTGACCGCGCGTTCCACACGCTGCGCCGTTGCCGTCCGGATCAACGATTGAAGGCCACGCGGCACCCGTGGGATTTCGTCCTTCAGAAAGGCGTCGTGTTCTTCGATCAGGTCGAGGCCTTCCTCCAGCGTCTCGCTGTTCCATTCGGAAACCGCGCTGGGCGTCAGGGCCGGAAGGGGCAGATAGCGCGCGTCCCGCATATAGGTCTGGCCATACAGGACCTCGACGACCGATGAAAATTCCAAGACGG
Organism: Pacificispira spongiicola; assembly: GCF_012926505.1. Taxonomy (GTDB): domain Bacteria; phylum Pseudomonadota; class Alphaproteobacteria; order UBA8366; family Aestuariispiraceae; genus Pacificispira; species Pacificispira spongiicola. Next base: position 494,991 of record NZ_JABBNT010000002.1, read on the forward strand.
TCGGGGACAGCCGCAGCACGGTCCGTTCTTCGTCACGGGCCAGCATCGGCCCGACCGCTAGGGCATCGATATCCGGCAGGATTTCACGCAGCGTCGCCAGCCCTTGCAACATGGCATCGTCGAACTGTGCGGACAGCTCCGGTCCCAATATCCGCGACCCGCCGATCCGTTGGGACATATCGGCATAGGCCGTTGTCGGATCGAATCCGGGATCATCAATCCAAGAAAATTCCGGCTGGCCCAGCATATCGCGTACCTTCACGATACGTTTGCGAATATCGTCCAGTTCCTCGATGCCCGCCGTCCGGCGGCTGGATGCCTCATCGATCGCCGCCGCCAGGGCGCGTATTTCCTCAACCAGCGGATTCCGGCCATATAGCGAGGCGATGGCGGCCTGCGCGACCTGTTCATACTGTCCGCGCATATCGCGGCGATAAGCTTCCAAGGGCACAACGCGGTAATTGGAATCGCTCAAGGCCTTCAAATAGAAATTCGAATTCTCGATAAAGCTTTCAGGCAGATGCACGGCGAAAAGATAGTTCACCAAGCGCCGCAGATCTTCCAGGTTCACCGAATCCCGCAACGCGTTGTAACGCTGCACCGCGGTTTCATAATCGCGCACGGCGGCGACATACCGGCGAAGCGCTTCATATTCCGGTCCGCGTTCAATCGTCTGGGGGCGGTCCGCTTGCAGGATCGCCGTCGCGCCCGGCAACTCGTCGAACACGCTTTGATCCGGATCCCCCGCCGCCGACAGGCGCCCCGCCGCAACACTGCGTCCCCGTTCTTCCAGGGCGGTTCCCATGGTTTCCAGGATGAACAGGTTGAAGGCGTCGGTGGTCATCGCCACGACACGGCTGTTTACATCGGCGAACCAGGATGTCGGGATGAACAGGGAAAACAGCGATCCGGTTTCCAATCCCGCCATGCCTTCCAGCAGGGTCAGGGCCCGTTCGCGGTTGAAGTTACCGGCGGTGCCGTCGTCGGGATTTGCGCGACGAGACGCTTCCACTTCCTCCATATCCGTGCGAACGGTTTCCACGAAGGGCGTTACCGTCGCCACGCGCGGTTCCAGGTTGCTGTGCAGGTACCACAGCATCAATCCGCCCAACACAACGACGCCCGCCGCGCCCGCCTGGGCCACGGTCGCGACACGGTTGCGCGACAACAAGGCCCGGCGTACCGGACGGGCGGAATTCTTTTCCGGGAAAATCTTGGTTTCGAACAGATCGCGCAGAAAGACCGGATAAGCGCCCCTTGCACGCGGCCCACCATAAACGCCAGAAAGGACCGGCGTCGGCCGGTCCAGGGACCGGTCTTCCATCCCGCTGTCGCCGGAGAACCAGACGCCACGCAGCGAGAAACTGTCGTGATAGACGCTGGGCTTGAACAATTGCCGTAAATAGATGCGCAACGGCTCGCGCAGGCCTTCAAACGCTTCCGTGAAGGCGAAAATATCTTCCGCCGTCGCGGGATCGTCGCCGGTCGCGAAGATTTCCATCTGCGCTTCCTCAAGCCCCGCAGAGGTCGTCTCGATCACCTCATCGGCCCAGGGCTCGCGGAATTCGGTTTCGAAACTGTAAGGGCTGGACCAGCCCAGCATATCGGCCAGGGCATGATCCGGCAGGTTCCCGACCAACGCCTTGAAACCGGGCAGGCGGTCCAGCTTCGTCACCACGACATAAACGGGGAAGGCCAACCCCAGTCGCGCCTGCGCCTGCCACAGCCGCTTGTAGAGCGCATCCGCGCGCTGGGCGATGTCTTCCGGCGGACGGATCGCGCCCTGTTCGTCCAGAAAATCCTCAATCGGAACGGTCAGAATGATCCCATCGGCGGGACGGCGCGGACGGAACCGGTCCAGATAGCCCAGGAAATGCCGCCATCCCTTCGAATTGGCGCCGCGCGTATCGCGCTGACGGACCAGACCGCCTGCCACGTCCAAAACGACGCCCCGGTCGAAGAACCACCATTTGCAGGCCGGGCGCAGGTCTTCGAAATCTTCCGCCGGCTGACCGATCGGCAGGTCCATCCCGGCATGGGAAACCAATGTCGATTTCCCGGACTGTTCCGGCCCCAACAACAGAAACCAGGGAATGGCATAAAGCCAATCCCGGCCCGCGACGTGACTGCGCAGCAGCGACAGCGCATGCTTGAAGCTTTTGCGCATCGGCAACAGCGGGATATCGTCCGGTTCCGCGGCGAAGGGTTCGTAATCCGGGTCCGCCTCGCGGTAGCCCTCGCCGTCTTCGTCCGCGTCGTCGGCTCGGCGTTTGCGGACGCGATAGACGACGACCATCAAAACACCGAACAGGATCACCGAAAGAAAGATCAAAAACCCGACGATCCCCGGCAGATACGGGGTCAGTTGGAACAGCAGGTTGCGGATCGAATCCCAAAAACCCATCGCTTAATGCCCGCCCCGTTCGAGGACAGCCAACAGCGGCGCCAACACGTCCATATAGACGAAATGCGCGACCACGATATAGGCAACGACCGCCGCCGCGAACAACCAGATCCAGCGCGTCGGCGACGGTAGCAACCGGGCCGAGGACATGGATTCCGTATGCTGGTAGGCTTCCGGCACCATGCGATGGCTGACTTCCGCCAGATCCGGCCGCTTCTGATAGATGTAATAGTACAATTGGCGCTTATAGTCCGCGATACGGCCCGTATCCCGGTTTCCGGCATAACGCCCCCGGAAGCCCAGCGTCAGCGCCAATAGATAGACGACGGCGACTTCCGCCTGTACCCGATCGCCGGAATGCAGCAAGACGTCCAGGCGCTTATAGAACGCCTCCCCCGCATTGTACGATCCGAAAAGCCGGGTTTCCAAAAGGTCGTTGCGCCAGGCGGTGCGTCCCGGCCAGTCCAGGGACAGGAAGATTTCGTCGGCCAGGGCGGCCATGACGTATTGGGCTTCCTTGTAGTAGAGGACGCCGTAGTCGCCGCCGCGGCGACCGGCCTCCAACGCCTGCATCTCCAATAGGGTTTGCAGCTTCCGAAGCGCCTCTTCCGCCGTCAACCCGCCATGGCGAGCATAAAGATCGGCGTCGAAGTCATCCGCCGCCTCCTCTTCCGGCGCAGCGTCCCCCGGCAAGGGCGGCGGGGCGGCGGACAGGCCCGGCAGCGGCGGCGGTTTCGCACCGCCCAACGGCATCGGCTTTTGAAACGGCTTTTTCGCCTTCGGTTCCGGCATAGCGCGGCCGCTGATCAGCGCGGCGTCGCGCAGCCGTTTCAATTCTTCATAGAATTCGCGGAATTGCTCGACGACATAACCACCGGCGCCGCGCGCAGCGGCCCCCAATCCGCCCCCGCCCGTCATGCCCTGTCCGGCGTTGCCCATGCTCCCCGTCGGCGCGGCCATCACCCGGCCCTACCGATTGTCGCTCGACGGGTTGCGGATATAGAGGACGATTTCCTGCGGTCCTTCCCGCCGGCCCTTGTCGCCGGACAGGATGGACAGGTTTTCGCCCGGCACGATATCGTCGAAATTCATTTCGATCTTGAACAGCACGACACCGCGCGTCGGCACGAGATCCAGCGCCTGTTCCCGGTCGATGCGGTGACGCGGCGCACCCAGGACCCGACGCTCGCGCATCGGCGTGATCACGGATTCCGACCCGACCAGCGCGCCTTCCATCCAGGCAATGACGTCGCTTTCCGTCGCTTCCGGACGCGCCCGGACACCGACGGTCAGGTCGTCGTCGCACCAATCCTGCTCCAGCTTCAGACTGAATATGCCGTCTTCCTCGATAAACGGAATGGCGGTGTAGGATTCAGAAATCCGATCCAGCATCTGGACAATGAAATCGCAGGCGGCGGCATAGGAGATACGCGGATCGTCGTGATCATAGGCGGCCAGCACCGGCGGCACCAAGGCCCCGCCAACCGCCGTCATCGACCCGACGATCTGACACAACGCCAGATACAGGCTGAACGGATGGGTTCGGTCGGTCTTCAACATCGCTTCCAGAACCGGCAGGCCGGATACGATGCCCTGCAGGGTCGCCTGCATTTCGCGCATCATGGGGCGGTCCGACTGCCCCAGGGGCGTGCGTGCGCGTTCGGCCAAGTAAACCGCCTTTTCCCGCAGCCGCGTGGCAAGCGTCTGGCACATTTCACCCAGAACCGACATGCGGGTTACGAACAGTTGCGGCGGCACGAAATTCGTCAGCGTGAACGCCTCTTCCCGCACCGCGACACGAGCGACCGGCAGACCGACATATTTGGCGGGCAACGTTTCCACCGCATGCAGAGACAGGCGGGGTTTCAGTCGGGGAATGGAAATTTCGGATTCCCCCGTTTCCTCGTCGGAAACCGGCATGCCTTCAACGGCGCCATAGCGCGGCAAGTCGCCCCGCGTCGCCTGCCCGCCCAAACGGCGAACCGGAACGGACAGATAGACGGGCAAGCCGTCGCCCGCCAAATCCGACTGTATCGGGGTCAGATCGATTTCCAGCGGCTCTTCGTCGCCCTGCATATGCGACACGATCAGCCCGTCCGGCATCACGGCCTCAAGCTCCAGCACGCGCAGAACACCGCTGACGAGCTGTACCGGGTCGATTTTCAGATGGCGGATACCCCAATGGAAGGGGCTGGCGGTCAGGGCGTGATAGGCGACCAGTTCCTCGCCGCGCACGGCAAGCTGCTGAAAATGCTGCGGCGCCAGCAGCATGCCTTCGTGCCATTGAATGGCATCCGGCAACTCCCGTGCGGATCGCGGCATTCCCCTTCCTTTCCCCTGCTTTACCCGGTTCGGTGACTATCGCCACCCGATCGGCGGCACAGTTGGAACCAGTCTTTACACCTTCCCGATTCCTGCAGAACGGTCAAGGAATCCAAGCCGATCCCATCCCCTAAAGACCGGTATCCGCCGCCCCGACAACGAAGTCGTCGCGTTCCAGTTCGATCCGCATGGCACGGCGCGATTCCAGACGCGCCCGGTGATCGCCGGGCGAGAAATAACTGGCGAACAAAAAACCCGCCACGGCGTCATCGCCGCCGGCGTTTTCCAGCAGATTTTCCGGGACTTCCCAGTTCGACACCACCGAATTCGGCACGATCTCCCAGCTTTTCACGCCGATCCCGTCCGGAAAATCCCGACGTATTTGGGCGCGGCGCGCGAACCAGTCCGACGCGGTCAGGTTCTGCAGGATCGGCACCGCCGTTTCGTCATAGACGAAAACCAGATCGACCGCCGTCGCCGATTGGGCATTGGCGTCTTCCGTCGCAACGATCGTCACCCGTTCCAGAAGGAACACCGTGGACGGCCCACCGCCAAGCCCGCATCCGGACAGCAGCAGCGCCAGACCAGCGGCGCTGGCCGCCTGCGCTATGACCGCTCCGATCCTCATACCTGTCAGCCCGACAGCCGGTTGGCGTGCACGAAGGTCACGATGCCCGATTTCTGGCGCAGGACCTTCACCGCCTCCAGCGCATCCAGACGTGTTTCGAACGACCCGGCGCGCACAAAGAACAGCGACGTTCCGCTCGCTCCGGTTTCCTCGATCACGCTGGCCTGTGCCACACCGCCGAGCTCCCGGACGAGGACATCGGCATTTTTGCGATCCTTGAACGCCCCGAATTGCACGGAATAATTCCCGGCGGCGGGGCCGAGGATTCCCGTCACCGACGCGGAGGCGGTCCTGACCGGTACTTCCGGCTTGGCCGTCGGACGGAAGAAGTTTTCAATCGCGGCAGCTTCCGGTTCCGCCGCAACCCGGACCGACGGCGCCGTCACGGTTTGATCGGGTGCCGGGGCCATGGCCGCACGGCGCGCCTGTTCCGCAACCGCGATTTCCGGGTCCGGCGGCGGCAGAACGTCACGACCGGCCTCCGCCGGAGTGACGAAGCTGTCGCCGGACGTTGCGGCGCGATCCATTTCAGGGGACACCTGTTGCGGGGTTTCCACCGGCGACACCGGCTCGACCTGCGCCGCCTCGACCTGAGCTGGGGGCATGGTGCGGATCGCCAATTCCCCGCCTTCATTCGGTTCGCCGAACATCAGAACGGCGGACAGGAACCCGGTGAAGAAAACCAACAGAACCGCCACGACGCTGCCGGCGATCAACGCGCCTTTCAGGCCCGGCGACGTCGCCGCGCCGAACAAACCGCCCGAGGGCGCCGCATGCCGAATGCGGGGCGCCTCGTCATAAGCATCGGGGCGATAGCTGCGCGGTTGCGGATCGAGATGCTGAAACAGTTTCGCGACGGTCAGGGCGTCGGCACGCGGCGTCCGCCATGCGTCGGACTCGCGCGGACGGGGGTCGGCGACAAGACCGCCCATATCGCGGCCAGTATCCCGGGCCATGTCTCTGGCCGGCTCGCGATTACGATCGGCATAGGCTTCGACACGCACGGACCGGCCGTTCCCCTCGTCCAGGGGAAGCCCGATCCGCGGCCCCGAGCGACCGATCATTCTACCGCCATAGCGTCCGGCCATTCCGCCACCCGCTCCTCAGAAAAAGGCTACCAACACAACATGTTGGCCTAAACCTCGCAACCATCGCCAGATATCGTTCAAGTGGATCGATTGTACCATTATGGCGATTCGATGATCAAGCCGGTAAATATAATAGAATCAAGTAATTACATATCAATATGTAGCGTCCACTTTAAGCGCCTATACAAGATTTCCCATGGCCGGAAAGAGGACAAGTAGAATCAAATGGAGAAGACCGGTCACCGCGTCACGGCCCCGGATTCCACCTATCGATACTTAAAAATGAGTGTTTGCTCAGGGCAGCAGAACCGTCGGAATCGGGACGACCACAGCCCCGCCATGGGCGCAACTGTCCCCGACGCGGGTCATCGGAATACCGCCCGCGAGGGCGGTAGGGGACCCCATAACGACACTGTCCGGCGGCCCGACGCAGACCGCGACGGACCCCGGCCCGATCGCCGGCATTCCGCCGACCAGCACCGTTGGCGCGGACGGCGACACGACCGGTCCCCCGACATGCGGAATGCCGGGGGGCGTCACTTGCGGACATACATGCATCGCGGTCAGCGCCGCAGCGGGCATCGCCATGGTAAGCTCCTTTTCGATCGACAGACTCGCACGGAACGGTCCCCGTTTCTACTCCTCTTCGTCGTCTTCCAGTTCACGGCGGCCGAAGCGGGTTTTTTCCAGCTTCGGGCCTACCGGTTCACCGTCACGAAATTCCTGGCGAAAAGATTCGCGGCCCTTATGGCTGAACTCGACGACCCAGCCTTCCAGCTTGTCGTCGCGATAGGGGCTTTCCTTCACAACCGTGCCGTTGGGCAGCATATCCCAGGCCGGTCCGTTCAGCTTGCCGCCGACGAAGGTTTCCCGCCGCACGACATTGCCGTCCATGTCGTAGTACCGGGCTTCTCCCTGCTTCACCCCATCGACATAGGGTATGCGCGCCATCGGTTTGGCCGTCGGGGAATAGGTCGTCAGCCAGCCGTTTTGAAGGTCGTTGCGAAATTCGACCTCCATCAACCGCCGTCCCTTTTCATAGAAGACGGAGACACCTTCCTTGCGCCCCTGCACGAAGGTGACTGTCTGCTGCACATCGCCGTTATCGTCGAAGAACACGGTTTCCCCATCGACATAACCGCCGACATAGATCGTTCGCTGCACCAACTGACCGTCGCGGTAGAATTCGGACGGGCCGTTCAAAACGCCGTCGGTGAAATAGTGCCGCGCGGAGACGACGCCGTTGTTGTATTCGACATAGTCGCCATGCAGGACGCCGTCCTTGTGGTTGGACAGAAGCGTCACTTCCCCATCCGAATAGAACCGGTTTTCCCCATGCAGGCGCCCATCGACGAATTGGCCGACCTGGGACAGTTCACCGGCGTCATAGAAGCGGGCCTCTCCCTGAATCTTGCCGTTGGAAATCGTGTATTCGCCGCGCAAACTGCCGTCCGGCGCGCGATCGGTATAGATCCCGTCCTTGGGCCGGGGCTTTTTCTTGGGTTTAGGGGCGTCGTCGGTCATCGCCCTATCCCAGTTTCGCGATCGCGGCGGACAGCATGGCCATGACGCCGCCTTTCAACGTGCCGTTCAGGCCGCCTTCAAAAGTGCCGGACAGGCCCCCCTTGGAAGATAGCGACAGGCCGCCCTCTTCCTTCAGGCTCATCCCGCCCTTGATTTCGACCGACATGCCGCCCTCTTCCTTCAGCGACATGCCCGCCTTGCTTTCCGTCGTCATGCCGGATTTCAGGGACAGCTTCATCCCCGCATCGTCGGTGACGTTCATTCCGCCCTTATTGGTCAGGTTCATCTCCGCCTCGTTATCGATATTCATACCGGCGGAATTGCTGATATTCTGGCCTGCGGTATTGGCGATGTTCATCCCGGCGTCGCTGCTCATGCTCTGCCCGGCGGTCGTGTCGTGGTTTTGGCCCGCCTCCACCGTGATGTTCTGCCCGGCCTTGATGGAGATATTGCCGTCGACATCGATGGTCAGATCGCCGGAAACCTTCAACGTGTAATCACCCGTGACCGTATGCGTGAACCCGTCGCCGGTCGTATGGGTCTGCGACCCGTCGATTTTCAGCGTCCGGGTTCCCTTGACGTAGTGATCCTCGTTTCCGGTGTTGATCTTGGACGTCCGGTTGCCCTTCTCGACGGTCAGGATATCGTCGGATTCATTGATCGTCGTCGTGCGTTGATTTTCGACGACGCTATTCCAGTCCTTTTGAGCGTGAAGGTAGACTTCCTCGTCGCCCGCCTTGTCCTCGAAGCGGAATTCGTTCGATCCGCCGCCCCCTTTGGAGGAATTGGATTTGATCGTCGCCTTCGTCTGGTCGTCCGGCAGGGTATAGGGCTGTACTTGTTCGCCGTTATAGACACAGCCGGTGATCAGCGGGCGGTCGGGGTCGCCTTCTAGGAAGGACACTACGACCTCCATCCCGATGCGCGGCAAAAACCAGCTGCCCCAGCTTTTCCCGGCCCAGCCTTGCGCCACCCGCACCCAGCAGGAGGTATTTTCGTCCTTCTTGCCTTCGCGGTCCCAGTGGAACTGCACTTTCACCCGGCCGAATTCGTCGGTCCAGATTTCCTCCCCCGCCTTGCCGGTCACGACGGCGGTCTGACTGCCATGGATGCGCGGACGGAAGGTCCGTCGGGACGGCCGATAGGCCAAATCCTTCGGGAAGGCCGTGAAATCGTTTTCAAACCCGTTTTCGGAGGCATTGATCGTCACCTCCCCCAAAACGTAATCCGCGTTCAACGATTCCCGACCGTGCCAGATCAGGGAAAAACTATAGCCCGCCGTGAAGGACTTGTGACTGCCGGACCCGGACAGGGATTTGGACCGGGCTTCGAATTCCTGAACACGCAGATTGGCCCGCGTGTCCCCCAGCGTCTTGGCCGCATAGCCGCCCGGATACTCGTAGACTTCCATATCCGACCCGGTACCGTCGCCGTCCGCCGTCGTGGCCAGTTCCGTCGACGGCGTTTGAAAATTGTAGTCGTCGGCGGCGTAGTGGTCCGTCACCACCCGTTCCGAATAGGACAGCGAGAACAGCGCGTCCTCGTCTTCCCGCCCTTGGTGGCTGGTCGGGCGGTAGGTCGCGAAATCCAGGCCGGGACAGCCTTCATGCACATCGGCATCGTCGGCCAGAACCAGCGTATGCTTCCCGTCTTCGTGCCGATGGAAGAAGAAGATGCCTTCATCCTCCATCAGGCGCGACAGGAAGTCGTAAACGGTTTCATTGTATTGCACGCAATAGTCCCGCGTCTCATAGGCGGAACTGGTCTCCAGCGCGTAATCCGTGACGCCGATTTCCCCCAACAGCTGTTCGGCGATATCGGTGACGGACATGTCCTGAAAGATGCGGCAATCCATCTTGCGGGTGCCGAGCCACAGCTTGGGCCGGATCACCGCGCGGTAGGTCCAAAACCGGGCGTCGTAACCGCCTTGCGAGAATTCCGTGACCAGACCGTCGATATAGCGCGTGGTCGATCCGTCCGCGTGGTGAATCGCGACCGTGACCGTCTGCCCCACAATAGCGGTGAAATCCAATTCCCCGTCTTCCGACACCATGTCGAGTTCAAAGACGAACAGATCCGACAGCGCCTCCCGCCCGCGCACCGCGCGCAGGATCAGCGCGTCGTCGCCCAGCGGCGTGGTGACGGCCAGATACGCATTCTCCTGGGAGAAACCGGCGGTCTCAGCCATTATCGAAGCTCACCACGAAGCCGGATCCGTCCAGGGTGACTCGCGCCGCCGTGAAGGGCGCGTCTTCCGCCATACGCGCGAGAACCGCGTCGGCCAGCTTGGGCAGCAGGTTTTGGGTCAGGATGGAATCGATGGCCCGCGCGCCGCTTTCGACCTCGCCGGAACGGGCAACGACCGCCTCCTTTACCGTCGGGTCCAGGATCAATTCCGCGCCGTTGTTTTCCGCGAAGCGCTTCGCAATACGGTCCAGTTTCAAATCGACAATCCCGGCGATCTGGTCCTGGCCCAACGGCAGATAGGGAATGACCGTCAGACGGCCCAGGAAGGCAGGTTTGAACCGGGTCAACAATTGCGGGCGGACCTTCGCGATCAAATCGTCCAGCGATGTCGGCTGGTCGGAGAAAGCGGCATCCAGGATCACCTGATCGCCCAAATTGCTGGTCAGGATCAGGACCGTGTTCCGGAAATCGACCTCGATCCCCTCCCCGTCTTCCATCTTGCCCTTATCGAAGACCTGGAAGAACAGTTCCATCACGTCGGGATGGGCCTTTTCCACTTCGTCCAGCAGGACGACGGAATAGGGATTTCGGCGCACGGCCTCCGTCAGGACGCCGCCCTGACCATAGCCGACATAGCCCGGCGGCGCGCCTTTCAAGGAGGATACGGTATGCGCCTCCTGAAATTCGGACATGTTGATGGTGATCAGATTGCGTTCCCCGCCATACAGCAATTCGGCAAGGGTCAGCGCGGTTTCGGTCTTCCCCACGCCGCTGGGCCCCGCGAACAGGAAAACGCCGACCGGCTTCGTCGGGTCGTCCAGTCCGGCCCGATAGGTACGGATACGCCGCGCCACCATGTCCAATGCATGGTCCTGACCGACGATGCGTTGCTTCATACGCTGTTCCAGGTCGATCACGCCCTGGATGTCGTCGCGCATCATCCGGCCCACGGGAATACCGGTCCAGCCAGCGACGACGGAGGCGACGGTATCCCCATCGACCTCGACCGGCACCATGGCGGTTTCGCCCTGCAGGCCCTTCAACTTATCGCGCAATTCGGCATAGGCCGGTCCCGGCGGTTCTCCCTCCAGGCGTTTGGACAGCAGGCCGGTCATTTCCGACACGATGTCGCGTTCCGCCTCCCATTCGCCGGTCAGGCGGGCAAGATCGCCCTCCGCGTCCTTGCGGTCTGCTTCCAACGCCGCCAGACGGACCGCGTGATCGTCTTCCAGCACCCGTTCGCGGCGCAGGATATCGATTTCGACGGTCAGGCGTTCCATGCGACGGGCCGCGGCCTCGACTGCCGCCGGACGGTCCGCCTGGGCGACCGCGACACGGGCGCAGGCGGTATCCAGCACACCGATGGCCTTGTCCGGCAATTGCCGCCCGGCGATGTAGCGCGCGGACAGGGACACGGCCTCCGATATCGCCTCATCCAGGATGCGGACCTTGTGGTGTTCCTCCAGTCGCCTTGCGAGGCCGCGCACCATGGCGACGGCGCGAACCGGGTCCGGTTCGTCCACCTTCACGACTTGGAAACGGCGGGCGAGCGCCGGGTCCTTTTCGATGTATTTCTTATATTCCGCCCAGGTCGTAGCCGCGACGGTCCGCAATTCACCCCGCGCCAAGGCGGGTTTCAGCAGGTTCGCCGCATCGCCCTGCCCCGCCGCGCCGCCCGCGCCGATCAGGGTATGCGCCTCGTCGATGAACATGACGACGGGACGCGGGGACGCGCGGACCGCGTCGATCACGGATTTCAGGCGTTCCTCAAATTCCCCTTTCATGGAGGCACCCGCCTGCAACAGGGCGAGGTCAAGGACGCGCAGATCGACTTCCTTCAACGGTTCCGGCACGTCGCCATCGGCGATGCGTTGCGCCAGACCTTCGACCACGGCGGTCTTCCCGACCCCCGCTTCCCCGGTTAGAATCGGGTTGTTCTGGCGCCGTCGCATCAGGATATCGATCATCTGCCGGATTTCGCCGTCGCGCCCGACAATCGGATCGATCGCACCGACCAGGGCCTGATCGGTCAGCGATACCGTAAAGAGGTCGAGCGCATCCGCGCCCTTGTCTTGGGTGCCTTCGGTTTCCGCCGGGGCTTCGGGGGCCGCCTTGGCTGCCTCTCGCCGCCGTTCGCGGGCCGCCTTCGCGTCGGCCTTGCTGGCCTCCACGGCGCTGGGCATGGCCTCCTTGGACGCGCCGATGATCGACTTCCAACTGTCGCGCAAGCCGTCGCGGGGAATACCGGTAAAGGCGGGAGCCCCCTCGACCAGAGACCCACGGATCGATTCCGTATCCAACGCGGCTTGCAGCAAGGCCGCCGACCGCGTCGCCGCCTGCCCCAGCGTCAGGGAGGAAAACACCCAGGCTTCCTGCAAAAGATCGGCAATCTGCGGCGACAGCGACGGAGTGCGGCTGTTCCCGCGCCGGAAATGGTCGATCGCGTCCTGCAGGTCGGCCATCACGTCGGCGATTTCGACGCCATGCGCCTTCAGTCCCTGGACGGCGTCCGTATCCGGCTGCTCCAGCAGTTTCAGGAGGACGTGTTCAACCTCCACATTGAAATTGGTTTGCTGAACGCAGAGTTGCGCGGCCCCTTCCAGCGCCTTCTTGCAGGCGGGGTTGAGCTTCCCCACCAGCGTCTTCATGTCGAGCTGCATCGCCCCGAAACTCCTCACCGTTCAGGGGAAAGAGTCCGGCGCGATTCGACGTTCGATGCAAGGAAACCCTTGGTTACTGTCCGGCCCTAAACCTCCGCCGGGGCCAGTGACGTGCCGTCGAAGAAACGCCCGTAGCGGAAGGGCGACGGGTCGACGCAGGACGCATGCCCGGTGACCATATCGGCGGCCAAGCGCCCCGCCCCCGGCCCGATGCCGAAACCGTGCCCGGAGAAACCGGACGCCAGGAACAGGCCGGGCAGTTTGTCCATCGGCGCAATGCAGGGAACGGCGTCCGGCGTGGCGTCGATCATGCCCGCCCAATATTCCTCCACGCCCAGATCCTTCAGCACCGGGAAGCGTTTCTTGAAATCCGCCAGACCAGCATCCAGGATTCCGCGATCCGCCGCCGGGTCCAGGACGCGGACCTTTTCGAACGGGCTTTCGCGATCCAGGGACCAATTGGACCCCCGGAACAGTTCCTGAAAGAATCGGCCATCCAGACGCAGCTTGATCGTGTCCTTTTCCGCCTGGAAGGACTCCCAGAACTTTCCCATCCAGCGAATCGCGTCCGGCACGATGTAGAAGGTGGAATCGAAACCGCGCGACAGCGAATATTTTCCGTCTTCCCGGCGCCGGATCGAAAATTCCGGCGTGGACAGGCCGCCCGCCAGAACTTCCGGCCCCGCCGTCGTGCGCATGACGGACGATTTCACGCTCAATTGCGGGAAGGCGATGCCGTGGCGCTTCAGGAACAGGGACGACCACGCGCCCCCGGCCAGCAGCACCGCATCGCAGGCAATCCTCCCCCGTTCGGTTACGACGGCGGAAACATGTCCGGCGGCGGTTTCCAGCCCCCGCACGGCGCAGCCCGTCAGGACGGAAACGCCCTGCCGCTGGGCCGCCGTGGCGATGGCCGGCGCCGCCTTTGACGGTTCCGCCCTGCCGTCGCTGGCGGTCCAGAGCCCGCCTGGATAGTCGCTTTCATATCCGGGGATATGGGCTTTCAATTCGTCCCGGCTTAACACGCGGGTGTCGAGCTGATATTCCTTCGCGATCTCGGCCCATCTTTCGTACTGCGCCAGTTGCGCCTCGTCTTTCGCGACATAGGCGACCCCCGCCTGCCGAAAGCCTGTATCGCCCTCAATCTCTTTGTCCAGACCGCGCCAGATGCGCATGGATTCAAGGATCAGCGGCAGTTCCTTCGGATCGCGGCCCTGCTGACGGCAATATCCCCAATTTCGCGAAGACTGCTCGCCACCGATCACGCCCTTTTCGCACAGCGCCACACTGAACCCACGCCGCGCCAGGAACCAGGCGGAAGAAACGCCGATAATGCCGCCGCCGATAACGACGACATCGACTTTCGCGGGAAGGGTTTCTGACGAGTGTACAGGATCGACCGGCGGGGACATGTTGTCTCCAAAACTGTTACGGATTGAGGAATTGCCGCAAGATGGCGGGACTCATTCTCTTTCGCAATGGTTTGGTGATGGATCAGGTGGCGGTAAGTGCGGCCTTGCCCCGGACACGGACGATGACCTGTTCGTCCTGGTCCGATGCCGCCTCGCTCCGCAGCCAACTTGTCCAACCCAGGCGCAGATCGCCGCCCAGGCGGCTTCGCGGTACCGCCTCCTTCTTCGCCACCAGACGGGCGGTGAAATCGTATTCCGGCGAGACATAGAACATGATGAGCGCCAGAAGCGGCGCATGACGGCTGCCGCCCGGAAGGAAGCTTTCGAAGATGTCTCGATCCAAAGGCCCGATGCGCAGTTCCAGCCCTGCCTGCTGGTTCCAGTAACGCCGTCCCAGAAAGGCGGATTGCCCCAGGACGTTGTTCGATCCGGTCTTCGTGCCGATCCGGGTTTCGTCGCCCGGTTCGATTTCCATCCAATTGCCGACGAACTGGCGCAACGTCACCGGCAGACCGTAATAATCGGATACGATGCGCTCCAGTCCCAGGGCGGTGCGCGGACGGTGCACGAACAACCCGGCATATCGCAGCAACGCCCTATCATCGACGGACATTCGATTGCGCAGCCCATCCGTCCCCAGCCCCAGAAAGGCCCGCAGATAGGACGCGATCCTGGTTTCATGCGGCGGATGCGTATCCAGACCGATACGATGCGCCTTGCGCACCCGCACCATGATGGAGGCCAGCCGATGATTGAAAATATCCAGAAAGGCGCGCCAAGCCGTGTCCTTTTTGGAAATCCGGCGTAGCAGGCGTTCAGTGAAAGGGCGCGGCAACGGTCCCATCGCCCCCGCTAGCCCCATGAAGCGGACGGTCATATCGTCCGGCACCTTTTCCGATCGGGGGAAGTAGGACTTGATGGAACTGGGTGGAAAGGCCAGCGACGGATCGGCCTGAAAATGCACGGCCTCCTTACGCGGGTCGTTCCCCTCGCCGACCGGCACGGATCGCGACGCCGGATCGATACCCACCCCGCGCATCATCTCCACCAGCCGCACCGCCTGATAGAAATCGAAGCGGTAGGGTCGATTATGCAGGTCCTCGATCAGAGGAGGACTTGATCGCCGGCCCTTGGCGGCCATCGCTTCCACTCCCCGTCACGTTGTTGGGACTTCACGGTCAGGCGCGAGAAGGCATTGACCGAGGCATAGAGGCTCAAGAACCGGTCGAGGACGGAGGCCAGCAGGATTGCGCTGGACCCGACGAAGGCGCGTTCGTCGACGGTCAGTTCGACATCGACGCCACGCGCGAAACCGCGCCAGACATCCTGCCCCATGCGGGCGACCGCGCGGCGGCAATCCATACCGACCAGCCCGTTGATCTGCTGTTCCGTGCCGGGCGCCGCGTCATTCGCATACAGGCGCAGAATTTCGCGCAGGGCTTGAAGCGACCCGTCGAACTGGCTGAGCGACAGATAGTTCAGCGACAAATGAGAGATCAGCCGCCACAGGGTTTCGCCCCCAACCGGCGGTTCGACCTGCGCCGTCGGTTTGTAGAGGACGGATATCCCGGAAACCGGCGCGCTGACTTCCGTCTGCAATTCCGCCCCGGCGCGCAATTGTTCGGCAAGGCCGCGATTGGTGCAAAGCGTATGGGCGAACAGCGTCGTCGTCGCGGGCTGGGTCGGCCGGTAGTCCAAATCGACGAAGGATAGATAGACATCCGTCCCCTTTAAATCCGCCCGCGCCGTCGCGTCGCGCCGTGCGAACCAGAATGCCTGCGCATCGCGGCCCTTGGCTTCATGATTGAAGGAAAAGAACGGTTCGACGCGGAAGGAATCCGCCTGTTCCTGGTTGCTGGCCGTCACACTGACGATGGAATGGATTTCCGTCACCGTTTCCCGCCGCCGGTCGCCGACCAATCTGTATTCCGGTTGCCGCCCGTCGATGCGGATCGGTTCCGACGTCTTGCGGAACAGGTTGACGATCGGCGTGGTGAAGGGTCGGAACATATCCGGTTCGACGGACAGGCTGCGCGGCGGCGCGCCTTGCAACAGGATCAGAATATCCAGCGTCTTTTCGGCCCTCGCCTTGGACAGGCCGTCGATATCGAAATACAGGAACTTCTCCGGGAAGGTGAAGTATTCCCGCAGCAGGTGATAGGCGGGCTGGCCATGGTCCGGCACGGGGATCACCGCCTCGTCCCGTTCGAAACCGACCTGGCGGATCGGATTGCCCGGCAGGATCGTTGGCGCGTCCCGTCGGCCGTCGGCAATCAGCGCCACGCCCTTCGCATTGACGAACAGAAGCTCGTAGAGCGCGTCGCTGACAACCTTGTCGCCATGCAGATGCAGGCGCAGGCTATCCATGCCCAACGTGGACAGGGCATCCGCCTGCGTCCGGATCCGAAGGCGCAAGACCGAATGCACATCGACACGGTCGTCCAGAAAATCGTACCGGTCGGTCGATTCAATCGCCGCCTCGTCGATTTCGATGGGCCATAGGGTGACCGGATAGACGCTGCGAAAACGGCAGGTCATGCCGTTCGGCGCTGTCGCGAAAACCTCGCTGCCCTTCGGCAGTTCGTATCCGTCGGTCAGCTTGCCGCGCAGGCTGTCGACATTGAACTGCGCGATCGAAATCGATGGGATCGGCTGCGTGAATTGGGGATACAGGATTCCCAACAATGCCTGCGGGATTTGCGGAAATTCCGCGTCGATATTCTGCTGAATGCGCCCGGTCAGGAAGGCGAAGCTCTCGATCAGGCGTTCGACATGGGGGTCGGGCGATTCCGACCCGCCGATATCCAACCGCGCCGCGATCTTCGGATAGGTATCGGCGAAGGCCTGCCCCATACGGCGCAGATATCCCAGTTCCCGCTGATAGTGGGTGAGTTGCGCATCCCTGCTGGACCCGGCCATGGTGCCCTATCCTTCCATATCCGGATCGGCGGTGCCGTCGATCCTCGCCGGGAACGAAATCGGCTCTATCGTCTCCCCGAAGCGAAGCCCGCCCGACACGACGAGGTCGAGACGCCCCGTCCGGCTCTGAACCGCCTCCACCGTCACGGCGACCTTTGTCAGGCGCGGTTCATAGGCCGCGATGGTCCGCGCGACGTGACGCGCGATCTTTTCCCGGTCGCGCATATTGTTGGTGAACAAGTGACTGAGGTCGACCAAGCCGAAATCGGGCACGCCGCGGTCGTCGTAATCGATTTCGTCTTCCGTCCAGCCGCAGCGCGTATTGATGATCGTATGAACTTCACGGCGAACGGACGTCGCCAAACCATCCAAGTCCAAGACGCGTCGGGGGACGGGTTCGCTAGGCACGCCGGGATTGTCGTCGGTCAATCGGTCGAACAGGGGAACCGGGGCACCTGTCGTTTTCCGCAGGGAAGCCATGCGTCCTCCCAATCCGGTCAAAGGTTCATAAGGTCGTGCTTCTTGACCCGGACTATGTCCTTTTCGCCGTCCAATCCCGGAATATAGAACTGGAAGCCGATTAAATTTGCGGAGGAGGCCGCTACGCCGGGCGCCGTGTTCGCCGCCGCGCCGCCGGCGCTACCACCGCTGGTCGCCGCATTGATCTGCGCGGCAGATTTGTTCTGCCGCCGGATCGGCCCGAAAAACGCATAGGCCGGACGCTTAAGCTTGCCGACAATGGCATATCGTCCGCCAGGATGTTTTCCGAAAAAGGCGGACAGGTCCGAAAAGATATCTTGAGCCGCGCCGGACGGTCCCTTTTTGGCGGCGGCGACCCGGGCATCGAAACCCGGATCGTTCTTGTATTTCTTGTAGGGTGACCAGAAGCTCGGCACACCGTCCGCCGTATTGCCGTTGAAATTCGCTTTCCGGCTAACAGTAAATAGAAGCGTGCCCGCGGGCAGGCGCACCTGTTTCAGGCTGCCGTTCTTGAACGACCGCCGAACATAGCTCGGCAGGTCGCCCTTGTTGGTATTCGCGTTGACTTCGGCGTCCATCCGCGTTCGCCCACCCTATACTGGGGCGACCGATTAAGCGTCGGCGCCCTTGTTGACCGTAACGTCCCATTCGGAAGCGATGGAGCCCGGCTCCTTGTTCTTCTCGTCCTGGACCTTCACTTCCCATTTGATCTTGGTGTAGTTGAAGCTGACGGATTCGACCGGGCTATCGCCGCCGCCGCCGGAAATCGCGATGTTGGAAACGATCGCGTTTTCCATCGTGTAGATCATCTGCGGGGTATGGGCCGCTTCACCGGACGACCGCAGCACCGTGAAGGTGATGGTCCCCAGATTGGCGCCGATGCAGCATTTGTAGTTCAGCAACGGCGAGGATTTGTCCGCGTATTTCGTGACCGTGAAATCCGTGTGTTCGACGCGCCCACGGGACCGGCCGACATTCGACACGTCGGTATGCAGATGGTTGTGCACGGAATGCGAAAAGCTCTGGCAGCTGATCTGCTTTTCATACTTTTCGATCGTGGCTTCACCCTCGATACCCGTGATTTTCAGAACCAATACGTCCATTGTGGTCTTTCCTTATCCGATCGTTGCCGTTTCTCAAGCGCCCCTCGAAGCGCTGCTGCCGGTTGCAATTACGCAGCCGGCGGCGGCAGTTCGGCGACCAGCCGCACGGACGCCGTCAGTTCTTCCAACTGGAAATGCGGCTTCAGGAAGACGGTCGCGTTATACGCACCCGGCTTGCCCGGAATTTCACGCACATCGACGCGCGCTTCCCGCAGCGGGAAACGGGCCTTGGTGCCCTGCGGCGCATCGTCCGTAAGCAACACATAATTGGCGATCCAGGTGTTGAGGTATTCCTCAACATTCGCCGCCGTCAGGAAGCTGCCGACCTTATCGCGCATGATCGCCTTCAGGTAATGGGCGAAGCGCGACGCGGCCAGAATGTACGGCAACCGCGCGGACAGGGCCGCGTTGGCATTCGCGCTGTCCAGATTGTACTTCTTCGGCTTCTGGGCCGTCTGCGCGCCGAAGAAGGCGGCATAATCCGTGCCCTTGCAATGGCAGAGCGCGATGAAGCCCAGGTCCGACAGTTCCTTTTCGCGACGGTCGGTAATGGCGATTTCCGTCGGGCATTTCAGCGCGATATCGCCCTCGTCCGTCTTGAACGTGTGGGTCGGCAGGCCCTTGACGACACCGCCGCCTTCGACGCCGCGGATCGCCGCCGTCCAGCCATAGAGCGAGAACGCGTTCGTGATCCGCTGGCCCATCGCCCAGGCGGCGCTGCCCCACAGATATTTGGAATGGTCGCGCCCGTCGACATCCTCGACGAAATCCATGCCTTCAACCGGAACCGTTTCCGGACCGTAGGGCAGACGCATCAGTGTGTGCGGCAGCGTCAGCACCATGTAGCGGCTGTCCTCGCTGTCGCGGAAGCTGCGCCACTTGATCATTTCGGCGCTTTCGAAAATCTTCGCCAGATCGCGCGGCGTCCCCAAGTCGGTGAAGCTGTCCATATCGAACAGGCGCGGCGCGGCAGAGGCGACCATCGGCGCATGCGCCGCGGCGGCGACTTCGGCCAGTTTCTCCATCAGGGCGAAGTCCTGCGGATGGCGCGAAAATTCGAAATCCGTCACGAGGCAGCTATAGGGATGGCCGCCGAAGGTGCCGTATTCTTCTTCGTAGATCATCTTGAACAGCGCGGATTGATCGAATTCCACCGCCTTTTCAAGATCGCCCAGCACGTCCTTCTTGGAGGCGTTCAGCAGCCGTAGCTTCAACTGGGTGCCCGTCTCCGTATTCATCACGAGATAGTTGAGGCCACGCCAACTGGCTTCCAGTTTCTGGAAGTCCGGATGGTGCATGATCTCGTTCAGCTGTTCGGAAATCAGCCCGTCGATTTCCGCGATCTTCTGATTGATCGCCGCCACCGTGTCGCTGGAAACATCCGTTCCCTCGCCGACGACGGAGTCGATGAACTCCCCGATCAAGTCGCGGGCGTAGGCCTGCTGGCCCTCGTCGCGCGCCAATTTGCCCTCGACCATGATCTGCTCGAGAACGTTGAGCTCTTGGGTTTCGTCCGCCATCCTGTTTCCCCTTCGCCGGGTTCCCCATTACGGGGTTGGACCTAATCGTCCAAACCGTCCAACTACCGTCACTGTTCAAGATCGGCGCGCAGTCCGCGCAGCCGAGTGTTATTCTTCGTCGCCCTTCGAGGCTTCGAGCAGTTTCTTCACTTCCGCCTGCTTGTCGGCGTCTGAGACCATGTCGCGCAGCAGCGCATCCAGATCGTCATTGCCATCCAATTTGGTCAGCAGGTCCGTCAGTCGCTGACGCGCGGCATAGAGCTTGCGCAGCGGCTCGATCTGATTGACGACTTGAACCGGCTCGAAATCTTCCATGGACCGGAAGTTCAGTTCGACATTCATCTTGCCGCCGTCTTCGCTGTCCTCGCCGGCCATGGTGTTGTCCACCTGGAATGCGAGGCGCGGTTTGATGCTGGCCAGAATATCGTTGAAATTGTCGCGATCGATCTCGACGAACTTCCGCTCCTTCATCTTCGGCAGCGGTTGTTCCGGTTTCCCGGACAGATCCGCGATCATCCCCATGACGAAGGGCAGTTCCTTCATCTGGATCGCGTTGCCGATCTCGACATCATAGGTGATCTGTACGCGAGGCGGGCGCACCCGACCGATCTTGTGCTGGATACTATCGGACATCAAAGCCCCCCTTCACCGGCCTCCTACCGGACGTGCCCTGCGATCCGCCCCGCCCTCCGGTGCGGACCACCGATATCCGGCGGCCAATTCTATCGACATATGCCCTCCGCCCGAACACGTCCTTCCATGCCGACGTCGAATCGGTAGAGAGGATTCGCGACCCGTGCGATTCGCTAAACAAGGTAAATGATTATCGGTAACTATTGCAAGCGCTTACACACGGGTTAGGAAATTCGTCATAATTTACTTTGAATCCGCCTCCATCACCTATGACGATTTGGCGAATAGCAGCGCGCGACCTATTTTTCCTTTGAAATGTTTTCAACCTATTGAATAGTATAGTTTTTATCCGCTCTTGGCCGATCATGCCTTTTCCGCCTACACTTGAAAGGCAAGCGCATCGGCACTTGAGAACAAAAGACAACCGGGGCGAGACGAAAGCCCGAAACAGGGACGAGAGGCAGCGCCACCATGAGCGATGACGTAATCGAACTGATCGGAAACGAGAGCCCGACAGGCAGTATCCGTCTGCGCCTAGACCTCGAACTGCCGCATGAACAGGCGTTACAGATCCTTCAAACCGTGCATGACGTGAAAGAACGTCAGGAAAAGGAAGCTGAAGCCGCGCGCCGCCGCGAAGAGGCCGAACGCCGGAAAGCGGAAGCCGAAGCCAAGAAGGCCGCCAAGGCCGAAGCGGAAAAGGCGAAAAAGGCCGCCGCGGCCAAGGCGCCGGCGGAGAAACCGGCTGCCGAACAGTCCAAGTAACACCAGCACCGGACAATTTGGGCGGGATATCCGCCCCGCAAAACCGACAGGATCATAGCCATGGCCACGAAAATTCTTGAGTTCAACGGCAGCGAAACCCTGCCCGCCTCCATGATGGTGAATATCCAGATGGAAATGCCCTACGATCTGGCGATCAAGATTCTGGACCTCATCCAGAAAAACATGCCGGAAGAAGCGCCCGCTCCGGCGTCAGAGGGAAGCGAGAGCTAACCCGTCATCATGGAAATCGGTGTCCCCTACAAACGGCTCGGCCCGGTCGATATCGGACCGAGCCTGGATTTACTGGCGCACCTCACCGACGTGGACTGGGAAAGTAACCGCCTACGTCAGGAATTGCTGGCGGCGTCCCCGCACCGGGGCACGACGCGCTCGATCATACTCAAATACAATTGGCTTCCCTATCAGCGGCCTTGGGGCATTCGCACCATGCGCGAATTGGTCGAAGCCTGGTGCAAGCAGGAAAATGTCGACCCAGTAAATCTGCTGCCGGAAATCGAGCTGGAAACGGATCAGGGCCATGTGAACGTCTTCCCGCAATGGAAAAAGTTCGAACCCGTGATCGGACCGCTGGTGGATAAGGCAGTATCCTATATCGGGGCGCAACGGGGCGTGACGACCCGCATCGCCATTGTCGAAATGGTGCCGAACGGCAAGATCGCCCCGCATATCGATAGCCAGGAGCATGCCGGCAGGGCGCACCGCATTCATATCCCGCTGATCGTCCCACCCGGCGTCGAATACAAAGTCGACGGTAAGAAATTCAAGATGCCGCCCGGTTTTGCCTATGACTTCAACAACAAGCGACAGCACAGCGTGCGCAACAAAAGCCCGCGCCCGCGCATAACGATCCTTCTGGATTACCTGCCCGATCCCGGCCCGCCGAAGCAGACCGCCATCCCTCATTTTTCCTGAATTGGACGACCTGGAGCAAGACCGCCCTGCCCGCACCACCGAGAACCGCTAGCGTTGATACTTGATAAACGGTGTTTTCGTAGCGATGCGATCGTACAATAGTCGGGCCGTCGAGTTGAAGTCCTGCGTCATCCAGTAAACGGTCGACGTGCCGTTGGCGTCGGCGGCTTTGTAGACCGCTTCGATCAACGCACGCCCAATTCCCGTACCGCGCGCGTCGGGATGGACGTAGAGGTCCTGCAAGTAACAGACATCCTCCACCCGCCAATTGTGTTCGTGATAGATTGCGTGAACCAAGCCCAGAACCTTCCCGTCAGCTTCTGCGACAAGGCAGAACCGGCTACGGTGCTGGGGATCGATCAGACGGCCGAACGTCGTCGAATAGACCACCTCCGGCACTGTCGACTCATAGAATTCAAGATATGCCGACCAAAGGTCTCTCCAAACAGGTTCGTCTTCCGGACGTAGAGGGCGGACGGTAATCGACATAAGAAAAGAACCCCTGCTATTTGAGTAACGGTACCGACGGCAATGAGGGGCCGCTTTACCGAAGGGCCTCGGCGGTCAGATCGGAAAGCCGTACCTTCTGCCGTCCGTCGGCATCGAAATTGTCGGGGGCGAGCCATTTCTGAAAGGCCGCTTTCACCGCGGGCCATTCGTGGTCGAGGATCGCGAACCATGCGGTGTCGCGGTTGTGCCCTTTCACGACCGACATTTGCCGGAACGTCCCCTCATACGTGAACCCCAGGCGACGGGCGGCTGCTTTCGACGCTTCGTTCAGGTTGTTGCATTTCCATTCGTACCGGCGGTAGCCCAACTCATCGAAAACGCGCGCCATCATCAGATACATCGCCTCGGTCGAGGCCGGACTGCCCTGCATCAAAGGCGAGAAATGGATATGGCCGACTTCGATCACGCCGTTGGCCGCATCGATGCGCAGGTAGCTCGCAACCCCGACCGCCCTGCCGGTCGCAAGGTCGATGATCGCGTAGAACAACGGGTCCTCGCCCAGACAGGTCTTCGCCATCCAGTCCTTGTAATCCGAGAGAGTCTTGAACGGACCGTAGGGTAGATAGGTCCAGTACCGCGCGTCCGGTGCCGTTTCATTCGCGGCGAACAGATCGGCGGCATGCGCATCGACCGACAGCGGTTCCACCCGACAGAAGCGTCCGGTCATCGCCGCGCGGGGCGGATGGGGACGTTTGACGAAATCGGGAACGGGCGGGCCAATCAACTGGCCCAGATCATTGCGGGTTTCGGACACGAAAACTCTCCGGGAAACAATGGAACATGTCCGGAGAATGCCGTGCGAATGGCCCCACTGTAAGGGCCAAAATCGTTTTTGTGGTAGGTCCACTTCGGAAGTGGGTCAGCCCTTCGGGGCGAAGACGATGCAATCCATGCGCTGCGCCTTCAAGCTACGGCAGGCATTGAACGCGGCCTGCTTGTCGAAACCCGCGATGCGGGACCGATGCAGCTTACCGGATCGGTCGACCACGACGACCGCACCCTCGCCCAGAGAGCCGAGATTCCCGACCGCCTGCTGCGCCACGGTGCGGGCGGATTCGGCGCGGCTGAACGCGCCCACTTGAATCGTCCAGCGGCTTTCCTGAATTTCCGTCAGGTCCATATCGGCCGCCGCATCGCCCTGCGGCTCAAGCGTGTCGGAGACAACCTGCACCTTGGGATCGACTGTGTTCATCGCCACCAGATCGGTCGGGCGCGTATCGCCTTCCAAGACCTTCTCGAAACCTTTGTCGAGCAGCGACTTCATATGCGCATCACGGGACTTCCCGGTCTGACCGCCGAAGACCACGCCGATCAGGCGATGGCCGTGCCGTTCGACGGAGGCCACGAGGTTGAAGCCGCTGGCACGAATATAGCCGGTCTTGATCCCGTCGGTCCCTTCGTAGGACGACAACAGCGTATTGTGGTTTTTGTAGGTCCGCGACCCGTATTTGAAATGGGTGGTCGAGAAATAGGAATAGAATTCCGGGAAATCCGCGCGGATGCGCAGCCCCAGGGTCGCCATGTCGCGCGCCGTCGACAATTGACGCCGGTTCGGCAAACCGCTGGCATTCTTGAAGGTCGTGCGCGTCATGCCGATCTGGCGTGCGCGCTCCGTCATCTTGATCGCAAAGTCGATTTCCGTACCGCCCATGGCCTCCGCCAGAACAACCGCCGCATCGTTGGCGGATTTCGTCACAAGCGCCAGAACGGCATCCTTGACCGCAATCGTCTGACCGCGCCGCAGCCCAAGTTTGGACGGGGCCATGCCTTCCGCCCGACGAGAAACCTTCAGCCGCTGGTCAAGAGTCAGCTTGCCGTCGCGCAACGCCTCAAAGGTCATGTACAACGTCATGATCTTCGTCAGCGAGGCCGGATAATTTCGGGTGTCTTCATTCGACGCGTGCAGAACGCGGCCCGTATCGGCATCGATCACATAGGACGCATATTTCGCCTGCGCGCCACCGGAAGGCAGAACAGCGAATAGCGCAAGTAATACGAAGAGAAGAGCGAAAGTTTTCTGCACGACGTCACCTTATTCTTTCGGAATTCTTCCGCGGCCCAACAGGTGACTTAAAACGTTCCCCCATTTGAACCTGAATCTTTATTACTTTAAGTAACACGCTGTGTCCATTGGAAATTTCATCCTAATTCAATTTAGACATTGCGACGAATCATCTTCCGTCCCATATCCTGCAGGCCCGCGTTGGGAAAAAAGGAAGAAAATCATGGATATGACTCCTGCCATCGGAATGCCGGAAAACGGCCACGCCACCGCCACTTTTTTTTCGCGCATCAAGAGTGCGATGGGAATTTTGATCCTGCCGACACTTCTAGCGGGCTGTGCATCCATCACACAATCCAACGGCGAAATAGACAATCCGGTCCAGCGGCGCGCTGTCTGGTTTTCCTTTATCAGCGGGGAGGACATCCAGCGCAGTTGCGCGTCCGACGGACGGGAGCGGTATCGCCTCGTCTATATCGCAGACCGAACGGTTCAGGTCCGCATTTACGATATCGACCCATTGACGACTCCCAGCCCGCAACAACGCAGCCGTGTCATGACCGTCGCCGCCAGCGATTGGTTTCCCTGGGCGATTACCGAAGACGTCACTCGGCCTTTCCGCCCGCATACCGGCATAACCAACCTCAGCGATGCAGACATGGACGCGTTGCGTACCGCCTTCGCCCAGGACGGTCTGGGGACGCGCGCCCCGCCAATCGGACGAAAAATCGCCGACACATCCTACAGTTGGATGGGATCCGCCTGTATCGGCGGTACGTTCCATTTCCAAGCCTGGGAATACCCGGACGCTGATTACACGGGGCTACGCTTCCCGGAAATGCTGTTCGCAAAGGACCCGACCGGCATTCGGATCGAACCGTCCCCAACAGACGGAAAGCGGCGGGTTTACGACCGCTTCAAACCGCCTGTTTGGGATAACGATCCATGGCGGCATGCCTCCCACTACAATATGGAGGTGCATGAGACCGGCGTTACGATTTCGGACTGACGGCAATCCTCGACAGGGTCAGCGCCCGGCGTCTTCGTCCCGCACAAGGCTTAGCGGTGCGACGCCCGCCGTATCGACGGGCGGGGCGATCAACGTGCTGCCCCAGGGGCCGTCCGGCATTTTCATCGCCAACTGGGTCAGGTTCTCATTCCACCAACGGCGTTGTTCCAGCACGTCATCGTAATCGTATTGGGCTTCCCGCCACTGCCCGTCGGCATTGGTGTAGGTAATCAGGTCGATCGGAAAACCGACATCGACAGCGCTTATACGCGTGGAATCGAAGGACAGATAAGCCAGATTGGTCGCCGTCTTCAAATCGGTTTTTCGGCTTAACGCCCGGTCCAGGATCGGCTTCCCGTAAGTCGTCTCGCCGATCGACAGATAGGGCGTGCGGCTGTCGATTTCGATCCAGTTGCCTTCCGGATAGACCAGAAACGCGGTCGGCTCGTCGTCGTCCGGCAGCTTTCCGGCAATGATCGTATGCAGGTTGAACTTCAGATTCGACCGGTCCAGATCGGCGGAGTCTTCCTCGAACACGCGGCGCAGGTTGTTGCAGTATGTCTGCACGGCGTCGAGCATCGTGCCGAAAGACTGCTTGGCGCCGCCCCGCTTCAGGTCGCGCTTCATATAAGCCAGGGTCTTGTCCCGAAGAGACCGAAGGCCCGACGTCATCGTCAAAACCCGCGCATCGCCGGTGCCGACGATTTCCACCTTGCGCGCGGTCGTCGCCTGTGTTCCCGCCGTGATGCGACCATCGGCCAAACAGACCAAGCCGTCGTTAACCTTGATCGCCAGACAGTACGTCATTTCGAACCAACCTTCTCAATTCCCCAAGCGTCGCAACGGACGCAATACCACATACCATCTTATCCAGCCGAGACTCGGTGTTGGAAACACGTCGAATATCCGTACGACGGCATGTCTCAATTCTGCGCACAACATCCTAAGAAACAAAGATTAATTTTGCGTTTCCGAAAAATTATGTTGCGGTGCACAAAAAATTCTCTTGACCCGCGAACCGTATCGAACCATATACGCCCTACACGTTATGTTGCGGTGCAGCATTTAGAGAATGAGGCACCGGTAGAGAGCGCAGATGAGCTGACGCTCTCGATAAATCGGACCGGCCCGGCAGGAGGTCGGCCTCACTCCAAGGAGATCAGTTATGACCGCTACCGCGAAAAAAGTTACCCCCGCGATCGACACCAAGAAGATCGAAGAAGCCGTTGCCGCCGGCAAGCAGACCGTCGAACAGGCTGTCGCCACCACCAAGGAACAGGTGGAAAAGGCCTCCGCCGCCGCCCTGAAAGGCTATGACGAGTTCGCCACCCTGAACAAGGACGCGATGGATGCCTATGTGAAGGCCGGCAACGTGTTCGCCAAGGGCATGGAAGACCTCGGCAAGTCGGTTTTCGCCTTCGCCCAGACCCAGGCGGAAGCCAATGTCGCGGCCGCCAAGACCCTGATGACCGCGAAGACGTTGAACGACGTTGTCGAGATCCAGTCCGATCTGGCGCGTTCCCAGTTCGACGCCCTCGTCGCCGAAGGCACGAAGGTTTCGGAAATCTCCCTGAAGATCGCCAACGAAACCGTTGAACCGATCCAGGCGCAGATGAACGTCTTCGTCGAAAAAGCGATGAAGCCGATCGCCGCCTAATTCGGCAGGAATACCGATCGCGCTTTTTCGCACGATCGTCAGGACGAGACCCGGTCGCAACGCGGCCGGGTCTTTTCTTTTCGTTACCCGAGGTATCTAAATACGCGAATATCGCTATTTTAGGTGTTTTCCCGACCCAAAGACCGCATTTCCGTTCGACGCGACGGCAATTGGCCGGTTAGTCTTCTCGCCAATACTTTTGCGATTGGGCGATAGGAATAGAATGCGTTTCTCCACAATTGCCATGAAACACGTCATTCTTGCGGGTGTGGCAATCATCGAGATTGTGACGGCGAGCGCGTTCCTCTTTGCCTTCTATTATTACGCCAATCGCGCGGCGGAGGAGCATGCAAGTTCCAGCATCCGATGGGCCTTGGCATCCGTCGAACAGGAATTGTCCCTGTTCGTCGACAAGGTCGAAACCGTCACCGACCTGACGCTCGGCCTGTCGCAATCCGAAATTCTGGACCTCAGCGATTCGGACAAGGTCGAACGTTATTTTTTCGACGCGCTGACGGCGTCCCCCCGTTTCACGGGCCTTTACTACGCCGGTGTCGACGGCTCCTTCATCTTTGCGACCCGGGAAGCGCCGGACCTCTCTGAGGGGGAAGTCTTCGTCCGTCGTGTCGCCGTCGAAAACGGCGAAAAATCGCAGTCCCTCTATGTGCGCAGCCCGGAATTCCGGATAGCGCGCCGCTTGCCGGATCAGGATACGATTTTCGACGCATCCTCCCGCCCGTGGTACAAATCCGCCATGGCCTATCCGGGCGTGCAGTGGACCGATCCCTATATCTTCTACACCTCCAAACGGCCCGGCATCACCGTTTCCAATCAAGTCCGGTCGCCGACAACCGGCGAAATAACTGGTGTCATCGGACTGGATCTCAGTTTCCGACGGCTGTCGGAATTCGTCCGTCGCCTGGAAATCAGCCCCAACGGAAAGGCATTTATCGCCGATCGCGGTGGACGGCTGATCGCTTTCCCTCATGATGTCGCGGATTTGGACGGCGCACCGAACGCCCTGCCTGGTATTGATAGCGAAACCGCCCCGGTCGCCGCCGAGTCCTTCCGGCAGGCCCATTCGACAACGGACCTGCCGTTGATCACCGCGATCGATATCGACGGCACACGCTATGTCGCGGCCATCAATGTCTTGAAGCTCAATCGGGGTGAATGGGTTGTCGGCGCCTATGCCCCGAAATCGGACTTCCTGAATTGGTTCGAAGACGTCACTGTCGCGACTTTCTGGCTTACCCTTCTGTTGACGGCGGTCGGCATGGCCGGTGGCATCGCCCTTTGGCGGACGGTGCAGAAGCGGCTTTCGCGCATCCAGATCGGCGCCGACGCGTTGGTCAACGGTACCTGCCAGCCTTTCGAATACGAACCGACGGGCTTCGTCGAACTGCAAACGACGGAAAAGGCGCTGTCCGATATGGCCCAAGCCATTATCGACCGGGAAAACGCCCTGACGGCCCTCAACGGCAAACTGGCGGAAGTCATGCGCGCGGTCGACAAGATGCCCATCGGCGTCGGCGTCTTCACGCCGCACCAATCCATCCGCTACGTCAACGCGGTGGCGGCGGCCATTCTGTCGCTGACCGGGGATGGGGTTGAAACCTTCGACGATGCGCTGATCGATCGCCTGGACGCGGCCTGCCTACCGGACAGGGGCTCCGCCCCCCTCACCCTACGCGAGGCATTGTCGCGGCAGGAACGTTGGGAAGGCGAGTTCCTGGACAAGGATTTGCTGGGCCGCGACAAGGGCATCGTCTATCGCATGATCGTGGTGCCGCTGTCGCCCATCGGATCGGGAAAATTCGTTCTGGCGGTGGAAGACGTCACGCAGCAAAAAAGCCTGGAACGGCATCTCGTCACCGCCCTGGAAACCGCCACGGAAGCGTCGCAGGCGAAATCGATGTTTCTGGCCAATATGAGCCACGAATTGCGCACGCCGCTGAATTCCATCCTGGGATTCAGCGATACGATCCGGCATGAAATCCACGGCCCGGTCGGCGACCCGCACTATGCCGAATACATCAATCATATCTTCGAAAGCGGGAAGTCGCTTCTCGACATCCTGTCGAACCTGCTGGATTTGACCGCGATCGAAAGCGGCCGGATGACGTTGAAGGCCGATGCCGAAGATTTCTCCCGGATTATCGAGGAAGCCCTTAGCCCGCATCGGACCGCCTGCCGTGCGGCTGGGTTGACTGTTACGCTGAATCTCCCTGATTCCTCGCCGATTCAGGCCGATGCGACGAAACTGCGGCAAGCCGTGGGCAACCTTATCCAGAACGCCGCCAGATACGCCACGGATGCGTCGCAACTCACCGTAACATTGCGCGATTTGCCGAATGGCAGGGTCGAGCTAACCGTGGAAGACGACGGCGTCGGCATCCCCGAAGAACGCTTCGACCGGGTGCTGCAGCCGTTCCGGCGATCGGTGGAAAATTCCCATGTCGCGGCGACGGATGGCGTGGGCCTGGGCCTGCCGATCGCGAAAGCGATTTTCGAACTGCACGGCGGTACCTTGAAACTGAGTCGCGGACTGTCCGGGAAAGGCCTTCGCATCATCGCGACGATACCGCGCGGCGGTGTTCCGCAGAACAAGACGTCGTGATCCGTCATCTTGGCGGTCCACCAGCTTGGTGATTTTCTTTGCTTCGTCCCGGTACGATTGTTATAAGCGCCCTCGATTTTCCCGACACGCGTGGATATCCCGGTGTCCTGATCCCGGCCGGGCCGGGGTCCGGCCTGTCAGAAATACCACGCCCGACGAAACACACGGAGCAGGCACGACATGGCAAAGCTTTTGATGCCCAAGGCAACGGCGGTATGGCTGATCGACAACACCGCGCTTTCCTTCGAGCAGATCGGCGCTTTCTGCGGCCTGCACGAGTTGGAAGTCCAGGCCATCGCCGATGGTGAGGTCGCGGTCGGCATGCACGGGATCGACCCGGTGCAGAACGGCCAGTTGACCCTGGAAGAAATCAAACGCTGTGAAGCCGATCCGCTGACCGATCTGAAGATCGCGAAAAGCGACATCCCGCAGCCGGTCATTCGCCACAAGGGCCCGCGCTACACCCCGGTGTCCAAGCGCGCGGACAAGCCGGACGGCATCGCCTGGCTGGCCAAACACCACCCGGAGCTGGCCGACGCCCAGATCAACCGCCTGATCGGCACGACGAAGCCGACGGTTGCCGCCGTACGCGACCGCACGCATTGGAATTCCGCCAATATCCGCCCGCGCTCGCCGGTTGAGCTGGGCCTGTGCACCCAGACGGAACTGGCCATCGAAATCGACAAGGCCATCAAGGCGGGCCGCAAGCCCCTGGAACAGCCGATCGTCGAAGCGGTCAGCGACGAGCCCGACTCGGGCGGCTGGGAAGGCCTGGAATAAGGCGCGAGATCAAAGGGCGGCATCAGCCGCCCTTTTCTTTTGCCCCAACGGTGGTTGGGCTACCGGGGCGCAAGCCCTTCCAGTTCCGTCGGTACGGTTTCATCCAACATGTCCTGTGCAACAAGGCCGCCTATCGTGGCGGCCAGGATGACACCGGGATGGAAGGCGGCGATGTATAGGCACGGAGATCCCGGCACACGCCCGACAATCGGACCACAGCCAACCTGAACGGGCCGCATGCCGACCTGAACCGAATCGAGCGTCAACGCCTCGCCGCCCGTCAGCCCGGTCGCCAAGGCTTTTCGCAGACCCGTTGCCACCACCTCCGGCCCACAGTCAGAACGATCCCCCTGATAACTTTCCGCCGTGACGAGATAGTTCGGCGTTTCCATCCGGGCCTCGAATTCCGGCGACTCAACGATCCGATTTAGAATTGGCACCGGCGACCGGAACCGCGTCAGGATCGACGGCGACGCTTCCAAAGGGAGGATTAGTCCCAATGGTCGGCACAGATCCGCGACCGCCGCCCCGGCTGCCAGCACTACCCGGTCGAATTCAGCGCGGTCGTTCCCCAGCCAAAGTCGAACCCCGCCGGTCGGCAGCGGTTCGATATTGTCGACCGCCTGTCCGACGCGCAACGCCGCGCCCGCCTCCATCGCGGCCGCGGCGAGAACGCGGGCCGATACGCCGGGCCGCATCATCCCGTCTTCCGGGGCGAATATCGCCAAGGCCGGAGGCGACTTCAGCGTCGGTTCCAATCGGGCGACCTGCGCCGTATCAAGCAAGGTGACACGATGGTCCGCGCGCTTTAAATCGGCGAACCGCGCTTCGGTCCGGCCCGGATCATCGGACCAGGACAGCGCGCCTTGCCACGCGATGTTTAGGCGCCCGTGGAGCCGGTCGTCCAATTTGCGATAGTCGTCGATCACCCGATGTTTGAAGTTCGCACCGGGACCGTCGGGATCGGCCAGCGCCACATTGATCCAGCCGAAGGCGCGATCCGTGACACCGGCCCCCGGACCGGCCGCGTCGATCAATGTCACCGACGCACCGCGTGCCGCCAGGAAATACGCGATGGCGCTGCCGACGATCCCCGCGCCCACAATCGCGATACGGGGCGCGGCTCTCATATCAGCAGTCCCGCAGCACCTTCGTGGCGCAATAGGGCGACCTTCGTCTCGACGCCGCCGCGCCCGGAAAATCCGCCCAGCTTTCCATCGGCCGCCAGGACGCGGTGACAGGGGATAATGATCGGGATCGGATTGGCGCCGCAGGCTTGGCCGATGGGCTGCGCCGGAACGCCCAGATCCTTGGCGATGTCGCCGTAGCTGCGTGTCTCGCCGAAGGGAATGGCCAGCATCGCGGCATGGACGGATTGCTGGAACGTCGTGCCCGCCGGATTGAGCGGCAGATCGAACACGGTCAAATTACCGGTAAAATAGGCGCGCAACTGATCGACGGCGGCCTTCAGGATTTCCGTTGCCGGTTCGATGATCGGCCCGTTCTGCCAATCCAGTCGAATGATCGCACCATCCGCTTCCTCTACCACGAGGCCGCCGACGGGACTGTCGATCCGGGCCTTCATCTCAATAGGGACAGTTGGACTTGCCGCAGTTGGATATCCCGTCCACCGCCACATAGGACTTGCAGACCGGACATTGTTCCGTGTCGCCAACCGATCCGTCGGATGCCGATTTTCCGCCCGCGCGGTCGCGCATGGATTTACGGATACGCTCGCCCATGGTGCGTTCCATGGGGCGACGGCGGCCTTCTTCCACCCGGTTGCGGCGCTCCAGATAACGGAACCCGAACCAGACGACGGCGACCAGCAGGACAAGGACGGCGACTTTCAGAAACATGCAATAGGTCTAAGAGCCGCCGAGATCATAGTCAAACGCTTCGCGCGACCCTTATTCCCAATAGTCGGGACCGATGGTCGAAATCGCATTTGAAACGTTCGGATTGTGCAGATCGATTTCACACCGATCTGGATCGTTTAGAAGCGCCAAGGCGAATTCGTTTCCCGGATCGGACCGGAAATTCTCCATGAACGTGCCACTGTCATAGGCTGCTTGAAGGGCGGTCTCCAACTTATCGTGTAACGCCCGATTGTCCTTTCGAACGTATAGGAAATAGTCCTGTCGATAGGAGAAAAGGACACTGCCTTCTATCGAAAATGACCGTCCGGACGCACGCTCCCTCGCCAGTTCGGCCTCGACTTCCTGTATGCCGCGATTGAGCCCATCGAAACGCCCAGCTTCCAACATGCGCCAAAGGCCCTCATACGATGCCCGCGCCACGGGAAAGCCCGCCGCTTCAAACACATCCGAATCCGGCCAATCCGTGCCGGACCCGATGGTTATTTGCGTTCGCAATGTCTCAAGATCACAGGGTAGCGGTTTGCCCTCGTTCCATCCGGATCGGATTACGAGAACGCGCTTGCCCAACAATCCGCGCGTTAATGGAATCGCGACCTGCAGGAATCTGTCTTCCCGATCCCGGCTATTGGCGGAGATAACAACATCGAACGACGGTTCATCGTCGGCATCTTCATCCGAGCCGTGTTCCAACAGATAGAACAGCCGCTTTTGCCGTGTGTTCTCCAAAAATGTCAGGTCGAGAGAGGTGTCTGTCGGGAAGAAAGTCAGCGCCATTCGAAGCACGCCGATTTCGTAACTTATGACGTGTTCGTCGCCAGGCTGCAGGCCCAACCGGACGCTTTCCCCTTGCGCCGCACCGAAACCGACAAAAATAAAAATATTGATGAAAAACAAAAATACGAAACGGTACATAACAACCCGCGAAACTTAGTTTTCCACCCACCCCTATTTTGGGGGAAATCTTCGCGGAAAGTCTATTTCTATAATCCGATTTTTTGCCAATATATCCGTTCTTCAAGTCGATCCATAGCCGCATCCGCCAAATCGCCGATTTTCTGGTCTCCACCGAGACCGATCAATCTCTGAATCCGCGATTTCGGTTTGGAGAAGCTGCGGAAGCGGGTTTTGTCGCCGAAACGCGCTCGCATCACGCTGCGGCAATCGCCCAGCCCGTCGACAAGGCCTAGGCCAACGGCTTCCCGACCAGTCCAAAATGCCCCGGTGAACAAGTCCCGCGCATCGGTCAATTTTCCCGTCCGGCGCTTTTCGATCCAGGTTTTGAACTGGTCGTGCAGATCAACCTGAATGCGCTTCAGGATTTCCAAATCCGCCTTCTTTTCCGGCTGGAAGGGATCGAGGATTGCTTTTTCCGTGCCGGCGGTGTGAACACGCCTTTCGATGCCCAGCTTTCCGATGGCATCGACGAAACCGAACCCGGCGGAAACGACACCGATAGACCCGACGATGGATCCCGGCATGGCGTGAATTTCATCCGCCGCGCAGGCCAGCCAATAGCCGCCGGACGCCGCCGCGTCCTCGCAAAAGGCAAAGACCGGGACGCCCTTCTCTTCCGACAGCGCCCGAATGCGCGTTGCGATCAGGTCGCTCTGCACTGGCGAGCCCCCAGGCGAGTTTATTTCCAGCGCCACCGCCGCCACACCGCGCAGGGAAAATGCCTGCCGCAATTGCGGCGCCACGGAATCCAGGGTCAGGCCGCGTCGCCCGACACCGCCCTTCCCGATCACGCCTTCCAGCCGCACAACGGCGACGACCGGAGTCCGGTTCATATAGGGTAACTTGGACAGGAGAGTGTCCAGACCAGATTTCGGCTGAACACTGGCGGCGGCATTGTTGGTCGAATGTGTCATCGCAGGATCATTTGGCCTTGGCCGCGATCGGATACAAGACCCATCCCCCAAGAAGTGCCTACATCGGCGCCTGTTCCTGCAATGGATCGCGTTCTTTCAGGATACGGCGCAGCTTTTCCAGACCGTCGCGCAATATCTGTTCGGTCCGTGGCGGTCCCAGACAGACCCGCACCGCAAAGGGCGCCCGGTCCCGGCCGATGCTGAATCCATGGGCGGCGGACAGGACGACACCTTCTTCCTTCGCGGCATCGACGAATTGGCTGGCATACCAGGGTTCCGGCAGATGCAACCAGGCATGCAAACCGCCGTCCGGCAGGTCGATATTCAGTCCGGAAAAGACTTCCGCCGCAATCGTCCGACGCCGCGCGGACAAACGACGGGCTTCATCGGCAAGCCGGTCCGCCGTGCCGTCGAGAATCCAGCGCGACGCGATTTCCACGGTGATCGGGGATGCCATCCAGGTCGATCCGCGCACCCCGGCGGCAATGGCGCTGCGCGCCCGGGTCGGTCCGTGGACATAACCGACGCGAAGACCGGGGGCCAATGTCTTCGACAGCGATGTGATGTAATAGCCATGATCCGGCAGCATCGTGCAGATCGGCTTCGGCGCATTGTCCGGCAACAATCCGAAAAGATCGTCTTCCAGCAACGGCGTATCGAATGTCTGGACGATTTCCGCGATTTCCTCGCGCCGTCTCTGGGACATGGTCACATTGGTCGGGTTTTGCAGCGTCGACACGCAATAGATCGCATCGATACCGCCTTTGGACAGAACCTCCCGCAGCGCATCGGGGTTCAGACCTTCCTCGTCCAAGTCGACCGGCACCAATTCGATGCCCATCAAACGGGCGATAGCACGCAGTCCGGGATAGACCATCCGTTCCGTCGCAACACGACCGCCGCTGGGGCACACCGCCGCGAGGCTCGCAAGAATACCGTTATGCGCGCCGGAACACAGGACCAACCTATCGGCGGATGCCTCTAGACCGCGCTTACCCAGCCACTTGATCGCGGCGGTACTGGGCATGCCGTCGCCCGTTGGCGATTGATAGTACAAGAGACGCGTCAAATTCGGGTCCGTCACCAGATCCGCCAGAGTGCGACGCAAATCGGCCTCCCCGGAATCGCAGACAGGATAATTGAACTGCATCTGAATTGGTTGGGCCGGATCGTCTTGCGGTCCGTTGGTTCCGGGGGCCGGGGTCAACGTATACCAGTCCGTGGACATGCCATCGATACGAAACGGATTCAGGTTCGCCTGCTGATCGCGGACAAAGGTGCCGCGCCCGACCTCCCCGCCGATGACGCCGCGCCGTTCCGCTTCCTGATAGGCGCGGGTGACGGTGCCGATGGTGACACCCAGCTTCCAGGCCAGATCGCGTTGCGTCGGCAGTTGGTCGCCGACCTTCAGTTTCCCCGTACGAATGTCCTCCGCCAGGGCCTCCGCAATGCGTTTGTATTTCGGACCCTCGCGGCCTTCCAGCGTCGGAGTCCAAATGTCATGATTTATTGTCATGGTGACAATGTAACATTTGACGGGGACAAAGAAAAGGTAATATCGATTTTATCGAGACAATTTCGTCTCATCTAGGCAGACAGGAGAATTTGTATGGGTACAATTCACTCTTTGCCTGGATCGATCGGGTTCCCTCGAGGATCGGACCGCTCCGGGCATGACAGTGCCGAGGCCACCACGACCAAGGGCGTCTTCCGCCGTATCGTCGTGGGCGTCTGGAGCGTCCTAATCAACATGCAGCGCCGATACGAGATGCGACGGGCCTTGCTCGATCTCGACGACCGCGCGCTGAAGGATCTTGGCCTGACCCGTGAGGACGTCACGCGTGAGGCGGATCGGATGATCCGGTTCGGTTAGCCCCCCTATCTGACCGAAACGGATATCAGAACGGCCCGCCCCGCCCCCAATGAGGCGGGCCGTTCCTTTTTCCGATCCCGCATAGTTCCGACTATAATGCCGATTGAACGAAAGGCCCCCATCATGCCGCAGCCGACGAAAGCCCAACTGGAATCCGCATTCGACACCGTCTACGACGTGTTCAAGGGTACGCCGCAATACAGTTGGCCGCTGCTGAACCAGCGCCTGGATTGCGAAATCTGGGTGAAGCATGAAAACCACACGCCGGTCGGCGCGTTCAAGATTCGCGGCGGTCTCGTTTATATCGGTGACCGGGCGAAATCGGGCAACAAGCGCGGCGTCATTACCGCGACGCGTGGAAACCACGGCCAATCGATCGCGACCGCCTGCGCCCGGCACGGCATCCCTTGCACCATCGTCGTTCCGGAAGGCAACAGCGCGGAAAAGAACGCTGCCATGGCCGCCCAGGGCGGCAAGATCGTCACCCATGGCCACGACTTCCAGGCGGCCGCCGAACATGCCCGCGACCGGGCGGCGGCGGATGGTCTGGACATGCTGCCCAGCTTCCACGAGTTGCTGGTCCGGGGCGTCGGCACCTACGGTATGGAACTGCTCGGTACCGTTCAGGACCTGGACACGGTCTATGTGCCGATCGGCCTGGGGTCTGGGATCAGCGGCATGATTTCGGCCCGCGACGCGCTGGGCCTGAAGACGAAAGTCGTGGGCGTCGTATCCGACGCCGCCCCGGCCTATGCCTTGAGCTTCGAAGCGGGCAAGCCCGTTTCCACCAACACCGCCGACACAATGGCGGACGGCGTCGCCTGCCGCGTGCCGGTAGATGAGGCGCTGGAAATCATTCTGAAGGGTGCCGACCGGATCATCCGCGTGTCCGATGACGAGGTTCGCGACGCCATGCGATGGTATTATCGCGACACGCATAATATCGCCGAAGGCGCCGGGGCGGTACCGCTGGCCGGCCTGGCGCAGGAACGCGCCTTGCATCAAGGGAAGAAGGTCGGCGTCGTGCTGACCGGCGGTAATGTCGACCGCGACGTCTATGCCAAGATCCTTGCGGAAGGGGAGGTTTGACATGTCACAGATACACGATGACTACGACGACTTGGCCGCCTTGCTGCAGCAAGCGTTGAACGGCAGCCTGTCCTTCCACAAGGGGTTGGCCGACCGGCCCGTCGCCGCCCGAAAACAGGATACCGGCCTGCCGCAGGAACTGCCCAGTACCGGTGTCGGCGGGGCGGATGCCCTGACGGACTTTCTGGCACGATACGGCGATCGTTTGTCCGCCAGCGCCGGACCGCGTTTCCTGGGTTTCGTGACCGGCGGCACGACCCCCGCCGCCCTTATCGGGGACTGGCTGGCCGCGTCGGTCGACCAGAACAGCGCGTCGCCCGGCGATTCCGTGGCGACCGCCGTCACCGTCCAAGCGCTGGATTGGCTGAAGCAACTCTTCAATCTGCCCGCCGCCGATTTCGACGGCGCCTTCACGACCGGGGCGACCGCCGCGAATTTCGCCTGCCTGCTCGCCGCCCGCGAATGGGCGGGAGAACAAGCCGGTTACAATATTGCCCAAAAGGGTTTGGCCGGCGGCCCGACGATCCGCATCTACAGCGCCTGTCCGCATGCCAGTTTCGTGAAGGTAACCCGCTTCCTGGGCCTGGGTCAGGACGCCATCGTCCCGGTCGACCGCATCGGCGATACGGAGGCAATGGACCCGGATGCGTTGGACCGCGCCCTGGCCGCCGCGGATCCGGCGGAAGCCAAAATCGTCTGCGCCAGCGCCGGAACGGTGACGACCACGGCTTTCGACGACCTGATCGCGATATCCGCCGTATGCAAGCGCCATAATGCCTGGATGCATGTCGATGGCGCTTTCGGCCTATTTGCCCGCACCGTGCCGGAACTGGCCGGGCGCACCGCCGGGGTCGAATTCGCGGATTCCATTACCGTGGACGGCCATAAATGGCTGAACGTGCCTTACGACTGCGGTTTTTACTTTACGCGCCGGATCGACTTGATCGAACGGGCAGCCGGGGCGATGCCCGCCTATCTGGATGTCGCGGGCGGCGGTTTGCCGCATTACATGAACCGCGCCTTGGAAGGATCGCAACGCTTCCGCGCCCTGCCCGTCTGGCTGACCCTCGCGGCCTATGGCGCGGACGGCGTCCGGCAGATCGTGCGCAACAACTGCCGTCAGGCCGGTTTGCTGGCCGCCTGGGTCGAGCGCACGGACGGTTTCGAGTTGCTGGCCCCGACCAGCCTGAACATCGTCTGCTTCCGGGGCGTACCGCCCGACGGCCATTCCGATCCCGATGGCTGGAACCGTGCCTTACTGAGCGCGATCAACGATACGGGATTGGTTTACCTGACCCCCGGCGCCTATGGCGGCAAAGGTGGAATCAGGGCAGCGTTTTCCAACTGGATGACCCGGGACGACGACCTGGACGCGGTGACACGGGCACTGATTATGGGTCGGGAGACAGTCCTTACCGAAGAACGGGAAGACGCATGACGAAAAGCCTGCCGCTATATCAGTTGGACGCCTTCGCCGAGGCCCCTTTCGCAGGAAATCCTGCCGCCGTCGTTCCTCTGGACGATTGGCTGCCCGACACGGTGCTGCATGCCATCGCGGCGGAAAACAATCTTTCGGAAACCGCCTTTTTCGTGCCCATCCCGGATACAGAACAAGCGGATTTCCACCTGCGTTGGTTCACGCCGACGGTAGAGGTAGACCTGTGCGGTCATGCGACCCTGGCAACGGCGGGAACACTGTTCGATCATCTGGGCTTCGAAAAATCGACGGTCCGGTTCAAGTCCCAGTCGGGCACGCTGACCGCGACCCGTCAGGGCAACCGCGTCGAACTGGACTTCCCCGCCCGACCCGGCACGCCGACCCGTGTCCCGGACGGTCTTGCGGCAGCCCTGGGCGGAATCGAACCCGTCGGTTTCCTCCGGGCTATGAACAATATGGCGGTGCTGCAATCGGAAGCGGAAGTCCGCGCGGTGAAGCCGGACCTTGCCTATATCGCCGCATTGGACGGCGACGGGCTGATCGTCACCGCGCCGGGAGAGGACGGCGACGTCGCTTCCCGTTACTTTGCCCCCCATGCCGGGATCGACGAAGACCCGGTCACCGGATCGGCCCATTGCACCATCGTGCCCTATTGGGCCGAACGCTTCGGCGGGAAGACACAGCTTCATTGCCGGCAGGTTTCGGCGCGGGGCGGCGATTTGTTCTGCGAACTGGCCGGGGACCGCGTGCGCATGGCGGGGACGGTGCGCCTATATCTGGAAGGCCGCATCCATGTCTGATCCGCTGGTCATCCTTCAGGAAATCGACCCGGCGGGCCAGGACCCGGTCCTGGCGAAGATGCTGTTGGTCGAATATGCCGAAAGCCTGGGTTTTTCCCTGTGTTTCCAGCAGTTCGACGAGGAATTGGAAGGCTTCCCCGGCAAATATTCACGGCCCGAGGGAAACTTCTGGCTGGCACGGGTGGACGACAGTCTGGCCGGATGCATCGCATTGCGGCCCTATGGCGACGGAACGGCGGAAATGAAGCGCCTATATGTCCGTCCCGGTTTTCGTGGGCACCGTCTGGGGACGCGGCTGACGAAGACCGTCATCGACTATGCCAGGAAAGCCGGGTACTCGGCGCTGCGCCTGGACACGGAACGCGAAAAGATGCGCGAGGCCCAGGCGATTTACAAACGCCTCGGTTTCGTTGAACGCGATCCCTACTACGAGGCGGACAGCATCGATCTCGTTTTTTACGAAAAGCCCCTCACTTAAGAACAATTCGCATTCTCGCTTGATCCGCGAAACGGCACCGCCTATCCTCGGGCCATGGGCCGGTACGGCCCGCCGTCCGCGCCCCTATGGGTATGGTGAACGTATCGAAATTCCTCTTTCCTGACCTTTATGATCACGGCGGGAAAGTCGGCAAGGCGGACACCGGCACCACACTCCCGCCCTGTCGAAGGATCAGGATCATGCGAAATTTCAAGGACGCCAAATTGATGGCGAAGGCACTGCGCAGCGCGATGGAGACACGCGGCGTTCACTTGACGCATAGCGAAACGCTGGAAATCGTCGCCACCCAATTCGGGTTCGAAAACTGGAACGTCTTTTCGGCCCGGATCGATCCCCTACCCGATCCGGATGGGATCAGTTTCACCGGCACCGCGCCGGTCCTGCGCAGCTTCGACGAGGCAAAGGCGAAGGAATTCTATATCGACTATCTGGGCTTCACCCTGGATTGGGAACACCGTTTCGAACCGGGCATGCCGCTGTATTTTCAAGTCTCGCGCAGCGGTTTGACCCTGCATATCAGCGAACACCACGGCGACGCCACACCGGGCGCAACGGTCTTCGTCACCATGACGGGGATTGAGGACTATCACCGGGAACTGCACGCGAAATCCTACGCCAATCTGCGGCCCGGCATTCAAAACCAGCCCTGGGGCCGGGAAATGACGTTGACGGACCCGTTCCAGAACCGCCTGCGTCTGGACGAACGACCGCGTTAGGTCGCGGTGTCGACGGTCTGTGCCTTCAACGCTGTTTCCCAATCCGCACGCAGGCGCGGACCGTCGCCCGTGAAAAAGTCTTCCGTTTCGGTGCAGGACTGCATCCGATCCAACCGGAAATGCCGGAAATCCGCGCGCATCTCGCACCAGGCGATCAACATCGCATTGTCTACGTAATAGATCAGCGCCAAGGGCCGCAGCGTCCGGCGGGTTATGCGCCCGTCGGCATCCCGATAATCGACCGCCAATTTCCGTTCATCGCGGATCGCCGCCCGCACCAGCGCCATATCCGCATGCTCCGGCTGGTCGATCCCCCAGTTCGACGCGATCAGATAGCCGGAGTCCGGGGCCGCATCGTGCAGTTTCCGCGCCGCGCTGCGCGCCGCTTTCCACAGGGCCTTATCGCCGGTCCGGGCGATCAGGCTCAGCCCGACGGACACGGCCTCCGCCTCCTCAGTATCGAAATTCACCGGCGGCAGGTCGTATCCGCGCCGCAGCACATAGCCGATACCGGGCTCACCAACGATCGGTGTGCGCATGGCCTGAAGGTCCGCGATATCGCGATAGACGGTTCGGGTCGATACCTCCAGCATCCGCGCGATTTCCGCGCCGGGCAGCGGCGCTTTCGCCGCCCGCAGAATTTGGATGATTTCGAACAGCCGCGTGGTTTTTGACATTCGGTCCCCTTCCGTATCCGGCGGAAAGCAAACACCACTGACGCCTAGTTGTCAGCATGTCTCTGATATCTCTTCGGTCCCGAAACCGATGGAGAACCGACCATGCGCGCCCCTATTCCCACCCTGGCCCTATCCCAACACACGGCCGGTGTGATTTTCATCACGATATCCGCCGTCGCGTTCAGTTCGGCCGGTATCTTCACGCGCGGCGTGGAGGCCGACGCCTGGAGCGTCATCTTCTGGCGCGGCCTATCGGGCGCGGGCTTCATTCTGGGATATCTAGCCGGACGTGGGCAGTTGTGGCGAGAAGTCCGCGCCGTGAACGGCCCAGCCATCGCGGCGACTGTGCTGTTGGCCCTGGGCGCGGCAGCCTTCATCACCGCATTCAAGTATACCAGCGTCGCCAACGTCACCGTGATCTATGCCACAACGCCGTTCCTGGCCGCGGGCCTATCCTGGATTGCGTTGAGCGAAAGACCCAGCGCGCGCGTCATGCTGGCCAGTACCGTTGCTTTCGGCGGGATCGCGCTGTTGCTGTCGGACGAGATCGGCGCGGGATCGATGCTGGGAAACGCCCTGTCCGTCTGGATGTCGGTCATGGTCGCGGGCTGCATGGTCGTCTATCGCCGCTGGCCGTCCACATCGGCGACAACGCCGGTCGTCTTGTCGTCCATCCTGGTGCTGCCCACCTGCCTGATCTTCGGAGACCCGCTGACGATCGCCGACCGCGATCTTGTCGCCTTGATCGCCTTCGGCTTCGTCTTCTCGGTATCGCTGGTGGCGATGAACGAGGGCGCGCGTCGCCTGCCGTCCGCCGAAAACGCGCTGCTATCGACGATGGAAACGCCGCTGGCCCTCGTGCTCGCCTACCTGATCCTGTCGGAAGTACCGACGCCTCGCACGATGGTCGGGGCCTCTATTGTTCTGGCCGCCGTCCTGTGGTCGCAGACCCGCCGCCGCGCGGTCGCTTGCCCG
The DNA here is from genome assembly GCF_012926505.1 of Pacificispira spongiicola. Taxonomy (GTDB): domain Bacteria; phylum Pseudomonadota; class Alphaproteobacteria; order UBA8366; family Aestuariispiraceae; genus Pacificispira; species Pacificispira spongiicola. The sequence goes on from NZ_JABBNT010000002.1 coordinate 537,962, forward strand.
GAAGGTTAGACCTTCACCCGGTCGGCCTTCGGATCGTATAGCGGCGCGAGCTGTGCCTTGGCGGGATATCGTTTCCAGGCGATTTCGACCTCGTAGGAACCGCTGTCGATCCAATCCTTGGTTGCCTTGCCGCCGTCGCCGTCCGGGCAGGTAATATAGCCCATGCCGATGGACTTGCCGATGCGATGACCCCAGGCGCCGGACGTCGTGGACCCGACGATGGTGCCGTTCCGATAGATCGGTTCCTCATGGAACATCATCGGCGCGGTATCGCCGTCGTCGTCCAGGACGATCTGCACCATTCGGCGCGCCGGAATTCCCTGTTTTTTTTGCGCGACCAGCGCGGCCCGCCCGATGAAATCCGGCTTGTCCCAGGCGACGGCGAAGCCCAGCCCCGCCTGGACCGGCGAATCTTCTTCCGCAATGTCATGGCCCCAATGGCGGAAACCCTTTTCCGTGCGGCAGACGTTCAGCGCGAAATAACCTGCATGGGTCAGGCCGAATTCGGTCCCGGCCTCAACCAGCCGGTCATAAACATGGGCGGCGAATTCTGCGGGGATATACAGTTCCCACCCCAGTTCCCCGACATAGGTGATGCGCCCGGCCTTGATCTTGGCATAACCGAGTTCGAGGTCCTGCATCGTGCCGAAGGGAAACGCCTCGTTCGACAGGTCCGCGCCGGTCAGTTTTTCCAACAAGGCGCGGCTGTTCGGGCCCATCAGGCCCAGCATCGGCAGGCCGGAGGTGATGTCCGTCGCGATGCAATGGGCGTCTTCCGGAATATGACGCTTCAACCAGGCGAAGTCGCGCACCTGCGCCGCCCCGGCGGTCACCACCATGTATTCCGTTTCGGACAGACGGGTGACGGTCAGGTCCGCCTCGATCCCGCCGCGCTCATTGCACCACTGGGTGTAGACCATCTTGCCCGGCGCGACGTCGACCTGATTGGCGCAGATGCGGTTCAGGACGGCGCAGGCATCGCGCCCTTCCACCCGGAACTTGGCGAAGCTGGATTGGTCGTAGAGCGCGACCGCATCCCGCGTCGCGCGGCATTCCGCGCCGACATGCTCGAACCAGCCCGGTCGGCCGTAGGAATAGTCGAATTCCCGCGCCACGCCGTCAGGCGCGAACCACATCGGGCGTTCCCAGCCCGCCGTTTCGCCCCAGACCGCCCGCGACGCGTCCAACCGGTCGTGGAACGGCGTGCGGCGAACGCCGCGTGCGCTGGTCGTCTGGAAATTCGGCCAGTGCATGGCATAGAGCAGACCCAGCGTTTCCGTCGTCCGGTCGCGCAGATAGGTCTTGTTGTTCTGGAAGCGCGCCATGCGGCGCACATCGACATCGGCAAGATCCATCGGCGGATGCCGGTCGCGAATCCAATCCGCCAGGACCTTCCCGACCCCGCCGGACGACTGAATGCCTATGGAATTGAAACCGCAGGCGACGAACAGATCGCGGACCTCCGGCGTTTCGCCCAGCAGGTAGCGATCGTCGGGGGTGAAGCTTTCCGGCCCGTTGAAGAACAATTGAATACCCGCCTGTTGAAGGATCGGCAGGCGTTCCATGGCGAATTCCAACACCGGTTCGAAATGTTCGATATCCTCCGGCAGGGTGTCGAATTCGAAATTCTCCGGGATGCCGTTCATGCCCCAGGGCTTCGCATTCGGTTCGAACGCGCCCAGCAGGATCTTCCCGGCGTCTTCCTTGTAATAGGCGTATTCGTCCGGAATACGCATGACCGGCAGGTTGGCCGGAACGCCGTCCATCGGTTCCGTCACGATGTAGAAATGTTCCGCCGCGTGGAGCGGCAGGTTCACCCCGACCGACGCGCCCAGATCGCGCGACCACATGCCGCCGGCGATCACGACCGTCTTGGCGCGGATTTCTCCCTTGTCGGTCAGGACGCCGACGGCGCGACCGCCTTCCACCAAAATCCGTTCTACCTTGGTCTGTTCGAAGATTTTCGCACCGCGCATCTTCGCGCCCTTGGCAAGGGCCTGGGTCGTATCGATCGGATTGGTCTGGCCGTCCTTCGGCAGCAGAACTCCGCCGACGATATCCGTCGTATCGACCAGCGGATACAGACGTTTGATGTCGTCGACGGACAGGACCTCGACCTCAAGACCGAAGCTTTTGCCCATGGAGGCGCCGCGCAGAAATTCCTCGAACCGCGCCTGCGTTTTCGCGACGCTGATAGACCCGTTCTGCTTGAACCCCGTCGCCTGCCCGGTTTCCGCCTCCAGCCCCGCAAACAGTTCGGAGGTATATTTGGCGAGTTCCGTCATGTTGCGGGTCGCGCGCAGTTGCCCAACCAAGCCCGCCGCGTGCCATGTCGTGCCGCACGTCAGTTGCTTGCGTTCGCATAGAACGACATCGGTGATGCCGATTTTCGTCAGGTGATACGCGATCGAACAGGCGGCGATTCCCCCACCGATAATCACGACCTCCGCCCGGTTCGGAAAATCCGCCATACCCCACATCCCTTTGCCAAAATATCGCTGTAACAGCATGCCCCGCCCGGCTGTCAACCGGCAACCTCACCGATCCATGCCACTTCCTAAACGCTTTCGCAGCATCAATTTTTTCTGCCGCCGGTTATTTGTTTTCACTTGTTTCCGCGATACGATACCGGCCCGATCACGAATTCGCGATTGGTCCTATGGCTCCATTCCCGGATAGCATTCGGATGTGGCATCCGGACCACACGAAATTGGCTTTCGAAAGGAAGAGCTACATGAAGAAGCGTAACATCAATGGCCTGATCGGCTTGGCACTCTGTACCGGCGTATCCTTGGCGGCGGCAGCCCCGGTCGCGCTCGCCGACGACATGATGGCGTCCGCCGACACCGCTTACGAAACCCGTGAAGGCGTGATGAAGGCGATCGGCGGCCATATGAAGGCGCTGGGTGCCGTGGCGAAGGGCGAGGCGGCGATGGATGCCGGCACCCCGATCCATGCCCAGGCGATCATGGAACTGTCTCACACGGTGAAGTTCCTGTTCCCGGAAGACTCGATCACGGAAAAGAGCCGCGCCAAGCCGGAGATCTGGCTGGATTGGGACGGCTTCATGAAGGCCTCCATGGATTTCGAAACCGCCTCCGCGGCCCTGGTTGAAGCGGCGGCGGGCAGCGACCCGGCGGCGCTGGGCGCGGCGCTGGGCGATGTGGGCAAGACCTGCGGCGGCTGTCATAAGCCGTTCCGTGGCCCCGAGAAGTAAGGCCATGCCCTTTCCCACGCGCTTTCCCGCCTGGATAATGTCTGCCGGTATGGTCGGGTTTTGTCTGTCGGCGACCGTTTCCGCGCAGGAAAGCGCCGTGGACAAAGGGGCCTATCTGGTGCGCGCCGCAGGGTGCCTTGCCTGTCACACGGACGAGGCGAATGGCGGCGATGCCTATGCCGGGGGGCGTGCGCTGAACACGCCCTTCGGCACCTTCTATTCCCCGAATATCACGCCGGATGCCGAAACCGGTATCGGCGCATGGAGCGACGACGATTTCGTCAATGCCCTGCGGCACGGGGAATCGCCGACCGGCGACAACCTATTCCCCGTCTTTCCCTATACCAGCTATAGCGGGATGCGGCGGGACGACATGCTGGCCATCAAGGCGTATTTGATGTCCCTGCCCCCGGTATCGAAGGCCAATAAGGACCACGAGGCCGGTTTCCCCTTCGGCTTCCGCCCCTTCCTGACGGTTTGGAAATGGCTGAACTTCGATCCCGTCGAAATAACCGACGATCCGAACCGGGACGCGACGTGGAATCGCGGTCGCTATCTCGTCGAAGCCCTCGCCCATTGCGGCGAATGCCATACGCCGCGCAACGCCATGGGCGGGCTGGACAATAGCCGTTTCCTGGCAGGTACGGCAGACGGGCCCGACGGCGAGAAAGTCCCGAACATCACGCCGCATGAAACCGGCATCGGCGACTGGAGCGAGGGCGACATCGTCACCTTGTTGCGCGATGGGATGAAGCCGAATTTCGACGATGTTCAGGGCAGCATGGCCGAAGCAGTGCGCGACGGTCTGTCCCATCTTACGGATGAGGATTTGGAGGCAATCGCGACCTATCTGAAAGCCATTCCGCCGATCGACAACAAGCCGTGATCCTGCCGACTAGGCCCGGCGCTTCTTGCGGCGGTCCTTGACGCGATAGATCGGTTGCGGCGCGTCGAAGCCTTTCAGATCGAACTTGCCGATTTCCTCAAATTCGAAATTCGTGGTCTTGCAGATGTCTCGGACGGCGCTGCTGACCGCCGTTTCGTGCGCCTTTGCCTTGGCCAGGACGCGGGCAGCGAGGTTGACCGGTGTCCCGAACAGATCGCCGCTTTCATGGATCGGTTCGCCGCAGCTGATGCCGACGCATATCTCGAAAGCGAGATCCGGCATCATGCCGCTGAACTTCGCGATCCCTTCATGCATCAGCAAGGCGGCGGCAACGGAGGCTTCGACCTCCGGGAAGGATGCCATGATGCCGTCGCCGGTATGCTTGATCTCACGTCCGCCTTGCCGACCGATCGCTTCCCGGACGATGTCATTGTGCGCGCGAACGACGTTCATCAACCACGCATCGCCGTGTTTCTGCTGCTTGGCAGTCGACCCAACGATATCCGTGAACAGGACCGACACGAAGGCATGGGATTCCTCGTCCCCCGTCGTATCGTAATGTTTCGGGTCGGTTTGCTTGTCCGGGTCCTGGCCCGGCGGGGCCTTTGGCGTTTTCCAGAATTTGAACGCCTTTTTCAGGCCGCTGCCCGCTTGCGCATCCTGAAGGCGCGCAATCGCCGCGCCGCGACCGGACGAATACATGTCGAAATACCGGGGATCGAGGAGGTATTCGTCGATATTCGCCGCGAAGCCCAAGGCCATGGAGGCGGAAACACCCAGTTTTTGAATCTGCTCCGCCAAAGAGTTTGTGACGTCGCGGGCCGCCACCTTGAACTTGCGAGCGAAGGTTTCCGCCGCCCCCGCCAGGAACAGAATGATGCCGAAGCGCAGAAACTGGTCGTCGTGGATCGAGTTCTTGGAAATCGCGATCGCTTCCTCCACCAATTCGGCAAGAGCGGCGTTCAGCGGCACGGTCCCCAGCAATTCCTCCTCCGCTGCTTCCTGCTTCTCCCCTTGGTGGTCCGTCGGCGTTTCTTCTTCGGATGGCTCGTCCTGATCCTTAAGGTTTTCGACAGACTCCGCGTCGATGGTGAGGTCTCCGGTGTCGTCGCCCTTGTCGTCGTCTTCTTCATCCAGTTCCAGATCGAAGGACAGCGCCTCTTCCTTTTCCTTCATTCCTTGCAGGTGTTCTTCCAGCGCTTGGGCGACCGACCGTTCGGACATTTCCGCAGGCGATACTGCCGGGGCCGCGGTCGTTGCCGCAGCCGGACGCGGCATTGCAGGGGAAGAATTCGTCGACGGTTGCGATCTCTTCGATGCAGGCGCCTTGTTTTGCACCTTGGCCAGAATGCGCTTCATCATCGGCACGAAGGTGGCACCCCACCCGGCCAGCCACGCCCCGATCAGGACGATCCGGTTGAGTTTGATACCCAGGGCAACGCCCGTGGTCGACAGAAACTTCAACCCGTAAAACGCGGCGATGCCGACAACCGTCCCGACAAGACAGGCGATCAGGAAGGCCAGCAGCAATTTGGGAATCGCATCCGCCCAATCGGACCCGGCTTCTACTTCCGGCATGGCAGCGAGCGGCGGTTCCTTCGGTTCCGGACGTCGGGCTTGCGCCGCCTTTTGTTCCGCTTCCCGGATGGCTGCTTGCCGTTTCGCCTCCGCCTGCGCATTCGCGGCCGCCGATCCCGGCGGGGCCTTCGCCGCCGGTCGGTTATTGGCGCTGGCGGCAGGCTTCGCCGAACCGTTATTCCCCGCCGTGATAACATCGACGGGCGGCTTCGCCTTCAAATTCGGGCTATGATAGATGACGGACTCGGATGCGGTGCCGGTGGAATCGTCCCAATTTTCACGGACAACGCAGGTGGCGTTGAAGTGACCCTGTTTGTCGAGCCGCTTCGCTTCGTCTATTGCGTTGTCACGCTCTCTATAGTTGTATCTATGATGAATCTGCCATCTACCATACTGTAGATAGTAGACTTCATAGGATACAGAACCTCCACCGGCCATGCTTGCGCCCCAACTGCCTCCCGTCTCCCCAAAGCGGCGATACGCCCGTTCGGCGGTTACAACCTAGCCGAAACACCCCTAACTTATTCTTAACGGGCACCGCTCCGCTGCCTTCTATACCTGAATCGAAGGCGGTTTGGGGAACGAAAGACGGGACACGGGAAGGATTTAGGCCTGTTTTTCCCTATTCATGTAGTGATAGTCGGTATTCGGACGCATTTCGACGGCATGGGCCATGCGGTTCGTGTAGTTGAAGAAGCTGGCGGTTTCGGAGATATCCCAGACGGCCTCATCGGAAAATCCGGCGACTTTCAGGGCGTCTCGATCCTGCGGGCCGATGTTTTCCGGTTCGCCGGTCAGCTTCCAGGCATAGTCCAGCATCGCGCGATGCCGCGGCGACAGATCGGCCATTCGGTAGTTCAAGGCGATCGCATCGCCCAATTCCGGATCGCCGGAAAGCTGACGCACCGCCTGACCATGCGCGACAAGGCAGTAGTAGCAGCGGTTTCGGCTGGACACGGTGACCGCGATCATTTCGCGTTCCAACTTGGTCAACGGCCCGTCGGTCAACATGATTTCGTTATAGCTGTCGATGAAGCGCCGCAGGCGATCGGGCCGAAAGCTATAGGCTTTCAAAACATTCGGCAGCAGCCCCAGCTTTTCCCGGCAGATTTTGAAGTATTTCTGCAGGTCCGGGTCCAGCGTGCTTTCGTCCGGCACGGGCAAGGCGTGAACGGGATCATGTGACGGCATTGGAGGCCTCCCTTCATATCGTGTTTTACGAAGGTCTACCCGCTTCCGCCCCTATGGCCCAGAGGAAACTGACGCGGCGCGCCGCTTAGCCGCACTGCGCGCGATGGCGCAGCAGGTGGTCCAGGATGACGCAGGCGACCATGGCCTCCCCGACAGGAACGGCCCGGATGCCGACGCAGGGATCGTGACGGCCCTTGGTCAGAATTTCTGTTTCCCGCCCGTCCGTCGTGACGGTTTCGCGCGGCGTCAGGATGGAACTGGTCGGCTTCACGGCAAAGCGCGCGACGACCGGCTGGCCCGTGGAAATGCCGCCCAGAATGCCGCCTGCCTTATTCGACCGGAACAGCGGCTTGCCGTCGTTGCCCATGCGGATTTCGTCGGCGTTTTCCTCTCCGGTCAGGGCGGCAGCGTCAAAGCCCGCGCCGATTTCGACACCCTTCACCGCGTTGATGGACATCAGCGCGGCGGCAAGGTCGCTGTCCAGCTTGCCATAGATCGGTGCGCCCAAACCGACCGGGACGTTTTCCGCCACGACCTCGATCACCGCGCCGCAGGACGACCCGGCCTTGCGCACGCCGTCCAGATAGGCCGCCCATTCCTCCGCCGCGACCGCGTCGGGACAGAAGAACGGGTTTTCGTCGACCGTGTTCCAGTTCCAGCGGTCGCGATCGATCTTGTGCGGGCCCATCTGGACCAGCGCGCCGCGGATCGACACCCCACCGTCAACCAGATGGTCCAGCGCCTTGCGCGCGACCCCCCCGGCGGCGACCCGCATCGCGGTTTCGCGCGCCGACGACCGCCCGCCCCCGCGATAGTCGCGGATGCCGTATTTTTCCCAATAGGTGAAATCGGCATGGCCCGGACGGAACTTCCCCGCGATATCGGAATAGTCCTTGGACCGTTGATCGGTGTTTTCGATCATCAGCCCGATGGGCGTGCCCGTGGTTTGCCCCTCGAACACTCCGGACAGGATTTTCACCGCATCCGGTTCCTGGCGTTGCGTCGTATAACGCGACTGACCGGGCCTGCGTTTGTCCAGGAAGGGCTGAATATCCGTTTCCGTCAATGGCACCAGCGGCGGGCAACCGTCGACGACGCAGCCGATGGCGGGACCATGGCTTTCCCCAAAGGTCGTAACCCGGAAAAGCTTTCCGAAACTGTTATGGGACATGGAAACCGCCTTTTCAGCCGACCGGCCCTATCCGGGCCGTTTCGGATCACTCGCCCTTTTTGGTCAGGCCCGTCAGAAGCTCGCTGACCGCATCCGCCTGATCAACCGCGACCATGCCGACGGTATGATAGCCGCTGTCCACATGGTGGACCTCGCCGGTCACGCCGCTGGACAGATCGGACAGGAAATACAGGCCCGCGCCGCCGACCTCGTCGATCGTCACATTCCGGCGCAACGGGGAGTTCAGCTCGTTCCATTTCAGGATATAGCGGAAATCGCCGATACCGCTGGCGGCCAGCGTCTTGATCGGACCGGCGGAAATCGCGTTCACACGAATACCGGACGGGCCCATATCCGCCGCAAGATAGCGCACGGAGGCTTCCAACGCCGCCTTCGCCACGCCCATGACGTTGTAATGCGGCATGACGCGTTCCGCGCCGTAATAGGTCAGCGTGATGATGGAACCGCCGTCCTTCATCAACGGGGCGGCACGCTGCGCCAGCGCCGTCAGCGAATAGCAGGAAATATCCATCGTGCGCAGGAAATTGCTGCGCGTCGTCTGAAGGTATTGGCCCTTCAATTCGTCCTTATCGGAAAAGGCAATGGCGTGAACCATGAAGTCCAGCGATCCCCACGCGCCGTTCAACGTCTCGAAGACCGAATCCATACTGGCCTCGTCCGTCACGTCGCACGGCAGGACAAATTTGCTGCCGACGCTTTCCGCCAGGGGACGGACGCGGCGTTCCAACGCTTCCCCCTGATAGGTGAAGGCAAGCTCCGCCCCTGCATCCGACGCGGCCTTGGCAATGCCCCAAGCAATCGACTTATCGTTAGCGACACCAAGAATGATGCCTTTTTTTCCCGCCATAAGCGGTTTTGGCTGAGACATGCCCCCGATACTCCAAATGAGACTGCGAAAAGTGGCGCATCCTACCGGGCGTCGCCCCATCCGTCAAAGCCAAGGCGGCGCCGGGGCGGCGATTGACATGCAATGGGAATTACGACCTCGCCGGGATGGCCTCCCCCGGTGAAAAGCGTCTATACTGCCCCTGAATCAAACAGGAAAACGGTATGAACGACACGACCGCCACGCCCGTCACAAGAATGCGCCCGCCTCCCCGTCCGGTAGCAAACCTGTTCGGATTCTGCGGCTATGCGATCAACCGATTCCTTCATGACGACGGCCAGCAACGCGCGGCGGCCCTGACCTTTACCTCGCTGCTGGCCATGGTCCCGCTATTGGCGGTCAGCTTCGCGATCTTCGCCGCCTTTCCCGCCTATGAATCCCTGAAAGGCCGGGTCCAGAGCTTCCTGTTCGAACAATTCGTCCCCTCCGTCGGCGCGGAAGTGCAAGGCTATCTGGAACAATTCACCGCCCAGACAGGACAATTGACGGCGGTCGGCATCGTCTTCCTGGCGGTCAGTGCGGTCATGCTGTTGATGACAATATCGTCGACCTTCAACCGCATCTGGAAAGTAAAGCAGACGCGCGGCGTGATTTCCCGCCTTCTGGTATTCTGGGCCGTACTGACGCTGACGCCGATGCTGTTCGGCGCGTCCATTTCTCTGTCCAGCTATCTGTTCGCGGCGGCGCGGGCGTCCGGGGTGGAAAGCGTGACCGGCAACCTCACCCGGTTTGCCTTTGTCATCCCGTTCCTGCTGCAAACGGCGGGTTTGATGGTCCTCTATCTCGTCATGCCGAATTTCCCGGTCCGCCGACGGGACGCGATGATCGGCGGCCTTGTCGCCGGGATCATGCTGGATCTGCTGAAGCGCGGCTTCGGGCTGTATGTCACCAACTTCCCGACCTATGAAACCATCTATGGCGCCATGGCGACCGTGCCGATCTTCCTGATGTGGGTCTATTTCAGTTGGATGGTGGTTATTTTCGGGGCGGAGGTCACGGCGGCCCTGCCGGAATGGCGGCACGGATCCCGAAACCCCAGGCAGGAGGGCATGACGCCCTTACGCAAACTCAGCGCCGCCTTGGCTGTCCTGAATGCCCTGCACCGCGCATCGCTTCAGGGCGAGACCTTGTCGGAACGCCGGTTGACACAAACGACGCGGGTCGGACCGCAGGAACAGGGATGGGCGGCGGAACGGCTGCGCAAGAAGCAATACATCACCCGGACCGACAAGAACGGATGGGTCTTGAGCCGCGACCTGTCGCAGGTGGACTTGGCGACGCTTTACACCGATCTCGGTCTCGATCTCGGCGGGCGTCTACCGGAAAGATTGCGCGACGCGGCATGGCTGCGCCGCTTTGCCGAGTTGAAGACGGGGCTGTCGGCGTCGCAGCAGGAAATCTTTGCGACCGATCTGAAATCGCTGCTCGCCCCCGCGGATCCGTCGTCGGAACCGTTGCCCGACGAGGATCACGAGGAAGATGAGGACGGCAAGCCGGGCTTCAAGCTCTATGCCCGTGTCTTGGGCCTTGTCGGGCTGGGGACCCTGGCCCAGGGCAGTTAGGGCCCAAAGCAACGCGGCTTAAAGGTCGTCCAATCCGGCACGCTTGCGCACGTCGTAGTCATAGTCCTTCGACCATTCGGTAACGAAGTCGACCAGTGCCTGATCCGGCTTGTCCGGCAGAACGACGGACAGTTTCACGAACTGATCACCCGCGACGCCGGGACGGGCCTGAATGCCCTTGCCGCGCAGCCGCAACGTCTTACCGGAATTCGACCCCGCCGGGATCGACAGGGCGACATTGCCGTGGATTGTCGGCACCGTGATTTTCGCGCCCAGCACCGCTTCGGCCAGCGTGACCGGCACATCGACGAAGATGTCGTTGCCGTCGCGTTCGAAGAAACGATGGGAATCGACCTGCACCTCGATAAAGGCGTCACCGGCCTCGCCGCCACCCATGCCGGGCATGCCCTGACCTTTCAGGCGCAGGGTCTGGCCATCCGCCGTCCCTGGTGGAATACGGACATCCAGGCTTTTCCCGTCGTATAGATTGACCCGGCGCGTGATCCCCCGCGCGGCCTCCAGAAAGGAGACACGCAAGGAATAGTTCACGTCCTTGCCCTTCATCCGCATGGTGCGGGCGCGGCTACGGTTACGGCCGAAAAGATCGGCGAAGATATCTTCCGCCGCATCGCCGCCGAAGCCCCCGAACCCGCCGCCGCCGGCACGACCGCCGAAGCCGCCGCCGCCGAAAGGCGCGCGTTGGGACCCATCGGCATTGATTTCCCCGGCATCGAATTTCGCGCGCTTCTCCTTGTCGCCCAGGATCGAATAGGCGTGCGAAATCTCCTTGAACCGTTGTTCGACGATGGGATCGTCCGGGTTCAGGTCGGGGTGAAATTCCTTCGCCAGACGGCGATAGGCTTGCTTGATATCGTCGGCGCTGGCGTTGCGTTTAACGCCCAGCACCTCATACGGATCCTTCATATCTGTTCCGACTGCCATTATCGTCACTCACTCGTCAGTCCATACCCACACGGGCAGACAAAAAACCGCAAGCAAAATCCGTTCCGCAAGAAGCGGACGGACCGAAACCGTCACCTTTCGACCGGTCGGTTTCGGGTCACCCCCGGAATTGTGAGTTCGGAAACCGTCCGGCGGTAGCCTAGCTGACGATTTTCCAACTGCCGTCCGGCTGGCGACAGGCCGTCCCGTAGGCCTGCTCCTCCTTGCCGCCGATATCCACCGTCTGGGTGAATTCCCGGCAATATTGGCCCGAGTCGGTCTGATAGGTCTCGTGCGGGGTCACCGTGCCGGAATGGCCGGTATTCGGGTTGACCCAGGACGAGGTCGCCTTGTCCGGCTGGTTTTCCAGTGCGGTTTGTGTCGTCTGCGACATTTTCATCTTATCGACCTCGTCCAGCGACCGGCCGATGGACGACCCGGCCAGCGCGCCTAATACCGCGCCCAGACCGACGGCGATCAACTGCCCCTGCCCCTTGCCGACCTGCGCGCCCAGCACGCCGCCCAACACGGCACCGCTAGCGCCGCCGATCGTTTCCTTCGTTCCGGCCCCTTCGCACGCGGTCAACGCCAAGCCCGCGACCAGCGTCAGGGCGATTGTCTTCGCCGCCACGCGGCGCGGCTTTTGGGTTTCGGCAACGGTCATTTCAATTCCCTTTCCTACCAGGCTGAATGCCCCAAACCATCCGTTCGGCATACAGGTTTCCCATAAAGACGGATGACGCGTCGTTTTCCGTCGCATGTTTTTTCGCACGCCGATTGAGACGCGACCTCTAGATGCCTATAACAGAGTTCAGTCTCACGAACATATGGCGTTTTCATGGCCGATTTAAAAGATACCGATCCGCTGACCCTGTTCGCCGAATGGATGGCCGACGCGGAAAAATCCGAACCGAACGACCCGAACGGCATGGCACTCGCCACCGCCGACGCGCAAGGGCGTCCGTCCCTGCGCATGGTGCTGTTGAAAGGCTATGACGCCGACGGCTTCGTGTTCTACACCAACCTGGGAAGCCGCAAAGGCACCCAATTGGCGGAAAACGCGAATGCGGCCCTGCTGTTCCATTGGAAAAGCTTGCGCCGGCAGATTCGGATCGAAGGGCCGGTTACCCCGGTCACCGACCAGGAGGCCGATGAATATTTCGCCAGCCGCGCCCGGCAGAGCCAGATCGGCGCTTGGGCCAGCGAACAATCGCGCCCCTGCGAAGGCCGCTTCGAATTGGAAAAGCGCGTGGCGACCTATGCCGCGAAATTCAATATCGGCAAGGTGCCGCGCCCGCCGCATTGGTCCGGTTTTCGGGTCAGCCCGCGCTATTTCGAATTCTGGAAGGACGGGGCCTTCCGCCTGCACGACCGGCATGTTTTCAGCCGCGATGCGGACGATCAGGACTGGGCGGTCCAGCGCCTGTTCCCCTGATCGAAGGCCCGGCGGGAGCGGTCACGAAACGATGTCGGACACGAAAATCCAGCTAGACCCGGTCAAGGAACTGCAACGGGCGCGTTCCAAGGAAAACCGGCTTGTCCGATCCGCGACCTATGCCTCCGCGACGACCGCGTCCATCCTGATCGCCGCGAAGCTGGCGGCCTGGGTCATGACGGATTCGGTGGCCATCTTATCCAGCCTGATCGACTCCCTGCTCGATCTCGGCGCGTCCCTGGTGACCTTCTTCGCGGTGCGTCAGTCCCTGACACCCGCCGATTCCGATCATCGCTTCGGCCATGGCAAGGCGGAACCTCTGGCCGCCCTGGTGCAGGCGGGGTTCATCGCCGCATCGGCAGTGTTGCTGATCATTCAGGCGGTAGACCGATTGATCGTGCCCGAACCGATCCATGCCACGACCGTCGGCGTCGGGGTGATGGTGCTGTCCATCGTCGCGACATTGGCCCTGGTCGCCTATCAGCGGTTCGTTATCGCCCGCGCCAGTTCCATCGCGGTAGAGGCGGATTCCGCGCATTACGCCGCGGACCTGCTGGCCAATATCGCGGTGATCGCGGCCCTGCTGGCGACAACCTTTCTGGATATCCCGCAGATCGATCCGATTTTCGGCATCTGCATCGCGCTTTATATCGCGCATGGGGCCTGGGGTATCGCGACGGACGCCTTCGACATGCTGATGGACAAGGAACTGCCGGACGAAGACCGGGAAAAGATCAAGGAGATCGCCCTGTCCTACAGCGACGTTCAGGGCGTTCATGACCTGCGCACCCGCCGATCCGGCCCGGATATGTTCATCCAGATGCATCTGGATTTCAACGGCGGCCTGACCCTGAACCGGGTTCATTCAGTAGCCGACGCGGTCGAAAAGGAAATCATGGAAGCCTTCAAGGGGGCGGAAGTCATCGTCCACGAGGATCCGGTAACCCCGCTTGTCGCGCATGAGGCCCCGGCCGAATTCGAGGAACAGAAACATGACTGAAACGCCGTCCCCTTCCCCCAGTCGGAAAACCGTCGTCCTGACCGGGGCCAGCCGGGGTATCGGACATTCGACCGTACAGCGTTTTTCCGACGAAGGCTGGCGCATCATCACCTGTTCGCGCGAAGGCATCCCCGACCATTGCCGGGCGGACCCGAATTGGACCCACCACATCCCCACGGATTTGAGCGACAAGGACGATGTCGCCGCCTTCATCGCAAAGGCATTGGAAATCTTGGGGAACGAACCGGTCCATGCCCTGGTCAACAATGCCGCCGTATCGCCGAAGACCAGTTTCAAGGAACGCCTGGGCTGCCTGAATGGCGATCTGGACCGCTGGCGCGAAGTGTTCGAACTGAACTTCTTCACGCCGCTGACCCTGTGCCGGGGATTCGCGTCGGCCCTGGGCCGCGCATCGCGGCGGGACGGCGGCGCGGCGATCGTCAATATCACCTCCATCGCCGGGCATGCGATCCATCCTTTCGCCGGGTCGGCCTATTCCACGTCCAAGGCGGGCCTGTCGGCGCTGACCCGCGAATTGGCGGTCGAATTCGCCCAATTGGGCGTGCGGGTCAACGCGGTCGCCCCGGGTGAGATCGAAACGGAAATGATCGGGGAGGAATACGAGCCCCTGATCGCGCGCATTCCGCTTCAACGGATGGGAACCGCGTCGGAAGTCGCGTCCTGCGTCTTTCGCCTATGCGAATCCGATTTCAGCTATGTCACCGGGACGGAGATTTTTGTAACGGGCGGACAGCACCTATATTAAGTTTCGCACAATACCCGTAACGACTTGGGAGGATGAACAAGATGAGCAGTTGGACCGAAACGTTCCGTGGCGCGGTGATGGCGTCGGAATACGATCCCGAATCGTCGATGAACTCCCGCCTTTATATCGAACGTTTCGATCAGGCGACGTGGTTCCTGTTGCATTCGATCGGCGTGTCGCCGCGCACGATCAAACAGGCGGGCCGCCGGATCGCCGTCGTGCGCCAGAATTTCCAATATGTACGCGAATTGCGCGGGGGCGAGTTGGTGCGCATCGAAAGCGGCTTCATCGCCGTCGGCCGCAAGCACCTGCGTTTCCTGCACCGCATGTTCGATGTCGAATCCGGCGCGCTGATCGCGACATCGGACGTCACAGCAGTTCAGGCCAGCCTGGATAGCGGAAAGACGGAGACATTACCGGACAGCCAGGTCGAAAAGGCACGCGGCCTGACGATCACCGAGGACGAAATCGAATAACATCACCGCCTTAGACGGATTTGGGGGAGTATCAGCATGTTGCGTTTCGGTTTTCTGGCCGGTGCCTGCTTATTGTCCATGATCTCGGCGGGACCGATGGTGCACGAGGCGCAGGCGGATACGAACTCCCTGTTCGGCGCGGCGAAATCCCTGCTGAACAAGGCGACCGGGTCGGAGTCCGGAACTGGAACGACGGCGCTTGCCGGATCGGAGGTTGCCGACGGCCTGCGCGAGGCCCTGCGCATCGGCAGTGAATTGGTTGCCGATCAACTGGGGGCGGTGGACGGTTTCAACGGCGACAGTGCCGTTCATATTCCCCTGCCCGATTCCCTGAAAACGGCGCAATCCATGCTGGCCAAGGTCGGCATGGGGAGCCTGGGGGAGGAAGTTGAGCTGAAAATGAACCGCGCCGCGGAAAGCGCCATGGAAGACAGCGGCGATATCCTGGTCAACGCCATCCAGGCAATGACGATCGAGGACGCGAAATCGGTATTGGACGGCCCCGATGACGCGGCGACGCGATATCTGATGAAGGTTTCCGGCGACGATATCCGAAACAAGATTCGTCCGGTCGTGGATCAAGCCCTGACGGAAGTCGGCGCAGTCGCGGCATTGGACAAAATGATGGCGCAGTACAAATCCCTGCCCTTCGTCCCCGACGTCAAAAGCGACCTGACGGAACACGCGACGGAAAAGGCATATGACGGCCTGTTCCATTATATCGCGCAGGAAGAAGCGGCGATCCGGGAGAACCCGGCCAAGCGCACCACGGAACTGCTGCAGAAGGTCTTCGCCCGATAGGGCGGCGGGGTTCGGGGCATGGCCGCGCATAAGACCCGGCTGAAGCAGGCGATCCCCATCCTCGCCGGTTTGGCGGTGATCCTGATCCTGGCCCCCATATACAGCGCGGACCTGCCCGCCGTATCGCGCCTGAGAAACATCGTCTTTGACACGTATCAGCAATTCGATCCGCGCCCGCCCTATCCGGACAGTGTCGTCACCATCCTGGATATCGACGAGGCCAGCCTAAAGAATATCGGACAATGGCCGTGGCCGCGCAGCTATCTGGCCTCCATCGTCGAATACCTGCAACAGGTCGGGGTCGGGGTCGTCGCCTTCGACGTTCTGTTTTCGGAAGCCGACCGAACATCGCCCGCCCGCGTCTTCGGCACCCTGCCCGACACCATGCAGGAACAGCTGGGCGCGATCGATTTCCCGGACAATGACGAAACGCTGGCGGAAACGGTCTCGCGCGGCGGGATCGTCCTGGGGCAAGTTCTGTTACCCCTGCAGGAGTCGCCCGCCCCCGCGCCGCCACCGGAGAAATTCGGGATCGTCAGCAGCGAACCCCACGCGGCCCAGTATCTTTACGCCTATCCGTCCATTCTGCGCGCCCTGCCCGTCCTGGAAGACGCCGCGGCCGGGTTGGGACTCGTCAATATCGTGCCCGACAATGACGGTGTGATCCGCACCGTCCCGCTGTTCCTGCGCTACAAACCGCGGACAGAGACGAACGCCACGACACCTGACGACGTCTTGGGCGCAGATTGGGGCAGTGTCCAGGCGTCGTTGAGCATGGAGACCTTGTCGGTCTATCTGCAGCGCTTGACGCAGATGCTGAAACCCGACAATGCCCCGGCGAAACGCACATACCGTTTCAAGACCGTCGGCGGCAGCGGCGAACAGAGTATCGGCGGCGCGGAAACCGGTATTGTCTATATCGATACCGGGGGGTTACCGGACCTACGCTTCAAGATCGAAACGGATGCCAATGCCGGGCTTCGCATTCACTATGCGCGCAAAGAAACGCAACCGGTCATTTCCATGTGGGATTTGGTCCAGGGCAAGGTGGACCCGAACGAATTGGCGGGGCGCATCGTCCTTGTCGGTACCTCCGCCGCCGGGCTGCACGACCTGCGCTTCAATACGTTGGGCGAGGAAATTCCCGGCGTATTCGTCCACGCACAAATCATCGATCAGGTGATGAGCGGCCATTTCCTGACCCGACCGGATTACGCGCAGGGGCTGGAAATCGTCGCGATGCTGGTCCTGTCCGTCGCCCTGATCGTCGTCATTTATCTGTTCGGGGCGCTCGTTTCCGGTTTGCTCGGTCTCACCATCGTGGCGGCGGGTCTCGCCGGTTCGGCCTATGCCTTCCACGAACACCATATGCTGCTTGACCCGGTGCTACCGTCCATAACGGCACTGGGCGTTTTCATGGCCTGTTCGCTGGCCAAATATTGGCAGACGGAACGCGACCAACGCTGGGTGCGCAACGCCTTTAAGACCTTCGTCTCGCCGAATCTCGTCGAAAGCCTCGCCCTGCATCCCGAAGCCTTGAAGCTGGGCGGGACCCGAAAGGAAGTGACTTTTATCTTCACCGATCTGGCGGGGTTCACGACCTTCGTCGAACAGTCGGACCCGGAGGTATCCGTCCCTCTGCTGAACGAATATATCGACAACATGGTTCGGATCGGGCTGAAACATGGCGGTTATCTGGACAAGATCATCGGCGACGCCACCGTTTTTCACTTCAATTCCTTCCTGCCGCCGCTGGACCAGCCGGACCACGCACAACGCGCCTATGCCTGCGCCGTGGAAATGGATGCCTGGGCCACCGCTTATTCCGACGAAAAGCGCGCACAAGGGATTCCGTTGAACAACACGCGGATCGGTGTGAATACCGGCATTGTGACCATCGGTAACTTCGGCGGGGCCGTGATGGACTACACGGCGCTGGGTGACGCGATCAACACGGCGGCCCGCCTGGAAAGCGGCGGGAAGTTCCTGGGCGTGAATGTCAGCGTCTCCGGCGAAACCAAATCCCGCGTCGATGGCTTCATCGGCCGCCCCTGTGGCATTCTCGTCCTGAAGGGACAAAGCGTCGACACGCCGGTCTACGAACCCATGTCGGAAGACCGCTTGAACAGCGCGCCGATCCAAAAGTATCTGGAAGCCTACGCCCTGATGGAAGCCGAAGACCCGCGCGCGGCAGACGTCATGGCGGAGGTTTTGGACCTCACCCCGGACGACGGGCTGGCGAAACTACACCTCGATCGGCTGCGCAACGGAGAAACCGGCATTCGCATTGTGATGACAAGCAAATAGGCGTCGACGGGCGACCTCGGAAACACCCTTTAGGCTGGACGGTCCCTTATTTTTCCGAAAGCCGTCCGCGCATCGCCAATATCTGATCGCACATATTCAGGTTCAGATTGACGATTTTTTCCAGCAGTTCCGGATCCTTGGCATCGCGGTCGGCAAGCGCGACCGTGACCTTTGTCATGAACTGACTGATCCGCGACAGCAATTCGCGGGTTTCCGGGGTGACATCCTCCCCGAAATGATGCGGCAGGAAATGGGAAATGAACCGCCACAGGAACAGGTTCGTTTCGAAAATCGCCTGCCAGGTTTCCCCATCCGCCTTGTTGAGGCGCGCGGCCTCGATCTTTTCGGCCAGGTCCAGGAAAGGCAGGGCCATATCGTCGATCAGTTCGTCGCGGGACCCCGCATTCGCCAAATCAACGCTGATTTTTATTCTATCCGTCGTCGATGAATTCGACATTTGCATCAATCCCCCGCTTCACCGACCAGCCCCGGATTCCGCGTCCGTGCGTGGCCATACCGCCGTGTCGGACAGGCAAATACGCTTTCTTTCCGACCATTCCCGGAAGTCTCGCACAACCCGGCGCCCCAAGTCCACGCAATTGAAATCACGCTATCCCAGATGAGAAATCGACAAAAATTTTCCAATGCCCGACTAAAAAATTCTGGCCGAGCCCGGATTTTACTGCCAGTCTCCTCTCCAAGGACGCGGTGTTGTTCCAACCCATCACAAAACGGTGGGGTAAAGTATGACAATACCGTGGACAACGGGAGATTGGTATCAAGGGCTATTGATTCATTCGAATTCTGTGCCTGAAATACCTTCACCAATTAGAGCTGCAAAGCAGCCGTCTGGGAGCACAAAGAGGGCCTTAGTAGGCTGCTGGAAGAGCTCTTCTGGCATCAACCAACGATAGGGGACAGTACCAACATGAAACTCAAAACGATTCTGGTCGCGGGCGCGGCTTTGGCGGCGACCGCCACGGTAGCCCACGCGGACACGCTGGCGGACGTCAAAGCCCGCGGCGAACTGAATTGCATCGTGACCACCGGTCTCGTCGGCTTCGCTTACACCGACGAAAACGGCCAGTGGCGCGGTTTCGACGCTGATTTCTGCCGTGCGACCGCAGCCGCGATCTTCGGCGACGGCAGCAAGGTGAAATTCGTTCCGACGACCGGTAAGACGCGCTTTACCGCACTCAACGCCGGCGAGGGCGATATCCTCTACCGCAACACCACAGAAACCATGAGCCGCGACGTCGACCTGAAGCTCAGCTTCCTCGGCATCAACTACTATGACGGCCAGGGTTTCATGGTGAAAAAGGACCTGGGCGTGACCAGCGCCAAGGAATTGAACGGCGCTTCCGTCTGCATCCAGACCGGCACCACGACCGAGCTCAACCTGGCCGACTACTTCCGTGCCAACGACATGAGCTATGAGCCGGTTCCGATCGAAACCAACGACGAAGCCCGCGCCAACTACCTGTCCGGCCGTTGCGACGTCTACACGACGGATGCTTCCGGTCTGGCCGCGACCCGCGCCTCTCTGGACGACCCGAAGAACCACATCGTTCTTCCGGAAATCATCTCCAAAGAGCCGCTTGGCCCGGCGGTCCGCCAGGGCGACGAAGCCTGGGGCGACCTGACGCGTTGGGTTCTGCGCGCCGTTATCGCCGCTGAAGAATACGGCGTGACGCAGGAAAACGTCGCCGAACTGTCTGCCGGTCCGACCGGTAAGCCGGACGTCGACCGCCTGCTGGGCACCGAAGGCAACTTTGGCGAAATGATCGGCCTCGGCAACGATTGGGCCGCGAATGCGATTAAAGCCGTCGGCAACTACGGCGAAATCTTCGATCGCAACATTGGCCCGAATACCGAGCTCGGCATCGAGCGCGGTCTGAACGCCCAATGGTATGACGGCGGCCTGATGTATGCCGCCCCGATCCGCTAAGGATCGGCATTGATCGCATGACTTCGGGGGTGGCCCGGCTTTTAGCGGGCCGGGCCACTTTCGATTTCACGGCGACGTTTGAGCTGTCGGTGGGTCAGGTTTTCACGGGACACGGCTTTCACAGGACATGGGGGTCCTTTGACAAGAACCGGTCCGGATATCGGATTCGGCCCCGTTTCCAGCACCACCAGACTTTTCCGACACAACTCAACACACCGCGTTTCGCCTTCGTGCCCGCGTTGTTGACGGACACCTATGGCGGGACCAACGACTAGGTTGGACGATCATGGCTTCCATGGAACAAACTGCGCCACAAATGGACCTTCTTCGCCTATGGCGAGATAAAAATGCGCGCGCGGTCATCATTCAAATTCTTACCATCGCGGGATTGTTCTTTTTCACTTTCTGGATCGTGTCCAACGCGGTTACGAACCTGGAAACGATCGGCAAGGGCTACAGCTTCGACTTCCTGTTCGAACCGGCCGGATACGACATCAACCAATATCTGATCGAATACACGAACCGCAGTTCTCATCTGACGGCAGCGGTCGTGGGTCTTCTCAATACGCTGCTCGTCGCCGTGACCGGGATCATCCTGGCAACGGTGGTCGGCTTCATCCTCGGCGTTCTGCGGCTCAGCAAGAACCTGCTGATGGGCAAGATCGTCTACACCTATATCGAGGTCGTGCGGAACGTGCCGGTCCTGCTGTGGATCCTGCTGGTGCACGGCATGTTGATTTCCTCGCTGCCGAGCCCAAAAGCTTCCGTCAGCGACGGCTGGGATTTCCTCGGCGTTTCCTTCCTGTCGAACCGCGGTTTCTATCTACCGCAACCCAATCCGGAACCCGCCTTCTGGGCGACGGTGATCGCCTTTTTCCTGGGGATCGCCGGTGCCGTCGTGTTTCGACGCCATGCCCGTAAGGTTCAGGACGCGACAGGCAAGATTCTTCCGGTCTTCTGGGTATCGGTCGCGGCGATCCTGGGTCTGCCGATCCTGGTCTTTCTGGTCACGGGCCTGCCGATCGTGTGGAGCTTCCCGGAGCTCAAAGGCTTCAACTTTGTCGGCGGCTTCGCGATCAAGCCGGAATTCATGGCCCTGACTCTGGCGCTGTCGCTCTACACCTCCTCCTTCATTGCGGAGAACGTGCGCGGCGGCATCCTGGCGGTGAGCCACGGCCAGACGGAAGCGGCCCACGCCCTGGGTATTTCCAATAGCCGCACGCTGCAGCTGGTGGTTATTCCGCAGGCACTGCGGGTCATCATCCCGCCGCTGACCAGCCAGTATCTGAACCTGACCAAGAACTCATCGCTCGCCATCGCCGTCGGCTACATGGACATCGTGGCGACGATTGGCGGGATATCGCTGAACCAGACGGGCCGCGAGATGGAATGCATGACAATCGTCCTGCTGGTCTATCTCTGCTTCTCGCTGCTGATTTCGGCGTTCATGAACTGGTATAACAAACGCATCAAGCTGATCGAACGGTAAGGGGGCGGATATGACCGACGTAACCGAACAAAACTATCCGCCCGGCAAGCATCCCAGCCTGCCGCCGCCGCGGAACATGACCGGATGGCATGTTTGGATCTGGAAGAATTTCTTCGGATCGATCACCAATACCGTCCTGACGTTTCTGTCGATCTTTTTGATCTGGCAAATTGTACCAGGCGCTCTGGATTTCCTCGTTTTCGACTCCGTCGTTAACGCCGGGTCCCGCGCGGAATGCCGTGAAATCGCCGACGGCGCGTGCTGGGCGGTGATTGTGGAACGCTTCGAACAGTCCATCTTCGCCTTCTATCCGGAAGAAGAACGCTGGCGGGTCATCCTCGCCTTCATCCTTCTGTTCCCGACGGTCGGCATCCTGTTGTTCGACGGCTTCCCGGCCCGGGCGAAGCTGATGAAATTCACCATCGCCTATCCGTTCATCGCAGGCTGGCTGATCGTCGGCGGTTGGGGGCTGGAGCCGGTTTCCACCGACAAGTTCGGCGGCGTCATGCTGACCCTGATCATTGGGGTCACCGGCATCACGCTGTCCCTACCGATCGGCATCCTGTTGGCGCTCGGCCGGATTTCGAAACTGCCGGCGATGCGGATCGTCTGCGTCGCGTTTATCGAATTCATTCGGGGCGTGCCGCTGATTACCCTGTTGTTCGTCGCATCGACGATGCTGAACTACTTCCTGCCGCCGGGCGTTCAGTTCGACCTGCTGTTGCGGGTGCTGATCATGGTGACGCTGTTCGCCTCCGCTTACATGGCGGAAGTGATCCGCGGCGGTCTTCAGGCCATTCCAAAAGGCCAGTACGAAGCCGCCGACGCCATGGGCCTGAAATACTGGCAATCCATGCGGCTGATCATCCTGCCGCAGGCGCTCAAAATCTCCATTCCGGGGATCGTGAACACCTTCATCGGCCTCTACAAGGATACGACGCTGGTCATCATTATCGGCCTGCTCGACGTTCTGGGGATTATGAAGACCGCGCTCGCCGATCCGAAATGGAACGGATTGCCTGAGGAGGTTTACATCTACACGGCCATCTTCTTCTTCGTCTCCTGCTTCGCGATGTCTCGGTATTCGCTGTATCTGGAGAAGAAGCTGCACACCGGCCACAAGCGCTAAGTCGAAGGGGGACGAACAATGTCTGAAGCTGCAATCGATACCAGCGGCATGAAGGTCACCGACGAGGTCGTGATCGAAATCCAGCATATGCACAAATGGTACGGTGAGTTCCATGTGCTGAAAAACGTGAACCTGACGGTCAACCGGGGCGAACGGATCGTTATCTGCGGTCCGTCCGGTTCCGGTAAGTCGACCATGATCCGGTGCATCAACCGCCTGGAAGAACACCAGCAGGGTCACATCCTGGTCGATGGAATCGAATTGACCAACGACCTGAAGAACATCGATGCGATCCGCCGTGAAGTCGGCATGGTGTTCCAGCACTTCAACCTGTTCCCGCATCTGACCGTGTTGGAAAACTGCACCCTGGCACCGATTTGGGTTCGTCAGACCCCGAAGAAAGATGCCGAAGAACAGGCCATGCATTTCCTGAGCAAGGTCAAGATTCCGGATCAAGCCCACAAATATCCGGGCCAACTGTCCGGCGGGCAGCAGCAGCGCGTGGCGATTGCCCGTTCGCTGTGCATGAATCCGCGCATCATGCTGTTCGATGAGCCGACCTCGGCCCTTGACCCGGAAATGATCTCGGAAGTGCTCGACACCATGATCGAACTGGCCCAGGAAGGCATGACCATGCTGTGCGTCACCCACGAAATGGGTTTCGCCCGGAAGGTCGCCAACCGCGTCATCTTCATGGATGGTGGTGAAATCATTGAACAGAACGAGCCGGAAGAATTCTTCACCAATCCGCAAAGCGAGCGGACGAAGCTCTTCCTCAGCCAGATTCTGAACCACTAAGACCCACAGTTCGGGGGAGGTTTCCGTCCAGCGCCCTTGCGCGGACGGACGCCACAGCGACGGGCGCCGTTTTCACGCGAAAATGGCGCCCGTTTCTTTTCGGCGGTTTGACGCCCGACGCAATGCGGGCCAAACTGCACGGGCAATACGGTTCGCCTTGGACGTGGCGAATGCCAGCGCCGCCACAGCGAGAATTCGGTCATGTCTCGAAGCCGCACAGCCGCCGCCACACTTACCCCGTGGGACAGGCGTGCCGTTCTGGGATTGGCTTTGGGGGCGGCGTCTTTCGCCCTTCCCGCCCCGACGCTTGCGCAGGAAGTACACCAGGAAGCCCTGACCTTCATCCGGATCGGCACCGGCCCCAGTGCGGAAACGCTCTATGGCCTCGGCACAGCGATTTCCGCCGGAATCAGCCGACCGCCGGGCGGCAGCCCCTGCGACGAGGGCGGCATTTGCGGTGTCCCCGGCCTGATCGCCGTGGCGCAGTCCCGCGGCGGGTCCTTGCAGAATATCCGGGACATGCGCGACGGCCTGCTGGAATCCGCCCTGGTTCACGCCGATATGGCCTATTGGGCCTATACCGGCAGCGGCCCGTTTTCGGAAGATTTGGGCGTGCCGGATTTACGCGTTATCGCGAACCTGATTCCCGTTTCCCTGCATATCGTCGTGCGGGCGGATTCCGGCATCGATTCAATTCGCGGCCTACGGGACAAGATCGTATCCCTCGGCGGTCCCGGTTCCGGGACGACCCGTTTCGCCAATATGCTGTTGCGACTGCACGGGCTGACGCGGGCCGATATCCATCCATTGAGCCTGCCGTCCGGGGTTGCCGCCGACTTGCTGGTCCAGGGGGAAATCGATGCCCTGTTCGAAATGGGCGCCCCGCCGATCGACGCGATATCTGAGCTACGGGACGAAGTCGATATCCGGCTGCTGCCGATCGAACCCAACGCCCTGCAAACGCTATTGGGTTTCTTCCCGTTTCTACGAACGGCGCCGTTCAATCCCGCCCTGTACCATATCCAGGAAGAACCGTTCAAAACCGTGAAGCTGGGTGTGCAATGGGTGGTGCGATCGACAATGGACGCCGCCCTTGTCGAAGCCATCACCAAGGCCCTGTGGCGCAGCGATACCGCGGACGTGTTCAACCTGAACAATCCGGGACACACCTTCCCGACGGTTGATGAGGGAATGGAAAAAGGCCTGATCCCCTTTCATCCGGGGGCCCAGGCCTATTACGACAGTCTGCTGCCGTCCGGATAACGGCGCATCGGGCCGGATAAGCCCGACACGCCCTTTTTCCGACATCTTTTAGTGGGACATCACGACCGGCAGCGTCATGTCCTTCAGGATCGTATTGGTCGCCCCGCCCAGGATCGATTCCCGCAAGCGTGAATGGCCGTAGGCCCCCATCACGATCAAATCGGCGCCCACATCCGCCGATTCATTCAGGATGGCCGACCCGACATCAAGACCGGATGCCGGCATGCGGCGCAGCTCGGCATCCAATCCATGGGCCGACAAGAAGCGCGCAGCGCCCGCGCCGGTCACTTCGGTCTGACGTCCGGTCGTATCGACGGACAGGACTGTTACCTTCGACGCCGCATTCAACAGCGGCAGCGCATCGGACATCGCCCGGGCCGCTTCCCGCGTATCGTTCCAGCACAGCAGCGCATGACCGCCGATCGGCTTGCGATTGCCGATATACGGCACGATCAGGATCGGACGTCCGGATTCCAAAACCAAGTTGTCCGGCAATTCCTCGACTTCCAGCGCTTCCTTGTCCGGTTCCGCCTGACCGACGACGATCAAATCGCATCCGCGACCGATCTTGGACAGCATGCGGGATACGTCGCCGCGCGTTTCGATGAACTCGCTGCGGTCGGACCAGCCGTTGGAGTCCATGACTTTATCGAACGCCTTGTGCGCGGTTTCGATGACCTTGTGCTGTTCGGCGATCAGGACGTCGATGACGTCCGCCGGAATTTGCGCCGCGGCATAGGTTGGGATGCGCGGTTCCGCCTCAACGGCGCAGCCGATCAGATGCGCGTCCTGCGCCTGCGCCAGGGTCAGCGCCATGGTCAGGGCGCGTTCGCCGCGCGGCGTGGCATCGTAATGCACGAGAATCCGTTTCAAAGACATAGCGTTCTATCCCCGAAGTTGTTGTTGGTTCCTAGCGCATAATGCGCCGCACCGCATGCGGTTGCATTGACATCGATCAACAAGCCGACTGATCCGCAGCGTGTCGCGTTGCCGTTGGCTGCACCGTATCAGTAAAGACCCAGGAACTTCCACCATAACAGCTCAAGCGGGAAAATTAACACAACCGTTGCGACAGCCACACTGATCACCAGTTTCGTCGCATCCGCCAACCGCGCCCCCGACAGGCCCAGCGCGATGATGATCGGCGGGGCCTGATAGGGCAGGATCGCCGTCGAATAGGACAGCACGATACTGGCCAGAACGGTATCGAGCGGCAGACCGGACACATCGGCCAAAGGTCCCGACAAGGGAACCATCACGGCGGGCAATCCTGGGATCGTCGCGGCCAGCGCGATCACGCTGCTGCCGAAAGTCATGGACAGAAGGTTCGTGACCGATGCCCCCGGCGTCAACGGCAATAGGTCCGCCAGGAAATGGCCCAGACCGACGCCGATACCGCTATAGGCGATCAGTGCGCCCAACCCCAGAACACCGCCCAGATAGAGAACCGGCGCGACATCGATTTTCTTGAACACGTCCTGTTGCGGCAGGACGCCGATCCCCGGCAGAACAGACAGGATCGCTGCCGCCATCCCGATCCAGGCCGGGGAAACGCCATGCAGGAAATCCGTGGACCATCCGATCAGTGCCGCGACCAGGATGACGGCAAGACGTTTCTCCGCCGCGCTCATCGGCTTTGCCTCATCCTCCGCAGTGACGGGGATCACCTCATCCCGAAACAATGCCCAACTCGCAGCACAGATCAGCAACGCCTTCGTCAATCCCAGGAAAGGGAAATGCAGGATCAACCATTCGCCATAGAGCGGCGCGTAGCCGTGAATTTTTTCCATTGCCCCCGTCAAAACCATGTTCGGCACTGTCGCCGGTAGGATGCCGGTCGCAGGGCTGAAACTGGCGAAGCCGACGGTCAGGGCAAGCCCGCTGCGCCCGATGCTGCCTTCCTTCAGGCCGAAACGGTCCGCGATGGCCAGGACGATCGGCATCAACAACACGACGCGCCCCATGCTGGACGGCATGACGAAGGCAATCAGGGTGGTGGCCGTAACGGTACCGACGACCAATCCGGCATAATTTGCCGGGAATATCCGCGCGAGCCCCCGCGCAAACCGCGCACCGAGCCCCGTTGCGTTGATCGCGAGTCCGATGACGAGGCCGGATAGGACCAGCCAGAACGCGTTGCTTTCGAACCCCGCAAAGACGACCCCTGCCGGAGCGATGGAAAAGACCATGGCGATGGTGAAGAACGCCAAGGCGGTGACATATTCCTTCACCGCGCCGGTCGCGTAGAGGGCGATCGCCGCCAGGACAAGCCCGGATGATCGGGCCAGCGCATCCCCAAGCACGAGAGGATCCCCCAAGGCGATCCATAGCCCCAACAGGATACCCGCCGCCGCGATCCACCCGGCAGGCGATTTAAATATCGGCATACATCCCCACCCTCTACCGGGTCAGGCGGTTAGCCGCACATCCCCGGTTTTCAAGAACCATTCATATGTCGCCGCCAACCCGTCCCGCAATCCGACCTTCGGCGCCCAGCCGAGACCGCGCAGGCGGGACGAATCCGCAAGTTTCCGGGGCGTGCCGTCCGGTTTGGACGTATCGAAAACCAAATCCCCTTCGAACCCGACCACATCGCAAATCGTCCGCGTCAGATCGGCGATGGTGATCTCCTCCCCGGTTCCGACATTAACCATAGAATGCGGAATATCGTTTTCCAGACAGAAGCGCGCCGACGCGGCCATATCGTCGACAAATAGGAATTCCCGCAACGGCGTGCCGGATCCCCAGACGATCATCGAGGGCGCTCCGGCGAGTTTCGCTTCATGCGCCTTACGCATCAATGCCGGAATGACGTGGCTTTTATCCAGATCGAAATTGTCGCCCGGCCCGTACAGATTGGTCGCCATCAGCGTGACAGACTTCATGCCGTATTGCTTGGCATAGGCCTCGCACATCTTCAGCCCTGCGATTTTGGCGATGGCATAGGCTTCGTTCGTCGGTTCCAACGGTCCGGTCAGCAGATGTTCTTCCTTGATCGGCTGCGGTGCCATTTTCGGATAGATGCAGGTGGAGCCGAGATAAATCAGCTTTTCCACGCCGGTCAGTCGGCAATTTTCGATGACGTTCATCTGGATCGCCATATTGTCGCGGATGAAATCGCCGGGATAGTCGTTATTCGCGACAATCCCGCCGACCTTCGCCGCCGCGCAGACGACATATCGTGGACGCTCCGCCGCGAAGAAGGCATTCACCGCGCCTTGGTCGCGCAGGTCCAGTTCCGACGACCTGCGCAAAATAAGGTTTCGGTACCCTGCGGCTTCCAATGCCCGGACGACGGCGGAACCGACAAGGCCCCGGTGGCCGGCGACGAAAATCGGATCGTTCTGCGCCGGGCCGGACATGTCAGTCGCCGGCCCGGGTCGAAATGGCGTGACCTGCATCGATCAGGGTTTTTTCCCTCGCCGCCATGTCCATGTCGTGATCGACCATCATGCGGACCAATTCATTGAAATCGACCTTCGGTTCCCAGCCGAGTTTTTCTTTAGCCTTGCTGGGATCGCCCAAAAGATAATCGACCTCCGTCGGGCGCAGATAGCGCGGGTCGAATTCGACATGCTTCTTATAGTCGATCCCGGCATGCCCGAAAGCCGCTTCCAGAAAGTCCCGAACGGAATAGGCCTTGCCCGTGGCAACGACGTAATCGTCCGCTTCGTCCTGCTGCAACATGCGCCACATCGCCTCGACATAGTCCCCGGCGAAGCCCCAGTCGCGCTTGGCGTCCAGATTGCCCAGGAACAATTTGTCCTGCAGCCCCAGCTTGATGCGCCCGACGGCGCGCGTGATCTTGCGCGTGACGAAGGTTTCGCCCCGGCGCGGACTTTCATGGTTGAACAGGATGCCATTCGCGACGAATAGGTTATAGGCCTCGCGATAGTTCTTGCAGAACCAAAACCCCGCGACTTTGCCAACGGCATAGGGGCTGCGCGGATAGAATTCGGTCCCTTCGTTCTGCGGCGGATTGGCCGCGCCGAACATTTCCGAACTGCCCGCCTGATACAGTTTTGTCATCCGCCCGGTATTCTGGGTGTAGTCCCGGATCGCTTCCAACAGGCGCAACGTGCCGGTACCGACGACATCCGCCGTATATTCGGGCTGGTCGAAGCTGACCCGCACATGGCTCTGCGCACCCAAATTATAAATCTCGTCGGGTTGCACATGTTCCAGAATACGGCGCAAACCCGTCCCGTCCGCCAGATCGCCGTAATGCAGCTTCAACCGCAAATGGCTTTCATGCGGATCCTGGTAGATGTGGTCGATCCGTTCCGTGTTGAAAGTCGATGCCCGGCGCACGATGCCGTGCACTTCATAGCCTTTCGACAGCAGAAGTTCCGCCAAATAGGATCCGTCCTGACCGGTGATGCCGGTAATCAGCGCCTTTCTCATGCGCACCCTTTCCATTGATACGGCGTCTTGCTACGCGCGTCATACTCGACGGTCAAGGCTGTAGCCGGTTGCAAGCGACGGTCGCGGGCGCCATTCTGACGGCATGACATCTTCAGGCACCCCCATCGACTATCATGCGCATGTCTACTTCGACGCGGACACTGTCGACGCCGCCCGCGCGCTGTGCGAGTCCGCCCGCGACCGGTTCGGTCTGCGGATGGGCCGCGTCCACGAAAAGGAAGTCGGCCCGCATCCGATGTGGAGTTGCCAGTTGACCGTGCCGACCGAACGCTTCGGCGACGTCATTCCCTGGCTGAACGCAAATCGGGACGGCCTTGTCGTCTTCGTGCATCCGAATACCGGCGACGATCTTCGAGATCACAGCGACCTGACCATGTGGTTGGGGCGCAGTGTTCCGCTGAAACTGGACATGTTTCTGAAATAGAAACGGCCCAAAAGAAACGGGACGCCCCTTTCGGCGACGTCCCGTTCCCAACCCGATCATACACTCGTAAATTAGGCGACGGCCTTCAGCGTATCGCCGATGATCCCGACCAGATCGTCGATATGCTTCTTTTCCGCCATCAGCGGCGGGGAAATCGCGATGATATCGCCGGTCACCCGGATCATCGCCCCCATTTCATAGGCCTTCACCATCGCGTCATAGCCGCGTTCGCCCGGCGCGCCAGGACGCGCGGACATTTCGACGGCCGCAACCATCCCCATATTCCGGATGTCGACGACATTCGGATGATCCTTCAACGAATGGATGGCGTCGGCCAGATAGGGTTCCAGCGCCAGCGCGTTTTCGAACAGGCCTTCCTCGCGATAGGTATCCAGCGTCGCGATCCCGGCGGCCGCCGCAACCGGATGCCCGGAATAGGTATAGCCGTGGAACAGTTCGATCGGCGCGTCGGCCTTGTCCATCATCGTGTCGTAGATTTCCTTGCGGACCGCAACGGCGCCCATCGGGATGACCGCATTGGTCAAGCCCTTGGCCGTCGTGATGATATCCGGCAGGACGCCGAACCGTTCCGCCGCCGTGGCATAGCCCAGACGCCCGAACCCGGTGATGACCTCGTCGAAGATCAACAGGATACCGTGCTTATCGCAGATTTCGCGCAGACGCTTCAGATAGCCCTTCGGCGGCATCAGAACGCCCGTCGACCCGGCCATCGGTTCCACCATGACGGCGGCGATGGTCGATGCGTCATGCAACGTCACCAGACGTTCCAGGTCATCGGCAAAATGCGCGCCGTATTCCGGTTCGCCCTTCGTGAAGGCATTGTGTTCCATGTCATGCGTGTGGCGGATGTGGTCCACGCCGGTCAGCAGCGTGCCGAAATACATCCGGTTCTTGACGATCCCGCCGACGGAAATGCCACCGAAGCCGACCCCATGATAGCCGCGTTCCCGGCCGATCAGGCGGGTCCGCGTGCCCTGCCCCCGCGCGCGTTGATAGGCCAGCGCGATCTTCAACGCCGTGTCGCCGGATTCGGACCCGGAATTGGTGAAGAAGATATGGTCCAGGTCGCCGGGGAACAAATCGCGCAGGCGGCTGGCCAGTTCGAAGGCCTTGTTGTGACCGAATTGGAAGGTCGGCGCGAAGTCCAGTTCCTTCACCTGCTTCTGCACGGCTTCCACGATTTTCGGCCGGGCATGCCCTGCATTCACGCACCACAGGCCCGCGGTCCCATCCAGGATGTCGCGATTGTCGTGGCTTTTGTAATACATACCTTCCGCCGACACGAGGATCCGCGGGTCCTTCTTGAACCGGCGGTTGGCCGTGAACGGCATCCAGAAGGCGCTGAGGTCGTTTTGCGTGATTCCATCGGGCATGGTGGTCTCCCCTGCGGCTGAGCCCTCAAAATGACGGGCGGGATTTTGTGATCACAAATGGGATACTCCCTTTCCCGACATCGACACAAGTAAAATCCGGACAAGAATTCACGACCATACCGGCCCAACTTGCGAAGTGGCGACTCCGGCGTTAAAAGCCTGTCTTCCCGGACGGGGAACCCCTATTCAATCGTCAGGAAGGACCGCCGCATGATCCCGCGTTACAGCCGCAAGGAAATGGCCGATATCTGGGAACCCGCGAACCGGTTCCACATCTGGTTCCTGATCGAGGCCCATGCCTGCGACGCGTTGGCCGATCTGGGCGTTATCCCGAAAGAGGCCGCGAAGGCCGTCTGGGCCGGCGGCGACAAGCCCTATACCGACGAACGCATCGCCAAGATCGATGAGATCGAGCGGGTCACCAAACACGACGTGATCGCCTTCCTGACGGAACTGGCGGAGCATATCGGTCCCGACTCCCGTTTCGTACACCAGGGCATGACGTCCAGCGATGTGCTGGACACTTGCCTTGCCGTGCAGATGACACAGGCGGCGGATATCCTGCTGGCCGATCTGGACCGCGTTCTGGCAGCCTTGAAGAAGCGCGCCATCGAGACCAAGGAAGCCATCTGCATCGGACGGTCTCACGGTATCCATGCGGAACCGACGACCTTCGGCGTGAAGCTTGCCGGACATTATGCCGCCTTCAAACGCAACCGCGACCGGCTGCTCGCCGCCCGCGCGGATATCGCGACCTGCGCCATTTCCGGCGCCGTCGGCACCTTTGCCAATATCGATCCGCGCGTTGAAGAACATGTCGCCGCGAAACTGGGCCTGACGCCGGAACCGATGTCGACCCAGGTCATTCCGCGCGACCGTCATGCGGCCTTTTTCGCGACCCTGGCCGTTATCGCCGGGTCCATCGAAAATCTGGCCATCGAAATCCGCCATCTGCAGCGCACCGAATTGCGCGAGGCGGAAGAATATTTCTCGCCGGGCCAAAAAGGCTCCAGCGCCATGCCGCATAAGCGCAACCCGGTGCTGACCGAAAACATGACGGGCCTTGCCCGCATGATCCGGGCCTATGCCCTGCCCGCCCTGGAAAACGTCGCGCTGTGGCACGAACGGGATATTTCCCATTCTTCCGTCGAACGCATGATCGGCCCGGATGCGACCGTGACCCTGGATTTCGCGCTGAACCGTCTGGCAGGCGTCGTGGAAAATCTGGTCGTCTACCCGGAAAACATGCTGGCGAATCTGAACAGCCTTGGCGGTCTGCACAATTCGCAACGGGTCCTGCTGCAACTGACCCAGGCGGGGATGAGCCGCGAAGACGCCTATAAAGCCGTACAGCGCAATGCGATGGAAAGCTGGAAAACCGGTAAGAGCTTCCAGAATCTGCTAAAAGCGGATGAAGAGGTGGCGCGTCATTTGCAGGACGATGCTATCGACGCATTGTTCGACTTGGGCTACCACGTAAAGCATGTGGACACGATCCTGGACCGGGTTTTCGCGGAAGACGCTTAATTCCCTGCCGAAGGCGGGCGCGGTCGCGCTCGCCCTTTTGGCCGTTCCGGCCTGGGTGACGCCTGTCTTGGCCCAGGAAGCGGAACAGGATAACGCACCGAATACTGGGCAAGATACCGGGCAGGAACCGGGTCCCGCCTCAGACATTTCCAAACCGACTTTCGATCCAGGCGACGGATTCCGGTCCAGCGCGGTCGATCCCGTTACCCTGGCGGTTTTGTCCGACGCGTTGCTGCGCCTGCAATTCCTCGCCGTCGCGGCCCTGGAATCCGACGAGGATGTCGGCCTGGCGCAAAGCGGCGTCGTCCGTGCCTATCTCGCCCGGCGTCAAGCCATCAAGGCGGTCGAGAATGCCAGCCGAATCGCCGATACGATCTGGCGGTCACGCTCGTTTCTTTGGATAGCCGACTATGTCGCAGCCGTCGAAAAGGACCCGGCCAAGGCGCGCGACTGGGTCCTACGCGCGATATCCGAATATCAGACCTTGAACGCCCCGCGGGACGACGGCGAAACCATCAACATGGCGGCACTGCGCCTCGCCCGCTTCGGATTCATCGAGGACGCCAAGGTAACGGCGGGCAGCATTCCCGGCCTGCTCGCCCGAATTTCGGCCCTTCAGCAGATTTCGACAATTGCCCTGAAAGGCAGACCGACCCAGGCGGAAATCACCGAAGCCATCGCCGTTTTGGCGGAAACCTTCCAGCAGGCGAAAAACCTGGACTTCACCGACCTGACCAATATCGACCTTCTGATAGATATCGGGGTCGCGCGGCGGCTGGCGGGCGACACGCCCGGCGCGGTCGAAACCTTCGCCTATGCCAGGGAACTGATCCTGTCGTCCGACGCGGACCGGCGTTTCGACGCCTTGATCAAACTGGCCGCCAAGATGGTGGAAACCGGCGATCAACGCGGTGGCATGGCGATCGTCAGGTTGGTCCCGGAAGGCGCGCATCGGGCCCGCGCCATTGCCGCCGTTTCCGCCGCCCTGGGAGAGCGCGATCTGGATGCCGCCGTACCGCTATTCCGTCTGTCCATGGAGGAAACGGACCGGATCGAGGATCAGCAAGAGCGGTTCGACGCCCTAACCTATCTGGTTTCCCGACAGGCGGCGGTCGGACGGTTGGCCGACGCTTTCGAAAGCGCCTACAAGATCACGGAAGACATCCCCCGTGCCGAGGCGCTGTTGGGCATGGGGCGCGTTCTGATCGATCAGGGGAAGCTTAAGGAAGCCCTCGTCCTGAAGGATTACATACCCTATGTCGGGATGCGGGCGCAGGTCATGGCGCCGGCTGCCGAGGGGCGCGGTATCGAAGGCGACCCAGTCGGCGCCAGCGCGCTGCTATCGGAAGCATTGGACCCGACGGGCTATCCCTATCAGGCGGCTTTCGTTCCGACCGCTCTGGACAAAGTATTGAGCGCCCAAGTGCGCGTCGGCCTGGAATCGGCGGATCAGGCGATCTTCGGCCGCGCGCGCGAATTGGCGGAAATCATTCCCGGCGACACGGCGCAGGTGAAGGCCCTGGTGCAGGTCGCCATCGCGGAAGCCCGACGCGGCCGTATCCCCGATGCGCAAAAGACCATCAGCAACGCCTATCGCACGACGTTCGAACATCGCGGCGATCCGGGCTTTGACGAAGCGTTGATGTCGATCTCCCTCGCGCAATTGGCGGCGGGCGATCTGCTGGGCGCCTATGACACCGCGGCGCGGATTCCCGAACCGCCCAACACATCGAACCTGAAACGCACGGCGGACGGCGGTTACGACGTTCCGCGCTACCAAGCGCTGATTCGCGTGGCGGCGGCGGCGGGTCGGCTGGGCGACCCCAATTTCGGTCAGGAAGTCACCGACAAGATCGGATTGGACCCGGCCAAGGCCATCGGCCTCGCCGCCGTGGCAATCGCCATGTCGAATCGCAGTTCCGACCTGATCGACGTGATTAACGACATCCGCGACGGTGTCCTGTTGGAACCGAATTTCGAAACCCTGGCGCCCAAACAGGAAGAAGCCGAACCGGAAAAAGTACCGGACGAAATGCCGAAGGCGGTCGAAGAATTGGGCGACGCGCCGGAACTGACACCCCTGCCGCCCAGCTAACGCCAAAACAAAAGCCCCCGCCGAGGCAGGGGCTTTCGAAACGCTATCGCCGATGCGATCAGGCTTCGTTCTTAACCTGAAGCCGCGCAACGTCCAGCAGTTCGGTCATCTGCTTGCGGATCAGATGTTCCGATGTATCGATGCCCTTGCCCTGCATGTCGCCCAGCACCTTGCGCAGAACGTCGTCATCGCCCGGCTCGTCGAAATCGGCCATCACGACCTCTTTCGCGTATCCGTCGGCGGCGTCGCCGGTGATGCCCATCTGTTCGGCGGCCCAGAGGCCCAGAAGCTTGTTCCGCCGCGCAATCGCCTTGAACTCCTGTTCACGGTCGTGACTGTGCTTGGCTTCGAAGCTCTTTTCGCGTTCGTCGAACTGGCTCATACCGTCTTTCCCCTGGCAGGTTATGCGAAGACCCATCCCAGGGCCTTCCTGTTTCGCCCCGTTATTTAGCGACTCCGGCTTACGCGTTCAACGCCGGATACGGAAATCCATGCCGAAATGCGAATTTTAGCCGCATTATGCCCCGAAACCGGCAAGGATACGATTGTGAAACGCGGGGGCGATTGCTATACGCTGCACTCAATCCAACATTTGGCGGCAAAAGGCGGGTCCCTACCCATGGCGCGACGCAGACAGCTTTACGAAGGCAAGGCAAAGGTAATTTTCGAGGGTCCGGAACCCGGCACCCTGGTCTGCTATTTCAAGGATGATGCGACGGCCTTCAACAATCAAAAGAAGGGCACGATCACCGGCAAGGGCGTCCTGAACAACCGGATTTCCGAATTCCTGATGCTGCGCCTTCAGGATCTGGGTATCCCGACGCATTTCCTGCGCCGCCTGAACATGCGCGAACAGTTGGTCCGCGAGGTGGAGATCATTCCGGTCGAAGTCATCGTGCGCAACGTCGCCGCCGGGTCCATGGCCAAACGCCTGGGCATTCCGGAAGGCACGCCGCTGCCGCGGTCCATCGTCGAATATTGCTACAAGTCCGACGAGTTGGGCGATCCGCTGATTTCCGAAGAGCACATCACCGCCTTCGGTTGGGCCAGCCCGCAGGATATCGACGATTTCCTGGCCATGTCGCTGCGCGTCAACGACTTCCTGTCCGGTATCTTCCTGGGCATCGGCATCAAACTGGTCGACTTCAAGCTGGAATTCGGCCGAATCTACGACGAAAACGGCGATGTCCGCATCGTTCTGGCCGATGAATTGAGCCCGGACAACATGCGCCTGTGGGACGTCAATACCGGCGAGAAAATGGACAAGGACCGCTTCCGCCGCGATATGGGCAATGTCGAAGAAGCCTATCGCGAAGTCGCGCGCCGTCTGGGGGTGCTGCCGGAAGGCGCGAATGTCGAAGCCATCGACGGCGAATCGAACTAACCGATCCTACCGGCCACGACCGAAGCGGAGTTTCAGACTATGAAAGCGAATGTCACCGTCACCCTGAAACGCGGTGTGCTGGACCCCCAGGGCAAGGCCATCGGCCATGCGCTGGAAGGCCTGGGCTTCGACGGCATCGGCGAGGTCCGCCAGGGCAAGCTGATCGAGGTCGAACTGGCCGAAACCGATCGCGCCAAGGCGGAAGCCGCGCTGGATGAGATGTGCCGCAAGCTGCTGGCAAATACGGTGATCGAAGATTACCGCATCGAGATCGCGGAGTAAGAGACCATGAAGGCCGCCATCACTGTCTTCCCGGGTACCAACCGCGAACGCGATATGGCGGACGCGCTGGAACGCGCATCCGGCACGCGTCCGACGATGGTCTGGCACGGCGAACGCGACCTATCGGGTTATGACCTGATCGTCGTGCCCGGCGGCTTTTCCTATGGCGATTACCTGCGCTGCGGCGCCATGGCGGGGAATTCCCCGATCCTGCGCGCCGTGAAGGAACAGGCAGACCGAGGCGTTACCGTCCTGGGTGTTTGCAACGGCTTCCAGATTCTCACGGAAACCGGTCTGCTGCCCGGTGTGCTGCTGCGCAATGCGGGGCTGAAATTCATCTGCAAGATGACCCATATCCGCTGCGAAAAATCCGCGGCCCCGTTCACCGGCAAACTGACCCAAGGTCAGGTCAGCCGCGTCGCCGTCGCCCATAACGAGGGCAACTATTACGCCGACGACGAAACGCTGGATATGTTGGAAGGCGAAGGTCGTGTCGTGTTCCGCTACTGCGACGACCGCGGCAATGTCTCCGACGCAACGAACCTGAACGGCTCCCAGCGCAACATCGCCGGGATCGTGAACAAGCGCGGTAATGTCCTGGGCATGATGCCCCATCCGGAAAACGCTATCGACCCGATGGCCGGCGGGACCGAAGGTCTTCCCATTTTCCAGAGCCTGGCCACCGCAATCCTGGCCTAGTTGCCTGAAATCTGATATAAAATCGGTTTGGAGGGGTACACTTCCGACCTTACGGTCGGTGGGTGGGGCAACATGCGAGTCCGTTACTATGAACGAGATTCAACCCATCGGACCCTTAACCCTGTCGACCGCTTCCGACGGGGACACAAGCGCCGATGCCGCCTTTTTGGCGCATGCCGGTCCGATCCTGATCAATGGATTGGACTATTGGCGCAGTCGATGTGCCGGCACCGAAATGCCCGCCAGACGCGATATCCAACCGGACGAAATCCGTCACATTCTGGGCCATGTGGTGATGGTGGACGTTCTGCGCGACCCGATGGATTTCGTCGAACGGATTACCGGCGCAACGGTTCAGCACCATAATTCACGCTGTTACACCGGCATTCCCTGGCGTGAAGTCGATACGCGCGGCCCTGACTCCGAGATTTGGAACTTCATGCGCACCGTCACGGAAGCCCGAACGCCGCGTTATACGAAAATCCCCTATATCGGCCCTCACCGGTCCTTTTTGCGCGCCGAAGTTCTCGGCTGCCCTCTTTCCGGGGATGACAAAGCACAGGTCGCGAAAATCCTCTGCTTCGTCGACTATCACAGCCTATAAAATCCGTACCGTATCCTTTGCATTTCCGGCTGAGTCGGGCTAGGAAACGCGCGTTCCCGATCAGCCCCAGACGGAAGGGATTCCATGTCGCTGCCGCAAGTAGACATCACGCCCGAAATCGTGGCCGAACACGGCCTGACTTCGGACGAATACAAGACCGTTCTCGATATCCTCGGCCGGGCGCCGAATATCACGGAACTCGGCATCTTTTCCGTCATGTGGTCGGAACATTGTTCCTACAAATCCTCGCGCGTTTGGCTGAAAACGCTGCCGACGGAAGGGCCGCAGGTCATCCAGGGGCCGGGTGAGAATGCGGGTGTCGTCGATATCGGCGACGGCGATGCGGCGGTCTTCAAGATCGAAAGCCACAACCACCCCAGCTTCATCGAACCCTATCAGGGCGCGGCGACGGGCGTTGGCGGCATCATGCGCGACGTGTTCACCATGGGCGCGCGACCAATCGCGAACTTGAACGCGCTGCGCTTCGGGGAGCCCGCGCATGCCAAGACCCGGCACCTCGTTTCCGGTGTCGTCGCCGGGATCGGCGGATACGGCAACTGCATGGGCATCCCGACGGTCGGCGGCGAAGTGAACTTCGACAAGGCCTATAATGGCAATATCCTGGTCAACGCCATGACGGTCGGCCTCGCCCGCACCGACAAGATCTTTTATTCGAAGGCTTCGGGTATTGGGAATCCGGTCGTCTATGTCGGCTCGAAAACCGGCCGCGACGGTATTCACGGCGCGACCATGGCCTCCGCCGAATTTTCCGAGGATTCGGAAGAGAAACGCCCTACCGTTCAGGTCGGCGACCCCTTCACCGAAAAGCTGCTGCTGGAAGCCTGCCTGGAACTGATGGCCACGGACGCCATCGTGTCTATCCAGGATATGGGGGCGGCGGGCCTCACCTCCTCCTCCGTCGAAATGGCGGATAAGGGCGGTGTCGGGATCGAACTGGAACTCGATAAGGTGCCGATGCGCGAAGAAGGCATGACGCCTTACGAACTGATGCTGTCGGAAAGCCAGGAACGCATGCTGATGGTGCTGAAGCCGGGCCGGGAGGCGGAGGCGAAGGCCATCTTCGACAAGTGGGAGCTGGATTTCGCCGTTGTCGGCACGGTGACCGATACCGGCAACCTGACCCTGAAATGGTATGGCGAAACCGCCGGTGAAATTCCGGTCGCGCCGTTGGTCGATGCGTCCCCCATGTATGAGCGCCCCTGGGAGCCGACCCCGTCGTCCCCGGTCGTCAAATCGGAGGATGTCGCATCCTCCCTATCCGCGGGCGCGGCCCTCAAGAAACTGATGGCATCGCCGGACCTGTGCTCCCGCCGTTGGATCTGGGAGCAGTATGACCACCTGATCGGCGGCGAGACGGTGCAAACGCCCGGCGCGGCGGATTCCGCCATCGTGCGCCTGCCCGGCAAGTCGAAGGCTCTGGCCGTTACCGTCGATTGCACCCCACGCTATTGTCTGGCCGACCCGATCACGGGCGGCGCGCAGGCGGTGGCCGAAGCTTGGCGCAATATCACCGCGACCGGCGCGAAGCCGCTGGCGATCACCAACAATATGAACTTCGGCAATCCCGAACGCCCCCGAATCATGGGGCAGTTCGTCGGCGCCGTTAAAGGCATGAGCGCGGCCGCCAAAACGCTGGATTTCCCGGTCGTCTCCGGCAACGTCTCGCTCTACAACGAAACCAATGGCGAGGCGATCTTGCCGACCCCGGTTATTGGCGGCGTCGGCCTGATTGAGGATGCCGCGAACTCCGTCGGCCTCGGCCTCACGGAAACCGGTTTGATCCTGATCCTTATCGGAGAAACCCAGGGGCATCTGGGCCGCTCCATCTATCTGCGCGATGTCGTGGGCAAGGACGAAGGTGCACCGCCGCCGGTCGACCTGACGATCGAACGGCGCAACGGCGATTTTGTGCGCGACCTGATTTCCCAGAAACTGATTGCCGCCTGCCACGATCTATCCGACGGCGGCCTGGCTGTCGCCGTCGCCGAAATGGTGCTGGCCGGCGGCATCGGCGCGACGCTGGACGCCGCCCCGCCCGGCATGGGCATCACGGCATGGCTATACGGCGAGGATCAGGCGCGCTACCTTGTCGCCGTGAAGGACGAAAAAGCAGTCCTGTCTGCGGCGAAGGCGGCGGGTGTCCCGGCACATCGTGTCGGTATCTCCATGGGACGCTCGTTGACGCTTCCCGGCGGCGACACCATATCGCTGGAACAACTGGCGAAGACCCATGAAGCGCCGCTGCCGTCCTATATGGCCGGCGAGACGTGGAATTGAGCGAAACAGCCTAGGCGGAGGATTACCGAATGGCGATGAATGCAGGCGAAATTGAGCGCTTTATCAAGGAAGCCCTCCCGGACGCCGAAGTCATCATCAACGATCTGCGCGGCGATGGCGACCATTACGCCGCCTATGTGAAATCGGCCGCCTTTGCCGGAAAGTCACGCGTCCAGCAGCACCAGATGGTCTACAACGCGCTGCAGGGCAGGATGGGAAATGAACTACACGCGCTCGCGCTGCAGACCGCAGTCCGCGAAGATGCGTAAAGAAGAGGATCAGTATGATGGACGGTCAGGTTAAAGAACGCATCGAAGGCGAAATCACGGGCAGCGACGTCGTCCTGTTCATGAAAGGCACGCCGGTCTTCCCGCAATGCGGCTTTTCCGCCGCAGTGGTTCAGGTCTTGAATCACTTGGGCGTTCCGTTCAAGGGCGTGAATGTCCTGGACGATATGTCCGTGCGCGAAGGCATCAAGGAATTTTCCCAATGGCCGACGATTCCGCAGCTTTATGTCAAAGGCGAATTCGTCGGCGGCTGTGACATCGTACGGGAAATGTTCGAAACCGGCGAACTGGGCGACCTGCTGAACAGCAAGGGCATCGCCGTCGAGGCGTAATTTGCCCGGATCAGGCGCCGTTCAGGCATCAGGAAACGTCGCGTCGGCATGCGCCGGGGCGGCGTTTCTTTTTGCAGACCAGGCACCCGCATGGATAACCTTCCCATTTTTTTATAAAACCATTAATCGTAAAAATGCCCTGTTTTCCTATGCTTAGGCAAATAAGCATTCCTATGATACCGCAATTCGCCTATGGTCCGATTGGGGAGTGGCCATACGGTAGGGGGAAGTATGCGGATCGGTCCTAGCGCCATGCGGCAATGGACGAAGATACGACGCGCTGTAGCATTCGGGATGGCCTGCTGTTTTATGGTCGTCTCGGGGCTTGCCCTCCCTCCATCAACCCATGCCGGGCCACCGGAACTCCGCTTCGCCGTTATAGATTGGGCCCCCTTTTCCATTATCGAGCGCAGCAGGATTTCCGGAATCAATATCGATATCGCGACGTTGATCGCACAGGATCTTGGCGCAACCCTGGTGGAGGTACGATGCACCTTCATCCGGTGCCTGAAGGAAATGAAGGCCGGACGCCTGGACCTGATGGCAAGCATCGCCTTCAATATGGAACGATCATCCTATATGGACTATGCACCGACCCCCTATGACAAAGTGTCCGTCGTCTTTCACGTTCGCGCGGGGCAGGAGGACCGCCTGCAGGACTATGACGACCTTCACGACCTACAGGTCGGATATGTCACCGCGTCGCACTATTTCGAACCGTTCAATAGTGACCTGTCGATCCGCAAGACTCCGGTAGGCGAGGAACGGCAATTATTGCCGATGCTGCTCGGCGGGCGGATCGACACCTATATCGGGACCAATCCGAACGCCGCCTATGATATCAAGCGGTTAGGTTATAAGGACCGGATCGTGCCGGCTCCCTACCAACCGGGCGCCGATGTGCCGCTGTATTTTGCCTTTTCCAAGAAATCCGCCTGGGTAGACAAGGTCGACGCCTTGAACCAATCCATCATGGACCATCTTGCAGACGGCATGATCGACGATATTCGGAACCGTTACCGCTAACCCGTCCGCATTTCGAATCCTTGATTCTATTTTACCGCGCTTCCCCACCTACCCGAAAATGCCGACCCATCACTTAACTTTACTGTTTAATATTTGATTCGTCTTGATATGCTGGCATGAAAACTGCATCGCGAATCGGTGATTCTGCCCCGAAAAGCGGGGCGATGCGGCGAACCGTCTGGCACGAGGCGTTGAGAACGCTATGGGGTTTGGGCTACCGGAATTCGTACAGAACCCGGAAAATCGTTGTCCGGTCACGTTGCTGCTGGACACGTCCGCATCCATGCGCGGCGAACCGATCGCCGAATTGAACGCCGGATTACGAGCCTTCCACCATCAAATCCTTTGCGACGAACTGGCCAGCCTTCGCGTCGAGCTGTCGGTCATCTCCTTTGGCGGAGAGGCCCGCCTTGTGCAGGATTTCTGCACCATCGACGAATTGGGACCGCCAACGCTGGAAGCCAGCGGCGACACGCCGATGGGCGATGCGCTCGACCTCGGCCTGCGGATGGTCGATGCCCGCAAGGCCGTCTATCGGGCGAACGGCATCCATTATTACCGACCCTGGATTTTCTTGATCACCGACGGCGCACCGACCGACGGCATCGCGTGGCAGGAAGCGGCCCTATCAATGCAGGAAGCCGATTTACTGGGCCGCGTGACCTTCTTCACCGTCGGCGTTCAGGGCGCGGATATGGCGATCCTGCGGGACATCGCCTCCCCCAACCGTCCGCCCCTGATGCTCCAGGGCCTGAAATTCCGTGACCTGTTCCAATGGCTGTCGGCCAGTGTCCGGCGCGTATCGATGAGCCGTATCGGCGGTGAGACCCTCGCGCTGCCGCCGGTCACCGGCTGGGCGGAGATCCGGCCATGAACGCCCATCGCCCGCTATGGAAAGCCGCTTTGGACTATCGCCAGGGACCGTCGCATCGACGCGCGGGTATCCCCTGCCAGGATTACGGCCGCCTGTTGATGCCCGATGGGGAAACCCTGATCGCCGCGATAGCGGACGGGGCCGGGTCCGCCCCGCACAGCCGGCTGGGTGCCCGCGTCGCGGTCGAAGCCGCCCTGTCGGAAGCCAAGCGCCGGTTGGAACAGGAACGGTTTCGCGATGCCGGTGACCTATCGAAGCTGTTGGGCGAGGTTGTCTCCGCCGTTCGCGCTGCGCTGACGGACGCCGCGAATGACAACAACCTCACCCTGGGCGATCTGGCCTGCACCCTGACCGTTATCGCCCTGACCCCCGGTAGTGTCGCCGCTGCCCAGATCGGTGACGGCTTCGTCGTTGCGCGATCCGGTCGCGGATCCTATGAAATGCTGATTGCGCCGGATCGTGGCGAGTATGCGAACGAGACCAGTTTCGTAACCGACGTCGATGCGGAAACACGACTGCGCCTTTCCGTCTGGGAAAAGGAAGTTCAGTTCCTAAGCGCCGCGACCGACGGCCTCGCCAGCGTTTCCTTGGATCAACGCCTGGGACAACCGCATGCCAATTTCTTCCGTCCCATGGATCAGTTCGCCCACATGTCCGACGGGGCCGGAGAAATCCACGACGGTATCCGGGAATTTCTGGCATCGGAGCGCTTAACGGCCCGTGTCGACGACGATGTCGCCCTGCTCGTCTGCGGGCGTATCGGTAGTTTGGCATGACGTCCCGCCCCGACATTCTGGATGACAGCGGCACGCCGATCCCTCTGGGTGCAAAACTCTCGGAAAGCGGCGAAGCTACCCTTTACCGGCATGGCGGACAGGATGGCCATTTAATTAAACTTCATCACCGCACGGACGCGGCGCAACGCCGCAAGCTCGAACGAGTCGTCTCCCACCGACCCGAAGACCCGTCCTTGGACCCGGATCACAGGAACTTCGCTTGGCCCTTGGAAACGGTGAGGAACATGCGCGGCGATGCGGTCGGCGTAATCCTACCGGAAGTCGCGGACGCCCGCAGCCTGACGGTCCTGGCCAATCCGAAACTGCGTGTCCGTCACGCGGCGGAAATGAACCTGCATTTCCTGCATGCCGTTGCGGCGAATATCGCGTTCCTGTTCGATTGCCTGCACGATCAAGGGTTCATCGTCGGCG
Organism: Pacificispira spongiicola; assembly: GCF_012926505.1. GTDB lineage: Bacteria > Pseudomonadota > Alphaproteobacteria > UBA8366 > Aestuariispiraceae > Pacificispira > Pacificispira spongiicola. The sequence continues at coordinate 581,687 of NZ_JABBNT010000002.1, forward strand.
ATATTCGTCCGGAAAACATCCTGATCGACAAACGTGCCCGGGTCACCCTGATCGACTGCGATTCCATTCAGTTTCGCGACACTGACGGCACGGTCCATTTATGCCCCGTCGGGACGGAAGGTTTCACCGCTCCGGAATGGATCGGCCGACGTTTCGATTCCGGCCCGCGCACGGACAGTGCCGATCGGTTCGGACTGGCGGTATTGCTGTATCAATTGCTGACCGGTAGCCATCCCTGGACCGGCGAATGGATGGGCGGTGGCGAACCGCCACCGCGCGATCACCTGATCCGCAGCGGCGACTGGCCCTATCGCGCGGGGGCGAAATTGCGCCCGATCCCCGGACTGCCCGGCCCGGACACGCTGTCTCCCGAACTGGCCGACCTCTTCCGTCAGGCCTTCGTCGCGGGTGCCACCGATCCGGATCGACGGCCCAGCCCGTCCGATTGGCAGGCCGCCGCCTGTCTGGCGCTGGCGGACCTGGAGACCTGCGCCGCCAATTCGAACCATCTGTACGATGTGTCGATCGACACTTGCCCGTGGTGTGCCCGCGTGCACCACGGTCTGCCCGATATCTTCCCCCCCGCCAAGGGACAAACCGATCCCTTTGCCGCGCTGATCCTGGCCTTCGACAGGGCCATGGCACGTGGCGACAGCCGCATGGCCCGCGATCTGTGGCACGGAAATCCAGTCCTGCAACGACGCGCGGAGCTGCATTCGCTGCACTCCCGGCTAGCGGAAATGGATGCCGCCCTGACCGCACTGGACCAATGGCGTATAGCGCAGAACAACGGCGATACCGGAATGCTGGCCAGCCTGTCCGGTATGCTCCCCCTATTGTCCGATAGCTCGTTCTTCCGGCATGAGGCCGATCACGATCCCATCGCCATTCGACGCTCGATAGAGGCCGCGGACGACGCGACACTCAGCATTCCACCGATTCCGGCACGTCCGATACTGTCGGAATCGGTGTCCGTACCCCCTGCGTCGCAGCCGGTTCGAACCGAAGCGGCATCCGTGCGACGCATGCCCCCGATGCAGGCAAGGGAAGGGACACAACACGCGATAACCCTGTCCTATCGGATCAGCCCCGGCTGGTCCGGCCTGCGCCCACCGTCGCTGATCGTGTCTGTCAGCCGACCGGCGCGCATACCGCCGTTGACCCTAATCGACACGGAAACCGGGCATGTCCTTTGCAGTATCGCCGCCATGCGCATTCGCGGGGAAACGGCGATTCCTCTGGACCATCCGGCACAGCGTGTCCTGGCCGAATTGATTGTGCCGAACCTTGAACATATACAAATTAATGAATATATTTGTATAGCACATCCGCCAAAGCGGCAACGGTATCTGGGACCGGCCGCCGGGTCTCTTTTGCGCCCGGCATTTCTCGCCCCCTGACCCCGGACAAGGCCACGGCGGAACGCGATTTCGAACGCGCTTTCGCAAGCGGCGCCAGCCAAGGAGCAGTCTTAGATGGAAAACTTTACCCCGGTCTCCGCCCTGATCGGCGGCGGCCTGATCGGTTTGTCGGCATTGGTCTACTATCTCGGGATCGGCCGGATCGCCGGAATCAGCGGCATCGTCGGCGGCCTGATGACCGACGGCACGGGACGCCCAATCCGCGCAGCCTTTGTTGTCGGTCTGCTGCTGGGCGCCGCCGCGCTGTTCTATGGTTACGGCATGCCGCCCGCGGTTGAGATGCAGGTGGCGGATTGGCCCTGGTTGGTCGTCGCGGGCCTTCTGGTCGGTTTCGGCACGCGGCTCGGCTCCGGCTGCACCAGCGGGCACGGCGTGTGCGGCCTGTCGCGCGGATCGCTGCGATCTCTCGTCGCGACATGCACGTTTTTCGCGGTCGCCTTGGTGACCGTCTTCGTCATTCGACACGTCCTGTAAGCGAGCCAGAGCCATGAAATCCGTCCTCACATCCCTGATTTCCGGTCTGCTGTTCGGTGCCGGTCTCGCCATTTCCGGCATGATGAACCCGGCGAAAGTCGTCGGCTTCCTCGACATGCTGGGCAATTGGGATCCCAGCCTCGCCTTCGTCATGGGCGGGGCGCTGGCCGTCAGTTTCATCAGTTACAGGCTGGCGGCGGCCCGGTCCGCCCCTCTCTTCGCGACCGCCTTCCAGACGCCGACGCAAAAACAAATCGACCCGCGTCTGATCGCGGGGGCTGTTCTGTTCGGCCTTGGCTGGGGAATTGCGGGCCTGTGCCCCGGTCCGGCGGTCGCGGCCCTCGTCACCGGCACGACCGACATCCTCATTTTCGTCGGTGCCATGCTGGGCGGCATGTTAGTCTACCGCGTGGTTCTGGAACGGTAACGCGAACGACAACGGGTGGCAGTATGGTTGATGCCGTGGGGAAAGTCGGGGGACAGCAACCGACCCTGACGCAAAATCCTGCGGCTGTGCACATCGGCCATGCCGGGGCGGTCCTACGCGATCCCTTCGACATGGCCGTTGTCATTCCGACGATCCTGCGCCCAACGCTGGCGCAGGCGGTACAGTCTGTCTTCGCGCAGGATTTTCAAGGCCGTATCCATATCCTAATCGGCGTCGATCAATCCGATGCGCCCCGCACCCTACTCAGCCAGGCCGTTGCGGGACAGCCCGCCCATTGCGTGGTGACGGTCCTGGACCCCGGCTATTCCACATCCAAACGGCATGGCGGCATGCATCCTGCCCATGACGGCGGCGCCTTGCGCACGGTGTTGAGCTATCTGGCGAATAGCCGCTATGTCGCCTATCTGGACGACGACAATTGGTGGGATCCGGCGCATCTATCCAGCCTGCGCACGGCAATCGACGGACAGGATTGGGCCTTTTCCCTGCGCCGGTATGTGGACCCGGAAACCGGAAGCCCCCATTGTATCGACCGGTGGGAATCCGTCGGACCGGGGCGCGGTGTCTATAACACCCATTGCGGCGGTTTCGTCGATCCGAACTGCCTGATGATCGACAAAATCGCCTGCGAGCCCGTCTTGCGCTTCTGGGCCCACCCCCTTGCAGATTTGCCGACCCCAGAGCCGGATCGATCCGTCTTTCATCAACTCTCACAGGAGTATCGCTGGGGGGAAAGCGGCCAAGCGACCGTCCGCTACCGCATCAGACCGGGAGACGTCGCCCACGGCCACCGGCGCGACTGGATTTTTGAGGAAACCGGCACGCGGATCGCCTAGCCATAGTGCCAGAAATCCGGGCTCAGCACGACCAGCAAGGCCAGAACTTCCAACCGGCCCGCAAGCATTGCGCCGGTCAGTACCAGTTTCGCGGCATCGGGTAGACCGGCGAAATTCCCCGCCGGTCCGACCACCGGCCCCAGCCCCGGACCGACATTGGTAATCGCCGTCACGCTGGCCGAATAGGCCGTCACGAGATCGAGGCCCAGCGCCGCCAGAATGACCGTCACTACCGCGATCGTCGCTACGAACACCGCCAGGAAGGCCAGGACGGACATCGCCACGTCCTCGCTGAGACTGCGACCGTTATAGCGCAGCGGGATGACCCGGTTCGGACTGAACAGGCGCTTCAAATGCGCATTCACGAATAGGAACAGGACCTGGAAGCGGTAAATCTTGATCGCGCCCGACGTCGATCCGGAACAGCCGCCGACGAACATCAGCACCAGGAAAAACCCGGCGGGCCCGTGTCCCCATTGGCCGTAATCCTCGGAAGCAAAACCGGTCGTCGTGACGATGGAGACAACGTTGAAGAAGGAAATCGTCAACGCTTCCCCGAAACTAACGCCCAGATTGTCGACCAGCCAGATCGCCAACCCCATCCCCGCGCAAAACAGGAAAATCAGGAAGCCGCGCACCTGCTGATCCGACAACAACGACAGGCCTTTGCCCTGGAGTTCCTTGATATAGAGACCGAACGGCAATCCGCCGAGGACCATGAAGGTCACCGCAATCCAATGCAGCGACGCTTGCGGGAAATGGCCGAAGGAATCGTCATGGGTGGAATAGCCGCCTGTAGACAGCGTCGTCATGGCATGGGTAACGGCGTCGAAACCACTCATCCCAAAGACAAAATACAACGCCCCGCAGAGGGAGGTCAGCGCGGCATAGATCACCGCCAACCAGACGATGGTCTTTACCGCCGTCGACACCTTTTCCAGGGAGACGTCTGAACTTTCGATCTTGAACATCTGCATGCCGCCGACACGCAGCAGCGGCAGGATCAGGATGGCGATGGCGATGATCCCGATCCCCCCGATCCATTGCAGGATCGCCCGCCAGAGCAACAGGCCCGGCGGCAGGGAGTCGAGGCCGACGATCACGGTAGAGCCGGTTGTCGTGATCCCGGACATCGCCTCGAACAGCGCGTCTACGAAACCGATGCCGATCCCCATCATCGGGATCGCGCCCAGAACGGCGACGACGATCCAGCCCAGGACGGTAACCAGGAAGGCCTGCCGCAAATCCAGCGACAGCGGTTTGGTGCGCATCGTCGCGATGGCGAGCGAGAGTCCGAGTACCAGCGCGAACGCGCCGGACTCCGCGAAGGGCCGCCAATCCGGATTGTCCGCCATGGCATCCGCCGCGGCGGGCAGGAACAGCATTGCCCCGATCAGCCCCGATATCCAACCGAGGATATGGACGACCGGACGGAGGTCGATCATGGAAAACCCCAAACAGCCATTACCGCGATAAAATCACACCCCGGCGCTGGTTGCTGCCGGGGTGTGGGGTAAGCTACGCCACGGAACGCGAAAGGGAAATAATTTCCGCAATCAGCCTCCATCGGCCAAAACCATTTCATAGGCAGGCAGGGTCAGGAAGGTCGGAAAATCTTCCGCCAGCGCCATCTTTTCAAACAGCTTGCCCGCCTGAACGAAGCGGGTCCCGGCAAGGCTGCCGCCGGCATCGGCTTCGATCTTCTTCATTTCTTCCGCGATCATGCCGGAAATCGCCTCGCGCCCCAGCTTGATCCCCTCGACCGTCACGGCGCCGTGCTTCGCCCATTGCCACAATTGCGCGCGGGAGATTTCCGCCGTCGCCGCATCTTCCATCAGATTGAACAGCGGCACACAGCCGTTGCCGCCCAGCCAGGCTTCCGTATAGCGGATGCCGACCTGGATATTCGTGCGGACCCCGGCTTCGGTAATCCCGCCTTCCGGGACGGCCAACAGGTCTTCCGCTGTCACGGTCACGTCGTCGCGCAGACGGTCGATCTGGTTCGGCCCCTTCATCACCGCGTTGAACGCGTCCAGCGCGACCGGCACAAGCCCCGGATGGGCGACCCAACTGCCGTCATGGCCGTCATTCGCCTCCCGCTCCTTATCCGCCTTCACCTTGGCGAAGGCCGCCGCATTCGCGGTTTCGTCGCCCTTTACCGGAATTTGCGCCGCCATACCGCCGATGCAGGGTGCGCCGCGCTTGTGACAGGTTTTGACGGCCAGCAGGGAATAGGCCCGCATGTTCCGCACCGTCATCGTGACCAGGGACCGGTCCGGCATGACGAAATCCGCATTGCGGCGGAACTTCTTGATGATGGAGAAAATATAATCCCAGCGCCCGCAGTTCAGGCCCGCCGAATGATCCCGCAATTCATACAGGATTTCGTCCATTTCGAACGCGGCCAGGATCGTTTCGATCAGCACCGTCGCCTTGATGGTCCCTTTCGGCACGCCCAGATAGGATTGCGCTTCTACGAAGATATCGTTCCACAAGCGCGCTTCCAGATGGCTTTCCATCTTCGGCAGATAGAAGTACGGCCCCGTGCCACGGGCCTTCAGCGCCGCGTGATTGTGAAAGAAATACAGGCCGAAATCGACGATCCCGCCCGACATGGGCAGACCGTCGACCGCGATATGCTTTTCTTCCAAATGCCAGCCGCGCGGGCGGACCAACAGGACCGCCGTCTTGTCCTTCAGCGCGTATTCCTTGCCGGATGCCGGGTCCTTGAAATCGATGCTGCGATTGACCGCGTCGCGCAGATTGATCTGGCCACCGATCATATTGTCCCAGGTCGGGCAGTTCGAATCCTCAAGATCGGCCATGAAGACATAAGCGCCGGAATTCAGGGCGTTGATGACCATCTTGCGGTCGGTCGGGCCGGTGATTTCGACCCGGCGGTCCTTCAGATCGTCCGGAAGCGGCGCGATTTTCCAATCGCCGTCGCGAACCGATTGGGTTTCCGGCAGGAAATCGGGCAGTTCCCCGGCATCGATCTTCGTCTGACGGGCTTCCCGCGCGGCCAGAAGCTCGCGGCGGCGTTCACCGAACAGGCGTTCCAGATGGGCGATGAAGGCCACGGCCTCATCGGTCAGTACGGTCTCGTAACCGGGCTTCATCGCGCCGGTCAGGGCGACGCCTTCCGTCGTGGCGGTCTTAACAGTCATGGATCGGTTCCTTCCTTGGTGCCTTGCGAGGGTACACTCCCTCGTCCCGCAGTGCAGCATTGCGGAAACACTACCAATGCATGGAACCTTTTCCAATATCCGAAAAACTCAAACCGTCTTTTTTTGTCCGATCAAACCCAAGGCCAGCGCCATTCCGAAACTGACGAGGCCTAAACCGATCAGGTGATGCGGACCGGGCACCTCCCCCAAGGCGGGATAGGCGAACAGGGCCGCGAAACCGGGCACCAGCGCCGCGAAGACCGCCCCCCGTCCCGCGCCCAGCAGGCCCACGGCACGGGTGAAAAAGAACAGCGCCAAAACCGCGGAGAAAACACCTTGCGCGATCCCCTGGAAGAGGACTTCCGACATCGGTGCGGACAACAGCGCATCCCCGCGCCAGATCAGATAGATCGGTGTAAATCCAATCAGCGACAGAACAGACACCAGCGCCGTCGCCTGGACGGAATCGACGGCCCATTTGCGGCTGAAAATCGTATAGATGGACCAGCACATGCCGCCGCCGACGAACAGCAGATGCCCGATGGCAAGGTTCGGATATTCGTCTCCCAGGCCGAAAGCCGCGCTGCCGGTCACGACCACGCCGCCCAGAACCAGCGCCAGCCCCAATAGACGCTGCCGGTTCGGTCGGTCTCCCAGGATGAAGGCGCCTCCGATGGTCGAACAGGTCAGCATGGTGCTGGGGATAATCAGCCCCCCGTGCCCCGCCGGAGCGAAGGAAAAGCCGGAAACGGTCACGATTGTGTAGGGCGCGCCCGCCCCGATGGCGAGGATGATCGCCTTCCCCCATCCCAACCCGCCATGACCGCGCCGGATCACCAGCGGCGACAGCAGGAGGCCGGCCACCAAAAAGCGGAGGAAGGTGATATCGGGTGCCGTTAAGGTCTGACCGACGCCGAACCGCGAGGCAACCGGCCACGCCCCCCAAATGGTCACGGCCGCCAAACCATAGGCAATGCCCATCCACAATGTCTTACCGGACACATCAGGTTGCGACGGAACGGGGGGCGGTGTCGGGACAGGCCGTATAGGATCGACTGGGGCGGTTAAATCGGACATGGAAGACTCCGGGGGATCGTGAAGGGTGAGCTATCACGGACATCCCGCGCAGTCTCCCCGAAAAACGTCCTATCTCCTGTGAGGATATGGCATCGGTCGCGCTTCCTGCCTTGACCATCCGGGGCCGAACCCGTCAGATCGGGGCATGCAGACATCCCCTTCATCACCCGCTCCCTCCGCCTGGAAGGATATCGACGATCCGGATGAGGAAATCTGGGTCTACGGCTATGGCTCCCTGATGTGGCGTCCGGGATTCCGTCATGCGGAAACCGCCCCGGCGCGGCTGGCCGGATATGCCCGCAGCTTCTGCATCTGGTCGGAACATCACCGCGGCACCCCGGAACGGCGTGGGCTCGTTCTGGGACTGGCGTCGGTCGCGGATCGGGTTTGTGAGGGCCGTTCCTTCCGGGTTCGTCCCGAAGACTGGCCGGAAACAGCGGCCTATCTGGAAGAACGCGAATTGCGGGGCTATGCCTATCGTCCGGCCCGTTTGCCGGTGGCATTGGCCGACGGGCGCACCGTTGCGGCGCGCTGCTTCGTCGCCGATCCGACACATCCGCATTTCGCCGGGGATATCGCCCCGGACGAGGCTGCGCGCATCATCCTACTGGCGCGCGGTGAAGCCGGTTTGAACCGGGATTATCTGATCAACACGATCCAATCCTTGGAAGATCACGGCTATCACGAACCGCATCTGCACGACCTGCTGACCCGCGTGAAGCGATTGACCGGGGAATTGGATGTGGGTGCGGGGATCTGATCGAGTAGGAAAGGCTGCATATGAAACTTCTGGTTCAACGCGTGTCCCAGGCATCGGTCACGGTCGACAAGGAAACCGTCGGCGCCATCGGACGGGGGCTGATGGTTCTGGTCTGCGCCGATCCGGGCGACAGCGACGAAGACCTCGCCTTTCTGGCCCGGAAGCTGACGGCGCTGCGCATCTTTTCTGACGACGCCGGGAAGATGAACCTGTCCGTCCGGGATATGGGCGGATCGATCCTGGCGGTCAGTCAGTTCACCCTTGCGGCCCGCTGGCGACAGGGGAACCGCCCCGGCTTTTCCGACGCCGCGCCGCCGGACGAAGGCCGCGACCTGTTCGACCGTTTCGTCACTCTGTTGCGTCACGACGGCATGCCCGTCGAAACCGGCGTTTTCGGCGCGGATATGCAGGTTTCGCTGATCAATGACGGGCCGGTCACGCTCTGGCTCGACGGGCGGGACCCGCGTTAGGCGCTAGGCGCTATCCCGCCAACAGATCATCACCATCACAGAACGGCGGCCACCGCGACAGTTCCCAAGACCGTCAGTCCGGTCAGCAGGCACGCCGCGAACCGGGCCAGGGCCGGGAATGGCGGGGGATCGGAATGGAACAGCATGGCGCGTACCTCCTGCCACGGGGGCATTTGTTTCGATACGCGGCACACTGCCCCCCGACCATGGCGAAACGAAGGCGAGATTTTGTGACATTTTGGCGGAATCAGATCACTGTGAATCGTTGAATTCGTTGGGGAAGCTCAGGCGCACATGGCGTTCCGCGGCAAGAAAGACAATTACATCCCGCTATCGACCCGTTTTCAGGCGTGGTGGGACGGGGTCGATGCGCGGGAACTGGCGGAATATAAGCGTCTTCGATCCGCCGCCCCCGACCCGCTCGCGATCGAAGTGGACGAAGAGCCGGATGAGGACGATGGGAAGCGTTGGCCCGAACGGCGCGTCGCCTTTTGCCGCCGTCTTTTCGATATCGCGGAAGAGGACGAAACCGTCCAGCCCGGCGGCGCGGACTATACACTGTGGCTCGTCAAGCCGATGAGCCTGAATTCCGAGCAAAACGCCGCAGATTTGTCTGCCGGCCTGGGCGGCGGGACGCGGAAGGTCAGCAAGGAATTGGGGCTCTATATCGACGGGTATGAGTCCGACCCGGAATTGGCGGAATTGGCGATGGAATTGTCGCGCCGCCACGGGATGGACAAGAAAGTTGCCGTCACCCCATTCGACCCGGATGACTTCACCCTACCCGCAGGCCGCTACAACGGTATCCTCACGCGCGAACGGGCTTACCGTATCCGCAACAAGGCAAAATACCTGGAAACCATCTGCAACGCGCTGCGCCCGCGAGGCCATATTATCCTAACCGATTTCGTTCTGGCTTCACCCAACGACGAGCTTTCCCCGATCGTTGAGGCCTGGAAAGACCGGGAAGCGGCCGAATTCACGCTGTGGACGGCGGACGACTACCGCAAAACGCTGACCGCCCAACGCATGGATGTCCGCATCATCAAGGACGAGACGGAGGAATTTCGGCAAATCCTGTTGAAAGCCTGGACAAAGCTCGCCACCAGCCTCGACAAGGGCGAGCTTACCCGCGAATTCGTCAACACGATGATGCATGAAGCCGAATACTGGCTGATCCTCATCAAGGCGATGGAGATGGGGAAGATCAAATATTACCGTTTCCACGGGATACGCGGCGGCGAGACAATGTAACGAGCGAACGGCCCGGTGTTATTGCTGGTGCTATTGCTGTTGCTGGGCCTGTTGCGCCGCCTGCCAGTGTTTCGCGAATTCGGCCAAGCGAACCGGTTTCCTCTTCGGGCCCCAATCGCCGGGTTTCGGTTCGAAGCGACCCGCGATCACACCCCCGCAATGCGTACAGTGCCCCCCCTGCCCGATGCCCCAATCCGATAGCGTATACCAGTCACGTCCGATGACCTTCGTCCCGCACTGCGGACAATAGGTCGACCCGGTCTCCTCATGATGAACGTTGCCGGTATAGACGTAGTTCAGACCCGCCGCCTTGCCGATCGCATGGGCCTTCAACAGCGTTTCAACCGGCGTGCGCGGTTTGTCCCGCATGCGGTAATCGGGATGGAAGGCGGTGAAATGCAGCGGCACGTCCGGCCCCAGCGTTTCCGACACCCATTGTGTCAGCGCCTCAAGTTCCGCCTCGCTGTCGTTCTCGCCGGGGATCAGCAGGGTCGTCAATTCGACCCAGGTCTTGCGTTCCTTCACCAGATAGACCGCCGTTTCCTTCACGGAGTCCAGCGACGCCGTGCACAGGGACCGGTAGAAATCCTCCGTAAACGCTTTCAGGTCCAGATTGACCGCGTCCATGCGGGCGAAGAACTCCTCGCGTGCCGCTTCCTTGATATAACCGGCGGTCACCGCGACATTCGCGATCCCCTGTTCATGACAGGCGGCGGCCACGTCCACCGCATATTCCAGGAAAATCACCGGATCGTTGTAGGTATAGGCGACGGATCGGCAACCCGTCTTCTTCGCCGCCGCCGCGATGGCGCCCGGCGGTGCCTGATCCATCAGACGGTCCATCTCCCGGCTCTTGGAGATATCCCAGTTTTGGCAGAATTTACAGGTCAGATTGCAGCCCGCCGTGCCGAAGCTCAGTACCGGCGTACCGGGCAGGAAATGGTTCAACGGCTTCTTTTCAATGGGGTCGATACAGTATCCGGAGGCCCGGCCATAGGTCGTCAGCACCAATTCGTCGCCGCGCCGCGCCCGCACGAAACACAGACCCCGCTGCCCGTCCTTCAGCTTGCATTCTCGCGGACAGACGTCACAGCGAATGCGCCCGTCGTCCTGCATCGCCCAATAACGCGCGGACACGCCGTCGATGACATCCCGATCCAGGGTCACGCCTTCCGTCATGGCTACCTCCATCCCATATATAGGATGTCTGACGAAAATTCGAAATGGCGGTCGCGGGTCCCGTGGCGACGCGTTATCATGCCGACCGTCAGGAAATGGAGGGACATACGATGGCACTGATCCGTCCCGCCGCCGTTGCGGGCATGTTCTATCCGGGCGACCGGCAGGGGCTGGCCCAGTCCGTGGCCGGTTTCGTCAACGATGCGGCGAAACGCGCCGGGATCGGACCAAACAGCCCAATTGTGAAGGCCGTCATCGCGCCGCATGCGGGATATGTCTATTCCGGGGCCTGCGCGGGGGAAGCCTATGCCCGTTTGCTGCCGGGCCGAGACGCCGTGACCCGCGTCGTCCTGATGGGCCCGTGCCATCGCGTCGCCTTGCGCGGGCTTGCCACGACCGCCGCCGACCTATGGCAGACGCCGCTGGGCTCCGTCCCCATCGACCGGGAAGCCCTGGACGGTCTGTCCGACCTGCCGCAGGTCTTTGCCCATGACGCCGCGCATAAGCAGGAACACAGTCTGGAAGTCCACCTGCCCTTCCTTCAAACCGTCTTCCCGAAGATGAAACTGGTCCCCTTCGCCGTCGGGCAGGCGAGCGCGGAGGATGTCGCCGCCGTCCTGGACCGCCTTTGGGGCGGACCGGAAACCCGGATCGTGATTTCCAGCGATCTGAGCCATTTTCTGGATTACGACGCCTGCAACGCCCTCGACGCCAAAACCGCCGACGCGGTCGAACGCTTCGATTATGCCGCCATCGGGCGGGATCAGGCCTGTGGGCGGATACCGATGTCGGGGCTCCTGAAACTGGCACCGGAAAAGCATCTGTCAATCGAACGGGTCGGACTGTGCAATTCCGGCGACACGGCGGGCGACAAGGGGCGCACCGTCGGCTACGGCGCCTGGGTGTTCCGCGCATGAATACGCAGGAAATCGCGGATAAGCACGGCGCGCTGCTGCTGGACCTCACGAAGCGCAGCCTTGCCGACGGTCTGGTCAACGGCAAGCCGCCGCCGGTCAATCTGGACAGCTTTCCGGAGGAGTTGAAGGCGCCGGGCGCGACCTTCGTCACCATCGAGAAAGCCGGAAAGCTGCGCGGCTGCATCGGCACGCTGCAGGCGCATCGCCCCTTGGTGCTCGATCTGGTAGAAAACGCCTATCGCGCCGGATTCAAGGACCCGCGCTTCCCACCGCTGTCCGGGGACGAAATGGGCCGCATCAGCTGGTCGATTTCGATCCTGAGCGAACCGGAACGCATGCTGATCCGGGATGAAGACGACCTACTGTCCCAATTAGTGCCCGGCGTGGACGGGTTGATCATCGCCGACAATGGGCGGCGCGCGACTTTCCTGCCGCAGGTCTGGGATCAACTCCCGGACGCGAAAACCTTCCTGTCCCATCTAAAGCGCAAGGCGGGTCTGCCACCCGACCATTGGTCGCCGAATTTTCAGGCCTTCCGCTATCGCGTTGTGAAGGTTGGTTGATTGACCGCAACGCATCCCGCCCTATGATCCTTCTCACACGGTCTTTGAGGGAACTTCCGGCATGGTGAAATTCGGTATCGGTCAGGCCGTTCGGCGCACCGAGGACCCGGTCCTTTTGACCGGCAAGGGGCAGTATACCGCCGATGTCTCCTGGCCCTGTCAGGCCCATGGCATCGCCGTTCGATCCCCCCATGCCCATGCCCGCATCCTGTCGATCGATACACAGGACGCGGCGGCGATGCCCGGCGTTCTTTCCGTCTTCACCGGCGCGGATATGCGCGCGGCGGGTGTCGGGCCGATGCCCGCCAATGTGGTGGTAACGCAGACCGACGGCAGCAAGATGGCGCAACCGCCGCGCCATGCCCTGGCCACCGACAAAGTGCGCCATGTCGGCGATCCCGTCGCCTTCGTCGTTGCGGAAACCCTGGATCAGGCGCGCGACGCGGCGGAAGCCGTGCTGGTGGATTACGAAGACTTGCCCAGCGTCACCGACACCGATCTGGCCGATACGCCGGACGCGCCGGTCATCCATGACGAAGCCCCCGACAACCGATGTTTCACCTGGGATTTCGGCTCCGCACCGGAAACCGCCGACGCGCTTGCCAAGGCCGCGCATAAGGTCGAGTTGAAGCTGATCAACAATCGGATCGTCGTCAACGCGATGGAACCGCGCGCGGCGCTGGCCAACTACGAAGGGGACGACGAAACCGGACGCTATGTCCTGCATACGCCGACCCAGGGGGTGCATTCCGTCCAACGCCAACTGGCCAACGACATTTTCCATGTCGACCCGTCCCGCATGCGCGTTATCACGGGCAATGTCGGCGGCGGATTCGGGATGAAAATCTTCCTCTATCCCGAACAGCTCTGCGTCCTCTATGCCGCGCGGCAGTTGAAACGTCCGGTGAAATGGGTCGGCGAACGGTCCTATGACGGGTTCACGGCGGACAAGCAGGGCCGCGATCATGTCAGCCGCATCACACTGGGCCTGGACAAGGACCTGCGCTTCACCGGCCTGCATATCGACCTGAAGGCCGCGATGGGCGCGCATCTGTCCGGCTTCCAGGCCTTTATCCCCACCATGGCCGGGGCGAAGATGTATACCGGCGTCTATCGCATCCCCGCGCTGCACATGCAGGTCCGGGGCCTGTTCACCAATACGACGCCGGTCGACGCCTATCGCGGCGCGGGGCGGCCGGAAGCGGCCTACCTTCTGGAAAGGCTGGTGGACAAGGCGGCATTGGACCTCGGCGTCGATCCGGCGGAACTGCGGCGGCGGAATTTTATCCCGACAAGCGCCATGCCCTACGATACCGGCCTGGGTCCGGTTTACGATTCCGGGGATTTCGAACGTGTCATGGACACGGCCCTGGCCCGGATCGACCGGGCGGGTTTCGCGGCACGCAAGGCGGAATCCGAAGCACGCGGCAAGCGGCGCGGGTTGGGCATGGCCTATTACATCGAATGTTGCGGCGCAGGCCCCGGCGAACAAGCCGACCTGCGCGTCGACGAGGCGGGCAAGGTGACGCTCTATATCGGGACGCAGGATAACGGCCAGGGCCACCACACGGCCTATCAGCAGATCATATCCGACCGATTGGACCTACCGTTGGAGGCAATCACCGTCGTGCAGGGCGATACCGACCTTGTCGAACGCGGTGGCGGCACCGGCGGCTCGCGCTCCATTCCCGAAGGCGGCGTCGCCGTGCGGGACGCGGCGGAAGGCGTGTTGGACAAGGGCAAGATCATCGCGGCGGGGATGCTGGAAACGGCGCCCGGCGACATCGACTATGCCGACGGGGCCTTTACCGTCGTCGGTACGGACAGACGCGTATCCTTCGAAGACGTCGCCCGCGCGGCCCGCGATCCGTCGCGCCTGCCGCCGGGAACGGAACCGGGCCTGGATACAAAGACGCGGCATAAGGCGGCGGCGCAGACCTTCCCCAACGGTTGCCATGTCTGCGAGGTCGAAATCGACCCCGATACCGGCGATATCGAAATCCCGCGCTATGTCGTTGTCGACGATTTCGGCACGGTCGTGAACCCGATGATGCTGGCCGGACAGGTCCATGGCGGTGTCGGTCAGGGTCTGGGTCAGGCCCTACTGGAAGAAACCGTCTACGATCCGGACAGCGGGCAGCTCCTGTCAGGGTCCTTCATGGATTACTGCATGCCGCGCGCGGACAATATGCCGGATATCGACTTCATCTATATTGAGGACATGCCCTGCACCACGAACCCGCTGGGTATCAAGGGCGCGGGGGAAGCGGGCGCCATCGGCGCACCGCCCGTCTTGATAAACGCCATCGTCGATGCCTTGAAAGATCTGGGCATTCATCATATCGACATGCCCGCAACGAAACACCGCATCTGGCAGACGATCCGAAACGCCACGATGCCTCAAGCGGCAGAATAGAGAGACCCGTGACCTCCACACAATTCGATACCGCGGCCCTGCTCCCGACCATTCAACAGGTGGCGCGGGATGCGGGCGCGAAGATCATGGCGATCTATGCCACGGATTTCGAGCACCGGACGAAGGACGACGCGTCCCCGGTGACGGAGGCCGATGAAGCGGCCGAGGCAATCATCGTCCCGATCCTGGAGAAACTGACGCCCGGCGTAGCCGTGGTGGCGGAGGAAGCGGCGACCACGGGCCGTATCCCGGATGTCGGCAACGGCCCCTTCTGGCTGGTCGATCCACTGGACGGCACCAAGGAATTCCTGAAGCGCAACGGTGAATTTACCGTCAACATCGCGCTGATCGAAAACAATGCGCCGGTCTTGGGCGTGGTCTACCTGCCCGCTTTGTCCTGCCTGTATTCCGGGATCGTCGGAAAAGGTGCCTGGCGTCAGGATAAGGACGGACCCGAAACCGCGATCGCCGTGCGTCCCGAACCGGCGGACGGCCTGACCGTGATCGGCAGCCGCAGCCATGGCGATGCATCGGAAATGGAGGCCTTCCTGGCCCCGCGCCGTATCGCGGAAACGGTGTCCGCCGGCAGTTCCCTGAAATTCTGCCGGGTCGCGGAAGGCGCGGCGGACGTCTATCCGCGCCTGGGCCGGACCATGGAATGGGATGTCGCGGCGGGCCACGCCGTTCTGGCGGCGGCGGGCGGCACGGTCACGCTGACCGACGGCACGCCCTTCACCTATGCCAAGAACCCAATCTTCGAAAACCCGCACTTCGTCGCCTGGGGTGGGGTTCGCCCGTAAAGACCATCCGGGAAGACGAGTGTGCCGCCGAAACGGAGGTCGGCATCATCAAATAGCGCGAAGCAGAAACATACTTTCCCGAAAGCCCGACCTCGCTAGGAAGTCTGTAAAGGGACAATTTCCTTTTCGATCCATTCTTCAGGATAGTCGAACGGCTCCCACCCACAAAACGAATAGGTGTTCCGCATATACTGCCCGTATTCAAATCGGACAGAGCATTTTTGATCTACCGCCAAATTGCGTAGATCGTCGAACCAATAGTCGTCGAGAATGCGTTTTAGGAAGGTTTCTCCGCCCGCCAGTTCCGCAACCCTGGCGATGAAATCCGGCTCGCCGCCCAGCAGGGTGGGGGATTCGTGTTCACCATAAATCGCCCAACTGCCGTCCCGTGAAAACAACAGCCCTTCACCGAATGACAAAGTGTCGGCATCCCCACTAAATCCCACCCAAAAATCCGCAAAATGGGCCGAGGTTGCCGTAGCGCAAGCCGTGCCGCGGTGCTGATAGCCCATGAGGTCGTAGTGTATGACCTCGGTGATTTCGCGCTCCGCCAAGGCGTAGCAGATCGGCGCGAAATCGAACCAACTCTCGTCCCCCTTGAAGATTTGCAGGCATTCTTCGGGCCGCTCGTCCGGCTGGGCACCAAGCTCGCCGTCCCAAAACGACGATCCGAACGCAAGATAGCGCCAATCGGGATTGGCGAACATATCCGTTGGCCGCAGGGTCTTCCTCATAAAATCTCTGAACTCGAAGCCCGGCGCCAAGAGGCGCTGGACGATGGGACGGAACTGCTCATCCGCTTCTTCTTCCGAATAGTGCCGGGCGACGTATACTCTACCGAATTCGATCCTCATTGAGACTCTCCGCGATACCGAATTTTGAAGTATGTTTCCCCGTGCGTCCCATTAGCACGCCCGTTGACCTGGATTTCGTTCGTAACCTCGCCGCTGTCTCTTGACGTGATTGTGCGATAGACGATCTTGGTCCCGTCCTTGGTTTTGTAGATTTTTTTCACGCTTCCATCCTGAGATTCTTCTTTCCGCGCTTGGCTCGGATCGCCTCCGACACTGCGGATGAGATCATAATAGTCCTTACCTGCCACTTCCTCAGGATGAGCCCCACCTCGCTTGGCGAGATTCGTGATGTATTCCCTATCCCCTTTTTCACCGATAAGTTTAGCGCCCGCCGTGACCTGTTTCAAACGGTCGGCGAGATCTGGGTTGCTGATCTGGTCAAGGTTGCCGCCCGCATTTCTGACGTTCTTAGGATGCGCGCCGCTAACATCCCAGTCGTAGTCGTTCCCTTTTGAATCCTTGATGTTGAGGATCGTGCCCTGGGGCAGGATATCCGACTGATCCTCTGACGGCGGTAGTTTGGTGAGGTCGTCGTATCGGCTGCCGTCCGGGAAAACGAGTGTGCCGCCGAAGCCCCGGTCGTCGGACTGGTCGGGAAAGGTTTCCTGGGTGTCGAGGTCCGGCGCGTCCTGCGGCGGGGCTTTGTCGATAGCTTGTTTTTCGTCCTCGCCCAACATGTCGCGTAAGTTCGGGCCCAACGGGCCGTAGCGGCCGACGCCCAGCAGTGGCGCGTCTTTCGCCGCGTCCCAGGCGTCGCCGAGTATTCCGTCGACTTTGTCGCCAAGGTCCTTCACCGCCTTTGGATCCACACCCAGTCCGGTCAGTGTCAGGCCGGGAATTGTGATCAGCCCGCTTTCCGAATCCTCATGCGCGACCTGAATGCCGGGTGGTTTCGGAGCAGGGCCGCCGCGCCGTTCGGGGGCTGTTTCTTTCAGCGCGGCCATCAAAGCAATGGGCATTCCCGATGCGCCGGAATTGTGACCGATGCCGGGCTTTTCCGCCTGCCGATACACGATCGACGGTCCTGCCCCCTTTTTAGCGAGTGGTACGGGGATTGGAGCACGGTATGGCCCGTCGCGTCTGACATCGTATTCCCGTGTACGGATGTTCTGTCGCGGCAGGATCGACGTCGCCAGGCCCAAAATTTCATCGGCGGTGGCCGACGGCTTCACGCCCCGTCCGAACGGACCGGGGGTATAGGTGCCGGGATAGGCCCGTTTCCACAATGCGGCAATGGCATCGCGATAGGCATCGCGCTGCGGGTGATTGGGCTTCCAATAGCGTTCATCCATCATGAATCCCTTGATCGCCTCGTCGGCATCCTTGGGCTTCGCGGTTCCGGTGAAACCGGCCGGTGCCGTAAAATCCGCCGTATCGGAACGGGCGGTCGAACCAGTGAGGTTATCGGCATCGGTAGGGCGCTTGGGATCATCCTCCCCCGGATTGGAATAGCGGTGCAACCCGGCCTCCAACCGGGACCGGAAGGGACCGTCCGGCCCGACACCGAAACCAAGGTCGTCCTGCCCGGATCGACGCCCGCGCGCCCTCGGATCGGTATAGTCATACATATTGATCTCCTTTTGTTCTATTTTGATATTTAAGAAAGGGCGCAATCCAAGCGCCCCTAGCCAGCCTATATCACAACTATAAAATTGTTCCGAAGTCAACACAAAACAGGAACATTAAAGGAACTAATTGGGTGCAAAAACATCCCGCCCAAAAGGCGGGATGTCCGCAATCATAGAAAAGCCCCCTGTCGGTCTGCGGTGCCGATCGGTGACGCA
The DNA here is from genome assembly GCF_012926505.1 of Pacificispira spongiicola. Lineage (GTDB taxonomy): Bacteria > Pseudomonadota > Alphaproteobacteria > UBA8366 > Aestuariispiraceae > Pacificispira > Pacificispira spongiicola. The sequence continues at coordinate 600,107 of NZ_JABBNT010000002.1, forward strand.
CGCCCCTCCCGTTATTCGCGGAATGACGGGTCTTTCTTGTCCATCATGCGCAGATAGGCGTGCCATTCCGGCGGCGGGGTGGTGGCCTGATCTTCGGACTCGTCCTCCCACTGGCGGGCGGTGTGTTCGCAGACCTGACCGGACGGCAACGTGATCTTCGCGCCCGTGCGCATGACGTCCAGTTGCACGCGGCAGGCCTGTTCCAGGTAATAGAACCGGCTGAATGCATGCCCCACGGTTCGGCCCAGCGTCAGCAAGCCGTGATTGCGCAGGATCATGGCCCAGGAATTGCCCAGATCGGCGATCAACCGTTCGCGTTCCGAGAGGTCCAGCGCGATGCCTTCATAATCATGATAGGCGAGCCGGTTGTAGAACTGCATCCCGCCCTGGGTCATGGGCAGAAAACCGTCTTCCAGACAGGAAACCGCGACCCCGGCGTCGGTATGGGTATGCAACACGCAAACCGCGTCGTGACGCGCGCTGTGAATCGCACTGTGGATCGTATAGCCGGCGGCGTTGATGCCGTAGTCGGAGTCGTCCAGCACATTTCCGTCCAGATCGATCTTCACGAGATTGGATGCACAGACCTCGTCATAACCGAGGCCGAAGGGATTGATCAGGAACTGATCCGTCGTGCCGGGAACCCGCGCCGTAATGTGATTGTAAATCTGGTCGCACCAGCCATGGGCGTCGATCAGCCGATAGCAGGCTGCGAGATCGACGCGCATCGCCCATTCTTCATCGGAACAATCCGGTCGGCGCGCGCGATGGATATAGGTCATGCTTATGGGTTCCCTACATTTGGCGGTCTACACGGCAAGGCGGCAAAATAGTCCGCCAAGTCTTCGAGTTTATACTGTTTGCCCTCGTCGAACATGATTTCGCTCAATCGATGGTGTCTTTCGACCTCATCGTCTTGGCCTTTACTATCCTCCCAAAGACGCCGAAGTTCGGCAAGGAGATAGGCCCGGTCTTGTCCCGCCAGATAAGGCGTATCGGCCCACGGATTGCTCCTCATCCCCCCGTGGCACACCTCACATTTCTCGACGCCTTGCGGCTGTACGATATTTGCAACGTCCACATCGACCGGTCCGATACAGGCACGCGTCGAATAGAAGGCCGCGATATCCGCGATTTCCGTCGTCTTCAGGGACCGCGCCATTTCGTTCATGATCGGATGGATCCGGCGGATGACGGTTTCCTGATCCGACGTCACTTCCTTGAACTTCAAATGGGTCAGCGCCCGGACAAGATACCCATATTTCTGGCCCGCAAGTTTCGGAATGCCTTCCGGCCGTGCGGAACCATCCCAAGCGTGGCACGCGCCGCAACCATGTTCGTTGACCAGCGCGCGCCCCTTCGGCGGCGATCCGAAAGCCCATGCCAGTGATACCGGGAAACACGAACACGCTAAAATGAGAAAAAGTATAACTGACTTCATTTTATTACGCCCCACCCGGCAATATTTCAGACCGGGCACCCTAAATCTCTATAATTTTAATTAAAAGAGAGAATAATTTTTTGTTAACACCACCTATACGACAGGCTTTTTATGCCCTGCCGACTCCGGCATCCTGATCCATCGGGTGTTTCGATTAAGGGCCGATAGGCTGTGACCATACCAATCCGGATTGTTCTTGTTGTCGGCTTTTGCGGCCTGCTGGCGGTGTCGCTCGGCATCGTGATCTATACCGGCGTTTCCGGGGCCTTGAGCAATACGCTGGCCCTGATCGCGGGCAATTCCGTGCGTATGGTCGAAAATGCCGAACAACGGCTATCGGACGAATTGTCGCCGATCGAAGCCCAGGCCGCCTGGATTGCGGAAAGCTTCTCCTCCGGTCGTCTGACATTTGATGACCCGCAACGACTACGCCTCGCGCTTGAATCGTCCATGGCCGCCCTGCCGGATCTCGCCGGAATGATCGTCATCGACCGGTACGGGCATGGATTTCAGTTCCTGAGCAAATGGCAGGTTGTCGACGGTCCCTCGGTACAGGAAGTCAATATTCTGGCAGATGGACTTCTGGCAAAAGCGCTGGAAAGCGCCAGGGAGATCAAGATTCCGGTCTGGCGGCGGCCGGTTTGGGTGCCGGAGCTTGCCCAAACCGCGATCAACCTGCACACACCGCTGGTTCGGGACGGGCACTTCCTCGGGCTGCTGATCCAGGGAAAGGCCGTCGCGGATTTGTCCAACCGCTTGCGGGATTTCGATTGGACGGATTCCGGCGCGACGCCGTTCCTGTTGTATGACGGCAATCAGGTGCTGGCCCATCCCAGTTTGGCCGAAGGTGCCTTGAACGCCACCGAAGAAGCGCCCTTACCGACCGTTTCCGCCTTCGACGATCCGGTAATCCAGTCCCTGCCGATTATGGCGCCGTTGCGGCTCCAGGACTTTACCGAGGACGAGCGGTTCAAGCTGGGCCAGGTCTTTTTCGAAAACAGGCGATACCTGATATCCTACGCGCAGTTTTCCGGGCTGGCCGCCGACAAGCCGATCACCGTCGGTCTGTATGTCGATGAAGACCAATATCGCCCCCTGCGGACGAAGATTTACGAAATGATCGGCGCCAGCCTTTCCGTTCTCGCCATATCCGTGGCCATCACCCTGTGGCTTGCGAAACAGACAGGACAACCGATACGCGCCCTGGCGGCGGCATCCAACCGCGTCGCGGCGGGTGACCTGGACCACGTTCCCGCCCTGCCCCACAGCCGACTGCGGGAGTTGGAGGCCGCGTCCCGCGGTTTCGAACGAATGGTCGCGGGCCTAAAGGAACGAGAACGAATTCTGGACCTGTTCGGGCGTGTCGTGCCGCAAAAGATCGCGGAACGGATGCTGCACGCCCCCGACGGCCTTTCCCCGCAACAAACCGAAGCGACGGTCCTATTTTGCGATTTGGCGCGCTTCACGAACATGACGGAGGAATTGGGGCCGGAAAAGGTCGTGACCGTCCTGAACGCCTACTTCACCGATCTGGTCGATGTCATTCACACATTCGACGGAATCGTCACCCAGTTCCAGGGCGACGCCATCCTCGCCGTCTTCAACCTGCCGATGGCCGATCCGGATCATGCCTTCAAGGCGATCGAGGCCGGGACCGTCATTCAACGGCATCTCAATCGGCAATCCTATGAAGGCGAACGCCTAACCGCCCGCATCGGGATCGCGACGGGTCCGTTGATCGCCGCCCTGGTCGGGGCGGAATCCCGCCTGAACTATACGGTCCACGGCGACACGGTGAATGTGGCCGCGCGGCTAGAGGAACTGAACAAGGCGTTGGATACGCATATTCTGATCGCGGAAAGTACGGTCAACGCGGCCAAGGCGCCTCTTGCGGCGGCGAACAACCCGAAACTAAAATCGCTGGGTCCGCAGACGATCCGCGGGCGCGAAACCCCCGTCACGGTCTTCACAACCACGTCGGACTAGACCATGCGAGAAATCCTGCGCAGCAACGACCCCGTCGAACTGTCCTTCACGGAAGTCCTGCTGCGGGACTCCGGGATAGACTGCATCCTGTTCGACGCGCATACGAGCATACTGGAAGGGTCGATCGGCGCCATTCCCCGGCGCCTGATGGTCGCGGACGATGATTTCGAGGCCGCCAAACGCCTTTTAACCGATGCAGGGCAGCGCGATGACAACGCCTGACCGTCACAGCACGGACGCCTTTCTGGGGGGGCGGATCGCCCTGCACCAATCGAAAACCGGCTATCGCGCCGCCATGGACCCGGTCCTGTTGGCGGCGGCGGTCCCGGATATCGGACGCGGACGGGTCCTGGACCTGGGCTGCGGGAACGGTGCGGCCTTGCTGTGCTATGGGGCACGGGTTCCGGGCCCTGACCTCGTCGGGTTGGAATTGGATGGGGAGGCTGCCGACCTCGCCCGGGTGAATGCGGAAGAGAACGGGTTCGACGCCCGGTGCACCATCCTGCAAGGCGATATCATGACCCCGCCGGACGCTTTGACACCCGGCGGGTTCGACCAGGTCTTTGCCAACCCGCCCTATTTGGATGCCCGTACCGGAGAAGCCTCCCCCATCCCCGATCGCGCCCGGTCCAATGTCGAAGGGGAAGCCCGGTTGAAGGATTGGGTTTCCGCGCTGCTGCGCTTCGCCCGACCGAAAGGGGGGGTCACGATTGTCCATCGCGCCGACCGGACAGACGAAATCCTGGCACTATTGAGCCGTAAGGCCGGGGATATCACCGTTATCCCGCTGTGGCCGCGCTTGGGGCAACCGGCGAAGCGCGTTATCATCCGGGCACGGAAGGGCGTTCGCGGCGGCACGGTCCTGCATCCCGGATTGGTATTGCACGGTCCCGCGGATGATCCCACGGCACGCTATACCCCCGCGGCGGCGGCCATCCTTCGAGACGGCGCGGCACTCGTTTGATCGGGTCCCTGATTTTCCGTAGCGGATTGTCCCACGATTTTCGTAAACCCGCCTTTGCTTGCCGTTCCGGAATTGTGCAAGAATGGCCGTAAGGAATTTCTATCGGAAGATCAGGGGAAAAATGGCTGCCGGCGGTGATGTTACCTTCTTGGAAGATGCGGCCTTGTATCTTTCTGCGGCGGTTATCGCGGTACCGCTCTTCAAGCGCTTGAAACTCGGTTCCGTCCTGGGATATCTCGCTGCCGGGGCTGTCATCGGCCCGCATGTTCTGGGGGCCGTCGGGGATACGGAAAACGTCTTCGCCTTTGCCGAATTCGGCGTCGTGCTGCTGCTGTTCCTGATCGGCCTGGAACTGAAGCCCAGCCGATTGTGGGCCTTGCGCGGGGATATCTTCGGATTGGGCAGTATCCAGGTCTTCCTGACCGCCGCCGCCGTCGCCGCCTTCGGCGTCTATGCTCTGGGGGCGTCCTGGCAGGTCTGCGTGTTGGTCGGTATGGGACTGGCGCTCTCCTCCACCGCTTTCGGGCTTCAGTTGATGCAGGAACGCGGGGAATTGAACACGACATACGGTACCCGCGCCTTTTCGATCCTGCTGCTTCAGGATTTGATGATCGCACCGATTCTGGCGCTGGCACCGTTGATGGCCCTGGGCGGCGGACAGGAAGCAGGATCGGACGGTTGGATCGCCGCCCTAGAAAGCATCGGGGCGGTCGCCGTCTTGATCCTGGCCGGAAAGTTCGCCCTGAACCCTATTTTCCGGATCATCGCCCAGACGAAGTCGCACGAAATCTTCATGGCGACGGCCTTGCTGCTTGTCGTCGGATCGGCCTTGCTGATGCAATGGTTCGGACTGTCCATGGCGCTGGGCGCCTTCCTGGCCGGGGTAATGCTGGCCGAAAGCGAATACCGCCACCAGATCGAAGCCGATATCGAACCCTTCCGCGGGCTGCTGCTGGGCCTGTTCTTCATTGCCGTCGGCATGTCCGTGGACTTGGGCGTTGTCATCACGGAATGGGCCTGGGTGGTCGGCGGCGCCATTCTGCTGTTGATCGTAAAAGGGGTCATCATCTATGGCCTGTGCCGGATTTTCCGGTCCTCCGCGCCGGAATCGGGCCTGATCGCCACGACCTTGCCGCAGGGTGGTGAGTTCGGATTCGTCGTCGTCGCCGAGGGTGTCGCTCTCGGCCTCGTCAGTGCCACCGACGCCGGACTGCTGACGGCGCTTATTACCGTGTCCATGGCCCTTACGCCGCCGATCCGCATGGCGTTCGAACGCCTGGCGCCGCACCTGTGGCCCACCAAGACGGATCACCTGCCCCGGCCGGGCGAGGAATCCGAACGCAACGGCGTAATCATTTTGGGCTTCGGACGCGTCGGGCAGATCGTCAGCCAGATTTTTCGCATGAAGGGCATATCCGTCACCGCGATCGACGCGGACCCGAAACGGATCGAGGCGGCGAAACGGTTCGGCGCAAAGGTCTATTTCGGCGACGCCACGCGCCCGGATGTTCTGGCCGCCGCCGGGATGGCCGAGGCAAAATTGGTCTATGTCACCATCGACAACGCCGCCGCCTGTACGAAATCCATCGACGTCATCACCCATCGCTTCCCCAATGTGCGCATCATGGCCCGCGCGCATGACCGTCTACACGCCTTGGACCTGCTGGACAGCGGGGCGGATTTCCTGATCCGGGATACGTTCGAAAGCTCCGTCAAACTGGCGGAAGAAGGGTTGCGCCGCCTCGATATCGATGTGGAGGAAATCGACCGCCTGCTGGAGGAATTCCGGCGCGTCGACGGCGAACGCCTGATCCGCCAGAAAGCGGAAGGCATCTATGCCACGGCAGAAGACGGCGGCACCTTCCGATTGGATAAATCCTGATCCTTCCCGGATATCCACGTCCTCCACACCATTCGCAATAGGATTCGCCGTCATGGCATTCGATCTCGACCACTATCTCAACCGGTTGGGTCTGACCGAAAAGCCGGTCGGCGCCGACGGGCTGGCGCGCCTGCAAGAGGCGCAGATGCGCGCGATCCCGTTTGAGGCGATCGACCCGTTCCTGGGCATGCTGCCGGACCTCACCGACGACGGACTGTGGCAGAAACTGATCATCGACCGACGGGGCGGCTATTGTTTCGAACTCAACACACTCTTCGGGCTCGCCCTCGATGCACTGGAATATCGTCCGCAGATGTTGATGTGCCGCGTCCGCCAGGGCGCGGATCGGGGCGGCGCGCGCACACATCTGGCGTTCACGGTTGAGGCCGACGGCGTTCGCTGGCTCTGCGATACGGGGTTCGGCGGTCCGGGGTCCCGCCGCCCACTGCATTTGGACAGCCGCGATCCGCAGACTATCGGGCAGGATGTCTTTCGCCTTCGAAACGATACGGCGACCGGCGAATTGGTCGTCGACAAGCAACAGGGCGACGGATGGTTCCCGCTCTACGGAACGGATTTCTCACCGGTCCAATTCGCGGATATCGAGGCCGCCAACTTCCTGTGTACCCATTGGAACCGCACGCCCTTTCAGACATTCCTGATGGCGGCGATCCTGACCGAAGCCGGGCGGGCGAGCCTGTTCAATCTTGCCTTCAAGCATGTGAAGGACGGACAGGAAGAAACCCGCATGCTGGCCGACGCCCCGGAACTGGGCACGGTTCTGGAAACGGTCTTCGGTCTGAACTTTAATGATTCGACGGTTCAGGCGGTCTTCGATAAGGCCGCGAACGCGCCCCTTACCCGTTAAGCACCCGCCCCGCGACGGCATCCAGCTTCGCCATGACGGCCGGGTCCCGCGCTTCCGGCGCGGTGATCAGCGCCATTTGCAGCGCCCGGTCGCAGCCGCAGGTCGGTTCCGCAGCCCACGTATTCAAACGTTTCGCCACCTCACGCACCAGATCGCGCCCATGATCGGCGTTTTCCAGCAGGGTCTTGATAACCATTTCGACATCGACATGATCGTGATCGGGGTGCCAACAATCGTAGTCAGTCACCATGGCGACGGTCGCGTAACGCAGCTCCGCTTCGCGGGCCAGCTTGGCCTCCGGCATATTCGTCATGCCGATGACCGAACACCCCCAACTGCGATACAGTTCCGATTCCGCGAGGGAGGAAAATTGCGGCCCTTCCATCACCATATAGGTCCCGCCGCGCGTATGCGGAATGGCCAGGGATTTCAGCCCGTCCTCGCACAAATCGCCAAGCCAGGACGATACCGGATGAGCCATGGACACATGCGCGACACAGCCCGGACCGAAGAAGCTTTTTTCCCGCGCGAACGTCCGGTCGATGAATTGGTCGACAATGACGAAATGGCCGGGCGGCAATTCTTCTTTCAACGATCCGCAGGCAGAAATCGATAGGATATCGGTGCAGCCCAACCGCTTCATCACGTCGATATTGGCGCGATAGTTGATGGAACTCGGCGACTGAACATGCCCGCGACCGTGACGCGGCAGGAAGCGGAGCTTCGTTCCGTTCAAAACGCCGCACAACACGGCGTCGGACGGCTTGCCCCAGGGCGAGTCGACCGACACCCATTCGGCATCTTCCAGACCGTCTATCGCATAGAGACCGCTACCGCCGATGATTCCGAGCACCCGTTCAGTCATATACCGATCTCCGCTGTTTTAAGCCGATCCCGCGGCCTTGATCGCCGCCCGGACGGCCTGCCGAAACATATCTTCCGTCAGGCGCCCCGTATTCGTGTTGTAACGCGAACAATGGTAGCTGTTTACCACGAAGATTTCGCGACTCGTTTTGTCTTCCACACGATGGACGGCTTCATGGGCGAATTTGTACCCGGCGGGGCGCTGCCCCAGGACCCGCAGAATCGCTTCATGTGCGATACGGCCCAGGGTGAAGACCGTCTTCAGGTTGGTCATCGCCGCGATCTCATCGACCAGAAAAGGCCGACAGGCATTCATTTCCTGTCCGATCGGTTTGTTTTGCGGCGGCACACAGCGCACGGCATTGGCAATCCGGCACCCGGTGAGCCGTAGGCCATCGTCGGGCCTGCGGTCGTAGACTCCCTCCGCCAGACCTTCTTCAACCAGAACCTTATACAGGAGGTCTCCCGCCCAATCCCCGGTGAAGGGACGTCCGGTTCGGTTCGCCCCTTGCAATCCGGGCGCCAGACCGAGAATCAGGATCGGCGCGTCCAACGGCCCGAAACTGGGGACCGGGGCATTCCACCAATCGGGATGCGCCGCCCTGTTTTCGGCGATGAACGCGTTCAACCGCGGACAGAGCGGACAATCCCGCGATGGGTTTTCGAAAACCGGCGTGCTCACCGGTTGCCGGATCGGTCGGTGCGTTCGACAATAGCCTCGACGCCGGAATAATCGTCCTCGTCGTCGAACTCGTCGTCGCCTTCATAATCTTCTTCATCGCCGTCAAAATCGGCGCTGGGCCCGCGCGGCGAGCGGCGCGGCGCGGTGCTGGCCTGGGTCGACGGGCGTGCCGGTTCGTGGAAGTTCCGGGCAATATCCTTGGCCAGATCGTAAAGCTCGATGAAGTTGTCGGCCTGACGGCGCAATTCGTCCGCGATCATGGGCGGGGAGGATTTGATCGTGCTGACCACGCTGACCCGCACGCCGCGGCGCTGTACCGCCTCCACCAAGCTGCGGAAATCGCCGTCGCCGGAGAACAGGACGATGTGGTCGAGATGCTCCGTCATGTCGAGCATATCGATCGCCAGCTCCATGTCCATATTGCCTTTGATCCGCTGACGGCCTTGAGAATCCGTGTAGGATTTTGCCGGCTTCGTGACCATGGTATAGCCGTTGTAGTCAAGCCAATCGACCAGCGGGCGGATCGGGGAATAGTCCTGATCCTCGAACAGCGCCGTGTAGTAGAAGGCACGGACAAGTCGGCCTTCCGTCTTGAACTGCGTCAGAAGCTTCTTGTAATCGATATCGAACCCCAGCGCCTTGGCCGCCGAATAAAGATTTGCCCCGTCAATGAATATGGCAAACTTCTCTTCTTTGTAGATTCCCAACCGCATGGCGGAATTCCCTTCGTATAAATTGTTTGCTGCTATGAATGCCGCCGCAGGCGCGAGAAAAAGCCTGTCAGCCTTCAATTCAATAACTTGTGGAAGATTCCTAGTCCGCGCCGAAACGTGTTTCAAGAAACGAAATGTAAAATGCTGTATACTTTACCGACATCGTCCCGGCGTTTCGCCAGGGTCCATTCGGGCGGGAATTCTACGGTTGAAATAGCAGGCGTTGACGCGTATATCCCCGTTTCCGGTGCGGATTTACGTTCGCGCCGCTGAATGACATGCGGTTGACCCGCCCCATCCCCGTCCCGCCGCCTGTGTCGGCCCGGGGGTTCGAACCGAACGAGGAAGTGAACATATGGCCCGCGTTACCGTAGAAGATTGCGTCGAACAGGTTCCGAACCGCTTTGACCTTGTCATGCTGGCCGCTCAGCGCAGCCGCGACATTTCGAACGGCGCGGTGCTGCAGGTCGATCGCGACAACGACAAGAACCCCGTCGTGTCGCTGCGCGAGATCGCGGAGTCCAAGGTCGACAAGGAAGAGCTGAAGGACGAGTTGATCCGCGGTATGCAGCGTTTCATCGACACCGACGAGCCGGAAGAAGAGGACGATGTCCAGGTCTTCGAACAGGCCATGATCGGTGCCGCCGAAATGCCGCATATGGGCGATCCGGGCCCGATCCCGGCGGCGCCGAGCGACGATGACGGTCCGCTGGAAATGCCGCGTTTCGAAGACGCCGACGTCGACGACTGATCGCGAAAGCATCCAAAACGTCTCGGAAGCCCGGCCACAGCGCCGGGCTTCGTTTTTTACGTCCGTTCCAGTCGATTCGACCGCAGCGCGGCCTTGTTAATTGGGGTCGGGCGACACATTCTATCTTTATGGAAAGCCGCGCCTTTCGGCGGCTTGGAACGGTGTTTAAGGTCGCGCTGCGCTCATGATGCGTCAATACGAGTTGGTGGAGAGGGTTCGGGCCTATGATCCCGGCGCCGACGAGGATGCGCTGAACAAGGCTTATGTCTTCACCGTGAAATGGCACGGCAGCCAGACGCGCGCCAGCGGCGACCCCTATTTTTCCCACCCGGTCGAAGTCGCGGGCCTGTTGAGCGACAAGCGGCTGGATTGTGCCTCCATCATTACCGGGCTGCTGCACGACACGGTGGAAGACACCGACGTCACCGTCGACATGATCAAGGAAACATTCGGCGGCGAAATCGCCGCCCTAGTCGACGGGGTGACCAAGCTGTCGCAGTTGGAACTGCAATCGGACCGGACCAAGCAGGCGGAAAACTTCCGCAAACTCGTCCTGGCGATGTCGCAGGATATCCGCGTCCTGATCGTGAAGCTGGCGGACCGGCTGCACAATATGCGCACGCTGCATTTCATAAAGAGCCCGGAAAAGCGTCGCCGCATCGCTCGCGAAACCATGGATATCTATGTTCCCCTGACTGAGCGGATCGGCATCCGCGACTGGCAGGAGGAACTGGAAGATATCGCCTTTCAGGAACTGAACCCGGATGCGCGCGCATCGATCGTCGCCCGTCTGGCCTTTCTGGAAGAATCCGGCGGCGACATTGTCGACCGGATCAAGGACACGCTGATCCAGGAATTGGCGAAACACGGCCTGACGGCGGAAATCAGCGGTCGCCGCAAGAAGCCCTATTCCATCTGGCGCAAGATGCAGCGGCAGAATATCGGTTTCGAACAGCTGTCCGACATCATGGCCTTCCGCGTCATCGTCGGGTCGGTGGAACAGTGCTATCAGGCGCTGGGCGTGCTGCACGGCCTGTATTCCATGGTGCCGGGCCGTTTCAAGGATTACATCTCGCTGCCGAAGCCGAACGGGTATCGGTCCATCCATACCGGCGTTATCGGGCCGGAAAACCGCCGCATCGAAATCCAGATCCGCACCCGCGATATGCATGAAATCGCGGAACTGGGGGTCGCCGCCCATTGGCGCTACAAGGAAAAGGGCGGTAGTGCCAAGGAGCCGGGAGACGCCGAAGGTGGGTCGCGCAAAGGCCTGACCGAAGGCCGCCAGTACCGATGGCTCCGCGAATTGCTGGAAATTCTGGAAAACGCATCCGGACCGGAAGACTTCTTGGAACACACGAAGATGGAGATGTTCTCCGATCAGGTGTTCATCTTCACGCCCAAGGGCGACCTGCATGCCCTGCCGCGCGGGTCGTGCCCCGTCGACTTCGCCTATGCCGTCCATACCGATATCGGCAACCGCTGCACGGCCGCGCGGGTCAACGGGCGGTTGGTGCCGCTGCGCACGGAACTGCGCAACGGTGACCAGGTGGAAATCATCACCTCCAAGGCGCAGACGCCGTCTCCCGCCTGGGAAAACTTCGTCGTCACCGGGAAGGCGCGCGCCTGTATCCGGCGGTTCATCCGGTCGGTCCAACGCGAACAGTATATCCGATTGGGTAAGGAAATCCTCGACCGTGCCTTCAAGGCCGAAGGGTATGACGCGACCGAAAAAGCGCTGAAGGGGATTGCCCAGCGCTTCGACGCAGAAACCGGCGAGGATGTGCAGGTCGCCGTCGGCGAGGGCCGCGTATCCGCGCGGGAAGTCCTGATCGCCTGCTATCCAGGCGTGAAGGAAAAGGAAAAGGACAAGACGGTCCCGAAGCGCAAGGCGCCGGGACAGATCGATCCGACCGCCGGGGGCGCCATCCCGATCCGAGGGCTGATCCCGCATATGGCGATCCATTTCGCACGTTGCTGCCACCCCCTCCCCGGCGACCGGATCATCGGCATCGTCACGACCGGCAAGGGTGTTACGATCCACAACATGGATTGCCCGACGCTGGAAAACTTCTCCGACATGCCGGAACGCTGGCTGGACGTGTCCTGGGACGCGGAGGCCGTGGACGGTACCGCCTTTACCGGGCGGGTCCGAACGGTTTTGTTGAACGAACCGGGCGCCCTGGCGGAAGTCACCGCCGTGATCGGGCGCGAGGGCGGCAATATCTCCAACCTGAAATTCACCAGCCGCAGCGTCGATTTCTTTGAAATGTTGATCGATATCGAAGTCACGACGGCAAAACAGTTGAACAATATCCTGGCGGCGCTGCGGGCCTCCCGCCACGTCAATTCGGTGGAGCGCGCCTGATGCGATTCAAAGGACGCAGCCCCCGGACCTGGTTGACCACGACACGCGAATTCATCTGGCCGCGCATGAGTCTGTCCCGCCTATGGGCCTATTACAAAAAGCGCATTTCCCGCCTACCCGGCACGCCGCACAGCATCGCGGCCGGTTTCGCGGCGGGCGCGGCGGTCAGCTTCACCCCCTTCATGGGGCTGCATTTCGTTCTGGGGGCTCTGCTTGCCTATCTGTTGCGGGGCAATCTGATCGCCTCCGCCCTCGGCACCTTGGTCGGCAATCCTTGGACCTTCCCGCTGATCTGGATCGCGATTTATGAAATCGGCAGTTCGATCCTGCCCGGCGAGGGCACGAAAGTGTCGCTGAACGATTTGAGCTTCACCTATTTGATGGCCCATATCGGCGATGTGCTGCTGCCGATGATGCTGGGCGGGGCGATTCTGTCGGTCGTCGTCTGGCCGATTTTCTATTTTCCGCTGGTCCGCATGATCGAAAAGCTGCGCCGCAGCCGTCTGGGCCGCAGCCGCAAAAGGGCAGAGATGGGCCGGGAAACCGCATGATCATCGGAACCGGGACCGACCTTTGCCAGATTTCGCGTATCGCGGACAGCCTGACCCGGTTCGGCGACCGGTTCACCGCACGATGCTTTACGGAACGCGAACAGATGCGCGCCGACCGGAAACCGGCGAAGCGTGCCGACCGCTACGCCCAGATGTTTGCCGCGAAGGAAGCCTGTTCCAAGGCCTTGGGCACCGGTTTTCGTCAGGGGGTGTTCTGGCGCGATATGGAGGTCGTGCCCCTGCCCAGCGGCAAGCCGCGCCTGATCCTGCACAATGGCGCCCTGGCGCGGGCCGAAAAGCTGATGCCCCCCGGCATGGTGCCTCTGGTCGATATCTCGTTGACCGACGAGGCGGGCCTTGCCCATGCCATGGTCATCCTGTCCGCCATCCCCGCCGATCAGGCGGACATGCTGCGGCACTATCGGGAACTTTAGGCTCGGCTTACGTGGCGAAGAGCTGATCCAGGTTTTTGAACGCCTTCAGTTCCAGTGCGTTCCCGGCCGGGTCCATGAAGAACATCGTGGCCTGTTCCCCCGGCTGCCCCTTGAAGCGGATATAGGGTTCGATGACGAATTCCACGCCCGCCGCGGTCAAGCGATCCGCCGTTTCCTGCCAGTCTTCCATCGTCATCACCAGGCCGAAATGCCGCACCGGCACCCCGTGCCCGTCGACGGAGCCTTTCGCCGCCTGTCGGCATTCCTGCGGCGCTAGATGCGCAACGATCTGGTGCCCGTGGAAATCGAAGTCGACCCAATCCGGCGAACTGCGCCCTTCCCCACAACCCAGCAGCCCTTTGTAAAAGCCGCGCGCGGCCTCCAGGTCGTCGACCGGGAAGGCCAGATGGAAGGGACGGATTTCTTTTGCGGCCATGGGGCGGCTCCTTCGATAATGGTGCATAAAGCGATATCAAATGCGGAAGACAAAGGAAATCCGTTCGCGAATTCCCAGGCTCCGGGTTGACTTCCACCGGGGCTGGGGGCCATATCCAGGCAATCCCGCAGGAATGGCCGTGAACCCGGCCGGTAGTAACTGGAAGATCGATGGCAGACTTCGAAAAGGCGGAAAAGAGCGCCGTGACCGATACCCCGAAGACCAAGAAGAAAAACGCATTCCGCGAAACGATTTCGACCGTCATCTGGGCCGCCGTCATCGCCTTCGGCTGCCGCATCTTTTTCTACGAACCGTTCAACATTCCGTCCGGTTCCATGCTGCCGACGCTGAAGATCGGCGACTATCTATTCGTTTCGAAATTCTCCTATGGCTACGGCAAGTATTCCTTCCCGTTCAGCCCCTTCGATTTTTCCGGCCGGATCATGGGCTCCGGGCCGGAACGCGGCGACGTGGCCGTGTTCCGCAAGCCGACGGATACCTCAATCGACTATATCAAGCGCATCATCGGGCTGCCCGGCGACCGCATCCAGGTCATCAACGGTATCCTGCATATAAACGGCGAGGCCGTGAAGCGCGAACGCATCGAAGACTACGTCCCGGAATACGGCGAACGTCTGGGTCAGGCGGTACCGCAATATATCGAAACCCTGCCGAACGGCGTGCAGCACCGGATCATCGAGGCGATGGGCGACCATTGGCGCCTGGATAACACGCCGGAATATACGGTCCCGCCGGGTCATTATTTCGCGATGGGCGACAACCGCGATCATTCCCAGGACAGCCGCGTGTTGAGCCAGGTCGGTTTCGTCCCGGCGGAAAACTTCATCGGCAAGGCGACGATCCTGTTCTTCTCTATCGGGGATCGGGGCATGCTGTCCTTCGACGAGCCGGGCATCCGGTTCGGGCGTTTCTTCAATGCCGTCGACTGACGACCGCCGCGCCGCGCTCGAAGCGCGGATCGGCCATGCCTTCAAGGATCCTAAACTGCTGGACCGGGCCCTGACCCACAGCAGCAGCCCCCATGCCGCGAAAGGCAGTTATGAACGCCTGGAATTCCTGGGCGACCGCGTTCTGGGCCTGATCATCGCCGATATGTTGATGCGCCACTATCCGAAGGAACCGGAAGGGCACCTGTCCCGCCGCTTCAACGCGCTGGTGCGTAAGGAAACCCTGGCGGAAATCGCGACGGAACTGGGCGTCGGTCCGGAAATCCGGTTCGGCCCGTCGGAAGTCGAGGACGGCGCGGAAAACCAATCCATCCTATCCGATGTCTGCGAGGCGCTGATCGCCGCCCTGTTCCGGGATGGCGGGTTGGACACCGCCCGCGCTTTTGTGGAATCCCACTGGACCGACCGTCTGGATGCCGCGGTCAAACCGCCGCGGGATGCGAAAACCACGCTGCAGGAATGGACCATGGCCCGCGGTCTCGGCCTGCCCGTCTATGAAGAAGTCGGCCGCAGCGGCCCCGACCATGCCCCCGTCTTCCGCATTCGGGTCAGCGTCGCCGGGCATGGCGATGCCGAAGCGGAAGGCCGCGCGAAACGACTGGCGGAACAGACCGCCGCGAAAACCTTGTTGGAAAGCCTACCGAAATGACCGATGCGTCCCCTGAAATGACCCGTTGCGGCTTCGTCGCCGTGATCGGCGCGCCGAATGCCGGGAAATCCACCCTGGTGAACCTGCTGGTCGGGGCAAAGGTCACCATCGTGACCCACAAGGTTCAGACGACGCGAACCCGCGTCCTGGGCATCGCGCTGCGCGACGAAACGCAGGTCTGTTTCATCGACACGCCCGGTATCTTCAAACCCAAACGCCGCCTGGATCGCGCCATGGTCTCCGCCGCGTGGCAGGGCGCGCAGGAAGCCGACGCCACGGTGCTGCTGATCGATGCCCATGCCGGTGTGACGGATGAGGTCGAGGACATCCTGAAGGGGCTGGAAAAGGAAGGCCGCAAAGCCGTCCTGGCGCTCAACAAGATCGACATGGTGAAGCGAGAAATCCTGCTCGCCCTCGCCGACCGCCTGAACAAAACCGGCCTGTTCACGGATATCTTCATGATTTCCGCCGAAAACGGCGATGGGACGGAAGATCTGATGGCGCATCTCGTCTCCCGCATGGCGCCGGGCCCGTGGCTGTTCCCGGAAGATCAACTATCCGACATGCCGCAGATGCTGTTGGCGGCGGAAGTAACGCGCGAAAAGCTGTTTCTGAACGTTCACCAGGAACTGCCCTATGCGCTGACCGTGGAAACCGAAAGCTATGAGGTCCGCAAGGACGGATCGATCCGCATTGAACAAGTCGTCTATGTCGAACGCGAAAGCCAGCGCGCGATCATCCTAGGCAAGAACGGCGCGAAGGTAAAAACCGTCGGCTCCGCCGCCCGGAAGGAGCTGGAGGAGATGTTCGAGTCCAAGGTCCACCTATTCCTGTATGTGAAGGTGCGCGACCGTTGGCAGGACGACCCTGAACGCTATCGTATGTGGAACCTGGACTTTCAGGCATGACGGGACCCGTTGTCGTTCTCGTAGACCCCCAGATGGGGGAAAATATCGGCATGTGCGCCCGTGCCATGCTGAATTGCGGGCTGACGGAAATGCGCATCGTGCGGCCCCGCGACGGTTGGCCGAACCAGAAGGCAATCGACGCGTCCTCCGGCGCGGTGGACGTCATTGAGAACGCCGCCCTGTTCGATACGGTCGAAGAGGCTGTGGCGGACCTGACCCGCATCTACGCCACGACGGGCCGCAAGCGGGAAATGGTGGAAACGGTGATGACGCCCCGCGCCGCCGCCGCCGATATTCGCAAGCGCGAATCCACCGGCACCGAACGCTGCGGCGTCCTGTTCGGCGGGGAACGGTCCGGCCTGACGACGGAAGACGTGGCACTGGCCGACGTTATCCTGCGCGTGCCGCTAAATCCTGACTTCAAATCCCTGAATCTGGCCCAGGCAGTTCTACTGGTCGGCTATGAATGGTTCACGGCGGAAGACGCAACGCCGGATAGCACCGTCGATATCGGCGACTCACGGCCCGCGACCCGCAACGAAATCGACATCATGATTGAACGGTTAGGGCGTGGCTTGGACGACGGCGGCTTTTTCCGGTCCCCCGACATGCGCCCGACGGTCATGCGCAATATCCGCATGCTGTTTCAGCGATCCGGCCTGACGGATCAGGATATCCGCACCGTGCACGGCATTGTCGAAAGCCTGCGCCGTGCCGGGCCGGAACCCCGCAAGGGCGGGTGACGCCCTTCCCTTATTCGTAATCCCGAAGGTCGAGCCCCAGGACGCGGCAGATGGCCTCGCATTGGGCGCGTTCGGACTCCAGGAAGTCGCCGTCGGCGCGGCTGATGGCCAGGGCGATCTTGACCAGCATGACGGCGTCACCTGCGTCATGCCGCATTTCCTTTACCGCCTCCAGCGCCGCCTTGCGGCCCTTCACCGGTTCGGCGACGATCGCATCGACATGGGTATTGAACAGATCGACGGCCTCGTGCACGTCGAAAAATTTCAGCCGGTCGATGGCTTCCAGCACGTCGTCGACGCGGCTGCGTTCGGATAGGGAAACCTCCCCATCCGCGATGGCCACCAAGGCGCAGGTCGCCATGCAAGCCTCCAGAAACGGCCGGTTGCGATGCCGTGCCGTTCGTTCACCCAATGCCGTACGCAGCCCTTCGAGCATGCACTCTCCCCCAAGACTTGTGCGTTGCAATAGTGGGGTCCCGGCGTTTCCTGGTCAACCAATGTCGCAAATATGCTGGATTCCAAACGCGGTTCGCGTAGGCTAAATCCGTTGAGAGAGCGGTTCCTCGACGGGGTTTCCCCCGAAGAGGATCAAAAGGGAATTCGGTGCGGTACCATGGGGCTTCCCCCACTGGACCCAAGGCCGAAGCTGCCCCCGCAACTGTAAGCGGCGAGCCCGCATCCGACCTAGCCACTGGCCCGATCTATAGGGCCGGGAAGGCAGGATGCGACGCACCGACCCGCGAGCCAGGAGACCTGCCGCTCAATGTCTTGAACCTTATCCAACCCGGGCGGGGTGTCCCGGAAGGAGGCCGTATGACAGTATCCCTGTATCCATCCGATTCCGTGGCGTCGCCGGTTGCGATTGCCGATCCCCAACAATGCCTGACGGCGCTGTTCGAAATGGACACCACACTTCCGGACGGCTTTGCGGAAACCGCGATTCTGTCCTGGTTAATCAGCCTGCCGTCGGAAATCGATCCGGCGCGGGCGGCGGCGACGTTGGGATCCTTGCCCAGGATCGCTGGGGCCCAAGGCGGTGAGACGGGTCGGATTTCCCAGCTATTGAGGGAAATCGCGCGCTATCCGGCAGAAAAGCTGGCAGCGACCGGGCGGCGCGGCCATCGACGCCACGCGTAAACAGAACCGCCCCCCTAACGCCGGTCAGGGGGGCGGATTCGGTTTCCGAAATTCCGGTTAAACGCCGAGGTAACGCTGAGTCAGTTCCTGGTCGGCCAGTAATGACGTGCTGTCGCCGGTCCAGACGACCTGACCCTTTTCGACGATGTGATGACGATCCGCGATCCGGGCGAGGTCCTTGACGTTCTTGTCGATAACCAGGATCGACAGGCCTTCCCCTTTCAGGGCTTCCAGGCTGCGCCAGATTTCGTCGCGGATCAGCGGCGCGAGGCCCTCGGTCGCCTCGTCCAGGATCAGCAGTTTCGGATTGGTCATCAACGCCCGGCCGACGGCCAACATCTGCTGTTCACCACCCGACAGCAGGTTGCCCATGCTGGTCCGGCGCGCGGCCAGACCGGGGAACAATTCATAGACCCGTTCCACCGTCCAGGGCGTCTTCAGCTTGCCCCAGTTGGCCGCCGTGGCGACCAGGTTTTCGTGGGCGGTCAGGTTCGGGAAAATCTGGCGGCCTTCCGGCACCAGACCGATGCCCAATCGCGCCACGGCAAACGGGGTCATGCCGCGCAACGGCGTGCCGTTGAATTCGATCTCGCCGTCCTGGGACGGGGTGATCCCCATGATGGAATGCACGGTGGTCGTCTTGCCCATGCCGTTGCGCCCCATCAGGGTGGCGACCTGACCTTCCTGAATTTCGACATCCATGCCGAACAGGGCCTGGCTGTTGCCGTAGAAGGTTTTCAGTCCGGAAATACGCAGCATGGTCAGTCTGCCTCCTCACCGAGATAGGCGCGTTTGACCGCCTCGTTATCGCGGATCGCCTCGGGTTTGTCCGTCGCGATCACCTCGCCATAGACCAGGACCGAAATGCGATCGGCCAGCGCGAAAACCGCATCCATGTCATGTTCGACAAGCAGCATGGTCTTTTCGCCCTTGAACTTCTTCAGGATATCCACCATGCGGGCGGATTCTTCGCTGCCCATGCCCGCCATCGGCTCGTCCAGCAGCAGCATCTTCGGTTCCGTCGCCAGGGCCATGGCGATTTCCAGCTGACGGTGTTCGCCGTGGGACACTTCCCGGGACAGGACATGGGCCTTATCCGCCAACCCGACTTCCGTCAGGAAGGTCATGGCCTTCTCGTTCAGTGCCGTTTCGCTGTCCGCCCGCTTCCAGAAACGGAAGGAATGACCGTCATGGGCCTGTACCGACAGGGCGACATTTTCCAGCAAGGTCATGTCCTGGAAGACGGAGGTGATCTGGAACGACCGCGCCATGCCCAAACGCGCCCGCGCCGGGAACGGCGCCCTGGTGATCGTTTTTCCGGCAAAACGGATCAAGCCGGCATCCGGCATCTGTTCGCCGCACAACTGCGAAATCAGAGTCGTCTTGCCCGCGCCGTTCGGCCCGATGATCGCATGGACCTCGCCTTCCAGCACGTCCAGGCTGACATGCTTCGTCGCCTTAACGCCGCCGAAGCTCTTCTGCAGGTCTTGGATTTCGAGAAGCACGCTCATCGTTTGGTCAACCTATTCAAAAAGCCGGAGATACCGCCGCGCACGAACAGCACGACCAGCAGCAGGATGATGCCGAAGGGCAGATGCCAATAGACACCGGCACCGTCCGCGAACAGATCCATCACATCCGGTATGAATTCTTCCAAAAGCAGGAAGGACAGCACGCCGTAGACCGGCCCGATGATCGACCCGCTACCGCCCAGGACGACCATGAAGATCAATTCGCCGGAACGGCCCCACCCCATCATGTCCGGGCTGATGAAATTGGTGAAGTTCCCCATCAACGCCCCGGCATAGCCGCACAAGGCGCCGGAAATGACATAGGCGACGAGGCGATAGCGGTAGGTCGGATAACCGAGCGCGGACATGCGCTTCTCATTCGACTTCGCGCCCCGGATTACGCGCCCGAAGCGCGAGTTCACGATCCGGTGCAGAAGCAACAGAACGCCGACCAGCGAGACGAAGCAAACGTAGTAGAAGGTCGACGGATCATCCAAGGCCAGGCCGTCGAACAACTCGCTGTCCGACCAGATCAGCAGCCCATCGTCTCCGCCGTATTCTTCCAAAGACAGGAACAGGAAGAAGATCATCTGCGAGAACGCCATGGTGATCATGATGAAATGAACGCCCTTGGTACGCAGACTGATCGCGCCCGTGACCAGCGCAAACAGGGCGCTGACGGCAATCGCCAGCGGGAAGTGCAGGAATCCCGAATAGTATTCGTAATAGATCGGAATTCCGACCGCATAGGCACCGATACCGACAAAGGCGGCATGGCCGAAGCTGATCATTCCGCCGAAACCGAGAATAAGGTTCAGGCTGGCCGCCGCGACCGCCAGAATGACGATACGGGTCGCGATATCCAGGTAGAAGGGTTGGTCGAAGACCGTTGTGAGAACCGGCATCAGCCCCAGCACGATCAGCACCGCTGCAGTCACCAGATTCTTGGGCGTTATAAGCGCAGAGAGATTCATTTTTCGACTTCCTTCCCGTCACCGGACCTTGGGCGGGAACAGGCCCTGAGGCCGGACCGCGAGGATCGCCGCCATCAGGATGTAGATCAGCATGGCGGAAATGGCGGGAGCCGCCGTTTCGGCGTTTTGATCCGACATGACGAGCTTGAAGAGTTGATCCAGGTAGGACCGGCCCAACGTGTCGATCATGCCGACGATCAACGCCCCGATGAAGGCGCCCTTGATGGATCCGATACCGCCGATGATGATAACGACGAAGGCGACGATGATGATATCGTTGCCCATGCCGATCGACGCTTCGGTGATCGGCGAGATCATCATGCCCGCCAATCCGGCGATGGCCGCCCCGGCGGCGAAAACCAGCGAAAACAGATTCTTGATATCGATCCCCAGCGCCTGAACCATCGTGCGGTTCGACGCACCGGCGCGGATCAACATGCCGATCCGGGTTTTTGTCACGACCAGGAACAGGCCGAGCGCGACGGCCAAGCCAACGGCGATGATCGCGAGGCGATAACTGGGCACTTCGATCGTGCTGCTGAAGGCCACCTGGCCCTGCAGCCAGTCCGGCAGCGGGATGGACATGCCTTCCGCGCCCCATAGTAAATGCACACCCGTGTCGAAGATCAGGATGAGCCCGAAGGTCGCCAAAACGTGATCCAAGTGATCGCGGGCATAGATCGACCGCGCGACCAACCGTTCCGCGACATACCCCACGACCAGCGTCAGCGGCACCGCCAGAATCACCGCGAGAACGAAACTATCCAGGAGATAGACCAGAGTCCCGCAGATATAGGCGCCGATCATATAGAACGATCCATGCGCCAGGTTGACGAAGTCCATGATACCGAAGATCAGGGTCAGCCCCGCCGCCACTAGAAACAGCAGGATTCCAAGCTGCAATCCATTCAGCAGCTGGGTTATCAGCAATGCGCTTTCCATACCTCCCCCAAAACCCGGCATTCACACCGGCGTACTTTCGAGTTAGTGACCAACCAATTTAACACATACCCACACAGGCGATGATCGGGAGAGGACTAACGTCCCCTCCCGAGAACCGACCGTGCTCACATCTTGCATTCGGAGGCGTAGCTATCGACCGCGTCCTCCGTCACCTTAGAGACGATTTTCGTCGTCCAACGACCGTCTTCGTCGGCGACCACTTCACGCAGGTAGAAGTCCTGGATCGGGAAGTGGTTGTTGCCGAATTTGAAGTCGCCGCGCAGCGAGTCGAAATCCGCTTTTTCCAGCGCCGCACGAACCGCGTCCTGATCGGACAGGTCGCCACCGACCGCATCCACCGCCGACTTGATCAGCATGATCGCGTCATAGGCCTGCTGGGCATAGTAGGACGGATACGCGCCGTGTTTCGCCTTATAGTCCGCGACGAACTTCTTGGTCGCCGGGTTGTCCATATCGGGCGACCATTGCAGGGTTTCCCGCGCGCCCAGAACCCCGGTCAGACCGGCGTCCTGCAGTTTCGGCAGCGAGATGGAATCCAGCGTGAAGACGGAATACAGCGGCATCGTATCCGCCACGCCCGACTGGACATATTGCTGAATGAAGGCGTTGCCGGCCTTGCCAGGATAGAAAATCCAGATCGCTTCCGCGCCGGACGCCTTCGCCTTCGCCAGTTCCGCGGAGAAGTCGAGCTGTGCGTCGGCCCCCCACTTGGTCATGTCCTTACCCTTGATCTCGCCGTTATAGGCGCCTTCAAGCGCCCCGGTCTGATCCTTTCCTGACGCGTAGTTCGGCGCCATCAAATACAGCGACTTCACGCCCATCTGGTTCAGGACGGCGCCCATCGCTTCGGCGGGCTGGCCGTTCTGCCAGGACACGTTGAAGAAATTCTTGTGGCAGCCCTTGCCCGCCAACTGGGACGGACCGGCATTGGCACTGATCAGGAAGGTGCCGTTGTCCAGGATCGCCTTGGACGAGGCGAGCAACACGTGGCTCCAGATGAAGCCGGTCATGAAATCGACCTTGTCCTGTTTCAGCAGCTTGTCGGTCGATTGCTTACCGGTCGCCGGCGTGAAACCGTCGTCCTCGAAAATGATTTCCGCCTTACGGCCGCCCATTTCGCCGCCGATATGCTCCATCGCCAGTTCTGCGGCATTCTTCATTTCGAAGCCGATAACAGCGGCGGGCGTCGTCAGCGAGGTGACGAAACCAATCTTGATCGGATCATCTTGGGCAAGGGCCGGGCTGGCGGTGACAACGGTCCCGAGAAGGACCGCGATTAACGATTTTCTCACGTATAAGTCTCCCAGTTCGTAAGTCCGCAAGGACTTGTTAGAAACGCGTTCAACGGACAGTTCCGGACGTTTCCAACCAGTCTGCGGGCACGGGAGACTTAGGCCTCTCTTCTTCCCACTTCGGGAACAGGAATAGCCATGAATCCTGCGTCCCTTCGAAACATGACGCATCGGGATCAGCGGTGCTGCGCACGTCATTGTTTCATGCCTATATTTTTTAAGCTTAAACATTCTCTTTTATGCGACACAAGATGAATTCGCGTCTTTCCCAATTTTCGCCCGCTGTGGTCCGACATCGACAAGGCACCCTTCGCATTGTCGCCGGATCGGGGACGCCAGGCATCGGCAATCAGACGAGAAAACCAGGAAAGTTCATACTCAAAGTCACTAAAGGCGCATGGGGCGACGCCATCGACGCCGCCCCACGACAACCGTTAAATTTTACATTTTGCACTGGTCGACGTAGTTATCGACCGCGTTTTCATAGACCGTGCCGACGATTTTGGTCGTCCAGCGGCCTTCGGAATCCACGACCGCTTCACGGACGTAGAAGTTTTCGATCGGGAAGTGGTTCTTACCGAATTTGAACGCACCGCGGACCGAATCGAAGTCGGCCTTTTCCAGCGCCGCGCGAACCGCGTCCTTGTCGGACAGGTCGCCGCCGACAGCGTCTACCGCAGACTTGATCAGCATGATCGCGTCATAGGACTGCTGACCGTAATAGGACGGATAGACACCGTATTTGGCCAGGTAGTCGCCGACGAACTTCTTGTTGGCCGGGTTGTCCATGTCCGGGGACCAATGCTGCGTCGCACGGGAGCCCAACACGCCGGTCAGGTTGGCTTCCTGCAGCTTCGGCAGGGAGATCGCGTCCACGGTGAACACCGAATACAGCGGCAGCGATTCCTGCAGACCCGCCTGGGTATACTGCTGGATGAAGGCGCCACCGGCCTTACCCGGATAGAAGACCCAGATCGCTTCCGCGCCCGACGCCTTCGCCTTGGCAAGTTCCGCAGAGAAGTCGAGCTGCGCATCCGCACCCCACTTCGTCAGGTCCTTGCCTTTGATTTCGCCTTTGAACGTACGCTCGACACCGGCGACCATGTCCTTACCGGCGGCATAGTTCGGGGCCATGATGTAGACCGACTTCACGCCGTTCTGGTTCAGCACCTCACCCAGGGCTTCCGGGGTCTGGTCGTTCTGCCAGGACGTGCTGAAGAAGTTCTTGTGGCAGCCTTTGCCGGCAAGCTGCGACGGGCCGGCATTCGTGCTGATCAGGAACGTGTCGCTGTCGAGCACCGTCTTGGACGACGCGAGCAGAACGTGGCTCCAGATGAAGCCGGTCACGAAGTCGACCTTGTCCTGCTTGACCAACTTGTCAGCGGCCTGTTTGCCGACTTCCGGCTTGAACGCGTCGTCTTCGAAGATGACTTCGACCTGACGACCGCCCATTTCGGCATTGATATGCTCGATAGCCAGTTCGACGGAATTTTTCATGTCGTTGCCGATGACGGCGGCGGGCGTCGTCAGCGACGTAATAAAGCCGATCTTCACCGGATCGGCTGCAACGGCCGGAGCCGCCAGAACGGCGGAGCCCAGCGCGGCCGCCAGAACGAGTTTCTTCATCACTTTCTCTCCCTGTCTTAAGAGCTCTTCCGAACTCGACGAAAACGCAACAATACTAGGAACGCATCGGTTCCAGGTGTTTTGCGGGTTCTTGGAGGATTGACGCCTCTTCTTTTCCCCACCCAGGCAAGTATCCCACCTAAGGGTCACATGCACTATAGTTCATCATGTTTGCCGCGCAACGACGAAATCTGACCTATCTTGCATGCAGTTTCATTGTTTGAAGCTTCGAATATTTAAGCTTAAACATTAGCCTCCTCTGGACGCAAGGTGTATTGCCGCCTTGCTCATACGATCTTGACGCGAAGGGCACCGACGCCTTCCGCACTGCCGTCCAACACATCGCCCTTCTGAACCGGGCCGACACCGGCGGGCGTTCCTGTGAATATCAGATCGCCGGGATACAGGCGATGATACTTGGACAGATCCTCGACAATCTCGCGAGTGTTCCAAATCATCTCCTCCATCGCCGCGTCTTGGCGGGTTTCGCCGTTCACGGACAGCGCGATACGACCGGATGCTATCTCGCCGCTGGTGCCGATCGGGACGATATCGCCGATCGGGGCCGCCAAGGCGAAGCTTTTGCCGTTATCCCAGGGCCGCCCCTTGTCGCGGGCCGCCAGTTGCAGGTCGCGCCGCGTCATATCCAACCCGACGGCATAGCCGAAGACATGCGCCGGCACGTCGGACTGGGCGATGTCGGCGCCTTCCTTGCCGATGGCCACAACCAGTTCGATTTCATAGTGATAGTTCGACGTCATCACCGGATAGGGAACCTCCGTCACCTCCCCGGGCGGGCAATACAGAATCGCGTCCTGCGCCTTGGTGAAAAAGAACGGCGGATCGCGGTCCGTCGCCCCCATTTCCGACCGGTGCGCCCAATAGTTCCGGCCCACGCAATAGATATTGCGGACCGGGAACAGGTCGTCGCTGCCGCGAATGGGAACGGCGGGAACGGGTCGGGTCGGGAAAACGAAGCTCATATCCGAATACCTCTACGGGATGAACCGCTGTGTGGAATAGTCTTCGACCGGCAGTTTCCCGACGGTTCCGCGCAGCTTCACATAGTCGACGAAGGATTTCGCATAGTCCAGATAGGTATCCACCGACCGGCCGCTATCGGTGACGGTCTTGAAGGTCAGATACCCGTCCCGGCCCGCGCCGATATAGTCGTTGGTGATGACCTTGTAGGACCGATCGGGATCGAGCGGAACCCAGGCATCGTCATGCATGCCCCGGAATTCGATATCGGTCAGACGCGCACCCTTTTCGGCCGCCACGGTCACCGTCCACCGCAATCCGGAGGCATAGGGATAGGCGCCGGTGGAGCCGTCCGGCTGCAAGGCGTAATCCAAAGCGTCTTCCAGAACGGACTTGATCTCCGCGCCGGTCATCGTCAGTTCCACCAGCGTGTTGGAAAACGGCAGCATCAAATAGGCATCGCCGACCGTGACCGGACCGGCGGCCTGATCGACGCGCACGCCGCCCGCATTCTGGATGGCGATATCCCCGGTCTTCGACATTTCCCGGAAGGCAAAGGCGACCAGCGTCGCAATATCCGACCCATGATCCGCCGTCGCAGACACATCGCAAATCTTCGACCGGCCTTGCCCCGGAATTCGTTCCAGGCACAACGTGTCCGATGCCTCGCCGATCACTTCCTTCTTACGTGCGTCGACCTCTCCCGCGTAACGGTCCAGCGCGGCCTTGGCTACCGGATCTTCACCGCTCACGGACAGGTTCGGATCGGCGTCGATCGCCGCGAGCACGGCGGCGCGAGCGGCGCCTTCCAGTTCGACCCGGTCGCCGCCGGCGTTCTTGCGCCGGAAGCTATCCGCCAGCGGTATATGCGGCGTGCCGGAACAGGCGGTCACGCGCCCCGTATCGTCAAAATCAACGGCCAGTTCACCGACCACACGGGCATATTCCCAAGCCTGGGCGACGCAGACGGTCGCGCCGTCCTTGCCAGCAACGACGGTCGGATAGGGCCCCTGCGCATTCAGGCCGACCCCGTCGAAATCGCCTAACAAGGTGTGGGAATCCCCGCCGATGATCACATCGACACCGGTCAGAGTCTTCGCCAATTCAAGGTCGTTCCGATACTGATAGTGCGTCAGCAGGACGATGCGATCGACCCCCTTTGCCGTCAGTTCGTCGATATATTTCTGCGCGGTTTCCGCCTCGTCCAGAAACATCGTCGTCGGATCGGGACTGGAGGAATTCTTGGTCTTCGACGCGATATCGATGCCGATAATCCCGACTTCGGCGCCACCGACATCGGTCACTAAATAAGGCTGCAGATAGGCCGGGCCGTCGGCGGGCGCCAAGGGCGACACGCCTTTCTCCGGCACCACATTCGCGGCCAGGACCGGCGTGTCGCAGTCGCCCTTCGCCAGGAAATCCAGAAAGGTTTTCAGCCCGGCATCGCCATTGTCGAATTCGTGGTTGCCCAGCGCGAAAGCGTCGAAGCAGATGCTGTTCATCAGGTCGGCATCCGCCGCGCCGTCGAATAGGGTGAAAAACAAATCGCCCGTCACCGCATCGCCTGCATGCAATTTCAGAACGTTGGCGCGTTCCGACTCCAGCTTTCGGATCACCGCCGCCGCCATGGGAAACCCGCCGGCCTTCACCCGCGTCTTTTCGCCCGCGAGCATCAGATCCAGGCTGCCGTCCGCTTCCAGATGGGAATGGCTGTCATTCATATGCAGGATTGTCAGGTCCGCCGCCTGCGCCGTCGCCATACCGATCCCGGCAAGCAAGGCCGTCATCGTAAAACCTGCAACCGCGTATTTCCGGTAAATGGCAGTCATGGACGCCCCCTCTCCCACGATGACCCGTCCGATATATTCGGACACGCGAATGCTAGGCGCATCACCGGGTCCGGCGCAACCGTTCCCCGCTGAATTCCTGGGATCGCGTTACCCATCGGCCAACCCACCCGGCGCGAACGCCGCCAATACGACCACGACGATCATAGAGGCCGCCATGAACAGGTTGACCATCCGTTGGCGCTGCGGGCTCAAATCGAGACGATGCAGCGATATTCCTGCCCACAGCCACGCGAAATGGATCGGAATCCAGATCGCGCTCATGATCGCCAGCTTAAGGACGGCCTCCAGCCCCGTATTGTCGGGCAGGAAGGCAAACCCGCTGAACAATGTGGTATGGACGGCATAGGCCTTCGGATTGATCGCTTGAAGCGCCACGCCGCCGACCACACCGGGCGGTTCCGCCTTTTCGATAAAGGCGACCTTCGCCCCCGCGAAGGCGATCTTGTAGGCGAGGTAGAGAAGATAACAACCGGACGCGACCAGAAGCGCCGTGCGGATTGCCGGATTGGCCAGGAACACCGCCGCCACGCCGGACACGACGGCCAACGCGACCGCCGTGTTTCCGATAAACAGCCCGACGACGTAGCGCGTACCCGCTTTCGCGCCGTAACCGCTGCCCACGCCCGCGGTGGATAAAACCCCCGGCCCCGGTGTGATGATCAAAAAGAACACGGCGGCGGCGAAGGCGAGCATATCAGGTCCCTTGCATCAGCAACTTCTTGCAGGCTTGCCGGTCGATCTTGTCGGTCCCGGTCTTCGGCAGCTTATCCATATAGAGAATCTGCCGGGGGTATTTATAGGGCAAAAGCTCCGTCTTTACATAGGCTTTGAGTTCCTCGCCCAGAACATCGCCGCCGTCGGTTCCCGGCATCGGCGCGATCACCGCCGCCAGGGTCATCCGTCCGTCATCCATGGCAAGGCCCATGACGGCGCATTCCAGAACCTTCGGATGTTCATTCAGGCACAATTCGACTTCCAACGGATAAACCCATTGGCCGCTGACCTTGATCAGGTCGTCCGCGCGCCCCTTGAAGAAGTAGAAGCCGTCGTCGTCCATGGTGAAACGGTCGCCGGTCCATATCCAACCGTCGCGCATGGTTTCTTCGGTTTTATCCGGCCGGTTCCAATAGAACGGCGCATTGGAGTCGCCGCGCACCCACATGATGCCTTCTTCACCCGGCCCGACATCCTTGCCGTCCCGGTCCGTCAGGCGCACCGAATAGCCCGGCACCCTCATCCCGGCGGAACCGAGGCGCTTCTTTTCGACCGTGTTCGAAAGATAAATGTGCAGAACTTCCGTCGAGCCGAGGCCCTCAATGATTTCATGCCCGAAGCGGTTCTTCCACGCGTTGAACACATCGCCGGACAGAACCTCGGCAGCCGAAATGCACAGACGCACGCTGGACAGATCCGCGCCTTCCGCCGCCGGCGACTTGATCAGCGCCGTATACACTGTCGGCAGGGCGAACAGCAGGGTCGGCCTGCAGCTGCGGATGACGTCGAAAATCCGTTCCGGCACCGGGCGATCGGGCAAAAAGGCCGTCGTCGCGCCCATCGCGAAAGGGAAGGTAATGGAATTCCCGAAGCCGTATGCGAAGAAGATTTTCGGCACGGAAAAGCAGACATCGTCTTCGCGGATGCCCAACACGCGTTTGGCATAGCTTTCGACCGTATAGGCCATGTCGTGATGCAGATGCACGACGCCTTTCGGCCGCCCGGTGGAACCGGAGGAATACATCCAGAACGCCATGTCGTTCCGGTTGGTGTCGGCTTCCGCCAGATCGTCGCCTTGTCCGGCGACCCAGCTTTTACCATCCGCGCTGTCCAGTTCGATCAGCGCCGCATCCGTCTTTTCCGGAAACAGATTCCGGTGGCCGGAATGCAGCAGCGCCGCCTTGGCGGCGGAGTCTTCCAGGAAATAGGCAATCAGGTCGGCGGGCGACAGCGTGTTGATCAGAATCGGCACCAACCCGGCGCGCAAGGCACCGAAGATCGCCGCCGCGTAATCCGGCGAGTCGTCCAGGACCAACAGCACCCGGTCCCCCCGCTGGCAGCCGAGCGCCAAGAGTCCGTTCCCGATCCTGCAGGCCCGGCGGCACAGCTCCGCATAGGTCACCTGCTCCGTTTCGGTCAGCACCGCGACCTTGTCGCCGCGCCCCGCCTCCAGATTGTCGAAGAGGATCCGGGCCGCGTTGTAGCGTTCCGGAATGGAAAACCCGATCTCCCCGGTTTCGACGGCGTCCGCCGGAACCAGGTCCCGTATATCCGACATTGATTATCCCTTCCCGTTAGCCGCGGTAGGCCTCTAGCCCCGCCATGAAACGGGGTGCGAGTTTCCGCAGTCTTTCATCGTCGATCCGACCGGCGCGACGGATATAGCGATCCGCAAACTCCCATGCCGGAAGGTCCATATTCGCAACGAAGTCCTCGTACCAATGCGCGCTCAAATTCGCGGCGGTCACGATCTTTTCCACGATCGGCTTCCGCGCCGCCTGATAGGCAGGCAACGCCGTGGCCACATCCCCGCTATTGTCCGTCAGTGCCTTGACCAGCGCGATTGCGTCTTCCATCGCCAAGCGCGTGCCGGAGCCGATGGAAAAATGCGCCGTATGCAGGGAATCGCCCAGCAAGACGCGATTACCGTTATACCATGTCTCGTTCCACAGCTTCGGGAAGTTCCGCCAGACGGAGTTGTTCGCAACCAGCGGTTCGCCATCCAGAACATCGGCGAAGATTTCCTCGCAAACCTGTTTGGTCGTCGCGGCGTCCATGCCCTCGAAACCTGCGGCCTTCCACGTCGCCCCGTCCGTTTCGACAATGAAGGTGCTCATGTCGTCGGAATACCGATAATGGTGCGCATTGAAACGCCCCAACCGGCTTTCCCGGAACGACTGCGTCAGCGTGTCGAACCGTTTGGTCGTGCCGTACC
Source organism: Pacificispira spongiicola (assembly GCF_012926505.1). GTDB lineage: Bacteria > Pseudomonadota > Alphaproteobacteria > UBA8366 > Aestuariispiraceae > Pacificispira > Pacificispira spongiicola. The sequence goes on from NZ_JABBNT010000002.1 coordinate 630,578, forward strand.
AGGCGAATTTGTTGTCCAGATATTCCAGACTGGTGCCGAAGTCTCCCGACTGCCGAACCAGGGAGTTCAGACCATCCGCACCGACGATCAGATCGTAATCCTTGTAAGCGTCTAGGTCCGAAATCACCGTGCCGAATTTCGGGTCCAGGCCGACCGCGCGCGCCCGTTCGGTCAGAAGCTGCAACAGATGCAGGCGACCGATCGCGGCGAAGCCGACGCCGTCGATCACGACCTTTTCGCCCTTCATATCCAGGGTCAGGTCACGCCACATCTCCATATGCGGGACGATGGCGTCATGGGTTTCCGGATCGTCTTCGCGCAGAAAATCCAGCGCCGAATCCGAAAACACGACGCCGAAGCCCCAGGTTACGTTTTCAGGATTCTGTTCGACGATGTCGATTTGGGCGTCGGGAAAGGCGCGGCGCAGCAGATAGCCCGTATAAAGACCGGCGGGGCCGCCGCCAATGATTGCGACTCGCATATCTTCCTCCCATTATGTGTTTTTGCGTTATTCACCAATATACAGTACATTCACCATTGTGCAATAGGGAGCAATGCTCATGTCGGAGTTGGAAGATCGGCGCGGTATCGGATCGGTGGACATCGCGATGTCCGTCCTGCGTGTTTTCGCGGACTCGACCGGGGCCATGAGCTTGAAGGAAATCTCCGATCGCACCGGATTGGCGACCAGCAAGCTGCATCGCTATCTCGCCAGTCTCGTGGCCCAAGGGATGGTCAGCCAGAAGGAACGATCCGGTCGCTACGATCTGGGACCGCTGGCGGCGGAACTTGGATTGGCGGCGCTCGGCCGGTCGGATTTCGTGAACAAGACGGCCGCCGCCCTGCCCGACCTTGTGGACCGGGTCGGCTGCACGGCGATGCTGTCTGTTTGGGGATCGAATGGCGGGACGATCGTGCGGTGGGAACGGGCCCACAATCACATCGTGACGACGCTCGGTCTCGGCACCGTCATGCCGTTGCTGGAATCGGCGACCGGCCGCATCTTTCTAGCTTATTTGCCGGAATCCCTGACGCTTCAGGCTCTTGCGCCCCAGAATCTGTCCCGCGCCCAGGCCTTGCGGAAGGAAATTCGGGAACTTGGATATGCGGCGGTCGGCGGGGATTTCATTCCCGGGCTCTATGCCTTGGCCGCCCCGGTAAGGAACTGGCAAGGCGATGCGGAAGCCGCCGTCACGCTAATTTCCCTTTCGCCGGACCTTATCGATCCGAAGGGAGATATCCTCCGCGACCTACTGGCGACATGTCGCGACCTCTCCTTGCCGCGGAAAGGATAGCCCCCTCCCCGCTGCCAAGGAAAGGCGACCGGCTCTCAGCCTGTCATGATGTAATCGCGCATGGCACCGGCTTCCTGCTCAAGCGTGGCAATGCGGTTCTTCACCACGTCGCCGATGGAAATCACGCCGACCAGTTTGGTGCCTTCCACCACCGGCATGTGGCGGAAGCGGCCTTCGCTCATCCGGCGCATGACACTGTCCGCGCTTTCCGACCGCGTACAGGTCTGAACCGGCGCAGTCATCAGATCCGCGACCCGTTGCGTCAGGACCGATGCGCCGCGCGCGGACAGTCCCCGGACGATATCGCGTTCCGACAGGATACCGACGACACGGTCCGCTGCCTCCACGACGACGACGGCGCCGATCTTGTTGTCGGTCAAAAGCTTCGACGCTTCCGCAATCGTGTTCTGCGCTCCGATGGTAACGATCTGGGCTGGCTTTTTTGTCAGTAACGTGGCGACGCTCATCAATTCCTGTCCTTTCCGGTTTTCGGAAGGGGCGGGTCGGGCCTGCCGGGCTGTAGCGTCCGTATCTATCGCGGAGCTCGTTTGCGTAGAAGAGCGTCAGCCGGGCGACGGCGCGACCGCCGTTCTTCACCACTGACTTTCAAGTTAACCCCGATTTCCGCATCCGGATCAATCCCCTTACAGTGCGGCGCAGCATTCCGCTCAAAAGGAAGAACCGGGTTCCTTCAGAAACGCCAGCTCCTCCGCCGTGCTGTCGCGTCCCAACACGGCATTGCGGTGGGGAAAGCGACCGAAGCGCAGAACGATGTCCCGATGCGCTTCGGCATACCGCACGAACTGCTCATCCCCGACCAACCGCGCCAGGGCCATGCTCCACTCTTGATCCGCCGCCGATTCGCTGTGTTCAAAGGGCAAAACGAAGAAAATCGCGCTGCCCTCCGGTAGCGTTTTGTCCAAATGGAAGCCCCGAATGACCGCCTCCCGCGCCAGATCGCGGGCCAGCGGATCCGCCTCGAAGCTGCGTGGATCGCCGCGGAACAGATTGCGCGAAAACTGGTCCAGCACGATCGACGCGGCCAGCGCCCCGCGCGGCGTCTTCGCCCAATCCATCGCCATATCCCAATCGTCGGCCAATTCATCCCGCGCCGCGCCGAAACGGTCGCGGATGGTTCGATCCAGCGCCTCATCCTTCAAAAACCAGGATTCCGGTCCGCAATCCTCTAACCAAAACCGCAGCACGTCTTCGGCGATATCAGGCATAAATCCTCCTATGCAGAATTTCGTTAAAATTTCCGTCATGGAAATGCATTCCATGTCTTGCACAGCGGGAACCGGAACGCTATAAGCCGATCCGCTTCGGCACGGGACGGACCCGACCGCCCCATGAAGATGCCAAGCATATACCGGAGTGTAGCTCAGCCTGGTAGAGCACTGTCTTCGGGAGGCAGGGGTCGTTGGTTCGAATCCAGCCACTCCGACCAATAAGATCAACGGGTTACGTCACATCGGCGTAACCCGTTTTTCGTTTGACCTCTTAGCGCCCCGACATCGCCGCTTCCATGCCGTCCAGCAGCTCGCTGACGACGAAGGGTTTCTGGACGAAGGTATTCACCCCGGCCTCTGCGTAACGTTCCTTCAGGACCGCCCCGCTGGCGCCTGAAACGACGACGATGGCGGCATCGGGGCGGGCGGTGCGGTAAGCCTCCGCCACTTCGTAGCCTTGCATCTTGGGCATGCTGTCGTCGGTGATCAGGACATCCACATCCATGGGATGGGTTTTCAAGAAGGTGGTGGCGGCCGTGGGATCGGCAAAGCTGCGCACGGAATGCCCGGCGCGTTCCAACAGCTTCACCGTCACCGCGTTGTTTTCGACCTCGTCATCGACATAGACGACGCGATAGACCGGACCGTCCGCCTTTACCGGCGCCGCCGCCGGATCCTCGTCGACCACCAGCGTCGCCGCCGACTTCTGATAGGCCGGGATCAGCACCGTGAAGGTCGTCCCCCGCCCCGGCTTGGTATCGACCAGGATGGTGCCGTTCATCGCCTCGACGATACCGCGGCAGGTCGACAGGCCGAAGCCGGTCCCCCTGCCCGACCCCTTTGTCGTGAAGAACGGTTCAAAGACCTTCTGCAGGACGTCGGGCGGAATGCCGCTGCCCGTATCGGTGACGTTCAGGCGCAACGCCGGACCGGGCACGATCGGCGGATGCACGGCGGCGAAATCTTCGCTGATATAGGTCGGTCGGACGACCACGTCGATCCGGCCTTCCTGATCGTCGAAAGCCTGATAGGCGTTGGTGACGAGGTTCATCAGCACCTGATCGAACTTATTCGGATCGCCGACGATTTTGGGCGTGTCTTCCGCAATGTCGGAGGTCAGCTCTATTTTCGGCGGGATGGTCGCCTTCACGAATTTCAAGCTGCCGGCAATCAGTTTGGTCGGATCGAAGGCGATCTTCTGTTCCGCATCCGACCGACGGGAGAAGGCCAGGATCTGCTCGACCATCGCCTTCGCCCGTTTCGCACCGCGCACGATGGCAACAGCATCTTCATGGGCGGAGGTGCCTTCCTCGAAATCCTCGGCCAGCATCCCGGCATAGCCCAGGATCGGGGTCAGCACATTGTTGAAATCATGTGCGATCCCGCCGGCAAGCGCGCCCATTGTTTCCATGCGCTGCGCGTGGAGCAATTGGTTCTGAAGGCTCGACTTCTCTTCCTCATTACGCAGGCGGCGCAATTCCCCGGAGGCACGGATCGTGAAGACGGTCAGCACACTGCGGGCCATTTCCTCGTCGGTCAGCGGCTTTCGGCGCATGGCCAACAAAACGCCGATCACCATGCCTGTATTGTCGACCAGCGGCATCCCGGCATAGCTGACAAGACCGAAACGCCGAAGCGATTCATCGTCGGGATAGACATCCGTGACATTGTTCCGCACGAAGACGAAGTCGCCTTTCAGCACCGACCGACACGGCCCCTGAAGCAGATCGTCCTGCTGTATCGTCACGGTTTCGTCCGACGACGCCCAGGACAGGATAGAAATTTCGCTGCGGCGATCGCGGGGCACCTGCCCCAAAATGGCGAGGTCGTATCCCATATCGATCAGGCAGCGCACCAGTTCGTCGAAGAAGCCTTCCCCGACGCTGCCGGTCATGGCGACCTGAATGGCCTCCCGCACAGTTTCTTCTCGGAATTGGCCGCGGATGTCCCGCCCCGCCCCCCGAAATCCTTTGAAATGTCCGGCCTCATCCATCACGGGAATGGCACTGACGGCAATAAGCACTTGGGACTTGTCTGCCTTTTCGGTCGTAATCGGCACGTCGCGGAAAGGCTCCTTGGCGCTCAGCCTTTCCAGGAAAGCCCGCCACCGCTCCGACGCCGGATCATAGCCCGGCATGTCCGAAACCTTACGACCGACCAGCGACGCATCGAGGTTCAGCGTATCGTCTTTCGCGGACAGATAGGTGAAGACCAGATTTTCGTCACATTCCCAGAATAGGTCCGATGCGGCCATTGAATAGTCCCGGAACCGCGCGTCGCGCAGTTGGACCGCCTGTTCCGCCGCCGCCAGTTTTTGCCGGGCGATGCGCAACAGGATCAATTCGCCCACCCCCTGGACGAAGGCGATATCGTCCGTCGTCCAATGTCGGTTGTCCCGGACGGATTCGAAACAAACGACGCCTTCGATCCCGCCGATGCGGGGGGTCTGCACATCGCAGAGGGACTTCACCCCGGTTTCGGGCAGATAGCCGCTCTTGAAAGACGCGGTCCTGGGATCGGTCCAACAATCCGCAACTGCCAGAACATGGTTTTCGTCCAAGGCGGAGAAATAATCCGGGTGATTTTCCTTCGTCAGGACCAGACCGGCCGCCGGAACCACCCCCCGCCCGACGATATAAAGCCCGTCGCAGTGGAGGTTTCCTTGGGTAATGGTGCCAAGCCAGATCGCCGCGCGCTCTATCCCCAATGCTTCCGCGGCCATGCGCAGGACTTCCGCCTTGAACCCGTCGTCGGTACCGTCTTGCGGCAGCCCCATCATTGCGTGCAGGGTCCGGCGATACAGCGCGGCGCGGTCCCGTAAAAGGCTTTGCGTTTCCAGAACCTCGTTCAGGGAAGCTTCCAGAAGCCGCAGGTTGCGATGCCGGTATAAAAGGTATCCGGTGCTCGCCATCAGCAGCGTGCCGCCCAGGATGATCGGGGTATAGAACCCATACGGGTTTTGCGCATAGCCGCTGCCGGACATCAGACCGATGCGCCCCATCAGCCCGATGAGAAGAATGAAGAGCGCGATGCTCATCAGATTCTCGATCCGCCACAGCCCGTGTTTGGATCGCGTCAACGACATCGACAGGGACAATAGAAAGACGCACAGAACGGCAAATGCCAGAATACCCAGCACATAGGAATTCAGCATATGGCCCAAACCTCCCGACCCCTGTGACGCGGCACGAATTGCCCGCCCCCTATCCGCGAACCGGACCATGGTTGCATCGCTTCAGGGACAGGTGAAGAGAAATCTGTGCGTCAGGGCAAGGCCATGCGGACAAATCCACGGCCGCGCGAACGGTCCGGGCTAATCCACGACGGCTTAATCCAAGACGACACCGGCGGTGGCCAGTGCCTCCTTCAATTGATCTTGGGTAAACGGTTTCGGCAAGGCCGCGTCGACACCCAACTTCTGCGCCGCCGTCAGGGCGTCGTTCATGCTGCCATCGACGCTCCACCCGCCGGAAATCGCGACGACCTTCACATCCGGGGTGCGTTCCTTGATTTCCTGGATGACCTCAATGCCGCTTTTTCCCGGCATGAAGATGTCCGTGATAACGCCGACGATCGCCTCCTGTTGCGCCAGGTCGAAGGACGCATCGAAAAACCGGCTTTCCGCAATGACCGAAGCCTGAAAGCCCAACCGCTCACAGAACCGCACCAGCAACGCGCGGATATCGGCGTCATCCTCAATAATCAAAATGGTCCGGCGCATGTCGCCTCCCCAACCCTCTACACCGACCTATTGCCCGTGTAGCCGCACCATAGAACAAATCATCAGCCCGGCGGAACGGATTAAATCCGGCGCCTAACGGGTACCCGCCGCCCGTTGCTCCAATCGCTTGATCCGGTCCAGGCCAGGCAAAATTTCGCTGATAATGAATTCCAAACGCGCCTGCGGTCCACCCGGGTTTTCCTTGGTGAACCGAGCCTTCCAATGCGTCATCTTCATGGTCAGGCCGCACAGCACCCCGCCGACCGTGACATGGTGATCGGTAATCAGCTTCCGGACTTCCGCGAACCGTGCCGCGGACACATCCGACCAGAAATCCTGGGTCTTACGGTCGAAGCTTTCGAAGCGCCCGGTAATGGACCCCGAGATGTCGGAGAGGTCGCTGATGACATTACCCAGGAGTCGGTGCTTCGGACGATCGTTTCGGATCATCCAGGTTTCCATCAATTCCTTCACCCACGGCATGAAGTTGTCGAGCACCGGGACGACATCGTCCAGGCATTTTCGGAAATAGGCCAGGGATAGGAAGATATCGCCGTAGTCTTCGATAAACCGGGGAATTTCGGACACCTGCACCTGAAGTTCCGCCGCCAGCATGTTCAACCGGCGCAGCGCTTCTTCCTTATCGGGATTGCGCAGCATGCCGATAAGGTCGGAAGCGTCCTCTCCTCCCTTGATTTCCGCGCCGAAAACCTGGGCGATAAGGGGGCGGGTGAATTCCTGCATCCGCGCCGACAGGGCCACCAGCATTTCGTCGGACAGTTTCAAATATTCCTCGTCGTTCACCTCGATGCCCAGCGCCCGCAGCGAGATACGACAGGAATAGACGTCGAAGCTGGGCATCTGTTCGAGGCGGCGCAGTTTCGCGATATCGCGTTCCAGCGCGTCGTGATCGACCTCTTGCAGGTAGTCGGGCAATTCCTTGATCGTCAGCTGACCGCTGCCGGATTCCTTGTCCTTGAAAAATTCGAGCGCCGTTTCGAGGCGGCTATTCTTGATAAGGCTCGCGCGCCGAAGCACGACCGTTTCGATCGGCAACATACAAAGCGGCAGGATGTGAAGGCTATCGCGCTGTTCCGCAGTGGGTTTCAGGACTTCGGTCACGACTGATTCATCCGCAAATACTCCCCCGGCGACAGATAGCCGCCGATCATGCCCCATCCCAAGGCAATAGGTATGCCCGATCCCCGGCGATGCCGCAACAGCACTGGAATCCCATGGGAAAACAGACATTTCCCGAAAGGTTTCAAATCTGAAATACGCTGACATTTTCCGAAACACACAAGGCCGAAAGAATGGCGTAAAAGGAATTCATGAAATGAACAGCAGCGCCGAACCGGGATACCCCTAAGACGACGCGGAAACGGTAAGGAACACGACAATGACGACCGCAATTGCTTTCCCGCGCAATGAAACGCTCTACGAAATGCTGGCCCGTGCCATCTTCTCCCTGTCGACGGTTTTCGAAACCGTCTCGGAAGAGGCCGACCGCTTCAACCGCCGCAATCGCACGGCGCGTCAGTTGAACGCGCTGTCGGATGTGCAGCTTGCCGATATCGGCCTGGAACGCGCCGACATTCCGGCGATCGTTCGCGCCATCTGACGGCCGCTACCGTCGGGCCCTCGACGCCCGGCGGAGCAGCCCCGACTTAAGTGGGGCAGGAAAAGGGGGAGGCATTTATGCCTCCCCCTTTTTCCATTTCCGCGTTAAACTTTCGGGAAATATAATTGGGGGTCAGCGATGAAGCGGTCCTCGGCGCGGAGTGTCGTTTGGACGACACTGAGGAAACTATTGGCGCGAATGCAAGAGGAAGATACCGACCGTCTCGACGATGAAGACGGCGGAACGATCCCTTCAAAATCGAATTTAGCGCCGAATCCGAACGACGTGACGATGCCGCCAGACGCGTCAGGCGGCAAGCCGGCACATCCCCCGGCACATTCCAACGCCATCGCCCCGCCTAAAGACACGCGAGGATCGGAGGATATTTGCGTCCGTCCGTCGATACGATCCGACGGCATCTCTCTGGAGTCCATCCGTCAGGACCGCCTTAGAATTCTAGCCGGTCTGAAAAGCCGCCGCATTGGCATGAAGCTGCGGCCGCCGTCAAAAATCGAACGACATTGTCCGGTCGACCAACGTATGGGCATCGCGTCCCTGCCCGTCCGCGCGGATGCCTTCGACCGTCAGATCGACAAGGAATTGGCCGATCTCTTAAAAGAACTCCCGCCCAAAGGATCGGCCTGACGGCCGCCGTCCGAGCGGGAGGTTCCCTTGTACCGACCTGAGCCCGATTAGGAAGCGCGAACTTCCTCCAGGAAGCGATCGACGCGCGCCCTTAGGGAATCCGCCTGTTTCGACAGTTCCTGCGCGGTGGTCAGAACTTCGCCGGAGGCACCGCCCGTCGCCTGCGACGTTTCGCGGACATCCTGAATGTTGGTATTCACATCCCGCGACGCCGCCGCGACTTCCTCCACATTACGAGAGATTTCGTTGGTGGCGGAGTTTTGTTCCTCCGTCGCCGCCGCAACCGTGGCCGCGACTTCCAGAACCGACGAAATGCTCGCGGAAATCTGTTCGATCGCCGTCACCGCGCTCTTCGTGCGCTCCTGAACGTCCCGGATCTGACTGCCGATTTCTTCCGTCGCGCGGCTGGTTTGACCGGCCAGGTTCTTGACCTCCTGAGCAACGACCGCGAACCCCTTGCCTGCCTCGCCGGCACGTGCGGATTCGATGGTCGCGTTCAGGGCCAACAGGTTGGTCTGTTCGGCGATTTCCTGGATCAGGTTGACCACATCGCCGATTTTTTGGGCCGCTTCCGCAAGGCCGCGAACTTCCTCCTGCGTCGATTGGGACTTGCGTTGCGTTTCCCCGGCCAGATCGTTGGCCATGGTCATTTGCTGGGCGATTTCCGCAATCGATGCCGACAATTCGGACGACGCTGTCGCCACCGTCTCGACGCTCGCCGACGTCTGTTCGGACGCGGTGGCGACGACACCTGCGCGATCCGACGACCGGGCCGCCATTTCGTTCAGGGACTGAGCCGTCTGCTCCAACTCGACGGCGGCGGCAGCCACCATTTGCGTCAGGCTCTTGGCGTCGGATTCGAAGGCCTGCGTCGTTTCCCGCAGGCGGGTCGCCCGTTTCAATTCGGCTTCCTGCTGCGCCTGGGCGGCCGCCTGCAAGCGCTCGTTTTCCTGCAGATTCAAGCGGAATCCATCCAAAGCGGTCGCGATGCTGCCGACTTCGTCCTTCCGTTCCACACCCGGGATGGCCAGATCGTACTGACCGTCCGAAATGGCCTTCATCGATTCCGTCACCGCGCCGATCGGATGGGCGATCCCGCGGACCAGCACGAAATACGCAAGAATAGCGAAGACGACACCGATGACGGCACCGGCGATGGCGGCGATTTCAAGCAAGGCAAAGGCCGATACTTCTGTCGCATGAGAATCCGCGATGATCTGCTTCGCCAGCGCGTTCAGTTGATTGAAAAGCGCGGTCGTCGTTTCGGAGAACTTGAGGCCAGCACCGTTCGCTTCGATAACCCGCGCTTCATCCACCGTCAGCGGCTTCCGCATCAGGGTGATTTGGCGCTCTGCGGTCGTCACCCAGTCGTCATGGGCCTCGCGGTATTGTTCGAGGAGTGCGATGGCTTCCGGATTGGCCCGAACCGCCTCCATGACCGCATCCAAAATAACCACGGAACGGTCGTTCAGCGTGTTGAACGTTTCGATATTATCGCGATTACCGGTCAGCAGCAGGCCGCGTATCGCGGTCAGCTGCCCCGAGGTCGCTTCCTGAAGTCTGTTCAACTGATCGGAAATTGCCGTGACTCGCAGAACGGCGTCCGCAGAGCTTTTCGCGTTGCGGAGCTGCGTGTATGTCAGTGTCGCGCTGATGACCATGATGGCCAGCAGAAAGCCGAAAATGATGATCAGCTTTCGGCCCATTTGAAGATTATTGAAGTAGTTCATGCCATCCTCCCCTTCACAGACCGATGCCGGCATTTTGGCGGCGTTCAAGCTCCGTCAGGTTCAATTCGACGGTGATCGCCCCGATGGGCGTGCCAGAAGCATCCTGAATCGTCATGTTGAGTTGCGCCCGCCAGGTTTGCGTGTCCTCGTTAAGCTCCGCTTCATCCAAGAACACCGCACCGGCACCCGCACCGAAGGACTTCTGAAATTTCGCTTCATCGCCCTGCCAGTAGTCGCTCGTAATCGCACTTTGGCCCGCGTTCAATCCGTTCTGATCCATCACGAAAATCTCGCTCAGCACGCCGAGCGACTGCGCCTGAATGCGCGTGAGATAGGATGACAGCGGATTGGCGAGAACGGATGTAATCAAGGGTTGATCGTCCATTTCCCGTTCGGCGCGCCATTGTTTATCGAGCGCGTCGATCTGATCTTGCGGCACGACACCGCTTGTCTTGTTCCGACCAATGATGCTGTCGATGACGATCGGCTTCGTGGCCCAATCCTTAATGGACGCGACCAGGGAGTCGGTCACCAGATCACCGGGCGCATGGGTCAGTTCCACCGCCTGCGCGTGGGCGTCATTCGATCGAGCCACGCTGAAAAGAAGAAGCGCCGCCGCTAGGCAAGCCAAAAATTTAGGGGATTTCACCCCTTTGGGCCGATAATCGAGCATATTTCTCTCCCACAACGCACCGACGAGGGTGCCGACAGTCTTTTCGATCGCAAGTCGTTAGAAGTACTATCCGGGGATTATCTAAATATTTTACTAATTTTTTTGAGTTCGGAAAAAAGGCCCAAACTCCCTCGAATATTTACTCGTTATACACAATTATTTATAGAATTATTTTTCCGTCACTTAATCATAGGATGCACAATTAGGCCGCCAGCCCCCCGACAGACGAAAAACAGGCTGATAATTCATCGTCAAGCAAGGGTTTGCACAGGGTACAATGCGCCCCGACCTGCAAAGCGGCGACAAACAATTCATCCCGAAGTTGGTCATTGAGGCTTCCGTCCGATGTGACGACGAGTTTCGTTTGCGGCCACCGCCGACGCAAATCCCCGAACAGGGTCAAGCCATTGCTGTTCGGCAGAATGGCTTCCGAAACGATAATATCAAAGCCGCCCAACCGCTCGACTTCAAAGGGAATGTCTACAAAACGCAGGCTGTTCAACACCTCGACGTGATACCCCATCCGGGCCCCCACCCGTTCGATGATGTCGACGGAGATCGGGTCTTCTTCGATGATAAGAAGGCGGCTCATGTAAACTCCTGTTGACGGCACGGCGCATTCTTTTCCAACGCCATTCGCACAGCAAAAGTAACACATACCCTTAAAATTTTATTTTTCGCGGCGTTTCCAAATGTTTCACACCAGAAATATAATAATTCCAAGTAAAAATAACTTGCCCACCTCGATTTCTCGAGATGGGCAAGGAACAGGGAACAGGGAGGGTGCATCCGGGGCGTTGGGGGAGGGGGAGGTCAACCCCGAATGCCCGAGTATATAATCACCTTTCTTCGCCCTTGTGTTTTTCCGAACATTTCCGAACGTGTCATCACTGAAACAATCCACGGCGGGATGAACAGGTCTCTATCCTCTAGGACATTCCGATTTCCGCCAGTTGCGAAAATGACGGCGAGGTGTAACTCTGCCACCAACAGGGTTGGATTATTGTTGTTGAGCAGGAAATCCCGGATTGAGCACGCCATCGCTTAAAGATCGCACGGGCGACCAAAAAACGGCTTGGCGCAAGGCTCGATTAAGACTCTTTATCCTGTTTATTTTCTGTCTCGCCTTCGCCGTCATCGTCGAACGCGTTTCCCATAGCGAGGCCTATAGCGAGGCCCGTACCGTCGCCACGGAACAACTCAGCGTTCTGCGCGTCGACTTGGAACGCGCAACCAACGCTGACGTCCAGCGCGTACGTGGATTGGTGGCCTACATCCGGGGAAATCCCGATATCGACCAGGAAGAATTTGAACGGGTCGCGAAATATTTGATTTCCGACAATCCGGCACTGATCCGCAATATCGCAATCGCAAAGGACTTGTCGATCAGCCATATCTATCCGACCGAAGGGAACGAAGCCGCGCTGGGGTTCGACTATCGAACCAGTGCCACACAATGGCCATCCGTCGAACGGACGATTTCGGAAAACCGGATTGTCGTTGCAGGCCCGGTTCCACTGGTTCAGGGCGGTACCGGCGTGATCTCGCGCTTTCCCGTGTTTTTGCCAGATGAAGACGGTGCGAAAGAAGCGCTTTGGGGTATCGCGTCGCTGGTCATCGACTTCGACGAAATGTTGAGAACCGTCGACATCGATAATTTCACCAAAGATTACGACATCGTCTTCCAAGGAGTCGACGGCACGGGAGCGCAAGGCGATACGTTTTGGAGCACCCCCGACACCAGCCTGTCGGACATTGCCAAGCAGGACCCGGTATCACTGGACGTATACCTGATCAGCGGATCCTGGACCATTCTGGGCGTGCCCAAGGACGGCTGGCCCATCGTCTCCAACTATATTGCCCTTATCATTGCAATCGCCGCCACGGGCTTTGCCATCGGCGGCGCCCTGATCATCACATCCTTGCGGTTCGACCTGCGCTTGATCGAATCCGCCGACGCGATCGAAAAGGCACGTCACGATGCCGTCGTCGCCCTAACCCTTGCCGAACAGGCAAATCGCGCAAAAACCCTGTTCCTGGCGAGCATGAGCCACGAACTGAGAACGCCGTTGAATGCGATCATCGGGTTTTCGCAGATCATGTCACAGGGGCTTCTCGGTAAGATCGACAACCCGAAGTATGAATCCTACATCTCGGACATCTTATCGTCATCGCAACATCTGTTGGAATTGTTGAGTGACATCCTGGACATCTCCCGGATCGAATCCGGGGAAATGGAACTGCATCTGACCGAGACATCCGTCGACGAAATCGTCCAATCATCGCTGCGCCTGATCAAGGCCAGATCGGACCGACGAAAACAAAAGCTGATACAGTCAATAGAGCCGGACCTGCCGCGCCTGCATGTCGATCCCCGATTGATCCGGCAATGCCTGATCAACATCGTATCGAACGCCATCAAATACAGCCCGACCAATACATCAATCACCATCCGTGCCTATCGCCGCGAGGATGGCGGCATCGACCTGAGCGTCAGCGACGAAGGTCCCGGCATTCCGGAGGCGGATCGGATCCGTGTCCTGGAACCGTTCGTTCAACTGCAGTCATCGCCGGATATCGCATTCGACGGTGCCGGGCTGGGACTGCCCATTGCGCGTAAACTGATGCTGGTTCACGGGGGAGAATTGACGATCACGAACAATGCGCCCGTCGGCGCCAAGGTCATCCTGACCCTGCCACCGGACGCGTCCGTGAATCAGGCGACTCCGGGAAGCGACGCCGGCTAATCGACCGCGTTGTACGCGGCCTCAAATTCCGCGGCATGAGTAGAAAAGATTTCCAGCAGCACCGGGTCGAATTGGGACGGACTGGACCGGCTGTCACCATGGACCAGAATGTCGATGGCTTCTTCATGGGTAAAGGCCGACCGGTGTGACGCCGGGGCCCGCAGCGCCGCATAGACATCGCAGATCGCGCAAATACGCGCGCCGAGCGGAATTTCCAAGCCGGTCAAATGCATCGGACGCCCCGAACCGTCGAAACGTTCATGATGGCTCAAGGCGATATCCACTGCCAGAATATGTGCCGGTGCCATGGCCCCGCCCTGCAGGACGGAAGCCCCCAGCAGCGTGTGCTTCGCGACCGAGGTTTCGTCCTCGTCATCGATCAGGCCGACGGATTTGCCGATATCGTGCAAGCAGGCAGCCAAGGCGATGTTTCGACAGAAGTCTGCCGGATACCCCGCCCTTTCGGCAAGCAACCCGCACAGAACACCGACCCGTTCGCAATGCGCCCCGTTTCGAACGGAAGGATTGGCAAGGATGGCGTGCAACCGGTCCGCCGCATCCTGCGACACGGCCGGGATCGCCGTCGACAGCGCTTCCGCAAACAGCGGGAAACGATCGGTGAAGCCGGCCCCGGGAGCGGCCAAATCCTGCTGCGGCCCATCATCTGCCGTTTCGATGCCGGCAATGATTGCGTCAAGCGATTGGCTGGCCGCCTCCACCGCCGCCCGAAGGTCGGGCAGATCCAGGGGCTTCCCCAGATAGGCGACAGCGCCGAGAGCGCGGGCCTTGCTTTCGCGCGCACCGTCACCGCCGCCGCTGACAACGACATACCTGATCGGCCGCGCAATCTGTGATTTCGCGGTTTCGATCATCGCGAAACCGTCCATGCGCGGCATATCGATATCGGTGACGACCAAAGAGCAGTCTTCGTTGCATTGCAGCGCATCGAGGGCGGCGATACCATCCGATGCCGACACGGCCTCAAACCCCTGGCGCCCAAGATAGCGCGTCAGCATGCTGCGGATATGTTCTTCATCGTCTACAACGAGAACCTTCCGCACGACGGACGGGTTTGCGACCATTTACGAAACCTCAAACATTCGGCACAAAGTCACCCTACACAAAAGCAGGAGACTACCGTTTTACTTACGCTAATTTGATAGTAACTACACGTTTCGCAAATTGTCCAAATGTTTCATCTTTGAAACACTCGTTAAAGTGTTATCGAAAACACCGATAGAGAGAATCCGACGGGCTCTAAAACACCCCTCAAGTCTCCCGCACCCGGCTCAGGAAGCTCTGCACCAAGTCCTTGAGAATACGAGATTGCTTACCGACGTCGCCGGCACTTTTGCGAACATCGGCCGCAGATCGATCGGTCACATTCACGGACTCCGAAACACCTTCGATATTGCGGGTCACCTCTTCCGTTCCATGTGCCGCTTCTTCGACGTTGCGGGCGATCTCGCGTGTCGCCGTCGTTTGCTCTTCGACCGCGGCGGCAATGGCGGACGCCGCGTCGTTTACCTGGTTTATCGTCCCGGTAATGCCGCCGATGGCGACGACGACTTCCCTGGTATTGCGTTGTACCGCACTGATCTGGGCGGAGATTTCCTCCGTCACCCGTCCCGTTTGCGTCGCAAGGGATTTTACCTCGCTGGCAACGACGGCGAACCCCTTGCCGGCCTCGCCCGCGCGGGCAGCCTCGATTGTCGCATTCAAGGCCAACAGGTTGGTTTGGTCGGCGATTTCATTGATCAGGCCGATCGCCGCTTCGATCTGCTCCGCCGAAACCGCAAGTTCCTTGACCATCCCGTCCGTATCACGGGCCTGTCTTACGGCATTGCCCGCGATTTGTGAGGATAGCTGTATCTGCGTCCCGATTTCACTGATAGACGCGGACAACTCTTCCGTTGCCGACGCAACCGTCTGGACATTGGCGGAAGCCTGTATCGCGGCGGCGGACACTGCCGTCGACTGTTCGGCGGCCGTGCCCGCCGCGTTCGCCATATTCTCCGAATTCTCTTCCATGGAGCGGACGGCCAAATCGACCTTGTCCAGGGACTCTTTCGACCCTTCCTCGAATTCACGCGTTATCTGACGCAGTAGTTCCGCCCTTTTCTCCTTCGCTTCCGCATCCAGGGTCCGTTGCCTCGCAGCCTCGTCGGCAGCCAGCATCGCATCCTTGAACACCTCCACCGACGTCGCCATGCGGCCCAGTTCATTGGCATATTCCGTGGCGGGGATGGCGATATCCTTTTTTCCCTGGGACAGGCAGGTCATGGCATCCGTCATCGCCGCAATAGGTCGCGACACCGCGCGCACGATCAATGTCGCTATAATCGCCATCGCCAAGACGGCCACGACGACGACCGCGACGATGCTGGCAAAGACCCGTGCAGCGGTCGCATCCGATTCCGCCAAAGCATCCGCGGCTTGCGCATTGAAATATGCGGCGATCCTGTCAAAGGCGGGTTCCGTCGCCGAGAACAGGTCCGATAGCTGGGATTCCTGCGCGACGAGGTCGAGCCGGAGCGCCGCCGCCTGGCGGAAGTCCGACAAGTATTTCTGCATCAGAGCATCGACCTCCGCCCGCTCCCCGGCAGGAACGGACGATGTCGGCAGTGCTTCCTGAAATTCGGCATACCGTTTGTCCATGCGGTCGACATATTTCTCATCAAGCCGCATCAGGAAGTCTTTTTCATGCCGCCGCATCATAAGCATAATCACGGTCAGGCGGTCTTCGTTATATCCGGCGAGGCGCTCCTCAACATCATGAACGGAGGTGCGCAGCGCGCCCATCAGCCCCTGTGTTTCGTCCAGACCGATGGTCCTCCAGGATTCCGCAACCTTATCGAACTGCGCGTCATAGGCGTTCAGCCCCTCGACCAGATGCTGAATATCGTCATCGATTGGCAGGGCATGAAGGCGCGCTAGGTCGGCGAAAATCTTCCCCATCACCTCCCGATGCTTGGCGACATAGGAATCCTCCTTGCGGATAAGGAAATCCTTCTCGCGCCGTCTCGCGTTCAGAAAGCCATAGGCGATCGCATTCGTCAGTTCCTTGTCGGACGCGGCGGCAAAGGCACGTTCACCTTCCGCCTTACGTAATGAATCACCGACGACAAAAGCCCCGGCGACGATCAACAACCCGGCAAGGGCCATTCCCGACAGGACAGTAATCTGCGTTCGAATACTGGCTGATTTAAAGAATCCAACGGTGGGGGTTTGCATGATATCCGCCTCTTTCCACGGTTCTGCAACAACGGCGACGGATCCCCACCACAAGCCCGCCACCCATCTCTACTCTTACACAACGGCCTCCGGCTGTACGGCCAGGCGATAGCCCTTATTCCGTACCGTGAGCAGAAGGCTGGGGGACGCCGGATCGTCGCGCAGCTTTTTACGCAGCCGACTGATGCGGATGTCCACCGAACGGTCGAAGGCCGGGGGATTATCGCCATAAAGGCGTTCCATGATCGCCTGCCGATCTACCGGCAAATCTGGCGATTCCAGGAAAATCCCCAACAATTCCATTTCCGAGTGATTCAAGGTTTCCAAACCGCCATCCGCGAAACGGATTTGGCGGTGTTTCGTGTCCAGGACCATATCGCCAAGACGCACTGTCGGCGCCCCGTCGGTCCCGGGTGAACCACGCCGTGTCGCCGCGCCCAACGCATCCTTCAAGGACGCAACACGACGCGCGACAATCTTAATCCTGGCCGCCAGTTCACGGGATTCGAAGGGTTTGGTGACATAGTCGTCGGCACCAAGTTCCAACCCGATGACGCGGTCGATCGGGTCCGCCTGACCGGTAACGAAAATAACGCCGCAAGTATCGGATTGCAGTTCCGGAAGTTTGGCGATTTCCATCCCATTCCCGTCGGGAAGATTGACGTCCAACAGGATCACGTCAAAACGCGTCGACTGGATCAATGCCTGCGCGGACGCCGTATCTCCGGCTTCCTCGCATTCAAATCCCTCGCGCGTGATGATACGTTTAACCAGCGCACGAATCTCGGGCTCGTCATCGACGATCAGCACTTTCGTCATATCTTTTTCTATCCCAGACCAACAATAACCAGCGCAATACTGGGACACTATACGTCAGATTGATCTAAATCGTTAACAATCGAGCTATTGTCCAGGAAAGGATCACGCCACCTTGGTCACGGCAAACCGTGTTTCCGGATCGACGAGACTGTCCTGCGCGGCCAACAAAGCGAGTTCCCGCGTTCCCGCCTTTCGGGTTTCCGAAAACACCGCATGGATGGATGATGCAGTCCGGGCCAATGCCTCCTCCGGGCGCCGCGTTTCGATGTAATGGGCCAGAAACAATGCCGCCGTCAGGTCCCCCGCCCCGTTCGGCGCGGGTGTCAGGTCGAATTTCGGTGTCGCGACCACCCAGGCTTCCCCACCGCGGTAGACCATCATTTCAATACAATGGTCAGGCGTTCCGTCCCGTTCCAGACTGGTCAGCAGAACGATTTCTGGCCCCAATGCGGCCAAGGCACGACATCCGTCCAAGGCCGTGGACAGCGTATCCGGGCGCATGCCGGTCAGAAGCGCCAATTCGAAGGCATTAGGCGTCGCGATATCGGCGGCGGGAATGGCCCGCGCCTTCATGAATTCCGGAATGCCCTCGCGCACATACAAGCCCGGCGACGCATCCCCCATCACCGGATCGCAGCAGAAAAGGGCCGAGGGGTTGGCACGGCGCACGCGGTCCAAGGCGTCGAGAACGGCCTCTCCCATCGCGGCGCTGCCCAGATATCCGCTCAACACCGCGCTGCACCGCGGCAGCAGACCGCGTTCCTCCAGACCGCCGACGACGGCAGTGACGGTTTCCGGCGGGAAGACCGGGCCGCGCGGCGCGCCATATCCGGCATGGGCCGCGAACATGACGGTGTGAACCGCCCAGACCTCCCGGCGTAGACGTTGCAGCGGCAGCGTGATCGCATCGTTTCCGACATGGCCGAACGCGACATGGGACTGAATCGATAAGATGGCCATGAAAGACGGGTCTATCCGATAGTGTGGCCCTGAAGAGGTTGCCCAGAACTGATCCGCCGCATACAGATAATTGGACATCCCCAGCGGGTGAAAGGACGGCGGCGGCTGAACCTTAGATCAATCCGGCCTGCCGCGCCAAGTACCCGCCGTCAGGGCAGGATGTGGATTTTTGGGGGGCTTCGAAGTGCAGCAAGACGCGCCGACATTCCGGCCACCGGCACAGAACAATATTTTGGGGGCGGTCTACGTCATCCTGTGCTGCATGCTGGTCGCCGTCACGACACTGATCGCCCGATCCATGGGTCCCCAGATCGCCGGACCGGACGCCCTGCATCCGGTACAGGTCAGTTGGGCCCGCTTCTTCTTCGGCGCGTCGATCCTGCTACCGCTCGCGGCCATACGACGGGTCGATCTGTTCAGGGACACGCATTGGCGGCTGCATATCGGGCGCAATCTGTCGGGTATGTGCGGCGTCATCGGCATGTTCGCCGCGGCCGGTCTGATGCCCTTGGCGGATTCGACGGCCATCAGCTTCCTAAGCCCGCTTTTCGCCATGGTCCTGGCGGTCATCTTCCTGAAGGAAACCGTCGGCCCGTGGCGCTGGCTGGCGGCGGCGATCGCCTTTACCGGGGCGATGGTTCTGACGCGCCCCGGATCGGACGCCTTCCAACCGGCGGCCCTGATCGCCTTCACCGCCGCCGCGTTTCTGGGGTCGGAGATGATTTTCATCAAGGCGCTAAGCGGCCGGGAACGGCCCATGAAGATCCTGGCGATCAACAACGGCATGGCCGCCACGATCATCACGCTTCTGGTAATCCCGTTCTGGAAGATGCCGACGGGTCAGCAATGGGTGTTGATGGTCGTGCTGGGCGCCACGATGATCACCGCGCAATCGCTGTTTCTGCGCGGGATCGCGATCGCGGAGGCGAACTTGGCCGCCCCATTCTTTTATACGACGCTGATCTTCGCCGCGCTGTATGGATGGCTGCTGTTCGGGGAAGTACCCGGTGTCTTTACCATCGCGGGAGCGGCGCTGATCGTATCCGGCGCATTGCTGCTGACATGGCGGGAGAATCTGGCCCGCCAGGCCGCCCGGAAGGCGCTTGCGAAGACCGGCTAGCGGAATATATTCCGCATAATGGAAATCTAAAAGGACCGTCCGATGACCGCCGAAACCCGTCCCCGCCGATCCGTCCTCTACATGCCGGGGTCGAATCCCCGCGCGCTGGAAAAAGGGCGCAGTCTGCCTGCGGATGGGCTGATCCTGGACCTGGAAGACGCGGTTTCCCCCGAAGCGAAACAGGAAGCCCGTGCCAATATCATCGCCGCGCTGTCGGAAGGCGGCTATGGCGCGCGCGAAATTCTGATCCGCGTCAACGGGCTGGAAACCGAATGGGGCCGCGACGATCTGGTCGCGATGGCAAAGGCGGGCGCCCACGGCATCGTGCTGCCCAAGGTCGAAAGCGCGGATACGGTCCGCGAGGCCATCGCGATCCTCGACGGCGCGGGCGGCCCATCGGATCTGGCGATCTGGTGCATGATCGAAACGCCGATGGGCGTGTTGCGGGTCGAAGAAATCGGCGCGGCATCCCCTCGCATGGGCGGTTTCGTCATGGGCACGTCGGACTTGGCGAAGGATCTGCACTGCCTGCATACACCGGAACGCTTGCCCTTCATGACCAGCCTGAACATGGCGGTGTTGGTCGCACGCGCTTACGGTCTCGCGGTTCTGGACGGTGTCCATCTGGACCTGGACGACGATCAGGGCTTTGCCGATAGCTGCGCACAGGGACTGGCGCTGGGCTTCGACGGCAAGACGCTGATCCATCCCAAAACCATCGACCAGGCCAACGACACCTTCGGCCCCAGCGCCCAGGAGGTGGAACGCAGCCATGCGATCATCGCCGCCTATGAACAGGCGCGCGCGGCGGGTAAGGGCGTGGTGGTGCTAAACGGCAAACTGGTGGAAAACCTACATGTCGAAGACGCGCGCCGGATCCTGGCGCTGGCCGAAAAGATCGACGCCCTATCCGCCTGACACACGCCCCAACGACGTTTTAAAAAATCCGTTAAATGCTCTTGTTCCAATCAAGGATTTCTAGCATTTCCTTTCCGTAAGCTCTATCTTGCGCTGCAGCAATAGCCTGAAGTTCGGGAAGGTAAAGGGTGGGGATCCCGTCGTGAAATCGATGTTAGCCGGACTTTCCGCCTGCACCTTGTTCGCAGTCTCCCTAATGGTATCCGCGCCGAGCATGGCGCAAGGCCTACCGGACCCGGTGGGACCGGTCATTCTGACGGTCGACGGCGCCATCGCGGTAACGAATGCCGACGACGAAGCGCGTTTTGACAAGGCCATGCTGCAAGCGCTGGACGAAACGGTGCTCAAGACAAAGTCGCCCTGGATAGATGGCGAGGCATCGACCTTTATCGGCACGAAGATTTCGGCGATCCTGACAGCGGTCGGGGCCCGGAAAGCCACGCTCTCCCTGACCGCGTTGGACGGATACGCGGTCGACATCCCCTATTCCGACATTGAAGATATGGATCCGATCCTATCCTGGGAAAGGAACGGCACCCCCCTCACCGTCCGTGATCGTGGGCCACTGTGGGTCACCTACCCAATCGACAAAATTCCAGCAGACGAAGCAGCTAAATATTCCGCCCGTTGGATTTGGCAGGTAGCCCGGATTTCGGTCCAGGAATGACGATACACGCGCAAACAAGTCCGGCCGATATCCTGCCGAAGCGGAGTCCCTCGCGGTGATCGCGTCGAAACATATCTTCGTCACTGCCGTCTTCGCGTTTTTCCTGTTCATGGCCGGTGTTCTGTACCTTCTGTTCAACCAAAGCGTCGCATTGAGCGAACGGAACTACGAGCGGGCCGCCGTCGCGGCCTATCAACTTAGAACCCATTACAGCCGGGCAGAACTGGAACTGCTGCGGTTGACGCAAAAGCCGACGCCGAACCTGCGCGATCACGCCGTTCTGATCTATGACATCCTGTATCAACGTGCCGTTACCTTGATCGAACGACCACCGTATAACGAGGTCATCGTCGGGGCCTATCTCGACGAATACAATGCCTTGCGGAACGCCCTGACGGGGGCCGATCCGACAATACAGAAATTGCGCGCCGCACCCGACGACCAGATCGCCGCGCTGGCAAGATCGGCCTACGAACAGCTTGTCGGATACGACCTCAGGCTCGCGTCCTTCGCCTCGCACCTTAATCAGGAGGTCGTGCTGAAATGGGAGGTCCGGCAAAAGAACCTACAACTGACGGTGAATATCCTGGCCGCCCTTGTCGTCGGGCTTTTGGTATCTTCCTGTGCCGTGGCCTTCATTCACCTTCAACATCTGCGCCGCATCGCCAGCGCGAATGCAAGCCTAACCAGCATGTCGGAAGCGTTGATCACCGCACGCGAAGCCGCGGAACGAGCGAATAGGGCGAAATCGCACTTCCTGGCCAATATGAGCCACGAATTGCGGACGCCCTTGAATGCCATCATCGGTTTTTCGGACATGCTGCGCCATGCGCTGGCGGGCGACCTGCCGCCGAAGGCCAAGGATTACGTCGAGGATATCCATATGAGCGGGACCCATCTGCTGTCGCTCGTGGACTCCGTTCTCGACACCTCGCGCATCGAACACGGTGTCGTGGACCTCGACATCTCCCGCTTCCCGATGGGGCCGATGCTGGACGAGGTTCTGGACATGATGTCCGTGGCGATGGCGAAGAAGGACATTCATTTCCACCGGTCTTTGGCGGATCCGGCCTTGTACGATGCGGACCTGCTGGCCGATCGAAAGGCGGTTAAACAGATGCTGATCAATCTGATCAGCAATTCCGTCAAATTCACCGATCGCGGTGGCGATGCCGGGATCGACGCGGAATGGCACCCGGATGGCGGCGTAAAATTCACCGTCTGGGACACCGGCATCGGCATTCCCGAACAGGATATGGATCGGATTCAAAGCGCCTTCGAACGCGGCAGCAATATTCAGACGGCGAACAGCATGGCGGCCGGCCCCGTCGACGGCGTCGGTCTGGGGCTGTCCATCACACGCGCGCTGATCGAACGCCACGGCGGACATATGGTCATCCGAAGCGAGATCGGGAAGGGAACGCGTGTCACCCTGTCCCTACCGCGCGAGGTCGTCTCGACTACGAGTATATGACCCTCGATCGCGACCGACATCCGGGGCTTGAGCGTCGCAAGGCAACGGCTTACAACCATTGCCGGTTCGACAATCAAGACAGGGTCCGTTCCCCGCGCCTGGCCAAGACAGGTGCGTTCGAATGAACCGGATAAGGGAGAAACACCATGGTAGACACTATACCGCATTTTATCGGCGGCACGCCGGTTTCCGGCACCAGCGGTCGTACCGGCGACGTTTTCAACCCGGCGACGGGTGAGGTGGTTGCCAAAGTCGCCTACGCCTCGCGCGCGGAAGTCGACGCCTTTGTCAAAAAGGCCGTCGCCGCGCATGAAATCTGGAGCAACACCCCGTCGCCGAAACGGGCATCTGTTATTTTCCGGATGCGCGAACTGGTGGTCGCGAACCGTGACAAACTGGCGGAAGTCCTGTGCAAGGAACACGGCAAGACCCTGCCGGACGCACAGGGCGAAATTCAGCGCGGCATCGACGTGATCGAATTCGCCGCGGGTGCGCCGCATCTGATGAAGGGCGAATTCAACGAAAATATCGGCGGCGGCATCGACCTTTTCTCGGTTCGCGAGCCGGTGGGCGTCGTCGGCGGCATCACGCCGTTCAACTTCCCGGTGATGATCCCGCTGTGGATGGGCGCGATGGCGATCGCCTGCGGTAATGCCTATATCAACAAGCCGTCCGAACGCGACCCGTCGGCGCCGATGATGCTGGCGGAGTTGTGGAAGGAAGCGGGCCTCCCCGACGGTGTGTGGAGCGTCGTTCACGGCGATAAGGAAGCGGTCGACGCCCTGCTGGAACATCCGGATGTCCCGGCGATCAGCTTCGTCGGCTCCACCCCGGTCGGCGAATATATCTATCAGCACGGCTGCGCCCATAACAAACGGGTCCAGGCGTTCTGCGGCGCGAAGAACCACATGGTCGTCATGCCCGACGCCGATATCGATCAGGCGGTCGACGCCCTGGTCGGTGCCGGTTACGGATCGGCCGGCGAACGCTGCATGGCGATTTCGGTCGCCGTCCCGGTGGGCGAGGAAACCAGCAAGAAGCTGATCGATAAGTTGGTCCCGCGCGTTCAGGCGCTGAAAATCGGCCCGTACAACGACGCGGACGCCGAAATCAACCCGCTGATCACCCGCCAGGCGAAGGAGCGCGTCGAAGGCCTGATCCAGCGCGGCGTCGATGAAGGCGCGAAACTGCTGGTAGACGGTCGCGGCGCGACGATGCAAGGCTATGAAAACGGCTTCTTTGTCGGCGGCACCCTGTTCGATCAGGTCACGACCGATATGGAAATCTACAAGACCGAAATTTTCGGTCCGGTCCTGTCCGTCATGGCCCCGTCCGGGTATGAGGACGCCGTTCAGATGATCAACGATCACGAATACGGCAATGGTGTCGCCATCTTCACCCGCGACGGCGATACGGCCCGCGATTTCTCCAAGAAGGTCGATGTCGGCATGATCGGCGTCAATGTGCCGATCCCGGTTCCGATGGCCTTCCACAATTTCGGCGGCGCGAAGCGATCGAAATTCGGCGACACGCAAATGCACGGACCGGAATCGATCCGCTTCTTCACCAAAATGAAGACGATTTCCAGCCGTTGGCCGTCGGGCATCAAAGAAGGCGCGCAACTGGCCTTCCCGACGAACAACTAAGACCGCTCAGACCCACACGAGAAAACGGGGCTCCCCGACACATGTCGGGGGCCCCTTTTCTTTGGCGTTAGGTTCGATTGATCGACACGCCGCCATCGACCAGCATCGCCGTTCCGGTCACGAAACTCCCCATACCGGAGGCAAGGAACAATGCGGCGGCGGCAATTTCCTGCGGTTCCGCGATCCGTTTCAGCGCGTGGATGCCCTTCACGAAGTCCATCGCTTCCGGCGTATTGGCACTTTCCCGCCCCATGTCCGTATCCGTCCCGCCCGGCAGCAAGGCGTTCACGCGAATACCCTTGGGACCGTATTC
Source organism: Pacificispira spongiicola (assembly GCF_012926505.1). Taxonomy (GTDB): domain Bacteria; phylum Pseudomonadota; class Alphaproteobacteria; order UBA8366; family Aestuariispiraceae; genus Pacificispira; species Pacificispira spongiicola. The sequence continues at coordinate 655,390 of NZ_JABBNT010000002.1, forward strand.
GGCCGCCAATGCCTGGGTCAGGCCGACCAGTCCCGCCTTGCTGGCCGCATAAGCCGCCATGCCGGGAAAGCCGACCGTGTGCCCGACAATGGACGATGTGAAGACAAGGCTGCCGCCGCCCCGTTCTTCCATTGCGCTCAGTTGCTTACGGGCACACAGGAAGGCGCCGGTAAGGTTCACGGTCAGGGTTTCTTCCCAGGACGCCCGGTCGATTTCGCGGAACGGTGCGGTCTTCCCCAGCGTCCCGGCATTGTTCAGGGCAATGTCCAACCCGCCGAACTTCGACACCGCCGTTTCGGTCAAACGCATTGCGAAGCCTTCATCCGTGACATCGCCGTCGACAGCCGCCGCCTGTCCACCCCCGGCTTCGATTTCCGTGACCAGCCCATCCAGTTCGGTGCGTCGCCGTGCGCCGACAACAACCGCCGCCCCATGCTGCGCGAACAGAAGCGCGGCGGCGCGGCCGATGCCGCTGCTTGCCCCGGTGATGATTGCGACCTTCCCATCCAACATCTTCATAATGGTTTCCTTTCAGATTTTAGGTCGCACACCCATAAGGCCCGCTGCTATGGTTCGACACCCGCTTCTTGCGGCGGTTTAAGGGGGTTTTACGTGCGTCTGTTACATATTCGATGCGGTGAGGATATCCGCGACAGCCTTGTGGAAGCCGGTGTCCCTGGGGATTTCCTGGAATGGAGCGACCCGATCTGCCGTGGTCCGGTCCCGGTAGGGTTCGACAGACCCTCCCTGCGCTCCCTCCGGTCGGAATGGATCGCATCGGAATGGAATCTGGACGCCGCCGACTGCCTGTCGCGGATGACCGAACAGGACGCTGCGCTCGACCGGTTGGACGATTACGACCGGGTCATTTTGTGGTTCGAACACGATCTCTACGATCAGGCCACGTTGATCGCGCTGTTGGACCGCATCGGATACCGGTCGAATGTCTATATGATCACGATTGACGACCACCCGAGTGCAAAGCCCCGTTTCTTTGGTCTGGGCCAGCTCGCGCCGGCGGCACTGGCGAGCCTCTATGGCACCGAACGCCCTGTAACGCAGGAGCAGGTCTCCCAGGCCCGCCACGCCTATCGGGTCTATCGGGAAGGAAACGAGGCGGCGATCGCCTGGGTCGCGGCAACCGTTTCCGAACAAAGTCCCCTGCCCTTCCTGCCCGGCGCCCTGACGCGCCATCTCGCGGAACTTCCCGGTGACGACGGCCTGTCACAGACGGAACGGCTGACGCTTCAAGCCTTGGAAACCGGCGCGGCAACGCCCGGCGAATGCTATCGCGACATAATGACGAAGACCGAACCGCAGCCTTTCTTGGGGGACTTGATGTATTGGGGGGACCTGCGGCACCTGACGGAAGCGGCGGAACCGGCAATCGCCCCTGTCCCCGAAGATTGGAAAAGCGCGATCGCGCTGACCGAATTCGGACGGGCGGTCCTGAAAGGACACGCGCGATGGACCGATAAAAACACCGTCAAACGGTGGTGGGGCGGACGTTATCTGGGGCCTGACCTGTAGCCCGGCCGATCGTCGTCACCGGCAAATCGAAAAAGACCGTCGTCCCTTCCCCCAAGGTGCTTTCAACGCGCAACGTGCCGCCATGCAGTTCGATCAATTTCCGGGACAGTGCCAATCCCAGGCCACTGCCTTGAAGACGGTCATCCGTCGATCCGGCCTGAAAATACGGCTGACCGAGGAATTTCAGGTTTTCCGGTGCGATCCCAGGGCCATAATCCTGGACAGAAACCGACAGCCGCCCGTTCCGTACCGAAAAACCGACCCCGACAGTGCTTTCCGGCGGTGAGAATTTCACCGCATTGGACAGAAGGTTGATCAAAACCTGCTTGATCGCGCGAGGATCGGCCTGAACGAACGGCCAATCCCCCTTGTCCACCGCGATACGGACATTTCGATCATGGGCCATGCCGCGCACCAGCCGGATAGACTGTTGGACAAGGTCTTCACTGGCGACGACCGTGGGTTCCAGTGTCGTCGCCCCGGCCTCCACACGCGCCGTATCCAGCAGGTCGTTGACGAGGTCCAGGAGGTAGCGCCCGCTATCCCGGATAATCGCGGCATGTTCGATATTCGTCTTGGCCGCCGGGTTTTCCGCGGCTTTCGTCACCATCAGGTCTGAAAAGCCTATGATCGAATTCAATGGTGTTCTTAACTCATGCGCCATCGTGGCCAGCATCAGAGACCGCGATTCCATCGCCGACTCGACGGCGCGTTGCGCCTTCGTCTTGGCCAGTAACAGGTCGGTACGCATCGCCATGACCGACGCGACCGTGATCGGCGCCAGAGACAACAGCATGACGCCCATTCGCAAGGCTACCATATCCGAATAACTCGTGATCGGCATGCCGGGAAAGATGACCCCGAAGGACGCACCGATCATCGTCCACATCGTGAAAACAAGGACCATCACCGCCGTCAGGAACACGTCGTAGACCAGCGCCGCCAGCAATAGCGCGGGGACAGGCAGGGCCGCGGCTATTGGCCCGCCCAGTTCGAACTGCAGCAAAATGCTGGCCGAGAATAGTATAACGGGCAGGTAGAGAACCGGGTCGCGCAATAAAGCCGCCCGTCGCCGCCATACGTCCCGCGAAACGTTGAAGGTGGGCATGGTCAACAGAATCGGTAGGATCGCCACATAGTTGACCAATTCGGACACCGACCACATGACGAAGCCGTCCAGTGCCTCCCTCCCGAAAAACAGGGGGCCGGCGAACATGCCGACGCTGCCCGCCGCGGCGCAGGCAGCGAACAGATAGACCGAAAACCAGATCATCGTCGCGGAATGTCTGAAATTCAGCCGCGCGGCGTCCAATCGGGAAAACAGCAGGAACCCAGCGACAATTCCGGCCAAATTGGCCATCGTCAGATAAGCTGTCTTGAACAACGTGCTGCCGGTCAGAAGGTCGGCGGCAAAGAAGGCGGCGATCATCCCGACCCACCCGCCCCAATGGGCTAAAATGCGCCGATATCGCAGCATCAACCCCAGGGCCACGGCATTCGCGGGCCAGAAAGAAGCAAAAAAGCCCGCCGGTCGGGTTTCTATCCCGAACAAGGCCGCCGCGAGAACCGCCGCGAATACGATAAGCCCGCCGATAAGACGCCGCTTCAACAACGGCGCCGCACCCGGCAAAGCCGAGTGACAAACCAACCCGTCATCCGGTGCGGCATCTGCTATAGGCGCACGATTGTCCATTGATTGCCCTCACCCGAAGCTAAGGCTGACCGGTCCCAGATATTTCGAAGGAAACGTCCTACCCACCGTCCTTGTATATCGCGCATGCATTCGACGCATGCAACATCGGAAGATCGCACAAAGCGCTTTTAATTAACCAAAAAACTACCATAGATATTAACCATCAAGGCCGAATTTGCACGGGCCGAACAGAAAGGGCCGAACAGAAAGGGCCGAACAGGAAGAGCCAGCCTGTCAGTACTTTGCCAGTTCAGCGGCAAGGGCCCTGATTTCCTTCGCGGCAATGGAAGACCCCTTGGTTTCCAACGCGGTCCGCCCGCTGGCCATGGCTTCCGCGAAGGCGACACGATTTCCGATCAGGCTCTTTGCCACACGCACCTTATAGTCACCCAATCTCGTGATCATCTGCGCGGTCAGGTTGGCGCGTGGCGGCACCCGGTTCAAGGCCAGCACCGGAACGGACTTTTCCTTCGCCGCCAGTTCCAAAGTCGGCAAGGTCGCCCACAGATCCAGGGGGCTGGGCTGCACCGGGATCACGACCAAATCCGCCGCCCGCACGGCAACGCGCGCATCGGTATCCGCGTGCGGTGGGGTATCGATCAGGACGAAATCATGACTTTCGGCTAGCTTCTCGACCGTTCGCGCGGCGCGCCAGCCGGTCACGGCCTCAAAAGTGATCGCCGTCTTACCCTCGCCCAACGTCTTTTCCCGCTGCGCATACCAGGCGGCGAGGCTCTGTTGCGGGTCGATATCGACCAGCGCAACCGACTTCCGTTTCAGGGCCCATGCCAATGCCAAATGGGCCGCCAGCGTGGACTTTCCCGCGCCGCCCTTCTGCTGAGCGATGGCAAAAACCTTGGCACTCATTGAAGGTCTCCCGATATGCTTGAACGCCATCAAGAGTTACATGGTGTCGAACTCTTCGCAATGTCATTTCGCAGGTGCGAAAAAGCCATGCCTTGCCAGCACGCAATACCGGGGGCATAAGCCGTTTCCATGTCGATTGAGGCCACGAAAACAGAAATCGTTCCACTGGACGCGCAGGGTCTGGACCGCGCGGCCACCTGCTTGCGGCTTGGCGGGCTTGTGGCCTTTCCGACGGAAACGGTCTACGGGCTGGGGGCCGATGCCACCAACGACAAGGCGGTCGCCGGCATTTTCGAAGCCAAGGGGCGACCGCAGTTCAATCCGCTGATCGTTCATTTCCCGGACCTCGCCAGCCTGGAACGCCATGTCGAGATGACGCCCCTGGCGCACAAGCTCGCCTCCCTGTTCTGGCCGGGGCCGATGACCCTGGTCCTGAAACGCAAGCCGCGGTCGAAACTGTCGCGGCTGGTCAGCGCCGGGCTGGACACGGTCGCGGTGCGGCTGCCCGCGCAAGGCGGCGCGCGCGACCTGATGCGCTTGACCGACCGCCCCATCGCCGCGCCCAGCGCCAATGCGTCCGGTCGTCTCAGCCCGACCCTGGCCGCCCATGTCCTGTCCTCATTGGACGGACGCGTTGATTTGATCCTGGACGGCGGCGCCTGCGGTGTCGGCCTGGAAAGCACCGTGCTGGATGCCACGGGGGATAGCCCCATCCTGCTGCGCCCCGGCGGCCTGGCCGCGGAAGTGGTGGAACAGGCGCTGGGGATCGGTCGCATGACCCGTTCTCTGGAAGACGAGAAAGCCCCCAAATCGCCGGGCATGCTGCTCAGCCACTATGCACCGGGCCTGCCGGTGCGGCTGAACGCGGAAGCCGCCACAAGTGGGGAAGCCTATCTGTCCTTCGGCGACCGGTCAGGCAATGCCAATCTAAGCCCCGGCGGCGATCTTGTGGAGGCTGCGGCAAACCTGTTTCGGATGCTCCACGAGTTGGACGATCCGGCGCGATTTACCGGGATTGCCGTCGCCCCGATCCCTGAATCCGGCCTCGGTCTCGCGATCAACGATAGGCTGAAACGCGCCGCCCAATAAATTTTCCCGAATTTATTCGACGGATAATTCGATCCGCGCCGTCCTTGTGGGCATGAACGGGCAACCCGAACGGCAGCCCCCGAACAACCTCACAAGGAGTGTGATATGGCTCTCTCTCGCAAATCGGTCGGCATCCTGGCTGGCACCTTCGGTCTCGTTGCCGGTATCATCGGCGGCAGCGCTATCATGGCTCAAGCCGGGTTCCGACATGGTGGTGAATACGGTCCCGGCATGGGGGGTCATCACGGGATGGGCCCCGGCCCGCATATGGAACGCATGTTCGGCGAAATGGACGCCAACGGCGATGCCAGCATCACGCGGGAAGAATTCGACGCCTTCCGCGCGGACCGCTTCGGCCAGTTCGATGCGGACCAAGACGGCGCGGTGACTCCGAAGGAAATGACCACCGGTATGCGCAAGCTGCGCTTCCAGGCCCTGGATGCCGATGGAAACGGTCAGATTTCCGAAGCCGAATACATGGACGCCCAGATGGGCGGCAAGCGTGGCTGGGGCGGCCGTCATTTCAGCCGCATGGACACGGATGGCGACGGCCGTTTGTCCAAGGAGGAAATGGACGCTTTCTCCAACCGCATGTTCTCGCGCATGGATGACAATGAAGACGGCGTCGTTCAAGGTAACGAAATGCCGTTCGGTCCGAAAAAGAACTAAGTTCCGAAGGGTCGGCACGATATGGGCCGTTTAGGACCGATCGAAACCGTACAGGGGGCGCATGGGTTCATGCGTCCCCCGATTTCGAAACCGAGTGTGGTGGTGGTGCAGCAAGGCGACGGCGATCTTCTGGAAGCGGCAACCGCCGGTGAACCGGGTGCCTTTCGCAGCCTGCTGGACCGGTATGCCGACCGGGTTTTTGCCAATTGTTACCGCGTATTGGGCAATCGGACGGACGCGGAAGACGCAACACAGGAAAGCTTCGCGCGGTTGTGGAAAGTCCTTTCCCCCGGCGCGAAGGCCGCGGCACCGGATCGCGACGCGCTCGGCTGGTTGTTGCGGACCTCGCGGAACCTGTGCATCGACAAGCTTCGGCGCGGCAAGCGCTGGGTGGCCGATGACGACAAGATTGCGATGACCGCCGATGACGCCCCGAATGCGGAGGCGCAGAGACAGGCATCGGATCGCCAGAACCGAGTCCGACAAGTGCTGAGCGGGTTGCCCGACCGGCAACGCGTGGCGATCGCCCTGGTTCACTTCGACGGCTTGCCCCAGGCGGACGCGGCGGACAGTCTGGGAATTTCAGTCGATGCGTTGGAATCGCTGCTGGCCCGGGGACGGCGGACGCTGAAGCAGCGACTGATGTCCGAAAGGGAGGATTTACTGTGATGGAAACGACGATGACGAAAGAACGGTTTCTCGAAATCCTCGACGCCTATGGCGCCGATTCCCGACGCTGGCCGGAATCAGAACGCATTGACGCCCTGCGCTTTGCCGCCAGCGGCGATGCCATGATCATGGAAGCAGTCGCGGAGGCACAGTCCCTGGACGCGATGCTGGACGGCGCGGCGGTCCCGACATTGTCGCCGCAAGCGATGGCCCGGCTGCGGGCCCACGCGCACCCGTCCCCGCTGGCCCCCCTTTCCGCTGCGATCCACAAGCTCCTGCAATGGCAGGGGCCGATCTGGCAGCCCGCGGGTGCCTTGGCGGCCTCCCTTATACTCGGCCTCACGTTGGGGCTCGCCAGCCCCGACTACGCGTCCTCCCTCGCGGCCTTGGGCGAAACGAATACCGAAGCCGCCGACAGCGCGGCGTCGGGAACAACGACACAGGGCTTCGACCTGTTCCTCGATACGGAAAACACGCTATGACCATGCAAGACACCGACCCGAAAAAGAAACCGCGCCGGTCCTGGCTGCTGATCGGATCGCTTGCTCTTAACCTGTTCCTGATCGGGTTCTTTGCGATCGGTGCAATCCGGCATCATCATCGCGGCTTCGACGATTTCGGCGGGCGCAGCCATTTCCGAACCATGATGCACTACATGGAAGACCGGGGCGGACCGCACCACCTGCCGCCGCAATTGTTTTCAGATGCGGATGAAGTCGCCTTGGCCGAAATCCGCAACCAGCATGGGTCGGAACTCGCCCAGACGCGCGCGGACGTCCGCGCCGCACGCAACGCGGTGCGCGACCTGATGCGCGACGGGGTGCGTGACCCACAGCGGTTAGCAGAGGCCCTGAACGACGCCAGCGCCGCCCGCGATCGCTACAGCAAGGCGATCAACGCGATGATCCTCGATCTGGCAGGGTCCCTATCCGACGACGGCTACCGAGACCTCGCCGGGCCGGAACGCCCATAAAAAACCTCTCCCTCAGCGGAGGGAGAGGTCTTGTTTCTTCCCGAAACGCGGGCGGCCCGACTAGGCGGCGTCCGGCGTCACCCAAGGCTGGGAATTCCGGCGCTCGGCTTCGTAACCGTCGATTTCGCCCCCCTTCTGAAGGGTCAGGCCGATATCGTCCAACCCGTTCAGCAAGCAATGTTTCCGGAACGGATCGACATCGAAGGCGATTTCCTTACCGTCCGGATCGACCACGACCTGCCGTTCCAGATCGACGGTGAACATGGCGTTCTGACCGCGATCGGCCTTGTCCATCAATTCCTTGACCGTTTCTTCCGGCAGGCGGATCGGCAATACGCCGTTCTTGAAGCAGTTGCCGTGGAAAATGTCGGCGAAGCTGGGCGCGATGACGCAGCGGATGCCGAAATCTTCCAACGCCCAGGGGGCGTGCTCCCGGGACGAACCACAGCCGAAATTGTCGCCGGCGATTAGGATCGTCGCGTGACGATACGGTTCCTTGTTCAGGATGAAATCCGGGTTTTCCGACCCGTCTTCCTTGTACCGCATTTCGTCGAACAGGTTCTTGCCCAGACCCGCGCGCTGAATGGTTTTCAGGAATTGCTTCGGAATGATCATATCCGTGTCGATATTGATCAGGTCCATCGGCGCCGCGATGCCGGTCAGTTCCTTGAACGGTTTCATCTCGTCTTTCCCCCTTATTTCCGGCCGCGCTTCAACAGCGTCAAAAGGAAGCCCGGATCCAGGCTGCCGATCATGTCGTCGTCATTGGCAGGCGCCGGGACATCGACTTCCCAGCCGTTGCCGTGCATGTCGCGCCCGAAGACGCGTTCCAGATGGTCGATCGGCAGGGCCATATTGCTCATCGCAGATACTCCCGTACGTCGGCCAGCTTGCCTTTCAGCGCGGCGGCGGCGGCCATCGCGGGGCTGACGAGGTGGGTACGCCCGCCCCGGCCCTGACGGCCTTCAAAGTTGCGGTTGGACGTCGAGGCGGAGCGTTCGCCCGGCGCCAGCTTGTCCGCGTTCATGGCCAGACACATGGAACAGCCCGGTTCACGCCAGTCGAAACCGGCTTCGATCAGGACGCGGTCCAGGCCTTCCTTTTCCGCCTGTTCCTTCACCAGTCCGGACCCCGGAACGACCATCGCACGGACGCCGTCGGCAACCTTGCGGCCCTTGGCGATTTCCGCGACCTGACGGATATCCTCGATACGGCCGTTGGTGCAGGAACCGATGAAGACCGTATCGATCTTCACATCGGTCATCGGCATGCCGGCCTTCAGGCCCATATAGTCCAGGGATCGCTGGGCGGCGGCGCGCTTCGCATCGCCGAAGCCCGTCGGGTCCGGCACATTGCCCGTGATCGGCACGACGTCTTCCGGGCTGGTGCCCCAGGTGACCTGCGGCACGATATCGTTGACGTCCAGCACGACTTCCTTGTCGTAGACCGCGTCTTCGTCCGACGGCAGCGACTTCCAATAGGCGACGGCACGGTCCCAGGCCTCGCCCTTCGGCGCCATCGGGCGGCCCTTCAGGTATGAGAAGGTCGTTTCGTCCGGCGCGATCAGACCCGCGCGGGCACCGCCTTCGATGGTCATGTTACAGACCGTCATGCGGCCTTCCATGGACAGGTCGCGGATCGCCTGACCGGCGAATTCGATGACATGACCGGTGCCGCCCGCGGTGCCGATCTTGCCGATGATCGCCAGGATCAAGTCCTTCGCGGTAACGCCGATCGGCAGCGCGCCATTGACCATGACGCGCATGTTCTTCGCCACCGTCTGCTGCAGAGTCTGGGTCGCCAGCACATGTTCGACCTCGGACGTGCCGATGCCGAAGGCCAGGGAGCCGAAGGCGCCATGGGTCGCCGTGTGGCTGTCGCCGCAGACGATGGTCATGCCCGGCAAGGTAAAGCCCTGCTCCGGACCGATGATGTGCACGACGCCTTGACGGACATCCATCATCTCAAAAATCGGAACGCCGAAATCCTTCGCATTGCGGGACAGGGTGTCGACCTGAACGCGGCTTTCCTCGTCCTCGATCCCGGCGGCGCGGTTGGCGGTCGGTACGTTGTGGTCGGGAACGGCGAGCGTCAGTTCCGGACGCCGCACCTTGCGGCCCGCATTGCGCAGGCCTTCGAACGCCTGCGGGCTGGTCACTTCGTGAACCAGATGGCGGTCGATATAAATCAAACAGGTTCCGTCATCCTGACGATGGATGACATGACTGTCCCAGATCTTATCGAACAACGTCTTCGGTGTGCTCATTTTGCCCTCTCCGCGCCGTCCCAATGTGCATGGAATTTTTCTATGGGCGACGAAATACCCTAACTCCCTGAACGCATAAAGTTCGCCTGTGGTCGCGATACTTGTGACGAAATTGGGTCATAAACCCACGCCTATCGGGCACAGACCAAGTCCGGTTTTCCGGGACTTTTGCATCCGGGAGCCGGAATTTCGGCGCCCCGGATGCAAATTCGAAGTCCGGAAAGCGGATGGCGCGTCACGAGTGTCGTGACGCGACCTACTTACGCGTCCGTTTTGTCCCCGACGTAACGGCCGTTGACCATGCCACGGCCGGTCGTGCGTTCGACGATACGGGCCGACTTACCGGCGCGACCGCGCAGGTAGTACAGCTTCGCACGGCGGACTTTACCGCGGCGCACGACGTCGATTCCTTCGATGCGCGGGCTATAGAGCGGGAACACGCGCTCGACGCCTTCGCCGTAGGAGATTTTACGGACGGTGAAGTTCGAGTTCACACCGGCATTCTTACGGCCGATGCAGACGCCTTCGAAAGCCTGGATACGCTCACGCGTGCCTTCGACGACCTTCACGCGGACGCGAACCGTGTCACCCGGCGAAAATTCCGGGATCGCCTCGCCGGCGGCCAGGCGCTTTTCGACCTGCTCCGCGTTCAACTGTTCGATAATGTTCATGACCTTGCTTCCTTTCTTCGCAAATCTTTTGCGTTACGCAACGTTTTCGGCCCCGGCATAGCGGGTCCAAAGATCCGGCCTCCGCCGCTTGGTGACGGCTTCGGCCTGGGCCCGTCGCCAGGCCCTGATATTCTCGTGATGACCGGAGAGCAGGACGTCCGGAACCTTCCGTCCTTCCCATTCCGCCGGTCGCGTATAAAGCGGGTATTCGAGAAGCCCGCTTTCGAAACTTTCTTCCTCAAGCGATTCAGAGGAGCCCATAACGCCCGGAATCAGCCGCAGGCATGCATCCAGCATGACTAGGGCCGCGGGTTCGCCGCCCGAGAGGATGAAATCGCCGAGGCTGATTTCACGGACCTCCCATTTGTCGAGCACCCGCTGATCGACGCCTTCATACCGGCCGCATAGAATGCGGACGCCCGGTTCGGCGGCCAATTCCCGAGCCACGGTCTGGTCGAAGACCCGACCCCGCGGCGACGGATAGACCAGCGGACCCGGCGCATCGGCCACGGAGGCCAGCGCCGCGTCGATCACGTCCGGACGCATCACCATCCCGGCCCCGCCGCCCATCGGCGCATCGTCCACGGTCTTGTGCTTGTCCGTGGCGAAGGACCGGATATCGACGGTGTCGACCTTCCAGAGTCCGTTTTCCAGCGCCTTTCCGGCCAGCGACTGGCCGAGGGGCCCCGGAAACATTTCCGGAAACAGGGTGAGCGCGGTCACGGTCCAGGGAGAAACGGTCATTGATCCGCCCCCTTTTCCGCTTCCGTCTCCACCGGCGGCACGACGGTCAGACGACCGCCCGCCAGATCGATCGACGGCACGACATCGCGGGTGAATGGGTAGAGGACGACCTTTCCATCCGCGTCGGATACTTCCAGCATATCGCCGCTGCCGAAATCGAAGATCGCGCGGACCGTGCCGAGCGCCATCCCGTCTTCCGTCACCGCCGACAGACCGATCAGGTCCGCGTGGTAGAATTCCTCCTCATCCGTTTCCGGCAGCAGTGCGCGGTCGAGATAAAACTCGGTGCCGCGCAAGGCGTCGGCCGCGTTGCGGTCCGTGCAGCCTTTCAACTGGATGAGAAGTTGGCCTTTCGCCTCGCCCTTCACCGTGACGCCGTATTCGGTTTGACCCGATGCGTCGGTCAACGGGCCATAGGCCGTCAGATCGGCAGGATCGGCGGTAAAGCTTTTGACGCGCAGCATGCCCCGCACGCCATGCGCGCCGGTCACCACTCCCACGACTAGCCGTTCCACCGTCATATGTCCGATCCCGTCTGGCATCGATCCGTCCGTCAGGCTCCAGAAACCGCCTTAGGCGTTGGTTTCTTCAGCGGCAGCTTCTTCAGCCGGGGCTTCTTCCGCAGCGGCTTCCTCAGCCGGGGCGGCGGCGGCTTCAGCGGCTTCCGCTTCAGCGGCGGCGGCGGCTTCGGCAGCTTCCTTGGCTTTTTCTTCGCGCTCGCGGATACGCTCCTGCGCTTTCGCCTTCGGCTGGTTCTTCTTGGTCTGTTCCGGGATGGACGGCTTGTCCATCACACCGGCGTCGGCCAGGAAGCGGTGGACGCGCGGGGACGGCTGGGCGCCGACCGACAGCCAATGCTTCGCACGGTCCAGGTTGATCTGAATCCGCTCGGCATGGTCCGCCGGGACCATCGGGTTGTGGAAGCCGATCTTCTCAATGAAGCGGCCATCGCGCGGCGCGCGGCTATCCGCGACCACGATGCGGTAGAACGGGCGCTTTTTCGCACCGCCACGGGACATCCGAATCTTAAGGCTCATACGTGTTCTCCAGTTTCAAAACTAACGTGTACTCGGTTGTCAAAAGGCCGGGATACCTACCGACCGGTTATATCTTCGGGAAACCCCTATTTCTTGGGGAAACCGGGAGGGAATCCCCCCATCCCGGGAGGCAGTTGGCCGCCCCCCAAACCTTGTCCCGGCCCACCCAGGCCGGGCATCTGTCCGCCGCCCATCAGCTGGCTCAAATCCGCGCCGCCCGGTCCGCCGAGGCCGAAGGGCATCTTCCCCTTCTTCCCCATCTTGGCGACCTGCTTCATCATCTTCGCCATCATCTGATGCTGTTTCAGCAGCTTGTTCACATCCTGCACCGACGTGCCCGACCCGGCGGCGACGCGGCGCTTGCGCGACGCGTGCAGCACACCCGGATTACGACGTTCCTGCGGCGTCATGGAGGAAATAATCGCTTCCTGCCGCAGCATCATCTTCGGGTCGATATTCGCGCCCGCCATCTGCTTCTTGATCTTGCCGACACCCGGCAGCAGCCCCATCACGCCTTCCAGACCGCCCATCTTGCGCATCTGTTTCAGTTGCGAGGCCATGTCGTCCAGATCGAATTCGCCCTTCTGCATTTTGCGGGCGATCTTTTCGGCCTCTTCGGCCTCGATCGTTTCGGCGGCTTTCTCCACCAGGGAGACGACATCGCCCATGCCCAGGATACGGCCCGCGACGCGGTCGGCCCGGAAGGCTTCCAGCCCGTCCATCTTCTCGCCGGTGCCGAGGAACTTGATCGGCTTGCCGGTGACCTGACGCATGGACAGCGCGGCCCCGCCGCGTGCATCGCCGTCGACGCGGGTCAGGACGATCCCGGTCAGACCGACGCGGTCTTCGAAACTCTTCGCGACGGTCACCGCGTCCTGACCGGTCATGCTGTCGGCAACCAGCAGGGTCTCGCGCGGCTTCGCTGCATCGCGAACGGCGGCGACTTCGGCCATCAGCTGTTCGTCGACATGCAGGCGGCCCGCGGTATCGAGCATGACCACGTCATACCCGCCCAAGCGCCCGGCATTCATCGCGCGTTTGGCGATATCGACCGGCATCTGGCCCGCGACGATCGGCAAGGTCGCGACGCCCGTCTGCTCGCCCAAAATCTTCAATTGTTCCTGCGCCGCCGGACGATAGACGTCCAGGGACGCCATCAGGACCTTCTTCCGGTCCTTTTCGGTCAGACGCTTCGCGATCTTCGCCGTGGAGGTCGTCTTACCCGACCCTTGCAGGCCGACCATCAGAATGGCGTGCGGCGGTTCCCCGATCAGCGTCAGGTCTTGATCGTCGGACTGCAGCAACCCGACCAACGCGTCGTGCACGACCTTGACGACCTGCTGGCCCGGCGTGACCGACTTCAACACCTGTTCGCCGACGGCCTCTTCCTTGACCTTGGCGATGAAGTCCTTGACGACCGGCAGCGCCACATCGGCTTCCAGCAGCGCGATGCGGATGTCGCGCATGGCGGCATCGACGTCGCCCGCTTTCAGCGAACCGCGCTTTTTCAGGGCGTCGAAAACACCGCCCAACCGATCTGACAAAGACTCGAACATATCCACTCCAAAACCGTTCGATCAGGCAAAGGAATAGGCCACAACGCAAAACACGCCGGTGCGCGAAACTCGCGGACCGGCGGAGCCCCTTCTTAATCGAGTGGGGACCGATTGCAGTCATTCCTGCTTGATGTGCGGCGGCTTTTACGGGTTTTCCGCCGCGCGGTCAAGCCCGCCGGTCGGCGCCACGCCTCCCAACAACCCAATACACCCGTAAAACGTACTTTACTTAAATTAATCTATTAGACATTGAAAACATATCTATCGCGTGCATAGAATAACTCATACCAATAGTTAGGAAATCAATATGGTCAGTCGCAAAAGTCGTTCCTCGCGCCTGCCAACGGATGTGGACCGAACCGTCGGCGCCAATATTCAGGCCCGTCGCGTGGCACTCGGCCTGACGCAAACGGAACTCGGCACCGCAATCGGGCTCGGCGCCTCCGAAATCCAACGCTTCGAATCCGCCCAAGACCGCGTTTCCGCCGGTATGCTCTTCCACCTGTCTCAAGCGCTGCAGATTGTGCCGGACCGACTGTTCGACGGCGCGACGTCCGATCTCCGGCCCGCCGCGGTTGCTCCGCGTACGGACGTCATGGAACTCTGCCAGGCCTTCGCCGCGATCCGCCGACCGCAAGAACGTCAGGCCTTTTTGCGGCTGGTCAAGGGTATCGCTCTCAGCGACGCTCTGGGAAGCGGAGTTTAAGAGGTCTAACGTCCTCCCGTCGGAGGCGTCAGCGACAGCGAAATTGCGCGGACGCCTGGGTTTCCTTATAAGACGGCCCATATAGTCGCGTGTCCGATGGGGACGCGCACCATTGGGATTCGGAACCGAAGATGCTGGCCTTTCGCAAGATGCACGGATTGGGCAACGATTTCGTCGTGCTGGATGCACGCGCGAAACCGGTCGATCTGCCGGAATCCCGCATCCGCGCCATCGGCGACCGACATCGCGGCATCGGCTTCGACCAATTGCTCGTCATCGAGCCGCCGACGGACGGATCGACGGCCTTCATGCGCATCTACAATCCGGACGGCAGCGAGGCCCAGGCCTGCGGCAACGGCACGCGCTGCGTCGCGCATCTTCTGATGGACGAAGCCGGATCGGACGAAGTCGCGGTTCAGACCCGGCGCGGGCGCCTGCCGTCGTATCGGAATTCGGACGGCACGGTTTCCGTCGATATGGGCGCGCCGATGCTCGACTGGCAGGATATTCCCCTGGCCCGGGACGTCGACCACCTGCATCTGCCGATTGAGCTGGAGGTCCTGCACGATCCGGTCGCCGTCGGCATGGGGAACCCGCATTGCGTCTTCTTCGTCCCGGATGCCGAGGCAGTGGACCTGTCGCGCCTCGGCCCGCAGATCGAACACCACCCCATGTTCCCGGAACGCACGAATGTGGAAGTTGCCTCCCTCGGTCCCGATGGGGTCCTGCGCCTGCGCGTTTGGGAACGCGGTGCCGGGATCACGCTGGCCTGCGGGTCCGGGACCTGCGCGACCGCCGTCGCCGCGCATCTGCGCGGGCATGTTGATGCGTCCGAGCAGCCGATCCGCATCCGCGTCGACGGCGGCGAACTCGCCATTCAATGGCGACAAGACGACGGCCATGTCATCATGACCGGACCCATCGCGACATCCTTCCTGGGGGAAATGGCCCTGTGACGGAAATCGTAACCTTCGGCTGCCGCCTGAATGCCTTCGAATCCGAAGCGATCCGCGAATTGACCGCGGATCGGGCGCGGGACGATCTGATCGTCGTGAATACCTGCGCCGTGACGGCGGAGGCCGAACGGCAGGCACGTCAGACGATCCGTAAGCTGCGCCGCGACCACCCCGATGCGGAAATCCTGGTCACCGGCTGCGCCGCGCAGATTTCGCCCGACGCCTATGCCGCCATGCCGGAGGTCACCCGCGTCGTCGGCAATCGCGAGAAACTGAAGGCCGAAACCTATGGCGGCCAGAGCGAGGAACGCATCCTGGTCGACGACATCATGTCGGTGGAGGAAACCGCCGGGCATCTGATCGCCGGATTCGGCGAACGCGCCCGCGCCTTCGTCCAGGTCCAGAACGGCTGCGACCATCGCTGCACCTTCTGCATCATCCCCTACGGTCGGGGAAACAGCCGGTCCGTTCCGGCGGGCGTGGTCGTCGAACAAATCCGCACCCTGGTCGAAACCGGCGTGAAGGAAGTCGTGCTCAGCGGCGTCGACATCACCTCCTATGGCGCGGACTTGCCCGGCCATCCGACCTTGGGGCAACTGACCCGCCGCATCCTGAAACTGGTCCCGGACCTGCCGCGCCTGCGCATTTCCTCCATCGACTGTATCGAGATGGATGAAGACCTGATGCGCGCGATCGCGGAGGAAGAGCGCCTGATGCCGCATCTGCACCTGTCGCTACAGGCCGGGGACGACATGATCCTGAAGCGGATGAAGCGGCGCCATTCCCGCGACGACGCGGTGCGCCTGACCGACCGATTGCGCGACCTGCGTCCCGGTATCGTCTTTGGGGCGGACCTGATCGCGGGCTTCCCGACCGAAACCGACGCGATGTTCGACAACACGCTGCAGATCGTCGACGATTGCGGACTGACTTGGTTGCATGTCTTCCCCTATTCCGAACGGCCCGGCACGCCCGCCGCGCGCATCCCGAACCAGGTTCCCAAAGCGGAGCGCAAGGCCCGCGCCAAGACCCTGCGCGATGCCGGCGCAAGAGCGGCGACCGCCTATCTGGACAGCCTGCAAGGCCACACCGCGACGGTCTTGATCGAAAAGGACAATATGGGCCACAGCGAAGGTTTCGCGCCGGTGCGCCTAGACCGCGACATGGTGGAGGGCACGCTGGTCACGACCCGACTGGGGCCGGTACGGGACGGCATCGTTCAGGGCTCCCCCATCACCGACCGCGCGGCGGCATGATCCATCCCACCCTTTTGTATCGGTAACTTCCATGGCGCTTACCTGGTTTCAGAAGATCAAGCAGGGTCTGACCAAGACCTCCTCCCGCCTTGCCGACGGCGTCGCCGGTATTTTTACCGGCAAGCGCCGCCTTGACGACGACGCGCTGGAGGAATTGGAGGAAGTCCTGATCTCCGCCGATCTGGGGCCCGCCATGGCGGCCCGGATGGTGGCGGAACTGGCCAAGAACAAGTTCGACAAGGAAATTTCCGACCTGGAGGTCCGCGAGGCCTTTGCCGCGCATGTAACGTCGGTGCTGGAGCCCGTGGCGAAACCCATCGCCGTGGACCGGACGCGCAAGCCGCATATCGTGTTGGTCGTCGGGGTGAACGGATCCGGCAAGACGACGACGATCGGGAAACTGGCCAAACACTATTCCGAACAGGGTTTGACGGTCATGTTGGCGGCCGGGGATACGTTCCGCGCCGCCGCCGTCGAACAGTTGAAAGTCTGGGGTGAGCGGACGAATTGCCCGGTCATCGCGAAAGAGACCGGGGCGGATGCCGCATCGCTGGCCTTCGACGCGATCCAGCAGGCCAAGGAACAGAATGTCGACCTCCTGTTGATCGATACGGCGGGCCGTCTGCACAACAAGACCGGCCTGATGCAGGAACTGCAAAAAGTCGTGCGCGTGATCGGCAAGCAAGACCCTGACGCTCCGCATGACACGATCATGGTTTTGGATGCCACGACCGGCCAGAACGCGGTGCAGCAGGTGTCCGTCTTCGGCGACATGGTGAAGGTCACCGGCCTTGTCCTGACCAAATTGGACGGCACGGCAAAGGGCGGTGTCATGGTCGCGCTCGCGGACCGGTTCGGTCTGCCGGTCCATTGCATCGGCGTCGGCGAACAGGCGGACGACCTGCGCGCCTTCACGGCCAACGATTTCGCCCGCGGCTTGATGGGCCTGGAATGATTGTCTTTTTCTAAAATGCAACCTAACTGTCGCGTAATGATAAGTCAGACTCGCTGACGTTATTTATTTGTTCACATTCCCCCTCTAACGTCCAAAATACGTTTAACACCCAGAGGGGACCATAGGGGATGAACGAGGACTATCAGACGGACGGCACGGATACCGAGACCGCCGAACCGGCCGCCCTAAAAACCATCGCACAACCTTTCCGCATCACCATGCTGGCAACGCTCTTGCTGGCGGGCGCCATCGCCGGGGCGGGCGCGTTTTCCATCCGCACGATGCAATCCGCGATGACGGAAATCGTTCAGGTGCGTTACGAAAAGATCGTTCTGGGCATGCAGTTCGAACGCGCCCTGACCCAGGTAAACCGCACCGAAAAAAGTCTGATCCTGTCCATCTCCCCCTTGCATCTGGAAAAGACGCTGGAAGCAAGCAAGTTTGAGCTGGAAAACGCGCTGCGGCTCAAGGAAGCCTTCGCGCAAACGCTGACCCCGGAAGAAGCGGAAATCTTCGCCCCGATCAACGACGCCTTCGATAGCTGGATCGGCGGCCACGAAAAAGTGGTCGAGGCGGTCATGGACGACAAGATCAAGAAGGCGACCCGCGTTTCCGACGGCAAGAATCAGAAGCTGATCGACGATATGGAAGCCATCACGGCGGAACTTCTGACGCAAAACCGACAAGCCATGGATTCCCTGCGGGCGGAAGCGACACGGCTCGGCACTCTGGCCTTCCAGGGCATCATCGCCTTCGCGGTTATCGGCACCGCATTCGTCCTGGGCCTGATCTTCTGGATCCTGCGTCGGCGCGTCCTGCGGCCCATCGGGCATATGACGGGCGCGATGCAGTCACTGGCGGACGGCGATACCGGGATCGACGTCCCGCGCTTCGGCCATAACGACGAATTCGAGACGATGGCGGGTGCCCTCGACCAGTTCAAACTGTCGATGCTGCGAAATGCCGACCTGACCCGATCGGCGGAAGAAGAAGGCGCCCGTCAGGCCGCCCGCGCCCGCGAATTGCAGGACGCCGCCGCCGCCTTCCGCGATCAGGTGCGCACGTCGTTGGAAGCCTTGGCCAGCGCCGCCGGTGGGTTGGACAAATCGTCCCAAAAACTGGCGAGGGAAGCCGCGAACGGCGTTAACGACACCAACGCTGCCTCTGCCGCCGCCGATGTCGCCAGCAGCAATTCCGGCGCCGTCGCCGCCGCCACGGAGGAAATGTCCGGCGCGATCCGCGAGGTAAACCGCCAAATCACGGAAACCAGTTCTGTCACCGATCGGGCGGTGGACGACGCAAAACGGGCCGCCAACACGATCAACGGCCTGGACGAGGCGTCCCAGCGCATCGGCGAGGTCGTACAACTGATCACCGCGATCGCGGAACAGACCAACCTGTTGGCGCTCAACGCGACGATCGAGGCGGCGCGCGCCGGGGATGCCGGGAAAGGCTTCGCCGTCGTCGCAAGCGAGGTCAAATCCCTGGCGACCCAGACCGGTCAGGCCACGGAGGAAATCTCCAAGCAGATCGAGGATGTCCAGCGCCGCACCGACGAGGCCGTGGCCGCCATCGGCGACATCACACGGATCATCGAACAGGTAAACGGCAATGCGTCGTCCATCGCCGCGGCGATTGAGGAACAGGACGCGACGACGAACGAAATCGCGCGCAGTGTCCAAGGCGCGGCGGAAAGTGCTGCGGAGGTCACGAACCGGATCGCCGCCGTGCGCCGCAACGCCGAATCTGCGAATGTGGTCAGCGAGGAGCTGACCAAGGCAGCGGAAACCGTAAAACGCCAAAGCGATGCCCTGGGCGCCGATATCGACGCCTTCATCCGGAAAATTGGATCGGCCTGATCGCGGTTAAAGCTTAAATTCCAATTTGGGCAGAAGGCGGCCCGGGATGGCTTCGGAAGCAACCGATCCCACCCGGATCGCCCCCATGCGCAGGTAGAAGCTTTCCGCCCCAGGATCGGATTCGATGGTCATGACCGTAGCCCCCAGTGCCTTGGCGCGCGCGGCCGCATCATCGAACAACAACGCGCCGACACCGCTCCCCATTGCTTCCGGCGCGATGAACAGCTTGTCTAGACCGGCGCGCCCGTCACCGTCGCACACGACCTTGTTTAGACCCAGCGGCACATCCGCTTCGGCATCCGCCGCCACCCGGATCGCCCCTTCCGCGATCGCCTCCGGTGTGATCCGCAGAACGTCCACACAGGCCGCCATGAAATCCGGCGGGTACCCCCAAGACGCCTTGGACCGCAGCACCATGTCCGAAAGCATATCGGCTTCATGCGCATGGGGCGCGCGGATGACAACACCCGCGGTCATTGCCCCAACACCAGACCGATGGAACCGCCCACGGCCATCGCACCCGCCGTCAGGGCGAATTTTCCGCCGAATCCTTTTCCGCCAACGGCCAGCGCAAGGCTCGCCTTTGCAATTGTGTTCGCCAGCATGGCCAACAGAATGCCCGTTACGGCGACGGACGGCAGGATCGCCCCGCCCGCGCCCGCATCCTTCGCGAAACTTAGGGTCACAGTGTCCACATCGGCCAGGCCGGCGACGATAGACAGCGTGAACAGGCCGAGATCGCCGACATGTTCGGCGATAAGGTCCGCCGCCAGGATAATGACGGCCAACAGCAGACCGAACTTAATCGCGACGGTCAGTTCCAGAGGATTCGGCAAATCGAAGGGCAGCACCTTTGTCCGGCCGGCGGTCCGGCGCCACAACACCGCCGACGCCGCGCACCCTGCCAGAGTCGCACCGACGACGGGCGGCCACAGGGCGGGTACGAGGCCGGGCTGAAGAATACCGGCGACGGCAAGGGTCCGTACGAACATAACGGACGCGGACAAGACGGCCCCGGACGCGAACAGACGCGCGCCGGTCGGCTGTTCCCTGGCCATCCGTGCGAAGTTCAGTGTCGCCGCCGTCGACGACACCAATCCGCCCGCCAGCCCCGACAGCAGAACCCCCGTCCCCGCCCCGGCCAATCGCATCAACACATAGCCCGCGAAGGACAGCCCGGCGATGACGACGACCATAAGCCAGATTTCGAAGGGGTTGAGCGCGCCCCAGGGATCGAGCGCACGGTTCGGCAGGATGGGCAGCAGCAAGGCCGAAATCGCAACGAATTTCAGCGTCGCGTTCATTTCCTCGGGCCGGACGTTCCGCAACCAGCCATGCACCAAGGCCTTGGTCCCCAGAATGACCGTCGTCGCCCCGGCCCCGACGACCGCCACCGTCATATTCCCCATCGCCGCATAGGCGCCCAGGCCGAAGGTCACCAAGGCCGCCACGACCGTGGTCGCGCTGCGTTCTTGCGGATGCGGTTTCGCCCGATAATAGGCTGCCCCCATGATTCCGGCGAATCCCAGAAAGACGAGCCCGGGCACGATCGGATGCAGCTTGTTGGCGAGAAGCCCCCAGATACCGCCCAGCAGCGCAACCAGGGTGAAGGTACGCAGACCGGCAACCCGTTCCCCCTCGTCCTCGTCCCGCGCCTGCCAACCGCGCTCCCCGCCGATCAAAATCCCGATCGCCAGCGCCACGCCCAACCGTTGCAGCAGTTCTATCTGATCCATCGTCTCACCCCTGATTGCGCCAACAGATTAATCCCGGATGAGCGATAGGCTCAAAAGAAAACCCCGCCTTCCGAAGGAGGCGGGGTTTCCCATAACCGATGCCGGAAAGGCTTAGTTCTTCGTCTTGTCGACGAGCGCCTTTTCCGAAATCCAGGGCATCATCGCCCGCAGCTTGGCGCCGACTTCCTCGATCGGATGGGCGTCGTTCAAGCGGCGCGTGGCTTTGAAGCTGGTCTGGTTGACCTTGTTTTCCAGCATCCAGTCGCGGGTGAATTTGCCGGTCTGGATGTCGGTCAGAACGCGCTTCATTTCCGCCTTCGTTTCCGGCGTCACGATGCGCGGGCCGGTGACATATTCGCCGTATTCCGCCGTGTTGGAGATGGAGTAGTTCATGTTCGCGATGCCGCCTTCATAGATCAGGTCGACGATCAGCTTCACTTCGTGCAGGCATTCGAAATAGGCCATTTCCGGCGCGTAACCGGCTTCGACCAGGGTTTCGAACCCGGCGCGGATCAATTCGACGAGACCGCCGCACAGGACGACCTGCTCACCGAACAGATCGGTTTCGCATTCTTCCTTGAAGGTGGTTTCGATGATGCCGGCCTTGCCGCCGCCATTGGCGCAGGCATAGGACAGGGCGATTTCCAGCGCGTTGCCGGACGCGTCACGGTCGACCGCGACCAGGGTCGGAACCCCGCCGCCGCGCAGATATTCGGAACGGACCGTGTGGCCCGGGCCCTTCGGCGCGATCATGAAGACGTCCAAATCGGCGCGCGCTTCGATCAGGTTGAAGTGCACGTTCAGGCCGTGCGCGAAAGAAATGGCCGCGCCTTCCTTCATATTGGCATGCAGTTCGTCGCGATAGATATCGCCCTGCAATTCGTCCGGCGTCAGCATCATGACCAGATCCGCCCATTTGGCGCATTCCGTGGCGGTCATGCATTTGAAGCCCGCGGCTTCCGCTTTCTTGCGGGTGGCGGAATCTTCACGCAGGCCGATAGCGATCTCTTTCACGCCGCTGTCGCGCAGGTTCATCGCATGCGCATGACCCTGGCTGCCGAAACCGATGATGGCGACCTTTTTGGTCTTGATCAGATTGACGTCCGCATCGCGGTCGTAATAGACGCGCATGATTGGCGCTCCCTTCGACTGTCCCAATTATCACAAAGTTGGCGTCATGCGCCAAAACCCGCGTCTCTCTAGCGGTCTTGGGCGGATCGATCAACGTCGGAAATGACGCCGGAGCGGCAAAAAGCCTGTGCCGAGTGTATGATTGTTGCGAAAACGGCTCAGTGGCCGAACTTTTTCTTCGCTTCAGACAGGCTTTTCAGCAACTGTTGACCGACCGATCCGCCGTCGCCCTTGATCTTCTGCTTCGTCACGACCTTGATCAAATCGATATGCGCGTCGATCAGGTCCAAAAGCTGCGGTGAGACTTGGGATTCCTCGTCCGTCACGTCATACAGGGACTTCCCGAACTGGGTCATCAGCGGATAGCCGAAGATACCGCCCTGACCGCGCAGTTCGTGGGCGATTTCGTGCACGGTCGCCATGTGCAGAACCGCGCGTTCGGGTTCTTCCACCATGCGATGGTGCGCCTGGCTCAACTCATCGATGGAATGGGCGACCCAATCGGCATAGTCGCCTTCCATATTGGCGATCTTGCCTTCCGCCGCCTCGATCAGGGCGGGATCGAAGGCCGGTTCGTTCGGGTCGCCGCTGCGACCGCCGGCAAGCTTGGCCTTCAAACCGCGCGGAATGCGGAATTCCCAAACCATTTTGCTGCTGTTTTTTAACGCGGAAAGATCCTTGCCGGAATAGACGACCTCGACATCCTTTTCGGTCAGGATACGTTGATCTTCCTGAACGGGTTTCGCGCGACGCCGACGATCCGGTCCGAAATAGCGCGGGCAATAGATGTACGGGCGCGGATGTTCGATCACCGCCGTCAGGCGCTGCGCCAGCATCGCGGCGGAAAACGGTTTCGCCAGGAATTCGTCGACGCCCGCGTCGCGTGCCGTAAAAATCACGTCCATATCGGCCGCCGCCGACACCATGATGACCGGAATGAACCGGTCCGGCGACCGGTCGGACCGCCGAAGCCAGCGCAGGAACATCGCCCCATCCACGGTCGGCATGAAATAGTCGCAGATGATCAGGTCAACGCCGCTGGTGCCGATCATCGTTCCCTTTGTCCCGGCGGCTGGGGTCATGATCTTGATCGCCTGCTCGCCGTCTTCGGCGATCAGGATGCGTTCGACCCCCAGAGCGCGCAGAACGTTCACGAATACCGACCGCATGAAGGCGCTGTCTTCGACCAGCAGCACGGAAAGTCGGGTAAAATCGAGACGCGCCATATCGTTCCTCTAGGGGTTTCCCCAAAACGGTCTTATTTTTGTTGCCGTATTGGGGCAACACGCCCGCGCGCAAGTCAAGCCATCGCAATAATCGAATGTGAAATGGGACTGCGCTGCTTTCACGGAACGACGCCCCTAGACAAGGATGTTCAGGTAAAATCCCCGCGACGGAATTCCCTTTCGTGGTCCGTTCGCACCGTCGAAGGCCAGGAGGGTCCGCAATCTGTGAAAAGCGCCTTCCAAATCCGACGTAAAGTCCGACCAGCGGCCGTCCGACGACCGCGCGCCGCGTGACGCGCCCGCACCGCGCTGACCATAGTCCGTCGATTGGCCCGGCTTGGGCTGAATTCGATTGTTCGATCCAAATCCGATATCGCTCATGCCGACGATTATGAAGTGCGTCGCCATTCCGTGCAATCGACAGGTGACGCGCCCGCGCGCATCGCTTATACAGCCGTCATGACTGATCGCGAGACGAACGCCCCCACTCCCGCCACCGGCAAACCGGGTAAGAAATCCGCCGCGCCGCAATGGCTGGGATCAGCCATCGAATTCGCGCCGCTGGGGGCCTTTCTGGTCACCTGGCTGTGGTCGAAAGACCTCATGGCCGCGACCGTCGTTGTCATGGTGGCCAGCGCGCTGGCCGTTCTCGTATCCTACCTTGTACATCGCAAGATTCCCTGGATGCCGTTGATGACAGCCATGATCGTCGGCGTTTTCGGCGGTCTGACGCTGTATCTGGCGGACGAAAGCTTCATCAAGATGAAGCCGACAATGATCAACACGCTGTTCGCGGCGATCCTGTTCGGCATGCTGGCGCTGGGCAAATTGCCGCTGAAAAAGCTGCTGGGGCACGCCTTCGAAATGCCGGACAGCGCCTGGAAGACATTGACCGTCCGCACCGGCCTGTTCTTTCTGATCACCGCCATCTTGAACGAGGCCGTCTGGCGCACGCAGCCGACCGAAGTCTGGGTCTATTTCAAGTTTCCCGGCCTGACGGTCCTGACGATCGGGTATTTCCTGTTACAGATTCCGTTCATCATGCGCCACGCCGACCAAAACCAAACGTCCTGAGCCGCCCCCCGCCGGCCCGATACGGGAATATCATGTCCGACCTGACCGCCTATATTGCAGAGGCCGAAGAACATTACCGCCGCAACCGTCTTGAAGATGCCGCCGCGGCCTATGAAAACGCGCTGGAAATCGACCCGAACCACGCCGAAGCCCTGGAATGGCGCGGCGAGATCGCGGTGCAGATGGACGATTACGAAACCGCTGTCGACTGCCTGTCCAAGGCACGCCGCCTGCGCGGGGACGACGTGTTCACCGAATACACCAATCTGGGCCTGTCCTATTACGAACTGAACATGGCCGAAGAAGCTGTCGAAACCCTGTGGCGGGCGGTTCGACGCGACGCGACCGACCTTGTGTCCCATTCCAATCTGGGCAAGGCGCTCTACGACCTTCACGCTCACGGGCATGAGGAAGAGGCCGAAAAGATAGCCGCCGCCTGGATGCGGCAATTCCCGGAAGTTCCGGACGCGCAGCATATCGGCCCGGCGATTTCCGGCCTGGGCCTGCCGGAAACGGCGTCGCCCGCCTATGTCGAGGATATCTTCAACGACTACGCCCCGATCTTCGACGAAAAGCTGGCTGAACTCGGCTACCGTGCCCCGACCTTGATCCTGCAAACGCTGCAGGACCAATTGCCGCCGCCGAACCGCGATCTCGTCGTATTGGACGCCGGTTGCGGCACCGGCCTGTGCGGCCCGTTGCTGACCCCCTATGCCCATCGCCTGGACGGCGTCGACCTGTCGCCCAAGATGTTGGAAAAAGCGCGGGAAAAGGGCCTTTACGACGGCTTGGAGAAAGCGGAATTGACCGCCTATCTGAATAAGGCCGGGGATATGTACGACCTGATCGTCGCCGCCGACGTGCTGTGCTATTTCGGCGACCTGCTGGCGGTCTGCAAGGCGTTCCGCAAGGCCCTGGTGCCGACCGGACGGCTCGGCTTCTCCGTGGAAATCAGCGAAGAGATCGCAGAGGACGGCCCCGGCTATCTGCTCAACCAAAGCGGTCGTTACAAACACGATGCCGACTATATCCGTCAGGTGGTGTCGGACGCGGGTCTGGCCCTGATGGAAGCCCGTCCCGACGTATTGCGCAGCGAGTATGGCGAACCGGTGAACGGTTTGATCGTCACCGCCGCGAAACCGGGTTAATACCTTTTCGTGTATTCGAACCTTAGCTATTCTCCCGGCCATGTCTGATCAAACGGAGCCTCCTCCCCCTTCCGGCGTGGAGCCGAGCATTGCCAAGGCCGCCCCGAAACGGGTCGTCGCCAAGGCCGTAGCGCGCAAATCCGCCGCCGTCGCACCAAAACCTGAGGGACCGGCGGTCTTGCGCACCGTCGCGAAGGGCCACGGCGCATGGGGGGAAGAGAAACGGGGGGAAGAGGAAGCCGCCCCGAAACGGCCCCCGGCCAAACGTCCAGTCGTGAAGGCGACCGTCAAATCGCAGGTCGTCAAGAAAACCGCCCGCCCTGCCGAACCCGCGCCGGAAGACACGGTCACCGGCCCGAAGCAAACGGCGGAGGCGAACCGGGATGCCCTGATGCGTCAAGCGCTGACGGCCCATAGTGACGGTCGCCTGGACGATGCGGTGAACAGTTATCGCAAGGTGCTGCTGGCCGAGCCGGATTTCGCGCCGGCCTGGATCAATCTTGGGGTGCTGCACCGGCGACGCGGCGCCTATGATGCGGCGGTCATCTGCCTGAAGCGCGGCATCGCGTTGAAGCCGGATGACGGCCCGGCCTGGTCGAACCTGGGCAACGCCTTGCGCGCGGTGAACCGGCTGGAAGAAGCCCTTGCGGCCCAGCGCCGCGCCCTGGACCTGTCGCCTGACCTGCCGCGCATCCATTACAATTACGGCCTGACCATCCGCGATGCCGGCGATTTGAAGGAAAGCGAACACGCGCTGCGCCGCGCCCAATTGCTGGGCCATGACAAGCCGGAACTGCGCTGGGACCAATCCCTGACGCATTTGTTGAAAGGCGACCTGAAAAAAGGGTTCGAAGCCTACGAGAACCGTTGGGGCCTGGAAGACGTGCCGCGCCTTCACACGCAGGTCCCCGCCTGGACCGGAGAGCCGCTGGATGGGCGGCGGCTTCTCGTCTGGGCCGAACAGGGGCTGGGCGACACGATCCAGTTCTGCCGCTACCTGACGGGCCGGGAGGAGGGTGCGATCCTGGACCCGCGTCGAGACGAGCTGGTCCTGGAGGTTCAGCAACCCTTGGCGCGGCTGTTACGCAACTCACCCGATTTCGCGCGGGTCAAGATCGTAGAGCGCGGGCGCAGCCTGCCGGAAGTCGATCTCCAAATTCCGCTATTGAGCCTGCCTTATTGCTTCGGCACCGATCTGAAGTCGATCCCGGACCATTGCCCCTATCTGGTCGCACCCGCGAAAACCGGCCATATGGTGCCACCGCGCAAGAACCGCCTGAAAGTCGGGATCGCCTGGGCGGGCAAGCCGACGCATAAGAACGACCGCAACCGATCCATCGACCTGTGCCAGTTCGCGCCGCTGTTCGATCTGCCGAATGTCGATTTCCATTCGCTGCAAAAAGGCGATGCCACGGCCGATATAGACGAGAAAGGCCTGGGCGCGATCATCCGGGATCGCGGCACGACGTTCCGGGATTTCGCGGACACGGCCGCCGTTGTTCGAGATATGGACCTGATCATCAGTATCGATACCTCCGTCGCGCATCTGGCCGGGGCCATGGCGCGGCCGGTCTGGACGTTGCTGCCCTATGCGCCCGACTGGCGTTGGATGATGCGCCGGGACGACAGTCCCTGGTATCCGTCCATGACCCTGTTTCGGCAAACGAGCCCCGGCGATTGGGGAGAAGTGTTCTCCCGCCTGCGGCATGCCCTGATCCGGAAGCTCAAAACGCTGCGCTGATCCGCCTTTCAAGGCATCTTTGATCCTCTGTGGTTCTCAAGAGATCGCTTTCATTGTTTTAGTTTTTGATTTGTTCTCATGAACAAAAGAGAACAAATCAAGAATTTAAATAAGCGAATTCTCTTACCCACCCCTTCCCGCACTTTCAGATCGATTTTCCTGCCTCGATTTTGGGGCGTTTTTACTATTCGAGAACTTTGGATAGGTGGCTTTTTACCTGTATCTACGTTGACTGACAGTGCTTTCCCATGATATCCCATGTTATCCCATAAACGGGACTGATGCGAAAATCCGCTTGGAATTTGTCCGTCCAGGATTGGCATCGAAACGTTGGGGAAAGACCGAAACGCGGGAGAAGCCCGGGTCGAGGCCGACAGAACTAGCCCCGTTCGGACGCGGACGGGTGCGCATCGGGAAAGGGTGACGGCGATCATGGCGCTGTTTACCGGCACGTTCGAGAACAAGGTCGACCGGAAGGGACGCGTTTCCCTGCCGTCCGATTTTCGTGCCGAGCTGCCGGAGGGCGGCGAACGGGTCGTCTATATCTACCCCTCTCCCAAACACGATGCGCTGGAGGCCTGCGACAAGGCCTTCATGCAGCGGCTGGTCGAAGCGATCGAGGATCGCCCCCTCTATTCCGATGAAGAGGAAGACCTGAACCAATCTATCGTCGCCCAGGCCCGCCGCGCCCTGCTGGACGATACCGGACGCCTCGTCCTGCCCCCGGATCACGCCGACCATGCCGGTATCGAAGACAAGGCCGTTTTCGTCGGTCAGGGCAGCCGCTTCCAGATCTGGTCCCCGGACCGCTATGCCGACCATGCGAAGATCACCCGCGAACGGGCGAAATCCCGGACGCTGTCCCTAAAACCAGTCGGAGGGGACAAATGATCGCCGAACAGAACGCCATTCACCTGCCGGTCATGCTGCCGGACGTGCTGACGGCCTTGAAGCCGACGGCGCGCGAAACCTATCTGGACGGCACATTCGGGGCGGGCGGTTACAGCCGCGCCATTCTGGAAGCCGCAGATTGCCGCCTGTTCGCCATCGACCGCGACCCGGACGCCATCGACCGGGGCAAGCCGCTGATCGACGCCTTCGCCGGGCGCCTGACGCTGCTGTCCGGCACTTTCGGCGATATGGACAGCCTGCTGGCCGAAGTCGGCGTCACCCAATTGGACGGCGTCGTGCTGGACCTTGGCGTGTCCTCCCCGCAGATCGACACACCGGAACGCGGTTTCTCCTTCCGCTTCGACGGGCCGCTGGATATGCGGATGAGCCAATCCGGCCCCAGCGCCGCCGATGTCGTGAACCATTGGCAGGAAGAAGAACTGGCCCGGATCATCTGGGAATATGGCGAGGAACGATTCTCCCGCCGGATCGCCAAGGCCATCCTGCGCGAACGGGCCGAAGCGCCGATCGAAACCACCCATCGTCTGGCGGAAATCGTCCGATCCTGCGTGCCGCGCGCGAAGGACAAGATCGATCCCGCGACCCGCACCTTCCAGGCGCTGCGCATTCAGGTGAACGACGAATTGGGCGAATTGGACCGCGCGCTTGCCGCCGCCGAACGCCTTCTGTCGCCGGGCGGCCGCCTTGTCGTCGTCGCCTTCCATTCGCTGGAAGACAAGCGGGTGAAGGCCTTCCTGAAATCCCGATCGGGCCGCGAGGGCGGTGGATCGCGCCATGCGCCTCAGGGTATGACGCCCGCGCGCGCCCCGTCCTTTACCCTGCCGTCGGCCAGCGCGGTCAAACCCAGCAGCGCCGAAGCCTCCCAAAACCCCCGCGCGCGGTCCGCCCGCCTGCGCCTTGCCATTCGCACCCAGGCCGACGCCTGGCCCGACCAACCCGCCCCTTCGGGAAAGAGAGGTTCGCGATGAGAGCGCTTGTGATCGCCGTTTGGATCGTCATGGTCATGATGACCGGCTATGCGCTGTTCCACATCTCCTTCCAGGTCGAAGCGCTGGAGGGGCAGCTTGCCGAACTGAACCAGCAGATCCGGCAGGAACAGGAAGTCATCCATAACCTGCGCGCCGAATGGGCCTATAGCAGCCGCCCCGATTGGATCGAAACCATGGGCGCGGAATTCCTGCCGGACATGCACGGTGTCGAACCGTCTCAGGTCCTGCGCATCGAAGATATTCCTTTCCGTCGGGACGATCCGGCCGTGCCGGAAACCGCCGCCCTACCGGCGCCGTCCCAACCGAAAGCGGCAGAAGCCGCGCCCGCCAACCCGTCGGCCAAAGCCGTCAAGGGCATGGCGACCCCCGTCACGCTTGTGAGGACACAGCAATGATCGGACCGTTCAGAAGAACGCGCCGGCCAAAACCGCCGGAACTCTATTCCCCCCGCAGCAAACCGGGCGGCGACCGCCGCCCGGTGTTGAACTGCGCGCCGACCCGCACCGACGGAACGTTCCGCCGCGCCATCGAAACCGGGCGGTCCCGCCTGTTGATCACCGGCGCCGTGATGAGCTTCGCCTTCGTCGCGGTGGGTCTGCGTCTGGTCGATCTGGCGGCCTTCGCCTCCCCGACCGCGACCAGCGCGCCGATGCATGCCGAAACCGCCTACCGCATGCATACCGACCGCGCGACGATCACCGACCGCAACGGCGTCATCGTGGCGACCAGCCTGACGACGACGTCGCTGGCCGCGCGCCCGGACCGGATGCTCGATCCCGTCGACGCCGCGCGTAAGCTGGCGCAGGTTTTCCCGGAACTGGACCCGGCCGAATTGACGGCCAAGCTGACCTCCGGCTCCCCCTTCGTCTACATCCATCGCAAGGTCACGCCGAAGATGGAACAGGCGGTGATGGAACTGGGCATCCCCGGCCTGGAATTCGAACGCGACGAAACCCGCGTTTATCCGCACGGCCCGCTAATGGCGCATGTCCTGGGCTTCACCGATGTCGACGGGCGCGGCCTCGCCGGAATCGAACAGGGCATGGAATCGGTCCTGAAAGGCAGCGACGATCCGCTGCGCCTGTCCATCGACGTCCGGTTCCAGCACGCCGCCCATCAGGAACTGAAGAAAGCCATCGACACCTATAGCGCCATCGGCGGCGCTGCGCTGGTCACGGACGTTCGTACCGGCGAGATCCTGGCCATGGTGTCGATGCCCGATTTCGACCCGAACCATCCTGCGGACTCGCCCGCCGTGAACCGCTTCAACCGGGCGACGTTCGGGACTTACGAACTGGGTTCCACCTTCAAGATCTTCAACACGGCGATGGCGCTGGACAGCGGCGTCACCACGCTGGCCGACGGGTATGACGCCAGCGAACCCATCCGCATCAGCCGGTTCACGATCAACGATTACCACGCGAAGAACCGGTTCCTGACGGTGCCGGAAATCTTCATTTACAGCTCCAATATCGGCTCCGCCAAAATGGCGCTGGATGTCGGCCCGCCCGCGCAGAAGGCGTTCATGGAACGCCTGGGCATGTTGCAGCCGATCGCGCTGGAAATCCCGGAAACCGGGCGTCCGCAATATCCGGATGTTTGGGCGCCGATCTATACGATGACTATTTCCTATGGCCATGGCCTGTCCGTGACGCCGCTGCATCTGGCCGAAGGCGTCGGCGCGATGCTGAACGGCGGGATGCTGATGCCGGCGACGCTGCTGGCCCGCGATAACGTGCCGACCGGGCGTCGCGTCGTGTCCGAACAGGTTAGCTACGACATGCGCCGCCTGATGCGTCTGAACGCCGTTTACGGGTCGGGCAAGGCCGCCCAGGTCAACGGGCTGATGGTCGGCGGCAAGACCGGAACAGCGGAAAAACCGGGCGGCAGCAAGGGGTATAACCGCCGCTCGCTGATTTCCTCCTTCGTCGCGGCCTTCCCAATGACCGATCCGCGCTATGTCGTCTATGTCGTTTTGGACGAACCGCAGGGAACGAAGGAAACCTACGGCTATGCCACCGGCGGTTGGGTCGCGGCCCCGGCGGCCGGAGCGATCGTCGAACGGATTGCCGGAATCGCCGGAATCGCGCCGATAGAAGAGAACGCGCCCGAGATTCAGCACGCCTTTGCCATAGATCTGCCGGAGGAAACGAAGAAGCTCGCCTCGCTGCGTCAATAGACGCGGCGGGATCAAGCCTGTGTGAAGGATGAAAGAAAGAGGATGAACGCAGACAGACTATTGCCCGACATTCCCCTAACCGGACTGACGGCGGACAGCCGAAAGGTCCGTCCGGGCTATCTGTTTGCCGCAATTCCGGGCACCGTCGCTGACGGTGCCGCCTTCATTTCCGACGCTATCGCCCGCGGGGCCGTTGCGATCCTGGCGCCGCCCGGCATCGACACCTGGACTATCGGCGCCAATGTCACGCTGGTCAGCGACGCTAATCCGCGCCGCCGCCTTGCCCGAATGGCCGCCGCTTTCTACACGCCGCAGCCGGACACGATCGTCGGCGTCACCGGCACGAATGGAAAAAGTTCCGTCGCCGGGTTCACGCGCCAGATTTGGACGGCGATGGGCCTGCGATCGTGCAGCATCGGGACCCTGGGCATCGAAGGTCCCGGCTATGAAGGTGGCGAAGGTCTGACCACGCCGGACCCGGTCGACCTGCACCGCGAAATGGCGGCCATGGCGCTGGCCGGAACCGACCATGTCGCGATGGAAGCCTCCAGCCACGGCCTGGACCAGCATCGCATGGACGGTGTGCGCTTCAGCGCCGCCGCCTTCACCAATTTGAGCCACGAGCATCTGGACTACCATCACAGCATGGAAGCCTATCGTCAGGCGAAACTGCGCCTGTTCGAGGAACTGGTGCCGCGCGGCGGTACCTGCATCGTGAATACCTGCGCGGCGGAGCACGACACGATTGCGAATATCGCGTCGGACCGTGGGTTGCGCATGATTTCCTACGGCCTGGTCAACGGCATGATCCGTTGTATCGAAGCGTCTGAACAGCGGGGCGGATATGCCGCCGTGCTGGACGTCATGGGCGAGCGCGTGCCGGTCGATTTTCCCCTTCCCGGCCGGTTCCAACTGGAAAACGCATTGGCGGCGCTGGGTCTTGTCATCGCGACGGGCAGCGACCCGCGTATCGCGGCCCAAACCCTGTCGCGCCTGGAAGGCGTGCGGGGACGCCTGCAATTGGCCGGAAGCCGCGTCAACGGCGCCCGCGTCTTCGTCGATTACGCCCATAAGGCGGAAGCGCTGAAAACCGTTCTGACCACGCTGCGTCCATTTGTGAAGGGGCGTCTTGTCGTCGCCTTCGGCTGCGGCGGGGACCGCGACACCGGCAAACGCCCGGTCATGGGCCGCTATGCCGCCGAATTCGCCGATGCCGTGATTGTCACCGACGACAATCCGCGCACGGAGGATGCGGCGTCGATCCGCAAGGAAGTCCTGGCCGGATGTCCTGACGCCACGGAAATCGGCGACCGGGCGGAGGCTATCGCCGCCGCCGTTGCCGGTCTGGGTCCGGAAGACGTGCTGCTGATCGCGGGCAAGGGTCACGAAACCGGTCAAAAGATCGGCACGGAAATCCTGCCCTTCGACGATTTCGAACAGGCGCGGACCGCCATCGCTGCCGCGGACGGGGTGACGCCATGACGGCCCCGCTCTGGACATCGGCCATGGCGGATGCCGCGCTGAAGACACGGTCCTATCAGACCTGGGAGGCGACCGGCGTCAGCATCGACAGTCGCTCCCTGGCGGCGGGCGATATGTTCGTCGCGCTGAAGGGCCCCAATCACGACGGTCACGACCATGTCGCGAAGGCGATCGGCGAAGGTGCCGCCGCCGCCGTGGTCGAATCCTCCTGGGCCGCCGACCGATCGCAGAATCTGCCTCTGGTTCCCGTCACGGATACGATGGAGGCGCTGCGGGACCTCGCCCGCCACAAGCGCGAAACCGTGGCGGCGAAATTCATCGGCGTCACCGGTAGCGTCGGCAAGACCGGTACGAAGGAAAGCCTCGCGCTCGCCCTGTCTCAATTGGGCGAAACGCATAAGACGATGGGCAATCTGAACAACCATATCGGTTTGCCGCTGACCCTCGCCCGCCTGCCGGACAGCGCCCGTTTCGCCGTCCTGGAAATGGGCATGAACCACAGCGGCGAAATCGACGAACTGTCCAAACTGGGCCGCCCGCATGTCGCCATCATCACGACGGTCGAAGCGGTGCATCTGGAATTCTTCAATTCCGTTGAAGGCATCGCCGACGCCAAGGCCGAGATTTTCGACGGCATGATGCCGGGCGGCACGGCAATCCTGCCGCGCGACAATGAACAGTACGACCGCCTGCGGAAAAAGGCGGTCGCCGCCGGGGTCGAAACCATCCTGGGCTTCGGTTGGCACGAAGACGCCGATATCCGGCTGGTGGACTGCGACCTGCGCGCCGACCATTCCCTGGCGCAGGTCCGCATGAACGGCCGAGACTTCAGCTACAAGGTCGGCGCGCCGGGCCTGCATTGGGTGGTCAACGGCTTGGCCGTGCTGGGCGCCGTTGCGGCGCTGGGCGGCGATCCGGAACAGGCCGCCGCCGCCATGGCCGCCGTGAAGGCGGCGCGGGGTCGCGGTGCCTCACGGTCCATCGCCCTACCCACTGGCGGCAGTTTCCAATTGATCGACGAAAGCTACAACGCCAGCCCGGCATCCGTTCGCGCGGCCATCGCCGTTTTGGGAGCAACACCGCCGAAGACCGGGGGTCGCCGCATCGCCGTCTTGGGCGATATGCGCGAACTGGGCAATGCCGGGTCGGATCTGCATGCGGCCCTGGCCAAGGACCTAATCGCCGCGGAAATCGACAAGGTTTTCTGCTGCGGCCCTGTAATCCGGTCGCTTTGGGACGCCCTCCCCCAGTCCATGCGCGGCGGCTATGCCGAAGTGTCGGACGATCTGGTCGCCCCGGTCTGCGCGGCGATCGGGCAAGGCGATATCGTAACGGTCAAGGGATCGCTCGGCACCCGCATGGCGCCGATCATCCAGGCCCTGGACGATCTTGTATCCGACGCGGCCGCGACGGCCCGACCGGCAACCGGTTCCTGAAGGAGACGGAAGATGCTTTACACCCTCCTCTCCCCCTTCGCGGATACGTTTCCGGGGCTCAACCTGTTCCGCTACCTGACCTTCCGCACCGGCGGGGCGATCATGACGGCGCTGGTGATCAGTTTCCTGATCGGCCCGGCGGTGATCCGCTGGCTGAAGTCCAAACAGCGCGGGGCCAGCAACATTCGAGACGACGTCCCCGAAGGCCATCTGGCAAAGGCCGGAACCCCAACCATGGGCGGTTTCCTGATCCTGATTGCCCTGTCGCTGTCTACGTTGCTGTGGGCCGATATCGGAAACGGCTATGTCTGGATCGTCGTGCTGGTCACGGTGGGTTTCGGGTCGATCGGATTCATGGACGACTATCTGAAACTGACGAAGCGGAATTCGAAAGGCCTGCCAGGCAAACTGAAGCTTCTGGGCCAGATCGTCGTCGCGGGCATCGCATCGGCCTGGTTCCTGTATCTGACGCCGGACCCGTTGGCTGCCGGTCTTGCGGTCCCGTTCCTGAAGGACACGCTGATCAATCTGGCCTGGTTCTTCATGCCCTTCGCCATCTTCGTCATGGTCGGCGCGTCGAATGCCGTCAACCTGACGGACGGGTTGGACGGGTTGGCCATCGTCCCGGTGATGATCGCCGCCGGGTGCTTCGGGCTGATCGCCTATCTGGTCGGAAACGCGGTTTATTCAAACTATCTGGGCATCCACTATGTCGCGGGCAGCGGCGAACTGGCGGTGTTCTGCGGCGCGATCCTGGGGGCCGGTCTGGGCTTCCTGTGGTTCAACGCACCGCCCGCCATGGTGTTTATGGGTGACACCGGATCGCTGTCCCTGGGCGGCGCACTGGGCGCGATGTCCGTCATCACCAAACACGAAATCGTCCTGGCCATCATCGGCGGGTTGTTCGTCCTGGAAACAGTGTCCGTGATCGTCCAGGTCGTCAGCTTCAAGACGACAGGCAAACGCGTCTTCGCCATGGCGCCCTTGCACCACCATTTCGAAAAGAAGGGGTGGAAAGAACCGACCATCGTGATCCGCTTTTGGATCATTGCCGCGATCCTGGCCCTCGTCGGTCTGGCCACGCTGAAACTGAGGTGAGGAAATGACCGCCGCCTCCCCCATCCGCGCGCTGACCGCCTATGCCAACCGCATCGTTTTCGTGGTCGGCCTGGGCAAGTCCGGCATGAGCGCCGCCCGCGCCTTGAAAGCGGGCGGGGCCAGCGTGCATTGCTGGGACGACGGTGAGGCGGCGCGGAAGAAGGCGGCGGACGAAGGCTTCACCCTCACCGATCCCAGCAAGAGCCTGCTGCTCGCGGCAGCGGAAGCTCTGGTCCTCGCACCGGGCATCCCGCTGACCCATCCGACACCGCATCCATCGGTCGTCGCGGCGAAGGCGGCGCGCGTCCCCGTGCTGGGCGACATCGAACTTCTGTATCGCGCGGAACCGGACGCGACCTATATCGGGATCACCGGCACCAATGGGAAATCCACGACCACCGCCCTGATCGGTCACATGCTGAGCCGGGCCGGGGTCGATGTCGCCGTCGGCGGCAATCTGGGGACGGCGGCGCTGACGCTGCCCAAGGCATCTGTCTACGTCCTGGAAATGTCGTCGTATCAGTTGGACCTGACCGTCAGCCCGATGTTCGATATCGCGGTCTTGTTGAACGTCACGCCGGATCACCTGGACCGGCACGGCGGCATGAACGGCTATATCCAGGCGAAGGAACGCATCCTGCGGTCGCATGACGACGACAGCACCGCCATTATCGGTACAGACACGCCGGAAACCGCGGAAATCGCCAATCGCCTGCTGACCGAAGGCCGGAACATTGTCCGTATCGCGAAGGACAGCCGCCCCGTCGCCGACCTGATCGACAGCGGCGCCTGCCCGGCTCTGGCGGGCGATCATAACAAACAGAACGCGGCCGCGGCCTATGCCGTCGGGCGCGCCCTAGGCCTGGATGAGGAAACGATCCTGGACGGGATTCGCAGCTTCCCCGGCCTCGCGCACCGGCAGGAGCGGATCGCGACCCTGGACGGCATCGTCTATATCAACGATTCCAAGGCGACGAATGCCGACGCCGCCGCCCGCGCCCTATCCGCCTTCGACGGCATCTATTGGATCGCGGGCGGACGGGAAAAAGACGGCGGTTATGCCGATCTCGACCCCTATCTGCCGCATGTTCGGCATGCCTTCCTGATCGGGGAAGCGATGGCCAACATGGCGGCCTGGATCGCCCAACGCGTGCCGGTCACCCTGTCCGGAACGCTGGCGGAGGCCGTATCCGCCGCGCATGCAACAGCCTCGAATGACGGGTCGGGCACGGTGCTGCTGTCCCCGGCCTGCGCATCCTTCGACCAATATCAGAATTTCGAAATCCGGGGCGACGCCTTCCGGGATTTGGTGCTGGCACTGCCGGCAACGGCACGCATCGTCCATTCGACACGGGAGGCCGCGTGATGGCTATCGCACGGAACGACACATCGGTCCTGGGCCGCTGGTGGTGGACCGTCGACCGCTGGACGCTGGTCGCGGTGACCGTCCTGGCCGTGCTGGGCCTGTTGATGACCCTGTCCGCCAGCCCGTCCGTCGCGGAACGTATCGGTGTCGACCCGCTGCATTTCGTGCGCAAGCAAGCCGTGCTGTTGTTGCCCGCCCTGGTCGCGATGCTGGGCGTGTCCCTGATGGACCCCCGGTCCGTGCGCCGCTTGGCGCTGATGATGCTGGGCGGGTCGATTCTGCTGCTGATCGGGACGCTGTTCATCGGCGCGGAAATCAAGGGCGCCACGCGCTGGGTATCCATCGCGGGCTTCACCGTTCAGCCGTCCGAATTCGCCAAACCCGCCTTCGCCGTCGTCGCCGGCTGGCTGTTCGCCGCCCGCCGTCTGGGCGAACCGATCCCCGGCTATGCCCTGGCCTGCGCGCTCTATGCGCTTGTCGTCGGCTTGTTGCTGCTGCAACCGGATGTCGGTCAGGCGACCGTCGTCACCGCCATTTTCGGCGTTCAGTTTTTCCTGGCCGGTCTGCCGATGGTGCTGGTCATCCTGATGGTCATGGGCAGCGTCAGCGCGCTGGTCGGCGCCTATTTCGTCTTCCCCCATGTACAGAGCCGTATCGACCGTTTCCTGGACCCGACGGCGGGCGATACCTATCAGATCGACAAGGCGCGCGAAGCCTTTATGAACGGCGGTCTGTTCGGCCGCGGTCCGGGCGAAGGCATCGTGAAGATGAGCATCCCCGACAGCCATGCCGATTTCGTCTTCGCCGTCGCGGGGGAGGAATTCGGCCTGATCGCCTGTCTGCTGATCGTTGCGCTATTCGCCTTCATCGTCATGCGCGGTTTCGCGCGTGTGCTACAGGACAACGACCTGTTCGCCGTGATTGCCGCAACCGGGCTGTTGGTGCAGTTCGGCTTGCAGTCGCTCATCAACATGGCCTCGACGCTCAGCCTTATCCCGACCAAGGGCATGACGCTTCCCTTCCTGTCCTACGGCGGGTCGTCGCTGCTGGCGCTCGGCATCGGCATGGGCATGCTGCTGGCCCTGACGCGCAGGCGATTGGGGGTGCTGTCGTGACGACACTCGGCCCCATCGTCCTCGCCACCGGCGGCACCGGCGGTCATGTCTTCCCCGCTCAGGCCTTGGCGGAGGAACTGAAACGACGTGGTTTCCATCTGGCACTGGTAACGGATCGTCGCGGCGACGCCTATTCCGGTCCGCTGGGCGAATTGGAAGCGCACACGATAAAAGCAGCGGGCGTGTCCGGTAAGGGCGTCATGGCGCGGATCGGCGCCGTCGGCCAATTGTTCGTCGGCTATTTTCAGGCGCGCGCGCTCCTCAACAAGCTGGCCCCCTCCGCCGTCGTCGGTTTCGGTGGCTATCCCAGCGTGCCGACCATGGTCGCGGCCAGCCATCTGGGCTTGAAGACCGCGATCCATGAACAGAACGCTGTGCTGGGCCGGGCCAACCGGTTGTTGGCAGGCCGGGTCGACCGGATCGCGCTCAGCTTCGATGAAACGGACAGCCTGTCCGACCGCGACCGCGCGAAAAGCGAACGCACCGGCAATCCCGTCCGTCCCGAAATCGCGGCGCTTGCCGGGCGTCCCTTTGCCCCGCCGGAACCGGGTGGACCGATCCGCATTCTGGTCATCGGCGGCAGCCAGGGCGCGCAGATCCTGGGGGAGGCCGTGCCCGCCGCCCTCGCCGCCCTGCCGGACGACATCCGCACACGCTTGTCCGTGGAACAACAGTCCCGCCCGGAACAGTTGGCCGCGGTGAAATCCGCCTATGCCAAATCCGGTATCGACGCGGATATCCGCCCCTTCTTCGACGACATGCCCGCCCGCTTGTCGCGCGCGCATTTGCTGATCAGCCGTGCCGGGGCCTCGACATTGGCGGAAATGACCGCCGTCGGTCTGCCCGGTATTCTGATCCCCTACGCCTATGCCATCGACGATCATCAGGCAGCGAATGCCGCACGGTTAAGCGATGCGGGCGGCGGTTGGGCGATCCCGCAAAAGGACGTGACGCCGGAAGACCTGACCCGGCGATTGAAACAAATTCTAGGCAATCCGGCGGTTCTCGCCGCCGCCGCCCATGCTTCCGCCCGTACCGGTATCCCCGCCGCGACCCAGCGCCTCGCCGATCTGGTGGAAGCATTGGCGCTCGGCAAGGCCGTCTCCGACACTTCTTCACCGCAGGAGACACGCTGATGCGCATGCCCCTCACCCTCGGTCGCCTGCACTTCGTCGGTATCGGCGGGATCGGCATGTCCGGCATTGCGGAGGTCATGCACAATCTCGGCTATACCGTGTCCGGGTCCGACATGTCGGATAACGCCAATGTGAAACGCCTGCGCGATCTGGGCATCGATGTGCGCATCGGCCATACGGCGGAAAATTCCGAAGGCGCCGCCGTCGTCGTCGTGTCCACGGCGGTGAAACGCGACAATCCGGAAGTCGCCGCCGCCCGTGCCGCCCATGTGCCGGTCGTCCGCCGCGCCGAAATGCTGGCCGAGCTGATGCGCCTGAAATGGTCCGTCGCCATCGGCGGCACGCACGGCAAGACGACCACGACCTCCCTGATCGCGCAAATGCTGGAAACGGCGAAGATGGACCCGACCGTCATCAACGGCGGCATCATCAACGCCTATGGCACCAATGCCCGCCTGGGCCAGGGCGACTGGCTGGTCGCCGAAGCGGATGAAAGCGACGGCACCTTCGTGAAGCTGCCCGCGACCATCGCGGTCGTGACGAATATCGATCCGGAACACATGGACCATTACGGATCCTTCGACGCGCTGCGCGACGCGTTCCGGACCTTCGTCCAGAATATTCCGTTCTATGGCTTCGCCGCCGTCTGCATCGATCACCCCGAAGTCCAAGCCCTGATCGGCCGGATTGAAGATCGCCGCATCATTTCCTATGGCTTCTCGCCGCAGGCCGAAATCCGCGCGGTCGAGCACAAGGCCGGCCCGGACGGATACGACCTGACCGTCGAAATCGCGTCCAGGACCGGTGCGCCGCGCCGGATCGACAACATCCGCCTGCCGATGCATGGCGACCATAACGTCCTGAACGCGCTGGCCGCCATCGGCGTCGCGGTTGAAATGGAACTGGGCGACGACATCATTCGGGAAGCTCTGGCCGCCTTCAAGGGGGTCAAGCGACGCTTCACGCGTACCGGGGTCTGGAACGACGTTACGATTATCGACGATTACGGCCATCACCCGGTGGAAATCGCCGCCGTGTTGAAGGCCGCCCGGCAGGCGACCCGCAACCGTGTCCTGGCGGTCGTCCAGCCGCACCGTTATACCCGACTGCGCGATCTGTTCGAAGACTTCTGCACCTGCTTCAACGATGCCGACATGGTCTTCGTCGCCCCGGTCTACACCGCCGGGGAATCGCCGATCGACGGCGCGGATCGCGACCATCTGGTGGAAGGCCTGCGGGCACGCGGCCATCGGTCGGTTCAGGCTATCGAGGGCGAAAACGACCTGCCCTACGCGATCCGCGAGGCCGCGAAGCCGGGCGATTTCGTGATCTGCCTCGGTGCCGGGTCGATTTCCGCTTGGGCCAACGCCCTGCCCGACCGCCTTGCGGCGGGAGGAGGCGCATGATGGCCGCCGCAACCCAATCGCTGATCGACCGGCTGCCCGCCGTGACGGGCCGCATCACCCAGGGCGGCGCGCTGTCCAAAGTGACGTGGTTCCAGGTCGGCGGCCCGGCGGAGGTCCTGTTCAAGCCGGACGATCTGGCGGACCTGCAAACCTTCCTGGCCGGAACGCCTACCGATATCCCGATCATGCCGATCGGCGTGGGGTCGAACCTTCTGGTGCGCGACGGCGGTGTAGACGGGGTTGTCCTGCGTCTGGGCCGCGACTTCGCGGAAATCGCCGTCGATGGGAATGACATCACCGCAGGCGCCGCCGCGCTGGATGCCAATGTCGCGAAGGTCGCCGCCAATGCGCGCCTGACGGGTCTTGAGTTCCTTTCCGGTATTCCCGGCACCATCGGCGGCGCGTTGCGCATGAATGCCGGGGCATACGGGACGGAAACCAAGGATGTGCTGATCTGGGCGGAAGCGCTGGATCGGACCGGCGCCCTGCATCGCCTGACCGCCGCCGACATGCAGTTCGACTACCGTCATTGCGGCGTGCCCGCCGACTGGATTTTTGTCCGGGCCCGGTTCCGCGCGGAACCCGGCGACCCTGAGGCGATCAAGGCCCGCATGGCGGAAATTCAGGAAAGCCGGGGCGCGAGCCAGCCCATCCGCAGCCGCACCGGCGGGTCGACCTTCCGCAATCCGCCGGGCGGCAAGGCCTGGCAGGCGATCGACGCGGCGGGCTGCCGCGGGATGAGGGTCGGCGGGGCGCAGGTATCGGAACAACACTGCAATTTCCTGATCAACACCGGTGACGCAAGTGCCGCCGACCTCGAAGCCCTGGGCGAGGAAGTGCGTCGCCGCGTGAAGGAAAGTCAGGGCATCGATCTGACCTGGGAAATCAAACGCATCGGGAGAGCCGCCGGATGAGCAAGACCGTAACCGTCCTGATGGGAGGTTTTTCCGCGGAACGCGAAGTCTCGCTGTCTTCCGGCAAGGCCTGCGCGGATGCCCTGGAAAATGCCGGTTACGCGGTCACCCGCCTGGACGTAACGCGCGATATTCCGGCCTTGATGGCGGCGCTGGATCCGCGTCCGGATGTCGTGTTTAACGCCCTTCACGGTCGTTGGGGCGAAGACGGCGCGATCCAATCGCTGCTGGATATGATGGCGATCCCTTACACCCATTCGGGCCGCCTGACCTCCGCCGTTGCCATGGACAAGCCGCTGTCGGTTCAATTGTTCCGCGATGCGGGCCTGCCGACGGCGCAACACATCGTATGCGAAATCGACGACTTGCGCAGTCAGCCGGATCCGATGCCCCGTCCCTTCGTGGTCAAACCGGCGCATGAAGGATCTTCCGTCGGTGTCTATATCGTACAGGAAGGGACCAACGGGCCGGATTACGCCAATTGGGCCTACGGCACCG
The DNA here is from genome assembly GCF_012926505.1 of Pacificispira spongiicola. Classification (GTDB taxonomy): domain Bacteria; phylum Pseudomonadota; class Alphaproteobacteria; order UBA8366; family Aestuariispiraceae; genus Pacificispira; species Pacificispira spongiicola. The sequence goes on from NZ_JABBNT010000002.1 coordinate 697,473, forward strand.
CCATGGTCGAAGAATACGTGCCCGGTCTGGAACTGACCGTCGGCGTCATGGGCGGCAAGGCGATGGCCGTGACCGAATTGCGCGTGACGAAGGGCTTCTACGACTACGACGCCAAATATACCGACGGGATCACCGAACATCTGTGCCCCGCGCCGATCCCGGATTCGCTGACAGATGCCTGCAAGGACATTGCCGAACGCGCCCATGTCGCATTGGGCTGCCGGGGCGTCAGCCGGTCAGACTTCCGATACGACCCGGAAACAGGCCGCCTGATCATTCTGGAGGTCAATACCCAGCCGGGGATGACGCCGTTGAGCCTCGTTCCGGAACAGGCGCGGCATCTGGGCATGCGGTTTGAGGAATTGGTGAGTTGGATGGTGGAGAACGCGACATGCGATCCCTAGGGCGAGCGAAAAAGCCTGCCGGGCGGGCGGCGAAGGAACCGGCAACCGGACGGACGGTCCGGCGGGCCAAGGCGGCACGCCCGCGCTTGGAAGTCGGCAGAATAATGTCCCATCTGAAACTGGGGGGCTTAAGCCTCGCCGGTCTCGCCGTCGCAGGCATGGTTGCCTATGGCATGTCCACCGGCGCACCGACGCTAATTGCGGATTGGGGCCGCCGGGCGGTCTTTGACGTAACCGCCGATATGGGGCTTGCGATTAAGGAAGTCTATGTCGTCGGGCGCCGGGAAGTCGCCCGCGACGATCTGCTGGATGCATTGGGCACGGGCGTCGGCGCGTCGATCCTATCCGTCGATCCGGACGCCGTGCGGGAACGCCTGGAAGGCCTGGGCTGGGTCAAATCCGCAACCGTCCGTCGGCGATTGCCGGACACGATCGTCCTGGCGTTGGAGGAACGGAAGGCCGTCGCGATTTGGCAGCATGAAGACCGCTTCGTCCTGATCGACGAGGATGGCGTCACCATCGGTGAAAAAGATGTGCACCGGCACGGTCATTTAAAGGTGGTCGTCGGGCCCGACGCACCGCAACATGTGATGACGTTGCTGGCCATCCTGCGGTCCGAACCGGAGTTGGAAGATCGCGTGGTCGCCGCGGTCCGCATGGGCGGTCGCCGCTGGAATCTGCGCCTGGACGGCGGAATCGATGTCCGCCTGCCGGAAGAAGGCGCGCAGGAAGCCTGGCATAAACTGGCCAATTACCAGCGTGAACATGAAATCCTGTCGCGTGCGGTCGGCGCGATCGATTTGCGGTACCCGGACCGGACGGCCGTCCAATTGACGGAGCCGGGCCTGCAGGAAGTCAAAGGGCGACGTCTCGGCAAGGATACCTGAGGACAGTTACGAAACAGCTAGGAAAGGCGACGCCGCCGCTTGTGGGAAGGGCAAGGAAGCGGATGGCGATTTTGAAGGAAGAACGGAAGTGGCCACGAGAAAACTGACGGCGTTGGATGTCGGATCCACGAAAATCTGCTGCTTCATCGCGGAAGTGTCGGAAGCGGGACGCATTCGCGTAACCGGTATGTCGCACCAACAGTCCGCCGGGCTCAAGGGCGGCGTCGTCGTCGATATGGAAAGCGCCTATCGCGCGATCCTCAGCGCCGTTCATTCGGCGGAACAGATGGCCGGAACGACGATCGAAGATGTCGTCGTCTCCGTCAACGGCGGTCGCCCGCTCAGCACGACCGTCACCCGGGAAATGGTTATCGGCGGCGGGGCGATCCGCGACGGCGACCTGTCGCGCCTGATCCAGGACGCGCGCGGCGCGGCGGAACTGGACGACCGCATGCTGTTGCATGCCATCCCCATCGGCTATTCGGTGGATGGCGGACCGCTGCTGCGCGAACCGCGCTCCATGCATGCCCAGACGCTCGGCATGCGCATGCATCTGGTCACCGCCAATGAAGGCGCGGTGCAGAACCTCGTGAACTGCGTCGCGCGGTGCCACCTGCAGGTTTCCGACTTCGCCCTCGCCCCCTATGCCGCCGGTCTGTCGGCACTGGTGGAGGACGAAAAGGACCTGGGGGCGACGGTCATCGACATGGGCGGCGGGACGACCAGCTTCTGCGTCTTCTATGAAGGCGCCGCGGTCTATGGCGACTGCCTGCCGGTCGGCGGCCAGCATGTGACCGCCGATATCGCGCGCGGCCTGTCGATCACGCTGCATCAGGCCGAACGCCTGAAAACACTATATGGTTCATGCCTGCCCGCGCCGTCCGACGACCGCGAATTGATCGACGCGCCGCGCATCGGGGAAGAAGACGACGCCTCCCCCAATCGCGTCCCGAAAAGCTTCCTCGTCTCCATTATCATGCCGCGGCTTGAGGAGACGTTCGAACTGGTCAAGAAGCGCCTGGACGCGTCCGGCGCCGCCGGCATGGCGGGCCAACGCGTCGTGCTCACCGGCGGGGCGAGTCAGTTGCCGGGTGTCCGGGAATTGGCGAATCGCATCCTGGGCAAGCAGGTACGGCATGGGCGGCCGTTGAAAATTTCCGGCCTCGCGGAAGCGACGGGCGGACCGGCCTTCGCTACGGCGGCGGGCCTTTTGCACTTCGCCGTCGACGACTGCGGCGAGGCGCGCGTCACCGCCACGCAGAATCATGCGAATCGATCCGGCCTTTTTTCGAAGGTCGGTGAATGGTTTCGTGGCTTTTAAGCAACACACCAAGTAAAATATGGTAAAAAAATAGCCGGTGCGCAGAAAAAATAGGTCGAAAAGGTGCGAATCACCTAACAGTCGATTCGGTACGAAACGCCGTAACGAATCAGCCCGGCTACAGTAGCGTCGCTCGAAGGAGGCGAAACATGAGCATCAATTTCATGGCACCGGAGGCCGATGCCGACCTGAAGCCCCGCATCATCGTCGTCGGGGTCGGCGGCGCGGGCGGGAACGCGGTCAACAACATGATCCGCTCCAACCTGGAAGGGGTGGAGTTCGTTGTGGCGAATACCGACGCGCAAGCGCTCAAACACTCCCAAGCGGATCGGAAAATCCAGCTCGGCCACTCGGTGACACAGGGGCTGGGCGCCGGGGCGCGACCGGAAATCGGGCGCGAGGCCGCAATCGAGACGCTTGAGGAATCGATGGAATTCCTCAAAGGCGCGAACATGGTCTTCTTTACCGCCGGCATGGGTGGCGGCACGGGAACGGGCGCCGCCCCGGTCCTTGCCGAAGCGTGCCGCGATGCGGGCATGTTGACCGTCGGTGTCGTGACCAAGCCGTTCCACTTCGAAGGCGCCCATCGCATGCGCGCCGCCGAACAGGGCATCGAGGAACTGCAAAGCTTCGTCGATACGCTGATCATCATTCCGAACCAGAATCTGTTCCGCGTCGCGAACGAAAAGACGACCTTCGCCGACGCGTTCAAGATGGCGGACGATGTTTTGTATTCCGGCGTCCGGGGCGTGACCGACCTTATGGTCATGCCGGGCCTCATCAACCTCGACTTCGCCGACATTCGCACGGTGATGAGCGAGATGGGTAAGGCCATGATGGGCACCGGCGAGGCCGAAGGCGACAACCGTGCCATCCTGGCGGCGGAAAGCGCCATTTCGAACCCGCTGCTGGAAGACGTGTCGATGAAGGGCGCGCGCGGCGTGCTGATCAACATCACCGGCGGTCCGGATATGACCCTGTTCGAGGTCGACGAGGCCGCAAACCGTATCCGCGAGGAAGTCGACGCCGACGCCAACATCATCTTCGGGTCGACCTTCGACGAGAACCTGGAAGGCATGATGCGGGTATCGGTCGTCGCGACGGGTATCGAAAGCGAGGCCGCCATGGCCGGTCGCCCGGTTTCCCGCGCCTCCGTCACGCCGCTGCGTCCGCGCAAACTGGACCCGGTTGCCGAGGATATCGAAATCGCCGCGTCCGCGACGATGGAAACCGTCGACGCGCCGGAAATGGATGCCGATCCCTACGACGATGCCGTCGCCTATGACGACACCGCCGCGGCGACCGCCGATTATGACACGGACGCCTATGCCGAACCGGCAGCGGCTGAAGACGCCGTGGGCCATGAAGAACCGGCGCGCGAAACCGGCCTGTTCGACAATCTGACCCAACCGGAAGCGACGACCGCCGAAGGCGTGCAGGAAGAAGCCGAAGTCGCATCCGCGCCGGACGCCCCGCAAACCGTGCCGGAGCCGGTTCGTCCCAAAGACGCCTTCATCCCGCCGCGTCCGGTTCGTCCGGAGGAATTGAAGCGGGGGCCGGCACGCGCCGCCGAACCGTTTCGCGAAGCGGACCTGATGAATGCGGGCGAGACCGAAGCCCGCCCGACGAAGTCAAAGCCCAGCCTGTTCAGCCGCGCCATCGGTCTGGGCCTAGGCGGCAGCGTGGGACATAAAACGGCTCCGTCCAAACCGGCGGAACCGCAGATGATTCGACCGGCCCAAGCGACGGCGCAACAAGCCACGCCGAAACCGGAACCGGCAATGCAACGTCCAGCGGCCCCGCAACAAGCGGCACAGACCGCCGCCGCGCCGCAGCATCGCCCCGCCGAAGCGGACCTGGCCCCGTCCAAGGCGGATGAGGAAATGCTGGAAATCCCGGCCTTCCTGAGGCGGCAGGCAAATTGATCGGACAGTCCGACCATACCGATTACACCAAAGCGTTCATAGACCGCCCCTTCCTCGCGAAGGGGCGGTCTTTCTTTGTCCCCACGAAATTCCGCGCGGAACAGACGGTCGCACTGCAACAAAATGTAACACGAGTTGATTTGAGGCCTTGATAAGGCGGTGCTATCCACTCGAACGTACCGAATGTGGCGCATTTAAAGTTAAATTGCCGCGACGGTGCCGCAAATGGCGATGACGCACATAGCGACAGTGACGCTACGCAGTTTAAGTGACGGTTCACGGTACAAGTTTCAACGGGGTGGGGTTTAGGTGAACAAAATGCTCGACGGTATGAACGACCTTTCCGAATTCGCCGCGCATTCCGTCTCGACGGGGCTGCTTCAACGCACCCTACAGGCGCCGATCCATTGCAGCGGCATCGGCCTTCATACCGGCGCGGTCATAAACATGACGCTGATCCCGGCCGACCCTAATACCGGCATCCTGTTCCGCCGCACGGACCTGAAAAACGGTGCCCGCGATATTCCGGCGCGGTTCGACGCGGTCATCGATACCCGGCTGTGCACCACCATCGGCAACGACCATAACGGTTCCGTCGCGACCATCGAACATCTGATGGCGGCGCTGGCGGGCTGCGGCGTCGACAATGCCGTGGTTGAAATCGACGGTCCGGAAGTGCCCGTCATGGACGGTAGCTCCGAACCCTTCGTTTTCCTGATCGATTGCGCCGGGGTCGTCGAACAATCCGCCGAACGGTCCGTCGTTCGCGTGAAACGTCCTGTCCGGGTCGATCAAGGCGACGGCTTCGCCGCCCTGGAACCGGGCCGCCGCTTCACCATGTCGATGGGCATCGATTTCGACAGCCGCGCCATCGGCCGTCAGGAAATCTTCCTGGAAGTCAGCGACCTGACGTTCAAGCGCGAACTGTCGCAGGCCCGCACCTTCGGCTTCCTGCATGAAGTCGAGGCGATGCGCGCTGCCGGTCTGGCCCGTGGCGGCAGCCTGGAGAACGCGGTCGTGATCGACGGCGACACCGTGATGAACAGCGAAGGCCTGCGCTACGAAGACGAATTCGTCCGCCATAAGGCCTTGGACTGCATCGGCGACCTGTCCCTGGCGGGCGCGCCGATCCTGGGCCATTTCAAGGGCAGCCGGACGGGCCATGGGTTGAACAACCTGTTGCTGCGCGCGCTGTTCTCCGACAAGGAAAACTACGATCTCGTCCCGACCTCCGAGGTCATGGCCGCGGTCTGATCCTCCCTTTCGGAACGGTTCGAAACGACGTTGCCGACGCCGCCTCATCAGGGCGGCGTTTGGCGTTTTGATCCGCCGACTCGGGTGCTATAGTCGCGCACCCGAATGGGTCCGATTTCCATAATCAGGTTCCGATACGCTTTGAGAGTCTTCGCGATGTCCCGATCCCTGTTGTTACCTTTCCTGCTTGCCGCCCTTCTCGGCCTCGCCGCTTGTTCGGACGAGGAACCGGAATATGTCGAACGCCCCGTGGACGAGCTCTACAACGAGGCGATGGATATGATGGAGGTACGGAACTACGCCGGCGCCGCCGCCGCGTTCGAGGAAGTCGACCGGCAGCACCCCTATTCCGTATGGGCGACCAAGGCGCAGTTGATGCTGGCCTATGTCTATTACCGCAGCGACGAATATGACGAGGCGATTATCGCGCTCGACCGCTTCATCGACCTGCATCCCGGTAACCGCGACGTGGCCTATGCCTATTATCTGCGGGCCATTTGCTATTACGAACAAATCGTCGATGTCGGTCGCGACCAGAAAATCACCCAACTTGCGCTCGACAGTTTGCGCGATGTGACGCGGCGCTTCCCGAATTCGGAATACTCACGCGACGCGAATCTGAAGATCGACCTGACCATGGACCATCTGGCCGGTAAGGAAATGCTGATCGGTCGGTTCTATCAGCGTCGCGAAGAGCATCTTGCGGCGATCAATCGCTTCAATGCGGTGATCAAGAATTACGAAACCACGACACATGTCCCGGAAGCCTTGCACCGACTGGTCGAAAGCTATTATGCGCTCGGCATCCGGCCGGAGGCGGAACGTACCGCCGCCGTCCTGGGGTATAACTTCCCGGGCAGCGATTGGTACGCCTATAGCTACGCCCTTCTGGAAGGGAAAAATCTGGACCAACCGGAAGAAGACTCGTGGCTTAGCTGGACCTGGTCCTGGATATTCTAGACGACGGATATGCTGATCGGGCTGACCATCCGCGACATTGTCCTGATCGACCGGTTGAGCTTAAGCTTTTCCGGCGGATTGGGCGTTTTGACCGGAGAAACCGGCGCCGGTAAGTCGATTCTGCTGGACTCCCTTGGGTTGGCTCTAGGCCGCCGGTCGGAGGCAAAGCTGGTTCGGCCCGGTGCGGATCGCGCCTCCATTACCGCAGAATTCGACCTACCCGACGATCATGCCGTCCTCGCCCTATTGGACGAAAACGATCTGCCCAAGGAAGAACGCCTGATCCTGCGCCGTACCGTTTCCGCGGACGGGCGCAGCAAGGCCTTCGTCAATGATGAACCCGTCGGCGTCGGACTGTTGAAACAGATCGGCGAGCGGCTGGTCGAGGTGCAGGGTCAATTCGACCAGCACGGATTACTGGATCCGACGACGCATATCGACCTTTTGGACGCCTATGGCGGGTTGATGGGGAAACGGGAAGCTGTCGCGGCCTTGCACGCGGATTGGGCGGCGGCGCGGCGCGCCCTGGACAAGGCCCGCGCCACGGCGGTGGCCGCCCGCAAGGAAGAGGATTTCCTGCGCTTCGCCGCCGACGAGTTGGACAAGCTGGCGCCACAACCGGGTGAGGAAGAAGAGCTGTCCGAACGCCGCAGCCTGTTGCAGAACGCCGAACGTCTGACGGAGGCGATCACCGCCGCCGTCGACTTCCTGACCGGCAATGACGGCGCGGATGAAGGTCTGCGGCAGGCGCAGCGCGCGCTGGACCGCATGGCGGACAAGATGGGCGACCTGCTGAACGCACCGGTGGCCAGCCTGGACCGTGCGGCGGTGGAGATCGAGGAGGCCGTTGGCGAGTTGAACCGCATCGGTGCGGATCTGGACGCGGACAGCTCCGCCCTCGAAAGCATTGAGGAACGCCTGTTCGCCCTGCGCGATATTGCCCGCAAGCATGGCGTGGCTGTCGACGACCTCCCGCAATTGCGGGAGGATTTCGCCCAGCGCCTGTCCCTGATCGATGCAGGCGAAGAGACGCTGGCGAAACTGGAGACGGCCGCGAAACAGGCGGAAAAGGCCTTCGCCGACGCTGCGGCGGCCTTGAGTGCACAGCGCCAGGACGCCGCGACGCGGTTGGATGCCGCCGTCAATGCGGAATTGCCGCCGCTGAAGCTGGAACGCGCCCGATTCACGACGGAGGTGGAACAGTTGGAACCCTCCCGATGGACGGCCCTGGGCAGCGACCGCGTCGGTTTCACTGTCACGACCAACCCCGGCCTGCCGGGCGGGCCGCTGGACAAGGTCGCGTCGGGCGGTGAATTGAGCCGTTTCCTGCTGGCCATAAAGGTCGCATTGGCCGAGGTCGGCACCGTCCCGACCCTGGTCTTCGACGAGGTCGATTCCGGCGTCGGCGGGGCCACGGCGGCGGCTGTCGGGGAACGCCTGTCGCGGTTGGCGGATCGGTTGCAGGTTTTGGTCGTGACCCACTCGCCGCAGGTCGCCGCGCGCGGCAAGGCGCATTGGCGGGTGTCGAAAGCGGCGGGTAATGACGGACGCATGGCAACGTCCATCGACAGTCTGGACCCGCATCACCGCCGGGAAGAACTGGCCCGCATGCTGTCCGGCGCGGAAGTAACGGATGAAGCCCGCGCCGCCGCGGATCGTTTGATTGAGGGAAGCCGTTTATGACCGACACGCCGGTCGAAGATCTGACGGAGCAGGAGGCCCGCAAGGAACTGATCCGTCTAGCGCTGGAAATCCGTCACCATGACGACCGCTATCACAAGGAAGACGCGCCGGAGATCAGCGACGCGGCCTATGACGCGCTGCGCCGCCGGAACGAGGCGATCGAAGCCCGCTTCCCGGACCTGATCCGCCCGGACAGCCCCAGTCTGCGCGTCGGCGGCGGTCTGAAATCCGGCTTTTCGAAGATTCAGCACAAGAAGCCGATGCTGTCGCTGGGCAACGCCTTTTCCGATGAGGATGTGGCGGAATTCGTGACCCGCGTCCGGCGCTTCCTGAACCTGTCCGACAGCGAAGAAGTCGCCATCCTGGCGGAACCGAAGATCGACGGTCTGTCCGCCTCTTTGCGATACGAGAAAGGCAAGCTGATCTACGCCGCAACGCGGGGCGACGGGTCCGAAGGCGAGGACGTCACCGCCAATATGCGAACGCTGGAAGACGTCCCGACCGAGATTACCGCCGCCGATGTTCCGGATGTTCTGGAAGTGCGTGGCGAAGTCTATATGCGCAAGGATGATTTCTTCGCCCTGAACAAGCGCCAAGAAGAAGCCGGTGCGAAGACCTTCGCCAATCCGCGCAATGCGGCGGCGGGCTCTCTGCGCCAGTTGGACCCGACGATTACGAAGCAGCGCCCTCTGCGCTTTTTTGGTTATGCCTGGGGCGATCTTTCCGAACCGCTGGCGGACACGCAGGCACATGCCCGCGCGAAACTGGAATCCTTCGGCTTCACTCTGAATCATCCCACTGCGCTCTGCCGGTCGCTGGAGGAGGTTCTGGCGCATTATCGGATGATCGAACAGCAGCGCGCCGATCTGCCCTTCGATATCGACGGCGTCGTCTACAAGGTCGATCGCCTGGACTGGCAGGAGCGCCTGGGTCAGGTCAGCCGTGCGCCGCGCTGGGCGATCGCGCATAAATTCCCCGCCGAGAAAGCGGAAACGGTGATTGAGGAAATCACTGTCCAGGTTGGCCGAACCGGTGCCCTGACGCCTGTCGCAAACCTGAAACCCGTCACGGTGGGCGGGGTCGTCGTGTCCCGCGCGACACTTCACAATGAAGACGAAATCAATCGTTTGGGCGTGAAGCCGGGCGATACAGTGCGCATCCAGCGTGCCGGAGACGTCATCCCGCAGGTTCTGGAAGTCACCATCGACGGCGGAGGGACGCCATTCGATTTCCCCCATGCCTGCCCCGTCTGCGGCAGCGATGTGGAACGTGACGAGGGCGAGGTCGTCTGGCGATGCACTGGCGGCCTGATCTGCGCGGCGCAAGCGGTGGAACGCCTGAAGCATTTCGTGAGCCGCGATGCCTTCGACATCGAAGGCCTGGGCACCAAGAGTATAGAGGAATTCTGGGAGGACGGCTTGATCCGCCAACCCGCCGACATTTTTGCGCTGTCCCAACAACGGGATAAAATCCTGGGCAAGGAAGGCTGGAAGGAAAAATCCGTCGGTAACCTGCTTTCCGCCATCGAGGACCGCCGCAACATCCCCTTGGACCGCTTCATCTATGCTCTGGGCATCCGGCATATCGGACAGACCACGGCAAAATTGCTGGCCCGGTCCTTCGGCAATTACCGCGACTGGCGGGAGAAGATGACGCTGGTATCCGAAGAACGCCACGCCAATCCCGACGAACATAAAAAGCCGGAGCTGATCGGCCCGCATTACGCGGATTTGGTCGGGATCGATACGGTCGGCATGACGGCGGCGGACAGTCTGGCCGCTTTTTTCGGGGAAGCCCATAATCGCGACGTGTTGGATGCGTTGGACTCCGTCCTGACCGTCACGGATGTCGCGGCACCGTCCGCCAGTGGCTCCCCCGTCGCCGGAAAGACCGTCGTTTTCACCGGCACCCTGGAAAAGATGGGACGTAGCGAGGCGAAGGCACGGGCGGAAAGCCTGGGCGCGAAAGTATCGGGGTCGGTGTCGAAAAAGACCGATTATGTGATCGTCGGTGCCGATGCCGGTTCGAAAGCAAGGAAAGCGCAAGAATTAGGCGTTACGATGTTGAGCGAAGACGATTGGCTGGCGCTGATCGAAGGCACACAGGATGCACCCACCCCGCCCGCCGACACGGATGGCGGGTCGGCGCAAGGAACGCTGATCTGACATGCTATCCCGTATTTGGGCCGCCATAGCCGGCGTAGGTCTGGTCATCTGTGCGACGACTGCCGGGCCGCATTCCGCCGCCGCCGGAGACCACGGCTGGACCGTCCTGGAATATGGCGAGGACGGAACCGCCGTCCGCTCCCGGCAGAGCGACCCGACCCAGAACGATAAGCCCATCGGCTTTTCCGATCCCAACAGCCGCGCCGTCGAATCCGATCAGGTCCTTGTCGTCGATCCGACGGAAGAAGACCTGACGCAGCTTTCCACCGCCGGGTTTCGTGTCATCGCGAAAAACCGACTGGACGGCTTGGGCATGACCCTGGTCGAACTGACAATTCCCCGCGACTACGACCTCGCGGAGGCGTTGCGGGTTCTGGCGCGGGACTTTCCGAACCTGATCGTCGGCGCCAACGACCTGTTGGATATGTCGTCCGGCCCGCAAGTGGCGCAGGCTTCCGGGTCGACGGATTTCACTCGAAGCCTGTCCGGCTGGGGCGAAGTTCCGGAAAGCTGTGGCCAGGGGATCGTCTTGGGGCAGATCGACGGATTCGTCGATACCGACCATCCCGCGCTGCGCGGCAAGCGGCTGGTCTATGGCAGCTTCATCAAGGAAGGTCGCCTGCCCGCGGCGGGGGATCACGGGACCGCGGTCGCGATCATGCTGATCGGTCGCTCCACCGACGGCCGTCCCGGCGGCCTGTTGCCCGGTGCGCGGCTATACGCCGCCAATATTTTCGAACGTCGCGACGGGCGGGAGGCCGGGAATCTGGCCGCCCTGGTCCGCGCCATCGACTGGCTGGTGCAGAACCATGTGAAGGTCGCCAATCTGTCCATCGCCGGACATGACAGTGTCATCATGCAGATCGCCGTGAAACGGTCGATCGAGAAAGGGCTGCTGCTGGTCGCCGCCGCCGGGAATAACGGCCCTTACGCCCCGCCCGTCTGGCCCGCCGCGCATCCCGACGTCTTCGCCGTGACGGCGGTCGACAGCAACATGCATCAATATCGGAACGCCAATAACGGCGACTATATAGACTTCGCCGCGCCCGGCGTGAACGTGCCGACGCAAACCCCGCACGGACCGATGGCGCAAAGCGGCACCAGTTTCGCCGCGCCCTTCGTCACCGCCATGGTCGCGCTACATCTGCAAATCGGGTTCGAAGCGAAAGCCGATTTGATCCGGCGCAGCCTGCAACGCTACAGCACGGATCTGGGAACGACGGGCAAGGACGCGAATTTCGGTTGGGGGCTGGTGCGTCTTCGGCCCAAATGCTGACCCAAGTATCGAAACGCAACGGGGGGCGCGAAGGCCCCCCGAAACAATGACCGTCTAACCGATCCGCTTACATGCCCAGCGCCGCCATATAGGTTTCGAGCAGCGCGTCTTCTTCCGCGCGGTCGTCCGGGTCCTTTTTGCGGATCGCGATGATCTTGCGCATGGTTTTCACATCGAAGCCTTGGCCCTTGGCTTCGGAGAAGATTTCCTTGATATCTTCCGCCAGCGCTTTCTTTTCTTCCTCCAGACGCTCGACGCGTTCGATGAAGGAGCGAAGACGGGCGCCGGTCGCCGTGTCGGTCGTGTTGGTTTCCGTGTCGGAATTGCTGGGGAAAGAAGCGATGTCGGCCATGGTCTCCGGGGCTCCTGTGCAGGGCGGTTTGTCGCGGGATTGTTTCGCCGGACTCTAGCCGTCCCCTGCCCGTCCTTCAAGCCACCAGTCCGCCGCTATGGCAGTATCGGTTATTCAGAGGCCTTTGATGCGGATCAATGCCGGACGGGCCCGTTTTCCGTATTTCAGGGCCATGACACAGGACCTTCTGAAACGATATGGCGGCGCGGTTCCGCGCTATACCAGCTATCCCACGGCCCCACATTTTTCGGATGCCGTGACGGAAACCGACTATCGCGACCGGCTTTCTCACCTGCCGTCGGGCGAGCCCGTTTCGCTGTATCTGCATGTTCCCTATTGCGATACGCTGTGCTGGTTTTGCGGTTGCCACACCAAGATCACGCGGGTCTATAAGCCGGTTCAAAGCTATGTCGACACGGCCATCGCGGAACTACGCCTGTTGGCCGATGCGGCGGGCAACCGACTGAAGCTGGGGCATCTTCACTGGGGCGGCGGGTCGCCGACCCTGATGCGACCGGAAGAAATCCTTCGTCTGGCCGAAGCGACGAAGGGCGTTCTCCCGCATGCCCCGGATTTCGAATTCGCGGTGGAAATCGACCCGCGCGAAACCGGTCCGGATCGGATCGCGGCCTTGGCGGAATCCGGCCTGACACGCGCGAGCATCGGCATTCAGGATTTCGACCCGGAGGTCCAGAAAGCCATCAATCGCATGCAGAGCTATGAGGAAACCGCGCGGACCGTTCAGGACCTGCGGCGGTTCGGTGTGCATGCGCTCAACCTCGATCTCATGTACGGACTGCCGTACCAAACGCAGGAACGGACGCTTGAGACGATCCGCACGGCATTGTGGCTGCGTCCGGGGCGGGTTGCGCTGTTCGGCTATGCCCATGTGCCGTGGATGAAGACTCATATGCGCATGATCCCGGAAGAAGCGCTGCCCGGGCCTGAAGAACGTCTGGAAACGGCGGAAGCCGCGGCGGAACTGCTTGTATCCGCCGGGTATCGGCGCATCGGGTTGGACCATTTTGCCCTGCCGGAGGATTCGCTGTCCGTCGCTCAGGACAACGGCACGCTGCGCCGGAACTTCCAGGGCTATACGACAGATCAGGCAGATACGCTGCTCGCCGTCGGCGCCAGCGGGATCGGTCGCTTGCCGGACATGTTCGTGCAGAACGAACCGTCGCTGCAAACCTATGCCCGGCAAGTCTCGGGCGGTATCCTGCCGATTGCGAAAGGCGTGGTGCTCAGTGCCGACGATCGCCTACGCGCCGCCGTCATCGAACGGTTGATGTGCGACTTCGCGGTAGACCTGAACATGCTAATCGCGTCCCACGGCGCATCGGCGGATTGTCTTGCCGATGCCGATGGGATGCTGAGCCGGATGGAAGACGACGGTCTGCTGACCCGGTCTCATGGTAAACTGACCCTGACGACCGACGGTCGCCCCTACGTCCGACAGGTCGCCGCCTGTTTCGACAGTTACTTCCGGGGCGGCGCAGCGCGTCATTCCAGCGCCGTCTGACTGTCCGTCTTACAGACCGGCGGGACGCCCAGCGATCACGAACAGCAACCCGTCCGGGTCCAGCAGTTCGGCCGCAAGCGCATTCACGTCCTCCGCCGTCACGGATTCGATCCGCTCGTTTCGGGTTTCGAAATAGTCGATGGGGAAGCCATAGACCTGCATCGCCACCAACTGATCGGCAATCCGCGACGAATTGGTGAAACGCAGCGGGAAGGACCCGGTCAAATAGGTCTTCGCGTCGTCGATCCTATCGATGGACAGCCCTTCCTCTTTCACCTTGCGGAAGGCATCCCGGATCAGCGACACAACCTCCCCCACCGTTTCATTCGCCGTCCCGGCGCCACCGCGCAACAGTGCCGCATGATCCATCGGATGCAGGAAGGAATAGACGGAATAGACCAGCCCGCGTTCCACGCGTATCTCATCGGTCAACAGCGATCCGAACCCGCCACCGCCCAGCGCATGATTCAAAACCATGGCGGTATAGTAACGCGGATCGTCCAGCGCGATGCCTTTCTGCGCGAACAGGACCGTGCTTTGCGGAACATCCATGTCCACAACCTTGATCCCCGGCGGCACGGCCCCGTCGAAATCCGGCGTCGCATCGGTTTCGCCGCGATCCGGCAGGCCACCGAAAGCGCTGTCCAGGATCGGCCCCAATTCTTCCGGCGTTATCGACCCGACGACGCCGATGAACAGGCGATCCTTGGTCAGTACAGCGCGGCGAAAGGCTTGTAGGTCGTTCACCGTGACAGCGGCAAGACTGTCTTCCGTCCCTTCCGTGGGACGGGCATAGTCATGACCGTCAAAGATCGTTTCGAACATCAGTTCGCCGGCGCGCGACGACGGGTCGGTTTGTTGCCCCCGCAAGGACGTGGTCATCTGCGCGCGGATACGGTTCACCGGCTCTTCATCGAAACGCGGTTCGGTCAGGGACAGGCGCAACAGATCGACCGCCTTATCGCGGTATCGGTTCAACGTGTAGACGCTGCCGGAGAAACTATCCCGACCGGCACTGAACCCCAGGGAAATCGATTGGTCGGCCAATTCCTTGCGAAAGGCCATGCTGTCATAAGGCCCGGCCCCTTCGTCCATCGTCGCGGCCAGCAGTTGCGCGGTCCCTTCCCGGCCCATCGGATCGTGGCCGGCCCCGCCGCCCTTGAACTCGAACTGGATGGCCGTCACCGGGACTGTTTCGTCGCGGACCAGCCATGCGGTCAGACCGCGCGGACTGACGACCTTTTCCACGTTGACTTCGGCCAGCGCCGGTCCGGCCCAAACCAGGATCAGCGCGATCAGCAGATATCGGATCGGTTTCACGATTTGGGCGCCTCCGCTTCGGGTTTCGGCAGCAGACGGGTTTCCACCTCGCCGGGATCGGAAAAGATCTTATGTGCCGCGTCATTCACCGCCTCGACCGTCACCGCGCCGATCCGGTCCGGCCAGGATTCGACATCGTCCACCGTCATGCCGATGGCCAGGGACGACCCCAGCGTCCGCGCCGGGCCGCTGAGGCTATCCATCGCGGTCGCGGCGGCGTCCTGGAGACGAACGATCGCCCGCTCGACCGCATCCTTACCGATACCATCGCGCAGAATCGTCTCGATTTCCTGCCGAAGGGCGGTTTCCGCCTCATCCGGCGATACGCCGTCCTTGGGGGTAATATAGAAACCGAAGGAGCTTGGCCCCCGGTTGCTGCCGTCATACCAAGCCCCGGCGGACACCGCCAAACCCCGGTCGATCACAAGACGCCGATAAAGGATACCCGTCGGCCCGCCGCCGACGATCTGCGAGAGGACCTGCAGGGCGTATCGTTCGGAAGCGGCATCCGGATCGTTCCGGCTCTCCGCCCAACCCGGCGCCTGCTTGCGGATCGACAGGCTGGGCGTCGTAACGCGTGGATCGGCATAACTGACGACCGCCTGGGTCAGCAACGGCGGTTCCGTTTCGACGGGCCTGTCGGGCAGGTCGCGGGCGGGGATCGGGCCGTAGATGCGCTTCGCCATATCGAACACATCCGGCGCCGCTACATCGCCGGACACGACCAGGATCGCGTTGTTCGGGGCGTAAAAGCGGCGATAGAAAGCCTGCGCGTCTTCCAGCGTCAGGGCTTCGATCTCATGCCGCCAGCCGATCACCGGAATGGCATAGGGATGATTTCGGTAGAACGCGGACCCGGCCTGTTCCGACAGGATCGATCCCGGCTCGTTATCGATGCGCATGCTGCGCTCTTCCAGGATCACTTTCTTTTCTGGCTCGAAATGGGTCGCGTCGATGTCCAGATTGGCCATGCGGTCCGCTTCCAGCGTCATGACCAATTCCAGACGGTCGCTGGCGACGGATTGGAAATACGCCGTGTAGTCCTGAGACGTGAAGGCGTTTTCCTCCCCGCCGTTGCGAGACAGGATGGCCGAAAACTCCCCCGCCGGATGGCTTGGCGTGCCTTTGAACATCAGATGTTCCAGGAAATGCGCCAGACCGGACTTGCCCGGCGGTTCGTCCATCGCCCCGACCTTGTACCAGACCATCTGCGTGACGACGGGCGCGCGGTGGTTTTCCACGACCACGACCTGCAACCCATTGTCCAATACGGTCTGTTTGGCGTCGAAGACCTTCGCTTGAACGGCGGCCGGACCAATGGCGATGGGCAGGACGAACAGAAGGCCCATCAGGGCGACCCGTTGGAAGCTGGACATGCATTCTCCTCTCGATCTTACAGGAGAGATAGGCAATCGAACCGGATCATGCCACCCGTCGCACGGATAATTGATCGCCTAAACAAAAACCCCTCTCGGGGGGAGAGGGGCTTCAGGTCGCCATCACTTAAAAGGAGCCTAGAAGGGCCATTCGAAAAAAGACTTCTCGCCTTCACGCGTGATGATCGGCGTCTGTCCTTCGGTCACCGGTTGCCCCAGGGCCGCATTGCTCTGAATGCGGCGGGATTCTTCCTCGGCATCGATGATATCGCCTGTTTCGGGCTTGTCCTTCCAGAACACCAGATCATCGACGAAGGAGTCTTGTTCCGCCGCCAGCGCCGCCGTTTCCTGATCGACGATGCGCCGGATATTCGGATCGGCATCGATCGCGCCGGTCCGATCCAGCAAGGCCAAATCACCCGTCGTCGCGCCCTCGGCCCGTAACCGCGCTTCTTCTTCCTGCCGCCGTTGGACGGCTTCCGCGCCGAAAAGGGCCCGTTGCGCGTCCAATTGCGGTTGAAGGTCTTGGTTGCGTTGCCCGTTCGGATCCGGTGGACGCAGGCCGTAATTCGGCGGCAGCGTCAGCGGGGCGCGGGATACGACGGCGAATTCGTCCGGCGTTTGCTTTTCCAGTCCCAGAAACGATCCGGATTCCGAACCAGAACATGCGGACAAGACCGCCCCGCACAGCATGGCGACGAAAAGCGTTCTTCCCAGATTTTTTTGGCGCGACACCGACATTTCAGGGGCCACCTTTATTTCCCACCGTTAAGGCTATCCTACCATATAAGGACGCCTGGATCATTCTTTAAGGGGTTTCGCCCCCCCGAACAACCCGTCGAACACCAGCACCGCCGCCCCGACGACAATGGCACAATCGGCAACATTGAATGCCGGCCAATGGTACCCGGCGGCGTGGAAGTCCAGAAAATCCACGACGGCGCCGTAAAGCAGGCGATCCAGCGCATTGCCGAACGCCCCGCCGATGATCAGGCCCGCCGCAATCGCCATGATCGTCTTTTCGCAACGACGCAGCAGGAACCACCACACACACGCCGCGATCACGACGGCCAGACCGGCCAGAAGATAGGGACCATGGGTCAAGTCGTTGGTGAACATGCCGAAGCTGACGCCGCGGTTATAGACCAGCACCAGATTGAAGAACGGCAGGATTTCGATTGCCTGGAACCTGTCCTCGAACACGGACAGGATCCAGGGTTTCGAAATCTGGTCCAGGGCAAAAACCGCGACCGCAAGGATCAGACCGAGACGTTGCAAGCGCTTACTCCGCCGCTTCCGCCGTGCCGACCGCATCGGCGCAGCGCCCACAGACGCCGGGCGCTTCCGGCACGGATCCGACATCCGGCAGGACCTTCCAGCAACGCTCGCACTTCTCGCCATCCGCCTTTTGGAAGACCACGGCGACACCGGGCACATCGGACAGGGTATAGGCCCCGTCCGGCGCTGCCCCGTCGGCAAACCGCGCCTGCGAGGTAATCAACACATCGGCAAGGTCCAGCTTGTCGAAAGCCTGAACGTATTTCGCATCGGCATAGAGAACCGGCGCGGCTTCCAGGTTCGAGCGGATTTCCTTCTCGTACCGCTTCTGCTCCAGCGCTGCCAGAACGACACGGCGGACCTGACGGACCAGATCGAAACGCGCGGCATCCGCCGCCGGCAACAGCCAATCGGCAGGCACAGATTCGATCTGACGCAGATGCACGGACTTGCCATCCGCATCGCCATGCCGGGTCAGCCACGCTTCCTCCGTCGTGAAGGACAGGATCGGCGCCAGCCATGCGGTCAGCGACTCGAACAGAATATCCAGGACGGTCAGTGACGCCAGGCGGGTCGGATCGTCCTTCGCGTCGCAATACAGCGAATCCTTGCGGATATCGAAATAGAAGGCCGACAGGTCCACCGCGCAGAATTCGTGCAGTTCCCGGAAGATCAGCGTGAAATCGTAATTTTCGATGCCCTTGCGCACGATCTTGTCCAGTTCCGCCACCCGGTGCAGGACCCAGCGCTCCAGTTCCGGCATATCCGCCGCCGCGACCCGTTTCGCCGGATCGTAATAGGCAAGACCGCCCAACATCCAACGCAGGGTGTTGCGGAAGCGGCGGTAATAGTCGGTTAGCTGCTTCAGCATCTTTTCCCCGACACGCAGATCGCCCGAATAGTCTTCGGACACGACCCACAGCCGCAGGATTTCCGCCCCGTATTTTTCGTTCACTTCCGCCGGAACGACGACATTGCCCAGCGACTTGGACATCTTGCGGCCGTCTTCCGCCATGACGAAGCCATGGGTCAGCACGGCGTCATAGGGTGCGCGACCGCGTGTGCCGCAGCTTTCCAGCAAGGACGAATGGAACCAGCCGCGATGCTGATCGGACCCTTCCAGATACAGGGATGCGGGCCATTGCTGGTCTTCCCGACCTTCCAGCACAAAACTGTGCGTGGAGCCGGAATCGAACCAGACATCGACCACGTCCTTCACCTGTTCGAAATCGTCCACATTGTATTCGTTGCCCAGGAAGCGTGACGGATCGCTGGAGAACCACGCATCCGCGCCTTCCAGCTTGAAGGCCTCCACGATGCGGTCGACCACGGCCTGGTCGCGCAGCGGTTCGCCGCTTTCCTTGTTCACGAAGACCGGGATCGGCACGCCCCAGCTGCGCTGGCGGCTGATGCACCAGTCCGGGCGTTCCTTGATCATCGAATGCAGGCGCGTCTTCCCCTGTTTCGGGTAGAAGGCGGTTTCATCGATTGCCTTCAGCGCGACATCGCGCAGCCCGTGGCTTTCCATGGAAATGAACCACTGCGCCGTATTGCGGAAGATCAGCGGCGCTTTCGACCGCCAGCTGTGCGGATATTGGTGACGGATGCTGCCCTTTGCCAGCAGCTTTCCGGCAATAGCCAGTTCGCGCAGCACGGACGGGTTGGCATCGCCTTCCTTGCCGTCCTGCGTGATGACGACCTTTCCCGCCATCAGCGGCACGAAGTCGTAAAAACTGCCGTCCTCGCCAACTGTCTGCGGTACTTCGATCCCATGTTCGACACCCAGCTTCCAGTCGTCCGCGCCATGGCCCGGCGCGATATGGACGAAGCCCGTACCGGCATCTTCGGTCACGTAATCCGCCGCCAGGACCGGCACGTCGAAATCGTACCCACCCTTTGCATCGGCATAGTCACGCCACGGATGGGCGCAGACCGTTCCCTTGATCTGCGACCCGTTGAGCGCCGCCACGACCTTATGGCCGGTGATTTTCGCCTGTTCGCACACGCTGTCGACCAGCGCCTTCGCGACGGCCAGTTTCTCGCCGACGACCGCGCCTTTCGCGCCGTCATCGACCGCCGTCACCTCGATCACGACATAGTCGAAATCCTCGTGGCAGGCGATGGCGCGGTTGCCGGGGATGGTCCAGGGCGTCGTCGTCCAGATCACGACGGACGCACCATCCAGTTCCGGCGTCGCGGGCGTCACGACCGGGAATTTCACCCAGATCGTGGTCGACTTGTGTTCCATATATTCGGCCTCGGCCTCGGCCAGGGCGGTTTTTTCGACCGCCGACCACCAGACCGGGCGCGCGCCCTTGTACAGGCTGCCCTGCATCAGGAACTTGCCGATTTCCTTGGCGATCTGGGCTTCGGCCCCATAGGCCATGGTGGTGTAGGGATTGTCCCAATCGCCCAGCACCCCCAGACGCTTGAATTCCGCGCGCTGGATGTCGATCCATTTGGCCGCGAATTCGCGGCATTCCTTGCGGAACTCGTCGACCGGGACGTCGTCCTTATCCAGACCCTCGGCGCGATATTTTTCCTCGATCTTCCATTCGATCGGCAGGCCGTGACAGTCCCAGCCCGGTACATAGGGCGCGTCATAGCCCGTCATCTGCCGCGACCGGACGATGATGTCCTTCAAGATCTTGTTCAGCGCATGCCCGATATGCAGATGACCGTTCGCATAGGGAGGGCCGTCATGCAGGATGAATTTCTCCCGCCCCTTGCTGTCGGCACGCAGCTTGCCCCACAGGTCGATATCGTCCCAGCGCTTCAGGATTTTCGGCTCCAATTCGGGCAGGCCGGCGCGCATCGGGAAATCGGTTTGCGGCAGGTTGATCGTATTCTTGTAGTCGACACTCATCGTTCGGACTTTCTACTGACCCGATCCGGTATCACGGGCGGGCGGAATTTATGTAAGGAACGGCTATTCTGGGGTGCCGGGGGGCACCGGGCACATACCGGCAAAGGCCGGTCGCCACGGCAACGACACTATCCCGACACCCGCGCGCCCCGACCCGCGAGAGTCGGGCTGATAATTCGTGCGCAGCGCAAAGCCCCAAGATTGAAGGGGGCCGCAGCGTATGGACTGTTTCCTGTCATCATAGCGGCGCGACTTTATGGTCTGGCAGGCGCTAAATCAAGCATGCGTGACCTTTACCTTGGATTAAGGAAATCGGTGTTATCATACCATCCGTATTGGTGGGTGAGTCCGAAAGGATGAAACGTGATCGACAGCAGTATCGAGACCGGTAGTACCACGGTGGACCGCCGCGACGCCGCGCGCCTGACCACGGTTTTGCCTGTTCTGGAAATTGACGGAAAATTCCGTCACCTGCTGGATTGCAGCGCGCATGGATTCCGCGCCGAATTGCCGGAGCGCTTTCGCAAGATCGGCGTGACTGCCACCGGCATCCTGCATTTTAATGCCGCCGGTCACAGCGTGCACAAGACAATCTCGTTCGAGGTCATCCATGTGCTGGGCGCCGCCGTCGGCGTCCGTTTCGAGGTTCTGCATACCAAGACGGAAGCCAGCGGAACGCTGTTCTAAGACTATTCAGGATATACCATGTGGAACAGGCAGTCCCCGCGAAGCACCCGCGCCGGGACGCGATGCGCCACAATCGTACCGGGACGCGTGAAGGTGATCTCCACCGGTTCCTTGCCCGGCCGTTCCGGAAAATGGATTCGGGCCGCCGGTTGACCGACCTCCACATCCTCTCCGCTGACCGCCAGGGGCTCATATAAACCGGCTTCATCGGCATAGATCAGGTCTTCGGAGAAAAACTCCCGCATTTTTCCGGCCAAGCGCTGCTTTGGCAGGTTTGCGTCGTAGAGACCGATCGCGGCCAGCGCACGCAACACGCCCGACTGCGCCCCTTCCCGGATTTTCGGGTCGACCGTTCCGCCGCCGCCAAGTTCCAACGTAAACCCGGCGGCGCCTGCCCGCACCGCAGCGGAGGTGGAAAACCATCCCGTCTTTTCCGACCCGTGCCACAAGACGACCGGCAGCCCCAATGCATAGAGGATCGCGCGCCGCAGATCCGCATGCTTGTCCCCGTCTTCCGTCATGGTCATCGCGAAGGGCAGGCAATACAGCGACGACCCGCCGGAATGCAGATCGATGAAGACATCGACCCCCGGCATCAGGACATGCTCGATATAATAGGCCGTCATTTCGGTCGGCTGACCCAGCGGAACGCCGGGGAAACTGCGGTTCAGGTTGCCGCTGTCCAGGGGCGATGTCCGCAACCCTGCCTCCGCCGCCGCGAAGTTCGCCATGGGCAGTATGACCAGCTTGCCGGATACATCGGCGGGATCGATCATCCGGATCAGTTCGGACAGGACGATCTGGCCTTCATATTCATCGCCGTGGTTCCCGGCCATCAGCAACACGGAAGGGCCGGGCTTGTCCCCAACAATCGACGCGACCGGTACGGGAATGTGACCGTAAGCGGACCGATGAACGGAATGCGGGACCCGCAGAACGCCGAGATTGCGTCCGGGCTGGTTCAGGTCGACACTGCAAACGATCGGGGAATCGGACATGATTGCTCACATAAATAAGATTTGGCCGGGCCGCAGGACCCGCCGGATAGGGGGTCACATGCGTCGTGGCCATTTGAGGCGGCGTGCGCCCGGCTGGCAAGCGGTTCCCACGTGTTTTGACACAGGAAGCCATCGCTTTGCTGGCTTAGGGATTGGATCGCACACAATGATACCGTTTTCATCGTGACGACATTAAAAGACATAGTGCCTGACGCCGATCCACGCATCTTTCAATTCTTCGATGCCTGGAACGCGGCGCGCGCCGTCGGTGGCGTCCATCGGACAATTCCGTATAAGCGCGACTTCGATCCGGCGTCGATCCCTGGCCTGTTACATCAGACATGGCTGTACAGATACGACCCCGATCTGGGCGATTTCGTCTGTAATCTGGCGGGGGAAGAGGTGAACCATGCCTGGGGCAAAAGCATTCGCGGGATGCGGCTGCGCGATATCGTGGGCATCGAAGATCACCCGACCATCCTGGACCGTTGGCACCGGATCGTCGGCAAGGGCATGGTGCATTATGGCGCCAGCCGGGAACGCTTGACCCGCCTGAAGGTACAGATCGGCGAACGGCTGCTTCTGCCGCTTCTCGACGGGGAAGACAGGGTCGACTACGTCTTGGGGATCAGCCTCTACCGTTTCGGGTCAAACGACCCCGGCCAGTCGACCCTGCAGGAAGAAGACATCATCCAATTCCCCTGCGCGGAACTCGACTGCCCCTAACGGGGCCGGGTATCGATCCGTGACGAAAACGCGCGGACCGGTGCGCCTTCCCGCTGTTTCGTTTCCCAATCCGGCGCGATCCAGACCGGCGCATTCGACGCCGGTAGCGCATCGCGCCCCAACACCATATCCGCGCCCTTTTCCCCGACCATGATGGTGGGCGAATTCAGGTTGCCGTTCGGGATGGTCGGGAAGACGGAACTGTCGATCACACGCAGCGAGTCGATGCCGATCACCCGGCATTCCGAATCCAGAACCGCCATCGGATCGTCCGCCGCCCCGATCTTGCAGGTGCAGGCGGGATGATAGGCGCTTTCCGCGTTCTGACGTATCCAGGCGTCGATGGCCTCGTCGCTGTCGATCGCTTCGCCCGGTTGGATTTCCGGTCCGCGATAGGCGTCCATCGCCGGTTGGCTCATGATTTCACGGGTCAGCCGGATGCAGGCCCGGAAGGCCTCGATATCCTCCTGCGCCGTCATGTAGTTGAACAGGATGGACGGTTTCGCCATCGGATCGGCGGAGGTAATGCGCAGATGCCCCCGGCTCTTCGGCTTGTTCGGGCCGACATGAACCTGGAATCCGTGACCGTCGAAGGCCGCGTTCCCGTCATAGCGCATCGCGGCGGGCAGGAAGTGATATTGCAGGTCCGGCCATTTCAGCCCCGGTTTCGACCGGATGAAGGCGCAGGATTCGAAATGGTTCGTCGCGCCCAGCCCTGACTTGAAGAAGAACCAACGGGCCCCGATCAGGAACTTATGGAACGGATCCAAATGGCCGTTCAGCGTGATCTTCTGCTTGCTGCGGAATTGGAAATAGACCTCCAGATGGTCTTGCAGATTTTTACCAACGCCCGGCAGGTCGTGCACGACGTCCACGCCCGCGTTCTTGAGGACCGATGCCGGACCGATCCCGGACAGTTGCAGCAATTGCGGCGACCCGACGGACCCGGCGGAAAGAATAACCTCCCGCCGCGCGGTCGCGTCGACGACCTTGCCGCCGACTTCATAGCGCACACCGGTCGCCTTCTTACCGTCCAGCAGGATCTTATGTGTCATCGCCTTGGTCACGACGGTCAGGTTCGCGCGGTTCATCACCGGTTTCAGATAGGCGTTCGCCGTCGACCAGCGAACCCCGTCCTTCACCGTCATATGCATGCGGCCGAAGCCTTCCTGACGGTATCCGTTGTAGTCTTCGGTCTTACCGTAGCCCGCTTGTTCCCCCGCCTCGATCCAGGCTTTGTAGAGCGGGTTCCGCATTTCGTTGCCGTTATTGGTATTCAGCGGACCGTCGGTCCCGCGATAGTCGTCCGCAGCACGGTGGTCCGGGTCCTTCCAGGTCTCCGCCCGGCGGAAATAGGGCAGGACATGGCGATAGCCCCAGCCCGTCGCCCCATGTTCTTCCCATTGGTCGAAGTCGCAGGCATGGCCGCGCACATAGACCATGCCGTTGATGGAGGACGACCCGCCCAAAACCTTGCCGCGCGGCGTGTGCAGGCGGCGGTTATCCAAGCCCGGTTCCTCTTCGCTTTCAAAGAACCAGTTGAATTTCGGCATATTCATCGGGATCGACAGCGCCGTCGGCATCTGGATGAAGATGGAGGAATCGCTGCCGCCCGCTTCCAGCAGCAGGACGCGGTTCTTGGGGTCTTCCGTCAAACGCGCCGCCAGGACGCAGCCCGCGGACCCGGCTCCGACAACGATGAAATCATATTCCGACATGCTATCCCCCCAATCAAAACCGGTCACAACGTTCCCATCGGGACATGGTCGCGCGAATTGCGCGATTTAAAGTCCCCGCCCCATGGTATCGCCCAGAACGCCCGCATCAAGTTTCACCATAGAGGCACCGGGGAACGCATTTGCGTCGTTTCTTTGCACGATCGTGCAAGGGGTTGGCAAGCCCCGGCATTCTGACCGATAGTGCGACCCGACGAATAGACACTTCTGGATACCCGCCATGCCGGACAAACTGTTCACACCGCCCTACTATGCCGTGATCTTCACCGCGACGCGAACCGATGCCGACCCGGAAGGGTACGAGAAGACCGCCGATCTGATGTCGGAACTGGCCGCGTCCATGCCGGGGTATTTGGGCGTGGAATCGACCCGCGACCCGGAAACGGGCCTGGGCATCACGGTCAGCTACTGGCGGGACCTGGAGTCCATCGCCGCCTGGAAAAAGCAGACGGATCACACCGCCGCGCGCAACCAGGGGCGTGCGTCCTGGTATCGCGACTATGCCCTGCGCGTCGCGCGGGTCGAACGCGAATACGATTTCAAGGCACCGGACTGATCGGTTATTGAGTATCCGTCCCGACTGTTTATCCGGGGCGGGGCAGCCTTCCTTCTTCCCTTTAGACGCGATGACGCCACACTGACGCCATGACGACAGACGCCGCCGACCCAACGCCCGCCGCCGTTTCAAAACCCAGCCTGAGGGCCTGGGCCGCCTTCGGCCTCGGATGCTGCTGTTTCGGCTATGCCTTTCTGCAACGCGTCGCGCCCAGTGTGATGACAGACGACCTGATGCGCGATTTTTCGGTCGGCGCCGGGGCCTTGGGGGCGTTGAGCGCCTTTTACTTCTATGCCTATGCCGGGATGCAGATGCCGATCGGCATCCTGATCGACCGCTACGGTCCCCGGCGCATTCTCAGCGCCGCGATGGCGGCCTGCCTTGTCGGCAGTCTGGTTTTCGCCTTCGCGGACAATCTGGGGATCGCCAGCGCGGGCCGGGCGATGATCGGCGCGGCGGTCGCCTTCGGCTATGTCGGATCGATGGCGATTGCCGGGACCTGGTTTCCGACGCGGCATTTCAGCCTGCTGATCGGTATCCTGCAAAGCATCGGCATGGCAGGGGCGATGACCGGGCAGGCCCCGATGAGCCTTGCCGTATCCGCCCTGGGATGGCGCGACACGATCACCGCCATGGGGATCGGCGCCGCCGTGTTGGCCGTCCTTGTCTTCCTGGTGGTTCAGGAATTGCCGCCGCATCGCAAACAAGCCGCTTCCGCCGCGAAAAAAGGGGCGTTCTCAGACGTTCTGCGCAATCCGCAAAGCTGGGTCTGCGCGATACTGGGCTTCACCCTGACGCCGCCGATGCTGGCCTTTGCCGGTCTTTGGTCCGTCCCGTGGCTGGTCGATGTCTACGGCATGACCAAACCGGACGCCGCGACCACCGCGTCCCTGATTTTTCTGGGATGGGCCGCGGTCGGCCCCGTCATCGGTTGGGCGACGGAACGGATCGGTCGCCGCAAACCGATCCTCTATCTTGGCTTCCTGCTCGGCGCCGGGGCGATGGCTTGCCTGTTCTATATCCCGAATCTGCCGATCTGGGCGATTCGGGTGCTTTTCCTGATCAACGGGATCGGCGGCTGTACGATGATCCTGTGTTTCACCTGCGTACGCGAATTGAACCGGCCCAGCCGCGCCGGATCGGGCCTGGGCTTCGTCAATATGTTCGTGGTCGGGGCGGGTGCGGTTTTCCAACCGCTGATCGGTGTCCTGCTGGACCTGAATTGGGACGGGGCCTTGGTCGACGGCGCGCCGGTCTATACCGCCGGGGCCTACAGTGTCGCGCTATCCGCCATGCTGGTCGCGCAGGCCATCGGTTTCATCGCCTGCTTGTTGCTCAAGGAAACCCGTTGCCGACAATTATAAGATGCACAAAATATACGTAGCGTAACTTTTCAAGACTCAATCGCAACCAGAGCGGTTGACTTTACGGGTGTTAATCATAATATTTGATGCGCGGTTGAGAGGACTGCCTTCGCAGTTCGCCGAGACAGGTTCTCGCTCGGCCGCCTTTTTTATCCTCATTTCAGCCACCGGAAGCTGTTTCTATTGTACGTCTTATACCTTGATGATGCCGGTTCTGTAAAAAATTCATCAGACAAGTACTTTGTTCTGGGCGGTATCGCTATTTTTGAGCGGCAAATCCACTATCTCTCAGAGGAGATGGAAAAAGTTGCGGTCCGCACGGGACATCCTAACCCCCAAAACATTGAGTTGCATGGCAATGAGATCTTCTCGGGACGCGGATGGTGGCGCAGTATCGCAAACAAAAAAAGACGCCGGCAATTCATTCACGACGCGCTCTACAGCGTCAACTTACTCCGAGGGGATTGGGCCTTATTCGGCGTAGCGGTTAACAAACAAGACGTTTCTCCCAAAGACCCTATCGAAGTAGCGTTTGAGCAAATATGTAGCCGCTTCGACCTATATCTTGGCCGAATGTACAAGAACTATAATAACCCACAGCGCGGCATGATTGTTTTTGATAAATCGACGAGAGAAACTAGACTGCAAACTCTTGCCACAGAATTTAGGCGTAGCGGCCACAGCTGGGGGAAACTGCATAATCTAGCAGATGTTCCACTGTTTGTAGATTCTCGAGCCACACGGAGCGTGCAATATGCCGATCTTGTTGCTTATTCGATCCGTCGATATTTCGAAGCACACGACACTTCGTTTCTTGATCCAATAAAGCGCCATTTTGACAACGAAGGAGGCACCCTTCACGGCTTAGTGCACGTCCGAAAAAATGAAGGTGTTTGCCCATGTCTTGCTTGCAACCCAAGTTTTTTGGGTAAATAGCGTTCAACCGACAGAGAAGCTTTCGCCGCAGCCGCAGCGGGCGGTTTCGTTCGGGTTCTTGAAGGTGAAGCCGGACTGAAGGCGCGATTCCTCGTAATCGATTTCCGCGCCGATCAGGAACATCGTGGCCGCCGGATCGATCAGCAGCTTGGCGCCGTCGATATCGACTTCTTCCTCGAACTGCTTCTTGTCCTTGGCATATTCCACGACATAGGACAGGCCGGAGCATCCCTTGGAGGACACCCCCACGCGCAGCCCGATAACGCCGTCCCCGCCCTTGGAGATTAGCGCCCGCACCCGATCCGCCGCAGCGTCGGTCAAGGTAACGATGGGTTTGCCGGTTCCGAACATGTCTGCCTCTAATCAGTCGTTCTTAGTACTATATTGGATTCGGATTAAAAGAAATCCAGGGCCAGCTTGGCATCTTCCGACATCATGTCGGGCCGCCAGGGCGGCGTCCAAGTCAGGGTGACGCAGACGACGCCGATCCCCTCCACCGCCGCGACGGCATCCGCCACCTGCTGCGGCATTTCCCCGGCAACCGGACAGGCAGGCGCCGTCAACGTCATGACGATATCGCAATCGCCCTTCGCATCGACGTCGCAGGAATAGATCAGACCCAGGTCATAGATATTCACCGGAATTTCCGGGTCGTGAACGGTGCGCAAGGCGGCTTCCACCGCGTCCTGCGTGGCAAGCGGCGTTCCTTCCGGCAGGGCGTCGCCGGCAAGCGCTTGCAACCCTTCTTCCGCCTGCTGGCCGTCACCGAACATGCCCATATAGGGATGCACCAGATCAGCCCCGCTCTGCGGCGGTTCCGCATGTATGCCGAGATAGTCCCGGCTTTCCGCGTCCGTCTTGTCGTGCGTATCGTTCATCCGTTCATCCCTATCCGAAAATCGAATTCACTTTGTCCAACGCCTCCGCCAGCCGATCGATTTCGGCCCGGGTGTTGTACATGCCTATGGACGCCCGCGCCGTGCCGACGACATTCATGCGATGCATCAGCGGTTCCGCGCAGTGATGGCCGGCGCGGACGCAGACCCCTTGCTGGTCGATGATCGTCGCGACGTCGTGCGGATGCGCTTCCCCCATGACGAAGGAAATGACCGCCGTCTTGTTCGGCGCCGTGCCGATGACCCGCAGATTGTCGACTGCCGCCAAGCGCTGCATGGCATAGGTCAGGAGGTCGCGTTCATGCGCCGCGACCTTGTCCACGCCGATACCCGCCAGATATTTCACCGCCGCCCCCAGGCCGATGGCCTCGACGATCGGCGGGGTTCCGGCCTCGAACTTCGCGGGCAGGTCGGCCCAGGTCGATTTCTCGAAAGTGACGGAGGAGATC
The DNA here is from genome assembly GCF_012926505.1 of Pacificispira spongiicola. Lineage (GTDB taxonomy): Bacteria > Pseudomonadota > Alphaproteobacteria > UBA8366 > Aestuariispiraceae > Pacificispira > Pacificispira spongiicola. The sequence continues at coordinate 726,410 of NZ_JABBNT010000002.1, forward strand.
ATATCCCCGCCCCCCAGGAAGGGCGGCATCGCATCCAGAATCGCTTCCTTGCCGTAGAGCACACCGATCCCCGTCGGGCCGTAGATCTTATGGCCGGTGAAGACGTAGAAATCGCAATCCAGCGCCTGCACGTCGACGGTCATATGCATGACCGCCTGGCTGCCGTCGAACAGGATCTTCGCGCCCGCCGAATGCGCCATTTCCACGATGCGCTTGGCCGGGGTGATCGTACCCAAGACATTGGACACATGGGTGATGGCCACCAGCTTCGCCTTGCCGTCTTCCAACAGCGTGGCCAGCACATCCATCTGCAACTCGCCCTCGTCCGTGACGGGCGCGACGCGTAATTCGATACCGATCATGTCGCGCAGCAACTGCCAGGGAACGATGTTGGAATGGTGTTCCATTTCCGACACGATGACGGCATCCCCGGATTTCAGCATCCCGCGCCCCAGGGAGTAGGCGACCAGATTGATCGCCTCCGTCGCGTTCTTTGCGAAGATCACTTCCCGTTCGCTTTTCGCGTTCAGGAAGGCCCGCACGATCTCCCGCGCATCCTCATAGGCTGCCGTCGTCTGTTCTGAGAAATGATAGGCGCCGCGATGCACATTGGCATAGCAATGTTCATAGGCACCGGACATGGCGTCGATCACGGCGCGCGGTTTCTGCGCCGACGCGCCGTTGTCCAGATAGGTCAGCGGCTTGCCGTGCACCGCTTCCGACAGGATCGGAAAATCGGCGCGGATCGCCTCTACATCATATTCCATCGGCAGGATCGTATCGTTCATTCCGTCACCCCACCCAGACGCGCCGTCAGGACCGCCTGAAAAACGTCGCGCACCGCCGTCCGGCCGATCTTCTCCACGGCTTCCGCCAGGAAGGACCGGGTCAGCAGCGCCCTTGCATCCGCTTCCGAAATGCCGCGCGCGCGCAGATAGAACAATTGGTCTTCGTCCAGCGTCCCGACCGTCGCGCCATGGGCGCACTGCACATCGTCGGCATAGATTTCCAGTTCCGGCTTCGCGTCGATTTCCGCCTCGCGCGACAACAGCAGCGCCTTGTGCTGTTGTTGACCGTCGGTGCCTTGCGCGCCCTCGCGCACCAGGACCTTGCCCTGGAATACGCCGCGCGACCGGTCGCCGACGACACCGCGGAAGAACTGGCGGCTGACCGCATTTTCCGCGATATGCGTGACGAAGGTCGTATTGTCGATCAACGCATCACCGGACCCGACATAGGCGCCCGCGACGGTCGCTTCCGCCCGTTCCCCGGCCATGGTCAGGCGCGTTTCGCGGCGAGTCAGCCCTTCACCGAGGGTCAGAAGGAAGGAGTCCAGCACCGCCCCGTCGGCAAGGCCGATATCCGCCAACCCGATCTGCGCCGAACCGGCGCTGTCCAACAGCGCGGAATACAGACCCAAACGCGCGCCCTTTTCCAGGCTGATACCCAGGCTCGGCACGGAAAAGCCCCGGCCTTGTACCTGTGCGTGACTTTCGACGATGCAGGCCTCGCCGCCTTCGGCGACGGTGATGACGACGCGCGCCGCATGGGCGATGGCCGCTTCGTCATCCGCACCCCAGGTGACGTGATGCAGATGCACGACCGGTTCGATCGTCTTTCCGGCGTCGACGCGAATACAGATTTCCTCCTGCGTCAGCGCGTCGCTCAATCGATCCGTGAAATCGTCGCCCCAGGCTTCCGCCGCCGGACCGGCCTCAACCGACAGACCGGCGGGCAAATGATCCAGATCGGACAGATCGCGGTCCAGGAAACCGTTCACGATGACGATGTCGATCGTCTTTTCCAGTCCCGGCAGGACCGTCGGCAGGCGCGTCACGCCATGGCTGTCCTCGGCCAGCCACAGGGACCAGCCAATTTTCTCCAGACGCATCAGGTCGGTATATTTCCACTGCTCCGCCTTGCGGGTCGGCAAGGCTTCTTCCGCCTCGAACCGGCCCGACGCACCACGCTGGCGCAGCAGGTCTTGCAGAATACCCGTCATGCCGCAGCCTCGCCCGTGTAATCGGCGTATCCCGTCTTTTCCAGTTCGGTGGCCAGCGATTTGTCGCCGGTCTTCACGATACGCCCGCCCGACAGGACGTGCACTTGGTCCGGGACGATATAATCCAACACCCGCTGAAAATGGGTGATGATCAGGAAGGCCCGATCCGGGTTGCGCAGGGCGTTCACGCCTTCGGCCACCAGTTTCAGCGCGTCGATATCCAACCCACTGTCGGTTTCGTCCAGGATCGCCAGTTTGGGTTCCAGAACGGCCATCTGCAGCATTTCGTTGCGCTTCTTTTCCCCGCCGGAGAAACCGACATTGACCGGACGTTTCAGCATATCGTCCGGCATATTCAGGTCTCTCGCCTTCTTCCGGACGGCCTTTACGAATTCCAGCGCGTCCAGTTCCGGCTCCCCAACATATTTGCGGCGCGCGTTCAGCGCATGTTTCAGGAAGGTCGTATTGGCGACGCCCGGCAGTTCGACCGGATACTGGAAGGCCAGGAACAGGCCTTCACAGGCGCGATCTTCCGGCGCCATGTCCAGCAGGTTCTTGCCGTCATAGGTCACCGTGCCGCCGGTCACGTCATAATCGCTTTTCCCCGCCAGAACATTGGACAGGGTCGATTTGCCGGACCCGTTCGGGCCCATGATGACATGCACCTCACCCGCGTTAATTTCCAGGTCGATGCCTTTCAGGATGGGCTTGCCATCGACTTCGGCGGTCAGGTTTTCAATCTTCAACAGGCTCATCACATATCGTCCTTAACTTGTCCTTAGCCCACGCTGCCTTCGAGCGAGATGCCGATCAGTTTCTGCGCCTCGACCGCGAATTCCATCGGCAGGGTCTGCATCACTTCCTTACAGAAACCGTTGACGATCAACGCCACGGCCTCTTCTTCCCCGATCCCGCGCGACAGGCAGTAGAACAGCTGATCCTCGCTGATCCGGCTGGTCGTCGCTTCATGCTCCAATTGCGCGGTCGGGTTGCGGCTTTCGATATAGGGGATTGTGTGCGCGCCGCATTTGTCGCCGATCAGCAGGCTGTCGCACTGCGTGAAATTGCGTGCGCCTTCCGCCCCCGGCAGAACCCGGACCAAGCCGCGATAGGTCTGATCCGCGCGACCCGCCGAAATCCCCTTTGAGATAATGCGGGACCGGCTGTTCTTGCCGATATGGATCATCTTGGTGCCGGTATCGGCTTCCTGGCGGTTATTGGTGATGGCGACGGAATAGAATTCGCCCACCGAATTTTCGCCCTGCAGGATGCAACTAGGATATTTCCAGGTGATCGCGGAGCCGGTTTCGACCTGGGTCCAGGATATCTTGGAATTCCGGCCCCGGCAGGCACCGCGCTTGGTCACGAAATTGTAGATCCCGCCCTTGCCGTTCTCGTCGCCCGGATACCAGTTCTGCACCGTCGAATATTTGATTTCCGCATCGTCCAGCGCGACCAGTTCGACGACGGCGGCATGCAACTGGTTTTCGTCGCGCATCGGCGCGGTGCAGCCTTCCAGATAGCTGACGTAGGAACCTTCGTCGGCGATGATCAGGGTGCGTTCGAACTGCCCGGTATCCTGCGCGTTGATACGGAAATAGGTCGATAGTTCCATCGGGCAGTGCACGCCCTTGGGGATATAGACGAAGCTGCCGTCGGTGAAGACCGCCGAATTCAGGCAGGCATGTTTGTTGTCCGAATAAGGTACGACGGACCCCAGATATTTCTTCACCAGATCGGGATGGGTCTTCACGGCTTCCGAAATCGAACAGAAGACGATGCCCTGGGCTTCCAGTTCCTTCTTATAGGTCGTTGCCACCGACACACTGTCGAACACGGCGTCGACCGCGACCTTCGGCGCACCTTCAACCCCGGCCAGAACTTCCTGTTCCTTCAGCGGAATGCCCAGCTTGGCATAGGTTTCCAGAAGCTTGGGGTCGACCTCGTCCAGGCTTTTCGGCCCGTCCTTTTTCGGCGCGGCGTAGTAATGAACGTCCTGATAGTCGATTTGCGGAACATGCGGTTTCTGCCAGGTCGGCTCCGGCATATCCTGCCAGATACGAAAAGCCTTCAACCGCCATTCCAGGAGCCATTCCGGCTCTTCCTTCTTCATGGAGATGAGGCGGACGATATCCTCGTTCAGGCCTTTCGGGGCCATGTCCATTTCGATATCGGTCGTGAAGCCGTAGCGGTATTTCTCCGCTTCCAGGGCACTGACCTTCTGAATGGTTTCCGTCGTCGCCATATCTTTGACTACCGTTTCTTAACCGTATCGTTCACTGTTGCAGCGTAATGCCCGGCGCGGCACCGAAAGCCGGGTCCGACATGCCGCATTCCGAAATCAAGTCGGCCAGCGAGACATCGTCCAGCGCCGCCTTGACCGCCAGATTGATCCGGTTCCAGCCACCCGCCAGCGGGCACAGCCGTTCCACCGAACAATTATCGTCCGATCCGTCCACACAGGCGGTCAGCGCGACCGGCCCGTCCAACGCAGCGATGATCTCCGCGACGGTGATGTCGGCCGCCGGGCGGGCAAGCGAATAGCCGCCTTGCGCCCCACGGGTCGCAACGATCACCTGCCCCTTCGCCAAGGCTTTCAGGATTTTCGCCACCGTGGGCGCCGGCAACATGGTGCGATCGGCAAGGTCCGGCGCGGTCGACAGACAGTCCGGCCGCTGCGCCATGCTACTCAGCAGGACGACGCCGTAATCGGTCATGCGTGACAGTTTGAACACCGCTGGGTTCTCCCGCGCAATACAGTACTTATTTAGTCCTGTTTATATCTAGCGCGTTAGAGAGGTTTTGCAAGCCCGCGGTTTGGCCTGAGTTTAAGACACTACCAAGGCACCGCTTACCGACGGCGCACCGCCGAAGCTGTGACGCTTCATAGAAAGAAGAGGGGTATTTGCCAACCGTTTTTGACCGGCAGGCGCGATTTCCGTCGCGGCCGCCGGTCAGACGGTTCTGAAGGAATCAGGCCCGCAAGCCGCCGACACCCAGAGCGGCAACATCCGATTGGAAGTCCGTCGTGGAGATTTCGTAATCCTCGCTATGCGACAGCACCCCATGGGGCGTGAGCAACAAGATGCCATAGGCCGACGGTTCCTCGACGGAGGACGCCGGGTCGACATTGACGAAGTCGAGCGGCATTTGATGGCACGGGCTTTTGAAGATCGAAAACGGGATGCCGCGATGGGACCCGGAAATCGTCCGGTGCACATGTCCGGCGACGATATGGCGGACCTTGCCGTGGCGTTCGACGACCTCATAGAAGACGTCACCGTTTTTAAGCTTGATCGCATCCATCCCCGGGAAGCCGATATCGTGCGGCGGATGATGCATGAACACCGCAACCCGATCCGGCGCACCGGCCAGTTCCGCGTCCAGCCAGGACAGCCGGTCGTCGCACAGATACCCGCTATAGGCCTCCGGAAAATCATATGGCGGCGCGTTCAGGGTATCGAGGAAGATCAGGCGCCAGCCGTCGATATCCAGGCTGCTCTGCACGAAACCGGCCCGGTCCGTCTTGGCGTCATCGAACACCGACAGGAATTCCCCCCGATTGTCGTGATTGCCCAATAGCAGCGTGGCCGGAATGGCGGAGCGGTCCAGGATTTCCTTCAAACGGCGGTAGGAGTGCGGGTCGCCCCAATTGGTCAAGTCGCCGGTACAGACGATGCGATCGGCATCGGCGTTCAGCCGGTTCGCGTGATCGATACCCTTGGCGAGCTTCTCATAGGGGTCGAGCCCGATGATGCGCTCCCCTTCCGGGACGATATGCAGGTCTGTAAAAACGATGATCTTGGCCATAATTCCTCCGCGTCGGTCGCCGGACAATGCCAGAGGAATGTTACAATTGTCAGTAACGATCATCGCTATTCGACGGCACGCGCCCCGTGCCGAAAAGAAAAAGGGCGGCGACCGAGGTCACCGCCCTTTTCCGTCCCTATCGCGGGATGGCCTTAGGCCGCGCGCAGGTTCACCGCCTTCGGACCGCGGCGGTCGGCTTCGACGTCGAATTCGACCGTCTGTCCGTCGCTCAGCGTGTCCAAACCAGAGGCCTGCACAGCGGTGATGTGGACGAAAACGTCCTTTTCGCCGCCGTCCGGCGTAATGAAGCCGAAGCCTTTGGTGGTGTTGAAGAATTTCACGGTGCCTTTGGCCATGATCTCGTAGTCCTATTCAGTCTGCACGTGCCGACCGCCCGTCTGGGTCTGGTCCGGCACACTCCATATGCCCGGATCGCGCGAATGCGATGCCGGAGCGACTTGTCCCACGGTGCTTATGAGGGGTTTCGGGTCCGCAGGCGTTTCGGACGGTGAGGTCCTAGTTTATTCTGCAGTCGTTACTCTCTCAAAAACGGCTGCGGGGCCGTCACGGGACGGACAATGCGCCGGAGAGAGTTGAAACGCAAGACAAAACTATGAAATCAGAAATCGTCGGGAACCCGGAAGCGGACGCCGTCCAGTTCCTCCGTCACCCGGATCTGGCAGGACAGGCGGGACGTTTTCGTCAGGCCGAAGGCGAGATCGAGCATATCTTCCTCGTCATCGCTGGGCGCCCCCAATTTGTCGTACCATTCCTGATCGACGACCACGAGGTGACAGGTCGCACAAGCAAGCGACCCTTCGCAGGCCGCTTCGATATCGATACCGTTGTCGACTGCGGTTTCCATGACGGACAAGCCCGGTTTCGCATCCACGACGGTTTCGCTTCCGTCCCGGTTGATGAACGTGATTTTCGGCATGAATGGGATACTCCGGTACTGAAATCGCCTGATGGCCGCTTATTTGGGCCACGCGGATGGCGTTGTCAAAAACTAAGCGGCATTCGCTTAACCCGCCCCCGTAAGGCGAGTCATGGCGGCGATCAGATTTTCCGCTGCGGCGTCGATTTCCGCCGGTGTCGTAAAACGGCCCAGACCGATCCGGATTCCGGCGGCGGTCTTGGCCGGGTCCTGGCCCAGCGCCTGCAACACATGGCTGCCTGCATTCCCTGCGGATGAACAGGCAGACCCGCCGGAGATAGATAGGCCCGGTACGGCGGCCAGCAGCTCCGCCGTTTCAATACCCGGCAGGGTAACATTCAAATTTCCGGCGATGCGCCGTTCCGCATGCCCGTTCAGAGTGAGCGTCGGGACCGTGGTTCTAAGCCGCTGCCACAGATCGTCCCGTAGCCCGCGCAATCGGCTGGATTCCGCCTCGTTTTCCCGCGCAGCGATTTCCGCCGCAGCGCCCATACCGACACATAGCGGCGTCGGCACGGTGCCGGACCGTAACCCGCGCTCCTGCCCGCCGCCGTCCATCAGGGCGGCCAGCGTGACTTTCGGTTTCCGCCCCCGAACGTAAAGCGCGCCGATCCCTTTCGGACCGTAAATCTTGTGACCGGAGACGCTCATCAAGTCGATGGCCATTTCATCGACGTTCAGCGGGATTTTGCCGTAACCCTGCGCCGCATCGGTATGGAACCACGCCCCGACCCTGCGCGCCATCGCGCCGATTTCCGAGAGCGGCTGGATCACCCCAATCTCGTTATTCACCGCCATGATCGACACGACCGCTACCCGATCGTCCAGAGCCGCGTCCAACCGCGCCAGATCGACCAATCCGTCGCTTCCAACCGGCAGGATAACGGTTTCGAAGCCTTCGCGGTCCAGCCGGGCAACGCTTTCCAACACGCATTTATGCTCGCTGGCCACGGTCACGACCTTGTCACGGCCTTCCGCCTCGCGCCGATATCGGGCCGCGCCCTTGATCGCCAGATTGTTGGATTCCGTGGCGCCGGAGGTGAAGACGATATCCCGCGCCCGCGCCCCGATCGGGTCCGCGATCTGGCGGCGGGCGGTTTCCACCGCTTCCTCCGCTTCCCAGCCATGGCGGTGATCCGCGGAATGGGGATTGCCGAAGGCAGTGGTGAAATAGGGCACCATCCGGTCGACCACGCGCGGGTCGCAGGGCGTCGTCGCCTGATAATCCAGGTAGATCGGACGCACGGGATTGTTGCCGGTCATGCGCCGCCTCCCAACCGGACTGCCAGCCGGACCGCCATGATCTGATATGCTTTCAGGAATCCGGCGATTTCCTCCGCCGTCGTTTTCCAGCCCAGGCTGATGCGGACGGCCGATCCGGCGATGTCCTCGGGCAGGCCCATGGCGCTCAACACATGGCTGGTCTTCACCTTGCCGGAGGAACAGGCGGATCCGGCGCTAACCGCATAACCGGCAAGGTCCAGGGCAATCACCTGCTTTTCCGCCGGTACGCCGGGCAAGGCGACGGACAGCGTATTCGCGATCCGGTCCATATGCGTGGCGATCAGCACCGCCGCCGGCACCGTGGCGGCAATGCCGCGTTCCAGCCGGTCGCGCAGGGCCACGATACGGTCGCGTTCTTCCTGCCAGATGGACTGCAGGGCCGCCGCCGCCGCGCCGAAGCCGACGATACCCGCCGTATTCTCCGTTCCGCCGCGCCGCCCGCGTTCCTGGCCGCCGCCGCGCGTCTGGGCCGTCAGGGGCAAATCCGTCTTCAGGACGAGCGCGCCGATACCGGGCGGCCCGCCCAGCTTGTGTGCGCTGACACTCATCGCCGCGGGGCTCAGCCCGCCGAAATCCAGCGCCATCCGCCCGGCGGCCTGAACGGCATCGACATGCAGGACGGCCCCGGCTTCCGCGACGATTGCCGCGATATCCGCAAGCGGCTGGATGACGCCCGTTTCGTTATTGGCGGCCATGACGGATACCAGATCGCCCTCTCGAACCACGCCGCGCAGGGCGTCCAGATCGATCCGTCCCGCGCCATCGACCGGTAGCAGGACCGGGTCGGAAACGGCGTTCAGAACACTGTCATGTTCGATGGCGGACACCAACACACGCCTGGAGGGCAGACCGCGCAGGGCGAGGACATTCGCCTCGCTCGCCCCCGATGTGAAGGTCACGGAACCGGGTTTCGCACCGACCAGGTCCGCCACCTGGGCCCGTGCCGCCTCCACCTTGTCGCGCGCCGCGCGTCCGGCCGCATGGACGGAGGACGGATTGCCGCCCAGGCGCAACATATCCATGACCGCATCCGCTGCTTCCGGGCGGATCGGACTGGTCGCATTATAGTCGAGGTAAACCGTTTCGCGCATCATTGCCGCGTTTTCCCACGCCGCCCCGCTCTTGCCAAGCGGGCGGCGTGGCACCATTCAATTCGGGATCAGCCCTTTTTGGCGCTGGCCGTGTTGTCGTCGGAGTCGACCGGGAAGCCGAAGTTGGGACGCTGTTCCGCGTCCGCCAGACGGGATTCCAGATCACCGACCTGCGCCTTCAGGATTTCCACCTGCTGCATCAGGCCTTCAATCGCCCGGGCCGCCGGATCGGGCAGATCGCCCAGCGGCGTCCCATAGGGCGCGAAGCCGTCTTCCGTCCGGCTGGCACGACCGGCAACCGGCTTCGCCGGGATTCCGACCATGGTCGCCCCTTCCGCGACATTCTTGATGACGACGGCATTCGCCCCGATCCGCGCGCAGCGGCCGACCGTGATCGGCCCCAGGATTTGCGCGCCGGACCCGACGATGACGTTATCTTCCAGGGTCGGGTGACGCTTGGTGCAGCGCTGACCGTCCGAGTTTTCAGCCGGGGACACACCGCCCAGGGTAACATCGTGATACAGCGTCACATTGTCGCCGATTTCCGCCGTTTCCCCGATCACGACACCCATGCCGTGATCGATAAAGAAGCCCTTGCCGATTGTCGCGCCGGGATGGATTTCGATCCCGGTCACCCAGCGGGCGAATTGGGAAATCCCACGCGCCAGGAAGAACCAGCGATGACGGTAGAGCCAGTTGGAAAGACGATAGTAACAGATCGCATGAAAGGCCGGATAGAACAGCACAACTTCCAAACGGGAGCGTGCGGCCGGGTCGCGCGAAATCATCGCGTCGATATCGGAACGGATCGTGTCGAACATATTCGCCACCTTTCTATCCGGCATCGTCCAGAAAAGGGCCACGATGGCGCTTTTGGAACCGATTGCGGGCCCCTACATATACGGCGGGCTCAATCGCCGTCAAGGAATGGGCCCATCAAACTTTCACCTTAGCGCTTGTATCCGCCGCCCGCCGCGTTTACGGAGAAGGGCTGGGTTGAAGGCTTTAACCGTTACCATTCCACCGGAGAGAACATGCCGGAAGTCATTATCAACGGACCTGAAGGCCGCCTGGAAGGCCGTTACACGCATGGCAATTCGGACACCGCGCCGATCGCCCTTTTCCTGCATCCGCATCCGCAACATGGCGGCACGATGAACAACCGTGTCGTTTACGAGATGTATCATACCTTCGCGAAGCGCGGCTTTTCCTGTCTGCGATTCAATTTCCGGGGTGTGGGCCGGTCCCAGGGCGTCTTCGCCCGGGGCGAGGGCGAATTGTCGGATGCCGCGACCGCGCTGGACTGGCTGCAGACCTATAACGAAAACGCCCGCGACTGCTGGATCGCCGGATTTTCCTTCGGCGCCTGGATCGGCATGCAGCTTCTGATGCGCCGCCCGGAAATCAACGGCTTCATCTCCGTGGCCCCGCCCGCGAATATGTATGACTTCACCTTCCTCGCGCCCTGCCCGTCGTCGGGTCTGATCGTCCATGGCGACACCGACGACATCGTCCCGCACGAACAGGTCGGCAAGCTGGTCGACAAGCTGCGCGCGCAGAAGGGGATCACCATCGATTACGAATTGATGCCGGATACGAACCATTTCTTCACCGGCAAGGTCGACGACCTGAAACAGTCGGTCAGCGATTATCTGGACAAGCGGCTGGCTTAAGCCACCCTTTTTTCGTCATCCTGAAACGCGTACCAAGCGCCCTCCGGTCATCGGCCGGGGGGCGCGTGTCGTTTGGGGGAAGCTGATTGGCAGACCCAGCAGACTACGCACCGCCATGAAGGCGAAGGCCTGGGCCTCCAGCGCGTCGCCGTCCCATCCGACGCTCTCCACCGGATCGACCGGCACACCGATCCGTTCCGCCAGTCCGCGCATGATCGTCGGGTTGCGCCGCCCGCCGCCAGTCACCAGAACCCGGCAAGGCCGCGTCGGCAGCAGGTCCGCGCCGCGCCCGACGCTTTCCACCGTGAAGGCCGCCAGGGTCGCCGCGCCGTCTTCCAGCTCCAGGGCCTCTACCGGCGTCGGATCGAAGGCATTGCGGTCCAGCGATTTCGGATAAGGTGCGCTGAAATAGGCGTTGTCCATCAATGCCGCCAAAACACCGGCATCGACCGTCCCGGCGGCGGATACCGTCCCGTCGCGGTCCATCGCTTCCGTCCCGTTCCGTCCGATCCAGTCGTCCAGCAGGGCATTCGCCGGGCCGGTATCGAAGGCGACGGGCTCGCTGTCCGGGCCTTCCAGATAGGTCAGGTTCCCGACCCCGCCCAGATTGAGGACGGCCAGCGGGAAGTCCAGGTCCCGCGCCAGGGCCCGGTGATAGACGGGGGCCAATGGTGCGCCCTCCCCGCCCGCCTGCACATCCGCGCCGCGCAGGTCATAGACCGTGTCGATCCCCACCGCCCGCGCCAGGCGGTCGCCCAGACCGATCTGCCACGTCCATTGTCGCGCCGGCATATGGTTGATCGTCTGTCCGTGAAAGCCGACCACGTCGATATCGGACGCGGTCAGTCCGGCCTGCGCCAGAAGATCCTGCACCGCCGCCGCATGCCGGTCGGTCAGATCCGCCTCCAGCGCCGAGATTTCCGCCGTCGGTTCCATCGCGCCCAGGGACGATCGCAGCCGCGCCCGGAATTCCGGATCGTAGGACCGGCACAGGCGCGCCCCCTTTGACAGGATCGCCTCCCCATCCGTTTCGATCACGGCGGCGTCGATACCGTCCAGGCTGGTGCCGCTCATCAGGCCGATCGCGCGATACTGTCGGGTCATTTCGGGCATCCCTTCGATTGCCGGTTTGCACGCTTCATGCTATGCCGCGCCGCATCAACTAATCAATCAGTGAAAATCGGATCATGACTGACGTAAAATCGGACTTTCTGAAGGCTGTCCGCGACCGCGGCTTCCTGCATCAGTGCACGGATATGGAGGCGCTCGACGCCCGCGCGCTTGAAGGTCCGATCCCGGCGTATATCGGCTTCGATGCCACGGCGGACTCGCTGCATGCGGGGTCCCTGGTGCCGATCATGCTGCTGCGCCTGCTGCAACGGACCGGGCATAAGCCGGTCGTCCTGATGGGCGGCGGTACGACGAAGGTCGGCGACCCCAGCGGCAAGGACGAGGCCCGTAAGCTGCTGACCAACGAGGATATCGCCCGCAACATGGCCGGGATCAAGAAGGTCTTCGAAAAGTTCCTGACCTTCGGCGACGGCCCGACCGACGCGATCATGGTCAACAACGACGACTGGCTGTCGCAGCTTCAATACATCGATTTCCTGCGCGACTACGGCCGTCACTTCTCCGTCAACCGCATGCTGAAATTCGACAGCGTGGCGCTGCGCCTGGAACGCGAACAGCCGCTCAGCTTCCTCGAATTCAACTACATGATCCTGCAGGCCTACGATTTCGTGGAACTGAGCCGCCGCCACAATGTCTGCCTGCAGATGGGCGGATCGGATCAATGGGGCAATATCGTCAACGGTGTCGAACTGGGCCGCCGGACGGAAGACGTGTCCCTGTTCGGGCTGACCGTGCCGCTGCTGACCACCGCGTCGGGCGCGAAGATGGGCAAGACGGCCAGCGGCGCGGTCTGGCTGAACGAAGAACGATTGAGCGCCTACGACTACTGGCAATACTGGCGCAACGCGGAAGACGCGGACGTCGCCAAGTTCTTCCGCTTGTTCACCGACCTGCCGCTGGAAGAAATCGCGGAGATCGAAAAGCTGGAAGGCGCGGCGATCAACGAGGCGAAGATCCGCCTGGCGAACGAAGTCACCGCCCTGTGCCACGGCTGGGATGCGGCCAATGCGGCGGCGGAAACGGCGCGCAAGACCTTCGAACTGGGCGCGGTCGGCGACGACCTGCCGACGGTGGAAATCACCGCCGCCGAACTGGATGCCGGGATCGGCGTGCTGGAGGCCCTGACCCGATCCGGCCTGACGCAGAGCAACGGCGACGCCCGCCGTCAGATCAAGGGCGGCGCGATCCGCGTCAATGACGAAAAGGTCGAAGACGACAAGCTGACCCTCGGCACGGCGTCCCTGGTCGATGGGGTGATCAAGCTATCGATGGGCAAAAAGAAGCATGCCTTGCTGAAATTGGCGTGATTTCGGCGCAAAATGAGGGGAAAGGTCGTGGGGAATGCCCTGCGGCTTTTCGCCTCAATTTTGTGATCACATTTCGTTCACATCTATAATTCATAATGTTTGGATTATAGGGAGTGAAAAATGTCGACCGGAATTCGCGTTACCCCCATCGGGTCTATACGTACACCATACAAAACCCTCGACGAGTGTCCGAAAGGCCCAGACGAGAATAACGGCAAGGCCAAGATCGAACTGCTGCCAAACTACGCCGACGGCCTGTTGAAGCTGGAGGCGGAAGAAGTCGACCTCCTCTACTGGTTCGACAAGGCACCGCGCGATCAACTGCGTGGGGTCAGCCCCCATGACGGGATCGAACGCGGCGTATTCGCCATGCGCTCCCCCCATCGGCCGAACCCGATCGCGCTGTCGCGGGTGAAACTGCTGTCGATCAGCGGCAATATCCTGACGGTCAGCGGCATGGACTGCCTGGACGGCACGGCCCTGCTGGACATCAAACCCGCACCGCGCAAACGTTAGGCGGCGGGTTCCAGAATAACGTAGAGCTTTTTCGCGGCGCTTAGGTTGCGCCATGTCCCGGCAAAGCCCGCCGGGACCACGAAGGCGTCGCCGGGGCCGAAGCGTCGGCTGCCGCCCTGCCTATCCGATATCTCGACTTCGCCTTCCAGCAGGTGGCAGAACTCGTCCTCGTCATAGGACACGGTCCAGCACCCGGCCTCTCCCGTCCAGATCCCGCAATGGAACCGACCCGACGCATCGGAAAAGACGTTCTGCACGGTCTGGCCGCAGGCACCCTCCAGAAGTTTCTCCGGTGCCGGAGCGAAACTTTCAACCGGCGCGTCCGTACCGGTAAAGGCGGCAATGTCGTTTACGCTACGGATCATGGAAATTACCTTCGGTAAATTCAGACTATTTCTAAAACTAGATTAAGAAGGGTTTTATCTCTTCAATATCCTTTAGCAAATCTGACATCTGTGCGATCGATTTTTGCCGAGTATCTCCTTAATCCGCGTGAATTTTAGAGGCTTGAGAAATGAATGAACCAGACATATCGTTTAACTTGTTATATATCAAAATAATTACGTTTAGGGAGATCACGGATGACTTCAGAAAACCAAAAAAAGTACGTATGGCGATACTTTTTGGCTTCGGCAGCGATAATCACAGCCATCATACTCGGTTACACAATTTATATTTTTTGTAAGTCAGATAGTTTTTCAAGCAAAACAATGTAAATATTTGGATTGTTTGGAGATAGTTTCGGTATATTAACCTCTTTATTTTCTGGATTAGCCTTTGTAGGAATAATAGCAACCATACTATTACAAAAAAATGAACTAGAGCTACAAAGAGACGAACTTTCCTTAACCAGAAAGGAAATATCAATACAAAATGAGACCTTAAAAAAACAGCTTTTCGAAAACACGTTCTTTCAATTAATCAGAACCTTAAATGAAATTGTCTCTTCTCTTGACTTGCAGAAGAGCACCTCCTCACGCACAACTATATCGACCGGAAGGGACTGCTTTATCATATTTTACCGTTCCTTAGAAAACGCTATACAAGAAAAAGATTCTCGAGGAAAACCAAGCGGACGGCACCCCAAAATTCTCGAAATAATAAATGACCGGTATGTAATTTTTTACAAGAATCACAACCAAGACCTAGGTCATTATTTTCGACTAATGTACAGAATATTCTTATACATAGATAACTCCGAGGAGATAAATAAGTTATTTTATGCAAAAATATTGCGTTCTCAAATAAGCGACTATGAACTGGCAATACTATTCTATAATGGAATTTCAGAAAATGGCAGAAATAAGTTTAAACCACTGATTGAGAAATACAGTCTGTTCGACAATCTTCCAGAGTCGTTAATTTTCGACAAATCGCATAAGCAATTTTATGATGAAATAGCATTTGGTGTTAAAGAAAAATAATGAAGGATCAAAGGCTCGTCGCGCTGCGGGCGGCTTGGTCGTAAAGGCCAGACAGGGCCCGCAGCGTGCGGGCGGTGTCGTGGATGTCGTCGGGATTGACGCCGCCCAAGGCCTGAAAGGCATCGACAAGGCAGGCCTCGCGGACTTCCCTGTATTTCCGGCATGCCTCCCGCCCGGCTTCGGAGGTCTGGTAGAAGACCTCCTTCCCGCGTTTTTCGGCCACGACGAGATCGGCCTTCAACAGCTTCTTGAGCGCGTAGTTGACGGTATGCGTATCCTCGACATTCAAGGTGAAGCAGATATCGGCCAGCCGTTTCACGCGGTCGCGGTGGTTCGCGGAATGCAGCACCATGATGTCCAGGGACGACAGATCGCCATATCCCGCCGCCGCCATGCAGCGCGTGATCCAGCGCTGAAAGGCGTTCCAGCCGACCATCAGCCCGTATTCGTATTCGCTCAACTCCGCCGCCTGTTCGGAGACGAGATGCGCCGAAGCAACGATACGGTTCTTCGACATGGCCTGTTCCTTCCTCTTTTATTTTACCGCCAAGAGCGCCAAGGAGGGCGCAAAAGAATGCTAAGCCGGCTTCGCCGTTTTTCCTTTGCAGTCCTTGGCGCCCTCCTTGGCGTCCTTAGCGGTTCCCCTTACCTCAAGCCTTGCCGTAGCCGCCGCCGCCGGGGGTTTCCAGCACGAAGACGTCGCCGGGCATCACATGGCGCAGATCGGTCGAGCCCATCTCGTCGCGCGAGCCGTCGGTGCGTTCGACCCAGTTGCGGGCCAGCGCGCCCGGCTCCCCGCCCGCCATGCCGTAAGGCGGGATTTTCCGGCGGTTGGCCAGGATGACGATGTCCACTTCCTCAAGAAAGCGAACGCGGCGCCGCACGCCGTCGCCGCCGTGATGCTTACCCTTACCACCCGTACCCTTCAGGATTTCAAAGCTTTCCAGCAGGACAGGCAGACGCCATTCCAGGATTTCCGGGTCGGTCAGGCGGCTGTTGGTCATATGGGTGTGGACCGCATCGGTGCCGTCGAAATCCGGTCCGGCCCCGGTGCCGCCGCAAACGGTCTCGTAATATTGGTGCGTGTCGTTGCCCCAGATGAAATTGTTCATCGTGCCCTGGGCCGCCGCCATGACGCCGAGTGCGCCGTAGAGTGTGTCGGTGACGACCTGCGACGTCTCGACATTGCCGGCGATGACCGCGCCCGGATAGCGGGCGTTCAACATGCAATCCTCCGGCAGGACGATTTCGATGGGCTTCAGGCAGCCCTCGTTCATCGGAATTTCGTCGTCGACCAGGGTGCGGAAGACATAGAGCACCGCCGCACGGCAGACCGCGGAGGGTGCGTTGAAATTATTCTCCCCCTGCGGCGAGGTACCGGTGAAATCGACCTTTGCCGAGCGGTTCGGCTTGTCGATGGAGATCGTGACCGTGACTTCCTGGCCGTTGTCGAGCGGATAGGTAAAGGCCCCGTCCTTCAGCACGTCGATGACGCGGCGCACGGATTCCTCCGCATTGTCCTGAACGTGGCCCATATAGGCCTCGACCGTCTCCAGCCCGAAATGGGAGACCATCTTACGCAGTTCCTGCAGCCCCTTTTCGTTGGCCGCGAGCTGGGCGCGCAAATCCGCCTCGTTCTGCGCCGGGTTGCGCGCGGGATAGAGCGCGCCGGTGAGCAGGTCGTGCAACTCCTGTTCCCGATAGTCTCCGCGATCGACAAGTTTGAAATTGTCGATCAGCACGCCTTCCTCGTCGATATGCTTCGAATCCGGCGGGGCGGACCCCGGCGTGCGTCCGCCGATATCGGCGTGGTGGCCTCGGCTGGCGATGAAGAACAGGATCTTGGCGCCCGCCTCGTCGAAGACCGGCGTCACGACGGTCACGTCCGGCAGGTGGGTCCCGCCGTTATACGGATTGTTCAGGACGAAACTGTCGCCCGGATGGATGCCGTCCGGATTGTTGCGCACCACGGCGCGCACGCTTTCGCCCATAGAGCCCAGATGCACCGGCATATGCGGCGCATTGGCGATCAGATTGCCCTCCGCGTCGAAAATGGCGCAGGAGAAATCCAGCCGTTCCTTGATGTTCACGGAATAAGCGGTGTTCTGCAGCGTGTAGCCCATCTGCTCCGCAATCGACATGAACAGATTGTTGAAGACTTCCAGCATGACCGGATCGGCCTGCGTGCCGATGGCGACCTGACGCGGCAGCGCCTCGACGCGGGTCAGAACGATATTGCCGATGGCGGTCAATTCGGCCTCCCAGCCCGGCTCGATAATGTTGGTGCCGGTACGCTCGATCAGGATCGCCGGGCCTTTCACCTTCTGCCCCGGGACCATGACATCACGATCATAGACCGGCGCCTGTACTTCCTTTCCGCCCATAAAGGCTGTGACGGTTTCGACCGGTGACACCGCATCGCCCGCCGCCGCCAGCGCATCGGCGGACAGATCGAAGGTCCGCCCGATCGCCTCGACGGACAGGGCGGACGCAACCAGCCCCTTGCTGCCCATCAGGAAACCGAAACGACTGCGATAGGCTTCCTTAAACGCCGCATCCATTTCCGGCAGCGGGCCGAACGGAACCTCGATGGCGGTGTCAGAGCCGTCGTAACGGATATGCACCTTGCGCAGGATGGTGCGGTGGTCTTCCGGTACGTCCTGATCCTTCAATTCCTGTTCCGCCTGATCGGCCATCGTGTCCAATTCGGCGGTCAAACGGTCCAGCAGGGTATCGTCCAGCGGCTGTTCGACCGACCGTTCGCGCATCGCGCGGATATCGGCCAGTCCCATACCATAGGCCGACAGAACACCGGCGAAAGGATGGATCAGCACCTTGGTCATGCCCAGCGTATCGGCGATCAGGCAGGCATGCTGCCCCCCCGCGCCGCCGAAGCATTGCAGGGCATATTCGGTCACGTCATAGCCGCGCTGAACGGAGATTTTCTTGATCGCATTCGCCATGTTTTCGACCGCGATTTTCAGGAAACCGTCGGCGATTTCTTCCGGCGTGCGTTTCGTGCCCGTCGCCTTTTCGACCTCGGCGGCGAGCGCCTCGAATTTGACGCGCACGGCCTCGGGGTCCAGCGCCTCGTCCTGGTTCGGGCCGAACACCTTGGGAAAGAATTGCGGCTGCAACTTGCCCAGCATGACGTTGCAGTCGGTAACGGCCAACGGACCGCCCCGGCGATAGCAGGCCGGGCCCGGATTGGCCCCGGCACTTTCCGGGCCGACGCGGAAGCGCGCACCGTCGAATTGGCAGATCGACCCGCCGCCCGCCGCGACGGTATGGATCAACATCATCGGTGCGCGCATGCGCACCCCCGCCACCAGCGTCTCGAAGGCGCGTTCGTATTCGCCGTCAAAATGCGCGACATCGGTCGAGGTACCGCCCATGTCGAAGGTGATGACCTTTTCGAAACCGGCCTGTTCCGCCGTTTTCACGGACCCGACGATACCGCCTGCCGGACCGGACAGGATCGCGTCCTTGCCCTGGAACAGGCTGGCATCGGTCAGGCCGCCGTTCGATTGCATGAATTGCAGGCGCACGTCGCCCAGCTCCCCCGCGACCTGCTGCACATAGCGACGCAGGATCGGCGACAGATAGGCATCAACCACGGTCGTATCGCCGCGTCCGACGAATTTGATCAGCGGGCTGGTCTCATGGCTGGTCGACACCTGGGTGAAACCGATTTCCCGCGCCAGATCGGCGATCTTCTTTTCATGATCGGGCACGCGGTAGCCGTGCATCAAAACGATGGCCGTCGCGCGGATACCGTCGTCATAGGCGGCCTGCAGCTTCGGGCGCAAATCGTCGAGGTCGAGCGGGATCAGGACCTCGTCATGGACATTCACGCGTTCGACGACTTCCTCTACCCGTTCATACAGCATTTCCGGCAGGACGATATGCCGGTCAAACAGGCGCGGGCGGGCCTGATAGGCGATGCGCAATTGATCGCGGAACCCTTTCGTGACGACCAATAGCGTCCGATCGCCCTTGCGTTCCAACAGGGCGTTGGTGGCGACCGTCGTGCCCATCTTCACGGCGTCGATCTTGTCGGACGGAATCGGGTCCCCGGCTTTCAGGTCCAGCAGATCGCGGATGCCCTGAACGGCGGCGTCCTTATACGCCTCCGGATTTTCGGACAGCAGCTTATGCGTCAGCAGGGTGCCATCGGGCTTGCGCGCCACGACATCGGTGAACGTACCGCCCCGGTCGATCCAGAATTGCCAACCGTCGCGTTCGTCCCGCACCACGTCTTGAGCCGCCGTCATCATATCCCTCCGGTTAAAAGACGGATAACGATCACGATTTATCGATAAATTGTCAACGTTAATTCTCGAACGTGAGGGAATCCCCCCCGCTTACGAAAACCCCATACGCAACAGAACCACGCAGACGGTTCCGATGGCGACGGCGACGATCAGCGGCAACCGCCAGGCGGCAAGCGCCGTGATCGCGGCGGCAATGGTTTCCGCCGGGCCGGTTGCCAGCGCCGTCGGCACGATCAGAGCGGTCAGCACTGCCACGGGCATCGCCTCCATCGCTACGGCGGCCCGCCCCCGCAACGTGACATACCGGACCAGAACGTAACCGCCGAGCCGCATCGCCAGCGTGACCAGCGCCATCCCCGCAATCGTCATCAGGTGTACTGTATCGACCGTCATGCTTCGGCCTCCTGCGCGGACGCGTCCGCGCGGCAGGTCAGGGCGGCAGCCGCCATCCCCGCGACGGCCCCGGCAAAGATATACCAATGGCCGGAAACGTATCGGTGCACGACCCAGGCGGTCAGCGCCGAGGCGCAAATCGCCAACAACGACGACCGCCCCTGCCACAGTCCCCGGATCAAGCCGATGAACAGGGCGGCGAACATGAAATCCGCCCCGAACCGCGCGGGATCGTCGATCGCCCCGCCGAACACGGCGCCGACCCCACACCAGAACGGCCAGTTCAGATAGAAGAAGCCGACAAGCCCGGCGACATATCCCGGCGTCAGGTCATGGGTCTTTCGCCGACGCAGGGCGAGCGCCCAGGTTTCGTCCGAATGAATGCCGACAAAGCCCAGCCGAACAACCAAAGGCAACGTTCGAAGATGCGGACGCAGTGCGGCCCCCATCAGAAGATAGCGTGAATTCGCCAGGGCCGTGGCCGCGATCACCGCAAGCACCGGCACCGGATGAGCCCAGACCTCAATCGACACGAATTGCGCACCGCCGGCATAGACGCTGGCGCACATCAAAACGGTTTCAAGCGGGCTCAACCCCTTCTGCGCAGCCAGCGTACCGAACAGCAGGGCAAAAGGAACGACACCGAGTGTCAGCGGCGCGATATCCAGAAAACCGCGCCGAAATTCCGGCAGAAACGAGGGGTTCGACGACATGGAACGACCTTATGATACTGACTTCATGCCTCCTTCTATCGTTCGCGGTTTGACGTGGATTGTAAAAAATTGCGCTGACGTCCCCAAACCGGCGCGCGACGGTCCCGCCGCGGCCGATGACGCCCCTAGGACAGGAAGGCCGCGCGGTAATGTCCGGGCGTGACGCCGTGAACGGATTTGAACAGGCGGGTCAGATGCGCCTGATCGTAAAATCCGCAATCCACCGCGACATTGGCGGGCTGGTCGCCCATCGACAGCAACCGCCGTGCCTTGGCGATACGGCGCCCAGTGACCCAGGCATGCGGCGTCTGACCGATGGCCTTCCGGAAGGTTCGGATCAGGCGATACGGGCTGAACCCGACCAATGCCGCCAGTTTCTTCAGGTCCAGGTCTTCCGCCAAATTGTCTTCGACGAAGTCCTGCACCGTTGCGACGGCGCGATCTTCCCGTCCCACCCCTATTTCCGGGCCGTCGAGGTCGGCATGGCGGCGGATCAACAGGCTTGCCGCCTCCAGAAAGGCGCTGTCCCGTTCAAGATGGGTGGGCGCATCCTCCAACGTCCGGTGCGCGCCGGACAGGAGACGAAAGACCTCCGGATCCTCGACCAGGGCCTCGCGGAAATGCAATCCGCCCCCATGGCGTTCCGTCACTTGCCCGCGCACTTCCGCCATCAGGTCGATGGACGGGTAAAACATGCGATAGCGATAGCCGTTGCCGCCCGGACGGCCGTCATGCAGTTCCCCCGGATTGACGAGGCACACATCGCCCGCGACGGCGCGGTGTTCAACGCCCTTCAGCCGATATTCCTCAACCCCGCTTTCGATCACGCCGATCACGTATGTATCGTGGGTATGCAGGGAATATTCGTGCTGCACGAAGGTTGCGGACAGGCATTCAAGATCGTCCCAGCGCGCGTCGCGCCAGAAGCATACCTTGTCCCGTTCGCCGATGCGGCCGGGATCGACCGCCTGTTCCTGTGTAATCGCCGACATGCCGGGACTTTATCAGTTCCGATCCCGTCGGACTTGTACAAAATTGCGGCCCTTTCCCGACCAGCGAATGGAAAAATTAAGGTGCCTAGGCCTTGCATAAAAAACAGCGAAACAGCATATCCATGCGCGGGGGATGGCTGAATAGGCCGTTAGGAAGTCGCCTGTCGGTACAGCCGAACCGGCGCGCCAAAAATCGCGGAGTCTCTTTTTTCATGGATGTGGTCTATCTGGTAGCCGGTCTGGTCATCCTGTTCGTCGGTGGCGAACTGACCGTCAGAGGGGGCGTCGGCCTCGCCCGGTATCTCGGCATTTCCGCGGCGGTCATCGGATTGACTGTCATAGGCTTCGGCACGTCGGCACCGGAACTGGTCGTCACGGTTCAAGCGGCGCTCGCCGGGCAAAGCGGGCTTGCGGTCGGGAATGTCGTCGGCTCGAACATCTCCAACCTCCTTCTGATCCTTGGCACGGGCGCGGCGATCTGGCCGATGAGCTGCACCGTCGGCGCCGCGCGGCGCGATGCGGGCGTCATGACGGCCAGTGCGGTCCTGCTGGTCGGACTGGGTCTGTATGGCGTGATCCTGTGGTGGCACGGCGTCCTGATGGTCGCGGCGCTGATACTGTACCTGTTCCTGACCTACCTGCAGGACAAGCGGGATCAGGCATCCTGCGAATTCCACGCCAGCGAGGCGGAGGAAATCGAAAACGCGCCAACATCGCTGCCGAAGATCATCCTGTTCACGCTGCTGGGCCTCGTCGGCCTGATCGTCGGGGCGGATTTGATGGTCAAGGGTGCGATCGGCATCGCGGAGAAATTCGGCGTTCCGGACAGCATTATCGGACTGACCGTGGTCGCGCTGGGCACCTCCCTGCCGGAACTGGCCGCGACGGTCGTCGCCGCCTATCGCAAACACACCGATGTCGCGATTGCGAACGTCCTGGGCTCCTGCACCTTCAACGTCCTGTCGATCCTGGGCATCACATCCCTGGTCGCGCCCTTGTCCATCGACCCTGATATCCAACGGATCGACCTTTGGGTGATGTTGGCCGCGACCGTCTTGGTGACCGCCGTGTTGCTGTTCCGTTGTCGAATCGGCCGGGCCACGGGGCTGATCTTCCTGGTCGGCTATGTGGCGTATATCGCAAGCCTTGTGCCGCGTTCCGGATTATCCTGACGGGCGTCACAGCTGTGTCATGAAGGCGTGATAGGTGCGCGTGCATCATGACCGCGATCAAGAACATCCTTCTCGTAACCTTCGACCAGTGGCGCTGGGAATGTCTCTCCGCGCTGGGCCACCCGATCCTGCAGACGCCAAAGCTCGACGCCTTCTGTCGGGACGCGGTCCTGTTCAAGAACCATTGGTCGGTGACCTGCCCCTGCGGGCCGGGCCGGTCGGCGCTTCTGACCGGGACATACCTGCATAAGAACCGCGCGTTGCGGAACGGCACGCCGCTGGACCGCCGATTCACCAATATCGCGTTGGAAACGCGCAAGCTGAATTACGACCCGGCGCTATTCGGCTATACCGACATTTCGCCGGACCCACGCGGCGCGCCCCATCGCGACCCGATCTTCAATTCCTATGAAGGTGTGCTGCCGGGCATGACCCGCATCTGCCGCCTGGACGAGGATTTCGGCACCTGGTTCACCGATCTGGAAGCCAAGGGCTACATCATCCCGGCGCAACCCTGGGATATTTTCCGCCCCGCCAAGCCGGTCGCCGGGAAGGGCTATAGCTACGCCCCCGCCTCCTTCAAGGCGGAAGACAGCAACGCCGCCTTCCTAACGAATTCCGCGATTGACTATGTCTCCGCCCGGCGTGGTCAGAAATGGTTCGCGCATATCACCTATATCAGCCCGCACCCGCCCTGGATCGTGTCCGAGCCGTATCACGCGCGCTACGACGCCGCCGACGTGCCGATGCCCGTCCGGGCGCCCAGCGCGGAAGAGGAAGGCGCCCTGCATCCCTGGCTGAAATACCGCATCGCCTATGGCGGGCAACCGACGAAGCCGGGGTCGGGTTTGGTCATGGGGCGCGACTACGACCCCGCAACCATGCCTGAGGCCGAATTGCGCCAGTTGCGCGCGACCTATTACGGCATGATCAACGAGGTTGAGGACAATTTCGACCGCCTGCTGGACCACCTGAAGGCGACGGGCGAATACGACGAAACGCTGATCGTCCTGACCTCCGATCATGGGGAGCAGTTCGGCGATCACTGGCTGTTCGGCAAGACCGGCTTTTTCGACGAGAGCTATCATATCCCGCTGATTATCCGCGACCCGCGGCCGGCGGCGGATTCGGCACGCGGGCGTCAGGTCGACGCCTTCACGGAATCCGTCGATGTCATGCCGACGATCCTGGACGTTCTGGGCGCGCCGATACCGCGTCAGGTCGACGGCTATCCGCTGACGTCCTTCCTGACCGGCGGCACGCCGGACGGTTGGCGCATGGAAGCGCATATCGAATACGATATCGGAGACCCCAGCCTGGGCACGGCGGAAGCCGCCCTGAGCCTGCGCAGCGACGAATGCGGATTGGCCGTAATTCGCTCCGCCGAATACAAATACGTTCATTTCGCGGCCCTGCCGCCGCTGTTGTTCGACCTGCGCAACGATCCCGACGAGCGTATCGACCGGTCGAAAGACCCGGCCTATCGCGAAATCATGTTGGAAATGGCGCAGCGGCTGTTGTCCTGGCGGATGAATACCGAAGAACGCGAACTTACCTATTGCCACATTGCGGACGGCGTGAACGAATATCGCGACGACCGATACGATTTCCTGCGATAGACGAACCCATACCGACATGACCCGTTCCGACCTTCCGCGCCTGATCGGCCATCGCGGCGCCGCCGGGCTTGCCCCGGAAAACACCATGGCCGCTTTCCGTGCCGCCCATGCCGCCGGATGCCGTTGGGTCGAATTCGACTGCATGCTGACACGGGACGGCGAAATCGTCGTTCATCACGACGATGCGATTGACCGGACGACCAACGGCACCGGCCTGATGTCGGATATCGACCTGGCCGCGCTGAAAACGCTGGATGCAGGCGCGTGGTTCGATCCCGCCTTCGCCGGTCAGCGTGTACCGACCCTGGCCGAAATTGTCGCGCTGCTCGCCGAATTGGGGATGGGCGCGAATGTCGAAATCAAACCGGTCACCGGTCACGAGACCGAAACCGGCATCGCGGTCGCGCGCTTCCTGACCGCCTCCTGGCCGGAAAACCTGCCGCCGCCCGTCGTGTCGTCCTTTTCGCTGGCAGCATTGGACGCCGCGCGTCGGGAAGGACCGGGACTGGACATCGCCATCCTGTGGGAAGATGTGCCCGGTGATTGGCACGACCATCACATCCGCCTGAAGGCCAGCGCCGTGCATACGGATGCCGCGCGCGTCAGCGATGCCAGCATCGCGGCCTTCCGGGATGCCGACATTCCCTTCCGTTGCTATACGGTGAATGATCCCGATCGGGCGTCGGCATTGTTCGCCAAGGGATGCCAATCCGTCTTCACCGACTTCCCTGACCGTTTGGCACAGGTATAGCGAAGAACTGCATGTTTCCGCGACCGCCGGGAACGGATAAATTTCCACGATGACAGACCGTTCCACCCAACCCGCAGGCATTTTGGCCGACGCAGAGTCCGAACGGAAATTGGCGACGGTTCTGCTGTTCCTGACGCCCTTTTTCTTTTGCGCCAATATGCTGGTCGCGAAGGCGACCGTCGGCGTCATCCCGCCGATCCATCTGGCCTTTCTGCGCTGGTCCGCGACCTTCATCCTGCTGATGCCGCTGGTCGGTCCGCGTCTGTGGGTGAGGCGCGGCGCGATCTTTCGCGAATGGATGGACCTGTTGGTCCTCGGCGCCTTGGGCATGGGGGTTTGCGGTGCCTTCGTCTATATCGGCGCGGAATCCACCAGCGCCACGAATATCGGGCTGATCTATTCCGCCTCTCCCGTTCTGATCATCCTGTTGTCGGGGATGTTCTACGGCGAGGACGTGTCACGCCGCCAGATCCTCGGCGTTGCGGCCAGTCTGGCCGGGGTTCTCGTCATCGTCTGCCGGGGCGATCTGGGCGTCCTGCTCAGCCTCAATTTCACGTCGGGCGACCTTTGGATCGTGGCATCGACCATATCCTGGGCCGTCTATTCCGTTCTATCGCGGCACCGGCCCAGCGAAATGGGCCTGTCCACACGTTTCGCCGCCGTGACTCTGGCCGGGGTCATCGTCCTTGCGCCGTTCACCGCCTGGGAAGCGTCACAAGGTCACGTACCGGATTATAATTGGGAAACCTTCGGCTGGATCGCCATGCTGGCCTGTATCGCGTCCTTCGGCGCGTATCAGCTCTACAGCTATGTGCAGAAGGTTCTCGGCGCGGGCCGATCCAGCCTGCTGATGTATCTGGTGCCGTTGTACAATGCCGGGCTGGCCTGGGCCCTTCTGGGGGAACAGCCGAAGATGTATCATATGGTCGGCGCCCTGATGGTGCTGCCCGGTCTGATGCTGGCGACCCGAAAGGGAAAGTGATGCTGTTTCCCGGTTTCAGGGAAGAGAGGATTTCGGTCAGCCATGATTTCGGCACCGATATCGCGCTGCATGTCCGCATCGGCGGAAACGGGCCGCCGTTGCTGCTACTGCACGGCTATCCGCAAACCGGGGCGATGTGGCACCGGATCGCGCCGCAATTGGCGGAACGCTTCACCGTGATCGTGCCGGACTTGCGCGGCTACGGCGCGTCGGCGAAACCGGACAGCGATGCGGCGCATCTCCCCTATTCCAAACGCGCCATGGCCGCCGACATGGCCGCCCTGATGCGTCGGTTGGGTTATGACCAATTCCAGGTCGCCGGCCACGACCGGGGCGCGCGGGTGACGCATCGGCTTTCCCTCGATTACCCGGATCGTGTGACTAGGGCCGCCGTTCTTGACATCGTGCCGACACGAATCTTGTTCGCAACGGCGACGCGGTCGGTCGCGATGGCTTATTACCACTGGTATTTCCTGGCGCAGCCCGCGCCCTATCCGGAAACACTGATCGGCGCGGATCCGATCTATTACTTCCGCTACACTGTCGGCGGGTTGAGCCAATCGGGGACCGGCTTCTTCGATCCGATCGCCCAGGCCGAATACGAAGCGGCTTTCGCCGATCCTGCCGTGATCCATGCATCCTGCGAAGACTATCGGGCCGCCGCGACGATCGATCTCGACCATGACGACGCGGATATCGAAACGCCTGTCCAATGCCCCCTTCTGGTTCTGTGGGGAGAACATGCACCGATGCACAAACATTACGACGTGCTGGGAACCTGGAAGGAACGCGCCCGCAACGCTCAGGGTCACCCGGTCGAGGCGGGTCATTTCCTGGCGGAGGAAAACCCCGACGCGACCCTCGCGGCGCTGCTCGATTTCTTCGACGTTTAGGGCGCGCCGCCCTCAATCTCTCGCTCTTTTAGAATCCGGTCGATCAATCCCCATTCCAGGGCCTCTTCCGACGTCATGAAACGGTCGCGGTCCATGGCCCGCTCGAATTCCTCGTAAGAGCGTCCGCAATGTTCGGCATAGAGCCGCGTCATGCGCTGCTTGACCCGCAACGTCTCTTCGGCGTGGATCAGGATATCCGACGCTTGGCCTTGATAGCCGCCCAACGGCTGATGGATGTGAACGCTGGCATTGGGCAGTGCCGCCCGATGCCCCGCTTCCCCCGCCATCAGAAGGAACGATCCCATCGACCTTGCCGTCCCCATGCACAACGTATGCACCGGCGAGCGGATATAGCGCATCGTGTCGTAGATCGCGAGGCCGCTGGTCACGACCCCGCCCGGCGAGTTGATGTAGAAACCTATCGGCTTGTTGGGATTTTCCGCCTCCAGAAACAGGAACTGCGCGCAGATCAGCGCGGATACCGTATCGTTCACCTCCCCGTTCAGGAAGACGATCCGCTCCCGCAGCAGCCGCGAATAGATATCGAAAGACCGTTCCCCCCGGCTGGATTGTTCGACCACCATGGGGACGAGTTGCATCGCTTCGCGCATCGGCGAATTCCTTTCGTGATGGAATTTTTTGAGGGCGGTCGCCGCGTCAGGCGGCGAGCATCATCACCGGGCCGTTATTGTTGGCGGCAGCCTTCGGTGCGGTCACGACCCGGACATCCGTCAGATCATGAACGATCCGCAGCATTGTACCGCCGCCTTCCGCCGGATCGACCGTGAAGGTCACGAGGCTTTCCAAGAATGGCGGTTCCGCGTCCCGCATCCTGTACCGAACCTGACGTCCCGGCGTCAAAATGGACGGGGCGGGGTCCGCCAGCGTATCCGTCGGCAGCCAATTCTTTCGGAAGTCGCGGATACTGAGCGCGCGCCAGACCTTTTGCGGCGGCGCGTCGAGTTCGTATTCGAACTCCAGCCCGATGGGGTGCGTCTTCGTCTCTTTGTCGGTCATTGGTCCATATCCTTCAGCAGGGTTTTCAAGGCGTCGATGCGCTCGGGCCAGAAGGCACGATATTTCGACAGCCAATGCGCCACGACATTCAGCCCGGCGGGGTCGACCTGATAATTCACGAAACGCCCCTGCCGTTCTTCCTTAACCAGCCGCGCATTGCGCAATACAGACAGGTGCTGGGACATCGCCGGTTGGCTGATTTCCATACCCTCGCGCAGACTGCTGGCATTCATTGCACCGGATGCCAGCTTGTCGAAAATCGCGCGGCGGGTCGGATCGGCCAAGGCCTTGAAGATATCGTTCTCTATCATGACAACACATAAGCACACACTTATGCATTGAGCAAGACGGATTCGACGGATGGAGTCAGGTTCTACGGGTTGACTTAGGGCGACGTCAGGAAATCGGCAGACCGCGTTCCAGCATGTACCACTCCGCCGGATTCCGGCCGAACGGATTCATGATATGAGTTTTATAGGCTTGGCGTTGTTGAAGGCGGCTGTAGAAAGCCTCGATATTCGGCAAGGACGGTCGCTCGATCGGCATGTTGAAATACCGATACAGCACCGCCCCGATCGGAATGTCCGCGATGGTTAGCCGATCCCCGACGATGAACTCCCGTCCGTTCAGATGGGCGTCCAATATCTTCAGGCTTTTCCCCAAACTTTCGGCCTGACGGGCAATCGCGGCGGCGTCTCGTTTCGGCGGCTCCGTCCGGATGGTGGAAAAGAATATCGCCGATGCCTGCAATGCGAAAACGTTGCGGTGCCAATCCATCCATTGTTCGGC
This sequence comes from Pacificispira spongiicola, assembly GCF_012926505.1. Lineage (GTDB taxonomy): Bacteria > Pseudomonadota > Alphaproteobacteria > UBA8366 > Aestuariispiraceae > Pacificispira > Pacificispira spongiicola. The sequence continues at coordinate 755,180 of NZ_JABBNT010000002.1, forward strand.
ATGGGCCAGGTCGGCTTCCGTTTCCGGCTGCAACCCGCCGACGCCGTGCACCCGCGCCAAATGCCGGACGATGGCATTGGATTCCCACAGGATGAAGCTTCCTTCCTGCAGCACGGGAATTTGACGGTTCGGGTTCATCTTGACGAAGGCGTCGGTGTCCAACCCGCCGAAAGACCCGCCGACATCCTTGCGTTCATGCGGCAGGCCCAACTCGCCGACCGCCCACATGACCGGCATGACATTGCTGGAATTCCGTCTGCCCCAAATCGTAATCATGACGCCCCGTCCCCTTCCGTCTTTTTCAATGCGGCCCGGCCCGCTTCGGCGCGGGATCCGATCAGGTCGCGATAATGCCCATGAACCGCCTTCGCCGCATCCTCAATCGGCCCGGCAAGGTCCGAAAAATCGGTCAGCCCCACCGCGCGTGCAAGCGCGCGTTTCTGATCTTCCGGCGCGGTTTCCGCATCGAATCCGCCATTCGGGGCCGTCAGCCGGATTACCGCCTGCAACCGCCGCCACAAGGCCAACGCATCCCGCAGGTCTCTTGCAGTCTGCTGCCCCAGATATCCGTGCTTTTCCAGGCGTTCCAGCGCCTCTCCCGTATTCGGGGACAGGATACCGGAATTTTCCGACGCATGGGCCAATTGAAGCGTCTGGGCGATGAATTCGACATCGACCAGACCGCCCCGCCGATATTTGATATCCCAGGCCGATTTCGGAGAAAATTCCCGTTCGATCCTGTCCCGCATGTGATCCACATCGGCGAACAGCTTATCGTGATCACGCTCCTGCACCAGGGCCGCCCGAATGCATTTGGACAGACGGGCGCGCAAATCAGGATCGCCATAGACCGGCCGCGCGCGGGTCAGGGCCATGTGCTCCCAGGTCCAGGCCTCCCCATCCGGCAGACGGTAGTAGCTTTCGAACCCGGAAAATTGGGTGGCCAGCGCCCCGGCCTTCCCCGCCGGGCGCAGCCGGGTGTCCACCTCGTACAGACCGCCCTCGCCCGTTTCCGTTGTGATCGCGGTGACGAACCGCTGACACAGGCGCAGGTAATAGACCTGCGGCCCGATCGGCCGCGCTCCGTCGGATTCCGAAACCTCCGGGTCCGTATCGTACACGAAGACAAGATCGAGGTCGGACATCGGCAGCAGTTCCCCGCCGCCCAGTTTACCGAAGGCGACGACCGCCAGGGACGAGCCGGGGACATCGCCATGGGCCTCCCTGAATTCCGTTTGGGTCGCTGGCAGCACAGCCTCCAGCCCCCCTTCCGCCAGCGCGGTATAGGCCGGCCCCACCCGGTCGCCATCCGCAATTCCGCGCAGAAGATGCACGCCGATGCGGAATTTCCGGTCGTTGGTCCAGCGCCGCACCGCGTCCAGGATATCCTGGTAATCCTGCGACAACCCGATGGCGGTATAGAGTTCACCATCCTTGTCCGGCGATACGGTTTCCGCCGTCACGGGTTCGAAGAAATCCTCGCTGAGAACGCTATCCAGCAGCACCGGTTTACGCGACAGCCATTCCGCCAGACGCGGCGCGCTGCCCAGAATTTCCGACACCAAGTCCAACAGCACCGGATAGGCCTGAAACAGAGAGAACAACTGCACCCCGGACGGCAGCCCCGACAGGAAATTGTCGAACTGCTGAAACGCCTCGTCCGGGTCGGACGTATTGGCGAAGGCCTGCAATAGACGCGGTTTGATTTCGGTCAGGATCTGGCGGCTGCGGGTGCTGCGCGTCGCACGATAGCGCCCCGTATGCCAGATACGGATACGCCCCGCGACATGGGACGCGTCGCGAAATCCCATGCGGGTTAGGGTTTCCAGCGTATCCGGGTCGTCGTCGGCCCCGGTAAAGACCAGTGACCCGTCGCCGCCCAGATCCGGCGCTTCCTCAAACAGCCGGGCATAATGTCCGGCGACGGTTTCCAGCACGGTACGCAGGCGCATACGGAATTGATCGGGATCAGCGAAACCCATGAACCGGGCGACGGCGTCGAATTCCGGTCCCGCCTCCGGCAGGGTCTGTGTCTGCTGATCCGCGACCATTTGCAGGCGATGTTCCAGGCGCCTCAGGAAACCGTAGGACAGCGTCAAATCCCGCACCGTATCCGGTTCCGTATGGCCGTTCGCCGCCAGTTGTTCCAGGGCGAGACAGGTTGGTTTGACGCGCATTTCCGGCTGCCGTCCGCCCCAGATCAATTGCTGGGTCTGCGCGAAAAACTCGATCTCACGGATGCCGCCCCGCCCGATTTTGATATTGTGACCGTCGATGGCGATGGTCGCGCCGCCGCGATGGGCATTGATCTGGCGCTTGATTGAATGAATGTCCTGGATCGCCGCGAAATCCAGGTATTTGCGCCAGATGAAGGGCCGGATATGCGTCAGGAACGCCTCTCCCAACTCGATATCTCCAGCGACGGGGCGCGCCTTGATCATCGCGGCGCGCTCCCAGTTCTGACCCAGGCTCTCGTAATAGGTTTCGGCGGCCAGGACGCTGATCGCCAGCGGCGTCGCGCCCGGATCGGGACGCAGCCGCAGATCCGTGCGGAAGACATAGCCGTCGCCGGTGCGTTCATCCATCAGACGCATGACGTTGCGCGTCACCCGGACGAGGTCCTGACGCAGGCGGTCGGGGTCTTCCGGGTTCAGGCGTTCCGTATCGTACAAAACGATCAGGTCGATATCCGAAGAATAATTCAGTTCCCGCGAGCCGAACTTTCCCATGCCCAGGATCACGTAGCCGTCCGTCGCGGTGTCGCCCCGCCACGCGCGCAGGGCATGCCGGACGGATTGTTCCAGCGCCGCTTCCGCCATATCGGCCAGCGCACCGGTCAGATCTTCCAAGGGCCAGAGGTTCAGGATATCCGCCACGGCGACGGCCAGCGCGATCTTGCGTTTCGCAACGCGCAGCGCCTTCATTACCGCCGCATCCCCGGTTTCCCGATCGGTCAGATCGCGCAACCCGTCCAAGGTCGCTTGAACCGCGGTTTTCGGACCGTTCGAGACGATTTCAGCAAAAAAACCGGTATCGCGCCGGATCAACGACCATAGAAATCCGCTATGGGCGAACATAAATGACAGGAAGTGGCGCCCCTGCTCGGTCTCGCAGAAGGTCCGAAAAGCGGCCGCCATCGGATGATCGTCGTCCAGATGCGGCAGATCCGGCGTTCCGACATCTTCCGGAAGCGGCAATTCGGCCGTTTTGATTGCCTTGAGAATGGCGGTGATATCCATAGACTCTATCCTGATTGGACCGGTTCCAAACCTGCGCGAACCGTCTATGATGGTCAATCGAATGAAGAAATCCGGCGAATGAAGAAATCCGGCGGGTAACGACCGGTAATTGGTGTGGCGCCGAACGACACAGGCTGAATGACACAAACAAAAAAACGCATTTTGCGGACGGCAATGGAACTGGGCATCGGCCTGATCGTAGGCTTCGTCCTTCTTGTCATGATCGGCGTCTATCTATTGTCGCGCGGCCCGATCTCCCTCTCCGCACTGACCCCGACACTGGAAGAAAGCCTGAACCCGGAAGGATCGCCCTTCAAGGTGACGGTCGGCGATACCCGGCTCGTCTGGGGCGGATGGGATCGCGCGATCGACGTCGTCGCCGCGGACGTGCGGATTGCCAAGGGCAGCGCCCCGCCGCTGGCCGTCCTGCCGGAAGTGTCGGTCGGCCTGTCTTTCAAGGCCCTGCTGCAAGGTAAGGCGCGGCTTGCCGCGGTGGAGGTCCTGCACCCCACAATCGCGCTTCTACGGTTCCGGGACGGACGGCTGTCCGTCGCAATCGACGAATTCGACGATGACGAGACGATATCGGCACAGGATCAGACCGATACGACATGGCTGGAGCTTCCGAAGTCCGACCAGCCGGGCGTCATCCCTCCCGCGATCCTGGACTACCTAATCGGACGCCAGGAAATTCAGGGCGTGTTTTCCGACGTGAAGCGGTTCAGCGTCATTGGTGCCGACGTGCGGATTTTCGATTTTTCCGTCGGGGAGTCCCTCAATTTGACCGATGCCGGTTTCTTCGCCAACCGGTCCGAAGACGGGATGAACGGCACCTTCACCGGGCGGTTGGAAACCACCGGACGGGAAACGACGGTCGGGGCGACCCTGACCGTCGACAAATCCGAAGAGCGGATCGCCGCATCGATCGGCATTGGGGAATTGGATACCGAACTGCTGGCCCGATATATCCCGGCGCTTTCCGATTTCCTGCCCAATCTTTCCGTTTCCGGTTCCGCCGACACGGTATTCGATTTTAATGGGGAACCGCTGAAGGCCGATGCCGAACTGCGCAGCGCCGCCGGTTCGGTTTCCGTAACCGCCGTTCCAGGCACGGCCTTTCCTGAAATGTCCCTGGAAGCCGTCCTGGACGGATTGGACATCGCGCAATGGCTGGGCGGATTGAAAGGCGCGGAAGCCGTCCTGGACTATGCCCCGCGCACGGCGTTGAGCGGCACTACGTCGGTTCGGATCGACAGCGACGGCCGGATAGCGTCGCTGTCCGCCGCGCTTCACGGCGACGATACCGGCACGATTACCCTGAAGACCGTCCCTCAAGCGAATGGGGACACGAAACTTCGGCTGGTGATATCGGAACTGCGTCCAGGGCAGGTCGCGCAAACCTCCCCCGCCTTGGGTGATTTGGAATCCGTAACGGTTCCGGTTTCAGGCACCGCGTCGATCACGCTATCACCGGACTGGCAACCGATCGCTGCGGATTTGGTCCTTGATCTGGGGGCCGGAACTGTCGCATTCGGCGAGCAGACGCTGCCCCCCGTGGCTCGCGGCAGGATGGAGGCCACCTATCGTGCTGATACATCGACCGTAGACTTGCAGGGACTATCGTTGGATTTCGACGGGACGGTCGTTTCCGCATCCGGGATGGCGTCATTGGCCGACAACACCGCCGCCATCGCCGTCGATGCGTCGGTTACGAATCTGCCGATGAACCGTCTTTCCGAATTCTGGTTACCGGGGCTTGCCCCCAACCCGCGTGAATGGGTTCTGGAAAACATCCCGGAAGCCGATGTTCATGAGGCGACGATTGCGATCCGCGCGGGCCTGCCGAGTCTAGACCCGGATGCGATGATCCTGGACGCATTATCGGGAACGATCCGGTTCGACAATGCCGAAGTGCATTATTTACGCCCTATGGCGCCGGCCACCGGCGTTTCCGGATTGGCGACTTTCGGTCCGTCCGATTTCAATATCGATATCCTCTCGGGCGGGCTGGACGATGCCAGCGTCGATGGCGGACGGATCGAAATCAGCAATATCGGCGGCGATGTCGAACGTATCGCCATTTCCATCGATGTCGACACCCCGTTGCTGACGGCGCTGGAACTTCTGGACACGGAACCGCGACGTTATATTTCCAAGATAGGCTTGGACCCGAAAGGCGTATCCGGCCGGGCGAAAGCGACGGTACGTTTCGATTTCCCGCTGCTGCTGGACCTGACCGGCGACCTGATCCAATACGAGTCGGACGCAATCCTGACGAATGTCTCCGCCCCCAGGGACGATCTGAAAGGTGTCGTCACATCGGATAAGATGGCGCTCACGCTGCGCACCGGCAGTTTGAAACTGGACGGCCCGATCGAAATTGACGGCGTTCCGGTTCGCACAACCTGGTTGGAAGATTTCAGCGACGGCGCGGATATCGTTCGTCGTTTCGATGTCCAGGCCCGTGCGGCGGTGAAAGAGCTGAAACGCTTCGACTTGGATATCACCGAATTCGCCAACGGACCGGCGGATGTGGATTTGGTCTATACCGTCGCGGCGAACGGGTCGCAGCGCTTCGAATTGAAATCGGACCTGACCGATACCGATCTGACGGTCGGTCCGATCGGATTTGAAAAACCTGCCGGCACGGCCAGCAAACTGGCGATGCGGGTCGATATCAACCCGAAGGGCGACCTGCGTTTCAGCAACGTCGTACTGGATGGCGGGCGGGACCATCTGCTGAAAGGCAACGTGTCCGGCACCGCAGGTTTCGACACTGTAACGACCGCCGCCATCGACGTGGCCCGGTTCGGTCTAACCGACCTGTCCGGGTCCGTTCAACGACAGGCGCAGACGGGCACTTATAAAATCGACCTGTGGGGGAAGCGTTTGGACGCCGCACCCTTCCTGCATGATGACGACGATCAGCCTCCCCTGACCCCGGAGGCGGCGGTAGAGGAAGACGAAAAAACAGACCCGAAGCTGCGAATCCGCGCACAGTTCGACGAAATCGTCGACGGCCCGGATCGGCGTGTCCTGGCCCCCAGCCTCGCCATCGATATGGATGGGACGGAACTGCTTATGTTCCAGATGCGCGGCGATCTCGGCGACGACCGGCATTTGGATATCGACTACCATCCGACGCCAACCGGCGGGCGGGAACTGTCTGTCGTGGCCGACGATACGGGCCTGGCGCTTGCGGCGGCGGATGTGACCGGGCGTCTGGAAGGCGGGGTTCTTGAAATTATGGGCAGCAGCCCATCACCCGATGCGCCGCTGACCGGAACCGTCTCGCTGCGTGATTTCACGGTCCGAGAGGCGCCGCGTCTGACCAAGATTCTGCAAGTCATCTCGGTCACCGGCATCCTGAACGCGATGACCAATGACGGCCTGTCCTTTTCCAACCTGAAAGCGGATTTCTCCCTGAATGACGATTTGCTGGAAATCACGGATGCGTCCGCCCGCGGGTCGTCGATGGGGATCACCGCGCGCGGCAACATCAATCGGAAAACGGATATCATCGATCTGACCGGCGATGTGGCGATTTCCGATATCTTCTCGAAGACCATCGGTCAGTTGCCGGGGATCGACCTGTTGTTCGGCGACGGGCTTATCGGCGCGACCTATACCTTGAAGGGCGATGTCGACGATCCTACCGTTTCGGTGAATCCGCTGTCTATCATTGCCCCCGGATTTCTGCGCAAGGTATTCGAAGCCCCCCTTGAGGGCGATGTCAGCCCCGCGCCTATCCCGACCCGGCGCGAAGACGACAACTAGCCACAACGGACCCCGATCATGACGGAACATCGCGCCTTCACCGCCAGCGGGCCGTTCGGCGACCCGTCCCGCCCGGAAGACGCCTTCCTGACCACATTGGCCGAATTGGCGCGTCGGGACGGTCGCCCGCTATGTCGCCGGTTGGCCGATGAAATCGACAGATTGGGACCGACACGGCGCAAGTGGAAGGCATCCAGGGTCCCCTGTGTCGCGCAATTGGATGCCTGCCTGTCGCGGGGGCCGGACGACATGGCCTATCTGCGCGGCGCGATCGCCGGCATGAAGGGCGGGTTGAACTGGACCACCTGTCCGGTCGATCCGGCCCTGGGCGGCTTCAACAGGCATCACGGCTATTGCACGCTGGTCGGGGAAGACGGGCGTATACCGTCCGACAGGCTTCTGGTCGGCCTGTTCCTGATCGATCCCAATATCCACTATCCGCATCACTTTCACGCGGCGGACGAGTTGTATTTGCCGATATCCGATCCAATCGCGATCCAGGCCGTCGGACGCTCAGGGTCGGTGCTGCGGCAACCGGGCCGGTTCGTCCAGATGCCGTCCCGCACGACGCATGCCTTGTGGACCGGGGAACGGGCGACGCTGCTCGTTTGGGCCTGGATGGGCGAGCTGTCCGGGGAATTTCGGATTGGCACCGCGCGCGGCTAGTGGTTTTCCTATATTTGGCGGCCAAGCCTTTACCCGCCGGAACGCGGGATTTATACCCGCTCCATCACCAACCGGCACCAACGGGCCGACAGCAACGGGACGGTACACATGGCGCGCAGTATCGACGATCTGGTCGACGACTTCGACCTCTTCGAGGACTGGGAAGAACGGTATCGCTACATCGTCGATCTGGGCAAAAAACTGCCCCCGATGCCCGAAGAAGAAAAGACCGAGGACAACAAGGTCCGCGGTTGCATGTCCCAGGTATGGCTGACCTGTCAGGCCGTCAATGACCAGCACGGGGACGGGGGCGACACCGTCCTGACCTTCCGCGCCGATAGCGACGCGTTTATCGTGAAGGGCCTGATCGCGATCCTGCTGGAGCTGTATTCCGGCCGGACACCGAAGGAAATCGCGGAACTGGACGCGACGGAGGCCCTGCGCAAACTGGGGTTGGAAAGCCACCTGTCGCCGAACCGTCGCAACGGTTTCGTCGCCATGGTCGACCGCATCCGGGGAGAGGCGCAAAGCCGTTTGCCGTAGTGCCTAAAAAGCCAGCCATCTTCGCTTGTTCATAATTTCTTCAGATTGCTACTCTCCAATAACAATTGGAGGGAGCGTCCGATAAAATATAACCGCTCTGGATGGGAATGCAGGGATGACTGAAGAGATGGTTGAACCGCGCGGGGCGTCTGTCCCGGGGCGAACCGGGGGACGTCTTACAATCCGCATCGTGCTGTTGGTGATCGGTGGGTTGGTTTCCGCGGGTGCAATCGCCGCGATGCTATGGAGTACATCGGCGTCCAGCCGTCAGGCGACGGCCCTACTGCGCAGCAGTTCGTCGGAAACCTTGGGCGCGCTGATCACGGACCGTATCCGTACGAAATATTCGGACGAAATCGAGGATGTCGCGCGGGAATGGGCGCGGGTACAGCCCCTGAACCAAGCGTTCAAGGACAATGACGTCGCCCGAATGGTGATCGAGGCCGATGCTTTCTTCAGCGACGCCGCCGTGACGCAAGGTCATATCGCCCTCGTCTCCGCCACGGTACTATCTCCGGAAATGGTCGTCCTGGCCCAGGCGGAAAAGGGAACGACCGATACGGTGGTCAAGCTGGAGCCGGTGAAGGAGGCGCTGGCCGCTCGCGACAAGGCGGCGATGCGCCAGACGATCAGTCATATGTTCAAGGGCGCGGACGGCCGCCCCCTGCACAGTGCGATTGCCCCGATCGGCGGGTTCAAGGCCGCGGCCTTCCTGGAAATCGTAACCGACCCCAGCGCCGCCCTGACCGGGATCGCGGAAGCCGTCGGTGGCGATGTCCGGGTGATGGACACGGCAGGCAATCTGATCTTGGACGATCACCTGCCGAAACCTGACGAAGAAGAAGAGGTCGCCGACGCCCCCCCAACGGAAGCAGACGCTGCCGCTGGCGAGCGGACCAAGGAGGAACCGGCGGAGCGCGTCCTTCCCGATGGCTTCACCACCGTACACAGCGAAGTTCTGGACAGCGCCGGATCGGTATGGGCTGTTGCCGAACTGGACCGCGACCTGTCCGACTTCCAGGACGCGGTGACCGACACGCGCCTGAATGCGCTGATCCTGATTCTGGGCGTTCTGGCCGTCGCCTGGGTGGTGGGATTCCTGCTGCTGCGGTCGGTCGTTTTCAATCCGTTGAAGGCGATTGCCGACACAATGATCCGCATCGGCAAGGGCGATACGGATGTCACCATTCCCGTAACCGGCCGCGACGAAATGGGATCGATGGCCGAAGCCCTTGTCCAATTGCGGGAAAGCACGATCGAACTGGCGGCCATGCGAGCGGAAGAAGGCGTGAAGGCGGAACAGCGCCGGCGCGAAATTCAGGACCGCCTGCGCACTTTGTCGGAACGCTTGAACCGTGAGGCGGAAAGTACCGTCGGGGAAGTCCGGTCCAGCATGCAGGACCTGCTGGGCGTCGCGGACGATATGGCGCGATCCGCCGACGATGCGGTCGCCCGCGCAAACGAGGTCGCGTCAGCGTCCCGTTCGTCAACGGAAAGCACGGATTCCGTCGTCAGCCTCAGCGAGGACATCGTCCGGTCCTTCGAGGAAATCGGCTCCATGGCGGGCCGGTCCGGCGACGCCACCAAAAGCGTGTCGGACGCCGCCCGGAAGGCGACCCTGTCCATCGAAGGCCTTGCGGAGGAGTCGCAAAAGATCGGCGCGGTCGTAACCCTGATCCAGGAAATCGCCGAGCAGACGAACCTGCTGGCCCTGAACGCAACGATCGAGGCCGCCCGCGCCGGGGAGGCTGGCAAAGGCTTCGCCGTCGTCGCCAGCGAGGTAAAATCCCTCGCCACCCGGACGGGTCAGGCGACGGAGGAAATATCCGAACGGATCGGTCAGGTTCAACAACGCACGGAAAGCGCGGTCTCGGACATCTCCGCCGTGGGGGAGCAGATCGCCGAAATGTCGGAAATCGCGACGACGATCGCCGCCACCGTTCAGGAACGGGCGGACGCGGCGACGGCGATCATTTCGCATGTCCGGGAAGCCGCCGACGGAACGCGCCGCGTCACGTCGGAAATCGGCGAGGTTTCGAACGTCTCCAGCCATGTCGGCGGTTTGTCGGCAAAGGTGAAGGACAGCGCGACCCGCGCCGCGGAAGATGTCGAAAAGCTGAACCGCGCCCTGAAGAAGATCGTCGAGGAATCGTGACGACGTCCCGGCCTAGGCGATCAGTCCGATAGGGCTAGATTGGCCGCAAGGCCCAACAAGACCGTGCCGGACACCCGCTGCTGCCATTTCAGCGCTGCGGGCCGCGTGGTCAGCCAACGTCCGGCACGGGCGAACAGGACGGCCTGGATCAAGACCCAGAACAAGCCGCCGACGGTGAATAACATCCCGAAAAAGAAGAACTGCGCGGTCGGATGGCCTTGCGCAGGATCGACGAATTGCGGGATGAAGGCCAGGAAGAACAAGGCGATTTTCGGATTCAGCAGATTGACCAGAATCCCCTGACGCAGCATCGCCCAATCGGATGCCGGGGCGGCCTTGCGGAAACCCGACTGATCCCCGGCGCCCAGCCATGCCTTGATCCCCAGATAGGCCAGGTAGGCGGCCCCACACCATTTCACGGCGATGAAGGCGGCGGGAACGGCGATCAGCAGTGCCGCCAGACCGAACCCGGCGGCCAGCATGTGACAGACGATCCCGATGGAAACGCCCAAACCTGCCAGCACCCCGGCCCGAACGCTGCCGCCCAGGGCGCGAGACGCGATATAGAGCATATCCGGCCCCGGCGACAGATAGAGCGCCAGCGACGCCGTCGCAAACAGGATCAGGCGGTCGAGTTCCGGCACGACCATGGTCAGCGTCCCGGAATGGCGGCGCGGGCCAGCGCGTCCGCCCGTTCGTTTTCAGGATGACCGGCATGGCCCTTGACCCAGGCCCATTCGACCGTGTGCTTGGCCGCGGCCTGTTCCAGGCGCTGCCACAGATCCGCATTCTTCACCGGCTTCTTCGCCGCCGTCTTCCAGCCGTTCCGCTTCCACCCATGAATCCATTTGGTGATACCGTCGCGGACATAGGTGCTGTCGGTGGTGATGCGGACACTGACCGGACGGGTCATCGCCTCCAGTGTCGCGATGGCGGCCATCAGCTCCATGCGGTTATTCGTGGTCTCCGCTTCCCCGCCCGACAGTTCCTTTTCATGATCGCCCCAGCGCAAGACGGCCCCCCAGCCGCCGGGTCCGGGATTGCCGCTACACGCGCCGTCGGTGAAGGCCTCAACCAGCTTCGCGTCGCTCATGCCCCGTCCACCCCATAGGCGCCCAACCCATAGGCGCCCAGTCCGGTCACCCCCTGATGGAAGCGCAGCTTTTCGAAATATTCCATCGGATCATGCGGCCGGACCAGCGCGCCGGGCGGACAGTTCAGCCAGTCGTACAGTCGGGTGAGCAGGAAGCGCAACGCCGACCCCCGCGCCAGAATCGGCAAGGCGCCAAGCTCCGCCTCCGTCACCGATCGATTGTCGCGGTAGTTGGACAGCATGGCCCGCGCCTTGGTGACATTGAAACTGCGGTCACGTTCGAAGCACCATGCATTCAGACAGATCGACAAATCGTAGGCTAGGAAATCCGTGCAGGCGAAATAGAAATCGATCAGACCGGACAGCCGATCGCCGATGAAGAAGACATTGTCCGGGAACATATCTGCGTGACAGACACCGACCGGCAGGTCCGTGGGCCAGGATTCCTCCAGAAACGCCAGTTCGTCCCGGATCATCGGGGCCATGTCGGGATGGACCTCATGCGCGCGGTCTTCCGACATTTCGAACAGCGGGCGCCAGCCGTCGACGCTCAGCGCATTCTTGCGGGTCATGGGGAAATCCGCCCCGGCCTTGTGGAAGTCCGCCAGAGCGGCCCCGACCTGCCCGCAATGTTCCTTGCGGATACGGCGCGTCCACATGCCTTCCAGGAAAGTCGTTACCGCTGCCGGACGCCCGCACAATTCCCGTAAGGCCGTGCCGTCCGGCATCGCCACCACCTGCGGACAGGGAATCCCCTTCGTCGAAAGATGATTCATCAGGCCGATGAAGAAGGGCAAATCTTCCGGTCGGACGCGTTTTTCATACAGTGTCAGGATGAAGGTATCCCCCGTCCCATCGCGTCCGGTCGTGCGGATCAGGTAGTTGGAATTCTCCACCCCTTCCGCGATGCCCTTGGCGGAGACGAGATCGCCGATGCCGTAATCCGCGACAAAACCCGCCATCTCTTCGTCGGAAACATCCGTGTAAACCGCCAAGACTGTAATCCCCTATACCGCCAGCAGACGCGGCAGTTTGAATTCGACATTTTCTTCCGCGATGACGACTTCTTCCACATTGACGTTATAGCGTTCGGCGCAAGCGTCGATCACTTCGCGGACCAGGACTTCCGGCGCGGAGGCACCGGCGGAAATCCCCAGGCGCTTCACGCCCTGCATCCACTCCCAGTCGATTTCCGTCGCCCGTTGGACCAGCGCCGCCTTGGGACAACCGATAAGACGCGCGACCTCTACCAATCTGCGGGAATTTGACGAATTGGGGGCGCCGATCACCAGAACCGCATCGACCTGTGCCGCCATCGTGCGTACCGCCGCCTGACGGTTCGTCGTCGCATAGCAGATATCGTCCTGCTTCGGCCCCGCGATCTCAGGGAAGCGCCGTTGCAGCGCGGCGATAATTTCCGATGTATCGTCGACCGACAATGTCGTCTGGGAGGCATAGGCCAGCCGCGTTCCCGCCGGGAAGTCCAGCGTTTCGACATCGGCCACCGTTTCGACCAACACGATTCCGTCATCGGGAAGCTGCCCCATCGTGCCGATGACTTCCGGGTGCCCCGCATGGCCGATCAGAACGATGGTACGACCGTCCGCGTTATGTCGCGACACCTCGCGATGGACCTTGCTGACCAAGGGGCAGGTCGCGTCGACATAGATCATGTCCCGGCGCTGCGCTTCCGCCGGAACGGCCTTCGGCACGCCATGGGCGGAAAAGACGACGGGTCGGTCGTCCGGCGCCTCGTCCAATTCCTCCACGAACACCGCGCCCTTGGATTCCAGGTTTTCGACCACGAACCGGTTGTGCACGATTTCATGCCGGACATAGACTGGGGCACCGAATTTTTCCAAGGCGCGTTCGACGATCAGGATCGCCCTATCCACACCGGCGCAAAAACCGCGCGGACCGGCAAGCTTGATCGTCAAATCGGGTTTTCCGTCGCTCATCGGCGCCTCACTTATCAGATGCCCCTTACCTGTCGCTTTCCGGCATCCGCGTCAACAGGCAAGCGCGTAACGTGGCGCAAGCTTGAGGCATCGCGGGACCTCCCCTAAGGTTCCATTCGCTTAAGCGGAGGAAAAGATTACACCATGACCGCGCCGACGCGACGGAAGGCGAATCCCCATGCCGTTCCGGTTGAATCCGGCAAGGCATATCTGTGGTGCGCTTGCGGGGAAAGCCAGCGGTTTCCCTATTGCGACGGGAGCCATGTGGGAACGGGGTTGACGCCGCACCGCTATTTCGCGGACAAGGCGCGGACGATTTTAGTTTGCGGATGCGGGCGATCGGCCCGGATGCCGCTATGCGACGGAACGCATGCAAGACCGCCCCAGGGGCGACGGAGGACAGGGTGATCGCAACGGCACGGCGTATCGGTATGGGTTTCGCGGGACTTCTTCTGCTATCCGCTTGCTCCGGCACCCCGGATAAGCTCATCAGTTGCCCGGATATCCTGATTCCGCAGAATACGGAACGCGTGACCCGCTTCGCCCCCGGCGAGGGCCGCGATATCACCGACATTGTGCTGCAGGGGGAAATCAAGTTCCTGTCCGGCGAATGCGAAATCGGCGAAGAAAATATCACCCTGGACCTACCGATCGCCGTCGGCGGCACCAGCGGCCCCGCGGATACGGACAAAACCGAATCGGTCAGCATTTTCATTGCCATTTCCACGTCTGACCGGAAGGTCCTGACGCGCCGCGAACTGCCGATGACGTTAAACTTCGCCGGCAACCGGACGTCTGTCGTTACGATGGATGTCGTATCGCTGGAAATTCCCAAAAAACCGGATCAAACGACCAAGGATTTTGTGATCTTCCTGGGTCTGGTCCTGTCGGAAGAGGAACTGGCCTACAACCGTGAGGAAAGCCGGAACTGACGACAAACCGGAACGCATGCGCAGGGCGGCCGACAGAGAAACTTGACAGATTGCGTCATTGAAGTACCGTCCGCGCGACATAGTTCGCCATTTCCCCGTGGGAGAGTATCGTTTCGCGAGAAACGGTCGCCGAAGGAGCAACCGCCCCGGAATCTCTCAGGCCAAAGGATCGCGGGGGATAGAACGATCTGGAAAGCGGTGAGGGCCTAAGCGCCCGCCACCCACCGAAGGGGTAAGCCCCGCCCGGCATCCGTTATGCCGATGCGGTCGGTCACACTCTCAGGTTCCATGACAGAGGGGGCACGATACCGGGAAACCGGTGCCGGGTCATTGTCTTGGATAGGGGGAGCACCGTTTCGATGTCGTCCGAAACACTGAAAACCACGCCGCTTCACGCGCTGCATGTCGAATTGGGCGCGAAGATGGTGCCGTTCGCCGGATACGACATGCCGGTGCAATATCCCTTGGGTATCCTCAAGGAACATCTCCACACGCGTGAGGGCGCCGGTCTGTTCGATGTGTCCCATATGGGGCAGGCGTGGCTCGTCTCCGAAACCGGCGACGATCCGGCCATTGCCTTCGAAAGTCTGGTCCCCGCCGACGTCCAGGGCCTCGCCCCCGGACAGCAGCGATACAGCCAGTTGCTGAACGACGACGGCGGCATTCTGGACGATCTGATGGTTACCCGCCCCTTGTCGGAATTCGGATCGGATCGTCTGTATCTGGTCGTCAATGCCGCCTGCAAAGATCAGGATCTCTCCCATATCGCCGAGGCATTGAAGGGCCGTCTGCGGGTCGAGCCCTTGGAAGACCGCGCACTCTTGGCCCTGCAGGGACCGAAGGCTGCTAATGTTGCCGCGCGCCTGTTCGGGGAAGAACTGTCCTTCCTGCCCTTCATGGGGCAGGCCCGCATCGATTGGCTGGGGGCCGATCTGTGGTTCAGCCGGTCCGGCTATACCGGGGAGGACGGCTACGAAATCTCCGTCCCCGCCGACAAGGCGGAGTCCCTGGCGCGGGTCCTATTGGCGGAACCGGAGGTTGAGGCAATCGGCCTCGGCGCGCGGGACTCGTTGCGCCTGGAAGCGGGCCTATGCCTTTACGGGCATGATATCGACACCACGACAACGCCGGTGGAGGCAGGGCTGGTCTGGTCCATCGGCAAACGCCGCCGGACCGACGGCGGATTCCCGGGCTTTGACACCGTTGCCAAGCAATTGGCGGACGGTGCCGCGCGTAAGCGCGTCGGCATTCTGCCGGAAGGCCGCGCCCCGGCCCGCGAAGGCACGCCGATCCTGGACGCCGACGGTGCGGAAATCGGCATGGTGACCAGTGGCGGCTTCGGCCCCACACTCGGCGGGCCGGTCGCCATGGGCTATGTCCCCAAGGGTTTCGCGAAGGACGGGACGCCCGTCTTCCTGTCCGTTCGGGGCAAGGCCCTGCCCGCCAATATCGTTAAATTGCCTTTCGTTCCCCCCGGTTTCTATCGGGTTTAAACTTGAATTACCCATCCTTCAGCCATCGCCAACAGGGAGCAGAGTAAATGGCCGATCGTAAGTTTTCCGAAGAGCATGAATGGATCGAAGTCGACGGTGACGTCGCCACGGTCGGGATCACCGATCATGCGCAGGAACAGTTGGGCGACATCGTCTTCGTCGACCTGCCGGAAGTCGGTACGGAACTGAACAAGGACGACGAAGCCGGCGTCGTCGAATCAGTGAAAGCCGCCAGCGAAGTCTATGCCCCCATCGGCGGCGAGATCGTGGAAGTCAACGACACCCTGACCGACAATCCGGCCCTGGTGAACGAGGATGCCGAAGGCGACGGCTGGTTCTTCAAGATCAAGATCGCCGATCCGGGCGAGTTGGACGATCTGATGAGCGAAGCCGAATATAAAGATTTTATCGCCGACTGACCGTTACGGTGAGGCGAGGAGGAAATAGATGAGTTTCGATAGCGACGCACGCCTGACCCTGGACGACCTGGAAGTCCATCACGACTTCGTCCGGCGCCATATCGGGCCGGGCAAGACGCAGATTGCGGACATGCTTTCTACCTTGGGCTACGACAGTGTCGACGCCCTGATCGAGGCGACGGTTCCGAAGAAAATCCGGATCGACGCGCCGCTCGATCTCCCCTCCTCCCTCAGCGAACGGAAGACCCTGTCCGCCCTGCGACTGATCGCGGAACGGAACAAGGTCCTGACCACCATGATCGGCATGGGCTACTACGGCACGATCACGCCGCCAGTCATCCTGCGCAATGTGCTGGAAAATCCGGGCTGGTATACGGCCTATACCCCCTATCAGGCGGAAGTCAGCCAGGGCCGCCTGGAAGCCCTGCTGAACTATCAGCAAATGGTGATCGACCTGACCGGCATGGACATGGCCAATGCGTCCCTTCTGGATGAAGGCACGGCGGCGGCCGAAGCCATGGCCATGGCCCACCGCGTATCGAAATCCAAATCCGACGCCTTCTTCGTCGATCGGGACGTGCATCCCCAGACGTTGTCCGTACTGAAAACCCGCGCTTGGTCGCTGGGCCTGACGATCGTGGAAGGCGACGCCTTTACCGATCTGGCGGATGCCGATGTCTTCGGCATGTTGATCCAATATCCGGGATCGTCCGGTCAGGTGCGCGACATCACGCAGCCGATCGCCCTTGTGAAGGAAAAGGGCGGCCTCGCCGTCGTGGCCAGCGACCTGATGGCGCTGGTCATGCTGCGCTCTCCCGGTGAAGTCGGGGCGGATATCGTCATCGGTTCTGCCCAGCGTTTCGGCGTTCCCATGGGATATGGCGGGCCGCATGCCGCCTTCTTCGCCACACGGGAAGACTGCAAGCGCCAGTGTCCGGGCCGTATCATCGGCGTCTCCGTCGATGCCGAGGGCAGAAAAGCCCTACGCATGGCGCTGCAAACCCGCGAACAGCATATCCGCCGGGAAAAAGCGACCAGCAACATCTGCACGGCGCAGGTCCTGCTGGCGGTGGTCGCGGGCTTCTATGCCGTCTATCACGGGCCGGACGGGCTGTACCGCATCGCGCGCCGCATTCACCGCAAGGCGGAAATCGTGGCGGAAGCCCTGCGCCGTATGGGCTTCGAGATCGTGCACGACACGTTCTTCGACACGATTCAGGTCCGCAAACCGGGTCAGGCGCCGCGCCTGCTGGCCAAGGCACGCGAACACGGCATCAACCTACGCTTCGTGGATGCCGATACGCTGGGCATTTCCGTCGACGAGGCGACCAAGCGGTCGGATATAGAAAATCTGTTTCAGGTCTTCTCCTCCAAGGCATCCAGCCAGGTATCCATCGAAGACCTGGATATGGAAGTCGCGGACGACACGATCCCGCATCTCCTGCGCCGGACGCCGGACAGCTATCTGACCCATCCGGTTTTCAACCTGTATCACGGCGAAACGGAAATGCTGCGCTATCTGCGCTGGCTCGCCGCCAAGGATATCGCGCTGGACCGCGCCATGATCCCGCTGGGGTCCTGCACGATGAAGCTGAACGCCACGACGGAGATGATCCCGATCACTTGGCGCAACTTTGCCCATCTACATCCCTTTGCGCCGCTGGATCAGGCCCAGGGGTATCAGCAGATGTTCGAGGATCTCGAAGAATGGCTGTGCGAAATCACCGGCTATGACGCCCTGTCGCTGATGCCCAATGCGGGCAGCCAGGGCGAATATGCGGGGCTGCTGGTCATCCGGCGCTATCACGAAAGCCGCGGCGACCATCACCGCACGATCTGCCTGATCCCATCATCCGCCCATGGCACCAACCCGGCGAGCGCGATCATGGCGGGCATGCAGGTCGTCGTCGTCAAATGCGACGATCACGGCAATGTCGACATGGCCGATTTGAAGGAAAAGGCGGAAAAGCATTCCGACAATCTGGCCGCGATCATGATCACCTATCCGTCGACCCATGGCGTGTTCGAGGAAACGGTGACGGATATCTGCGACCTCGTCCATCAACATGGCGGGCAGGTCTATGTCGACGGCGCGAATTTGAACGCCATGGTCGGCCTGTGCAAACCGGGCAAGTTCGGCGCGGATGTCAGCCACCTGAATCTGCACAAGACCTTCTGCATCCCGCATGGCGGCGGCGGTCCCGGCATGGGGCCGATCGGCGTGCGTCGACATCTGGCGCCGTTCCTGCCGGAACATCCGATGGTCGACGGCCTCAACCCCTATGCCCATGAAGGCGAAGGCGATGTCGGCCCGATCGGCCCGGTTTCCGCCGCAGCCTGGGGGTCCGCCAGCATCCTGCCGATCGTCTGGGCCTATATCCGCATGATGGGTCCGGACGGCCTACGTCAAGCGACGGAAATCGCCATCCTGAACGCGAACTACATCGCCGCCCGGCTGAAGGATCATTACCCGATCCTCTATAAGGGCCGGAACGGCACCGTCGCCCATGAATGCATCGTGGATTGCCGGGCGTTCAAGGAAAGCTGCGGCATCACGGTGGAGGATATGGCGAAGCGATTGGTCGATTACGGCTTCCACGCGCCGACCATGTCCTGGCCGGTACCGGAAACCATGATGGTGGAACCGACGGAAAGCGAATCCAAGCGCGAGATCGACCGCTTCTGCGACGCGATGATCCGCATTCGCGAGGAAATCCGGGCCGTGGAAGACGGATCGTCGGACCGGGAGGACAATCCCCTGGTCAACGCCCCGCACACGCATCACCTGCTGATGGAAACGCCCTGGCCTAAATCCTATTCCAAGGAACAGGCCTTCTTCCCCCTACCGGCAAACCGGGAGGACAAATACTGGCCGCCCGTCGCGCGGGTCGACAATGTCGCGGGCGACCGCAACCTCGTCTGCACCTGCCCCCCGCTGGAGGCCTATCAGGAAGCGGCGGAGTAAAAGACGCCTTATCGATCACCGGACGCGGCGTTTCTTTCGCTTCGGATCCAGGCTTCCGCTTCCTCCAGGGAGCGGAAGACGCGCCGCGTCTGGTCGATCGCGGATTCGAAACTGGAATTGATCAGTTTCGCGATCATGCGTTCGCCTTCCGACGACACGACGGTGGCAACCAGTGCGCCTTCTCGGATCGGCGGATCGTCCCGGTATGCGGACAGTTCCTTGATTTCCTCCGCGCTCAACTCCCCGATATTGGAATGCCGCATATCCCAAATCGCGGGCATGCCGTCGCGATATTCCGGCACCTCCGCCATTTGCCGGTACAATTCCATCGCCGCGGACACCGTCACCATGGACGGCATCTCTATGCGGATATAGGAATCGCTTCCTATTCCCACGATCTCATACATTGCCCCAATACCACCCCAACGAGAGTCTCACCCACCGCACGCAGCATACCTAATTGTTTTTCCTGCGCAACATACCCCCGATGGATGTGTATGCGTGTGATTCCCGCGAAACGATTCCACGTGGTGAAATTGGGACCTATTCGAGAGCCGGGCGACGATCTACCGGGCAAGAACCCAGCATTTCGCCGCGTCGATTGTGGGAAAGATTTGGAGCGTCTGCTTGTGGTCGGCGGCGTATATCGTCAGCAGAATTTTCAGGATCACCCCTTTTGCATCGTCGGAGGCGACGACACCGACGCGAAATCCGTCTCGATTGGGGCCGCCTTCATCATAGGCGGCGACGACGGACAGGTCGTCGTAGTTCAAATCGGTTATATCGATTTCCCGCATATCCCAGACCGTCGGCCAACCGTCCCGATACCGAACGTCTTCTTCCAGGCGACGATAGGTATCGATTACCGCTTGCGCGGTCAGACGCATCCTGAACGTCACCAAAAGGCATCCGTTCAAAGGCTCGATGCTCACTGTTTCGACCATCTCCGGCAATCGTCCCTCTCTATGCATCCCCGCCGGACATCCCCGCTAGGCGGCGCGGCGATATAATAGATTAGATATACCAGTTTCCCGCCAACGAACCAGCCGACCCGAGCTGTCGGCGCGGACGAAATGACATTCCCGATGCGATTAAAGTTTCGCTTGTCTAACGGCGAAATTGGCCTTCAATCGCGCGGGAATTTTTCCGTGGGAGATGGCGATGATCGTGTTGGATGGCGGTATGGGTCGGGAGTTGCAGCGGATGGGCGCCCCGTTCAAGCAACCGGAATGGTCGGCGCTGGCCCTGATCGAGGATGCGCGCTTCGTCCGTAAGGCACATGACCGGTTTATCGAGGCCGGTGCGGATGTTATCACGACCAACGCTTATGCGGTTGTCCCGTTCCATCTCGGCGAAGAACGCTTCGCGGAGGATGGCAGCCGCCTTGCCCGGCTGGCGGCCTGCATCGCACGGGAAGCCGCCGACGCATCGAATCGCGCTGTGAAGGTGGCAGGCTCCGTCCCGCCGCTGTTCGGGTCCTATCGCCCCGACCTGTTCGACCCGGTGCGGGCCATTCAACTGTGGCCGGAAATCATCGAACCGCAGATCGAGTATGTCGATTTTTTCCTGACGGAATCCCTGTCCTGTATCGCGGAAAGCCTGATGGCGCTGGAACTGTGCGCTGCGACCGGGAAGCCGGTCTGGCTGTCCGTCACGCTGTCGGACGAAAACCCCGTCCTGCGATCCGGCGAGACCATTGCGGATTGGATCGCCGCCCTGCGCGCCAGCCCCCGCGCCGGATCGATCGAGGCAATCCTGTTCAACTGCTCCCAACCGGAAGTGATGGCGGGTGCCGTCCATGCCGCGGCGGACGTGATGGCCGGGACGGATTGGAAGATCGGCGTCTATGCCAACGCCTTCCCGAAAGTACCGGAAGAGGCCCAGGCAAACGCCGGACTGGCGGAAATCCGCAAGGACCTGACACCCGAACGCTATGCCGAATTCGCCGACGCCTGGAAATCGGAAGGGGCGCAGATCATCGGCGGATGCTGCGGTATCGGCCCGGAACATATCGCGGCCCTGCGCGCGGCCTGACGGCCCTGCACGCGTGCTCAGTCAGTTTCGGCGGTCGTTTTCCGCCGCAGCACAGGTTTCAGGACGGGTTTTGCGCGGAATTCCGCTTTTCTAGGCCCGCCCTCCCCGGTAAAACCGCCGGGAACTTTGAAATGGCACAGTATTGCCGAACGTTGACGATTTTAGAGAGGATGTGACCGATATGGCCTCCAACAAGACTCTTTTGATGCTGCCGGGCGACGGGATCGGGCCGGAAGTTTGCGATGAAGTCCGCAAGGTTGTGGATTGGATGGACAAGCGCCGGGCGGTCACCTTCGACATCAAGGAAGACAAGGTCGGCGGCGCGGCCTATGACGCCTATGGCACCCCGTTGACCGACGACGCCATGGACAAGGCGCAAAACGCCGATGCCGTGCTGTTCGGGGCCGTCGGCGGGCCGCAGTATGACAATCTGGGCTGGGACGCGCGACCGGAAGCCGGTCTGCTGCGCCTGCGCAAGGAAATGGACCTGTTCGCCAATCTGCGCCCGGCGGTGACGTTCGACGCGCTGCTGGAAGCGTCGACCCTGAAGCCGGAAGTCGTCCAAGGCCTGGACATCATGATCGTGCGCGAACTGACCGCGGGCGTTTACTTCGGCGAACCGCGCGGCATGCAGATGTGGGAAGGCAAGGAACGCTGCATCGATACGCAGTCCTACACCCGCGACGAAATCGTGCGCGTGGCGGAAGTCGCCTTCGACCTCGCCCGCAAACGGAACAAGCGCGTCGCGTCGGCGGAAAAGGCGAATGTTATGAAGACCGGCGTTTTCTGGCGCCAGACCGTCGCGGAAGTCCACAAGGACGGCGGCTATGACGATATCGAACTCAGCAACGTTCTGGCCGACAACTGCGCCATGCAGCTTGTCCGGAATCCGAAGCAGTTCGACGTCATAGTGACCGACAACCTGTTCGGCGACCTGCTGTCCGACGTGGCGGCGATGCTGACCGGCTCGCTGGGCATGCTGCCCTCCGCGTCGTTGGGCGCCGTCGACGAATTCGGCCGCCGCAAGGCCCTGTACGAGCCGGTGCACGGCTCCGCGCCGGATATCGCGGGTCAGGGCAAGGCGAACCCGATGGCCATGCTGCTCAGCTTCGCCATGGCTTTGCGCTACAGCTTCGACCTGGGTGACGACGCCGATCTGGTGGAACAGGCCGCCCAGGCCGTGCTGTCCACCGGCAAGCGCACGCTGGATATCATGAGCGCGGGCTGCGAGGCGATTTCGACCTCTCAGATGGGCGATGCCGTCATCGCCGAACTGGACAAGCGCGCCGCGTAATGACGCAACGAACCGTACCGGCGCCCTGGTTGCCCGCGCTGTTGCTGGCGGCCCTGGTGCCGGTGCTGGTTTGGTCCTATATCGCGCCCCATGACCGCGCGACCTGGTGGATGGAAGCCCTGCCGGTCGCAATCGCGGTGCCGCTTCTGGCGGCGACCTGGAAACGCTTCCCGCTCACCCCACTCCTCTACATTCTGGTTTGGCTGCATGCCGTCATCCTGCTGGTCGGCGCGCATTACACCTATGCCCTCGTCCCGATCGGCGATTGGGCCCGGGACACTTTCGATCTCAGCCGAAATCACTATGACCGCCTGGGTCATTTCGCGCAGGGCTTCGTCCCCGCCATCGCGGCGCGCGAATTGTTGATCCGGCTGACGCCGCTGAAGCGCGGCGGCTGGCTGTTCGCCGTCGTCACCCTGTCCGTTCTGGGGATCAGCGCCGCCTACGAACTGATCGAATGGGCCGCCGCCGAACTGACCGCCGACGGCGCGGAAAGCTTCCTGGGCAGCCAGGGCGATGTCTGGGACGCGCAGAAGGACATGCTCTTGGCCCTGATCGGCGCAGTGGTCGCGCAAATCGGACTGGGTCGGATTCACAGACGCGCCCTGCAACAACTGTAATATTTCATTGTTAGGCTGGCGGGTCCCTTTCATGAGAGAGACCCATGGTCCAAACAGCCCAACCGGAACCGCCCCTATTTCCTCGCCCCCTTCTGCCCGTCGGCAAACTGAGTTACGTCCTGCCAGACGATCCGCTGCCCCTGCGTGCGGCGGTGCGGGTGATGGAACGGTTGAGCGGATCCGGCAAGCTGGAGAAGCTGTATCGTCGCTGGCGGGTCGAAAAATACGCGCGCGGCGCGCCGTTTTGGGAATCGGCCCTGGAAATGCTGGGCGTCGACCTGCGGCTGCACGGCGCCCCGTGGCCCCCGGCGGTGGCGGAAGACGAACCGCGCATCATCATCGCCAACCACCCGTTCGGCCTGATGGATGGGGTTGCCGCAGCGGCGCTGGCGGAGCGGCTGGGCCGACCGTTCAAGGTCATGGTGCATGAGGCGCTGATGCGCGTTCCGGAACCGGAACCCTATCTGCTGCCTGTCGATTTTTCGGAATCGCGGGAGGCGATGCAGAAGAACCTGCAACTGCGCAAGGATACTCTGGCCGCCCTAGCGCGGGGCGAAACCATCGTCATCTTCCCGGCGGGCGGCGTTTCGACCGCGCCGAAGGTCCTGGGCCCGGCGGAGGACCTGCCCTGGAAGCGTTTTACCGCGCGCCTGATCCGGGAGGCCCGGGCGACGGTCCTGCCGCTGTACTTCCCCGGCCAGAACGGATTGATGTTCCACGCCGTCAGCAAGATCAGCATGCGCCTGCGCATTTCCATGATCGTCGGCGCCGCGAAACGGCACATGAACCGCCCGATCGACATATGCATCGGCGATCCGATCCGATATGACGAGCTGGAAGCCCTTGCCGGGAACCGCGACGCCTTGATGGATGTGCTGCGCGCCAAGGTCTACGGCCTGTCCTCCACGATGGGCAGCAACGACCCCTGACAATCGTCCGGGACTATACCCCCGGTAAGTTTTTCTTGCAGTGCGGTAGCGACGACACTAGTCTTGCGCCGCCTTCAATCGGTGAAGGCGGAATTTTCGAATTAGGCTCGTTCAGATGCATATGTCCGCCCCATTGGTCGCTTTGACTTTCGTTATCACGACCAAAACCACGACCAAAAAAACCACCACCGGTGTCTAGGCGGACCCCGCGCATCCGAACATGGCGATAACGCTTCATCGGGCCGGGGATTTCCCGGCCCGAAGCGTATGCGGGATCGGGATCACCGGATCGAGGATCGAAACCCGAACCACGAGAAAGGGATAAGGAAAAATGGGTTACAAGGTTGCAGTCGTCGGCGCGACGGGGAATGTCGGGCGCGAAATCCTGCGGATCATGGCGGAACGCAATTTCCCCGCCGATCAGGTTGTCGCGCTGGCGTCAGAATCGTCGGTCGGCAAGGAAGTTTCCTATGGCGACGACGATGTGCTGAAGGTTCAGGCGCTGAAACACTACGATTTCAAGGGCACCGATTTCGTCCTGTCGTCGCCGGGCGCGAAGGTCAGTGCGGAATATTCGCCGAAGGCCGGTAAGGCCGGGGCCGTCGTGGTCGATAACACCTCCCATTTCCGCATGGACCCGGATGTGCCGCTGGTCGTGCCGGAAGTGAACCCGGACGCGCTGAAGGACTTCGGCAAGAAGAACATCATCGCGAATCCCAACTGCTCCACCATTCAGATGGTCGTGGCACTGAAACCGCTGCACGATCTGGGCATCATCAAGCGCGTCGTCGTATCGACCTATCAGTCCGTATCGGGCGCCGGACGCGAAGGCATGGACGAGCTGTTCAACCAGACCCGCTCCGTCTTCGTGAACGACGCCATGGAACGTCACAAGTTCACGAAGCAGATCGCCTTCAACGTCATTCCGCATATCGACGTCTTCATGGATGACGGCTCGACCAAGGAAGAATGGAAGATGGTCGTCGAAACCAAGAAGATCCTCGATCCGAAGATCAAGGTGAACGCGACCTGCGTCCGCGTGCCGGTCTTCATCGGTCACGCCGAATCCGTGAATGTCGAATTCGAACGCGATATCGGTGCCGCCGAGGTCCGCAAGGCGCTGCAAAAGGCGGAAGGCATCATCGTCGTCGACCATCGTGCCGATGAAGGCTATGTCACGCCGCAGGAATGCGCCGGGGAAGACGCCGTCTACGTCTCGCGCATCCGCGACGACGCGACGGTGGAAAACGGCATTTCCATGTGGGTCGTGTCCGACAACCTGCGCAAGGGCGCGGCGCTGAACACGGTTCAAATCGCCGAACGCATGATCCAGGACGGCCTAGTCTAAACCCGCAAGGGTTCGGGATTGAGGGCGCGGTGGCCGGTCGGGCTGCCGCGCCCTTTTCTTTTGCGATTTCGATAGTCGCTCGGCGGGCGGTGATAGACCTCCGCGAAGACCGTATTGAAACGGCGCAGGCTGCCGAATCCGGCCTGATCCGCGATTTCCGTCATCGACAGGTCGGTATCGTCCAACAGACGCTTCGCCCGCTGGACCCGGACCGTCCGCGCGACCTGTAAGGGCGTTGCGCCTGCATGCTTCCGAAACAGACGCGACAATTGCCGCGCCCCGACGCCCAGACGATCCGCCAGCCCGTCCACGGACGCGCCCGGCCCGTCCAATGCCCCGTCCTCAATCAGCCGCAGAGCACGGGCGACCGTCGTTTGCGACCCGTTCCAGGCGGGCGAGAAAGGCGCGGTTTCAGGGCGGCAGCGCAGGCAGGGCCGATATCCCGACAACTCCGCCGCTGCTGCTGTCGTACAGTAGGTTACGTTCTCCGGCTTCGGCGGTCGCGCCGGGCAGATCGGACGACAATAAATCCCCGTCGTCTGCACACAGGTAAAGAACCGCCCATCATAGGCCGGGTCCCGCGCCAATCGCGCGCGTTCGCATTCCTCGACCGACAAAGGGGCCGGGTCGTGTGTCGTCGTGCACATCGTCAAATCCATCCGTTTCAGTTCGCCGCCCATCATCGCCCTTCCGATGCGGCGCCGATAGCGTTTTCAGAGGACGGAGTCCGAAACCGGCGACGGTCTGAAAAGAGAAAAGGCGCGGAAGCCGAAGCTTCCGCGCCTTTCCCAACTCCCCTCTCCGCGAAACTCAGACGGAGACGATGTTGCTGCCGCGTGCGATGGCGATGACGCCGGAGCGGGCGATTTCCGTGTCGCCCAGGGCGCGCATCAGTTCGATGAAGCTGTCGACCTTGTCGGTCGTGCCCTCGATCTGAAAGACGAAGCTTTCCAGCGTCGTATCCGCCACTTTCGCGCCGAAAATATCGGCGATGCGCAGGGATTCGCGGCGATTATGTTCCTTCGCGCGGACCTTCACCAGGGCCAGTTCGACCTCCACATGCGCGCCGTCCAGGGTCAGGTCGTGCACGTTGTGGATCGGGATCAGGCGTTCCAACTGCGCCTTGATCTGTTCGATGATCATTTCCGTGCCCGTGGTCACGATATTGATGCGGCTGACGCTTTCGTCTTCCGTAACGGTGGAGACGGTCAGGCTTTCGATATTGTAGCCGCGGCCCGAAAACAGGCCGATGACCCGCGCCAGAACGCCCGGTTCGTTGTCCACGATGACGGCGAATGTATGCCGCCGCACCGTTTCGTCGCCCTTCACGAAAGTATAGGCCGCCCCCGGCTGACCCACCGTACCCGTCTTTGCCATGTCGAATCTTCCTTCCGGCATATCGCTACTCTACCCTTACACCAGAACCTTACCGGCGGCGCCGATCGCTTCCTCGCCTTCCTCGACCGGGCCCAGCAGCATATCGTTATGCGCCGCGCCCGACGGGATCATGGGGAAGCAGTTCTCTTTCTTGTCGACCAGAATATCGGCCAGGACCGGCCCGTCATGAGCCAGCATTTCGTCGATCACATCATCCAACTGCCCCGGATTTTCCGCCCGCAGCCCCTTCAGGCCATAGGCATCCGCCAGCTTGACGAAGTCCGGCAGGGCTTCCGAATAGCTTTCCGAATAACGCCCGCCATGCAGCAGTTCCTGCCACTGGCGGACCATGCCCATATATTCGTTGTTCAGGATGAACACCTTCACCGGCAGGCGATATTGAACCGCCGTCGACAGTTCCTGAATATTCATCAGGATCGACGCCTCACCCGCAATGTCGATGACCAGACCGTCGGGGTTGCCCAGTTGCGTCCCGACCGCCGCCGGCAGACCATACCCCATGGTGCCCAGGCCGCCCGAGGTCATCCAACGGTTCGGCTTCTGGAAGTCGAAATGCTGGGCCGCCCACATCTGATGCTGGCCGACCTCCGTCGTGATGAAGGTCTCGCGGCCCGACGCCACGGTCTTTTCATACAGACGGCGGATCGCTTGCTGCGGTTTGATGATCTTGCCGTCGGTCTTGAAGTCCAGGCATTTCACCGCGCGCCATTCGTCGATCTGCTTCCACCAGCGATCCAGCGCCGCCGCATCCGGCTTCTTCTGGCGCGCCTTATAGACCTTGATCAGGTCTTCCAGCGCGAAACCGGCATCACCGACGATCGGCAGGTCGACGCGGATATTCTTGTTGATGGAGGACGCGTCGATATCGATGTGAATCTTCGTCGAATTCGGGGAGAACGCATCGACCCGCCCGGTGATCCGATCGTCAAAGCGCGACCCGATGGCCAGCATGACATCGCAGTCATGCATCGCCCAGTTGGCCTCATACGTCCCATGCATGCCCAACATGCCCAGATATTGCGGTTCGTTGGCCGGAAATGCGCCCAGCCCCATCAGCGTCAACGTGATCGGGAAATTGGTCATCCGGGTGAACTCACCCAGCAGCTTCGCCGCGTTCGGGCCCGAATTGATGATCCCGCCCCCGGCATAGATGATCGGACGCTTCGCGGACAGCAGCAGGTCCACCGCCGCCTCGATCCGCGCACGGTCCGGCTTCACCACCGGCTTGTAGGTTTTATGCGCAACCTGCTTCGGCATTTCATAGGTGCCGGACGCAAATTGCACATCCTTCGGCAGGTCGATCACCACCGGGCCGGGACGGCCGCTGGTCGCGATATAAAAGGCCTCGTGAATGGTCTTGGAAACCTTGTTCACGTCCTTGACCAGATAATTGTGCTTCGTGCAGGGCCGCGTGATCCCGGTCGTGTCGCATTCCTGGAACGCGTCATTGCCGATCAGATGCGTCGGCACCTGACCCGTCAGGCAGATGATCGGAATGGAATCCAGCAGTGCGTCGGTCAGGCCCGTCACCGCGTTGGTCGCCCCAGGGCCGGATGTCACCAGCACGACGCCCGGCTTGCCGGTCGACCGGGCATAGCCTTCCGCCGCATGCACGGCGCCCTGTTCGTGCCGGACCAGGATGTGGCGAATTCGGTTTTGTTTGAACAGCGCGTCGTAAATCGGTAGTACCGCGCCGCCAGGATAGCCGAATACGACCTCTACCCCCTGATCCGCCAAGGCTTTGATCACCATTTCCGCGCCGGTCAGTTGTTGGGTAGACATCGCTTTCTTTCGTCCTTTTCCAAATTGCCTATTTGCTCGCCGGGCCCATCCATCCGCTTCGGGTCCTTCCACGTCGGGCTTCCGGATTTCATTCCTGTAACACTTACTCGTACTTCAGACGGAGTCAGAAGGCTCCACCCCGCCCGATCCTGGATCGAACGGTGGGCCCTTTCCCCGTTTCAGCAATACCCCGTGCGGGTCGTCGGCCGGTCTGTCGTCGCGGTTTTCACCGCCATCGCGCCGGAAGCGTCGTCATTGCCAGGGTCGCCAGCGTCGCGCCAGGATATCATTACCAGAATACCATCATCCCGTTGCGTGCAGCGCACAATAGGAGGCGATCAAACCTTAATCAACCCGTTTTCTTCAATAAATGCAAAAAAATCACCTTCTGATCTTTTCGAAAATTGCTCATTTTTTGAAAAACTTGTAATTATCTGATTTTTAAGCCATGTGGATTGGCGTTTTGCATATTGCCGCGTGGCCGCTTTCGCGCGGGTCACGGCTTCGTCGCGCGACAATTCGCCCCGGATATGGGCCGCGAGTTCCGGCACCCCGACCGCGCGCATTAAAGGTCGGTCCGACGGAAGGTTCCGGGTCAGAAGGGTCTCGACCTCCTCCAGCGCCCCCCGTTCCATCATCATATCGAAACGCAGGTCGCAGCGGGACCGCAGGACGTCGCGCGGCGGATTCAGGGCGAAGGTCGTAAACGACAGGCCCGGCGGCGGGCCGCTCAACGGCTGCGCCTGCCAATCGGTCATCGGGCGGCCGGTCGCTTCGAACATTTCCAGCGCACGGCTGATCCGCTGCTTATCCATCGGTTCGATCCGCGCCGCCGCGACCGGATCGATACGTTGCAGCCAGTCCCAAGCCTCCGCGCCCGGCAAGGCCTCCACCCGTGCGCGAACATCGGCGCGCAGATCCGGCGGGATTTCCGGCATCGGGGACAGGCCTTCGACCATCGCTTTCAGGTAAAACCCGGTTCCGCCGCACAGGATCGGCACCCGGCCTGCCGCCAGTGCCGCCTCTATTTCGGTCAGTGCCAATGCCCGCCAATCGGCGGCGGAACATACCTGATCCCCATCCAGAACGCCGTATAGCCGATGCGGTTGCGCGGCCTCGTCCGCCACGGACGGGCGGGCCGTCAACAGGCGCAGGTCTTTGTATATCTGCATGGAATCGGCGTTGATGATCGTTCCCCGGTATCGATCCGCAAGCGCAAGCGCCAGATCGGACTTTCCCGACGCGGTCGGGCCGAAGATCACAAGGCACGGAGAGGGCGAAGCTGATAGGGTCATGTTCAACCGATAGGAAACCCGCTATGGTTCCGCAAGGCGTAAACACTATGTTAGACTGTATGCCGGTATGAAGATCGGCGCCCGGCCAGCCAGGGTACCATTCCCTTCGCTTGGAATCATGCCATAGGCTACGGGCAGCGATTGATTTTTGAATTTGATGCTTGAGATGATTATGGACGATGCGAAGTCGACAGATACGGACGTGACGCCGCCCGAGGCCGCCACAGGCGACGCCGGTTTCGGCGCTTCCGACGTCGGCAGTTTCGGGTCGGTCGCCCAGCCGATCCGCGCCGTTCCGGATGATTCATTGGATCTGCCCGCGCCGGAGGGCGCAACGCTGGAACAGGCGGTCAACGGTCCGCTGACCAGCGGCGTGGTCCCCGATGTGCCGACCGCGGACGACCTGGAATCCCTGCTGGAACCGGGCATTGTCGAATATCTCGGAAGCCTGCCGCCAATCCCGGAAATCGGACCGGACCCGCTGGATGGGCCGGTAATTCCGGCGGGTGGCTTGGCCAGCCTGATGCCGTCGGATGAATTTTCGGACGAACTGTCGGCCTTCGCCCTCATCGACTGGCCGGACGGGCCGGACCTCGACCAAATCCTCCCGGCACCACCGCCGGAACCGCCGGATCAGGTGGCGACCGGCACAAGCGCGGCAGCGGTCGAACCGGTTAGCAATATTCTGGACAATATTCTGGACCTCGATTTACCAACCGACCCGGAAGACCCGAACGGCGGTATGTTCGGCGTCTAAGGCCGCACGTCTTTATGCCATCATCATCACGCCTAGCCGCCCGTCATCATATTGACACTTGC
This sequence comes from Pacificispira spongiicola, assembly GCF_012926505.1. Classification (GTDB taxonomy): domain Bacteria; phylum Pseudomonadota; class Alphaproteobacteria; order UBA8366; family Aestuariispiraceae; genus Pacificispira; species Pacificispira spongiicola. The sequence continues at coordinate 785,939 of NZ_JABBNT010000002.1, forward strand.
CGTCGCGGCGCGGCTGGGATACCCGGCTTTCCATGCTGACAGTCATCACACTCGTCGCCGATGGCGACACGACCGCCCTGACCCAGGATCATATCGACGCCGCCAAGGAAGCCGCGCATCTGACCTGGGCCAAACCTTCCGACGAAATCCGCTGGCTCGCCCACGGCCGGGCGGCGGAATTCCACTGCAACGGCGCCGATGCCGACCGCATCGCCCATGCGCTGGATGCCTCGACCGGGTTGGACCGGATCGACCGCGCGGTCCAACCCGCCGAAAACCGGCGCAAGCGGGTGCTTGTGGCGGATATGGATTCGACCATGATCCAGATCGAAACCCTGGACACGATGGCTGCTGAATTGGGGATCGGAGAAGAAGTCGCGGAAATCACCACCCGGTCCATGGCCGGGGAAATGGATTTCGTCGAAAGCCTGCGCGCCCGCGTCGACCTGCTGAAAGGGTTTGAGGCCGCGCCCGCGATGGCCAAAGTGATGGATCAGGTGGTTCACACCTCCGGCGCGGAAACGGCGGTCAAAACCATGGCCGCGAACGGGTGCCTCTGCGCGCTGGTCTCCGGCGGGTTCACCTTCACGACGGAAGTGGTGCACAAAGCGCTGGGCTTCCAGCAGCATGCGGCGAACACCCTTGAAATCGACGATAACGGATTGTTCACCGGCGGCCTGACCGGTCCGATCGTCGGCCGTCCGACCAAGCTGGAAATCCTGAGCGCATTATGCGAGCGGCAGAGCGTGGACCTGTCCCGGGCCGCTGCCATCGGTGACGGTGCGAACGATCTGGATATGTTGAAAGCCGCCGGGTTGGGCATCGGGTTCTATCCGAAACCGATCGTCCGGCGGGAAGCGCGTTTCCGCATCGAATTCACCGATATGACGACGCTCGCCTTCTATCAGGGTTACGGCTCGGAAGACTTCGTTTCCTGACCGGCCATCGCGATTTCCGGCGGCACCGCCTCGGCCAGGACGACGAAACGGTCGTCCCCACCCGCTGTCAGCGCATCGAAGGGATAGCAGGTGACAAGAACGATCCGGTCGGTTTGATCGCCGACCGGGACCTGAATGCGGTCCTTCCGCATGACCGCGGTTTCGCTGACCCGATATTCCCGTACCGTTCCGTCCGGATGTTCCCACAGGATCGGGTCGCCCGCCGCGATCCCGGCCAGGAGCGCAAAATGCGTATCCCGATGCCCGAAGAAGGCGGGCAGCGGTGCATTTTCCGACAGGGTCGGGCCGAAAGCCATGTTGCGGCCCGTCGCCCCGGATAAAGCAATCCGGGACACGCCCTGACGTGGAAACACCAGACGCGCGACCGGTTCCGTATCCGCCCAGGGCCAGGGCTTATAGGCCCCGGCAACTTCCCCGTCGGCAGAGATCGCGGCCTCCCGCCGTGCGGTCCAGGCATCCTCGATCAGGATCGGGGCCAGCCACGCCTTGCCCAGGATCATACCCGTCTCGCCGATCTGCCACAGACCGACCGCGGCCAGCATCCCGGACGCAAAGACCACCGCCCGACGACGGGACAACCGTCCGATCCGCGTTTTCGGACCAGCCTCTTCATAGGTCAGACTGCTCATCGCCGGGTCCTCATGGTTGAATGGCGGCTCAAAAAGATCAGGCCGACCGATCCACCGATCAGAACGAACCCGATCAGCAACATACCCGGCCATCCCGCCGCGCCGGCCGGGCCACGGATCGCCGCCAGCGACATGCCGTCCGGCAGATTCGAGGGCACCGCCCCGCCGCCCAGATCGGCATCAGACGGACGCCGCACGGGCTTGTCGATCGCAACGAAGCTGGTAAACCGCGTGGCGAGGCTGTTGGGCAGCGCGACATCCAGGACGGCCATCCGGGCCTCGTCCTCGCTCAACACGCCGCGACGCATATCGTCCAGGATGGATTCGACCTTCCCTTCCGCCCACAGCTTCGCGATGCCGCCGGCTTCATGGATATCTTCCGGCCCGGCAGTGACCGTAAAGGGCTTGCCGTCCATCGTGCCCTTTAGGGTCAGCGTGCCGTCCCATTTTTCCATCGCCATCGGCACCATCACCGCACGGGCACCATAAAGGTCGGGGATCCGCGTGGGATAGGTTTCGGGCAACCGCCCGGCCCCATCCGTCAGCCGTAGGTCGACCGCCACCGGCGTTTCGATTTCATGATAAAATTCCGCCATGCGACGTTCGGCTTCCTTGCCGTTGGCGATCATCACGGATTGACCGGCGCCGACCTCCGCCGCCTTGCGCATGAACCAGCCGTTCGGGGCGGAACCGAGTCCGACGGTAAACACGCGGGCATGGCCCAGATTGGCCTCGATCATGCGAAACAGGTCGGCCTCGTTCCCGACCAGCCCGTCGGTCAGAAACACAATCTGGCGCAGCCAGCCTTCCACTCCCTTCTCCGCCAGCGCAGCCTTCAGCGGGTCCGCCATTTCCGTGCCGCCCTCGCTTTCCAGACTGCCGACGAAGCGCACTGCGGTTTCGACGCTGGTTTCATTGGCCGGACGGGACTCGCCGAAAAGGCGATAATACTGGTCGGAAAAGGCGATGACGTCGAACCGATCCGTCGGCTTCAACCCGCCCAACGCCCCGATCAGCGCACGCTTTGCCGCGTCGAGAGAGTCCCCATGCATCGACCCTGAAATATCGATGACGAAGGTGACGTCGCGTGGCTGGGACAGTTCCTTGATGGTGTCCGCTTCCGGCGGCTGAATGGACGCGAGGAGATAATCCGTCCCGTCGCGGTTCTCGTGGAACAGGGTCATGCCGGTTTCTTCCGACCGTTCCGTGCGCCAGCGCAGGACCATGTCGCGGTCGGCCGATTCCATTCCCATACGCAGGCCGATCCGGTATTTCCGACCATCACGCGATACGACCAGATCGTGGCTCGGGCTTTCCAGCGTCGCCAAATCCGCCCCGGCGTCCAGGTCGATTTCCAACTCTGTCGGGTTGCTGCCCCGCGTCGGATCGATGGGGAAGTTCAGCCGCGCGGCATTTTCCAACCGCTTCGCCAAGGCCGCCCGCATGGACGGATGGTCCACCGACGCCAGGGGTTCATCCGGCAGGTACCGCGGGGCGACCACCAGAGGCATACGGTATTCGAAATCGTCCCCATCCCTGACAACGGTCGACTGATATTCCAAAGTGACCGTGATCGCCTCGTTCGGGGCAATATTCGTCAGTGCCAGACTGAACATGTTCGGTCGGTCCTCATCCAGCAAGGCCGCCGTCTGACCGGCCTCTCGGGCGGCCTCATAGTCCTTTTTGGCCTGTTCACGTTCCTTGATGGCGCCTTCGACGACACGGTCGCCGATCTTGATCTGCAATTTGTCGACCGCCGCCCCTTCGGGCAGGGGGAAGCGATAGCTGCCTTCGACCCAGCTTTCCTTATCATTCGTGAAGACCTGTTCGACCCGACCGCGCGCAACGATGCCGGAAATGTCGACATTGACCGTTTGGGTCAGGCGCGGCGCGGAGGTCATGGCCGCGTCCGGATCGTTCATCGGTCGCAGGAACAACCCGTCGTAACGGGTGTCCGGCAATTCCGCCCGCGCCCGCCCGCTCAAGGCCAGGAACCCGGACAGGACGAAGACGGCCACGCAGAGCAAAACCGCGCCGCGAACCACCTTTCTGTCGCGATGCGCCCGGTAATGTCGGGTCTGATAGGAAAATGTGGTTACCTGCATGGGACCGGCCTCCTCGCTTGGTCTCTCGGATTTAACCGGTATGACGCTGGATAGCGGCGGACAGACGGGCGGGACACGGCGTTCCCAGGGAAGATTTACGGCAAAACAAGGGCAACGGAGCCTGTTACCGTCCACGCGCGCTCAAAGTGCTAGCGCCGGGACCGCGCTGGTTTATACTTGCCTGATATTCTCATAGCCTTTGGGGGGCATGACATGATTACGCGTTTACTAAGTTCAATCATCGCACTTGGTTTCGTTTTGCTTGCATCCTCCGGCCCGACAAGGGCCGTCGAACTGGTCACTGGAAACAATTACTTTCCGTATACGGATGAGCGAATTCCCGGCGGCGGCATTTCCACCATCATCGTGAAAGCCGCCTTTGAGCGCATGGGACAACCCGCGAATGTGACCTTCGCCTCCTGGGACGATGGTTATGCGGGAACGCGGGACGGCAAATATCTGGCGACCTTCCCCTATATCAAAACCGCCGACCGGGTGGAGGAATTCCTATATTCCGAAAAGCTGTTTTCCGTGCGCCCGCATATCTTCATCAATTATCAGATCGCCCTGCAATTGGAGGAACCGGAAGACCTGATCGGCCGGACGCTGTGTGTGCCAAAAGGCTGGACGATCGACAATTACCTGAAAAAAATCGCGGATGCCGGCCAGTTGAAGGTCTATAACGAAACCACGTTGGTCGGGTGCTTCCAACTGCTGTATCAGACCCGCGTCGATGCCGTGTCGATTGACCGGCTGTTGGGAACGGCCGCAGCGAAATCGGTCAAGAACGGTGCTTGGTTCAAGGTTCGACGCCTGACCAATTCTTCCAGTTCGAACTATCTGATGATTTCCAAGTCGACACCGAACGCCCAGGAATGGATCGAGAAGTTCAACGCGACCTTGGATTCCCTGCGTCGGGACGGGACAATTTCACGCCTGACGAAGGAATTCTACGCGGTCTATCCATAACACCGTCTTTGGAGCGTGGGACGGCCCGTTTTCACCGAAAAACCGGCATAGAGCATGTTGCGGTGCACCGCACATGGGCGTAGGTTGCGCGCATCCGCCAAACCCCATGCAGGATTCATCAGGAGAAAATCCATGGCTTTCCTTGCCGACCGTCTGAAACGCATCAAACCCTCAGCGACCGTTGCCGTGACCACCAAGGCGAACGAACTGAAAGCGGCGGGACAGGACGTGATCGGTCTCGGCGCCGGCGAGCCGGATTTCGAGACCCCGGAACACATCAAGGAAGCCGTCTATAAGGCGATTGCCGACGGCAAAACGCGCTATGCGCCGCCCGCCGGTATCCCGCAACTGCGCGAAGCCATCTGCCGTAAGCTGAAGCGCGACAACGGCCTGGATTACACGCCCGCCCAGATTTCCGTCGGCGGCGGCGGCAAGCAGACGATCTTCAATGCCCTGATGGCGACGGTAAATCCCGGCGATGAAGTCATCATTCCGGCGCCCTACTGGGTCAGCTACACGGAAATCGCGGCGCTGATGGAAGGCGTCCCGGTCGTCATCGACTGCCCGGTCGAAAGCGGCTTCAAGCTGCAGCCGGATCAATTGCGCAAGGCGATTACGCCGAAAACGAAATGGCTGATGCTGAACAGCCCGTCCAACCCGACCGGCGCGGCCTATACCGAGGCCGACCTGAAGGCCTTGGCGGACGTGCTGCTGGAACCGGGGAACGACCATGTCCATGTCATGACCGACGACATGTACGAATTCATTACCTATGACGACTTCAAGTTCACGACCATCGCCCAGGTGGAACCGCGCCTTTACGACCGGACGCTGACGCTGAACGGCCTGTCGAAAGCCTATTGCATGACGGGCTGGCGCATCGGTTATGCCGCCGGGAACGCCGATTTGATCAAGGCGATGAACATGCTGAACTCGCAGTCGACGACCTCGCCGACGACCTTCGTCCAGTGGGCGGCCGTCGCGGCGCTGGACGGCGACCACAGCTTCATCGCGAAGCACAATGCGATCTTCAAGGAACGTCGCGATCTCGTCGTCGGGATGCTGAACCAGGCGTCCGGCCTGACCTGTGCGACACCGGAAGGGGCGTTCTACGTCTATCCGTCCTGCAAAGGCGTGATCGGGAAGAAGACACCGGCGGGCAAGGTCATCGAAACGGATGAGGATTTCGTGACCTATCTGCTGGAAGACAAGGGTGTCGCCGCGGTGCATGGGGCGGCCTTCGGCCTGTCGCCGTATTTCCGTATCTCCTACGCCACTTCGACGGAAGCGCTGGAAGAGGCCTGCCGCCGGATTCAGGCGGCCTGCGGTGCGCTAAGCTAAGGCATAGCCTACCCTAGTTTCGAAAGGGGGAGACGGTATCTGCCGCCGCCCCCTTTTTCATGCGGGCAGCGATGTATCGTACAGCATGAACAGCAAAATCCGATCGACGCCCGTCGCCGTTCGAACCGGGTATAGAAAGCGTAGATAGCGCACCCAATTCATATCGGAAATCGTGACCTGCCCGGTACTGGCCCGAGGGTGGCCTTCCTTCAGGGTCGTTTCATATTCCGTCAGGATCCAATTCATCGCCGGGCCTACCAAGACCTGACGCAGACTGATGCCCCTAAGGCTCCGTTTCGCGATCGTGTTGATGCTTTCCCCGACAAAGCGATAAACGAAATCCGGCTCCCCGGCCTCCGTCTCGATTCGGTCCAACGTGGCGATCGCGGGCATCCAATAGGCAAAGGATGTGATGTCGAATCGTGACCAGTCGACCACGCCGTCATCTGCCATGGCCATGACCGTTTCATGCGCCTTCGTGAAGCCGCCAAGTGTCATTGCCTCCTGAAAATCAAGGGAAACCGGCATCTTCCGGCTCATCGCATCAGCAGGAATCTTTGTCGGATCGCTGTCGCGCGCGACGATGAAGTTCAGATCGGCGGAGAACATGGTTCCATGATATGTATTTTATCGGAGGGGTTGCCAGTGCAATCTAGCGGTTATCAAGATCGCAATGACGATTAAGGTTACAGCAGGGTATCGGAGAGAAACCACATGGACATCATTCGCATCATCATCGCCCTTTTCATTCCGCCGCTCGCCGCCTTTCTGACGGTCGGTATCGGCGTTCACTTCTGGCTGAACATCCTTTTGACCATTCTGGGTTTCCTGCCCGGCGTCGTGCACGCGCTTTGGCTGGTTCTGCGCAAGAACGCCTGACGTTTTTCGACCGGAAATTAAAAAGGGGCGTGCCAGGAAACCGGCACGCCCCTTTCCGTTATTCCGTTACGCGCGATCAGGCGACGGCCAGCGCCAGACCGGCCGTGGCGATGCCCGCCCCGCCGAAGCGCAGCATGGTTTCGCTGCCCAGCACGGACACCATACGGGTCAGGGCGATGCCCGCGACATGCAGCAGCGCCGTCGCGGCGACGAAGCCAAGACCATATTCCAGGCCGCTGACGCTCAACGGCATTTCCGTACCGTGGGCATGCCCGTGGAAGACCGCCAGCGCACCGACCAGCAACGCCGACGCGGCGACCGGCATATGACGGCCCAGGGCGATGACGAAGCCCAGCAGAATGACGGACCCGACAATGCCGACTTCCACGAAAGGCAGCGGTATGCCGCCGATGGAGGCGGCGGCCCCGACAATCATCATGCCGACGAAAGCCAACGGCAGCAGGTACAGCGCACGGCCGCCCTGCTGTGCGGCCAGGATACCGACGGCAATCATCGCCAGCAGGTGATCGGCGCCCCCCATCGGGTGACCGAAACCGGTTCCCAGACCGGTCGCACCGGTCGCGCCGGTATGCGCGAAAGCCGGCGTCGCGGCGAGAAGGATGGCGGCGATGGGAGCATAATTGCGAAGTTTGGTCATGAGGCCCCTGCTTTCAGGTTTTGTCGGGATGAATCCATTGCAGGCAGATTACCGCAGTTTCCTCCTCTTGCAATCTCCCGCACTGCAAAAAAAAATGTAAAAATTTACGGCATTCGCGCATGACGCGGCGCAACAATCAGGCGGTGGCGGACCCGTTCGCGATAGAAGGAATACAATCCCATCGCAATGACGACGGCGCTGCCCAGCAGGGTCCAATTGTCCGGGAACTGCCCGAAAACCAGGAATCCCAACAGAATGGCCCAAATCATCGCGGTGTATCGGAACGGGGCGACAAAGGCGATTTCCCCGACCCGCATCGTCATCACACTGGACAGATACCCAATGACAAGAAACACCGTCGATCCTGCCAGGGCTGTCAATTGAGGCGCCTGAACGGGGTGCCAATCGCTGAACGGCACCGCCAACGCCCCGATGGTCGTCACCGCGATCGATGTCATCAGCGCTGCGAAAATCGATGGAACCTTGCTTCCCAACCGACGGGTCGACAGATCGCGCAGAACAACGAACCCCACTGACAGCAAGGCGAAGGTCGCGAAACTGTTGAACCCTTCCGTGCCCGGCCGCACGATGATCAGCACACCGGTGAAACCGATCGCGATCGCCGACAAGCGACGCCAACCGACGCTTTCCCGCAGGAAGACCGCGGCGCCCAAGGTTACCGCCAGCGGCAGAGCCTGGAGGATCGCCGTCACATTGGCCAACGGCATGTTGAACAAGGCTGTCAGGAAACTCATCGTCGCGCCGATTTCCCCAATCAGACGCAGGGCCATAACGCCGATATCCCGACGTTCCAGAGAGACGAAAAGCTGCCCCCGAAAATGGGCGATCACGATCAGGGCGGCAGTCGCCATAATCCCGCGCAGAAAGAGAATCTGAAACAGCCCCAAATCCGACGATACGAGCTTCACCAGCGTATCGTTCGACACGAAAGCGGCCATGCTGATCGCCATCAGGGCGGCACCGCGGATATTGTCGGACAGAACCATAGGATGCTTATCCGGCATCCCGTAACACTTGAACAGGAAAATTCGCTCAACCACGGCGGAATATCGGTCCTGAGACTTTTTATCAAAATGGCCCTGTCGGAATGATGGTCACAGCCAATATGTTAAGGCCAATTGAGAGTTCTGACGAAAGGAAGCCGTGTTATGAAACGGCAAGATACGAAACTGTCGATCAACCTGAACAAGGTTGCGCTGCTGCGTAATCAGCGGCATGTCGGCTATCCCGATCCCGTTCTGGCGGGACGGACGGTACTGGAAGCGGGCGCCCATGGCCTGACGGTGCATCCGCGCCCCGACGAACGCCACATCCGCAAGACGGACGTCACAGCCCTGGCCGCCCTGGCGCGGGAAGACCGCTGGAAGGCCAAAGGCGTCGAATTCAATATCGAAGGCAATCCGTTCGACGACTATCTGTCGATCGTCGACCGGACGCGTCCAGATCAGGCGACCCTCGTCCCGGATTCGCCGGATGCCGCGACCTCCGACAATGGCTGGGACGTTTTTGCCGAAGAAGGTCGCCTGCGCCAGGTGATCGCCACACTGAAAGGCCTGGGCTGCCGGGTATCGCTGTTCATGAACGCGACGGACGACCCGGAACCGGCGATGCGCAAGGCCGCCAATCTGGGCGCCGACCGCGTCGAACTCTATACCGGTCCCTATGCGGATGCGTTTAGTACGCGCGATCGCGATGCCGTGCTGGCCCGGTATGTCAAAACGGCGGAAGCGGCCGTTGCCGCGGGCCTGCTGATCAATGCCGGGCACGACCTGACGACGGAAAATCTGCCCGCCCTGGTACGCGCCCTACCCCGCCTCGACGAGGTATCCATCGGTCACGCCTTTACGTCCGACGCGTTATGGATGGGGCTCGATGGCGCGGTTAAGGCGTATCTGGACGCCTTGCGTCCGGCGGCAGGCGCGAGTAGCGAGGCGGCCTGACCGGCTCATTCACCTATTCGACCGCCCGTAGCGCCCCGATGTGGAGCCGAAAGAAGGTCGTCCGCCGAATACTGGTCGAGTTTTAGGCAAGAGCCGGACGCGTTTTGGGAAACCGCCGAACCAGGATCACGGCAAAGACGAAAGCGCCCGCCAACACCGCGAAGCCGATCAGGAAGGGCGATTCCGTGCCGAACGCCGTGAAGGCCGCCGCGCCCCAGGCAGGGCCCAGCACACGCGCCAGCGACTGGGCGCTTTGCGCATTGCCCAGGGTTCCCCCCTTCATCGAGGGAGGCGCGACCTGACTTAACAGGCTCTGCATGGCCGGGCCATGCAATCCCATGCCCAGCGCCAATAGGCCCATCGGCACCAGGATCCAGATCGGCGCGTCGACCATCAGCAGCGTCAACATGGTCAGGGCCAGGGTTCCGACCGCCAGCCCCACCGTCTTCGCCTCACCCAGTTTCGGCACAAGACGCCGGACGATCCCGCCCTGAACGATCACCGACACGATTCCGGAATAGGCCAGGAACATGCCGACCTCCCGCGCGCCGAGTCCGAAACGGCTGGCCGCCCAGATCGCGAAGACGCCTTCCATCGCGGTGAAGACGATATGCACCGTGAAATGCAGCACCAACAGGCGCGAAATATCGGGGTGGGTCAGCACACTGGTCGCGAACCGCACGGTCGCGTCCTGAACATGGCGCTGCGGTTCCTTAACCCAGATCAGGGTCAACAGGACGCAGATCACCGCGCATCCCGCCGCCGCATAGGCGGGCAGCGCGAAATTCTCCGACCCGTGTCCGACGGCCCAGGCCCCCAAGGCCGGACCGATGGTGAAACCGATGCCGAAGCTCGCGCCCAGGAAGCCCATGCCCTTCGCGCGATCCTGTTCCGACGTCACGTCGGCGATGAACGCGGCGGAGGTCGCGAACCATCCCGCCGCCAAACCGGCCAGGACGCGGCTACCGTACAACGCCACCAAGGTATCGACATTCGCCAACCACAGATAGGACAGCATCGTCAACCCGGCGGAGGCGAGCAGAACCGGCTTGCGCCCGATCCGGTCAGACAGCCAGCCCCAGATGGGCGTGCTGATCACGGCGGCGGCGGAAAAGGCGGAAAAAATATAGGGGGCATGCCCCTTCTCTCCGCCCAGGGCCTCCACCTGAAACGGCAATACGGGCACGATCATGCCCAGACCGACGATGCTGAAGATCGTTGCCAGAATAAGGGGCAGAAGCGGGCGGGATGACGTCATGTGCGATAGGCCGTGCAGGATAGAAACGGAAAAACTGGCCGGGACTATACCGATTTTGCCGGAAGCCGCACGCCCTAAGGCCGGGCAGACCTATCGGCGGCCGAACAGCTTCTCGATATCCGCCAGTTTCAATTCGACATAGGTCGGGCGACCGTGATTGCACTGACCGGAATGCGGTGTCGCTTCCATCTGGCGCAACAGGGCATTCATTTCATCCGTGTTCAACCGCCGCCCGGCACGGACCGACCCGTGGCAGGCCATGGTGCCGCACACCTCCTCCAATTTTTCCTTCAAGGAGAAAGCGCCGCCCAGATCCTCCAACTCGTCCGCCAAATCGCGGATCAGGCCCGGCGCATCGACCTTGCCCAGCAGCGCGGGCGTTTCACGCACCGCGACCGCGCCGGGGCCGAAACTTTCGATCACCAGCCCCAATTGCGCCAGTTCTTCCGCCCGCTCCAGCACACGGTCCGCAGCCCGTTCGTCCAATTCCACGATTTCCGGGATCAACAGCCCCTGACGCGGCACGCCGCCCGCATCCATCGCCTGTTTCATCCGTTCGTAGACGAGGCGTTCATGCGCCGCATGCTGATCGACGATAACGATCCCGGTATCGGTCTGGGCGACGATATAGGTCGCATGCAACTGCGCCCGCGCCGCGCCCAACGGATAGGACGGCGCGTCCGACACTTCGCCGGTTTCGGGATCGACGGTCTCCCCCATCCCGGACGGTGCGGCGGGTTCAAATCCCCCCGTCAGCGTATGCGGGGCTTGAAAATCGTAGGCGGCGGCGGACAGGCCCGGCGATGGCCGCGATATCGGCGGATAGGATGGACGATACGCATAGCCGCCGGTGAAGCTTGTCTGCTGCGGCAGGCTGTTCGCCCCTTCCGGCTGAAACGATCCCAGTGCCTGCATGGATACGGTGGTCGACGCACGATGTCCCGCCCCGGCCAGTGCGTGTTTGAGCGCGCTGACGATCAGGCCGCGCACCATGCCCGGTTCTCGGAAGCGCACCTCCGTCTTCGCCGGGTGCACATTGACGTCGACCGCACGCGGTTCGCATTCCAGGAACAGCGCCAGAAGCGGGTGCCGATCCCTGGCCAGAAAATCCTGATAGGCAGCCCGAACGGCACCGATCAACTGCTTGTCGCGGACCGGACGGCCATTCACGAACAGGAATTGCATCGCCGCGTTGCCCCGGTTCAGCGTCGGCACCCCGGCATAACCGGTGAGGCGAAACCCTTCCCGTTCAGCATCGATGGGCAACGCGTTTTCCCGGAATTCCCGCCCCATGATCGCGCCCAGACGGGCAAGGCGCAGGTCCAGCAGTTCGCCCTGATCGGCGGACAACTTGAGTTTTTCCCGGCCGTCGTCCGTCAGCGAAAAGCCGATATCCGGATGCGCCATGGCCAGCCGCGTGACGACATCCTGCACCGCGCCGCTTTCCGACCGCGCGCTGCGCAGGAATTTCAGGCGCGCCGGGGTGCTGTAAAACAGGTCGCGCACTTCCACCACAGTGCCTTGCGCCCCGGCGGCGGGTTTCGGATCGACGATGCGCCCACCTTCGATTTCGATGCGCCAGGCTTCTTCCGCGTCGCGCGGGCGGCTGGTGATCGCCATCCGGCTGACCGACCCGATGGACGGCAAGGCCTCCCCCCGGAAGCCCAGCGTCGTGATATGGAACAGGTCCTCGTCCGGCAGCTTGGACGTCGCGTGCCGTTCGACGGCCAACCGCAAATCGTCCGGCGTCATGCCGCGTCCGTTGTCGGCGATGGATATCAACGCCCGCCCGCCGTCACGGATTGTCACATCGACGCGGGTCGCCCCGGCATCCAGGGCGTTTTCAACCAATTCCTTGACCGCGCTGGCCGGTCGTTCAACGACCTCCCCCGCCGCGATTTGGTTTACCAAAGTTTCCGGCAACCGCCGGATATGCGCCGTCCTGGGGTCCGCTTGCGTTTCCCGCAAGTTCATGCCGGGTCTCCGCTATCCGCAAGATATTTGCGGATCAGGACCTTGCCTTCCTCAACGGCGGGTTGGTCGAAGGGATCGACCCCCATCAAATGCGCGGCGATCACGGTTTCCAGCATGAAATGCATCATCAGCGCGCCCATGGCGCTTTCGTCGATGCGGGTCATGTCGATTCGCCGCACCGGACGGCCGCGCCGCGCCAGCGTTTCCGCCGTCGCCCGGCGGGATGCCGCCATCAAATCACCCATGCTGCGGCCCGCCATATAGGCCAACCGCGGATCGTCGGCCAGGGCCGGATCGATGGGCAAGCCGTCCGTGTCGTTCGGGCCGCCCAGGACGGTAAACATCTTGTCCGCCGGACCGTCGAGCCATAGCTGAAGCTGGCTGTGCTGATCGACCGGGCCGGTGGCATAGACCGGGGTCGTACCCTGCCCGCCCTTGCCCAGGCTTTCGGCCCAGAGCTGACGATACCAACGCGCCAGGGAGCCGAGCCGGTCCGAATAAGCCAGCATGACAGACGCGCTGACCCCTCTTTTTTCAGTCAGCCCCACGGAAATCGCCGCGCCGACCGCCGCCGGACAGCGCGACGGATCGTCGATGGAGGCGAAGGCATGGTCCAGGACGCGGGACGCTCCCTTCCGCGTATCCGCCGCATCCAACCCGGCGATCATGGTCGGCAGCATCCCGACGACGCTCAACACCGAATAGCGGCCCCCGACCTTCGGGTCGTGATCCAGGACCGGCAGGCCGTAACGCGCGCCCAGACGACGCAGGGGATTGTCCCCCGGTTCCGTAATCAAGGTGATGTGCCGCGCCAGTTCATCCGGCGTCAACCGTTCCAGCACGACCGGCAGCAACGTCAGAAACTGCATCATGGTTTCCGTGGTACCGCCGGATTTGGAGATCACGACAATCCCGGTCGTTCGGTAATCCAAACGCCGGATCAAGCGGTCCCAGACAAAGGGGTCCACGTTGGTGATGATGTGCAGCTTGGGCGCGCCACGGACCTTGTCTTCGTCCTTATCCGCCATTTCGTAAAGCGCGCGTGAGCCCAGGGACGAGCCCCCGGTCCCCAGGATCAACACATCGTCGAAGCGGGATTGAAAATGGCGGGCGATGGGTTCCAGCATTTCCAGATCCTGCCGATCTTCCGGCAGGTTCAAAAACGGCATGGCCCCGGCATCGTAGGCCTTTTTAAGATCCGTCAGCGCGCCGCCGCTGCGCTGAACCAGATCGGACAGATAATCGTCGTCCAATCCGCCGCTGCCGATACGCACGGCGCGGCAATCCTCGACATTCTGGGTATAGCCGAGGGTTGCGGATAGGGTCGGGTCGGTGTCGAAACGGTCGGGGCCGGAAGCTGTTTGCATGCCGTGTTCTTACCGAAGCACTGTGCTACAGTCCATCCCGCATCCAGTTTGATTGGCAACTCGTTGAGACTCTTGATGACCCGACGTTTCCTCGCCGCGTTCTTGTTCCTCACCGCCATATTGGTTTCACCGTTCGATTCGGCCTTCGCCCAATCCAACGCATCAGAGTCGACCGCCCTGCCGGCAAATGTCGATGCGCAGATGCAGGAATGGAACAACGATCTGAATGTGCTGGAAACGATGATCCGAAACCCGGATCTATCGAACGATATCGCGGATTCCCTGAAACGAACGCTGTCGCGGATCATTAGCAGCGCCACACAACTCAAGAACACGGCCGAATCCGAACGGTCGGTTATCCAGTCCAGCCTCGAAGCCCTGGGTCCGCCGCCGGAAGGAGAAAACGCAACGCCGGAACCGGAACCGGTCGCGGCGGAACGCACCCGTCTGAACGACGCCTTGGCCGAACGGCGCGCGGAGTCCTCATTGGCCGACCTGACAATCGCCCGCGCGACTTCGCTGGAAGCCCGGATTGGGGAAACCCAGCGCACGCAGCTCGCCGAACGCCTGATGGCGCAGGGCGACTTACCCTACGACCCGGATGTCATTGCCGAAGTCCCACGGGGGATCGGTCTATACTTGGCGCGTCTCGGTCTGCTGGCCGCCGAATGGTGGAAGGGTATCCCGGAACATGGACGCGGGTTCGCCGGCCTGTTCCAATCCGGTGTCATCATTCTGATCGGCCTGGCGGTCGGCTGGTGGTTGCGAACGGTTTTACTCAAACGCCTGGGACCGCAACCCGTTACGGAACAACCGCCCTATATCCGCCGTCTGATCGCCGCGATTGCCGACGGGGTCGCGAAAGGCATCCTGCCATCCGTGGTATTGGTCGTGATCATCATCCGAACAAAGGCGGATTCGACGATCCTGTACGGCGACTTCGGCGCGGTAATCGGTCTCGCCGCGGTTTTCCTGATGGTGTTCGTCTTGGTAACCGCCCTGCCCCATGCGGTTCTGTCCCCGGATGACGACAAATGGCGGCTAACCTCCATTTCCCAGAGCCGGGGACGGCGGATCATGAATCTGGTCTCGCCGCTGGCGCTGCTGTTCTGCATCGACGCTTTCGTGTCCCGAACCGCGGAGGACGTTCCCGCCTTTCACGATGTCCTGACACCCGGCTTCCTGTCCTTTTGGACATTCGCCTTCAACTTGGCCCAGGGCGGTTTCGCGCTCGCCCTGATGCGGCCGTCGCTTTGGATCGACCCGCCTGCAACGGATGTGGCGGCGGCGGACGACGGCAGCACGCCGACAGATGGCGGCGGCGTGCCGAAACCGTTTTGGAAGGCAGTGCATACGCTGCTGATCGTGTTGACCGTCATCGGCACGGTCGCACCGGCCTTGGGCTATATCAACCTTGGGAACTATTTGCTGAACAACCTGCTGGGATCGGCGGTTCTGGCGTCGATCCTGTTCATTCTACGCGGCCTGTTCCGTGATCTTATCGGCATGGCGGTCAGTAGTGTGTTTATCCGCGAGCAACTCGCCCTGCAGCACAAGACCCGCAGCCGTATCAAGTTCATGGCGCGGTTTGTGATGGATATTGCCCTGATCGCCATCGGGGTCAGCCTCGTCGCGCCCAGTTGGGGCATTTCCGAAACCGACCTATTGCGTGCGGTAAGAACGGTTTTCGGTGGATTGAAGGTCGGCAGCGTGACGATCTCCCCAACCGACATTCTGTTGTCGATCCTCGTCTTCACGGTAGCGCTGGCCCTGATCCGCGCGTTGAAGCGCAACCTCGCGGAAAAGATCCTGCCGGAAACGGAAATCGAAGAAGGTCTGCGCCATTCGATCACGGCGGGCATCGGCTATATCGGCTTCGTCGTCGCCGCCGGTCTGGCGGTCGCTGTCGCCGGAGTGGATCTGACCAATATCGCCCTGATCGCCGGGGCCCTGTCGGTCGGGATCGGTTTCGGCCTTCAGAACATCGTGAACAACTTCGTATCCGGTCTGATCCTGCTGATCGAACGGCCGATCAAGGTCGGCGATTGGGTCGTCGTCGGATCGAACGAAGGCATGGTGAAACAAATCAATATGCGCGCCACGGAAATCGAAACCTGGCAGCGCGCCAGCGTGATCGTGCCTAATGCGGACCTGTTGTCCCAATCGTTGAAGAACTGGACCCACAAGGACAAGATGGGCCGGGTCGATATCAGCGTCGGCGTCGCCTATGACAGCGATATCGACAAGGTCTGCGCGGTCATGCTGGACATCGCGAAGGCCCACCCTAGGGCGCGGCGGTTCCCGGAACCCTTCGTCCTGGTAACGAATTTCGGGGACAGCCAGATCGATGTCGAGGTTCGGATGTTCACCAGCGACATCCTCTATGTCGCGATTATCGGCAGCGAAATCCGCCGGGAAATCCTGCGGCGCTTCCATCAGGAAGGCATTTCCATCCCCTTCCCGCAGCGCGTGCTTCACTTCACACGGGAAGAGGCGCCGGTTGTCGAAACGGCGCCGGCATCCGAACTGGACATGTCGGGAAAAGAGTCAACCGACGGCAAGAACGCCTAGGCCAGCATCATCTCGAAACGCGATTGAACCTGAAGCGCCTTGTTGTGGTGCAGGATGCCGAAATCCTGCACAAACGCCTTGTCGTTCCGCACAAATAGACCGCTGAGTAGCCGATCCGGCTTGCGACCCAACCCGATCGGCAAGGTCAGACGCTGATAGGTGAAAGTACCCCGGTCCCGGGAGGCATAGACGACACGGCTGAGCCATGGGCGGGCGTTTTCCAGAACACGACCATAGGACCGACGGGCATTTTCCAGATCGGCGCCGTCCAGTATCTGTTCCAGGGACTTTCCGGTCGGGTCGACGCCGAAAACTTCGCGCATGCGCGTACCGGCCAGCCGGAACCGGTAGCCCCCGTTCGAGTCGGCCTCGACCAGGAGCAGATTGGGCAACAAATCCGCGGGCATGTCGACGGCATCGACGCTTTTGCTGGATGGAAACGGCCGCGCCCCGCGCTTCTCGTTCCAATAATCGAAAAGTTCCAGCGCCGGGGAGCCTTCAAGCTCCGCCCGGAACGCCGGAAGCGGTCGCCGGACCGTTTTCCCGAATAACCAGCGCCAATCCACCGCGCGCCCTCGCCCTTTACTTAACCTTACGCAGCAGAAATTCGCGCCCGACTTTTACGCGCGGCTGACCGTCATATTCGACAATATCGGCGGTGGCATAGGTTTCCGCCCAACGGTCGGGCAGATAACTGCCGGTGCCGATGACGTCGATCGGGGCGTCGGCCAATGCCATAACCTTGCATTTTTCCGGGCCGAAACCGGACGACGCGACGATCTTCACATCCGGATACCCTGCCCGATCAAGGGCTTCGCGCATATGCCAAACGGCGGCGGCGGACACACCGGGACCGATCAGGTGACGCAATTCGCCTTCATTCCGGTAACCACGGATGGAGCGCGGGGCGTTCCGATCCAAGACGGCATAGGATTCCGCCGGGCCCAGCCCTTCGCAGAACCGCCCGCCCATCGTATCGAGGCGCACGCCGATCTGGCCCGCCTTGGCCAAGTCCGGGAAGCGATCGCAGACGGCCAAGGCGTCGGACACTTCCCGGCCGAAATAATCGACAAGCACGATCAGCATCTTGTCTGGATGGGTTTCCCGGAACATCTCCGCCGCGCGTACCGTCGACCCGGCATAACCGATCAAGGCATGCGGCATGGTTCCCATTCCCGCCGCCTGACCGAAATAATGGGCGGTCGCATCCGTGGCGTTGCCGATGAAGCCGACGGCGCCCGATTTGCGCTTTGCCCGGTCCGACCCGACGGAGGCCGCATAGGCCATGATTTCCGCCATTTCGGTCCCCGCGCAGTGCCGGGCATCCATCGCCAGGAAAGACGTCTTCGGCAATTCCTGACACATGGTAAACGCGTTATAGGCGGCGACGCAGGCTGGCCCGACCTTTTGCAGCAACAGCGTTTCCAGATCGCACAACACGGCGAACGACCCGGTGATATAGAAGATCGGTTCCCCGGCGCCCACCCAACGGCCTTCCTCGTAGCGGAGGTCGATATCGACGGTTTCCCCACGCAGGGCGACCGCTTCCTTCAACCAATCCAGCGCCTGACGCGTCGCGGAAACGACCGGACGGCGCATGAACACCGCATAGGTAACCCTGGAATCGCCGAATTTCTCGACGATTTCGCGGGTTCTGTTGAAATACGCGTCCGTCCATCGGCGGACATAGGCATCCAACTCTTTGCGATCGGTCATTCCGACGCAGTCCTCCCCGTGAGAGTGCCTGGATTGAGAATCCCTTGAGTGAGTGGCTCTGAACCCGCCAAACGAACCGGCGGCGGAGGGTTACTCCGCCGCTTGCGACGGCCGCAGCTTTCCGACGCGTCCCGCTTTCAGTTCTTCCGCGATCAGGAAGGCGAGTTCCAGAGACTGGGCCCCGTTCAGACGCGGATCGCAATGCGTGTGATAGCGCGCCGACAGGTCCGAATCCGAAATCGCCTGAGCCCCGCCGAGACATTCGGTGACGTCCTTGCCGGTCATTTCGAAATGCACGCCGCCCGCATGGGTGCCCTCGGCCTCATGGACTTCGAAGAATTGCCGAACCTCGCTCAGGATACGGTCGAACGGACGCGTCTTGAAGCCGCTGGGCGCCTTGATGACGTTGCCGTGCATCGGGTCGCAGGACCACACGACCTTGCGGCCTTCTTCCTTCACGCGGCGGACCAGCGCGGGCAGATGATCGTGCACCTTATCGCTGCCCATACGCGCGATCAGGGTCAGGCGACCGGCCTCGTTCTTCGGGTTCAGGATATCGATCAGTCGGATCAACTCGTCCGGGTCCGTCGACGGGCCGCATTTCATACCGATCGGGTTTTCCACCCCACGGCAGAATTCGATATGCGCGCCGTCCGGCTGACGCGTCCGGTCGCCGATCCAGATCATATGGGCGGAACAATCGTACCAGCCACCGGTGATGCTGTCGCGGCGGGTCAATGCCTCTTCATACCACAACAGCAGGCCTTCATGACTGGTGTAGAAATCCGTTTCCGCGATCTGCGGCACCCGGTCGGAGGTCAGGCCGCAGGCGGCCATGAAGCTCAGCGTCTCGTCCAGTCGGTCGGCCAGCGCTTGATAGCGTTCGCCCTGTGCGCTGTCCGCAACGAAATCCAGGTTCCACTGATGCACCTGATGCAGGTCCGCGAAACCGCCCTGCGCGAAGGCGCGCAGCAGGTTCAGCGAGGACGCCGCCTGATGATAGGCCTTCAGCATGCGCGTCGGGTCCGGCGTGCGATCGGCGGCCGTGAAGTCGATACCGTTGACGATGTCGCCACGGTAGCTGGGCAGTTCGACATCGCCCTGCTTTTCCGTATCGGCGGATCGCGGCTTCGCGAACTGACCGGCCATGCGACCGACCTTCACCACCGGACAGGCCGCGCCGAAGGTCAGGACGACCGCCATCTGCAGCAGCACCTTGAACGTGTCGCGGATGTTGTTCGCGGAAAATTCAGCGAAGCTTTCCGCGCAATCGCCACCCTGAAGCAGGAAGGCGCGACCTTCCGCGACTTCACCGAGCGCAGCCTTCAGCTTTCGCGCTTCCCCTGCAAATACCAACGGCGGATTGGCGGCGAGTTCCGCCTCGACCGCGTGCAGCCCATCCTGATCCGGATAGGTGGGGACCTGCAAAATCGGCTTTCCGCGCCAGGAATTCGGGGACCAGCTGCCTTGTACCATCGTTTCCACTCCATTCATCCTATCCGGCCCCTATGCCAGGGTGGGCCGGACTCACCGCTTGTTTTACGCGCTCGGGCCGGGGTTTTCCACAGGATATTCCTGGAATTTCGGATATTCTCGAAAATGCCGGGCAATGCGATTTGCCTTCCTGGCGCAGACACGTCAATTTTGGTCCGGGACGAGGAAAGACAAGGGAGAAGCAGTTCATGACCACGGAAAATCCGACCCGGCGCACGATCTTGGCGACCGCTGCCGCTGCGGGCCTTCTCGGCCTTGCCGCCTGCTCTCCGGTAACGCTCGTCCAGCGCGCGGTGGAAGATCGCAGCGCGGAGGATATCGCCGAAGACAACCGCATCGTCATCGGTGTCAACAAATTGATGGCAAAATACAAAACCGCGTCCGTATCCACCGAAATCTACGAACAGCGCCTGTTGGTCTATGGGATCGTCGACGACAAAGCCGTTTATGACGGGTTCCGGTCGGAAATCGGCAACATTGCCGGCATCCGCAAACTGTATTGGCAGGTCAAACACATGACCGAGGCGCAACAGGAGGCCGAAGGCGACCGCATGATCGGCTTCGCGGAAGGCCTGAAGGTCAAGGCGGAGATCGAGGCCGACTGGCTGAATGCGGAAGGGGTGGAAAGCCTGAATTTCCGTGTCGCCGTCGATCCCTTGGGCGCCGCCTATGTCCTGGGCCGGGCGAAATCCGCGACGGAACGGGACCGCGCCATCGCCGTCGTTCGCAACACGCCGCGCGTCAGAAGCGTGGCGGACTATATTGTCGTTCGGTAACCAATTATTTGCCCGTTAAGAGGAACGAAACACCATGAAATACGTCGCCGCCGCCGCTTTGCTTGCCAGCAGCCTTCTCCTCACCGCCTGCGAACCGGAAGTCGGGTCGGAGGAATGGTGCCAGGACATCAAGGAAAGAGGCGTGGAAAACGTGACCGCCAAAGAGGCGGCCGACTTCACCAAAAACTGCGTCTTCTAATTCGTCAATCGGCGGCAAGCGGCGTGGCATCCTCTGGGATCAAATCCCAGGGAACGTCGACCGGCTTGCCGACCTGACCGGCGAGATCGCGTAGGGCGTTCTGCAAGGCTTCCTCCACCACCGGGTGGTAGAACGGCATGGACAGCGTGTCATAAACCGTCGTCCCGGCCTGGACCGCCCAGGCCATCAGATGCCCCAGATGTTCCGCATGAACGCCGATCAGACTCGCCCCCAATAGGCGACCGTCCGTTTTCCGTCCGTAGACCCGCAACACACCGCCCGTCTGGCCCAGGACCGTCGCCCGGCCATTGGCTGTCATCGCGGCGGTGCCGACGACGGTATCCGGCGACGCGACGATGTCCGCGACAGGCCCGACCGTCGCGATATTCGGGTCGGAAAAGACGACGCCCAGCGGGACCTTACGCCGGAACCGCGTCGGAGCGTCGGCCCGCGCGACGTTCCAGCCCGCGATCCGACCTTCATCCGCGGCCTCGTGCAGGACCGCGCGGTCGCCGTTCACATCCCCCGCAAAGAAGATCGGCGTCTTGCCGATCCGCATAGTCGCCGGATCGTATTCCGGCATGCCGCGTTTGTCGGTTTCGATCCCCAGCGCGTCCAACCCCAACCCATCCAGATTGGGTCGCCGCCCCATGGCCGCGATCACCGCATCCACAATGACGGGACCGTTGGGCGTGTCCATGGCGATACCGTCGGCTGTGACCTGTGGATCGGCGGCAAGGCCCAGATGGATCGGGAAAGACTGGCGCAAGGCGGCCAAGGCGGCATCCCGCGCGACCGGATCGACAAGTCCCGCAATCGTTTCCTGAAGGTCGAAGCCCGTTACAGTGATCCCCCAGCGCGACAGCGCCTGTCCCAGTTCCAGCCCGATCGCGCCCAGACCGACGACCGCGATCCGATCCGGCAGAGTTTCCTGTTCGAACAGCATATCCGTATGCAGCAGGCGGTCGCCCAACCGTTCCACCCAGCTCGGCGGCAGAACCGGGCGGCTGCCCGTCGCGATGACGGCAGTGTCGAACCGATACCGCTCCCCGCCCGCTTCCAGGACAGTCGGTTCGACGAAGCGGCCGTGATGGCGGATCAAGCGGCCCGGCTCCATCGCATCGACCGTTCGGGCATTCGTCTTTTTCACGAATCCGTCGCGCAGGGCACGCACCCGGCGCAGAGCCGCCGCACGATCGAGCGTCAGCCCATCGCCGCCGGAAATGCCGTCTTCCCCGAAGGCATGACGGCCACGGTGCAGGTCTTCGCCGATTTGGATGGCGACCTTCGACGGCATGCAGCCGACCCGGGCGCAGGTGGTTCCCAGCGTACCACCGTCGAACATCAGGACATCCCGACCGGCCCGCCGCAATTGTGCCATAGCCTGAAACCCGGCGGTCCCGGCGCCCAGGATTACGACATCCGTTTTTTGCTCACCCATCACCCAATCCTCTGACAGCCGCACGATTTGCTCCCAATCATACAAGAGTACGGAAAGGGCGCGTTGTCATATATCAAGACTGGAATATATTGGCCGGGGAGTTGGCGTCAGGCGGCCTTGTCGGGAACCGGTTCGCGCATGGTGACGAATTCTTCCGCGCTGGTCGGGTGAATGCCGACCGTCGCATCGAAATCCGCCTTCGTCGCCCCCGCCTTGATGGCGACGCCGAAACCCTGGACGATTTCGCCCGCTTCCGGCCCGACCATGTGCAGGCCCAATACGCGATCCGATTCCGGATGCACGATCAGCTTCATGAAGCTGCGTTCCGACGCGCCGGACAGGGTGTGCTTCATCGCCCGGAATTCGGAACAATAGACCGTGACATCGCCATAAGCCGCACGGGCTTCCGATTCCGTCAGGCCGACCGTTCCGACGGGCGGCTGGCTGAAGACGGCGGTCGGAATGTCGCGATAATCCATCTTGCGCCCACCCTTGCCGTAGGTGTTGTGGGCGAAGACCATGCCTTCGGAAATCGCCACCGGGGTCAGGGCCACACGGTCGATCACATCGCCCAGCGCATAAATCGACGGGACGGAAGATTGGAAATCGTCATTCACCACGATGGCGCCGTTCTTGGCCAGCTCGACCCCGGCGTTTTCCAGGCCCAGACCGTCCGTCATCGGCGCACGGCCCGTCGCATAGAGAATGCAATCGGCCTCTTGGGTCGATCCGTCCTCAAGCGTCGCTTTCAGGCTGCCATCCGCGTTTTTGTCAACGCGGGCGATATTGGCATTGAAGCGCAGGTCGATCCCTTTCTTGCGGATTTCTTCCGCCAGGAAGGTCCGGATATCGTCGTCGAAACCGCGCAAGAAATGCGGCCCGCGATACAGTTGCGTCACCGCGCTGCCCAGCCCGTTCAGGATGCCCGCCAGTTCCACGGCGATATATCCGCCGCCGACCACGATCGTCCGTTTCGGCAAGTCGGGCAGATAGAAGAATTCGTTGGATGACGCGACATGTTCCTTGCCCGGAATATCGGGGATCGACGGCCACCCGCCGACCGCGACCAGAATACGTTCCGCCGTCACCGTCTTGCCGCCGACTTCGACTTCATGCGGGCCCTTGATCGTCGCGCGGGCTTCGTACAACTCCACCCCCGCATTCGACAGCAACGACCCGTAGATGCCGTTCAGCCGCGCGATTTCCTTGTTCTTGTTTTCGACTAGCGTCGCCCAGTCGAAGCTGGAGTCCCCGACCGTCCAGCCGAAACCGCGCGCTTCCTCAAAATCTTCATGATAATGCGAGGCATAGACCATCAGCTTTTTCGGCACGCAGCCGACATTGACGCAGGTCCCGCCCAGATAGCGTTCTTCCGCGACCGCGACTTTCGCACCCAACGAGGCCGACATGCGGCTGGCCCGAACGCCGCCCGAACCGGCCCCAATCACGAAAAGATCGTAGTCGTACTCGCCCATATCTCTCGACGCTCCTATATGTTAGACGGTCCATAGTATGGACCAGCAACCGGGCTCTGACATAGGGCCCCCCGATGCGAAGGGCAATAGGTGTCCCGCGATAAATTGGAATAGTTCTAATTTGCCGGAGATAAAAGCCAAAAATCCCGACCAGGCGGCGGAACAGCGCCGTTTCACCCGACTGCGCATGTGCGTGAATTTCCGGGCCGGGGATTTACTGCCGTCCTGTGGTGCGCGCGGGGCAAAGGAGCTCCAGCCCGTACTCACCGAAAAATTGGCGGCGCGCGGTGACTTCTTGTCCCTCGAACCCGTGCATTGCATGGGGAAATGCCATGCCGGACCGACCCTGAAACTGCTGCCCGGCGGCCCGTTCCTTCTCGGTGCGCAGGCGGCGGATGTCGACAGGCTGCTCGATCTGTTGGAGGCGGAGTCCTATGACGAGGCGGCGGCGGCCTTTCCCGATCCGGCGCGTGTCGGGGGCGAGTGACCCATGCCCCTCCCCCGCCGCACCGCCACAATCGTGATGCTGCTCCTGCTTTTCGGGACCCATGCGGCGCAGGCGCAGGAAATCTTCCGCTCGATCCCCGATACCGTGGCGCCGGAAGCCCATGGCGACGTGAAGACCCGCACCGGTGGGCATCGGGTGAATTTTCCGGTCGATCCGGCGACGCTGTCGCAGAAGCTTTCCGCCGTCCTGTCGGAGGCCTGCGCCAATCTGGAATTCAATCAACGCCGTAAGGATCGCTATTTTATTCCGGTCACCCCGCCGGGTCAGAAGCGGATGCGCTTCGGATATGCGCAAGGCAACGGCTTGAATCTCTACGATCCCAAAAATCTACGCGGACAGGATCAGGCCTATCTGTTCTATCTGGATGGGACATCGGAATGCCGCGTTTATGTCTATGCCATGCCCTAATGCAGCATCGCTATAGGCATCGCGATAATTCTGCCGCGACCGGGAGGCACATGATAAGCTGACCGGACCATGGCAATCCGGCTTCGACATATCGCCTTCGCGGTCGTCATTGCGGCGGCATCGATCCTGCCGCATCCCACCCACGCGCAATTCTGGGGCGGCGATGACGACGGCCCCGCCCCCTACGGCACGGGACGCGAGGGCAAATGCGGATCCGTCGATCTGGTCATCGCTCTGGACACAACGAATTCCATGGCCGCCGCGATCCGCGACATGAAGCGGGAGGCTGTGCGCCTGATCGACCTCGTCAAATTCGTTTCCGCCGGCGACTATCGTCTGGGGCTGATCAGCTTCAAGGACCGGGTGACCGTCGAAATGGATTTGGGCGCGGTAGCCGATCCTGAGGAAGCGCGGCAGGAAACCGTTTGGGCCATCCGCCGGATGAAGGCGGAAGGTGGCGAGGGCGGCCCCGAAGCAAGCGACGAGGCTTTAAGAACGGCCATTCTGGGTCTACCCGCGCAAGGTCGCGATCAGGACGGGGATTTCACGGCCCAGTGGCGGGCGCACAGCCGTCTGCTGGTTCTGATCACCGACAACCTACCCGGCGGATTCGACGACGCGTTCAAGGAAGGGGTGGACGATGTGAACGCCCGCGCCGTGACGACGGAAGCCCTGTCGCGGGATATCCGGATATCGTCTGTCTTCATCCCGGCATCGGGTTTCCAAATGGCACCCGACCCGCGCGTCGAAGGGATCATGCGCAGCTACCCGCAATTGACCGGCGGCGTTTTTGCCGTCACCTCGGAATCCGGGCGCGGGGCGGCGGAAGCGATCGCCAAGATCGTCGATCAATGCGGCATGCGCCCGCTGTCGTGATCCGACCTTTCAAGCCAGTAATTCAGCCAAACAAAAACCCCGCCGAACCATGCGATCCGGCGGGGCTGCCTGTCTTGCAAACGGGCAAATTCTGTTACGCGGCAACCTTCAGTTCGACGATTTCGGCGCCGAACAAGGCCTCGAAGGCGTCGGCGTCGTAATGCTTCAGACATTCAGCGGCGAAGGCTGCCGGGGTGAAGCCGAATTGATGCGCCAGCGTCTTGTAGAAGGAAGACGGAACCGGGCGGCGGCCCGCTTCGACGTCGGCAACCCAGGCGGCGGACGGCAGACCGGCCTGTTCGGCCAATTCGGCCGTCGTCACTTCCAGGCCAAGGCGCAGTTCGGCCATACGGCGGCCGCCGTCGGCCCAGGGGCCGGTCATCAGGGTACGGGTCGGTTTGTTAACGGTATCGGTCATCGTGTCGGTTCCTATTCGTCGCGTTCGTGGCGCGCCCCGGTTTCAGGACCGCGCAATCGATTTTCGTTGTGTTGCCATGGCGAAACAGTGACACGGGATTTCCGAAAAATTGGTTAACGGCATCCCCGGGCGCTCTTTTTATCGGAGCGTCACTTCGGAATGCCGTGATCGGAAAACCGCGTCGGCCGTCTCAAGCCCGGCGCTGAGCGACACATTATTGCAACGAGTCGGAAATCGAACTGCAAAGATCGAAGGATAGCTATGCGTCAGACGCATGGCGCACTGTCAATCCATGTCGAGAGGCGCCACCACGACGACCGTATCCCGACCGGGCACGACGGCCAGCAGTTCGGCAATCGTCGCGTCCAGACCCGGCCCCACGAAATCAGGGGCGATATCGCCCAAGGGGGCGAGGACAAAAGCCCGCTCCGCCAACCGGGGATGCGGGATCGTCAACCGGCCATGGTCGACGGTGGCATCGCCATAGAAAAGGATATCCAGATCAATGGCACGCGGCCCGTTGACGACGGACGGAACCCGACCGATTTCGGTTTCCAGCGTCTTCAACCGATCCAACAGGTCCATGGGGGATAGGTCCGTTTCGGCCTCCACCGCCATGTTCAGGAAGGCCGGTTGATCGGCGACATACATCGGCGCGGTTTCGTACAGGCGCGACAGCCGCTTGACCGGCGCGAAATCCGGCAACGCCCGCAATGCGGCGATCAGGTTGGCCCGACGGTCCCCCAGATTGCCGCCCAGGGCCAGGTAAACGCGTTCCGTCATTTCGTCGCCTCTTCCTTCGCATTGCCAGCGGCATACCGCCGCCGCGCGGCCGCGCCGCTGGACAGAACCGCTTCCGTCATGCGGACCACTTTGGTGTTTTCCGCCACGTCATGCACCCGCACCCCCAAGGCACCGCGTTGCACGGCCAAGGCGGTCGTCGCCAGGGTCGTTTCCAGACGGTCGTCGGCAGGCAGGTTCAGAACCTTCCCCATGAAGCTTTTCCGGCTGGCCGCGAGCAGAACCGGATAGCCGAGCGCCCGCAGCACGTCGATGGCGTCGATCAGAACCATGTTCTGATCCGGTGTCTTGCCGAAGCCGACACCGGGGTCCAGCACGATCCGGCTTGCATCGATCCCACTGGATATCGCCTGCGCCGCAATCGCGCGCATTTCGTCCAGGAATCTCCCCAGGAAATCGTCGCCGTAATCCGGCGCGACATAACTGCCGCCCAGACGCCGGTCGATTTCCGCATGGCCCGGTTTGCTGCGGTTATGCATCAGGATGACAGGACAATCGCGTTTCGCCAGCATCGGTCCCATATCCGGGTCGGCGCGCAGGGCCCAGACATCGTTCGCGATATCCGCGCCCGCATCCAGGGCCGCCGCCATGACCCGCGCCTTGTAGGTGTCGACCGACAACGCGATATCCGGCAGGGCGGCACGGATCGCCGCCACGACCGGCACGACACGGGCCAATTCGTCGGCCTCCGAAACAGGTTCCGCGCCGGGTCGGGTACTTTCCCCGCCAATGTCCAAAATATCGGCCCCGGCGGCCACCATCGCCCTCGCCTGATCGACCGCGGCCTGCGGAATGTCGCTTTCGCGGCCTAGTCCGTCGCCGGAGAAGGAGTCCGGCGTGACATTCACGATACCCATAACCAAGCACCGGGACGGCGGGGCCGTGAGAATGTTTCTGGGCATGGAGGGACCTCCTGTCTGGGAAGAGGGTCAGGGCCTAGGAAATCTTGCCATCATTACCCCATCGGGTAGTGTGTGCCGCTCGGCACCGGGAAGTAGCCCGGTGGGTCGGTTTTGCCAAGCGCGGTTTTCCTGACCGTCGGGCGGGGAGACCGGTCGCAGACGGGGACTATTCGACACTAGATCAGGGGTTGTCGACGATGCGTGTAATTTCAGAGCTCGCCCAGGCAAGCTACCCGATCCGACGCGACAGCGCCGTTCACCCCGTTCCGGCGGAAGACGTCGCCTATCGCATTGCCGTGCGCGACCTGCGCCTGGACTGGAGCATCGGCGTCTTCGACTATGAACACCGCAAGGTCCAACCGGTCTGCATCAACCTGGATCTGGAAGCCGTGCCGCTGGACGATTGGGAAGCGGACGACTACGACGCCGTCCCCTGTTACGCCCGGATCGTCGAGCGCATCCAGCAGATGGCCGAAGAAGGCCATGTAAAGTTGGTCGAAACGCTGGCAAACCGAATCGCCGATTTGTGCCTGGAAGACCACCGCATCTTGTCGGCGAAGGTCCGCGTCGAAAAGCCGGAAGCCTTGGCGCTCGCGGCCTCCGTCGGTGTGGAAGTGACCCGCAGCCGCTGACCCGATTCGCGAAAACAGCCGCTGTCCGCTCGTTTCGCGGTGTGATGCTATTTCACGTCCCCGCGTAAAAATCGCCCGATTTCCGCGCATTCCGATCGACGCGCCCTGCCCCGACATTTCGGTCCTTGAACCGTCTCCGGCCCCACATGTAGGGTGCGGAACGATGTTGAACGGTACCGGGGTGGTATCATTTAGCCGACGTGAATGGGGCGAAACGGGCGGGAACCGTGGAACGAACGTTTTGGATACAGGGGCGCACCGGGCGCTATTGGCAGAATCTGGAAAGCCTCGAGTCTGACCAGACGGCCATCATGCGTTTGGGGGCGTTGATCAGCGAGGATCGTTACGACGAACTTCGCCTTATCCAGGCGCAGGTCTCCCCCATTTCCGGCGAAACCGAATATGCCGACATTGTCACCGTGCGCGACGGCCAAGTCGTGGATTCGCCCATGTTGCGGGCGCAGGCCGCCGCTGCGGCGCATTTCAACCTGCCCGACGACGAAGCGCCGATCCAGGCAGGTTCGGTTACCCAGAACACCGCCCCGTTCCAGCCGACCGGCCCTCAGCCGGACCTTCCGCCCGCGCCGGTGGGACACAATTCGGACAGCCGTGATACCACCGGACTGCCTCCCGAAGACATGCTGGACCCGGACAACCACCCCCAGCTTCGCTTCTGGCCGACGGTCAAACCGGAACATATGCAAGGCAGTCTGGGCCTGCATGGTGAGGAACATTGGGTCGAACAGGATCCGGAACCGGCGCCCCACCCCGCGTCGACCGCGGGCCGCCGCCAGATCGACGAATCCCGCGAACCGGCTTTCGAACGTCCATACGCGCCGCAGCCCTATTCCCCCCCGCCGAAATCGACGCCGAAACTGGCCGACGACGAATTCCTGGCGGGCGGTTGGCGCATTCCAGGCAATCTGAACGACGACGGCAATCCCGCGCCGTCCACGGATAGCGGCCTAAAGGCCCCCGGCACTGAGACGTATCAGCGCCGAAACCTGACCGCCGATCCGACGGAACGACGTTCCGGACAGACCCGCGTGCAAGGCTTCCTGTCATCCCTGCGCAAGCCTTCCACCCGTCGTCAGGGTCGCCGCGAAGATCCCACCGCCCCGCGTGAGCGGAAATCGAGCGGCAGTGCCAGCCGCGCCGCGTTGATGAGCGGCGTGTTCGCCGGCGCTCTTGCCTCCGGTCTTGCCTTGTCAGCCATCAATCCGGACTTCGCGGGCCGTGTCTTTGCCGGGATTTCCGGGCAATTCGGCACGATGCTGCCGAGCGCGGGCCTGATCGAGGCCATTGAATCCGGCGACCTGCAATCCGTTCGAGCGCGCCTTGCAGAAGGCGTCGATCCCAACATGGTTGATATGGAAGGCAATCCGGCCTTGCTGCGCGCCGCGCGGGCTGGAAACCTTGCCGCGGTCAGTCTGCTGCTGCAGGCGGGAGCGGATCCGACCCTGCCCAGCAAGGACGGCCGTTCCGTCCTGCACCGTGTCGCCGCCGAAGGCCGCAGTCAGGCCCTGCAACGCATGATCGATGCCGGGGCACCGGTCGATTTGGCGGGCGGCGTCTATGGCTGCCTGACGCCACTATCCGTCGCCGCCGCCAATGGCCGTGTCCGCGCCGCCTCTCTCCTGGCCGAGCGCGGGGCGGCGCTGACGGCGCAACGCGGCTGCAATGTCGGACCGATCGAAATCGCGGCGGCCCATCCTCATGTTCTCGCGCGGCTGGAACAAATTCGTGCCGAACAGGATGCGCTCGTTCGCCTGTCCGGCGCCGGACAAGCAACGAACCAAGTCAGCCCCGGAAGTGAATTGCTGACCGAGGCACTGACCGCCCCGGCACAGATGCAGGACGGTCCCGCCATTCCGGGTCAGACGGAATCCGCACCCGCCTTGGAAACCGCCCAGGCGGGCCAAGCCCCGTCCGGAGAGGCCCCGTCCGCCGCCGGTCGCGCCCTGGCCGAAGCCGTCGCCAAACTGGCCGATATCGAACCGGCCGCGACAACGGACGGCACCGATACCGCGACCGAAACCGCCTCTGTCTTCCAACCCCCGGCCAAGCCCGCCCCGCCCGTGGCGCAGGCCGACCCGCGCGTGTTCACGGCAAAACTGAAATCCGCGATCGATCGGGGCGATCAGGGGGCCGTTGTTGCCCTGCTGGACGGCGCACCATCCGACTTCAAACTGGATGAAGCCCGCTTTGCCGTGGAAGATTCCTTCGGGTCCGGTGTTCGATCCGCCCTGGAACAGGCGGCCCTCCACGGTCAGTCGGATATCGTCCGACTGCTGGTGTCGGACGGCGCCTCTATCCCGCCGCGCCTGATCCACCGCGTCGTTCAGAATGCCGACCGCCCCGATCTGGCCGGGATTCTGGGGGTGCTGCTTGAAAAAGGCGGCGACCCGAACGCCATGTCGGATGGCCTGACCCCGCTGATGCGCGCCTCGCTGAAAGGCGATCCGCAGACCGCCTATATGCTGATGGCCTTCGGCGCCGATCCGAAGATCGTGTCGACGGACGGACGTCAGGCGTCGGATTATGCCCGGGAAGCCGGACGCGCCGATCTGGAAGAACGCCTCGTCCTCGCCGCCAGCGAACAGGATTACGGCAATCTGATGATGGGATTGAGCTGGTCCGACACGCTGGCCAGCCTGCGCGACAAGATCGAGGTTTGTAAGGATATCGGTGACGATTTCACCGCCTGCAAACTGAATGTCGACAGCTTCCTGACAGATGCGAAAGTCGTCGTCGCACAGTTCGACAGAAAGGCGTCGGACCGTCTTGTCGCAATTCAGGTGGACAGTCGTCCGCTGACCAATCCGTCCTCCGCCATTGCGCAATTCGACGCCGCGCGGCGCGCCATTCAGGATCGTATTCCGGAAGGCCATGCGGGCTTCGTCACCGCCGAATACGAAAACCAGGAAACGCTGTTCCGCGATCTGCGTCCGGAAACCAATCGGGGCCGGTATTTCACCTATTGGCCCGATCAGGATCGCCGCCGCCCGGTCTTCATTCACTTGAAGCTGTCCGGCCTGGACGATCAGCACGGCTTCTACCGCCTGGTTATCGGCAACCCGTTCCGGGCCAGTTAACCGACGCGGCTGCTAGCCGCCCCAATTTTTCAGGGCTTCCGCAGCGGCTTCGATTTCCTCCGTCGATCCGGCAAAGGAAAACCGCACCGTTCGGTTGCCGCGATCCGCATCGAAATCCAGGCCGGAGGTAATTGCCACGCCGGTTTCGTTCAGGATGCGAGCGCAAAAATCACGACTGTCATTCGTGCGCGTCCCGACATCGGCATAGAGGTAGAAGGCCCCGTCCGACGGCGCCAAATCGCTGAAACCTGCCTTCGGCAGTTCCGCCAGCAGGAATTCCCGGTTCGCTCCGTAGCGTGCCAGATTGGCCTGCAATTCGTCATGGCAGTCGAAGGCCGCGACGGCCGCGATCTGGCTGAGTGTCGGCGGAGAGATGAACAGGTTCTGCGCCAGACATTCGACGGCGCGCAGCATGTCTTCCGGCACGACCAACCAGCCGAGCCGCCATCCGGTCATCGAGAAATATTTCGAGAAACTGTTCACCACCACCACGCCAGAATCGAGTCCGGCAGCGGATACGGCAGGCTCCCCAAAGGTGATGCCGTGATAGATTTCATCCGAAATCACCCGAATGCCCTTGTCTCGGCAATAGTCGAGCAACGCCGTCAGCGCCTCGCGTCCCAGCATGGTTCCTGCCGGGTTGGACGGCGACGCGACGATCAAGCCGTCGATCGGGCCGTCTTCCATCGCCTTTTCCAGCAAGGCCGGTGTCGGTTGGAAACGGTCTTCTGCCTGGGCGGGCAGCATGACCGGATCGATCCCCAGTGCCGACAGAATATGTCGGTAGCAAGGATATCCCGGCGCCGCCAGGGCGACACGATCCCCCGGATCGAAGGCGGCCAGGAAGCTGAGGATGAAGCCGCCGGACGACCCTGTGGTAACCACGATCCGGTCTTCCGGCACTTTGATTCCATAGCGGTCGGCATAATCCGTCGCGATCGCGGCGCGCAGTTCGGGAATCCCCAGGGCGACGGTATAGCCGATGCGATCCCCGTCTAGCGCCTTATGCGCGGCCTCGATCACGCCGCGCGGGGCAGAGGTACCGGGCTGTCCGACTTCCAGATGGTAGACCGCTTTCCCTTCGCGTTCGCGCAAGGCAGCCGCCCGCATGACCTCCATCACCAGGAATGCCGGAATGGCGCCCCGGCGGCCGACCTTCAGCGCCATCAACTACCGCTTTCGGAATATGGGGCCAGACCGTGACCGCGCGGATCGGAAACCGCCTGACAGGTGCGCGCTTCCGTAGATGTTCCGTCCAAGCCCTTGGGACAATAGATCGCCGAGGCGCGCCCCTGCCAATCGAGGCGCGAAACCTTATGTCCCTTCGCCGACAGGGATTGTGCCAAGGCATCGCCGTTTCGGTTTTCGACGATTACCGCATCGGGAACGTCGACCGCCAGGAAACGCGGTTCCTCGATGCTTTGTTCAATCGTCTGCCCGGCCAGCAACGTATCCGCCAGCACTTGCACGGTCGTGGCGGGGGCCAATGGTCCGCCGCTGGCCGCCAGCGCCATCTTGAACCGAAAGGTATTCGCATTGGTCACCATGACGGGGCCGAGGCCGAGCGGATTGCGACCCTGGAGTCCCGGTGCGGCGGCAAGAATGATACCCGTTCCGTCCGCAATCCGACCGGTGCCGAACGGATTGTACAGTGTCAGATTGCAGGCGATCCCCATCCCGTCCTTGTCGACGACGACGAACCCGGTTCCGGAAATCACCTCGGCCAATTGGCGGCCTTTCGGGTCCAACACGTTCCCCGGCGTCGGACGCGTCGGGTCATAGGTCGCCAACAAAGCGGCGGCACGATCCGGATCGGTAACTTGCTCCACGGGCATGCTGCTGTTGAAACCGGGCGCCAGCCAGGTCTTACGATCCGCGGAGGCACGCTTCATAACCTCCGCCAGAAGATGCGGGCGTTCCGACGCATCCGCCTCGGCGTAACGGTCATCATCCGCCAGCATTCGCCACATCACCGCTTCCATCGGACCACCGGCGGCGGGCGGCGGCGCGAAGGACAATTCGTCATTGTCATAAAGGATCGTAATCGGCAGGCGCCACGTCGGGGAATAGGCGCTCAATTCCTCAAAAGTCAGATTGCCGCCCGCGTTCTTTACGCCGTCGACAATTCGGCGGGCCAGCACCCCTTGGTAGAACGCTCCGGCCCCGTTGGCGCGAATCTGTCCCAAGACCCCGGCCAAGTCGGCCTGAATCAGCTTGTCGCCTTCCCCGACCAAGCGACCGCTGGGCGCGAAAACGCGGCTCATCGCCGGTTCCCGGTACAGCGCATCCGCCGCACGCGTCAATTCATAGGTCATGGCTCGCGAAACGCGATACCCCAACCGCGCCAGCCGTTCCGCCGGGGTTACGACTCCGCGCCAGGGGAACCGACCGTATCGCGCATGAAGCGCCGCCATCCCGCGCACAAATGTCGGCACGGCAGAAGGGCGATCGCCGCCCGTACCGGAGGCTGCGGGGGGCACGAAATCCAATACTTCCGTAAGGCCCAGCACGGCATCGTGGACGAGGCAGACACCGCCACCGCCCAACCCCGCCGCCTGCGGGTAGGTCACGGACAGCGCGAAGCCCATGGCCACGGCCGCATCAGCCGCGCTCCCTCCGGAGGTCAGAACATTGCGGCCGATCAGAGCCGCCGTCGGTTCTTCCGACGACACGCCGCCGTAAAACCCCTCGATATAGCCGACATTCCCATACTGGGATTCGCCCCCGCCGGAGCAGGCGGATACCGCAAACATTGCACCGGCGGCCGCCAGCGCGATTGAACGTCTGCGTAACGATCCGGCCACGACCATGCGCAGAGGGGGTTTGAACCGAAAGGGCACAATCCCTAGATTACGAGTCCTGAGAGGCGCGGTGAAACGCTCTTGCCATGATATCGGAGCACCGAACAAGGATGCGAACCCTCCTGCAAAATCTCCGTGGTCTCATGCGGTCATCCCGTCGGACCGCCGGATTGCTTATTCTTCTGGCCGCCATCACTGGCGGGGCGGCGGCGAGTGTGCCCGCTTCGCAGGCGTATGCGCAAGACCGCGATACGACCTTTATCCGCGATACGGAAATCGAAAACACGATCCGCTACTACCTGCAGCGCATATATGAAGCCGCCGGCGTGGATTCCAGCGCTATCAGCATTCATCTGATCCGGGACAATCAATTGAATGCCTTTGTTGCGGGCGGCCAGCGCATCTTCATTTATACCGGTTTGTTGACGCGCGCGGATAACGCCGGTCAGGTTATCGGCGTTATGGCCCACGAATTGGGGCACATCACCGGCGGTCATTTGTCCAAATTTCGTGACACATTGGAAAATTCGCAGGCCATGGCGATTGCCGGTATGTTGCTGGGCCTGGGCGGGGCGATCCTGACCGGAGACGGGCAAGCCTATGCCGCCGGTGCCTCCTTGGGGCAACAGATCGGGACACGCAACTTCCTGCAATATTCGCGAGCGAACGAACAGGCGGCGGATCAGGCCGCCGTGACCTTCCTGGACGAGGCCGGAATGTCGTCCAAGGGCATGCTGGAATTTATGACGATCCTGCACAATCAATCGAAACTCTACAGCGAGGGTGCCGACCCCTATACCCGCACCCACCCTCTGACCGAAGACCGTATCGCCTTCATCAAGCATCATGTCGAAGAATCGAAACTGAGCGACGTGCCGCTGCCGCCCGAATACGACCTGATTCATCAGCGGATGCGCGCGAAACTGATCGGCTATATCACCCCGCAACAGGCGCTGAAGACCTATCCGACATCGGACACGTCCGATCCCGCGCGCTATGCCCGGGCGATCGCCTATATGGAATTGTTCAAGGTCGACGACTCTTTGGCGGAGATCGATACGTTGCTGGCCAAACATCCGGACGATCCGTTCTATCACGAAACCAAGGGCGATATCCTGCAGCGGGCTCACCGCGTCGAAGAAGCCGCCGATTCCTATCGTGCCGCGATCAAGATGCTGCCCTGGGCAGCCCTGATCCGCACAAGTCTCGCCCGGGTGTTACTGGAAACCGGGAACCCGGACGACGTTCAGGAAGCCCTAGACAACGCGAACGTCGCCCTTGGATACGAACCGAATTTGACATCCGCCTGGAGCTTAAAGGGACAAGCCCATGAACGTCGCGGCGAGACCGGCATGGCCCTTCTGACCCAAGCGGAAGTCGCGATCCGGCGCGGCGACAAACCCCAAGCGAAAGCGCAGGCGAAGCGGGCGATGGAACTGCTGCCGGAAGGGTCCGGGTCCTGGATTCAGGCGCAGGACATTTCCTATCGCGCCGACGATAAGTGACATAGGTATTGTCCATTACGACCACCGGCGGGCGGCGGGGCCGAAGGTCACAGTCGCGCGATTGCCTCTTTTCCGGCCTCCGGGAACGGGATAAGACGACTGACCCTGCTGCAGACAAAGGAACCGACCCAGTGACCGCCCTTCCGATTTTCCGTGCCGGACGCATCGCGGCCTTCGCGTTTTTCGCCCTTCTAACCGTCTGCACCCTGCCTTTCTCCGGTCATGCCGAAGACGTCGATGCGACCGAACGCGCCAAGATCGAATCCGTCGTCCGCGACTACATCATGGCCAATCCGGAAATCATCGTGGATGCGCTGAAGGAATTGGAACGCCGCGAAAAAGTCGCCGCCGATGAAAAGCGCAGCGCCGTAATCGCCCAACTGGTGCCGTCCCTCTTGGCCGATCCCATGACCCCGGTCGTCGGCAATGTCGACGGCGACGTCGTCATGGTCGAATTCTTCGACTATCAGTGCGGATACTGCAAACGCCTGTTCCCCGATCTGAAAACGGCGATGGCCGAAGACGACGGGTTGAAGGTCGTCTTCGCCGAATATCCGATCCTCAGCCCGGCCTCCGTGGTTGCCGCCCGTGCAGCGATCGCCGCAAAGAACCAGGACAAATACTGGGACTTCCATGTTGCCCTGATGAGCCATGAAGGCCGTTTGGACGAAACCGTTATCATGGACGTTGCGGACTCCGTCGGCTTGGACACGGATCGGCTTGCGACCGACATGAAATCGGACGCCGTAACAACGCATCTACGCACCGTGCAAGCCATGGCCCAGGCCCTGGGCGTCACCGGGACCCCCGCCATGGTAATCGGCGATCAATATGTCGGCGGCTATGTCCCGTTGGCGCATTTGAAGGCGCTATTCGCGCAAGCCCGCGACAAGGCCAGTTGATCGGTGGTACTGCGCTATCCAGAAGCGCTGTCCGAAGGACGTCTGATCAAGCGGTATAAGCGGTTCCTCGCAGACGTTTTAATGAAGAACGGCCGAACCGTCGTCGCGCATTGCGGCAATCCGGGGTCCATGATGGGCCTGGCGGAACCGAACAGCCGCGTTTTCCTGCTGCCGAACCGGAATCCGACGGCGAAGCTCGCCTGGCGCTGGGAAATCGCCAGCCAGACCGTCCCGGATGCCGAGGGGATATCAGGAGAAGTCCTGGTCGGGATCAACACCAATCTGGCAAACCGGATCGTCGAGGCCTCCCTGACGGCGGGACGCATCCGTGCCCTTGCGGGATATCCGTCGATCCGACGGGAAGTGAAATACGGCAGCCGCAACAGCCGGATCGATTTTCTGCTGGAAGACGGCGAACGGTCCCTCTGCTATGTCGAAGTGAAAAGCGTCACCCTGCGCCGACCGGACGGTCCCGATCCGAGCGCGGCGCAATTCCCGGATGCGAAGACCGAACGCGGTGCCAAGCATCTGGCGGAACTGGCCGATCTGGCCAAAGCCGGAGACCGCGCGGTCATGCTCTACCTTGTCCAGCGGTCGGACTGCACCCATGTTTCTCTGGCCGACGACATCGATCCCGCCTATGCGCTGGCTTTCGCGGACGCGCGGGCTGCGGGCGTCGAGGCGATATGCTATGATTGCAAGGTCACGCCCGAGGGCATAGAACTCGGAAAACTGCTGCCCCTGAAGGCCTGACCGGGCCGGAACCGGGCGAAGACGTCACGAAAGAGTACCGGAAGACATGCTGTACAATACCGAAGCAGGCCGTATCAAACTCCACACGCCGGAAGATTTCGACGGTATGCGCAAGGCGGGTAAACTGGCCGCCGAAACGCTGGACTACATCACCGACTTCGTGAAGCCGGGGGTGACGACCGGCGAACTGGACCGCCTCTGCCACGAATTCATCACCGATAACGGCGCGATCCCGGCTCCGCTGAATTATCGCGGGTTTCCGAAATCGATCTGCACCAGCATCAACCATGTCGTCTGCCACGGTATTCCGGACGACGCGAAAAAGCTGGTCGACGGCGATGTGATGAATATCGACGTGACGGTCATCCTGGACGGGTGGTTCGGCGATACCAGCCGCATGTTCCCGGTCGGCGACAAGGTTTCCGTCAAGGCGCGCAACCTGATCGACGTCACCTACCAGTCCATGATGTTGGCGATCGAGGCGGTGAAGCCGGGCCTGCGCCTGGGCGATCTGGGCCATATCATCCAAAGCTTCGCGGAAGGGCATCGTTTTTCCGTCGTGCGCGATTTCTGCGGCCACGGCCTGGGCCGGGTCTTCCATGACGCGCCGAGCATTCTGCATTACGGCGAACCGGATACCGGGGTCGAACTGCGCGAAGGCATGTTCTTCACCATCGAACCGATGATCAATGCCGGGAAATATCCGGTAAAGGTCCTATCCGACGGCTGGACGGCGGTGACCAAGGACCGGTCCCTGTCGGCGCAGTTCGAACATTCGATCGGCGTCACGGCCACCGGTTACGAGATTTTCACCCGGTCGCCGAAAGGCTGGGACAAGCCCCCCTATCTCTAAGAGACCCGCTGCTTCATGTCGGATACGCCTCCGTCGTCGTCTGTGCACGACAAGCCCCACCACCTGGAGCATAGAAAGCGGCTAAGAACTCGCTTTATGAAGGATATGGGCGCGCATATGGAGGATTACGAACTCCTGGAGTTCCTCCTCTGCCAGACCATTCCCCGGCGCGACGTGAAGCCCCTGGCCAAGGCCCTGATTTCAGAATTCGGCGGTTTTGGCGCGGTGATCGCCGCCGATCCCGCGCGCCTCGCCGCCGTCAATGGGTTGGGGGACGCGTCCATTGCAGGTCTGAAATTGGTGCAACAAGCAAGCCTGCGGCTCCTGAAACAGGATATCGAGGGCGCGCATGTCCTGTCGTCCTGGGATGCGGTGCTGGATTATTGCCGCGCCGCCATGGGTCGGGAGAAGATCGAACAATTCCGGCTGCTCTTCCTCGACAACCGTAACCGCCTGATCGCGGACGAAGTTCAACAGCGCGGCACAGTCAACCATACACCGGTTTATCCCCGCGAGGTCGTCAAACGCGCCCTGGAACTGGGGGCCAGCGCCCTGATCATGGTACACAACCATCCGTCCGGCGACCCGACGCCATCTGGCGACGACATCGCCATGACGATCCAGGTTCGCGATGTTCTGTCCAAGGTCGATATCCGGCTGCACGACCACCTGATCATCGCCAAGTCCGATTTCCGCAGCATGAAAAGCGACGGCTATTTCTGATTAGAGGTCGAGCACCAAAGGGCCTTCTTTGACGCTGCTGACGCACAGACACATCTGCGTGTTGGCGGCCTTTTCCGCGTCCGTCAGATACATGTCCCGATGGTCGGGTATGCCGCTGATGACGCGGGTAACGCAGGTGCCGCAAATCCCCTGCTCACAGGACGTATCAACCGTAATACCGGCACGATCCAGGACATCCAGGATACTTTCGCCCGGTTCGACCCGAAGCGTCTGCCCGCTGGCGGCCAAGTGCAGTTCGAAACCCGCATCGGCGCCGGACTCGACCGGGGCGGCGTTGAAATATTCGACATGGACGCGATCTGCCGGGACCCCGGCCGATTCCACCACGGACACCGCACATTCCATGAAGGGGACGGGCCCGCAAATATAGAAATGCGTGCCGTCCGCCGCCGTCGCTATGGCGTCTTCCAGCGTGCGGCGCGTTTCTTCCGGGTCCAGTCCCGAATGGAACCGAACCTGTCCGCCCATCTTGGCGAGGTCCTCGTGGAAGGCCGCCAAGTCGAGGCTGCGGATAAAATAGTCCTTGCGGAACGATGTTCCGCGATCCTGTAACGCTTTTGCCATGGCATAAAGCGGCGTAACGCCGATCCCCCCGGCCAGCAAGACGGCGGGCGACGCATCCGAATGCAGGGCGAACAGGTTGCGCGGCGGCGATATGTCGATGCGGTCCCCCGGTGTCAGATTGTCATGCACAAAGGCCGATCCACCGCGCGACTGGGGTTCCCGCTTCACCGCGATACAATACCGGTCGCCCGACGCCCCCATGCCGGTCAGGGAATATTGCCGGGTCAGGCCGGGCGCCAGGAACAGATCGATATGCGCGCCGGGCTCCATCCGGGGCAATTCCCGGCCATCGGCGGCGCGCAGGGTGACGGCCCGAACTTCCGCCGTCAGATCGGCCACAGCCTCCACGATTGTCGGAATTTTCTCCATGGCGCGATCAGGCGACGTTCTTGGTTTCAGTGGACTCGTCAGTGGTTTCCCGTTCGCGATCCAGCATCTGGTCGATAATCCGGCGCCATCGCACGACACCGGCATCGGTCTCCAGCATGACGGGTCGCAGGTCGTCCGGATCGGACATTTGGCGTATCCGATGCTGAGCTTTGATCAAGGGTTCATCCTGGTCTTCGAAGGCGAACCGGCGCAGGTCGGCGATCTTCAGGCGCATCTCGTCGTTTTCCGTCGCCGGATTGATGTTCCACCGGCAGGCCGCCGTGAAGTAATGCGTCGTTTCGTCCGTTTCCGGCGTCAGGATGTGGATGCCGTAATAACCGGTACCTTCGGACTTCTCCGCCCCCGGCGGGCAGACACCGACATCGAGCAGCAAACAGCAGGGCGGGTCCCATCGGAAATCGGTCCAGCAATCCACATTCTGCCCGTCCTGCCGAAAGATCATGTCGAACATGCTGGGCGGCGGCACGTCGCGGGCATAGCGGACGACATTCAACGTAGCGCCGGTCTGCGCGATTTCCGTTGGGGCGGCGACCATCGGCTCGTTCCCCAGGATGCCGTCATGGACGAAGCTGGTATGGGAACAGTCCAACAGATTGTCGACGATCAGATCGTAGGGCGCGTCCATGACGAAATGGTCGAAGCGCGTAACGCCGTATTCGTCGATCTTGGAATAATCGGGAATCAGCGCCGGATCGGCCTGGGCCGCGTCGCCCATCCATATCCAAATGGCGGAATGACGTTCATGGGTCGCGAAGACCGGCACGGCGGCGTTGCGGGGAATCTTGCCGGACGGATGCGGATTACGGACGCATTTCCCGTCCAGGCCGAATTCCAGCCCGTGGTAACAGCATTTCACGATGCCGTCGGCATATTTACCCATCGACAGCGGGGCGAAGCGATGCGGACAGCGGTCCAGCATCGCGACCGTATCACCGTTCGCATCGCGCAGCAGAACGATCGGCTTGCCGCAGAAGGTGCGGGCGAATAGGTCCCCCTCCCCGACTTCTTCGGACCAAGCCGCGAAATACCAAGTGTTTTTAACGAATTCCATGACCAATCCTCCTGCAGGCTTACGCGGATCGGCCCGGCGGCACTGCACCGGGCCGCCCGGTCTTACTTCATCGAACATTCACCGATATACGGGTCTTCGGGCTGGGCCATGACCAGTTGCGGATCCTGAACGCCCCAGTTTCCGTCCGCGTCCTTGCCCACCTTCATCAGGTAGAAGTTATCCAGGACAAAGTGGTTGGAACCGAGACCGATATCCCCGCGCGTGCTGTCGAAATCCATTTCCTCCAGCGCCGCGACGGTCTTGTCGCCGTCGGACAGGTCGCCGCCGGTTTTCGCGACAGCGGAGGCGATTAGGTTGATCGCGTCATAAGCCGCTGCCGCATAATTCGACGGCAGGCGGTCGTACTTTGCCTTGAAGGTTTCTACGAACTTGGCATTCGCGGCATTGTCCATCTGCGGATACCAGTAATCGACCAGGGTCGTACCCAGCGCGACCGACAGGTCGGCGCCCTGCAATGTCGGCAGAACGGTCTGATCCAACATGTAGACGGAATAGAGATCGATCTTCTTTGCCAGACCGGACTGATCGAACTGCTTCAGGAACGTCGCCGTCCGCCCCGGATAGAAGACGAACAGGGCTTCCGCATCGCTGGCCGCGACCTTTGAAAGTTCCGCGGAAAAATCGAGCTGCGGGTCGGATCCCCATTTCGTGAAATCGCGGCCGACGATTTCGCCCCCGAAGGTCCGTTCCATACCGGCGACGACATCCTTCCCGGCGGCATAGTTCGGGGCCATTGTATAAATCTTCTTAACCCCGTTCTTCGTCAGGGCCTCGCCCAAGGCTTCGGACATCAAATCGCCTTGCCCGCGCATGCCGAAGAATTTGTCGTGACATCCCTTCCCTGCCATCTGCGACGGGCCGGCATTCGTGCTGATCAGGATCGTACCGCTGTCCCGGGCAACCTTCTGGGACGCCAACAGAACATGCGACCAGACATAGCCGGTCAGGAAATCGACCTTGTCCTGTCGGATCAGTTTTTCCGTCTTCTGGCGTCCGCCGTCGGCATTCAGTCCGTCATCTTCGATGATCAGGGTAACCGGACGGCCCGACATTTCCCCACCCAGATTTTCCACGGCCAGTGTCGCCGCATCGGCGACTTCATTGCCCAGGACCGCCGCGCCGGTGGTCAGGGTCGTAACGACGCCGATCTTGATCGGGTCGGCTGCCATTGCGGGGATTGAGGTAAATCCGGTTCCGGATAGACACAGGGCGACAGACGCCCCAAGAAGCGCTTTCTTCATTATATCCTCCCATTGAGCGGCCCTTTTTAGGCCCTTTCATAATTTATATACCGATTGATCGGTATATTTTTAATATGCCATTGTGAATGACGATTTCAACGGTTTTTTGCCGCACCCGTTGTCAAGGAAGACCCTTGTACATTGAGGACCGTGGTCGAAAGCGATTAACGGGGCTTTTTAATGGGGAGAGCGCTCACTATCATGCTCTCGCCTTTTGGGAGACCCCAATGAACGACATCCGACCGGAAAACGAACCGCCCCCATACCGCCGTCGAACCCAGAAGGAACGGCGGGAGGAAACGCGTGCGCGCCTGCTGGACGCGACGATCCAGGTCATTCTGCACCACGGCTATGCCGGGATGTCCACTGCGCTGGTCGATGCCGAAGCAGGCGTCTCCAGCGGCGCACGCAACTATCATTTTCCGACGAAGCTTGAACTGGTGGCGGAGGCAACCCGCAACGCCTATGACCATGCCCTGGAGCTGGGCCGCCGCCGGGCGGAACAAGCGCTGACCTCGGACTACCCGCTGAACGACCTATTGGACGATTTGAAGTCCATCTATTTCGATTGGCCCTATCTGGTCGCCCAGGATGTCGTAATCGCCGCCCGCACCGACGCCGCCCTCATGGATAAGGTTGCACCGATCCTGGGCACATACCACGAAGCCTTGCGAAAGACCTGGACGGAATTGTTCGTGAAGCGTGGTCTGGCGCAAGCCGACGCGGAGACGGTCTTCGACCTCGCGCTGAACCTTATTCGCGGGATGGGAATCAACCGGGTCTGGCGGCAGGATAAAGACCACCAGGCGCTCCTGATCGCCCAATGGGCCGAACGGTATCACCCGCTCTTCAAGTAGACGGAATGGGGTGGCGTTACGCCGCCGCCGATGCCTGCGCCAATCGTCCGAACTTGACCAGCAGGTAATCGACGTTATCCGCGCCGAATTCCTCAACGATATCCTCGTTTTCGGTCAGCACATGTTCCAGCAGGCGGCGCATGCGTTGGTCGGGGTCGTCGTCGGTGCGTTCCAGTTCCGTGCTGTGCACCATATCCAGCGCGGCACGATAGGCGGGTAAAAGCGCCGGCGGCATGCCCGCTTTCTGATACAGGGATTTCAGCCCCAACTCGCCTTCGTCATGGATCAGCAATTGGGCATTGGATACAGGCACGCCGGACAGGGCCGCCATGGCGTATTCGAAGAACATGACATCGCCGACACACAGCGCGCGCAGGATGATCGACGGCGTCAGGCGCCCATTGTCCCGCATCTGCGTAACGAGGGCTTCGACCTCCTTCGCCCCGCCGCCGCTTAGGCGCAGTGTCGCCTTTTCGCGGCTTTGCAGGATGACGTCGGTCGCCGTTTCTTCCGGCAATTCGTGATGCCGGACCAGATAGTCCTTCAGATGATCCGCGACACGGGCGACCAGCTTTTCCGCCACCTGCACCGGCAGATGCGGGCGGTGCACCAGCGGTTCCTGAACACGCGGGGAATCGCCGTGCTTTTCGACCACTTTATTCAGTGACGTCTCGCTGATCTCGGCGCCGCTGTTCGACACCAGTGCAACCACCGCATCCTCGTCGCCAT
This sequence comes from Pacificispira spongiicola, assembly GCF_012926505.1. Taxonomy (GTDB): domain Bacteria; phylum Pseudomonadota; class Alphaproteobacteria; order UBA8366; family Aestuariispiraceae; genus Pacificispira; species Pacificispira spongiicola. The sequence continues at coordinate 829,762 of NZ_JABBNT010000002.1, forward strand.
GATCGACGATCGCGTCGGAAACGGACTCGGACACCTCCGGCCGTTCCGCGACGGCCTTGGTGCGGGTCATGTTCTGTTGCCGGACGATTTCGACCAGATCGTTGTCGGTCAGCGCCGTTGAGAATTGCAGCATCGGCAGCGCCACGGAATCCGAAAGATCCATGGCCAGACTGCGTGCCACGTCGCTGGTGATGTTGGACGAATCCTTCAGCTTGTCGGACAGCGTCGCGCGGACGCGTTCTTCCGCGTCCTGAACCATGATGCGGAAGATGTCTTCGGCAAGCTTCCGTTCCGCCGGCGTCATGGAGCCGGATTCGAATTCCGTCGCGATCTTACCCGCCGCATCCGCCCGGTTCGCGCCGGAAGGGTCGGTCAGCAGACGTTGAACATCCAAGGCGGTGAGTTTTTCTGCCATCGGCCTGCCGTCCTGATTGTTTCCATTTCCCGACAAAATCCCGGCGCCTCTTCTTGGCATCTTCATGCCGGGATATCTGTTTTTACCGCTCTAGAATACGCGCAGCCGTGCAAATCTCCAAGGCTGGCCTATACGACCGGCGGAATCTGGATCGCATTTTCGCTAAACCCGGAAGGAAACGGGTGTTTTCGCGGTATTATGATCCCATCAACGCCTTGACATGCGCCGCCGCCGACCGACCCAGCGCATCCAGGTCGTAGCCCCCTTCCAAGGCGGAAACGACGCGACCCTGGGCGTGTTTTTCCGCAATTTCGATCAAGGCGGTGGTCGCCCAGGCGAAATCCGCTTCCTCCAGATTCTCCTGCGCCAGCGGATCGTCCTTATGCGCGTCGAACCCGGCGGAGATCATGACCAGTTCCGGCCCGAACGTATCCAGCGCGGGCAGGACGATATCGGTGAAGGCGTGCCGAAAATCATCCGACCCCGCATAGGGCGGCATCGGGGCGTTGACGATATTGTTCGCAATGCCGGTTTCCCGACGCTTGCCCGTTCCGGGATACAAGGGTGACTGATGGGTCGAGGCATAGAACAGCAACGGTTCGTTTTCGAACATCGCCTGGGTGCCGTTGCCGTGATGCACGTCGAAATCGATCACCGCGATCCGTTGAAGATCATGCGCCTGCCGCGCATGGCCCGCCCCGATCGCGATATTGTTGAACAGGCAGAACCCCATCGACCGATCCGGTTCCGCATGATGCCCCGGCGGGCGCACGGCACAGAAGGCGCGTTTCGCATCGCCCCGCATCACCGCATCGACGGCGGCGACCACCCCACCGGCGGCCCGCAACGCGGCTTCCTTCGATCCCGGCCCAAGGGACGTATCGGCATCGATTTGAAGATGCCCTTCTTCCGGGAAAACCTGAAGCATGCCATCGACATAAACAGTCGGATGCATCAGCAACAGATGCGCCCGCGTCGCCATCGGCGCTTCCCGCCGCTCCAGCTCTGCGAAGTCGGGACCTTCCAGGGCTTTCAGCACCGCGGCGAGGCGCGCGGGCTGTTCCGGGTGGCCGTCGCCCATATCATGACCGGCACAGGCCGGATGGGTGAACAGCAGCGTCTTCATCGGCACGTTTCCTCTTTCTTTTTCGTATTCTACCCTAGAGCGGTGCCCCCCTGACTGAAAACCCAAAACATCATCCGGCGAGGCGCGGCACCGGTTGCATCGCCCCCATGCGTCGCCGTACACTGGCCGCCCGAAGAGAGAGGACCATTTTCGACAATGAGTGACAGTGACAAGCCCGCGATCGACGCCATGACTTTCGAACAGGCCATGGGGGAATTGGAATCCATCGTCCGCGGCCTGGAATCCGGCGACATCGCGCTGGAAGAAAGCATCGCCGCCTATGAACGCGGCGTTGCCCTGAAAAAGCATTGCGAAGACAAATTGGCCGGCGCTCGCGCGCGGATCGACAAGATCACGGTGGGGCAGGACGGATCGATATCGGCGGAGCCCACTCAAATCGACTGACACCATTCGGGCGGCCGCCCGGATGGCATTGCGATCAAGGAAAACGGAATGACCGAACTTGCGCGGGCCATGGCTTCCCTGGCCGAAAGACTGGAAGGTGTGCTCGACCGGATGCTGCCGCATGAGGATGCCCCGGAACGCGGCCTTGTGGAGGCCATGCGCTATGCCACGTTGGACGGCGGCAAACGCATTCGCCCCTTCCTGGTTGCGCAGAGCGCCGCCCTGTTCAATGTCAGCGAGAATGCGGCCTTACGGACAGGCGCGGCCTTGGAAATGGTGCATTGCTATTCCCTGGTTCACGACGATTTGCCAGCGATGGACGACGACGCCCTGCGCCGGGGAAAACCCACCGTGCACAAACGCTATGACGAGGCGACGGCGATCCTGGCGGGGGATGCCCTGCTGACCCGTGCCTTCGGTATCCTGGCGTCGGATTCGACCCATTCCAATCCGTCTGTGCGCTGTGAATTGGTCGCGGAACTGGCGAAGGCGGCAGGCCATCACGGCATGGTCGGCGGACAGATGATCGACCTGACGGCGGAACACACCGATTTCGACATCGGGGCGATCACCCGCCTGCAACGGTTGAAAACCGGTCGCCTGATCGATTTTTCCTGTCAGGCCGGGGCTATCCTGGGCCGCGCGCCCGTCGGCGCTCGGGAAGCCCTGCGCGGCTATACCCATGATCTGGGCCTCGCCTTCCAAATCGCCGACGATTTGCTGGATGTCGAAGGCGATGCGAAAACAGTCGGCAAGGCCGTCGGCAAGGATGCGGAAAAAGGGAAAGCGACCTTCGTATCCATCCTGGGCGCCGAACAGGCCCGCGACCAAGCAAGCCGCCTTGCCAGTCAGGCGATCGCCCATTTGAAGCCCTTCGCGGAAAAGGCCGATCTCCTTCGGGAACTCGCCCATTTCGTGGTCAATCGGAAGCACTAAGGCACCCCCGCCGCCTCAGGTCAAATGCCCACTCTTGGCAATTATTGCCTCATACGGCTTCAAGAACCGACATTACATCGCGGGCGCCGAATTATTGAAATCAAGCCGCTCTTTATTGCACATAATTATTATTAACCTCTCAAATAAAGTCCTACCAATAATATAAAATCGTTCTACAGGCACAACCCGATAATATTTTTATTGTTATTATTATATGTGATACGCTTCGACATAATCATAATGTCAGAAAATAAATTAGGTAACTGGCTATGGATACCGAGGAAACCTGGGCGAGCATCGACAATATCTCCCATCCCTTAGTCAAGGAATTCGCCGCATATTGGAGCAGCCTTCGGAAAGGTCGACGGGTACCCGCACGCCGGGATTTTGAGCCATTCGACGCCAAGCGCTTCCTACCCCATTTATTCCTGCTGGATGTCGAAAGACCGGCAATGCGGTTCAAAGGTCGGGTCGTTGGAACGCGGATCGCCGAAACGCTCGGATACGATTATACCGGCAAGTATCTCGACGAAGTCGTCTCGGAACCGTACTACGCACAATTAAAACAGGACCTTACCTCCGTCGCGGAAGAAGGAATCCTGCACTACCGCCTCACCACGCTGGACTGGAACGACAAACCCTACTCCGTCTATTCCCGCCTCTATGCGCCGCTGACCACAAATACAGATCAAATAGATATCGTTGTGGGTATCGCGATCGTCACCAATTCAGGTGATATCCGCCAAAAGGAAGACCTGATCCGGTCCGTGTTGATGAGTCAGCGGTCCATCAGCGCCCGAATCGTCTTGCCGGAATAGCCCCTCCGGGATGCACGCCGACGGGACCGGTCTGGGCATCGTCGAGCTGACGACGGCACGGACAGACCATATTTACCGTCGGGTTTTTCCTGGAAAATGTCTGGATTCCGGGCTAGGTCATTGCGGATAGCTAGACACTGATACAGGTAGTTCCGTGGTGATCGATCAGACGCCCCTTCTCGACCAGATTTCCGTTCCGGCAGATCTTCGGACGCTTCAGCCCGGCCAGTTGCGCCAGGTCGCGGATGAATTACGCGCTGCCACGATCCGCGCCGTGTCGCAGACCGGCGGGCATTTGGGGGCCGGTCTGGGTGTCGTCGAACTGACGACGGCCCTGCATTACGTCTTCAACACGCCGGACGATCGGTTGATCTGGGATGTCGGACATCAGTGCTACCCCCATAAGATCCTGACCGGACGCCGCGACCGTATTAACACGCTGCGCCAAGCCGGCGGGTTGAGCGGCTTCACCAAGCGGTCGGAAAGCGAATACGACCCATTCGGCGCAGCGCACAGCTCCACCTCGATTTCCGCAGGGCTGGGCATGGCCGTGGCGCGCGATCTGGCGGGCGGCAACAACCACGTCATCGCCGTGATCGGCGACGGCGCGATGTCGGCCGGGATGGCCTATGAAGCCATGAACAACGCGGGCGCGATGAATTCCCGCCTGACGGTGATCCTGAACGACAACGACATGTCGATCGCCCCACCGACCGGCGCAATGAGCGCCTATCTGTCGCGGCTTCTATCGTCCAAATCCTATTTGGGCCTGCGCGAGATCGGCAAGCACATTGCCGAACGCTTCCCGCGCCAGTTCGAGCGCGCCGTCGAAAAGGCGGAGGAATTCGCCCGCGGCTTCGTTACCGGCGGCACCCTGTTCGAGGAAATGGGCTTCTACTATGTCGGGCCGATCGACGGTCACAACATGGACCATCTGCTGCCCGTCCTGAAAAACGTCCGAGACGCAAAAGATGCGGGCCCAGTACTGATCCATGTCGTGACGCAAAAGGGCAAGGGGTACGAACCAGCGGAAGCCAGCGCGGACAAATATCACGGCGTCGCCAAATTCGATGTCGTCACCGGCGCGCAGCACAAGCCGAAACCCAATGCCCCAGCCTATCAGAACATTTTTGGCGAGGTTCTGTCGAAACTGGCGGAAAAGGACGACAAGATCGTCGCGATTACCGCCGCCATGCCGTCCGGCACGGGCGTAAATCTGTTCGAAAAGGCCCATCCCGAACGGACCTTCGATGTTGGGATCGCCGAACAACACGCGGTCACCTTCGCCGCCGGGATGGCGACGGAAGGCTACCGTCCCTTCGCCGCGATCTATTCGACATTCCTACAGCGCGGCTACGACCAGGTCGTGCACGACGTTGCGATCCAGAAGCTGCCGGTCCGCTTCGCCATCGACCGGGCGGGTTATGTCGGGGCGGATGGGTCGACTCATTGCGGGGCATTCGATCTGGCCTATCTGTGCTGCCTGCCCGGTTTCGTCGTCATGGCGCCATCGGACGAGGCGGAACTGGCCCATATGGTCGCGACGGCCGCCGCCATCGACGACTGTCCGTCCGCCATCCGTTATCCGCGCGGCGAAGGCACCGGCGCGGACCTGCCGGAAGTGCCCAAAGTGCTGGAGATCGGCAAGGGCCGCATTCTGCGCGAGGGCAAGACCGTCGCCATCCTATCGCTGGGCACGCGCCTGCAGGACGCCCTGGCCGCCGCCGACGATCTGGCCGCGCGCGGCCTGTCCGCCACGGTCGCCGACGCCCGGTTCGCGAAACCGGTCGATACGGACCTGATCGACCGGCTGGCCCGCGACCACGATTTGCTGATCACCGTCGAAGAAGGTTCCGTCGGCGGTTTCGCCACGCAGGTCTTGGATCATATGACCAAAGCCGATCTGTTGCAGACAGTGAAGCTGCGCACCCTCTACATGCCGGATCGCTTCCTGGATCAGGACAAACCGGAACGCCAGGTCGCCGATGCGGGATTGGACGCCGCCGGGATCGTGAAAACGGCCCTGGATGCGTTGGGGATCGAATCCGCGCCGGACGAAACCGTTTCCGGTAAGGACAGACCCGCGCGCGCCTGATACGGTCGTTCGCAAAGAGTGATTGTCGGATCGCTGTCATGACCCGTTCGGGCCTTCGCCTGATTTATCTTCTGCTGGGACTGCTGTTTACCGGGCTGGGGCTCGTCGGGGCCTTCCTGCCCCTGCTGCCGACCGTGCCGTTCCTGCTGCTGGCGGTATGGTGTTTCGCGCGGTCCAGCCAAAGGCTGCATACTTGGCTGTATTCCCATCCGCGTTGGGGACCGCCGATACAAGATTGGGATCGATACGGCGTCGTCCCAATCCGTGCGAAGATCCTGTCCTGTTCGATGATGAGCGTCAGCATGATCCTGATGCTGCTGACGACCGATCTGGCCCTGTGGCATTACGGCGCGATTGCAGCCTTCTTGACCGCGGTGGGTGTCTGGATTGTCACACGTCCCAGCCATCCGCCATCGCCAGAAGACGACGGCGCTTCCCTGGACCAATAAATTCGGCCATAAGGCCATCCATGACACGAGAGATCATGGAAGACGACGCGCTGGGCACGGACCCGCACAAGGAGATACGCGCGACCCTGTCCCTGGCCGGGCCCATCATCGCGACCATGATCGGCATCATCCTGATGGAAACCGTCGACACGCTGATGATCGGTCATCTGGGCGAAAACGCCCTGGCGGCGGCGGCCCTAGCCCTGAATATTTGGTTCCTGTTCCTGCTGTTCGGCATCGGCGCACTGGGTGCGGTATCCTCCCTCGCCGCGCAAGCCATCGGCATGGGCGACATTCGCGGCGTCCGGCGCAGCGCCCGATCTGGCATCTGGTTGGGGCTGATGTTGGGCACGCCTTTCGCACTGATTCTGCTGTATACCGAGGACATCCTGATCCTGCTGGGCCAGCCCGCGCATCTGACCGCCCTGGCGCAGGACTATGTCGATTGGATGGGGCCGGTCCTGATCGTCGTTTTCGTCAGCCTGCCGTTGCGCATGACGCTGGCGTCCTTCGGCGTCACACGACCGTCCATGATGATCGTGCTGGCCGGGGTGCCGCTGAACGCCCTGTTCAATTGGATCTTCATGTTCGGCGGTTTGGGCGGTCCGGAACTGGGACTTGCCGGCGCCGGGATTTCCACCCTGCTGGTCGATATATTCGTCCTTGTCGGACAGGTCGCCTATATCCAGATGACCCCGCGTTTCCGGGATTTGGAACTGTTCGCCCGGTTCTGGCGGTTCGACCGGGAACGGTTCCGCAAACTGATCGCCGTCGGTGCGCCGTCCGGCATGACATCGGTCGTGGAACATGCCTTTTTTGCCGCGACCGCCATTATGATGGGCTGGGTCGGCGTGACGCAGCTCGCCGCGCATCAGGTTGCAGTGCAGATCGTCGGTATCATGTTCATGGTCCCCTTCGGCCTGGGACAGGCCGCAACGATCCGCGTCGCCCTGGCCGCGGGTGCGGGCAATCTGGCGGCGGTGCGTCTGCGCGCACGCATCCCCATGGTGCTGAACTGGATGGCCATGGTGGTGGCCATCCTGATCTATTGGATTTTCGGCCCGGAACTGGTCGGCCTGTTCCTGGCGCCGAACGATCCGAACCGGGCGGAAATCGTCGCCTACGGTTCGCTGTTCCTATCCATCGCCGCGATTTTCCAGCTGTTCGACGGCACGCAATCGACGGGCGGCGGCATCCTGCGCGGCATGAACGACACCATCGTCCCCATGATCATCGCCATGGTCGGATATTGGGCGGTCGGCATCGTCGGCGCCTATGTCCTGGCCTTCCCGATGGGGATGGAAGGGGTCGGTATCTGGTATGGGCTGCTGGGCGGCTTGGCGGCGTCGGCGATCGGCATCCTGATCCGTATCGCCTATGACACGTCACGTCCGGAACGGGCGTTCAGATACGTGCATCACGGCAATATTCCGGCAGACGGGAAATAGAGGCCAGCACCGCCTCCGCCCCCGCATCCATCAGTTGCCCCGCATCGGACGTGCCGGTCAGGACACCGACAGCCCGTGCCCCGGCGGCGCGCGCCATGTCGATGTCGTGGCGATTGTCGCCGACGACGATGACCTCCCCCGGCTGCACCCCACATAGCGCGCAGAAGGCATGGACCATGCCGGGTTCCGGCTTCCGCCCGTGGCCGCTGTCGAACCCGGCCGCGAAGCGGAATCGATCCAAGATACCGAACGGTTCCAGAGATCGGTTCAAGCCGTTGACGCTGTCCGCCGTCGCGACGCCCAGACACAATCCCAGCTGCCCCGCCAGTTCGTCCAGCAGGGGGCCTAGATCGCAAACGGCGGTCGGCACCATATTGTCCGGAAAGCCGGTATCCAGGAAGGCAACGATATCGTCCACCGACCGAGTATCGCCCGCCGGTAGATACGGATGCCACAGCACCGCAATATCCTGCAAATCCCCGGCGGCAAGCGGTGTTCCGCTGCCGACGCGGTCGGTTTCCGCGTCCCACCCGCCGATCGTCAGAAGGTGCAGGGCCAGTGCCGCATCCCCGCCGGAGAGGGCATGGGCGACGGCGCGATTCGCGGGCATCCAGGTTTCGTGATAGTCGAGAAGCGTCCCGTCCTTATCGAACAGAATCCCGCGCGGGGCCATGATCGTTTCCTAGACCGCCAGCAGGCTGCCCGCGGGAATCCCGACGCCGCTGGCTTTCAGTTGAGAGACCACCTGCTTCTTCAGCGCCTGCAGAGAATCCGCGTCCGGGGCTTCACAGCGCGCCACCAGGGCCGGTTGCGTGTTCGACGCGCGCAGCAGCCACCAGCCGCCTTCCGCGCTGACGCGAACACCATCCGTTCCGTCGACCATGGCACCGTCCGCTTCCAGCCGCTCCTTGACCTCGTCCACCACCGCGAACTTCCGGGAATCGTCGACATCGATCCGGATTTCCGGCGTGTTCACCATTTTGGGAAGCTCGTCGACAAGCTCGCTGATCTTCTTGCCGCCTTCCGCCAGCAGCGCGAGCAGCCGAACGGCGGTGTAGAGCGCATCGTCATAGCCGTAATATTTGTCGGCAAAGAAGATATGGCCGCTCATCTCCCCGGCGAGCGGAGCCTGGGTCGCGATCATCTTGGACTTGATGATGGAATGGCCGGTCGGACACATGACCGGGACGCCGCCCAAGCGTTCGATTTCATCGAACAGAACCTGGCTTGCCTTCACATCCGCCAGAATCTTGGACCCCGGCTTCTTCTTCAAGACGTCGCGGGCCAGGATCGCGAGAAGCTGATCCCCCCATACGACGCGCCCCTTGTCGTCGACGACGCCGATCCGGTCGCCGTCCCCGTCGAAGGCCAGGCCGATATCCAACTCTTCCTTCAGGACGAGGTCCTTCAACTGTTCCAGGTTTTCCTCGACCGTCGGGTCGGGATGATGCGCCGGGAAGGTACCATCCACCGTTTCGTTGATCAGCATATGCTCACCCGGCAGCCGGTGCGCGAGGCGCAGGACGACGGGACAGGCCGCGCCGTTGCCCGGATCCCAACCGACCTTCAGGCCGACGCGGCTAGTATAGTCCAGCGCCAGCCGCGCGGCATAGGCGCCAAGGGCCTCGCCTTCCACAGCGCCGCCTTCCGCGCGGGCCCAGACACCGCGCGCGGCAAGATCGCGCAGGCGTTTGATTTCCGCGCCATAGAAGGGGAGCCCGTTCAGGACGATCTTGAATCCGTTATAGTTCGACGGATTATGCGACCCGGTCACCATGATGCCCAGAGAGGCATTCAGCATCTTCGTCGCGAAATACAGACACGGTGTCGGCACCAGCCCGATGCGCATGACATAGAGACCGCAGGAGGCGAGCCCCCGACAGAGTTCCTCCTCCATCATTGGGGAGCTCATCCGCCCGTCATAACCGACGACGGCAATCCGACCGGACCCGGCGACCGCGATGGTCCCCATCGTGCGGCCCAGCGCCAGCGCGTCCGACGCGGTCAGGGTCTGACCGACGATGCCCCGAATATCGTACTCACGTAAGATACTGGGATCGAACCGATGACCTATCGCCGACATTCGATGGCGCCCCCCAAGTTAGTTCATTCGGCCGGTCGCCCGACGCTGGAATATACGAACCCACGATCTTTCATATCCGCGGGATCGAAAAGATTACGCAAGTCGACAAGAACCGGCTTCGACAGCAGACCCTTCACGCGTTCCAAATCCATCATACGGTATTCCGACCACTCCGTAACGATAACAGCCGCATCGGCGGAGTCGAGCGCCGCGTAAGCATTTTCCGCCCAATCCACATCGCGAATGAACGGTTTGGCGGCCTCCATTCCCTTAGGGTCGTGAACCACGACATTCGCACCTTTATCCTGCAGCGCCGCCACGATATCGATTGCGGGGCTTTCGCGCATATCGTCGGTTTCCGCCTTGAAGGTCAGGCCCAGCACCGCGATCCGCGCCCCGTCGACCGGCGCGCCCATCGCGTCGGCAACGCGATCGGCCATGGACCGTTTGCGGTTGTCGTTGGATTCCACAACCGCTTCCACGATCCTACTGGGCGCCCCGGATTTCCGCGCCGTGGCGACCAGTTCCAGCGTGTCCTTGGGGAAGCAGCTGCCGCCGTAACCGGGGCCGGGCATCAAGAATTTCGGACCGATGCGGGTATCCATGCCGATCCCTTTCGCGACCTGCCGGACGTCCGCGCCGGTGCGTTCGCACACATCCGCGATTTCGTTGATGAAACCGATCTTCACCGCCAGGAAGGCGTTGGCCGCATACTTGATCAGTTCCGCCGATTCCGGATCGGTGATCAGCAGCGGCACGCCCTGATCGGTCAGCGGCTTGTAAACTCCCTGCATGATCGCCGCCGCCTTTTCGGTGCGGCAACCGACGACAACGCGGTCCGGCTTCAGGAAATCTTCGATCGCGGCCCCTTCGCGCAGGAATTCCGGGTTGGAGACAACGTCGTATTCCGAGGCGTCGCGGGTCCGGGCGACGATCTGCGAAACCTCCCGCGCGGTGCCGACCGGCACGGTCGATTTATCGACGATCACGGTATAGCCGGTCATCGCGGCGGCAACCCCTTCCGCCGCGGCATGGACGAAGCGCAGATCAGCATGGCCGTCGTCAGGGCGGGGGGGCGTCCCGACCGCGATGAAAACCGCATCCGCGCCCGGCACGCCTTCGGAAACTTCTGTGGTAAAGCTCAACCGCCCCGCCGTTACATTGCGCGAGACTATTTCTTCAAGACCGGGTTCGTAGATTGGGATTTCGCCGCGTTCCAGTTTTTCGATCTTGCGCGGGTCGATATCGACACAAACGACATCGTGCCCCAGATCCGCAAAGCAGGCACCGGAAACCAAACCCACATAGCCGGTGCCGATCATTGCAATTCGCATCGCGGTTAGCCCCTCAAACAGTTATCAGTCAGGAACCGGCGAACCGGTTCACGATGGTGCGCGTCGCTTCCCGGCGATCCGGTCGGGCGAGGGAAAAGGCTATATTGGCCGCCAGCCAACCATCCTTCGTCCCGCAATCGTAGCGCTCGCCTTCGAATCTCAAACCGTGAAACGGCCCGGTGCCGATCAGTTTCGCCATGGCGTCGGTCAGTTGAATTTCCCCTCCGGCGCCCTTCTCATGACGGTCCAGATGACCGAAAATTGCCCCATCCAGGATATAGCGCCCGATGATCGACAACGTCGACGGCGCCGCCGCCGGGGCGGGCTTTTCAACAAGGCCTTTGATCTCGGCCAACCGGTCTTCCGCGTTCGGCGTATCGAGAATACCGTATCGATCCGTCCGGTCGCGCGGGACATCCATAACGGCGACCGTGTTCCCGCCGGTTTCGGCATGGGCATCGACCAACTGCTTCAGACAGGGCGTTTCGGATAGAACCAAGTCGTCGGGCGACACGACCGCGAAAAACTCGTCGCCGATCATGTCCCGCGCACACCAGACCGCATGCCCCAGGCCCAGCGCTTCCGTCTGGCGGACATATTTTACCCGGCCCGCCGGCGGCAGAAAGGACAGGATTTCGTCCAGTTCCTTGGTCTTTCCGCGCCGTTCCAGCATCGCCTTCAATTCGAAGGCCAGGTCGAAGTGATCTTCGATCGCCTGCTTGCCGCGCCCAGTGACGAAAATGAATTCCTCAATCCCGGCCGCCATGGCTTCTTCGACCGCATATTGGATCAGCGGCTTGTCGACGACGGGCAGCATTTCCTTGGGCATCGCCTTGGTCGCGGGCAGGAACCGCGTCCCCAACCCGGCAACGGGAAAGACAGCCTTAGTGACCTTGCTGGACATACCCCGCTCCTAATCGGAAGACAGATGCCGGAACCGACATGAGAAAACGACACTGACGGCGACAGGGTATTGCCACACGCCGACGCTGTTCCGCAAGGCTTTGACCACAGAAACAGCGCTTTGTCACCGAACCGTCACCGGCCCAGAAGCACGTCCTTTGCCTGATTGATCAATGCGGCAAGATGGGCCGAACCGCCCGCATCGGGATGCACCTGTTTCATCAAGCGTCGATGGGCCGCCTTGATCGCCTCTTCATCGGCCCCGTCCTGCAGCCCCAGCAATTCCAACGCTTCCTGACGGGACATCGATCCCGACCGCGCGCGCGGTTCTTCCGACCGCCTTTCGTCCGAACCGTTTTCGGACCGCCAGTCGCCGCCGAAGCGGCGATCCAGGTAGGCTTCCAACAACTGCCGGGACCGCGTATCGCCACTTTGATCCACATCGTGAAAAAGCGTAACGCTTTCTTCCATCGACAGTTCCGACAAAAGGGCACCGGCGAATCGGCCTTCCTTCACCCGTCCGTCCATATCGCCGCTATCGTGGTCCAGCGACATATCGAAGAACCGGCAGGAAATGCCGGAACGTTGGCCCCGCGTCGGCCCCTTCATCGACTTCCAGGCGCGGCGCAATCCGTTGAGGCGCAAAATCCAGGGCAGCGCCACGACACCCAATCCCCAAATCAGCTGGAAATTACGGGTCAGGGCGACAAGGGCAATCACCCCCATGCCCATGCCGATGGCGACATATTTGATGGCCTGCACGACCTTCGCCGGATTTGCCGTGCTGCCCCAATTGATCAGGAACAGCAAACAGGCCAACACCGCGACGCCCAGCAGGAACCAGACCATCAGCCGCCTCCCGGCCCCGGCTTTCGCAACTGGCCCAGCAAGGCGACGGCGGCCTCGCCATCCGCGCCACGGCTGTGGTGCTCCAGGGCCTTGATCCCGCCGCTAGCATAAATCGCCACGGCAGACAGCAACGCTTTCAACCGACCGGCGCTTCCCTGATCGAACCGACACCATGCCCCATTCGTCAGGCGGGCGATTTCCTGGAACGCCTTGCGGGCTACCGGGTCGTGCCCTTCCTGGAACAGAAAGACCGGCACACCGAAAAGTCCCAGATTGCCGGCAACATGGCAAACCTTGTCGATATCTTCCTCAAACGCATCGCCGACATAAACCGCCGCGCCGATACGCTGTTTCGTCGTCTCTTTGCGGATATGGGACAGGACCTTGCCGATCTGCGTACGCCCGGCATGGCATTCAACCCGCGACATCAGGCGCGACAAACCGTCGGCATCGGGCTGCCAGCGCCCGGCCTTGCATTCGCCGTAGCCCCGAAAATAGACCAACTGGACATCCAATCCACCGATCGCCTTGGTCGCCTCGAACATCTCGCCTTGAATGGAACAGGCCATGTCCCAGGTCGGTTGGCGGCTCATCGTCGCATCCAACGCGAAGACCAGCCGCCCGCGCCGGCCGGCATCGGGTTTACGCACCGCCTTCACCTTTTCCAAAAAGGCGGCGACGTCGTCATTTGTGTCACGGCGCTTTGTCGGCTGTGTTTTCATGCCGTTAGATATGGGGTGATTCCAGGAAACGTCACCCCTGAATGGCTTTTAGTAGGCATATAGGCGCGCCTGTCGCCATTGCCTGCGCCGATCCGTCAAAATTTCCCTTACTCCAAGATACGTTCCATCCGACCGCACGGAATGAAACCCGCCGGTGATCGTATTGTTCAGGGATACCGATCTGGTCCGATCCGCACTCTCCCCCAAAATTTGCGGCACGTTTTCAGCGATAACCCGCGCGAATTGTTCCGGATTCAGGAAAAAGTCGGGAAAGAGAACCGGGTGGGTGTTGATTTCGACGCTTCCGCTTTCCGAAAACAGCATTGCGATATCGACGGCCTGCGAAAAAACAACGCCGTCCGAATTTTCGAACACCACGCGAAAGTAACTGCCGTTTTCGATCGCGGCCCTGAGAGCATCGATTTCGTCCGGACGCTCCCCATCCCAGACCAGCGCCGCATCCTGCCGCGCATGGAATCGGAACGTCGCATACTGCCGCAGGCTGTTCAGGTTCAGCTTGCGATTGCCATCCCGCAACCCTTGCGACATCAGCTCGTAAGTAGTGGATATGTAAAGCGCTTCCGGGGTGTTCGAATATCCCAGAACCCCCTGATCCCATAATCCCTTGCCGCTGACGAATGGCTGGTTGGTGCCGCTGGTAATCCCCCAGAAGATATCGCCGACCAACACGATGTGGGTCAGTGGATAGCTTTCCTCATATTGCGGCAGCGGGTTTGCGTAAGACGCGGACAATGTCGCGTCCGGCTGCATCACCGGAACGATGCGATGGCCTGAAAGAATCAGATTACGGGCGCCGGGAAGGGAACAATCAAACATTGGGACCCAGTCAGGAAACGGTTGTTGCAGCGCTTTCCAAACCGATTTCCGACATCAGATCGCGGACTTCCTGGCGGGCGGCCAGGTGGGACATGCTCATTTTCACATCCGTCCCCTTCGTCTTCAGATCCAACAGGGTCAGACCGTCCAGGAAAAGCTCGCGGAAGATAACACGTTCGGAGAAACCTGGAACCAATTTGAAACCGATCCGTTGGCTCAGCTTTTCCAACGCTTCGTCCATCGCCCGCTGATTTCGGGAATCAAGCTGCCCCGTCCGATTGCGCATCACGATCCATTCGAACGTGCGGTTCGATCGGTCCCGCCGCGCCTTCTGCATCTTCACCTGAAAGATCATTTCCGCGTATTTCGACGGGCGCGTCATGGCATATGTTTCAGGATCGATCGTTGCCAGAACGTCCAAATCGACAAAACTGTCGTTCAACGGCGTGATCAGCGTATCCGCAAAGGAATGCCCGACGCGGCTGAGGAAATTGTCGGTGCCGGGCGTGTCGATAACGACGTAATCGTGCCGCATGGCAAGGTCTTGAACGGCCCGCTCGACAGCATGCTGATCATGGGCGCGGGCAACGTCCGTCGACGCCACCGTCGACGGTTCGATACTGCGATGGGTCGGCATGGGCAGTTTTACGCCCTTGCGCTGCATGAAGGCCTGACGATTTTCAACATAGCGGGACAAGGTACCCTGACGGGCATCCAGGTCGATGCTGGCCACTTTCGCGCCGGACGACAGCAAGGCCGCGATGATATGCATCGTCGTCGTGGACTTGCCCGATCCGCCCTTCTGGTTTCCGACGACCACGATCTGACCCCGCGTCGCAGGCTGTACGGGCGGCGTCGGCATCGCCGTTACGACTGTTCTTTTCGAGGCGTCTTCCGGCATTGCGTCTTTTTTCGTCCCCGTCATGGGCGTCGGTCTCGACACTGTGGGTCGGTCATCGCCTTGGGCGGATTCGTCCGACGGTATGCCGTCCTGCTTAGGATCGTCCCTGAAATTGCCGCCCATTGTACCACTGCCCGCCGTATTACCGCCCGTCGTATTGCGCAATGCATGCTGCCCCGGCATAGCACGGTGCCTATCCGGCGCAAAGCCGCGCCGTAGCACCCAATTTATGCCTGACCATGCCATTCCGCCCCCTTCTGCCGATCCCGACCGATTGCCATCGAGCCCAGCCCATCCCAAACGCTTGCTGCACCTCGCGAAACTCCCACCATTTCGTTCGGCATTTCCACTTCGAGATCAAAAGAGTTACCCTCGCTTGCCTTTGACTCAAGCGCCGCCTTGTAGCATGGATCGGACCGACATGCGAAATTTAACTAAAATGCTATTAATTCTAGGCGCTTGCCTGGTTTCAACGGGTTGCGACGAATTCGGATGGAATCCCCTCGATCCGAACTACGAAAACGTTGTTTTCGCGAATCGGGAAAAACCGCCGCCACTTTTGCTTGATTTCAGGGTCCCGACACTCGATGGCGCCGCATCCTTTTATGACGAGCGGTTCGAGTTGGAGTCCGATCTTTATTTCAGGCGTCGGACATGGCGCGGACCGCCGGACAACGACATCGCCGCCTCGCTGATGGAAATTCGCCGGCTGGACAATGCGCCCATGGCGGAACCGCCTGCCCCGGACGCAGCCGCATCTTATTGGGATATTCTCGCCCGGCGCCATTTGACGTTCCAAACGCTGTATTCCAGCATGAATGCCATTGGGCCGGTCTTGTGGCGACGCTTCACTATGGCCAGCCAAATCTGCGTCATCTTCAGCCAATCCTGGAAAGCGGATGTTTCCGCGCCCGCCACGCGGACCATCGTCGGCTATTACTGTGCGCCGAGCGGTGAGGAATTTTCGGACGGTCAGGCGGAAACCGTCGTGCGCGCCGTCATTCTAAAAGAAGGCGATCCGCAACAGTCGACGGACGGCTGACGTATTCTCCGGTTACGCCCTTGTCGGGTTGCCGAACCCCGTTACAGTATAAACTTACCTCGATAAGGCGACCGGGCCGGAAGACGGAACAAGCATGAGTATATGGGGAAAAGTGATCGGCGGCGCGACCGGCCTCGCCCTCGGCGGGCCGATCGGTCTGCTTGTCGGGGCGATCGGCGGGCATTTCGTCGATAAATACCGCACCGAACAGGAACCCGACCCCGAACGCGCAAAGAAATCCATGGGGTTCACCATCGCCGTCATCGTGCTGAGCGCCAAAATGGCAAAAGCCGACGGCGTCGTGACCCGGGACGAGGTCGATGCCTTCAGGCAGGTATTCCGCGTCCCGGAAGACGAGGTGAAGAACGTCGCGCGCGTCTTCGACCAGGCCCGCAAGGACGCCAGCGGCTTCGAGCCCTACGCGCATCAGGTTGCGGGCATGTTCAAGACGGCTCCGCAGGTGCTGGAAGAATTGCTGTGGTGCCTGGCCCATATCGCCAAGGCGGATGGTGTCGTTCACCCCAACGAACATGCATTCCTGCAAAAAGTATCCGATATTTTCGGTTTCGACACTGCAACCTTCGAACGGGTCACGGCCCTGCAATTGTCCCCCGACGAGGCCGACCCGTACCGTATTCTGGGCGTGTCCCACGATGCCGATGACGAAACCGTAAAGCAGGCGCACCGCAAATTGGTGCGCGAGAACCATCCCGATCGCCTGACGGCGCAGGGAATGCCGGAAGAGTTCGTGTCCCATGCCAATGACAAATTGGCGATGATCAACGCGGCCTATGACCGGATTCGCGCCGCGAGGGATAAAACCAAAAAATGAGAGCGTTGGATGTTGCCAAGGCGCTGTTCGTCATCCTGATATGGGGGTCGAATTTCGTCGTTGTGAAATGGGGATTACAGGACTTCTCCCCCTATCTGTTGTTGGCCTTGCGGTTCGCATTGATCGCCTGCTTCCTGGTCCCCTTCGTCAAATGGCCGAAAGGTCGATTCTGGCCGATATTCCGGTATTCGATGATGCTGGGCGTCATCCATTTTGGCCTGATGTTCTCCGGCATGCAGTATATTGATGCATCCACGGCTGCTCTGCTGAGCCAGTTGAACACCCCGTTCGCCGTCATCCTGTCGGCCTTCATGTTCAAGGACTATCCCGGTTGGCGGCGTATTCTGGGTATTTCCATCGCCTTCGCGGGTTGCGTCGTCGTTGGCGGGCAGCCGCGTTTCGAAGGAACATTCATTTGGGTCCTTGCGGTCGTTCTCGCCGCCTTCTGCTGGGCCTATGCCGCAACGCAAGCGAAGCGGCTTGGCGATTTGGACCCGTTCACCCTGAACGGTTGGATGGCGTTGATGGTGGCGCCATGCTGGTTCGCGATTTCCTTCCTTGTGGAGGACAATCAGGTCGCGATGATGATGGATGCGGGCTGGAAAGGCTGGGGCGCGGCGGTCTTCCAGGCGGCCTTCGTCACCATTACCGGCTATGGCATCTGGTACGGGTTGATCAAGCAATACCCGCTCAGCCGCGTTATTCCCTTCACCCTATTGTTGCCGGTCGTAGGCGTCGCCGGTGGGGTCTTGATTCTGGGCGACGCATTGACGCTGCCGATGATAATCGGCGGGGCGATGGTCGTCGTCGGTGTCGGTATCGTCACCATCCGTCAGGCAGCAAGAGGGTCGGCCCCGGATGCGGAGGTCCGATGACACTGCCCGCCGTTCAGGACCGCCCGTCCCCCAATCACGGCCCAAGGCGGCATGGCGGTCCGGTCGACATGCTGGTCCTGCATTACACCGGCATGGCGAGCGCGACGGCGGCGATAGACCGCCTGTGCGATCCGACGGCTGAGGTCAGCGCCCACTATTTCGTTCAGGAAGACGGCACGATCCTGCGGCTGGTGGCGGAGGCCGAACGGGCGTGGCATGCCGGTCTGGCCTATTGGCGCGGGGTCACCGACGTGAATTCCCATTCCATCGGTATTGAAATCCAGAATCCAGGGCATGAATTCGGCTACCGCGCCTTTCCAGAAAAGCAGATCGCGGCGGTGACCGATCTGTGCCTGGACATTCTGTCCCGGCATTCGATCCCACCGTCCGGGATTGTCGGCCATTCCGATATCGCGCCAGCGCGCAAGCAGGATCCGGGGGAACTGTTCCCCTGGCGGCAACTCGCGCAGGAGGGAGTCGGAGTCTTTCCGGAAGCCGAGCTGGATACCGACCGGTCCTTATCCGAGTTGCTGACCGAAATCGGCTATGATCCCGATGCGGACCTTCGCATTAATGCTTTCCAACGACGGTTTCGTCCCCGCAGGATCGACGGCAAGGACGATGCCCAATGCCGCGGTCTCGCCGCGCGTTACCTGTCCCTGATTCAAGAGAAAGGCTGATCCTATGGGAAAAATTATCGATTACTATTACGGTCATATCTCCCCTTGGGCATTCCTCGGCCATGATCGATTGATTGCGATCGCGGCGGAAACAGGCGCGACGATTGCCTATCATCCGATATCGGTCAGCGACATATTTCCGAAAACGGGGGGGGTCCCCGTCGCGAAACGGTCGCCGGAACGGCGCGCCTACCGCATGCAGGAATTGAAGCGCTGGTCCGCCTATCTGGGCATTCCTATCACTTTTGAACCGAAGCATTTTCCCGTCGACGATCATCCGTCCCAATATGTCGCCCTGGCGGCGGCTGACCGGGGCGCGGATCTGGGCTCCCTGTCTCGGGCGATCATGGCGGCGGTTTGGCAGGAAGAACGCGATATTTCAGACTGGCAGACACTGTCCGGCATCGCATCGGCACAGGGATTGGACGGTCCGGCGATCGTCGCGTCGGCACAAGCCCCCGCAATGGCCGAAACGGCATTGAAGGTCTGCGAGGACGCCCTCGCCGCCGGCATGTTCGGCGCGCCGTGGTACTGCGTCGATGGTGAAACATTCTGGGGCCAGGATCGTCTGCCGATGTTGGCCGACCGGTTGAAATAGGAATTCGCCTTTTCAGCGCGGCTATCGGAATTACCGGTTTTCAACCTTTTCCGCACGAAGATTGCGTCATTTCGGCGCTGCTTCGTGATTTTCGGTCTTTCTTCAAACCCGTCTCATTTCCCCTCTTCCGCTCAGCCCGGATCGACCTCATAACATGGGTAACAATATTGCGTGCCGAATAAAAACCCCCGGTTTTCTGCGGCGCAGCATAAACCCAACAGAGCAGACGATGGAGGTATCCGATGAGCGTATTTTCGTCCCCCAGCTTCGACGAACACGAAGATGTCGCCTTCCACTATGACGGCGAGACGGGTCTGAAGGCGATTATCTCCCTCCACAGCACGGTTATGGGTCCGGCGCTCGGCGGTTGCCGGATGTGGGCCTATGACGACGACGCGGCGGCGCTGACCGATGTGTTGCGCCTGTCGCGCGGTATGACCTTCAAGAACGCATTGGCGGATCTGCCCTGGGGCGGCGGCAAGTCGGTCATTATCGGCAATGCGAAAACGGACAAGACCCCGGCAATGATGCGCGAAATGGGCCGCTTCGTGGACAGTTTCGGCGGTCGCTACATCGTCGCGGAAGATGTCGGCACGACACCGGAGGATATGGCCGAAATTGCCAAAACGACTCGGAACGTGCGCGGTGTGAAGAGTGTCGGTTTCGACCCCTCGCCGGGCACCGCCTATGGCGTCTTCAAAGGCTTGGAAGCCGCCGTTGGGGAAGCGCTGGGCGCCAGTGATCTGAAGGGCGTGCGCGTCGCCGTCCAGGGCCTGGGCCATGTCGGATACGATCTTGCCCGCCGACTGCATGCCGCCGGCGCGGTGTTGACCGTGACCGATATCGATGCGGCGGCGCTCGCCCGCGCGGAACGGGAACTGGGCGCGACGGTGGTCGGTCTGGACGCGATCTATGACGCGGATGTCGACGTCTACGCCCCCTGCGCCTTGGGGGCGACGCTGAACGACGACACGATCCCGCGTTTGAAAGCATCGATCGTTGCGGGCGCGGCGAATAACCAATTGGCGGAAACCCGCCATGGCGACCGACTTGCCGATCGGGGCATCCTGTACGCGCCCGACTATGTGCTGAATGCCGGCGGCGTGATCCATATCTATCACGAGGGACCGGATTTCGACCGGGACGCGACCTTCGCCCATATCGGACGGATCGGCGGCACGATGCGTGATATCTTCCGCCGCGCGAAGGATGACGGTATCCCCCCACATATCGCCGCGGACCGATTGGCGAAGGACAAACTGGCGGCGGCAAAGGCCGGACAACGGAAGGCCAACCGCCCGCTAGCGGCGGAATAAGGCATACGATCACGGTTTTGTGATCGACCGCCCGAACATCTCAACCCCTTGTAAATATGGAAAAGGCGGCCATTCGGCCGCCTTCTTCCTTTTCCGATGTTCCGGATGCAACGGCACCTTCTTGCGAATGGGAATGAAACGCGTTATCGATCCCATTCATGATAATAACTCGCAGTTGCATCGCTTGTGATGAAAGAAATTCTGCGTTTGAGGAAACAGCCGTTCCGCACCGTATTGGGCGCTTTTGCCGCGCCCGGTGATGTCTTGTTTTTTCAAAACCTGCGGACTTTTCTTCGCATCGACTGCAATTTGGCACTCTTACCCCAAAAAGGACGATCCACCATGACTGCCCTTTCCTTCCGCTTGCTCGCCGCTGCCGTCGTTTCGGTCGGCAGCCTGGCATCCGGCCCCGCCCTGGCTGACGGCGAATTGAACATCTATTCCCACCGCCAGCCGTTCCTGATCGAACCCTTCATCAAGAAATATGAGGAAGAAACGGGCACGCGGGTGAATATCGTCTTCGCGGAAAAGGGGCTGGTGCAGCGCCTGCAGGCGGAAGGGGAACAAAGCCCCGCCGACGTTATCCTGACCGTCGACATCGCGCGGTTGAGCGAATATGCCGATGCCGACCTGCTGGCCCCGACCGAGTCCGAGATCCTGGAAGCGGATATTCCGGAACATCTGCGCGACCCGCAGAATCGTTGGTTCGCCTTCGCGAAGCGCACCCGCGTCATCGCGGTGGCAAAGGACATGCCGGAAGCCGAACGCCCGAAACGCTATGAAGACCTGGCCGATCCGGTCTGGAAGGGCCGCATCTGCACCCGCCCCGGCAGCCACGTTTATAACCGCGCGCTGACGGCGTCGATGATCGCCGCGCATGGCGTCGATGGGGCGACCGAATGGGCGCAGGGCCTCGTCGACAATCTGGCGCGCAAGCCGCAGGGCAACGACCGCGCCCAGGCGAAGGCGATTTACGAAGGCCAGTGCGACGTCGCCATCATGAACAACTACTATTACGGCAAGATGCTGACGTCGGAAGACCCGGCACAGCACGATTGGGCCGCCGCCATCGATATCATCTTCCCGAACCAGGGCGAAGGCGACCGCGGCGCGCATATCAACGTATCCGGCGGCGGCATCGCCATCCATTCCAAAAATAAGGACGAAGCCCGTCGCTTCCTGGAATTCCTGACCGAACCGGAAGCCCAGCGGCTTTACGCGGACGTCAATTTCGAGTACCCGGTGAACCCCGCCGTCGGTCCGTCCGACGAGCTGAAGTCCTGGGGCGAATTCCGGGAAGACACCCTGCCGATTGCGCGCATCGCGGAATTGGCGCCTGACGCGCAGAAGGTCATCGACACGGTCGGATGGTAACAGAGGTTTCCCAGACTTTCCCTGACACATCAACCCGTGCGGCCCGCCGCCGGTCCAAGGACGGCAACCGACTTTGGACCGGTGCGACGGCCCTCATCAGCCTGCTGCTGCTGGCACCGATCTTCTCGGTTTTCGTCGCAGCATCGGGCGACGGTCAGGGAAACTGGGGCCATCTGGTCGATACGGTTCTACCGAGATATGTCGCCAACACGCTGATCTTGATGCTGGGCGTCGGCGGCGTGACGCTGATCTTCGGCATTTCCAGCGCCTGGGCCGTCACCCGTTATGACTTTCCGGGACGACGGTTTTTCGAATGGGCGTTACTGCTGCCCGCCGCCATCCCCGCCTATCTGATCGCTTATACCTATACCGATTTCCTGGAATATGCCGGGCCCGTGCAGGGATTGCTGCGCGACATTTTCGGCTGGCAGAGCGCGCGCGATTATTGGTTTCCCGAAATCCGCTCCATGGGTGGGGCCATGCTGGTCATCGGCGCGGTGCTTTACCCTTACGTCTATATGATGACCCGCACCGCCTTCCTGCTGACCCCAGGATCTCTGTTCGAGGCCGGTTTGCTGGCACGCCGGAACCTGTTGTTCGGGATTGCTCTTCCCCTCGCCCGGCCCGCGATCATCGCCGGTCTGGCCCTGGTCATGATGGAAACCATCAGCGATTTCGGTACCGTCGAATATTTCGCCGTCCGCACCCTGACGCTGGGCATCTTCAACGTCTGGCTGGGTATGAACGACCTGACGGCGGCGGCGCAGATCGCCTGTTTCGCCTTCCTGTTCATCCTGGCGCTGCTGGCCATAGAACTGCATGCACGGTCCCGCCGACGCTATTCCGACACCAGCAAGAAAGCCGTGCCGCTGAAACGCCTTCGGGCGCGGGGCGTTTCGTTGGCCGGTTGCTTGATCGCCTGTATCGCGCCCATCGCCGTCGGCTTCCTGCTGCCGGTCGGCGTGTTGCTGTCCTTCATCCTTCGGGGCTATTCGCTGGACGTCACCCCGCAAGTCGTCGATGCTGGCGTCAATTCGCTGATCGTGTCCGGCGGCACGGCCCTGTTGGTAATCGGTGTCGCCGGGTTCCTGGTCTTCGTATCGACCTATCGCGGCGGACCGATGTTGAAGCGTCTCGCCGCCCTGTCCGCCGTCGGTTATGCCTTTCCCGGCACGATCCTGGCCATCGGCGTCGTAACGGCGGCGGGTGCGTTGGATTCCGGTGCCGTGGCGGTTCTGCGCGACTGGCTAGGCTTCGATTTCCGGGGCTGGTTCAGCAGCGGCGTCGGTTTGGTTCTGTTCGCCTGCCTCGTCCGGTTTCAGGCCGTCGGCTATGGCGCGATTTCCGCCGGCATCCAGCGCCTGCCGCCGAACCTGATGAATGCCAGCCGCGTCCTGGGCCACGGTTTCGGCGCCAGCCTGCGCAAGGTCGTCCTGCCGCTGATGCGCGGCTCCATTCTGGCGGGCGGGTTGCTGGTCTTCGTCGACGTGATGAAGGAACTGCCGATGACGCTGCTGCTGCGGCCTTTCAACTTCGAAACCTTGGCGACCTATGTCTACCAGTATGCCAAGGACGAGTTGCTGGAACAGGCGGCGATGCCCGCCCTGATGATCGTTATCGCCGGGATCGGCCCCGTCATGCTGATGAATGCCGCCCTGCGCCGGTTGACGCGCGGTAGCTGACTTAAAGGCTGGTCAGGAAGGCGATCAATGCGTCGCGGTCTTCTTTCGACAAGGCCATGAACCCTTTCCGTGCCCCAGCCGCCGATCCGTCGTGCCAAAGGATCGCCTCCGCCGCCCCCCGGGCCCGCCCGTCATGCAGCAGCGGGAAGGCCGGGTCCTTCTTCAACACCCGTCCCAATCCCCAGAGCGGTGCTGTCCGCCATTTCGCACTGTCCACCCCGCCTTCCGGCAAACCGTCATCCAGACCCGGCCCCATATCGTGCAAGGCGAGGTCGGTATAGGCATGCACCATGCCCGATCCCATCTGTTTCGGCAGGTCGGGGCGGTGGCACTGCGCGCAGCCGATCTTGGTAAACAGCATCTTTCCCAAGGCAGGCGGAGGATCGGGTTCCGGCGCGGCCAGATGGTCGGTGAACAGGGTCAGCAGCATCAAGCGCGCGCCGTCGATTTCCGGTTTCCCTTGCGCGCATCCATCCGACGGGCAAATCGGGACGGGCTGATAGTGGGAGGTGATCCCGATATCCTGGGACAGTGCAGCCGCGTTCTGGGTGACCAGGGTCGGTTCAAGCGCTTTCCATCCGAAGAGTCCGGGCGTGAACTGGGGCCCGACCGCGTCCGCCAGCGCGCCGACGCCGTAAACTTGCGGCGCGACGCGGATAGACCAGCGCGCATCCGGTCCGGGATCGGGTGCGATGGTCAGGACCGGGCGGCGCAGTTCGTATTCCGTCCCGTCGGGAAATTGCCCCGACATCGGCTCCCAATCCAGGGAAAGCGATGCCTCAGGCGCAACATCCGGAACCGCGCGGTCCTGAATTTGCGTGCCGAAGACGGGATGCGCAGAAACCTTGCCGTCCTTGTCCACCACGCCGATGCGCACCAGCGCCGTAAGGAAGGGAGAGTTCGGTCCTTCCGGCGGCTTCCCGCGCCCACCCGCGCCATGGCAGGATGCACAGGACAGGCGATTGTAAAGCGGCCCCAGCCCGACCAAATCGTCCGGTCCGTTTGTGCCTGACGGCCGCCAGTGACCGTTGAAGATCAGACGCCCTTCCTCGTAAGCTTGCCGCATTTCGGCGGACAATCCGGCACGCGGCGCCAGCGGATCGGGCGGCAGATCCTGCGCATACGCGACCGTTCCCACGACCGCGAGACCACAGACAAGCAGACAGAAAGACAGAAACCTGAACACGAACCCTCAGGACAAGCTGGAGCGAGCGAAAGCGACACGCCCGCCTTCGGAACGCTCCCCTTCCGGAAGGCCCTCCCGGAAAGCCCACCCGGAAAACCCACCTGGAAAGTTCGTCAGGCCTCCAACGTCATCAAGGACGCATTGCCACCCGCCGCCGTCGTGTCGATCGATACAGTGCGCTCCACGGCGAAGCGATGCAAGTATCGCGGCCCGCCCGCCTTCGGCCCGGTACCGCTCAACCCTTCGCCGCCGAAAGGTTGGACGCCGACGATCGCACCGATCTGATTGCGGTTCACATAGGCATTGCCGACCCGCAGACGTTTCAGCACCCGCGTGACCGTTTCGTCGATCCGGCTGTGTACCGCGCAGGTCAGACCGAACCCGGTGCCGTTGATCGCATCCACGACCGAGTCGATTTCCCCCGCCTTGAAACGCACGATATGCAGGATGGGACCGAAATGTTCGGTCTTCAGCACATCGATGTTGGGGATTTCAAAGGCCATCGGCGCGACGAAGGTTCCCTTGTCGCAGGCGGCGGGCAGCGGGGTTTCGCCGACCTTCTTCGCCGTCTTGGACATATCCGCGATATGGGCGTTGAGGGCCGCTTTCGCCTCCGCATCGATGACGGGCCCGACATCCGTGGACAGGAAGGCAGGATCGCCCATCTTCAATTCCTTCATCGCGCCGGCGATCATGGCGATCTGCTTGTCGGCCACGTCTTCCTGCACGAACAGGCAGCGCAGGGCGGAACACCGCTGCCCCGCGCTCTGGAAGGAGGAGATCAGAACATCGCGCGTCACCTGTTCCGGCAGGGCGGAACTGTCGACGATCATCGCGTTCTGGCCGCCGGTTTCCGCGATCAGCGGCACGATCGGCCCGTCCCGATCCGCCAGCTTGCGATTGATCAGGCGCGCCGTGTCCGTCGACCCGGTGAAGGCGACCCCGCCCAGGCGGGGATCGGACAGCAGGGCATTCCCGATTGTCGGTCCATCGCCCGGCAAAAGATGGACCGCATCCGCCGGAACCCCCGCCGCATGCAGCAGCTTCACCGCCTCATAGGCGATGATTGGGGTTTGCTCCGCCGGTTTGGCGAGAACCGCATTCCCCGCCGCCAGCGCCGCCGCGACCTGACCGGAGAAAATGGCCAGTGGGAAGTTCCAGGGCGAAATACACAGGAAAACGCCCCGACCGTGCAGGCGTATCTGGTCGATTTCGCCGGTCGGCCCCGGCAGGTCGGTCGGACCGGCGAAATCCGCGCGCGCCATCGCCGCGTAGTAGCGCAGGAAATCCACGGCCTCGCGCAGTTCGGCGACGGCATCGGCCAGGGTTTTCCCGGCCTCCCGCATGACGATGGCCATAAGGCGCGCGCCATGGGCTTCGTACAGGTCCGCCGCGCGTTCCAGCGCCGCCGCCCGGTCCGTCGCCGGAACGTCGTCCCACAGCGGCTGGGCCCGCAATGCCCGTTCGAAGGCGTCCTTCGCCGTATCGGCCGTCGCCAGGGTAACATCGCCGACCTTGTAGCCACGATCCGCCGGGGAATAGACCGCCATCGCCTTGCCCGCGACCGGTGCGCCGCCGACAAGCGGGGCGGCGGTCCAGGGTTCTTTTTCCGCCTGTGCCATCGCCTCGCGCAGGATCAGCAGGGACGGCGCATCGGTGATGTCGTACCCGTCTGAATTCTTGCGCCCCTCGCCGAACAGGGCTTCCGGCATCGGGATCTGCGGATGGCGCACCGGCGATAGGCGTTCCGCCTCCCGCAGCGGGTCGGCGATGATGTCCGCGATGGGCAAACGGTCGTCGACGATGCGGTTCACAAAACTGCTGTTCGCCCCGTTTTCCAGCAAACGCCGGACAAGATAGGCCAGAAGGTCTTCGTGGCTGCCCACCGGCGCATAAATGCGAACGGGATAGCCGCCGCCGTCGGAATGATCGCCCGCCTTGCCGACGACTTGATCGTACAGCGCGTCGCCCATACCGTGCAGGCGCTGGAATTCGAAATCGCTGCGATTTCCGGCCATTTCCGCGATGGCGGCGAAGGTATGCGCGTTATGCGTCGCGAAGCACGGATAGAAGGCGTCCTGTTCTTCCAACAGTTTCCGCGCGCAGGCCAGATAGGAGACGTCGGTCGATACCTTGCGCGTGAAAACGGGATAATCGGCCAGACCCAGTTCCTGGGCGCGTTTGATTTCCGTGTCCCAATAGGCCCCCTTCACCAGTCGCACCATCAGGCGGCGCTTGCCGCGTTTCGCGACATCGGCCAGCCATTCGACGAGCGGATAGGCGCGCTTCTGATAGGCTTGAACCGCCAGCCCCAGCCCATTCCAGCCCGCCAGATCGGGGTCGAGAGCCAAGGCCTCGATGATATCCATGGAAATGTCGAGACGGTCCGTTTCCTCCGCATCGATGCACAGACCGATATCGTACTGTTTCGCCTGGACGCACAGGTCTTTCATGCGCGGCAGCAATTCGTCGAAGACGCGGGCTTCCTGGCCGAACTCGTACCGCGGATGCAAAGCCGACAGCTTCACCGAAATGCCCGGTGCCTCGATCGAGCCACGCCCTTTCGCCGCCTTGCCGATCTTGTCGATGGCGGCGGAATAGGCCTCGAAATAGCGCAGGGCATCCGCCATGGTGCGCGCCGCTTCCCCCAGCATGTCATAGGAATAGCGGTAGCCCCGGCTTTCGAAGCCTTTCGCGCGGTCCAGCGCCTCGCCGATCTTGCGGCCCATGACGAATTGGCGCCCCATGACGCGCATCGCCTGGGTCACGGCCTGACGGATGACCGGTTCGCCGGACCGGTGCACCAGCTTGCGCATGACCCCACGCCAGTCGCTGTCCCCGCCGCTTTCGTTCACCCCGACGATACGTCCGGTCAGCATCAAGGCCCAGGTGGAGGCATTGACGAACCAACTTTCGGACTGACCCAGATGGCTTTCCCAATTCGCGCCGCCGATCTTGTCCTTGATCAGGGCATCCGCCGTTTCGTCGTCCGGGATGCGCAACAGCGCCTCCGCAAGGCACATCAGCACGACGCCTTCTTTCGACGACAGCTCGTATTCATGCATGAAGGCGTCGATACCCGACGATTTGACCCGGTCCTCGCGTACCTTCACGACAAGGTTCCGCGCCCGTTCCTCAATCCGGTCGCGCGCGGCGGCGCTCACGGAAGCCTGAGAAAGGCGCTCATCCAGGCAGACGACCTCGTCCAGGCGATAGGCCTCGCGCACGCGGCGGCGCAGGTCGGACAGGGAGGCATGACGGTCGGCTTGGGCTTGGGTCAGAAGCATGGCGGTTTCCTGAAACGGAGTGGCGATGATCCCAAATGATACCGCCACAACAGCCGAATGTGCTTCTGTTTTACAAATTCCAACGATATTTTATAAATTGTTCAGCGCAAACAATAGAGAATTATGCTGCCATGCCGGACTCCCACAGGCCGCTCGACAAGATCGACCGGAATATTCTGCGCCTTCTGCAAACGGACGGACGCCTGACCAATGTGGAATTGGCACGACGGGTAAACCTGTCGCCCACCCCCTGCCTGGAACGTGTCCGCCGGTTGGAAAAGGACGGATATATCCGGGGCTATTCGGCGCGGTTGAACCCGACCCGGCTAGAGGCCGGATTGACCGTCTTCGTTCAGGTCACGTTGGACCGGACGACCACCGACATCTTCGACCATTTCCGCGAAGCCGTGGCGAAGGAACCGGGCATCGCCGAATGCCATATGGTGGCAGGGGGCTTCGATTATCTGCTGAAGGTCCGAACCAAAGACATGGAACGGTTCCGGCATTTTCTGGGCGATGTGATCAACATGCTGCCCGGCGTGATTTCGACGGCTACGTATGTCGCGATGGAGACCGTGAAGGAAGGCGATTTTGTACCGATACCGGAGTGACGGGTTCAACGAAGCCGTGTAACGTCGCGCGCGATGTGTGGAATTGCCGGATATATCGACCTCGACCGCCGCAGCCCGGATGCCCTATTGGCCGAAACCGGGCGCGCGATGACGGACGCCATCTATCGACGCGGTCCCGATATGGGGGCCGTTTGGACCGATGAAGCGGCGGGTATCGCGCAAGGCTTCCGACGCCTTGCGATCATCGATCTGTCGGAGGCCGGTCACCAGCCGATGCACAGCGCCGACGGTCGCTTCGTCATCACCTATAACGGCGAAATCTACAACTATCAGGACCTTGCGGAAGACCTTGCATCGCGCGGGCATCGGTTCCGCGGTCATTCCGATACGGAAGTGATGTTGGAACTCTTCGCCCGCGACGGCGTGGAAAAGACCCTGCCGCGTCTGATCGGCATGTTCGCCATCGCCCTGTGGGACCGACGGGACCGCCGCCTGACCCTGATCCGCGACCGTTTGGGCATCAAACCGGTTTACTTCGGTCGCCAGGGCCACCGCGTTTATTGGGGATCGGAATTGAAGGCGATCCGCGCGCATCGGGATTTCGTTGCCCATGTCGACCCCGCCGCGATCAACGGGTTCCTGCAAGGCAACGCCGTCACCGCGCCGGCCTGTATCTACCGTGACATACAAGCGCTGCCGCCGGGTCATCTGGCGACCGTCGCGGCCAACGGCGATATCGACATCCGCCCCTACTGGTCCATGGAAGACGTCGCGAAGGCACCGCAAACGACCCTGTCCCTGGACGAAGCGGTGGACGAAGCCGAACGCCTGATCGGCGACGCGGTGCGCCGCCGCATGGTGGCCGACGTGCCGCTGGGGGCGTTGCTGTCGGGCGGTATCGATTCTTCGACCGTCGTCGCCCTGATGCAGAAGGCATCGAACCGGCCGGTGAAGACCTACACAATCGGGTTCGGCGCGGCCGATTATGACGAGGCCACCCATGCCGAAGCCGTGGCCAAGCATCTGGGTACCGATCACCGGACCTTGTCTTTGTCACCCGATGCGGCGCGCGACCTGATCCCCAACCTGCCCGACTGGTATGACGAACCCTTCGCGGATTCCTCCGCCCTGCCGACCTATTTGGTCAGCCGTCTGGCGCGGGAGGACGTGACCGTGGCCTTGAGCGGCGACGGCGGGGACGAGGTGTTCTTCGGTTACAATCGGCACAAGGCCCTTGGCGCGATGGAACGGCGGCTGGCGTCGGTGCCCGGTTTTGCCCGCCGCCTTGCCGGATGCGCCCTGGCCGCGCCGGGCCCGGCCCTGTGGGACAGTTTGGCGAACATGATCCCGGCGTCGAAACGTCCCCGGATGGCGGGGGTGAAGGTGCAGAAATTGGGCCGCGCCCTGCGCGCCGATACGGCGGATCAGCGCTATCTGGACGTTGTCACCCATTGGCCGGGAAACCTGACCGGTCAACACCCGCCGCCGCGCCTGCCGAAGGGCATCCCCGCCGGGGACGCGGCCTTGCGGGCGGCCTGGACCGACACGGTGACCTATCTGCCCAGCGATATTCTGACCAAGGTGGACCGGGCCAGCATGGCGGTCAGCCTGGAAGCGCGCGTGCCTCTGCTGGACCATCGGGTCGTCGAATTCGCCTGGACCCTGCCGACGGAATACAAAATCCACAACGGCGTGACCAAATATCCGTTACGCGAAATCCTGTACCGGCATGTGCCGCGCGCCCTGGTGGACCGCCCGAAATCCGGCTTCGCCATTCCGTTGGGCGACTGGCTGGCCGGGCCGTTGCGCGATTGGGCCGAAAGCCTGCTGAACGAAGACCGAATCGCCAAACGCGGCTGGATCGATCCGGCGCCCGTACGGAAGGCTTGGAGCGATCATCTGGCCGGTCGCGGCGCACGGGCGGAAGCCCTGTGGGGCATCTGCATGCTGGAAGCCTGGGCGGAACGCTGGATCGGTACGCCATGAGCCGGATCGACCTCACCGGAAAAAGCGTCCTCTTCCTGGTCACGGAAGATTGGTATTTCTGGTCCCATCGCCTGCCCTTCGCCCGGGCGGCACGGGATGCCGGGGCAACGGTGCTGGTCGCCTGCCGCTATCAGGATCACCGCCTGAAGATCGAATCGGAAGGCTTTACCGCGATCCACGTTCCCTTCGATCGATCAGGCTTGAACCCGATCCGGGATTTCAAAACCTACAAGCACATCCTGGAAATCTATCTCCGGCACAAGCCGAACCTTGTGCATCAGGTCGCGATGAAGCCCGTCCTGTATGGCAGCATTGCCGCCGCGAAGGCGGACCTGCCCGCCGTGGTGAACGCGATGGCCGGTTTGGGTTTCCTGTTCATATCGAACAGTTGGAAAATGCGGCTGTTGCGTCCGGTGATTGAACGCCTGTTCCGCAAGCTCAACAACCGCCGCCATACAAAGCTGATCGTGCAGAACGGCGACGATGCGGAACTGTTCATTTCCCGCATCGGGGTCGAACCCGAACAGATCACCGTAATCCGGGGATCGGGCGTGAACACGGATCGTTTCCACCCGATGCCCGAACGGCCCGGCACGCCGGTCGCCGTCTGTGTCAGCCGCATGCTGTGGGACAAGGGGATCGGGGAATTGGTCGCCGCGGCACGTCTATTGAAACAACGCGGCGTGGCCCTGACCGTCCGTCTGGTCGGGCCGACGGATATGAATCCGGCCAGCATCCCCCAGGAAACGCTGGATTCCTGGCAAGCGGAAGGCGTCGTGGAGATTCTGGGGCCGCGCGACGATATCGCCGGGGTTTACGCCGATGCGCATATCGCGGTGCTGCCGTCCTATCGCGAAGGCCTGCCGAAGTCGCTGCTGGAAGGGGCGGCCTGCGCGCGGGCGGTGGTTGCGACCGACGTGCCCGGCTGCCGCGAAATTTGCCGTGACGGCGAAACCGGAATCCGGGTTCCGCTGAAATCGGTGGAACCGCTGGCCGATGCGCTGCAACGGCTTGCCGAAGACAAGGACCTGCGCCGGTCTCTCGGCCGCGGCGCGCGGCATGCCGTCGAAGAAGACTTTGCCGAAGAAATCGTGGTGGGGGAAACTCTCGCGCTCTACGCGACAATGATGGGAGGATGGCGCCGATGACGATCGACCTGACGGAAAAGCGGATTTTGATCACCGCCGGTGCCGCCGGTATCGGGCGGTTGATGGCCGAACGCATGGACCAGGCCGGGGCGCGGGTCTTCGTCTGCGACGTGGACGAGGCGGGATTGGACAATCTCAAGTCCATCCGGCCCGGTATCGGCTGTATCAAGGCGGACGTATCCGACCGCGACCAGATCGACGCCTTTTTCGACGCCGGCCTGAAATTCCTGGGCGGGTTGGACGTCATGGTCAACAATGCCGGGATCGCGGGCCCGACCGCCCCGGTCGAAGACATCGACCCCGACGATTTCGAGCGCGTTTTGTCGATCAACGTCACGGGTCAGTTCCTGTGCACGCGCCTCGCCGTTCCGGAACTGAAGAAATCGGGCGGTGGGTCGATCATCAACCTGTCTTCGGCGGCGGGCAAATTCGCCTTCCCGCTGCGCACGCCCTATTCCGCGTCCAAATGGGGTGTGATCGGTTTCACCAAGTCGCTGGCGGCGGAACTGGGCGAATTCAACATCCGCGTGAACGCGATCCTGCCCGGCGCGGTCGCCGGGGACCGGATCGAACGCGTGATTTCGGCAAAGGCGGAAGCACGCGGCGTGTCCTATGAGAAGATGCTGGCCGAGTATACCAGCATCGCCTCCATGAACCGGCTGATCCCACCGGACGACATTGTCGACATGGCCTTGTTCCTGGCCTCCGACCTGTGCGGCACGCTGTCCGGTCAGGCCTTGAGCGTCGACGGGGATTTGCAAACATTGAAGTAATCAATGGGAGGCGACGGATGAAACTATCGGGCAGTTGTCATTGCGGATCGGTCCGATTCACGGTCGAAAGTCCGCATCCCTATCCCTATAACCGCTGCTATTGTTCGATTTGCCGCAAGACCCAAGGCGGCGGCGGTTACGCCATCAATCTGGGCGCGGTCCATGAAACCCTGTCGGTCGAGGGGGCGGATGACGTCACCGTCTATCGGGCGCGGGACGACCGGAATGAAACCGGCATCAGTCCCCTGCAGCGGCATTTCTGCCGACACTGCGGATCGGGGCTTTGGTGCTATGACCCGCGCTGGCCGGAACTGGTGCATCCCTTTGCCTCCGCGATCGATACGCCGTTGCCCGACCCGCCTGAATACGTGCATTTGATGACGCGGTTCAAGGCGCCCTGGTGCCGCATTGAAGGGAAACCGGGGGACAAGAGTTTCCCGGACTATCCGGACGAGTCCCTCGCAGCGTGGCACGAACGCCTTGGGCTGACGCGGTAGGGGTCAGAAGGTCAGGCCGAAATAGGTTCCGGCCCAATAGACCATCAGCGGCAACGTGACGAAGGATACCAGCGTCTGCAGGGTGACGATGGCGGCCATCAGGGGCGCGTCGCCACCCATCTGCCGGGATAGCGTGAAGGACGACGCGGCGGTCGGTATGCTGGCGGCGATCATCGGCACGACGGCGGTCATGCCGGTCAGGCCCGTGGCCAGGATCAGGCCGAAGGCAGCGGCCGGAAAGACGACGAATTTGCCGACGATGGACAGCAGCACCGGCCCCAGGCTGGTATGCATTTCCCGGATGCGCAAATTCGCGCCGATGCACAACAGCACGATCGGCAGCGCCGCCGCGCCCAACAATCCGGTCGTCTGGTGAATGACGGGCAACCCGCCCAGCCCCAGCGCGTTCATCGACAGTCCGATGACGATGGAGACCAGCAGGGGATTGCGGGACAGATCGCGCAGGATCGCGCGGCCCAGACTGTGCGCACCAGGCTGCGGCAGCATCCCCGTCATCAGGGACACGACGACGATATTCGTCACCGGCACCAGCACCGCCGTCACCAGGGTCGCCAGCGCCAGACCTTCCGCCCCGAACAACTGCCCCGACACGGCCAGGGACACGAAGGTATTGTGCCGCGACGCCCCTTGCAGAACGGAACTGCCGACCGCGCCGGTCAGCCCCGTGATCTTCTTCACCGCCACGGCATAGAGCACCGCCGCCCCGAACGCCCCCAGAGTGACGATGGCATAGGATTCCAGCAGGTTCCCGGTCAGCTTCAAGGTCGATGTGTTGTGGAACAGCAGCGCCGGAAACAGCACCCAATAGGCCAGCTTGTCGTTCAGGTTCCAGAATTCGACGGACGGAATCCCCTTCCGCAGCAGATAGTTGCCCAGCAGGATCAACAGGAAGATCGGCGCGATGGAAGTGAGAATGGAAAACACGTCGGACTGGCCCCAAGCGATGATCCGCGCACTATAGGACGCCGACGGGTATTGTCGATTCCCGTCTTTCACCCATGTCCTGCCTCACCCGAAAAAGGTTTTCGGGCGGTCCCTCGGATGGCGGGGGGTCGCAGCCTGCGGCAGGGCGGATTGCGGCAGAGCGGATTGCGGCACGGCGGTTTTCATCGGGCGATATCCCGCGCCACGATGGCCTTCCGGGGCGATCTGCACCACCGGCCCGCCGCGATGGGATCCCGGCATGGGATTGCGGACCTCGTCCGACGGCATGACGGCGTCGATCGCTTTCCCGTCATTCCCTTCCGCCAATTCGTCCAGCAGATAGGATCGATCCTCGATCTTCTGGGCCACGATATGGATGACAATGCCTTCCTTCTGCATCTTGCCGGTCACCGACATCAGGCGGCTGGTCAGGATCGGGCGGCGGAAGGCCTCGAACGTATCCTGCCAGATGACGATATTGGCGACGCCGGTTTCGTCCTCCAGCGTCGCGAAAACGACCCCCTTCGCGCTGCCCGGACGCTGCCGAACGAGGACCAGCCCCGATACCGTCACCCGCCGCCCCGGCGTCACCGTCGGCAATTCCGACGCCACCGTCACGTCCGACAGCGGTGCATCCGCCCGGCCCCGCAGCAGGGCCATCGGATGCGCCTTGAGGCTGAGGCGCAGGGCGGAATAATCCTCTGCCACCGCCTCTCCCATACTGGCCTTGGGCAGGGTGACGACCGGCTCCGCGCCATATTCCGCTTCCGCCGCGTGTTGGAACAGCGGCAGGGGGGCGTCCCCGCCCAGCCCCTTCACCGCCCACCAGGCCGCCCGCCGGTCCAATCCCAGGGAGGAAAACGCATCCGCCCGCGCCAGCGCCGCCAAGGCGCGCTTACCGATCCGCGCACGCAGCCACAAATCCGCCGGACGGGCATACCCATTGGCGCGAAAGCCGACGATTTCCTCCACTTCTGATTCCGACAATCCCTTGACCTGCCGAAAGCCGAGCCGCAAGGCGAGACCGTTTTCCGCCGCCTCCAGCGTACAGTCCCAGTGAGAGGCGTTGACGTCCGGCGGGCGAACCTCGACGCCATGCGCCTCTGCGTCTCGGACAATCTGGGCCGGGGCGTAAAACCCCATCGGCTGGCTGTTCAACAGCGCGCAGGCGAAGGCTGCCGGGTAATGGCATTTCAGCCAGGCGGACACATAGACCAGCAGAGCGAAACTGGCGGCATGGCTTTCCGGGAATCCGTATTCGCCGAAACCTTCGATCTGCCGAAAGCAACGGGTCGCGAATTCTTCCGTATAACCGTTTCGGATCATGCCCTGGACCATCTTGTCCCGGAACTGATCGATCTCCCCCATCTTACGGAAGGTCGCCATGGCGCGCCGCAAACGATCCGCCTCCGCCGGGGTAAACCCCGCCGCCACGATGGCGATCTGCATCGCCTGTTCCTGGAACAGCGGGACACCGTTCGTTTTCTCCAAAACCTGCCGTAATTCTTCGGACGGATAGTCGACCGGTTCCTCCTTATTGCGGCGACGCAGATAGGGATGGACCATGTCGCCCTGGATCGGGCCGGGCCGGACGATCGCGACCTCGATCACCAGATCGTAGAAATTCCGGGGTTTCATGCGCGGCAGAAAAGACATCTGCGCCCGGCTTTCAACCTGGAACACGCCGATACTGTCCGCCCGGCACAACATGTCATAGGTCGCGCTGTCCCCCGGCGGGATGCTGGCCAAATCGTCGTTGCGCCCGTAATGCCGGTGCAACAGGTCGAAGGCCTTGCGGATGCAGGTCAGCATCCCAAGCGACAGGATATCGACCTTCAGGATGCCCAGCGCGTCGAGGTCGTCCTTGTCCCACTGGATCACGGTACGGTCGGCCATGGCCGCGTTTTCGATGGGCACGATCGTATCCAGGCGGCTGCGCGTCATGACCATGCCGCCGACATGCTGGCTCAAATGTCGGGGGAAACCGATGATCTGGCGGATCAGCGCCAGGGTCTGACGCAGACGCCGGTCGCGCGGGTCCAGACCGACTTCCTCCAACCGATCGGCGGCGGTCACCCGCTCGTCGGACCACCCCCATATCTGGGAGGCCAGCAACGTCACCGTATCGTCACCCAGCCCCATCGCCTTGCCGACCTCCCGGATCGCACCGCGCGCCCGGAAGCGGGTGACGACGGCGGTCATGCCCGCACGCTCCCGCCCGTATTTTTCATAGACGTATTGGATCACCTCCTCCCGCCTCTCATGCTCGAAATCAACGTCGATATCCGGCGGTTCGTTGCGTTCGGCGGACACAAAGCGTTCGAACAGAAGGTCCAGGCGCGCCGGATCGACGGAAGTGACGCCCAGGCAGTAACAGACCGCCGAATTCGCCGCCGACCCCCGCCCCTGACATAGAATCTTCTTCGACCGGGCATGGCGGACGAGGTCATAGACGGTCAGGAAATAGGGGGCGTAGCCCAGACCCGCGATCAGGTCCAATTCGTGTTCCACCGCCTTGCGCACCTTTTCCGGCACCCCGCCCGGATAGCGGCCTCGTGCACCCTCCCAGGTCAGACGGGTCAGCGATTCCTGGACCGTTTCCCCCGGCGTGACGATCTCGTCCGGGTAGTCGTAGGCCAGTTCATCGAGGGAGAAATCGACCTTCTCCACAATCTCCAGCGTCGCCGCCAGCATGTCCGGTCGGTCGGCGAACAGGGCCGCCATCTCCGCCGGAGATTTCAGATGCCGTTCCCCATTCGCCTGGGTCAGACGGCCCGCCGTGTCGATGGTCACGCCTTCCCGGATGCAGGTCAGAACATCGGCCAGCGGCCGCCGCGCGGCCTCATGCATCAGCACATTGTTTGTCGCGACCAGCCTGCCTTCCGGTAGGGGCAGCGGCGACCCGTCATAGGTCCGAGACACGGCGATGTAGAAATCGTTCCCCGCCAGATCGCCCAACCGCCGAAAGGCATCATCTGCCTGCGCGAAACTGTCGGCTACGGCGATCAGCACCATTTCCGCCCCCCAGGCCTCCACATCGGCGAGGTGCAGCAGGCAGTTCCCCTTCTCCGCCCGGCGCCGCCCCAGGGTGATCAATTGGGACAGACGGCCATACGCCTCCCGATGCTTGGGATAGGCGATTACCGATCCGGCTCTTTCTCCTGCATCGTCCGTCAGGTCCAGCCGCGCACCGACCAGCAGGCGTAGCCCATGCGCCTTCGCCGCGACATGGGCGCGGACCACGCCGGCCAGGGAATTCCGATCCGCCACGCCCAGAGCCGACAGCCCCAGCGCCTTTGCCTGAATCGCCAATTCGTCCGCATGGGAGGCACCCTCCAGAAAGGAGAAATTGGTCAGGCATTGCAGTTCGGCGTAACCGGTCATGGCCTCACGGGTCTTTTCTTCAGAACAGCCCATGCAGATACCAGCGCACGGGCCGATTGCCCGCCTCGCTGTATATCCAGAAGCGCCGCCCGGTTTCGTCTTCGACGTCGTAGTAATCGCGCGCGCCCCCCGCCCAGAACGCATCCTTGCGCCACCATTCCGGGGCGATCCTTTCCGGTCCGCGCAGCAGGCGCAGGGCCGTGCGGCGACCGAAGATGCGAAAACTGTGCCCGCCCAGATCCTCAATCGGATAGGGCGCGTTGAGCAACCGCAGCGGCCTGTCCCCGCTCTTCGACCAAGGGGCGGACTTATCCGGCAAGACCGCCGTCCGGGTCTGCGCCCGGTCCGGCAGATGGCTGTCGACCGGGGCCAGACGGAAAACATTGTCCGCCCCCAACCGGTTCCCCAGCCGGTCGATCGCGGTTTCCAACGCGGTCCGGTCATATCCCGTCACGGCGCCGATCCCGTCTTCCTGCGTGGCGGTGCAGGCCTCGACCCCCGTTGCGGCCAGCAGCATGGAATCCACGCCGTAACCCGGTTCCACCGTTTTCAGTTTTTCGGCAAACAGGCGGAACAACCGGTTCGGGTCGCGGGCCGGTCGGGCCGTGCCGATGGTCAGGGACTGTTCCGTCCGGTCGGCGCGATACAGGGTCCAGTCGAGCCGCCGACAGCCGCGTCCTTCATCCCCCAGCCGTCGGCACAGCCTGTCCAGCAAACGGCGCAGCGCCGCCTCGATATCCGGCGTGTCGCCGATCGGATCAGGGAAGCGCAGCCGCACCCGATAGGGCGGACGGATCGGACGCGGCGCAATCGGCCGTGGCGCCTGCCCCAGCGCCTTGTCCAGCGCCGACGCCAGGGCTAAACCGAACCGCGCGGCCAGCGCGGCACGCGGCACCCCGATCAAATCCCCGATCCGGCGCAGCCCGACGCGCACCAGCCCGTCGAAAACATCCTCGTCCAGTCCCGGTTCGACGGCGCTCAAGGCCGTGACCGGCAGGTCGGACAGGACATCCGACAGTTTGGCGTCCGGGGCGACATGCCATTCCTCCCGCCCGCCATAGCGGGCCAAAGCCGCCGCCGCGCCGGATGTGGAGGCCAACGCCGCCGAAGCATGAAAACCCAATGCCGCCAACCCCTCCCGCGCCTGCCGGATCAACACCGCCTCCCCGGAATCCGTGTCGGTTTCGAACAGGGGATCGCAGCCCGCGGTATCGAGCATCAAGCCATCCACGCCGTCGACCGCAACCAGGGGGGTAAAGCGATCACACCACAGCGCCAATTCATACAGGCGCGCCCGATCCCCGTCCGGGTCGTGCGGCAGGACCGTCAGATCGGGACAGACCGCCTGTGCGCTGGCCAGGGTCATGCCGGACCGCAAGCCGCGTTGCCGTGCCATGCGATCCAGCGCCACCAGAAACGCGCTGTTGCCGACCCGCTGCACGGTCGCACCGGGAACGGATAGGGGCGCCTCGCCTGCCGCCGGACGCAGGCGGTCCGTCGGCAGAAACGGCAACCAAAGACAAAGATAACGCCGTCCCGACATGGATCACACCGTATCGAGAAGCCAACGCCGGGTTTCTTCCCCGGTCAGGCCCCGGCACCGTTCCAGCACCAGCGACAGACGGCGGCGGACCGGGCCGGTTTCGGAAATGGCGGCGGGTGCCGGTTCGGCGCGCCAGCGGCTGGCCGACGTGCCGGGCGCGGAAATGGCCGCACCGCCTTCCGACACCAACAGGCCGCAGGTTCCCCCAGCCTCTGCCGCCAGACTCAATCGCCGGGCCGCCGTCGTGCCCAACGCGCCCTCCGGCTCCCCCAGAACCAGCGAGAAAGCACCGCTTTTCAGGGCTTCCTCGATCAGCCACAACCCTTCCACCGCGGACCGGTAGCGGGCAATCACCAACCGCGACGGGTCCACGCCATATCCCGCCAGTCCGGGGCCATAAAGCGCATGTCCCGCCGCAACGGGCACGGCCCAGAGCGCCGGGGCGGCGGCATTTTCCAACCGGCGGGCCAGCAGATGCACGGCAAACCGACGGGCGGCCAGCCCCAGGCTTTCATGAATCGCTCCACAGGTCAGACCGCCATCCGGCAGGACAGCATCCACGGCGGCAAAGCCGGTTCGCAGGGCAGAACCTTTGGATGGGGCACGCCGAAACTGCCGTTCAATCCGGTCGACATGCCGCCGTGCCGTTGCCAGCCGCAGACCGGCATCTGCCCATACGCCGTCCCCCTCCGTGCCTTCTCGCCACGCCCCCCCATTCCGCGCCGTTTCGAAAATCTCCGCACGATAAACGCTCATATCGGATGATCCTTTCGTTCACTGCCTTGGCCGTGTTATTGGTTACTTTGATGAACCTGTTTTGTTCTCACACAATAGTTCCTTAAATGTTCACTTTCAAGACTCTCTTCGTTCCCTTTGCATGATGCACTCTAACGCACGGAAATTGCGGCATCTTCCGCCACAGGACTTTCCAACCCCGCCCATACAAGGCTACAACGAGTGAACGATTTTAAAGTTCAGGATGGCGAGCGCGACCAGATGGCCCAGGACGATCAGGACGATTCCGTAATGAAGGCAGATCTGCCAGTCGACGCTCCGGTAAAGTCTGAAACCGGGGGCACAGAAGCCACCGAAACAGCCGCTAAGAAATCGGCGAAAAAGGCGTCCCGGAAAAAGGCCGCCGCCAAGAAGGCGTCTTCCAAGAAAGCTGCCGCCGCGCCGGCCGAACAGGCGAAACCCGCCGATAGCGGCCCAGCCCCCGCAGATACCGGCCCGGTCCCGGCCAGCCTGCAGCATATGCCGGTCACCCTGTTCGGGGCGGGTCTGGGCCTCGCCGGGTTCGCCACCGCGTGGCGGGAAATCGCCGCCGTCTTCGGCTGGGGAATCCTTCTGTCCAAACTGCTGGTCGGCATCGCCCTGGGGGTCTTCGGGATCCTGGTCATCCTCTACGGCATCAAGACCCTGCGCCATTTCCCCGCCGTGAAGGCGGAATTCCGCCATCCGGTCACCAGCAATTTCTTTTCCGCCGCGACCATGACGCTGATGATCCTGGCCTCCCATCTAGGGCAGGCCGCGCCGATGCTGGCAGAGGGAATCTGGGTCGTCGCCGCCGTGATCAACGTGGCGATTTCCGTCATCATCGTTACCTTCTGGATCGGACGCGACTGCCATATCTCGCACGTTGCGCCGGTCTGGTTCATCCCGGTCGTCGGCAATCTGGTCATCCCGATCGTCGGCGCGCCCATGGGCTATACCCAACTCGGCTGGATGATTTTTGCGATCGGCCTGCTGTTCTGGCTGGTGCTGTTCACGGTCATCCTGTACCGGCTGATTTTCGAACGACCCCTGGAAAACCCGCAGCGGCCCAGCCTGTTCATCCTCATCGCCCCGCCGTCGCTGTGCTTCGTTTCCTATGTTGTGCTGAAAGGCGGGCTGGTCGACGGCGTCGCCAGCATGTTCCTGGGCGTGTCCATCTTCATGCTGTTAATTCTGTTGCCGCAGATTCCGGCGCTGATGCGTCTGCCCTTCGGGATCAGCTGGTGGTCCTACACCTTCCCGCTCGCTGTATTTTCCGTCGCCTGCACGCTTTACGCCGACGCGATCAATCATGCTGCGGCCTCGGCCCTATCCGTGGCCGCCATCGCCGGGGTCAGCATGATAACCCTGCTGGTCTCCGTTCAGACAATCCGCTTCGTCATGGCGGGCCGTATCCTCCGCCCGGTGGAAACGCCGCTACCGAAGCCGTAACCGCTCAAACCCAAAACAGGTCGAAGACAGATGACAGCTTCCCAATACGACATCCCCACCCCCGCACGGGTTACCGCGCGCATCCTGATCGAAACGAAATCGGTCCTGTTCCGCCCGGAAGACCCGTTCATCCTGACGAGCGGGCGGGCCAGCCCGGTCTATGTCGATTGCCGCCGTCTGATCGCCTTCCCCCGCGCCCGCCGCCGCCTGATTTCCCTGGCCGCGCAATCCATCGAAGACCGCATCGGCTTCGAATCCCTGGACGTCATCGCGGGTGGGGAAACCGCCGGCATTCCCTATGCCGCCTGGGTCGCCGACGCGCTGATGCTGCCGATGTGCTATATCCGCAAAAAGCCGAAAGGCTTCGGCCGCAACGCCCGCATCGAAGGCGCATTGGAAGAAGGTCAGAACGTCCTGCTGGTCGAAGACATGTCGACCGACGGCGGATCCAAACTGTCCTTCGTCGAAGGCATCCGTGACGCCGGGGCCGAATGCCACCACACCTTTGTCTTCTTCCACTATGGCATCTTCCCCGAAGGCGAGCGCAAGCTGGCCGAAAACGGGGTCAGCCTGCACACGCTGGCGACCTGGTGGGACGTCATCGCCTGCGCCAAGGAAGAAGGCTATTTCGCCGCCGGTCAGGCCGGGGAGGTCGAGGCCTTCCTGCACGACCCGGCGGGCTGGTCCCGCGCCCATGGAGGCACCGAGGCTTGATCCGACCCGTCGCCGCCGCGCTAGCCGGAGCCTTCGCGCTCCTCTTCTTCGTCGCCCTTTCCGCCCCGCAGGCGGAGGCGGCGGACAAGCGGCGGTTGACGATCGGGATCAGCCAATATCCGTCGACCCTGCACCCATCCTTCGATTCCATGATGGCGAAGTCCTATATCGCGGGCATGGCGCGGCGGCGGATCACCACCTATTCCCCGGAATGGCTGGAAATCTGTCAGCTCTGCACCGAATTGCCGAGCCTGGAGAAAAACACCGCCGCCTATGAAACGACGCCGGACGGAAAACCGGGCATGGCCGTGACCTATACTTTGAAACCCGATGCGGTCTGGGCGGACGGCGTACCGATCACCACGAGAGACATCGCCTTTACCGTGGAGGTCGGCAAGAACCCGGAAACCGGCATCGACAATGCGGAACTGTACAGCCGGATCGACAGCGTCGACATTCTGGACGACAAAAGCTTCACCCTGCATCTGAACAAGCGGACCTGCGATTATTCCGGTCTGGCGGGATTCGACATTCTGCCCGCGCATATCGAACGGCCGATCTTCGAACAGGGGGCGTCGGAATACCGGCATCGCAGCGCCTATGACACCGACCCGACTCAACCGGGCCTGTGGCATGGTCCCTATCGCGTTGCCCGTGTCACGCCGGGGCAGAGCATCCTTCTGGAACGCAATCCGAATTGGTGGGGGGCGCGTCCCTATTTCGACGAAATCCTGGTCCGGGCGATCGAGAATACCGCGGCGCTGACCGCAAACCTTCTGTCCGGCGACATCGATATGATCGCGGGAGAGGTCGGCATCCCAGTCGATCAGGCGCTGTCTTTCGAGGCCAAGCACGGCGCGGATTTCAAGGCCGTCTATCGTCCGGGCCTGTTCTACGAACATATCGACCTGAATCTGGACAATCCCATCCTTCAGGATTCCCGCGTCCGTCTGGCGCTATTGACCGCCATCGACCGGGACGCCATCAGCCAGCGCCTGTTCAAGGGCGTGCAACCGGTCGCCCATGGCAACGTCAATCCGCTGGACGTCCGATACGATGCGACCGCGCCGCGCGTCGCCTATAACCCGGACCGCGCGGCTGCCCTGCTGGACGAGGCCGGGTGGCGCATGGGCGGCAACGGGATACGCGAAAAGGACGGCCAGCCGCTGACATTGACCATCCAGACCACGGCAGGCAACACGACCCGCGAACTGGTCGAACAGGTCCTGCAAAACCAATGGCGCGCGGTCGGCGTCGACATCCGCATCGAAAACGAACCGGCGCGCGTCCTGTTCGGGGAAACGATTTCCAAGCGTAAATTCACCGGTCTGGCCATGTTCGCGTGGTTGAGCGCCCCGGAATCCATCCCCCGGACGACCCTGCATTCCAGTCAAATTCCGACAGCGGAAAACGCCTGGATCGGTCAGAACTACACCGGCTACGCCAATCCC
This sequence comes from Pacificispira spongiicola, assembly GCF_012926505.1. Lineage (GTDB taxonomy): Bacteria > Pseudomonadota > Alphaproteobacteria > UBA8366 > Aestuariispiraceae > Pacificispira > Pacificispira spongiicola. The sequence goes on from NZ_JABBNT010000002.1 coordinate 873,173, forward strand.
GAAATGGACCGTATCATCGACGATCTGGAAACCGAATGCGCGGAAACGGATCAGGCCCGCCTTTGGTCGCGGCTTCAGCATCTTTATGCCGAAGACCTGCCTGTCCTACCGCTCTATTTCCGGTCCGACCCATTCCTGATGCCGAAGAACCTGACGGGGGTGCGGCCGACGGGCCATCAATATCCGTCCACCTTATGGGTTGAGGAATGGCGCCTGAACGACTGATGGCGCACTTTCCCAGACTGGCCGGAGTCCGGCAATGCTGAGCTATATCGCGCGGCGGCTGGGCGGTGGCCTTATCGTGCTGCTGATCGTGACCTTTCTGGGATATGCCCTGATCGGTCTGATGCCGGGCGATCCGATCGATCAGATGCTCGCCGGCAACCCCGACCTGACGCCCCAGGACGTCCTGCGCCTGAAGGCCATTCACGGATTGGATCAGCCGTTGTTGGACCGCTATTGGGCCTGGCTGTCCAGCGCGCTTAACGGCGATTTCGGCTATTCCCGACTGTACCGTCAGCCCGTCGGCGAGATACTGATACCGCGCCTGGGGGCAAGTCTTCTACTGCTCGGTACCGCCCTCATCCTATCGCTGTGCATCGCCGTGCCGTTGGGAATCGTCGCGGCGGCGCGGGCGAACGGTCCGCTGGATTATCTGGTCAACCTCATCTGCTATGCCGGTATTTCAGTGCCGCCCTTCTGGCTGTCGCTGATGCTGATCGCCTTGCTGGCCGTCCCCATCGCCTGGATTCCGGCGGGCGGGATGGGCGACCCGGATTTGAGTATGTGGCAGCGCCTTCCCTATATGCTGTTGCCGGTGACGGCGCTGACCCTGTCCGCCGTCGGCGGTTTCACCCGGTTCCTGCGCGGCGCGATGCTTGAGGTTCTGTCGGAAGATTTCATGCGCACGGCCAAGGCAAAGGGCGCCGGTCCCTATCGCCGGTTCGTCGGTCATGCGCTGCGCAACGCCTTGCTGCCGCTCATCACCTTGATCGCCCTCAGCTTCGGCAGCTTGTTTTCCGGTACGCTGATCATCGAAACCATCTTCGGCTGGAACGGCATGGGCCGGATGATTTTCGAGGCGACGATGGGCAACGATTTCAATCTGGCCCTGGTCGCGCTGATCGTGACGACGGGGTTCACGCTGATCGCCAATATTCTGGCCGATGTCGTCTATGCAATGCTCGACCCGCGCATCCGTCTCGACGGCGCGGCGGGCGACGATGGGGGATCGGCGACATGATCTCTCCCCGATCCCGCCGTATCCTTCGACGGTTTGTCGGTCACTGGCCCGGCATGGCGTCCGCCGTGGTTCTGGCCCTTTTATGCCTGACCGCCTTGTTCGCTCCTCAAATCCTCACAATCCTGGGACTGGACCCGTTCGCGACCGATCTGTTCCTGTTGAAGGCCCCGCCCGGCCCCGGCCATCCATTGGGCACGGACGAGGCCGGACGTGACGTCCTCGCGCGCCTGATCCTGGCCAGTCGCGCCTCGCTCACCGTCGGCCTGACGACCGCCCTGGCGGCCAGCGCCATCGGCACGCTGATCGGGTTATGGGCGGGATATTTCGGCGGGCGGGTCGATTCCATCCTGATGCGCCTGACCGATGGGGCCATCGCCTTGCCGCTGCTGCCGCTGTTGATCGTCCTGTCCGCCATCGACTACGCCAAGGTCGGCTTGGACGGATTGAACGAGGGGTCGGGGCTGGCCCGTATGGTTTTGATCCTGTCCCTTTTCGCCTGGACGACCGTCGCGCGCCTTGTCCGGGCAGAAACGATGAGCCTAAAAACAAGGGACTTCGTCGTCGCGGCGACCGCCTTGGGCGCGACACCAGGCCGTGTCCTGCGACGGCATATCCTGCCCAATGTTCTGGGCGCGGTGATCGTCGCCACGACGCTGGCCATCGGCAATGTCATCCTGCTGGAAAGCGTGCTCAGCTTCCTGGGATTGGGCCTGTCGCCGCCGACGCCCAGTTGGGGCGGGATGCTGACCAATGCGCAAAATACCCTGTGGGACCGGCCCGAATTGGCGCTTTGGCCGGGGCTCGCGATCTTCCTGACCGTGATCGCCTTCAACTTCCTGGGCGACGGCTTGCGCAACGCCCTTGCCGCCCGCGAAAACCCGGCGGCGGGTCGGTAGCCGCAACATATCTAAAATCCAGGAGAATTCTTGCGATTTTGCGCTTTCTCGCTTATATTCACCGTATCCGACTATCCGTTCGCGCGTAGAAATGCGGAGGATAGGGGCAGCGGCGCAGAAACAGTCCACCGAACGATAGGTTCAACTGGACGGGCGGCGCGACACGAAAGGAAAGTGCAATGGCTGATATTGGTGCCATCGGCGGTTTCAATCCCGCAACCACGCGCAGCAATGCCGATTCCGAAGCCGCGGCCCAACGCCGGGCGGAAGAAGCCCGCCAAGCGGCGGAACAGCGGCAGGCCGAACAGGCGGAAACCGCACGGGAAGAGGCCGCTGCGGCGGAGGAATCCGATTCCGACGATCAATCCCAAGCCGGCGGCCAGCAACAGCTGTCCGAAGATACCGTGACGCTGAGCAGCGCGGCGCAGGACTTCCTGCTGCAGTCGGATCGCGAAGCGACGGAAACGGCTGCCAATGACGATGCCGCCGCCACGGAAGCCACGACATCGGTCGCCGCCCCGGCTGTCGACCCGACCCAAGTCGGCGGCGTGAACGGCACGAACCAGACGACCACCGACGAAGAGAACACGTCCGCCGTGAACGGCAACCAGGACAATCAGTCGGAACAGACGCGGGCCTTGGGTCAATTGGTCGATCAGTTCGCGTAATCGCAACAACGTGTAACATCCCATACTGACGGATGGTAACGCCGCCCCCTGCGACGTTGCGGTCGCTTGTCATACCGTGACGGTCCTTTCATGCTGCCGATCCGCACAAACAAATCGGATCGGCCCGTCATGCAATCGCTTTCCCCCCAATCGCTTTCCCCCGCCTTTCGCCTTCTGATCCTGATCGCCGGTATTTTCGGGGCACTCGGCGTCGCACTTGCTGCCCTGGCCAGTCACGGGTTGGAGGCGACGAAGACGGAACTGGAAATCGAATGGGTCGCCACGGCCAGCCGTTTCCTGATGTTCCATGCTCTGGCGCTGATCGGCACCGGCTACCTGACGGATCGGCGGGGCGGACTCCTGCCCGTCCTGTGCGGCGTCACCCTTGCACTGGGCACCGGGCTTTTCTGCGGCAGCTTGCTGATGCTCGCCTTCGTCGGGTCGGGTTCCATCGCCATGATGGCCCCGGTTGGCGGTAGCTTGATGATTCTCGGTTGGATCGGGATCGCGCTGTGCGGGATCGTGCCGAGGCGATAATCCCCCCAGGTCAAACGGCTCAACTTTAGGCTTCCGATTCCTGCCGGAATCACGGTACTCCTAAGTCAGGAATCTGTGCATGAAGAGGGGAACTAAGCATGTCGACTCCAACCGGGATCGGACGACATCGCTTTCGGGGCAGTGTTTCGGCGGCCGTTTTGGCGGGTCTCGCCCTAGGCTGGGCCGTGACAGGCGGCGCGGCGCAGGATGCCCGTGCGGACGGTATGGCCCCGAAAGCCTGCTATCTTCATACACAAGACGGTAGCGCGACGCCGGACGACCTTGAAGCGGCCTATGACTGCTTCGAAGAACAACTCCTCGCCGGTTACGCACAGTCCAAACATATCCTGGCCAAGACTTTCGGCGGTTGGGAACGCGCCGGGGACATGCCTTTCGTGTATGACGCGGTCGGCGACCGGTACCTTGTCGCCTATGGCAATGAACGCGCGGTCGGCGAAGAATCCACGCTGTGGCTCGATCGAGGGCTGCCGGTCGGTGCGACGGTGGCCGTCGCCGGTTTCACAGTGGACGAAAACGGCATGCTGCATGCCGCGCCGTTGATGATTTATGAGAAGATGTCCAAGGGCTACACCTTCGGGCGTGGCAACTGGCGTCAAACGATGATTGCCGAGGACGGCGCGATTGTCGGCGTGACGAAAGGTCCGGGCGCGGAAGAGCTGACGGTCTGCGAAGACTGCGCCGCGCGCTCGGCCGACCGTCTCTACCTCGCCCTGATGCATGACGGTCGCATGCCCGCGGATGCGCCGGAGGAATCGGCACCGATCCAAGAAGACGGAACGATGGAGGGAGAAACCCTCGATCCGGGCGCGGTGCTCAGCCCGGCGCCGCTCGACCCGTCGGCAACGCTGGATCCGTCCCTGTCCGTGCCGCCCGCGGAAAATTTCGATCCGAACGCCTCGCTGAACAATGGCATGGAAAGCGAGACCCTGGCGCCGCTCGACCCGATGGCCCCGCTCGATCCCTTGGCGCCGCTGGAACCCAATGCGCCGAGCACGGGCCTCGACCCGGCTGCGCCGCTCGACCCTTTGTCGCCGTTGGATCCTCTCGCCCCGCTTGAACCCGATGCAACGTCGAGTCTGGACGACAACTCCACGGCCATGGCACCGGAAGAACCGGAATCCATGGAGCCGACCACCGATAGCGACGATAATCTGGGCACGGACATGGCGGATGCGGGCGATGCCGATATCGGCGCGCAAGACCCGGCCGCGAACAACGCCGATATCCTGTCCGGTTTGGCGTTGGAACTCGCGGACGCCGTCGATCCGCTTCTGGAAGTACCGGTTATCGGAACGGCGGACGCGCCGCCCTTCCTGGAACTGCCGGAAGCAAGCGGCTAACCGGTCTTTTCCTATCGATTACCGACTATTGCCCCAAGGCCTGCGCGGCGGCGGGGTGAAGCGGCGCGAACAGGGTCGCACTGGCCAAATCCTCCACCTTGATCGTGGCAAAAGCGGGATGCGACGCGTTCAACCGCGCCAGCCCCCGCGTCAGAGCCGTCGTCAAATCCGCCACCAGTGCCGGATCCGCATCGACCGTGGTCGTCAGGACCGGCCGCAATCCCACCGTCCGCACGGATACGCTCTGCCCCGGATAGGTCTTGGCCGGGATTGTCACCTCGGAATAGCCCTGTAAGACACCCAGCAGGTCCGACACCTCGTCATCGGAAAAGGAAAGGGGCGTAATCCCGCAACGACGGCCCGCCGCCGTCAGCAGATCGGCGGGATGCACCGCCATAACGACCACGGCATCCGTCTGACCGTCGCATAGACGATCAATGGCTGCCACGACCGGCTCCCCGCTCACCTCCGATAAATCATCACGGTCGAGTCCCGCGACATCCAACGCCGCATCGGCCAGGATACCGCGATAGCTGCCCGGCGTGCCCAGGCTGGCGCGCTTTCCGTCCAGATCGGACAGGCGTGAAACCGGGCCTGTCGCCTTCACGAAAACCGTAAACGCCTCCGTATAGAAGGCGGCGACGGACCGAAGTTCTTCGGCGGGGCCGACATCGCGGTATCGGCTGCTGCCCTGAACCGCGTGATACAGCCAGTCACTCTGCACGATCGCAAAGGGCATGCGGCCCTCCTGCAAGGCGGCGATGGCGGCGGCGCTGTCAGACAGGCTGGCGACGGCACAGGATCGCGGCACGCTTTCGGTTTCCATCAACCGGCATAGGGTTCCCGCAAGCGGGAAATACAATCCGAAGGGCAGACCGCCGCCAATCAGGACGCGATCGGTGTCTTCTCCCGGAATGGAAAGATCGAGACTGGTCGACGCGGATTGGGCCGATGCCGGGGACGTCATCGTCAGTAAACCGAGCCCAAAGGCCGCAGCCGCCAATCCGCCCGCCATCCGTCCAAACCATGCGTTCTTGCCAAAACTCACATCCATCCCCTTCATGCACATGTCAAAATCATACAGGCTGAAACAGCCTCCAAATTATGCCGCGTTGTCGTCCGCGCTTTCCCGGTCGATGCGATCCCCTTCCAGCAGCGTCCAGGATACCGCGCGCTTCAACACCTTTCCCAAAACCGCATCGAAACCGGCGACGACCTCTATCATGGTCGGCCCTGGTGCCGGGAGAAAATATTCGAAGGTCCGCGATCCGACGATGCGGCGGTCCGGCATCTTCACCAATTTCGTGTTCAGTCGGATACGAATATTCGGCGCGCTGCCCTCCGGCAGCGGCATACCGTTTTCGTCCACATATTCCGCCTGAAACTCGCGCAGGTCCGATTTCATGATGAAATCCGCGCTTAACCCGATGGCCTGCCTGCCGACCGAAATGATTTTCCCCGAATTCTCGAAGCTTTCGATCATCAGGTTCTGCACCATTTTCGGCGCACTATCCGTCCAGGCGGCGCGGCTGAAATATTGCAGTTCGATCGACGACCGGCGCAGCGCGATCCGCGACGACGCGATCCCGGCCGCCGCCTGGGGCGTTTCCACCAGCAATTGCCAATCGACCGAGGGCAGGCCCTCGTCGAAGGTGCTTTTCGGCGTCAGAACAAAGATGCGCGGCGGCGACCCGCTGCCCGGCAGGCTGACGGAACAGGCCGACAGCAGGGCCAGCGCCGATGCGCCGCCCATCCATTCCAGGACACGGCGGCGGGAGGACGATGCAGTGACCGCCTGTCCGTTCAAAAGGCTTCCCCTCATTCCAAATCGTATCCCTGTTGAGAATCCCCGAAGAAGAACTGCGCCGGATCGCGTTCGATCTGGTTCGTAATCCGCGTCAGGGACGAAATCAGTACACGCATTTCGGAAAGCATCTGCGTGAACTCGTAAAGACCGGTTGCGGTGAAATTGGTAACAGGCGTCCGGTTCTCTGCAATCAGAGCCTCGGCCTCCCCGGCGGCCCCGGCGATGCTGGTCGCCGCCTGCCGCAATTCCCCGGAAATGGCGCTGAGATTTGCCACAGCCTCCGACGCATCCGACGCGACACCGTCGATCTTCGGCGCTACGGTATCCGCCAGGGCGGAATACCGGCCCAGCGTATCCTGCGTCGTATCCGCCACGGACCCGATCCTATCGTTCGCCGTCACGACCATCCCGTCGACCTTGTCCAGGGTTGCCGTCAATCGAGCCGCCAGCGCCGTACCGTCGCGCCGTAAATCCTCGGCCAGCGCGGCATAGGAGCCGATCGCTGAATCCGCCGACCCGATAACCGGCGCGGCCTGTTTCGCAATATCATCCAATTGCGCCGTGAAGCGTCGCATATCGCGGACAAGATCGCGCGCTTCCACAATGGTTTCTTCCGTCGCCCCGGCCAATCCTTCGCCACGATCCGCGAAGGCGGAAACCAGCCGCTGCGCATCCTCCGCCGTTCGCGACAGCTGTTCCAGTGTCGATGCCCCCTGTTGCAACAACACGGTCACGTCTTCGGAGCTTTCCGCCAGCGCCCCTGAAAAACGGTCGATATTTCCGATGGTCGCATTGATATGGGCGATATTGTCATCGTTCAGAAGCTTCGAGGCTTGGCTCGCCAAGTCCCGCAAGTTCCCCATGATTTCCGGTGCGCTTTCCAGAACCTGTTGTAGACCCGACACTTCCGAGCGGATTTCCGCGCGCTCGCGCCCCGGTTTCGGACGGATCGGCGGGGCATTGGCCGTGCCGCCGTTCAATTGGATAAAGGCGACGCCGGTGATGCCCTGATATTCCAGGCGGGCGACGGCATCTTCGTGGATCGGGGTCGTTTCCGGCACCTCGATCACGACCTGCACTTCGCCGAAACGGTCCGGGCTGATCCGCATGTCGGTGACGATCCCGACCGGAATGCCGGAATACCGAACGGGATTGCCGATGGATAGGCCGCTGACCGACCCTTCGAAGAAGATATCGTAATGCGTCACATCATCATCGATATCGACATCGGCCAGCCACAGAATAGCCAGCACAATGGCGGCAAAGAACGACAGGACGAAGGCCCCGACGATGACGTAACTCGCGCGCGTCTCCATACGTTCCCCTTCAATCCGCTTTCGACGCGGTGCCGGTTGCGCCGCCGCCAACCGCCCCACCACCGACCGCTCTGGCCCGCGGCCCATGGAAATATTCGACCAGCCACGGATGGTCGTTCTCCATAAGCTCGGCCATGGTACCGACCGTTACCCGTTTGTCTACCAAGGCGGCGATGCGGTCGCAGATGGCGGCCAAACTATCCAGATCGTGCGTGACCATAAAAACGGTCAGTCCCAGGCTTTGTTGAAGGGACCGGATCAGGCGGTCGAAGGCCGCCGCCCCGATCGGATCCAGCCCGGCCGTCGGCTCGTCCAGGAAGACCACATCCGGGTCCAGGGCCAGCGCCCGCGCCAGGCCCGCTCGTTTCCGCATCCCCCCGGACAATTGCGAGGGCAGCTTCGACCCTGCATCCGGCGGCAAGCCGACCATAGCGATCTTCAGCATCGCCAATTCGTCCATCAAGCTCTGCGATAGGGTCAGGTGTTCGCGCATCGGCACCTGAATATTCTCCGTCACGGTCAGGGAGGAGAACAACGCCCCGTCCTGAAACAGAACGCCGATACGGCTGCGCAGATGGGTCAGTTCGGCGGTGCTGGCGGACCATACATCGGTTCCCAGCAGGTCGATGCTGCCGCCAGACGGTCGCTGCAACCCGATTACTTCGCGCAGCATGACCGACTTCCCGGTCCCCGATCCACCGACAACGCCGATCACTTCCCCCCGACGGACATCCAGGTCCAGCCCGTCATGGATCACCTGCGTGCCGAAGCGGGTGGTCAGCCCCCGGATACGGATTGCGACATCCCCCACCGATCACACCCCCAGGATCGAAAAGAAGATGGAGAACAGGGCGGTGGCAACGATCACCAGGAAGACGGATTCGACCACGGACACCGTCGTCTGGTGGCCCACGCTTTCCGCCGTGCGCTGCACCTTCAGGCCTTCATAACAACCGACGATCGCGATGATATAGGCATGGACCGGTGCCTTCACCAAACCGACGACGAAATCGTCGATATCCACCGCCCCCTTCAAGGCCGTCACGAATTGCGACGGCGACAGATCCAGCGCCAGAACGGTCATCACGCCACCGCCCAGCACCCCCATGATATCGGCAAAGAAGGCGAGAAACGGGAGGGTGATCATCAGGGCAAGCACGCGCGGCAAAACCAGCACCTCCACCGGGTCGAGACCCAGCGTGCCCATGGCGTCGATTTCCTCATTCACCTTCATCGTGCCGATCTGCGCGGTGAAGGCGGATCCGGATCGCCCCGCGACGACAATGGCGGTGATCAGAACCGCGACCTCCCGGAACATGGACAGGCCCACAAGGTTCACCGTGAACACTTCCGCCCCGAATTTCCGCAATTGATCGGACATCAGATAGGCCAGCACGACCCCGACCAGGAAGGATAGCAATCCGACAATGGGAAGGGCGTCCAATCCGGTCCGTTCGATCTGCGTGATCAGCGCATTGGGACGTAGGCGGTTCGGCCGGATCGCGCTGCGCCCGAAGGCGACGGCGACCAGACCGACAAAGTTCAGGAGCTCCAGCCCCTTTTTCCCAAAATCGAACGCGCCTTCGCCGACTCGCGCCAGGAACCTTACCAGCGCATTCGCACGGTCCGCCTTGGGCACCGCCACATCGTCCAACTTGCCGACGATTTCCAGAAGCGGGCGGTGTTGTTCCGATACATTGACGAATTCGACGGGGGTGCCGCCGCCGCTCAACCGGTGCGCGGCCCGGAACAACATCCAGGCCCCCGCGCTATCCAGGCGGCTGACCGCGGATAAATCGAAGGCGATCTTGCCGTGACCGGCGCCGCTGAAATCCTTGAGTGTCCGGTCCAGCGCCGATGCGCCGTCCACGGTCCAGTCGCCGCCGAACAGCATCCGGGAACCGTCATCCGCCGGATCGGGACGCATCCATCCGGCGCCCTTGTCCGCCCCGGTTCCTGCCGTCTTTCCGGTCACGCCGCCGTTCCCCTGTTTCTACCGACGAAACATTGCCCCTAGAGGCGTAACTCACTAGGATGCGCTGCTTTTCGCCGACCGACTGTAGAGGCTTCAATGGACCTGACGCAACATATCCGTACCATTCCCGATTTTCCCAAGCCGGGAATTCTATTTTACGATATTTCGACCCTGCTGGCGCATCCGAAGGCCTGGCGGTCCTGCGTCGACCAACTTGCGGAAACGGTTAGAACCTGGAAGCCGGATCTTTTGGTCGGGATCGAAAGCCGCGGATTTCTGACGGCGGCGCCGCTGGCCTTGGAACTCAATCTGGGTTTCGCGATGGTCCGCAAGCAGGGCAAGTTACCGGGTCAGACCGTAAGCCATGTCTATGAATTGGAATACGGAACGGATACCGTCGAAATCCAGTCGGATGCTATTCAGCCGGGCCAGCGCATTGTGGTTCTGGACGACCTGTTGGCAACCGGCGGCACGATGAGCGCGGCCATTGAATTGATCGAAAAGGTCGGCGGCATTGTGGCTGGCGTGGCCTGTATCATCGAATTGAACGGTCTGGGCGGCCGGGACGAAATGACTGTCCCGTTCCATTCGCTCATTCAATACGACATTTAAGCGACTGAGCTTTTAGCGAGAGCCATCAGGCCCTCGTCGGTTCCCGCACCGCCTAGGATGGATAGGCCGACCGGCAATCCATCCAGGCGCGCCCATGGCAGCGACAGCTGCGGCAGGCCGGTCAAGGGCGCAATGCCGGATAGACGGATGATGCGGGCGCGGACCTCGTTCGATATGACGGATCCCTTCCCCGCTTCCAACGCCGGCCCGGGTGCCGCAGGCAGCACAAGGACACCGCCATCCGCCACAACATTTGTCACGCGTCGCGTGATCGCAGCCCGGTTTTCCAGCGCCGCCTGCCAATCGGCCTTCGAAATCGACGAACACCATTCCAGGCGTTCGCGAATGCCGGGACCGATTTGCGGTTTCGTCTTTTCGATCCATGGCCCCAGCGTCGCCCAGATTTCCGCCCCCTGCGCGACACGGAAACAATCGAACCACGCGTCCAGGCTAGCACCCTCCGCCAGTACGATAGGTTCCGCCGCGCCATAGCGATCTTCCAACCGACCCGCCGCTGTTTCCAAGGCCGTTCGGGTGCCATCCTCCGCCTGATCCCAGGCATCCAGCGGATTCAGCAGGCGCGGTTTCGGCAAATCCTGCCCAAGCCCCGTCAATAGGACCGTCCCGATGCGGATCATCATGTCGGGATCGCGTGCAAACCAGCCAACCGTGTCGAAACTGGGGGCCAGGGGAAACACGCCGGCGGCGGAAACCCGGCCATGCGTCGGGCGCAATCCGTACAGGCCGCAGAAACTGGCCGGCACCCGGACCGAGCCGCCCGTGTCCGTGCCCAGCGCGAAATCCGCCAAGCCCCCGGCCACCGCCGCGGCGGAGCCACTGGACGATCCACCGCAGACCCGACCGGGCGCATTGGGATTGATCGGCGTTCCGTGGTGATGGTTTTCCCCAACGATCGAAAAGGCGAATTCGTCGGTGATCGTCTTCCCCTTAACCGATGCCCCGGCGGCAAGCAGCAGAGAGACCGCATCCGCATGCACCGACGCCGGATCGTGCGTTCGGCCCCAATCCGGGTTGCCGCATTGCGCGACCGTTCCGGCGATATCGAACAGGTCCTTCACCGCGAAGGTCAGTCCGGCCAAGGGTCCTGTTGCCGCGCCGTCGACGCGCAGGCCTTCGTCGATGAAGGCGTTTAAGGATCCTGCCATGGAGATCAGCGCTCGTTCAGGGCGTTCTCACGGGCTTTGATGATCGGCTTCAGCAGATATTGAAGCACGGTCTTTTCGCCGGTGATGATATCGACGGTCGCGGTCATGCCGGGGATGATCGGTTTATCCTCGCCCAGGCTGGTTTCATTCGTGGAAAGGCGCACGCGGTAATAGGGTTTGCCTTCCTCATCCAGGATCGTATCGGCGGAAATATCGACCAGTTCCGCATCCAACCCGCCATAGATCGAGAAATCATAGGCGGACACTTTCACCACCGCTTTCAGACCGGGATAAAGCTGCGCGCGATCCGCCGGTTTGATGCGGGCCTCAATCAGCAGACTGTCTTCCAAGGGCACGATTTCAGCCACCGGATCGCCGGGTTTGACCACCCCGCCGATCGTGTTGATCAAAATCTTGTTCACCGTGCCGCGCACCGGGGATCGGATATCGGTTCGCCGCGCCCGATCCTGGCCGGCGGTCAGTTCTTCGCGCAGGCGTTCCGCATCGATACGAACCTGGCTCAAATCCTGCTGCGCCTTGGCGCGAAAGGCCGACAATTCCTGTTCGATCGTGCTGGTCGCTTCTTGAATCTGCGAGCGGATACGCGGGATCGACAACTGCACGTCCTCCAGCTCCGCTTCCAACTGCACGACGGTCTTACGTGCCGTCAGGAGTTCCTGCTGCGACGCGGCCCCGGCGGCAACGAGCGGCTGCACGAGATCCAGTTCCTGGCGCGCGATTTCCAACTGGTTTTCGATCTGCGTCACCTGCGCTGTCTTCTGACGCAGTTCCTGCAAGGCCTGTACCCGCTGTGTTTCACGGATTTTAATCTTGCCGCGCAGTTCCGTCAGGTTGGTTTGGAACACGTCATTCTGATCACGGGCGCGATCGGATGCATGCTCCAGCACTTCTTCCGGGAAGGCGATCTCGCTGGCGCCCGTCGCTTCGGCCTGAAGGCGCGACGCCTGGGCCAGCAAGCTGCGATACTGTTTGGTCTTCTCCGCCAGTTCCGCGGTGGCGAGACGGTTTTCGACACGCATGATGACATCGCCGGATTCGACGATCTGGCCTTCCTGGACGGCGATTTCCGCGACGATCCCGCCTTCGAAATGCTGCACGATTTTGGTTTGACCGGACGGGATGACCTTGCCTTCCCCGCGCGTCACTTCATCCAGAACCGCGCCATGCGCCCAGAGCAGCGCCGTCACGAAGAAGGCCGCGATGAGGAACAACATGACCTGGGCCCAGAAACGGGCGTTCCGGCCGGACCCGGAATTCGATTCCGCTTCGAAGATACCGTGGTCCCAATTGCCAGCGGACATGGTCCTTGCGCTCCGTTCGTTGAGAGGGTCGCGTTACATCTTGGCCGCTTGGATTCGACCGGAAGCCAGGGCTTCCATGACGATTTCCTTCGGCCCGTCCGCTACGATACGCCCGCCATCCATGACGATCAATCGATCGACCAGTGTCAACAGCGACCCGCGGTGGGTCACCATGATCAGGGTTTTGTTGGTCAGCACCGTGCCGAGACGCGCCTTGAACCGACCTTCCGTCGTGTTGTCCATGGCGCTGGTCGGCTCGTCCATCAGCAGGATCGGCGGGTCCAAAAGCAAGGCGCGCGCCACGGCCACCGCCTGACGCTGCCCGCCGGACAGGGACATGCCCCGTTCCCCGACCGGCAGGTCGAGGCCCAGCGGGTGTTTCGAAATGAATTCGTCCACGCCGGAAATCCGCGCCGCGCGCAGAATCGCCGTATCGTCTGCATAGGGCGCACCGATTGCGATGTTTTCCTTCACCGACCCGAAGAACAGGTAGATATCCTGCGGCACCACGCCGACGGACCGGCGCAAATCCGCCGGATCGATCTGGCGCACGTCAGTGCCGTCGATCAGGACCGAACCCTCGTCCGGATCGTAGAGCCCCAGCAACAGTCGTTCGATCGTGGATTTACCGGACCCGATACGCCCGATAATGCCAACCTTCTCCCCCGCTTCGATACGGAAGGACACGTCGCTGAGCGCCGATGTCTTCGCCTCGGGGTAGTTGAAGGTGACGTTGCGGAATTCGAGCGTACCGTGGAATTCGGGACGGTGAACGAAGGACCGCCCTTCCGGTCGTTCGACCGGGGTCTGCATCATCTTGTCCAGGCCGATCAGGGATTCCCGCGCCTGATTGAACCGCGTCGCGATGGCCGCGATCTGGGACAGCGGCGCCATGGCGCGACCGGACAGCATGCTGCAGGCGATCAACGCCCCCATCGACATGTTCCCGGCATGAATTTCATAAACCCCGACAACCACGACCGCGACGGTCACGAACTGCGTGAAGAAACCGCTGAGATTCAGGGCGAACTGGGACCAGCGCGTCGCCTTCATCGACGATTGCGCAGTCTTGGTGACGAAGGTTTCCCAATTCCGCTGCATCCGCCCTTCGGCGGCCATCGCCTTGATCGTTTCCGCGCCGGAAATCGCCTCGATCAGGATCGCGTGTTTCTGCTGCGCCTCGCGGGTCGTTTCCTTCACGACCTTGCGCATCTGGATTTGAACCAGGAAGCCGACGACAATCGCGATCACGACCATGAAGGTTGGGATGATCACGATATAAGGCGTGCCGATGATCGAAATAATGCCCAGGAACAGGAAGATGAACGGAAAATCGATCAGCGCCGTCACGGTGGACGAGGTGAAGAATTCCCTCAGGCTTTCGAATTCCCGCATGGAATTCGCCATACCGCCCGCCGATGGGGGGCGATGCGCCATTTTCATGCCCATCACCTGCTGAAACAGGCGGGCAGCAATCTTTGTATCCGCTGTTTTCCCAGCGACATCAACCAGATATCCGCGGATCAGTTTCAGCATAAAATCGAAGCCGTAGACGATCGCGATCCCCATCGCGAGGACCCATAGGGTTTCCTCCGCGAAGTTGGGCACGACACGGTCGTAGACGTTCATGGTGAAAAGCGGGCTGGCCAGCGCGAAGCAGTTCACCATGATCGCGGCGATACCGACCTCGATATAAAGCTTCCAGGAATTCAGCAGGGTTCCCCAGAACCAGCCTTTCGGGTCGGCGACCCGGTCGTCCTGTGCCCGCTTGTCATATTGGAATTCCGGCCGTGCGAAGAGGGCATAACCGACATATTCGGCTTCCAGCTCCGCGTAATCGACATCGCGGGCGCCCGCGCCCATTTCCGGCAGGATGATTTTCGCCCGGCCCTCATCGCGATGCAGTTCCGTCAGGACGCAGGCGCGTTGTCGGGTCAGCAGCAGGACGCAAGGCAGCGCAAGGCTGGTCACCGTGTCGAGCCGTTGACGCTGAAGCCTTGCGGAAACGCCCGCGCGCGCGGCGGCGCGGGTAAACAGTTCGGGCGTCAACATGCCGTCGACAAGCGGCAGACCGGAAGTCAGAGCCTCCGACGAGATATTGCGTTCCAGCAGGGTGCACAGGATGGTCAGGCAGCCGAGAAGCGGATCGTCCTTCGTCCCCGGTGTCGGCCGGACCTGCCAGCCGATGGACGACGCCTTGCTGCTGCGGCGGTCGTCGCCGTCGCGATCTTCCTCGCGCCGGTCTTCTTTGCGCTGATCGGTTTCGGGATAGTCCGTCCCACCGCCGGGCGAGCCGTGTTCCTTATCAAGGTCGGCAACCTCCCCCTTCGGGGTCGACCCGTTTTCCAATCTGGGTTTGGTTTCCGTTTCGGCAACGTCGCGCAGGGCACCGACAGTGTCGTTGGCGGCGTGGGCGGCATCGAAATGCCGCTGAAGGGCCTCGGGCGACAGTAAATCGCGATCGGACCGGCCCGCATCGGGATCCGCGGTCCCGCCGTCGACCGGATTCAGCAACCCGGCCCCCCTGGGGTCGTTCAGCAGGCCCGGAGAGCCGGAATCCGAGGGGACGGGCTTCTCCGGAATTTTCTCGGGAGCCCGGACAGACGGGTCCCGTGACGGTACAGCGCCCTTGTTCGGGGCGTCGCCCTTCGGCGTACCGTCCTGCCTGTCCTTCGTAACGCCCTGAGCCATCTGAACTCCGGAATCCCACACCTGTCGTACTTAAGCACGATTCATGGGGGAATTCACCCTACCCGTAAAGAAAAGTAAACGGCGATGGTTCCTTTTGGGAAACCACCGCCGTTTTACCATACTCTTTTACGATTTACCTATTACTGGTTGTTCGGATCTTCCTGACCGCCCATGTCGGTGAGACCCGGCTCGACCGGCGCAACGAAGACGATACCCGCGTCGTCCGGGGCCGGCGGGGCCGTGTCGCCCGAACCGCTATCGTCGCCCATCACGTCGTTCTTCAGATCCATCAACTCATCGACGCTCAACGCACCGCTGTCATCGGTATCGGCATCGTAGGACGCGATGTTGTCTTCCGATCCGAACAGATCCGCATCGACCCCAACCAGCTTGATCGCACCGCCGTCGCCCAGGCTGATGATCGTATCGTCACCATCCTTGGAGATCGTCATCTCTTCGCGATCGTAGCCGCTGATGAACAGCTGATCCGTGCCGACCTCGAAGTCGTGGATCGTGTCGACACCGTCGCCGCGGGCGTAGAAGAACGCATCCTGTTCCCCGTCGCCCGTGCCGCCGACATCGCCGCCCCACAGATGGTCGCCGTTTTCGAAGTCCGCCGCGGCATCGCCCGTCCGGACCGACAGGATCGCATCGTCGTAATCCTGGTCGCCGCCGTTCAGCAGGTCTTCGAAGCCGATCAGGGTTTCGCCCGCGCCGCCTTCGATCACTTCCGGATCGCTGGACGGGGTGAAGCCGTCGACCGTTTCGTAGGTCAGGTGGTTACCGTTGCCGGAGACATCGGCCACCGTCTGGGTATCGGAGTCGTACCCGCCGAAGCGATAGTCGGCGACCACGTTATCCGTGCCGTCCGGCAGGGGTTCCCCGGCATTTTCGGCGATTTCCACAGAGTCGCGGACTTCGTCGAAGATCCGGGCCTGGGTGTAGGTACCCTGGAAGACCTGATCTTCGTCGAACCCGCCGCCGTTGCTATCCTGCTCCTGACCGAAGACCAGGGTTCCACCGGATTCCAGCGTCTCGCCGGTCGCGACGCCGGTGGTCGAATACCCTTCGACACCGTCGACATAGACCTTCAAGGCGCCGTCGCTGCTGTCCCAGGAGACCGAGACCATGTGTTCCGCACCGTCGAAGACGCTCGACGCCAGGATGCTGGTCGCGACGGACGCACCGGCCACGTAGATGCGCAGGACACCGTCTTTCGCGGTAATGCTGAACTCGTTCCCGTGGTGGCTGTCCGTGCCGTAGGACATGATCGGCGTGATGCTGTCGCCCACCGCGGTCGACTTGAAGCCGACTTCGACCGTGATCTGCTGGCCGGAGATGACATCGTCCGCTTTCAGGTAACCGTCGGTTCCATCGCTGTTGATGATCAGCCCGCCACCCTCGACGACCTGCGTCACTTGAGTGTGATCGAACCCATCGGGGTTCAGGCTCGACGGGTTGGAGAAGTAGGCCTTCGCATCCTGACCGGTCAGTTCCTGGCCATCGGCGTAGACGGAGATGGAACCGTCCCCGTTGGTGCCGAAGGTCACGACCATGCCGTCGGTCAGACCGTTATTCAGGTCCGCGCCGTCCGGGATGATGAAGAAGCCGACATCTTCCTGGTCGAAGCCGTCCAGCAGGATCGAATGCGTCGCGCCGACATCGGTCTGATGCAGGTTCGACCAGATGATCTCGCCGGTTTCGGGCATGCCGTTTTCGTTCAGGACATAGAACCCGACGACGTTGGAATAGTCGGCTTCCGTGCCTTCGAACGTCACCGTCATGGTCTGGGTGCCGATATCGGCCGTGCCGGTATCCGTGCCGCCCATGATCCAATCCTTGCCGGCACCGCCGGAGACGATGTCGTCGCCGGAGCCGCCCTTGAGGATATCGTCGCCATACTGGCCGTAGATCTGGTCGTTGCCCGACCCGCCATGGATGTCGTCGTTGTAGTCGGAGTAATCCGGCGCCGAGGAAACGGGCTCCGCGCTCACCGACTTCAACAGGAAGTCGGAGTTCTTGTAGCTGTTCCCCGCACCGTCATCCAACGGCATCAGTTCGACGGACGTGATCGGGAAGTCCGCATCGATCTCGAAGGTGACGAGGCCGTTGACGGTGCCTTCCACCGTGCCCGACAGCTCCTGCCCATCCGGACCGAAGGCGGTCCAGCGCGCTTTCTCCAGGTAACCCGGATCGGTGTCGGAATGTTCCGCATCGATCGTGGTTTCGCTGTCGAACAGCGCGGACAGGGTGAGCGTGACCGTATCCATCGGCTGGTCGAAGGTCATCCGCATGACTTCCGTGCCGTTGGCGTCATTGCCGTCGCCGGTATCGATCTCACCGCCATCCAGGCCGCCGCCGATCGAGATGCCGGAGTAATTGTAGCTACCCTGCAGTGACGTGTCGGCGGTGTTGGACGAGGTCAGCGTGAACGAAATGTCCTTCGTGGAGAAGCTGGCATCGTCGTAGCTGTCGGTGCCCGCGTTGTAGCGCAGCGCCTGCAGCGTGACCCCAGCTTCCGCCCATTCGGAAACGATATCGGCCGTGTTGACCCCGGTACCGTCGATGTCCAGATCGACCGGTTCGGCAGTGGTTTCGCCATCCGGTTCGGTCACCGCCGGCGGGACATAAGTGTCGAGGTTCGCCACGAAGTCCGCGGTGCCGACATTGTGCAGCGTCGCAACCTGTTCGGGGGTCAACGCCCCGTCCAGCAGCATCGGGTTGTCGATCTTGCCATTCAGGTAATCGTTCAGATTGTTCGCGACATTGTCACCGCTGTTGACCTGCGACGCACCGAAGGTCCACGGGTTCTCGTTGTCCGCCATGTTCCAATCGGAGTCGACGCTGTCGACCAGGTTCCCGTTGACATAGAGCGACACGGTCGATCCATCCCAGGTCACGGTCGCGTTCTGCCAATTCTGCCAATCGATGCTACCGCCGCTCAGCGTGAAGGACTCGCTGTCCGTCTGGACCCGCAGGCTGACCTGATGGTTGCTGTCGATATCCAGATTGAAATGACCGCCGTCGTCGTAACCGCTGGAGTCTTTCGACGCCAAGGTCCCGTTGTTCCAGGCAACGAAGTCGATCGAGAAGGTCCCCGTTTCGGTTTCCATCGATTCATCGTGGTCCACCACGATGTAATCGCCGTAGCCGTCAAACTGAGCGGCACCGTTGGCCGATCCTGTATCGCCTTTGGCCGTGCCGGTAAGTCCGTTGACGCTATCCGTCACAGTTTCGCTATGCGAATTCCAAGTCACATCCGACAGGCCGAAGTGGAAAACCGCATCGATATCGGATGTGGTGCTGCCCGTGTCGTCGCCACCGTCGAAACTGCCGCCGACCGTTCCCGATACCTCGATATCGGTGAAGCGGACGGTCATCTGCTCTTCGTCCTGGGTCTTGGAATTGTTGTACCCGCCCAAGGTGATCGTGTGATCGCCCGCGCTCAGGTCGCCCAGATCGATGGTGACCGTCTGCCAGCCGCTGTCGTAGTCGCTGGAACCGCTGCCATCGACATGTTCGATATAGTCATTGCCGTTCAGCATGACCTTCTGACCGTCGATCGCGACCCAGACCTCACCGTACTCGCTCGATTCGTATTCCTTATCGAACACCATGCGGTAGCTGAAGGTCAGGCTGCCGTCCGTCGCACCGTCCTGGACATTGAAGGTGGTCGTGTAACCGCCCGCCATGTCGCAAACGTTGCAATCGTCGACCCCGCCGATCTTCACGACATAATCGTCGCCATCGACATAGCCCGTGGCATATCCGTCGCCGCCGCTGCTGTATTCGTTCAGCGGATCGTCGGAATAGCTGGGCGTCGTCAGATCGAAGGACATTTCGACCGGTTCCGACGCGGTGTCGCCGATCGGATCCTCCATGTCCGGTCCTTCGTCGCCGAAGAGAATGTCGTCGCCCTGCTGGCCATAGATCGTATCGTTGCCCGACCCGCCATAGATCGTGTCGTCGCCCGCTTCCCCGGTCGACCCGGATACTTCCGGAATGTCGATGGAAATCGTGCTGGACACGGTGCCGGTGTCGGTTTCGCCGCGATCCGGATCGGTATCCAGCGAGGTGACGTCGACCGACAGGGTGAAGTCCTGCGTCCCGTAAGGCACGCTGATCGTCAGCCCGGCCAGTTGATCCGGCGTCAGGACATGCACGGTGGAACCGCTGAACGTATCGCCCGCCGTATTCGTCAGGGTCGCCCCTTCCGGAATATCGCCGATTTCGATCGTCAGCACTTCCGACCCGTCGACGTCGTTGTCGTCGGTTTCGATGACCAGCGGCGCGGTGAAGTAGCCTTCCGGCGTCAGATCGGTCGGATCGTCGCCGTACAGGATGTCGTCACCCTGCTCGCCGTAAATCCGATCGTCGTCGGCCCCGCCATAGATGGTGTCGTCGAAGCTGTCGCCCTCCACCGTCGTCGTGGCATAGCCCGTGTCGACCAGCGTGATGTCGTCCAGCGACATGCCGCGGCCGTCCGCCTGATCGTTGTCCGAGTTTTCGGTGAACACGATCCGCATGGGCTCGCCGGTGCCGACAAACCGGACCGTGACCGTCTGCCAGTCATGGTCGGTCGCATTGGACATATCCTGCGAGTAGGAGCCCAGTTCGACCCCACCGACGGAGACGGCCATGGAGTTGACGGTTTCGTCATATCCCGGACGGCCCGAGTAGCTGAAGGTCAGCTCGTAGACCTGTCCTTCCACCGTATCCACGTCGCGATAGATGCCGTCGGAGTCGCTGAACGAATTGGCCGCGACGTTGTTCAGTTCGACGAAGTTGTCGCCATCCGCCGCAGAGTTGGTGCCGTCGGCCTGATCGCCCAGGTCGCGGACCATTTCGTCGGTCCAGATCTCGACATCTTCCGCCGTCGTCGTCCAACCGTCGATCGAGTTGGCGAAGTAGCTCGGATTGGACGTCTGAACGTCGTCCGGCAGTTCCTCGAAGGAGCTGTTGAAGATGACCGTCCGGTCACCGACCTGCGTGAGGCTTTCGCCGACGCTGGAGCCGTTGTCACCGTACAGCAGATCCTGACCGTCGAGACCCATAATGGTGTCGTCACCGCCCATGCCGATGATCGTGTCGTCGCCATCGGTCCCGGTCAGCGTGTCGTCGCCGCTGGTGCCCAAGATGTCCCCGGTGGCCGTGTCGTCCAGGACATAATAGCCGCCGTCGGTCAGCGTCATGCCGTCCGGCAGGTCGCCATAGACGATGTCGCCGCCCAGGGTTTCGCCGTCCAGCTCGACCAGGAAGCGTTCGGAACCGCCCGCCTCCCAGTAGACGACCTCGATCGGATACAGACCCGCTTCGGTGACCGTGTAGGTCCCGTCAAACGTATCCGTGCCGCCATTCGTCGTCCGCTCCGCCACGACATCGCCGCCAACCGACAGTCGGAAACCGTCATCGACGGTAGCGCCGAAGGTGTGCGAGCCCGCTTCGAGGTAGACATAGCCCGACAGTTTGACGACGAAGCTATCCGCCGCCGCACTGGTCGAACCCGACGCGCTTGCCGCATCGTCGCCCAGGAATTGGCCGATGGTGCTGGCACAATCGTAATCGACATTGGTCGCCGTGAAGGTGATCGTCGCCGACTGACTGTCGATGATCGTCTGCGCGTTGTCCAAGTCGCAGATGTAATCGCCGGTGTCGTAGACCATCCCCTGTAGGCCGGTTCCCGTCGGAAGGGTCGGCGGTTCACTCGGCTCCGTCGGTTCCGTCGGGGTTGCCGTCGACACGAAGGTCGCGGTCGCGTCCTGCGTCGTCAGGTCGATTTCGTCGACGACCGGCGCCACGAAGACCGTGAAGGTTTCGCTGTCGGTCGCGACGTCGCCATCGACATCCGTGACACTGGCGGAGACGGTCAATTCGACCTCGCCGGAGAAATCTTCGGTCGTGCGCATGGCCAGACCGTCGATATCGCCCGCCTGCAGCGTCCACACGCCGGGCGACGTCTGGCTACCGTGGTTCAGCACCGCATCGGTCGGCACACCGGACAGGGTGAGCGTACCCGAGGAGAAGCCTTCACCCGTCGCCGTGACGGACAGGTTGATCGGAACCCACTGATCCTCCAGACCGCCGCCGGACGCACCGACATCCAGTTCCGGCGCCGTGTCGGCGATATCGATCACGACATCGGCTGTGGACGTATCGCCGTCGCCGTCGGTGATCGTGTAGGAGAAGGCCTCCTGCTCGACCGAGCCGTTGGTGGCGTGGTCGATACTGTCATCCGCCGTGAAGCTGTAGGAGCCGTTGGCGTTCACCGTCAGCGAGCCGTACTGCGTCGTCACCGTGGAACCCGCGGTCGCCGTCTGGCTCTGACCGTTGGCGTCCGTGTAGGTGAAGCTCGTCAGCGTGGAGCCATCCTGACCCAGATCGTCGTTGGTCAACAGGTTGCCGGTCACCGCCGCACCGCCTTCGACGGTGCTGGCCGTGTCGTCCACCGCATCCGGTGCCGTATCGGCAATGTTGATATCGACGTCGGCCGTCGACGTATCGCCGTCACCGTCGGTGATCGTGTAGGAGAAGCTTTCCGTCTCCGTCACGCCGTCGGTGGCATGGTCGATGCTGTCATCCGCCGTGAAGCTGTAGGAGCCGTTGGCGTTCACCGTCAGCGAGCCGTACTGCGTCGTCACCGTGGAACCAGCCGCCGCCGTCTGGCTCTGACCGTTGGCATCCGTGTAGGTGAAGCTCGTCAGCGTGGACCCGTCGGCTCCCAGATCGTCATTGGTCAACAGGTTGCCGGTAACGGCCGAACCGCCTTCGACAGTGCTGGCCGTGTCGTTTTCCGCATCCGGCACAGTATCGGTGACCGTCAGCGTTACCGACGCGGTATCCGACCCGTATTCGTTTTCCAGCGTGTAGGTGACGGTCTCGCTGAGATCGCCGCCCGAATGATCCTCGCTGGCATCCGAGGTGTAGGTATAGGAGCCGTCGGCATTGACCGTCAGCGTACCGTATTGCGTGTCCACCGTGGACCCCGCCGCCGCCGTCTGGGTCTGGCCGTTTTCGTCCGTGTAGGAGAATTCGGTCAGTTCGCCGTCGTTGACGTCGTCATTGTCCAGCAGGTTGCCGGTAACGGTATTGCCGCCTTCGGCCACGCTCTGGCCGGTGTCGTCATGCGCGTCGACCGGCGGAGGCAGCGGCGGCCCGTCGAGTGTCACGTCTTCCCAATCCTGAACCGTGATGCCCAACGCGTCGAAGGTCATCTCCGCGCCGCTATCCGTGTTCGGGTCGGAGTTGTTCGCGATGAATTCCTGGATCGCCCGCAACTCGTTGACGACATCCGGGTTTTCCAGGTCGGCCGCCGTGTAGCGGATGACCAGCGTATCCGTGCCCGTGCCGCCGTCATAGCGTTCGCCCGCGCCGCCTTCACCGACGGTGAACAGGCCGGTGTCGTTGCCGGAACCGGCGTGAACATCGTCGATACCGGTACCGCCGTCGACGGTATCCTGATCCGCCCCGCCGCGCAGGATGTCGTCACCCTGGTCGCCGTAGAGCTGATCGTCGCCCTCTTCGCCGTAGATCGTATCGTTGTAGCTGGCGTCGTCGCCGCCCGGAACGCTGATCAGTTCTTCATTGCCGATGACCGAGCCGTCGGAGAACGCGATCGCTTCGATGTTGTTCACCGTGATCATCTGACCCGTATCGTTGTCGATGATCTGGGTGTTGATATGGCCCTGGTTGTTCGTGAAGTTCTGGAACGTGTAGGACGACTGACCCTTGCTGAGATACAGCACGTCGTCGCCGTCGCCGCCGTCGACGCCGGTATGACCGACAACGGCGCCGTTCAACTGAACCGCATCATTACCGCCGCCCATATTCAGGTTGTTGCCCTGACCGGTGGTGCCGTTCACGACGACCGTGTCGTTCCCGTCGCCCATATGGAAGTTCTCGTTCATCACGAGATCCCGATCGACGATATAGGTTTCGTCCGCACTGGTCGCGTTGTGGTTCATATTGCCGTCGTCGACGAAGTCATTGTCGCCGGTGGCAATCGGATCACCGGTATAGGTGCCGCTGGTGGACGTGCCGGATTCCGACCCGCTGGGCACCGCCGCCGTGTAGGAGAAGGTGTCGGGCAGCGGATCGCCGCTGATCCCGTGATCTTCATCCAGATCGGAGGTGTAGCTGTAGCTGCCGTCGGACTGAACCGTCAGCGTGCCATGGATCGTATCCACGGTGACGCCGTTGTCTTCATCGACATCCACCGTCACGCTCTGGCCGCCTTCCGCGGTGTAGGTGATCGCAGTGATCACGCCGCCCGCTGCGATGCCGAGAGTGCCGGTCAGGGTGTTGCCGCCCTCTTCGACCGTATTCTCGTTGTCGCCGCTATCGACGCCGTCGCCGCCGCCGAAGCCGCCGCCGATCCCGAAGGACGGGCCGTCATCGGTGACATAGATCGTGTGTTCACCGGTCACCGTTTCGATCGCATCCGGCCCGTCGCCGTGCAGGATGTCGTTGCCCCGGTTGCCGTAGATCGTGTCGTCGCCGACGCCGCCGGTGATCGTATCGTCACCATAGCCGTCGCCGTCCGGCAGGCTGACGCTGATGGTCTGGACCACATCCGCCGACGTATCGGTGGTGTTGTCGTCCGCATCCGTATCGACCGTGCGGGCCGAAACCGTGATGTCGAACGCGTCCGTCCCGGTCGGGAACGTGACCGTCAGGCCTTCCAGATCGTCCGCCGTCAACTGGGCCGTCCCGTTCGTGACGGTGATCGAGCCGTTGTCGGAGGTCAGGACCGCGCCTTCCGGCAGACCGCTAAGGGTCAGGCCCGCCACTTCCGAACCGTCCTGATCGATCAGGCCGACATCGATGTCGAGTGCGGCGGACATGGTGCCTTCGTATTCGTCACCGATCAGCAGGTCGTCGCCGCCCTGACCGTCGATCACGTCGTCGCCCGCGCCGCCCAGGATCGTATCGTCGCCCGCCGAACCGGTCAGCGTGTCGTCGGTGCCTTCGTCGCCCACCGCCGTGACGTCGGCCGCCACCTCGAGGGTCGGGCCGTCGGCCACTTCATGCACCGTGACCGGCAGGGCCATCGGTTCCGTCGTGATGGTCTCGCCGGTGACCGAATGGGTCGCCGTCGCCGTCACGGTGATACCGAAATCGTCCGCCGAATGATCCGTCGCCTGGATGGTCAGACCTTCCAGGTCCGCCGGGGTCAGGTCATAGGAGCTCGCCCCCGTCAGAACCTGACCGGTACCCGTCACCAGGGTCGCATCGGTCGGGACGTTGCCCAGCGTGACACCGATCGTCACCGCATTGTTGGCCTGCGCCAAATCGGCGGAGATCGTCAGGGCGATCGGCTGATCCTCATAGCCTTCCGCCGGGCCGATCTGCAGGGACAGATCGGGCATCGCGTCTTCGATTTCGAAGCTGTGCGTGGCCGTCGCGCTGTCGCCGTCCGCGTCGGTGATCGTGTAGGTGAAGCCGTCTGTCGCCGCTTCGCCGCCGACATTCTCCACCGACGTGTCGGAGGTGAAGGTGTAGCTACCGTCGGCATTCACCGTCAGCGAGCCATACTGCGTATCGACGCTGACGCCGTTGGTCGGATCGACCGCCGCGGTGACACTGTCGCCGGCTTCGTTCGTGTAGGTAATGGACGTCACCGTCGCGCCGTCCGCGCCTTCGGTGTCGTTGCCCATGACGTTGCCGGTGACGGTCGCGCCGCCTTCGTCCAACGTCACCGTAGCATCGTCCACCGCCGTCGGGACGTCGTCCACGACATTGACCTGGAAGCTGTGCGTGAAGGCGACGCCTTCCATATCCGCCGGGTCGAGGTCGTAGTCGGTGATCGCGCCGTCGCTCGGCACGCCCGTCAGGCCGAAGCTGAGCGTCGAAGTGTTTTCACCCGCACCCGCCGCATGATCGATCGTGTCCATCAGCGTGAAGGTGAAGGACCCGTCGGCATTCAGCGTCACCGTGAAGACATCGCGACCGTCGGCCGTCGCCGTCAGCACGTTGCCGGACTGGCTGTAGGTGACCGCATCGCCGTTCGACGTCAGGCCTTCCGGACCCGAAATCGTGAAGTCCAGGTCGCCGTAGCCGAGGCCGGACGGCGCGCCGTCCGCGGCACCGTCGGCGCCGTAGTCGATGCTGATCAGTTCTTCACCGGCCAGACCCAGGTTACCGTCGGCGGACAGGGCGCCCGCATCCGGGCTGGAGCCGTCGGCCAGATCGTCTTCATTCACCGTCGGGATGCCCGTGACGGTCGACGTCGTGACGTTGATGTTCACGTCGTCGAAGTCCTGGTCGCCGCCGCCGGGGATGTCTTCCCAGTTCTGGTTGCCCGGGCTGCTGCTGTCCTGGGTGTAGTCGTAGTTGCCTTCGTTCAGGGCCGGGTTGTCGAAGATGACCGGGTCGCCCTGACCATCCAGACGTTCGCCGTCCAGCACGGCATACCATTCGCCGTTACCGTCCTGTTCGAAGGTAACCTCGACGCCGTTCTCGATATCGCCGTTCAGGTTCGCCCCGTTCGAGATCACGAAGAAGCCGACATCCGCCGGGTCCACGCCCTCGATCGTGTAGGTTTCCCCGATATCTTCCTTCGTGTCGGCGAAGATGATCTTGCCGTCCACCGGATTCCCGTTGGCGTCCTTGATGTAGTAGCCGTAGCTGTTGTGATAGCTGGCTTCCTCGTGACCCATATTGGTCACTTGGATCACGTGCTCTTCCGTGCCGCCCGGCGGCAGGCTGTTCGCCGTCGCCACCGGCACGTCGTCCACGACGGAAACGGAGAAGGTCTGCGTCACTTCCGCATCGGCAAGGCCGGACACCGCATCGCCGTCACCGTCGACCGCCGCGGCCAGAATGTCCGCGCCCGGCGTGCCGGTGATGGTGAAGCCCAGATCCATGGCGTTTTCGCCGTCGGCATCCGCATGGTCCAGGCTGTCCTTCAGATCGAAGGTGTAGGAACCATTGTCGTTCAGCGTCACCGTGAAGACCTCGCGCCCATCGGCAGCGGTCGCCGTCAGGACGTTGCCCTGTTGGCTATAGGTGATCGCATCGCCGTTCGACGTCAGACCTTCCGGACCCGTGATGGTGAAGTCCATGTCGCCGTAGCCGACGCCCGTCGGAGCGCCGTCGCCCGCGCCGTCCGCACCGTAATCGATATCGATCACGTCGCCGGAGCCGAAACCCAGATCGCCGGAGACACTCGTCGAGTCCGACCCGTCCGTACCGTCGGCCAGATCGTCCTCATCGACCGAGACGGATTCCGCCTGTCCGACGGAGATATTGTCCGTATCGGCCACCGGCACATCGTCTTCGACCGACAGGGTGAAGGTCCCGGATTCCTGCGTCCCATCGCTATCCGTCAGGGTCACCGTGAACGGCATATCCGCGATCACGTTGGCCCCGTCGCCTTCCGGATGGTCAAGCTGACCGACCAGATCGAAGGTGTAGGACATGGTACCACTGGCCGGATCGCCGGACAGTTCGACGGTGAAGACCGTCTCGCCATTCGCGCTCGCCGTGACGGTCAGGCCGTCTTCGGAAACGGTGTAGGCAATCGCTGCACCGCCGGAGGTCAGGGCCATGGCCACCAGGGCTGGCGGGACCGAAATCGCCACCGGATTCGTGTCCGCCGGACCGTCATTGCCGAAGTTGACGTCGAAGCTCTTCGTCACGATGGACGGATCGCTACCGTCCGTACCGGTGACGACATCGCCGCCCGCCACGGACAGGTCGTTTTCGCTCAGCGTGGCCGTGGCATTGGCACCGAAATCGATGCTCAGGCAGCCATCGGCGATCGCGATGGACTGACTCGCCGTCGAGGTGTCGCCGTCGCCATCGGTCAGGGTGTAGGTGAAGGTATCCACCGCATCCTGGCCGTCTTCGTTGGCGACCTGCTCGTCGACCGTGTAGCTCCAGGAGCCGTCGGCATTGACCGTCAGCGTGCCGTGGATCGTATCCACCGTTTCACCAGCATTCGCCTCATGGACCTCACCGTCCTCACCGGTATAGGTGAAGCTGGTGATCTCGCCGCCGTCGGCGCCCAGGTCGTCGTTGGCCAACAGGTTCGCCGAGCCCTGATCCGTCCCGACGACGATGGAAATCGACGCCCCGTCAGACAGCAGGCTCGGGTTTTCCGGACCGATATACATGCCGTCGAAGGCATCGCTCGCCTGCCATTCGACATCGGCATGGGCCGCTGTCGGCAGATCCGCCGCCGTGTAGCCGTCGTCGGTGATGAACAATTCACCCTCGCCCGGGCCATAGCCGGACGGATGGTTGTTGCCCGCCTTCACCGTCAGGCCCGCGACCAGCGTCGCATCCGGGTAGTTCTGGTTGACGAATTCCTGGATCGGCAGGTGGTCCGGATCGCGAACCCCGTCCATTTCGTCGAAGCCCTCGATTTTGACCTTGATGATCTCACCGGTCGCATTGTCCGCCAGATACAGCACGATATTCGAGATATCGTGATCCATTTCCGGTAGATCGCCATCGGACCCGGTCGGCTGGCATTCGCCGACCGTCACGATGCCGTCGTCATGCGCCGTTGGAACATCGTCGACAACGTCAATTTCCAGCGTCGCGGAAGCCGTCGATCCGTCGCCGTCCGTCACCGTGATCGTGAACGGCACGTTTTCGATAACATTCTGGTCCTGGCCTTCCGGGTGATCCAGCGTACCGGTCAAGTCGAAGTTGAACCCGTAGCCATCCGTGGAATTGCCCGACAGGGTCAACGTGAAGATATCATCCGACCCGGCAGACCCCGTGATCGTCTGACCGTCTTCCGACAGGGTGTAGGTCACCGCCGTCCCACCGGACGTCAAGTTCATGTTCGTCAGTTCGCTCGGGATGCTCAAGGCAACCGAGGCGATACCGTCGGCACCACCGTCGATATCCAGCATGCCGGAGGTAGAACTGTCCTGCGTCCCATCGGTGCCGGTCGCGAGGTCACCCGCTTCGCTGCCCAGATCGTCTTCATCGACTCGATAACCATCCGCCCCGATGCTCGGATCGTTCGGATCGTTAACCGGCGGTTCTTCCGGCGGGGGCATCGGTGTGGGGGGTTCCGGCCCATCATCGGTGATGGTGAAGGCCTGCGTCGCAGAGGACGTGTCGCCGTCGGCATCCGTGATCGTATAGGTGAACGCGTCTTCCAGCGGTTCGCCGTCGGTGTGCTGTTCCGCACCGTCCGACGTGTAGGTGTAGGAACCGTCGGCATTGAC